>NZ_MJLT01000015.1 GCF_001766675.1 Arthrobacter sp. SW1
AGGGCAACTGCTACGACAACGCAGTGATGGAGAACTTCTTCGGACACCTCAAGGAAGAACTCTTCCACCACGTCCGGTTCCTCAACACCGACGCACTGGCACCGGCTCTGCACGAGTACATCCACTGGTACAACAACGACCGGATCTCCACAAAGCTCGAGGGCCTGAGCCCGGTGCAATACCGCGCCCAGGCCCTCGCGGCCTAGGATCCTACTTAGCCAGTCCAACTATCGGGGACCAGTTCAAACAAGGAGGGGGCGCCATTGCAACCGCAGCAGGGAGCTACTCGAGCCCCACCGGCAGGTTCCCGATGGCCACGTCCATGATGTTCAGGCCCTCATCCACCAGGGCGCTGCCCGCCGGGAGGGTGATGCCGGAGACCTCGAACGCGGCCGGGAGGTCGATCTTCGTGGCAAACACCGAGGCAGCTTCGTCGATCCGCTGCACGGTGGACGCCCCGCCGATATACGCCTGCGTGTGCCGCTGGTGGTACGCCGACTTCGCCAGCAGCATGCTGGTATCCGTGGGCACGCCGTCCTTCCAGTTGGGCAGGGTGATGGTGACCTTTTTGGACATGCCGTTCGTGAAATGCACCGTGGCCACGCCGGAGCACACCTTGCCCGTGGAGAAGCCGGTCACCAGGAGCGTCCGCCCCTGCCCGGAGATCGCCAGTTCCTGGCCGGCCGCCTTGAGGGTATCCGGGGTTCCGACGGCGTTCGGGTGCCACACGGACTCGACGCCGAACGCCGAGTACCGCTGGCCGCTCACCAGCCCGGCCTCAGCGAGAGCTTCTTCCGACAGCGTGCGGCGGTCCGCGGTGATGGCGCCGTTCCGCGGATTTGCGGCGTTTGCCACGGAGGTCTGGTTCAGGAGCGCGGCAAACGGCAGGGGTGAAACCTCGACGCCGGGCCCCTGGTACGCGCCGATGTTCGGCGCGCTGCCGGAACCGGAAGAAGGGGTGGGGTTCCCGAAGAAGTCCTTGCCGCCGTCGTCGGGGATGGCAACGCCGGCACCCAGCAGCGGCGAGCCGGACGCGAGCTTGTACCCCGGCACGTCCAGGGTGGTCTGGCCGCTGCCGCCGGCAATCAGCTTGGGGTCGCCCAGCACAGCGGAAGTCTCCCCCGCGGGCGGCTGGATCCCGCCGAAGTAGGCGTTGTTGGAGTACACCGCGGACGCCGGCCGCAGGGCACCGCCGGCCGCCACGAAGATGTTGTTGCGGACTTCGCGTGGCCCGGTCATGTCGTCCAGGAAGCCGCGGGACGGGCAGTAGAAGGTGTTGTTGTAGATGTAGTGCTTGCCCGGACCGGTGCTGGCGCCACCCAGCCGGCAGTCGTCCTGGGCCACGTTGTAGCGCAGCACCACATTGGCCGCAGTGGATCCGCCGCCGCAGTTGGAGACGCAGTTGAGGTAGAAGCCGCCGGCGTTCCCGTAGGAGTAGTTGTACTGGAAGAGGCAGGTGCCCACGATCTTCATGTCGCAGTCCCAGGCCGTGGAGTCGTACACGGAGGTGGTGCTGTTCCCCACCACGTTGAACTGGAACACCGGGTTCTTCGAGTTGTAGGGCCACATGCCGGCGAAGTTGCCGCCTTCGTAGGGGTGGGCGCCCTGGCCGAGGTTGAGGCCGCTGTTGTGCTCGATCAGCGGGGCGTCGGAGTTGTGGATCACGATCGCGTCCCCGCCCACGTCGTGGATGTTGTTCCGGGCTACGTACACCTTGGTGTTGTAGCGCTCGGTGGTGTCCGGCGCGGAGATCTTCACGCCGCCGCCGGCAGCATCGTTGATCTCGTTGTCCGTGATGGTGATGCCGTCCACCGAGCCCTTGCCCCAGGTGCGCACCATGATGCCCGCCGACTGCGCGAAGCCTGCGCCGTTGGTGGCCTTATTGCGCCAGCCGGCCACGTCCTCCACGTGGTTTCCGGTGACCACGATGCCGGCAGTCTGCGCCGTGCCGCTGTTTTCGACGAGGATGCCGACGCGCCGGGTAGGCGTGTCCGAAGGGTTCAGCACGTGCAGGCCACTGACGGTCCAGTGGCTGGCGTTGGTGATCTGGATGGCCGCCACCGCGCCGTTGCCGTTGATGGTCGGTTTGGCGCCCTCGCCGTAACTGGAGAGCGTGATCGGGTGGCCCGCGACGCCGGTGCCCGCCGGCTTGAGCGCGCCGGTGCAGCTGGTGCCGGCGCGGAAAAGGATGGACTCGCCCGCGTTGAAGGCGCCGTGGCCGTTGAGCTGCGCGATCGAGTTGAAGGGGCTGGACTGGCTGCCGTCGCCGGGCACAGGTGCCGAGCAGTCCACATAGAACTTCGCGTCGCTGAGCTGGACGATGAGTGTGCTGAGCGTGCCGCTGGTGGGGACGTCGAACGGTCCGGTGCCGGTGGCGAGCAGCTCCGCAACGCCGCCCGCGGCTTCGGCGGGCACCACGAAGGTGACGGTCGCCGTACCGCTGGCGTCAGCGACGGCGTCGGCCACGTTTTCGCCGCGCAAGCTCAGGCTCAGCGGGCTGAGCGGCTTGAGGTCCCGCACGACGACGGTGGCCGGTGTGCCGGGGACCAGCGCGTTGAGGTTCGTCCCGGCTGCGCCCGCGAGGCGGAGCGGCATGGCGAGGTATTCGTCGGAGCAGTTGATGCGGGCGTCCGCCCAGTCGGCATGGTCGTTGCCGTTGCCTTCGGGGCCGGCGTCGACGCGCAGTTCCAGGGTTGTGCCGCCGCTGAGGTCCACGTTCACCGGGTGCGCGCTGTCCGTGCCCTTGCGTTCCGCGGCAAAGCGCTCGGCGCCGTCCACGAACACCCGGAAGTCCACGCGTCCTCGGCCGGCCTGGGTGGCGTCGATGCCCACCTGGGACAGGAACTGCCGGCATTGACCGCCAAGGTTGTACTTGATGGACGACGCCGCGTGGGTGCCGAGGCCTTTGGCGTAGACGGTGCCGTCGATGGTGAGCGGGCGGCGGTTCGCGTCGCCCATGGCCTGCCCGCCGTTGCTCATGTCCAGCTCAGCGGGGCCCCAGCCGTTGCTCATGCTGAGCCAGGGGACGTCGCTGGCGTATGCGACGCCGGTGGGCGGCGGGGGCGTTTCTGCTGCAACGGCCGCGGGGACTGCTGCGATTCCGGCGGCGGCCATGGCGGCAGCAGCGGCGAGCGCGGCAAGGCTCCTGGCCGCGGTTCGCGGGCTTGGGGTGGTTGTGTGCACGGTTGTCTCCTCATTGAGTGCTTCCCAGCACAGTTTTGGGAAACGCACACAATCAGGCAACAAAGTGCACAAACTCGAACAGCCCTATGCCGTGGGCGCCTCCAGGAGCTCGGCAACCTTCTTGGCGGTCGCCTTGGCTGAGCCGGGGTTCTGGCCGGTGACGAGCCGCCCGTCGGCTACGGCATATGAAACGAAGGGAAGCAGGGCTTTTTCATACAAGGCGCCGCGCTGCTTTGACTCCTCTTCGGCGTTGTAAGGGACCAGCTTGTCGACGCCGGCAAGTTCCTCTTCGCGCCAGGCGAAGCCGGTCATCCTGCGCCCCGCGATCAGCAGACTGCCGTCCGAAAGGCGGGTGTTCAGCAGCCCGCAGTACCCGTGGCATACGGACGATACGACGCCGCCGCGTTCCCAGATGTCACGGGTGATCCGCTGAAGGCCCTCACTGTCCGGGAAGTCGTACATGACAGCGTGGCCGCCGGTGAAGTAGATCGCGTCGTAGTCGGCGGAGTTGATTTGCTCCGGGCTGAGCGTGTTCTCAAGGAGCGCCATCCTGGCGGGGTCCGCGCTCCACTGTTTGGCCGTCTTGTCATAGCTCGGGAACTTCAGGGAACGGGGCTCCAGGGGAGACTTCCCGCCCTTCGGGCTGACGATGGTTTGTTCGAAGCCGTGGCTTTCGAAGACGTGCCAGGCGTGAGTGAGTTCCGACAGCCATAGGCCGGTCGGATGCGACCCGTCGTCGTAGTGCCCCACATTGGTGACGACGTTGAGGATGCGTTGTGCCATGAGGACCTCCAGGGTTGGGTAACGGCTAGTTCATCGGGGGCGGTCAGCCCCGGCGGGCAAGGCGAAGAGCGCCGCCACGACGGAGCGGACCCGGTCAGCGACGTCCCCTGCGGGCTCCGGGCGGAATTTACCGTCCAGATGCAGGAAGGCCAGGCCATGGGCCACGCTCCACATGGCTTTCGAAAGGTCATCCACCGGCGCGCCGGGGACGTACTTGGCGATGATGCGGCCCAGCAGTTCGTGGAGGCCTTGCGAGGCGAGCACCCGTTCACTGTCGGCATCGTCGCACTCATTGCCGAACATCAAGCGGAACAGGGCCGGCCGCCGCAGCGCGAACATCACATACGCCACCCCCAGTCCGGCGATCACGTCGGCAGCGGGCGCATCGTCCGGCGCTTCCGCCAGGCCCGCCCCGAGATCGGCCCGGAGATCCTTGAATCCTTCGACCGCCACCGCGGATTCCAATTGTTCACGGTCCGCGAAGTGCCGGTAGGGCGCCGCCGCTGATACGCCCGCGCGGCGTGCAACAGCCCGGATGGAGAATGCTTCCCCCGCCTCAAGCATGTCGATCGCGGCGCTGAGCAGCGCGGCGCGGAGGTCACCGTGATGGTAGGCCCGCTCAGATGTTGACACTGCTAACTTCTCCCCGTACGCTCCAAAGTAATCAGTGTAAACATAGCGCATGAATGCGCGCGCGTCACCTGCGGGGAAAGGACATGGACTTGCAAACGATCCTGGGAGCAACGGGACAGATCGCCGTCGAACTCGCCAAGGAGCTCGGGCGGGCACACACCTCCGACCTCAGGCTGGTGAGCCGGAATCCACGCAAGGTCAACAGCACGGACACCTTGTTCCGGGCCGACCTGCTCGACCCGGAACAAACCACCGCCGCCGTCCAGGGCAGCGACGTCGTGTACTTCACGGCCGGACTGCCCGCTAACACGGAACTGTGGGAGAAGCAGTTCCCCACCATGCTGAAGAACGCCCTCGATGCCACGCGTGCCACAGGGGCCGGCTTCGCCTATTTCGACAACACCTACATGTACCCGCAGGACAGCCGCCTCCAGACGGAAGACACCACATTCTCCCCGCTCGGCCGCAAAGGCAGGGTCCGCGCGGCCATGGCCTCAATGGTGCTGAAGGAAATGGACCGCGGCGACATCCCGGTCCTCATCGCCCGGGCCCCGGAGTTCTACGGGCCCGGCCGCACCCAGAGCATCACCAACTCCCTCATCCTCGACAAGCTCAAGGCGGGGAAGAAGCCCCGCGTGCCGGTCCGCGACGACACGCTCCGCAGCCTCATCTGGACGCCCGACGCAAGCCGGGGGCTCGCCGTCCTGGGCAATACCCCCGACGCCTTCGGCCAGACGTGGCACCTTCCCGTGGACGGGAACCGGCTCACTTACCGCCAGTTCACCACTCTCGCCGCGGAGGTCTTCGGACAGGACGCCGGTTACGGCGTAATCCCCCGGTGGGTCCTTGAAGCCGCCGCGGTGTTCTCGCCCCAGGTGCGCGAGCTCAAGGAACTCCTCCCCCGGTACCAGCACGACAACCGCTTCGATTCGACGAAGTTCACGAACCGCTTCCCGGAGTTCAGTGTCACCAGCTACCGCGAAGGCCTCACCCTTATCCGCGAACAGGGCGAACAGGGCATCGCCTGACCGCGGCGTGAACGGCGCGGCGCGCCGGGCCCTTTCAGCGAGCCGTGGTTAGCGCTTGCCCTTCTTCCGAGATCCACGGCCGCGGCCCTTGTCCGGGTTGGGGGCGTAGCGCTGGGCCACCTTCTTGGCGCCGCCCGCACCACTTCCAGAGGCCTTGCCGCGGCGGTCCGACTTGGGCGCCCGTTTGGGTTTTTCCTGCTTGGCCGAGGGCTGGCGGGAACTGTTGGCGGTACGGCCGCGCACCACCCCGATGAATTCCTCAATCACCTCGTCCGTGGCATCCTTGGGCCAGGCGAGTGCGATCCGGGTGGGCTCAGCGCCATGGAGCCGGCGGGCCACGGTGTCCTTGACGTTGAAGTGGCGGGCCATGGGCATCGGCATGATCACCAGGCCCGCACCGGAAGCCACTACCTGCAGCGCCATCTCAGGCCCGCCCATTTCGGCGATGTCCAGGAAGTTTTCCTCGGCCAGGTCCGCCAGCTCCACGTCCTCGAAGACGGTAATTTCGTGGCCTTTCGGCGCCACCACGGCAGGCTGCTCTTCATACAGCGGAATGACGTGCAGTTCCTCCTGCTCTACCGGCAGCCGGACGAAGCTGAGGTCCGCGGAACCGTCGCGCAGCACCGAAAGCTGGGCGGCGCCGTCGGCCACGAAGGAACGCAACGGAATATCCGGCATGCGTTCTTCCCAGCGGCGGATCCACTTGCCCGGCATCACACCGGGAACGTAGGCGAAGCGGAGCTCGCGGCGGCCTTCATCCGGCGGCGCAGCGCCGGGCTCAGTTCCGGCGTCCGCGCCGGAATTGTCGACGTCGGCCGGGCGGGGTTCCTCTTCTACTGGCACCCGTTCACAGTACCGCGCCGGACGGCCGGCCCACCCGGCTGAAGGCTGGCTCGGGCGGCCCGGGCCCGGCGGGGCTCCGGCGGAAAGCGGGGCAAAGATAGCAGCAAAGCCAAGCAAAGCTATAAACAGCATCGAACCAGCATCAGTTTTACTGTTGCTCAAAGCCCCGCATCCAAGCCCGACAATGACGATCTTTTGACGATGTGCCTGAGCTCTCATGAGCGGCCCGGAGCGGTGTTAGCTTGATCACCGGAATCGTCCCGTCAGGTAGTTCCCCCCTACCCTGAAAACCAGACCCCCGCAGATTCCGGTGTCATCCGGCTCTTTCTGCGCGCCCAACTTTGCCCTGCAATAACCTCACGGAGGACCAATGAGCGCTGCTCCGCTCCACGACGCCGATACGCAGGCGCCCCCGGCAGAACCGGCCACACCAGGCCTGAGGCGGTCCATGGGGGCCCGCCACCTGGTGATGATCGGCCTCGGCGGCGTCATCGGCTCCGGGCTGTTCGTCAGCTCCGGTTACACGATCTCCCAGGCTGGACCGCTCGGTGCGGTCATCGCCTACCTGATCGGCGCCGTCGTCGTTTACCTGGTGATGGCCTGCCTCAGCGAACTCGCCATCGCCTACCCGGTCTCCGGCGCGTTCCACATCTACGCCGCCCGTTCGATCGGCCCCGCCACCGGCTTTACCACCGCCTGGCTGTACTGGCTCACCTGGGTGGTGGCCCTCGGCTCCGAATTCACCGCGGCCGGCCTGCTGATGCAGCGCTGGTTCCCGGATGTTCCGGTGTGGATCTGGTGCCTCGTCTTCGCTTCCGTGCTGTTCACCATGAACGCCATCTCGTCCCGTGTCTTCGGCGAGAGCGAGTTCTGGTTCGCCATGATCAAGGTCGCCGCCGTCGTCGGCCTGATCATCCTGGGCGGCGCCGCCATCCTGGGCTTCCACCCCATGGCCGAGGGCGAATACCCGCACCTGTTCGAGAACTTCTCGACGTCGCAGGGCCTGTTCCCGAACGGCTTCACCGGCGTGCTGGTCACGGTCCTGGTGGTTTTCTTCGCGTTCTCCGGTTCCGAACTGATCGGCGTGGCCGCCGGTGAAACCGCCGATCCCGAGAAGAACATCCCCAAGGCGATGCGCACCACCGTGCTGCGCCTGGTGATCTTCTTTATCGGCGCGATCGTCGTTATCGCCGCCACCATCCCCTACGAACAAGCCGGCCTCGACGAGAGCCCCTTCGTCACCGTCTTCTCCGCGATCGGGGTCCCGTACGCCGCGGACATCATGAACTTCGTGGTCATCACCGCACTGCTGTCCGCGGGCAACAGCGGCCTGTTCTCCTGTGCACGCATGCTGTTCTCGCTCTCCGCCGAAGGCCACGCGCCCAAGGTCCTGGGCAAGCTCACCAAGCGCGGCATCCCGATGGTCGCCCTGGTCGTCAGCATCCTCGGCGGCATGGCTTCGCTGATCAGCAGCGTGGTGGCTCCCACCACCGTGTACCTGGTGCTGACCTCGGTTGCCGGTTTTGCCACTGTGGCCGTGTGGATGTCGATCGTGGCTTCGCACTACTTCCACCGCCGTGCCTTCATCCGCAACGGCGGCGACCTTTCCACTCTGCCGTACAAGGCTCCACTCTTCCCGGTGGTCCCGATCGTGGCCTTCCTGGCCTGCCTGGGTTCGATGATCGGCATCGCGTTCGATCCCACCCAGGTGACGGCGCTGTACTTCGGCGGCGCCTTCACGGTGGCTTGCTACCTGTTCTTCCACTTCCGCTACCGCAAGCGCGGCGCAGTTGCCGCGGCCCCCGCGGCGGAAGAAGCAGCGGACGACGCCGACGCGAAGGTTCCGGCCGACGCCGCCGTCTGATCCTTCCGCAAGTCAGTAATAAACAGCCCCGGGTTCCCAAGGAACCCGGGGCTGTTTCGTTACAGGAAGCCGGCTCAGGCCCGCATGCGGTGCTCCTCAACCACGTCGTGGACGATCCGCAGGCGCTCGTCGTCCCGCACACCCGCGGGCCCACCCTTCTCCACGAGCCCCAGCAATGCCTTCCACAGCGCCCAGCCGCGGGCGCGCGCCCACATGCCGTCATCTTGGCCGACGGCGCCCTTGTTGACGGCATCCCGGAACACCGCGCGGCTCCGGCCGCTGAACATGGTCCAGGCAATCACCAGATCGCAGGCGGCATCACCCACTCCGCAGGTACCGAAGTCGATCACGGCAGACAAGGCGCCATCTGCCACAAGCAGGTTCCCCGCAGCGACATCGCCATGGAACCACGTGGCTTCGCTGCCGCATTCCGCGTCGAGGGCAGCATCCCAGACCTCCGCGGCCGCGGCAGTGTCGATCCGTCCTTCGAGGGCTTTGAGGCAAAAGCGGGTCTCGTCGTCGTAGTAGGACGGCGATGCTCCCCGGTAGAAACTGTGCGCGCCGGCCGGGGGCGCGCCCTCCGTGCTGCAGGACTGCAGCGCCAACAGGAAGTCCGCGACGGCCAGCGCAAAAGCGGAGAGGTCTTCCACCGATGCTTGGTCCGCTGCAATTCCGTCCAGCCAGCCCCGGACGGACCACGGAAACCCGTAACCCTCGCCGGGGGTTCCCATTCCAAGGATCGGTGGCACATCAACAGGCAGGAAAGGCGCCAGCCGCGGGATCCACTCGTTTTCCTTGACCACGGCAGGAACATAGGCAGCGGCGGTGGGCAACCTGACTGTCATGTCCTCACCGAGCCGGTAAGTGCGGTTGTCCCAGCCGTCGAAGGCCACGGGCTCAACGGGCAGGTCCCGCCATTCGGGGAACTGAGCGGCAATCAGCCGCCGCACCAGGGCGGCGTCGATCCCGGCACGGCCGTCCCGGCCCTTTGACACCATTTTCCAAGCGTGGCCTACGCTGGGCCACCCGGCAAGCGCATGGCGGGCATCGCTGGACGATGCCCCGTTCCCGAAGGCGATTATTCGAGAGAATTCTATTACTTGCAATTTGTTGTCAGGAAGGCGATTCTTGCAGAGTGGGAATTGCTCCGCGCTGCATTCCGGCATGAATGTCCTTGAGGTCGAAGAGCAGCGCTGCACACATTTCACAGGTGGCCAAATGGTCCTCGAGTTTCCGCCGGGCAGAGCGGCTTAGTTTGTTCCTCAGGTATTTCCCCAGCTGACCTGCGAATTCCTTGCATGGATGATCACCCTGGAGCTCAATGTGGTGCTGCAGGTAGGCCTGGCGCAGGCCCTCCCGGGCACGGATCAGCAACGACGACGCCCCGTTGGGGCTGATACCCACCAGCAGCGCGGCGGCCGCCGGCTTCATTTGCTCGATGTCCATGTACCAAATCACCGACTGCCACCGCTCGGGAAGGGACCTGAACGCGCGCACCATGACCGCGGACTCGAAGGCGCTCACGATCGGATCAAAGTCGACCACAGTATCCAGGAGCTCATCCTCTGCTGGTATGGCCCGTGCGGCCTGCAGATTGCGCCGGTGCGCCATACGGCGGACCACCGTCAACAAATACCGGCGGAAGAACTCGTCCGGGCCCTTGCCCGCAAGAAGGGCAGCGAAAACAACCGCGAAGGCCTCGGACACCACGTCCTCGGCATCACTTGCGTTGTCTGTCTGTGCCTCGGCAAGGAAACGCGCGGCATCACGGTGGCGGCTGTACAAGACGTCAAACGCCACGGTCTTGCCGGCCCGTATTTCGGCAATGAGTTGCGGGTCGCCTAGATGTTCATGAGCCGCGACCATCCCCACGCCATCCCCCGAACGATGCGAACGTTCTCATATCTGTTAAGTGGGGCGATGGCTCGGATCGTGTTGCGAAAAGAAGCAAATATCTTTTAATTCGCCGCGGCCGGCGAAATAGAGCGGCCGTCAAAAGTTTTTTCCGGAATTCGCAACACGAACCCGCGCTCCTACGCACTTTAAGTGCGAAGGCTCCGAATGCGGCGTCTCACGAGTCTGGACAATTCGCTGCATTCAAACTTCCGGGCACCTTATTGCCTGGAAGCTCTGGAGGATTTCGACGTGCTCCCGATGGCCCCTCCGTTGGCCTTCTGGAGACCAGGTTTCATCATCAACTCGATGTTCAAAACGGGCCGCCCACTGGGGGGCATGCAAGGAGGCATCCATAATGAACAAACACTTCCGGCCAGGAGCGAGGACTGCCGCGCTCACCGTCGTTCCCATGCTGCTGCTGGGCGCCGCGGGCGTGGCATTCGCTGCTCCGGCTGCACCGCCCGAGACTGTCGCAAGCACAACCATCCCGGAAGCTCAGCCCGCCGCCGTCGCACCCGCGGCACCGGTTGAGCCTGCCGCTGCACCGGCGGCACCGGCAGAGGTCCCCGCTGCTCCCGCAGCACCGGCAGAGCCTGCTGAACCAGCTGAACCGGCCGCACCCGCCGAACCTGCCGCTCCTGAAGTTCCCGCAGTTCCTGCCGAGCCGGCCGCGCCCGCCGTTCCGGCAATTCCTGCTGAGCCGGCCGTTCCGGAAGCCCCTGCCGCGCCCGTGGCTCCCGCTGTTCCGGCGGCCCCGGAAGCCCCTGCCGCGCCGGAGGTCCCGGCCGCCCAGGAGGCTCCTGCCGCCCAGGCCGAGGACGTCGAGGAAGAGGAAGATCCCACTACGCCCGGCTTCTCCACCTGTGATCCCGCCCAGCCGAACACCATGCCCAACTGCGCGCTCCTGACCGTCAACAAGATCTGGACGGTCAACGGGGAAACCATCAATAACGGCGATGAAGTCAATGGCGTCACGTTCGATGCCGCACTGAAGCTGACCTTCCACCACGACAACGGCCCGAACTCGGTACCGCAGACCGTCGATCCCGCAGCCTGGGGCACCGGTTACTATGTCCACCACGGCAAGCCCGTAACCATCGCAGAGCAGATCAACCTGCCCAACTGCGTCGTGGACAGCACCTTCACTGAAGGCGGCCGGGAACTCCACAACGGACGCATGCATGACCTTCAGTGGTTCGGCCCCGGCGAACTCCACATCCAGGGCCCCACGGAATACACGGTCACGGTAACCAACACCGCCACCTGCACCTTCCCGACGCCCACGCCGACACCGACCCCGACGCCGACGGAAACCGTCACCCCCACGCCGACCCCCACGCCCACCGAGACCGTAACGCCAACTCCGACCCCGACGCCGACGCCGACGGAAACCACCACTCCCACGGAGACTCCGACGCCCACCGAAACGGCGACACCGACGGAAACCGCAACGCCCACAGGCAGCCCGAGCGGTTCGGCCACTCCCGCGCCGGCAACATCTGCCCCGACCGCCAAGGCTGCGGAACTGGCCAGCACCGGCGCTGAGGGTGTTTCCCTCGTCTTCGTTGCCGCAGGCCTTGGCCTTGCCGGGCTCGTCCTGCTCCTGGCAACCCGCCGTCGCGGAGCACACCAGAAGTAGGCCCTAGGCGCTCTTCCTGAGCGGTTGCTTTGCCGGGCGGCGCCCTGTCCGCCCGGCAAAGCGCCGTTAAGGGCAAAGCTCTGCCCGACGCGGGGTCACTTGCGGCCCATGTTGCCGCCAAACATGGGCCGTAACTGACCCCGCGTTGGGTGGTCCCCGTACACCTACGCCCCGTACACCTGCACCTCGGCCGACTTCACCACGAAGAACACCCGCATACCGGGTTCCAAGCCGAGTTCGGCCGAGGCCGCCGGGGTGATGTCCGCACTCAGCTCCCCTGCCCGGACGCGGATCCGTCCGGCATGGGGCTCCAGTTCCGTGACCGTCACTGGGAAGCAGTTGCGCGGGCTGCCGTGCGGCAGTTCCAGGAAGACGGACACGGCCGACGGCGGGAACGCGGCGACGCCGGGCTCCCCCGCCGCCGCTTCGCCGTCGGGAGTCCCGGTGACCAGCTGCCCGCCCGCGGCGAGAAGCCCGGCCGCGGTGACCGTCCCGGTCATCAGGTTCAGCCCGGCGAGCCCCGCGGCGAAGGCGCTCCGCGGGCGTCCCAGCACTTCACGGACGGGCCCCTCTTCCGAGACCCTGCCGCGCTCCAGCACCACCACGCGGTCCGCGAGCATCAGGGCGTCGAGCACATCGTGGGTAACGATCACCGCACTCCGCCCGGCCAACACCCGCTTGAGCACCCTGCGCAGCTGCGGTGCGGCATGGATGTCGAGTGCGGCCATGGGTTCGTCGAGCAGGAGGAGCTCGGGTTCGGCGGCGAGCGCGCGGGCCACGGCGACGCGCTGCGCCTGCCCGCCGGACAACTGCGCCGGCCGGCGCTCCGCCAATTCCAGGGCGTCCACTTCGCCCAGCCAGTGCCGCGCGGCCTTCCTGGACTCCGCGCGCGACTTCCCACCGCTGCGCGGGGCGAACGCCACGTTGTCCAGCACGCTGAGATGCGGGAAGAGCAAAGCTTCCTGCGCCAGCAGGGCCACCCCGCGCCTGTGCGGCGGGAACCAGTGCGGGGGCACCCGGTGCTGCCGGCCGCCGTCGCCCGTTGCGAACAGTTGCCTGTCCCCCAAACGGGCGGATCCGGCGTCGGGCCTCAAGAGCCCGGCAGCCACGGCGAGCAGCGTGGACTTCCCCGCGCCGTTCGGCCCGAACACCGCAACGGTTTCGCCCGGCGCCACGGTGAGAGCAGCGTCCAGGCGCCCGTCGACGCGGGCGGACATGGTGAAGCTCATGCGGACACCTGCTGTTTCCGGTAGGAGAGCCCGACGACGGCCACCGCCACGGCGACGAGCAGCAGGGACAGCGCGACGGCGGCATCGGCGTCGGACTCGCGCTGCAGGTAGATTTCCAGCGGCAGGGTCCGGGTGACGCCCTGCAGGCTCCCCGCGAAGGTGAGCGTGGCGCCGAATTCGCCGAGGCTGCGGGCAAAGGACAGCACGGCGCCGGATGCCAGCCCGGGCAGCACGAGCGGCAGGGTGACGCGGCGGAGGACGGTGGCGGGCGAAGCGCCGAGGGTGGCCGCCACGGCTTCGTAGCGCTTGCCGGCGGTCCGCAGCGCCCCTTCAAGGCTGACCACCAGGAACGGCAGCGCCACGAAGGTCTGGGCCAGGACCACCGCCGTGGTGGAGAACGCGATCTGGAGTCCGGCCACTTCCAGGCCTTTCCCCAGGAGGCCTTGGCGCCCGAAGGTGTAGAGCAAGGCAATGCCGCCCACCACCGGCGGAAGGACGAGCGGCAGCAACACGAAGGCACGGAAAAGGCGCTGCCCACGGAAGGGCCGGCGCGCCAGGACCATGGCCAGCGGCACGCCGAAGACCAGGCACAGTGCGGTGCTGGCGGCCGAGGTCCGAAGGCTCAATCCCAGCGCATCCAGCGAGGCCGCGGAGGTCACCAGCGGAATGAACTGGGCCCAGTTCACCTTTGCCAGCATCGCCGCCAGCGGAAGCAGGACAAACAAGGCCCCGACGGCGGCCGGCACGTACAGCCAACGCGGGATTCCGCTGTAGGCATGACCGTTCCTCGCGGACCCCATCGGAGAGCTCACGGCGCCCCGAAACCGGAGTCGGCCAGGGCCTCCCGGCCCTCGGCGCCGGTGACCAGTTCGACGAATGCCTTCGCCAGTTCCTTGTTCTTGGCGACCCCTACGGTGGCGATCGGGTACGTGTTCACGGCCTGCGCCGCCTCGGGGAAGGGGATGCCCTTGGCCTTGTTCCCTGCGGACAGGACATCCGTGGCGTAGACCAGCCCGGCGTCGGCCTCGCCGGAGATGACCTTGCCCAGGACGTCCGTCACGGACGATTCTTCGCTCACCGGCTTGAGTCCCACGCCGGTGCCCTTTTCCACTTTTTCCGTGGCAGCGCCGCAGGGCACCTGGGGAGCGCAGACCACTACCTTCACTCCTGGTTTGGCGAGGTCCGCAAAAGCGGAGATCGACGCCGGATTGCCCGGCGGGACGGCGATCTCCAGGACGTTCGTGGCAAAGTCCGCCGGCTCGCCGTCCAGCAGCCCGGCGTCGGCGAGCTTGTCCATGTTCTTCGTGTCCGCCGAGGCAAACACATCGGCCGGCGCACCTTGGCTGATCTGCGTGGCCAAGTCCGAAGATCCCGCGAAGTTGAGCACCACCTTTGTACCGGGGTGCGAGCGTTCGAAAGCCTTGGCGAGCCCGGTGAACGTCTTCTTGAGCGAGGCCGCGGCGTAGACGGTCAGCGTTTCCTCCGTAGCGCCGCTCCCGGAGGTAGCGCCACCCCCGGACGATCCGCACGCGGCCAATGAACAAGCCAGGCCAAACGCGGCAAGCAGCGCCGCGGCCTTCCCGAATGCCTGCCTCATCCGATGCCCTTTCCCTGCGGCGTTTCGATGATCACCGTGGTGGCCTTGACGACCGCTGTGGCCACCGAGCCCAGTTCCAGGCCGAGGTCCCGCACGGCCTCGCTGCTCATGAGAGACACCACACGGAAGGGCCCGCACTGCAGCTCCACCTGGGCCATGACCTTGTCCGCCGTGATTCCGGTGACCAAACCCACGAAGCGGTTCCGTGCCGAGCTGCCCACGCGCGTGGGATCGTCCGGCAGGGCGGCCTGTTCCCGGGCCAGGTGCGCCAACTCCAGGCCGTCCACCACCACGCGGCCGGCGTCGTCCTTGGTCCCGGTAAGCGCACCGTTGTCGATCCAACGTCGCACGGTGTCATCGCTGACGCCGAGGAAGCGGGCTGCTTCGGAAACACGTATCTGCGGCATGGATTCATCATAGATACGCATATGCGGCAGGAACCAGCAGTTGGTAACGCAAACGCGAGCCAGACTTGGCACGCGCAGGCCTCCGCTTGCATCCGGGGATACCCTTGAACCATGAAGTCCCCCAGCTCCCAGGCCATGAAACCGGCAACTGCTGCCAAGAAACTCGGCATCTACTTGCCCGCTGCTCCCCAGGAGTTCCAGGATTCAGCCATCACGCGCGCCGAGTTCGCCGAACTGCAGTCCAATCCGCCCGAGTGGCTGGCCGAACTGCGCCGCAACGGCCCGCACCCGCGCCCGGTGGTCGCGCAGAAGCTCAACATTTCCATCAGCGGACTGACGCGCGGCGGCATCACCGAGCCGCTGACGACGGCGGAAATCACCGCCCTGCTGACTGCACCGCCGCAGTGGCTCGTCGTCGAGCGCGCCACCCACGCCGCCGTGCGTTCCGAAGCCAAGCGTGTCAAGGACGCGAAGAAGGCCGCCGAGAAGGCCAAGAAAGCCTAGCTTCCGGCGCCCTCGCCACACTTCCCGCACCGGCGCATACTGGATAAAAGGCGGCCGCGCAGCGTGGAGGTGTCCAATGTCCGCCATATCCGGAATCCACTTGGGACCGTGGCAGACGCTCTTCTGGTCCGTCCTGCTCATCACGGCCGTCGCCGCAACTGTCCTGGCGCTGCGCAGGAGCTCCGCCCGCGAACCGGACGCCGTTTTCTGGAACGCCTTCGCCGGGCTCGTGGTGATTGTTCCGGCGCTGCTGGTTCCCGCTTTGCTGTCCCCCGCCGTCGGGCTGGCGCTGCTCTGCCTGGCGGCGGTCACCGCGGCGGCCACCACGATCGGCGAGCGGAAAATCGCCATGCAGCGGCAGCGGCAGGTCCTCTTCAACGCTGCGGCGGCCCGGCACCGGGACATCCTGCAGCGCTGGCAACCCTACGAACTGGATCCCGGCCGGCAGATCGACTATCCGGCGATGGGTGATCCGCGGCTTCCGGCGATTGCCGCACTGTTCCGCGCCATGCGCCGGGCCGAATCCGCCCGGATAGCGGCCGACGGCGGGTACCCGGCCGCCGTCGAGCAGCTCGCCCAAGCGCTGGACGACGCCGAGAACGCGGCCGGCGCGAAAAGCGCACCCCTGAGGGACTTCCGTTAGCCCCTACCGCAGCGCAGCCTCCAGGCGGAGCCCGGCCAGCAGGCCGCACAGGATGTCAGTGCCGGAGCTGTGGCCGATGGCGAGGACGCGGTCGAAGGGCACACGGAGTGCCTGGGCGAGGTCCGCGGCGTCCTCCGGCTTGCGGCGGACGAGCTGGCTGAGCAGCTCCAGCAGGGCCTCGCGGGCTCGGCCGTCAAGCGCTTCGCGGAGGGTGGTCCAGCTGAGTTCGGTGGTGCGTTCGGGGTTCTGCGCGACGACGTCGGACAGTTCTGCACGCAGTCCGGCCAGGCGGCTGCCGGGCTGGGAGGCGATCAGGGCAAGACCGCACAGGTAGTCGTCGCCGGCCGGGGTGAGTCCGGAGCCGAGGCCGAGCAGCGCCAAGGCCGCGTCGCGGATCCGGGTGGCGTCGCCTGCGCTGACAGCGCTGCGGAGGGCTTCGCGGCCGGAGCGCAGGCCCTCGGCGATGCCCTTCTCGAAGTCGTTAAGTGCCCCTGCGCCTTCAGAGCCGCCTTCAGCGGCTTCGAGGATTCCGCCCCGTACGCCGCGGTCCTCAAGCACGGACTCAATGGCGTCTGCCCGCAGCGTGAAGTCGGCGGCAGCGAAGGCGGACATGTCCACTTTCTTGGCGAACCATTCGCGGGCGCCACCCAACTGGACGGTCGCCTCCGGAGCTCCCGCGCCGCCGTCGGGCCCGAACGCGAACCTGCGGGAGTCCATCAATACCGGGTCGCCGGGCTGGACTATCAGCCCGCTCCAGTCGCCCGCCTCGGCGCGGACGGTCCATGGCGCGTCGTCGAGCTGCTTGACGGCCACGGAAACGAGCCCGCCCCAGGGCGCCGTGATGTTGATGACCCGGTCGAAGACTGAATGGACGTGGCCGCGGCCCGGCTGCTCGCGGAGAGCGCCAAGAAGCCTGGAGTCCACGGAAACGCTCGGTATACAGAGTGTGCGGGTTGCAGTTTCCATTCGGAGCCCTTCAGCCAGTCTTACCGCGAGATTTCAGAAAAACCCCGTCCATTACCACACAAGATGGTATACCATGTGGCACAAGCTGGTTGTTTCCATCAAGGAGGATTTAGATGCGAGTTGTAGTCGCCCTGGGCGGAAACGCCCTCGCGAAGCGCGGCGAGCCGATGACGGCCGACCGCCTGCGGGCAAACGTCAAGGAAAGCTGCCAGGCACTTGCCAAGCTGGCACGCGAACACGAAATGGTCATCACGCACGGCAACGGACCCCAGGTGGGCCTCCTCGCCCTGCAGAACCTGGCCTACCAGGACGTCGCGGCCTACCCGTTGGACATCCTTGGCGCCGAAACCCAGGGCATGATTGGCTACGTCATCCAGCAGGAACTCTCCAACGCCCTCGCCGGAGAGCGTGAAGTGGCCGCCATCGTCACCACCACGGTGGTGGATGAGAACGATCCCGCCTTCCATCGCCCCACCAAGCTCATCGGCCCCACCTACTCCGCGCAGGATGCCGCAGAGGCCGCGGCCGAGTACCGCTGGACGATTGCCAAGGACGGCAAGGCCTTCCGCCGCGTCGTTCCGTCCCCGGAACCGATCAGCATCGTCCAGTCCCCGCTGGTCCGCACCCTCCTCGACAACGGCACCCTGGTGGTCTGCGTCGGCGGCGGCGGCGTTCCCGTGAAGCTCGACGGCCGCGGCCACCAGATCGGCATGCAGGCCGTCGTCGACAAGGACGCCGCCAGCGCAGCCCTTGCAGCCGAGCTCGAGGCGGACACCCTGATCATGCTCACCGACGGCGACTTCGTCAGCGAAAACTGGGGCACCCCGGAGCAGCGTGACATCCTCACCGCCTCCCCGGAGGCCATCAGCGAGCTCAAGTTCGCCGAAGGTTCCATGCAGCCCAAGGTCAATGCGGCCATCCGCGTGGCCAAGGCCGGCGGCCGCGTCCTCATCGGCCCGCTGGACCGCCTGGACGACCTTCTGGCACGCAAGGTGGGCACTGAAATCCGTCCGGACGTTCCGGAAGGCATCGTCTTCGTCACGAAGTAGTTCAAACAAAAAAGCATCCCGGCCCTTGGAAATCCAAGGGCCGGGATGCTCTTTTTATGCGCTGTGTCCGCCAGCCGTTTGGCACATCACGGCAGTGAATCTCCCAAACACTGCCGCGACATGCCAAACCGGTCAGCGGATTCAGCCAACCGGCTCCGCCACGCGGTCGTTGGCCGCGATGATGCGGGCGGCGGTCTTCTTGCCCATGCGCACCGCGCCGTCCACATGCTGGTAGCCCTCGGCTGCCAGGTCGGAGGAGGACCAGTAGATGGGGCCGACGGCGTCGTGCTGGGACTTGCCGTAGCGGGACAGGCCGCCCAGGTCGTAGCTGGCCGCGTAGGCGCCGCGGGTCCACTCCTCGGAGCCCCAGTCGGACAGATAGAACACGGAGGGGTTCTTGGCTTCCTCGCCCAGGTATTCGGCGATCGAGCCCAGGATGGCTTCCTTGCGTTCCTCTTCGCTCAGCTCGAACATGGCATCGGCCTTTTCGTCGGAGACGAAGCCCACCAGGGTGCCACGGGTGTCGCCGTGGTTGGTGTTGTCGTATACTTCCTGGACCAGCGAGCCGGCGCCGAAGCAGGTGCCGGAGAGGCCCTTCTCACGCCAGAACGGGGTTTCGTAGACGGCGTGGACCTTGATGACCAGGCCCAGGGACTGGTGCTGGTGCATCTGGTGCTGGCGGCGCGGCAGCGGCGGGTGGTAGGACACGCGGCTGTAGAGGTTCGGCGGCACGGCCATGATCACGAAGCGGGCGTTCACGGTGGCGCGGTCCGATTCGACCGAAACGCGGTAGCCGGCGGATTCGTCGCCGGGCACGGCGGCTTCCCAGTTGATGGTGCGCACCGGGGAGTTAAGGACGACGTCGTCACCCAGTTCCGCGGCGATGCGCAGCGAGACCTGCTGCATGCCGCCGATCACGCGCTTGTCGAGGATGAAGTCTTCGTCTGTGAGGTTCGTGAAGGAACCGGCCGAAGCGGCCATGAGCACGGCCTGCAGGGCGGAGAACGCGTGTGCCGGCTTGGTCAGCATGCCGCCGGCGATGAACAGGCCGATATTGTTGCAGGCTTCTTCATCCGGGGAGTTCTGGCGCAGCCAGTGGTGGAAGGAGATGGTGTCCAGCTCACGGGCCTTGGGGTGTGCCCACGGTTCCTCGGCGCCGATTTCAGCGGCGAGGCCGTCCAGAATGGCGGTGAGCTTGTCCATTTCCGCGGCGGTTCTTTCGCTGACGGGGAAGGAAGCGCCGGTGTAGCGGGTGTGCTTGCCGTCCGCACCGATGTAGACGGACTCGCCCTCGCGGTAACGGGAGTACATTTCCAGGCCAAGTTCCTCAAGGGTTTCCATGAGGACGGTCTGGTCCGGGGAGACCCACTGGCCGCCGATTTCGAGCATGGCACCGTCAATGGTGTCCGTCCAGGTGCGGCCGCCCACGCGGTCCCGGGCCTCAAGCACAGCGACACTCAGGCCGGCCTTCTTCAATTCGCGCGCAGCAGTCAGGCCGGACGGACCAGCGCCAACGATCACGACGTCGCGGTCAAGATTCAACATGATGTCCTTTCCGTGGCCGTGCTCCGTTGGCCGGCCGTAATGAATGACCCTCGATCTTCATAAATGAATGGCATTCATTTTTATCTACTGTACCCGTGACTTACGTAACTGTGAAGTCCCCGATGGGATAATGCTTGAAACGCTGTTTCCAGAAAGGTCACCGATGCCCGAGCCCTCCCCGTCACCGGCCGAAACCAAGCCGCGCCGGAGGGCAGGCCGCCCCGTGGGCTCCATCCTGGACCAGGCCGGCATCACCACGGCCGCCCTGTCTCTGGTCAGCAAGAAGGGCTACGACGGCCTCACCATGGTGGCCCTCGCGAAGTCCCTGGGCGTGGCACCTTCCGCGCTCTACAACCACGTGGGATCCAAGGACGATGTCCTGAAGCTCGTGGAAGAAGACCTCATGTCCAAGGTGGACTCCAGCGTCTTCCAGACCCTGCCCTGGGAAGAAGCGGTCCGGGCCTGGGCCTACTCCTACCGCGATATCTTCTCGGCCCACACGCCCCTGATTTCGGTGATCGCGGTTCTTCCCGTCACCGACGCCCCGCAGACGCTCGCCATGTACGAGGCCGTCACGGAAGGATTCCTGCGCGCCGGCTTCCCCGAGGACCGGATCATCCCCTGCATCGTGGCCCTCGAGGCCTACATCTTCGGCGCCGCCTTCGACGCCACCGCGCCCGCGGACATCTTCGACTCCGGCAAACTGGCCGAATCCACCCCGCACTTCACCGCCGCCGTGCAGAGCCTGGGCCCCGTGAACTACCCCTCGGACCTCGCCTTCCGCATGGGCCTGGATGCGCTGATCGCCGGATTCGGCGCCCTGCGGACTGCCTGAGCCCCAGCGTTAACGTGCCCGACGGCGGCAGTTGCCTGCCGCCGTCGGGCACTATTGCTGCCGCACGTCATTCCTTCGGCGGCATCTGCCCGTCCCAGTCCTCGGGCTTGCCGTTGAGGGATTCGCGTTCCTGCGGAACGTCGACGCGGCGCGAAGTGAGGTCTCGCGGGAGCAGGTTGAAGCCCTGCCAGTGCATTTCCATGGGCGACTGGTCCTCGTCGCGCGGAACGTGGTGATAGCCCACGGCAACCCAGGTGACCACGTTATCCAGCGGCTGGTCCTTGCCAAGCTCAACGTATTCGGGCACGCCGCGCCCGCAACGGCCGCGGTTCATGGTGGCGAACACCTGGCACTCATCGGCGTTGGTGAATGCGACGTCGTAGCCGGCGTCGCTCCCATGGTGCTCGGCGTCGTCCACGAAGGTGAAGCGGTCCGTTTTGGCCATATCGATCTGGTAGGAAATGGGGTGTTTGTCAGCGTTGACCTTGCCCGGCGCCAGGACGCGCCACCAGCGGCGGTCCGTCCAGCGGGCGGAGGCCGGCTTCGGAATGGGGGTCAACGTGCCGTTGACGATCGGGGACGCCTTGCCGAGTTCGTCGGTGCCGAGCTTCCCGGTGTCCTTGGCGTCGAACTGTTCCACCTTCTGGCCGGATTCCCCGCCCAGGGCCCAGTCGATTTTCCATACCGCATTGTGGGAATGGCTGGCGGCGTGGTCATGGTCCCCTGGGCCTACCGGCCAGCCGTGCTTCGCGTCGCTGTAGTCCACAGGCGAGAGGTCTCCCGTGGCGCCGAGGCTGGGCCTGATGGAGCCGTCGGCCCCGAAGGTCACCTGGTTGACGTATTCGTACCAGCCAACCTTGGAGATGGTGGACAGCTGCCAATCCTGCTTGCGCTTGGCTACCACCTGGCCCAGGTCACCCGAACGGTAAGACAGCGCCGAGTCCGTTTCCTGGGAGCACAGCACTTCACGGACCGGGGATGAACCGAATTTGCTGCCGTCGCCGACATTCGGGATGGCGATGGAAAGGCGTTCCGCCGGGCATTCAGCGTCGGTAATGGTGTGCATATTCGGCCCGCCGAATCCCGCGCTGGTGATATCGGAGGTCAGCCTTTTTCCGCTGTCGTACGGGACTTCCAATTGCGCCAGGGACATCCGGGAAATCACGGGAATTGCGTCAGCGCCGGGCGGGACGAAAGTGATGTCGGAAAGCACCATGCCCAGTTTCGGATCCACGGACCAGCACATGGCCCACGCAGCGCCGCTGCTCAGCGTCCGGGAAATGGCTTGCTGCCGCTCCCCGCAGGACTGCTCGACGGCGGCCGCGCTGGGTTTGGGGTCCGGCTCGCCGCCGTTTGCGGTGCCGGTGCACCCGGCCAGCATCAGGGCCAGGAGGCCGGCTCCAGCAACAGAAGTCTTCGGGAAGCGGCGCATGGTTCCGAGCATACGAGAAATCCTGTGGTGAATCGCAATTGCGTTTGATCTGTGTTTAAACGCCGGATCGGAGGTAACTCCCCCCAAGGAAAATTACCTCCGACCCGGATTGCCGCAAGGGCGGTGTCCGGGCCTTCCGGAATGGCAGAACCACCCCGGAAGGCCCGGACTTTCAGGAATTCACTCCCGGAATATCCGGGGGCGAAATCCCTTTGCTAGCTCCGACGGGAGCGCATGCGGACCGCAACCATGGTCAGCGCGCCTCCGGCCAGCAGGAGCAGGGCCAGGACCGAGACACCCAGTACCTGAGCACCAGTGTTCGGGAGGCTGCCGTTGCCACCGTTGTTGCCGGACGAACCGGGATCAACACTGATGGTGACTTCGAGCGGGGCCTTGCCCTTTTCCTTGCCGTCCTTGTCGGTAGCAACCACTTCGTAATCGCCGGCCGCCGTACCCTTCGGAACGGTGATCTTGGCGATGAAGGAGCAGTTGTCGCCCACGACCACGGTGAATCCGTTGCCGGCTGCCGCGGTTGCGCCCGAAAGGTCAACCTCGATCGCCGTACCAGCGGAGTTCACCATCTTGATGGTGAGGGTTTCACCCTTGGTGTAGCCCTTGCCCATCAGCGTGGCCGAGCCGCCGGCTTCCACCTTGCTCGGAACCACCGTCAGGGACGGGTTGCCTTCGCAGCTGCTGATCGATGCCGCCGTGACCTGCAGGCCGGTTTCGGCCGTGAGCTGGGTCGGAGCGTCGGTACCGCGCACCTTGTAGGTGCTGGCAACCGCTGCATCTGCCGGAACCACCAGGGTCTCGGAGATGGCACCGTCTGCATTCGAGGTGGTGTCGAGCGACACGATAGCCGCGCCTGCCGCGTTCAGGAGTTCGACCTTGACGTCGGCGTTCGGGCTGTAGCCATCACCAGTCACCTGGGTGGTTCCGCCCTGCTGCACGACGGCGGGGTCAGCGGCAATGCTCGGATCAACCGAACCTGCCTCGATCACCGTCAGCGGAGACTCTGCTTCGTTGCCTTCATCGTCGGTTGCGACAACTGCGTAGTCGCCCGGGGTGGTTCCTTCCGGAACCGTCAGCGGAGTGGTGAAGTTGCCGTTCTCATCGGTGGTGACCTCAACCGGTTCGCCCACGGGGTTGCCCTCGGAGTCGACCAGCTGGACCGTCACCGGCGAGTTCGGCGCGAAGCCTTCACCGGTCACCGTGGTGGCGTTGCCCGGTGCGACTGCGGACGGATCCACGGTCACGGTCGGGTCTTCGCCATCTTCAGGGGTGACTGCCAGCGTGGTGCTGTCTTCGCCGCCTTCTCCATCGACAGCCTCCACGGAGTACTCACCGGGAGCACTGCCTTCGGGGACCGTCAGCGGAGTGGTGAAGTTGCCTTCGCCGTCAGTGGTCACCGCTACCGGATCGCCCACGGGGTTGCCAGCCGGATCAACCAGCTGAACCTCGACGGGAGAGTTCGGAGCGAAGCCCTGGCCCGTGACCTGGGTGTCATCACCGGCGTGGACGGTGGACGGATCCACCGTGACCGTCGGTTCGGTCGGGGCCGGAGCACCAACCACACCAGCGTCGACAACAGCGGCCGGAGCGTCCGCCGTCAGCGTGACAACCGCGGAGCGGCCGTTCTCGCCGGCGTCGGAGTCAACCGTGGTGTCATCACCGGCACCGGCCGGCGAGAACGAAGCACCCTGCGGAAGACCAGCAAACTCAACGACATAACCGCCAAGCTGCAGACCCTCAAACAGGTACGCACCATTCTCATCCGTAGTCGCCGTCACCGGCTGACCATCAGCACCATTCACCGGAGCACCCTGGCCATCCAACAGATTCACAGTCACACCAGCAAGACCAGGTGGTTCCTTCCGGAACCGTCAGCGGAGTGGTGAAGTTGCCGTTCTCATCGGTGGTCACCTCAACCGGTTCGCCCACGGGGTTGCCCTCGGAGTCGACCAGCTGGACCGTCACCGGCGAGTTCGGCGCGAAGCCTTCACCGGTCACCGTGGTGTCATCGCCCGGAGCAACTGACGTCGGATCAACTGTCACCGACGGAGCCGCAGCTTCGGTCACCGTCAGTGGAGCGGTATCGGTGCCCCCCTCTGCGTCGGTGCCCTTGACGGAGTACTCACCCGGAGCGCTTCCTTCCGGAACGGTCAGCGGAGTAGTGAAACCACCCTCACCGTTGGTCGGAACGTTCTCCACCGGAGCACCCACCGGGTTACCGGCCGGGTCAAGGAGCTGAACAGTCACCGTCGAGTTCGGAGCGAACCCGACACCGGTCACCGTGGTGTCATCACCGGCAGGAACAGTGGACGGATC
>NZ_MJLT01000016.1 GCF_001766675.1 Arthrobacter sp. SW1
CAGGCCGGTCAACCACAGTCAGCCGCAGGGCTAGGCACCGAAGGGGCACAGCTCCCGGCCCGGTTCGATACCGCCGGGGCCAGCCCCGCCGACCGCGCCGACATCGCCTGGAACATCGTCTATATTGGCGCCTACCTACCTGCCGGCGCCGAAGCGATCACAGTCACCGCAGCCGGCGTGCAGGTGTACCGGGACCTGGTCGCCACGCATCCGGACAACCCCGCCTACCTGAAAAACCTCGCCTGGGCAGAGGAGAATTTGGCTGCACGCGAGGCCGCGGCCGCTGCTGTATCCGGTTAGTAGCGCTGACCGACGCGGCTCCGGTGCTCTACGGCCATCCGTGGAAGTGGCGCTGGCTAAACCGGTGGCTTCCATTTCTCCGGAAAGAGCGATCCCCGGCGACTGCATGTATGAACCGAAATGGGACGGCTTCGCACCCAGCCAAGAATCAGTGCCAAACTATCCCCATGGCACCGCGCCTCTTCGACCTCAGCTCCACCTGGCATCTACCAGCCACACCCCAGGAGGTGTGGGCGGTCATCGCGGACGTCGACATGAGCTGGCCGAAATGGTGGCCGCACTGCACCTTCGCCGGATCGCTCGTTCGCGCCGAATCAAGGAGCGACGTCCAGGAAGACATCCTCACAGCGACCACCGCCAACCTGAATTTCAAGGCCATCCTTGGCTACACCCTCACCATCAGCATCCATCCAACAAAGGTCATCACACCGAGCGAAATCGAGTTCGATGCAGGCGGCCATCTGGAAGGCACGGGCAAAGTCACTCTCAGCCCGGAACCCAACGGCAGCACCCAGATGGACATCGAATGGCTCGTCCGTCCGACCCAGCGCTGGATGAACGTCCTAACACCGATCGCAGCCCCGGTATTCACGGCCGCCCACGCACTGATGATGCGCCAAGGAGAAAAAGGCCTCACCAAAGCCCTTGAGGACGAGACCCGAGCAAGCACCAAGTAGACCCGTCTACACTTCCACTGGCCACTGGAACCATACGGTCCTACCATGGAACTGGTCAGCTGATCTGGGAGCTGAGGCCCCGTGTCGATCGCTGACTTTCAGGCACGGCGGATTGGGGGCACCTTGAATCTCAACACCGGCCTCGCCGCGAGCCTCAAGCACCAAGAAGAGGCAGATCCGATCGACTGGGAACCCACCTTCCGCCAGATGGTCCTCTTCGACCTCGCCGCGGACATGGAGCTCGGCTTCTTCCTCTCGTATTACCGGAACTTCGCCATCCCGGGTATCGCTGCGACGCTCTACAAAAACGCCGAAATCCAGCATCGCCCCATGAAGCGCTCGTACGACACCGCCATCGTCATCTACGAGCTCATCGCCTGCGGGTTGGACAGCGAGCGCGGCAAGGAAATGATCGCCCTGCTCAACCGCGTGCACCGTAACGTCCCCGGCAACAAGGACGACCTTCTGTACGTCCTGCTTACCCTGCTCCCGGCCGAGGCTGCATCAGTTCTGAAGTGCACTGAAGCCTGGCTCCGCGAGGGCGCCGCGAAGGGCGAATTCCCCCACGCCGTCTGGGGCAAGGGGAAGATCATCTTCACCTCGGGCCACCTCAAGGAGATTGCGCAACTGCGGGAAGTTCGGACTCAGGGCCCATCCGCACCCACTGTCCGAATGATCGGGACCCGCGCTCAGACAAGGCAAAAGTACTCCTAGAGCGCGGCGCGCGGCCGACCATGTCTCCCCTTTCCGATGGAAGAGTGAGGGTCCAGTCTTCGCCGCATGGTGATTTGTACCAGCCGCCTAGGGATTGTTCGTAGTCGAGTCCGGGCTGGTTGAACGGTTCTAGGGTCTGGGTGCCGAAGAGGGCGCGCCTTCGCAGTTGCCGGATGCTGTGGCGGAGCCATGGCGGTGCCGGGAGGGGGTCGCCGGCTTCGTGGGCGGTGATGGCCTGAGCGAGGTCGTCGCGGAAGTCCCGAACAGGGATGAACCCTGACGGGGTGTCTCGCCGAACTTGGTTGCCGCGAAGGTGGGAGCAGGCGATGTTGCTGAAGATGTGGCGTGCTGCTTTGAAGCCGCGCCCCATTTCATGCCGTAGATGTGGTCGGCGGAGGCTGTGCCCGGGTGCGGAGGTGGAAGTGTGATGTCG
Organism: Arthrobacter sp. SW1; assembly: GCF_001766675.1. Lineage (GTDB taxonomy): Bacteria > Actinomycetota > Actinomycetes > Actinomycetales > Micrococcaceae > Arthrobacter. Next base: position 2,125 of record NZ_MJLT01000016.1, read on the forward strand.
ATGCGTTGGCCGCAGATCTGGCAGATTCCGCCGTCTTTGCACCATGCGATCACCGCGCCCACTCGCCGGGCAGAGCGTGGGAGCCGGAGGTGACCGTTCTCGTACCAGAAGATGTCACGGTCGTACTTCTGCTCCGCGGTCAGCTCCCAGTACGGCACCAACCACGCTGTCGGAATGTCAGCTGCATGTTGAGGAACCACTGAGACCGCCAGCGGTTTGGTGCAGGGCGCGGGGCGGGTGGCCGGTGTTCCCTTCTTGAGAGCCGCTGTTTGTTCATCGGTTAGAACAAAGGCCTTTGGGTGCTGGTGTTCCATGGGGAAACCAATCTATCTGACTTCCGTGGAGACCGGCTCAAGGAAAAAGAGGCACTGGGAGCTCTTGAACTCCCCAACATTGGCAACGATGTGGAGCTTATCGTCGACACCGACGTAGGCCGGGATGTTCTTGCCCTGGAGATTGAGGTTGTGGATGCCCACATCTTCAAACTTGAAGGCCGGGCCGGTCGTCGATGCCGAGCCAAGATCTCCCGGGTACAGCAAGATGTCATATCGCGTCTTGTAGCTGCCGTGGTTGATCATGTTGGCGATGCTGCCATCAAATTCGATGGTTCGGCCCTCGTACTTGCTTGCAAAGCCTGCAATCGAGTCGTCGCAGTTATCCGGGACTACCAGCAGAGCAGCGAGTTCCTTACTGGTTTTTGCAGTTATAACCGCCTCCGTTTCGGACCCGCCCGTGTCCTGTTCGCTGCTCGCCGTCAAGTCCTTCTCAGGCTTTGCTGCCGTGAGCACTACCGTGTCGCCGGTGCCCCCGGCTTTCGGTGACTGCGCCGTGACGTTCCAGTTGCTTTCAAGGATGATCGTTGCCCCATCGGTGGACTTCACGTCTACCGCGTAGCCGAGCCCTTCAAGGTGTTCCCTTGCTTCGGCCAGGTTTTTCCCGACGTAGTTGCCAAGCGGCGCCTTTGAAGCGGCCTCTTTGCTTTCTTTCGATGTATTACTCGCGTCCTGGCTGGGCTTATCTGTTACCGATGCTTCGTCGCAGCCTGTGAGCAGCGCGGTCGCCAGTAGAGCCGAGAAGAAGACCTTCTTCATACTTCCCCCATCAATTTGTTTGACTTGACCGGACGATCCTAGCCGCCCGACGCCCGCGCTGCGATTTCGGTACCCCTACGTGACCCGGAGACTATGGGCCGAGCGCGAATAGGGCCTTCATCCGTTCCCTGCTAGCGGATTCCGCCGTGGTGGGAGCATGCTCCTGGTTTGCCGCCGCTGGATGAGACCCAGCCGTCCGCGCAGGTGACGTGGCGGCCAGTGCCCCCTTCGTATGCGCCACCTAGTTCTGGGATGGCGGCCAGCAGGTAGCTGACGTCGACGTCGTATCGGAGCCCGTAGGCGCGGACATCTTTGATGTACTGCCTGATCTGCGTTCGGTATTCGTAGTCGTTGACGAGGTAAGAAGCCTGAAGGCGGTCGTAGAGCCTCCAACCACCAACCTGGGATTCGTAAGATCGTCCGGCTGGCGGCCGGGGCTTTTCTGCCTTCCTGCAAGTGCCTGAAATCGCCCCGTCAAGATAGAGATCGGCGAGGGGCCATTGATCTTCAGGACGAAGAGAGTTGGCCGCCTGGGACAGAAAAAGTCCGGGACCGCCATCTTTCAGGTTGGCACAAATGGTCGCGCGCATGCTCTGCCATTCTGCCGAAGTCAGCGCCGCACCCAGGTTTTTGGAACGGGCCAATACCGTTTCCTCTACGATTTCCTCCGTCGGGTCGGCTGGTGGCGCCGGCAGGACCGGAGGCGGAGGGATCTCAGCTTGGGAAGTAGTTTCCGTGATCGGGCGTTCATAGGGTGATTCGGCGGGCGACGACAGCCCCGTGGAGGAACTCTTGATCGGAGCGCATCCTCCGACCAGCAGAATCAGGCTAACGGCCGCAACGCCGATACCGATTGCCATCGTGCTGCGCATGCTTCCTCGCCTTCGTAGAGCCACCCCCGGACCCACTGCGGACCAATATATCGTCGATGACTGCTCTTTTACCGATCTCATCCGCGGCCTGGACGAGCAAGGCGAAACGTTATTCGCAAGTAGCAGCACGGTCCCCGCTCTTCCCGCAGAGGTTGGATCAAGGGCTATGGCGCGTCTCCTGACCTAGTTGGTTAGGGGTTTTAGGAGACAAGCCCTAGTTCCGATTGAGGCCAAACGTGCGGGTCATCAGCGCCGCCTTGTAGTGGGACTCGGCTGAGTTCACCTCCGAGGAAGGAGTGCTGGGGCCGAACACGCGGAGGAGGCTGAAAACGAAGTGCCGGGCATGGTCTGTCTTGGTCCCCGCCGCTTCCCCGGCCGCGCTTTGACCGGCAAGTTCGCGGAGAGCAACGTTTCCGCCGTGGCCGTCGCGTGCGTAGGTTGTCCAGCGACCAAGGATGCGTTCAGCACCGTCGGCTTTGCCGACGTACTGCTTACCGTTGGTGGAGTCGGTGATGAGATAGATGCCCTGCACTTCTGACAGGGCAGCCCGCCAGTCGGCGTAGCGCGAGTCCTCCACCATGTCGCGCAGCTGGTGGTAAGGGAGCAGCACGCCGTCGAACCCCGGAAAAGGGACTTTGTCCCGGTCGGCAATCTCCAGCACGGGCATGCGCACAGCACTAGCAGAGCTTCCGCGCCGGTGCCAGCTCCGAGGGTTGTTCCATTCGACCACGAGCCGGTCGTTCAGGGGTGCTAGGAATTCTGATGGGCGCAGGTCGAAGCACCGGTCCGTCTCGGTGCGCTCTGCGGTGACCTCACCACGGTTCTCGAAGACACCCCAGAGACGGGAGCGCTTCTTGCCGTCGGCGATGAGGATCACCCAATATCGGGGAGGGTCCGAGGGGAAGCGACTGGACCTGATGTCCTGTTCCCTCGTGTAGGCCAGGACACGCTCTTCAGGTCCTCCGGCCCTCGCAATGCATCGGGGTCACTCGGTTTGAATGTATGGCGGATAACGAGTATGTCCTCCATCCGAACTTCCGGGTCATGGTCCGCGCCAGTGCCAGCGAGGACATGCCCGAGGGTGAGGGACGCTTGGGTGCCCGGAATGACCGAGACCGCCGTTTCAGGGGGCAGTTCCTGGGCAAGGGATTGCAGATCAGACATGGGATCACCTTATGCTCCAGCTCCGACGTTTTCGTGGCGGTAGTCAACGAAGGCCCCTTTCGCCGTGGGCTACCACGGCTTGCCGGTCTCAGTAGCTGTCCGCACCAATACGTAGGTCAGCCACGCCAAGCCACGGCGGACCGCTCGACGGCATCCGCCGCGTCCTGGAGCGCCTGGGGCATCAGGTGGCCGTAGACCTGCTCGGTCGTTCGAGTGGAAGCATGCCCCAGCCGCCTGGAAACCGTGAACAGCGATACACCGTCTTGGATCAGCCATGACGCGTGCGTATGACGCAGGTCGTGAATCCGGGGCGACTTCTTGAGACCTCGGGCCTGAGCGGCCTCCACCGCCGGAACCCAATAGTGGTGCCAGTACAGCTTGTGGACGATCCGCTCGCCCTTGGGGGTCGTGAACAGCAGGTCTGAGCCAGGCCGGCTGGCAACCAACGGAATCAGGAGCTCCACAAGCTGCGGGTTCAGAGAGACAGTCCGTTTGCCGGCACCAGTCTTCGTGGCACCGATGTAGTACTCCGAATCCGTGCCGCGTTTCAGTGCCTTGTTGATCCGGATGGTGGCCGGCTTGGACATCAGGTCCACGTCAGCAACTGTCACGGCTGTGGCCTCGCCAAAGCGGGTTCCGGTCATCACCAGGAACTCTGTGAATGCCTTGTACCGCTCCCCCATGCATTCAAGGATCAGACCGAATTCAGCATGGGTCAGGAAGCGTGCCTCGTCCTCAGCCTTCTCGCCGGAGGGCAGTTGGACACCACGGCAGGGATTGTCCTTGCGGTACCGCAACATCACCGCCGTTTCCATGGCAGCAAAGATCAACCCGTGGTTGTTCTTGATGGTCTTGGGCGAGCGGCCCTTCTTCTGCATCGTTTTGATCCAGTAGGTGATGTGCCGGTAGTCCAGCTTATCGACCGGAATGTGCCCGATCACGTCAGCGATGTGGAGCTTCAGCATCGTCTGGTACGTGTGCACGGTGCCAACCGAGGGCCGCACCAAGAGGTCGATGTGTTCCTGGACCACGGCCGCAACCGTCGGTGCCTTGGTCTGATTCTTGACCATCGCATGCTGGGCGATTTCGAAGGACTGATTGTTGGCGTCGAGAAGACGCTTCAGGGTCTCGGCTTCAGCCGCTGTCGCGAGGGTGATGTTTTCTTGCTTGCGCGTCTCGGGACTGCGCCAACGGACCGTGAACGACGACGATCCGTCCGATTTTTTGCGCTCCCAAATGCTGGCCATGCACAAAATTTTAGGCTTCGTGTGCACAGAAAACGAGTTTTTGTGCACACGCAGCAACCCAAAACCCTGCTGACCTGCGGAAACACTGTGCCCGAGGTGGGACTCGAACCCACACACCTTTCGATACCGCATTTTGAGTGCGGCGCGTCTGCCAATTCCGCCACTCGGGCGCGGAACACCTCTGACAAGTAACGACTGGAGAACTTCCGCGTCATCGCCCCTGTCGGAGTGCGCGAAACTACTCTACATGCAGATAGTCTGATTCTCAGAACCGACCCGGCTGAGCAATAAATCATACGCAAGAACCCGGGGCAACTAAGATGGTGGTGAACCCGCCGTATCCCCCAAGGAGAGCCTGTGTCAGAACAGACGGAAGCCACCCAGCCCGCACGCCGCGTGGTCGTCGCGGAAGATGAGACCCTCATCCGCCTCGACATCATCGAGATCCTGAAGGGCGAAGGCTACGACGTCGTCGGTGAAGCGGACAACGGCGAGAAGGCCGTGGAGCTGGCCGAGGAACTCAAGCCGGACCTGGTCCTCATGGACGTCAAGATGCCGGTCATGGACGGTATCTCGGCCGCCGAAAAGATCGTCAAGGCACGCATCGCCCCCGTGGTCCTGCTGACCGCGTTCAGCCAGAAGGAACTCGTGGAGCGGGCCCGTGACGCCGGCGCCATGGCCTACGTCGTCAAGCCCTTCACCCCGGCCGACCTCATCCCGGCCATCGAGATCGCCCTCTCCCGCCACGAGGAAATCAAGGCCCTCGAAAACGAGGTCTCCGACCTCCAGGAGCAGTTCGCCACCCGCAAGCTCGTGGAGCGCGCCAAGAGCCTCCTCACCACCAAGATGGGCCTCACCGAGCCCGAGGCCTTCCGCTGGATCCAGAAGACCTCCATGGACCGTCGCCTGAGCATGCGCGAAGTCGCAGAGACCATCATCAACCAGGTCAACTAAGCGTTCTCCCGCAAGGGGCGTCCGGTAGCCGTACGACGGCGGCGGGGCGCCCTTTTCGCATACCGCAGCTGCCGCCGTCGTACTTGGGCAGGAAAAGCAAAGGAGGCTCCCGCCACGTGGCGGGAGCCTCCTTTGCTGTTGAGGAGAAGATCAGGCCTTGGCCTGCTTCTTCTTCTTCTTTTCCGGCCAGGGGCCGAGCTTTTCCTTGCGCTCCGAGCTGGCCGCCTTGGAGGTGTCGGCGAGGTCGCCCACCTTGTGGACCTTCAGGGAGTTGGTGGAACCTGCCTGTCCGGGAGGCGAACCGGCGGCGATGACCACCAGGTCACCGTTGTCCACGAGCTTCATGTCCAGGAGGCTGCGGTCCACCTGGGCGGTCATGGCGTCCGTGTGGTCAACGGTAGAGACCAGCACTGGCTGGATGCCCCAGGTGAGGGCCAGCTGGTTCCAGACGTGCTCCACCGGGGTGAAGGCGAAGACCGGCTTGATCGGGCGCAGGCGGGACAGGCGGCGTGCGGAGTCGCCGGACTGGGTGAAGGTACAGATGTACTTCGCTTCCAGCTGGTCGGCGATTTCGACGGCGGCACGGGTGATGGCGCCACCGCGGGTCTTGGGCTTGGTGCCCAGCGGAGGAACGCGCTCCAGGCCGTGTTCTTCGGTGGACTCGATGATCCGCGCCATGGTCTTGACGGTCTCGATCGGGTACTTGCCCACGCTGGTCTCGCCCGAGAGCATGACGGCGTCCGCGCCGTCGAGCACGGCGTTGGCGCAGTCGGAAGCCTCTGCACGGGTGGGGCGCGGGTTGTCGATCATGGATTCGAGGACCTGGGTGGCCACGATGACCGGCTTGGCCCAGCGGCGGGCCAGTTCGATGGCACGCTTCTGGACGATCGGCACCTCTTCGAGCGGCAGTTCGACGCCGAGGTCGCCACGGGCCACCATGATCGCGTCGAACGCGTCGATGATTTCGTGGAGCTGGTCCACGGCCTGCGGCTTCTCGATCTTGGCGATGACCGGCACGCGGCGGCCTTCTTCGTCCATGATTTCGTGGACGCGCTTGATGTCGGCTGCGTCACGGACGAAGGACAGCGCCACGAGGTCCACGCCGCGCTTGATGGCCCAGCGGAGGTCGTCCTCGTCCTTTTCGCTCAGTGCGGGGACGTTGACGGCGACGCCGGGCAGGTTGATGCCCTTGTTGTTGGACACCATGCCGCCCACGGTGACCGTGGCGACGACCTTGACGTCGTCAACGGCGGTCGCGCGGAGGGAGACCTTGCCGTCGTCGATCAGCAGGGTGTCCCCCACCTTGACGTCTTCGGTGAGGCTCTTCAGCGTGGTGGAGCAGATGTCCTTGGTGCCGGGGACATCCTCGGTGGTGATGGTGAAGGTGTCGCCGACCTCGAGGGCGTGCGGACCGTCAACAAAGCGGCCGAGGCGGATCTTCGGGCCCTGCAGGTCGGCCATGATGGCGACCGGCTTGCGCAGCTGTGCGGAGGCCTTGCGGACGTTCTCGTAGGTGTTGTCGTGAACGGAGTAGTCGCCGTGGCTCATGTTCATGCGGGCGACATCAACGCCGGCTTCGAGCACCGCGAGGGTGTTGTCGAAGCTGGAGATGGCCGGGCCGAACGTTGCCACAATTTTCGCGCGTCTCATATACCTACCCTAGTAATTGTGCTGCTTGATGTGGATGGTGAACTTGCAGTGCCTACAGGACGGAGATCGCCCGGTCCGTAGGAGCGACAGGTGCCGGAAGGATGGTATCTCCCATGAGGTGCTTGTCGACGGCGGCCGCGCAGGCACGGCCTTCCGCGATGGCCCACACGATGAGGGACTGTCCGCGGCCGGCGTCGCCGGCGACGAAGATACCTTCGGTGTTCGTCATGTAGTAGCCGTCGCGGGCCACGTTGCCGCGGCCGTCGAACTCGGCGTGCACCTGCTCGGTGATGCCGGCCGGCTCGGCCCCGGTGAAGCCCAGGCTCAGGAAGACCAGGTCGGCCGGGATGACGCGCTCGGTGCCGGCCTTGGGCAGGCGCTTGCCGTCGACGAACTCGGTCTCAGCGACCTTGACGCCGGTGAGCTTGCCGTTTTCGCCGATGAACTCGACCGTGGAGGCCAGGTACGTGCGTTCACCGCCTTCTTCGTGGGCGCTGGCCACTTCGAAGAGGGTGGGGAACGTCGGCCACGGCTGGTGTGCGGCACGCTCCAGCGGCGGCTGCTTGCCGATCGCCAGCGTGGTGACGGACGCGGCTCCGTGGCGGTGCGCAGTGCCGAGGCAGTCGGCACCGGTGTCGCCGCCGCCCAGGATCACCACGTGCTTGCCCTTGGCGTTGATCTGGTTTTCCACGGTTTCGCCGGCCACGGCGCGGTTGGCCGGAACCAGGTAGTCCATGGCGAAGTGGATGCCATCCAGATCGCGGCCCGGGATGGGCAGGTCGCGCGGCACGGTGGCACCGGTGGCAATGACCACGGCGTCGTAGCGACGGCGCAGCTGCTCCCAGGTGACGTCGGTGCCGACGTTCACGCCGGTGCGGAAACGGGTGCCTTCGGCCTTCATCTGCTCGATGCGGCGGTCGACCTGTTCCTTCTCCATCTTGAAGTCCGGAATGCCGTAGCGCAGCAGGCCGCCGATCTTGTCGTCGCGCTCGTACACGGCAACCGTGTGGCCAACGCGGGTCAGCTGCTGTGCCGCGGCGAGGCCGGCGGGGCCGGAACCGACGACGGCGACCGTCTTGCCGGAGAGGCGGGTGGGCGGAAGCGGCTGCACCCAGCCGTTTTCGAAGGCCTCGTCGATGATCGAGACTTCCACCTGCTTGATGGTGACAGCGGGCTGGTTGATGCCCAACACGCAGGACGCTTCACAGGGTGCCGGGCACAGGCGGCCCGTCCACTCCGGGAAGTTGTTGGTCGCGTGCAGGCGTTCGATGGCTTCTTCGCCCTTGCCGCGCCAGGTGAGGTCGTTCCATTCGGGAATCAGGTTCCCGAGCGGGCAGCCCTGGTGGCAGAACGGCACACCACAGTCCATGCAGCGGCCTGCCTGGCTCTTGAGCACGCCCTTGTCCTGCGCTTCGTAGACTTCCTTCCAGTCCATGATGCGGACGGGAACGGGGCGGCGTGGCTGCGTCTCGCGCTGCCGGACCTTCAGAAATCCGCGTGGATCAGCCACCGGTTACCTCCAGAATTCGGGACCACACTTCTTCGCCGTCCGGGTCGAGGCCCTCTTCGATGGCGGAAAGGCGGGTCTGCAGGACTGCTGCGTAGTCGCGCGGCAGTACCTTCGTGATGCGGGCGGCCGTGTCGTCGAAGTTCTCGAGCAGGCGGCCGGCCAGGACAGATTCGGTTTCCTCAAGGTGCTTGACCAGCAGGCCGTGCACGATGTCACGGTCCTCGGCGTCGAGTTCAAGGAGCTTGAGCTCGCCGGAGTCCAGGGCTTCCTTGTTCACGCGCTCGGGCTGCAGGTCCAGCACGTAGGCGGTGCCGCCGGACATGCCGGCGCCGAAGTTGCGGCCGGTGCGGCCGATGATCAGGGTCTGGCCACCGGTCATGTACTCACAGCCGTGGTCGCCGATGCCTTCGACGACGGCGGTGGCACCGGAGTTGCGGACCAGGAAGCGTTCGCCCACCTGGCCGCGCAGGAACAGTTCGCCGCTCGTGGCGCCGTAGCCGATCACATTGCCGGCAATGACGTTGCGCTCGGCCTGGAACACATTGCTGCGGTCCGGGCGGACGATGATGCGTCCGCCGGAGAGGCCCTTGCCGACGTAGTCGTTGGAGTCGCCGAACATGCGCAGGGTGATGCCTGCGGGCAGGAAGGCGCCCAGGGACTGGCCGGCGGTGCCGTTGAGCGTGATGTCGATGGTGTCCGTTGCCAGCACGTCGGTGCCGAAGGTCTTGGTCACCACGTGGCCGAGCATCGTGCCAACGGAGCGGTCGGTGTTGATGACGTCCACGGAGATCTTCACCGGCGAACGGTCGCTGAGTGCTTCTGCGGCCATGCCGATGAGCCGCTGGTCGAAGTGCTTGTCCAGCTCGTGGTTCTGGCCGGTCAGGTTACGCAGCGGAACGTCGTCGTCGAACTCGAGTCCGTGCAGGATCGGATCGAGGTCCAGGCCGTCGGCCTTCCAGTGGTCGATCGCGTCGCGGGAGTCGAGGACTTCGGCGTGGCCGATGGCCTCTTCCAGGCTGCGGAAGCCCAGCTCGGCGAGGATCTCGCGCACTTCCTCGGCCAGGAATTCGAAGAAGTTGACCACGAATTCGGGCTTGCCGTTGAAGCGGGAGCGCAGCTCCGGGTTCTGCGTGGCGACGCCCACCGGGCAGGTGTCCAGGTGGCAGACGCGCATCATGATGCAGCCCGAGACCACCAGCGGAGCGGTGGCGAAGCCGTACTCTTCGGCGCCCAGCAGCGCGGCGATGACGACGTCGCGGCCGGTCTTGAGCTGGCCGTCCACCTGCACCACCACGCGGTCGCGCAGGCCGTTGAGCATGAGGGTCTGCTGGGTTTCGGCAAGGCCGAGCTCCCACGGGACACCCGCGTGCTTGAGCGAGTTCAGCGGCGAGGCGCCGGTTCCGCCGTCGTGGCCGGAAACCAGCACGACGTCGGCCTTCGCCTTGGTCACGCCGGACGCCACCGTGCCGATGCCGACCTCGGAGACCAGCTTCACGTGCACCCTCGCCGAGGGGTTCGCGCGCTTGGCATCGTAGATGAGCTGCGCGAGGTCCTCGATCGAGTAGATGTCGTGGTGCGGGGGCGGCGAAATGAGCCCGACGCCAGGGGTTGAGTGGCGGGTACGGGCAACCCACGGGTACACCTTCTGGGCCATCAGCTGGCCGCCTTCGCCGGGCTTGGCGCCCTGGGCCATTTTGATCTGGATGTCGTCGGCGTTGCTCAGGTAGAGGCTGGTCACGCCGAAACGGCCGGAAGCGATCTGCTTGATCGCGGAGCGGCGCTCCGGGTCGAGCAGGCGGTCCACGTCCTCGCCGCCTTCACCGGTGTTGGACTTGGCGCCCAGGCGGTTCATGGCGATGGCCAGGGTTTCGTGGGCTTCCTTGGAGATGGATCCGTAGCTCATGGCGCCGGTGGAGAAGCGCTTGACGATGCTGGAAACCGGCTCGACTTCCTCAAGCGGCACCGGCTGGCGCAGCCCGTCCTTGAACTTGAGCAGGCCACGGAGGGTCATCAGGTTCTTGGACTGGTCGTCGATGCCCTGGGTGTAGGACTTGAAGATGTCGTAGCGGCGTTCGCGGGTGGCGTGCTGCAGGCGGAACACCGTCTCCGGGTTGAAGAGGTGCGGTTCGCCGTCGCGGCGCCACTGGTACTCGCCGCCGCCAAGCAGCGGGCGGTGCGGCTGCTCGATACCGCCCTCGGGGTACGCCATCTGGTGGCGCGCCGAGACTTCCGCGGCGATGACGTCAAGGCCCACGCCGCCCAGCTGGGAGTGCGTGCCCGAGAAGAATTCGTCCACGAGTTCCTGGGACAGGCCCAGTGCCTCGAAGGTCTGGGCACCGGTGTAGGAGGCCACGGTGGAGATGCCCATCTTGGACATGATCTTCAGGACGCCCTTGCCGAGGCCCTTGATCAGGTTGTAGACGCCGTCTTCGGGGGTGACTCCCGTGACTTCGCCGGTGCTGATCAGCTGTTCCACGGATTCCATGGCCAGGTACGGGTTCACGGCGGAGGCGCCGAAGCCGACCAGCACAGCCACGTGGTGGGTCTCGCGGACGTCGCCGGCCTCGACCACGAGCGCGGTCTTGGTGCGGTTGGCGCTGCGCAGCAAGTGGTGGTGCACGGCGCTGACCAGCAGCAAGGACGGAATCGGAGCCCACTGGGCGTTGGAGTCACGGTCGGAGAGCACGATGTACTGCACGCCGCGGTTGATCGCGCCGGAAACCTGCTCGCAGATTTCGGTGAGGCGGGCACGCAGGGCAGCTTCGCCGCCTTCCGGGCGGTAAAGGCCACGGACCTTCATGGCGATCTTGTCGCCGTCGGCGTTTTCGATGTTCGCGATCTTGGCGAGTTGGTCGTTGTTGATCACCGGGAACGGCAGAGACACCTGCGGCTGACGGACCTGTCCGACGTCGAGCAGGTTGCCGTTGGGTCCGATGGCGCACTTGAGGGAGGTGACCAGTTCCTCGCGGATGGCGTCCAGCGGCGGGTTGGTGACCTGCGCGAAGGACTGCACGAAGTAGTCGAACAGCAGGCGGGGACGCTTGGACAGCACGGCCACAGGGGTGTCAGAACCCATGGCGCCGAGCGGCTCGGCACCGGTGCGGGCCATCGGTCCGAGGAGGATCTTCAGTTCTTCGGTGGTGTAGCCGAAGGTGCGCTGGCGGATGTTCACCGAGGCGGCAGTGTGGACCACGTGCTCGCGCTCGGGGAGGTCGTTGAGGTCGATCAGGTTGTCCTTGAGCCACTCGGCCCACGGGTTGGCAGCGGCGACCTCAGCCTTGACCTCGGCGTCGTCGATGATGCGGCCGGCTTCGGTGTCCACCAGGAACATCTTGCCCGGAGAAACACGGCCCTTCTTGACCACGTTGGAAGGCTCGACGTCGATCACGCCGACTTCGGAAGCGAAGACGATCAGGCCGTCTTCGGTGATCCAATAGCGGCCCGGGCGCAGGCCGTTGCGGTCCAGCGTGGCGCCCACAAGGTTGCCGTCGGTGAAGGACACAGCGGCCGGACCGTCCCACGGTTCCATGAGCATGGAGTGGTACTCGTAGAAGGCGCGGCGTGCCGGATCCATGGTGGCGTGGTTTTCCCAGGCCTCCGGGATCATCATCATGATCGAGTGCGTGATGGGGCGGCCGGAGAGCCACAGGAGCTCGGCAACCTCGTCGAAGGACGCGGAGTCGGAGGCGCCCGGGGTGCAGATCGGGTACAACTCTTCCGGGGAGTCGCCGAGCAGCGGGTTGGCCAGCTGCGACTGGCGGGCACGCATCCAGTTCCGGTTGCCCTTGACGGTGTTGATTTCACCGTTGTGGGCGATGGTGCGGAACGGCTGGGCCAGCGGCCAGGACGGGAAGGTGTTGGTGGAGAAGCGCGAGTGGACGATTGCCAGCTTGGTCTTGAAGCGCTTGTCCGACAGGTCCGGGTAGAACGGCTCCAGCTGCGCGGTAGTCAGCATGCCCTTGTACACGATGGTGCGGGAGGACAGCGACGGGAAGTACACGCCGAACTTGTTCTGGGCGCGCTTGCGGATGCGCCAGGCGCGGGAGTCCAGCTCATTGCGCTCCAGGACCTCGCCGGAGGCGGACGCGAAGAACGGCTGGGAGAAGTACGGCATGCAGGCGCGGGCCATGGCGCCGACGAGGTCGGCGACAACGGGGACTTCGCGCCAGCCGAGGACGGCCAGGCCTTCATCCGCGGCGAGGGCTTCGATGCCGGCCTTGGCGGTTTCGGCTTCGCGGGCTTCGGCCGGCAGGAAGGCGGTGCCCACCACGTACTGGCCGGGGGCGGGCAGCTCGAATTCGGTGACCGCGCGGAAGAACTCGTCCGGGATCTGCATAAGCAGGCCGGCGCCGTCGCCGGTACCCTCATCGGCACCGACGGCGCCGCGGTGTTCAAGGTTCCGCAGTGCGGTGAGGGCAGCATCAACGATGTCGTAGCCGGGTTCTCCACGCAGCGTGGCAATGATGGCCAGGCCGCAAGCGTCCTTCTCCTGCTCCGGGTTGTAGAGGCCGCGGGCCTCCGGAAGGGCAGCGAAACGCTTGAAGGGAGAGATGGCTCCCTGTGGCTCAACCGTTCCGGCCTGGCTTGGGCGATGAAGACGGGTCATGAAGACGTCCTTCCTCGAGATCGTGCGAATGGAAGGGACAACGTTGGCCCCACCTTGTCTGCCGTGTGACGGGCACAACAAAGCGCTGAATTACTGAAATTGTAGGCCAGCCGCCGACGCGCAACGAAGAGTTACGCGGGGCCCAGGCCCATCTTGACCCCGGCGGCTTTCGTATGCTGCCGGACTGTCACGAAGGTGCCACGACGCTGTGGCCGGGGTTCTTGGCGGTAGCCCGGTACCCCGGGACCAAGGCGCTGGCTACTTGGTCTTGCCTGCGTCCGGTCCGGATGCGGACCCTTCCTCCCCCGCGTTTCCGCCGGCCTGCGTTGCAGCCTCCTGCGCGGTCTCCGACGGGGATTCACCGTCTCCGTCCGAGGACGATCCGGGGTGGGTCAGATCACTGTTCTTCTCCGGGAGATTACCACGCGAACCACTATCTGAGACAGAACTGTCCGCATCATGACCGGTGCCGTCGGTCACATCCGGGAGGTTATCCGACTCCCGCAGGTATACCGACGCCGAGGCGGATTTGGCCCGGATGCCAAGCAGGAGGAACACGATCAGCGCGCCGAAGAACACGAAAATGCTGGTCCATACGTTCAGCCGGGTGCTGATGCCGAAGAAAGCGATCTGCTCGGCGTCGTCGATCCGCAGGGCCTCGATCCATACCCGACCCAGCGTGTAGTACATGGCGTAGAGCCAGAACAGGCGGCCCCGGCGGAAGCGGAAGCGCCGGTCCAGGAGGAGCAGGATCCCGACGCCGGCCAGGTTCCAGAGCGATTCGTACAGGAAGGTGGGGTGGAACAGGGTGTCCGCGGGCAGTCCCGCAGGGAAGTTCGGGTTGGCGGGGTCGATCTGCAGGCCCCACGGCAATGTCGTGGGTGCACCGAAGAGTTCCTGGTTGAACCAGTTGCCCCAGCGTCCGATCGCCTGGGCGAGCAACAGCCCGGGAGCCGCGGCGTCAAGGAAGGCGGTGAGCTTCAGGCCCAGACGGCGGCAGCCGATCCAGGCGCCGAAGGCGCCCAGGACCACGGCACCCCAGATACCGAGGCCACCCCGCCAGACCTGCGGAATCAGGCTGAGGTCGCCCGTGCCGTCGAAGCCCGGGCCAAAGTAGGCGTCAGGCGAGGAGAACACGTGGTAAAGGCGTCCGCCGATGATTCCGAAGGGAATGGCCCAGATGGCAATGTCCCACAGGCTTCCCTCCGGAGCCCCGCGCCGCTTCCAGCGGACGGAGGTCAGCCAGAGGCCCACGACGATGCCGAGCAGGATGCACAGCGCGTAGGCGTGGATGCGCAAAGTCCCCCACGGCAGCGGGATGTCGAATCCGGACCACCCCGGGCTGGGAATGCTCAGCGGGGCTGTTGCTGCTGCGTGGAGGAGGCTCTGCATGTGGTTCAGTTGTTCCTTTTCCTGGGGCTGCCCGCGGTGGCGGCGCAGCAGGGTTCCAGTGGGCGGGGATGCCTGCGGGTTACGCCTGTGCGGTTTCCCGGCGAAGTCCGGCGCTCAGCTCCTTGGTGAGCTTCCCGACGGCATCCACGCCGCCGTCGCGCACGGCCGCGACCAGCGCGCTGCCGACGATCACGCCGTCGGCGTAGGCGGCGATCTCGCGGACGTGGTCCGGGGTGGAGACACCGAGGCCTACGCAGACGCGTTCCGCGCCCGCGGCGTGGGTGTCGGCCACGAGCTTCTCCGCGCTGCCGCTGACGGCCTGGCGGGTGCCGGTAATGCCCATGATGGACACGGCGTACACGAAGCCGCGGCTCGCCTTGACAGTCATTTCGAGGCGTTCGGGCGTGGACGACGGGGCCACAAGGAACACACGGTCCAGGCCGTACTTGTCCGAGGCTTCGAACCATTCGGAGGCTTCGTCCGGGATGAGGTCGGGCGTGATGAGGCCTGCTCCCCCGGCTTCCGCCAGGCGGCGGGAGAACTCGTCCACGCCCATCCGCATGACCGGGTTCCAGTAGGTCATGACCAGCACGGCGGCGTCCGTGGCAGCGGTGATACCGGCCACGACGTCGAACACACTGGCCACACGGAAGCCGTTGGCGATTGCTTCGGTGGTGGCGGCCTGGATGACGGGGCCGTCCATGACCGGGTCGGAGTACGGGATGCCGATCTCGATGAGGTCGGCGCCGTTGCGGGCCAGGGCAATGCCGGCCTCGATGCTGGACTGCACGTCAGGGTAGCCCGCGGGCAGGTAGCCGATCAGGGCGGCACGGCCCTCTGCCTTGGCGCGGTCGATGGCCGCGGCGGCCTTGCTGGTGATGTTCTCGCTCATCAGTTCTGTTCCTCGGTGCGCTCTGCCGGGCCCTTGGGCGCGCGGGTTGACAGCGTGGTGCCCTTGACGTTGCCGTTTTCGTCGAGCATGTCGAACCAGGCGGCAGCGGTTTCCACGTCCTTGTCGCCGCGTCCGGAGAGGTTCACGATCACCGAGACCTCGGACGGATCGGCCTTGCCTTCTGTGAGCCGCTGGCCCACCTTGATGGCGCCGGCCAGGGCGTGGGCGGACTCGATGGCGGGCAGGATGCCTTCGGTGCGGCACAGGAGACGGAAGGCGTCCATGGCCTCGGTGTCCGTGATGGGTTCGTAGGTGACGCGGCCGATGTCGGCGAGGTACGAGTGCTCCGGGCCGACGCTCGGGTAGTCCAGGCCCGCGGAGATCGAGTGGGATTCCACGGTCTGGCCGTCCTCGTCCTGCATCAGGTACGAGCGCGCGCCGTGCAGCACACCGGGCCGGCCGAGGGTGATGGCCGCGGCGTGGCGGCCGGTCTCGACGCCGTCGCCACCTGCCTCGAAACCGTAGATCTTCACGGAGGCGTCGTCCAGGAAGGCGTGGAAAAGCCCGATGGCGTTGGAGCCGCCACCGATGCAGGCGCAGACGGCGTCCGGCAGCTTGCCGGTCTGTTCCAGGATCTGCGCGCGGGCTTCCTCGCCGATGACTTCGTGGAAGAAGCGCACCATGGCCGGGAAGGGGTGGGCGCCGGCCGCTGTGCCCAGCAGGTAGTGGGTGGTGTCCACGTTGCTGACCCAGTCGCGCAGGGCGTCGTTGATAGCGTCCTTGAGGGTCTGCGAACCGTTGGTCACGGGAACCACGGTGGCACCGAGCAACTGCATGCGGGCCACGTTCAGTGCCTGGCGGCGGCAGTCCTCGGCGCCCATGTAGACCACGCATTCAAGGCCAAGCAGGGCCGCTGCGGTGGCGCTTGCCACGCCGTGCTGGCCGGCACCGGTCTCGGCGATGACGCGGGTCTTGCCCATGCGCTTGGCAAGCAATGCCTGGCCCAGCACGTTGTTGATCTTGTGCGAACCGGTGTGGTTGAGGTCTTCGCGCTTGAGGAAGATCCGCGCACCGCCTGCGTGCTCCGAGAAACGCTTGGCCTCGGTGAGCAGGGACGGACGGCCCGAGTAGTTCTTGTTCAGATCGTTGAGCTGGGCAATGAACTCGGGATCGGCCTTGGCCTTGTCGAAGGTGTCCTGCACCTCGTCCAGGGCCGCGATGAGCGACTCCGGCATCCAGCGTCCGCCGTAGGAACCGAAGTACGGTCCGCTGGCGTTGCGCAGCGAAGCTCCGCCCTCCAGGAATGCGTCTGCCGCATCCTGCTCCGGCTTGGATGTTGGTGCGTCCACCAAAGGTCTCACCGTCCTGTTCAATTAGTGCTTCGGGTCAGTTGATGGTTCGGGTCCTTCCGGGCGGCGCAGCGCCGCCCGGAAGCTGGCGTCAGCGGCTGACGGCCATGGCGGCCGCGCCGGCCGCCTTGAATTCGGCGATGCGTTCCCGGGGCGTCGAGTCGCTGACCAGCGCCTCCCCCACCAGGATCGCGTGGGCGCCGTTGCCCGCGTAGTGGGCGACGTCGTCGGCGTTCCGCACGCCCGACTCCGCCACCACGACGGCGCCGGCCGGGATGTTCCCGGCGAGCGAGGCGAAAAGGGAACGGTCGACGTCGAGCGTCTTGAGGTTGCGCACGTTCACGCCGATGATGCGTGCCTGGGCGGCCGCCGCACGCTCGATTTCCTCGGGCGTGTGGGTTTCCACCAGGACGTTCATGCCGAGTTCGTGGCTCAGGGCGCTGAATTCCTGCAGCTGGGCGTCGGACAGCGCCGCGACGATCAGCAGGATCAGGTCCGCGCCGTGGGCGCGGGCTTCCCAGATCTGGTACTCGTCGACCGTGAAGTCCTTGCGCAGCAAGGGGATGTCGACGGCGGCGCGCACGGTGTCGAGGTCGGCGAGCGAACCGTTGAAGCGGCGTTCCTCGGTGAGGACGCTGATCACGGAGGCACCGCCGTCGGCGTACTGCCGGGCGAGTGCCGCGGGGTCGGTGATCGAGGCGAGGTCCCCCTTGGAGGGGCTGCGCCGCTTGATCTCGGCGATGACCTTGAGCTCATCGCGCCGCGCAGCGGGACCACCGAGAGCCGCCCAGGCGTCCAAGGCCGGGACAGCCGCCAGGGCGCGTTCCTTGACCTCGGCCAGGCCGTTCAGCCGCTGGCGGGCAGCCATGTCCTCCCTGACACCGGCGATGATGTCATCAAGAACGGTCACAGTCAGTGGCCGGCGTTCTTCAGCTTGCTGCCGCCCACGCCGTAACCGGCCTTGCGCATGGCCCAGCCGGCGAGCAGGCCGACGACCATGATGACGAGGCCGCCCCAGAAGACCGGGCTGTTGGCGATCACGAAAGCGATGGAGCTCACGAGGGCTCCGACGAGCATGACAATCACACAGGTCCACGCAGCCGGGCTGTTGCCGTGACCAATGGCATCGCTGTGGCTGGCGACGGTTTCGGCGGCTTTGCTGGCGGACACAGTGGTTTTGCTCATGGTGAATCTCCTCAGGATGGATACTTCTTACATTCTGCCATCTCTTGGCATGCCCCGGCGCACGGCCGGCGACGCGCCGCAGGCAAGTTACGTCAGGTGGTCTTTACGTCGGGTCTTCGCCCCGGGAAAGGCTGTCCCAGCTGTCGATCTCGTCAACCGGTCCCCCGTCGGCCTGCGTGATCCGGCCACCGCGGTCATACTTGGTCCGCGCTTTCCAATGGCGGCCTGCCAGCGGCAGAGTGACTGCGCAGAGCGCCAGCAAGACGGCCGCGACGACGGCGAGGACCGGGAACACAGTGCTGCTCACCGCGGCGTCGCCTCCGGAGATGCCGGTGCTGGCCGCGATGGTCCCTTGGGCCGCGCCCAGCGGATCGGCCAGGACGGTGGCGGCTGCGACGATGATGCCCGTCGAAGCCAGCAGGATCAGCACGGCGATGATCCAGCGCGCGATTCGCCCGGCGATTGACGCCGCCAATCCGCCCGCCAGGGCCACCAGGGCCAGCGCGGTCACGGCGGTAGCTGCCTTGCTGCCCTGGACATGGAGGTCGGCGTTGGCGGCGGCCGCCGGATCGAGCCTTACGTCGATCCAGCTTTGCGTCGTGGTGCCGAAAACGGCCAGCGCGAAGACTGCCGTGGCGAGCACGAGGTTGGCCTTGCGCGCCCAGAACGGAGGCCTTCCGGACCGGGCTGAACCGGCGTCGGGATTGCTTGCGGAGGTCACTTAGCGGTTGCCTCGCCGTCAAGTCCCTCGGCCGAAATGACGCCTTCCGCAGAAATATTGCGCAACGATGCCGCCGTGTGCGCGGCGCGCAACGGTGCCGCGGCCTTGTTCACGGTCTCGAGCGCTTCGGCGGGCTTGTGGGAGTCTGCCACGATCCCGCCGCCGGCCTGGACATAGGCCCGCCCTTCGCGCAGCAGGGCGGAGCGGATGGCGATGGCCATGTCCATGTCCCCGGCGAAGTCCAGGTAGCCCACCACGCCGCCATAGATGCCGCGGCGGTGCGGTTCGAGTTCGTCCAGCAGGCGCAGCGCGCGCGGCTTCGGCGCACCGGAGAGCGTGCCGGCCGGGAAAGTGGCCTTCAGGACGTCGTAGGCCGTGGCGCCGGGCGCGAGGTCGCCGACGACGGTGGACACCAGGTGCATGATGTGGCTGAAGCGCTCCACTTCCATGAACTGGGTAACGTCCACCGTGCCCGCGACGCAGACCTTGGAAAGATCGTTGCGGGACAGGTCCACGAGCATGAGGTGCTCGGCGCGTTCCTTCTGGTCCGCAAGCAGCTCCGTGGCCAGGGCCTTGTCCGCCTCGACCGTCTTCCCGCGCGGGCGGGACCCGGCGATCGGGTGGGTGATGACCTCGCCGTCCTTGACCGTGACGAGTGCTTCGGGCGAGGAGCCCACGATCGTGTAGGCGCGGCCGTCCGCGTCCTCGAGGCTGAAGAGGTACATGTACGGGCTGGGGTTGGTGTTGCGCAGCACGCGGTACACGTCGAGCGGGTCAGCGGCGCATTCGAGTTCGAAGCGGCGCGAAATGACCACCTGGAACACTTCGCCGTCCACGATCGCTTCCTTGCCGCGGTCGATCGCGTTCAGGTACTCCTGCTCGTTCCAGCGTTCCTGCACGCTGGAAGCGAAGTCGAGCGCCTCGCTGCGGAGCACGGACACCGGCTGCGCGACGGGCGTGCTGATGCGCTCCAGGAGGGCCTTCACGCGGGCCACGGCGTCGTGCCAGGCTTCGTCCACGCGCTCCGAGCTGTTGTCGAAGTTGATGGCATTGGCGATCAGCAGGACGGTGCCGTCCATGTTGTCGTGCACGGCCATGTCCGTCACGAGATTAAGTGCAAGCTCAGGCAGCTGGAGGTCGTCCTCAGGCGGGCTGGTCAGCTTTTCCCAGTGGCGTACGGTTTCCCAGCCGAGGAATCCCACCAGGCCGGAAGTGAACGGCGGCAGGCCCGGGAAGCGTTCGGTCTGCAGGGCCGCTACGGTGTCGCGGACAGCCTCGACCGGGTTGCCGGCAACGGGCACGCCCACCGGCGGTTCACCGATCCAGTGTGCCTCGCCGTCCTTGCTGGTGAGCGTGGCGCGGGAGCGGGCCCCGATGAAGGAGTAGCGGGACCAGGCGCCGCCCACGGCGGCCGATTCCATGAGGAAGGTGCCGGGCTGGCCCTGGGCCAGCTTGCGGTAGAGCCCGATCGGGGTTTCAGCGTCCGCCAGCACCTTCAGGCGGACCGGAATGACCCTGCTGTGTGCGGCGAGTTCGCGGAACTCCTCCAGGCCCGGGCTGATGATTCCAAGGTCCTGCATGGCTATTCTTCTCCGCCTCTTCTTGTGTCTGGCTCTTTTGTGCCTGGGTGGTTTGGGGTGGTGCCGGCGTCACACTGCCGAGACAACGGCGCCGAGGTCCCGGCCGTCGAAGCAGGTGCGGGTTCCGGTGTGGCACGCGGCGCCGACCTGCTCGACGCGGACCAGCAGGGCGTCGCCGTCGCAGTCGAGGGCGACCGACTTGACGTACTGGACGTGCCCGGAGGTGTCTCCCTTGCGCCAGTATTCCTGGCGGGAGCGCGAATAGAAGGTGACACGTCCCGTGGTCAGCGTGCGGTGCAGGGCTTCATCGTCCATCCAGCCGAGCATCAGCACTTCGCCGCTGTCATGCTGCTGGATGATCGCAGCCACGAGCCCGGCAGGATCGCGCTTGAGGGCAGCGGCGATTTCCTCCGGAAGCGGGCCTGTGGCGCGGGCGGTGCTGGGGACTGGCTGATCAGACATCGGATCAAGTCTAGTGCCTTCGCGACACCCGGAATCCAGCGGCGGTTCCACTGCGCATCCGGGCTGCTCTCGTGCTAATTTCACAAGTGATGCATTTCGTCGATCCCTCCCGTGAAGTCCTGGCCGAAACACTCCTGGCGGCCGGTCCTGACTCACCCACGCTCTGCGAAGGGTGGCAGACCCGGGATCTTGCTGCGCACCTGTACCTGCGCGAGCGTAAAGCGGCTGTCGGAATCGGCCTGCTGATCAAGGGATTGGCCAAGGCTTCGGACAAGGCGACAGCGAAGCTCGCCGCCAAACTGGAGTCCCCGGAAGCGTACGCCGAACTCGTCAATACCTTCCGCGCGGGCCCTCCGGCGCTCTCGCCGTTGAAGATCAAGGCCTTGGACGAGTCCTCCAACCTGATCGAATATTTCGTGCACACCGAGGACATCCGCCGCGCCGGCGACCGCTGGGCTCCGCGCGCCCTGGACGAGGCGTACTCCGACGCCCTCTGGGACGAGCTGATCAAGCGCGCCGCCATTCTCTACCGCGGCGTGGACCTCGGCATTGTGCTGGTCCGTCCCACCGGCCCGCGCCATGTGGCCAAGCGTGCGCCCGTTTCCGTCGCGATCGTCGGCGAGCCGGGCGAACTGCTGATGCACGCCCACGGCCGCACCCGGCACGCGCTGGTCACCTTCGAAGGCCAGCCGGACGCCGTCG
>NZ_MJLT01000017.1 GCF_001766675.1 Arthrobacter sp. SW1
TTCGGCGCCGGCAGGTAGGTAGGCGCCAATATAGACGATGTTCCAGGCGATGTCGGCGCGGTCGGCGGGGCTGGCCCCGGCGGTATCGAACCGGGCCGGGAGCTGTGCCCCTTCGGTGCCTAGCCCTGCGGCTGACTGTGGTTGACCGGCCTGGTTGTGCCGGGCCGTGAGGTTGTGCAGCGCCCAGGCGAGGTTTTTCAGGTAGGCGGGGTTGTCCGGATGCGTGGCGACCAGGTCCCGGTACACCTTGACGGCTTCGTCGACCCCCTCGATTGCCTGGTTGTGGCGACCCTGTGCTGCCAAGTAGGTGCTTACGGGGTGGACCAGCCAATTCGCGTGGGAGGATCCGTACGTGCGGGGGTCCTCAATCGCTAGCACTCGTGTGATGGCCACGGCATCCAGTGCACGTTCGATCGCCGTCTCGGATGCCCCTACTGGTTCATTCCAGAGGCGATCAGCGGAGGCCAGGATGTCCTGGGCCACTCGCAGCCAACGTGTCGGTGCCCCGGATGACAAGTCGCAGGTGGTTGCCTCGATTACATCGTGCCATGGATAGAACACCGTGACGTCGTCTGGAGTCGTACTCGCACAAGCCAACTTGGGCCCCGATCCGGACCACGGGAATGCCGATTGGGGCCACACGGCTGTTCCCAGCGTGTAGGACGTTCCATCCCCCGGGGCGTCTTTGCCCGCACGGGCTGCATACAGGCGCCCATCCGCTGCCTGCGAGAATACCATTACGGTTCCTGGTGTTGGGCTAGTGGCGGCTAGCGGTCGATGAGGCACGGCGCCGCGCTCGGTGAGTCGGCTAGGGTCGCTCCAGCGGGGCTCAGGGCCATCACCCACGTAGGCCGAGTACCACACGGCCTCGTCCACACCGAGCCAGAACACCTCGAAGCATCGCTTTCTTGGGCTCGTTGCAAGGAGTCGACCCCTTACGGTGCCGGCACTTGCGATGGTGGTTGCGGACGTGAGGGGCGGGTTGTCGTATCGGTCGTAGAACGCCGAGCGGAGTGCACCGTCTTGGTTGCTCCAGAACGTGGCAACCTTCCCGTCTTTGTCGCTGGTGCCCTGGAACTGTAGAAAGTCTCTGCTATCCGTGACGACGATTTTGGGGTCACTCCATTGGCCCGTTTCGTCGCGGCGAGAGCCGTAGATTTCCGGAAAGCCGCCATGCCAGAACACGTCGACCATGGTGGGCGATGTAGCGATGACGTCGATCACGGTTCGAGTGACGCCAGCAGGTGTCGGGGTTGGAATCGTTACGATAGCCGGGTTCCCCGCATCAGGCAGGGGCGGATCGAAATCGACCGCCGTAACGCGAGGGTGGGCCGGAAACTCAGTGTGCGTGAATACGGCAGTCACCCGGCCCGGAGCCGTGACGGCCGCCTTCGGCGTGGACTCCGAACCGTCCGGCCCAACCTTCTTGACAGGAGTCCAAACCGGAACAGCCTCCTTGGGAACACGTGACGTCAAGTGTGCCGACGTTCCTGACGCGAAGCGTGCGTTCTTCCATAGCAGCGTGATCGCACCCGGGCCCGTGACCACGGGAGTGACGTCCCCAACAGTAGGATTACCATCCGCGATGCGGAGGATCGGTCCCCAGGGTTTCCACAGCGTTGTCCGCGGGTCACGCGCATGATACTGGACCTCATCCCGGAATCTCATGAGCAGGTGCAGACCAGTCCGAAGGCGTAGCCCGGCCTTCAGGTCAATAAGCAAGGACTGCCTGTAGTTGTTGAGGTCGGTTTGTCCGCCGGGGATCCAGCCCGAGTCAGTCCATCCAGAGTCGTAACCGCTGATGGTGTCGAGGGACCGGTAGCGCACGCGGAAGTGACCAGCGTCGAGTGACCCTTCAGACACCTCCGGAACCAACGCTGCGTCGGCCTTCTCGATGATCCATGACAGCCGATCGGCGTGACGCTGGAGCTCCGCCCGTGCGGCCGCGCTGGTGCGGAAATTGGGGTTGAGTACGGCCATCACGCCGACGCGCGCGGTCAGCACGTGTGTGTAAGTGGTCGCTGCCAGCCGGTGGTCGAATTTGATCGGGCCGCCGTGGGTGTTGGGACGATGGAAGAACGAGTCCCCAACTAAGAGCGTGTTCACGGCTAGCCACGAGGATGCTTCGGCCTGCAGTCGGTATGAGTCTTCGGAATACCCACCCTCAATCCACCTAGACAAGTGGTCCTGCGCAGTGCGGCTGTGTCCCATGAATTGATCGAGGTCACGCTGCAACGCCAACAGTGCTGCCTGCTCCTCGTGGTTGAGGAGTTGCTTGATTGCATCCCGCAACTCGTCGAGCTGGTCTGACATCTCGGTAAACCCCTGATGCAGAGCCTGCAGACTGAGCACAGTTGCCACCTCGGGTGACGGAGCCATCGTGGCCAAGAATGCCTTGGCCTCCGCATAGGTCTTGTAGACCTGCATGACGGTCTGGTAGGTCTCGTTGGCCTCTTCGATCGCCTTGTAGGCGTCATACGCGGACTTAACCAAGCCCACTATCGCGACCACCGTTCCGACTGCCATGGATCCTCCATCCTTGCGTGAAACGTCTCTACTTATTCATGACTGGCCTGCGCGATGACCAGAGCTAGGTGAGCTTCAAGTCATTTGTCCGTGTACTGCCTCGTTCGGATGTTGTCCCGGATGTAGGGGAAGTACGGGTTGTTCTCGTCCATCGGAGTGATGTTCACCTTGTTCTTGCGATCCCAGCGTTCTTGCGATCCCAGCCGACGAACCAGTCCTCCACAATCGGCGCCTGCGATTCGAGTTCGAAGTTCGCGAATGACTGCGTGGCCGGGTCAAGTTGGCCTCGGCCCAACCCGGCGGCCTTGCCATGATGGGAGTCGCTCTCTCGTGGTTCGGCGGAAAGGGTGTTCCGTTTTTCCGCATCGACGGGCTAGCCATGGCACACCAGAATTCGAGTCAGCTGATCCGACCCTGTGCAATAGTGATCGTCTGCCGCGATCTCACCCATCCCTGCAGCTTCCCTCTCCCCTTGAGGCCCCCAAGGTCGATTGCTTGCAAATCGACCGCCGCCAATGACCCGACGCAAAAGAGCGCGAGACCCAGCGATTTCTTTTCATCGTCCTCACGAATGGGCGCCATGTAAAGAGCACGAGTTGACTCATAAAAAACCTCCGCGGGGGACGGTACGTTGCCTCATTGGAAAACCTCCGGTTGGCATGAGTTGCCGGGTGGTTGGTCGCTGGGTGACTGTTGTGGATGGGACTGACCATGGGTGAGCGCAAGGCAGTGACGAAGCAGCTGGCGTTGCGGTACCAGTCAGCGGGGCGGGCGGTGAAGGGTCAGATCCTCACCGAGTTGGTGGAGTTGACCGGTTGGCGCCGGGATTACGCTCGTCAGGCGCTGCGTCAGGCGCTGGAACCGCCCGGGCTGCGGAGGGTGCGGCCGGGGCGGAAACCTGTTTATCCGGCCGACCTGCAACCGGCCTTGGTGCTGTGCTGGGCGGTGCTCAGGGGCCCGGCGGGAAAGTTGCTGGCGGCAGCGACCGGTTATCTCGTCCCGATGCTGCGTGCAGAACGGGTCTTGGATATCACCGATGCGCAGGCGGATCTGTTGGTTCGCATGAGTGCTGCCACTATCGACCGCAGACTGGCCCGTGAGCGGGAGAAAATGCGCCTGCATGGGCGTTCCCACACCAAGCTGACCGTGAGGTCGTCGCCGTCCTTGACGGTAAGCAGAGACTGGCTTCACTCAACCATCGGAGGCGGAGCTCGGCGAGAAATCCGGCGTTTCTCGTTCGACCATCGCCTGGGTCGAGGCGAATCATGACGTCACGACTGCGACCAGCGCCGAGATTGCCCAGGCACTGGGCCCCATGCTGGAATTGAAAGGCAGCGCATGAGTCCTTCGGGCTCTTGACTCGGGCAACACGCTGGCGCGCGACCCGTAGTACCTTGGTCTTGCTCCAACCGGAGTTGGCGTGCTAGTTTTTCCGGTTGCCCAAATGATGAGAGGAGAGTCCATGTGGAGCGAGCAGGCACGTATCCGAGAGATCGTGGACCAGCTGCGCGGGCTTGGCTATCCCATCGTGCAGACAGAAGTGCGGGTACCGGGCACGGGGCGCCTTCAAGCCGATGTACTTGCCTGGGGAGTCGACGAGACGGGAGAGATCGTCCCGCGCCTGGCCATCGAGATCAAGCACGGGCAGCGCCGTGAAGCAGCGCTGCCGCAGCTGGCCCAGGTTCGGGCCGCGCTCGGAACGGTCGAGCACTACGTCCTGACGGACAAGGGCTGGTTTCAGGCGGGTCACGGGCTGCGCACGCTTCAGCCCGCAGACGGCCCTCCGGCGCTCAGCGGACGTCCGGCCGGAGAGTTGAAGTCGGTTGACCTGGTCACCGAGCTACTGCTGCAGCGTGTCTGGTCGCGTGCCAATCGAGGCAGGAACGGCCAGCTGAGCGCCTCCGTCCTGAGCGCGTTTGTCGAGACCGCGTCGGCCGACTCGCATCAGGCCAGCATCGAGACGGTGAGCGGTGACGTCGTCGCCGTCGATCCGACTGTGTTGTGGCGGGCTCGGCGTGCCGTCCTCGCCGACCTGGCAGAACGTGACCGGTCCGCGAGCTTCTATGTGAGCCCGCCCGCTATCTCAACCGCGATCGGCTCGCTTGTTGGGGAACGGCTTGACGGCGTAGTAGTTGACCCTTTCTGCGGTTCCGGATCGTTTCTCTGGATGTTGCAGGAGCGCGCCGCACGCGAGGGCCGCACGATCGAGACGATTGGGCGCGATATCGACCCGGAGGTCATTCGTGTTGCCTTCCTCATCGGGCAGACTGCACCGGACAAGGTCACGTTCGAAACCGGTGATGCGTTCAGGGATGCCTTGCCGGAAGCTGATGTGATCGTGACCGCGCCACCGTTCGGTTTCCGCCTAGACACGCCACACAAGCTGCAGAACGGTACCTCTACCCGACTGGCAGACGTTGCGGCCGTAGATGTGAGCCTCCGCGCCCTGAAGCCCGGTGGCCGCGCCGTGTTCCAGCTAGCGCCGAGCATGACCTTCCAGGCTCCGGCAGAGGCGTACCGGGAATACCTGGCGAACGATTACCGCGTGGCCGCCCTGATCGGATGCCCGTCTGGATCCGCGTACGGCACGCAGATTCAGACCGTTCTGATGGTCGTGGACAAGTTGCCTGCCAGCGAGACGTTCGTCGCACAGCTCTCGGAGGACTGGGAGAAGCAGCTCGCCCCTGGCGGACCTGCAATGGTGGCGGCACTCTCTCACATTGACGATCCCGGAGCTGGTGCCCGTTGAGCGCGAGCCCGACGACGATCGTCGATCTTCGCAACGAGTCCGACTGGAATCCGGGACGGCTCGTGGCCGTGGCGTTCCGATGGCCTTTACGGTGGCCATTGCTTCGACTGGATGAAATCGGGACGCGGATCGAACCCCAGTTGTTCGTGGAGCAGGGCTCACAGGTGATAGTCCCGGAGGGCCTGGACCGCGTGCACGGCGGTGTTCGCCGTCGCACGACGAAGTACCAAGGAGCCGGACATCTCGTCGGCGGAGACGCTGGGAACCTGCAACCTGGTGATGTCCTTGTCCCAGCGCGCGCCGACCTCCCAGCGCTGATGGTGCACTCTGACCTATCCGGGTCCACCGTGTCAGGGGGCTTCTCAGCGTATCGATTCACGAGCCGGGCGGACGCCTGCTGGGTCTGGGCAGTGTTCAGCTCGGTTGCGGGCCGCGCCTTCCGTCGAGCGTTCCTGACTGACTCCCTATCGGAAAGACGGGCGCGTATCGGTGATGCTGCACTTCCCTGGCCCGATGACGAAACCCGTTCACGGATGGCTAGCCCTTTGGCCGCGGTCGAATCACAATCCCGTGGCAAGGAGGAGGACGCCGTCGCAACGTGGTGGACCACGGCAGACCTGCGACGGATCGAGTGGAAGATAGCGTTGGCAACGCCGGAACCCGAGCGCCTCTTCGACGGAGTCCCTCTCGCTGACCTGGCCATCGAGATCAAGCCAGGGAAGTCATTCGACCGAAACACGACACTCACTGCACCGGCCGACGGTGCGCTTCCGGTGATGACCGGATCGGGGCTTGCCGGTCGTCCCATCACTCGATGGATGATCGAGACGCCCACCTCTTCTGTGGCCGAAGCTGGAGATCTGCTCATCGCGGTCGTCGGAGAGCGCGCGAACGCCAGGGTCGCCGAAAAGCGCTCGATCATCGATTCCGGAGTGTACCGAGTGCGCCTCGCCGAGCCGCATCTGACGAAAATGGTCGCCGCCTTCCTCAACGGGCAGCCCGGCTACGGGCTCCGCAATATTCTCTTGTTCGGAAACGTCATTCCGCGGGTCAGTCTGAAGGATCTCGGGCAGATGCGGATCCCGGAGTCGGTGCTGCGCAGAGACGCACCGGACGGGCCGCTCGAACCGCTTGCTGAACGACTGGAGCGCCTGCTGTGGTCCAAATGAATTGCGTCTTCGTGCCGCTCGTGTTCGCGGAGCTGTACAAACTCCTCGCAGGCGAGAAGCGACACTCGGACGCTCTGGAGGAGCAACTCGCCTCGATTAATTTGCCGCTTGATTGGCTCGCCGAGGCCGGGGATGCGTACAACGCGAAATGGACCTCTGACCTTGAATACCTGACACCAGACAGTGTCGCTCAATGCGCCTTGTCGGAACAGCACTCGCAATTTGCGACCTGGCTGCTCGCCGGCCTGCATGCCAGCGGAGCCTGCGGCGAGCTCTCCGCGAACCTCGAAGCCACAGTCATGACTCGTGCTCTGTCTGAGGTCGACGGAATCCCGACGCCGCTGCCGCCGGTCCTCAGCCCGAAGATCATTGGCTGGGCGCTGGGCAGTGTGATCGGCCGTGAGGGGAGCGACCTCCCCGTTGCGCCGGCATTGTCGCCATCCGACGAAAACGTCCGGGCGGCGTTCGAGGGCCTCATCGAGCACGTACTTGCGATCCAAGGGAT
Organism: Arthrobacter sp. SW1; assembly: GCF_001766675.1. GTDB lineage: Bacteria > Actinomycetota > Actinomycetes > Actinomycetales > Micrococcaceae > Arthrobacter. Next base: position 6,950 of record NZ_MJLT01000017.1, read on the forward strand.
GAGTGAACCATGGCCAGAAATGATGCAGACAGCAATGTACTGGCGCGGATATGGCCTGGCTGAAGCACTTCGCCCCGAAGAAAGTACAGGCGGACTAGCGCTCAAACGGCTTCGGCTTGAAACCTTCTCATCGATGGCTTACGCCGAGGGTCTCACAATCGGAAAGCACCTCGACAGCTTCAACGGTCGACGCAACGCGCTGTCCCACATCACGGATGATCCAAGTCGACCCCGGTTCGTTGATGTGATTGATGAGGTTCGTCAGTCATCCGACATCGACCTCACGATGCGCGCGATGACTCAGTTCGTGTTTTATGACGTGGCGCGCGTCGCCCGGGAACATCCCCCAGCCGTCGTTCGTCAGGGGGCGTGGGAATCGATGGAACGGGAGATCCACGTCTGGAGCTAGTGAGCACGGCAGATTGGTCTCCGACCGCCCAGGAAAGTAGTCAGCATTCTCGTGGGCACCTGACCGACCTGACAGCTGTGCTAATCACGTTTTCGATAGGTGAGCCTAAAGCACCGGCAAGGTCGACGGACGATTAGGTCATTCGTGGCTTAGGACCCCAGCCTCCGCCGAGAGCGACGTACGTGAAGTACCTGCAGAAACCGATGCACGGCGGCCCAGTCTCATGCCTGTTGCTACAAACCGGACCAGCGGCTCTGCATCGTCGGCGAGCAGCTCGAGAACCTCGTCGGGCGCGTCAGGATTCAACGCGACGACCAGGGCCAAGTCGATGCTTCGCCCTGCAAGGTCAGCGAGTACCCTTGCCGGCGTTGCGCCGTTGAACGCTACGGCCTGGCGGACCGGCGCGTCGCTGTCCTCAGCGAGGGAAGCAAGCAGGTTCGCCTGTGCATTGGGATTAGCTGCTACCGCCCGTCGCACTTGTTTGCTTCGTCGTTCTCCGCCGAGGAAGGCAAGGATGTCCGCATCTGTTTCCGGGTCGAAGGCGACTGTCAATCGCACGTCAGCCCGCTTATCTGCAGCCTTTTCGAGAAGGGTCGTTCTACTGGCAGGCACCGGTGCTTGCTGCTCATTGAATTCAGCAACGGCGTCATCGAACGATTCACCCCGGCGACAGAACACCTCTCGTGCTCCAGGATTTGATAACGCAATTCCCCGTACGCCGTGTGATTCATCCTCCAACAGCCGCTCCAGCACGCCAGGAGCGAGGATGACCCGCCCCGCTATTACCTGGCGCACCTTTGGCGACGCATCGTGCGATAGTGCGTTGATCGCCGTCGGCGGGGTCGACTCGTTCCCTGAAGCCCGTATTCGGACGTACTCGTCCGAGTCCGCCGAGAGCGCCTCCAGGACATTGGCCGGAGTGCTGGTGTTTGCCGCGACGGCAGCACGGATGTAGCTGTCCACAACGCGAGCGAGCCTTGCCAGTACAGCGGGCGGTGTCCGCTCGTGGCGTGCTGCAGCCTCGCGGACGTCGGGGTCCCGAAGACGGCTCTTGGACAGACGGTTCGGTGGCGGCAATCCGCGCGCCGGCGGTGTTGCCGGCCACGGCCTCAAGCCGCGGTGAGACCCGCTCAAGGTAGGCCAGCACCGGTGAGCCGGAATCCTTCAAACTGTCAGTGAGACTCAACTCTGGTCACGCTCAAAAAAACTAGGCCGTTGGCTCATGCCCTTAGCGTACGTGGGCCCTCCGACACGAGCAGAGCCGGCCAGCTGAAGTCTTTCGGTGTCCCGGACTGCTCTGGCACGCCGCAGAACTGTCCTGCAATGACTCTATGATGATCCCGTGACGATTCCTGACCTGAACGCACTTACTCTTTCTGAACTGCTCCAACTGCAATCGCGCATCGGACAGGAGGTCATTCGTCGCGGTGTCTCCCGCACATCCGGCAGTATTCAGGGCGAGGTCGGCGAAGCGCTGGCGCTGGCGGTCTATGGTGGTGTCCTCGCGCCGCCCGGGACGAAAGGGTACGACCTGACTGATGAACTGGGTCGCAAGATGCAGGTGAAAACTCGCACCCTGCCGAAAGGCGTGAACCGTATATTTCAGTTCGCCCCCGAGCTCCCCGACTTTATCGATTTCGATGTCGCTCTGTGCATTCGATTCGAGCGTGAAACAGACGCGTTGGAATGGGCGCGCGAGTACACGCGGGAAGAGCTCATGGGGCTTCTCAGCCCGCACGCCAAGGGACCTAGGCTTCCGACTGGTCGGGCACGGCAGCACGGAACGGACGTAACGGCGAAGTTCCGGTTGGCTTACGAGGCACTGGGCGGCATGAGAGGTGAAGCCCCGCACCCCGGCGTTCAGCGTCCTTCCTGACTTGCAGCACGCGTGTTGAATGGCCGCGTCGCTTAGCGAAGGTCAACAAGCCCGCATCGAGATTCACTCGTTTTGCGGGATATTGCGAAGCTTGGTAGAGGCAGCCTTGGACGAGCTAGCTTCCGGACTTCAAGGGTAGTTTGATTTTGTCCTTCACTAGCACGCCGAGGGCGGAAAAGGCGACGGCCACGAGGACTGGCTTGCCCTTATCCCATGCTTCCGTTCCGGCTTCCGCCAAGGCATTCTTCCACTGTTGCCACTCCCGAATGGCAGCGCGCCACTGAATAGGGTCCAGTGAGTCCCAATCGACTTCGATGCTCAGTGCCTTATAGAAGCGTTTGATAAGACTCCGGGTGTCGTCGATGGACCTGATGACAGCTGGTAGACCCTTCACATGGAGAATGGCATTCTGATTTGCCCGACAGGCAGCCGAGTCCATGCGCTGCATCAGGACAGACATGCCTTCGTGCAGCTCGACCTGATCGCCTTGGCGTGAAGCATCGAGCGACAGTCGCCTCGTGTCCACACGGTCGGGCGCGGGGACGGATGTGCAATGAACGGCGAGAAGATCAGCGGCGAACCGGAGGGAGCGCGGTGTGGCTGCTCGGTGTGTATGCGAAGCTCGGGTTCCCTCGGCTGCCTTCCGCCGCCAATTCACGGCACAAAGAGAGGTGTGCACAATGTGCACACCTTGTCTGTCGGACTGGGCCGTACATCGGCCGGACTGGCCCGGATTCGGCATGTTTTCGCGACTTCCCAGTGTTTCCGCGGCCCGGAACCCGGTTCGAGTCCCACCTCGGGCACAGTGTTTCCGCAGGTCAGAGTGGTTTTAGGCCTCTGAGTGTGGACAGAATGTTTACGGAAAGGCCCCTTCGGGGGCCTTTTTCGTTTCCGGGTGCCTCGGTTTCCTTGGGGGGTGTTGGTTCTGTGGTCTTGCTTATCCATGGTGGGACCAGGTCTGAACTATATGACATCTACCCGTCGTCCGCGATGATTTCGTTAGGTGGCGCAGACAGAGGAGCTCGGAGCGTTCAGGAGAGTATGCACAATGTGCACAGCCGCTCTTAAGGTTGGACCCGGGTTGATCAAATTTTCCAAGTTCTCGTGCGGTGTCGGCCGACATAAGAGAGGTGGGCACGGTCGGTGGTCCAGCCGGCTACGACGTCGAGGACTACAAGGGATGTAACGTCGTTGAACGCGGCTTCAACCAGGACAAGCAATGGCGAGGCCTCGCCACTCGTCATGACAAACTCAGGCTCACTTGCCGCGGAGGAACCATCTCCAAGCCATCGCACGTCTTTCAGACGAGGCAGCTCAGCGGCGAAGGTTGGTGCAAGGTGGTCACCACCCGTATCGGACTGGTTCCGGTCGGTCCATGCCCAGGAGTTCTTCAACTTCGTCGGTGGCGTAGCAACCCCATCGCTCCGAGGCCGCCAGCCATGTTCCGCTGGGATTGCCGTCCCAGGTCGTCGCGAGCATAGTGAGTGGCTGACCGGCAAACGGTCCAGAGGCTGGTGTGTACGCGAACTCCCTGACGCCGTAGTCGCTGATGTCGTTCGAGCCGTGCCGGTTTCCTGCGGCGTCGATGAATGCGTGTGCCAGGGCCATGTTGCAAGCTTAGCCCGTGGGCGCAGCCACGTTGGGTTGCGGGTTGACGCCGGAGTCTGTTGGCTGCCGGAAACAGCCGCCGTGCAGTTGCCTTCCGCTGCGGGCACCCTCACAGAAAGCGGTGTTTCGCAGTTATGCTGCGCGAGGCTCGCCTTGCTCGCGACCGGAAGTTTGGTTGGTAGCTCGGCGCCGTGTGCTTGTGTTTGCAGGGCCTAGCCGGCCGCTCCGATTGCTGCGTTGTTGTGGATTGCTAACTGCCGCGGCGATGGGTGCCTGGGCTATTGAGGGAACACTCTGCCACTCGAGGACGAGGCTAGTGTTCCGGTGCTTTCGTGCGGGGCACGGCCCAAAGGGCGGGAGGATATTGGCCGGGCTGGTATCCGGGAGTGGTGAGGTAAACCGCGGTGGTGTCGGTGAGGTGGATAGTGACGTCTTGGTTGGTGAAGCGGCTTAGGGCGCCGTGCAGTATCTGAACTGCCAAATATGCGGTCGCGGGTTGCCGATTATCGCTTTGTGCTTCGACGCGGATGGAACCGGTGTTAGCGGTTTCCTGGCCGTTGGCTGACGAGATGTGAAGAAGATCCTGCTCCAAGTGCACTCTGACGATTCCTCGTTGGTATCCGGTTCGCGAGGACTCGGCCAGGCGTTTTGCCTCGGAGAGATAGGAGAGGACTTCCTTGCTCTTGAACGTCGCCGACGCGGTGATATTGCAGGCGGCAGGATTATGGGTTGCTTTCCAAGGAGCGATCTCGCTTGTCCAAGCTGCCCAATGGTTTCCCCCGATCATGAGGAGCTTCTTGCCTGTCGGTGACGTTGTCTCACCGATGTGGATTTCGCCGCTGCTGATTGCTTTGGCGACGTCCTGAAGCCAGCGGTTATGAAGTGAGCTGGTGAAGGCTGAGTCGTGGCGGGCGAGGACGGAGGACTGGGCGTAGGAGTACATGTCGATGGCATCCAGGACGAGGCGGCCATCGACAGTGCGGAGGGCCACTTGATTTGGTTCTCGGGGGTCCGAGCCTGTGGTGTTGTTCCCCGCAGAAGCTGATGTAAAAGGCACTGCTTGCTTGAAGGCTGCAACTGAATGCACCCGGACCGAGGCATCTGCTCGCGGAGGCAGCTCGGGTTCGTCAATGATGCGGGGCAGTATTGCAGCTAAGTGAGATCGCCCACCAACGCTGATGCGTGCTCGCTTTTCTCCGTCATGCTCGATCGTTGCTATTGCGGCTGCACGCGCGGCCGCGGGCAGGCCTTTCCGGAGTGCGTCGACGATCTGCCAGAACTCGCGAGAGTCGATGACAGCAGTTCCTGGGACGTCTACGGTTGCTTCGAGGTCGCAGGTGGCAGCGGTGAAGTCGTTGCTTGCACACATTCTTACGCCGTCTTGAAGGGGTTGCATCCAGATGCCACCTTTGATGGCGCCCGTGTAAGAGTAGTCAACCCCCGTCCTGACCAGATTGAGAGCCGAGACGAGTCGCATCAAGGGGATATGAAATCTGAACGGCTCGGCTGGTGTTGGAGGGTCGATCGTTGGGCTGAGGCGGTCGGTCCAGCCCGGCCATGTCAGCCCCGCGTCCCGGAGTGCTTGAATGACCAGGCCATACTGTTCATCTGAGAGCTCGTCAAGCAGCCGCTTGAATTCCCACTTCTTTATCGTTGGCACAGTGCCATCATCCCCGGTCGACTCTGCGAATCAAGTCACCGAAGGAGTGTCCGTACTATGTGCTCTGATCTGCTCAGACGATCCTGCGCCTGATGGTGTGACGTTATCAATGTGGGCTCCGGATACGCCCTTGCTGGGCAACGAGTGCGGGCAAGGTACTGGTTTGGTACCATAGCTTCCATGGCAATGAATCTTCGCGTCCCGGAAGACCTTGATCGTCGGCTTGAGCAACTCGCCGCCGAGGAGCATACGTCCAAGTCCGCGCTCCTTCTGCAGGGGGCTGAGTTGGTTCTGCAGCGCCACGCGCGCCGGCGTGAAATCAGTGAGGGCCTGGATTTCGTCATGACTCATGACGCTGAGTTGCTTACCCGGCTTGAGGACGCGTGACCGCGTACCTGGACATCGAGGATGCGCTGCAGGTTGTTGATCGGTACGGCTTTCGCATCCGGGATGTCGGCCTGCTTGCTTCGGCATTGGCCCGCCCGGCGACAACTGTCATGGGTGCGGAGGCCTATCCCGAGTTGGCGGGCAAGGCGGCCGCTTTGCTTGAGTCGGTGGCCCGTTTTCATCCGCTCATCGACGGCAACAAGCGCACAGCATGGACGCTGATGGTCTTGCTGTCGTGGATCAACGGCTTCCGCCATGACTTCACGACTGATGAGGGTTTCGGGCTCGTCGTGGGAGTGGCTGCTGGCGACATCGAGCTGCGGGACTCGGCGGCGGAGATTTCGAAGCACTTGGTGCGCCGTTAGTTGTTGCTGAGGCTTCCAACGAGCGGGGGTGTGGACACTGTCCACACTTTGCCTCTCGGGCTGGACCGTACATCGGCCGTATTGGGCCGTGCCCGGCATGTTTTCGGGAGCTCCCTGTGTTTCCGGGGCTTGGAACCCGGTTCGAGTCCCACCTCGGGCACAGTGTTTCCGCAGCTCAGGGGCTTGTAGACCGCTGAGTGTGGACAGAATGTTCACGGAAAGGCCCCTTCGGGGGCCTTTTTCGTTGGCGGATGCCTCGCTTTCTTTGGGTGGCTGGTGGTTCAGTGGTCTTCCTTATCCATCGTGGGGCAGGGGCGGTGCTACATGACCTTTGGCTGATGGTGGGTGGGGTCCGCGACTGCTTCGCCGTAGCAGACTTCCTCGAGCGTAGGAGCTAGGACTAAGGCGACCAGCCTTGTTACTTGTGAACCAGGAATGCATTGACTCCTTAGTGCCTTCGGCTGGCGTTGTGCACACCTGGGACAGCAAGCCGAATCCTCACATGGCATAAATGCTGCCGCCAACTCGGCGCCGCGCCGGTTCAGGTCTGATCGCCCATGCACGTCAATAGGTGCCGGCCCTGAATGTTTGCTCGGCAAATCGGCGCGCTTAGGTGCCCCTTGAGCCGGGACGTTCTGGTATTGAGTGCCCTGTGAAGCGGCCTGGGCGCAAAGTCTGCCGCATGTGGAGGCCAAAGCCGCGGGTTAGTGACCAGGCTGTCGCAGATTCACTAACGATGCCAGGATGCTTCGGGTGCATATCGCCGGCGATGAGTATGGGTCACCGCGGGGAAGCTTCGTTGAAGGGGCTGATGGCATGGTGAAATCCACTGGGAGAGACCTCGCGCCCACGGCGTTCTGGTAACAGTTTGGTAACGGCGTTGCGTCAATTCGTTTGACCCTTGCAGCATTGCATCAATCGTTTGCAGTAGTCCATCAATCGATTGATGATCAAGGAAGCAGGTGCCAATCGTGAGCCTCGTCACGCTCCGTGATATCGCCAATGAGGTTGGTGTATCGGTATCCGCAGTGTCCTTGGTCCTGAACGACAGGGGAGAAGGGCGTGTCAATGCCAATGTTGCGGAACGAATCCGTGCTGTGGCTGATGAGCTGGGTTATGTCCCGAACCTGTTGGCGCGTGGTCTGAAGACCAAACAGTCCCTCACCATCGGCTTGCTTTCGGACCGGGTTGCGTCGATTCCCTTCGCCGGCCCCATGTTGGCCGGAGCGCAGACGGCGGCGGCAGAACACGATTACCTGCTGATGCTCATCGACACGGCAGGCGATCCCGGGCTGGAGGTGCCGGCGGTCAAGGCCCTGCTTCAGCGGAACATTTCTGGAGGCCGGGCATCGCAGGATCGCGATGTGCAATCTGGCGGACGAACAATATGTCGCACGCCGGCTGCGGCGCGAAGGATATGAAGCAGCGCAACGGGCGGGTGGGCTGACTCCGGATCCAACACTGCACGCCGAGGCAGCAGACCTGACTGCTGAGGCAGCCCGGAAAGTTGCCATGGACCTTTTGCTTCACCCGGACCGTCCGACGGCAATCTTCTGCTTCTCCGACAGGCTGGCATTCGGAATCTATCAAGCCGCTTCCCAGTTGGGCCTGCGGATCCCGGAGGACCTCTCCGTGGTGGGATTCGACAACCATCCGTTCCTCGCTGAGAGCCTCCTGCCCGGCCTTAGCACCGTTCAGCTCCCGCATTACGAAATGGGGCGGTGGGCAGTGCAGCAGCTCGTCGCGCGAACCGCTGGGGAGGGCCCGGAGCAGCCCGTCTCCTTCCTGGCCCCCTGCCCCCTTGTGATCCGCGACTCTGTGGCCCGCCCGTCGTCGTAACGATTCTCCGCATCATCTTGTCGGCTGCCGCAGGCAGCCGGCCCACCCCAACGCGCCCCGAACACTGGCGTGCAACCAAGTAGAGAGGTATCACCATGCGTCCAATGACCCGACGTCAGGCCATCGCCGGCCTCGGCGCCCTCGGTTTCGGAGCCCTGAGCCTGGCGGCTTGTTCGTCGGCCGCCCCTTCCGGAAACTCCGCCGGGAACGGTTCCGGCAAATTCACCATCCTGCAGTATGAAGATCCCACCACTCCGCAGGGCCAAGGCTGGCGGAAAGCGGTCGAGCTCTTCAAAGCCAAGCACCCCGGCCTCACAGTGGATGTCCAGCAGACCAGCTTTGATGCTTTCCGTCAGAACGCAAAGATCCTGTTGTCCGGCAATGACGTTCCGGACGTTGTGGAGTTCAACAAGGGCAATGCCGACGGCGGACAGCTCGCTTCCCAAGGGCTGCTCCAGCCCCTGAATGAGCAGGTCAGCCAGTTCGGCTGGGACAAGAAGGTCACCGGTTCCATGGCCGCCTTCGCGAAGTACAACGACGACGGCATGGCAGGCGACGGTGACTGGTACGGCGTCCCTAACGTGGGGGAGTACGTGTACTTCTACTACAACAAGGCCAAGTTCGCGAAAGCCGGCATCAAGGACCTGCCCACAGACCTGGCCTCCTTCGAAGCCGCGGTGGACAAACTGAAAGCCGCCGGCGAAGTGCCGATTTCCAGTTCGGCCAGCACCAGCCAGGGTTTCAACCAGATGTGGGTCTGGTACTCGCTGGTTTCGGCCGAGGCCAGCCGGAAAGAGATTGACGACTTCATGTTCGTTCGCGACAAGGTCGATTTCCGTTCCGGCGCCTGGAAGAGCGGAACCGAACGTTTCCAGCAATGGATCGAGAAGGGATATGTCGGCGACAAACTCGGTGGCCTGTCCTTCGAACAAGCCACCGTGAACTTCCTCTCGGAAAAGGCCGTCATGCTGCCTTGGAACAACGGCATGTTCGCGCGCATCCGCAAAGACGCCAAGTTCGACTGGGGATTCTTCATCATGCCTGGCGCCAAGTTGTCCATGGGCTCCTCCGGCCACCTCTGGGGCGTTCCCGCCAAGGCGAAGAACAAGGACCTGGCCTATGACTGGATCGAAACCACCCTTAGCCCCGAAGTGCAAAACCTGATCGGACAGAAGGGCGGACTCCCGCTCGCCGGTGACATCAATGCGATCTCCGACCCGCTGACGAAGGAACTGACCCAAAAGTTCAACGACGTCGTCAAGGCGGACACCTTGTCCTTCTACCCCGACTACCCTGTCCCCGGCTTCCTGGACTTCATCCAGAACCACATGCAAGCCATGTCCAACAAGAACGAAACCGCTGCCGGCTATCTCGATGCCCTGCAGGAGTTCTACGACAAGGGCACTAAGTAGCCCCCGCCGGTGGGGCGGGCTATCGGCCCGCCCCACCTCCTGATCGAACAAGCACTCAGACGAATGGAACCCCGCCGTGAGCAATGGACTGGCGCCGAAGCTGCGCCGACCGAGCGGCTACTGGCTGTATCTGCTGCCGATCTTCATCGGCTTCCTGGCCGTGGTCGGCATCCCCTTCGGGATGAACATCTACTACTCCCTCTTCCGGTGGAAGGGCGGAACCGCCCCCATGCGGTGGAACGGCTTGAACAATTATGTGCAGTTGTTCGAAGACGTTGAATTCTGGACATCCCTGCGAAACTCCATCTTCATGGTCGTCGCCATCGTGGTCATACCCACCGCCATCGGGTTGTTGCTCGCGGCCCTGCTGACAGAAACCATCGGCCGGCGTTTCGGACCCAGGATCGCCAGTTTCCTCCGCGCCACCTATTACCTCCCGCAGATCCTGCCGATCGCCGTCGCCGGCTTCATGTGGAGCTGGATCCTCGACCCCTCGAACGGTGCCATCAACACCTTCCTCCAGTCCCTGGGTGCCGATGGCCCGGACTGGCTCGGCAACCCTGACTTGGCGATCTACGCCGTCATGCTGATGCTCATCTGGCTGCAGATCGGCTATCCACTGGTGATCTTCATGGCCGCGCTATCCCGCGTGGACCCGGAACTCTACGAGGCCGCCGCACTTGACGGCGCCGGGAAATGGCGGCAGGTCCTGGCCATTTCCCTGCCGACCATCCGGCCGGAGATCTTCATCGTGGTCCTGACGGCGACTGTGGCGGCGCTCAAGGTCTTTGCTCCGATCCTGATCCTGACCGGAGGCGGGCCGGAAGGTTCCACCGTGGTGCCGTCGTACTACGCCTACCGGAACTTCTTTGAATTGTCCCAAGTGGGCTACGGCTCCACGATCTCCACCGTCATGGCCTTGGTAATTTTCGCGATTGCAGCGCTCATGCTGTGGTGGCAGCGCAGGCAGGAAGCACAATGAGCAATGTACGGACCCTTGACCGACAGCAAGTAGTGACGGACCGCGGCGGTTCACTCCAGCGGCGAACCCCAGGTGAGTGGGTCCTGTTTGCCGTGGCCATTGCGGCCGGCATCGCGATCTTCGCGCCCTTCGGCCTGATCATCCTGAACGCCTTCAAGTCCACGCAGGACTACTCGAGCAATGGCCCCTTGGCCTTCCCGTCGTCCTTCTCATTGCAGGCGTTCCTGGACTACCTGGGCCGCGTGAACTACGGCCAGGCTCTCTGGAACTCGATCGCCGTCTCCGTGCTCGTGGCTGCCATCGCGGTGGTGTTGTCCCTGATCAGTGCCTACCCGCTGGGCATTGGACGGGTAAAGGTGAGCGGCATCGTGCTCGCTGTGTTGCTCATTGCCACGATGCTTCCGCACGAGGCCCTCATTTACCCCCTGTTCTATGGAGCTCAGGCCACCGGGACGTTCAACACCATCTGGAGCGTCGTCATCGTATTCTCGGTGCTCCAGGCCGCCTACGGGACATACCTTATTTCCAGCGTTATGGGCGCCATCCCCAAGGAACTGATCGAAGCTGCCCAGCTTGATGGCGCCAGCCGCTGGCAGATCCTCTGGCGGATCCTGGTGCCGATCCTGCGCCCGAGCCTGTCCGTGCTCGTGGTGTTCTTCTTCATCTGGACCTGGAACGAGTTCTACATTCCCGTAGTCCTCCTTTCCGACCAGTCCTCCCAGACCATCCCGATCGCCCTGTCAACGCTCCGCGGCCAGCACAACATCGACATCACTGTCCTGAACGCGGGCTCACTCTTGTCCCTCCTGCCAACTCTCGTCTTCTTCCTGCTTTTCCAACGGACCCTGGTGCGCGGTGTCGCGGCCGGAGCCGTCAAGTAGAGCCATTCCAGAAGCACTTACGAAAGGAACCAAACGTGTCAATCATGTGGGCGATGCAGCCCGCCGGCGTCAGCAGCCGCTCCATCAATGCCGAAAACTTCAGCGGAGAGCCCGGGCAGGGCGCGAAGGCATCCTCTGAGCTGGGCCCGGGCCGAAAAGGTTCAGCCTGGATCAACATCCCTTCCGGCGAGACCGCCACCTTGGCCGACATCCAAGGACCCGGTGTCATCCGCCATATCTGGATCACTGTGGATGACCGGACGGACAAGGGCCCCTTCGTGCTCCGGGACCTCGTCCTGCGCATGTACTGGGACGGCTCCGACGTGCCAAGCGTGGAAGTTCCGCTGGGTGACTTCTTTTGCAACGGCTTTGCCCAACGCTGTTTGGTGACGAGCGAGCCCGTGGTGGTAGCCCCGACGGGCGGGATGAACTGTTTCATCGCCATGCCGTTCCGGGAGAGGGCACGGATCACCGTTGAAAACCAGCATGGGGGTGCGCTGACGCACTTCTTCTATCAGGTGGACTACACGGTGGGCGACGACGTATCCGGGGCCGGATACTTCCACGCCCAGTGGCGCCGCTCCAACGGCGATCTGCCCTTGGGCGAGGACCATGTGATCCTGGACGGAGTTGAAGGCCGCGGCACATATCTGGGCACCTACATTGGCCTTGCCTCGCTGCAGCGTTACTGGTGGGGTGAAGGCGAAGTCAAGTTCTTCATCGACTCCGACGCCGACTGCCCCACACTGTGCAGCACCGGCCTGGAGGACTACGCCGGCGGTGCCTGGGCCTTCCAGGACGAGCTCCGGCTGGACCCCGAACCGGAAGTCCTGACATTCAGCGCCCCGTACTTCGGTTATCCCTTCCACGAAACGCAGGACAAGAGCAAAGCGGCACCTTTCCACCGGGGCATGCCGCCAATGCATGGCCTGTACCGCTGGCACATCCCGGACCCCATCTACTTCCAGGAACGCCTCAAGGTCACCGTTCAGCAGATCGGAACCTGGGATCACGGAGGGCTGTTCGAGCGGAGCGACGACATCTGCAGTACCGCGTACTGGTACCAGGACACGATCAACCGTAACCTTCCCGAACTGCCGGCCGCCCGGCTGCGCTGGCCGCGGTAGTCCTGTGCCGCCGTCGGGCCCTAGGAGTCCAGCCGAAGCGGCCCTGCCAGGTCTTCTGGCAGGGCCGCTTCAGTCTCAGCCTATTGGCGTAAATTTTTGAACCTCAGGGACAGCGCGGTAATGACTCCTCGTACTCACCCGTGTGCTTGTGTCTTTGCTGGCGGACCGAAGTCCAGCAGCACCTTGCCGGATTGTGCGGAGTTCTTTGCTATCTCGAAGGCTTCCAGGGCGTGGTCGAGGGGGTATTCGTGGGTCACGACCGGGTCGGCGTGTAGTGAGCCGTCGGCCAGGGCGGTGATGACTTCGTCGATTTCGTCGTTGAAGCGGAAGGAGCCCAGGAGTTCCAGTTCGCGGGTGATGGCCAGGGAGATGAGCACCGGCTGGGGTCCGCTGGGCAGCAGCCCGACCATGACCACTTTGCCGCCGCGCACCGCGCCTTTGATGGCCGAGGCCAGGCCGAAGTGGCTGCCGGAGGATTCGATGACGACGTCGGCCTCGACGGCGGCGATCGCCTCGGCGTCGTCTCCCTTGAGGACCTCGTCCGCACCGACCGCGCGCGCGATTTCGAGCGGTTTGTCGTGCATGTCCACGGCGGTGATTTTCGCCGCGCCGGCGCGTTTCAGGACGGC
>NZ_MJLT01000018.1 GCF_001766675.1 Arthrobacter sp. SW1
GCCGTCGTCGTGTCTGCTTCGGGTGGTGTCAGTTCACCGCCGTCAGTTCACCGGTCCGGTGAACTTCTCGCCCGGTCCCTTGCCCGGCTCGTCCGGAATGAGGGAGGCCTCACGGAAGGCCAGCTGCAGGGAACGCAGGCCGTCGCGCAAGGGGCCCGCGTGCTGGGAGCCGATCTCCGGCGCCGCGGCCGTCACCAAGCCGGCCAGCGCGGTGATGAGCTTGCGCGCTTCATCCAGGTCCTTGAGGTCCTCCGCGTCCGGATCGTCGGCCAGGCCCACCTTCACGGCGGCGGCGCTCATCAGGTGGACCGCGCCCGTGGTGATGACCTCAACGGCCGGAACCTCGGAAATATCGCGGATCTGCTGCGCCAGTCCGGCGTCGTCGCCCTCCGGCTCGTGGACGGGGGAATTGCTGTCTGAAGTGCTCATGCTGGTAAGCTTGTCACAGACCGGCTGAGAGTCGCCATTTTGCTGTGGAATCCCCGTCCTGCCATCCGATGTGCAGTTGACGGGCTGTTTCTGTAGAATTGACTTTCAGTTTGCAAGCGGAGTTCTCTCCCACCCGCGTCAGCCGTTTCCCTCAGGGATGTAAGTTGCCGGGTATCTGGTCGGACATTGTCCGGGATCCATCCCGTTCAATGCGCACCTGCCCCTCTGGGGCGGGTCCCGATCTTCCGAGGCCTTCGATTGCACCAGCAATTGGAGGCCTTCTCTTTTTGCCGGTGGAATACTCACCACAACACAGGAGCTTTGACATTAGCGAGCCAAGAATCAATGAGCGTATCCGCGTCCCCGAGGTGCGGCTGGTCGGCCCCGCCGGCGAACAGGTAGGAATTGTCCGTATCGAGGATGCCCTGCGCCTGGCTGCCGAATCTGATCTGGATCTCGTTGAAGTTGCACCGCAGGCCAAGCCTCCGGTGTGCAAGCTGATGGACTTCGGCAAGTACAAGTACGAAGCCGCCGTCAAGGCCCGTGAGGCCCGCAAGAACCAGACCAACACGGTTCTGAAGGAAATCCGTTTCCGCCTGAAGATCGACACCCACGACTACGAAACGAAGCGTGGCCACGCCCTCCGCTTCCTGGGTGCCGGTGACAAGGTCAAGGCCATGATCCAGTTCCGCGGCCGTGAGCAGCAGCGCCCCGAAATGGGCATCCGCCTGCTGCAGCGCTTCGCGGAAGACGTCGCCGAGGTTGGCGTCGTGGAATCCAGCCCCCGGATCGACGGCCGCAACATGGTCATGGTGATCGGTCCGCTGAAGAACAAGGCTGAAGCCAAGGCCGAAGCCCGCCGCGCGGCACAGCGCGCCGAAGCCAAGGCCCAGAACGAGGCCAAGGCAGCTGCACGGATCGACACCTCCGGTGGCGACGCCCCGCTGACCCAGACCCTGGGGGACCTGCTTCCGGCAGAACTCCTGAACCAGTCGGCGGAGGCAAGCGAAACCCCGGTGGAGGAGACCGCCGTGGCGGAAGCCGCCGTCGAGCAGGCTCCGGCTGCGGAGGCAGCCGCTGAGGAGGCTCCGGCAGCGGAAGAAGCCCCCGCCGCGGAAGAAGCCCCGGCCAAGACTGAGGAAGCTCCGGCGGAGGAAGCTCCGAAGCCGGCAGCCGCATCCAAGCCGGCAGCTGCCGCGGTTCCGAAGCCGATGGCGAAGCCCGCGGCTCCAAAGCCCGTCGCCCGCCCGGCGGCACCGAAGCCGGCCAAGCCGGCAGCACGCAAGACCAACTAGTCACGCCGCAGGAAGCAGCGCTTCCGCCCGGCAAGCAAACAGCACGCCGGCCCTCCGGGGCCGGCTGCACGAAAGAACTGCAGACCCGTCTGCGGACACGTAAGGAGATCGGTTCCCATGCCGAAGATGAAGACCCACAGCGGTGCCAAGAAGCGCTTCAAGCTGACCGGTACCGGCAAGCTGAAGCGTCAGCAGGCCAACCGCCGCCACTACCTGGAGCACAAGTCCTCCATCCTGACCCGTCGCCTCGCCGGCGACAAGATCGTCTTCAAGGGCGATGCCAAGGTCATCAAGAAGATGCTCGGCGTCTAAGTTCCACGTTTTCCGGTTGCTGCCACCCGGCAGCACTGACTACACCAAAGCCTTCCCGCGCCGCCAGAACGACGGCGGCCGGCGGGATAAGAATTCTGAAGGAGTACGCACGTGGCACGTGTGAAGCGGGCGGTCAACGCCCAGAAGAAGCGTCGGGTCATCCTTGAACGGGCAAAGGGCTACCGCGGCCAGCGGTCCCGCCTGTACCGCAAGGCCAAGGAACAGCTGCTGCACTCGTTTGTGTACAGCTACGGCGACCGCCGCAAGCGCAAGGGCGACTTCCGCCGCCTCTGGATCCAGCGCATCAACGCTGCATCCCGCGCCAACGGCCTGACCTACAACCGCCTCATCCAGGGCCTGAAGGCTGCTGAGGTTGAGGTTGACCGCCGTATGCTCGCCGAACTGGCTGTTTCCGACGCCAACGCTTTCACCGCCCTGGTGAACGTGGCCAAGGCTGCCCTGCCGGCTGACACCTCCGCTCCGGCCGCCAAGGCCGAGGCTGCCCCGAAGGCTGCTGCTCCCAAGGCTGCCGCCGCTCCGAAGGCTGCTGCTTCCAAGCCGGCCATCGAAGGAGCCGTTGCCGCCGTTGAGGGCGAAGACGCTCCGGAAGGCTACGCCATCAAGGGCAACGCCGAGTCCAAGAAGTACCACGTCCCGGGTTCCACCTGGTACGACGCCACCGCCGCCGAATACTGGTTCTCCACCGTTGAGGCTGCAAAGGCTGCCGGCTTCGAGCCGGCCGGCGGCGAAGCCCGCCAGCAGATCAAGAACTAGTCGCAACAGCCACTACAGTTCTAATATGAACGAAACCGGGCGCCCGCAAGATTTTCCGATGTCCAACCCCCGAGCCGATCGGGTCAGGGATGTCGCAAAGCTTGCAGGGCGCCCGGCCCGTTTAAAGCGCGGCCGCTTCCTTGCCGAGGGCCCGCAGGCGGTGCGCGAGGCACTGGCGCTGCACCGGGAACGCACCCGGGCGGGAGAGCCCGGCGTCGTCCATGAGGTGTATGCGAGCGAAGCCTGCCTGGAGCGGCTTCCTGAACTGGCGGACCTGGCGCAGGGCGTGAACCTGCGCCTGGCCACCGACGACGTCCTGGCGGCCATGGCTGATACCGTGAATCCCCAAGGCATCCTGGCAGTGTGCGGCTTTGTGGACGTCAGCCTGGACTCAGTGCTCGAGGCCGGCCCTCGGCTGATCGCCGTCATGTGCCAGGTGCGGGACCCCGGGAATGCCGGAACCGTCCTGCGGGCGGCCGACGCCGCCGGCGCGGACGCCGTGGTGCTGACGGCATCGAGCGTGGACATCTACAACCCGAAGGCCGTGCGTTCTACGGCCGGTTCGCTGTTCCATCTTCCGGTGGTCCTCGGCGCCGACGTCGACGAATTCGTGGCGGCCTGCAAGGCCCGGGGGATCGGCGTCCTGGCCGCGGACGGCTACGGTACCTTGAACCTGGACAAGCTCCAGGACGAGAACGCCGCCAGGCGCCTGGGCTCCGATGTGGTCTCCGAGTATGCCCTGGAGAATCCCACGGCGTGGCTGTTCGGCAACGAGGCCCAGGGCCTGTCCGATGCGGAGATCGCCTTGGCGGAACACCGGGTCGCCGTGCCCGTGTATGGTTCGGCGGAAAGCCTGAACCTCGGAACCGCCGCCACCGTGTGCCTGTACGCCAGCGCGCGCTCCCAGCAGTCGGTCTGATTCTTCCCCGAGACGCAAGAAGCGCTCCCCGGACGGGGAGCGCTTCTCTTTTGTGCGATGGGGAAGACGGATTCAGGTGGTGCTCTTGTTGCGCCCGGTGATGGCACCGTAGATGCCGGCTACTGCCAGGCCGCCGAGAATGGCCAGGAGCCATGAACCCAGGTTCCAGAACTCCATCTTTCCGGAACCGAAAAGCAGGTCTCCGATCCAGCCGCCCACAATGGCGCCGATAACGCCCAGGACCAGGCTGGTGATCCAGCCTCCGCCGACGCGTCCGGGCAGGATGGCCTTGACGATGGCTCCGACGATCAGGCCGAGAATGATCCATCCAAGAAATCCCATTGACTCCTCCTTCGTTCGGAAAGGCCGTTGTGCGGCCTTTGCACGCCAAAACTAACATGCCCGGAGCAAATTAGTCAGCAGGCTTATTGTCCGTGTTGTGAAATCAGGCGGTCAGCGGCTTCCGGCGCTCCAGCAGGCCGCTCAGGAGCGCGACGCCAAGTCCGAGGAGTGCGAGCACTGCGCCGACCAGCGCGGGTGCCACGTAGCCCCAGCCCCAGGCGATGACCACACCGCCGAGGAACGCACCGAGAGCGTTGGCCACGTTGAGGGCCGAATGGTTGAGGGACGAAGCCAGGGAGGGGGCGTCCGGCGAAGCGTCAAGCAGGCGGGCCTGCAGCGCGGGTACCAGCATGGAGCCTGCTCCGCCCACCACGAAGACCATGACGAGTGCCGACCAGGCCCAGTGCGCCGCCACCGCGTACAGCACCAGGGCAAGGGCGATCGCCGGAAGTACCCGGTAGATGGTCCCCATGACGGACTTGTCCGCGATCCGGCCGCCGAGGATGTTGCCTGCCACCATGCCAAGGCCGTACAGTGCGACGACCACGGGGACCATGCTTTCCGGCATCCCGGCGACCGCCGTCATGGTGTGCGCGATATAGGTGTAGGTGGCAAAGAAGCCGCCGAAGCCGATGACGCCGATCAGCAGGGCGAGCCAGACCTGGATGCGCTTCAAGGCACCGAGTTCGCGGCGGATGCTCGCCTCGGGATGGGCGGCTTCGAAGGGGACGAACTTCCAGACCAAGGCAGTGGTGACGGCGCCAATGACGCCGACGACGACGAAGAGGAGCCGCCATCCGAAGCTCTGGCCCAGCCAGGTTGCGGCCGGGACTCCGATGACGTTGGCGACTGTCAGTCCGGCCATCACCATGGAGATGGCCCAGCCCCGCTTGCTCGGGGCCACGAGGCTTGCTGCGATCACTGCCGCCACGCCGAAGAATGCGCCGTGGGGGAGGCCCGAGGCGAAGCGGGTGAGCAGCATGGTGGCGTAGTCCGGCGCAAGGAACGAACTCAGGTTGGCGACCGTCAGGAAAAGCATCAGCCCGAGGGCGAGGTTCTTGCGCGGAAGCTTGGCTCCGAGCGCGGCGAAGACCGGGGCTCCCACTACGACGCCCAGGGCGTAGGCGGAGATGAGGTTGCCGGCCTCCGGTGTGCTGATCTGAAGTCCGTGTTCGATTTCCTTCAGCAGCCCCATCATGGCGAATTCGGTGGTGCCGATCGCAAAGCCGCCCATGGCGAGGGCGAAGATGGCCAGGGCAAGGTGGCGGGTACGGGTTTGGGCAGGGGCGTGCGCTTCGGTTCGGGTCATGATCCTGTTTTCTTGGCGGTTGTGCCGGAGGGTCCGTGCGCGGAGGTGTGGAGCGCCCGGTATAAATCTGATTTTCAAGTCTAATGTTCTGCAACAGTGAGTGGTCGGTGTCTGTTCCCCGGGTGCACTGCCTGGTCCCGCAACACGGCAGGACGAAGCTCCTACACTGGAGCGGTGACGTCAATGATCAAGGTATCCGGAGCCGCCGTCGTCGATTCGCTCGAGAACCCGAGCCTGCTGCTTGTGGCGCGCCGGAGCGCGCCGCCTAAGTTCGCCGGCATGTGGGAATTCCCGGGTGGCAAGGTTGAAGAAGGCGAAAGCTTCGAAGAGGCCCTGCACCGCGAGCTGGGCGAGGAACTGGGCATCCGGGTGCGCCTTGGCGAGGAAATCCCGGCGCCCGATGACGCCGGCTGGCCGCTCAACGAACGCGCGGTGATGCGGGTGTGGTTCGCGGAGGTGCTGGACGGCGAACCCCGCGCCCTGGAAGACCACGATGAACTCCGCTGGGTCCGGCTGGATGACATCGATGCGGCGCTCGGGCTGCCGTGGATCCCCGCCGATTTCCCGATCGTCCATGCGCTGCTGGGCCAGGTGTCGGCCGCGGCCTGACGCCGGTTCAGAAGAGCGTGGACTGGGTGGAAGCAGGCACGGGCTCATCTGTGCGGTCCTGTTTCCGGGCGTGCCGGTGGCTGAAGCCGCTGCTGGCCGTGAATCCGTGGCGCGCCTTGAAGTACTTGATGCGGCCCGTCAGCCACTCCCGGTATTCCTTCGGGGGATAGGCTCCCTGTGCGTAGAGCCGCCGATACCGTCCCACCAGTTCCGGATGGTTGGCGGCGAGCCATTGCATGAACCATTCCCGGGTTCCGGGCTTCAGGTAGAGTGCGCCGGCGGTGACTCCGCTGGCGCCTGCCGCGGAAAGTGCGCTGAACAGCGATTCCAGGGCGTCATCGCTGTCCGTGAGCCACGGCAGGACCGGCATGGCCATGACGCCGCAGGGCAGCCCGGCGTCGCGAAGGCGGGAAATGAGCTTGAGCCGCGCGCGGGGTGCCGGTGTGCCGGGTTCGAGGACGGCGGCAAGGGCCTCGTTGGTGGTGGCCAGGGAGATGCCAAGGTCCACGGGCACCTGGCTGGCCGCATGCTTGAGCAGCGGGATGTCCCGGGCCAGCAGGGTCCCCTTAGTGAGGATGGAAAACGGCGTGCCGGTATCGGCCAGGGCGCGGATGATGCCCGGCATGAGCTGGTACCGCCCCTCCGCCCGCTGGTAGGGATCCGTGTTGGTGCCGAGGGCCACCTGTTGGTGTTTCCAGGAAGGCTTGGCGAGTTCCTTGCGCAGCACCTCTGCCGCGTTGATCTTCACGACTACTTGGGAATCGAAGTCCCGGCCGGCGTCGAACTCCAAATACGTATGTGTCTTGCGCGCAAAGCAGTACACGCAGGCGTGGCTGCATCCCCGGTAAGGATTGATGGTCCATTCGAACGGCATCCGGGAACCGGCAGCCACCTTGTTGAGCACTGATTTGGCCGTGACCTCATGGAAGGTGACTCCGGAGAATTCGGGAGTCGAGATGGAACGCACAAGCCCGGACAGCGGAAGCAAGGCATCAGGAACGGGGGCGGCAGCCCTGGGTGCCGTGCCTTCGGAAAGAGCCTGCGCGTCCCATCTCATGCAGACAATTCGAATATATGTTCGAAGTTAAGTCAAGGAGCTAGCGCGCAACTTGCTCCCCAACCTCGCTCCGCTCGGCCGGGGACCCTGCAAGTTACGCTTAGCCCCATGATTCTGCTGACTGGATTCGAACCCTTCGACGGCGATGCCGCCAACCCTTCCTGGGCTGCGGTACAGGCTGCCCGCGACATCCTTCGCGCCGAGGGGCTGGCCGTCGAAGCGATCGAACTGCCGTGCGTCTTCGGCGAGTCCGCCCGGGTGCTGCGGCAGGAAGTGGTGCGCCTGGAGCCCTCCCTGGTGATTTGCGCGGGACTGGCCGCCGGCCGTGACAGGTTGTCGCTCGAACGCGTGGCGATCAACTGTGACGACGCCCGGATTCCGGACAATGCCGGCAACCGTCCCGTGGACGAAGAGGTGGTCGCGGGCGCTCCGGCCGCCTACTTCAGCACCCTTCCGGTGAAAGCCGCGCTCCGTGCCCTGCAGATTGCGGGCATCCGGGCCGAGGTTTCCCAGACCGCCGGAACCTACGTGTGCAACCACGTCTTCTACGCGCTGATGCACCAACTCGCCACGGAGGCGCCGGGTTCCCGTGGCGGCTTCATCCACGTTCCCCGCGAGCCTGCGGGCGAGGGGCAGTCAGGGGCTCCGGGCGGCATGCCGGTGCGGGATATGGCGGAGGGGATCGCCGTCGTCGTCAGGACTGCGCTGGCGACCACCGGCGACCTGAAGCTTGCGGCGGGCGCTGTCTACTGAGGCGGCGCCTGGCGGCCTTCCGCGTCGAGCAGTTCCCACGCCACTAGGACGCTCACGGACACGGCCACCGTGCCCGGCTCGATCGCGACGCCTTCTGCCGCGACGGTGCGCGCCATGTCGCCGGCCACGGGAACCGGGCGGTCGTGGCTTGGCCGCTGTTCGATCGACAGGACCTGGCCCAGCCGGGACGCGGCCAGCTCAGCAAAGCGCCGCGCCTTGGCCTCGGCATCGTGCCAGGCCGCATCCTGTGCGCTCGCCGCCACGGCCGAGGAATCGCTGAAGCCCTGCTCGATGCCGTTGATCCGTACGTTGTTCCCGCCCGCGGTAATCGCGGCGGAGATCGCTGCCGGAGCCAGGTGCGGCGGCCCCAGCCTGGCCACCAGGTCCGTGGAGGCCACGTAGCCGGTGACCTTCTGGCCTTCGTTCTCCACCCAGACCACGTCCGGGCGCAGGTTCAGCCCGCTCGTGCGGAGGTTGCCGTCCGCCACGCCATGCCGGCGCAGCGCTTCGGTGACGGACAGCGCGACGGCGGCGGCGTCGTCGTACGCATGCGCTGCGGTTTCCCGGCGGACCTCGACGGCGAGCGTCAGGGTGAGCAGGTCAGGCACCGCCTCCGCGGTGCCGTCTCCGGTAACGGTGATGCTGCGGGTCATGGGATGCCTCGATTCGCTTGGTTCGCTGGGCGTTGTCCGTTCCGTTTCCTGTCAGGGTAGCCTCCCTGTCCGGGTAGCCGCCCGCGGCGAGTCCGGCCCGGCGTTCGAAGAAATTGGCCGTACCGGGATTCCCGGTGCGCAGCACGGACCAGCCGGCACACAGGAAATACAGGACCAGGAAGGGCAGACCCAGGCACCAGGCGTATTGCGTGCTGTGCTGCTCCTCGTGGCCCAGCAGTACCGGGTCCCGGCCGGCCGTCGCCGTATCCGCACGGTAGACCACCACGTTCCCCACGGTGAATGCGGCCGCATGCGGCAGGGACCAGCGGTAGCCGGCGGCAATGACCAGGCCGCGCGGCCCGGCCTTGCACTGCGCTCCCGCCGCCCGGCAGAGCACCAGGCCCAACGGCGTCGAAAGATTGATGATGTTGGCGATCCGGCGAAGCCGCTGCCACGGAGTCATGCGGCCATGCTACCTATATCGGCTGCCTCTTGGCCGGGCCTTCGGGCAGGACTAACCTGATCCCACACAACACCAGGAACCCCTGGTGCGCGGATGATCGGGGGATCCGATGCGGGCCAAGCGTTTTGCTGCCGCAACAGTCCTGGCAGCCATGCTCCTGTCCTTGACGGCATGCTTCAAAGTCAGCATGGACATCAAGGTCCACAGTGAAAAAAGCGTCGACTATGAAGTGATCTATGCCCTCCAAAAAGAGGTCCTGAAAGACAAGTCCTTCGACGAGTTCATGAAGGACAACGACGGCACGGCGGACATGACCATCCCCGAAGGTGCCAAGGTCGAGGACTTCGAAGATGCCAAGTACAAGGGCAAGCGGATCAGCGCGGTCAACATCGACCCCGCAAAGATCGCCGAAGCCGAAAAGGACTCCGACAACAAGATGAACCTGGTCAAGGAGGGTGACTTCTACGTCCTGACCGTCGGCAACCTT
The DNA here is from genome assembly GCF_001766675.1 of Arthrobacter sp. SW1. Lineage (GTDB taxonomy): Bacteria > Actinomycetota > Actinomycetes > Actinomycetales > Micrococcaceae > Arthrobacter. The sequence continues at coordinate 9,403 of NZ_MJLT01000018.1, forward strand.
TCCAATGACTCCGACGATCCGCAGGGAGCCCAGATCGCCAAGGCCATCTTCGACGAAGCCGTCCTCCGGGTGACCTTTCCCGGGAAGGTGGTCGAGGCCAACGGCGCAACGTTCAAGGACAACACCGCCACCGTCGATTTCCTCGCCACGGACGCAAAGGAGATCCGGATCAAGGCCGAGAGCTCTGCCGGCTTTGTCCTTCCGGCCTGGGCTCTTTGGGCAGGCATCGCCCTGCTTGTGGTGCTCGCAGGCCTCGTGTTGTTCTTCGTCCTGAGGTCCCGCCGCAGTACCCCCGCCGCGGCGCCGGTGACGGCACCCGTGGCTGGAACGCCGCCCGCTGCCGGGCGGCCGTCGGCTGTTCCTCCGGCAGTACCCCCGACGACGGCGCTGCCGCCGCTGCCGGGGCATCCGCCCGCCCAGCCGGGCCGGCCGCCCGCGGCGGGGCCGGTTGAATAGCGGCAGTTGAATAGCGGACCGGTTAAATTCCGGCCTCGGCGTTCAACTAGACTGGAGGGTAATGCCCGCCGGACGATCCGGCGAGCGTTGCCCTTGTGTCTTCGCCGTGCCGCCGGCCGGCGGAGGAAACTTCCGACTCGTAGCTAAGAACAGTAGATGACTGACACTTTGCCGGGCGCCGCCATCCCGAACCCGCTGGATGAAGCCGCCATCACTGCCGCCGTCGAGGCCGCCGTGGCCGCCATCGCCGCCGCGTCCTCGCTCGAAGAACTCAAAGCCGTCCGCCTGGCCCACACGGGGGAGAAGTCGCCCCTCAGCCTGGCGAACCGCGAAATCGGCGGGCTCGCCAAGGAGCACAAAGCCGCCGCGGGCAAGCTCATGGGCGCCTCGCGGGGCCGCGTCAACCAGGCGCTCGCCGCCCGTACCGCTGAGCTCGAAGCCGAGAACGACGCCCGCATCCTGGTCGAGGAAACCGTGGACGTCACTGCCGCGCCGCGCCGCCGCCGCGCCGGAGCCCGGCACCCGCTGTCCACGCTGCAGGACCGCGTGGCGGACATCTTCGTGGGCATGGGCTGGGAAATCGCCGAAGGCCCCGAGGTCGAGTCCGAGTGGTTCAACTTCGACGCCCTGAACTTCAAGCCGGACCACCCCGCCCGCGAAATGCAGGACACCTTCTTCGTGGAGCCCCCTGAGGCGCACCTGCTCATGCGCACCCACACCTCCCCGGTGCAGGTGCGCTCCATGCTGGAACGCGAGGTGCCCATCTACGTGCTGTGCCCCGGCAAGGTGTTCCGCACCGATGAGCTCGACGCCACGCACACCCCGGTGTTCCACCAGTTCGAAGGCCTGGCCATCGACAAGAACCTCAGCATGGCCGACCTCCGTGGCACGCTGGAGCACTTCGCCCGGCAGATGTTCGGCGAGGAAGCATCGATCCGGCTGCGCCCCAACTACTTCCCCTTCACCGAGCCTTCCGCCGAGCTGGACATCTGGCACCCCGGCGCCAAGGGCGGTCCCCGCTGGATCGAATGGGGCGGCTGCGGCATGGTCAACCCGAACGTGCTCCGCGCCGCCGGCATCGACCCGGAGGAGTATTCAGGTTTTGCCTTCGGCATGGGCATCGAGCGCACCCTCATGTTCCGCAATGAGGTCAGCGACATGCGCGACATGATCGAAGGCGATGTACGTTTCAGCGAGCACTTCGGGATGGAGATCTAACAGTGCGTATCCCACTTTCCTGGCTGCGTGAATTCGCGCAGGTACCCGCAGATGCCACGGCCGAAGACGTCATGGCGGACCTGGTCAAGGTCGGCTTCGAAGAGGAGGCCGTGCACCGTCCCACGGACGCGCTCAAGGGCCCGATCGTCGTCGGGCAGGTCCTCAGCCTCGTCAAGGAACCGCAGTCCAACGGCAAGACCATCAACTGGTGCCAGGTCCGCGTCGTTCCTGAAGGGCAGGAGCAGACCCTCACCGGCAAGGGCATCGATCCCTCCGGCGTGCAGGGCATCGTGTGCGGTGCCCACAATTTCGTCGAAGGCGACAAGGTGGTGGTCACCCTTCCCGGTGCCGTGCTGCCCGGCGACTTCCACATCTCTGCCCGCAAGACCTACGGCCACATGTCCGCGGGCATGATCGCCTCGGTCCGCGAGCTGGGCATCGGCGAGGACCACGACGGCATCCTGGTGCTGTCCCGGATCGGCCTCGATCCGGAAATCGGCAGCGACGCAATGGAACTGCTCGGCCTGTACGACCAGGCGGCGGAAATCAACGTCACCCCGGACCGTGGCTACGCCTTCTCCATCCGCGGTGTGGCCCGCGAATATGCCCACGCCACCGGAACCTCCTTCACGGACCCGGCATCGCTGGTCAAGGCACCGGCGGAACTCTCCGGCGGATACGGCGTCAAGCTCAACGACGAGGCACCCATCTACGGCAAGCCCGGCTGCGACCGCTTCGTGGCCCGCACCGTGCGCGGCGTGGACGCCACCCGTCCCACCCCGCAGTGGATGGTGTCCCGCCTCCGCCTGGCCGGCATCCGCTCCATCTCGCTGCCGGTGGACATCTCCAACTACGTCATGCTTGAACTCGGCCAGCCGAACCACTGCTATGACCTGGACAAGCTCTCGGGCGACATCGTGGTGCGCCGCGCCGCCGCGGGGGAGAAGCTCCTCACCCTTGACGGCAAGGAGCGCACGCTCGACGCCGAAGACCTGCTGATCACCGACGATTCCGGGGCCATCGGCATCGCCGGCGTCATGGGCGGTGCCAACACCGAAGTATCGGACTCCACCACGAACATCCTGGTCGAAGCCGCTCACTTCGATGAGGTCTCGATTGCGCGCGCCCGCCGCCGCCACAAGCTGCCGTCCGAGGCCTCCAAGCGCTTCGAGCGCGGCGTGGACTGGAACCTGGCCAACGTCGCCGCCCAGCGCGTGGTGGACCTGCTGGTGGAACTGGCAGGCGGAACGGCTGACGAGGCCGGGACCGACGTCGGAACCGCACCGGAGACAGTGACGATCGAGCTTCCCGCCGGCTTCGCGGCCGCGCGCATCGGCATCGACTTCACTCCGGAGCAGATCACCGGCTGCCTGGAGGACCTGGGTGCCTCCGTCGAAACCACGGACACCGGCTACCGCGTTACGGCGCCGAGCTGGCGGCAGGACCTTGAAACCAAGGAAGACCTGTCCGAGGAAGTGGCCCGCCTGGTCGGCTACGAGAACATCCCGTCCACCCTGCCCGTGGCCCCTCCCGGCCGGGGCCTCACCCGCGCTCAGCAGCAGAAGCGCCGCGCCGTGCAGGCCTTGGCGGATGCCGGCCTGACCGAGGTCCTGTCCTACCCGTTCGTTTCCAAGGCGGCCAACGACACCTTCGGCGTTGCCGCGGAAGGCGCTGAGCGGTCGGCCATCAAGCTGGCCAACCCGATCAGCGAGGAGCAGGGCTTCCTGCGTACGTCGGTGCTTCCCGGCCTGATCGAGGTGGCCCGGCGCAACCTGTCCCGCGGCTTCCGCGACCTCGCCCTGTACGAGGCCGGCCTGGTGTTCCTGCCCGAAGGCACGCTCGGCACGGAATCCATTCCGCCGCTCGGCGCCAAGCCCGAGGCGGCCGTCCTGGACGGACTGTTCGACGGCGTTCCGCACCAGCCGCTGCACATCGCCGCGCTGATGTGCGGGCATGATTCGCCCGCTGCCGCCGGCCACGCCCCGCGCCCGTGGGACTGGGCCGACGCGATCGACGCGGCCCGGCTGCTGGGCGACGTGCTCGGCGTCGAGCTGGTGGTCAGCCAGGGCAGCCACCAGGCCTTCCACCCCGGCCGCGCCGCCCAGCTCGCGCTGCGCTCCGGCGAGGTAGTGGGTTACGCGGGCGAACTGCACCCGAAGCTGCTGGCTGCCCACGACATGCCCGCCCGCTCGGTGGCCATGGAACTGGACGCCGATGCGCTCTTCGACACCGCGGCGGACGTCATTGTCGCCAAGCACATCTCGGGCTTCCCGGTGGCGACGCAGGACGTCGCCTTGGTGGTTCCGCAGGATGTTCCGGCCGATGCCGTGCTGGCTGCCCTCCGCGAGGGTGCCGGTGAATTGCTCGAGGACGTCGCACTGTTCGACGTGTACGTGGGCAAGGGCATCGAGGACGGAAAGAAGTCGCTCGCCTTCGGCCTGCGCTTCCGGGCAAACGACCGCACGCTGACTGCGGACGAAGCCTCGGAAGCCCGCGAGGCAGCCGTCGCCGTCGCCGCCGAACGTTTCGGCGCCGTCCAGCGATAGCCGGCTGACAGTTCAGCGATAGCGCCCGTAAAAGGTCCCGGAACCGCAAGGTTCCGGGACCTTTTCTGATATTCAGCTCCCAAAAGCTTGACAGAATGGTCACAATTGGATGACAGTTTTGTCGCGTGCATAAACAATGTGCGTCACATCACTCCTGCGGTCCCACAAAGGCCGCCTTCCGAAAGGAACCCATGAACAAGCAGAAAGCCGGCTTGCTGCTCGGCGCAGCCGTCCTGGCACTCAGCTCCGGCCTTGGTGGCACCGCCGTCGCGGCCGACGCGGGCACGGACACCGGGACGATCCAGCCGGTTTCGCACACCGTGGACCAGGGTCGACACTCCGGCTCGGCGGCCTCCGCGCTTGCCGGCAAGTACACGCTGGCCAAGCCGGTCAAGGGCGGAGCTTCGACGGAATCGGTGATCGGCGCCGATGGCCGCACCCAGGTCACCAACACCACCGTGGCACCCAACAGCTCGATCGTGCAGATCGAATTCAACGGCGGCTACATCTGCTCCGGCGCCCTGATTTCGGACGACACGGTCCTTACCGCGGGCCACTGCGTCCACGAAGGCGGCACCGGCTCGGACGCCGACTACTCCTGGGGCGTCCGCGTGGCACCGGGCCGCAACGGTTCCACCGATCCCTACGGAACGTGCGGGGCAACGGAGCTCTTCACGGACCAGCGGTGGATCGACTCCGCCAATACCAACGCCGACTGGGGTGTCATCAAGCTCGACTGCACGGTGGGCAACACCACCGGCTGGCTGAACTACACCGGAACCACCACCAGCCTCACCGGAACCACCGCAACGGTGCGGGGCTACCCGGGCGACAAGCCGCGAGGCACCATGTGGACCATGACCGGCTCCATTTCCTCCACCCAGGCAGAGAAGGTGTTCTACAAGATGGACACCTACGGCGGGCAGAGCGGCGCCCCGGTCTACAACAGCTCCACCTCGATCGTGGCCATCCACACCAACGGCGGCTCCACGAATTCGGGTACCCGGATCACTCCGTCCCTCGCGGGCTACCTCGACTCGGTGAAGTAGCAAGCCAGGATTTCCGGAATGGTCCCCGCGGCGTTGAACTGGTCCCCGATAGTTGGACTGGCTAAGTAGGATCCTAGGCCGCGAGGGCCTGGGCGCGGTATTGCACCGGGCTCAGGCCCTCGAGCTTTGTGGAGATCCGGTCGTTGTTGTACCAGTGGATGTACTCGTGCAGAGCCGGTGCCAGTGCGTCGGTGTTGAGGAACCGGACGTGGTGGAAGAGTTCTTCCTTGAGGTGTCCGAAGAAGTTCTCCATCACTGCGTTGTCGTAGCAGTTGCCCTTG
>NZ_MJLT01000019.1 GCF_001766675.1 Arthrobacter sp. SW1
CTTATCAGTCCACGCACATTTGGTCTTATCCATGCGGCTTTTGCATACCTAGGCTCGAAGGGAGCCCCCACTAGCCCCTTCGGAGGAACCATGCCCGAGCAATCATCGGCACCGTACGAGCCGGCGTCCCGCGTCCGCCGCATCAAGTCATCGCCCAGTGTCGCCGCCGCGGCCCGGGTGCGCGAACTCAAGGCCGAGGGCCGCACGATCATCGACCTCACCGTAGGCGAACCGGACTTCGACACTCCGGAGCACATCAAGGCCGCCGCGATCGCCGCGATCCAGGCCGGCGAAACCAAGTACACCTCGGTCACCGGAACTCCGGCCCTGCAGTCCGCCATCCTCGGCCGCCTGGAACGCCACACCGGAACCCGTTACGGCAAGGAGGAAATCACCGTGGGCGGCGGTGCCAAGCAGGTCATCTTCCTGGCCCTGATGGCCACCCTCGACGCCGGCGACGAAGTGATAATCCCGGCCCCCTACTGGGTGTCCTACCCGGACATGGTGCTCGCCAACGAAGGCACCCCGGTGATCGTTCCCTGCGGCGAGGCCACCGGATTCAAGCTCACCCCGGCTGCGCTGCGTGCCGCGATCACGCCGAAGAGCAAATGGCTCATCCTCAACACCCCGTCCAACCCCACCGGTGCCGTGTACACGCGTGCCGAGCTCGCGGCCCTTGCCGGGGTCCTCGAAGAGTTCCCGCAGCTGCTGGTCCTCACCGACGAGATCTACGACGACATCAACTTCGGCAGCGAACGCATCGCCAGCCTGGTGGAGGTGGCGCCGGCCCTCAAGGATCGCATCCTGCTGGTCAACGGCGTGTCCAAGGCGTACGCCATGACCGGCTGGCGCATCGGCTACGCAGCCGGCCCCGCCCCCGTGGTGGCTGCTATCAACAAGCTCCAATCCCAGATGTCATCCTGCCCGTCCTCCGTCAGCCAAGCCGCGGCAGCGGCCGCGCTGTCCGGCGACCAGTCCTTCGTGCGCGAAAGCGTTGCGGTCTACCGCACGCGGCGGGACACCGCCGTCGCCGGCTTGAACGCCGTGGAAGGACTCTCGTGTGCTGCCGCCGACGGCGCGTTCTACACCTGGGTGAACTGTTCCGGCGTGATCGGAAAGACGACGCCGGCAGGCACCACCATCCGCAACGACGAAGACTTCACGCTGTACCTCCTGGATGCCGCCTCCGTGGCCGTGATCCAGGGCTCCGCCTACGGCCTGGAACCGTATTTCCGCATCTCCTTCGCTACGGACCTGGAGACCATCCAGGCCGCCGTCGCCGCCATCGACAAAGCCGTCAGCGCACTCAGCTGAGCACGCCCGCCCGTATCCCCAGCAGAAAGACACAGCCATGATCCACGTCAAGACCAAGTTCGAACGCCCGGCGGCCGACGTCGTCGAGCGTCTCTCCAAGTTCTCCTCCGCCACCATCCACGAGGCGCAGGGCCGCAAAGGCGCGCTGAACTCGAAGATCAAGCCGATCCACCGGGACATGTCCTTCTGCGGACCGGCCGTCACCGTGCGCTGCGCCCCGCAGGACAACCTCATGCTCCAGGTGGCCATCCACTACGCCCAGGCCGGCGACGTGGTGCTGGTGGGCACGGCCGAATATGAGGAAGCCGGTATCTTCGGCGACGTGCTCGGCAACGCCATGAAGGCCAAGGGCATCGCCGCCATGGTCACCGAATCCGGGGTGCGGGATACCGCGGACCTGATCGAACTCGGACTGCCCGTCTTCTCCGGGAACGTCTGCATCAAAGGCACCGTCAAGGAAACCCTGGGCCCCATCAACCACCCCTTGGTAATCGGCGACGAGATCATCTACCCGGGCGACATCCTGCGCGGCGACGCCGACGGCGTCGTCGTCATCCGCCGCGAGGAAGCCGAAGAGGTCATCGCCCTGTCCCAGGCCCGCGACGACCACGAGCGCGAACTGATCAAGCTGTACCACGACGGCGGCACCACCATCGAGCTGTGCGAGCTCACCGACAAGCTGAAGGCCAAGGGCCTGTTGGTCGAGGAGTAAACCCAGCCGGCCGCTTAACCGTCCGACCCCCTTAAACGTGGTTTGCCAGCTCAAATTTGGGCTGGCAAACCACGTTTAAGGGGGTGAAAGAGCTTAAGGGGGTGAAAGACCGGGTTTCGACGACGGCGGGAGCCCGACGACCGGCGGGCCGGCCGCGGCGCTTCCTGCCGCCCGCTTGCGTCCTACCGCTGCGGCTCCTGCACCAAGTGCCAGACCGTCCCGATGCCGCCCGACGCCGGCATGAGGCTGCCCTCGAAGATGAAGACCGGCTCGGCGTCGCCGTCTTCCGGACGCCAGAGCCCGTTGGCGGGGCAGTGGAAGCCGGTCCGGACCGACAAGGTTCCAGCGTCGCGCTGGCGGGCCAAAGTGGTGAGACCGATCTTCTTCACGACGGTTCGCTCCTGTGCTTTCTGCATCCGTCCGGAGGGCCGGACGGTTTCGGGGAGGGGTGGATGGAACCATCGTAGGAACGCCGTCACCCGCGTGGATAAGACCTAAAAGCTGTGGACCGATAAGCAGCTTCTATGGTTGCAGCGCCGGACCGTAGTCCGCCAGGAGCCGGCTGCGGATCATTTCGCGGATGATGATCAGCACGGCGGAGGCTGATTCGGACAGCGGCTCGTGTTCCGCGGTGCACAGGGCGATCTTGCACTGCAGCGCAGGGTCCACGATCCGCAGCACTTGGAAGTCCTCTTCGTGGAACAGGGCGTCCGCGGCCGAGCGCGGCAGGATGGCGGAGCCCAGGCCGGCGGTGATCAGGCGGCCGAGCGCCGGAACGGATTCCACCTCCCCCGCGAGCTTGAGCGGCAAACCCCTTTCCTCAAGCCCTTTGTCGACCAGCTGGCGCAGCGTGTGGATGCGCTCCGGGAGGAAGAGCCGCTGGCCGGCCACCTCCGCGAGGGTGACGGTCTCGCCGTCGCCGATTTCCACGTCCGCGTTCGTGACCAGGTGCAGGTCCTCCACCACCATGGTGGTGAACTGGACCCCACGGATCGGCCCGGGCTCGTAGATCAGGGCCATGTCCAGCTTGCCGTTCTTGATCGCTTCGCTGAGCACGCCACCGAAAGTCTCGGTCAAGTGCAGGATGATGTCCGGGTACCGCTCCCCCACCTCCCGCACGATCTCCGGAGCGAGTTTGGAGACCATGCTGTACGGGGCGATCGCGATGGACACCCGGCCGGCCGGCGCCGCTCCGGAGGCCGCGACGTCGATCCTCGCCTGTTCCACGAGCCGCAGGATGGTCTGCGCGTGGCGGTAGAGCGTGTGGCCGGCCGCCGTGGGCTCCACACCCTGCTTGCTGCGGATGAGCAGCCGCTGCTTGAGGTCCTTCTCCAGCGAAGAGACCTGCTGGCTCAGCGCGGGCTGCGCCACGTGGAGGCTCGCAGCGGCCTTGGTAATGCTTCCTGAATCCACGATCCGCACGAAGTATTCGAGCTTCCGGGTGTCCATGGTGTCCGCCTTTCCGGGGATGGAATCAGGCCCTGCGTCATAGCAATTCCTTATGTGGTGACGCAGAACAAGTCTTTGTGTGAGCCGAGTCTCACTGGCTACGTTGAGTGCGGGACGACACCCCAAGCACCCCGTTCGCATGGCATGGCCGGCCCTGGCCATCTGGTCCGTATCCCCCGGACACTCCCTGGCTCACGTCCCCGACATCCCTTCAGGAGGAAACCCGATGAAATCCTACACGCGCCGCGGATTCGCAGCCCTGGCACTCACCACCGTTTCGGCCCTCGCGCTCACTGCCTGCGGCGGCGGCGCAGAGGCCGGCAAGGACGCCGGCTCGCCCACCTCCGGCGAAGTCAACCTGATCGCCTACTCCGGCATCTGGGAAGAGCAGTACACCAAGGCCGTGATCGAACCGTTCAAGGCCAAGTACCCGGACATCAAGATCAACTTCGTCTCCAAGCGTTCTTCGGCCGAAATGCTCAGCGCCCTGCAGGGCCAGAAGGGCAGCCCGGCCACCGACGTCGCCATCATGGACAACTCGGTCTCCACCACCGGCAACCGCCAGGGCCTGTTCGAGAAGCTGGACGCTTCCGCCGTGCCGAACCTGGCCAACGTGCCGGAGAAGTTCCGCGACAAGGAAGGCTTCGGCCCGGTGGCGATGCTTGACGCCGTCGGCCTCGTCTACGACACYGCCACYTTCCCGAAGGCGCCGGACAGCTGGACGGAACTCTGGGATCCRGCCAACAAGGGCAAGGTCAATATCGTGGCACCGCCCTCCCTGYTGGGCATCTCCCTGACSGCCATCACCGCCAAGATGGAAGGCGAGGACTACACRCAGTCCATCGAGAAGGCCACCGCCAAGCTGAAGGAACTGGCGCCGTCGGTCCAGTCCTTCGCCCCGAACCCGGATGAGTACCAGAGCGTCATCACCGGCCAGACCGTCATCGGCCTGGGCCAGAAYGCCCGCGCCCAGTACTACAGCGACCAGAGCAAGAAGAAGATCGGCGTGGCCGTCCCCAAGGAAGGCTCCGTCTACCAGATCAACACGATCAACCTGGTCAAGGGCGCCCCGCACKCGGYCGCCGCGAAGACCTTCATCAACTATGCGCTCTCTGCCGARGCGCAGACGGCCTTCGCCAAGGCSCTCTTCTACGCACCGTCCGTCAGCAACGCGCARCTSCCGGCCGACATCAAGGCCCGCGTGGTTGCCACCGACAACCCGGACATCACCGCRCTGGACATCGACTTCCTTTCCAAGGCCCGCGACAAGTGGACCCAGGAATGGAAGCGCCAGATCATCACCAAGTAGAACCCCAGAACACTGCCGGAATGTGGAGCAGCACCTTGAATAATCCGAAGCTCTCGATCGTCAACCTGACCAAGAGATACGCCCCCGGCCTCGACCCGGCAGTGGACTGCCTCAGCATGGACGTGGAGGAGGGCCACCTGGTGGCCCTCCTCGGCCCCTCGGGCTGTGGAAAGACCACCACCCTGAGAATGGTGGCCGGCCTGATGGACCCCACGTCCGGCTCCATCCTGGTGGACGGCAAGGACATCACCCAGACCCCTGTCCACAAGCGAGGCATGGGCATGGTGTTCCAGTCCTACGCCTTGTTCCCGCACATGGACGTGGCACAGAACGTGGCTTTCGGCCTGCAGATGCGCAAGGTCAACACCAAGGAACAGAACCGGCGCGTGATCGAGGCCCTGGACCTGGTCAAGCTCGGCCACCTTGCCGGCCGCCAGGTGAAGGCCCTCTCCGGCGGCCAGCAGCAGCGCATTGCGATTGCACGCGCCCTGGTGGTGGAGCCGACGCTGCTGCTCCTGGACGAGCCCTTGTCCAACCTGGATGCCAAGCTGCGCGAGAACATGCGCACCGAGATCCGCTCCATCCAGCAGCGCACCGGAGCCACCACGCTCTTCGTCACCCACGACCAGGACGAAGCCCTGGACATGGCGGACCGGATCGCCGTCATGAACGGCGGCATCATCGAACAGTACGGCGCCCCCGCCGAAGTCTACGAGCGTCCGCAGACCCACTTCGTGGCCGACTTCATCGGCCAGGCGAACTTCTTCGCCGCCGCAGTTGTGTCCGACGACGGCGCTGCCGCCGACGATGAGCGCCGCTACGTGGTGGACGTGGACGGCTTTGGCCGCTTCGGCGCCGTGGGCGCCGCCGGTTTAGCGGGAAGCACTCATGAGATCGTGGTCCGCCCGCACCGCTTGAAGACTTCCCTCGAACAGCCCTCCGGGCCGTACATCGAAGGCGTGATTGAACGCGTCAGCTACACGGGAGACTCCCTGTCCCTCGGTGTCCGTGCCGGGGACAAAGACCTGCTGTCCCAGATGCCCACCGCCAGCAGCGGCATTCCCCGGATCGGCGAGACCGCCTACCTGTCCTGGGACCCGGCCGATGCCTTCATCATCCCCGGCACCGCCGCGCCGCCGGCCGCGGCATCCCCGACGGCGGCAGGCGCCCCGGCAGGGGAACAGGTCGTCGCATCATGACCGCCACAGGCCTGGCACCGGGCGTGCTGGAGAAGGCCAAGACCCGGCGCGATCGCCGCACCGTCATCGCCCTCCTGGCGCCGGCAATCCTCGGCCTGGTGGCCGGCTTCGTGCTGCCGCTGGCCTACATGGTGCGGATGTCCTTCAACGAGGGCGGCCCCGACGGCGTGGTGGAGGAAGGCTTCACCCTCCGGCACTACACCGAGCCCCTCAGCGATCCCTACTTCTGGAAAGTCACCCTCGACACCTTCCAGATGGGCCTGGTGGTCGGCATCCTCTGCGTGCTGGTTTCCTACCCGGTGGCGATGTTCCTGGCCCGCTCCACCAGTAAATGGAAGGGACTCCTCACCGCCCTGGCCATCGCGCCGCTGCTGACCTCCGCCGTCGTCCGTACCTATGGCTGGATGGTCATCCTGGGCGACACCGGGCTGGTCAACTCCTCCCTCAAGGGCCTGGGCTTCATCACGGACCCGCTGAAGCTGACCAACAACATGACCGGCGTGACGATCGGCCTGGTGGAAATCTTCATGCCTTACGCCATCCTGGCCATGATCTCCGGGTTCGGCCGGCTCAGCCCGCAGCTCGAAGAGGCGGCGGGTTCCCTGGGCGCCAGCAAGTTCAAAGTGTTCACCCGCGTGACACTCCCCCTGACCCTGCCGGGCGTGCTCACTGCGTTCCTCATGGTCTTCGTGCTCTCCGTCAGCACCTTCATCACCCCGCGCCTGCTGGGTGGCGGCGCGGTGCAGGTGCTGGCCACGGAAATCTACGACCAGACCACAGGCCTGCTCAACTGGCCCTTCGCAGCCGCCCTGTCCGTCATCCTGCTGCTGCTCTTCGGCCTCATCATCGCCGTGTACCAGCGCCTGACCAAGAAGATCGGAGCCTGAGA
>NZ_MJLT01000020.1 GCF_001766675.1 Arthrobacter sp. SW1
GCCTTCGCGGGGATGTTCTCGGTCATGGCGGCCCTCCTACTTGCTCGCGTCCGCGCGGCGTTTGACGATGAGGTTGACGATCGTGGCCAGCAGGAGCATGAGGCCCAGGAAGAACTTGAACCAGTCCGGGTTCCACTGCGCGTACACGATGCCCTTGTTGGCCATGCCGAAGATGAACGCGCCGATCGCGCCGCCCACCGCCGAGCCGTAGCCGCCGGTGAGCAGGCAGCCGCCGATCACCGCGGCGATGATGTACAGGAACTCGTTGCCCACGCCCTCGCCGGACTGCACGGCGTCGAAAGCGAACAGGTTGTGCATGCCGAGRACCCAGCCGCAGAAGCCGACGGCCATGAAGAGGCCGATCTTGGTCTTCGTGACCGGAACACCGACGGCGGTAGCGGCGTTGTCGTCGCCGCCGACGGCGAAGATCCAGTTGCCCACCTTCGTGCGCAGCAGGATCCAGGACGCGATGGCCACCAACAGGATCCAGTAGAAGACCGTGATCTTGACTTCGACGCCGCCGATCACGACCCCGGAGGCAAAGACCGCGCGGGCCGATTCAAAGCCGTCCAGCCTGGCGATCGACGGCGAGGAGACGCTCCCGCCGACAAGCCGGGTCAATGCCAGGTTCAGGCCGGTCAGCATCAGGAAGGTGGCAAGGGTGACGATGAAGCTGGGCAGCTTGGTCTTGATCAGGATCCAGCCGTTAATGAAGCCGATGCCCAGCGACACGATCAGCGCGAGGAGCACGCCCACCCAGGCGTTCATGGAGAAGTACCAGGCAAACAGGGASGCGGTCAGGGCCGAGGAGATCACCGCAACGCCGGTGGAGAGATCGAACTCGCCGCCGATCATCAGCAGCGAGACCCCCACGGCCATGATGCCGATGGTGGATGAGCCGTAGAGCACGGTGGCGAGGGCGTTGGGTTGAGTGAAAGTGCTGGAAACCGAGGCGAAGAAGATGAACAGCACCACGGCCCCGACGAGTGCGCCCACTTCGGGCCTGCCCATCAGTTTCTGGAGCGGATTGCGCTTGGCGACGCGCTCATCCGGCGCGGTTGCCTGCGGCGTACTAACGATTGATGACATCTGGAGATACTCCTTGGTCCGCGGGTGCCGCCTGGGCTTGTCCGGCCCGGGCGGCACCCGTTTCGGGGCTCTTAGCGAATGCCTTCTTTGGCGAACTTCAGGACATCCGCGGCGTTGGACTTGTCCACRATGGCCGGACCGGTCAGTACCGCCTGGCCGCCGCCCACCTTGAATCCGCCCCGCTTGGCCTGCCACAGGGAGTCCACGGAAAGGTAGCCCTGCAGGTACGGCTGCTGGTCAACGGTGAACACCACGTTGCCGTCCACGATCTGCTGGGCGAGTTCGGCATTGAGGTCGAAGCTGGCCACCTTGGCGGAGCTGCCGGCGTCCTTCACCGACTTCTGCAAAGTGAGGGAGAACGGGGCACCCAGGCCGATGATGACATCGGCGTCCTTGGTGGCCTGCAGCTTGGCCGTCGCGGTGGACTGCACACCGGTCATGTCCTTGCCGTCAACGTAGAGGATTTCCGTGCCCGGCACCTTGGCCTTCACGCCTGCGCAACGGGCTTCGAGGCCCACATGGCCCTGCTCCTGGATCACGCAGATCGGGTGCTTGAAGCCCTCGGCAGCCAGCTTGGTGCCGGCGGCTTCGCCGGCGATTTTCTCGTCGGAACCGAAGTAGGTGAAGGCACCCAAGGCGGCGGACGCTTCCATGCCGCCGTTGAAGCTGACCACGGGGATTCCCGCGTCCGTCGCCTTCTTGACCACGTCCTTCAGCGCTTCGGGCTTTGCAAGGGTGACGGCGATGCCATCCACCTTCTGGTCGATCGCCTGCTGCACCAACTGTGCCTGGCGGCCGGCGTCGGGATCGCTGGTGTACAGCAGTTCGACATTGTCCTTCTTGGCCGCTTCCTCGGCGCCCTTGCGGACAATGTCCCAGAAGGTATCACCGGCCACGGCGTGCGTGATCATGGCCACCTTGATCTTCGGCGTATCAGCCACCTGGCCGCCGGCGCCACCACCAGTGTCCGCCGGCTTGCCACCCTGGGCGGAGCATGCAGTTACAGCCAGAAGCGGAACAAGGACAACGGCGGCCGCTGCCCGGCGCCAGGAAAACTTCTTCTTCATGCGAATCTCCTTCGATCCACGCCCACGTGCCTCCGCGGGGGTGCTGCTTATGATCATGAGTGACGGACGCCACATCAGTCAATAGTTTGTCTTGACATATTTACGTCACGATAAATAATGGAAGCCGAAGAGGGSCGTTTGTCAGCGGTTACTGACAACTTTGGCAAGCAACTGAACTCGCGTGCCACGCTGTGCTGCCGCGGAATCCGGGCCTACACTAGGCAAGGCATTTGTCCATGCAATAGGACATGTGCAACCCGCCAACAAGGGAGAAGTAGAGATGTCACAGCTCCTGAACATCCCCATTGACCGATCGTCACCCGTGCCCCTCTACCACCAAGTGGTCCAGGGAATCGAAGGAATGATCCGCTCAGGCACCTTGGAGCCCGGCTCCCGGCTGGARAACGAGATCGAACTCGCCAACCGGCTCAACCTTTCGCGCCCCACCATGCGCAAGGCSATGGACGAACTCGTGCGGGCCGGACTCCTCGTCCGCAAGCGCGGTGTCGGTACCCAGGTRGTSGCCAGCCAGGTCCGGCGGCCCCTTGAGCTCTCCAGCCTCAACGATGACCTGCTGCGCACCGGGCAGAAGCCCAGCACGAAAGTCCTATCCTTCAGCCACGGCCCCGCCCCGGAAAAGCAGCGTGAAACGCTGCAGCTTCCCGCCGCCGTCGGCGTCTACCACTTCACCCGGCTTCGCAGCGTCGGCAACAAGCCGCTCGCCCTCATGGAGAACTGGGTGCGCGACGACGTCGCCCAGCTGAGCGAAGAAGCGCTCAGCGAGCGCGGCATGTACGAGCTCCTCCGCRCCGCCGGCGTCAACTTCCGGCTTGCACAGCAAAGGATCGGAGCCGCCGTCGCGGACGAATACCAAGCCGGCTTGCTCGGCTGCGAACCTGGCGCGGCACTCGTGACCATGGAGCGCACCGCGGTGGACGACACCGGCCGGAACATCGAAACCGGGCACCACGTGTACCGGGCCGATTCCTACAGCTTTGAAATGACGCTGGTCCAGCGCTGAGGCGCGGGGCCGGCACCCGTTACCGGTACCCGGACGAAAGGACACTCCCCCATGACCGAGTGGGTCTACCCCTACGGAAAAGCAGCCGACGGAGCCTGGCAGGTATCCCTGGGCGCGCACGACAGCAGCCTCCARGTGGACGGCTGGGCCCACACGGGGCTCAAGGTCGCCACCTTGGATCCTAGTGCGGCCGTCACGCTGGAAGCCGYAGGGGAAGAACGGATCTTCGTRCCCTTGGAGGGGTCCTTTACCGTCACCGTTGATGGAGAGCAGTACGCACTGCGGGGGCGCCGGAGCGTTTTCMACGGCACCACGGACGTCCTCTACACGGGCATCGGCAAGGCCGCCACGGTGAGCAGTGCGGACGGCGGKCGGATCGCCGTCGCACTCGCTCCCGCCAAGGCCGAATACCCWACACGGCTGGTCCGCGCCGAAGACATCCCGCTGGAACTGCGCGGCGCCGGCAACTGCTCCCGGCAGGTGCACAACTTCGGGACACCGGCCGCCCTGGAAGCAGACCGGTTCATCGTGTGCGAAGTCATCACCCCTGCCGGCAACTGGTCCTCCTATCCGCCGCACAAGCACGACGAGGAGAAGGACGGCGAGACCAGCCTCGAGGAGATCTACTACTTCGAAACCCGGCTCGCCGAAGGATCCCCCGCCCCCGCCGGCACCGATCCCCTRGGATACGCCCGGGTCTACGCTTCTGATGAGCGACCCATCGACGTCAATGCCGAAGTCCGCACCGGCGACGTCGTCCTGGTTCCCTACGGCTGGCACGGCCCCGCCATGGCCGCCCCCGGCTACGACCTCTACTACCTCAACGTGATGGCCGGCCCGGGCCGGGTCCGTGACTGGCTGATCAGCGACGACCCGCACCATGGATGGGTCCGGACCACGTGGGAAGGGCTCGACGTCGACCCCCGCCTGCCGTTCACGGCGTAGCCTTTGCGTTTTGACCCGCCTAAGCGTGGGTTGCCCGCCTAAATTTGGGCCGGCAACCCACGCTTCGGCCGGTAGGAGTTCTGAGGTACCCGGGGGACGCCGGCACGCAGGAGCTTGGTGGCGAGCCTCCCGGGCTGCATGAGCTCATCCCACTCCCAGCGCACCACGCCGTAGCCCAGGGCACGGATGCGGTCTTCGCGTGCTTTCTCCTCGGCGACGACCTGCTCAATGGATTTTCCGCTGAGTTCCCGCGCCCGGGTGTATTTGATGCGGCCGTCGAACTCGCCCACCAGCTTCCGCTGCCGCCAGTAGAAGTCCGTGCGCGCCACCTCCCCGAACTGGCCCATGACGCGGAACTGCAGCTCCGGGACCTCAAAACCCAGCTCTGCAATCACGGCCCGGCTGAGTGATTCGCCCACGGACTCGGAGCGGCTGTCCGCAAAGGCGAGCGCCGCGGACATGCGTTCACGTTGGGCAATTTTCGGCAGCGAGGAGCACAGGCCTGCCAGATGCTCCACGCTTCGCATGTATGCTGCGGCGGGTTTGTGGTGCACAGACGCTTGGTACGCGGGCTCGTGAGCCATGGACTCCTTCGGCAGGAGCTGATCCAGGACCACCACCGCGTCGCGGAACGGCAGGCGGTGGATCGTATCGCTGAGGAGCCCGTCGAGTTCCTGAACCCGGAGGCGCAGCCCAAGGCGGTCCGACACCACTGACCATCTCCCCGCGCTTGTGCCCAGGCGTTTGGCGTCGCGGAAGCCCGTGGGAAGCATTGAAAGGTCCGGAGCCAGCTGTTTTCCAAGCTTCTCCACGGCGTCCCTGTTGCCATAGAGGCGCGGCGGTGCGGCACGTCCGAGCTGGTCACGGTGGCTGGTCAGGTATTCCACGGCCTGCGGAAGGCCGGCGAGCTTCACTCCCCACAGCAGCAGCCCCGTCTCCCGGCAGAAAACAGGAGATTCGCCACGGATGGCGAGCGACGCCGTCGTCAGCGCATAACGCTCCCAGCCGTTGACGGACAGCCACTGTTCGGCAGGGAGGTAGACGCCATGCCGGATCCGGACAAGCCTGCCACGTTTGTATCCATGGTGCAGTTCCCACGCCGTGGCGTCCGCACGGCTGCCGGAAGGTGAGCTATGGAAGGTGGCCTGGGGAAATTCCATGCTCCCACTGAAGCGCCCCGGGCACCTGCCGGCACCATTCCCCTGCTTCTATGTGGAAAACACAGCCTTAAACGTGGTTTGCCCGCCCAAATTTGAGCGGGCAAACCACGTTTCGGCTGGTGAAAACGCCGGGCTGGTGAAAGTGGCGAGCAAAGGGCGGCGCCGGGGCTCAGCCTGCCTGCGCCACGTACTTTTCCATCGTCTCCAACTGGAAGCGGGCCACGTCCGCGGCGCTCTCGTCTTCCGCGAAGACCGAGGAGCACATCACGGTGTCCGGGGAGTCCAGGAAGCCGATCTCCTTGAGGCCGCCGAAGAACTCGTCCCAGTTGACCTCGCCGTCGCCGATCTTCAAGTGCTGGTGAACGCGCACCGCGTTGCCCGGCGGGTTGGTGATGTAGCGC
>NZ_MJLT01000021.1 GCF_001766675.1 Arthrobacter sp. SW1
GCAGCGGCCGAAGCCCAGCATGAGGCCGAGGTATGGGTCATGGCCCCCATGATCTCCACCCCGGACGAAGCGGCCCGCTTCGCCGGACTCGCCACTGCCGCGGGACTGAAGACCCCCGGCGTGATGATCGAGGTGCCCTCCGCCGCGCTTACCGCAGGCACCGTGCTGCAGGAAGTCTCCTTCGCCTCCCTCGGCACGAACGACCTCACCCAGTACGCCATGGCCGCCGACCGGCAGCTCGGGCCCCTCGCCACCCTGAACGACCCCTGGCAGCCGGCCGTGCTGCAGCTCGTGAAACTCACCGCCGACGGCGCGGCCACCGCAGCCGCGGCCAGCGGCAACGCCAAGCCCGTGGGTGTCTGCGGAGAAGCCGCGGCAGACCCCGCCCTGGCCGCCGTGCTCATCGGCCTCGGCGTCACCACCCTGTCCATGAGCCCCCGCGCCCTGCCGGCCGTGGCCGCCGTGCTGAAAACCATCACCCTGGCCCAGGCCCAGCAACTCGCAGCCACCGCCCTCAAAGCGCCCAGCGCCGCAGCCGCACGCGCCGCCGTCCGCGAACAACTGCCCATCCTGGGCGAACTCGGCCTGTAGTTCCTCAAAGCCACCAAACAACCCACCCCGGAAACCAAGGAGAACCCCGTGACTGAACGCACCGCCACCATCGCCAGCCGCGTCGGCCTGCACGCCCGCCCCGCCGCGATCTTCGCCGAAGCCGCCGCCGAACTCGACCTCGAGGTCACCATCGCCCGCCAGGGCGAACCCGCCGACGAGGCCATGGACGCAGCCTCCATCCTCTCCCTCATGAGCCTCGGCGCCGCCCAGGGCGACGTCGTGGTCCTCCGCGCCGAAGGCACCGGCGCCGACGAAGCCCTCGACAAGCTCGTCGCCATCCTCGAAACCGACCACGACGCCGAATAAGCGCCGGTCTCCCGGAACAACCGGTCTCCCGGAACAAGAAGAGCGTGCCCTCCCTTCGGGGAAGGCACGCTCTTTCTTTTTTGGTGCCAGGGCCCACGCCGGCGAGTGCCCCGAGCCGAGCGCAGCGAGGCTTGGGAACCGGCGGGGATCAGTCCTGCGCCGGCTCCGACACCCTGGAAGCGCCACCCACTGAACCCCAACAATTCCGTATGCTTCTTCCGGCCGAGTGGCGCGCAGTTGGGCCACGAACGCCTGACGTCACGCAGGCCTAAACCGCGAGGCGACCGCGTGACGCACAGCTTCGACGTCAACATTGCCAACTGCCTGCGCTGCAAGCACCTCGGCCAAGCGGTTCGGCCAGAGTGCTTGAACCCCGCGAACCGAAAAGGCGCCGTCAATCAGCGGCCAATCAGCCTCGATGAAGCACAAGACCCCGGCAACCGGAACATCCCCAACGAAGCCGCACATGACATCAACCTGCCAGCGCACACCTTCGACCAGCTTCGTGCAATCCCGCCGACCAATGAGGAGCTTCTCAACCCGCGGACGGAAGATACCACCCTCGATCTTCAGTTCAGGCCGCCCTTTGTACCGCTTGACGTCGATCACCCAGATTCCGCCCCGAGTGATGACGATGTGGTCGATGTTCGCCTTCGAAGCGGGAATGCGCCGGTCGTGGAGAACAGCGAAATCAGCGGAAGCCAACGCGTCCAGTCGGGAGCCGAGGCGCTCCTCCCCCGTCGCGCCCCGGTCCCACGCTTTGGTGTGCGGACGTTCCTTGGCGAGGGCAACTGCCAGACCACCGAACCGGCCCCATGTCTGTCGGAGCTTTTCCTCGTCCTTCACCTTCCGGCGCTCATATTCGCGCCGGGCAGACGAACCGGCGACCCCAGACGCGATCGTCAACGGATTACCAGCGGGCAGTTCCGGACCTGGAGAAATAGTAGCCGTAGCCTCGCGGGCACATGCCATGCAGCAGACGGTCTTTGACTCAGGCTCGTAGATTGCTTCCGTGCCAGCCGGAAGCAAATTTCCACACAGCCGGCAAACACCTGCGTAGCGAAGCCTCATCTGCTTCAAGTCCCACCACCCCACGCCACCATGTTCCATGGTTCACTGCAGCCTACGTGCCTTGATTGGCGATGTCATGCACCGGCTCCAGGACGGCCGCGGCACATGAAACCTGGACATCATCACGAACAACAACCGTAAGTTGACCGAGAAATCATGTAGCACCGCCGCTGCCCCACCATAGATAAGCAAGGACATTCCGGACTCAGAAGGAGCAGCCAGGCCACACAGACGGCCAACGAAAAAAGGCCCCCCGAAGGGGCCTATCCGTGAACAATCTGTCCACACTCAGAGGCCAACAGGCCCCTGAACAGGTAAAACACTGTGCCCGAGGTGGGACTCGAACCGGGTTCCAGGTCTCGAAAACACTGGGAACTCCCGAAAAAACGCCGAGTACGGGCCAGTCCGACCGATGTACGGCCCAGTCCGCCGGGTAAGGTGTGCACATTGTGCACACCCCCTGTTGGAAGCCTCAGCAACAACTAACGGCGCACCAAATGCTTCGAAATTTCCGCCGCCGATTCCCCCAACTCGATGTCGCCAGCAGCCACTCCCACAACGAGCCTGAAACCCTCGTCAGTCGTGAAGTCATGGCGGTGGCCATTGATCCACAACAGCAACACCATCAGCGTCCACGCTGTGCGCTTATTGCCGTCAACAAGCGCGCTAAAACGGGCCACCGAATCCATCAAAGCGGCCGCCTTCAGCGCCAATTCAGGATAGGCTTCGGCACCCATGACAGTTGTCGCCGGGCGGGCCAATGCCGAAGCAAGCAAGCCGACATCCCGGATGTGAAAGCCGTACCGATCAACAACCTGCAGCGCATCCTCGATGTCCAGGTACGCGGTCACGCGTCCTCAAGCCGGGTAAGCAACTCAGCGTCATGAGTCATGACAAAATCCAGGCCCTCACTGATTTCACGCCGGCGCGCATGACGCTGCAGAACCAACTCAGCCCCCTGCAGAAGAAGCGCAGACTTGGACGTATGCTCCTCGGCGGCGAGTTGCTCAAGCCGGCGATCAAGGTCTTCCGGGACGCGAAGATTCATTGCCATGGACACAATGGTACCAAACCAGTACCACACTGGTGCGAACCGGCAATCTTGCGCCTCCCACGTCGTGCCAAGAAGGGCTCCGCGAGGACTGGCGGTTCGATTCAGGAGGCCTTCCGCCTGCCCCGCACCATCTTCCGGATGTGCTCCGGGGTGAGGCCGGTGAGCGACGCCAGCTCAAAGACATCGAGCGCGTTCTCCCTGTGCGCGGCAGTCACGAGGGCTTTCCGTTCCGCCTCCAAAACCAGCCGTCCGGCGGTGGCGTCCGCCAGTTCGCGGGCGATCTCCTGCAGCTGCGCCAGCCGGCTTTCGCGGCTCACGCCCGACGGCGGTCCCTCGCCCGGATCTCCGACGGCGGTCCGTACCACCCACGTCGAGACGCCCAGTGCCGCCGCGATTTTCGTAACCGGAAGGCGGTCCTGCACGCACTCGGCGATGAGGTCGTTCCGGCGGACGATCAGCGCGCGGTAACCGCTGTCGGCCTGCGCCAGCCGCTGCCTCTGCCGTGCGAACTCGGAACGGAGACGTGCGGCGTCGTCCTCCGAGCCGCCGTCGCGGCCTGGAACAGCGCGCCGCGAGGCGCCGTAACGGTACCCGCCCGCAGGCGAAGGGGCGCGGCGCTTCAGCTGGACATCCATGCAAGAACGCTAGCCCCGCGGCCGGGCCCCGGAACAATACAAAAACCGCGTGAATCCATAAGCAAAATCAATCCCTGGAACCGCGTGAACCCATAAGGATGCCTTATCAGTCCACGCACATTTGGTCTTATCCATGCGGCTTTTGCATACCTAGGCTCGAAGGGAGCCCCCACTAGCCCCTTCGGAGGAACCATGCCCGAGCAATCATCGGCACCGTACGAGCCGGCGTCCCGCGTCCGCCGCATCAAGTCATCGCCCAGTGTCGCCGCCGCGGCCCG
>NZ_MJLT01000022.1 GCF_001766675.1 Arthrobacter sp. SW1
CGGCCTTGGTGTACTGCTCTTCCCAGATGCCGGAGTAGGCGATCAGGTTGACTTCGCCGGAGGTGGGCGAGCCGGCGTCCTTGCCGGCCTCTGCGCCGCCGCCGCAGGCAGTGAGCGCGAGGGCCGAAACGGTGGTGAGTGCCAGGGCTGCGAATCCGCGGCGCGTGTAGGATTTCATCGGGTTTCCTCCTGAAGGGATGTCGGGGACGTGAGCCAGGGAGTGTCCGGGGGATACAGACCAGATGGCCAGGGCCGGCCATGCCATGCGAACGGGGTGCTTGGGGTGTCGTCCCGCACTCAACGTAGCCAGTGAGACTCGGCTCACACAAAGACTTGTTCTGCGTCACCACATAAGGAATTGCTATGACGCAGGGCCTGATTCGATCCCCGGAAAGGCGGACACCATGGACACCCGGAAGCTCGAATACTTCGTGCGGATCGTGGATTCGGGAAGCATCACCAAGGCCGCTGCGAGCCTCCACGTGGCGCAGCCCGCGCTGAGCCAGCAGGTTTCCTCGCTGGAGAAGGACCTCAAGCAACGGCTGCTCATCCGCAGCAAGCAGGGTGTAGAGCCCACGGCGGCCGGCCACACGCTCTACCGCCACGCACAGACCATCCTGCGGCTCGTGGAACAGGCGAGGACCGACGTCGCGGCCTCCGGAGCGGCGCCGGCCGGCCGGGTGTCCATCGCGATCGCCCCGTACAGCATGGTCTCCAAGCTCGCCCCGGAGATCGTGCGGGAGGTGGGGGAGCGGTACCCGGACATCATCCTCCACCTGACCGAGACTTTCGGTGGCGTACTCAGCGAAGCGATCAAGAACGGCAAGCTGGACATGGCCCTGATCTACGAGCCCGGGCCGATCCGTGGGGTCCAGTTCACCACCATGGTGGTGGAAGACCTGCACCTGGTCACGAACGCGGATGTGAAAATCGGCGACGGCGAGACCGTCACCCTCGCGGAGGTGGCCGGCGAGCGGCTCTTCCTCCCGGAGCGCATCCACACGCTGCGCCAGCTGGTCGACAAAGGGCTTGAGGAAAAGGGTTTGCCGCTCAAGCTCGCAGGGGAGGTGGAATCCGTTCCGGCGCTCGGCCGCCTGATCACCGCCGGCCTGGGATCCGCCATCCTGCCGCGCTCGGCCGCGGACGCACTGTTCCACGAAGAAAATTTCAAGGTGCTGCGGATCGTGGACCCTGCACTGCAGTGCAAGATCGCCCTGTGCACCGCAGAACACGAGCCGCTGTCCGAATCCGCCTCCGCCGTGCTGATCATCATCCGCGAAATGATCCGCAGCCGGCTCCTGGCGGACTACGGTCCTGCGCTGCAACCATAGAAGCTGCTTATCGCTCCACAGCTTTTAGGTCTTATCCACGCGCGTAACGGCGTTCCTACGATGGTTCCATCCACCCCTCCCCGAAACCGTCCGGCCCTCCGGACGGATGCAGAAAGCACAGGAGCGAACCGCCGTGAAGAAGATCGGTCTCACCACTTTGGCCCGCCAGCGCGACGCTGGAACCTTGTCGGTCCGGACCGGCTTCCACTGCCCCGCCAACGGGCTCTGGCGTCCGGAAGACGGCGACGCCGAACCGGTCTTCATCTTCGAAGGCAGCCTCATGCCGGCGTCGGGCGGCATCGGGACGGTCTGGCATCTGGTTCAGGAGCCGCAGCGGTAGGACGCAAGCGGGCGGCAGGAAGCACGGCGGCCGCCCGCCCGTCGTCGGGCTCCCGCCCTCGTCGAACCCGGTCTTTCACCCCCTTAAACGCGGTTTGCCAGCTCAAATTTGAGCTGGCAAACCGCGTTTAAGCAGGTTGGGCGGCTGAGGGCTCCGGCCGCCTCAGTCCTCCACCAGGAGGCCCTTGGCCTTCAGCTTGTCGGTGAGCTCGCACAGCTCGATGGTGGTGCCGCCGTCGTGGTACAGCTTGATCAGTTCGCGCTCGTGGTCGTCGCGGGCCTGGGACAGGGCGATGACCTCTTCGGCTTCCTCGCGGCGGATGACGACGACGCCGTCGGCATCGCCGCGCAGGATGTCGCCCGGGTAGATGATCTCGTCTCCGATCACCAGCGGGTGGTTGATGGGGCCCAAGGTCTCCTTGACCGTGCCCTTGATGCAGACGTTCCCGGAGAAGACGGGCAGGCCGAGTTCGATCAGGTCCGCCGTATCCCGCACCCCGGATTCGGTGACCATGGCGGCGATGCCCTTGGCCTTCATGGCGTTGCCGAGCACGTCGCCGAAGATACCGGCTTCCTCATATTCGGCCGTGCCCACCAGCACCACGTCGCCGGCCTGGGCGTAGTGGATGGCCACCTGCAGCATGAGGTTGTCCTGCGGGGCGCAGCGCACGGTGACCGCCGGCCCGCAGAAGGACATGTCCCGGTGGATCGGCTTGATCTTCGAGTTCAGCGCGCCTTTGCGGCCCTGCGCCTCGTGGATGGTGGCGGAGGAGAACTTGGAGAGACGCTCGACGACGTCGGCCGCCGGGCGTTCGAACTTGGTCTTGACGTGGATCATAACTGTGTCTTTCTGCTGGGGATACGGGCGGGCGTGCTCAGCTGAGTGCGCTGACGGCTTTGTCGATGGCGGCGACGGCGGCCTGGATGGTCTCCAGGTCCGTAGCGAAGGAGATGCGGAAGTACGGTTCCAGGCCGTAGGCGGAGCCCTGGATCACGGCCACGGAGGCGGCATCCAGGAGGTACAGCGTGAAGTCTTCGTCGTTACGGATGGTGGTGCCGGCCGGCGTCGTCTTTCCGATCACGCCGGAGCAGTTCACCCAGGTGTAGAACGCGCCGTCGGCCGCCGAGCACGAGAGTCCTTCCACGGCGTTCAAGCCGGCGACGGCGGTGTCCCGCCGCGTGCGGTAGACCGCAACGCTTTCGCGCACGAAGGACTGGTCGCCGGAGAGCGCAGCCGCTGCTGCGGCTTGGCTGACGGAGGACGGGCAGGATGACATCTGGGACTGGAGCTTGTTGATGGCAGCCACCACGGGGGCGGGGCCGGCTGCGTAGCCGATGCGCCAGCCGGTCATGGCGTAGGCCTTGGACACGCCGTTGACCAGCAGGATGCGGTCCTTGAGGGCCGGCGCCACTTCCACCAGGCTGGCGATGCGTTCGCTGCCGAAGTTGATGTCGTCGTAGATCTCGTCGGTGAGGACCAGCAGTTGCGGGAACTCTTCAAGGACCCCGGCAAGGGCCGCGAGCTCGGCACGCGTGTACACGGCACCGGTAGGGTTGGACGGGGTGTTGAGGATGAGCCACTTGCTCTTCGGCGTGACGGCAGCGCGCAGCGCATCCGGGGTGAGCTTGAATCCGGTGGCCTCGCCACAGGGAACGATCACCGGGGTGCCTTCGTTGGCGAGCACCATGTCCGGGTAGGACACCCAGTAGGGGGCCGGTATGATCACTTCGTCGCCGGCGTCGAGGGTGGCCATCAAGGCCAGGAAGATGACCTGCTTGGCACCGCCGCCCACGGTGATTTCCTCCTTGCCATAACGGATTCCGGTGTGACGTTCCAGGCGGCCGAGGACGGCGGACTGCAGGGCCGGAGTTCCGGTGACCGAGGTGTACTTGGTTTCGCCGGCCTGGATCGCGGCGATCGCGGCGGCCTTGATGTGCTCTGGAGTGTCGAAGTCCGGTTCGCCTACGGTGAGGTCGATGATCGTGCGGCCCTCGGCCTTGAGTTCGCGCACCCGGGCCGCGGCGGCGACACTGGGCGATGACTTGATGCGGCGGACGCGGGACGCCGGCTCG
This sequence comes from Arthrobacter sp. SW1, assembly GCF_001766675.1. Taxonomy (GTDB): domain Bacteria; phylum Actinomycetota; class Actinomycetes; order Actinomycetales; family Micrococcaceae; genus Arthrobacter. Next base: position 3,744 of record NZ_MJLT01000022.1, read on the forward strand.
TACGGTGCCGATGATTGCTCGGGCATGGTTCCTCCGAAGGGGCTAGTGGGGGCTCCCTTCGAGCCTAGGTATGCAAAAGCCGCATGGATAAGACCAAATGTGCGTGGACTGATAAG
>NZ_MJLT01000023.1 GCF_001766675.1 Arthrobacter sp. SW1
CCGCCGCCGTCGTTTGGTGGTTGAGCTTGTCGAAACCCCGTCGACCCGGCAAGCGGCGTGTTACTCGAGGCCGCGGCGCTTGAGGAGGGGCTCCAGTTCGGCGTCGCGTCCCCGGAAGGCGCGGAAGGATTCCAAGGGATCCCGGCTGTTTCCGCGCGAGAGCAGCTCCGCCCGGAAGGTATCGCCGTTGGCCCGGGTGAGGCCGCCGTTTTCCTTGAACCATTCCACCGTGTCGGCGTCCAGGACTTCGCTCCAGATGTAGGAGTAGTACCCGGCCGCGTAACCGTCGCCGGCGAAGATGTGCTGGAAGTATCCCGTGCGGTACCGGGGCGGGATCAGTGCGTGGGCCACTCCTGCTGAGGCCAAGGCTTTGGCCTCGAAGTCGAGGACGTCCTCCGGAAGGGAAGCGTCGTCCAGGACGTGCCAGGCGAGGTCCAGCAGCGCGGCGCCGAGATATTCCGTGGTGGCGAAGCCTTCGCCCCACAGCCGTGATTCCTCCAGACGGGCGACCGTCTCCTTCGGAAGCGGTTCGCGGGTGCGGTAGTGCCGCGCGTAGTTGGCCAGGACCTCAGGCCACATGATCCACATTTCGTTGACCTGCGAAGGGTACTCCACGAAGTCGCGGGGGACTTCGGGGCCCGAGAACCGCGGGTACGTGACGTTGGACAGCAGGCCGTGCAGCGCGTGGCCGAACTCGTGGAACACGGTGCGTACTTCGTCGAGGGTCAGGAGCGTGGCTTCCCCGGCCGGCGGCTTGGAGACGTTCAAGGTGTTGTAGACCACCGGCCTGGTCCCGAGCAGGGCCGACTGCGCCACGAGTGAGTCCATCCACGCACCGCCCCGTTTGGTGTCGCGCGTGTAGTAGTCGCCAAGGAACAGGCCCAGCCCGCTGCCGTCGGCGTCGAAGACTTCCCACACGCGCACATCCGGGTGGAAACCCTGGAGGTCGGTGCGCTCCTGGAACGTCAGGCCGTACAGCTTGTTCGCCGCGAAGAACACGCCGTCAACCAGGACCCGGTCCAATTCGAAATAGGGCCGCAGGGCCTGCTCGTCCACCTCGTAACGCTCGCGCCGCACTTTCGCCGAGTAGAACGCCCAGTCCCAGGCCTCCAGCGGGTGGCCGGCACTTTCGGCGAGGGCGGCAGCCTCGGTGTCGGCGTTCCGGACCGCGGCCGGAGCCAGCCGGTTCAGCATGCTCTGGACGGCCGCGAAGTCCGGCGCGGTCTGGCGTTCCACCACGAGCTCCGCGTAGTTCGCGAAGCCGAGGAGGGCAGCCTTCCCGGCCCGGAGGCGCGCCATCGACAGCACCAGGTCCCGCACGTCCAGCGGACCGCCGTCGGTGCCGCGGGCCACGGAGGCCTCGTAAAGGCGCCGCCGCAGTTCCCGGCTTTCCAGGGAAGCCATGGCCGCCTGGTTGCTTGGCTGGATCAGGGTGAGCAGGTATTTCCCGTCGTGCCCCGCTGCGCGGGCGGCTTCGGCGGCGCTGGCGACGTCGTCCGCAGGAAGCCCGGCGAGCTCCGCGGCGTCTTCCACGAGAATTGCAGCTGCCTTCATGGACTCCTTGGTGCGCTGCCCGAACTCGGTGCCCAGCCGGGACAACTCGGCGTTAAGAGCGCGCAGCTGGTCCTGGCCTGCGGCGTCGAGCTGGATGCCGGCCTGCCGGAACTCCCGCAGGTACTCCTCAACCAGGCGGCGGGACTCAGCGTCGAGGCCGGAGGCGTCGATCGCGGCAAAGCGCTCGTACAGGGCTTTGTTGAGGTAGACAGCGTCGTGGTGTGCAGAGAGCTTGGGGGTCAGCTCCGTTTCGAGCTGGCGGATGGCGTCCGTGGCGTGGGCCGAGACCAGGGTGTAGAAGGAAGCAGCGGCGCGCCCCAGCAACTGGCCCGAGCGTTCCATGGCCTCCGCCGTGTTCGCGAAGTCCGCTGGCGCGGGATCAGCAACGATGGCCTCGATCTCGGCGAGATGCTCCGCCAGTCCGGCGTCAATGGCCTCTGCGTAGTGCTTGTCCTCGATCGCCGCGAAGGGCGGCAACTGGTAAGGAAGGCTGCTTGGTTCGAACAACGGGTTGCTGCTGGAAGTCGTCATGAAGCAACACTTTCACGAGTGAGGCGTGGCTCACAAGCCTGCCGTGCCAATGCGAGAATTGGCCCGGTAATCGAAGCGATGAGGGGGCAGCGATGAAGGTTGCGGTGATCGGCGGCGGAATTGTCGGGCTTGCCGCGGCGGCAGGGCTCGCGCGGGCGGGCGCCGCCGTCGAGGTCTTCGAACGGAGCCCGCGGGAGGCGGCTCCCGGAGCCGGAATCTCGCTGTTCCCGAATTCCCGGAAGGCCATGAAGGAATTGGGCCTGCTCGAGGCTTATGACCGGCTGCCGCACGGACCGGCCGCCTCCACCCGGACCGCCATGCGGCGCCCCGACGGTTCCATCGCCCTGTCCTTCCCGTCCTGGGCCCGGCCCGGTGTGCGGATGTTCCACCGGGCCGCGCTGCGGGGCTTCCTGCTGGAAGCCTGCCGCAGTATCCCTATCCACTGGGGTACTTCCGTACGCGTGCTCGACGACGGCGGTGCGGACCGTGCCGCCGTCCTCGCCGCCCCGGACGGCAGCCGCAGTTCCTGGGACCTCGTGGTGGCCGCCGACGGTTTGCGCAGCGCCACGCGCGGATTCCTGGGAATGGACCCGGGCCTGCGCTACGCGGGGTATACGGCCTGGCGCGGCGTGACGAACGCGCCTGCCGACACCGCGGGCACCGCCGGCGAGGACTGGGGGAGCGGGCAGCGTTTCGGCACGGTTCCCCTGGCGGACGGCCGGGTGTACTGGTTCGCCGTGGCCAGCCGTCCTGAAGGCCACAGCGCCGGCTCCACGGGCTTCGCCTCTGAAAAGGATGCGGCGGCGCATGAATTCGCCGCGTGGTATCCGCAGGCGCGTGCCCTGATCGCCGGTACGTCCGAAAGCGAGGTGCTCCGGCACGATCTGTACCACCTCGCCACGCCGCTCCAGGCGTTCCACCGCGGGCGCGTCGCCCTCGCCGGCGACGCCGCGCACGCCATGACACCGGATCTTGGGCAGGGCGCGGGATGCGGCCTGGAAGACGCAGCGGCGCTGACCGCATTGCTGCGGTCAGCGCCGGAAGGGGACGTCGACGTCGTCGGGCTGCTGGGGCGGTACTCCCGCCTGAGGACGCCCAAAGCGGCCAGGCTGCTCCGCGCCTCCCGGCTGATGGGCCGGCTGGCGCAGCGGCGGCGGCCACGCTGGGACCGCTTCAGGCCCGCGTGAAGCCTTAGCCCTGCTTGAAGACGAGCGACATCGGGGTCGCCTGGGCGCCCTGGCCCTGCGGGTTGTCCTTGAAGATCGCCTGGATGGTGTCCTTGGGCAGGTCGGTGTCATGGCCCATGGCCACCACGCCGAGGTCGTTGGCGTCCATGATCGAGGTGCCCGCGAAGTTCGCGGCGTATTCGGCCGGAACCTGTTCACGGACCAGCGCGCTGATCCGGCGGGCAACCGCTTCCGGATCCTTCGGGGCCAGCTTCACCGAGTTCGCGGACGAACCGAGGCTATAGGGCGTGGCGCCGTCGATCGCGTTGATGTTGTGGCCCACGACGTCGTAGAACACGCCGCTCTTGCCCTGCAGCTTGCCGACGACGCTCGCGGCGGCCGCCTTCACGATCAGCGGCAGGCCGACCTCGTTGATGGCGATCTGCATCGACCACGGGCTGCCCAGGCCGATGCCAGCGGGCGTCCGCTTGACGAACTTGCTCAGGATGCGGGCCGCCGGGGTGACCTTGATTTCCCAGACGGGGAAGGAACGGCCCTGGGTGATGGCGACGATCTTTTCGCTCACCAGCAGGTACCACGAGGTGGAGGCGACGGCCTTGCGGGTCGCCTCGTCCGCCGTCTCCAGGCCGTCGAAGAAGCGCTTCACGTAGGACAGGACTTCCGGATCGAGATCCGTTTCGCGGGTGAAGACGCCGGTCTGCAGCGGGTAGCGGCGGAAGGTGTCGCCGCCCACGGATTCGGGAACCGTGATGTCCAGTTCCTTGCCGGGGTTCGGCTCGTAGTCGCTCTTGTTTTCCTTCACGTCCGCGGGCGTTTCGTTGTTGTCGATGAACTCGCGGAACCACAGCTCGACGTTCAGCAGGCGCCAGAAGATCATGGTGTCGGCGTCGTTCTTGTCGTTGAGGTATTCCTCGAACGCCGTCAGCACGGCCTCGCGGTTCCAGTACGGACGCTCGGCGAAGGAGTTGGACATGAACACCTTGTACAGGCGCTCCTTCATCAGCTTGAACCACTCCGCCTCCGGGGTGGTGAAGCCGATCTTGTTGCGGCGGTTGCTGATCTTCTCCGGCAGCAGGCCGCGCGTGGCGTCACGCAGGATGCGCTTGTTCCAGCCGCCCTTGATGATCGCTTCATCGGAGAGGCTGAAGAGGAACTTGACCACTTCCTTGTCCAGGAACGGCACGCGGCCCTCCAGGGAGAAACGCATGGTGTTCTTGTCCTCGTAGCGCAGCAGGGAAGGCAGCGACTTGTGGAAGAGGTCGTCGATCAGGCGCATCTTCATGTTGTCCGGGATGTTGCCGAAGCTTTCGCCCTTGTACTTGCCGGTGAAGCCCTTGCTCAGCAGGGAGGACATGGCCACTGTCTTCTTCGCGGTCAGCATGCCCTGGAGGCGGAAGCGGCCCAAGCGGTAGAAGATGTCCAGAGAGGACGTGGCTTCCTTGAAGAACGTCTTGTAGTCGCCTTTGGCCTTGAGCTGGCGCAGGTAGGCGAAGTAGTAGGGGATGTAGCCGGCCATCATCTCGTCGGCGCCCTGGCCGTCCAGGAGCACGGTGACGTGCTTGGACGCTTCCTTCATGACGCAATACTGCGCGTAGGGGCCCGAGGAGATGATGGGCTCCTCCATGGTGCGCACGAAGTCCTCCAGGTCGGCGGCGAAGCCTTCCGGCGTGGGGAGGATCTTGTGGGCCTGGATGTTGCCGCTGCACTTGGCGATCGCGGCATCGGCATAGTGCTCTTCGTCGTTGATCGAGTTCGGGAACACCGCGCTGAAGGTGTTCTGCTTCGCGCCGAGGGAATCGGTGGCTTCCGCCTTTTCCTGCATCAGTTTGTTGATCGTGACGACCACGGCGGAGGAGTCGAGCCCGCCGGACAACGCGGAGCCCAGGGGAACCTCGGACTTCAGGCGCATCCGGATGGCCTCGGTGAAGCGCTGCCGGTACTCCTCGGTGACTTCCGGGGTGTAGGGCCGGTTGACCTTGGAAAGTTCCTCGAGCTCTTCGCGGAGCCGGGTGAAGGCGGTGATGCTGTACTTCCCGGTGGCGTTGTCGATGGTCATCATCTCGCCGGGCAGCAACTTGGAGACGCCGTCGAAGAAAGTCTCGGCCGAGTCGTCGTGGATCCGGTACTGCAGGTAGCGGTACAGGATGCGTTCGTTGGGCTTGCGCTCGATCTTGCCGCTCTGCAACAGGGGCTTGATTTCGGAGGCGAACAGGATCTTCGGGGCATCCTGCGTGCCCGCGTTGGCCCAGTAGACGGGCTTGATGCCGAAGTGGTCGCGGGCCAGGACCGTGACGTTCTTCTTCTTGTCCAGGATGGCCAGGCCGAACATGCCGTTGAAGCGGTCGAAGGCCTCGATGCCCCACTGTTCGTAGGACTGGAGGACTACCTCGGTATCGGACTGGGTGCGGAAGCTGCGGCCCAGGCCTTCCAGTTCCGCACGCAGTTCAAGGTAGTTGTAGACCTCGCCGTTGTAGACGAGGACCGTGTCGCCATCGGCGCTGACCATCGGTTCCTGGCCGTGCGCGACGTCGATGATGGACAGCCGGCGGTGTGCCAGGCCCACGTTGCCTTCGGTGAAGTAGCCCTCGCCGTCGGGGCCGCGGTGCTCAATGCAGTCGTTCATGACCTTCAGCAGAGCTTCGTCTTCCCCAAAACCGTGGTAACCGGCGATTCCGCACATAGTGCCTACCTCTTCAATCGTCCTCTGAATCCTTGTCCATGCTACTTGCTGAGCGTCCACCGCCTTTCCGGGCGCGGTCCGCGCGCCCTCCACCCCTAGAATGTTCTGGTGAACAATCCACTGACTTCCTCGCCGCTGGTCGGCGTGCTCGCGCTGCAGGGCGACGTGCGCGAACACCTCCATGCCCTTGAAGCCGTGGGGGCACGCGCCGTCGGCGTCCGCCGCCCGTCGGAACTGGCCGCCGTCGACGGCCTGGTGATTCCCGGCGGGGAATCGACCACCATCGACAAACTGGCACGCATCTTCGAACTTGCCGAGCCCATCAAGGAGCGGATCGCCGCCGGCATGCCCGTATACGGCTCCTGCGCAGGCATGATCCTGCTGGCAAACGAGATCGCCGATCCCGCCAAGGACCTGGCCGGCAACCCCCAGCAGAGCTTCGGCGGACTGGACATCACCGTGCGCCGCAACGCCTTCGGCCGGCAGCGCGAATCCTTCGAAACCGACCTTGATTTCAAGGGCCTGGACTTCAGCGCGGGGGAGGCCGGCGTGGAGCCGGTGCACGCCGTGTTCATCCGTGGCCCATGGGTGGAACGCGTGGGGCCGGAGGTCGAAATCCTGGCCCAGGTGGAGCCGGACAAGGCACGGCACACGGACACTTTGCATGGGTTGGCTAGAATTGTTGCCGTGCGCTCCGGCCAGTTGCTGGCCACCTCCTTCCACCCGGAAGTGACGGGCGAGAAGCGCATCCACGAACTTTTCATTCGAATGATCAGAGGAGAAGCGTAAGAGCATGTCAGGCCACTCCAAATGGGCGACCACCAAGCACAAGAAAGCCGTCATTGACGCAAAGCGTGCAAAGTCGTTCGCCAAGCTGATCAAGAACATCGAAGTCGCAGCCCGCATGGGCGGCCCGGACCTCGCCGGCAACCCGGGCCTGGAACTGGCTGTCACCAAGGCCAAGAAGACCTCGGTCCCCAACGACAACATCGACCGCGCCATCAAGCGCGGTGCCGGCCTCACCGGCGAGGTCGTCGACTACACCGAGATCATGTACGAAGCCCGCGGTCCGCAGGGCTCGGCGCTGCTCATCGAATGTCTGACCGACAACAAGAACCGCGCAGCCTCCGAAGTGCGCCTGGCGATTTCCCGCAACGGCGGCACCATTGCCGACCCCGGTTCCGTGAGCTACCTCTTCACCCGCAAGGGCGTGGTCAGCCTGCCGAAGAACGGCCTGAGCGAAGACGACATCCTCATGGCCGTGCTCGAAGCCGGCGCCGAGGAAGTCAAGGACAGCGGCGAGAACTGGGAAATCCACTCCGAGCCCGGCGACCTGCAGGCCATCCGCGACGCGCTGACGGAAGCCGGCATCGAGTACGAAAGCGACGAAGCCGAATTCGTGCCGTCCATGGAGGTCCAGCTCGACCTCGACGGTGCCAAGAAGTTCATGAAGCTCGTCGACGCCCTCGAGGACCTGGACGACGTCCAGAACGTCTACACCAACGCCGACATGAGCGAAGACGTACAGGCTGCGCTCGACGCCGAATAGGCCCGCAGCTCACAACACCACAGCACCAGGAAAGGCCCGGATCTTGACTCTTCGCGTATTGGGAGTCGATCCGGGCCTTACCCGTTGCGGCATCGGCGTCGTCGACGTCGAACGGAACCGGCGCGCCACCATGGTCGCCGTCGGAGTGGTGGGGACTTCGCCGGAGGAGACCCTCGACAAGCGCCTCCTCGTCATCGCCGAAGCGATCGACGAATGGCTTGACCTGCACAAGCCGGACGTCATGGCGGTGGAGCGCGTGTTCTCGCAGCTCAACGTCAGCACGGTGATGGGCGTCGCCCAGGCGTCCGGCGTCGTCATTGCTGCCGCCGCGCGCCGCGGGATCCCGGTGGCGCTGCACACGCCGTCGGAAGTCAAGGCCGCCGTGACCGGCAGCGGCGGCTCCAACAAGGACGCTGTCACCAAGCTCATCACCAAGATCCTGCGGCTGGATGCGCCGCCCAAGCCCGCCGACGCCGCCGATGCGCTTGCGCTGGCCGTCACCCATGCCTGGCGTGCGGGCAGCGGGGCCGCCGTCGCGACCACCGGCCCGGGAAGCAATTCCCTGACGCCGGCACAGCGGGCGTGGGCCGAAGCCGAGGCCAAGGCGCGCCGCGGACGCTGATTGTCCGATGCCCTTGCTAGGGTATTCGTAGATATGTTCGGATAGGCAGTAGGAGCCGGCTTTGATCAGTTTTCTTCGCGGAACGGTGGCGCACGTGGGTCTGTCCACGGCGGTCATCGACCTTAACGGCGCCGGCATGAGCGTGTTCGCCACCCCGCAGACCCTGAGCCGCCTGCATGTCGGCGAGGAAGCCCAGCTGTTCACCTCGCTGATCGTCCGCGAAGACTCCCTGACGCTTTTCGGCTTTGCCGACGACGACGAACGCGAAGTTTTCGAGGTCCTGCTCAGTGTCAGCGGGGTCGGGCCGCGCCTCGCCCTGGCGGTCCTTGCCGTCCATGATCCCGAGACGATTCGGGTTGCCGCGCACAGCGGCGACGGCAAAGCGTTCACGAAGGTCCCCGGCATCGGACCCAAGGTTGCCGGCCGGATCGTCCTGGAGCTGACAGGCAAGCTTGTTCCGCATGGCACCGGCGGAACCGCACCGTCGCCTGCGGCCGTGTCCGAAGCGGACTGGAAGCCACAGGTGGTTGCCGCGATGACCAGCCTTGGCTGGTCGGAAAAGGACGCCGGCGGAAGCATCGACAAAGCCATGGCCGACTCCCCGGAACTTGCCGAGGCGGGCAACGTGGCACAGATCCTGCGCGCCACCCTCCGCTGGCTTGGCCAGGACGGCGCGCGCGCAGGAAACAGGGTAGGCAGCCGTGGCTGAACCCTCACTGGTCGCGGGCGGGGAGGAACCGGAAGAGCGCGTCATCGAGGCCGCCCTCCGGCCGAAGAACCTGCACGACTTCGTGGGCCAGCACCGGGTGCGCAAGCAGTTGGCGCTGGTGCTTGAAGCATCACGCCTTCGCGGACGCAGCGCGGATCACGTGCTGCTTTCCGGACCTCCGGGGCTCGGCAAGACCACGCTGTCCATGATCATCGCCGCGGAAATGAATGTGCCCCTGCGGATCAGCAGCGGCCCCGCCATCCAGCATGCCGGCGACCTCGCCGCGATCCTCTCATCGCTGTCCGAGGGCGAGGTGCTGTTCTTGGACGAGATCCACCGCATGTCCCGGCCTGCCGAAGAGATGCTCTACATGGCCATGGAAGATTTCCGTGTGGACATCGTGGTGGGCAAGGGGGCCGGTGCCACCGCCATTCCCTTGGAGCTGCCGCCGTTCACCCTGGTGGGCGCCACCACCCGCGCCGGCCTGCTGCCCGGACCGTTGCGCGACCGCTTCGGTTTCACCGGGCATCTGGAGTTCTACACCGTCGAAGAACTCGAACTGGTGCTGCGCCGTTCGGCCGGGCTGCTCGACCTGAAAGTGAACTCTGCGGGCTTCCGCGAGATCGCGGGTCGTTCGCGGGGAACGCCCCGTATCGCCAACCGCTTGCTGCGCCGCGTGCGGGACTGGGCCCTGGTGCACGGCGTCGAGCAGATCGACGCTCGGTCTGCCTCGGCCGCCCTTGACATGTACGAAGTCGACCAACGTGGGCTCGACCGCCTGGACCGCTCCGTCCTCGACGCCCTGATCACCAAGTTCAACGGCGGGCCCGTGGGTCTTTCCACCCTCGCCATCGCCGTCGGCGAAGAGCCGGAAACCGTGGAAACAGTCGCCGAACCGTTCCTGGTGCGGGAAGGACTCCTGGGCCGCACGCCACGCGGCCGCATCGCCCTGGCCCCGGCCTGGACCCACCTCGGCTACGCGGTCCCCGCCGGCGTATTCGGCCAGGACCCGCTGGACCTGTTCAACGAGGATGACAACACGGAGCAGCGCATCGAGTCCGGGTTGTAACCCTGCGCCCGGCTTTTCCCCCTAGACTGGTATGACGCTCGGCACGTTCGGGCCCATGGAGCCATGCCCGCCGACTGGCGGTGCAGTTCCGGTTGGTCGGGGGATTTCTCCGCTGCCGGTTCCACCGGGGAACGATGCCGTGAACCTCAACGTATGCAAAGAAATGGAACTTCCCCGTGGATGTAATGAACATTCTGCTGTTTGTCCTTCTCGGCGTCTTCATCTTCATGATGTTCCGCCGCAACAAGAAGGCCCAGCAGCAGCAGGCCGAGCTGCAGGCCAAGTTTGCTCCCGGCGTGGACGTGATGACCAGCTTCGGCCTCTTCGGCCGGATCGTTTCGATCGACGAAGCTGAAAACAAGGTCGTCCTTGAACTGTCCCCCGGAAACCTCGCCACCGTGCACCGCCAGGCCGTCACCAAGGTCGTGGACGCCCCGGTGGCCGCAGAGGCCGCCGTCGAGGTTCCGGATGACGCGTCCTCCCTCGGGAACGCGCCGCAGGCCGGCTCCACGGTGGACCCGAACGAAACCCCGGAAGAGTCCATCAAGCGGCTCAACGGCGAAGACAAGAAGGACAACTAGTCCTGCGCCTTTCCAAGGCGGACACGTTCCCTAGGCAATGAGCTGCCGCCGGCTGCGCTTACAAGCGACGGCCGGCGGTAGTTCCGTCACAACAGGAAGATCAAACATGGCACGAACCGGCCGCAAGAACCCAGCCCGCAGGGTGCTGATCTGGCTTGTCGCAATATTCGCCGCATTGACCGCCGTCCTTGGCGGCGGCGTCATCGCGGGCCAGGCCAGCTGGGCTCCGAAGCTCGCCCTGGACCTCGAAGGCGGCACCCAGATGATCCTGGCGCCCAAGGTCGAGGGCACATCGGAAATCAACGAGGACCAACTGAACCAGGCCGTGGCGATCATCCGCCAGCGCGTCGACGGTTCCGGCGTCGCCGAAGCTGAAATCAGCACGCAGTCCGGCCGGAACGTCGTGGTCAGCCTGCCGGGTACCCCGTCCAAGGAAACCCGTGCCTTGATCCAGGCCTCGGCGGACATGAACTTCCGCCCGGTCATTGCTGCGACGGACGGCGCACCCGTGCCGCCGGAAAGCCGCACCAAGGACGCAAACCTGCCCAAGCCGACGGCCAAGCCGAAGGATGCCAGCGACATCAACTGGGTCACCGCCGATGTCTACAAGGCCTTCGAAGCCCTTGACTGCGTCAACCCGGCCCAGGACAAGCAGGAACGTTCCGACCCCACCAAGCCGCTGGTCACTTGTGAACCGGCCACCGACGTGAGCCCTGCCATCAAGTACATCCTTGGCCCGGTGGAAGTGAAGGGCCAGGACATCACGTCCTCGTCCTTCGGTCCCGTCCAGGGCGCGCAGGGTTCGGTCACCAACGACTGGGCCGTGAACATCACGTTCAATGAGTCCGCCACCAAGACCTTCCGCGCCGTCACCGAGCGCCTCAACCAGTTCTACCTGGCCTCGCAGTCGCAGGGCGGCAACGATCCCAAGGCCCAGTTCGCCATCGTCCTGGACGACCAGGTGATCTCCGCGCCGCGCTCCCTCGCCGTTATCACCGACGGCCGTCCGCAGATCACGGGCAACTTCACCGAAGAAAGCGCCAAGGCCCTTGCAGACCAGCTGCGCTACGGTGCCCTGCCCATCAGTTTCGACATCCAATCCGAAGAGCAGATCTCGGCAACCCTCGGTGGCGAACAGCTCCGCCTCGGGCTGCTGGCCGGCGTCATCGGCCTGCTCCTGGTGGTGGTCTACTCCCTGTTCCAGTACCGGGCGCTCGGCTTCGTCACCATCGCTTCCCTCGTGGTCGCCGGCGGCCTGACATACCTGGCCATCGCGATCCTCGGCTGGACCGAAAACTACCGCCTGTCGCTGGCAGGCGTTGCCGGCCTCATCGTCGCCATCGGCCAGACCGCGGACTCCTTCATCGTGTACTTCGAACGCATCCGCGACGAACTGCGCGAAGGCAAGGGCCTCGTGTCCGCCGTCGAAAACGGCTGGAAGCGCGCCAAGCGCACCGTCCTGGCCTCGAAGGCCGTCAACCTGCTCGCCGCGCTGGTCCTGTATTTCGTGGCAGTGGGCAACGTCCGCGGCTTCGCCTTCACCCTCGGCCTCACGGCGCTGGCCGACCTCCTGGTGGTCTTCATGTTCACGCACCCCACCCTGCAGCTGCTGGCCCGCACCAAGTTCTTCGGTGAAGGCCACCGCTTCTCCGGCCTGGACCCCGAACGCCTCGGAGCCGTGCCGCTGTACCGCGGCGCCGGGCGCCTCCGCACACCCACGGAGAAGCCCGCCGTGGTCCGCCCGCGCAACACCGGCGCAGTTGCGGAAGCCGAACGCCGCATGACCATCGCCGAACGCCGGCTCGCAGAGAAGCAGGGCGAGTTGTCCGGAACGTCGAACGGCAGCGGAACGTCCGCCGGATCCAAGGAAGGCAAGTAATGAGCAGCAGCTTCGCACGCTTCGGCAATGAGCTCTACACCGGCAAGCGGTCCTACGATTTCGTCGGCACCAAGAAGATCTGGTTCCTGATCGCCGCTGTCCTGATGGCCGTGTCGATCCTCCTGCCGGTGGCCAAGGGCGGTTTCAACCTCGGCATCGAGTTCCGCGGCGGTTCCGAATTCACGGTTTCGAACGTCAAGACCACCGATGCCTCGCTCGGCGAAAAGGCCGTGCACGACGTCGTCCCCGGCGCTGTGCCCCGCGTGGCGAACGTCGCCGGCGACACCATGCGGATCCAGACGGACAAGCTCAGCGACGACGAAACCCTCCGCATCAAGGAAGGTCTCACCTCGGCCTACGGCGTTACCGACAACGAGGTCACCTCGACCTTCATCGGTCCCACCTGGGGCCAGGACGTCACCCGCCAGGCCCTGATCGGCCTCGTGGTCTTCGTGGGCCTCGCTGCGGTGCTGATGGCGCTGTACTTCCGCACGTGGAAGATGTCCGTCTCCGCGCTGGTGGGCATGGTGGTTACCATGCTCATCACCGCCGGCGTGTATTCGGCCAGTGACTTCGAGGTGACCCCGTCCGCGATCATCGGCTTCCTCACCGTGCTGAGCTACTCGCTCTACGACACCGTGGTGGTGTTCGACAAGATCCGTGAGAACACGGCGGACATCGGCACCTCCACCCGGCGGACCTTCTCCGGCGAGGTGAACCTCGCGGTCAACCAGACGCTGGTGCGCTCGATCAACACCATGATGGTCGCTGTGCTGCCGGTTGCCGCGATCCTGTTCATCGGTGCAGGCCTGCTCGGCGCAGGCACGCTCCGCGACCTGTCGCTGGCGCTTTTCGTCGGCATCCTGATCGGCACGGCGGCGACGATCTTCATTGCCGCTCCGCTGTACGCCTGGTTGCGCCAGGGCGAGCCGGAACTGGTCAAGCAGGCCCGGAAGGTTGCCTCCCGCCACTCGGCAGGAAACGCGTCCGACGGCGAGCCCGTCACCGCCTGACCGCCGCACCAAGCACAGGGCCGGCCACCGCATCCGGCGGTGGCCGGCCCTGTGCTTTACGGCCTGTCCGCAAAGAGAGCGTTGCCGCCTGCGGCGACGGTGTTTCCGTCATGTTGGCGGCAGTTCCCGAGCGGTGCTCCGGCAGGAATAGACTGGGATAATTAATTCGTTCGTGAGGGGACATCTGTGGAGGAACGTACGACGTCGGCGCCACCGGCAGGAGGGGACAACGGCCCGGGCCGTGCCTCCGGAACTGCCCCTGCGCCGTCGGCAAGTACCGCGGGCGGGGTGCCCGTGGACAGCTTCGGCATGCGCCCGACCTTCCCCGGCCGGCGCGAGCGAACGCGCTCCCGGCTTGCCCGCCTCACGGGCCGCGGCACCACCAGCTACTCGCCGATCCTCGAGCCCCTCCTGCGAACGGTGCGTGCCAACAACCCCAAGGAAGACTTCGACTTCATCCAGCGCGCCTTTACAGTTGCCGAACGGAGCCACCAGGGGCAGAAGCGCAAGAGCGGCGACCCCTACATCACCCACCCCGTAGCGGTCGCCACCATCCTTGCCGAACTAGGCATGACGGGAACCACCCTCGCTGCCGCACTGCTCCACGACACCGTGGAAGACACCCCCTACACACTGGACGACCTCACCCGGGACTTCGGGCCGGAAGTGGCCATGCTGGTGGACGGCGTGACCAAGCTGGACAAGGTCCAGTTCGGTGACGCCGCCCAGTCGGAGACGGTCCGCAAGATGGTCGTGGCGATGGCCAAGGACATCCGGGTGCTGATGATCAAGCTTGCCGACCGGCTCCACAACGCGCGCACGTGGCGCTTCGTGTCGGCCGAATCCTCGGCCCGCAAAGCCCGTGAAACCCTTGAGATCTTCGCACCGCTGGCCCACCGCCTGGGCATGAACACCATCAAGTGGGAACTCGAAGACCTTTCCTTCGCCGCGCTCTACCCCAAGGTGTACGAAGAAATCGTCCGGATGGTGGGCGACCGCACCCCGGAGCGCGAAAAGAGCCTCAGCGTCATCCGTAACCAGATCGCCGACGACCTCCGCCTCGCGAAGATCAAAGCGACCATCACCGGCCGTCCCAAGCACTACTACTCCATCTACCAGAAGATGGTGGTACGGGATAAGGACTTCGACGACATCAACGACCTCATGGGCGTACGCGTCCTGGTCGACACCGTCCGCGACTGCTACGCGGCCCTTGGTACCCTGCATGCGCGCTGGAACCCCCTGCCCGGGCGGTTCAAGGACTACATCGCCATGCCGAAGTTCAACATGTATCAGTCCTTGCACACCACGGTCATCGGTCCCGGCGGCAAGCCGGTGGAAATCCAGATCCGTACCCATGAGATGCACCGCCGCGCCGAATACGGCGTGGCCGCGCACTGGAAGTACAAGGACCAACCCAACCGGACCGCCGTCGGCCCGGGCAGTCCGCGCGACGGCGACATGGGCTGGCTGCGCTCCCTGGTGGACTGGCAGCAGGAAACCTCGGACCCGGGCGAGTTCCTCGATTCCCTCCGCTTCGAGATCAACGCCCGCGAGGTCTTCGTGTTCACCCCCAAGGGTGAGGTCATGGCCCTTCCGGCCGGTTCGACCCCCGTGGACTTCGCCTACGCGGTGCATACGGAGGTGGGCCACCGGACCATCGGCGCCCGGGTGAACGGCAAGCTGGTTCCGCTCAACAGCGAGCTGAACCACGGGGACTGGGTGGAGATCTTCACCTCCAAGGCAGAAGGTGCCGGGCCCAGCCAGGACTGGCAGCACTTCGTCAAGAGCGCCCGTGCCCGGAACAAGATCCGCCAATGGTTCAGTAAGGAACGTCGCGAGGAAGCGATCGACCGCGGTAAAGACCTGCTGACCCGCGCCATGCGCAAGCACAACCTGCCGCTGCAACGCCTCATGACACACGACGCGCTGTCCGCAGTGGCGGAGGACTTCCACTACGTCGACATTTCCGGCCTCTACGCCGGCGTCGGCGACGGCCATACCTCCGCCCAATCCGTCATGGAAAAGCTCATGGAGCACCTTGGCGGCCAGGAAGCTCCGGATGATGAGCTCGATGAGGTCAGCGTCCCCACGCAAGTAGCCAAGACCCGGTACTCCGACTCCGGCGTGATCGTGCGCGGCGTGGGCGATGTTTGGGTCAAGCTTGCCCGCTGTTGTACCCCGGTTCCGCCGGACCCGATCCTGGGCTTCGTCACGCGTGGCTCCGGCGTTTCCGTCCACCGTACCGACTGCACCAACGTGGCAGACCTCCGCGACGAGCCGGACAGGATCGTCGAAGTCGAATGGGCCCCGACACAGTCCAGCGTGTTCCTGGTGGAAATCCAGGTGGAAGCCCTGGACCGGAAGTCCCTGCTGTCCGACGTGACCCGGGTGCTCTCGGACAACCACGTGAACATCCTTGCCGCGTCCGTGCATACCTCGAGCGACCGTGTGGCGATTTCCCGTTTCGCCTTCGAAATGGGTGATCCCAAGTACCTGCATCATGTCCTCAGCGCCGTGCGCCGGATCGACGGGGTCTTCGACGTCTACCGGACCACGGGCAACCGGCGGCGCAGCTAGGCATTGTTTCACGCCGCGGACTCCGCCGGTTCCGGGAGCAGCGCCAGAAGTTTCGCCAGGGCTGCTTTCTTGTGCGGCACCCGCGGCGTGGCGTCAATGGCCAGCCGTAGCAGGCGAAAGCGGATGCCGAGCTCGGATTTGTCCAGGAGCGCCCTGAGGGCGGGGACGGCGCGTTCCGCCTCCACATGCAGGGCGATGTCGACGGCGGTGCGCAGCGGGCTGGTGACGAGCAGGCCGCCGATGCTGACCACGTCCATGGGGCCGAGGCGCACTTCGTGCAGGATGCAGCCGCGCGTGGACCGCAGGCTGGAGACCCGGTGCTTGGCATCCACCAGCAGGGAGAGCCGCTCCGGAGCCGTTCCGCAGCCGTAGATCCAAGCGGCCGTCATGCGCCCCGCGACCACTTTCCGGCGGATGTTTCCAGGGACCATCAAGGCCGCCGCGCGTGCCCGCAGGCGCGGCGTCACGCTGACTCCCGGCGCGATGAAGCTTTCGCCGAACAGGGGCTGCAGCACGCCGTCGAACGCCATGGACTGAAGTTCGGCGTAACTGAACAAGGCGCTGGGGGAGTACAGCTCCTGCAGGGGGACGGCCGGCTCCGTGGCCGGTGGTGTGGCGCTCATTGAGCCATCATGGCCTGCACTGGTTAAACGCGTACAGGCCCGGTTCCGGTTATGTGGATAACCGGAACCGGGCCTGTACGGCGGAGGTGCTAGCTGAGGTCGCTGGCCGAGCGCTGGATCTGGTCCAGCCAGGCCTGGCGTGCCTCAAGGGCTTCGCGTGCTTCCTTGATGCCGCGGGCGTCGCCTGTCTTCTCGGCCTTGGCAAGGTCTTCCTTCAGGCCTGCGATCGCGGCTTCAAGCTGCGCCAGGGCGCTGTTGGTACGGGCTTTGGTTTCCGGGTTGCTGCGGCGCCACTTTTCGTCCTCGGCCTCGCGCACGGCGTCTTCCACCTTGCGCAGGCCGGCCTCGATGCGGCCCATGTCTGCGCGCGGAACCTTGCCGGCTTCTTCCCAGCGGTCGCGGATGGACTGAAGGGCCTTCTTGGCTGCGGCCAGGTCCGAGATCGGCAGGAGTGCCTGTGCTTCGGTGAGCAGTTCTTCCTTGACCACCAGGTTGGCCGCGTACTGCTGGTCGATTTCCTCGTTGGCGGCCTGGCGCTTGCTGAAGAACACATCCTGGGCGGCGCGGAAGCGCAGCCACAGCGCGTCATCGTCCTTGCGGCTGGCGCGCGGGGTGGCCTTCCACTGGTCCATCAGGCGGCGGTACTCGCCCGCGGTGTAGCCCCAGTCGGTGGAGGAGGACAGGGCCTCGGCCTCGGCGATCAGTTTTTCCTTGGCTGCTTTGGCTGCCGAATTGGTGCTGTCCAGCTGGGAGAAGTAGGCGCGGCGGTGGCGGTCGAAAACCGTGCGGGCTGCGCGGAAGCGCTTCCACAGGGCGTCTTCGTTGCTGCGGCCCAGGCGGATGCCGTTCTTCTGGGCGGTCTTCCAGCTTTCGAAGAGCTCGTTCATGCGGGCGCTGGAGGTCTTCCACTGCACCTGCGCGGGATCCTGCCCGGAAATTGCCTCGGCCTCGGCCACAATGGCCTCGCGGGCGGCGAGCTCGGCGGTGCGGGCGGCCTCGTGCGCTGCCTTCTCCGACTTTTCGAGTTCGGCGATCTGCGAGGTCAGGGTATCGAGGCGTGCCTCGGCGGAGCGGATGTCGCCCACCATGTTGCGTTCGGCCAGCTGTTCGCGCAGGTGGTTCACGGTCTTCTGCATGTCCGTGGCCGGCGCCTTGGATTCGACCCGGTGTTCCAGCAGCACGATCTGGGCCAGGATGTCCTCGAACTTGCGTGCGAAGTAGCCCAGGGCTTCCTCGCGGCTGACACCCGGGTACTGGCCCACGGGTTGCTCTTCGCCGTCGATCGTCAGGAAGACGTGGCCGTCTTCCTCTGCGCGGCCCCACTTAGAAGCCTCAGCCAACGAAACAGCCGAGGGGGCGGCTGCGGGAGCGGCGGGGACCACGCTCGGGGCGGCCTTCGGGCGGGCCGCGAACGCCGCCGGAGACGGAGCTGCCGGGCGGGGTGCCTGCGGAGCAGGCGCGGCTGTTTCCGCAGGAGCTTCGCCGGATTCCTCCACGGGAGCTTCGGCGGGTGCCTCGGCTGCGACTTCCCCTGCTGCAGCGGAAGGCGCCGTTTCCTGCGTCACAGCGTCCGCCGTCGCCGTTTCTTCGGAGGCTGCGGGGAGCTGCTGCTCTTCTTCGTTGGCCGTTACTGCAGTTTCGTCGGATTGCTGACTGTGTGTCACCGCTAAAAGTCTTTCGCTCGAGGGATTACTAAGGTAACGCGCCACGGGACCGGGCCCGGGCCTGTTTACTTCAGGGAAAACGAGTCTATCGTGACTGTTGCCACAGGGGCGCCGTCGGTCTTCGAACCACCGGGCTTGATTCCGGCCTTGGCGATCTTTGCGACATTGTCCAGGCCGCTGGTCACCTTGCCCACGATTGTGTAGCCGCCGGCGGAGTCCGCCGGAATGACCGTGTCTTTGTACACGATGAAGAACTGGTGCCCGTTGCCGTAGGCGTTGTCGCCGGTGCGGGCGACCGCGATGGTGCCCGCCGGGTACTTGTTGTCCGCGGGCGTGTTTTCCAGCGGCCCCCAGTGGTAGTCGCTGTCATCGCCCGTATCGGCCGGCTTGGTGCCACCGCACTGTAGGAGCGCGAAGGAGTCCGAGGTAGTGACGCGCGGGCAGAACTTGCCCTTGTAGTAGCCGGAGTCCGCCAGCGACTTGAAGACTGCGGCGGCCTGCGGGGCCTTGGTGCCGTCGAGGGAGACACCGATTGCCGCGCCGTTGACCCTGAGCTCGCCGGTGAACGTCTTGCCCGCTGCCGTCTCCGGTTTGGGGATGTCCGGCCCGTTCGACGGCGAGGGGCTGGGGGAGGGGGTGCTCAGCCCGGCCTGGGCTGCCGCGTATTCGGCTTCCGTGGGATTGGAATTGAAGACGGTGAGCTGCAGGACAACGGCTGCGGCCAGCAGGACGGTACCACCCGCGGTGGCGACGATGTTGTCGAAGCGGCGCCGTTTGGCTTGTTCCTGCCGCAGATCGCGCTTGGCCTCCATCTGCCGGATGCGCCGTTTGGCTTCACGGGTTTCCCGCGGCCTTGTTGCCAAGTGTCCTCCTGCGTGTCTGAACAGCTCCCATGGGTGGCAACCGGCCGGTCCTGCCGCATTGGATGTGCAGGCTCCCGGACGCATAAACTGGCTGCCGCACATAGTTTATGCATGACTGCCTGGACGCAGGCCTGACGCGCCGCCGAAGCGGTGCCGCGTCACGCATCGTCCCGTCACACTCAATCCTTGAGGAGAAAATTCCACCATGGCACGTACCGCCTCCCTGTCCGGATTCCCCGAGTGGCTTCCCCAGGAGCGGTTGGTGGAACTGCATGTGCTGGACACCCTGCGCCGCGTCTTCGAGCTTCACGGTTTCTCCTCCATCGAAACCCGCGCCGTCGAAACGGTCGGCCAGCTGCTGCGCAAGGGTGAAATCGACAAGGAGGTCTACGGCCTCAGCCGCCTCCAGGAGGACGAGGACTCCGCGGGCAACGCCAAGGGCGACCCCAACGCACTTGCCCTGCACTTCGACCTCACCGTCCCCTTTGCCCGGTACGTCGTCGAGAACGCCGGCTACCTGACCTTCCCGTTCCGCCGCTACCAGATCCAGAAGGTCTGGCGCGGCGAACGCCCGCAGGAAGGCCGTGCCCGCGAATTCACCCAGGCGGACATCGATGTGGTGGGCGACGGCGAACTTCCCTTCCGCTACGACGTCGAGATCGCGCTGGTCATCGCAGAGGCCCTCAGCGCGTTGCCCATCCCGGACTTCCGGCTCCGCATCAACAACCGCAAGCTGGCGGAAGGGTTCTACCGCGGCATCGGCCTGGAGGACACCGCAGGAGTGCTGCGAAGCATCGACAAGCTGGAGAAGATCGGTGCCGACAAGGTGGCCGAACTGCTCAAGAGCGAGTTGGGTGCCAGCGATGAACAGGCACAGCTTGCCTTGAGCCTCGCGCAGATCCGCACCGAAGACACCTCCTTCGTGGAGCAGGTGCGTGCCCTGGGTGTCAGCCACGAACTGCTCGAAGAAGGCCTGAGCGAACTGGAGCAGGTCATCGACGCCGCCGTCCAGCGCGCACCGGGCAAGGTCCTGGCCGACCTCAGCATCGCCCGCGGCCTTGACTACTACACCGGAACGGTGGTCGAAACCGTCCTCGTGGGCCACGAACAGCTGGGCTCCATCTGCTCCGGCGGCCGCTACGACGCCCTGGCCCGCAAGGGCAACCGCACATTCCCCGGCGTCGGCCTGTCCATCGGCGTCACCCGCCTGGTGTCCCGCATCCTCAGCCAGGAGTTCGCCACGGCCAGCCGCTCGGTTCCCACAGCGGTGCTCGTCGCGTTGAACAACGACGACAGCTGGGCCGCGGCCCAGGATGTTGCTTCGCAGCTGCGGGCCCGCGGAATCTCCACCGAGGTGGCGGCCAAGGCGGAGAAGTTCGGCAAGCAGATCAAGTTCGCCGACCGCCGCGGGATCCCCTTCGTGTGGTTCACCGACGACGACGGCAAGCACCAGGTCAAGGACATCCGCAGCGGCGAACAGGCTGATGCGGATCCGGCCAGCTGGAGCCCGCCGGCCGAAGACCTGACCGTCCGCATCACCACCGCGTAGGCAGCGCGGCGGCGATGGCGAACAATGCAGGCGGCACATTGGCCCGGCGCCTCGGCACCGTGGACGCCGTCACCATCGGCCTCGGCTCGATGATCGGAGCGGGGGTGTTCGCGGCGTTCACGCCCGCTGCGCAGTCCGCGGGCGCCGGCCTCCTGGTCGGCCTGGTGATCGCTGCGGTCGTGGCGTACTGCAACGCAACCTCTTCCGCACAGCTCGCCGCGGCGTACCCGTCGTCCGGCGGGACCTACCTTTACGGGCGGCAGCAGCTGGGGGAGTGGCCCGGCTTCCTGGCCGGCTGGGGCTTCGTGATCGGAAAGACGGCGAGCAGCGCCGCCATGGCCCTGACTTTCGCCGCCTATCTCGCGCCGGAAGGCTGGGAGCGGCCGCTGGCCATCGCAGCGGTACTCGGACTGGCCGCCGTCAACTACCGCGGCGTGACCCGAACCGCCCGGCTGGCGCGGATCATCGTTGCCGCCGTCCTCGCGGTGCTGCTGCTGATCATCGCCGCCTGCTTTTCCGCAGCCGGAAACTCCGGCGCGGGCCTGGGCAGGATGTTCGACGGCGGCACGAACGGCGGCCTCTTCGACGGCGGCTGGTATGGCATCCTGCAGTCCGCCGGCCTGCTGTTCTTCGCCTTCGCCGGCTACGCCCGCATCGCGACCATGGGCGAAGAAGTCATCCGCCCCGAGCGCACCATTCCGCGGGCAATCATCATCTCCCTCGGCATCGCGGTTGTCCTGTACGCGGCAGTTGCCACCGGAATCCTTTCGGTGCTCGGCCCGCACGGAGTGGCCGGAACTCCCACCCCCTTGGCCGCGGCCGTCGCGGAAAGCGGCTGGAGCTGGCTGGTTCCGTTCGTCTCGATCGGCGCGGCGCTGGCCGCGCTGGGCGCCCTGCTCGCCTTGATCGCCGGCATCGGCCGCACCACCCTCGCCATGGCCCGCGACGCCGAACTCCCGATCTGGCTCGCGGCCGTCCATCCCCGCTTCAAGGTGCCGCACCGCGCGGAAGTGGCCCTCGCCGTCGTCGTCTGCCTGGTCATTGCGGTGGCGGACCTGCGCGGGGCGATCGGCTTCTCCTCCTTCGGCGTGCTGCTCTACTACCTGGTGGCGAACCTCGCCGCCTTCACGCAGGACAACGCGCAACGCCGCTTCCCGAAGGCCCTCCAGGTGCTGGGCGCGGCGGCGTGCGTGCTGCTGGTGGCGACCCTTCCGCCGTCGTCCCTGATCGCCGGCGCGGCCGTGTTCGCGGCTGGAATCCTGTACCGGTTGCTGCGGCTCCGCTTCGCCGCCGCACGTTCCTGAGCCCCGATCCCGGGCAGTGGCGATCTGCCCGCATCCGGGCGGGTAAACTCAAACGGGATCGTTTCGCCACGATCGGCCGAAAATCATGCTGAAAGGAATGCTGTGCTGCGCACACATGACCTCGGATCGCTGCGTTCCGAGCACATTGGACAGACCGTTACCCTGGCAGGCTGGGTGGGCCGCCGCCGTGACCACGGTGGTGTGGCCTTCGTCGACCTGCGTGACGCTTCCGGTGTCGCCCAGGTGGTCGTCCGCGAAGAAGAGGTCTTCCACGGACTCCGCAACGAGTACGTCCTCCAGGTGATCGGCACGGTCGAGAAGCGCCCGGAAGGCAACGAAAATCCGGCCCTCGCCACGGGTGAGATCGAGGTCATCGCCGAAAAGGTGGTGATCCTGAACACCTCGGACCCGCTGCCGTTCCAGATCGACGAGCACGTGGAGGTCGGCGAGGAAGCGCGCCTCAAGCACCGCTACCTGGACCTTCGCCGTCCGGGCCCGGCCCGCAACTTGCGCCTGCGTTCCGAAGCGAACCGCGTGGCCCGTGAACTGCTGCACCAGCAGGGCTTCGTGGAGATCGAGACCCCCACCCTGACGCGTTCGACGCCGGAAGGCGCCCGCGACTTCGTGGTCCCCGCGCGCCTTGCGCCGGGCTCCTGGTACGCGCTTCCGCAGTCCCCGCAGCTCTTCAAGCAGCTCCTGCAGGTGGGCGGCTTCGAGAAGTACTACCAGATTGCCCGCTGCTACCGTGACGAGGACTTCCGCGCCGACCGCCAGCCGGAATTCACCCAGCTGGACATCGAGGCCAGCTTCGTGGAGCAGGATGACATCATCGCGCTCGGCGAAGCCCTGGTGAAGGCCCTCTGGCAGCTGATCGACGTCGAGGTCCCCACTCCGATCCGCCGCATGACCTACTGGGAAGCCATGGCCAAGTACGGTTCGGACAAGCCGGACCTGCGCTTCGGCCTGGAGCTGACCGAGCTCACCGAATTCTTCAAGGACACCAACTTCGGTGTCTTCAAGGCCCCCTACGTGGGCGCCGTCGTCATGCCCGGCGGGGCCTCCCAGCCGCGCCGCACGCTGGACGCCTGGCAGGAATGGGCCAAGCAGCGCGGTGCCAAGGGCCTGGCCTACGTCCTGTACAAGGAAGACGGCGAACTCGCCGGTCCCGTGGCGAAGAACCTGACCGACGCCGAACGCGCAGGACTGGCCGACGCCGTCGGTGCCAAGCCCGGCGACTGCATCTTCTTCGCTGCCGGCGAGGCAAGCCCGTCGCGTGCGCTGCTCGGCGCCGCACGCGTGGAGATCGGCCACCGCACCGGACTGATCGACCCCAAGGACTGGGCGTTCGTGTGGATCGTGGACGCCCCGATGTTCGAACCCGCGGCGCAGGCCACCGCATCCGGCGACGTCGCTCTGGGCCACTCGGCCTGGACTGCAGTGCACCACGCCTTCACTTCGCCGAAGCCCGAGTTCCTGGACACCTTCGACGAGAACCCGGAAGCGGCCCTGGCCTACGCGTACGACATCGTCTGCAACGGCAACGAAATCGGCGGCGGCTCCATCCGTATCCACCAGAGCGACGTGCAGGAACGCGTCTTCAAGGTCATGGGCATCAGCCACGAGGAAGCGCAGGAGAAATTCGGCTTCCTGCTGGAGGGCTTCAAGTATGGCGCTCCTCCGCACGGCGGCATCGCCCTCGGCTGGGACCGTGTGGTGTCCCTGCTGGCCGGCGTCGACTCGATCCGCGACGTCATCGCCTTCCCGAAGTCCGGTGGCGGCTACGACCCCTTGACCGCTGCACCCGCGCCGATCACGGCCCAGCAGCGCAAGGAAGCCGGCGTGGACTTCAAACCGGAGGCCAAGCCGCAGGCCACTCCGCCTGCCGAATAGCGAGCATCACGGCTCCCCGTCCCGCGTGCTGCGGGGCGGGGAGTCTTTCTTTGACGAAGGAGGGGCTGATGGCAGTGGAATCCGCAGCGGTTGCTTCCGGCCTGCTGGAAGAGCTCATGGACCTGGCATGGCCTGCTCCGGAGCACGAGGAGCTGAACGGCTGGGTGATGCGGTCCGCCGGCGGCGTGACCCAGCGCGCCAATTCCGTGTGGCCGCGCGGCGTGGCCGATGATCCGGCTGCCGCACTCAACGCGGCCGCTATGTGGTACCGGCTCCGGCGGCAGCCGTTGATCTTCCAGCTCTTCGATGACCCCCGGTACGCGGAGCTGAACGCCTTGCTCGATGCGCGGCGCTTCACCCGGCAATCGGAGACGCTCCTCATGACCCGCTCCGCGGCGGAGCTTCCCGCTGGCCAGGGAGGCGGCGTGGAGATCACCGGCTCACCGTCGGAGGAATGGCTGCGCCTGTGGTGGTCGGTGGACGGCCGCGGCGGCGCGGCTGAACTTGAGATTGCCCGCCGTATCCTCTCCGGCTGCCCCTCGCTCTACGCGATGGTGAGGGACGACGACGACGCCCCCGCCGCCGTCGGGCGCCTCGCCTTGCCGGCCGGTATCGGGGTTAAGGGTACCGCCCGCTGGGGCGGGTTGTACTGCATGGCGACCTCGGCGGAACACCGCCGCCGTGGGTTCGCCCGGCGGGTCCTGGCCGCATTGCTCACAGCAGGCGCGGGGGAGGGCGTGCAGGATTTCTGGCTCATGGTGACCGCCGGCAACCTCGGCGCGCAGGCACTATATGCCGGCGCCGGTTTCGAGGAGCAGGGCCGCTACCTGTACCGGCAGGCACCGCTGCAGCGCGCACTGAGTGGCTGCTGATATCCGAGGCAGCTGCCACGGGTGCCTACGCCGGATCAGTCACCAGGATCCGGATCGAACACGCATCCGCGGCAGCCTGCTTGAGGACGGTGGTGTTCGGATCGGGCACGGCCATGAACGGCAGCCTGGGACGCCGTGCGAAGTCCCGAAGCGCCGGATCCTCCAGCGCCGCTGCAGCCAAGGCCGCATCGCCGCCCGGCAGGACGTACTCCACGGAGTGTCCCGGGAAAACTGCTGCCGCCTGCGCCGCGACCGTGGAAACCAAGGCGTCGGCCTGGTTGGCGCGGCGCCGCGCGTACCGTTGCTGTGAGCTGCCGCCGGCCGCGGAACGGGACTGCACGTAGCGGCTTCCGCTCTTGGACGCCAGGAGCCGCCCGCCGCTCGCCACACCCACGGCGTAACCACCCCGCCGCACCAGCACGATGCCGATCTTCCGTTCCTGGGAAGCGAGCGAGGCCAAACGCTCCACGTCGTCCGCCCCGCGCCCCGGCCGGCCGTCGTCGGGCCATGGCGGCTGGAGCAAAGCAGTGGCGCCGTCTGCGGCACGGAGCAGCAAGCCGCCGTCGTGCGGTTCCTCCACGGGATGCCCGTGGCTGGCGGCGAAGCGCTGCACCCACCCGGCAAGCCGGCCCGCGGACACGAAGGCAGTCCGGGAGGGCGCTCCCTTTGAAGGGGTCCTGTCCACCGTGATGCCTCCTTTGCCGCAATCCATGAGTAGCCTAGTCGGGTGGAAGATCTCTTTGGTTCCGGCGGCAGCGGGGACGACTCCGATGACCGCGACCCGGGCCAGGACACAAGCAGCGGCCGCCAGGCCCCGCCGCTTGCAGTCCGCATGCGCCCGAAGAACCTCGACGAGGTCGTTGGGCAGCAGCACCTCCTCGGCCAGGGCTCCCCGTTGCGCCAGCTTGCGGCGGGAGCCGAGGCCGCCGGTCCCGCGGGGCCCAGTTCGGTCCTGCTGTGGGGACCGCCGGGCACAGGCAAAACCACGCTCGCCCATGTGATCGCGCGCGGCCCGGGCCGGAAGTTCGTCGAACTGTCCGCCATCACTGCCGGCGTCCGCGATGTCCGCCGCGTGATGGACGAAGCCCTCACGGCGCGGGATCTCTACAAGACCACGACGGTGCTTTTCCTGGACGAGATCCACCGCTTCAACAAGGCCCAGCAGGATGCCCTGCTGCCCGGAGTCGAGAACCGCTGGGTGGTGCTGGTAGCCGCCACCACGGAGAACCCTTCCTTCTCCGTGGTCTCTCCGCTGCTCTCGCGCTCCCTGCTGCTGACCCTCAAGCCGCTCACGGACCGGGACATCGAAGGGCTCCTGCTGCGGGCGGTCAGCGATCCCCGTGGCCTGGGCGGCGCCGTCGAACTCAGCCCCGAAGCGCTTGAACACCTCGTCCGGCTCTCCGCCGGGGACGCCCGCCGGGCGCTGACCGCGCTGGAAGCAGCCGCCGGTGTCGCCTTCGGTGACCGCCATGACCACCCGAAAGACACCGACGACGGCGGCAGCGAGCCAGCTGCCGACACGGACGCGCCGCTCGTCGTCGAACTTCGCCACACCGAACGCGCGCTGGATTCCGCAGCCGTCCGCTATGACCGGGCGGGGGACCAGCACTACGACGTTGCCAGCGCTTTCATCAAGTCCATCAGGGGCTCGGACGTCGATGCTTCCCTGCATTACCTCGCGCGCATGCTGGAGGCCGGCGAAGATCCACGCTTCATCGCCCGCCGGATCGTGATCTCAGCTTCCGAGGACATCGGCATGGCCGACCCCACCGCGCTGCAGACCGCCGTCGCGGCCGCGCAGGCGGTGCAGCTCATCGGCATGCCGGAGGGCCGGATCATCCTCGCCGAGGCGGTGGTCCACCTGGCCACGGCGCCAAAGTCCAATGCCGCCTACATGGGCATCAACGCAGCCATCGCGGACGTCCGGGCCGGGCTTGGCAGCGGAATCCCGATGCACCTGCGCGATGCCCATTACCAAGGTGCCAAGGGCCTGGGGCACGGCCAAGGCTACAAGTACGCCCACGACGCGCCCCATGGCGTGGCTACCCAGCAGTACCCGCCGGACGACCTGGTGGGCAAGGACTACTACAAGCCGACGGCCAACGGCGCCGAGCGGGACATCGCGCCCCGGCTGGAGAAGCTGCGCCGCATCATCCGGGGGAAGTAGCTTCCGGAGGGAAGGGCGCCAGGCCCGCGGGATGCTAGGATGGATGTTTGTCTGGCATGGTCCGGGCGCAATCCCTTGAAGACTTCCCTGGAAGTTCCTTGATGGAGCTGTGCCGCGGACCCAGTAGCAAAAGGCAGCGGTTGGCCGATGCTCTCCCACATGGAGGCCAGTAACACCATCACACCGCAGTAATTTGGAAGGACACAAGTGGCTAACAACACTCGTGCTCGCCGTACCGCACGCCTTTCGCGTTCGCTCGGCATCGCTCTGACTCCCAAGGCCGCCAAGTACATGGAGCGCCGTCCGTACGGCCCCGGTGAACACGGTCGCGCCCGCAAGAAGCAGGACTCCGACTACGCCGTTCGTCTGCGCGAAAAGCAGCGTCTGCGCGCCCAGTACGGCATCCGCGAAGCCCAGATGACCCGTGCCTTCGAAGAAGCACGCCGCACCAAGGGCCTCACCGGTGAAAACCTGATCGAACTGCTCGAAATGCGTCTTGACGCCCTCGTGCTGCGCGCTGGTTTCGCCCGTACCATCGCCCAGGCCCGCCAGCTGGTTGTGCACCGCCACATCCTGGTTGACGGCGTCCGCGTGGACCGTCCGTCGTTCCGCGTTTCCGAAGGCCAGCTCATCCACGTCCACAGCCGCAGCGAGACCATGGCTCCGTTCCAGGTCGCCGCAGCAGGTGCGCACCGCGATGTTCTGCCGGCCGTCCCGGCTTACCTGGACGTCAAGCTCGACGCCCTCCAGGCCCGCCTGGTCCGCCGCCCGAAGCGCTCCGAGGTCCCCGTGACCTGCGAAGAGCAGCTCGTCGTCGAATTCTACGCACGCTAAATTCCAGCGAGCATAGACAAAGGAGCCCGTGGCACGCGCCGCGGGCTCCTTTGTATGTAAGGTACTTGGGGGAGATCAGCCGGCCTGCGCGGTATGCCGCGGCGTGGCCGGGAATCAAACGGGTCAGTGAACCAAACGGATCAAGGAGATGAGAGAACATGACTGGTGGCGATATCGCAGGACTGATCGCGGCCGGGGTTTTCGCCCTCCTTGTCCTGTTGCTGGCCGTGCCGATCCTCAAGCTCGGCCGGGTCTTCGACGAAGTCCGCACCTCCATCCGCAGCATCAGCGACGGCGCCACCCCTTTGATGGATGAAGTCACCGCCACTGTCTCCACCACCAACCAGCAGCTGAAGAAGGTGGACGGCATCGCCTCCAACGTCTCGGACGCTTCGGCGAACATCTCGGCCCTGTCGTCGCTGGTGGCAGCCACGCTCGGTTCGCCGCTGATCAAGGTCGCGGCCTTCAGCTACGGCGTGCGTTCGGCATTCACCACCCGCCGCAAGCCTTCTTCGGGCCGTCGCAGCCGCTGAGCTGCCACCCATAACTTTCGGAACGGTAAGTCAGGAACATCGTGAAAAGAATCGTCTGGATGGGAATCGGGGTGGCGATCGGCGTGATCGCTTTCCGCAAGATCAGTGAGGCCCAGGCCGGCCTTGGAGCCGAGGGACTCAACCGTGCGGTAGCCCGGCTGGCCGACGGCGTCTATGACTTCGCGGACGCCGTGCGCGCGGGAATGGGCGAACGCGAAAGCGAACTGCGGACCGCGCTCGGCCTGGACGACGCCGGCTCCACCCGCCGCTAGCCGCCGCGGTTCGCCCTACCGCCAACAACAGGGCAGAATTGGAAGCTGCGGACCGGCGCCTGCCGACCGCGCATTGAACCAGGTTTCAGAAGGGTAAGTAATCAGCTAATGAAGTCGCAGGAGATCACCAAGCGCTGGGTGGACTTTTTTGTCAGCAAGGGCCACACCGCTGTCCCCTCGGCGTCGCTCGTGTCCAGCGACCCGTCCCTGCTCTTCACCGTGGCCGGCATGGTGCCCTTCATCCCGTACCTGACCGCACGCGAAGAGCCTGCCTTCACCCGCGCCACCAGCGTCCAGAAGTGCATCCGCACCGGCGACATCGAGGAAGTGGGCAAGACCGCCCGCCACGGCACCTTCTTCCAGATGTGCGGCAACTTCTCCTTCGGTGACTACTTCAAGGAAGACGCCATCAAGTTCGCCTTCGAGCTGCTCACCAAGAGCGTCGACGACGGCGGATACGGCCTTCCTGCCGAGCGCCTCTGGGTGACGGTCTACGAAGAGGACGACGAAGCCAAGGAACTCTGGCTGAAGAACACCGGCATTCCCGCCGAGCGGATCCAGCGCATGGGCAAGGCC
This sequence comes from Arthrobacter sp. SW1, assembly GCF_001766675.1. Classification (GTDB taxonomy): domain Bacteria; phylum Actinomycetota; class Actinomycetes; order Actinomycetales; family Micrococcaceae; genus Arthrobacter. The sequence continues at coordinate 29,102 of NZ_MJLT01000023.1, forward strand.
GACAACTACTGGTCCACCGGCCAGCCCGGCCCCGCCGGCCCCTGCTCCGAGATCTACTACGACCGCGGCCCCGCCTACGGCGTCGAAGGCGGTCCGCTGGCCGACGAGACCCGCTACATCGAAATCTGGAACCTCGTGTTCATGCAGTACCAGATCGAGAACGTCCGTTCAAAGGTGGACTTCGACATCGTGGGCGAACTGCCCAAGAAGAACATCGACACCGGTCTCGGCATGGAGCGCCTCGCCATGATCCTGCAGGGCGTCGAGAACATGTATGAGACCGATCAGGTCCGCCCGGTCATCGACAAGGCTGCCGAACTTTCCGGTAAGGAGTACACCTCCGCCGAGTCCGACGACGATCCGCACCATGCGGACGACGTCCGCATGCGGGTCGTGGCCGACCACATCCGCTCAGCCCTCATGCTGATCTCCGACGGCGTGGTCCCCTCCAACGAAGGCCGCGGCTACGTGCTCCGCCGCCTCATCCGCCGCGCGGTCCGTGCCATGCGCCTGCTCGGCGTCGAAAAAGCCTGCCTTCCTGAACTCCTGCCTGCCTCCCGCGACGCCATGAAGGGCGTCTACCCGGTGGTGGAGACGGACTTCGAGCGCATCAGCCGCATCGCCTACGCCGAAGAGAAGGCCTTCCTGCGCACCATCGCCTCCGGCACCGCGCGCCTCGAAGAAGCCGTGGTCGCCTCCAAGGCCGCAGGCACCCCGCTGTCCGGCGAGGATGCTTTCACCCTGCACGACACCTACGGCTTCCCGATCGACCTCACGCTCGAAATGGCGGAAGAGGCCGGCCTGAAGGTGGACGAAGCAGGCTTCCGCAGCCTCATGCTCGAACAGCGCCAGCGTGCCCAGGCCGATGCCAAGGCGAAGAAGGGCGGCCACGCCGACGTCGCCGCGTTCCAGGAACTGCTGGCCGAAGGCGAGACCGTCTTCACCGGCTACAACGAGCTCGAAAGCGAGTCCCGCGTACGCGGCATTGTCAGCGGCGGCAAGCGGCTCAGCCATGCCTCCACCGGTGACGAAATCGAACTCGTGCTCGCGGAAACCCCGTTCTACGCCGAGGCCGGCGGCCAGTCCGCCGACCAGGGCCTCATCACCGGCGATGGCTTCGTCGTCGAGGTCCTCGATGTCCAGCGCCCCGTCAAGGGCCTGAGCGTGCACAAGGCGATCGTCCGCGAAGGCGAGATCGCCGAATCCGCGCTGGTGCGCGCCGCCGTCGACCGCGAACGCCGGCATGCCGCCGAGCAGGCACACACCGGCACGCACATCGTGCACGCCGCCCTGCACCAGATCCTCGGCCCGGAAGCCACCCAGCGCGGCTCCTTCAACAAGGCCGGTTACCTGCGCTTCGACTTCGCCTGGGGCGAGGGCCTCAGCGCGGCCACCCGGTCCGAAATCGAAGAGGTCGCGAACATCGCCATCCGCAACAACTTCACCGTGGACACCAAGGTGATGGGACTGGCCGAGGCCAAGGCGCTGGGCGCGATGGCCCTGTTCGGCGAGAACTACGGCAGCGAAGTGCGCGTCGTGGAGATCGACGGCGCCTGGTCCCGTGAGCTCTGCGGTGGCACCCACGTGGCGAACACCTCGCTGATCGGCAGCCTGTCGCTGCTGGGCGAGCAGTCCGTGGGCTCCGGAAACCGCCGTGTCGAGGCCTTCGTCGGCCTGGATGCCTTCCGCCACCTCGCCGCCGAACGTGCCCTGGTGACTGAGCTTACCGAGATGCTGAAGGTGCCCTCGGGCCAGCTGGCCGACCGGATCTCCGCCACCCTGAACAAGCTCAAGGTCGCCGAAAAGGAACTCGACCGCCTGCGCAAGGAACAGCTCGCCGCCCAGGCCGCCACCCTGCTCTCCAGCGCCAAGGACGCCGCCGGCGTGCGTGTCATCGCGCACGACGCCGGCCAGGTCGGGGGAGCGGACGACCTCCGCGGCCTCGCCATGGACCTGCGCAACCGCCTCGGCTCCGACGCCTCCACCGTTGCGGTGGCCGGCGTCAGCAACGACCGCCCCGTCATCCTCGTTGCCACCAACGAGGCTGCCCGCGAGGCCGGAGTGAAGGCCGGTGCCCTCGTGCGCCTGGCCGCCGGGATCCTCGGCGGCGGCGGTGGCGGCAAGGACGATGTCGCCCAGGGCGGCGGCACCGATGCCGGCAAGGTCGGCGCGGCGCTTGCCGCAGTCGTGGACGCGATCACCACGCGGTGACTTCCGACTCCATGCCGCACAGCGGCAGTTACCCCCGGGGCGTCAAGCTGGGGGTCGACGTCGGGACCGTCCGGGTCGGGCTTGCGGCCTGCGACCCGGACGGTATCCTCGCCACTCCGTTCAGGACCCTGAGCCGGGACGCGAAGAAGAACTCCGACGTCGGCGTCATCGTCAAGCAGGCCGCCGAGCGCGGCGCCGTGCAGATCTTCGTCGGGCTTCCCCGCACCCTGAAAGGCCAGGAAGGCCCGTCCGCGCGGATGGCCTCGGATTACGCAGGCCTGCTCGCTGCCGCGTTGCAGAAAGCGGGCCTGGACGTTCCCGTCCATTTGATCGACGAGCGGCTCAGCACGGTTTCGGCGCACCGCAGCCTGCACGATGCTGGAATGAGCAGCAAGGATCACCGTAAAGTGGTGGATCAGCTTGCTGCGGCGGGAATCCTGCAGCACGCCATCGAAATGCAGAAGGCAAGGGGCCAGGACGTTGGCCGGCGCGTGCACGCGCCCGCACTGGCCGTGGAATCCACGCAGCCCGGGGGAGCCGGCGCGGACACGGCCTCCGGCCCAGCCAAGGAAACAGATTCCCAACGAGCGGAAGGCAATCGTGAGCCCGGTCAATCATGACCCCTCCGGCGGAACCCCGGAACCGACCGGCCGTCCCCTGACGCGCCGTGAACTGCGCGCCAGGGAACGCTTCCTGGAAACCCAGCAGCAATCGGTGGTACCCCTCCCGGCACCCGTTCCGGCCGCTTCCGCGGCGGGCCGGAGCGAGACGGACGTGGCCCCTGCGGTCGTGGCCCACCCCGAAAGCCCTGCGCCGATTGTTGAGGCGGCGCCGGTTGTTGAGGCTGCACACGCCGAGGAGCCGGTGCACGCTGAGGAGCCGGCCCACGTTGAGGAGCCGGCCCACGACGATGCTGCCCGGCATCACGACGGCCAGGGCAGCTACGACGATCTTCACCACGGCCACCACGCCGGTGAAGACCACTACGACGAACACCATCATTACGACGAGCACCATGAGGATCATGATCCGCATCCGGTGCTTGCCGCCGTCGACGCGCACCCGGCGCCGTCCAAGAAAGTCCGCCGGCGCCGCCGCGGACTGGCCCTGTTCCTGACCTTCGCGGTGTTTGTGACCGCGGTAGTGCTCGGGGCCCAGTTGCTCAAGCCCCTGCTCGGCATGGACAAGGTCAAGGACTTCCCCGGACCCGGAACAGGCTCGGTTTCCGTGACGGTCATGCCGGGGGCCGGCCCGAAACAGGTGGCCGACCAGCTGCAGAACGAAGGCGTCGTGGCAGATGCCGGCAGCTTCCTCCAGGAGTTCTCCGCCTCGGGCGGTGAGCTTTCGCCCGGCGACTTCACCTTCCGCAAGGAGATGAAGAATTCCGACGCCGTCGCGGTGTTGGTCGACAACGAAGCGGGCAAGGTCATCTACTTCGCCCTGAACGCCGGCCTGCGCATCGGCGAATCGCTGGAGGCCATCTCGAAAGGCTCCGGCATCCCCGTGGCGCAGCTGAAGGCGCTCAGCGACAGCCCGGCACAGTTCGGAGTCCCCGCGAAGGCGAAGAACCTTGAGGGCTTCCTGGCGCCCGGGGAGTACCGTTTCCCCCTTGGCACCAGCGCCAAGGACATCCTGCAGAAGCTCGTCTCGGAGACGCTCGGCGAGCTCAAGGCCCAGGGAATCACGGATCCTGCCAAGCAGTACCAGACCATCATCGTGGCCAGCATCGTCCAGGCCGAAGGCGGCCAGGCCGACTACCGCAACGTCGCCGGCGCCATCTACAACAGGCTCAAACCGGGCAACAAGGAAACCAACGGCCTGATCCAGTCCGACGCCACGGTGACATACGGCCTGGGCACCAAGACCTTCCACCTCACCGAGGAGCAGAAGGCGGACAAGGGCAACCCGTACAACACCTATGCGATCGCCGGCCTGCCGGTTGGTCCCATCGGCTCCCCGGGAAAGACTGCCATCGACGCCGCCGCCAAGCCGGCTGCGAACAATTTCCTGTACTGGGTCACCATCAACCTGGACACCAAGGAAACCAGGTTCTCCAGCACGCTGGCTGAGCACAACCGTTACGTCGCCCTGTACACCGCCTGGTGCGAGGCCAACCCGGGGCGGTGCGTATGAGCCGCCGCGCCGCGGTCCTGGGGCATCCGATCGGGCACTCGAAATCCCCGGCCCTGCATACCGCCGCCTATGCCCGCCTCGGCGTGGATATCGGCTACACGGCCATCGACGTCACAGTCGAGCAGCTTCCCGATTTCATGGCCGGCGTTGCTGCCGAGCCCGAATGGTGCGGACTCTCCGTGACCATGCCGCTGAAGACCGCCATGGTGGCCGAAGTTGACGAAGTCCGTGGCGCCGGAGCGCACCTTGGCGTGATCAACACCGTTGCCTTCGAAGACGGCAACGGCAAGGTGCGGCGGGTCGGCTACAACACCGACGTCACCGGAATCGTCCGCGCCGTCGGATACGCCGGCGTCACCGAGCGTCCGGACGCCGTGATCCTCGGCGGCGGCGGAACATCTGCCGCGGCGATTGCCGCGCTCCGCGAGCTCGGCTGCGGCAGTGCGCGGGTCTACGTCCGCGACGCCGGACGGGCCGGTGAAGCGATCAAGGCTGCCGACGCCGTCGGGCTGGCCATCGAACTGCTCCCCATGGCGGATGCCGCCGAAGGGATCGCCACGGCCGGGCTTGTCATCTCGACCCTGCCTCCGCGGGCGGCCGATGGCATCGCCGACAGTTTCGCGGGGCTGGGCACGGGCGGTGGCGGCGTCCTGCTCGACGTCGCCTACGATCCTTGGCCCAGCCGGATTGCCGAGGAATGGCAGCGGCGCGGGGGTGCGGTGGTCCCCGGGCTGGAAATGCTTCTCTACCAGGCCGTTGAACAGATCAAGCTCTTCAGCGGACATGACGTCGGCACGGATGTCATAGATGTGATGTGCGACTCAGTCGGGCTTCCCCGACGGGTCCGGTAACCCCCTTACATGGCAGGATTGGATATATGTTGCGTTGGTTGACTGCCGGGGAATCCCATGGACCGGCTCTGCTCGGAATTGTTGAAGGCGTCCCCGCCGGCGTGGAACTCACCAGTGATGATCTGCGCGAGGCCCTGGCCCGCCGTCGTCTCGGCTACGGCCGCGGTGCCCGCATGAAGTTCGAGCAGGATGAGGTCAGCGTCCTCGGCGGTGTCCGCCATGGTGTGACCCAGGGCGGCCCGGTCGCCATCCAGATCGGCAACACCGAATGGCCCAAGTGGGAGCAGATCATGTCCGCCGACCCGGTGGATCCCGAACTCCTGGCCGACCAGGCCCGCAACGCACCGCTGACCCGGCCTCGCCCGGGCCACGCCGACTTCACCGGCATGCAGAAGTACGGCTTCGACGAGGCGCGCCCCGTGCTGGAGCGCGCCAGCGCCCGCGAGACCGCCACCCGCGTGGCCCTCGGCACGGTCGCGGCGCAGTTCCTCAAGCAGCTTGGCATCGAGCTCGTCAGCCACACGGTGTCCATCGCCAGCGTCTCCGTTCCGGAAGGCCGGCCGCTGCCGGCGCCCTCCGACGTGCTGGCACTGGATTCCGACCCGCTGCGCTGCTTCGACCGCGAAACCTCGGACGCGATGGTGGCCGAGGTGGATGCCGCACACAAGGAAGGCGAAACCCTCGGCGGCGTCGTCGAGGTCCTGGCCTACGGACTCCCGCCGGGACTCGGCAGCTACGTGCACTGGGACCGCCGCCTGGATTCCCGCCTGGCCGCAGCACTCATGGGCATCCAGGCCATCAAGGGCGTTGAGGTCGGCGACGGCTTCCGCACGGCCGCCCGCCGCGGTTCTGCAGCCCATGACGAAATCGTCCGTGACGAGGACGGCCGCATCATCCGCTCCACCAACCGCGCCGGCGGCGTCGAGGGCGGCATGAGCATCGGCGAGGTCCTGCGCGTCCGCGCCGCCATGAAGCCGATCGCCACGGTTCCGCGCGCGCTGAAGACCATCGACGTGCGTACCGGGGAGGCTGCCAAGGCCCACCACCAGCGTTCGGACGTCTGTGCCGTTCCGGCGGCCGGCGTGGTGGCCGAAGCGATGGTCGCCCTCGTCCTGGCCGAAGCCGTCACCGAAAAGTTCGGCGGCGACTCCGTGGCCGAGACCGCGCGCAACCTCAAGTCGTACCTGGAGAACATCCCCGCATCCCTGGACACGGTCGGCAACTAGTGGTTCATAGTCATTCCGGTGCCGCAGTGCGGCCCGTGATCGTGCTGATGGGTCCGATGGCGGTAGGCAAATCCGTCATCGGCCAGCAGCTCGCACAGCACCTCGGCCTGCCCTTCGTCGACACCGACGCGGTGATTGTTGAACAGCATGGTGCGATCGCGGACATTTTCGCCGGCCGCGGCGAGCACGCGTTCCGCGAGATCGAGGCGCGGACTGTGGCACGCGCCGTCGAGGATTCCCGCCGGAACGGTGCCGTCATTTCCCTGGGTGGGGGAGCGGTCCTCGATTCCGGAACCCAGCAGTTGCTTGCCGGCTGCACCGCCGTCTACCTTGAATGCGACGCAGCCACAGTAGCCGAGCGGATCGCGCGCAACAGCGGACGCCCGCTCCTGGCCGGTGACGCCATGGAACGGTGGCAGACCCTGTTCGAGGCGCGCAAACCGGTTTACACCCGGCTGGCCGACATCACCATCGACGTCCGCAGCGGCACCGTCCAGGAACTCGCCCTCCGCGTGGAAGAGGCGCTGCGAAGCTTCACGGCCGTCAAAGAGGAAGTTCAACAATGAGCACTGAATCGACCATCATCAAGGTCACCGGACAGGCTGCTGCCGAAAATTACGACGTCGTCATCGGGCGCGGCCTCCTGTCTTCCCTTCCGGAAACCCTGGGGGAGCGCGTCAAGCGCGTGCTGGTGATCCACCCGCGCGCGCTCCGCCTCACCGGTGACGCGGTACGCGCCGAACTGGAATCCGCCGGCTTTACTGCCGTCACCGCGGAAATCCCGGACGCCGAAGAGGGCAAGCACATCCAGGTTGCGGCCTTCTGCTGGCAGGTACTGGGCCAGAACGACTTCACCCGTTCGGACGCCGTCGTGTCCGTGGGCGGCGGCGCCGTCACCGACCTCGCCGGCTTCGTGGCAGCCACCTGGCTGCGCGGCGTGAAGGTGGTCCACATGCCCACCAGCCTGCTCGGCATGGTGGACGCCTCAGTGGGCGGCAAGACCGGCATCAACACCGCCGAAGGCAAGAACCTCGTGGGATCCTTCCATCCGCCCGCCGCCGTCCTGGCCGATCTCGACACCCTCCGGACCCTGCCGAAGAACGAATTCATTTCCGGCATGGCCGAAGTCATCAAGTGCGGATTCATTGCCGATCCCGCCATCCTCGACCTGGTCGAAAACAAGGGCAGCGAAGCGCTGGACCCCGAGTCCGCCGTGGTGCGTGAACTGATCGAAAGGGCCATCGCAGTCAAGGCCAAGGTGGTCTCCGAGGACCTGAAGGAATCCGGCCTCCGCGAGATCCTCAACTACGGTCACACGCTCGGCCACGCCATCGAGCTGGTGGAACGCTACTCGTGGCGCCACGGCGCCGCAATTTCGGTGGGCATGATGTTCGCCGCCGAACTCTCGCGCAGCGTCGGACGCCTGTCCGACGCCGACGCCGACCGGCACCGCAGCATCCTCGAGGGCTTCGGGCTGCCGGTCACCTACCGGAAGGACCGCTGGCAGGGCCTGCTCGACGGCATGCGGCGGGACAAGAAGTCCCGTGGCGACCTGCTGCGTTTCGTGGTCCTTGACGGTATCGCCAAGCCGGGCATCCTCGATGTGCCGGACACCTCACTGCTGTTTGCCGCCTATCAGGAAATCGCATCATGACCATGACAGCCACCGAAGGCATCACGGACTGGCCCACTGCCGGGTTCCCCGGCGTCCGCGTCAATCCCGACACCCTGCTCCCGCACGTCGTCAACGAAGACGCGATGGAGGCAGCCCTTGCCGAATCAACCGACCCCGCCGACCGCATCATGGCGCTCCTGTTGGAGGGCCGTTTCGGCGACGCCGCCGAAGAACTCGCGGAGGCCCGTTGCAACAACCCGGAGTCCTTCAAGCTCCGGATCTACGAGGCCGAGCTGCACCGGGCCACGAACCGCTTCGACCGCGCCGTCGAGCTCTTCCGGCAGCTGCTGGCGGAAGTGCACGGCACCAGCCGCGAACCGCTTGTCCACCAGTTCCTGGGCCGGGCCTATTTCGTTGCCGGCAACGTCGCAGCGGCTGCCGAATCCTTCACCAAGGCGCTGGACCTGCGGGTTGCCCAGGCCGCCGACGCTTCGCTCATCTACTCCTCGGCCGTGGCCCTGCAGCGGGCACGGAATGTGCTCGAACTCGCGTCCTGACATCCGGCGCGGAGAATGCCGCTAGAATGGTCGTGGACTTTTAACGAAGTACGCGATTTTTGACAAAGACGCGCTGGCGGGCTGAACGGCATGCCTGGCGGGCATAGCGGTCTGCAAGAGAAACCAAGAGGATACGAGTGGCTACCACAAACGACATCAAGAACGGAACCGTCCTGAAGCTGGAGGGCAACCTCTGGAACGTCATCGAGTTCCAGCACGTCAAGCCGGGCAAGGGTGGTGCCTTCGTGCGCACCAAGATGCGCAACGTTCTCTCCGGCAAGGTGGTCGACAAGACCTTCAACGCCGGCGCCAAGATCGAGACCGCAACGGTTGACCGCCGCGACTACACCTACCTGTACCAGGATGGTGCCGACTACGTCTTCATGGACGTGCAGGACTACGACCAGCTCACCGTTTCCGGCGAGGTCGTCGGCGATGCCAAGAACTTCATGCTCGAAAACCAGCAGGTGCTGATCGCCATGCACGAAGGCGCGCCGCTGTACCTGGAACTGCCGCCGAGCGTTGTCCTGGAAATCACCTACACCGAGCCGGGCCTGCAGGGCGACCGCTCCTCTGCAGGCACCAAGCCCGCCACCGTCGAGACCGGCTACGAGATCCAGGTCCCGCTGTTCCTCGAACAGGGCACCAAGGTCAAGGTCGACACCCGCGACGGCAGCTACCTGGGCCGGGTCAACGACTAGTGAGCGCCCGTGGCAAGGCCCGCACCAGGGCCCTTGAAGTGCTTTTCGAGGCGGAGCAGCGTTCTGCCCCGGCGCTTGAGGTCATCAAAGCCCGGCGCGAAAAGATGGACCTCGTAGTCAACCCGTACACGATGGACATCGTGGAGGGCGTCCTGGCGAAGCAGGCCACCATCGACGAGTTCCTGCAGACCTACGCCCAAGGCTGGACCCTGGAGCGCATGCCGTCCGTGGACCGCGTGATCCTGCGGATCGGGGCCTGGGAACTGCTGTACAACGACGACGTCCCGGACGGCGTTGCTGTCAGCGAGGCGGTGGCGTTGGCCAAGACCATGTCCACGGACGAGTCTCCGGCGTTCATCAACGGCCTGCTCGGCCGGCTGCAGAAGCTGAAGCCTTCACTGCTGGCCTGACGTTCGTTTCAAACACAGAGGAGGCGGCATCCCGCAAGGGGTGCCGCCTCCTCTGCTGTCCGCAGGAGGTTTCAGGCCGTGACGGCCGCGCGCAATGCAGGAACATCGGCAAGCTGCCGGAGCTCGTCCGCCTGGTGCTGGTAAACGTCGCGGCCGCTCAGGATGCGCTGGCGTGTGCAGGCCAGGGCCGTGGCAGCTTTGACGAAACGCCGCATCGCGTCTTCGCGGCCGAGTCCCCGCGCCCAGCGCACAGCCTGGCGCCGGCCCCGCGCGGTGGCCAGCATGTCCACCTCCACCGGGCTGAACCATCCGGCACGTGCGTACTCCAGGAGGCGCTGGCGGGTCAGTTTGCTCTCGGCGACCCGGAGCAGGATGATCCCGACGACGGCGACAAGGAAGATGGGTACCTGTACCAGGACGTACTGGACCAGGAAGTCGGCGCCCATGCTGTTCCAGCGGTTGTGCAGGAACATGGCCGGCAGCAGGCCGACGAAGAAGGCCAGCACCGAATACCCGGAATGCCATTTGCGCGCGGCAAAGCCCATGATGAGGCCCGTGGTTCCCGTGAAGATGGCATGGGCGAACGGGGACATGATGCCGCGCAGGATGAAAATGCGCACCAGGTCGGTCCCGGGATCCGTGGACTCCGCAATTTCCCGGCCGAAGTAGAGGATGTTTTCCGTGAAGGCGAACCCGCCGGCAATGGTGAACGCGAACACCACGCCGTCCACCGGCCCGTCAAAATACTTACGGGCCACGAGGAGCAGGAGCAGCAGGCCCAGGGACTTGGTGAACTCTTCCACGATGGGAGCTTCGACGGTGGCCATGAAGAAGCGGAAGTCCGCCTCGCTGCTCCGTGGCGCGGCGAGGGCGAACAGGGGCTGGATCAGCAGCGTGCCGGCGATCGAGACGGCGGCGCCCCAGGTAAAGGCGAAGACCAGGAGCCGCTTGGGCTCGGGCTCCCAGCGGTCGATGAAGTAGACAGTGAGCAGCACCGCGGACAAAGGAAGCAGCGACGCGATGAACCCGATCGCGAAGCCCGCGACTCCGGTGTTTCCCAGGAGGAACGGTACAACCATCAGGAGGCTGGCGAAGGCCAGGACGCCGCCCGTGATCAGCAGCGCGAGCAGCCCCGAACCGCCCCTGCGCTGCGGCGCCGGCAGCGCGGGAAGCCAAGGTTGGGCGGGCATGGCGGAAGGATTGCCGGGGGCGGGCCGGTAGTTCCCCGGATCGATGCGGCCGAACCAAGTGGGATTCGCGCCTGCGTCCATGAGCGTACGGGGATCCGGTTGCGGGCCGCCGTAGTGCCCCGGATGGTTCATCGTCATGGGCACGAGCCTATGTGCAGCGGCGCCCGCGCCAAAGCAGGACCCGCGCGGCCGCCCCGGGCGCTGTGAGCGAAAACTCACGGACGGCCGCTTCACAGCTCCGGCCGGAAGGGGCCGCTGTGGTAGCTTTGGAGGGCAAATGTTCCTTTTTTAATTCCGTCCTGTGAGGCGGGGAAAGGGGAGACGAGCGATGACTGATGTCACAGCACCGGTGCCGTCCAGGGTTGTACTCAACCAGGGCGATATCGACCGTGCGCTCACTCGTATCGCCCACGAGATCCTCGAGGCCAACAAGGGTTCCCAGGACCTGGTTCTCCTGGGCATCCCGCGCCGCGGCTACCCGCTGGCAGTGCGCCTCGCCAACAAGATCGCCGCAGCCGATCCCGCAGTGGATCCCGCCGCGATCGTCGGCCAGCTCGATGTCACGATGTTCCGTGACGACCTCTCCCGCCAGCCGGCCCGGCCCCCGTACCCCACCCGCCTGCCCAAGTCCGGCATCGACAACAAGGTTGTTGTCCTGATCGACGACGTCCTGTACTCGGGACGCACCATCCGCGCCGCCTTGGACGCCATCGTCGATCTCGGACGTCCGCGCATTGTCCGCCTCGCCGTGCTGGTTGACCGCGGCCACCGTGAGCTGCCCATCCGCGCTGACCACGTGGGCAAGAACCTGCCCACAGCCTCCTCCGAGAAGGTCCGCGTGCACCTTGAGGAACTGGACACCGTGGACGGCGCCCCGGTCAACGAGGTAGTGATCGAGGCCGGCGCATGAAACACCTGCTCTCCACCCAGGACCTGAGCGCCGAAGACGCCATCCGCATCCTCGACACCGCCGAGGAAATGGCCGCCGTCAACGAACGCGAAGTCAAGAAGCTCCCCGCCCTGCGCGGCCGCACCGTGGTGAACCTCTTCTTCGAAGACTCCACCCGCACCCGCATCTCCTTCGAGGCCGCTGCGAAACGCCTTTCCGCGGACGTCATCAACTTCGCCGCCAAGGGCTCCTCGGTGTCCAAGGGCGAATCCCTCAAGGATACCGCCCAGACCCTCGCCGCGATCGGTGCCGACGCCGTCGTCATCCGCCACTGGGCGTCGGGCGCACCGCACCGCCTCGCCGCCACCGACTGGATTGACGCCGCAGTGATCAACGCCGGCGACGGCACCCACGAGCACCCCACCCAGGCGCTGCTGGACTCCTTCACCATGCGCCGCCACTGGGCACGGCTGCACGGAACCGATTCACAGGGCACGGACCTCAGCGGCATGCGCGTCGCCGTTGTCGGTGACGTCCTGCACTCGCGCGTCGCCCGCTCGAACGTCTGGCTGCTGCAGACCCTCGGTGCGGACGTCACCTTGGTGGCACCGCCCACGCTGCTGCCGATCGGCGTCGAACACTGGCCCTGCAAAGTCAGCTACAACCTGGACGAGACGCTGGAAGCCGGCGTGGACTCCATGATGATGCTCAGGGTGCAGGGCGAACGCATGAACGCCTCGTTCTTCCCGTCCACCCGTGAATATTCCCGCCGCTGGGGCTTCGACGACACCCGCCTGCGGGCCCTCGACGAACTGGGCCTCAAGGACACCATCATCATGCACCCGGGCCCGATGAACCGCGGCCTGGAAATCTCTTCGGCCGCTGCGGACTCGCCGCGCTCGACGGTCCTGGACCAGGTGCGCAACGGTGTGTCCGTCCGTATGGCCGCCCTCTACCTGCTGCTCTCCGGAGACACCCGCGAAGCAGTCCCCGCAACCACGCAATCCAAGGAGAGCAACTGATGGCAGAGAACTCGTACCTGATCCGCGGCGCTGCCATCCTCGGCGCAGACGCCGAAGACCTGCTCATCCGTGACGGCGTGATCGCTGCCCGCGGCAAGGACCTCGACGCTGGCGATGCCACGGTCATCGAGGCCGCGGGGCTCATCGCCCTGCCCGGCATGGTGGACATCCACACCCACCTGCGCGAACCGGGCCGCGAAGACGCCGAAACTGTCGAAACCGGCACCCGCGCAGCTGCCCTCGGCGGCTACACCGCCGTGCACGCCATGGCCAACAGCAACCCCGTGGCGGACACCGCCGGCGTCGTCGAACAGGTGCACAGCCTGGGCCGCGCCTCCGGCTGGGTGGACGTCCGCCCCGTGGGTGCGGTCACCGTGGGCCTGGCCGGCGAGCAGCTCGCCGAACTCGGCGCCATGGCAGACTCCCGCGCCCGGGTCCGGGTCTTCTCCGACGACGGAATCTGCGTCCACGACCCTGTGCTGATGCGCCGTGCGCTCGAGTACGTCAAGGCGTTCGACGGCGTCGTGGCCCAGCACGCGCAGGAACCGCGCCTCACCGCCGGGGCCCAGATGAACGAAGGCGCGGTGTCCGCGGTGCTCGGCCTGGGCGGTTGGCCCGCCGTGGCCGAGGAGAGCATCATCGCCCGCGATGTGCTGCTCGCCCAGCATGTCGGTTCGCGCCTGCATGTCTGCCATGTGTCCACCGCAGGCTCGGTGGAGATCATCCGCTGGGCCAAGTCCCGCGGCATCAACGTCACCGCCGAGGTCACTCCGCACCACCTGCTGCTCACCGACGAACTGGTCCGCAGCTACGACCCCGTCTACAAGGTGAACCCGCCGCTGCGTACCGCGGAAGACGTCCAGGCCCTCCGTGAAGCCCTCGCCGACGGCACCATCGACGTCATCGGAACCGACCACGCGCCGCACCCCAGCGAGCACAAGGAATGCGAGTGGGCGCAGGCAGCCATGGGCATGACCGGCCTGGAAACCGCGCTGTCCGTGGTGCAGGAAACCATGATCGAAACCGGCCTCATGAGCTGGGCCGACTTCGCCCGCGTCACCTCCACCGTGCCGGCCCGCATCGGTCGCGTGGAGGACCAGGGCCGGCCGCTTGAAGCCGGTGAGCCCGCCAACATCATCCTTGTCGATCCCGCCGCCCGCTGGACGGTGGACCCCTACAAGATGGCGACCATGGGCCGGAACTCGCCGTTCAAGGGCAAGGAACTGCCGGGCGCGGTCATCGCCACCTTCTTCAAGGGCCACCCCACGGTGCTTGAAGGCAAGCTGAACGAACCCTACCGCCACCCGGAGACCGCAGCCGCGGTCAGCGGGAACTGATGAACGAGCTCGCCTCCCTGCTGCTGGTCGTGGCGCTGTGCGCCGTGGCCTTCGCGCTCATCGCGCTCGGCTGGCGCTCCCGCCTCCGGCGGCAGGCCGGCGTCGGGCAGCCAGCGGAGGTTCCGGCGCAGCTCGGTGCCGCCGCCGTCGCCGTCGAAGGCCAGTATGTGGCCACCACGACGGCGGGGGACTGGCTGGACCGGATCGCCGTCCACGGGCTGGGCTTCCGCGGCAACGCGGAAGCCAGCGTGCACCCGGAAGGCGTGCTGTTCGACCGCGACGGCTTCCCGCCGCTGTTCGTGCCGCGCGAGGCCCTGCTGGCCCAGCGCCAGGACAGCGGCATGGCCGGCAAGTTCGTCGAAAAGGACGGGCTCGTGGTCATCAGCTGGACGCTCGGCGGGACCGCCGTCGACACCGGCTTCCGTACGCGCCACGCCGCAGACAAGCAGCCGTTCATCAGCGCACTCCAAGAATTGATCTCCGCAAACCCCCAGGCACAAGCCGATAGTGGAAAGTAAGACAGTGACGGACAACAACGCAGCGAACAACCAGAACGACGTTGACGCCAGCACAAGCACCTCACCCGCGGTGCTGGTCCTCGAAGACGGCCGCGTGTTCCGCGGCCGCAGCTACGGCGCCACGGGCACTGCCCTGGGCGAAGCCGTGTTTGCCACCGGCATGACCGGGTACCAGGAAACCATCACCGACCCCTCCTACGCCCGCCAGCTGGTGGTGCAGACCGCACCGCACATCGGCAACACCGGCGTGAACCGCGAGGACGCCGAGTCCCGCAAGATCTGGGTGGCCGGCTACATCGTCCGCGACGCCGCCCGCCGCCCGTCCAACTGGCGCTCCGAACGCAGCCTGGACGATGAGCTGGTGGAACAGGGCATCGTGGGCATCCAGGGCGTGGACACCCGTGCCATCACCCGCCACTTGCGCGAAAACAAGACCATGCGCGCCGGCATCTTCTCCGGTGACGCCGCCAAGGCTCCGGAAAGCGAACTCCTCGCCACCGTCCAGTCCAGCGCACCGATGGAAGGCGCCCGCCTGGCCGAAGAGGTCAGCATCGACGAAGCCTACGTCGTGGAGCCCAAGGACCACGGCTGGGAGGGCGAAGCCCGCTTCAGCATCGCCGCCATCGACCTCGGCATCAAGGCCATGACGCCGGTCCGCTTCGCCGAACGCGGCGTGCGCGTCCACGTCCTGCCGGCCACCGCCACCCTTGAGGACGTCAAGGCCGTTAACCCGGATGGCTTCTTCATGTCCAACGGCCCGGGCGACCCCGCGACGGCGGACGCCCAGGTTTCGCTGCTGCGCTCGGTCCTGGATGAGAAGCTGCCGTACTTCGGCATCTGCTTCGGCAACCAGATCCTCGGCCGTGCACTCGGCTTCGGCACCTACAAGCTCAAGTACGGCCACCGCGGCATCAACCAGCCCGTGATGGACCGCCGCACCGGCAAGGTGGAAATCACCTCGCAGAACCACGGCTTCGCCGTCGACGCCCCCATGGAAGGCGCCACCACGGCACCGGAGGAACGCTACGGCCGCGTGGAAGTCAGCCACGTCAGCCTCAACGACAACGTGGTGGAGGGCCTGTCCTGCCTGGACATCCCGGCCTTCTCGGTCCAGTACCACCCCGAAGCCGCCGCCGGCCCGCACGACGCCGCCTACCTTTTTGACCGCTTCATCGAGCTGATGGACAGCACCAAGAACATGGACAGCAAGAACTCCGCGAAGAACGAGGACAACAAGTAATGCCGAAGCGTACAGACCTCAAGAGCGTCCTTGTCATCGGTTCCGGCCCGATCGTCATCGGCCAGGCAGCCGAGTTCGACTACTCCGGAACCCAGGCCCTCCGGGTGCTCAAGGAGGAAGGCCTGCGGGTCATCCTCGTCAACTCCAACCCGGCCACGATCATGACCGACCCCGAGTTCGCCGACGCCACCTACGTCGAGCCGATCACCCCCGAGGTCGTCGAAAAGATCATCGCCAAGGAGCGCCCCGACGCCGTGCTGCCCACCTTGGGCGGCCAGACCGCACTCAACACGGCCATCGCCCTCGACAAGAACGGCGTGCTGGCCAAGTACAACGTGGAGCTGATCGGCGCGAACATCGCGGCAATCGAGCTCGGCGAAGACCGCGAGAAGTTCAAGGGCGTGGTGGAGCGCTGCGGCGCCGAATCCGCACGGTCCTTCATCATCCACACCATGGACGAGGCCCTCGCCGCTGCCGAGGACCTGGGCTACCCGATGGTGGTCCGCCCGTCCTTCACCATGGGCGGCCTGGGCTCCGGCTTGGCGTACAACGAAGAGGACCTGCGCCGCATCGTCGGCCAGGGCCTGCAGTACAGCCCCACCACCGAGGTGCTGCTCGAAGAGAGCATCCTCGGCTGGAAGGAATACGAGCTCGAGATGATGCGCGACAAGAACGACAACGTCGTTGTCGTCTGCTCGATCGAGAACTTCGACCCCGTGGGCGTGCACACCGGCGACTCCATCACCGTGGCCCCGGCCCTGACCCTGACCGACCGCGAGTACCAGAAGCTGCGCGACGTCGCGATCGCCGTCATCCGCGAAGTCGGCGTGGACACCGGCGGCTGCAACATCCAGTTCGCCGTCAACCCGGACACCGGGCGCGTCGTGGTCATCGAAATGAACCCGCGTGTTTCCCGCTCCTCGGCCCTGGCCTCCAAGGCCACCGGCTTCGCGATCGCCAAGATCGCCACCAAGCTGTCCCTGGGCTACACGCTGGACGAGATCCCGAACGACATCACCCAGAAGACGCCGGCATCCTTCGAGCCGACCCTGGACTACGTCGTCGTGAAGGTCCCGCGTTTCGCGTTCGAGAAGTTCCCCGCCGCGGACAACACCCTCACCACCACCATGAAGTCGGTGGGCGAGGCCATGGCCATGGGCCGCAACTTCACCGAGGCCCTGCAGAAGGCCCTCCGCTCCCTGGAGCAGAAGGGTTCGCAGCTGGACTTCAGCCACGTACCCGAATACGAAGTCGCGGAACTGGTCGAAAAGTCCAAGCGCCCGACGACGGACCGCCTCTACCAGGTGCAGCGCGCCCTGCTGGGGGGCGCCACCGTCGAAGAACTGTACGCCGCCACGAAGATTGACCCGTGGTTCCTGGACCAGCTGCAGCTGCTCAACGAAACCGCCCAGGAGATCCGCAAGGCCGGCGCGCTGACCGAGGACATGCTCCGCAACGCCAAGCGCCACGGCTTCTCCGATGAGCAGATCGGCGCCCTCACGCACAACAGCGAGGCCGTGGTCCGCGGTGTCCGCCAGGCCCTCGGTGTCCGCCCGGTCTACAAGACCGTGGACACCTGCGCCGCCGAATTCGCCGCCTACACGCCGTACCACTACTCGGCCTATGACGAGGAAGACGAGGTCGGCCTGCACGCCAAGCCGTCCGTCATCATCCTCGGCTCCGGTCCGAACCGCATCGGCCAGGGCATCGAGTTCGACTACTCCTGCGTGCACGCCTCCATGGCGCTGCGCAAGGCCGGCTACGAGACAGTCATGGTCAACTGCAACCCGGAAACCGTCTCCACCGACTACGACGTCTCCACCCGCCTGTACTTTGAACCGCTGACCCTTGAGGATGTCCTCGAAGTCATCGCGGCCGAGGAGCGCACCGGCGGCGTGATGGGCGTGTTCGTCCAGCTCGGCGGCCAGACCCCGCTGAAGCTGGCCCAGCAGCTGGCCGACGCCGGCGTGCCGATCCTGGGTACCTCGCCCGAGGCCATCGACCTTGCCGAGCACCGCGGCGAATTCGCCCGTGTGCTGGACAACGCAGGCCTGATCGCCCCGAAGAACGGCACCGCCGTCTCCTTCGAGGACGCGAAGAAGATCGCCGACGAGATCGGGTACCCGGTCCTGGTGCGTCCGTCCTACGTGCTCGGCGGCCGCGGCATGGAGATCGTCTACGACGAAGCCAACCTGTCCCGCTACATCGCCAACGCCACGGAAATCACCCCGGACCACCCGGTGCTGATCGACCGCTTCCTCGAGGACGCCGTCGAAATCGACGTGGACGCGCTCTTCGACGGCACGGACATGTACCTCGGCGGCATCATGGAACACATCGAGGAAGCCGGCGTCCACTCCGGCGACTCCGCCTGCGTGCTGCCCCCGATCACCCTCGGCAAGAACGTGATCGACCGCGTCCGCGAGGCCACCAGGGCCATCGCAGAAGGCGTGGGCGTGCGCGGCCTGATCAACATCCAGTTCGCCCTCGCCTCGGATGTCCTGTACGTCCTGGAAGCCAACCCGCGCGCCTCCCGCACCGTGCCGTTCGTGTCCAAGGCCACCGGCGTGCAGATGGCCAAGGCCGCGGCGCTGATCGGCACGGGCGTGACCATCAACCAGCTCCGCAGCGCCTACAAGATGCTGCCGGAAACCGGTGACGGCTCCACCCTGCCGTTCGATGCCCCGATCGCCGTGAAGGAAGCCGTGCTTCCGTTCAGCCGCTTCCGCACCCCGGAAGGCAAGGTTGTCGACTCCCTGCTCGGCCCGGAAATGCGCTCCACCGGCGAAGTCATGGGCATCGACAAGCACTTCGATACCGCGTTCGCCAAGAGCCAGGCCGGCGGCGGTAACTCGCTTCCCACCGAAGGCAAGGTATTCGTCTCGGTGGCCAACCGCGACAAGCGCTCGGTGATCATGGGCGTCAAGCGACTGTCCGACCTCGGGTTCGAGATCGTTTCCACCGGCGGCACCGCCGATGTCCTGCGCCGCAACGGCATCCAGGCCACCCCGGTCCGCAAGGTCGCCGAAGGTTCCAGCGCCGAGGGCGAAGGCACCATTGCAGACCTCATCGTTGCCGGTGAGATCGACATGGTCTTCAACACCCCCTCCGGCGGTGAAGCCCGCAGCGACGGCTACGAACTGCGCGCCGCGGCGACCTCGATCGGCATCCCCTGCATCACCACGGTGGCCGAGTTCAACGCCGCCGTGCAGGCCATCGAAGCGCAGCGCACCTACGAATGGTCCGTCACCAGCCTGCAGGAACACGCTGCCAACCTGTCCGCCGCAAAGGAAGCCGTCAATGCCTGAGTCGCTCGAAGAACAGGGCACCGCCGTGGAAACCGGGGGCCGCGAGGCTTTCGGTTCCCGCCTGGCGGCCGCCATGGCGGACCGCGGTCCGCTGTGCGTGGGAATTGATCCGCACCCGGGCCTGCTGGCCGACTGGGGACTGAACGACGACGTCGCCGGCCTGGAGCGTTTCTCGCTCACCGTCGTCGAGGCGGTCGCTTCCCTCGCTGCCGCGGTCAAGCCGCAGGTGGCGCTGTACGAGCGCCACGGCTCCACCGGCATGGCCGTGCTGGAACGGACCCTTGCTGCGGCGGCGGACGCCGGCGTGCTGAGCATTGCCGACGCGAAGCGTGGTGACATCGGCTCCACGATGGCCGCGTATGCGGACGCCTGGCTGCGCGACGGCTCGGCACTGGCCGCTGACTCCGTGACCCTGAGCCCGTACCTCGGCTTCGAGTCGCTGCGCCCGGCCTTGGACCTGGCGGCCGAGTACGGCCGCGGTGTGTTCGTCCTCGCGCTGACCTCCAACCCCGAAGGCAAGTCGGTCCAGCACGTTGGCGGCGCCGAATCGGTGGCCAAGCGGATCGTGTCGGCCGCGGCCGCTGAAAACGGCCGCTACGGCGGCGCCCTGGGTTCGGTGGGCCTGGTGGTCGGTGCGACGATCGGCAGCGCCCTGGAAGACCTGGGCCTCGACCTGAACGCCGTCAACGGGCCGTTGCTGGCTCCGGGACTCGGCGCGCAGGGTGCCACCGCAGCGGATCTGCGCAGCACCTTCGGCGCCGCGTACCCCGCCGTCCTGGCAACCTCCAGCCGGGGAATCCTGGCTGCCGGCCCCGGCGTCGCGGGTCTCCGCGCTGCCACCGAGGAGACCCGGGACGGCCTGCTGGCCTGATCCCCGGGGCCGGGCGAAGAACCGTCCGCACGCTTTTCTCCGCGGAGCCGGTACCTGCCTGATGGCGGGTACCGGCTCCGCATTGCGTTCACTGTGCGGATGGTTGTAGCTTCGGGATCAAACCACTGGGCTGCAGGCAAAGTGGTGAACATACATGGGGAGAAAATCAGTGGCGCTGAAGGCTTTGTCAGCACAGGAACGCAGCGATGCTTTGGCCAAGGCGGCCCAGGCGAGGGCACACCGGGCCCAGGCCAAGGAACGCCTCCGGAAAGGCGAACTGGGCATTGCGGAACTTATCGACCGTGCGGCCGGGGATGAAGCCCTGGCCCGGATGCGGGTGGCCGAACTGCTTGAAGCCGTCCCGGGAATCGGGCCGGTCAGGGCGACGGCCATCATGGAGCAGATCGGGATCGCGGCCTCCCGCCGGCTGCGGGGCCTTGGCGTCCACCAGTCGCGGGCGCTGATAGATTTTATGGAAGACAAACATGGCGTCTAGCGCCCCACCCCAAAGGACCAAGTGAGCAAGAAACCGGGACTGACCGTCCTCGCAGGCCCCACCGCCGTGGGCAAGGGAACCGTATCCACCTACATCCGCGACAACTACCCGGAAGTCTGGCTGTCGGTCTCCGCCACAACCAGGGCACCGCGCCCGGGCGAAAAGGAAGGCGTCCACTACTTCTTCAAGTCCGCCGAAGAATTCGACGCACTTGTTGCCGACGGCCAGCTCCTGGAATGGGCCGTGGTGCACGGACAGAACCGCTACGGCACCCTGCGCAGCACCGTCGAAGCCGCGATCGCCGAGGGCAAATCCGTGCTGCTCGAGATCGACCTCCAAGGTGCGCGCCAGGTCAAGGAAGCCGTTCCGGACGCGAACTTCGTCTTCCTGGCACCGCCGTCGTGGGAGGAAATGGTCCGCCGGCTGGTGGGCCGCGGCACGGAAACCCCGGAAGAACAGCAGCGCCGCCTGGAAACCGCTAAACTGGAACTTGCCGCTGAGCCGGAGTTCAACCACACCGTCATCAACGATGACGTGGAACGCGCAGCGGACGAGCTTGTTTCACTCATGGGGCTTACCCCGCACCAGCGCTAAGCGCCGGGAATTGTCAGCCCGCTAGAATTTGGAGAATTCGTGTCCACGAACCTTGAAGGCATCATCAACCCGCCGATCGACTCGCTGCTTGAGGCTGCCGATTCCAAGTACGGCCTGGTGATCTTCGGCGCCAAGCGTGCACGCCAGATCAACGCCTACTACGCCCAGCTGCACGAGGGCCTCTTCGAGTACGTCGGCCCGCTGGTCGACACCAAGCTGAACGAGAAGTCCCTCTCCATCGCACTGCGCGAGATCAACGAGGGCCTGCTGGTTTCCACGCCGATCGAATCGGCCGAGTAAGCAGCTCAGCCTGTAGACGGGGGCCACGTGCGCATTATCCTCGGAGTCGGGGGAGGGATCGCAGCCTACAAGGTTGCATCGCTCCTCCGGCTTTTTACTGAAGCCGGACACGACGTCACGGTCATCCCAACCGAAGCGGCAACCCGTTTCGTGGGAACAGCCACCTGGGAGGCGCTCTCGGGAAAGCCCGTGAGCAACAGCGTGTTCGACGACGTCGAGAAGGTCAACCACGTGCGCCTCGGCCATGACGCCGAGCTTGTCGTCGTGGCACCCGCCACGGCGGACCTCCTCGCCAAGGCCGCCTCGGGGCTCGCCGCGGATCTGCTCGGCAACACCCTGCTGATGGCGCACTGCCCGGTGCTGTTCGCCCCGGCGATGCACAGCGAGATGTGGCAGCACCCGGCCACCCGCGCCAACGTCGAGACCCTGCGCAGCCGCGGCGCCACCGTCCTGGAGCCCGCCGTCGGGCGTTTGACCGGCGCCGACTCCGGCCCGGGCCGCCTGCCCGAGCCTGAAGCGATCTTCGAAGCGGCTGTCGCGCTTGCCGGTGCCGGCAACGCCGTTTCCGGCGCTGCGTCCGGAGCGGGCGACGACGCCAAGCCCCTCGCCGGGCGCACCGTCACCATTTCCGCCGGCGGCACCCGCGAAGCCCTCGATCCGGTGCGCTTCTTGGGGAACCGCTCCTCCGGCAAGCAGGGCGTGGCCCTCGCCCGCGCGGCGCTGGATGCCGGCGCCCGGGTGACGTTCCTCGCAGCGCACATGGACGTCGAGCCGCCCGCCGGCGTCGAGCTTGTCCGCGTTGAATCCGCCCTGGAACTGCGTGAGGCGGCACTGGCCGCAGCGCCGACTTCCGACGTCATCATCATGGCCGCAGCGGTTGCCGACTTCCGGCCGGCCGAAGTGTCCGACACCAAGATCAAGAAGAAGGACGACGAGGACGCGCCGCTCGTCCGCCTGGTGCGGAACCCGGACATCCTGCACGAACTCGTCCAGGCGCGCAACGCCTCCGGCGGGAACCAGCTGATCGTCGGCTTCGCCGCGGAAACGGGCGACGCCGACGGTGATGTCCTGGAACACGCGCAGGCCAAGCTCGCCCGCAAGGGCTGCGAGCTCCTGGTGGTCAACCAGGTCGGGGTCGGCCGGGTTTTCGGCCAGGACGAAACCTCCGTGGTGATCCTCGCCGCCGACGGAACCGGCCCCCAGTCCGCCTCCGGCTCGAAGGCCGACGTCGCGGCCGCCGTCGTGGACCGGATCGCCGCAGAACTGGCGCGCGTCGCGCCCGCCGGCTGACGCCGCACGCGGCCGGACAGCACTGAGTTTTCTTAGCAAGGGGACACACGGCGGCAGCCGGTTTCCCCCGACCAAGTAAGGTAGTCACGTGACTTTACCCCTGCACCATGCCCACGGAAATCCGTCCAAGCTCCGGCTCTTCACCTCGGAGTCGGTCACCGAAGGGCACCCGGACAAGATCTGTGACCAGATCAGCGATGCCATCCTTGACGCCCTCCTGGCCGCCGATCCCGAGTCCCGGGTGGCCGTCGAGACCATGGCCACCACCGGCTTGGTGCACGTGGCAGGCGAAGTCACCACCGACGCCTACGTCGAAATCCCGCAGATCGTCCGCGAGACCATCCTCGGCATCGGCTACGACTCCTCGGCCAACGGCTTCGACGGCGCACGCTGCGGTGTGTCCGTCTCCATCGGCCAGCAGTCCAACGACATCGCCGGCGGTGTCTTCAACTCCCTCGAAGCCCGCGAAGGCCGCCAGGAGGACGACTACGACCTCCAGGGCGCCGGCGACCAGGGCATCATGTTCGGCTATGCCAGCGACGAAACCCCGTCCTACATGCCTACTCCGATCTGGCTGGCCCACCGCCTGTCGGAGCGCCTGACGGAAGTCCGCAAGAACGGGGAACTCGCGTACCTGCGCCCGGACGGCAAGACCCAGGTGACGGTGGGATACGACGGCGACCGCCCGGTTTCGGTGGAAACCGTGGTGATTTCCAGCCAGCACGCAGAGGACACTCCGCTGGAGCGGCTGCGCGCCGATCTCGCCGAATACGTGATCAAGCCCGTCATGGATGCTTCCGAGCTCGATACCTCGCGCGCGGCGAACATCCTCAACCCCGCGGGTGCGTTCGTGATCGGTGGCCCCGTGGGTGACGCCGGCCTGACCGGCCGCAAGATCATCGTCGATACCTACGGCGGCTTCTCCCGCCACGGCGGCGGCGCCTTCTCCGGCAAGGACCCGTCGAAGGTGGACCGCTCGGCCGCCTACGCGATGCGCTGGGTTGCCAAGAACGTGGTGGCCGCCGGCCTTGCTAAGCGCGCCGAGATCCAGATCGCCTACGCGATCGGCCAGGCCCGCCCGGTGGGTACCTACGTGGAGACCTTCGGCACCGAAACCGTCGATCCCGCCCGGATCAGCGAGGCCATCGCGGAGATCTTCGATCTGCGCCCCCGCGCGATCATCGATGCACTCGACCTGAAGCGTCCCATCTACGCCAAGACGGCAGCGCACGGCCACTTCGGCCGCGACGAGCCCGACTTCACCTGGGAGCGCTTGGACCGCGTGGCCGAGCTGAAGGAATTCTTCAACGCCTGAGACTTCCCCTCGAACCGGCCGGCCGAAATCCGGCATTGGGCCGTCTGCGCTGAAAATGTCAGTGCCTCTTGCTTTGGTGGAAGCAGCAATGCAAGAGCAGGAGCCGGACCGGCTCAACGGAAAGACGAACGGCGGTGGACATCATGGGAGGCGAAGGCCTGTTTCCGCTGGCCGCTGACGCAGCGGGTGGCGGCAGCCCTGCTGCACGCCAACCGTCGCTGCTGCAAGGATTTCCGGCACAGCCGCCTGCGGGCGGACCGGAAGCGGCCGCTGTGGATCCCGTAGCAGCAGTCCTGATTGAATCGCCGCTCCCGCACCTGGACCGGCCCTTCGACTACAGCGTGCCTGCCAAGCTCGCTGATACCGCGCTGCCCGGCGTACGCGTCAAAGTGCGTTTCAACGGGCAGGAACTCAGCGGCTTCATCCTTGAGCGCAAGGGGTACCAACCCGGCGGACCGGCCCTGGTGCCCCTGCTCAAGGTTGTCTCGGCGGTTCCGGTGCTGGGGCCCTCGCTGCTCACTCTCGCCTCCGCCGTGGCCGAACGCTATGCCGGCACGCTGAGTGACGTGCTGCGTACGGCCATTCCGCCGCGGGTGGCCGGGCTGGAGAAGAGCTACCTCGCGGGCGACGCGCTGCTCGATGAGGCCAAGGACCCGGAAGCCGAGCCTGCCGGAAGCCCTGCTGCTGAAAACCACGCCGCTGGAAATCCTGCCGCCCAAGGCTGGTCGGCCTACGGTAACGGTCCGGCTTTCCTGCAGCACCTCGCATCAGGAGGCTCCCCGCACGCCGTCCTCACAGCGGTGCAGGGGTACGGCCCGGATTCCTGGCCCCGGCTGATTGCTGCCGCAGTCGCGGCCGTGCGTTCTTCTGGCCGCGGGGCCGTCGTCGTGGTCCCGGACCACCGCGACCTCAGCCGCATGGAAGAGGCGCTGCTCGCCGTCCTGCCGGCCCGGGACGTCGCGCGGCTGACTGCCGAGGACGGCCAGACTCCCCGCTACAGGAACTACCTGCGGCTGCTCCGTGGGGATGCCGTTGTGGCGGTCGGCACCCGCTCGGCGGCGTACGCTCCGGTGCGGGACCTCGGCTTGGTGGTGTGCTGGGACGACGGCGACGACCTCCACATCGAGCAACGCGCTCCCTACGCGCACAGCCGCGAAGTGCTGTTGCTGCGCAGCGAACAGGAATCCGCGGCCTGCCTCCTGGCGGCCCACAGCAGGAGCACTGAACTGCAGCGCCTGGTGGGTACCGGCTGGGCCGTGCCCGTGGAAGCACCGCGCCCGGTGGTGCGCAGCAGGACACCACGGGTGCTGAACACGGCGGACAGTTTCGAACAGGAACGCGACCCCCTCGCCCGGATCGCCCGCCTGCCCGGCGCTGCGTGGCGGGCGGCCAAGGACGGCCTGGAACGCGGGCCTGTGCTCATCCAGGTGGCCAGGGCAGGTTACGCGCCCTCGCTGGTCTGCGAAGAGTGCCGGGAACCGGCGCGCTGTACGCATTGCCAGGGCCCGCTGGCCGTCACGGGGCCGTCTTCGCCGCCCCAGTGCCGCTGGTGTTCCACTCCCGCACCTGAATGGCACTGCCGTCACTGCGGCGGAAGGCGGCTGCGGCGCGGTGCTGCCGGCGTGCTCCGCACCGCGGAGGAGTTGGGCCGCGCGTTCCCTGGCAAGACCGTCATCACCTCATCCGGCGACCAGGTCAAAGCCACAGTCGGTGCCGCGCCGGCACTTGTGGTGGCGACCATTGGTGGGGAACCTGTCGCCGAGTCCGGCTATGCGGCCGCGCTGCTCCTGGATGGTGACTCCCTGCTCAGGCGCGAGAACCTGAGGGCGGGGGAGGACACCGTGCGGCGCTGGTTCAATGCCGCGGCCTTGGTCCGTCCCGCTTCGGAAGGCGGACTGGTGGTGGTCACCGCGGATGACGGTACGGCCACCGGTGCCCTGTTGCGCTGGGATCCGGCGGGCTTCGCCGCCCGGGAGCTGGCCCTGCGGCAGGAACTCAAGCTACCGCCCGCGGTACGCCTTGCCTCGGTCACCGGCCAGCGGGCCGACGTCGCGCATTTCACCGATGCCGTGGAAAAGGCGGTGGAGCTGCGCCGCGTCGGTCCCTCGCCACTGTCGCTCTCATCGCTGCGGCCCGCGACGCCGGGCGAAGAACCCGACTTCCGGAGCCTGCTCTTCATTCCGTACGGACAGGCGGCCCAAGCCACCAAGGCGATGCGCGCCATCAAGGCGTCGACGGCGGCGAAGCGCACCGCGGGTCCCGTGCAGTTGCGCCTCGATGGCGTCGACGTACTCTAAGCCGGCTGCCGCCGCTTAGCGGCGCTTCCGGCTCCGGATCGCCACAACTTCTTCGGCCGCCGCGAGCAGTTGCTTCGCGGAGTCTTCCCAGCTGAAGTCGGCGGCGCGTTCCACGGAGCGGCGGGACCGCTTGTTCCAGAACTGCGGGTCCTCCAGTTCCTTGACGGCGCGGGTGAACGCGGCGGGCGACTCCGGGTCCACGTAGCTGGCCGCGTCTGAGCCCACTTCGCGGAAGATCGGGATGTCGCTGGCGATCACCGGCGTGCCCAGGGCCATGGCCTCGACGAGGGGGAGTCCGTAGCCTTCCGCGCGGGACAGGCTCACCAGCGCAGTGGCTTTCAGAAGCAGCGCACTGTATTCCTCGTCGGTCACGCCGTTGTGGAAGCGGACGTCCGCGCCCTCGGGCACCAGTGCCTCAAGCTCCGCCCGGCGCTGGGGCGTGATGCGGCTCAGCAGGTGCAGGGTGAATCCGGGCAGGCCGGCCATGCCCCTGATCATGGTTTCCACGTTCTTGTACGGCATGAACGAGCCCATGTAGAGCAGCGACTTGTCGGCCCCGGCCTCCGGGTTCCGGGGCAGCTGGCCGGGCTGCGGGGCGTTCCCCACGATCCGCACGGGCCGCCTGGTCAGCCGGTACTTGGCCATGAGGGCCTCGGTGGTGTGGCTGATGGTCGCCACGACGTCCGCCCGGTTCAGGAGCACGCGCTGCGGCCAGAAGGCCTTGTGGTACAGGCGCCAAAGGAGCCGGACCGGTGCGGGCAGGAAGCCGGGGGGCGCCGGGTGTTCGTAGTAGATGAGGTCGTGCAGCGTGAGTACCAGGCCGTACTTGCGCCCGAGGGTGCCCATCGTCTGCATGGGGCATACCACCACGTCGGCGCCGAGCTTGTTGACCTCGCGCGCCACGAACAGCTCCAAGGGGGACAGCGGGCTGTTCACGAGCACATGGGGCACATCGGGAAGCAAGGCCAGCTGGCGGGTATCGCTGATCAGCATCGTCACATCGGCGATTTTCGCGGTGGCTGCTATGAGGCTTGAGCCGTAGCGGCTGATCCCGTCGTGGTGGTCGGTCCGGGTAAAGCGGGCGTCGATGACGATTTTCACGCGGGGTGTTCCTCCAGGAAGGTGCGGATGGCGGCTGCTGCGGGCTCCGGTGTTTCGTAATGGATCAAGTGCCCGACGCCGGGAATCACCACGAGCCGCCCATCCGGCAGTGCCTCGAGCAGTTTGTGCTGGGCCGGCAGGGTGGCGATCTCGTCCTTCTCGCCGGCGATGAGCAACACGGGCAGTCGAAGTCGGGAAGCGACCTCTGCCACGTGGTGTGACACCGAGGCCTTGAAGGACTCCAGCAGGCTGTTCCGGTCCGCGAAGGCCGAGAAGTACGCGTCATGCTGGGCGTGGACGAATCCGCGCAGTTCCTTGTCGCGGGTCTTGGCCATGGTTTCGCTCATCACGCGCACAATCAGCCTGTTCCGCAGGATGGCCAGGCCCAGGCGGCGTGGCAGCTTTGCCGATGCGCGGTAGTAGAACACGGCGAGCTTGGTCATGATGCCCTTGGGGCCTTCGAGGGCGGGGGAGGCGATCGGGTTGATCAGCACCAGCGGGTTGATGGCACCGGGGTTGGCCGCGGCGAAGTGGCTGGTGATGATCGAGCCGAAGGAATGCCCCAGGAGGACGGTGTCCGGGCCGAGGCCGAGTGCCGCCATGAAGCGGCTGATGAAGGTCCCGTACCGCTCCACCGTGTGTTCGTCACGGACAAAGGCGTCCGAGCTGCCGAAACCCGGAAGGTCCGGGACGATCACGCGCATGTCCGGCAGCATGTCGACCACACGGAGCAGCCCGTGGTGGTCGCCACGGAAGCCATGGATCACCAGGATGGTCCGGGTGGCGGGTGTTGTGGCGACCGGCTCATAGATCCAGTAGGCCACCGTGCTGCCGTCGAGCTCCAGGTCCGAGGCCCGGGTGCGGCCGGCCAGGGACGCGCTGAAGAAGCCCTCCTGCGGCTCCCGTGCTGCACCTGATGTGCCGGTGTCCACTTGTTCCATGCGTAAAGTCCTCAAACTGTGGGTAGTGCTGGGCTGGGCGTGCGAAGCGGGCAGCGCTCAGTTGACGTTGTCCGGGTGCGACCCGGTCCGGTGATGGCGTTCCAAGGCCGCGATGCCGTC
Source organism: Arthrobacter sp. SW1 (assembly GCF_001766675.1). Classification (GTDB taxonomy): domain Bacteria; phylum Actinomycetota; class Actinomycetes; order Actinomycetales; family Micrococcaceae; genus Arthrobacter. The sequence goes on from NZ_MJLT01000023.1 coordinate 57,635, forward strand.
CATGTCTTCGTCCGGAAGCGCGAAGTCGAACACCCGGAAGTTTTCTTCGATGCGTGCGGCCGAACTCGCTTTCGGAATGACGATGTTCCCGAGCTGTACGTGCCAGCGGATGATGATCTGTGCCGGAGTGCGGCCGTGCTTTTCCGCGAGCGCCCGGATGGCAGGGTCCTCAAGGACCTGTCCACGGCCCAGGGGGCTCCACGCTTCGGTACGGATGCCGAGCTGTCCGTGCAGGGTCCGCAGCCTGGTCTGCTGCAGCCACGGGTGGAGTTCGATCTGGTTGACCGCCGGGACCACTTCGGCGGTTTCCATGAGGGCTTCGAGGTGCGCAGGCAGGAAGTTTGAGACGCCGATGGCCCGTACGCGGCCTTCGCGGTACAGGGTTTCCATGGCTTTGTAGCTTTCGCGGAAGAGGCCACGGGCCGGGCAGGGCCAGTGGATCAGGTAGAGGTCCACGTGGTCCAGGCCGAGGCGGGCCATAGAGTCATCGAAGGCCCGCAGCGTGGCGTCGTAGCCGTGGTGGTCGTTCCACAGTTTGGTGGTGACGAAGATGTCGTTGCGGGAGAGGGCGTGGAACTCTTCCCCGGAGCCTCCGGTGCCGCCGTCTTCCGCCGACGGTGCGAGCGCCCGGCCGATTCCCTTGCCCACGCCGGTCTCGTTGCCGTACATGGCCGCCGTGTCGAAGTGGCGGTACCCGGCGGCTATGGCCGTGGACACCAACCCTGCGGCATCGGCCGGCGGGACCTTGTACAGGCCGAACCCCAGCTGGTCGATCAGGACACCGTTGTTGAGGCTGAGCCGCGGCGAGGGTTTCATAGCAAAGACTCTACCCATGCGCCGCGTTTAACCCATGCACTGTGCTCACCCCGCCTCATCGAAACTCACCAGGCGCCGTGCCGTGGCCTCGTCCACGATCAGGTCCGTGGCCAGGCGGGCCGCGAGCGCCCCGCGCAGGCCGTTGATTTTGGATGCGCCGGAAACCACGCAGATGCGCCGGCGCACCTGGCGCAGCTGCGCGTGGCCGGGGCCCGTGCTCCTTTCGTTCAAGGTGATGCCGTCCGAGGAGCCGTCGGCGCGGAAGAAAACGGTGGCGACGTCGCCCACCACGTCGGAATTGGCGAGCAGGCGGAGGTCGTCCTCGTCCAAGTAGCCGCCGGCATAGACATGGCTGGGGTAGGAGGAATCCACGGAACCAACGCCGAAGATGGCAATGCTCATCCGGTCCTGCAGGTCCAGGACGCGACGCACGCTGCGTTCCTTCCACATGGCGGTCTTGGTGGAGGCGTGGTCGAAGAAGGCTGGAACCGGGAACTGCTCCACCCGTGCCCCGTAAGCGAGGCCGAAACGGCGCATGATGTCGCTCGCGTAGGTGATGCCCGTGGTCTGCATGTTCCCGGCTCCGTTGAGCTGGACCACCACGCTGTCGTGGGTGATTTTCCGCGTGAGGTGGCGGCTGACCGCGCTGATCGTGGCGCCCCAGGCAACGCCGATGATCGCGTTCGAATCCACCAGCGGGCCGATGGTGCGGGCGGCCTGCATTGCCACCCGGTCCAGGGTTTCCGCTTCATTGAGGGTGTCCAGTACGGGCACCACGTGGACGTCCACGTTGTACTGTTCGCGGATCATCCGTTCAAGTTCGGGTGCTGAATCCAAGGGGCTGCGGATCTGGATCTGCACCAATCCGGTGTCCCTGGCGGACGACAGGAGGCGGGACACGGTGGAGCGGGAAGTCCTGAGTTCCCGCGCAATTGCGTCCATGGTGAGGTCCTGCAGGTAGTACATCTGTGCGGCCCGGAGCGCTTCCGAGTGACGTGATCGTGGCATCTCACTTCCGTTCTGCACGTTTGTGCAAATAGCTTGATTTCATTTTCCACCATTTCCAAGAATGGGTGTGCAAGGTGCGCCGAAGTGATACGGCGCACAACCCGAGCGTCACAACCCAGCCCAGGAGAGCCATTTTGGGACACACCACGAATTCCCCTTCCGCAAGCGAACGGGCCTCTGTCGCAGCCCTGCGCAGCCGGCCCCAGGCCAAGGTCCTGATCATCGGCGGCGGCATCAACGGCGTCGGCACTTTCCGGGACCTGGCGCTGCAGGGCGTGGACGTTGCCCTCGTCGAACGCGGTGACTTCTGCCAGGGCGCCAGCGGCGCCTCCTCGCACATGATCCACGGCGGCATCCGCTACCTCGAAAACGGTGAGTTCCGGCTGGTGCGCGAGTCCGTCGTCGAACGCAACCGCCTACTGAAGATCGCACCGCACTACGTCAAGCCGCTGCAGACCACCATCCCGATCTTCAGCACCTTCTCCGGCGTCCTCTCCGCTCCCATCCGCTTCCTCACCCACAAGCAGGGCAAGCCGAAGGAACGCGGCGCCTTCCTCATCAAGCTCGGCCTGAGCCTCTATGACTCTTTCTCCCGCGACGGCGGCACTGTTCCGCGCCACCAGTTCCGCGGCCGGGACGCCGCGCTGGCAGAGCTGCCGGCGCTGGATCCCAAGGTGAAGTACACCGCCACCTACTTCGACGCCTCAGTGCACAACCCCGAGCGCCTCACCCTGGACGTACTGCAGGACGGCGCGAAGGCAGGAGCGGTCAGCGGCCTCGCCGGCGGCTCGGCCCGCGCCAGCAACTATGTCTCCCTCGTGTCCATGTCCGACGGCGAAGCCCGGCTTCGCGACGAACTCACCGGTGAGGAATTCACCTTCCAGGCGGACGTCATCGTGAACACCACCGGCGCGTGGGTGGACCTGACCAACGATGCGCTCGGCCAGCCGAGCACCTTCATGGGCGGCACCAAGGGTTCGCACATCGTCCTGGACCACCCGGAACTGCTGGCCGCCTGCAAGGGCCGCGAAATCTTCTTCGAACACACCGACGGCCGCATCGTGCTGATCTACCCCATGGGCGACCGCGTCCTGGTCGGCACCACCGACGTCAACGCCGACATGGCCGAAGACGCCGTCTGCACCGAAGAGGAAATCGACTACTTCTTCGACCTCGTGGGGCACGTTTTCCCGGCGATCAAGGTCGACCGCAGCCAGATCGTCTACAGCTTCTCCGGCGTCCGTCCGCTGCCGCGGCACGACGACACCCAGCCGGGCTTCGTCTCCCGCGACTACCGCATCGAGCGGAGCGTCCCCGGCGGCCCGGGCTCCGCCGTCGTCCTATCCCTGGTGGGCGGCAAATGGACCACCTTCCGCGCTCTCGCTGAACACCTCAGCAACGACGTCCTCGCCGAACTGAAGATGGAACGCAAGGTCTCGACGGCGAAGCTCGCCATCGGCGGCGGCGCCGGCTTCCCGTCCACCGAGGAAGGGGTCCAGGACTGGATCAAGCGCCACATGTCCCCGGGCTTCGGCGCCGACCGCGTCGCCGGCCTGCTGTCCCGCTACGGCACCCGCGCCGAGGCCGTCCTGGACTACCTGAAGGCCGGCAACGACGAACTCCTGCGCTCCACCCATGAACTGAGCGTGCGCGAAGTCCAGTTCATGGCAGAGCACGAACAGATCGGCCACCTGGTGGACGTGCTGATCCGCCGGACCTCCCTGGCCTTCCGGGGCCTGGTCACCGGAGAACTGCTCAACGAACTGGCCGCCGTGCTCGCCGGCCCGCTCGGCTGGGACGACGCCCGCAAGGCGCAGGAAATCCAGCACGCACAGGAAGTCCTCCGCCGCTTCCACCGCGTCACGGTGCACAGCCTGGTGGCTTAGCACCCCCAAAAGCTGTTCGCCGCCGTCGTGCGGGGAACATGGCCGGGGCGTCCGCCGCTCGCGCGGACGGCCCCGGCGCAAGGCCTGCGGCACCCTGCAGGCCTGACGGCCCCAAGAACCCGCGGGGCCGCACCAAATGAAAATGAGGAGTCAAAGATGTCTCTTGGAACTGTGTTCCTGTCCGAAGTGTTTGGCACAGCCATGCTGACCCTGCTGGGCTGCGGCGTCGTGGCCAATGTGGCCCTGAAAGGCACGAAAGGCAACAACGGCGGGTTCCTGATGGTTACGTGGGGGTGGGGCATCGCCGTGTTCGCGGGCGTGTTCGTCGCCGTCAAGTCCGGCGCCCACCTGAACCCCGCCGTCACCCTCGGCCTGCTCGTCAACGGCAAGGCTGAATATGCCCCCGGCGTCGCCGTCGATTTCGCCTCCACCCTGACCTACTTCGGCGGGGAAATGCTCGGCGCCTTCCTCGGTGCGGTGGTGTGCTGGCTGGCCCACAAGCAGCACTTCGATGCCGAACCGGAAGCCGCCAACAAGCTCGGCGTATTCTCCACCGGCCCCGCCATCCGCTCCACCCCGTGGAACCTCGTCACCGAAATCATCGGCACCTTCGTGCTGGTCTTCGTCATCCTGACCTTCGGCGGCACCCCCTCCGGCCTCGGCCCGCTGGCCGTTGCCCTGCTCGTCGTCGGCATCGGCGTCTCCCTGGGCGGCCCCACCGGCTACGCCATCAACCCGGCACGTGACCTCGGCCCGCGCATCGCCCACGCCATCCTGCCCATCAAGGGCAAGGGCTCCAGCGACTGGGCGTACTCCTGGGTTCCCGTCGTCGGTCCGCTGATCGGCGGCGCCCTCGGCGGCCTCGTCGCACTCTGGGTCCCGATCATCGCCACCGCGGCCCAGTAATCTCCCACACCATCCGTCAGACAGCACCAAAAGGACAAGGACGTCACCGTGAACCAGTACGTAATCGCCATTGACCAGGGAACCACCAGTTCCCGCGCCATCGTCTTCGACCACGCAGGAAACATCGTCTCCACCGGCCAGATGGAGCACGAACAGATCTTCCCGCAGGCCGGCTGGGTGGAGCACAACCCGGTGGAAATCTGGGACAACGTGCGCGAAGTCATTGGCTCCGCCCTCTCCAAGGCGAGCCTGACCCGGCACGACATCGCCGCCGTCGGCATCACCAACCAGCGCGAAACCGCCGTCGTCTGGGACAAGAACACCGGTGAGCCGGTGTACAACGCCATCGTCTGGCAGGACACCCGCACCCAGTCGATCGTCGACGAACTCGCCGCCGACGGGGGAGTGGAACGCTTCAAGCAGAAGGTCGGCCTCCCCCTGGCCACCTACTTCTCCGGCACCAAGATCAAGTGGATCCTGGACAATGTCGAAGGCGCCCGCGCGAAGGCCGAAGCCGGCGACCTCATCTTCGGCAACACCGACGCCTGGGTGCTGTGGAACCTCACCGGCGGCCCGGACGGCGGCGTGCACGCCACCGACGTCACCAACGCCTCGCGCACCATGTTCATGGACCTCGAAACGCTGCAGTGGGACCAGGAGATCCTGGACGCGTTCGGCGTGCCGGCCTCCATGATGCCCGCCATCCTGTCCTCCTCCGAGGTCTACGGGCAGGTCCACAGCTCCCAGCTGCTGCGCGAAGTGCCGGTTGCGGGCATCCTCGGCGACCAGCAGGCAGCCACCTTCGGCCAGGCCGCCTTCCAGCCCGGCGAAGCCAAGAACACCTACGGCACCGGCTGCTTCCTGATCTTCAACACGGGCGAAGAAATCGTCCACTCGAAGAACGGCCTGCTCACCACGCTGGGCTACAAGCTCGGCGACGACAAGCCACACTACGCCCTGGAAGGCTCCATCGCCGTCACCGGTTCCCTGATCCAATGGCTGCGCGACAACCTCGGCATGATCTCCACCGCGCCCGAGGTCGAAACCCTGGCGGCAGCAGTGAAGGACAACGGCGGCGTGTACATCGTCCCGGCCTTCTCCGGGCTCTTCGCTCCCTACTGGCGTGCCGACGCCCGCGGCGCCATCGTGGGCCTCACCCGCTTCGCCAACAAGGGACACATCGCCCGCGCGGCACTGGAGGCCACCGCCTTCCAGACCCGCGAAGTGCTCGACGCCGTCAACGCCGACTCCGGCGTTCCGCTCACCGAGCTGAAGGTCGACGGCGGCATGGTCGCCAACGAGGCCCTCATGCAGTTCCAGGCCGACATCCTGGGGGTGCCCGTCGTCCGCCCGAAGGTCGTGGAAACCACGGCACTCGGCGCAGCCTATGCGGCCGGCCTCGCCGTCGGCTTCTGGAAGGACCTCGGCGAGCTGTCCGCCAACTGGGGCGAGGACAAGCGCTGGGAACCGCAGCTTCCGGCCGAGGAGCAGGAACGCCAGCTGCGACTCTGGAAGAAGGCCGTCACCAAGTCCATGGACTGGGTGGACGAGGACGTTAAGTAGTTCCAGCCTCCGGCCTTCGGGGCCGGTGACTCCCGCCCGCCCGCTTCGCGGTGCCCACCACACCATGGCGGGGAGTCACCGGCCCCTTCGGCTGGTTGCGTAGTACCAGCGCCCGGGCCATGGGATTGGTGCGATAGCGCCCGGGCCATGGGATTGGTGCGATAGAGTGTGTTTATGCGTGCGATCCTTCTGCTTAGCTAGCCGCCCGGTACCGGAGTTACCGAGCGGCCGCCCCTCCTTGTCGAGGGGCTTTTGTGTGTCCGGGGATTTCCCTGGGCTGCAGCAGGAGGCCAAACCGCCAAGGAAGAACAGAAGAGGGCAGCAGTGAGCGTTCACCCGGAAACCGAAACCGGAGCAGCACAGGCAGGCACGGCGAACACCCCCGAAGAGGGTGTCTACAGCTTCGCCGCAATGGAGGCCAAATGGCCGCAGGTGTGGGAAGACCTCAAGGTCTTCACCCCCCTCGACGACGGCTCCCGCGAGCGCCGCTACGTGCTGGACATGTTCCCGTACCCCTCCGGCGACCTGCACATGGGCCACGCCGAAGCGTTCGCCATGGGCGACGTCGTTGCGCGCTACCTCCGCCAGAAGGGCTACGACGTCCTGCACCCCATCGGCTGGGACTCTTTCGGCCTGCCCGCCGAGAACGCCGCCATCAAGCGCAACGCCCACCCCAGTGAGTGGACCTACGCCAACATCGACACCCAGGCGGCCTCCTTCAAGCGCTACGCCATCTCTGCCGACTGGTCGCGCCGCCTGCACACCTCGGACCCCGAGTACTACCGCTGGACCCAGTGGCTGTTCAAGCGCTTCTACGAGCGCGGACTGGCCTACCGCAAGGATTCCCCGGTCAACTGGTGCCCCAAGGACCTCACCGTGCTGGCCAATGAGCAGGTCGTCAACGGCGCCTGTGAACGTTGCGGCACCCCGGTCACCAAGAAGTCCCTGAACCAGTGGTACTTCAAGATCACCGACTACGCCGACCGCCTGCTGGATGACATGTCCCAGCTGCAGGGCCACTGGCCCGAACGCGTGCTGGCCATGCAGCGGAACTGGATCGGCCGCTCCGAAGGCGCCCACGTCCGCTTCGTCATCGAAGCCGCCGGCGAGCGCCCGGAGAAGGAAGTCACGGTCTTCACCACCCGCCCGGACACCCTGTACGGCGCAACCTTCTTCGTCGTCGCCGCGGACGCGCACCTGGCACTGGACCTGGTGACCCCCGAACAGCATGACGAACTGATGGCCTACCGCGAGAAGGTCAAGGCCCTCTCCGAAATCGAACGGCAGTCCACCGAACGCGAAAAGACCGGCGTCTTCACCGGCCGCTACGCCGTGAACCCGTTGAACGGCGAGAAGCTGCCCGTATGGGCCGCCGACTACGTCCTGGCCGACTACGGCACCGGCGCCATCATGGCTGTTCCGGCGCACGACCAGCGCGACCTCGACTTCGCCAAGGCCTTCGACCTGCCGGTCCGCGCCGTGCTGGACACCGACGGCGACGATCCCGCCGAGAGCGGCATCGCCACCTCCGGCGAGGGCACCCTGAAGAACTCCGGCGAACTGGACGGACTCTCCAAGGCCGAAGCCATCCCGGCCGCCATCGCCATCCTCGAAAAGCTGGGCACCGGCGAGAAGTTCGTGAACTTCCGCCTGCGCGACTGGCTGCTCAGCCGCCAGCGCTTCTGGGGCACGCCCATCCCGATCATCCACTGCGCCGAATGCGGTGAAGTCCCGGTCCCCGATGACCAGCTGCCCGTCGTCCTGCCCTCCGACCTGCGCGGCGAAGCCCTGGCCCCCAAGGGCACCTCGCCCCTGGCCGCAGCCGCCGAATGGGTCAACGTCGAATGCCCCAACTGCGGCCGCGCCGCCCAGCGGGACACCGACACCATGGACACCTTCGTGGACTCCTCCTGGTACTTCCTGCGCTTCGTCTCCCCGCACTTCACCGAGGGTCCCTTCGACCCGGCGAAGATCAACGAATGGATGCCGGTAGGTCAGTACGTTGGCGGCGTGGAGCACGCCATCCTGCACCTGCTGTACGCCCGCTTCTTCACCAAGGTGGTCCATGACATGGGCCTGCTGGAAGCCAGCGAGCCGTTCAGCGCCCTGCTGAACCAGGGCCAGGTGCTCAACGGCGGCAAGGCCATGAGCAAGTCCCTCGGCAACGGCGTGGACCTCGGCGAGCAGCTGGACAAGTTCGGTGTGGACGCCGTACGCCTGACCATGGTCTTCGCGTCCCCGCCTGAGGACGACGTCGACTGGGCCGACGTTTCGCCGGCCGGTTCGGCGAAATTCCTGGCCCGCGCCTGGCGCCTGGGCCAGGACGTCAGCAGCGAACCCGGTGTCGACTTCGCCGGCGGTGACCGCGCCCTCCGCACCGTCACCCACCGGACCATCGCCGAGGCTGCGGAACTGTTGGACAACAACAAGTTCAACGTGGTCGTGGCCAAGCTCATGGAACTGGTCAACGCCACCCGCAAGACCATCGACTCCGGTGCCGGCGGCGCGGACCCCGCAGTCCGCGAAGCCACCGAAGCCGTCGCCGTGATCCTGAGCCTCTTCGCCCCGTACACGGCCGAAGACCTCTGGAACCTGCTGGGCCACCCGGCTTCCGTGGCCAACGCCGGCTGGCCGGCACATGACGAATCCCTGCTGGTCCAGGAAACCGTCACCGCCGTCGTCCAGGTGCAGGGCAAGGTCCGCGACCGCCTTGAAGTTTCCCCGGACATCGCCGAGGACGAACTCCGCGAACTGGCCCTGGCCAGCGGGAACGTCCAACGGGCACTCGACGGGCGTGGCATCCGCACAGTGATCGTGCGGGCACCCAAACTGGTGAACATCGTTCCGGCCTAGCCGGAAAGGGCCGCCGGCTTCCGGCCGGCGGCCCTTCGCATCTTCCCGTCCGATGCCCGAGCCCAGGAGGTGGCCTTGCCCGACCGCGAACCGCCCGCATGGTTGTGGCTGAAACAGCGTCTGTCCCGGCTGCGCCAGCCGACGACGGCGGGTCGCGCCTCAGGTGCCCCGGCCGCCGTCGTACGCACCGCCGTCGTGACTGATTCCGCCGCTGCGCTGCCCGCCGACTGGGTGAAGGCTTTTGTCGAGGACGGCCGGCTGGCCGTCGTGCCGATGCCGGTGATGGTGGGCGAGGAGATCTTCGGCGAGGGCGAGGACGACATCATCACCACGCTGGCCCTCGCCCTTGCCGCAGGATCTCCGGTCAAGACGTCGCGGCCGTCGCCGGGACAGTTCGAGCAGGCGTACCTCGCCGCTGCGGCCCGGGGATTCGAATCGGTGGTGTCCATCCACATCTCGGCGGAGCTCTCGGGGACCGTGGAGGCCGCCACGCTCGCGGCCGGCCGGGTTCCGATTCCGGTGGAGGTGCTTGATTCCCGGACGGTCGGGATGGCGCAGGGCATGGGCGTGCAAAGCGCCCTGCTCGCCGCGGCGGACGGCCGTGCGGCTACGGCCGTGCGTGAGTTCGCGGAGGAACGGCTCCAGCGGACCAAGGTGTATTTCTATGTGCCCAGCCTCGAGCAGTTGAGGCGCGGCGGGCGCATTGGCGCCGCAGCCTCGCTGCTGGGCACCATGCTGGCCATCAAACCCATCCTCGCGGTCGACGGCGGCAGGATCGTTCCGCTCGAAAAGGTCCGTTCCGCGGCGAAGGCTATCGCCCGGCTCGAGGAGATCGTGGCCGCTGACGTCGCCGCCCGGCCTTCCGGGGAAGCGCGCTTGGCGGTCCACCACTTCGGAAACCTTTCCGAAGCCCAAGGGCTCGCCACGCGGCTGGCCGCGCTGTGCCCGGACATCCCCGAAGCTCAGCTCAGCGCCCTCCCCGCGGTGCTCGGAGCCCACGCGGGCCTTGGCGTCCTCGCCGTCATCGTGGGGGAGAGCAGCACTCCCGGCGCAGCGGCTGCAGCGTCCTAGCCGCCACTCGTCCTCCACAAGGCCGTGGTAAGGGAGTCTTTCCACATAAGCCGTCCCGCGGACGCCGCGGCGGCCGCTGCGATCCTAGGCTCGGAGGCATGCCGCGCCGGAACCATGACCCGCTAGCCGGCGATGCCGCGCGCGCAGCACGGCACCGGCTGAGGGCGCGGCTGGCACCGGAAGAGCCTGCCGACCAGCCCCTGTTGCCGCAGGCCTCCTTTCCGGAACTGCAGGAGGAGACTTCCGACGCCGGGCGGGCTAACGAGCATGACCGCGGGACGGCCCGGTTCCGCTGGCGGGTGCCGTGGCGCGTACCCGCCTTGTTGCTGGTTCCCGTCGTTCTTCTGGGGCTTTGGCTGGGCTGGCAGGCGTGGTCGGGTACGTGGGCCGGAGGGGAACTGCTGCCCTCGGCGGGAACGGAGGTCGTTGGCACTGCGTCCGATGCAGCTGTGGCTGGCGGGACGCCGTCCGCGGACGCCACGGAAGGGCTCGAGGGCAGCATGGTGGTGCACGTCGCCGGGGCCGTGAAGAAGCCCGGAATCGTCCGGCTTCCCGTGGGCTCCCGTGTCTTTGAAGCGATTGCCGCTGCCGGTGGCGCCGTCGATGGTGCCGCGCTGGACAGTTTGAACCTCGCCGCCGTCATCCAGGACGGCGCCAAGGTCCATGTGCCACGTCCGGGCGAGGCGCCGGCCGCGAATGCCGGCGGAGGGAACGGTTCCTCGGGAACCGGGGCGCCTGGTGGCGGCAGCGCAGCCCATAGCGGGGACGGCGGCAAGGTCAATATCAATTCGGCGTCCGTGGAGGAACTGGATTCCTTGCCCAGGGTGGGCCCCGTGCTTGCCGAACGCATCGTTGCGTGGCGCGAGGAACACGGGCCGTTTGCCGCCGTCGAAGAGCTCGATGCCGTGGACGGCGTTGGACCGAAAATGCTCGAAGCATTGCTTCCCTTGGTGACGGTATGAGCCGCGCGGCAGAAGATCCGGAACGGCGGCTCGACCTGAGGCTCGTACCTGTAGCGGCCGTAACGTGGATTGTGGCATTGGCTGGTACGCGCCTCCCGGCAGTGTGGTCGGCGGCCCTTATGGGGTTTCTTCTGCTCTGTACCGTTCTGCTGCTCTTGGGCGGTGCGAAGCGCCGGGTGCGTCCTTCCCGCGCCTTTCCCCGCAGCCTGACGGCGGGCCTGGCGCTGGCGTGCCTGCTGGGAAGCGCTGTGGCGGCACATACCTTCGCCGTGGCCACGGACCGCTCCGGGCTGGCGCATCTGGGACAGCACGCGGAGGGGGACTCCGTCCTTGTGAACCTCCTGGTGACCGGGGATGCCCGGCAGGCCCGTGCCGGGGCCGGGGGGACGGAGCGCTGGTTGATCGGCGCCGAGTTGCTGGACCTCGCCGTCGACGGCCGGATGTACCGGCCGGGCACACGGCTCCTTGTCGCCGGAGGTTCCGACTGGAAGGATATGCGGGCCGGCCAGCGCGTCCGCGCGGCGGGAAAACTGACGGCGGCAGCTCCCGGGCAAGCCGAGGCCGCCGTGTTCTCGGCCCGCACTCGCCCCTTACCCCCTGTAGACAGTCCCGAGCGCACGGCGGACCGGCACGGCGCTGGAAGAGGCCATGATGACGGCGACTGGGCCGCAGCGATGCGGGAACGCTACCGGAAGGCGGCCGGCGCAGTGGGAGGCGATGCCGCAGGACTGCTGCCTGGGATGGTCATCGGCGACACCGATGGCATGGATGAGGGTTTGCTCGCTGCCATGAGGGACACGGGGACCACGCACCTGACGGCGGTCAGCGGCGCCAATTGCAGCCTGATCCTCGGGATGCTCGTGATGCTGGCGCGATCATTCCGCCTGGGCCGGGCAACGGCGGCCGCCGCCGCACTGGCCGGGCTGGCGGCGTTCGTGTGGCTGGTGGGCCCGGAACCGAGCGTCCTGCGTGCCGCCGTCATGGGTGCGATCGGGCTCATGGCCCTGAGCAACGGCAGGCCGGGTCGCAGCCTTGGTTTTCTCTGCGTGGCCGTTTCTGTGCTCTTGGTCATCGAACCGACGCTGGCTGGAAGCGCCGGCTTCCTGTTGTCGGTGCTCGCAACCTTGGGCATCGTCCTGCTCGCCCGCCCACTCATGGACGGGGCTCCGTCCTGGCTGCCACGGCCGCTTTCGGCGGCCGTCGCCGTCCCGCTCTCGGCCCAGCTGTTCTGCGCACCCGTGCTTGTAGGGATCCAGCCGCAGTTCACCACCTTCTCCTTGCCTGCCAACGTCGTGATGGCGCCCTTCGTCGCCCCGGTCACCATCCTCGGCACCCTGGCCGTTCCCGTGCTCCCGCTGCACGCCGGAGCTGCCTCGCTCCTGATTGCCCCCGCCGCGGTGTGCGGAGGCGCGATCGCCGCCCTGGCGCGCTTCTTCGCCGGGTTGCCCGGCGCGGTACAGCCGTGGCCCGAGGGCCCGTGGGGTGTGTTCACCATGGTCATGGGCTCTGCCGTGACGCTGGTGCTGTTGTGGATCGCAGCGCATCCGCTGAGCTGCGTGGACGCCGTCCTGCGCCTTCACCGCCAGCTCGAGCTGTGGATCGACTGCGTCGCAGCGGCAGCGCGCCACCGCGCCGGACCCGGCTCGGGCCTGCCGGGCAGACGTGGGAGACTGGAACCCTGCACCAAAACCACCGGAAGGAAGCACAGTTGGCTGCTGCTCCGGCCTCCAAGGCCAAGACCCCGTCGGCGAACCAGGCCAGCTGGCGGGACGTCACCCCGGCCGCCGTAGTACTTATCACCGGACCCGAGGAGTACCTGGGCATCCGGGCCATGGACCGCCTCCGTACCCTCGTCCGCGATTCCATGCCCGACGTCGAAGTCACCAAGCTGAACGCCGGCGCCTACGAGGCCGGCACCTTGGCCATGACCGTGACGCCGTCGCTCTTCGGCGAAGGAAAGCTTGTGGAGGTCGAAGGCCTCGAAGCCATGAACGAGGCGTTCCTCGCCGACGCTCTGGCCTACGTGGCGAAGCCCGAGGACGATGTTGTTCTTATCCTCCGCCACAGCGGCGGTACCCGGGGCAAGAAACTGCTCGACGCCGTCAAAGGCGCAGGCTGGCCCGTGGTCGACTGCCAGCCGCTGAAGAAGGACGCGGAGAAAACGGCGTTCGTGGTGGCGGAGTTCAAAGCGGGCGGCCGGCGGATCGACGGCGAGGCCGTCCAGGCCCTCGTCAATGCCGTGGGGGCATCCTTGTCCGAGCTTGCGGCGTCCTGCCGGCAGTTGATCGCAGACGCGACCACGGCCGTCGATGCCGCCATGGTGGAGCGCTACTACGGCGGGCGGGTTGAAGCCACGGCGTTCAAGGTGGCGGACGCGGCCATGGCCGGCAACGCTCCCTTGGCCCTGTCCAGCCTCCGGCACGCCTTGGCCACGGGCGTGGACCCCGTTCCCCTGGTCGCAGCCCTGGCCGCGAAACTGCGGACCCTGGCACGGGTCGCCGGTGCCCAAGGCTCCTCCGCGCAGATCGCCAAACAGCTCGGGATGCAGCCCTGGCTTGTCGAGCAGGCACAGCGGGACGTCCGCCGTTGGACTCCGGAGGGCTTGATCCGCTCCATCCAGGTCACAGCTGAGGCGGACGCCCAGGTGAAGGGCCTCTCGAGGGATCCCGTCTACGCCGTCGAACACGCCGTCACGGTCATCGCCACCTCGGCCCGCGGCCGCTGACCGCCGCCGCGCCCGGCGCGAGCAAAGGCAGCGCTTAAATGCGATGAGGCCGGCCCGAAAGGGCCGGCCTCAATTTCAGCTCAGTCGAACTGGAAAAACCTTAGAGTGCGTTGACCTTCTTGGAGATCGCCGACTTGCGGTTCGCAGCGTTGTTCTTGTGAATAACGCCCTTGCTGACAGCCTTGTCCAGCTTACGGCTGGCAGCAACAAGAGCAGTCGTTGCAGCATCCTTGTCAGCAGACTCAACGGCGGTGTTGACGGCGCGGATGGCCGTCTTCAGCTCAGACTTGACGGCGTTGTTACGCAGGCGAGCCTTCTCGTTGGTGAGGATGCGCTTCTTCTGGGACTTGATATTAGCCACGTGTGTGAACTCTCTTTTTAATGCGGAAATGGTCTAGAGGGTTGTCAGGTTGGCCATCGACTGAGCGGCGTGGGGATGCCTATGGCAGCCAACCATGCATGCCCGTCGACCTGCACGGACATACAGCCATCAATGCTAGCAGAAAGACGGGCCGCACCGCACGGCGGTTCAGCGGTGACGGCGTGGCGCGGATGGCCGGGCCGTCCGCAGCGCATCCGCCACCCGGCGGAACGCCCGGGCGTCCAGCACCGCACCCTCGCGGCGGATGCCCTGCGGGTCCACCCTGATGATCCTGTCCAGCCGCACCTCGCTTGGCCGCCGCCGCGGATCCCAGGCGCCGGATCCGACGTCGACATAATCCTGCGAACGGTGGCTGTTGTCATGGTCCTTGCTGGTCAGCATCAGCCCCAGAAGCCACGGCCCGTCGCTGCCGATCAGCAGCACCGGCCGGTCCTTCCCCTGGCTGTGGTCCTCTTCAAAGGGCACCCAGGACCACACCACCTCGCCGGGGTCGGGCCGCCCGTCCGGCGCGGGGGAGTAGCGCGGCGTCACCGCTCCCTGGAAGTCGCCCGGATAACGCCCGACGCCGGCGCGCGTCAGGGCGGGCCGCTTGGCGGAGATTTTCCCTGGTGCGGTTCCCGGCCGGCGCCGTGCCGCTGTCGGGGCCTTGTTTCCGGAGACCAGGCGGACAAGGAGCCGGAAGGGTGCGGTGAGGATCCTGCCTGCAAGGGAACGCTTCGCTGGTGCCATGCCACCACCGTATCCGGCTCGACAGCGGGGAAGGCGGATGCCGATGCGCGCCGGAGCCATGGTTCGTGGGACACTATGAGTTCAGATATTGCGGTGCATGCCAGGGCGGGGACGTCCGGGCACTATTCCGCGTGAGTGTCGACAGTAAGGACCCTGCGTGTCTCCCATGGCCCGCACCGCCCCGGTGCCTGCCGCAACAGATCCGGCCATCATCCGGAACTTCTGCATCATTGCCCACATCGACCACGGCAAGTCGACCCTGGCCGACCGGATGCTCCAGTTCACCGGTGTGGTGCAGGCACGCGACATGAAGGCCCAGTACCTGGACCGCATGGACATCGAACGTGAGCGCGGCATCACCATCAAGTCCCAGGCCGTCCGCATGCCGTGGGAAGTGGACAACACCGCCTACGCGCTGAACATGATCGACACCCCCGGCCACGTCGACTTCACGTACGAAGTCTCCCGCTCCCTGGCTGCCTGCGAAGGCGCAGTGCTGCTCGTGGACGCCGCGCAGGGCATCGAGGCGCAGACCCTGGCCAACCTCTACCTGGCCATGGAGAACGACCTCACCATCATCCCGGTGCTGAACAAGATCGACCTTCCGGCGGCACAGCCCGAAAAGTACGCCGAAGAACTGGCGAACCTGATCGGCGGCGACCCCGAGGAAGTCCTGAAGGTCTCCGGCAAGACCGGTGTCGGCGTCGAGGCCCTGCTGGACCGCATCGTCCGCGATATTCCGAACCCGGTGGGCGACGCCAACGCTCCGGCCCGTGCCATGATCTTCGACTCCGTCTATGACACTTACCGCGGCGTGGTCACCTACGTCCGCGTTGTGGACGGGCAGCTGACTCCGCGCGAGCGGATCCAGATGATGTCCACCAAGGCCAGCCACGAGCTCCTCGAAATCGGTGTCAGCTCGCCCGAGCCCGTCCCGTCCAAGGGCCTGGGCGTCGGTGAGGTGGGCTACCTCATCACCGGTGTGAAGGACGTGCGCCAGTCCAAGGTGGGTGACACCGTCACCAACCTTGCCCGGCCCGCCACCGAATCCCTGGGCGGCTACCAGGACCCCAAGCCCATGGTGTTCTCCGGCTTGTACCCGCTGGACGGCACGGATTATCCGAACCTGCGCGAAGCCTTGGACAAGCTCAAGCTCAACGACGCCGCGCTGGTCTACGAACCCGAAACTTCCGCAGCCCTGGGCTTCGGTTTCCGCGTGGGCTTCCTGGGCTTGCTGCACCTGGAAATCGTGCGCGAACGCCTTGAGCGCGAATTCAACCTGGACCTGATCTCCACCGCCCCGAACGTGGTCTACGAGGTCACCCTCGAGGACAAGTCCGTGGCCACCGTGACCAACCCCTCGGAATTCCCGTCGGGCAAGATCAATGAAGTGCGCGAACCGATGGTTGCCGCGACCATCCTGGCCCCGAACGAGTTCGTCGGCGCCATCATGGAACTCTGCCAGGGCCGCCGCGGCCAGATGCGCGGCATGGACTACCTGTCCGAGGACCGCGTGGAGATGCGCTACTGGATCCCGCTCGCCGAAATCGTCTTCGACTTCTTCGACCAGCTCAAGTCCAAGACCCGCGGCTACGCTTCGCTGGACTGGAAGGCCGACGGCGAACAGGTGGCCGACCTCGTCAAGGTGGACATCCTGCTCCAAGGCGAACAGGTGGACGCCTTCAGCGCCATCACCCATCGCGACAAGGCCTACGCCTACGGCGTCATGATGACCTCCAAGCTGCGCGAACTCATCCCGAGGCAGCAGTTCGAGGTGCCCATCCAGGCCGCCATCGGTTCCCGCATCATCGCGCGTGAAAACATCCGCGCCATCCGCAAGGACGTGCTTGCCAAGTGCTACGGCGGTGACATAACCCGTAAGCGCAAGCTGCTCGAAAAGCAGAAGGAAGGCAAGAAGCGCATGAAGATGGTGGGCCGCGTCGAGGTCCCGCAGGAAGCCTTCATCGCCGCGCTCACCACCGACGAGTCCAAGGACAAGGCCAAGAAGTAGTGCCAGGCGCCCTTCCCCTCGGCGATCCGGCACCCGCGGACGGCCTGCTGCCCCCGCAGGTGCTGGACGGCGTCGGTTCCCGCCACTTCGGGTTGTACGTCCACATCCCGTTCTGCGCCGTGCGCTGCGGGTACTGCGACTTCAACACCTATACGGCGAAGGAGCTGGGCGGCGGCGCCTCCCAGGACGCCTACGCCGAAACGGCCGTCGCCGAAGTCGACTTCGCGGCACGCGCACTGGAGGCCTCCGGCCTGCCGCCGCGCAGGATCAGCACTGTCTTCTTTGGGGGCGGCACACCCACGCTGCTCCCGGCGGAAGACCTCGCACGGATCCTGGGCGCCGCCGTCGGGCACTGGGGCCTGGAACCCGGAGCGGAAGTCACCACGGAAGCGAACCCGGATTCGGTGACGCCGGAATCCCTCCAATTGCTCGCGGAAGCCGGTTTCACCCGGGTGTCCTTCGGAATGCAGTCGGCCGTGCCGCACGTGCTGAAGGTCCTGGACCGTACCCACAGCCCCGAACGCGTCCCGCAGGCAGTCCAGTGGGCCCGCGAGGCCGGCCTCGACGTCAGCCTCGACCTCATCTACGGCACCCCGGGCGAGTCGATGGACGATTGGCGTACCTCCCTGGAAACCGCCTTGTCCTACGGTCCGGACCACATCAGCGCCTACGCGCTGATCGTCGAGGACGGCACCAAGCTCGCCGCGCAGATGCGGCGCGGCGAAGTTCCCGGAATCGACGACGACGACCATGCCGCCAAGTACGAGCTCGCCGACGAACTCATCACCGCCGCCGGGCTCGCCTGGTATGAGGTCAGCAACTGGTCAAGGACGCCGGAGCACGCCTGCCGTCACAACCTGGCCTACTGGCGCGGCGACGACTGGTGGGGCATCGGTCCCGGCTCACACTCCCATGTGGGCGGTGTGCGCTGGTGGAACGTCAAGCACCCGGTGGCCTACGCGAACCGGCTGGCCGCAGGGGAGTCCCCGGCGGCAGGACGGGAAACCCTCGACGCAGGCACCCGGGAGATGGAACGGATCATGCTGGAGGCCCGCCTGGGCAGCGGACTGGAAGTCGACGCGCTCGACGCCGTCGGGCGGCATGCGGTGGCTGGCCTGATCGCAGACGGGCTGGTTGAGCCCGCGGCGGCGTTCAAGGGACGGCTGGTCCTTACGCTGAAGGGGCGGTTGCTCGCGGACGCGGTGGTCCGGAGGTTGCTGCCGGAGTAGCCTCGGCCGTCGCCCGCCCGCTTGATACGGCTATGTGATCCGACTATTTGATCCAGCGCAGGTTGAAGCGGTAGCGGTGCGGCTGGCCGTGGTTCACGCGGATCCCGGCCGAGACTGCGAAGCAGGTCAGCACGATCCAGATGCCCGTGGCGATGAGGGCAAAGATGTTGCCGATTCCCGGCAGGATCACCAGGATGTTCGCGATCACCGCGGCGATGGTGGGCGGCAGGGTGAAGTTGAGGGCTTCCTTGGATTCCTGCGCAGTGAACGGCCCGCGGTCCTTGAAGATCAGGTAGATCAGCAGGGCCGGAATGCAGCCCAGGATACCGCCGAAGTGGGCCAGCGTTGCCCACTGCCGGTCTTCGCCCGCGGTCAGTGGAAGCGCGTTGGCAGGGACGCCGTGGTACTGGGGACGGCCCTGCGGGGCGTCCATCCCGTCGGGAGCGTTCTCTGCCACTGTTTCTTCCTTAGGAGCTTGGTTCCAGTGATGGTGCTGTCCCAGAATACTGGGTCCGGCGGACTTCCGGAGACACCCCGGCGGCATGGCGTGGGAGGCATCCGGACGCGGGGCCGGGGGAGGCTCAGGGAGCGGTGAGGAAGTCGATGACTTCTTCCACCCTGCCGAGCATGGATGCTTCCAGGTCTGCGTAGCTGCGCACCGCGCCGAGCAGTTTCTGCCAGCCCAGTCCGATGTCCTCCGCGGTGGAGTGCGGCCAGCCGAAGGCTTTCAGGATGCCGGTCTTCCAATCGGTGCCCCGCGGAATGTCCGGCCAGCGTTCAATCCCGAGGGTCTTGGGCCGGATGGCCTGCCAGACGTCGACATAAGGGTGGCCGACGATCAGCACGTTGCCGGCGGCACCCGGAAGGGTCATGGCCTCGGCGGCAATCCGCCATTCCTTGGAGTCGGGGACCAGGTGGTCCACCAGGATGCCGAGCTTGCGTCCCGGGCCGGGGGAGAAGTCCGCGATGGCGGCCTTGAGGTCGTCCACGCCGTGCAGGGGCTCGACGACGATGCCCTCCACCCGGAGGTCGTCACCCCAGACCTTCTCGACGAGTTCGGCGTCGTGCTTGCCTTCCACCCAGATGCGGCTCGCCTTGGCCACCTGTGCGCGCTGGCCGGCCACTTTGACCGAACCGGAGGCCGTGCGTCCGGCGGGTACCGGACCGTTCGCGCGCGGCGCGGGCGGCAGGAGCTTCACCGGCTGCCCGTCGAGCAGGAAGCCGAAGCCGAGCTGGAAGGACTTGGTGCGGCCGTGCCGGTCCTCCAGGGCCACGATGTGCATGCCCCCGGACTTTTCGATGCGTACCACCGCGCCTACCCAGCCGGACTGGACGTCTTCGAGGACCATCCCGCGCTCCGCAGGCACCTCGGGCAGTACCCGTTTGGCCGGAGCCGAAAGCGCCCCGGGGCCCCAGTTGTCGTAGGACACAGCGTCACACCACTTCGTTCTCAAGGGGTTGGTTCCGGCTGCGGAGTGCCGCCGGAAGCCGCAGAAACCGTGTTCGCTGCGGGCGGTACCAATGCTAACAACGGCCCGGCGCATAATAGACTTGTTAGCACTTGGGCATGTTGAGTGCTAAGAGACCGACGGGAGGGCAGGGCATGAGCGAGCCACGCAAGCTGGAAGTGCTGCGTGCCATCGTCGAGGACTACGTGCATTCGCGCGAACCTGTCGGCTCGAAGGCCCTGGTCGAGCGGCATCACCTGGGCGTCTCCAGCGCCACGATCCGCAACGACATGGCCCTGCTCGAGGAAGAAGGGCTGATCGCCGCGCCGCACACCAGCGCCGGCCGCATCCCCACGGACAAGGGCTACCGTCTTTTCGTGGACCGCATCTCCGCGGTGAAGCCGCTCTCTGCCGCCGAACGGCGGGCCATCCATTCCCTGCTGGAGGGCTCCGACGACGTCGAGGATGTCCTGGAGCGCACCGTCCGGCTGCTGTCGCAGCTGACCAACCAGGTCGCCGTCGTGCAGTACCCGCACTCCAGCCGCGCGAAGGTGCGGCATATCGAGTTTGTCCTGCTGGCACCGCGGCAGGTGCTGGTGGTGCTGATCGCGGACAGCGGCAAGGTGGAACAGCGGGTCGTCGACGCCGGAGCGGACGTCAGCGACGAAGACCTCACCGTATTGCGCGGCCGCTTCCTCACGGGCATCTCGGGTGCCCCGCTGGAGAACCTGCCGCAGCTTCTCGCACCGGTGGTGGCCTTGTGCCCGCCGGCTCTCCAAGGGGCCGCCGCCGTGCTTGCGCGGGGCCTGGACAAACTTGCGGAGAGCAGCCGCGACGAACGGATGATGCTGGCCGGAACCGCCAACCTCGCCCGTTCCAACGTGGATTTCCCCTTGAGCATCGGCCCGGTGCTTGAGGCGCTTGAAGAGCAGGTCGTGATGCTGCGACTGCTCTCCGAAATGGCCGAAGATCCGCGCGGGGTCACGGTCAGCATCGGCCGGGAGAATCCCTACGACGGATTGTCCGAAGCGTCCGTGGTCGCTACGGGCTACGGGCCTGGCGCTGCGGCGAAGATCGGCATCATCGGCCCCACCCGCATGGACTATCCCAGCAGCATGGCCGCCGTCCGCGCGGTGGCCCGTTACCTTTCGAGGATCCTGGGCAGCTAGCCCGGAGACCGCAGCAAGAACAGCAGGACAAGAAGGAAGAGATACCGACTTTGAGCAGCCATTACGACGTCCTGGGCGTCTCCCCGGAAGCCACCGGCGAGGAGATCAAGAAGGCGTACCGCAAGCTCGCCCGCAAGCTGCATCCCGACGTCAACCCGGGGGAGGACGTCGCCGAACAGTTCAAGGCCGTGACGCACGCCTATGAGGTCCTGTCCGATCCCCAGAAGCGCCGCGTCTACGACGCCACCGGCAACGAGAACGGCACGGACAACGGCTTCGGCGGCGGCTACGCCGGCCAGGGCTTCGCCTTCCAGGACATCTTCGATACCTTCTTTGGCGGTGGCGGCGGCATGCAGGGCCCGGCCTCACGCACCCGGCGCGGCCAGGACGCCCTGATCAGCGTCCGCGTGGACCTGCGCGACGCCGTCTTCGGCGTGAACAAGAAGCTCGAGGTGGACACCGCTGTCATCTGCCCCAGCTGCGACGGATCCTGCTGCCGCCCGGGTACCCACCCGGAACGCTGCGACATCTGTGGCGGCAGCGGCCAGGTCCAGCGCGCGGTGCGGTCCATCCTGGGCCAGGTCATGACCGCGGCCCCCTGCGGCTCCTGCGAAGGCTTCGGCACGGTCATCAAGGACCCGTGCAACGAGTGCAACGGCCAGGGCCGCATCCGCAGCCGCCGCTCGCTCACCATCAAGGTGCCCGCCGGCGTCGGCACCGGCACCCGCATCCAGCTGTCCGGCCAGGGCGAGGCCGGTCCCGCAGGAGGCCCCTCCGGTGACCTGTACGTCGAGATCCGGGTCAACAGCGACCCCACCTTCACCCGTGAAGGCGATGACCTGCACGCCACCCTGAGCGTCCCGATGACAGCGGCCGCGCTTGGCACGGAGCTCACTTTTGAAACCTTTGACGGTCCGCAGGAAGTGGACGTCAAGTCCGGCACCCAGTCCGGCGAGGTCATCACACTCCGCGGCCTTGGCGTCACGCACCTGCGCGGCTACGGCCGCGGCGACCTCAAGGTGCACTTGCACGTCGAAACCCCGGGCAAGCTCGATGCCGCCCAGGAGGACCTGCTCCGCCAGCTCGCGAAGCTCCGCGGCGAACAGTTCACCGAAGGCAAGCTCGTAGCGAGCGGCGGCATGTTCGCGAAGCTGCGGGACAAGCTCGGCAACCTGTAGCCCCGATAGCCTGTACCAATGAGCAACCCCGTCTTTTTTGCCCCTGCCGGCGCCCTTGACGGACTCGTGCCCGGAAGCGTTTTCGAGCTCGACGGCGTCGAGGCCCGCCATGCCGTGACGGTCAAGCGGCTGGAAGCCGGCGAAGCCGTCGACATCACGGACGGCGCGGGCGTACGCCTCGTCGGCACGGTGCGCCAAGCGGCACAGGGAACCTTAACGGTCGAGGTCGTGGAACTGCGGGACGAGCCCCGTCCCGCAGTGCGGCTCGTGCTGGTCCAGGCCCTCGCCAAGGGCGACCGTGACGAACTCGCCATTGAGACTGCCACCGAGCTTGGTGTTGACGCCGTCATCCCATGGCAGTCGGAGCGCTCCATCGTCCGCTGGAAGGGCGAGCGGGCCGCGAAGGCCCATGCCAAATGGCAGTCCGTGGTGGCAGCGGCCGCGAAGCAGGCCCGCCGCTCATGGATTCCCGAGGTGCGGCCCGCCGTCGACGGTTCCGGACTGGCGAAGGCAGTTGCGGGAGCGGACCTGGCCGTAATCCTGCACGAGGACGCCAAGCGCCCTTTGCGGCAGGCGTTGACCACCTGGCTTGATGGCCTGCCCGACGGCGGCACGCTGTCTGTCGACGACACTGCCCAGGTGCGCGAGGTGCTGTTGATCGTGGGTCCGGAGGGCGGGATCTCACCCCGCGAGGTTACGCGCCTCGCGGATGAGGGCGCCGTGACGGCGCTGCTTGGAACCCATGTGCTGCGTTCCTCGACGGCAGGTCCCGCGGCGGTGGTTTTGGCCAGCGACATCCTCGGCCGCTGGTAGCCGGCCGCTTCAGCCTACGTTGAAGGAGCGGGTGTCCGTGGATCCCGGATCGCCGGCCCGGGCCGGCAACGACACGCGCAGTTCGTAGCGGCCGGCGCCGAGCGCCACGGTGAAGGTGAACGTACCGCCCTGGCCCGCTACTTCGGAGGACGTGGTCTCACCGTCAAGGTAGAGGGCCTTTTCGCTGTTGGCAGCTTCCCGGAAAAGCTGCCACTTCAGCTTGGCGCCCTCGACAGTCGCGCGGCCATTGAACTTGACCGGTCCTGCGCCGAGCGTCAGGTCTTCCTGGGGGTCGATGATCCACACCGGCGCCACCTTGGAGGCATCGCGGACCATGGGTTCACCGAGTTTGACCTGGCCGAAGGCCATGAAGTCCTTATGCCCGTCCACCAGGATCACCACCTGGATCTGCTGGCCGGAATCGATCAGCCCTGAGCTCGCGGCGGCTGCGGTGGCCGTGTACACCAGCTGCTGGACGGCAAGCTGCGCCATGCCGGCGTCGAGGTTCGAGTTGAACGCGTCCCGGGAGATGTCCACCGTCACAACGTTCTTCCCGGATACGGAGGTCGCCAGGTCGGCAGGTTCCTGCCACGGGGTGAAGAAGTCGTGGTCCAAGGGCTTTTCGGTCATCATCGCCCGCAGCGCGGTGGTGATCGGGTTCTCTGTGCCGGGGTTGTCACGGAACTCCCGGTGCAACGCCACAGTGCTGCCGTTGCGCCCGATCCAGTAGACCGGAATCTTGTTCGAAGCCTGGGTTGTCTCCAAGGGAGCGTTGCTGCCGAGGCCGCTGTCAGCGGGCTGCTGTTGCTGTTGCCGTTGTGACTCCGGGGTACCCGCAGTCTGGGGGGTGGGACGGTCTGCGATGCAGCCGTTGAGCAGCAGGGCAGCGGACAGTGCGCAGGCGAACAGGACGGAATGCCTCCGCCTGCCTTCTCCCCGCATGTTCATCGCTGTCCTGGTTCCTTGTCCGCGCCCGGCTTCCCGTGGCTTCCTTGCTGTTGATGCCCGCCCCTGGACAGGCGTCAATGACGCCCTCCAACGGGCTTCATACCCAGCTTGGCACAGCGCAGGATGCCGGAAAGGCGGTTCTACCGGCGGAGGCTGAACTGAAACGGTATTGATACGTGGCCGATACTGAGTTGATACCAAACATGTTTTCCATGAAGGGCCGGCTGTTTGGGACGTCGTCGCGCTGTTGCCGCCCCCGCGCGGGGCTGCTGGCGTAGGATTGGAAACAATTCCGGGGCGGACCCGGGAGCCACACATCCATAGCGGAGGAGCGCAGGCCACACGGCCAACACCATGACAGATTTGAACGGGCGGCCACGGGCTGGCAGCGCCGAGACGGCTCCGGCCGAGTTTCCGCATTCAGTTCCGGGCAGCCGGACGGAGGTAGTCGTCTTCGACAACGCGGATCAGATGGTCCAGTCGCTCGGCAGCCACGATGAAGCGCTGCGGTACATCGAGGAGCAGTTCCCCGGAATCGACTTCCACGTCCGCGGCAACGAACTTTCCTTCAGCGGTCCGCCCGCGGATGTTCCCCGGATCATGCGCCTCCTCGAAGAGGTCCGCGCGCTCGTGGACAAAGGCACGGTCATGACCCCGGAGGCCCTCAAGCAGCTTGTGGCCCTCCTGCGCAGCCAGACCATCCAAAGCCCCGTGGACGTGCTGACCCACAACATCCTTTCCAGCCGTGGCCGGACCATCCGGCCCAAGACGCTGAACCAGAAGAACTATGTGGACGCCATCGATGACAACACGGTGATCTTCGGGATCGGGCCGGCCGGCACGGGCAAGACCTACCTGGCCATGGCCAAGGCCGTCCAGGCGCTTCAGATGAAGGAAGTCACCCGCATCATCCTCACGCGCCCTGCCGTGGAAGCGGGGGAGCGGCTTGGCTTCCTCCCGGGCACGCTCAACGACAAGATCGACCCGTACCTCCGTCCGCTCTACGACGCACTGCACGACATGATGGACCCGGAGTCGATTCCTCGCCTCATGGCCGCCGGCACCATCGAGGTCGCCCCGTTGGCCTATATGCGCGG
This sequence comes from Arthrobacter sp. SW1, assembly GCF_001766675.1. Lineage (GTDB taxonomy): Bacteria > Actinomycetota > Actinomycetes > Actinomycetales > Micrococcaceae > Arthrobacter. The sequence goes on from NZ_MJLT01000023.1 coordinate 82,429, forward strand.
ACGCACCCTCAACGACGCCTTCATCATCCTGGACGAAGCCCAGAACACCACGCCGGAACAGATGAAGATGTTCCTGACACGCCTTGGCTTCGGTTCGAAGATGGTGGTCACCGGCGACGTCACCCAGGTGGACCTGCCCTTCGGCGCGAGCTCCGGTCTCCGGGTGGTCCAGGAAATCCTGGACGGAATCGACGACGTCAACTTCTCGGTCCTCGATGCCGGCGACGTCGTGCGCCACCGCCTCGTGGCGGACATCGTCTCGGCCTACAGCAGCTGGGACGAGAAGCACCGCCAGCCGGAACGGACAACTGACAGCCAGAAGAAGCGGGGAACGCAGCGATGAGCATCGAGGTCAACAACGAATCCGGCGTCCAGGTGGACGAGTCTCAGCTGGTGACGCTGTCCCGCTTCATCTTCGAGCGTCTGTACATCCACCCGCAGGCGGAACTCTCCATTCTGCTGGTGGACGAAGCCGCCATGGAGAAGCTGCACATCGAGCTCATGGATGAGCCCGGTGCCACGGATGTCCTGTCGGTTCCGATGGACGAACTCACCCCGGGCACCCCGGACAAGCCCACTCCGCAGGGCATGCTTGGCGATATCGCGATCTGCCCGCAGGTCGCCGAAGTCCAGGCCCGCAATGCCGGGCACTCCACGCAGGAGGAAATGCTGCTCCTGGCCACCCACGGCATCCTGCATTTGCTGGGCTACGACCACGCCGAGCCTGAGGAGAAGGAAGAGATGTTCTCGCTCCAGCGTGAGCTGCTTTCGGCCTTCCTCGGCAAGGACGCCCCCATGGAGACCATGCAGTGACCTCGCTCATCCTGGTCGGGATGGCGGTTGTCTTCCTCGGCTTCGTCGCGGTCCTCACCGCGGCGGAGGCCGCCTTCAACTTCCTTCCCCGCCACGAGGCGGAGCTGGCCGTCAGCAACGGCAAGGGTGTTGCCCTCCGCCGGATCCTGGCCAAGCCCGTGGCGCATATGCGGGCCCTGCGGTTCTGGCGCGTGTGGTTCGAAATGGCAGCGGCCGTCGCCGTTGCGCTCGTCCTGCACAGCCTTTTGGAGAACATCTGGCTGGCCGGTCTCGCGGCCACGGGCATCATGGCGGTCATCGGTTTCGTCCTGGTGGGCGTCTCACCCCGGCAGCTGGGCCGGGCGCACGCCAGCGGCGTCGCGAAGTTCACGGCACCGCTCATCCGCTTCCTCTGCTGGGTCCTCGGCCCCATACCGGCGTGGCTCGTCTCGCTCGGCAGCGCAGTGGCGCCCGGCGCGCCCGGAGGCGACGAGTTCTTCTTCAGCGAAGAGGAATTCCGCGAACTGGTCGAGCGTGCCAGCGAGTCGGATGTGATTGAAGACGACGAGGCGGAGCTGATCCAGTCGGTCTTCGACCTCGGCGATACCTTGGTCCGTGCTGTCATGGTTCCGCGGACGGACATCGTGAGCATCGAATCCGGATCCGGCCTCGAGGATGCGATGGCGCTGTTCCTGCGTTCGGGCTACTCACGGATTCCGGTCATCGCAGGTGATGCCGACCAGATCCGGGGGATCCTCTACCTCAAGGATGTTGCCGCCGCGCTGCACCGGCCGGACGCCCATCCTGGCACGCACGACGTCGATGCGCTGGCCCGTGAGACCCGCTTTGTTCCCGAGTCCAAGCCGGTGGACGAGCTGCTGAAGGAATTGCAGCAGGAATCCACCCACGTGGCCATCGTGATTGATGAATACGGTGGAACCGCCGGGTTGGTGACACTGGAGGATCTGATCGAGGAAATCGTCGGCGAGATCGTCGACGAGTATGACGCCGGCGTCGAGGACGCCACCGAACTGGGTGACGGCAGCTACCGGGTCAGTTCCCGGATGAGCATCGACGACCTCGGCGAGCTGTTCGACGTCGACCTCGACGACGACGAAGTGGACACCGTCGGCGGCCTGCTCGCCAAAGCCCTCGGCCGGGTGCCGATTGTCGGCAGCGCTGTCGAGGTAGCGGGAATATCGCTGCGGGCCGATAGGCTGGAAGGCCGGCGGAACCGGGTCAGCCACATCATTGCGGCCGCTGTGCCGAAGGAAGACACTGACCTTGACGGGCTTCTGGATGAAGCCGAGACAAAGCAACAGGGAGCACCACGTGAGCAAGCACAGTAAGACCTTCGACACCAGCCAGGACTTCAGCGGCTTCCACGCGGGCTTCTCCGTTCTGGTCGGCCGGCCTAATGCGGGAAAATCCACCCTGACCAACGCGCTGGTAGGCCAGAAGGTGGCTATTACCTCGGCCAAGCCGCAGACCACCCGCCACACCATCCGTGGAATCGTGCACCGCGAAGATGCCCAGCTGGTCCTGGTCGACACCCCCGGGCTGCACCGGCCGCGCACCCTCCTTGGCAAGCGCCTGAACGAACTGGTCGCTGACACGCTTGCGGAAGTCGACGCCATCGGCTTCTGCATTCCGGCGAACGAAAAGATCGGCCCCGGCGACAAATTCATCGCCACGCAGCTGGCCGGCGTCGGACGCAAGCCGATCATCGCCGTCGTGACCAAAACCGACCTCGTCGACAAACAAGCGCTCACTGAGCAGCTCCTCGCCGTGGCGGCGCTCGGGAAGGAAACCCTCGGCGGCGAGGGCTGGGCGGACATCGTTCCGGTGTCGGCCGCCGACGGCTTCCAGGTCAACACCGTCGCCGATGTCCTGATCAGCCACATGCCGGAATCCCCGCCGCTGTACCCGGACGGCGAGCTCACCGATGAACCCGAAGCGGTCATGGTGGCCGAACTGATCCGCGAAGCGGCATTGGAAGGCGTACGCGACGAACTTCCGCACTCGCTCGCCGTCGTGGTGGAGGAAATCGTGCCCCGGGAAGGACGCACCGAGGACAACCCGCTGCTGGACGTGCGCGTCAACCTTTTCGTTGAGCGGCCCTCGCAGAAGGCCATCATCATCGGCAAGGGCGGCAGCCGTTTGCGCGAAGTGGGAACCAACGCCCGCAAGGGGATCGAGGCACTGCTGGGGACCAGGATCTACCTGGACCTGCACGTGAAGGTCGCCAAGGACTGGCAGCGCGATCCGAAGCAGCTGGTGCGGCTCGGTTTCTAGTCCGCCGGGCAAGTTCCCAGATTCGGGCCCTAAAATGTCCCGGGTCCCATGTTCCGACGAAAGGTTGACCGTCTAGTGCGACGTCGTGATGCGCGCGTGCAGGAAATCAGCGGGAGCGCCAAGGCTGCGCCTGCACGCCACGGAGAAAGCGGCGCCCCACGCCACATGCGGATCAGCAGGTATCCGCTGTGGATGAAAGTCAGTGCCGGAGTGATGAGCGTACTGCTGGTCGCCGGCCTGGCCTTCGCGGCGTACTGGTTCATCCGGCTGCAGTTGAATATCAACAAAGCTCCGCTGAACGCCGGCGCCCAGAAGACCGAAGGCAACATCAACGATGCCAAGGACCGCCTGCAGATCCTGATTCTCGGTTCGGATACCCGCGACGGCAAGAATTCCAAGTACGGCAGCGTCAACGACTCCACGGGCTACGGCCACTCCGACGTCATGATGCTCATGGACATCTCCGCGGACAACAAGCGGGTGAGCGTCATCAGCTTCCCGCGCGACCTGCTGGTGGACGTTCCGGAATGCACCGACCAGTCAACCAACAAGACGTTCCCCGCCCGCAGCGGCGAGATGATCAACCAGGCCATGGCAGAGGCCGGCATCGGCTGCGCCGTGGACACGGTGAACAAGCTCACCGGGCTGGAAATCGACCATTTCATGATGGCCGACTTCAACGCCGTCAAGGAGCTCTCCAAGACCGTGGGCGGTGTGTCCGTCTGCGTCAGCGATCCCATCTTCGACCCCGATTCCGGGCTGCGCCTTCCGAAGGGCACCTCCCAGGTGGAGGGCGAGCAGGCGCTTTCCTTCCTGCGGACCCGCCACGCGTTCGGCGACGGCAGCGACCTTGGCCGCATCCAGGCCCAGCAGGGCTTCCTGTCGTCCCTGGCCCGCAAGGTCAAGGACGACGGCACCTTGGGCAACCCGCAGAAACTCCTGACCATCGCGGACGTCATCACCCAGAACCTCACCGTTGACGAAGGCATGGCCAACGTCCAGTCGCTCCTGACGATCTCCTCCAGGCTGAAGGACATCGACCTTTCCAAGGTCGCGTTCATCGCCGCGCCCAACCGGCCTGCCGCCGTGGATCCCAACCGCCTCGAACTGATGCAGCCGCAGGCTTCGCAGCTGTTTGCGGCCCTGCGGGCGAACCTTGACCTCACGACGCCCGGCGCGACGTCAACGCCGAGCCCCTCGCCGACGCCGACGACGGTTCCGGCAGGCGGTCCGTCCGCCTCCGCGACGCCGCCCGGGGGCACCGCCAAGCCTCCGGTCGCTGCACCCACCACGTCTGCGCCGTCGTACGACAAGGCGCTCCAGCCGGTGACCGTGGCCGATGGCTCCGCCGTTCCCGAACACGCCCAGGAGCTGGTAACCGCCCTCGTCAAGGGCGGTTTCACCCAGGCCTCACAGTTTGCCGCCGACCCCGTCACGAAGACCACCGTCTACTACGCCGACGGATTCGAGGACGTGGCGGCCGATGTCGCCAAGCTCTTCGGCATCCCCGCCACCCAGCTGGAAGCATCCACCGCGGTCAACGGCGTGCAGTTGTACCTCGGCTCGGACTTTACCGCCGGCCTGAAGTTCGGGACCGCGTCAGTACCGGACGACGTCGTCAACCAGACGGCGGGCGACGTCAAGTGCCAGACGGCGAACCCCGCCCTGATAGTGCAGCAATAGCGCCAAGCCCACGGGCTTGGTTTGAGGGACGAAACGGCGATGGGCCGGACCTGACGGTCCGGCCCATCGCCGTTTCGGGCTGTGCCGAAGCTACCAGATGGTCACGCGCTCTCCGGGTTCGAGCCACATCCCGTCGCCCTCCACCACGCCGAAGGCCTCGTGGAACTCGCTAAGGTTCCTGACGATGGCGTTGGTGCGGAATTCGTTGGGGGAGTGCGGGTCCGTGGCAACCCTGCGGATGGCCTCCTCCGGCCGGATCACCTGGCGCCAGCCGGCAGCCCAGGACATGAAGAACCGCTGCTGCCAGGTCAGGCCGTCAATCACCGGAGCCTCTGCACCGTCCAGGCTGAGCAGGTACGCCTTGTAGGCGATGCCGAGGCCGCCAAGGTCACCGATGTTCTCGCCGAGCGTGAGTTTGCCGTTGACCTTGTGGTCCGGGGCCTCATGGGGTGCCAGGGCATCGAACTGCGCCACAAGCTTGGCGGTCAGCTTCTCGAACGCTTCGCGGTCCTCGGTGCTCCACCAGTTCCGCAGGGCGCCGCTGCCGTCGAACTGCGAACCCTGATCATCGAAGCCGTGACCGATTTCATGCCCGATGACCGCGCCAATGCCGCCATAGTTCACGGCGTCGTCGGCTTCGGCCGTGAAGAACGGCGGCTGCAGGATCGCTGCCGGGAAGACGATCTCGTTGAGCAGCGGGTGGTAGTAGGCATTGACGGTCTGGGGAGTCATAAGCCACTTATCCAGGTCCACGGGCTTGCCGACCTCGTCGAGGTGCCGGTCGACGTCGGCGTTATGGGCGCGTTCGACGTTGCCGAGGAGATCCCCGGGATCGACTTCCACGGCCGAATAGTCGATCCACTTGTCCGGGAAGCCGATCTTGGGCCGGAAGGCATCCAGCTTCTTCAGCGCCTCGACCTTCGTTTCCTCGCCCATCCAGGGCAGCGCCGTGATGCTCTGCCGGTAGGCCTCGATCAGCCGGGCGACGAGCTCCTGCATTCGGGCTTTGTGCTCGGCGGGGAAGTGCCGCTCCACATAGATCTGCCCCACAGCCTCGCCCAGGGCGGCTTCGACGACGGCGACGCCGCGCTTCCAGCGTTCCTTGTTCTGCGGAGTCCCGCTGAGGGTCGTGCCATAGAACGCGAAGTTGGCGTCCACGAATGCGGCCGAGAGGTATGGTGCGGCGGCGTTGATGACCCGGAGGGCCAGCCATTCACGCCATGCCTGCAACGGTTCGGAGGCAAGGAGTGCCGCGGCGCCTTCGAAGAAGTCCGGGGTGCTGAGCACGAGTTCGCTGTATTTGCTGCCGTCAATGGCTGCTGCCTCGAACCAGGAAGTGAAGGGCGGGAAGAGGGCGGCAGCCTCCTCGATGGTCTTCAGGTTGTAGGTCTTCTGCGGGTCGCGCAGGGTCACCTTGTCCCAGTGGTGGGAAGCAAGCGCCCGCTCCAGGTCGACAACGCGCCCGGCAGCCGCGGCGGCGTCGGGAATTCCGGCCAAGGCGAAAACACTGGCTACATAAGCGGTATAGGCCTCCACGATCGGCGCGAACTTTTCCTCGCGGTAGTAGGACTCGTCCGGCAAGCCGAGACCACCCTGGCCGGCGTACAGCAGTACGCGGTCCGGATTGCCAGCGTCCGGGGCGGGATAGATCGAGAAGAGGCCGCCGACGTCGGCGCGGAAAAGCCTCCCGCTGAGCTCCACCAAGGCGGCGGCGTCAGCCACTGCGAAGACATCGGCGAGGCGGTCACGGATGGGCTCGAAGCCCTTGGCCTCTGCCGTGGTTTCGTCCATGAAGCTGCTGTAGAGGGCGCCGATCTTGCGCTCAATGCCGCTTGCGGAGTCGCCCTTTGCCGCGGCTTCCTCGATGATCGCTTTGACTGCCAGTTCCGAGTTGTCACGCAGGGAGGTGAACGTTCCCTCCAGGGGCCGGTCGTCAGGGATCGTGGTTGAGCTGAGCCAGGCGCCGTTGACATGCCGGTAGAGGTCGTCCTGAGGCCGCACCCCGGCGTCGATGTTGGACAGTGTGATCCCGGACTGTGGCACGGAAACTCCTTCGATGACGCGTGCCGCCGGCGAAGCACCGTGGCCGCGTCTGCATAGTGGACGTTGCTTCAGGTATTGCATTGTCATCATACGCACCCGTGTTACTGTGAAATGGTGCGCGCAGGACTGCTTCTCCTTAGCTGCCGCGGCGAGGCCTCAACAGCGATCATCCGCTAGGCCAACCCTCGCTGCGGAGTTTGCTATGCCCGGCCAATCTTCCTCCAAGAATCAAAGAAAAGGCCCTTAGCCATGCGCAACGCACAAAAGCCCTCCGGTATGCCGATCCACCGCTACGTCCCTTTCCAGGACCAGATCAAGGTGGAGCTGCCGGACCGTACCTGGCCGGACAAGGTCATCACCAAGGCGCCCCGCTGGTGCGCCGTAGACCTGCGTGACGGCAATCAGGCGTTGATCGACCCCATGAGCCCGGCCCGCAAGCTGAAGATGTTCCAGCTGCTGGTGAAGATGGGCTACAAGGAAATCGAGGTCGGCTTCCCCTCGGCGTCCCAGACCGACTTCGACTTCGTCCGCCAGCTGATCGAGGGCGGGCACATCCCGGACGACGTCACCATCCAGGTCCTGACCCAGGCACGCGAGCACCTGATCGAGCGCACCTACGAATCGCTGGTCGGCGCCAAGCAGGCCATCGTGCACCTGTACAACTCCACGTCCGTGCTGCAGCGCCGCGTGGTCTTCAACCAGGACGAAGACGGCATCCTGGACATCGCCCTGCAGGGCGCCCGCCTGTGCAAGAAGTACGAGGAAACCCTCACTGACACGCACATCACCTACGAGTACTCCCCGGAATCCTTCACCGGGACCGAACTCGAGTACGCGGCCCGGGTCTGCAATGCCATCGCAGACATCTTCGAGGCTTCCGCGGACAAGCAGGTCATCATCAACCTGCCGGCCACCGTCGAAATGGCCACCCCCAACGTCTACGCCGATTCCATCGAGTGGATGAGCCGCAACCTGCACCCGCGCGAGGGCATCATCCTGTCCCTGCACCCGCACAACGACCGCGGCACCGGCGTCGCAGCTGCCGAGTTGGGCTATCTGGCGGGCGCAGACCGCATCGAAGGCTGCCTCTTCGGCAACGGCGAGCGCACGGGCAACGTAGACCTGGTCACCTTGGGCCTGAACATGTTCGTCCAGGGCGTCGACCCCATGATCGACTTCTCGGACATCGACGAAGTGCGCCGTACCGTGGAGTACTGCAACCAGCTGCCCGTCCCGGAGCGCGCTCCCTACGGTGGCGACCTGGTCTTCACCGCCTTCTCCGGCTCGCACCAGGACGCCATCAAGAAGGGCTTCGAAGCCCTCGAAAAGGACGCCGCGGCGGCGGGGAAGGCCGTGGCCGACTTCACCTGGCAGGTTCCGTACCTGCCGATCGATCCCAAGGACCTGGGACGCAGCTACGAAGCCGTCATCCGCGTCAACTCGCAGTCGGGCAAGGGCGGAGTGGCCTACCTGCTCAAGAGCGAACACAGCCTGGACCTGCCGCGCCGCGCCCAGATCGAGTTCTCCGGCGTCATCCAGCACCGCACTGACACCATGGGTGGCGAAGTCAGCGGCGCCCAGCTGTGGGCCATGTTCCAGGACGAGTACCTGCCCTCGAGCAGCGAAGACGGACAGTGGGGCCGGTACTCCCTGGGTGCCAGCCGCACGGAAACCGATGAATCCGGTGAACTGACCTTGCACGCCTCCCTGCGCATCGATGGCAAGGAAGTCGAGCGCACGGGCACCGGCAACGGTCCTATCGCGGCGCTGCTGAGCATCCTGCGCGAAGACGGTGTGGACGTCCGCGTGCTCGACTACAGCGAGCACGCCCTCTCCGAAGGCGGCAGCGCCAGTGCCGCAGCGTACGTCGAATGCGCCGTGGGGGAGCGCGTCCTGTGGGGCGTGGGCATCGACCCCAACACCAGCACGGCGGCACTGAAGGCCGTCATCTCGGCCGTAAACCGCGCCGTCCGTTCGGTCCGCGCCTAGCAGCGGCACGTTCATCGGGCCGTGCGGCGGAACATCCTTCCGCCGCACGGCCCTGCCGGGCGCCTTTGCGTCCGTCCCGGTGCGAAGATTAACTGTGGCCAACCCATCCTCCTTTGCAGCACGGTCCTACCGTGACGACGCCGTCGTGCTGCGCACCCACAAGCTGGGCGAGGCGGATCGCATCATCATCCTGCTCACCAAGCACCACGGCCAGGTCCGCGCCGTTGCCAAGGGAGTCCGCCGCACAAGCAGCCGCTTCGGTGCCCGCCTGGAACCCTTCATGGTGGCGGACCTGCAATTGATCTCCGGCCGCACCCTCGACGTCGTCACCCAGGCGGTTGCCAAAGGCGCCTACGGCACGGCGATCGCTTCCGATTACACGAGCTACACCGCGGCGGCCGCCATGGTCGAAACCGCGGAAAAGCTCAGCGATGCCGATGCCGATTCCGGCACCGCCCAATACAACCTGCTGGTGGGGGCACTGGCGTCCCTCAGCCGTTCGGCACATCCTCCCGAGCTGATCCTGGATTCGTACCTGCTGCGCGCCCTGGCCACCGGCGGGTGGGCCCCGAGTTTCACCGATTGTGCGCGTTGCGGCGCACCCGGTCCGCATGACGCCTTTTCCGCGCCCTTGGGCGGCATGGTGTGCGGCGGCTGCCGCCCCCCGGGATCGCCTGCCCCCGCCCCCGAAACTGTTACCTTGTTGGGTGCCCTGCTCACCGGAGACTGGACGACGGCGGACGCCTCCGACAGTGTCCATCGCCGTGAAGCGGCGGGCCTGGTGGCGGGCTACCTGCAGTGGCATCTTGAACGGTCCTTGAAATCCCTTAAACACGTGGAGCGTAGCTGACAGTGGCATTGTCCAAGAAGAATCCGTCGTCCCGCAGGACGAAGCCGGTGCTGGCACCGTATCCTCATCCGTCCGGAGCCGTTCCGCCGGCGATCCCTGCGGAACTTGTCCCGCAGCACGTGGCGATCGTCATGGACGGCAACGGGCGCTGGGCGAACAAGCGTGGCCTTCCGCGGATCGAGGGCCACAAGGCCGGCGAACCGGCCTTGCTGGACGTCATGGCCGGTGCCATCGAGATGGGCATCAAGTACGTCAGCGTCTACGCGTTCTCCACGGAGAACTGGCGCCGCTCGCCCGAAGAAGTCCGCTTCCTCATGGGATTTAACAAGGATGTGCTTCGACGCCAACGCAACCAACTGGACGACTGGGGCGTCCGGATCCGCTGGGCCGGTCGCCGCCCGCGGCTGTGGGGTTCCGTGATCAAGGAACTCGAAGAGGCCGAGGCGTACACCCGGAACAACGACACCTGCACGTTGACCATGTGTGTTAATTACGGCGGCCGGGCCGAGATCGCCGACGCCGTGGCAGCGATCGCCCGCGACGTCGCCGATGGCAGGCTCAAGGCTTCCTCCGTGTCGGAGAAGACCATCCAGCGGTACCTGGATGAGCCGGACCTGCCGGATGTCGATCTGTTCCTGCGAAGCTCGGGGGAGCAGCGCCTCTCCAATTTCCTGCTCTGGCAGTCGGCCTACGCCGAATTCGTCTTCATGGACACGCTCTGGCCGGACGTCGACCGACGGACGCTCTGGGACGCCGTCGAGATTTTCGCCAAACGGGACCGCCGTTACGGCGGCGCAGTGGACGCCGCGGCCCAGGCCTGATTTTTAACCCAGGCGTGCTGGGACGTCACACGGGGTATGACTCCAACCAGAGCACGAGGTCGCGGTAGGCCTGCTGCCGTACTGTCCGGCGTGAAAGAAACACGTCGTGCAAGGCGCCCGGATACCGGAAGACCGCTGTACGGCGGCCCAGGCCGAGGGCACGGCGTGCTGTTTCCTCGACGTCGATCACCGCGTCCACCCGCATGAGCTCAGCACTCCATTCGGTCTGGATCCGGGTGCGTCCGGAGAGCATGACCAGCACGGGCGCGTCGATATCGAGCTTGCGTTCGACGGCGGCGTGCCCGGCCAGGACTGCCTTGCTCCAGCCCGCGCGGATGGGGAAGGAGGCCTTGGGGCGCCACAACGGGTCCAGCGTCCACTCGCCGTGGGCGAGGCTGCTGACGCTCTCCCAGTACGCAGGCATCTCCGGCAGGCGGAACGCCCGCCTGGGATCGGTGCGTGCAAAAGGCTCAACCAGGTGCATCGCGATGCTGCGGATCAGGCTGCTTCCCTGCAGCTCCAACCACGGTGAGTTCAGGATCAGCGTGGCGATCCGGCCCGGGTGCCGGTCCGCCCACAGCGTGGCGATGAGGCCGCCGAGTGAATGGGCCAGCAGGTGGAAGACCGGCGATTCGTCGCTTCCGGTGCGCACGGCAAGGTCGTCCGTGATCGCGGACAGTGCGGCGTCGAGGTCCTCGTCGTACACGGCAAGGTCGGTGGTGTATCCGGGCGTCTGCCATTCGCGAAGGCTGCGTCCGAACTTGCGGAGATCCAGCGCGTAGAAATGGAAACCGGACGCCGCCAGGGTTTCCGCGAGCTCCTGCTGGAAGAAGTAGTCCGCCCAGCCGTGAAGATAGAGGACAACTCGCGGCGCCTTGTTCGGATGGGTCGCTTCCCGACGGATCGCGTGCCTGGTGAGTTCTGCGAAAGCATCCCTGAGCCTGTGCGGCCGCGTGTTCTCCGGCGGGGGAACGGTGTAGCGCACCAGGGTGGCGCAGACCGGCCCTTCGTCGTCATGACCGAGTCCGAGCTCCAGGGACTCGAAGTTGCTGCCAAGGAAGTCCTCCGTCCACAGGGCCTGGCCGGTTTCCGCGCTCATGAGTGGCCCCCTTCGCGGGTACCGGAACCGTCCGGTCCGGCGTCGAGGATCACGCCGCGGATCCAGCGGCCCAACCGGGCATAGGCATCCGCACGCACCGGTGGCGCCGACAGGAAAACGTCATGCAGTCCGCCGTCGACCCGTTCCAGGGTGACGCTCCGGCCCAGGGTCATGGCACGCAAAGCCATGATGTTCACGTCCAGGACCGCGTCCGAGTGCCGCATGGATTCCCTCCAGATCATTCCGTTGGCGCTGGCCCCGGAAAGCAGGACCAGGATGGGTATGTCGATGGCAAGGCCGCGGGCCACCTCGGTATGCCCGCTGAGCACCGCGCTCAGCCAGCCCGCACGCAGCGGAAACGCATACGGGGGCCGGTACTTCTCGTCCACGGACCATTCGCCTTCTGCGTTGCTGCTGATGCTGCGGTAATAGAACCCCCGCTCGGGCAGCCGGAGCACGGTGAGCGGGCGCAGGCGGGCTACCGGCGCGACCATCAACTGGGCGGCCTTGCGCACCAGGGAACTGCCATGCATTTCAAGCCAGGGGCTGTTCAGCACCAGGAACTGCACCATCCCGGGATGGCGGCTGACCCACAGGGCGGCTACGAGGCCGCCGGTCGAGTGGCCCATGAGGGTGAGCGGGAGACCGCCCTCCGGAACCTCGGAACGGATCATCCCGATGGCGGCGGCGACCTCGGCGTCGTAATCATGCAGGTGCTCCACGTAGCCGCCGGTGCTGCCGTCCTGCAGGTTCCGGCCGTGGTTGTGCATGTCCAGTGCATAGAAGCGGAACCCTTGCCGTGACCAGAACGAAGCCAGGTCCACATTGAAGAAATAGTCGCTCCACCCGTGCAGGAAGAGGACCGCACCGTTCACAGCGTTCCGGCCGGATTCGGGAACATGCCGTACGAGGGTGGCCTGCCTGGCCACACCGTCGCTGCCGCGCGCCTCAAAGCTGCAGCTTTCGAATCCGGTGCCGAGGATGTCGCCGTGCCACTCCACGGGTCCAGCTTAGACAGAAGAAGAGGCATTCGGCCCGGCTGCCGGCCGCGGACACGGGGAGGCCGGATGCCGGCTTCGGTTTGGTGGGAGGCCCTGGAGACGGAAAACTAGGGGTATGCGTGTCTACCCCACATTCTTCAAGCTGGCCTTCTCCTGGATGGATGCCGAAAAGGCCCACAAGATCGGTTTCCGGGCGATCCGGCTTGCCCACTCCTGCGGCGCCGGCCAGATCCTTGGCAAGCTGACGGCCCCGCACCCCTCCCTCCGGACCGAGGCCCTTGGCCTGAGCTTCCCGTCGCCCTTCGGCCTCGCCGCCGGTTTCGACAAGGAAGGCCACGGCATCGAGGCCCTCACCGAGCTCGGCTTCGGACACGTCGAGGTGGGAACCATCACGGGCCAGGCCCAGCCCGGCAATGACAAGCCCCGCCTGTTCCGCCTGGTCGAGGACCGGGCCGTCGTCAACCGCATGGGATTCAACAACGACGGCGCCGCCGCCGTGGCTCCGCGCCTGAAGGCCGCACGCGCGGGCCTGCAGAAAGCCCATCCGGGCGTCCGTCCGGTCATCGGCGTCAACATCGGCAAGACCAAGGTGGTTGAGCTGGAGGACGCGGTGGAAGACTACCTCGTCAGTGCACGCAGCCTGGCTCCGGCCGCGGATTACCTGGTGGTGAACGTGAGCTCGCCGAACACCCCCGGGCTTCGCCTGCTGCAGAATGTCGACACGCTTCGTCCGCTGCTCAGCGCCGTGGGGGAGGCCGCAGACCAAGCGGCCGGCCGCCACGTTCCGCTGTTGGTCAAGATCGCTCCGGACCTCAGCGATGAGGACATCGACGACGTCGCCCGGCTCGCCCTCGACCTCGGACTGGACGGGATCATCGCAACCAACACCACCATCGGCCGCGAAGGCCTCACTTCGGATCCGGGCAAGGTGGAGGCCTGTGGCGCCGGCGGGCTCTCGGGTGCGCCGCTGAAGCAGCGGTCGCTCGAGGTACTCAAGCGGCTCAAAGCCGCCGTCGGGGAGCGGCTGGTGCTGATCGCCGTCGGCGGTGTGGAAACTGCGGCGGACGTCCAGGAACGCCTGGACGCCGGCGCCACCCTCGTACAGGGCTACACGGCCTTCCTTTACGAAGGGCCGTTCTGGGCCGCCCGCATCAATAAGGGCCTGGCCAAGGCCCGGCGCTAAAAGCTCCGATACGCAAAGAAGGACCCCGGAACTCATGTTCCGGGGTCCTTCTACGTCTTGGCGGCTCCGCGCTAGGACGGGTACTCGCCGCGGCTGACCAGCGGCTTCGGCAGGCGCAGCTTGCGGAACTGCAGGGAGCGCATGCTGCCGTACCAGACCGTGCCACGTTCGATCTCGCCGAACTTCGCGGCGAGGGCCTTGCGAAGCTTGCGGGAGAGGATGAAGACGTCCACGAAGACGGCCAGGAACATGACCCAGAACGCCACGAGCACGTAGGTCAGCGCGTCGCTGGACTGCGGAATGATGAAGGAAACCACCACGAAGGCCAGGGCACCGAACATCAGGTACTCGCCGAGGTTGAAACGGGCGTCGACGAAGTCGCGGGCGAAACGCTTCTGCGGACCCTTGTCGCGCAACGGCAGGTATCGTTCGTCACCGGTGTCCAGGGCCTGGCGCATGCGCAGCCGCTGCTCCTGGATGGCGGCCCGCTCGGCTTCCTTCGAAGCCTTCCGGTCCGTCGGGACCAACGGGCGCTTGCGGGCGGCCTCCTGGTCCTTGCGCTTGGGTGTGGGCGCGCCCTTGCCCGGTCCCTTGGCCGCGGCATCGGCGGCAAGCTGATCTACTGAGTCCTGAGCGCTGGGCTCTTCCTTTTTACGTCCAAACACCAGTACAGAATACCGGTCTGCGAGTGACCGGGGCGACACCGCGCTGCGCGAGGCTGCCCGGGCGTCCGGTACCGCCGTCGGCTACCCGGCGGTAGTGTTTTCGCCATGACTTCCCTTCACGCGGAGACCCCGCAGAACCAGTCCGGCACATCCGGCGCCGTTGACGCCGCCGCCCTGAAGGCCGCCGTCGACGCGTCCTTCGAGCAAACGCTGGAACGACTCAAGGCACTCGTCGCCATCCCCGGCATCGCCTGGAGCAGCTTCGACCCCGCAGAACTGGACCGCAGCGCAGAAGCCGTCGCCTCGCTTGTCCGTGAAGCCGGCTTCGCCGACGCACAGATCCTGCGCTGCGACAAGGAGGATGGAACGCCGGGCGGCCCCGCCGTCGTGGCCAGCCGTCCCGCGGCGCCGGGCAAGGCGACCATCCTGCTGTACGCCCACCACGATGTGCAGCCTCCAGGGGACCGCGCGCTGTGGGATTCGGAGCCCTTTGCCGCCGAAGAACGCGACGGCCGCCTGTACGGCCGCGGTGCCGCGGACGACAAAGCCGGCATCATGGCCCACCTCGCTGCGTTCGCGGCCGTGAGCGAGGTCCTCGGCGACAGCTTCGGACTGGGCGTCACCCTCTTCTTCGAAGGCGAGGAGGAAGCCGGTTCGCCCACCTTCCGGACCTTCCTGGAAACCCATCGGGAGCTCCTGCGGGCCGATGTGATCGTGGTGGCCGACTCGAGCAACTGGAAGGTCGGCGTGCCCGCCTTGACCACCAGCCTGCGCGGCCTGGTGGACGGCACCTTCGAGGTCCGCGTGCTCGACCACGCCGTGCACTCCGGCATGTTCGGCGGCCCGGTCCTGGATGCGCCCACCGTCCTTGCGCGGCTGATCGCCACGCTGCATGACGACACCGGGAACGTCGCCGTGCCCGGCCTGCTCGCCAAGGACGAAGTGCAGGTGGACCTGGACGAGGCCCAGTTCCGTGCCGATGCCTCAGTGCTCGACGGCGTCCGGCTGGCCGGGAGCGGCAGCATCGCTTCGCGTTTGTGGACCAAGCCGGCGCTCTCGATCATCGGCATCGACGCCCCTGCAGTCGACGTCGCATCGAACACGCTGCTTCCTGCCGCCCGTGCGAAGTTCAGCCTGCGGTTGGCCCCGGGCCAGGATCCGGAAGCCGCCATGGCCGCCGTCGAAAGCCATCTCACCGCCAACGTGCCGTTCGGCGCGAAACTCACTTTCACGCCGGGGGAGCGGGGCAGCGCCTTCGCCACGGATACTTCCTCGGCCTCGGCCCGGATCGCCATGTGGGCACTTGGTGAGGCATGGGGTGTTCCCGCGGTGGAGATGGGGATCGGCGGCTCGATTCCCTTCATTGCAGACCTCACCGAGGTGTACCCGGACGTGCAGATCCTCGTCACAGGAGTCGAGGATCCGGACTCCCGCGCACACAGCGCCAATGAATCCCTGCACATCGAGGACTTCCGGCGCGCTGTGCTTGCGGAGGCCCTGATGCTGGCGCAGCTGGATTCCACCGGCCTGGGCGGCTGACGGGAACAAGCGAAGGCGCCCGCTGGTTACGGTTGGAGTTATAGCTATGCGTCCATGCGACGTAGCATTGAGCTGTAACCCGAATGCAAGTGGGTAAGGGCATGCGGCGCCCCCGCGCCGCATGCCGCAAGCGTCATAGTTAGGTAGGCCAATGAGCACCGCAACAAACGAAAACACCACCGCAACCAGCGGGGAACTTCCTGTGCACGGCGTGAATCTCACCGACGTCGCTGCCGGCAAGGTCCGCAGCCTCCTCGAACAGGAAGGCCGCACCGACCTGCGCCTGCGCGTGGCAGTCCAGCCGGGCGGCTGCTCGGGCCTGATCTACCAGCTTTACTTCGACGAGCGCCTGCTCGACGGCGACTCCGTCCGCGACTACGACGGCGTTGAGGTCGTCGTGGACAAGATGAGCGTGCCGTACCTTGACGGTGCCAGCATCGACTTCGAAGACACCATTTCGAAGCAGGGCTTCACGATCGACAACCCCAACGCCGGCGGCTCCTGCGCCTGCGGCGATTCGTTCCACTAAGCAGGGGAGCGGCCGCTACGTGGCAGTGCGGAGGACAGCCTTGCAGCTGTTCCGACGCACTGCCGCGCCATGTCAGCGAAAACCCCTGCATAGCGGTAAGCTCTACATCGGGTAGTAAAACTTAGTGTGCCCGGCGTGCCTTTGGCCTGCCGGGCTGCAGCAACAAGAGGAAGGGCCGTCTGTGAGTTCGCAGAACCGAACCGGCAGCCGACGCACAAAGATCACTTCGATCACTGGCTTGGCACTAGCCGGCGCGTTGGTTTTGACCGGATGTTCGTCAGAGGTTGAGAAGGGTTGGCTCCCCACTGAACGGGGCACCACCAACCACACCGACCGCATCATGGACCTCTGGGTCAACTCATGGATCGCGGCCCTCGCGGTCGGCATCATCACCTGGGGCCTGCTGGTCTGGTGCATCATTGCCTACCGCCGCCGCAAGGGCACCGTCGGGTTCCCGCGCCAGCTCAGCTACAACCTCCCCCTGGAGGTCTTCTACCTGACGATCCCGCTGTTCATGATCCTGGTGTTCTTCTACTTCACCGACCGTGACCAGCAGGCCATCGATGACCGCTCCAAGCCGGCAGACGTCGTCGTCGACGTCCGCGGCAAGCAGTGGGCCTGGGACTTCAACTACAAGAAGGGCTCCGTGGTCAGCGAAGACCTGCACGAAGCCGGTGTCCAGGCACACCTCACGGGCAACACCATCGACAAGGAGAAGCTGCCCACCCTGTACCTGCCGGTCGGCAAGTCCGTCGATCTGGAGCTCAACGCCCGCGACGTCATCCACTCCTTCTGGGTCCCCGCCTTCCTGCAGAAGCGCGACATGATCCCGGGCAAGACCAACTACATCCGGTTGACCCCCACCAAGGAGGGCACCTACGACGGCAAGTGCGCCGAACTCTGCGGTGAATACCACTCCGAGATGCTCTTCCGCGTCAAGGTTGTCTCCGAGGCCGAATTCAAGGCCCACATGGAGAAGCTGCGCCAGGAGGGCAACACGGGCCTTCTCGACGAGAAGTACGACCGCAACCCGAACCTGAACGAAATTAAGTAAGGGAAGCGACGTGTCTACCTACACCCAACCTGCCGGAGTCCTCGAGGCTCCCGTCGTTCCGAAATCCAAGGGACGCATCGTCGTCAACTGGATCACCTCCACGGACCACAAGACCATCGGGTACATGTACCTGATTGCCTCCTTCGTGTTCTTCTGCCTCGGCGGCGTCATGGCGCTGCTGATCCGCGCAGAGCTCTTCGAGCCGGGCATGCAGATCCTGCAGACCAAGGAGCAGTACAACCAGCTGTTCACCATGCACGGCACGGTGATGCTGCTGATGTTCGCAACCCCGCTCTTCGCGGGCTTCGCGAACGTCATCATGCCGCTCCAGATCGGTGCTCCCGACGTCGCCTTCCCGCGACTGAACGCCCTGGCCTTCTGGTTCTTCCTCTTCGGATCCACCATCGCCGTCTCCGGCTTCATCACCCCGCAGGGTGCCGCCTCCTTCGGCTGGTTCGCCTACGCGCCGCTGTCGAACACCACCTTCAGCCCCGGCGTCGGCGGTGACCTCTGGGTCTTCGGCCTCGGCCTCTCCGGCTTCGGCACCATCCTCGGTGCGGTCAACTTCATCACCACGATCATCTGCATGCGTGCCCCGGGCATGACCATGTGGCGCATGCCGATCTTCACCTGGAACACCCTCGTCACGGCCATCCTGGTCCTGATGGCGTTCCCGCCGCTGGCAGCCGCCCTGTTCGCGCTCGGTGCCGACCGCCGCTTCGGTGCACACATCTTCGATCCGGAAAACGGCGGTGCCGTCCTCTGGCAGCACCTCTTCTGGTTCTTCGGCCACCCTGAGGTGTACATCATCGCCCTGCCGTTCTTCGGCATCGTTTCCGAGATCTTCCCGGTCTTCAGCCGCAAACCGATCTTCGGTTACAAGGGCCTGGTCTACGCGACCATCGCCATCGCCGCCCTCTCGGTCACCGTGTGGGCCCACCACATGTACGTCACCGGCTCGGTCCTGCTGCCGTTCTTCGCCTTCATGACGATGCTCATCGCAGTGCCCACCGGCGTGAAGTTCTTCAACTGGATCGGTACCCTCTGGCAGGGTTCCATCACCTTCGAGACTCCGATGCTCTGGAGCATCGGCTTCCTGGTGACCTTCCTCTTCGGCGGCCTGACCGGCATCATCCTGTCCTCCCCGCCGCTGGACTTCCACGTCTCCGACTCCTACTTCGTGGTGGCACACTTCCACTACGTGGTGTTCGGTACCGTCGTGTTCGCCATGTTCGCAGGCTTCTACTTCTGGTGGCCCAAGTGGACCGGCAAGATGCTCAACGAACGCCTCGGCAAGATCCACTTCTGGCTCCTGTTCCTCGGCTTCCACGGCACCTTCCTCATCCAGCACTGGCTCGGCGTCGAGGGCATGCCCCGCCGTTACGCCGACTACCTGGTGGAAGACAACTTCACGTGGATGAACCAGTTCTCCACGATCTCCTCCTTCGTCCTGGGCGCCTCCCTGCTGCCGTTCTTCTGGAACGTGTACATCACCTGGCGCAGCGACAAGAAGGTGGAAGTGGACGATCCGTGGGGCTTCGGCGCCTCCCTGGAGTGGGCAACTTCCTGCCCGCCGCCGCGCCACAACTTCACCTCGCTCCCGCGTATCCGTTCGGAACGTCCGGCTCTCGATCTGCACCACCCGGAGCTGTCGCAGGCCCACACGGTCCAGTCCCCGGAACCCGCAGCTGAACTGCTGGGCAACGCTGATCAGAAGGACGTCCGCTAGTGAAAATCGAATCGTGGCTCTTCGGAGCCGGAGTCTTCTTCTTCGTCCCCGTCTCGCTTGCCTACGGCTTCCTGACCAACTGGTCAGAGTGGGTCGGCATCCTGGGCATCCTCCTGGTCGGCGGCCTCGCCGGCATGATCGGCGCGTACCTGGGCTTCACCGGCAAGCGGATCGGCCTGCGTCCTGAGGACCGCCCCGACGCCGAAATCCATGAGGGTGCCGGCGAGCAGGGCCACTTCAGCCCGTGGAGCTGGTGGCCGCTGGTCCTCGGCCTCGCCTGCGCCGGTGGCTTCCTCGGCCTGGCGGTCGGCTTCTGGATTGTGTTCGTCGCGGCCGGCCTGGCGCTCGTCGCCCTGGTTGGCTGGGTGTTTGAATACAGCCGCGGCGACCACGCCCACTAAGTAACCGCAGTACGACGACGGCGGCCCTCACCGAAAGGTGAGGGCCGCCGTCGTCGTATTGTCCGCCGTGCCCGTGGTGCGGCATATAAGCCTAGCGGGCGTCAGGAGCCTCCAGGAGCGCCGCGAGGGCTGCCAGCGCGTCATCGACCTCCTTCAGGGTCCGGTCGGACGGCAGAGCGTCGACAGTGACGTCGAGGACCACTTCGCAACCGTGGGCGAAGTCTTCGGTCATGACCTCGAGCAAAGAGCGGGCGTCGACGGCGGCATGGCCGGGTTTGCGGATGGTGACCGGAAGTCCCGTTGCTGTCACCGCCCGGACGAACACGGCAGCCGCACGTGCATGAAGGCCGATCTCCGCGGCGACTGTTGCTTTGTGCTCGGGCAAACCGGCTCCTTTGCTCTGGCGGTGCAGGCCCGCCCGGTGAAAATGATCCTTAAAAGCTTAACGCAGCGTAGCCCGTCCCAAGGCCCGGCAGGGGCGCCACAGCTGGCAAGTCGCCTACGCTTGTCTTATGGAAATTCCCGCTTACGCATCACCGGTGTGCTGTGCCCGCTGATGCGTCGAAGATCGCCGGCGAAATCGATCGCAGCAGCGGCGTTCCCATCTATGTCCAGCTGCGGGAGATCCTGCGCGCCTTCATTACCGATTCATGCCGCCCTGGCGCCGCCCTTCCATCCGAACGCGATCTGTCGGAGAGGTTCGGCCTTGCCCGCATGACCGTACGACAGGCCATCGACGCGCTGGTGGGGGAGGAGATTATCGAGCGGGTTGTTGGCTTGGGCACGTTCGTACGAAAGCCGAAACTGGACCTCCAGGTGAAACTGACCTCGTACAGCGAGGAAATGCAGCGCCGTGGCATGGTCCCTGCGGCGAAGGTGCTCAGCTTCGAACAGATCGCCGCCAGCGCTTTCCTTGCCCGCGAACTCCAGCTCGAGGAGGGCACGCCTGTGGTGCGCTTCCGC
This sequence comes from Arthrobacter sp. SW1, assembly GCF_001766675.1. Classification (GTDB taxonomy): domain Bacteria; phylum Actinomycetota; class Actinomycetes; order Actinomycetales; family Micrococcaceae; genus Arthrobacter. The sequence continues at coordinate 103,065 of NZ_MJLT01000023.1, forward strand.
CGCCTTCTGCTGGCCGACAACGAGCCCATGAGCGTGGACGAGAACTTCATCCCGGCCCACCGCGTCCCGGGCTTCCTGGACGAAGCTCCGCCCACCTCGCTCTACAACGTCCTGAGTGAACGGTACGGCCTGGTGATGGAGTGGGGCGAGGACATGATCGAGGCGACCGCCGCCTCGCCCTCAACCGCCCGCCTGCTGAATGTCGATGTCGGTTCGCCCCTGCTGAAGATCCAGCGCCACGCTTTTGTGGCCAGGGCGATGGTGGACTACTCGGTGTCCTACTACCGGGCCGACCGGTACAAGCTGTGGGTGCCGCTGCAGCGACCAGGCGTGCGGCCCACGAGGGGCCAGCGGACCGGTTACTGAACCGCCTTCGCGGCCTGGCCACCGGCAACTGCTTCCAGACATAAGAAGGGCCCCGTCCATGCGGACGGGGCCCTTCTTTGCAAGCCGTCTTAGTGGCTCAGGCTCTTCTGTTCAGTGCCTTCGATTGCTTCGTGGTGGCCGTGCGAGTGCGCGGCTTCCACTTCGGCGGGCGTTGCCGGGGCAACGCGGTCCTCGAAGAACCACTTGGAGAGCGCGGCGCGGCGCTTTTCCTTGCGGGTGACCACGCCATGCTCGTTCGGCTGGGCCGGGATCGGGGCGGGGGACTCGAAGCCAACCAGCTTGTACTGCTTGTACTCGTCCAGCGGAGCGTGGACCTCGATGAATTCGCCGTGCGGCAGGCGAACGATGCGTCCCGTTTCGCGGCCGTGCAGCGAGATCTCGCGGTCCTTGCGCTGAAGAGCGAGGGCCACGCGCTTCGTGACAACGAAAGCGATGATCGGGCCGACAAAGAACAGCGCACGCAGCCAGTAGGTCACGTCGTTCAGGGAGACCATGAAGTGGGTGGCGATGAGGTCGGAACCTGCAGCGGCCCACATGACGCAGTACCAGGTGAAGCCGGCGACGCCGATCGCGGTGCGGGTCGGGGCGTTGCGCGGACGGTCCAGGACGTGGTGTTCGCGGTTGTCCTTGGTGATCCAGCGTTCGATCCACGGGTAGGTGAACAGGACCGTGAAGATGATGCCTGCGGGCACGAGTGCCGGGAGCAGGACGTTCAGGGTCAGTGTCTGGCCGAAGATGACGTACTCGAAGTGGAAGTCGTTGACCACGCCGGGCATGAGGCGCAGGGCGCCGTCGACGAAGCCGATGTACCAGTCAGGCTGGGTACCGGCGGACACCGGGGAGGGGTCGTACGGGCCGTAGTTCCAGATCGGGTTGATCGTGAAGGCCGCGGCCATCAGGGCGATCACACCGAAGACGATGAAGAAGAAGCCACCGGCCTTGGCCGCGTAAACCGGGCCGAGCGGGTAACCGACAACGTTGCCGTCGTTACGGCCGGGACCGGGGTACTGGGTGTGCTTGTGGACCACAACCATGAACAGGTGGATCACGATCATCAGGAGGATGAGTGCCGGAACCAGCAGGATGTGCAGCACGTACAGGCGGCCGATGATGGCCGTACCCGGGAATTCACCGCCGAAGAGGAAGAACGAGATGTACGTTCCGACCACCGGGATGGACTTGATCACGCCGTCGATGATGCGCAGGCCGTTGCCGGACAGCAGGTCATCGGGGAGGGAGTAGCCGGTGAAGCCGGCAGCCATGGCGAGGATCAGCAGGACGCCGCCGACAACCCAGTTCATTTCACGGGGCTTGCGGAAAGCGCCGGTGAAGAACACGCGCAGCATGTGGACACCAAGGGAGGCCACGAAGAGCAGGGCTGCCCAGTGGTGTACCTGGCGCATGAACAGACCGCCGCGGACATCGAAGGAGATGTTCAGCGAGGAGTTGTAGGCCACGGACATTTCGACGTTGTACAGCGGGGTGTAGGAACCCTGGTAATGGGTTTCCGCCATGGACGGGTCGAAGAAGAATGTCAGGAAGGTACCCGACATCAGGAGGATGACGAAGGAATACAGCGCCACCTCACCGAACATGAAGGACCAGTGGTCGGGGAAGACCTTCCGGCCGAACTCACGCAGGATTCCGGAACCGCCGACGCGCTCGTCAACGAAGTCCGTAAAGCGGCCTACTTTGGTCTTGGCGACGAAGGGGGCTTCAGCTGTTGATGCGGCGCTCATGCTCGTCACGCTCCCAGTAACTCGGTCCTACAGGTTCTTTGAAGTCGCTCGTGGCGACGAGGTAGCCCTCAGCGTCAACTGCGATAGGCAGCTGGGGGAGCGGGCGGCTGGCCGGGCCGAAGATGACCTTGCATTCCTGGGTCAGGTCGAAGGTCGACTGGTGGCAGGGGCACAGCAGGTGGTGGGTCTGCTGCTCGTAGAGGGCAACAGGGCAACCGACGTGGGTGCAGATCTTGGAGTAGGCAACGATGCCGTTGTAGCTCCAGTCCTCGCGTCCCGGGGTGATCTTCAGGGAGTCCGGGTTCAGGCGCATGAGCAGGACGACGGCCTTGGCCTTTTCGTTCAGCTTGCCTTCGTGGAGCTCGTTGAGGCCTTCCGGGATGACGTGGAATGCCGAGCCGATGGTGACGTCCGATGCCTTGATCGGGGTGCCGTCGGGATCACGGGTGAGGCGCTTGAGCTTGCCGTCCTTCGGGGCCCACATGGTGTGTGCGAGCTTGTCGTCCGGACGGGGACCGAGGTCACCGAAGACAGCGATGGCCGGCAGCGGAGCCAGTGCAACAGCACCCAGGAGGGTGTTGCGGATCAGCGGACGGCGCTTGATGCCGGTTTCCTCGACGATGTCGTCCACGATGCGTACCGCAGCCTGGCGGTCTTCCTCGGTGCGGATTGCGTGGCGCTCTTCGGAGACCTCGTGGTCCGGCATGAGGGCCTTGGCCCAGTGGACAATGCCCGTACCGATGCCGAGCATCGCGAAGGCGGTGCCCAGGCCCAGCAGCAGGTTCTGGTTGCGGATCGTGGCGATCGTGGAGTCGACGCCGAGATCGATGGCGAAATACGCGCCAAGGAAGATCAAGGTGCCGACAATGGAAACGCCAAACAGAATGGCTACCTGACGCTCGGCTCGCTTCGCGGCCTTCGGGTCCGTGTCAGCCAGGCGCAAACGATGCGGAGGAAGTCCAGGATCCTGGAACTTCTCCACGTCATTCTGACCAGCCGTAGCTACGGTGCCCGAGTGGTTCGGACTGCCGTCACTATGGTTGCCCATAATTCGCCTCATCCTTCTCTCGTTGTCCCGGCATGTGCCGGGGGGATTTTCAATTCAAAGCTGCTGCGCGCACGCAGCAGAAGTTCCTGGACGCGCCGCTTAGGACGTGCGGGAGGTGAGCCAGATGGTGAACGCGATGATCACACCGAGGCCTGCGACCCACACGAAGAGGCCTTCGGCAACCGGGCCAAGCGAACCGAGGTCGGCGCCGCCCGGCGAGCCGTTGGCTTCGATCTTCTTCAGGAAGGAGATGATGTCGCGCTTGCCCTCGGGGGAGATGTTGGCGTCGTTGAAGACGGGCATGTTCTGCGGGCCGGTGACCATGGCTTCGTAGATGTGCTTGCCGCTGACGTCGGCCAGGGCCGGGGCGAACTTGCCGCGGGTCAGGGCGCCGCCTGCTGCTGCGGCGTTGTGGCACATTGCGCAGTTGACGCGGAAGAGCTCGCCGCCTTCGGCAGCGTTGCCCTTTTCGTCGAGCAGGTGCTCTTCGGGGATGGCCGGGCCGGCGCCGAGGGAGGCGACGTAGGCGGAAAGCTGGTGCGTCTGGTCTTCGTTGAACTGCAGCGGCTTCTTCTGGGCCTGGGGGCCGTTCATCTGCATGGGCATACGGCCGGTGCCAACCTGGAAGTCAACCGCAGCTGCACCAACACCGACCAGCGAGGGGCCGTCCTTGGTGCCGCTGGCGCCCATGCCGTGGCAGGTGGCGCAGTTGGCCTCGAACAGCTTCTTACCCTCTTCGGTGTCGCTTGCACTGAAGGTCGTGGTTTCTGCCTTGGCCTGGTTGACCGTCGTGGCGACGGCGTACAGCCCACCAGTGAGGAGGAGGCCCATCAGCAGCAGCGCAATGGCTGCCAGTGGGTGACGTCGCTTCTGCGAGAGTGCCTTCACGTGGTGGTTCCTTAATTCGATCCTGCGTCGGCTCGGGGAGCCGCTTCTTTGTTGTTCAGGTCCTTGGGCGGCAAGGACCAAGCCTTGCTACTTGAGGACGTAGATGACCAGGAAGAGGCCGATCCACACAACGTCCACGAAGTGCCAGTAGTAGGAGGTGACAATCGCCGAAGTGGCTTCGAAGTGCCCGAACTTCTTGGCGGCAAAGGCGCGGCCGATGATGAAGAGGAAGGCGATGAGGCCGCCGATGACGTGCAGGCCGTGGAAGCCGGTGGTCATGTAGAAGGCGGAGCCGTAGGCGTTGGAAGACAGGGAGACGTGCTCGGAGACGAGCATGGCGTATTCCATGGTCTGACCGGCGACGAAGAACGCGCCCATAAGGAAGGTGAGGACGAACCATTCGTTCATGCCCCAGCGGCTGATCTGGAAAACTCCGCCACGGCGGCGCGGCTCGAGGCGTTCCGCGGCGAAAACACCCATCTGGCAGGTAAAGGAGCTTGCTACCAGGACGATGGTGTTCACGAGCGCAAACGGGAAGTTGAGCTTGGCGGTCTCTTCAGCCCACATCTCTCCGGAAGTGGAGCGCAGGGTGAAGTACATGGCAAAGAGGCCGGCGAAGAACATCAACTCACTGGACAGCCAAACAACGGTTCCAACAGAAACCAGATTGGGGCGGTTCAGCGTCGGGTGCGCCGGGGTACTGGGGGCATGGGTCGCAGATGTCACAAGGACATTATGTCTGTAAAAGTCCTGAGTTCCCAACGCGAACCGCCTTTTGGGAGCACTTTTTCTACAAACACGCGAAATCGCGCGGAAAAGTTCCCGCCGTCTTTCACATTGGTCATCGGCCGGTCCCGCTCGCTAGCATCAAGTGGTGACTTCACCGGCATCCGCGCAGCAGGCAAGCAACTCCTGGCCAGGCCTCATTTCCGCCCTGATCAGGAAACAGGATCTCTCTTTGGAGAACACGGCGTGGGCGATGAACACGATCATGTCCGGGGAGGCGACTCCGGCGCAGATCGCCGGCTTCCTCGTTGCCTTGCGCGCCAAGGGCGAAACCGTGGAGGAAGTGACCGGCCTGGTCGAGGCGATGCTCGCCAATGCCAATCCCGTGTCGATTCCGGGGGAGAAGCTGGACATCGTCGGCACCGGTGGTGACCAACTTAACACCGTCAACATTTCGACGATGGCTGCGCTTGTTGCGGCCGGCGCCGGGGCGAGGGTCGTCAAGCACGGCAACCGCGCGGCGTCGTCCTCTTCCGGCTCGGCGGACGTGCTGGAAGCGCTCGGCGTCCGCCTTGACCTGCCGATCGACCGTGTGGCGCGCAACGCCGAAGAGGCGGGCATCACCTTCTGCTTCGCCCAGGTCTTCCACCCGTCCTTCCGGCACACCGCGGTACCCCGCAAGGAACTGGGCATCCCCACCGCCTTCAACTTCCTCGGCCCCATGACCAACCCTGCCCGCGTTCAGGCGTCCGCGGTGGGCGTCGCGAACGCCGCGATGGCTCCGCTGGTGGCCGGCGTGCTCGCGCGGCGGGGGAGCAGGGGGCTCGTCTTCCGCGGTGAGGACGGCCTCGATGAATTGACGACGACGGGCCCCTCCACCGTATGGGAGATCCGCGACGGCGAGGTCCGCGAACAGAGCTTCTCCCCCCTTGAGCTGGGAATCGCGGTCTCGACCGTGGACGAACTGAAGGGCGGCGACGCGAAGGCGAATGCCGCCGTCGTACGCGATGTCCTGGGAGGTGCGCCGGGCCCCGTGCGGGACGCCGTGCTGCTCAACGCCGCCGCCGGCCTGGTGGCGTTCGCCGAAACGGCGGAAGGAAGCCTGGTCGAGCGGATGGCCGATGCCTATAAGCGGGCCGGCGAATCGATCGATTCCGGCGCGGCCGCGAAGGTCCTGGAGACTTGGATCGGGCTCAGCCAGGGCTAAGCCCGATCCCGGGAGCTACTGTTCGAAACCGAGGGAGAACGCGGCGTCGAGGTCGTGCTGCGAGTATGCGCGGAAGGCGATGTGCGTGGTGGTGTGCACCACCGCCGGAACCTTCGACAGGCGGTCGGCGATGACATCGGCAAGTTCTTCGTGCTTGGCCACGCGTGCCACCGCGATAAGGTCCCACTCACCGGTGACGGAGTAGACCTCACTGATGCCCTGGATCGCGGAAATCTCCTCGGCTGTCTCCGGGATGCGGGAAGCGTCGGTCTTGATCAGGACAAAGGCAGTGATCACTGGTGGGCCTTTCCTCGGGATTGCTGCGGGCAGCTGACGGTCGTTGCAAGCCTACTGGCCGCCTACCGCTTCGTGGAACTCCGCAGCCGCAAAGCCAGCGCCCACAGGAGCCGGTAGCCGAGCAGGAAAACGGCCAGCGTGATCAGTGCGACGATGACGAACGCGGGGGCGGCGGTATGTCCGCTGGCGAGGCGCAGCAGCATGCCGCCGGCAACCGCCGCAATCCATACGACGACGCCGGCCGGCCATGCTGCCAGCGGGGCACGCCATGCGCGGGCTACCAGCCAGCCCGCGGCGGCTCCCGCGAGGAACGGCCAGGCGGTTTCGAGGACTCCTGCCAAGGATTCGCCGCGCTGATGGGTGTCGCGGCCGATTGCCGCGAAGAGCAGGACCAGTGCTGCATCCAGGACGGCGGCAGCGATGACGGGCACGGGAAAGGCGCGGGAATCGGAAACCATGCCCCGACACTATCCCCGGCCCTGTGCCCTCGCCGAATTCCGGAATGCCTTGAAGCCGGCGGGCCAAGGAGGCACCATGGCTGCAGACATGAGGGGAGCACGCATGAAACTGGTCCAGATCGCGCAACGTGCCGTGGATCTTGAGCGGGCAACGGCCTTCTACTCCCGCTTGCTGGGCCAGGAACCAGCCGCACGTTTCGATCCTCCGGGACTGGTGTTCTTCGATCTCGGCGGGGTCAGGCTCCTGCTTGAACGCGGCGCGCCATCCGCCCTGCTTTACCTCGAGCAGCCGGCACTGGCAGAGACCGTCGCCCGGCTCGAGGCCGACGGGGTCCGGATAATTTCCGGGCCGCAGCTGGTCTTCACCCATCCGGACGCAACCCTCGGCCCCGCAGGCACGGAGGAATGGATGGCGTTCATCGAGGACAGCGAAGGCAATACCGTGGCGCTTGTGGCGCATATGCAGCCGGCGGGGGATTGAACCGTTGTCACGGAGGGCCGCGCCGACTAGCCTCGGTGCGGGGGCTCAAAGAGCCGCCCTCGAATGGGAGGGATTCACAGTCATGCAGAAGATTTCCACCTGCCTATGGTTCGACGGCCGGGCCGAAGAAGCGGCCGAGTTCTATGCCGGGATCTTCCCGGATTCAACCATCGGAGCCACCATGCCCGGCCCGGACGGCAAGGCGCTCACCGTCGAGTTCACCCTGGAAGGCCGGGAATTCCTCGGGCTGAACGGCGGGCCGCAGTTCAATTTCACGGAGGCCGTATCCTTCATGATCAACTGCGACACCCAGGAAGAGGTTGACCGCTACTGGGATGCGTTGACCGCGGGGGGCGAAGAGAGCCAGTGCGGTTGGCTCAAGGACAAGTTCGGTGTTTCCTGGCAGGTTGTACCGACGGCCCTCCCGGGCTTGTTGTCCGGTCCCGACCCGGAGGGTTCGCAGCGGGCAATGGAGGCCATGCTCAAGATGCAGAAGCTGGACATCAACGTCCTGCAGAACGCCTACGACGGTAACTGATACAGACCACAGATCCGGCAAGACCAACGAACAAGGAGAAGCATCCACATGGCAACACGTCTCAACCCGTACCTTTCGTTCCGCGACAACGCCCGGGACGCGATCACCTTCTACGAGTCGGTGTTCGGCGGGGAGCTCACGATCAGCACTTTTGGCGATTTCCAGGCAAGCCAAGACCCGGCGGAGGCCGACAAGGTCATGCACGCGATGCTGGTATCGGACAACGGGCTCGTGCTGATGGCGTCGGATACTCCGAACGGGATGTCCTACAACCCCGGCGATAACATCTCCGTTTCCTTGAGCGGAGAGAGCAGCGACGAGGCCGAGCTGCGGGGCTACTGGGAGAAGCTGTCCGACGGCGGCACGGTCGCCATGCCGCTCGCCCCGGCACCCTGGGGCGACATCTTCGGCATGTGCACGGACAAGTTCGGCATCGCATGGCTCGTGAACATTGCGGGAGAGCAGCAGGCCGCAGGCTAGTTCCCAAGGAAGCGCAAGGCCCGTTTCGCGGCACCCGGCCACCGCAGGCCGGGTGCCGCTTTTTCGTCTGCCGATGAAACGAATCAAGTAAGCGTTGACGTAACGCGTATCACGTTCTATGGTTGCTAATGAATCGATTCAAAAACGCGCTGAAGGCACCGTTCCGAGAAGCCTGCACCAGCGATCCAGCTTTCCAAGCCGCCCGGAATGGACGAGTTCCGGCCCCCTTGCCAAAGACGACGAAGGATGAGCCAATGAGCACTATGCCTCCAGGGGATGTCCGCCCCAGTATCGATGAGACCGTTGACCACAGAGATCCGAAGAAGGCCGCGCTCAGTGGCTGGATCGGCAGCGCGTTGGAGTACTACGACTTCGCGCTGTACTCCCTGGCCGCGACCCTGATTTTTCCCACGGTCTTCTTCCCCTCCGAAAACCCGACCGTTGCGATCATCGCTTCACTCGCTACCTACGCCGTGGGCTACGTGTCCCGTCCCGTGGGTGCCGTAGTCCTCGGGGCTTACGGCGACAAGCGGGGCCGTAAACACGTCCTCGTGTTCGCGATGCTCCTCATGGGCTTTGCAACGTTCGCGGTAGGCCTGCTGCCCACCTACGGCCAGGTGGGCCTGCTCGCACCGGCGCTGCTGGTCGGACTGCGCTTGATCCAAGGCTTCGCGGTGGCCGGTGAACTCGGCGGTGCCAGCGCCATGATCGTCGAGCACGCACCGGATGCACGACGCGGATTCTTTGCCAGCTTCAGCCTCCAGGGCACCCAAGTCGGTTCCATCCTGGCCACAGGCGTCCTCCTTCCGTTGGCCGCGCTGCTTCCGGCAGAGCAGTTCCAGGCCTGGGGCTGGCGTATTCCGTTCCTGCTCAGTGCCTTCGTGATCCTGGCCGGCTACTACATCCGCCGCCGTGTGCAGGAGCCCCCGGCATACCTGGCCCAGGCCACCGACGCTCCCGTGAAGCAACGCTTCCCGTTCTTCGAACTGCTCCGCTCGCACCCGTGGGTGCTCGTCCGCTGCATCATCATGACCTTCACGAACGTCATCGGCATGGCGACACTCGTCTTCGGCGTCTCCTACGCCACCCAGAAGGGGTACGGCATCGGCTTCTCAAGCAGTGACTTCCTTTGGGTTTCGCTGTTGGCCAACGTGGCTGCCGTCCTGACGATTCCGTTCTTCGGCGCATTGTCCGACAAGATCGGGCGGAAGACCCTCATGGTGGCAGGTGGCCTCGGCGGCGGACTGCTGGCCGGGGGATACCTCTGGGCGGTTGAACAGCGGAGCCTGGTGTTGGTTTTCGTAGCGGTGGTCCTGGTCCAGGGCATCCTGTTCCAAATGTGGAACGCAACCTTTGCCACCTTCTTCCAGGAGCAGTTCCCGATGCGGATCCGGGTCACCGGCTTCGCGGTCGCCCAGAACATCGGCCTGATGATCGCGTCCTTCTTCCCGAGCATCTTCACCGCCATCGCGCCCCCCGGCACCGCCAACGTTCCGCTCGTGATCGGCACGGCCACACTGGGCATCTGCCTGGCCGCGGTGCTCGCTACCGCGCTTTCCTCCGACACCAAGGGAAAGTCGCTCGAAGACCTCGAAACCGGCAAGGGCCGCTCTGTCCGGCTCTAGGGCCCGGACCGGAACTAAGACAATCACGCGAAAGAGGGAGAACGGCGATGGCCGAACCGAACGAAGCAAACCAGGCAGCATGGCCGGTGAAGCACAGCCCGCTCCTGCGGGCCCCTGAACGCTTCATCGCCAGGGATGAGCTTCACGGGCTGGTGCACCGCCTGACCGACAACCTGGTGAACATCAAGGACGAAACGGGAGAGTTCCTGCTTCGGCTGGACGACGGGCGCGTCATCGACACCAAAGGCTGGGCAGGCTGGGAGTGGACCCACGGCGTCGGGCTGTACGGCATGTGGCAGTACTACGACCAGACCGGCGACCAGGCTGTCCGGGACATCATCGACTCATGGTTCACGGCCAGGTTCGCCGAAGGCACCACCAAGAACGTCAACACCATGGCCCCCTTCCTCACTCTGGCCTACCGGTACGAGGAAACCCAGGACCGCACGCTCCTGCCGTGGCTGGATTCCTGGGCCGAATGGGCCATGAACGCGATGCCGCGCACGCCCAGGGGCGGCATGCAGCACATCACGCTCGCCGAGGAAAACCACCACCAGTTATGGGACGACACCCTGATGATGACGGTGCTGCCATTGGCCAAGATCGGCTTGCTCCTCGGCCGGAAGAACTACGTGGACGAGGCAACGTTCCAGTTCCTGACCCACGTGGCCTATCTCATGGACCGCGAAACGGGGCTGTGGTTCCACGGCTGGTCGTTCGAGGGAAACCATAATTTCGCCAAGGCCCGTTGGGCGCGGGGAAACTCGTGGCTGACCATGGTCATCCCGGACTTCCTCGAGCTGCTCGACCTGCCGGCGTCCGACCCGGTGCGGCGCTTCCTTGTCGAAGTGCTCGAGGCACAGGTTTCCGCCCTCGCAGGGTTGCAGGATTCGAGCGGCCTCTGGCACACGCTCCTCGATGACCCTTCCTCGTACCTCGAAGCCTCGGCGACGGCCGGGTTCACCTACGGAATCCTGAAGGCAGTACGGAAAGGCTACCTCGGCGCGCACCACGCCGGAGTGGCCGAGCAAGCCGTGCGGGCAGTCGTCTCGAACATTTCCGACGACGGCGAACTGCAGCAGGTCTCGTTCGGCACCGGCATGGGCCCGGACCTGGATTTCTACCGCCGGATTCCGCTCACCTCGATGCCTTACGGGCAAGCCATGGCGATCCTTTGCCTGGCGGAGTATTTGCGGAGCTACTACTGAGCCGCGTGGGCGGCACTTTGGATACCCACCTATTTTGGAGGAACATACACATGGTTTCCGAGCTGTTCCGGCTTGACGGAAAAGTTGCCGTAGTGACGGGCTCATCGAGGGGGCTGGGCCAAGCGGCCGCCGTGGCGCTGGCCGAAGCCGGGGCTGACCTTGCCCTCGTCAACCGCGGCAGCGCGAGCGACACTGCAGAGCAGGTGAAAGCTGCCGGCAGGCGGGTCCAGCTCATCGAGCTGGACCTGGGCGCTGCGACCCCGGCAGAGCTCGATTCGACCATTCAGTCGGTGGTGGACACCCTCGGCCGGGTCGACGTCCTGGTCAATAACGCCGGCATCATCCGCCGGGCGCCGTTGCTGGAACATTCGTCAACGGACTGGGACGACGTCCTGTCCACGAACCTGGACGCAGTGTTCCATCTTTCGCAGGCTGTGGCGAAGCGGTATGCCGCCCAAGGCGGGGGCAAGATCATCAACATTGCCTCGATGCTGTCCTTCCAGGGCGGCGTGTTCGTCCCGGGCTATGCCGCGAGCAAACACGCCGTGGCCGGCCTGACAAAGGCCTTCGCCAACGAACTCGCCGTCCGCGGAATCAACGTGAACGCCATCGCGCCCGGCTATATGGCAACCGACAACACCGCTGCCCTCAGGGCGGATGATGCCCGCCAAAAGGCAATCCTGGAACGCATACCCGCCGGACGGTGGGGCACTCCGGACGACCTCAAGGGGGCCCTTGTCTTCCTTGCGTCCTCCGCGTCCGACTACGTCAACGGGGCCATTCTCCCCGTGGACGGCGGCTGGCTCGTCCGCTGAGCCGCCAATACCGCACGAACCAACACCTACCCCTGACCTGGAGACACGACATGCAGCAGCGTTTCGCCACCAACCCGGACCAGCTTCCCGGCTTCGATAGCAAGGAGCTTCGTTCCCGCTACCTCGTCGAAGACATCTTCGTGCCGGGTGAAGTGACCGCCGTCTATACGCACCATGACAGGATCGTCCTCGGTGGGGCGGTGCCTGCAGGCAAGGAGCTTCCCCTCCCTGCCTTCGAGGAGCTGCGCTCCGACTACTTCCTGGCCAACCGGGAAATCGGCATCATCAATATCGGCGGCACCGGAACGGTGACGGCCGGCGATGACACCTTCACCCTGCCCCATGGGGCGTGCCTGTATGTCGGACGCGGCACGCGGAACGTCGTCTTTGCCGACGCCGCAGGCCAGGAGGGCGCGCAGTTTTATCTTTTCAGCGCTCCCGCGCACACCACATATGAGACCCAGCTGGTCCTGAAGGGGGAGGGTACGGTGCGCGAACTCGGTGATCAGCTCACCAGCAACCGGCGCAGCCTGAACCAGTACATCCACGAAAAGGGAATCCGCTCCTGCCAGATCGTCATGGGCGTCACGGAGCTGCATCCCGGATCGATGTGGAACACCATGCCGGCCCACACCCACGACCGGCGCACTGAATGCTATCTCTACTTCGACGTCCCCCAGGATGCCCGGGTCATCCACCTGATGGGCCGGCCGGAGGAGACCCGGCACCTGCTGGTGGCTGACCGGCAGGCGGTGATCTCGCCGTCGTGGTCGCTCCACTCGGGCGTGGGCACCGCCGCGTATTCATTCATCTGGGCGATGGCGGGGGAGAACCAGTCCTTTGACGACATGGACGCCGTTCCCGTCACCGCGCTGAGTTGAGCCGGCCGTGGAACGGGTGTGCTTCCGCCTTCAGGTAAAGCCGGCGCTCATCGAGGAATACACGAAACGGCATGCCGAAGTCTGGCCGGACATGCTGCAGGCGCTGGGGGACAGCGGCTGGCGCAACTATTCGCTCTTCCTCGGCGGCGACGGCCTGTTGATCGGCTATTTCGAAGCCGAGGATCCCGCGCAGGCGCGCCGGCTCATGGCCGAAACCGAGGTGAATTCACGGTGGCAGGCCGAAATGTCCCGCTTCTTCGAAGGGCTGGATGGCGCCCCCGACGAAGGGTTCGTCCAGCTTCCGGAGGTCTTCAACCTGGAAACACAGTTGCTCCGCTTGCCCCCGCAGCAGGCTACGGCCGGCTGACGGACTCCAGGACTCCGGTGCTGGCCCGCCCCACGAGTTCGGGCTTGAACACCACGTGCTCGCGACCGGCTTCCGGGTCCTCAAGTTCTTGTGCCAAAAGCCGGATCGCGGTCCGTCCGATCTCTTCGGCCGGCTGGCGGATTGAGGACAGGGGCACCACCGCGGATCGCGCGAAAGCGATGTCGTCATAGCCGATCAGGGCCACGTCATCGGGGATGCGCAGTGAGTTCATCAACAGGATCGACTGCATCATTCCGGTGGCCAGGAGGTCGTTGGCGCAGAAGATTCCGTCCGGCAGGGAGTGGCGGGGGCGTTTGAGCAACTCGTCGCCCACGCTCCGGCCGGCGAGTACGTCCAGCTCCGGCGTCGGGAGGAATTCGAGCGTCGCCCCCGGGTGTTCAGCGACTGCCTTTTCTGCACCGCGCAGGCGGTCGGCCACTTGCTGAACGTGCTTGCCGCCGCCAACGAAAGCAAGGCGGGAACGTCCAGCTTGGAGAAGATGCGAAGCGGCGAGGTAACCACCGTGCACGTCGTCGACGGACACGGAACTGTAGAGCTCCGGGTCGCCTTCCCGGTCGACAAGCACGACGGCGACGCCGCGCGCCTTAAGCTCGGAGACCCGCGAGGACAGATCGCCGACAGGCGTGATCAGCAGGCCTTGGACACGCTGTTCCTCGAACAGGTCGATATACCGGGATTCACGCTCGGGGTCGTGGCGGCTGCTGGCGAAAACCACCGAATTACCGGCCTCGGCCGCGGCGTCTTCGGCACCCCGCGCCAGCGAGGCGAAGAAAGGGTTGGCGGCGTCTAGCATAACGAGGCCGATTGTCCTGCTGCGGCCTGCGCGGAGCTGCCGGGCGGCGTCGTTGCGGACGAAGCCGAGTTCGGCGATGGCGCGGAGGACGCGTTCCTTGGTGCGCGGGCTGACACGTTCCGGATGGTTCAGCACATGGGACACCGTGCCCACCGCCACGCCAGCCCGGTCGGCGACGTCCTTCACACTTGCAGAGCGCATCCTGCCTCCTGAAACCGCCGATATGACCCTTGACACGTTACTAGAAAGACCCTAAATTTGAAACGAATAAATGAAACGATTCAAAACAGCCTTGGACGTTTCGCCGGAGAAGTATCCGCCAGTGGATTTGGAGTTCACCCATGACAACGATGTCCAGCATCCTGCCCCGCTTGGAAGGGCTCGCCATTGAAGTGCCGTCCTGGGCCTATGGGAACTCGGGAACCAGGTTCAAGGTATTCGGCACGCCGGGTACTCCGCGCACCATCCACGAAAAGTTGGCCGATGCCGCCAAGGTCCATGAGCTGACCGGCCTCGCGCCGGCTGTGGCCCTGCATATCCCGTGGGACAAGGTGGATGATTACAACGCCCTGCGTGGCTACGCGGGGGAGCTCGGCCTCCGGCTCGGCACTGTCAACAGCAACACCTTCCAGGATGAGGAATACAAGTTCGGCTCCCTCACCTCCAGTAACAATGCGGTGCGCCGCCGCGCGGTCGACCATCACCTTGAGTGCATCGACATCATGCACGCCACGGGGTCCCGCGACCTGAAAATCTGGCTGGCGGACGGCACGAATTACCCGGGCCAGGACGATATGCGGGGCAGGCAGGACCGCCTTGCTGAGTCCCTGCAGGAGATTTACGCGGCACTGGGAGAAGAGCAGCGCCTTGTCCTGGAGTACAAGTTCTTCGAGCCGGCCTTCTACCACACCGACGTTCCGGACTGGGGAACGTCCTACGCTCAGACTTTGGCTCTGGGGGAGAAGGCCTTCGTGTGCCTGGACACCGGACACCACGCCCCGGGCACCAACATCGAGTTCATCGTCATGCAGTTGCTGCGCCTGGGGAAGCTGGGCTCGTTCGACTTCAACTCGCGCTTCTACGCCGACGACGATCTGATTGTTGGCGCAGCTGACCCGTTCCAGCTGTTCCGCATCATGCACGAAGTAATCCGCGGCGGGGCGCTGGCGCAGGATTCGGAGGTGGCGTTGATGCTGGACCAGTGCCACAACCTGGAAGAAAAGATCCCAGGCCAGATCCGGTCCGTGCTGAACGTCCAGGAGATGGCGGCACGGGCACTGCTGATAGACACCACCGCCCTTGCTGAAGCCCAGGCAGCAGGCGATGTGCTGGCCGCCAACGGCATCTTCAACGATGCCTTCTACACCGACGTCCGTCCGGCGCTTGCCGAATGGCGTGAATCCCGCGGCCTGCCCGCGGACCCGCTCGCTGCCTTCAAGGCAAGCGGTTACCAGAAAAAGATCAATGAGGACCGCGCAGGCGGCCGGCAATCCGGATGGGGTGCATAAGAGGATGGCGAACAAGACTGTTGACGAGCTGATTGCCCGTTCCAACCGCCTGGGCGCGGACAAGCGGAACACGAACTTCGCGGGCGGCAACACTTCGGCCAAGGGCACGGAAAAGGATCCGGTCACAGGCCAGGACGTGGAACTGCTGTGGGTCAAGGGCTCCGGCGGCGACCTGGGCACGCTGACCGCGCAGAACCTGGCGGTACTGCGTTTGGACCGCTTGCGGGCGCTCAAGGAGGTTTATCCGGGCGTCGAAGGTGAAGATGAGATGGTGGCTGCCTTCGACTACTGCCTGCATGGAAAAGGCGGCGCGGCCCCGTCCATCGATACCGCCATGCACGGGCTCGTGGACGCGGTGCACGTGGACCACCTGCACCCGGACTCCGGTATTGCGATCGCGACGGCGGCGGACGGCGAGGCCCTGACCGCCAAGATCTTCGGGGACCAGGTGGCTTGGGTTCCGTGGCGGAGGCCCGGGTTCCAGCTCGGCCTGGACATCGCGGCGATCAAGGAAGCCAATCCCCAAGCCATTGGTACGATCCTGGGCGGGCACGGCATCACCGCGTGGGGCGCCACCAGCGAGGAGGCCGAAGCCAACTCCCTGCGGATCATTGAGCAGGCCGCAGCGTACATCGCGGACAACGGCAAGCCCGAGCCCTTCGGCGCCAGGCTCCCCGGTTACGCCGCCCTCCCGGAGCCCGAACGCCGCGCGAAGGCGGCCGCCCTGGCACCGGTGATCCGCGGCTTGGCATCCACGGACATGGTCCAGGTGGGGCACTTCAGCGATGACGCCGTCGTCCTTGAATTCCTGGAAGGTGCGCAGCATCCGCGGCTGGCCGCCCTCGGAACGTCCTGCCCGGACCACTTCCTGCGGACCAAAGTCAGGCCGTTGCTCCTGGACCTCCCGGCGGATGCCGACATCGAGGAGTGCATCTCACGCCTGAAGGAACGGCACGCGGAATACCGTAAGGACTACCAGGCGTACTACGACCGCCACGCGGACGCGGACAGTCCGGCCATCCGCGGCGCCGATCCGGCGATCGTGCTGGTTCCCGGCGTCGGGATGTTCTCCTTCGGCAAGGACAAGCAGACCGCGCGGGTGGCGGGGGAGTTCTACCTCAACGCGATCAACGTGATGCGCGGCGCCGAGGCGGTCTCCAGCTACGCCCCGATCGAGGAAGCGGAGAAATTCCGCATCGAATACTGGGCGCTTGAGGAAGCCAAGCTTGCACGGATGCCCAAGCCCAAGTCCCACGCGGGCAGGATCGCGCTGGTGACCGGTGCGGCGTCCGGCATCGGTAAGGCGATCGCCACCCGTCTGGCCGCCGACGGCGCATGCGTCGTGATCGCCGACCTCAACCTGGAAAACGCCCGCGCCGTAGCCACGGAACTGGGCGGTGCTGACGTCGCCATCGGCGTCCAGGCCGACGTGACGGACGAAGCGCAGGTCCACGCCGCCATCAACGAGGCGGTGCTGGCTTTCGGTGGCGTGGACCTGGTGGTCAACAACGCCGGCCTGTCCATCTCCAGGCCGTTGCTGGAAACCAGCGAAAAGGACTGGGACCTGCAGCACAACGTCATGGCGAAGGGCTCCTTCCTG
The DNA here is from genome assembly GCF_001766675.1 of Arthrobacter sp. SW1. Classification (GTDB taxonomy): domain Bacteria; phylum Actinomycetota; class Actinomycetes; order Actinomycetales; family Micrococcaceae; genus Arthrobacter. The sequence goes on from NZ_MJLT01000023.1 coordinate 120,132, forward strand.
GTTTCCAAGGCCGCCGCGAAGGCCATGATCGACCAGGGGCTTGGCGGGGACATCATCTACATCTCCTCCAAGAACTCCGTGTTCGCGGGGCCGAACAACATCGCCTACTCCGCCACCAAGGCCGACCAGGCCCACCAGGTGCGGCTCCTTGCTGCGGAACTGGGCGAACACGGCATCCGCGTCAACGGCATCAACCCCGACGGCGTCGTGCGCGGCTCCGGCATCTTCGCGGGCGGCTGGGGCGCCAAGCGCGCCGCGGTCTACGGCGTTGACGAAGAAAAGCTCGGCGAGTTCTACGCCCAGCGCACCCTGCTCAAGCGCGAAGTCCTGCCCGAACACGTCGCCAACGCCGCGGCCGTCCTCACGGGCAGCGAGCTGTCCCACACGACCGGCCTGCACATCCCGGTGGACGCCGGCGTCGCGGCCGCGTTCCTGCGGTGAGCAGCCACATTCCCGGCGACGGCAGCGGTGCGGTCTTCGCCGCCGTCGACATCGGGGCGTCGTCAGGCCGCGTCATGCTGGGCCGCGTGTCCGCCACAGGCGTCTCGCTGGAGACCGTTCACCGCTTTCCGAACGGTGTGGTGGAGCTCGACGGCGGTCTCCGCTGGGATTTCGGCTTCCTTTTCGATGAGGTGCTCAAGGGCCTGGCCGATGCAGCGTCCGTCGCGGCGGCGGCCGGCGAGCGCATCGCAAGCATCGGGATCGACACCTGGGCCGTGGACTACGGATTGCTCGAGGACTCCGGCGGGCTTGTCTCTATGCCGTACAGCTACCGGGACAGCCGCGGCAGCACCGCCGTCGAACGGGTTCACGCGCTAGTGGACGAACGCAGGCTGTACGGGATCACGGGACTGCAGTTCCTGCCGTTCAATACCCTCTACCAGCTGGCTTCCGAGCCCTCGCTCGATGGCGTGCAGGCGCTCTTGATACCCGACCTGATCGCGTTCATGCTCACGGGCGAGCGCCGCACTGAGGCCACGAACGCGTCGACCACCGGGCTCTTCGATGCGGTCGCAGGGGAGTGGGCCACCGGGCTGATGGATGAGCTTGGCCTTCCCCCGGCGATCTTTCCTCCGCTGGTCGAACCCGGGGACACCATCGGTACACTCCTGCCGGATGTGGCGGCACGCATCGGCCTGCCGGCTTCAGCTCCCGTGGTCGCGGTGGGTTCCCACGACACCGCATCCGCTGTGGCTGCGGTTCCTGCCGTGGAGGATGGGTTCGCCTACATCTCCTCGGGGACTTGGTCCCTGGTAGGCGTCGAACTGGACCGGCCGGTGCTGGACGAGGCCAGCCGCGCTGCCAATTTCACCAACGAACGCGGCGTTGACGGGACAGTCCGATACCTGAGGAACGTCGGCGGGCTGTGGCTGCTGAGCGAATGCCAGCGGGCCTGGGCCGGCGATGGCCACGAAGTGCAGCTCGGAACGCTGCTTGACGAGGCGGCGGCCCTGCCCCCGGGCGGTCCCGTGATCGACGCCGACGACCCCGCCTTCACACCGCCGGGCGGCATGCCGGAGCGGATCCGGGAAGCAGTACGCCGGGCGGGCGGTCAAGCGCCCGAGGCGCCGGCCGCCGTCGTGCGTTGCATCCTGGACAGCCTTGCGGCCGGATACGCCCGGACACTCCGGCGGGCCGCCGAACTGGCCGGGAAGCGGATCAAGGTGGTGCACGTCGTGGGCGGCGGTTCGCAGAATTCCCTCCTGTGCCAGCTCACGGCGGATGCGTGCGGGCTTCCCGTGGTGGCCGGACCGGTGGAGGCAACGGCGCAAGGCAATATCCTCATCCAGGCGCGGGCTGCCGGCGCGGTTTCGGGAAGCCTTGAGCAACTCCGCCGCTTCACCGCCCCGCAGCAGGCCGCGGTTCGCTACGAACCGCGTGCCACGGCGGCCGGGATGCGGCCCTATGCCGACCCGGCGGCTCCGGCCCCGGTCTCAGTCCCAGTCCCGACTGGATCGTAATCGTACGCCGGCATGCCGTCGATGCTGCGCCGGTTCTTTCCAACGCGGTAGGCGGCACTGCCGTCGTCGCCCTTACGCTCAAAGAACGGACCGAGCAGCTCGCGGTGGCCTTCGAAGGACATGAGTGGAACGCCCCAGCCGCACGAATCGGAGACGCGCTCGACGTCGACGACGATCACCGCCCGGGTGCCTGGCTGCTGTTCGAAGCGCGCGGCCAGTTGTGTGAACCCGTCGTCGTAGCGGGTGACGGTCCTGCCGCGTCCGTGCAGCCGGACGATATTGGGCGGCCCGTCAAAAGCACAGAACATGACGGTGATCCGACCGTTTTCGCGCAGGTGCGCAATGGTTTCGCTGCCGCTTCCTGTCACGTCGAGCCAGGCGAAGGTGCGCTCATCCAGGACGGCGAAGGTACCGGGAAGGCCGCGGGGTGAAACGTTGACGTGGCCTCCTGCGGACAGGGGAGCGGTTGCCACGAAGAACAGCGGTTGGCGTTCAATGAAGGTGCGCAGTTTTTGGTTGATGGATTCGTGGACTTTGCCCATGGGCCGACTCTGCCACCGCGTCGGGCGCCCGGCAAATGCCGTTCACGGTTCGGATAGTTGCCTCTCGACATGCGCCGGGTGAAATGTCAGGCTGGGCAAAGTTGCCCCACGACGATGCGGAGGACGGATCATGCAGGACCTGACGGCGGCCGCCAGCGAGACCGGATACGCGCCGGTCAATGGCCTTCAGATGTACTACGAGATCCACGGACGGGAGGGTGACGGCGGTGTTCCGCTGTTGCTCCTGCATGGCGGCCTTTTTGATATCGTCCAGCAGTTCGGAGCGCTGATCCCGGGCCTGGCTGCCGGGCGCCGCGTGATCGCCGCGGACTTCCAGGGACATGGCCGAACCAACGACATTGACCGGCCGCTTGGCACTGCGGACCTGGCGTCCGACGTGCTTGGCCTGCTGCAACATCTTCGGGTTGCCAAGGTCGATGTATTCGGCTTCAGCATTGGCGGCGCCGTAGCCTTGCACCTCGCGGTCAAGCATCCTGAACTGGTCCGCAGGCTCATCGTCTCCTCGGTGTCCTTCCGGCCCGAAGGCGACCGGGGCGGGAACGCCGAGGCGATGGCGGAAATGTCTGTCGACATGATTGCCGGAACGCCGATGGAGGAACGCTACCTTGCTGTGTCGCCGCACCCCGACCGGGAACATCTCCAGGGCCTGTTGGACAAGCTCGTGCGGTACGGCGACGGTGAAAGCGGCTGGAGCGACGACGAGATCCGGGGGATTTCCGCACCGACCCTTTATACGGTGGGTGACTGCGATATGGTCCGGCTGGACCACGCCGTGAAATTCCTTCAGTTGCGCGGGGGAGACGTGAACGGCGATTTCGAGGGTGTTCCGGCCTCACAGCTGGCCGTTTTCCCCGGGACGACGCACTTCAACGGGCTAGCACGGACAGAACTGGTGCACGAGGTGGTGACCGGATTCCTCGACGCAGGGGAGTAGGGGGGTCCTGTGGGACGATGGCGGCGTGGCGCAGCGCAACGTTCTTACCTTGGAACCGCAGGGTCCTGAATTCGTAGCATCGGTGTTTGCCGGTTATTCCAAGACGCGGAAAAGGGCGGAATGTCGTCGGTTGGACATCGTCATTGACGGCCGGCCACTTCGGTACTTATGGCGGGACTGGGAACAACCCGAATGGGACATGGAAGTTCCTGTTCCTGACCTCATCACGATGATGTCACCGTCTTCGCGCAAGGCAGCTTCCACCCAACTGGATCAACTCCGGGGCCCGGATGCGGGTGACGCACCCAAGAGGGTTGAACTGTTCTTTTGCCCGGCCTGCTTCGACATTTCCGACGGCATCCTGAGCGTCGAAGTTGCGCGTACGGCTGATGCTGTCACTTGGCGCGCCTTCGGCTGGAAGGACGAGGAACAGGACGGCGACGCGGACGCCCTGATCACGAACGCGACAGAACTCGTGTTTGATGCTGTCGCCTATGACGCGGTACTTGGCTCGGCTCAAGCGGCGTTCCGCCTTGGCTTCGGCTGGAGGCGAAAGCGCTAGGTATGATCGCTGCGGTATTGGGGCGGTTTGTTAGTCGCCGGCGGCCAACATCGCTCTGAGTTCTTCAGCGCGCGAAGTGAGTTTTTGACGCTGGTCGCGGGTGAATCGTCTGGCTTGGGCGTCGAGGACAACCCGGCTGGCAAGCTCGCCAACACCCAAGAGCTGAGCTACTCGACGGATTGCTTCGTCCACGTCCTCTGAATCTTCGATGGCCTGGAAAACTTCTTCCCGTCGGGCAATCGCCTGTACCAAGGCGTCCAGGATCACGAGTTCTTCTCTCATGTGCCGTTCCTGGTCCTCCATACGGCGATTCTTGCACGACGGAGGTCGTGGGCGCAGACGCCGTGTGGAACGGCCGCCGCGGAGCGCGGAGGAGTAGCTTCAGTGAAGAGTTTCAACTTTACTTTACATAATGTAGATTATCGGCACTTTAGGAACGCTTTGGCGAGGGTTCACCTGAGAAGATCTCTCGGTGAACCATTGACCTCAAAGCAATGCTCCGCAGCGTTGTCGCCGACGCGTTCGACGACGCCTTTACCGTGACGCACGCCGGTTCCGGCAAGGAACTGTGGCTGTTTCGCAGGCTTCCGCCTACATCAGACGCACGGCGGTGATCCGCGCTAGCTACGGGTCGACGTCGCCATTCCCGAGTTGGGCGTCCAGGCCGCGCTTTTCGACTACGACGACGAACCGTACATGGGTGCCATGCTACGGAATCCCCGTCCCACCATGCGCGCCCGCCTCCAAGGCGGACGCCGACGAGCTTCGCGGGAGTACTGCAATTTACTTGACATAACTCTGTGCGCGCACTGCCTTACGCGTTCCCAAGCCGTTCCAGCGCCCTTCCAGGATCCACGCCAGCGTCGGCCGCTGCGAGCAGCAACAAGGACCGGCATTCCTCAAGGCACGCGGAGCAGGCGGCAAGGTGCGCCCGGAGACCCGGAATCGAGTCGGGCGCCTCGGCCAGCAGCATCTCGACATAGCCGTCGACCGCCTCGAAGCATTCGTCGCAGGACATCCAGGGCTCGGCCGAGAAAGTCAGCCGGCCCAATAGCTCCTGTGTTGTGACGCGACGTGCTGGAGTCATGGGATCACCCTCGAAGTTGGTTCGCCAAGGAAGCCAGCCTGCGTGAGGTACCGCCGCAGCCGCCCCCGGGCGTCGTGAAGTGTTTTGTACAACGCGTTGCGGCTTGTTCCCAGCCGGTCGGCGAGGACGTCGATGGGGACATCGTCGATGAGCAACGCAATCAGCACCCGGCGCTGGTGTGGTGTGAGCGCCTTCTCCAAGCCTTCCCGAATAGCGACGGAAAGCTCGGCGCCCTCCGCCTCCTCCTCTGGCACCAAACCGTGCCCTGGCTGTTCGGGTACGGACGCAAGATCCACGTCCCAATGGCGCCACATGCTCCGCCGAACTTCAACAGCCGCGTAGAGAATGCCGAACTTGTACGCCCAGGTGGAGAACTTGCTGCGGCCCTGGAACGTGGACAGTTTGCCCAATACCGCCACCATGGCCTCATCGGCGGCCTGGTTGATCAACTCGTCAACGCGGACCACACCGATAGTCGGCAGCCGGCCGTACATTTGCAGGACCTGGTGGCGGACCGCTTTCAGCAAGAGACCGTGCAGCTTGGCAAGAGCCGCTTCATGACCCGGACCGGTGGTGCTGAGCAGTACGACCCAGTCCGTGTCGCAGGGCGCCACGGCCGGGGCCCGCGGCCCCGCGAGTCCCGGTCCGTCAACGCCAGCTGTCGGGATCACCGTAAGACCCCATGTCGCCCACGGGCCCGGCAATGCGGACCGCAAGTTCCGGCGGGCATCCCTTGTCCACCAGATTCAGCAGCTCGTGGATATCCACGCCCCTCGAGGCCGCCATGCGTGCTGCGAGCGGTGTGGGAAAGCCGGCCTCCCGGAGAAGGCGCTGGCGCCAGGCCACAATGGCGCTCCATTCGTCCCGGGGTCTCCCGGACCCGGCCTGTGCCGGGAATTCCTGTTGGATGCTCATACCCCATTAGTGTCCGCCCGGCTGCCTGTCTTACCCGGAAATTGTCCAATCCGGAACCACAGCCTCAGACCCCCACATAGTCGGCCAGATGCTGGCCGGTCAGACCGGCCCGGGCGGCCACCAGCTCAGCTGGCGTGCCCTCGAAAACGATGCGGCCGCCGTCGTGCCCGGCGCCGGGACCGATGTCGATGATCCAGTCGGCATGCGCCATGACGGCCTGATGGTGCTCGATCACGATGACCGACTTGCCGGAGTCCACCAGACGGTCCAGCAGGCCAAGGAGCTGTTCGACGTCGGCCAGATGCAGGCCGGTGGTCGGTTCGTCGAGGATGTAGACGTCCCCCTTCTCCCCCATCTGCGATGCCAGCTTGAGGCGCTGCCGCTCACCGCCGGACAGCGTGGTGAGCGGCTGGCCGAGTGCCAGGTACCCAAGGCCGACGTCGGCCAGCCGCCGCAGGATCGCATGCGCTGCCGGAATCTTGGCGTCGCCCGCCGAGAAGAACTCTTCTGCGGCGCTCACCGACATGCCGAGGACTTCGCTGATGTTTCGGCCGCCGAGCGTGTACTCGAGGACTGCCGCCTGGAAACCTTTGCCCTCACAGTCTTCGCATGGCGTCGACACGGTGTCCATGAAGCCCAGCTCGGTGTAGATCACACCGGCGCCCTTGCACTCCGGGCAGGCGCCCTCGGAGTTTGCACTGAACAGGGCCGGCTTCACGCCGTTGGCCTTGGCAAACGCTTTGCGGATCGGTTCGAGCAGCCCGGTGTACGTGGCCGGGTTGCTGCGGCGGGAGCCCTTGATGGCGGACTGGTCGATCGCCACCACGCCTTCGCGTCCGGCCACCGAACCGTGGATCAGCGAACTCTTCCCGGACCCGGCCACGCCCGTGACGACCACCAGCGAACCCAGCGGGATGTCGACGTCGACGTCCTTGAGGTTGTGCGCCGAAGCTCCGCGGACCTCCAGCTTGCCCTTGGGCTGGCGGAACGTTTCCTTGATCCGCGAGCGATCGTCCAGGTGGCGTCCGGTGAGTGTGCCGCTCCCCCGCAGCCCTTCCACCGTGCCCTCGTAGCAGATGGTTCCGCCGGCGGTACCGGCGCCCGGGCCGAGGTCGACGACGTGGTCGGCGACGGCGATCGCCTCCGGCTTGTGCTCCACCACCAGGACGGTGTTGCCTTTATCGCGCAGGCGCAGGAGGAGCTTGTTCATGCGCTGGATATCGTGCGGGTGCAGGCCGATGGTCGGCTCGTCGAACACATAGGTGACATCCGTCAGCGAAGAACCGAGGTGACGGATCATCTTCACGCGCTGGGCTTCGCCGCCGGAGAGCGTTCCGGAAGGACGGTCGAGGGACAGGTAGCCAAGGCCGATCTCAACGAAGGAATCGAACAGGTGCAACAGATTCGCTTTCAGGGGGCCGACGGACGGCGCGTCGAGGTCGCGGATCCATTGCGCCACATCGGTAATCTGCATGGCACAGACCTCTGCGATGTTCAGTCCGTTGATCTTCGAAGAACGTGCTGCTTCGTTGAGCCGCGTACCGTCGCAGGCAGGGCAGGCAGCAAACACGGCAGCCCGCTCCACGAAAGCACGGATGTGTGGCTGCAGGGAATCCGGGTCCTTGCTGAACATGGACTTCCGGATCTTCGGGATCAGGCCTTCGTAGGTGACGTTGATGCCCTTGGCCTTGATCTTGACCGGCTCCTTGTAGAGGAGATCGTCCAGTTCCTGCTTGCTGTAATCCTTGAGGGGCTTGGCCGGGTCCACGAAGCCTGACTCGATGAACGTCGCCACCATCCAGCCGTCCGCGGTATAGCCCGGCACCAGGATGGCCCCCTCTGCCAGGGACTTGTTTTCGTCGTAGATCGCGGTGAGGTCGAGGTCCGAGACAGTCCCCCGGCCTTCGCACTCGGGGCACATGCCGCCGTGGTAAACGGCGTCCCTAACGATGGTCTTCTCACCCTTGGCGTCCGTCATGACACCGCTTGCCTTGCGGGTGGGGATGTTGAAGGAGAACGCGACAGCGGGTCCGATGTAGGGCTGGCCCAGGCGGCTGAACAGCACCCGGAGCATGGCGTTGGCGTCGGTCACCGTGCCTACGGTGGATCGGGCGTTGGCGCCCATGCGTTCCTGGTCCACGATGATCGCCGTGGTCAGGCCCTCCAGGACATCGACGTCCGGCCGTGCCAGCGACGGCATGAAGCCCTGGATAAAGGTGCTGTACGTTTCGTTGATCATCCGCTGGGATTCGGCGGCGATCGTGCCGAACACCAAGGAGCTCTTGCCGGAGCCGGAAACCCCGGTGAATGCGGTCAGCCGGCGCTTGGGAATCTCCAGGCTGACGTCCTTGAGGTTGTTTTCGCGGGCGCCCTGCACCTTGATCAGCTCGTGGCTGTCTGCAAGCGGCACCGAAGGATCCCGGGTCTCGGTTCCCGTGGCAATGCTCATCGTCTCTCCGTCCGTGAATCGGAGGCCCGTTTGCGGAATCCCCCATGGCCATGCGTCGCTTGACCCAGCGTAGAACAGCCGGGCTCCGCGGTCACGAACCACACTAGACCGGGCCGGCCGCGGCCGCTTCTCCGATCCTGCTCCGCGGCCCCGCCATTGTCTTAAGCGGCCCCGGCGCCAACAATGAAGCATGTCGGTCTACGTGAATTCCCTCGAGACAGCCGTACCGCCAACCATCCTGGTGCAACCCCAGGCACGCGATGTATTCGCCGCCCAGCCCGGCCTCACCCGCCTCGGATCACGACTTGTCAGGACGTGTTTCGACTCCGCCGCCATCGACACCCGGCACACCGCCGTCGCCGAGCTCACCCTGGGCGGCGGCCCGGACCGCCGGGACTTCTACGACCCGGACAGCGGCGAAGTCCTGAACCCGAGCACCAAAGTCCGCAACGACCTCTTTTTCACCGAAGCGACCAAACTGTTCATCGACGCCGGACAGGCCGCCGTCGACAATTGCCCGGGCGTGCAGCCCGAAGACATTACGCACGTCATCACGGTGTCCTGTACCGGATTCTTCAACCCGGGACCCGACTACAAAGTGGTCCGTGCCCTTGGGCTGAGCCCGGCTGTTCAGCGCTACCACCTGGGTTTCATGGGCTGCTATGCGGCGTTCCCCGCCTTGCGGGCCGCGAGGCAGTTCTGCGTGGCGGACCCTGATGCGGTGGTGCTGGTGATCTGTGTGGAGCTGTGCTCCCTTCATGTCCGCACCTCCAACGATCCGGACACCATCATGGGTTCGGCGATCTTCGGCGACGGCGCCGCAGCCGCCGTCGTCAGCTCCCGGACTCCGGAGGGTCCGGACGCCGCGCTGCGCCTGGACCATTTCGAAACGGTCCTGACGCCGGTGGGCGAGGAAGCGATGGCCTGGAACATCGGAGACCAGGGCTTCGAAATGGTGCTCGGCAGCTACGTGCCACACATCATTGAGGAGCACATCACCGGGGCACTGGAACCGCTGCTGGCCCGCGAAGACGGACTGTCAGGCAAGCCCTACAGCGACATCCCGCACTGGGCCATCCACCCGGGCGGCCGGAGCATCCTGGACAAGGTCGAGGCGAAGCTTGACCTCCGCGAGGAACAGCTCCGGCCCGCCCGGGACGTCCTGCGCGACTTCGGCAACATGAGCAGCGCCACCGTGCTTTTCGTCCTGAAACACATCCTGGGCCAGCCCGCCGCAGAGGCGGAGGAACGGATCTGCTCCATGGCCTTCGGCCCCGGCCTGACGGTGGAGACCGGCCTGTTCACCAAGGTCCCTCCCCCACGGCCATGACCGCGTTCCTGCGGGAAAGGGCGGCAGGCCTCCTAGAGGAAATGGACCGTCCGGACTGCGACCCGGCCCGCCTTCGCAACAGCTATGCACGCTTTTCGCTGGTGAACCGACTGGTGGCCGGCTGGGGCCGGAGCTACCGCCGCCGGGTCAAGCCGCTGCTTGCCGGTGGCAGGTCGCTGACCATGCTGGACATCGGCTGTGGCGGGGGCGATGTCCTCCGCCGCCTGGCACGCGCCTCCGCGCGGGACGGCTTCAGGCTGGAGGCCACCGGTGCGGATCCGGATGCCCGGGCCCACGCCTTCGCGCAGTCCCGCAAAGCGGTCCGCGGCGTACGGTACCGGCGGGCGTTCAGTTCGGAGCTGCTGGACAACGGTGAGCGGTTCGACGTCGTCATCTCCAACCACGTGCTGCATCACCTGGGCGGGGAGGAACTGCAAGCGGTGCTCGCCGATTCGGAGCAGCTCGCCCGGCGGCTCGTCCTGCACAACGATCTTCGCCGCAGCGCTCTTGCCTACGTCCTCTTCCTGCTTTTCTTTTGGCCCTTGGGCATCGGCTCCTATATCCACACGGACGGGCTGGCCTCAATCAGGCGCAGCTACACTGCGCGCGAGCTCCGGGCCATTGCGCCGCCCGGTTGGCAGGTGGAGCGGAACGGCCCCTGGCACCTCCTGCTGGTGTACCGCCCCAACGGAGGCCGCCGCAGTGATTGATGCGGCGATTGTCGGCGCCGGGCCGGTGGGACTCCTCATGGCGGCGCTCATGCGCGGCCGGGGACTCGACGTCGCCGTCTTCGAAAAGCGCCCTGAACCCGGCACTCAGAGCAGGGCCATCGGCATCCATCCCCCTGCGCTGGCCGTTCTTGACACCGTCGGCGCGGCGGGCCCCCTGATCCGCAGCGGGGTCTGTATCCGTCGCGGCAGCGCCTATAGCTCCGGACGCAAGGTGGCCTCGCTCGACTTTGCCGTGCCGGGAACCGAGTACCCGTTCATCCTCGCCGTGCCGCAGCACCGGACGCTGGATGTGCTGGAAGAGCGCCTCGAGGCGTGCGGCCCGGGTACGCTGCACCGCGGCGTCGGGATCTCCGAAGTGGTGCCCGACGGCGGCGGCTGGCTCCTGCGCGGCAAGCGCACCACGCGCGCGGGGCCGGCTGAGCCGTTCGAGGCCGGATGCCGTCTGTTGATTGCGGCGGACGGCGCGCATTCAGGATTGCGGGCGGCCCTTGGCGTCACCCCCCGGGTCCACGACTATCCAGACCACTACCTGATGGGAGACTTCCGCGACGATACCCCTTTCGCGGAGGAAGCCGTGCTGTTCCTGGAGGCCCCGGGAATCGTGGAATGCTTCCCCCTGCCCGGCGGCGTGCGCCGTTGGGTGGCGTGGTCCGGTCCGCCGGAGGCCCAGGCAAGCGCCGAGGGACTGGCGGGAATCCTCCGGCGCCGGACCGGCCATGAGGTGGACCCGTCGAGCAACACGATGCTCAGCACTTTCGGCGTTCGCTCCAGCCTCGTGCCCGCCATGGTCCACGGATCCGCGGCATTGTTGGGGGACGCGGCCCACGAGCTGAGTCCGATCGGCGGCCAGGGAATGAACCTGGGCTGGCTCGATGCCGCGGCGCTGGCACCGTTGCTGGAACGGATGCTGCAGTCGCGCAAGCGCCCGGACGCCATGCTGGACCGGGACCTCGCGGCCTTTGAACAATCCCGCCTGCGCATCGCCCGTAAAGCCAGCCGCCAGGCCGGGATCAACATGGCTCTCGGACGGCCGCTCTCGCCGCCGCTGCTTAGGTGGAGGAACATCCTGATCGGCCGGGCCATGCGGCATGGGGCCGTGGCTGCCTTCGTGGCGCGGCGGTTCACCATGCACTAGCCGGCGGCGGGGACCTCCGGGACCTCAACCGTCACTTGCTCAGGATCGGTGAAGTAGCAGTCATAGCTGTCCTGGCTGCGGATCCGGCCGTTGTCCACCTCGAAAACAGCGGTGGTGCGGGCCCGGATGGTGTCACCCGCGTCCCAGTGCGGCAGGTCGAGCAGGAGGGTGGCAGACCAGTTGATCTCCAGGACCACCCGGTTTCCCTCGGAGGTGGTGCGCACGATCTCGAAGTGCTGGTCCTTGACTACGTCCTTGCTCTGGTCCGCGCCGGACAGGGTGGCCTGCAGATCCCGGATGCCGCCCTTCACGGACAGGACGTGTGGCCACTCCGTGAGCCTGAAATCGTCGGCGAGGAAGGGCCGGATCTCTGCCGCACCACCGCCGCGCTCCACGGCACGGATGAAGCCCAATACGCAGTCCAAGGGAGTCAGTTCAGTCATTTTTCGAGCCTAATCCATACGGGGCCGGCTATAGGCTCAAGCCATGGACTTCAGCATTCGCCCGCTCTCCCCTGCTCCGCCGACGCCGTCCGGCCCGCAGGAAATCCAGGCCCTGGTCGAATCGATCCTCGAGCAGGACGCATTGCCCCCGATCGTGCAGGCCGGACACCCGGTGCTGCGCCAGTACGCGGCTCCCTACGATGGGCAGCTGGACGACGCCACCCTCCTGCGCCTGATCGACCTGATGCGCAGGACCATGCACGAGGCTCCCGGCGTCGGCCTGGCGGCGCCACAGATCGGTATCCCGCTGCAGCTGGCCGTGCTCGAAGACCGCTTTGACGTCGATCCGGCGGCGGCCGCCACACGGGAACGTGTTCCGTTGGATTTCCTCGCCATCCTCAATCCGGCGTATTCGGCGCTGGGGCCCGACACGGCGTCTTTTTACGAGGGCTGCCTGTCCGTGCGCGGTTACCAGGCCGTGGTGACCCGTCACCGCGCAGTTGCCTTGGAATACCTCGAGCCGGACGGCACACCGGCCAGGGCTGAGTTCAGCGGCTGGCAGGCACGCATCGTCCAGCACGAAACCGACCATCTCCACGGTGCCCTCTACCTGGACCGTGCCGAAACCAGGTCATTGGCAGGAAACGAGGAATACATGGCCCGCTGGGCCCAGCCAGGGATCGACCGGGCCGCAGCCGCCTTGGGCTTCCCGCGGAGCTAGGCTCCCTCCGCGGCGGCCCGGTTCCTGGTGGTCGGCAGTTTCTCGGCCCACCACGCCAGGATCTGTTCGAAGCGCTGCTTCCTGTGGTGCGGAGTGCCCGAACGTGAGAGTTCGTGGTCTTCGCCGGGGAACAGGAGAAGTGCCGTCTCCACGCCTTGGGACTTCAGCGCGGCGAAGTACCGTTGTCCCTGCTCCACCGGGCAGCGGAGATCGTTTTCACTGTGGATCACCAGGGTCGGAGTGCGGACCTTCGACACCACGGCCATGGGGCTTTGGGCCAGCATCTGCTCCATGGTTCCTCCGGTGTATTCACCGCCGAAGAACCATCCGATATCGGACGAACCCGTGAAACTCACCGGATCCAGGAACCCCCGCTCAACGATCGCGGCCTTGAAGCGGTGATCGTGGGCGATGGTCCACGCCGTGAGGTAGCCGCCATAGGAGCCGCCCATGATGCCCACGGCTTCCGGATCCAAGGCGGGGAACGCGGCCAGAGCGCCGTCCAGGAACGCCAGGACGTCAGCCATGTCCACCGTTCCCATCGCTTCCTTGATGGCCGCGCCGTGTTCCTGCCCGTATCCGGCAGAGCCTCGCGGATTGCACATCAGCACCGCGTAACCGGCCTCGGCGTAAACCTGTGCCTCGTCAAAGAAGGATCCGCTGTACTGGGCAAAGGGGCCGCCGTGGATGTTCAGGAGGACCGGGTGCGGACCTGGCCCCTCCGGCGCGACAAGCCATCCGTGCACCGGGTAACCGTCGTCTCCTGTCGCAATGAACTCGCGGGGTTCGCGCACCGTGGTCTCGTTCCGGAGGCGGGCGGAGAAATCGCTGAGCATCCGCAGCTCGCCGCGTTCCAGCACCCCCACGTCACCCTGGCTCGCGGCATCGGCGAAGGACACAGCGATGACTTCTCCGGCAGCCGCTGCGCCAAGGACCACCCGCTCGCCGTGCAGCAGGACCTCGCTGCCGCCGTCGGCCGTCCACTTCAGCAACTCGACGCTGCCGCGGTGCGAGTTCAAGGCAAGCACGCTGTCCGGGCCGGCCGGCTCAAGGCTGCCGGAAAGGTCCTGGGTTTCTGCGTCGCTGAGGATACGGGCGTCACCGCCGTCCGTGGGCATGACGTACAGCGCCGTATTGCGGGCAACGAAATCGAGGCCCCGCTCCCCCAGTTCCTGGGCCGTGAAGAACAGCTGCTTGCCGTTGCGGGATTCCCGCACGGCGTGGATGGACTGTGGCGCGTTTCCGCTGCGGACGAGCACGGCCTCCCCGCCAGCGGCGGGCACCTTGTAGATGCCCGAGGCGATGTCGTCGTCATGGTTGTCGTGCTCGGCGGCGAGGAAATACACGCTCCGGCCGTCACTGCTGAAGACAGCGCCGCTGTGGTCGGACCCGCCGTCGCTGAGCTGGACCGCCGTCGGGAGGCCGCGCGATGCATCTTCGGAGCCCTTGGCGGCCTTGGCTGCTTGGGCGCGGCCCACCGGCTCCACAGCCGGTTCGCCGCCGAGTTCCGGAACGTCGACCACGAAAATCCGGCCCGGCCTGTCCAAGGTGTAGCCGAGGCCGTTCATCCGGTATTGATTACTGCGGACCAGGCGGGCGTCTTCGCTTCCGGACCCGACGCCGTCGACCGTCCCGTATCGCCCTTCCTCCGGCACCCGCGAGGTGAAGACGATCCGCGCGGAGTCCGGGGCCCAGGAAAATTCGCTGACGCCGAGCTTCCGGTCCGTAATCGCCTGGGGTTCGCCGCCTGCGGCCTCGACAATGTGCAACTGCGGTTTGCCGTCCGGGGTGGCGCGGAGGAATGCCAGCACCTTTCCGTCCGGCGAGAAGGCCGGGGCGGTGTCACGGAACCCGCGGGTAATCCGGCGCGGCGTCTGCGAAGAATCGAAAGGTACGCTCCAGAGCTGGCCGACATACGCGTCGGCGTCGAAGTCCGGTCGCGTCACGGACACCACGGCCCGTGAGGCGTCCGGGTGGACGGCGGGCGCGGAGACGGAATTCAGCAAGGGCAACTGTTCGGCTTTCACGCAGGTGAGCCTAGTGCCTGGCAGCTTGTCCGCCGTCGCAGCCACTCCGGCGGCCGTAGGATTGACCCTATGCTTTCCGACGCCGTCCGTGCCCTGCGCTGCCCCGTCTGCCAGGACGCACTCGGGCTGGAAGGAACTTCCCCGGCCGAAGGTGCCCCGTCACGCCGATCGCTTCGCTGCCCGGCCGGCCACAGCTTCGATGCCGCCAAGCAGGGGTACTTCAACCTGCTCACCGGAAAGGGCACCGCATTTGAAGCCGACTCCCCGGCAATGGCCGCGGCCCGCCACGACTTCCTTGCGGCGGGTCACTATGCGGAACTGTCGTCCCTGCTCGTAGACCTGGCGGCGCCCGCACTGCAGGCGCCGGACGCCGTCGTCCTCGATTCCGGCACCGGCACCGGCAACTACCTGAGGGCTGTCCTCGACCACACCCCCACGGCATCGGTCGGCATCGATATCTCGAAGTTCGCCCTGCGCCGCGCCGCGCGGCTGAACCCGGACACCATCAACCTTGTCTGGGATGTCTGGCGCCCCTTGCCCCTCGGCACGCACACCGTCGACCTCGTCACCGTTGTTTTCGCCCCACGGAACCCGGCCGAATTTGCCCGCGTACTCCGGCCCGGCGGCCGCGCCATCGTGGTGACACCACGGCCGGGACACCTCGCAGAGATCGCCGGACTGACCGGAATGCTCCGCATCGAGGAAGGCAAGGAGGAACGGCTGGCCGAATCCATGGGAGGCCATTTCACCCTCGCCGGCCAAGAGGCACTCGACATCCGGCTCACGCTGGACGAGGCAACCGCCGCGGACCTCGCCTTCATGGGGCCGGCCGGGCACCACCTCGACCGCGGACAACTGCTGGCTTCGCTTGCGGGAACAGGTGCCGTGGAGACCACGGCAAAATTTGCGATCAGCGTTTTCAGCACGCCTGCGGCGGCTTCCTGAGGGTGTTCCTGACGGCAGTGCGCACCGCGGGCTAGGATGGAAAAACAGCGGGCGACACGCCGATGCTCCCTCCTCGGGATGCGGAGCACGGCGGGTCCGGACAAGGGGGAACGATGTTTGAATGGCTCGGCGACAACTGGTGGGCACTTTGGCTCACGGTTTTCCTCGCCTTCGCGGTGATCGAGATGCTCACCCTCGATCTCTTCTTCATCATGCTCGGTGGTGGCGCCCTGGCTGCCTTGGTGTCGCACCTTGCCGGCGCCGACTTCTGGCTCCAGATTGTCATCTTCTGCGTGGTGTCGCTGCTGATGATCGTTTTCGTCCGGCCCGTGGCCATGAAGCACCTGCGCAAAGGTCCTGCGGACCAGCTCAGCAACGTTGACCGCCTGATCGGCCAGTCGGCCGTCGTCATGGAATCGGTCAGCGCCGCAGGCGGGCTCGTGAAAATCGGCGGAGACGTGTGGAGTGCCCGCAGCACGGGCGGCACCATCGCCGCCGGCGAGAGCGTCCGGGTCACCCGGATTGACGGCGCGACGGCGGTCGTCTCGCCGGGCATTGAAGCCTGACCGCCCGGCACCCAAGCAACACCTCACTACGGAACTGCATCAGAACGCAATTTGGGGAATGAAGGAGATGTATGGATGGCTTGGGAGGGACTGCAGCCGCAATCGTGCTGATAGTCCTCATAGTCTTTGTAATCATTGTGCTGGTCCGCTCTGTCAGGATCATCCCGCAGGCGCGGGCCGGCGTCGTCGAACGTCTGGGAAAGTACCAGCGCACGCTTAATCCGGGCCTGACCATCCTGATTCCTTTCGTGGACAGGCTGCTGCCGCTCCTGGACCTGCGCGAACAGGTGGTGTCGTTCCCGCCGCAGCCGGTCATCACCGAGGACAACCTGGTGGTGTCGATCGACACCGTGGTCTACTTCCAGGTGACGGATCCGCGCGCGGCGACGTACGAAATCGCCAATTACATCCAGGCAGTGGAACAGCTGACCACTACCACGCTGCGCAACGTCGTCGGCGGCCTGAACCTGGAAGAGGCACTGACCTCGCGCGACCAGATCAACGGCCAGCTGCGTGGTGTACTGGATGAAGCTACGGGCCGTTGGGGCATCCGGGTCTCGCGCGTGGAGCTCAAGGCGATCGATCCGCCGCACAGCATCCAAGACTCGATGGAAAAGCAGATGCGTGCCGAGCGCGACCGCCGCGCAGCCATCCTCACCGCCGAAGGCACCAAGCAGTCGCAGATCCTCACCGCCGAAGGTGAGCGCCAGTCCGCGATCCTGAAGGCAGAGGGTGACGCGAAGGCTGCCATCCTCCGGGCGGACGGTGAAGCCCAGGCCATCCAGAAGGTCTTCGACGCCATCCACAAGGGCAATCCGGACCAGAAGCTGCTGGCGTACCAGTACCTGCAGACCCTGCCGAAGCTGGCCGAGGGAACGTCCAACAAGCTCTGGATCATTCCGAGCGAGGTGGGCGAAGCCCTCAAGGGCATCGGCGGCGCCCTTGGTGGCACGGCTGATGCGAACGGCGTCGCCGGACTTTTCGCCACCAAAGCGGAAGCGGGAGCCACGCAGCCTTCGGCTGCACCCGCGGAACGGCCCCAGGAACCTACGCCCTAAGGCGCAGTGAGCAGGAAGGGCCGGTCACGCAAGTGGCCGGCCCTTCGCCGTACCGCGTATAATGGTGTATTTGTCCGAGCGGTTCAACCCCGTACGGAACATTTGAGCTTGGTCAAGCGTTGCATTTAGAGGTGCAAGGCGTGCACACAGTAGCCCGGATGCGGTGTTCGAAACACCGTCCGGCTAGCGCGGAAGCAATTCCGCGAACAGATAGAGGGAGTAAAGATGAGCGATCGCAGCCTCCGCGGCATGCGCCTTGGTGCGCAGAGCATGGAAACCGAATCCGGTGTGGAGCCGGCACCGCGCCAGCGGGTTGAATACCGCTGCGCAGATGGCGAGCAGGTCTTCGTGACGTTCTCGTCCGAGGCCGAAATCCCTCCCGTCTGGGTTTCCAAGACCGGCAAGGAAGCACTGCTCGTCGACGGTGAGCGTCCCGTCGACAACAACGAAAAGGCCGTGCGCACCCACTGGGACATGCTGCTGGAACGCCGTACCATTCCCGAGCTGGAGCAGATCCTTGAGGACCGCTTGAACATCCTGCGCGAACGCCGCGGAGAGCGCCGCTCGGCGTAACGCGAAGGCAACCGCAAAAGGCAGGGCCCGCACCACACGATGCGGGCCCTGCCTTTTAAGTGTTGTGCAGACTATCTGCTGAGGGCGGGCGTCAGACGCGCCCGGCCGCCTTCTCCTGCTTGCCGGTGAGCTTCGCCCAACGGGCAGCGAGGCCCCACTTCGTGACATTGATCATGGCCTCCACCACGATGTTGCCGCTCATCTTGGAGGCACCCAGCTCGCGCTCCACGAAAGTGATGGGGCATTCGACGATCTTCAGGCCGAGCTTGGCCACACGCCAGGCCAGGTCCACCTGGAAGCCGTAGCCCACCGATTCAACCTCGTCCAGCTTGAGTGCTTCAAGGGTGCTGCGACGGAACGCCCGATAGCCTCCGGTGACGTCCTTGATCTTGACGCCCAGCATGATGCGGGCATACGTGCTGCCGATGCGGGAGATCGCCTGGCGGTACAGCGGCCAGTTGACGACGCTGCCGCCCGGTACCCAGCGCGAGCCCATCGCCAGGTCGGCGCCTTCTTCGACGGCCGTCAGGAGCAGGGGCAATTGTTCGGGCTTGTGGGAGCCGTCGGCGTCCATTTCCACCAAGACGTCGTAGCCGGCGGCCATGCCCCATTTGAAGCCCGCAATGTAGGCGGCACCCAGGCCTTCCTTCCCCTTGCGGTGCAGGACGTGGACCTGCTTGTCCTCGGCCGCGATGCTGTCGGCGAGCTGTCCCGTGCCGTCAGGGCTGTTGTCGTCAACGACGAGGACATCGGAACCGGGCACGGCTGCCCGGAGCCGGCCCAGGGTCTTGGGCAGCGATTCCAGCTCGTTGTACGTGGGGATGATCGTCAGGACACGCAAGAAGAGGCCTTTCCTTGATGGAGCGGTCGATGTGCCGGGTCAGCCGCACGGCTGGGGCTCTGGCGCAACTCTCCATTATAGAACGGACCTCGGGGCGGATTGACCGCGGGCAGGTCCACGCACACAGGACCAGTGCCTTCCGGACTGAAGCGCCGGCCGGACTGTTTTCTGCGTCGGTGGACCTGCCCGTTGATGAGTGCCACAGCCACGGCGCCTTTCCGCCTTGGGCGGCGGGGATTCCGGATGTGGCCAGGAAGCCCGCACACGCACCGCGACCCCCTGTTGACGATAAATGCTACGGACTTCACAACATCTGTCAAGGCGGGCCTGAACTGGACTTTTCGCTGTTTTCCCTGTTCAGGAGGGGTTTATGCGAAAAACATTCCTTTGGACGGTTCAGGCTCGCAGCGATTCGGCGGCGAAGAGTTCCTGGCCGTCCCGCACTGTCTGCAAGCAGACGGGGTCGCTCCCTGTATCCAGTGCGGGAAGCAGCGGCGTGCGGGCGCGCGGATCGGTGCTCCAGGACTGGACGCGGCTGTCCGCTACCTGGACCATCAGCTCTTCGACCTCCCACACTGCAAAACTGGCCGGCGCGCCGGGTACCAGTTGGCCCAACAACGGATTGCGTGCTTTGCTGGCCCGCCATCCGGCCCGGGTGTGGCCCAGGAAGGCCGCGCGGGCGGAGATCCGTTCAGCGGGGTTGTTGTGCTCAAGGCAGGCCCGGACGCTTGCCCACGGGCGCAGCGGCGTCACGGGACTGTCACTTCCGAAAGCCAGGGGGACGCCGGCGGAATAGCAGGAGGCGAAGGGGTTCATCGTCTTGCTCCGGGCACCGAGGCGTTGCTCGTACATGCCTCCATCAGTGCCCCATTCGGCGTCGAAGACGGGCTGTGCGCTGACAGTCACGGCGTGCTTCGCCAGGCGCGAGATGGCATGGGCGTCCGCCATTTCGACATGTTCGAAGCGGTGGCCGGCAGCCCGGACGCGCTGCTCCCCCACCTCAGCGGCCGCGATGTCGAGCGCATCCAGCGCAGCCGCGAGTCCGGCGTCGCCGATCACGTGGAAGCCGGCCTGCAGGCCGAGCGAGGAGCAGGCGGCGAGGTGGCGGGCGGCATCGTCCACGGAGAGGTAAAGGTTGCCGCGGTGACCCGGGGCGTCGGAATAGTCCTCTTTGAGGGCCGCAGTCCTCGATCCCAGGGATCCGTCGATGTTCAGGTCGCCGGCCAGGCCGAGGACCGGAATGCCCAGCTCGTCGAGGATGGAACGCGCTTCCGTCTCGGAGGCGGCCAGCTGGCCCCAGTATGGCAGGATTTCCGGCAAAGCCGTTCCTGAGGAATTCCATGACACGGAACTGCGGAGGTCGTCCATGCCGCAGATGTGCGGGGCGGCCATTTCGGCCATGGCTACATAGCCGTTGGCGGCAGCCTCCCGGAGGGCAGCCTCCTGGTAGCGGCGGCGCTCCGACTCCGGAAGCCGGCGTGCGGCGAGGCGCGCGGCCGTGTGGGCTTCGCGGACCACGTGGGCGGTGCCGTTCCAGCCGTCCACCCCGTTGAGACCCGCGTCAGCGGCCAGTGCGTCCGAGACAAGGGCCGAGTGCACGTCGATCCTGGAGAGGTAGACCCGGCGCCCTCCTGCGGCGTTTCCGAGCTCCTCAAGCCCCGGCAAGTCCGGAACATTCCACGCGGACTCGTCCCAGCCGTGACCGAGGACCGGATCGCCTGGGGCGAGGGAAGCAGCTGCGGCGGCAACGGCGTCGAGCAGTTCCGTGGCGGAACGGACACCCTCGAGCCGGAGACCGGCAGCAGCGATGCCGGTCTCGGTGAGGCGCACATGGGAATCGACGAAGCCCGGCGCCAGCAGCGCTCCACGGAGATCGATGATCTCCATTGAAGAATCGGCAATCGAGGACGCCGCCTGTTCCGAACCGATCCAGGCGACCGTCCCGCCGTCCACCACCATGGCGGTGGCGAAAGGATCGGCCGCCGAATAGACGGAACCGTTGCGGTACATCGTGACCTTGCGGCCGGGCATGCCGGAATCGTTCATGGCTGTCTCCTAAAGGGAAGGAATGCGGTGCTTAAGCGACGTTCGAGTAGGCCACGACACCGCGCCGGACCAGGTCGATGGCTTCGCGGCAGATCCGCGTGAGGCGGGGTTCCAAGCCCGGCACCTTGGCCAACTGGTCCAACAGGTCCACCACCTGTTTGGCCCAGCGGACGAAGTCGCCCGCGGCGAGGTCGGTGCCGTTGAGGACTTCCTGGAGGTGGCGGCCCTTGGCCCACTTGAACATGGGCCAGACCAGCCCGAGCTCCGGCTCCGCGGTGAGCGGAAGCTTGTTCTGCTCCTCAAGGTCCTCCAGGCGGGACCACTCCCTGATGACGATATCCACCGATTCCTCGAGGGACACGGAGGGCATGCGAGGCCGGAGGCCCCGATCTTCGCGTTTGGCCTGGTACACGAGGGTGCTGGCAAAAGCAGCGAGCTCCGCGGCGTCGAGGTCGGCGATCGCACCCTGCCGCAGCGCCTGGGAAATGAGCAGGTCCTTCTCGCCGTAAATCCGGCGCAGCCGCTGCCCGTCAGCACTGATGGCAAGGTGCCCGCCGCCCTGCGCCTCAAGGTAGCCGTAGGCAGACAACACGTCGCAGACGCGGTCGAAGGTCTTGGCGATCGTGTTGGTGCGGCCCTGAATCTGGCGGACCAAGCCGTCCGTCTCCTGGCGGAGCTTCCACCAGCGTTCTGACCAGCGGGCGTGGTCTTCGCGTTCACTGCAGCCGTGGCAGGGGTGTGCCCGCAGCGCCTTGCGCAGTGCGGTGATCTTCCGTTCCTGGTCTGCCGCGTTGCGGTTCCGCCCGAAATCCTCGTTGCGGGCGGCGCGCGCCGGCGGGCGGCCTTCCCGGATGGCGTCCCGCAAGGCGGACGCAAGGTCACGGCGGGACTTGGGCACTTTGGAATTGAAGGACTTGGGAATCCGGATCCATGACTCGGCACCGACCGGACCGTCGACGTCGTAGCTGCTCAGCCGGCGCAGCTGCCCGTCTTCAGTGAGGACGGCCGGCCGCGGCTCCCGCGCCTGGCTGTCCGCGCTGAGCACGACGGCGTAGCCCGGGATCCGGCCGCCTGTCACCTTCACGACGTCGCCGGGCATGAGCCGGTTCAGTGAATCCTGCGTGAGGGACTTGCGTGCGCGGGCGCTGCTGCGTGAAGCAGCCTTCTCGGCGTCACTGAGTTCGCGGCGAAGGGCTGCGTATTCCGTGAAGTCGCCCAGGTGGCAGGTCATGGCCTTGGCGTATCCGGCCAGGGACTCCTCCCGCGAACGCACCTGCCGGGCCAAGCCCACCACCGAGCGGTCAGCCTGGAACTGCGCGAAGGAGGACTCCAGGATTTCGCGTGCCCGGGCCCGGCCGAACTGGGCAATCAGATTGATGCTCATGTTGTAGGTGGGCCGGAAGCTTGAATTCAGCGGATAGGTGCGGCGGGACGCCAGGCCGGCCACCGCCGCCGGATCCGTACCCGGCTGCCACAGCACCACTGCATGGCCTTCGACGTCGATCCCCCGCCGCCCGGCACGACCGGTCAGCTGCGTGTACTCCCCCGCAGTGATGTTGACGTGGGCTTCGCCGTTGAACTTGTCCAGCTTCTCCAGGACCACGCAGCGCGCCGGCATGTTGACCCCGAGCGCCAGCGTTTCCGTGGCGAACACGGCCTTGACCAGGCCTTCCGCGAAGAGGTTCTCCACCACCTCCTTGAAGGTGGGCAGGAGCCCGGCGTGGTGGGCGGCCAGGCCGCGGAGCAAGCCGTCGCGCCAGCCCCAGAACCCCAGGACGTCGAGGTCTTCAGCGGGGATGTCACGGGCAGCTTCGTCCACGCGCTCGGCGATGATCCGCTGTTCGCGTTCGGTGGTAAGCCACAAGCCTGCCGCGGCGCACTGGGCCACGGCGGCGTCGCATCCGGCGCGGGAAAAGATGAAGGTGATGGCGGGCAACAGGTCCTGCCGGTCCAGGCTGGCGATGACCTGCGGGCGGCTGGCTTTGCGTACAGGGCTGCGCTGGGCGTCGCCGCCGCGTTCGTCCCGCTGCCGTTCCTGCCGGCGCCGGCTCCTGCCGCCATGGCCGAAACGCCCCCGGAAATTCATTTGGCTCTCGGTGCGCGCCATAGACAGCAGTTCGGGATTCACCTCAAAGCCCGACGCCGGGGCCGCGCCTTTCTTCCGCCCGCGCTCTTCGGGGCGCGTGCCGCCGTCGTCGGGACTTTCGTTCTCGCCTTCCGGGGAGGTGGCGATCTCATCGAAGGTGGTGTCCCCGGCGAAAAGGTCAACGATTTCGCGGCCGACCATGACGTGCTGCCAGAGCGGCACCGGGCGGTGTTCGGAGACGATCACGTCAGTGTCGCCTCGCACGGTGTCCAACCAGGCGCCGAATTCCTCCGCATTGGAGACGGTTGCGCTCAGCGAGGCCAGCTGGACCTCGCTTGGCAGGTGGATGATGACTTCTTCCCAGACGGCGCCGCGGAAGCGGTCTGCCAGGTAGTGCACCTCATCCATCACCACGTAGCCGAGGTCGCCCAGGGTGTCCGAGTCTGCGTAGAGCATGTTGCGGAGGACCTCGGTGGTCATCACCACGACGGGGGCCTCGCCGTTGATGGTCGTATCGCCGGTCAGCAGTCCGACGTTCGATGCGCCGTACTTGGCCGCGAGCTCGGAGAACTTCTGGTTGCTGAGGGCCTTGATGGGAGTGGTGTAGAACGCCTTCAGGCCCCGTTCAAGCGCCAGGTAGACGGCGAACTCGCCCACGATGGTCTTGCCGGCGCCGGTGGGTGCCGCGACCAGCACTCCCCTGCCTTCCTGGAGGGAACGGCACGCTTCGCGCTGGAAGTCGTCGAGTTCGAATTCCAGGGTCTGGCTGAAGGAACCCAGATAGCTCTTAGCATCGGACGAGCGCTGCGCCGCCGCCCTGTATCGCTCCGATGGCGACGCGGACTCAGGGTGGTTGGACATGGTCTAAGCCTAGCTTGCGAGGGGCCCCGGCCGTGGGCCCACGGCGGCGGGGCCCGGATCGAGCGAAGCGAGATTTGGGGGCCGGCGGGGACTTGCGAGGTTGGGGAGCAAGCTGGGCGCTAGTCCCCATCGCCACCCTGGCCGGGACGCTAGAGCTTGTCCAGGTCCGAGGCCGAGGTGGCCGTATCCGCAGTGGCTTCCGTCTCCTCGGCGAGCTTCGCCTGACGGCGGGCGCGGCGTTTGTCGTTGACGATGCACAGGCCGATTGCTGCGAAGAACAGGATGAGCATGGGCACGGCAAGGTAGAACATGCTCATGGCATCAGCGCCGGGGGCAGCCATGGCGGCGAAAAGACACACCAGGAAAACGGTAATGCGCCAGCTCTTGATCAGCTGCTGGCCCTTGATGATGCCTGCAAGGTTCAAGCCGACCAGGACCACCGGAACCAGGAAGGCGATGCCGAAGGCGAGCAACAGCCGCAGCACGAACGCCAGGTAGACATCCGCGCTGATGAAGTTTGAACCACCGTCCGGGGTGAACTCGGTAAGAACGCGGACCGCGTTGGGCAGCACGAGCCATGCGAGCAGCACGCCACCCACGAACAACGGAACCGCTGCGGCCACGAAGGAAAGCGCCATGCGGCGTTCCTTCTTGTGCAGGCCCGGCACGATGAAAGCCCACAACTGGTAGATCCACACCGGGCTGGCAATGATGACGCCCAGGAAGATCGAGACCTGGACCATGAGGTCGAACGAGCTCGCGACGCCGTCAAAGTTCAGCGTCGCGGCCCGGCCTTCCTTCTCGTTCAGGTCCTTGATGGGCTTGATGAGCGCGGCCAGCAGCGGCTGGTAGACAATGAAGCCCACCACAGTGCCGGCGATCACCGCAAGGGCAGCCTTGAAGAGCCTGTTCTTGAGCTCTTTGAGGTGATCGAGCAGGGCCATGCGCCCTTCAGGGTTGGCCTTACGGCCCTTCACTTGCACCACTCGTCAAACGCGGTTGCTCGGCGGGAGGTCGGAATCCCCGCCGTTCTTGCCGTTCTGTTCCGGGTGGCCGACCACTTTGCCTTCCACCGGATCGTCGCCATCGGCCGCTTCGGACTTTCCGTCCTTCTTCATTTCGCGGACCTCGGACTTGAAAATACGCATCGACTGGCCGATGCTGCGCGCCATGGACGGCAGCTTGGGTGCTGCGAAAAGCACCAGGGCCAAGACGACGATGATGACAATGTGCCAGCCTTCGAGCCTCATGTTGGGGAAGTCCTTTCGTTGGAATACATCCTACGTCTAACTGATTTCGATGTCGTGCAGAGACTGGGGTTGTCCGCGTTCCGCTTTGCGCTTGACGCGCCTCTGCCGACGCAACTCCTGGCGGGAGGCCTTGGCCGCGAAGTAATCATGACGCATCTGTTCCGGCGAGGCAAAAATGGCGGAACCGGGCACCGGAAGGTGCCTCCCGCCGTCGTCCTCCGCGGTTTCCGGGGCTTCCGGGAGCCTCCCGAATTTGGCTCCTGCTTCCGAAAGTTCACGCAAAGTTGCCATGGCCTTCCGGAAGAGCCGGATGCCGATCAGCACGTAGAAGAGCAGCGACACTGAAATCAGCGCCACCCACAACAGGATCCATGACCACCAAGGCATATTAAGAGTCTATCCAGCCCTCAGTCGCGGTACTGCGCGAGTGCGGACCGGATCCATTCCGCCGAGGCCTCCGCCAGTCCGGCAGGCTGGACGATCCGTGCGGCGCCGCCGTGCTGGGCGATGAACATGGGCAGCCAGTCCACGCTTCCGAAACGGACCTCCGCGAGGAGGCCGCCGCCGGGCAGCTCCGCGGTGCGTTCGGCATAGTAGTCGTCAGCCAGGTGGGCACCTTGCGCCGTCAGCTCCAGGATCACCACGACGTCCTCGTCACTGGGCGTGTAGAGCTTCACCGGCACGGAAGTATCGGCGCTGGCGGGAGTGGACACGGGCTTTCCATTCGGCGCGACATCCTCGATGCGGTCCAGCCGGAAGTTCCGGATCCCGGCCTTGGCATGGCAGTACGCCTCGAAGTACCAGGTGCTGTCCTGCGAATACAGCCGTAGGGGGTCCACGTTCCGTTCGGACACCGCGTCACGTTGCGGAGAGAAGTACCGGAGGGCCAGCTGCTGCCCGTCCTTGATCGCTGCGGTGATGGTCTCGAAGAACGCCGCCTCCGCCGGTTCCACAGGAGGAGCGGCCAGAGACGCCGCCGCCCGCCCGGCCTCCCCCGCCGCACCGGCGAGCTTGACCGTCACTGATTCCAGCGCATTGGCTTGTTCCTCGCCGGAGAGTCCTGCCTGGGCAGGAAGGTTGCCCAGCGTGGCCAGGCCGGTCAGCAGTGCCGAGGCTTCTTCTTCGCTGAAGCGGACCGGGCGGTTCAGTTCCAGGTGCTCGTGAATGTAGACGTGCTCGTCTTCCCAGTCGATGTCGAAGAGATCGTCCGGGTAGCCTTCCGGCAGGCCCGAGCAGATCAGGATCTGCAGGTCGGCAACGAGTTCTTTCCGGCTGACGCCGAAGCGCTCCGCAACCTCCTGGATGGGGAGTCCTTGGTTGTGAACCAGGAACGGGACCAATTGCAGCATCCGGCTGAGCTGGTCTTCGGACGTCCGTTTACGGGTGCGGCCGCCGGATTGCGCCGGGAAATCCACGGGCACGGCCGGACGGGACAGTGCCGCTTCCGCGGCTTCCAGGCGGCGTACGACGGCGGTGCTCAGGTCCCCGGGGGCCAGAACCTTCACGCGTGGACCATAGGAGGCGAGTTCCTCGGCGAAGAGCTCGCTGTCCCTGAACGGGACGGAGATGACGTCCCGGCCCTGTGCGGGCTCATGGCCCCGGCCTGCTTCGCTGCCCTGGGGCGCAGGCACGGCTCGCCTGCGCAGGCCAAGGAGCTTGCCTGCTGCGACCTCGAGCAACGCGTCCTGGATGGGCAGTTCCTCAAGGCCGTCCAGTTCGCGGCGGGCGTCAAAGCCCGCAGGCAGTTCATAACTGCCTTTCGGGTCCAGCTCAACCGAGGTGGTCATCCGGGACAGCCGGAAGAAGCGCTTCGCTCCACGGGCCTGGTCAAACCCCACCAGGTACCACTGACCGAAGCGGCTGCCGAGCCCCCATGGCTCCACCCGCCGTCGTTCTTCCGCCCCGGTGCTCGCGGCGCGGTAGCCGAAGCTGACCGGCTGGCGGGCGTTCAGGGCGTTGACGATTGCTTCGAAGGATTTGCCCGCTGGCTTGATCCTGGGCTGCACCCCGGCCGGAAGCTCCACCTCGCCGAGGTCTCCGGCGGCCTGGAGCTTCCGCAGCGCACTCGCCGCCGCTCCGCCCAGCGCCGCCCGTTCCCAGAGAGTCGCGGCCAGCACCAGCACGGTGGCTTCTGCGGGCGTCAGGTGGACATCGGGCAGGCGGTTGGATTCCTTGCCGATCCGGTAGCGCGTGGTGGTGGGATCATCTGCGGAGAAGCCGGCCTCTGCGATGGTTTCGATCTCGAAGCCGAAATTCCGCAGGTCCACCTTGTCCCGTTCGAACATCCGGCCGAACGCCGCGTCAGAGCTGTCCTCGTCGTGATAGACCTTCTCCCGCAGCACGGCACGGGACAGCCCGTACTTCGTGTTGAGGAGGGCCAGGAGGAGGTTCAGCAGGCGTTCGGTACGTGATGCGGACACGGATGCAACGTTACTAAAGTCCCGTGGTTAACGAAGAAGGCGCGTCAGCCGCCGGACAATGCCGGCCGCTGACGCGCCCCTTGCAGCCGTTGCTAGCGGACGGCGAGCAGGTCCACGACGAAGATCAGGGCTTCGTTCGGCTTGATCGCTCCACCGGCTCCGCGGGAACCGTAGGCCAGCTCGGAGGGGATTTCGAGGCGGCGGCGGCCGCCGACCTTCATGCCCATGAGGCCCTGGTCCCAGCCCTGGATGACTTGGCCGACGCCGACACGGAAGTCGAGCGGGGCGCCGCGGTTCCAGGAGGCGTCGAATTCTTCGCCGGTGGACCAGGCCACGCCGACGTAGTGCGTGGAGACGGTGTCGCCGGGCTTGACCTCGGCGCCGTTGCCCACGATCAGGTCGGTGATGACGAGTTCGCTGGGAACGTCACCTTCCGGGAAGTCGATCTCCGGCTTGGTGCGGTCGTAATCGCGCTGTCCAAATGACATGTTGCTCCTCAGTGTGTTCTTGGAGTGATGTGGTTCTTGGTTTGGTGGCTGGCTGTTGCCGGGCTACTGGGCGCCGAGGATGTCGACGACGAAGACGAGGTCACCCTTGGCATCACCCTGTCCGGAATCGCCGTAGGCCAGGTCTTTCGGAATCACGAGCAGCACGCGGGAGCCTACGGTCTTACCGGCAAGGCCCTTGGTCCAGCCCTTGATGACGTTGCTGAGCGGGAAAGTCGCCACGCCCTTGTGCCCGAAGCTGTCATCGAAGCTGGAGTCGAACTTCTTTCCGCCGGCCAAGGTGACGCCGACGTAGTTGACGGTCAGCGTGTCGCTCTCCTTCACCACGGCGCCCTTGCCCTTGATCAGGTCCTGGGCAATGAGTTCCTTGGGGGCCTTGACGCCCTCTACGGAAATCTCCGGAATGCCTTTGTCATTCACCTTGACCGTGGGCAGGCCTGCGGGCGGGGTTACGGCGTCGCCCTCGGGCTTGTCGAGGACCTTCGGCGCATCCTTGACAGAGAGGAGCTTGAACACGACCAGCTGGCTGGAGCCGGCTTCCGCCCCTTCGCTTGCGGCCTTGCCCGGGGCGGCGAAAGCCACCTGGGAACCGACCTTTGCGCCGACCACGACGTTGTAGATCAGGGAACTGCCCTGCTTGAGTTCATCGTTGAGTTCGATCGGCTGCGGGCCGGACGGATAGGTGTCTT
The DNA here is from genome assembly GCF_001766675.1 of Arthrobacter sp. SW1. Taxonomy (GTDB): domain Bacteria; phylum Actinomycetota; class Actinomycetes; order Actinomycetales; family Micrococcaceae; genus Arthrobacter. The sequence continues at coordinate 148,831 of NZ_MJLT01000023.1, forward strand.
CGAGGGTCTTGCCGGTCTTTCCGTCCACCGCCACATAGGACATCTCGACGATCTGTCCGGCGCGGATGCGGTCTCCGTTACCTTCGGTGACGGCCTTGACCGTGGGTTCGGTGACTTCGAAGGGCTTGGGGAAATCCAGGCCCGGTGCCTTCTTGTCGCCGTTGTCGGTGATCTTCAGGGTGTCGAACTTTGCCACGTCCCCGGCAGACTGGCTGCTCGGTTCGGGGGCGGCGGAGTTGCCGCCGCCGCAGGCGGTGAGCAGCAGGAGGAGGCCAGGGACCAGTATTGCTAGGAGTCGGCGCACAAGCGGAACTTTCGTCAGGGGCTCTGGGACACGTGCCGGCACTGTGGCCGGGCACGCTTGAGTTGACCTGGAAATGGCCAGATTCCAGAGTAGCGGCAAAAGCTGGGAGTCAGCTCATTGAATCCAGCAATGCGTCCACCCGTTCATCGACGCTCCGGAAGGGGTCCTTGCAGAGGATCGTCTGGTGGGCGCGGTCGTTGAGCTTCAAGTGCACCCAGTCCACGGTGTAGTCGCGGCCGAGTTCCTGTGCCCGGCGGACGAAATCACCGCGCAGCTTGGCACGCGTGCTTTGCGGCGGCATATCCACGGCGTCCTTGATGTCGGTCTCCGCCAGCAGTCTCTTGGCTGCGCCGCGCGACTGCAGCAGGTAGAACAAGCCCCGTTGCCGGGAAATGTCGTGGTATGTGAGGTCCAGTTGCGCGATGCGCGGCGAATCGAGGCCGATGCCGTTCTTGGCCATGTAGCCGTCCATCAGTTTCTTCTTGATGGCCCAGTCCACTTCGGTGTCGATGGAGGAGGTGTTTCCGCTTTCGATGGCGTCGAGCGTGCGTTCCCACAGGTCGAGGATCACAGGGACGTGGGGATTATGCGCGCCGTTGGCCTCCACGAATTCCGTGACCTTGTCGAGGTACTCACGCTGGATTTCGAGTGCTGTCAGCTGGCGTCCGTTAGCGAGCCGGATGAGGGCCTGGCCGCTGAGGTCATGGGAGATCTCCCGGATGCTCCGGATCGGGTTTTCCATGCGCATGTCCCGCATGATGACTCCGGCCTCGATCATCCGCAACAGCAGGTCCACGGTGCCGACCTTCAGCAGCGCAGTGGTTTCGGACATGTTGGAGTCGCCCACGATCACGTGCAGCCGGCGGAAGAACTCGGCGTCCGCATGCGGCTCGTCGCGGGTGTTGATGATTGGCCGCGACCGTGTGGTCGCGGACGATACTCCCTCCCAGATGTGGTCGGCACGCTGCGAGAAGGCGAAGGTGGCTCCGTGTGGCGTCTTGAGGACCTTGCCTGCTCCGGCGATCAGCTGCCGGGTCACGAGGAACGGGATGAGGATTTCGGCAAGCCGGGAAAATTCCCCGCGCCGCGGGATCAGGTAGTTCTCATGGCTCCCGTAAGAGTTGCCCGCGGAGTCCGTGTTGTTCTTGAAAAGGTAGACCGTTCCGTTGAAACCTTCGGCAGCCAGCCGCCCCTGGGCTTCGTCGACCAGGTCATCGAGGATCAGCTCCCCCGCCCGGTCGTGGGCGATGAGCTGGGCAAGGTCGTCGCATTCGGCCGTCGCGTACTCGGGGTGGGACCCGACGTCGAGATAGAGCCGCGAACCGTTGGTGAGGAAGACGTTGGAGGAGCGGCCCCAGCTCACGACCTTCCGGAACAGGTAGCGGGCCACCTCCTCCGGTGCCAAGGGCCGCGAATCGGGGCTCGAGTAGGAGATCCCGAACTCGGTTTCGATGCCGAATATGCGCTTGTCCATCTCAGGCCTCCCCTTCCAGCAGCTGCGTAATGTCGTCGGACGAGAGCCGTCGGAAGGCCCGGCGGGAACCGCGGGCGCTCTCGGAATTGCGGTCCAGCACGGCTGCCTCGACGGCCGTTCCCGGAAGGGCATCGGTTTCCTTGTCCGCTGCAAGGGCCTTTACGGCCAGGCGGAGCGTGGCCGCGAGGCTGAGCTCGGCACTCCAACCGGCCTCGAGCGCTTCGGAGACCTGCTCAGCCAGGCCACCCATGGCCACGAATCCGTTGACGTCGGCAATGGAACCGTCGAAAGTCAGCCGGTACAGGTGGTCGGACGCCTGGTCCCGGCCCACTTCTGCCACGGCCAGCTCGACCTCGAAAGGCTTCTGCTCGGCAGTGAAGACCGCACCCAGGCTTTGCGCGTACACGCTGGCCAGGCCGCGGGCCGTGACGTCCTCGCGGTCGTAGGAGTAACCGCGGACATCGGCGTAGCGCACGCCGGCCTGCCGCAAGCTTTCGAATTCGTTGTATTTGCCGACGGCGGCGAACGCGATCTTGTCGTAGATCTCGCCGAGCTTGTGCAGGGACGGCGAGGGGTTCTCGGCAACGAGGGCGATCCCGTCGGCGCAGCTGATCACCACCACCGAACGGCCACGGGCGATGCCTTTCCGCGCGAAATCCGCGCGGTCCTTCATCAGTTGCTCAGGCGAAACGTAGAACTGCTGGGTCATGTCAGGCCTCCCGTCCTTCGATGGTGCGGGAGCTGGCAATCCGGCCCGCGACTTCGGCGAGTTCCCGTTCGGACACCCTGCGGGCGCCCGCGCGGTTCACGGTGTACACCACCGGCCACAGCTGCCTGACCGGATCCGGACCGCCCGTGGCGGAGTCGTCGTCGGCCGCGTCGTAAAGGGCCTCGACGGCGACCGCAACGGCTTCGCTCTCGGACAGGTTGGGGCGCCACAGCTTCTTGAGCGCGCCACGCGCGAACACCGAACCGGAGCCGACTGAGTGGTGCTCCTGCTCCTCGTAGCGGCCGCCGGTGACGTCGTAGGAAAACAGCCGCCCCACCTGGGCCACCTGGTCGAAACCGGCAAACAGCGGAACCACCGCCATGCCCTGCATCGCCATCGGCAGGTTGCTGCGGATCATGGCGCCTAAGCGGTTCGCCTTGCCGTCCAGGCTGAGCAGGGTGCCTTCGATCTTCTCGTAGTGCTCCAGTTCCACCTGGAAGAGCTTGGTGATGTCGATGGCCAGGCCTGCGGTACCCGCGATGCCCAGCACCGAGTAGCTATCGGCCGGGAAAACCTTTTCGATGTGCCGGCTGGCGATGATGTTGCCCATCGTGGCCCGCCGGTCTCCCGCCATCAGGACACCGCCCGGATACGCCAGGGCAACGATGGTGGTGGCATGCGGGGCTTGTGGAAGCTGCCCCGCAGGAAGCGCCTGGCTGCCGGGCAGGAGTTCAGGTCTTGAGCGCTGCAGATACTCGGTGAATGACGACGTTGCCTGGGAGGCCGGGAAGCCGGCCGTTAGCTCGTGCACTGCTGCGCTCCTTCGACGGTGACATCCGGGCCCGGCGCGGACCGGGCGGTTGGCGGGGGCCTTTCGTTATTGGCCGCCCTTTTGGACGAAAGCCCTGACGAATTCTTCGGCGTTGGATTCAAGCACGCCGTCGATTTCGTCGAGCAGGTCATCCACGCCCTGCGTCGCTGCGGACGCCTGGGCTTCCGGCACGGCGGGAGGTGCCTCGGGTACCTCGTCCTCGATCTCGGTATCGCGGGACTGCGGCTGTTGTTGTTCCTGGGCTGCCATGACCCTTCTCCATTCTCTTTGCCCCGTGGCGGCTGCTCCTGATGGAACAGCCGGGGACTCCCTGTATTGCCATACTGCCACGCTGCGGGCGGTCCCGCCGCTGTTTTCCGGCGGGTGTTTCCCAGCGTGCCGGGGGCCTCTGCAACAGGCCTCCGTTCAGGCCTTTGGCCCCGGCGGCGGACCGAGCAGTTCGCCAAGGAACGCCGCGGCAGTGTCGTGTTTGCGGAAGAGCTCGCCGGTGAGCGACTCGGTGCCCCGCAACGGCTCCCGTGTGGGCACCCGTTGCAGTTTCCCGATGCCGGGTACGTCGAAAATCACCGAGTCCCAGCTGGCCCCGACCACCTGCTTGCCGAAAGTCGACACGCATTTTCCGCGGAAATAGGCGCGCGTATCGGAAGGTGGCTCGACGACGGCGCGTGCGATGGCGGCGTCGTCCACTAACCGCTGCATCCGCTCGCGGGCGAGCATCCTGTAGTACAGCCCCTTCTCGGGCCTGATATCGGACCACTGCAGGTCCACGAGTCCCAGGCGCGCGTCACCCCATTCAAGGTTGTCGCGGTTCCGGTAGCCGTCAAGCAGCGCCCGCTTTGCGATCCATTCCACGGACGACGCGGCCGCCGACGGGTCGCTGCCCAGCTGCGTCAGGACCAATTCCCAGCGTTCCAGGACCTCCCTGGTGTGGCCGTCCCCGCTGTGCGCATCGGAGACGCCGGTTTCCAGCGCGAGCTTCGCCGCGGCTTCGTAATACATCCATTGGATGTCGAGCGCGGTGACCCGCCTGCCGTCCAGCAGGCGCAAGGTGCCGCTCAGCGACGTGTCATGGCTGACGTCCTGGAGCGCCGCCACGGGCTCGTGGACTTCGATCCGTGGTGCCTGGCCGGCTTCGATCAGGCTCAACACCATGGCCGTGGTGCCGAACTTGAGGTAGTTGGATACCTGGCTGAGGTTGGCGTCGCCGATGATGACATGCAGGCGACGGTATTTGTCCGCGGTGGCATGCGGTTCGTCGCGGGTGTTGATGATCGGCCGGCGAATGGTTGTTTCCAGGCCGACTTCGGCCTCAAAGAAGTCCGCACGCTGGCTGATCTGGTAGCCGGGCCGTGATCCGTCCTGGCCCAGGCCCACCCGGCCCGCACCGCAGATGACCTGCCTGGTGACGAAGAACGGCGTGAGTCCGCGGACAATATCGCCGAAAGGCACCGAACGCGGCATCAGGTAGTTTTCGTGCGAGCCGTAGGACACCGACTTGTTGTCCGTGTTGTTCTTGTACAGGTTGATGGGCGGAAGCTCGGGATCTGAAGCCAGCTTCCGAACGGCACCCAGGGCCACAAGGTCTCCGGCGGCATCCCAGGTGACGGCGGCACGCGGGTTGGTCACTTCGGGGCTCGAGTACTCCGGATGCGCGTGGTCCACGTAGAGCCGCGCGCCGTTGCCGAGCACCATGTTCATCAACAGCGAGCCGGTTTCGTCCTGCCCATCCGCTTCAAGGTCCTGCCGGCCGTACGCCAAGGCGACGGCCTCGGCGTCGAGCACCGGCGGCTGGTCGGTCAGTTGGCTGGGATCCGCCTGGCTGCGTTCCAGGGTCCAACCGCGCGCGTCGTGGAGCGGTTCCTCATCGGTGTAGTCCCAACGGGTCTCCGCTCCCCCGGCCGTCTTCTGCCGCGTGATCTGGGCGTACGCCTGGATGACGCGTGCCGACATCATGGTGGCGTTGGCGCCCGGTGCCGAGGGTGCGTGGATCCCGTACTCGGTTTCGGACCCCATGACCCGCATGGCCCCGCCGGCCGGCAGTTCCGTGCCGGCGAGGGCCTCGCTTCCCGGCGTCACAGGTACTGGCCGGTGTTCGGAGTCGTCTCGATCGACTTCCCGGGCTCCTGGCCGGCCTTGCCCTGGACAATGGTGCGGATATAAGTGATGCGTTCGCCCTTCTTCCCGGAGATCCGTGCCCAGTCATCCGGGTTGGTGGTGTTGGGCATGTCCTCGTGCTCGCGGAATTCGTCGACGACGGCGCGCAGCAGGTGGTCGATCCGCAGGCCCTTCTGGTTGTTCGTCAGGAGGTCCTTGATGGCGTACTTCTTGGCCCGGTCCACCACGTTCTGGATGACGGCGCCCGAGTTGAAGTCCTTGAAGTACAGCATCTCGGTGTCGCCGTTGGCGTACGTGACCTCGAGGTACTCGTTGGACTTCTCGGTGGAGTACATGGCCTCGACCGTGCGCTGGATCATCGCGTCCACGGTGGACTGAACGTCGCCGTGGTGTTCGGCGAGGTCGTTCGGATGGAACGGCAGGTCCGTGGTGATGTACTTGGCGAAGATGTCCGCCGCGGCCTCGGCGTCCGGGCGCTGGATCTTCACCTTCACGTCCAGGCGTCCCGGGCGCAGGATGGCGGGGTCGATCATGTCTTCACGGTTGGAGGCGCCGATGACGATCACGTTGTCCAGCCGTTCTACGCCGTCGATCTCACTCAGCAACTGCGGCACGATGGTGGTTTCGACGTCGGAGGACACGCCGGTGCCGCGGGTGCGGAACAGTGAGTCCATCTCGTCGAAGAAAACCACCACGGGGCTGCCGTCCGAGGCCTTCTCGCGGGCCCGGGCAAAGATCAGCCGGATGTGCCGTTCGGTTTCGCCGACATACTTGTCCAGCAGTTCCGGGCCCTTGATGTTGAGGAAGTAGCTCTTCAGGTCCGAATTGCCGGCGCGCTCAGTGGCTCGCTCCGCGAGGGAGTGGGCCACCGCCTTGGCAATAAGCGTCTTGCCGCAGCCGGGCGGGCCGTACAGCAGGATGCCCTTGGGAGCCTTCAGCCCGTGCTCGCGGTAGAGGTCCGGGTGCAGGAAGGGAAGTTCGACGGCGTCCCGGATCTGTTCGATCTGCGGACCCAGGCCACCGATGTCTTCGTAGGTGATGTCCGGGACTTCCTCCAGGACGAGGTTTTCGACTTCGGCGCGCGGCACCTTCTCGAGGACATAGCCGGTACGGGAGTCCAGGGACAGTGCATCCCCGACCCGCAGGGACTCACGCTGCAGGGCGCCGGACAGCCGGACCACCCGTTCCTCGTCGGCCCGGCCGACCACCAAGGCGCGGTCATGGCCCAGCATTTCCTTCAGGGTGACCAGTTCACCGGCCCGTTCGTAGCCAAGAGCCATGACCACCATCAGGGCCTCGTTCAGCAGGACTTCCTGCCCCACAGCAAGCTGGTTGAGGTTGACCAGGGGGCTGATGCCGACGCGCATCTTCCGGCCTGCGTTGAAGATGTCCACGGACTCTTCGGTGGCTGCCTGGCCGGAATTGCCGGCGTTTGCCTGCCGGCGCGGGTTGATCTGCAGCACGGTGCCGAAGCTGTACGGCGGCTGGCCGTCCTGCTCCAAGGCGCTCTTCAGTCGGACAATTTCCGCCTTGGCGGTCTCCAGCATGGTGACGAGCTTGCTGTTGTTCTGGGTTGCCGCCGCAAGCTGCCTGTCAATGTGCCGGAGCTTGTCTCGAAGGATGTTGATCTGCCGCTCGGCGACCGTCAGATCGCCTTCGCCTTGCTTCGGTCCGACTGCGGACAGTCCCCGTTCCACTGCGCCTTCCGCTTTTGCGGAGGACTCTTCCGGTGTCAGTCCGAAATCGTTGTTCGTGGTATCCACGAAGCATCAGCCCCTTCCTGCGTCTATAAATAGACCTTAGCCCCGAAACGGGCCGGGAAGGCTCTGACATCCGGAATGCGGACCAGTTTGTGATCTTGGCTAGCCCTCCCGGGCAGGCGCATCCTTGACGTTGGTGCCGGCGATGGCGTCCCGTGCGGCGCGGCGGAGCTTCTTGTCCGATACGGCGCGTTCGCCCACGGCTCCGGGGGTCCAGGCGTTCAGGTCTTCCTCGCTGAATTCGGTCTTCGAGGGGCGCCGCTTCAAGGAAATTCCGGTGACGCCGTCGGCCAGCCTGCGGGTGACGAGCAGGAAGCCGGTGTGGGCCACCATGCGGTGGTCCGGACGCACGGCGAGGCCTTCGAGGTGCCAGCCCCGGACCATGGATTCCCAGGCGTCGGGCTCCGTGAAGCGTCCGTCGGCACGGATGGCCTCGGCAGTGCGGGAAAGCTGCGTCACGGTGGCGACGTAGTTGATCCAGACACCACCCGGGGCCAGGACGGTGGCAACGGCGTCGAGGCATTCCCACGGCGCAAGCATGTCCAGCACCACGCGGTCCACCGAACCGGGCTCCTCGCTGCGGACAACTTCTTCCTGGAAGTCGCCCAGGGAAATCTTCCAGGCGGGGTGCGGGCCGCCGAAGATGGTTTCGACGTTGCCGCGGGCAATATCGGCGAATTCCTGGCGGCGTTCGAAGGAGTGCAGGTAGCCGGCGTCGCCCACCGCGCGCAGCAGCGAAATGGAGAGTGCGCCGGAACCCACGCCGGCCTCGACCACGCGGGCACCCGGGAAGATATCGGCCATGGTGACAATCTGGCCGGCATCCTTGGGATACACCACCGCAGCGCCGCGCGGCATGGAGAGCACGAAGTCCGACAGCAGCGGACGCAGCGTCTGGTACTGCTGGCCGATATTGTTCTCCACCACCGAGCCGTCCACCTTGCCGATGATCTCGTCATGGTTCAGGTAGCCGCGATGCGTGTGGAACGCACCGCCCTCTTCGAGGGTGATGGTGTTCATCCGGCCGCGTTCATCCGTGAGCTGCACACGCTCTCCCACACGGAACGGCCCGCGCCGGCGCGCGGCTCCCGTCGCCTGGCGTGCAGAAGTGTCCGCGCCGTTCTCCACAGTGCTGTTGCTGGCGGCGGTTTCGCTGCTCATGGATGTATTCCTCGCTCTTGTCAGGCTGGGCCGTGGACAGCAGCCGCGGTGCGCGGCGACGTCCGGTGTGATTCATGGGCCGGCAGGTAACTCTACCGGGAAGGCGTCAGGCGCGCCCGTTCCGCCGGGGATCTTTGCCTGTAATGGCCCTCACCACCGTCTGCTGCCGCAGCAGCCCGGTGACGGTTCCGGCATCGTCGATCACCGCGTATTCCCCGCCGTCCAGGCGGGCCAGGTACTGGATGAGTTCCTGGCCGCCGGCGCTCCACGGAACATAGGCGCCGGGCGCGAGGGCAGCAGCCACCGCCGTGACCGGCGTCGACTCCTGCTGCGCGTGCGGCACCGCCACCGCCGAAGAAGGAACCACCCAGGCGCGGGGGCGCCGCTCGGCATCCTGGACGACGACGGCGGGACGGCCTTCCGGTGACAGCCGCAAGGCATCTGCCACGCTGGCAGTATCCGGGATGCCGATGGCGGGCTCGGCCAGGGCGCCCGCGTTGACCAACCGCAGGCGGCTGCGCATGGCCGCGTGGTTGATGGCCGCCGACGCGCCCATCCAGAGGAAGCCGCAGACGAGGAGGGTGACGATGGCCAGCTGGAAATCCGGTGAGCCGCCGCGCAGCCATGGCAGCACGATGAACCACAGGACCAGCGCCACGACGATGATGCGGCCGGACCAGCCGGCGGCGATGGTGCCCTTTTCCTGGCTGCCCGTCACTTTCCAGACGGCCGATTCGACCAGGCGGCCGCCGTCCAGGGGCAGGCCCGGAAGGACATTGAAAATGCCGATCAGGAAGTTCGACCACATGAAGATGTTGGCCAGGAGCTCCGCCACTCCCGAAAAGACCTGGCCCGTGACGAGGGGCCACGCCGCCGCCGCGAGGACGATGTTCGCAAAGGGGCCGGCCAGGGCAACGACCACCGACCGCCCCGGAGAGGCAGTAAAGCTTTCGAACTGGGTGTGGCCGCCCCACAGGTTCAGCACGATCTTTTCCGTCGGCCAGCCGAAGACCCGGGCCGTCAGGGCGTGGGCAAGTTCGTGGACCAGCACGGAAAGCGCCAGCAGCAGCGCGTAGGCGAAGGCAACAAAGTAGGCGCCCATTCCCAGCCCGGGAGTGCTGAACTGCAGGGCCGGACCCTGCGTGATGACAGTGAAGGCCGCAATGAGGAACCAGGAATAGGCCAGGTAGACCGGAACTCCCGCGATCCTCCCCAAGGGGATGCCTTCCCTGCCGCTTCCCTGTGCACTGTGACCCTGTGCGTTGTGGTGTGCGGGTCCGCCGCCGGCCACTTAGTTCGCTCCCTCGAGCAGCACGCCTGCCGCGGCGACTCCGCTTGCCGCACGGGCGCGGTCCAGGACCAGCTGTTCGAGCTCGGCGACCGTGCGGCCGGCCAGGGTGCTCCACGTCGTGCGGCGGATGTCATCAGGCAAAGGCACCTGGTGCGGGATTCCCACGGTGACCACGCCGGAGGCGAGGGCCGCAGCGACGCCGGGAACCGAGTCCTCAAAGGCAACACAGTGGTCGATGGTCAGCTCCGGATCGCTGAGGCGCAGGCGCTCGACGGCGGTCAGGTACGCCTCCGGATGCGGTTTACCCTGGCTGACGGTGTCCCCTGTAACCAGGAACTCGAAATAGGGCTTGGGGAGCGCGGCCACGACTTCCCGGGCCAAGGGGCCTTCGGACATGGTCACAAGGGCACAGCGGACCCCGGCGCCATGGAGCTCGTCGAGGAGTTCGCGCGCTCCGGGCCGCCACGGAACATCTTCCTTGATCCTTTCGATCACGCGGGCGCTCAACGTATCGATGATCTCGCGCTTTTCCAGCCGCACGCCGGCGTCCTGCAGGATTCCGGCGGAGTGCATCAGGGACTGCCCCACGAGCTGCATGGCCTGCTCATGGGACCAACTCCCGCCGTGGGCTTCCACGAGGTCGTGCTCGGCGGCGATCCAATACGGCTCGGTGTCCACCAAGGTGCCATCCATATCCCAGAGGGCGGCTTTCAGGGAGGGCTGGGAAAGGGAGGCATACATATGGCCAAGTCTACGTGCCCGTCCGGGAGCGCCCGGAACACGGCGGCGTGTGAAGCCATGCACAGCCGGGGTGCTTCGACGTAGGGTGAGGGAATGAACAGTTTGGACGGAGCCCGCGACGGACAGGACGCCCCCCGCGAAGCCGAGCACCTCCTGCAGCCGGCGCAGGAAGGCAAACGGATCACCGTGATGCTTGCCGCGTTTGAAGGCTGGAACGACGCCGGTGAAGCGGCGAGCGATGCTTTGCGCTACCTGAACAAGCTGTGGCAGGGCAAGAAGGTGGCCACGGTGGATGCCGACGACTACTACGATTTCCAGTTCACCCGGCCCACCGTGCGCCGGACCGCCTCCGGCGAACGCCGGGTCAAGTGGCCGTCCACCCGCCTCTACCGGGCGAGTGTTCCGGACAGCAACGTGGACGTCGTGGTGGTGCTGGGCACCGAACCCTCCTACCGGTGGCGCGCGTACACCGCGGAGTTGCTTGTGCATGCCGAAACGCTCAAAGTCGACTACGTGGTGCTGCTTGGCGCGTTGCTCGCCGATGTCCCGCACAGCAGGCCTATCCCCGTCAGCACCACCACCGAGGACAATGCGCTGCGCCAGCGGCTGAACCTGGAGGCCAGCCAGTACGAAGGTCCCGTGGGCATCGTCGGGGTACTGGCCGAGTTCGCCATGCTGGCCGGCATCCCCACGGTGTCCTTGTGGGCGGCGGTTCCGCACTATGTTTCGCAGGCGCCTTCTCCAAAGGCCCAGTTGGCCATCCTGCACAAGGTCGAGGACCTGTTGCAATTGCCCCTGGATACCCAGTCGCTGGCAGAGGACGCCGAGGCTTGGGAGCGGGGCGTCAACGAACTCGCCACCGATGATCCCGAGATCGCCGCCTACGTCCGGCAGCTGGAGGAAGCCAAGGACACCGCCGACCTCCCGGAAGCCACAGGCGAATCGATCGCCAAGGAGTTTGAGCGGTACCTTAAGCGGCGCGGCAAAGGAAAAGGCTAGCCGGGCGGGCCCTGGACAGCGCAGGGGTACAGCCAAACACAGGTACAGCAAAGCCCTCCCGGATCTTCCGGGAGGGCTTTTGCGCGGTTCCCTAGAGTTCAACTCCGAGCAGCGCGTCGACGGCATCGCCGAACAACGCGGCGTCCGTTTCCGAAACATCCGCGCTGCCGGCGGCCACGGCCGCCTTGGCCCAGCCGTCGACGGCGGCGAGTGCAGCCGGTGCGTTAAGGTCGTTTGCGAGTTCCGCGCGCATGCGGCCGAGGAGTGCCGCAACGGTCCCGGCCGGGGCGAGGTCGCGGGCTGCGCGCCACAGCGCGAGGCGCTCCTTCGCGGCCTCAAAGGCCTCAGTGGTCCAGGACCAATCCGCACGGTAGTGGTTGGCGAGGATGGCCAGGCGGATGGCCGCGGCTTCCTCCCCGGCTGCGCGCAGCTTGGAGACGAGCACGAGGTTGCCGAGGGACTTGCTCATCTTCTCGCCGTCGAGGCCTACCATGCCGGCGTGAGCGTAGTGCCGGGCCAGCGGGACCCCGGCGATGGACCATGCGTGGCCGGCGCCCATCTCGTGGTGCGGGAAGACAAGGTCCGATCCGCCGCCCTGCACCGTGAAGGGCGCAGGCAGGTATTCGCGCGCGATGACGGTACATTCGATGTGCCATCCGGGGCGCCCCTCCCCCAGGCTGGCGCCGGGCCAGCTGGGTTCGCCGTCGCGGGCCACCCGCCAAAGGAGCGGATCGAGGACGTTGCGCTTGCCCGGGCGTGCGGGGTCGCCGCCGCGCTCGGCGAACAACGGAAGCATCTCTGCCTCGCTCAGGCCGGAAACGTCGCCGAGCCGCCAGGCGTCCTCGCTGTCCGAACGCTTTCCGGCTTCGTCGACGTCGTAGTAGACATCGCCGTCGGGCTCGCCGTTGCTGCCGTCCACGCGGTAGGCGAGGCCGTCCGCAATCAGCTTCTCGATGGCGGGAACGATCAGCGGGATCGCTTCGACGGCGCCGATGTAGTGGTCCGGGGCGAGGACGTTCAGGGCCGTCATGTCGCTGTGGAACAGCTCGATCTGGCTGGCGGCGAGTTCGCGCCAGTCCACCCCCGTGGCGTTGGCGCGCTCAAGCAGGGGGTCGTCGATGTCGGTGACATTCTGCACGTACGCCACGCGCTGTCCGCCGTCGCGCCAGGCGCGGTTCAGGAGGTCGAAGGCGACGTAGCTTGAGGCATGGCCCATGTGGGTGGCGTCATAGGGCGTAATGCCGCAGACGTACAGGGATTGCTCCGCCCGTGCCGGAATCTCGACGACGGCGTCCCTGGCGGTGTCGAACAGCCGCAGTTGGGGCATGGTGCCGGGAAGCTCGGGTACAGGGCGGGAGGTCCACGATTTCACAGCCTCCACGATAGTGCTAGGCGCTGATGACATTGAAACCGAGAAGCAGGTAGAGGGCCAGGCCCAGGAGGATCCGGTACCAGACGAACAGGCGGTAGCTGCGGGTGGAGACGAACTTCAGGAACCAGCCGATGATCACGTAGCCCACCACGAAGGCGATGACGGTGGCCAGTGCCGTTTCGGGAAGCCCGTAGGGGCCGCTGATGCCGTCCTTGCTGACCACCTTGTACAGCTGGTAGAGCCCGCTGCCGAACACTGCCGGAATGGCCAGGAGAAAGGAGTAGCGCGCCGCTGCTTCGCGGGTGTAGCCCATGAGCAGGCCCGCCGTGATGGTGCCGCCCGAGCGCGATACTCCGGGAATCAGGGCAAGGGCCTGGGCGAAGCCGTACAGGATGCCGTGCTTGTAGCTGAGCTGTGTGAGGTCACGTTCCTGCCTGCCCGTGGCATCGGCCACGGCCAGGATCATGCCGAAGACGATCAGCATGGTGGCCACGATCCACATGCTGCGGAACACCGATTCGATCTGGTCCTGGAACAGCAGCCCCAGCAGGACGATCGGCAGGCTGCCCAGGATCACCAGCCAGCCCATGCGGGCGTCCGGATCGTCCCGGCCCACCGTGCCGCGCAGCGAGCCGAACCAGGCCTTGATGATCCGGACGATGTCGCGCCAGAAAAAGACCACGACGGCGGTCTCCGTGCCCAGCTGCGTGATCGCCGTGAAGGCGGCGCCCGGGTCGGCCGCATTGGGCAGGAAAGCGCCGACGATCCGAAGATGCGCGCTCGAGGAAATCGGGAGGAATTCGGTGAGTCCCTGCACCAGGCCGAGAAGGGCTGCTTCTATCCAGTTCACGTGAATAGACCCTACGTCATGATGTCTGCGAACTGCCCGTAAGCTAGCACCATGCAGCAGCGTTATGTCGGCAACAGCGGCCTCAGGGCTTCGGTCCTTTCCTTGGGCACCATGTCCTGGGCCCAGGAGACCGATGAGCATGACGCCATGGAACTGCTCCACGCTTTCGTCAGTGCCGGGGGCACCGTGGTGGACACGGCTGCCTCCTATTCCGGCGGTGAGGCCGAAGCGATGCTTGGCTCCATGCTGGGCGATGTGGTGTCCCGCTCCGAACTGGTCATTTCGAGCAAGGCCGGAGCATCGAGCCGGGACGGACGGCAGCGGCCGGACGCTTCCCGCGGTGCGATGCTTTCCACCCTGGACGCCAGCCTCGCGCGGCTGGGCACCGACTACCTCGATATCTGGTTCGTGCAGTGCTGGGACGGCAATGTCCCGCTGGAGGAAACCCTCTCTGCCCTGGAACTCGCACTGCGCAGCGGACGCGCCCGCTACGTGGGCATCTCCAACTTCAACGGCTGGCAAAGCGCCAAGGCCGCGGCGATCGCCGGCTTCCCGATCGTGGCCAACCAGTCCGAGTACTCCCTCCTGAACCGCAGCGCGGAAGCGGAGCTCCTTCCCGCCGTCGAGGACGCAGGGCTCGGGCTCATGGCGTGGGCGCCGCTGGGCCGCGGCGTGCTGAGCGGGAAGTACCGCGGCCACATCCCCGCGGATTCGCGGGCAGCCGGAGACCGCCTGGCCGGCTATGTGGGCAAGTACCTGGAGGCGCGCGACTCACGCGTGGTCGAGGCCGTCCATATGGCCGCAAAGGGACTGGGCCGCACCGCGCTGGATGTTTCCCTGGCGTGGCTGCTGAACCGGCCGGGCGTGGCGAGTGCCGTGATCGGCCCGAGGAATGCCGTGCAGCTGAAGGAACTCCTTGATGCCAAGCCGACGCCACTGCCCGCCGAAATCGCGCGGGCGCTGGAGGATGTCTCCGCTTAGCGCGGAGGCGGGCAACTGCTACTGGTCGAGGATTTCCAGCTCGTCTTCGTCGAGCAGCTCATCCTCTTCGTCGTCGCCGTCGTCCTCTTCGTCGAAGACCTGCAGTGGCGTGACTTCCGCGTAAGCCTCGTACAGTGCGTCTTCGTAGACTTCAAAAGCGTCCGCCACGGCGAAAAACGCCGCCTCGACGGTGGGATCGCCTTCGCCCCGGCGGGCGGCAGCGGCAACGAGATGCTCCTCCAAAGCGGCAGTCAATGACTGAAGCGCGACACGCGGATCGATGCTCATGACTTCACGTTAGCCCGAAAAGGACGAAAATGGAGAGGGATGAGGGAACAAATTCTCGGCAGTTCCGTGGAACGCCAAAGGGACAATGCAAGGCAGTACGAATACCTGGTACTGACAGTGGCACCGGACGATTCCCTGCCTGAGGCCCGACGCAGGCTCGTCGAACATTCCGAGTATGGCAAGTGGGAACTCGAACGCAGCGTGCTGTACATGGGCGGCGGACGCCGCTATTGGATGCGGCGCAAGGTGTTCACCGTCCAACGCACTGTCTGATCGCCCGCACTGTCTGATCACCCGGACGGACAGGCCTTGCGTTCCGGCTCAACGTTCCAGCGGCCCCAGCCAGGCGCTGGCTACGGTGTTGTGCGCCGATTCCTCGTTTGACGGGTGGAAGATTCCGGCCAGCACATCCCGGTACAGCCGCTCCAACTCCCCTCTCCTGAAGTAGCTGGATCCGCCGGATACCCGGATCGCCGCGTCCACCACAGTCCGCGCAGTCTCCGTCGCCCGGAGCTTCAGCCCTACCAGTTTCGCGAACCAGAGGTTTCCGTGCTCGGCACCGGCGTCCACGTCACGTGCAAGACCGGCCAACTGAGCCTGGACCGTATCCAACGCCATGGCGGCATCAGCGATCTTCCAGCGGATATCGGGATCCTGCGCGAAACTCCGGCCTCCGAATTTCGCGGAGGTGCGCCGCTTCACCGCGTCGAGCGCCAGCTCGAAGGCACGCTCCGCGAGACCGGTGTAAACCGAGGCCAGGAGCGTTTCGAAGCAGGCGAAGATGGCGAAGATCAGCGGATCCTGGTTGGGGCCGACGGGCAGCTTCCGCACAATGCGTTCCGGCGGCACCACAGCGCCCTCCAGCACGGTGGAATTCGATTGGCTGGCCCGCATTCCGAGGGTGTCCCAGTCCTCCACCGTCGAATGCCCCGGGGCCGCGCGGTCGAGGAATCCGAAGACCAGCTCGCCGTCGCGGCCGAGGGTCGTCGTGTCCTTGCCGAAGGTCCCCAGGCGCGTCCATGCCGGCGAGAGGCTCGTAAAGATCTTCCGGCCAGTGAAGCTGTAGCCACCGTCCGCAAGGGGCTCGGCAACGGTGCGTGAATCGAAAAGCATCGAATCGTTGCCGGCCTCGGAGATCGCGAATGCGAAGACCTCTCCTTCGCCAGCTTCCTTGAGGATGAAGGACAGCGATCCATCGCCCCTTTCCTGCAGGACGCGCGCGACGCCGGTCCACACCAGGTGCATGTTCACCCCGAGCGCGGTGGCGGGCGCTGCCCCGGCCAGCCTCCGCTGCAGGATGGCAACCTCCGCGAGCCCCAGGCCGCGGCCGCCGTCGGACTCGGGCACGAAAAGCTTCAGGTACCCGGCTTCTGCAAGCTCCCGGAGGTCTTCATGGAAGAAGGCATTGTCCCGGTCGTAGCCGGCCGCCCGGGAGCGGATCCGCTCCAGGAGTTCATCCGGCAGGATTTCCGCGGCGTCCACGGCTGCCTCCTAGTAGTTGCTGAGGAGCCTGTTCAGCACGCGCGTGCCGAACTTGAGCGACTCGGCCGGGACACGCTCGTCCACGCCGTGGAACATGCCGGTGAAGTCGAGCTCATCCGGGAGCATGAGCGGCGCGAAGCCGTATCCGGTGATGCCGATCTTGCTTAGCGACTTGTTGTCCGTGCCGCCGGAGAGGGTGTACGGAAGGACCTTCGCGCCCGGGTCTTCGGCATGCAGGGCGTCGATCATGGAGTCCACCAGGTTGCCGGCGAACGGCACTTCGAGGGAGACGTCCTTGTTGACGTAGCTGACCTCCACCCCATCGCCGGCGAGCTGCTTGATGGTTTCGAAGACCAGCTCCTGCTGGCCTGGCAGCGTGCGGCAATCGACCAGGGCCTCAGCGGATTCCGGAATGACGTTGTGCTTGTAGCCTGAGCGCAGCAGCGTGGGGTTGGAGGTGTTCTGCAGGGTGGCCCCGACGAAGCGTGCCACGGTGCCGAGCTCCTTGAGCAGGATGTCCGGGTTGTCGGCATCGAATTCGACGCCGGTCAGCTCGGTGACGCCGTCCAGGAACTGCCGTGTGGTGGGCGTCAGTTCGATCGGCCATTGGTATTCGCCGATCCGCGTGACGGCGGCTGCCAGGCGGGTAATGGCGTTGTCCGTGTTGATCTGCGAACCATGGCCTGCGCGTCCGTGGGCCACGAGGCGGAGCCAGGAGATGCCCTTTTCCGCAGTCTGGAGCAGGTAGGTACGCTGGCCACCGATGGTGGCGGAGAAGCCGCCCACCTCGGAGATGGCTCCAGTGGCGCCGTCGAACAGTTCGCGACGGTGCTCGACGGCGTAGCGGGCGCCGTACGTGCCGCCGGCTTCTTCGTCGGCGAAGAAGGCGAACACGATGTCGCGCTTGGGTTTGCGGCCGGTGCGGGCAAAGTCACGCATGACCGAGAGGATCATGGCGTCCATGTCCTTCATGTCCACGGCGCCGCGGCCCCAGATCAGCCCGTCCTTGAGTTCGCCGCTGAACGGATCGACCGACCATTGGTCACGGAGGGCCGGAACGACGTCCAGGTGGCCGTGCACCACCAGCGCGTCTGCGGAAGGGTCTTCGCCTGCCATGCGGGTGACCACATTCGCGCGGCCGGGAGCAGATTCGAAGATCTCGACGTCGAGGCCCACTTCGCTGATCAGGGCGGCGGTGTATTCGGCGGCTGCCCGCTCTCCCGGGCCCGAGTCGTCGCCGAAGTTGGAGGAGTCGATGCGGATAAGTTCCTGGCAGATCCGTACAACTTCGTCTTCGGGGCGGATCTCAGGCATGGAACTCTCCTCGCTGGGCTCGGTGCGATGTCACGGTGTTCAGTTCCGCGCACCGACAGCCGGGCGCGGCACTTCCCAGCCTACCCACCCGGCAGCAGCTGCGGCGCCAGTCGGGTAGTTTAACGACAAATGAGGCCCGGATTCAGGACGTGAATCCGGGCCTCATGATTGTGCGCGGAGGGGGACTTGAACCCCCACCCCCTTTCGAGGACTAGCACCTCAAGCTAGCGCGTCTGCCATTCCGCCACCCGCGCAGGTGGTGTCCGGAGCCTTTTCGACGCCTTGCGGCGCCTCGTTTTCCTCCGAAGCAGCGAGAAAAACTCTAACATGCATCCGCGGGATTTAAAAATCGGGCGCCCGGCCCGACGCACCGCGAAAACGCAGGGCCGGGCGGGTGCGCCGGCGCGGCACGGCAACCCCGACGGCGGTTACGGCAGTGCCGCGACCGTCCCCGTGAAGTGCCGCCGGCCGCTGCGCGGATTCCACCCGGTGAAGTCGGAGCGCGACCATTGTCCGGATTCACCACGCGCAGTATTGATCTCCAGCGCGACCCGGGCAGGCAGGAACACGGGCGCTTCGAAATTCACGTCCCAGCTGAAGGCATCGCTGCGGACCGGACCAACCTCGGCAAGGGCTCGGGAGGCCAGGTACATGCCGTGCGCGATCGAGCGCTTCAAGCCCAGGGCCTTGGCCGAGAGGACGCTCAGATGGATCGGGTTGAAGTCGCCGGAGACGCCCGCATAGTTCCGCCCGGTTTCCACCCCAAGGTTCCAGACCGCGGTGGGATCCGGCGGGCTGAACAAGGCATCGTCGCGGCCGCTCCGGCCGCCGTTCTTGTCGACTCCGGGGAGAAAGAAGCCCTTGGCCAAGTACGCGGACACGCCCCGCCAGAGCAGGCTGCCGTCGTTGCCGCGGACTTCGGCAACGAGGTCCACGAGGCTTCCGGCGCGATGGCCGCGAAGGTTCTCCACCCACGCGGTAATGGCCATGGCCTCGGAGAAATGGACCGCCCGGTACTGCTCCACATGGTTTTCGAGATGGATCATGCCGAGCAGCGGAAGCGGAAAATCGTCACGGTTCAGCACACTCATCGCCACAGGGAACGCCAAAGCGTGGATGAAGCCGGCGGGAAGGTGGTCGCCTGCGCTTTCCCCGAGAAGGTGCTGGAAAGCGGTCAGCTTGTCGACGTCGGCGGTCACGTCCCGCAGTTCGTGCCGGGCCGCGGGTAACGCCCCGTCCGGGCGCGTTCCTGAGAAGCGCCTCCGGGCCGCCGTCGCGGCGGCGTTCAGGTACAGCATGGACAGGGCCGGCGCTTCGGGCAGGAGGACCGTTTCGCCGCTGCTTCCTTCGAGCCCGCCCGTCATGCGCCCACCAGGTTCTGTCCGCAGACGCGCAGCACGTCACCGGAGATTCCGCCCGCAGCGTCCGAGGCAAGGAAGGCGATGGCTTCGGCCACGTCACCGGGGGCTCCACCCTGTTGGAGGGAGTTCAGCCTCCGTGCCACCTCACGCGTGACGAACGGGATGCGAGCCGTCATTTCGGTTTCGATGAAGCCGGGAGCGACGGCGTTGATCGCCCCGCCGCGGGCTTCGAGCAAGGGTGCGCTGGCGCGCACCATGCCGATCACCCCACCCTTCGACGCGGCGTAATTGCTTTGGCCGCGGTTGCCTGCGATGCCGCTGGTGGAAGCGACTGAAACGATGCGGGGCGCCACCGGCAGTTCGGAGGATGCCAGGATCGCGTCATTGATCCGCAATTGCGATGCGATGTTGACGGCAATGACGGAACGCCAGCGACCCTCGTCCATGTTGGCCAGCAACTTATCCCGGGTAATCCCGGCGTTGTGGACCAGGATGTCCAGGCTGCCGTGCCGTTCCAGGGCGTGGCGGATGATCCGCTCCCCCGCGTCAGGGACGGTGATGTCCAGCTGCAGGGCGGTACCTTTGACCTCGTTGGCGACCTCAGCGAGGTGGTCGCCCGCGGCGGGGACGTCGACGGCGACAATCGTGGCGCCGTCGCGATGCAGCGTCCTGGCGATCGCGGCACCAATGCCCCGCGCCGCGCCGGTGACGACCGCAACCTTTCCCGCGAGGGGCTTCTCCGGGTCTCCGGGCAGCCGGCCCGAGGCCGATGTCACGGACAGGAACTGGCCGTCCACAAAAGCCGAACGGCCAGAGAGGAAGAAGCGCAGGGCACCCAGGGTTCCCGGACTCTGCGGGGCGGCCCCGCTGCCGAGCAGGATGCCGTTGGCGGTGGCGCCGTCGCGCAGTTCCTTGGCCAACGAGCGGACCAGGCCGTCGATCCCTTGCCGGGCCGCGGCTTCGGCGGGATCGGTGGCGGACTCCGCAGTCCGCGACACGCTGATGATCCGGCCGCCCGCCGCGAGGTCCCGCACGGAACGCGCCGCCGTCAGCACTGGCACCTCCAGGTCTTCCGGGGTCCGGACTTCGTCCAGCACGAGCACGATCGCTCCCAGTTTCTCCTTCGGAAGGGCGTTGCGCCGGACGTCCAGGCCCCAGGAGACAAGCTCGGCGGCGAGCGCCTCGGCGCCCTGCCCCTTGCTTTCGCCGTTTTGCCCCAGGACGAGCACGGGCCCGGGAATCAATGGGTCTCCGGCCTTGTAGCGGCGGAGCTCCACCGGGCGGGGCAGGCCGAGCTTGCCGGCGAGGTCGCGGCCGAAACCGCGGCTGACGAACTGTGTGTACTTGTCGCTCATGCCTGCGCACCTTCCGCCGTCGTGTACGCCTCAAGGATTGCCACAACGCCCTGTCCGCCTGCCGCGCAGATGGAAATCAGGCCACGCGCGGGGCGGCCGTCCACACTTCCGCGCTCATGGAGCATCTTGGCCAGCGAGGCCACAATGCGGCCGCCGGTCGCGGCGAAGGGGTGGCCTGCTGCGAGGGACGAGCCGTTGACGTTGAGCTTGCTCCGGTCGATGGAGCCGAAGGCGCCCTCGAGGCCGAGGCGCTCGCGGCCGAATTCTTCGTCCTCCCAGGCGGCGAGGGTGCTCAGGACCGTCCCGGCAAAGGCTTCGTGGATTTCGAAGAAGTCGATGTCCTCCAGTGTCAGTCCGTTGCGCGCCAGCAGGCGGGGTACCGCAAATGCCGGCGCCATGAGGAGGCCGTCCTTGCCATGGACGAAGTCGACGGCGGCGGCTTCGCCGTCGACGACGACAGCAAGCTTGGGAAGCCCGCGCTCGTCCGCCCATTCCTCGGTTCCGAGCAGCACGGTGGCGGCGCCGTCGGTGAGCGGCGTGGAGTTGCCTGCGGTCATGGTCGCTTCGGTACCGAGGTTCCTGCCGAAGACCGGCTTGAGCGTGGCCAACTTCTCCATGGAGGTGTCCGGGCGCAGGTTCGAATCCCGGTTCAAGCCGCGGTACGGCGTCACGAGGTCGTCGAAGAAACCCCGGTCGTAGGCTGCCGCCAGGTTGCGGTGGCTGTTGTACGCGAGTTCGTCCTGGGCCTCGCGGCTGATCTTCCACTGTGCGGTGGTGAGGGCCTGGTGCTCGCCCATGGACAGGCCGGTCCGCGGTTCGCCGGTACCGGGAGCATCCGGAGCGATGTCTTTGGGACGCAGGCGCGAGAGCACCTTCAGCCGGGCGGGCAGGGTCTTGGCGCGGTTCAGGTCCAGGAGCACTTCGCGCAGGCCCTCGCTGACGGCGATCGGGGCGTCCGAGGCCGAGTCCACGCCACCCGCCACGGCCGAGTCGATCTGGCCCAGCTTGATCTTGTTGGACAGGCCAAGCACGGTTTCCAAGCCGGTGGCGCAGGCCTGCTGCAAATCGTAGGCCGGAGTCTCGGGGGCCAGTGCCGAGCCGAGCACGGCTTCACGCGTGAGGTTGAAGTCGCGGGAATGCTTCAGGACAGCCCCGGCGGCGACTTCGCCGATGCGCTCCCCCTGAAGTCCGAAGCGCGCAATCAGGCCATCAAGGGCTGCTGTGAGCATGTCCTGGTTGGAGGACCTGGTGTAGGCGCCTCCGCTGCGGGCGAACGGGATCCTGTTGCCGCCGATTACTACGGCCTTGCGCACGGCTGCGTGCTGCCGCGCGTCCTTTGCCTGGTTCTCTTCCGATGGCAGTGCTGCTTCGGGCATGCGTAGCTCCTTCGCTCGTTCGGGTTACTGATACCCAGCGTACCTGATACGCTGAGTATCGTGAACAGCGTCACAGCATCGAAGCAACAGGCCCAGGCGGCCGCCGCCGTGCCGGCCGCCATGGATCCGGCCGTACCCGCCGTGGACGGCCGCGCGGCCCGCTGGCAGAACCACCGCGAGGAACGCCGGCGCGAACTGATCAAGGCGGCACGCAAGGCGGTCCACTCCCTTGGCCGCGATGCGTCCATGGAGGACATCGCTGCGGCGGCGGGCACGTCCAAGCCCGTGTTTTACCGGTATTTCGGGGACAAGGCCGGTTTGCAGCAGGCCATGGGCGAGGTGGTCCTGGCCCAGATGCAACGCAAGATGAAGGAAGCTGTCGCCTCGGCGGCCACGGCCCGGGAAGGCCTGTACGCGATGGTCTCGGCCTACCTGCAGATGGCTGAGTCAAGCCCGAATGTCTACGCGTTCGTGACCCGGCTTCCCTACAGCGAAGCCGGGCAGCAGGACGCCATCGCCGTATCCGGCGCCTTGGGGCACTTCTTCGAATCGATCAGCGGCATGATGGCCGAGCCCATGCGCGAGCACCTCGGGCCCGGCGCCGAGGCGCTGATCGATTACTGGCCGACGGCGGCAATCGGCATGGTGCGCAACGCCGGCGAGTTGTGGCTCAGCACCCCCGACTCCCCCGCCAAACCCGACCAACAAACCATGGCTGCCCGCATCACCGACTGGCTGTGCGTCGGAATCGCTCCCGACGGCAAAGCCTCCAGGAACCAGCAATGACCCACCGATTGGAAACCACGAAGGAATCACATGACTGAAGTAGTGGACCGCACCGCATCCGGCACCAAGCCCGCCGGATCAGGCGCAGAGAACCCGGCCGTCGACGTCGCCGCGCTGGGCGAGCTCCTCCTCGGGCGCTGGGCAGATGTCCGGCGCACCGCCCGCGAACTGGCCGGCCGCCCCGAGGTACACAAGATCGAAGGCCTCACCCACACCGAGCACCGCAAGCGCGTTTTCGCACAGCTCGGCTATTTGGTCGACAACAACGCCGTGCACCGGGCCTTCCCGACGCGCTTGGGCGGTTCCGACGATCACGGCGGGAATATCGCCGGCTTCGAAGAACTCGTGACCGCCGATCCGTCCCTGCAGATCAAGGCCGGCGTCCAGTGGGGCCTTTTTGGCTCGGCCGTGCTTCATCTGGGAACCGCCGAACACCACGACAAGTGGCTTCCCGGCATCATGAGCCTGGAGATCCCGGGTTGCTTCGCCATGACGGAAACCGGCCACGGCTCGGATGTCGCCAGCATCGCCACCACCGCCAGCTATGACGAAGCCACCCAGGAGTTCGTCATCAACACCCCGTTCCGTGCGGCCTGGAAGGATTACATCGGCAACGCAGCCAATGACGGGCTTGCCGCCGTCGTCTTTGCCCAGCTGGTGACCCGCAACGTGAACCACGGCGTTCACGCCTTCTACGTTCCGCTGCGCGACCCGCAAAGCAAGGAATTCCTGCCCGGCATCGGCGGGGAGGACGACGGCGTCAAGGGCGGACTGAACGGCATCGACAACGGCCGGCTCCACTTCAGCAACGTCCGCATCCCGCGGACGAACCTGCTGAACCGCTACGGCGACGTGGCTCCCGACGGCGGGTACAGTTCGCCGATCGCCAGCCCTGGTCGCCGCTTCTTCACGATGCTCGGTACGCTGGTCCAGGGCCGCGTCTCGCTGGACGGTGCCGCAGTCGCCGCCAGCAAGGTGGCGCTGAAAACGGCCATCCAGTACGCCACGGAGCGCCGCCAGTTCAACTCCTCCTCGCCGGTCGAGGAAGAAGTGCTGCTCGACTACCAGCGGCACCAGCGGCGGCTTTTCACCCGGCTCGCCACCACTTACGCGGCCGGGTTCGCCCACGAACAGCTCCTGGAGAAATTCGACGACGTCTTCTCCGGAAAGCGCGACACCGACGCCGACCGCCAGGACCTGGAAACCCTCGCTGCAGCGCTTAAGCCGCTGAGCACCTGGCACGCCCTGGACACCCTGCAGGAATGCCGCGAAGCGTGCGGCGGCGCCGGCTTCCTGATCGAGAACCGTTTCGCTTCGCTGCGCGCAGACCTCGATGTGTACGCCACCTTCGAGGGCGACAACACGATCCTCCTGCAACTGGTGGCCAAGCGGTTGCTCGCCGACTATGCCAAGGAATTCCGCAACGTGGACTTCGGCGTGCTGGCCCGCTTTGTCGCCTCCCAGGCCGCGGACGTCGCGTTGCACCGGACCGGACTGCGCCAGGTGGCGCAGTTCGTGGCGGACACCGGCTCCGTACAGAAGGCAGCCCTCGCCCTGCGCGACGAGGACGGCCAGCGCACCCTCCTGACCGACCGCGTGCAGTCGATGGTTGCCGAAGTCGGCTCGGCCTTGAAGGGCGCCAACAAGCTGCCCCAGCACCAGGCGGCCGCACTGTTCAACCAGCACCAGGACGAACTCATCGACGCCGCCACGGCCCACGCGGAACTTCTGCAGTGGGAGGCTTTCACCGAAGGACTGTCCGCGGTCAAGGATCCGGGCACGCGCCAGGTGCTCACCTGGCTGCGCGACCTCTTCGGCCTGTCCCTCATTGAGAAGCACCTGTCCTGGTACCTGATGAACGGACGGCTCTCGATGCAGCGCGGCCGCACCGTGGGTGCGTACATCAACCGGCTCCTGGTGAAGATCCGGCCGCACGCCCTGGACCTGGTGGACGCTTTCGGTTATGGCCCGGAGCACCTCCGCGCCGCCATCGCCTCCGGCGCCGAACAGGAACGCCAGGACGAAGCCCGGGACTACTTCCAGGCCCTGCGGGCCAGCGGTTCCTCCCCCGTCGACGAGAAGAACCTCCCGGCGCTCAAGCGCTGACGGCGCGAGCGGGCCGGGCCGGCCCCCGGCCATGACGACGGCGGCGCCGCACCTTCCGCAGATATCCTGCGAAGGTGCGGCGCCGCCGTCGTACTTAATTGCCTGGGCTGTCCGCTCAGGACAGGACCGAGCGGTACACCTCAAGGGTTGTCTGGGTGATCGATTCCCAGGAGAAGTGCGCCTCGGCACGGGCGCGGCCGGCAGCCCCCATGGACTTGGCACGCGCCGGATCGGACACAACTTCCACCAGGGCGGCCGCGAAGTCGGCAACGAACTTCTCGGGATCCAATGGAGTGCCGGTGCCGTCCGTGACCTGCTCAAGCTCCACCAGGAGGCCGGTTTCGCCATGGTTGACCACTTCCGGGATACCGCCCGTGGCACTGGCGACAACGGCAGCACCGCAGGCCATGGCTTCGAGGTTCACGATGCCGAGCGGTTCATAGATGGACGGGCAGGCGAAGGCGGTGGCATGGCTGAGGACCTGGATGAGTTCCGCACGCGGCAGCATCCGCTCGATCAGGATGACCCCTTCACGCTTGCTCTGCAGATCCTCGATCAGCGCTGCGGTTTCGGCCGCAAGTTCCGGGGTGTCCGCGGCACCCAGGCAGAGGACCAGCTGGACGTCGTCCGGCAGCTTGGCCGCGGCGCGCAGCAGGTAGGGAACACCCTTCTGCCGGGTGTTGCGGCCGACGAACACCACGCTCGGCTTGGCGGGATCGATGCCGAGCGCCCGCACGTGTTCTTCGCCGGCGTCCGGCTTCCAAAGCTCCACGTCGATGCCGTTGTGGACCACGCGCACCTTGGCGGGATCAACGTCAGGGTAGCTGCGCAGGATGTCCTGGCGCATGCCTTCGGAGACGGCGATGATGGCGGCTGCCGCTTCATACGCGGTCTTTTCCACCCAGGAAGACAAGGCGTAACCGCCGCCGAGCTGTTCCGCCTTCCAGGGACGCAACGGCTCGAGGCTGTGCGCACTCAGGACGTGCGGAATCCCGTGGAGCAGTGAGGCGAGGTGGCCGGCCATATTGGCGTACCAGGTGTGGGAATGGACCAGGTCAGCGCCCGCGACATCCGGCACGATCCGCAGGTCGACACCGAGGGTCTGCACCGCCGCATTGGCCGAGGCGAGGTCATCGGGGGTGGAATATGACGTCACGGCCGCTCCGTGGAAGTCGGCGTCGCGGGGAGCGCCGAAGGCGCGGACCTGCAACTCGACAT
This sequence comes from Arthrobacter sp. SW1, assembly GCF_001766675.1. GTDB lineage: Bacteria > Actinomycetota > Actinomycetes > Actinomycetales > Micrococcaceae > Arthrobacter. Next base: position 174,706 of record NZ_MJLT01000023.1, read on the forward strand.
GCTTGGCGAGGACCCGGCTGAGCTCGGCAACATGCACTCCGGCGCCGCCGTAGATCTCGGGAGGAAATTCTTTAGTCACAATGTCTACGCGCATGGTGCCTAACGTAGTCGTTCCCCGGTATCTGTTCTAGTGTGAAGGAGTCCGGCAGCCCGGGCTCTTCGGGGGGCTTCAAAGACGTACAGGGAGAAATACACCAATGGCGTTGAAAAAAGTATTGGCGATTGTACTGGCCGGCGGCGAGGGGAACCGCCTGATGCCCTTGACGGCGGACCGCGCCAAACCTGCGGTGCCGTTTGCCGGCGGGTATCGGTTGATAGATTTCGCGCTCTCAAACCTGGCAAATTCGGGCTACCTGCAGATCGTTGTGCTGACGCAGTACAAGTCGCACAGCCTTGACCGCCACATTTCCGAGACCTGGCGCATGTCGACGCAGCTCGGCAGGTACGTCGCTTCTGTTCCGGCCCAGCAGCGCGTGGGCAAGAGCTGGTTCCTGGGCAGCGCGAACGCGATCTACCAGTCATTGAACCTGATCCACGACGCCAATCCGGACATCGTGGTGGTCGTGGGCGCGGACCATGTGTACCGCATGGACTTCTCGCAGATGGTGGAACAGCACGTGGCCAGCGGAGCCAAGGCAACCGTTGCCGCCGTGCGGCAGCCGCTGGCGATGGCAAACCAGTTCGGCGTGATCGAAGTGGACGGCAACGATCCCCAGAAGATTTCCGCCTTCGTGGAAAAGCCCGCGGAAACCGCGGGCCTGGCCGCCGATCCCACCCAGTTCCTGGCATCCATGGGGAACTACGTGTTCGATGCCGACGCCCTGGTTGACGCCCTGAAGCTGGACGCCGAGCGTTTGGACACGAAGCACGACATGGGCGGGGACATCATTCCCTACTTCGTCGGCAAGGGCGAAGCCGGCGTCTACGACTTCACGCTGAACGAAATCCCGGGCTCCACCGAGCGCGACCGCACCTACTGGCGCGACGTCGGTACCATCGACTCCTTCTACGATGCCCACATGGACCTGATCTCCCCGGTCCCGGTCTTCAACCTGTACAACTCCGAATGGCCCATCTACACGCGCCAGAGCATTTCGCCGCCCGCCAAGTTCGTCCACGGTGAGAACCAGACGGTGGGTTCGGCACTGGACTCGATCGTGGCCAGCGGCGTGGTGGTCTCCGGCGGCATTGTGGAAGGGTCCGTGCTCGCGAACGACGTCTATGTGGCTTCCGGCAGCCGGGTGCAGGACTCCGTGCTGATGGACAAGGTCCGCGTCGGCGAAGGCGCTGTCATCAAGCGCGCCATCATCGACAAGAACGTCCGGATTCCGGCCGGTGCGGCCATCGGCCTGGACCCCGAACTGGACCGCGCCCGCGGTTACAAGGTCACCCAGTCCGGCATCACCGTCCTGGCCAAGGGCCAGCTGGTTCCTGAACCCGAAGAAGCCGAACTTGCCCTCTCGGCCGAGTACCGTCGGGCCCTTCCGGAAGCCGTCAAGGCAGCCACCGAGGGTCATCCGGAGGCACGCGAGTCCCTGGAGAAGACCGCGGAAGCCCAGGCGTCCGCCGTCGAGGTCTGACGCTCCGGCAGGCAGCCTCCCCGCGCAGGATGCGGGGAGGCTGTTCCTTTTGAGCGCCTTCTGCGTGCCTGTAAAATCGGAGCAATGAGCTCTGAGTTGACCCCTGACGAGATCCAGGCCTGCCTCAAGGTCCTGAACACGATCCACGCCTATGACGAGGAGCACCCGGACTACATCGCCGTGCGCCGCGCCACCGGAAAGATGTTCAAGGCCGTCAAGCGGCACCGGCGGGTCACCAAACGCGATGCGATCGCTGAAGCCGACCGGGCGGTCATGGCCTTGACCGCGACGGCGGCGCCGGACCGGATCGACGACGAGACCCGCGGCAACAAGCTCGCCAGCTCCGCTACCGGCGAGATCGCCGGGCACCTGATCCGCTCGCGGCCCTGCTACATCTGCAAGCAGCACTACACGCAGGTGGATGCGTTCTACCACCAGCTCTGCCCCGAATGCGCCGCGTTCAGCCACAGCAAACGCGACGCCCGCACCGACTTGAGCGGCCGCCGGGCGCTCCTGACTGGCGGGCGGGCAAAAATCGGCATGTACATTGCGCTGCGCCTGCTGCGCGACGGCGCCCACACCACCATCACCACCCGCTTCCCGAAGGACGCGGCCCGCCGCTTCGCTGCCATGGAGGACAGCTCCGAGTGGCTGCATCGGCTGAAGATCGTGGGCATCGACCTCCGCGATCCTTCCCAGGTCATGGCCTTGACCGACTCCTTGAACGAGGCCGGGCCGTTGGACATCATCATCAACAACGCAGCCCAGACGGTACGCCGCTCCGGCAATGCCTACAAGCCCTTGGTCGACGCAGAGGACGAACCGCTGCCCGCCGCGCTTCAGGCCGGAAACGGCGGACCGGAGCTGGTCACCTTCGGCCATGCGCATGACAAGCATCCGCTGGCCATCGCCCACAGCGTCAGCGAGCATCCGGTGCTGGCCGGCGATGCCATCACCTCCTTGGCGCTGTCCACCGGTTCGGCGTCCTTGGAGCGCATCGCCAGCGGTACCGCCATCGACGCCGGCGGCCTGGTCCCGGACCTGGCCACCGTGAACAGCTGGACCCAAGTGGTGGACGAGGTCGATCCGCTGGAGATGCTCGAGGTCCAGCTGTGCAACGTGACGGCGCCATTCTTGCTGGTCAGCCGGCTTCGCGGAGCCATGAAGCGCTCCACGGCCCGCCGGAAGTACATCGTGAACGTCTCCGCCATGGAGGGTCAGTTCTCCCGTGTCTACAAGGGCCCGGGACATCCGCACACCAACATGGCCAAGGCCGCGCTGAACATGATGACCCGCACCAGCGCCCAGGAGATGCTGGACACCGACGGCATCCTGATGACGGCTGTGGACACCGGCTGGATCACCGACGAGCGCCCGCACTACACCAAGGTCCGCCTCATGGAGGAAGGCTTCCACGCACCCTTGGACCTGGTGGACGGCGCGGCGCGCGTCTACGATCCGATCGTCATGGGCGAACAGGGCGTTGACCAGTTCGGCGTCTTCCTCAAGGACTACAAGCCCAGTCCCTGGTAAAGAATCACAGCAAAAGCAGGCCGGCCCCGGGATTTCCCGGTGCCGGCCTGTTGTATTAACTGCGTCTGTATTAACTGCCTCGCGTCAGAACGTGCCTCAGGCGAGGCGCGTGATTTCCACCGTCACTGTCAGCGCGGATCCCCCGCCACCGGAGAGGATCCCCTTCAGCGGCGGCACGTCACGGTAGTCGCGCCCCCGGGCTACGGTCACGTGGTGGTCTCCTGCCGGTTTGTGGTTGGTGGGGTCCCAGCTGCGCCATTCGCCGTCCCACCATTCCAGCCACGCGTGCGACTGGCCGGCCACGGTTTCGCCGATGTCCGCCGTCGAACGCGGGTGGATGTAGCCGGACACGTAGCGCGCGGGGATCCCGCAACTGCGCAGCGAACCGATGGCCAAGTGTGCGAGGTCCTGGCAGACGCCCTGGCGCTGGGTCCAGGCCTGTTCGGCGTTGGTGGTGACGCCGGTGCTGCCCTTCATGTAGGTCATTTCGCCGCGCATCCATTCGAAAATGGACATCGCGGCGTCGTGCGGATTCCGGCCGGCCACCACGCCGGGAACGATGGACAGGACTTCCTCCCCCGGGCCGCTCAGCCGGGACTGCGGAAGCCAGTCGCTGAACTGGTCCCGGACGGCATCGGAGTCCAGGGCCTCCCAGTCGACGATCTGCTCCGGCAACGCGATTTTCTCGGCACGGTGCACCTCCACCGTGCTCGTGGCCACCACTTCGAGCCGCTCGTGCGGCATCTGCATGTCGAACGCGGTGACGCGCGTGCCCCAATAGTCACGGTACGTGCTGACGGCTGCCTGCGACGGCGTGACCTTCAGCGAAGACTCCAGGACCACCTGCTGCGGATCAGTCAGCGGGGTCATCCGGGCTTCGTTGTAGGACAACGTGACTCGCTTGTTGTACTTGTACGCGGTCTTGTGGACGATGCTCAGCCGGGTCATGAAACTTCTCCCACCCAGGCCAGTTCATCCGCCTGATTGAAGTACTTACGGGAAATCGCGTCGGACGCCTGCGTGACAGCCTTCTGCACACGGTCCATGTGCTCAGGAAGCTCCGCCATGAGATCGTCCGTTCGGTGGAACTCGAGGAAGGTCCGGGCCTGGCCGACGATCCGGCGGGCATCGTTGATGAAGCCGACGCGCTGGGCCGAGGGGTCGAGCTTCGCCAGGCACTCGTCGGCATCGCGCAGCGCGTACACGATGGAACGCGGGAACAGCCGGTCAAGGAGCAGGAACTCCGCGGCGTGCTGGTCGCCGAAGGCTGCCCGGCGCGTGCGCAGGAAGGATTCGTAGGCTCCGGCGCAGCGCAGCATGTTCACCCAGGACATGCCTGCGGAGAGCACGTCGCGGGTGGAAAGCATGCGGGCCGTCATGTCGGCGCGTTCGAGGGAGCGGCCCAGCACCAGGAAGAGCCAGCTTTCGTCATGGCTGACCGTGGTGTCCGCCAAGCCGCGGACCATGGCAGTCCGTTCCAGGACCCAGTTGCAGAAGCGGTAGGTGCCCACTACGTCCTTGCGGTGCTGGTTCAGGCCGTAGTAGGTGGTGTTGAGGCATTCCCACAGGGAGGAGGACACGGTTTCGCGGGCCCGCCGCGCGTTCTCGCGTGCGGCGCCAAGGGAGCCTGCGATCGACGATGCATTGGACTTGTCGTAGGCCAGGGCATGCAGGAGTTCCGGTAGCCCGAACTCCTCGCTTTGCGGCCTCGCGCCCATGACGGCGAGGAGTTCACGGGCCACGCTGCGCTGCTCTTCGGGCGGCAGGTGGTTCAGGCGCTCCAGGTGGACGTCCAGGATCCTCGCGGTGCCGTCGGCGCGCTCCACATAACGGCCGATCCAGAAGAGTGACTCGGCAATACGGCTCAGCACGGGCCTGCCTCCTTGGCGTTGAGGGTGGTCATGGATGGCTTGCGGGCGGACACGGCGGACACGGCGCTCACTGCTGTTCCTGTTCCGACTGGCGGTCCCGCCAGTTGCTTTCCACGGGCCACACGGAGACCTGCTCGCGGACGCTGATGCTTTGCCGCGGAAGATCCGGGCCGGGCAGCTGCGGCGAATCGGAGAGCACCCAGGTGTCCTTCGAGCCGCCGCCCTGGCTGGAGTTCACGATCAGCGAGCCCTCCTTCAGCGCCACGCGGGTGAGTCCGCCGGGCAGCACCCAGACGTCGTCGCCGTCGTTCACTGCGAAGGGGCGCAGGTCCACGTGACGGGGCCCGAACTTGTCCCCGGAAAGGGTGGGCACGGTGGACAGCTGCAACACTGGCTGCGCGATCCAGCCGCGTGGATCCGTCAGGATCCGCCGGCGCAGGGCGTCGAGTTCGTCCTTGGACGCGGCGGGGCCGATCACCAGGCCTTTGCCGCCGGAACCGTCCACGGGCTTGACCACCAACTCGTCCAGGCGGTCCAGCACGTGTTCGCGGGCTTCCTTCTCCTCGAGCCGGAACGTGTCCACGTTGGCGATGACGGGCTCTTCATGCAGGTAATAGCGGATGAGGTCCGGCACGTAGCTGTAGACGAGCTTGTCGTCGGCGACGCCGTTACCCACCGCGTTGGCGATGGTCACGCCGCCTGCGCGGGCCGCGTTTACCAGGCCCGGGCAGCCGAGCATGGAATCGGAACGGAACTGCAGCGGGTCCAGGAAGTCGTCGTCGATGCGCTTGTAGATGACGTCCACGCGCTGCTCGCCGGCGGTGGTGCGCATGTACACGCGGTTGCCGCGGCAGATGAGGTCGCGTCCCTCCACAAGTTCCACGCCCATGAGGCCGGCCAGGAGGGTGTGTTCGAAGTAGGCGCTGTTGAAGACGCCGGGAGTGAGGACGACGACGGTGGGATCGTCGACGCCGGACGGCGCGGTTTTGCGCAGGGCTGAGAGCAGGCGGCGCGGATATTCCTCGACGGGACGGATGTGCTGCTGGCCGAAGGCTTCTGGAAGGCCTTTCGCCATGGCCCGGCGGTTCTCCAGGACGTAGCTGACGCCCGACGGTACCCGGACGTTGTCCTCCAGCACCCGGAAGGTGCCGGCGGCGTCACGGACGACGTCGATGCCGGACACATGCACGCGCACCCCACCAGCCGGTTCGAAGCCATGCACGGCGCGGTGGAAATGCGCGCTGGTGGTGACGAGCTGGCGCGGAATGACGCCGTCGGACACCACCGACATGCGGCCGTAGACATCGTCGAGGAAGGCTTCGAGGGCACGGACGCGCTGGGCGACGCCGCGTTCCAGGGTTTCCCATTCATCTGCGGGAATGACCCGGGGAACGATGTCCAGCGGGAAGGGACGTTCCTCGCCTGCGTAGTCGAAGGTGACACCGCGGTCCAGGAAGGTCCGCGCCATGGATTCGGCCCGAGCGCTGACATCGGCGAGTGAAAGTTCCCGCAGGGCGTCCTCCACCTGGCCGTACGATTTCCTCGCGATCAGGCCCGGCGCGAACATTTCGTCGTAGGCGCCGGAGCGGGCCACGGCCTCGGAATAATCCTGGAATAGCTCTGACATGGGACTCAGGTAATCACCTATTCATTTCGGGCGCATTTCGCGCCGATTATGTGACGCGCTTCACGTCATTGCCTTTACGGAACCGGCGCCGGACGCGTCCGTCTTTACCGGTATTTCCCGGCTCCGTAGCTGCCAATATATACCTGCCGGGACGCCCCGGCGGGTGGCTCGCCCGGTGCCGCTCCGGGGTCGTCCCTGCATGGTTAGATATGTGGGTGTCGAATCTCACCCGCGATGAAGCAGCTGCCCGATCCGCCCTCGTAACCACCCACCGTTATGACGTGTCCCTGGACATCCGGCAGGCGGCGGATCCGGCCGTCGACGGATACACGAGCCGGACCTTCATCGCATTCTCCGCAAGCCCGGGTTCGGAAACATTCCTGGACTTCATCCACGGCGGAGTGCACAGCGTCTTCCTGAACGGCAAGGAACTGGACCTGGCCACCGCCGTCGACGGCCACCGGATCAGGCTTGGCGGGCTCGCGGCGGACAACGAAGTAATCGTGACCGGCACGGCGCTGTACAGCCGTTCCGGTGAGGGCATGCACCGCTTCTTCGATCCAGCCGACGGCAAGTGCTACCTCTATACCCAGTACGAGCCCGCCGATGCCCGCCGGGTCTTCGCCGATTTCGAGCAGCCCGACCTGAAAGCGGAGTTCACTTTCCACGTCACCGCGCCCTCGGACTGGCAGGTGGCCTCCAACGGCGCCGAAACCGGCCGCGCTCCCCTGGCCACCGACCCCGCCGCCAGCACCTGGGACTTCGCCCCCACCAAGCGCATGTCCACGTACATCACCTCCGTGCTGGCCGGCCCCTACTTCCGCGCCGAAGACCACTGGAGCACAGTGCTCGACGACGGCACCCGGCTTGAGGTGCCGCTGGGCCTTTACTGCCGCGCATCGCTGGCGCCCTCCTTTGATACGGAAGAGTTGTTCGCGCTGACGAAGGCGGGACTCGATTTCTTCAACGGGCTGTTCGACTACCCCTACCCGTGGGGAAAATACGACCAGGCATTTGTCCCCGAATACAACCTCGGGGCCATGGAAAACCCCGGCCTGGTGACGTTCACCGAAAAGTACGTTTTCACTTCACGGGCCACGGACGCGCAATACGAGGCCCGCGCCAACACCCTGATGCACGAGATGGCGCACATGTGGTTCGGCGACCTCGTGACCATGCGCTGGTGGGATGACCTGTGGCTCAAGGAATCCTTTGCCGACTTCATGGGCACCCTGGGTGTGGACCGCGCCACGGACTGGACCTCGGCGTGGGTGAACTTCGCCAACAAGCGCAAGGCCTGGGCCTACCTGCAGGACCAGCTGCCCACCACGCACCCGATCGTGGCCGATATCCCGGACCTCGAAGCCGCCAAGCAGAACTTCGACGGCATCACCTATGCCAAGGGCGCCTCGGTGCTCAAGCAGTTGGTCGCGTACGTGGGCTTCGACGCCTTCATTGACGGATCACGCCGCTACTTCCGCGACCATGCCTTCGGCAACACCTCGCTGCATGACCTGCTTACCGCGCTGGAAGCGGCCTCGGGCCGGGAACTGGCCGGATGGAGCCGGCAGTGGCTGCAGACCTCCGGCATCTCCACCCTCACGGCGGAGATCGCCGAGGGGCCGGACGGCTCCATGGATTCTGTGCTGCTGCACCAGGAATCGGTGGACCCCGTGACCGGCCGGCAGGAGCACCGGCCGCACCGGATCAAGCTGGGACTTTACGATTTCGACGGCGGCGCGGGCGGCACCCTGCTCCGGACGGACAGCATTGAGCTCGACGTCGACGGCCCGCTGACCGTCGCCGCTTCCCTCGCCGGGAGGCCGCGCCCGGCCCTGCTGCTGGTCAACGACGAGGACCTCAGCTACGCCAAAGTGCGCCTCGACCCGGTGTCCGAGGCGACGGTCCGGGAAGCACTGGACCGGATCACCGATCCGATGGCCCGGGCACTGTGCTGGACAGCGCTCTGGGATTCGGCCCGCGACGCCGTGACGCCCGCGGCGTTGTACGTGGCCGCCGTCGAACGCTTCGCCCCCGCAGAAACCGGCGTCGGCGTGCTGCTGAACGTCCTTGGCAACGCCGCGACGGCGGTGCAGCGTTACGTCCCCGCGGTTCTCCGGGAGCCTGTGCGGCAAGGGTTCCTGGCTGCGGCAGCGGTACAGCTGCGTTCCAGTGTGCCCGGCTCGGACCAGCAGCTTGCCTGGGCGCGGACCCTCGCGGGCCTCTCACGGCACGACAGCAGCCAGCTCGCACTGATCCGCGGGCTGCTCTCCGGCGCCGAAGCGATCGAGGGCCTCACCCTGGATGCAGACTTGCGCTGGAGCCTGTGGCAGGCCCTGGCCGCCAACGGGGACGCCAGCCAGGCCGAACTCGACACGGAACTGGCACGGGACAACACCGCCTCCGGACGCGAAGGCCACGCCCTGGCATCGGCGGCGCGGCCGGACCCCGAGGTGAAGGCAGCAGCGTGGAAGGCCGCCGTCGAGTCGAATGAACTTTCCAACGAAATCCTCTCAGCCACCATTGCCGGATTCATGACCGCTCCGGCCGGGATGCTGGATCCATACATTGAGCCGTACTTTGAGTGCCTGGAAGAGGTGTGGGGCGAACGCAGCATCGAGATTGCCGGCAGGATCGTGCGGGGCCTGTTCCCGGGCGCCCAGGACCTCCCGGCGGGGACGGAAGCCGCAGACCATCCGGTGCTGCTCCGCACGGACACCTGGCTCGCGGAGAACCCGGACGCTCCGCGGGCACTGCGGCGCATCATCCTCGAGCAGCGCGACCACCTGCTGCGTTCGCTGCGCGCCCAGGCCCGCGGCTGAGTACCTGCGCCACGCGTAGTCCAGAGCCGGCCGGCCGCAGATTAATCGAGTACTGACCACGGTGTTCCGGGCACAAGGGCCTGAGTAGGATCGCGTTCACCAGCCATCCAGTAAGGAAGCGAGGAACAGCGATGCCCAGGAAAACCCTTCTGGCGTCGGCCATCTGTGCCGCGGCACTGATGGGCTTCACTGCAGCACCCGCGTCGGCCCAGGGACAGGTGGAACGCGGACCCGAACACGCGAATTCCATCTGTTCATTCTCAGGCCTGAACGATAGCCCCGACGATCCGGTGGAGGGCGGCCGCGTGCAGTCCTACGGCCAGATCGTCAAGGCAGGCTTCAAGGCCGAAGTACCCAGCCCCGGCATGCTTTGCAACGGACACCTCTTCCCCTACCCCGAGGCCTTCGGCGGGGGCGGACACTAGGCGTTCCGAATAAATCAGGGAATCCTGTAGAGCCATTCATCGGTGCCGAACTTGCTGCGCACCCGGTCCCGGGCCGCGGCAAGTTCGGCGTCGGTGATGCGTGATTCCACCGCGCCGTAGCGTTCGATGAAGACCTCCTGCATGGCCTTGATAATTGCTTCCCGGGGCAAGCCGCTCTGCCTGCGCAGCGGGTCCACGCGCTTCTTCGCGCTGCGAGTCCCCTTGTCTGAGAGCTTTTCCTTGCCGATGCGCAGCACCTCGACCATCTTGTCGGCATCGATGTCATAGCTCATGGTCACGTGGTGCAGCATGCCGCCGTTGGCCAGTCGTTTTTGAGCGGCGCCGCCGATCTTTCCCTGCTCGGTGGCGATGTCGTTGAGCGGAACATAGAAGGCCGTGATGCCCAGTTTTTCCAGCGCGGCCATCACCCAGGCATCCAGGAAGGCGTAGGAATCGGCGAAGCTGATCCCGTCCACCAGGGTCTGCGGCAGGTAGAGCGAGTAGGTGATGCAGTTGCCCGCCTCCATGAACATCGCTCCCCCGCCGCTGATGCGCCGCACCACCGTAATGCCGTGGCGGGCCACGCCGCCGGGGTCCACTTCATTGCGCACGGACTGGAAACTGCCGATCACCACGGAAGGTTCTTCCCAGTCCCAGAAGCGCAGGGTGGGGTTGCGCCGCCCTGCGCCGACCTCCTCGGTGAGCACCTCGTCCAGTGCGACGTTCAGCTGCGTGGGAAGGACCGACGGCGGAATCACCTCCCACTGATGGTCAAGCCAGCCGCTGGCCTTCGCCAGTGCCCGGCGGACCGCGACGGCGACAGCGTCGGCGGAGAAGCCGAACAGGACGGCGTCGGCCGGCAGGGCGGCCGTGACGGCAGCCGCCAGTTCTCCCGGCGTCGAGTCCTCCGGCAGGCCGGTGAGGGCCCGGTTGATGTCCTGCAGCGCTTCATCCGGCTCGAGGAAGAAGTCGCCGCTCACCGAGACGTCGGTGAGAACGCCGTCCGCCATCCGGCAGTCAACCACCACAAGTTTTCCGCCAGGTACCTTGAATTCGCCGTGGAGGCGGCCGGCGTCGGGATCCTGCGTGGAAGAAAGGGAACTCATGCCCACCATCCTGCCGGAAAACCGCCGCACTGCTTAATGCGCGAACAACAAAGCCCGCGTCCCCTTGCCGGGACGCGGGCTTTGCCGGATGACTTTGCTGAAGTCGTTTACTTCTTGGCGCCGAAGCCCTTGAAGCGTGCGTTGAAGCGCTCGACACGGCCTGCGGAGTCCATGATGCGCTGCTTGCCCGTGTAGAACGGGTGGGACTCGGAGGAGATTTCGACGTCGATGACCGGGTAGGTGTTGCCGTCTTCCCATTCGATGGTCTTGGAAGAGGAAACGGTGGAGCGGGTCAGGAACTTGACGCCGGAAGCGAGGTCGTTGAAAACAACAGCTTCGTACTTCGGGTGGATATCAGACTTCATAATTGGACCTTTGTTCGCGCAGCTGGATTTTGCCAGCTGCCAGGTATGAATGGAGGCGGTCCGTGTACCGGCGGACGGTGAACGTTCCGCGGCTTCCGGGCCAACAAACAATCCTAGCGGAATCGGCCGCTGCTGGCGAACCGGCGGTTCGGCCGCGCGGGCGCGGATTTCCTGCGGCCCGGCGGGCTTCCGTGGTTGGCTTGCTGCATGGCCGAACCACACCTGGATCTGGATAGCCTGCCGCCGGAAGTACGCGCCGTCTTTGAAGCGGCCATCGCGGGTCACGGCATTGCCCTCTCGCGGGAAGGACGCGCGCTCGGCTCGCTGCGGTTCCTCCCCGCAGTCCTCGAGGGAACCGTCGTCGAACCACCTTCGCCGCGCGCGGACGCGCCGCCGGCCCCGGACGGCGTCACCGTCGTCGCGACCGCCATGACGCTCTCCGAGACGGCCCGCCGGCGCCTGTCCGACGAATTCGGCGACGACTACATCGTGGTCGACTTCAGCAAGGCACCGCCAAGCGCCGACGTGTTGCTGGTCCATCCGGTCAGCCCCCAGCTGCTTGGCATGCTCCGCCACCAGTTCCCCCACGCAAAGGTGGTCATCACGGAGATCGAAGACGAGGAACTGGGCGTCAACTACTCCGGGCCTGTCGGCAGGCTCCTCGACTCCGGCGCGTCCGCATACCTGCCGCCGAGGCCCATCCCGGAACTCGCCGCCAATGTGCACGCCTACCTGACCCGGAGCGCGAATGCGGCGCTCGAGTCGGCAACGCGGCGCGGCGACGGTCTCCCGCCGGCACAGCAGGGGAAGATCGGCCGCTGAGTGGCCGCTCCCGAAGCTAGTCCCGAGGCCGCAGTTCCCAGAACGCGACGGCGGACGCCGCGGCCACGTTCAGCGAGTCCACTCCCGCGCGCATGGGGATCTTGACGGCAAGGTCGACGGCGGCCAGCGTCTCCGGGCTCATTCCGGCACCTTCCGTGCCGAGCACCAGGGCGAGCTTCTCCGGGCCGCGGGCCGCGAGCTCGTCCAGGTCCACGGCATCGTCCGTCAGTTCCATCGCGGCGACGGTGAAGCCCTGCGCCTTAAGCCGTCCGAGGTCGCCGGGACAGCTTTCCAGCCGGGCCCACGGGACCTGGAAGACAGTGCCCATGCTGACCCGGACGCTGCGCCGGTAGAGCGGGTCACCGCAACGCGGAGTGATCAGCACGGCATCCAAGCCCAGGGCCGCAGCGGAACGGAAGATGGCGCCGACGTTCGTGTGGTCCACGATGTCTTCCAGCACCGCCACGCGGCGGGCATCGGCCAGCAGCGTTTCGAGGGGCACGGGGGCCGGGCGGTGCATGGCGGCCATCGCTCCCCGGTGCAGGTGGAAGCCGGTGATTTCTTCCAGCAGCTTTGCCTGCCCGATATAGACCGGAACGCCCGGGAATTGCCGGAAGACGTCATCGAGGTCTTCGAGCCATTTCTCCGCGAGGAAGAATGACCGCGGCTGGTGGCCCGCGGCCAGGGCCCGGCGCAGCACGCGGGAAGACTCGGCGATGTACATGCCTTCTTCCGGTTCCCGTAGTTTGCGCAGGTGCACATCGGTGAGCTGGGTGTAGTCGGACACCCGCGGATCGTCCGCGGATTCGAGGTAGTGGAAGGTCACCGGCCGGGGTCTTTCGGGTGTACGGCTATTTCAGCAGGTTGGCGATCATGAATCCGAGGGCGACCAGGCCGAGGGCAAAGATCACGCCGCGCAGGACCACCGGAGACAGCTTCCGCCCCACCTTGGACCCAAGCAGGCCGCCGATGGTGGAGCTGACGGCAATCAGGGCCACGACAACCCAGTTGATCCGGTCGAAGGCGAACAGCATGTAGGACACAGCGGCCACCATGTTCACGCCCAGCACCAGGAAGTTCTTCATGGCATTGGCGTTCTGGATGGTGCCCGTCATGAACACACCAAGGATGCCCACCAGGAGGATGCCCTGGGCTGCAACGAAGTATCCGCCGTACACGCCGGCCAGGTACACGAGCACCACCAGCAGGATGCCGTGGTTCTTGTCCTTGAGGGCGTGCTCCGGGTTCTCCCCGCGGTTGCGCACCCACGCCTGAAGGCGCGGCTGGAAGATGACCATGAGCAAAGCGAGCACCAGCAGCACTGGAGCGGCGAAGTGGAAGACCTTCTCCGGCAGGTGCAGGAGGAGCCATGCGCCGGTGATGCCGCCCAGAAGGGACGCCGGAAGGAGCTGGAGCAGCTGCCTGCCACGGCCGGCCACTTCGCGGCGGTAGCCCCAGGCACCGGCGGCAGCACCGGCCACGAGGCCCATGGCGTTGCTCATGGACGCCACGACCGGCGTGATGCCGAGGGCGATGAGGACCGGGAAGGTCACCAGGGTGCCGGAGCCGACTACGGCATTGATGGTGCCGGCCCACAGGCCGGCGATGAACGTGATGACGCCGCTGAGCAATTCCACTATGCAGGTTCCAGTATCTTGAGGCGCCGGGTCAGCGGCGGGCGGTGGCCGTGTAGCGCCCCGCGTTCTCGGTGACGTCCAGGTCCACGCCGAAGGTGGTGCTGAGGTGTTCGGCCGTGAGGACCTCGTCGATCGGCCCGGCGGCGACCACGCCGCCGTCGCGCAGCAGCATGGCGTGGGTGAAGCCCGGAGGTACTTCTTCGAGATGGTGGGTCACCAGCACCATGACGGGGGCTTCCTCGTCATTGGCAAGCTCGGCGAGGCGGTGCACCAGCTCTTCGCGGCCGCCAAGGTCGAGTCCGGCGCCGGGCTCGTCAAGGAGCAGGAGTTCGGGGTCCGTCATCAGGGCACGGGCGATCTGCACGCGCTTGCGTTCGCCTTCGGACAGCGAGGCGAAGGTGCGGTTCAGGAGGGGTCCCATGCCCCAGTCATTCAGCAGGGCGAAGGCGCGGCGCTCGTCGTCGCGTTCGTAGCCTTCGCGCCAGCGGCCGGTGACGCCGTACGCGGCGGTGACCACGACGTTAAGGACCTTTTCGTGTTCCGGGATCTGGTTGGCCAGGGCGGCCGACGACAGGCCGATGCGGGGACGCAGTTCGAAGACATCCACGCGGCCGAGGGTTTCATCGAGGATGCCGGCGGTGCCGCTGCTGGGGTGCAGGCGCGCCGCGGCGATCTGGAGGAGTGTGGTCTTGCCTGCCCCGTTGGGGCCGAGGACTACCCAGCGTTCGCCGTCGTTGACCTGCCAGTCCACCTTGTCCAGCAAAGTCTTGGAACCCCGGACGACGCTGACAGAAGTCAGTTCAAGAACATCACTCATAGGAATAGACACTAGGACAAATTCAGGGCCGATTGATAACCGGCGGGCAGTCATACGCCGGGGCGTCATATGGAATTCAGGGGGCACTCCCGCGCTGGCTAAGATTGCAGCCATGAGTTCGAACGTGACCGCCGTCAGCTACGGCGTGAAATTGTCCCCCATGGAGCTGGAAAACCTCCGGAATGTGCTGTCTTCCGCGGGTGCTTCCCTGACCTCCGAGGCCCGCTCCGGGGACGAGCGCTTCAGCGTCTACACGGTGGGCCTCGCGGTGGACAATGGACTCTCCGAAGACCTCACCCCGTTGCGCCGGATACTGGCCGATGCCGCCGGCGCCGGCATGGACACCGCGATCGTTCCGGACAGCCTGCGCCAGGCAGCCCGCAAGCTGCTCATCATGGACGTCGACTCCACGCTCATCCAGCAGGAAGTCATCGAACTCCTCGCGGCGCACGCCGGCAAGCGGGAAGAGGTCGCAGCCGTCACGGAAGCCGCCATGCGCGGCGAACTGGACTTCGCCCAGAGCCTGCACGCCCGGGTGGCAGTGCTCGCCGGGCTGCCGGCCGACGTCGTCGATTCCGTCCGCGCGGAAGTCCGCCTGAGCGAGGGTGCGGCCGAGCTCGTGGCGGCGTTCAAGGCGGCCGGCCACGCCGTGGCCGTGGTGTCCGGCGGCTTCAACCAGATCCTGCGCCCGATTGCCGAAGAGCTGGGACTTGACCACTGGATCGCCAACGAACTGGAAATCGTGGACGGCGCCCTGACCGGCAAGGTGCTCGGCGAAGTCATCGACCGGGCGGCCAAGGAGAAGTACCTGCGCCAGTGGGCCGCCGCCGAGGGCATCGGGCTGGAACACACCATCGCAGTGGGCGACGGCGCCAACGACCTCGACATGCTCGGCGCCGCCGGCATCGGGGTTGCCTTCAACGCCAAGCCGGCGGTGCGCGCCGTTGCTGACGCCGCCATCAACATGCCCTACCTGGACGCGGTGCGGCACATCGCCGGCGTCTGATCCGCTCGTCCAACACCCCGGACGATGAACGAACCGCCAGGAAGTGAGATGACCGCATGACCACCGCAGCGAATGACTGGGCCCGGCTCTGTGGGCTCCTCGACGACGATGCCGAGTTCGCCAACGACGTGCGGCTTGCGGCCAGCGATCCCGAGGAGTACTTCCGCCGCCACGAAGGGCGGCTTTCCGAGCGCGGCATCGAGTCCGCCGATGAGATCGACCCGTG
This sequence comes from Arthrobacter sp. SW1, assembly GCF_001766675.1. Taxonomy (GTDB): domain Bacteria; phylum Actinomycetota; class Actinomycetes; order Actinomycetales; family Micrococcaceae; genus Arthrobacter. Next base: position 190,543 of record NZ_MJLT01000023.1, read on the forward strand.
GCTGGCGGTGGTCGATGGGCTCGACGATGCCGGTGCACTGGCGTATCTGGATTGGAAGGACACCGGGGTGGAGCTCGCCCAGGCCCTTGCCGCGGTACCCCGGGTGGTCCGGTCGGGCATCAATCTTGAGGCTGTCGAAGACACCGATGACCTGGAGGACGCAGTCGCGCACACCGATCGGCTGCTCGCGGCCGGCGGGCTGCGCGTGGTCTACCTGGATGAGGATTCCGACGCGTACCCGCTGGTGGTGGTCCCCTCCACGCACGCGGAGGAGATCATCGGGATCTCTGCGCGGCTCGGGCACGAGGCGCGCACCTTCGGCTGACGCCCAAAGACGACCGAGGCGAAGATCCGCGGGCGGCATCCGAAAAGGCCGTGGCCCTTTGCGGGGCCACGGCCTTTTCCTTTGGACGGGCTTCGCCGGGATGTCGCTTAGCCGAGGCCGGAGAGCAGCGCCTTCATCTCCTTGACCTCCGCTTCCTGGGCGGTGATGATCTCCTTTGCCAGGGCGACTGCCCCGGCGTCCTTGCCCTTGGCTTGTTCTTCCTTGGCCATGGCAAGGGCGCCTTCATGGTGTTCGGTCATCTGCTGGAGGAACAGCTTGGCGGCCGCCTTGCCTTGGGCGGCGTCAAGGGCCGCGAGGTCCTCTTCGCCCAGCATGCCTTCCATCGTGTGGCCGCCGTGTCCCCCGGGCATCTCCACCGGCTCGCCCCAGCCCTTGAGCCAGCTTGTCATGGTGGCGATTTCGGGGCCCTGGGCGGCCTTGATTCGCTCGGCCAGGGCTGTGACGGATTGCGGGAGGTCCTTCTTGGCGAGCATGGTTTCGCTCATGTCCACAGCTTGCTGGTGGTGGACGATCATGTTCCGGGCAAAAGCGGTGTCAGCGGCGTTGTGGCCGGCGCCCGACGACGGAGCCTGGCTCTGGTGCCCGCTGTGGCCGGACTGCGCAGGGGTGCCGTTGCCGGCGGAGCAGCCGGCGAGTACGAGGCCTGCGGCCAGGACCAGGCCGACGGCGGCGATGCGGCGCTCGGTCCGCTGCTTGCTGGAGGTGTTCGTGAAAATGGTCATGGAAAAGTTCCTTGCTTGTGGGTGAAACGTTCAGTGCGTGCTGCCGGGCGCCGGATGCGCACGCGGCGCGGCGGATTCGGCGGTACAGCTCAGCAGCGGCTGATGCACAGCTCGTACAAGGAAGGACGCGGCGGGTGGGCCACAACGCCGCCGCCAGCGATCAGCCGCACGGCAGGCAAGTCCGCCGGTACGAGCAACTGCGGGCCGGGAAGGGCCGTGAGGGTCTGGGTGTTGGGCAACGGAACGCAGGGCGAATGCACCTCAGTGGCTTCGGCGCAGGGTGCGGCACAACCGCACGATTCGCCCGGCGTGCTTGAATCGACGGCCGCAGCGGCACCCGAATCGACGCCTCCATGGGAAGCGTGCGCTTCCCCGGCGTGATCAGCGTGGGCAGCCACTTCCATCGAGGCGGTCACAAGCGGGCTTCCGCCCGGGCTGTGTCCGGCGTGGTGGCCGTTCAGCACATGCATCCCCAGAAGCCCAAGAAGGACCCCGGCCACGGCAAGGATCAAGCCTAGCTTGGCAGTTGCTGCCCGCATGTTTCCCCTCTCCGGTCCGTGGCACTGGTCCAAACAGAGCCAACAATACCCCCGAGGGGTATCCCAGGCAATGCACAAACCCCCGGCCCGCAACTGCGGACCGGGGGCTTGGATGCGGCGTTGAACGGACTAGGCGCTCTTGCCGAAGTAGTCGGCGCCGCCGACGTATTCGGTGTGGCCGTTTTCGACGTCGGCCGTCACCATCTTGGCGACCTCGGCGGCGAACTCCTCCACGGAGTACAGCTTGCCGGCCTCGGCGCGGCGGGCCTCGATGGCGCCCGGGTTCGAGCGGTCAAGGAGGGTGGCGGTGACCGTTCCTTCGATCATGTCGCCGGAGACCACGACCAAGGTGATGCCCTTTTCCTCGAGGCTCGGGAGCAGCTCGCGCAGGGCCACTTCGCCGGCACGCTTGCTGCGGGCCACGGGCTCGTATTCGGGCATCGTCGGAACAGTGTCGATGAAGTGTGCCTGGTGGCTGGTCACGAAGACCACGCGGGAACCCTCCGGCATCAGCGGCACTGCTGCGTTCAGCATGTTCAGCTGCGCGTCGCGGTTGAGCTTGAGCGCGTAGCCCTCCTCCATGCCGGACTCCATGCCGCCGGAAGCGTTGAGGACCAGGACATCCAGCGAACCGAATTCCTCCATGGCGGCGCTGGCCAGGGCGTGCACGCCCTCCACGGTGGTCAGGTCCGCACCGACGGCGACTGCACGGCCGCCGGCTTCCTGGATGCCGGAAACGACCTTGTTGGCCCGCGGTGCCTTCTGGCGGTAGTTGACCACGACGGCGGCGCCTTCACCGGCGAGGATCTTGGCAACTTCGGCGCCGATGCCCCGCGAGGATCCGGTGACGATTGCGGTCTTGTTGTCGAGCAGTCCCATTCGAGCTCCTTTTGTTCATGACGTCCAAACAGTGTGGGTCCGGAATCCATCATGCCAGCGCCTGCACGGTTTCCCGTTGTGGGCATCCCACAAAACAGGTACGTACCGGCGCGGCGTATTCCGGAATCGGCGGCAATGGTGCCGCTAGTGACCCATGCCGAGGCCGCCGTCGACCGGGATCACGGCGCCGGAAATGTATGCGGCTTCGTCGCTGGCGATCCAGCGCACCACGTTGGCGACCTCGGTGGCTTCGGCGAAACGTCCTGCCGGAATGCTGGCCAGGTAGTTCTTCTGGGTTTCCTCCGGCAGCTCGGCGGTCATGTCGGTGTTGATGAAGCCCGGGGCCACCACGTTGGCCGTGATGCCGCGGCTGCCGAGTTCGCGCGTCAGGGAGCGGGCAATGCCCACCAGTCCGGCCTTGGACGCAGAGTAGTTGATCTGGCCGGGTGCGCCGTACAGGCCGGACACCGAGGAAATCAGCACAACCCGGCCCTTGCGCAGGCGGATCATGCCCTTGGAGGCGCGCTTGATCACGCGGAAGGCGCCGGTGAGGTTGGTGTCGAGCACGGAGGTGAAATCGTCTTCGCTCATGCGGAGCAGCAGGGTGTCCTTGGTGATGCCCGCGTTGGCCACCAGCACCTCCACCGGGCCGTGCGCCGCTTCGACTTCCTTGAAGGCAGCATCAAGCGAGGCTTCGTCAGTGACGTCGGCACGGACACCGAGGATGCCTTCGGGAAGCGGCGATTCGCTGCGGTAGGTCACCGCCACTTTGTCACCGTTGGCGAGGAAGGACTCGGCGATGGCCAGGCCGATTCCGCGGTTGCCACCGGTGATGAGTACGCTCCGGCCATTTGCTGTTTCAGACATGCTCTGCGCTCCGTGATCCCGCGGCAGGAAGCTGCCGCACTTGAAGAAGGATGTTTCCCGGATCGATCTTATCCGCGGCCCGGCGCGGCCGTGGAAAGGCATACCGTCCAGTCCCCCACCGTGACGAAGCCCGCATGGTTTGGGCGCCAAGTGCCATGGTGAGAGAATTGGAAGGAGCATTGGAGTGTGGTGAAAAAGCTGTGACAAAAGACGACCGTTCCCCGCACCGGGGAACCGGAAACCCGGTACCGGAATCCTCGTACCCGGAAGTCCACAGCATCACGGACGCCGCCGCCGCGCATTCGGAAGACATGCGCGAACGGATGATCAAGTACGCGGTTGCCATGGGCATCCGTATGGTCTGCATTGTCCTGATCTTCGTGGTGGATGGCTGGTTCAAGCTTGTGGCCGTGGCCGGCGCCGTGTTCCTGCCGTGGATCGCCGTGGTGATCGCCAACGGCAGCGACAAAGCCGAAGTGCACAGCGACGCCCTGCTGGATTACGTCCCCGCTGCGGAGCTTGACGCTCCCGAGCGGGGCCGGGAAACACCTGCAGCTGAGGAAACGGAGGACGGGCAGCCGATGACCATCCTGGAAGGCGAAATCGTCGAAGACGGCGGTGCGCCGGACGAAAACGGCGGGCACAGCCCGGGCGCCCGCCCCGCAGGCAAGCCCGACGACGGCGGCGGACAGGCGGCGTCGTGAACCTCTTTTCCCTCGCGTCCGGTGCGGGTGCTCCCGAAGGCGCGCCCGCCATCTGCTCCCGCAAGGCCTGCCGCGCCGGCGCGGACTGGCAACTGCTGTGGAACAACCCGCGCATCCACACTCCGGAGCGCCGCAAGGTGTGGCTGTCCTGCACCGAACACCGCGGCTGGCTGGAGGACTACCTGCAGACCCGGGGCCTGTGGAAGGAAACGCTTCCTTTCACTGCCGGGACTGCCATCGGAGAGCAGCAGGGCGGGAACAGCTGAATGTACCGTTTTCTGTTTTCCAGCAAGTGGCTGGGCTATTTCGTCCTGGCACTCATTTTCGCCACGGCGTGCGTGTTCCTGGGCCGCTGGCAGATGGACCGCCGCGCCGAAACCCTCGCTGAAATCAACCGCGTGGTCAGCAACTATTCGGCCGCACCCATCCCCTTCAGCGACGCCAGGTCACAGTTCGAATCGCTGGATCCGGCCAAGGAATGGACGCAGGTGGAACTCCGCGGAGAGTACGATCCCGCGGGCCAGCGCGTCGTGCGCAACCGACCACTCAACGGCCAGCCCGGCTACGAAGTGGTGGTGCCGTTCCGTCTCTCCAGCGGCGAAGCGGTGGTGGTCGACCGTGGCTGGCTGCCCATCGGCAACAAGACTCCGGGCCGCCCGGACAGCATCCCTGCCCCGCCCGCCGGTGAGGTGACCGTCGTCGTGCGGCTCAAACCGGGCGAAGCGAAACTGGACCGAGGAGCCGTCGAAGGGCAACTGGCGTCCATCGACCTGCCGGCATTCGCGAAGGAACTCCCCTACCCCATCTTCACCGGTGCGTACGGCCAGCTCGCCTCGGAAACACCGCCCGCCGCGGCGATGCCTGTTGCCTTCCCCAAGCCGTCCACGGAAGAGGGCACGCACCTGTCCTATTCGCTGCAGTGGTTCGCCTTCGGGGTGCTCATGTTCGTGGGCTTCGGCTACGCCGCCCGCCAGCAGGCCCGCAACGCACGGATCGACGCCGAGGATGACGACGACGATTTCGGCGCCGCCGCCCGGGTCAAAGCTGCACGGGTGAAAGCTGCACGCAAGCGGCCGTCCAAGCGCCGCACATCGGAAGAAGAGGAAGACGCGATTCTCGATGCCCAAGGCTTCTGAATCCCACCCGTCCGTTGTTCCCGGGCCGGTCGACACCGTCCGCTCCGCGCTCCTGGCCGCCGGCCTGCCGGACACCGTACAGGTTTTCGGCGCGGGCGTGCCCACCGCGGCGGCGGCTGCGGAACAGTTGGGTTGCGACGTCGCGGCGATTGCCAACAGCCTCGTCTTTGAGCACGACGGCGGCCCGCTCCTGATCCTCGCAAGCGGCGCAGCGCGCGTGGACACCGCGCTCGTGGCAGCCCAGCTGGGCAGCGGCAAAGTGCGCCGTGCCAGCCCGGAGTTTGTCTTCGAGCACACCGGTCAGGAAGTGGGCGGCGTGGCTCCGGTAGGCCATCCGCGGCCGATCCGGACCATCCTGGATGAATCGCTCGAGGCGCACCCCGTACTGTGGGCAGGCGGCGGAGACCATTCCTCGATGTTCTCCATCAGCTACCGGGACCTCGCCCGGATTACGGACGCCCGCCCGCTGCGCGTCCGCTAAGGGTTTCCGCGCTGTCAGGGGCCAGGCGCCGCCCTCGTGTCAGGCGAGGGTGATCAGGTCCAGGTAATCCTCGTTCCAGAGGTCTTCGACGCCGTCAGGCAGCAGCACCACGCGCTCCGGGTTGAGCGCCTCCACGGCACCCTCATCGTGGCTGACCAGCACCACGGCGCCGGTGTAGTTGCGGAGGGCGCCCAGGATTTCGGCACGGCTGGCCGGGTCCAGGTTGTTGGTCGGTTCGTCCAGGAGCAGCACGTTCGCGCTGGAAGCCACGATGGTGGCCAGCGCCAGGCGGGTCTTCTCGCCACCGGAAAGAACGCCGGCCGGCTTGTCGACGTCGTCTCCGGAGAACAGGAACGAGCCGAGGATGCCACGCACCTCGGCGTCCTTCATGTCCGGGGCGGCCGAGCGCATGTTTTCCAGCACCGTACGCTCATGGTCGAGCGTTTCGTGCTCCTGGGCGTAGTAACCCACCTTCAGGCCGTGGCCCGGCACGATGCTTCCGGTATCAGGCTTGTCCACGCCCGCCAGCATGCGCAGCAGGGTGGTCTTGCCGGCACCGTTGAGGCCCAGGATGACCACCTTGGAACCACGGTCGATCGCGAGGTCCACGTCGGTGAAGATTTCCAGCGAGCCGTAGGACTTGCTGAGTCCTTCTGCTGTGAGCGGGGTCTTGCCGCAGGGCGCGGGCTCCGGGAAGCGCAGCGCTGCCACGCGGTCCTGCTCGCGGACTGCTTCCAGGCCGCTGAGGAGGCGCTCAGCGCGCTTGGCCATGTTCTGTGCGGCCACGGCCTTGGTGGCCTTGGCGCGCATCTTGTTGGCCTGGTCGAGCAGGACCTGCGCCTTCTTTTCGGCGTTGGCGCGTTCGCGCTTGCGGGCGCGCTCGTCCGTTTCGCGCTGCTGCAGGTACCGCTTCCAGCCCATGTTGTAGTAGTCGATCTGCGCCCGGTTGGCATCCAGGTGGTAGACCTTGTTGACCGTGGCTTCGAGCAGTTCCACGTCGTGGCTGATGACGATCAGCCCGCCCTGGTGGCTCTTCAGGAAGTCCCGGAGCCAGGAGATGGAGTCGGCGTCGAGGTGGTTGGTGGGTTCGTCCAGGAGCAGGGTCTCGGCGTCCGAATAGAGGATGCGCGCGAGCTCCACGCGGCGGCGCTGGCCACCGGAGAGGGTCTTGAGCGGCTGGTTGAGGATGCGCTCGGGCAGGGCCAGGTTGGAGGAAATCGCCGCGGCCTCGGCCTCGGCAGCGTAGCCGCCGCCGGCCAGGAACTCCGCTTCGAGGCGGTCATAGCGGGCCATCGCCTTGCGCTGGACGGCAGCGTCCTCGCTGGACATCTCGGCCTGGGCCTTCTTCAGCTTCCCGACGACGACGTCCAGGCCGCGCGCGGACAGGATGCGGTCGCGTGCCAGCTGCTCCATGTCCGGGGTGCGCGGATCCTGCGGCAGGTAGCCGATCTCGCCGCTGCGGGTCACTTTTCCGGCGGCGGGCAGGCCTTCACCGGCGAGGACGCGGGTGAGGGTTGTCTTGCCGGCACCGTTGCGGCCCACCAGCCCGATCTTGTCCCCCTTGTCCACCCTGAAGTTGACCTGGTCCATCAGCAGGCGGGCGCCGGCGCGGAGTTCGAGTTCCTGGACGGTGATCAATTCTTCGGATGCCTTTCAACGGGGACGCCACGGCACAGCAAAGCCGGCGCAACGGAGAAGGCCGCGAATGCGGCCTGTCCAAGTCTACCGGCCCGTTTGTGGACAGCCTGACAAAGCCGGCCGAGCAGCCTTGTCCGAAGCCTCCAAAAACCGGCACGCCCCGGCCACGTACGCTCGGAAACCAGGGGGAACGCATCCGAACACCTACTTTTCCGCACCCTCCCACGGACAGGAACGCAATGAGCCAGAGCACCACCACCCGCCCGCAGGCGCGCACGCCATGGAACGCCACCGACCTCGGCCTGATCGCCGTTTTCGCCGCGCTCGTCGCGGCCGCGGCTTTCGTCCCGGGCGTTCCGATGGGCGCCCTCGGCGTGCCGATCACCATCCAGACCCTCGCCATCATGCTCACCGGCATGGTGCTGGGCGCCGGACGCGGTTTCGCCGCCGTCGGTCTCTACGTCCTGCTGGGCCTGGCCGGGCTGCCGATCTTCAGCGGCGGGCGCAGCGGGCTCGGCATCCTCGCGGGCCCCTCCGCCGGCTACATCATCGCCTTCCCGCTGGCCGCCGCGGCCACCGGCTGGCTGGCCGCCGTCGTCATCCGCAAGACCGTCAAATACCGTGCGCTGTTCTTCTTCGCCGCCGCCACCGTGAGCAGCATCGTCCTGGTCCACTCTCTCGGCGTCCTCGGCATGGTGGTGAATGGAAAGCTCGATTTCGGCAAGGCCTTCCTGGCGGACCTCGTTTACTACCCCGGCGATGTCATCAAGAATGTCCTGGCCGCGGTCATCGCCGTCGCCCTGCACAAGGCCTTCCCGGATCTGCTGGTCCGCCGCGTGCGCAAGCCATGATCGAGCTCAAGGACGTGGCGGTCCGCGTCACCGTGGACGGCCAGGATGGGCCAAAGACGCTGCTCGACGGCGTGGCGCTGCAGCTCCGGGAGCAGCGGATCGGCGTGATCGGCGCCAACGGTTCCGGCAAGTCGACGCTGCTGCGGCTGCTGAACGGGCTCGTGCTCCCGAGCAGCGGCTCGGTGCTGGTAGACGGCTCGAGCACCACCGAACGGATCCGCGCTGTCCGTTCAAAGGTGGGCTTCGTCTTCACGGACCCCCTCTCCCAGCTGGTGATGCCCACCGGGCGGGAGGACGTGGAGCTGTCCCTGCGCCGCAGCGTGAAGAACGCGAGCGAACGGGCGGCCCGGGCGGAGGCGGTGCTGGCGCGTTTCGGCCTGCTGCACCTGGCGGACCAGAGCATCTATGAACTCTCCGGCGGCGAACGGCAGCTGCTGGCCTTGGCCGCGGTGCTGGCGGTGGAGCCGTCCGTGCTGCTCCTCGATGAACCGTCCACCCTGCTGGACCTCCGCAACAGGGAACTGTTGCGCCGCACCCTGGCGGGCCTCGAACAGCAGATCGTCATGTCCACGCACGACCTCGAGCTTGCGCTGGATATGGACCGCGTCCTGGTGGTGGACGACGCACGGATCGTGTTCGACGGCGCCCCCGCGGCCGCCGTCGAACACTACCGGGCGCTGTGCGCGGCGTCGTTTGAGGAAGCGCAACAGTCCAGGGAAGTACAGTGAGGGGCCACGGCTTCCTGCTGGCGAACCACGTGCCGGGAAACTCCCTGGTGCACCGGACTCCCCTCTGGGCTAAGTTCCTGCTGGTGGCGGCCTGCGGTGCGGCGTCCTTCCTGATGGTCGACTGGCGGGTATCCGCCGCGGTCTTCGCCGCTATGTGCGGGCTGTTCCTGCTCAGCGGCGCGGGGCTCCGGCGGCTACTCCGGGCGCTGTGGCTGATGGCGCCGGTGCTGCTGTTGATCGGGCTGTTCCAGTGGTGGCAGCTCGGGGCGCCGACCGCCGCGCGGATCGTGCTCAACGTGCTGGTCTGCGTGGTGGCCGCGTCTGTGCTGACCGCGACAACGCCGGTCCAGGAATTGCTCGACGGCGTCGCGGGGCTCGCGCGCCCGTTCCGCCGCTTCGGCGCCGATCCCGAGCGTTTCGCCCTGACCATCGCCATCATGCTGCGGAGCATCCCGTTCATCGCAGGCACCTTTGCCGATGTGCGCGACGCCGCACGTGCCCGGGGGCTGGAACGGAATCCGCGCGCACTCGTGCTTCCGGTGTTCATCTCCACGGTGGCCTACGCCCGGCAGACCGGCGATGCCCTGGCCGCACGCGGGCTGGGCGAGGCAGACGCGAACGAAGCGAGCGAGGCCGGGGAACGCTAGAACCGCAGGTAGCGGAAAAGTGCGGCCGTGCCCATGCCGCCGGCAATGCTGATCAACGCCAAAGCGAGCAGATCCCTGTCTTGGTCCGCCGGAAGTGTGCCGGTCATGGCCCGGGCCTGCGCCAGGAGCCGGGTGACGAGAACAGCCCCGGAGGCACCATAGCCGTGCCCCAGGGCGAGGGCACCGCCGTCGAGGTTTGCCCGTTCCGGATCGATACCCAAAGCATCAAGGCAGGCGAGGGCCTGGGCGGCGAAGGCCTCGTTGAACTCCACGAGCCCCACCTCGGCCGGCCGCAGTCCGTGACGATCCAACAGACGGGAGCCTGCTGCCGCCGCTCCGATGCCCAACAGCTCCGGGTCCACGCCGGCGGTATCGCTCCCGAGCACCCGCAGCGCATCCGGGACACCCAGTTCCCGGGCGCGCCGCAGCGAAGTGATCACGACGGCGGACGCAGCGTCGGCGTCGAAGCAGGAGTTCCCGGCGGTGACAGTTCCCCCGGGAACAAACGCGGCCGGGAAGCGCCCCAGGACGGCGGCGTTGAGCGAGCGGCGGGGACCGTCGTCGTACTCCACCACAACGTCCCCCGCCGCGAGGGGCACGGTTTCGCCGGAGAAGCGGCTGGCGTCACGGGCGGCAACGGCCCGTTCATGGCTGCGCAGGGCGAAGGCGTCCTGCCGATCGCGGCTGATCCCGTACCGCCGGGCCACATTCTCGGCGGCCACCCCCATGTCCGGGTCACCGAACTGCGGCGGGACGAAACGCGCCCTGGAAAAGAACTCGGGTTCCGCATCCGGTGCCGCGCCGGGGTAGGCACGCAGCGGGGCGGTGCTGATGCTCTCCACCCCGCCGGCCAGGTAGATCCCGTCGCCGCCGGCAGCGAGCAGGCGGGACGCCAGCACGATCGCGTCAAGGCCCGAACCGCACTGCCGGTCCACCACCATGCCCGGCACGCTCACCGGCAGCCCGGCCAGCAGGGCCGCGTGACGGGCCAGGTTGCCGCCGCCGCCCACGGCGTTGCCGATCACCACATCGCTGACTGCAGCACTATCGATGCCCGTGGCGTCCAGCAGGGACCGCAGCACAGGCGCCAACAGTTCTTCCGCACGCAGGGCCTTCAACTGACCGCCGGCGCGGCAGACCGGGGTGCGCAACGCCGCGATGATGACCGGCTGCAGGGAAGGATCCACGGTGGCCCCGGTGTCAGGCAAGGATCCGGACCCGTGGATCGTTGGCCTCGATCCATTCAAGGAAGACTTTGCGGCTGACCTTGCCGCGGTCCGTCACGGGCAGCTCGGACAGCTGGTAGTACTGCAGCGGGCGCTTGTCCCGGGCCAGCAGGCCGTCCAGGCCGGTCCGAAGCTGGGTGGCGGTCACGGCACCGCAGGCCGGCAGGATGCCGGCCACCACACGCTGGCCACGGAGCTCATCGGGCATGCCGGCGGCCACCGCGGCTGATACACCGGGAACGGAGGCCAGCGCCAGTTCAACCTCATGCGGGTAGACATTCCGCCCGGCCGAAAGGATCATGTCCGAGCGCCGGCCGAGGATGTGCAGCACACCGTCTTCCAGGTAGCCCTGGTCCCCCACGGTGTACCAGCCGTCCAGGCAGCGGAGGGCGTGCCCGTCGTCGCCCCACAGGTATCCGTTCGAGACCATGCCGCTGCGGACGCAGATGTTGCCGTGCCGGCCGTCGGCCAGTTCAGCGCCGGAATCGTCCCGGATGGAGAGTCCGACGCCGGGAAACGGCCGGCCGATTCCGGTGCCGCCGGCGTCGAGCGGCTCCCCTGCCGCCAGGCAGGTGCCGGATACAAAGCTGAGTTCGGAGGCGCCGTAGTACTCGAAGATCGCGGCGTGCGGTGCCCAGCGCCGCGCCGCTTCCAGGGTCCGGGCGTCCAACTTCGAACCGGCGCAGATGATGCTGCGGATGGCCGAGGCGTCCACGCCGCCTGCGAGCCCGCGTTCGCTCAGCAGGCGCAGCACGGTGGGGGTCAGCACCAGCCGGGTGACGCCGTCGTGGGCGATCGCCGCGTGGGCGTCACCGACGTCGAACGTCTCCAGGGTGTGGAAGGCGGAACCGGCGTACAGGCATTCGGAGAGCGTGTACAGGTTAAGGCTCGCAGCCAAGGGGCCCGGTGCCAGCGTGACGTCATCCTGCCGGAGCCCGAAGAACTCCACAGAGGCCTCGAAGGACTCTTGCCAGGACCGCCGTGTACGGGTGAAGGCCTTCGGCACAGAGGTGGTGCCGGAGGTGAGGCCCACCAGGAAGTCGGACTCCGGCGGACCGTCCACGAGCTCATCGCCACCAGGCTCACCGGCCGGCCCGATCCGCTCCGCCACCTCGCCGATCAACGCGTCCGGCCACAGCGGGTCAAGCACGGCGCAGCGGCGTACGCCGGCGACGGCGGCCACATAGGACACCACGAAGTGCAGCGAGTTGGGCTCCGCCAGCACCGAGGTGCCCGGCGTTTCGGCGAGCCGCAGCGTCGCGTCGTCGCGCAGCTGCGCCCAGCTGAGCCGCTTGCCGCCCACGACGACTGCGGTGTCGTCCGGCCGTTCGGCAGCCTGGAGCTGGAGCTTGTTCAGGAAAGGCACCAGAGCATTTTAGCTTCCGGTGGCCAGCCTTCGGCGGCCTGTGACGTTTATGGTTGGCACTATGAGTTTCAATGACGGAGTGGAGCTGGACCCCAGCCAGGTGCAGGACCGCCGCGGCGGCGGGTTGGGACGCGGAACGAAGATCGGTGGCGGGATCGGCGGCGGCATCGTTGCCCTCCTGCTTGTGCTGCTCGGGGTGAACCCGCAGCTCGTGGAGGACCTCACGGGAGGCGGCCAGCCGCCGGCCGTCGGTCCGGGAACCACCCAGTCGTCCGGCGGGACGAACGAGTGCCGCACCGGCGTGGACGCGGACAAGCGGCTCGACTGCCGCATCCTCGGTACGGTCAACAGCCTCAACAGCTTCTGGCCGGGCTACCTGGCCGACTACAACGTGAAGTACTCCCGCCCACAGACGGTCATCTTTGACCAAGCCACGAACACCGGCTGCGGCGCCGCCACCAGCGAGGTCGGCCCGCTCTATTGTCCGGCCGACCGCACTGCCTACTTCGATCCCGGCTTCTTCCAGGAACTCGTGGACCGTTTCGGCTCCTCCGGCGGACCGCTGGCCCAGGAGTACGTGGTGGCGCACGAGTTCGGGCACCACATCCAGAACATGCTGGGCGACCTCGGCCGTGCCCAGGAGGACCCGCAGGGTCCGCAGTCCGGCGCCGTCCGCGTGGAGCTGCAGGCTGACTGCTACGCGGGCCTGTGGGCACGGTACGCCAGCACGGCCAAGGACCCCGACACCGGCCAGCCGTTCCTGGAACCGCTCACCAAGCAGGACCTGGCGGACGCGCTGTCCGCAGCCTCCGCCGTCGGCGACGACCGCATCCAGGAAGCCGCCACCGGGCGGGTCTCCCCCGAAGCCTGGACCCACGGCTCCAGCGCCCAGCGCCAGAAATGGTTCTCCCAGGGGTACAGCACCGGAGACATCACCAAGTGCGATACCTTCGCGGTCGCCCGGCCGTAAAGGCAGCTCCTTAAAGCCCAGCTTCTTAAAGCCCGACGGCGGCGGGTCGCCTTCCAAGGAAGGTGACCCGCCGCCGTCGTCGCTTAAGGCGGTGGAGGCTCAGATGTTGAAGCCGAGGGCCCGCATCTGGTCCTTGCCGTCGTCGGTGATCCGCTCGGGACCCCATGGCGGCATCCATACCCAGTTCAGGCGCCAGTCGTCCACCACGCCGTCCAGCGCCTTGCCGACCTGTTCCTCCAGGACATCGGTCAGCGGGCAGGCCGCGGTGGTCAGCGTCATGTCGATCAGCAGGGCGCCGTCTTCTTCGGAGTACTTCAGACCGTAGAGCAGCCCAAGGTCCACCACGTTGACACCGAGTTCGGGGTCGATGACGTCCTTGAGTGCCTCTTCGACATCTTCCAGGCTCGTACGGGCTGCGTTGATTTCGGTCATAAGGCGATCCTAACTAGGCCTGGGCAGCGGGAGCAACGGCTGCGCCGGCGCCGCTCAGGTAGCGGTCGTAGCCCTCTTCCTCAAGGCGGTCGGCGAGCTCCGGGCCGCCCTCTTCCACAACCTTGCCGTCAACGAAGACGTGCACGAAGTCCGGCTTGATGTAGCGCAGGATGCGGGTGTAGTGCGTGATGAGCAGGGTGCCCATGTTGCCGTTCGAGTGGGCGCGGTTGACGCCTTCGGACACAACCTTGAGGGCGTCGACGTCCAGGCCGGAGTCGGTTTCGTCGAGGACGGCGAACTTCGGCTTGAAGAGTTCCAGCTGCAGGATCTCCACGCGCTTCTTCTCGCCACCGGAGAAGCCTTCGTTGACGTTGCGCTGCGCGAAGTCGGCGTCGATGCGCAGTTCCTGCATGGCGGCCTTGACGTCCTTGGTCCAGGTGCGCAGGGCCGGGGCTTCGCCGTCGATCGCGGTCTTGGCGGTCCGCAGGAAGTTGGTCATGGTGACGCCGGGAACTTCCACGGGGTACTGCATGGCCAGGAAGACGCCGGCGCGGGCGCGCTCGTCGACGCTCATCTCGAGGACGTCTTCGCCGTCGAGGGTGATGCTGCCGCTGGTCACGGTGTAGCGCGGGTGGCCGGCGATGGTGGAGGCCAGGGTGGACTTGCCCGAACCGTTGGGGCCCATGATCGCGTGGGTCTCGCCGGTCTTGATGGTCAGGCTGACGCCCTTCAGGATCTCCTTGGTGCCCTGCTCAGTCTCGATGCTGACGTGCAGGTCCTTGATCTCAAGAGTAGACATGCTCTTCTTTCTTTCGTTCTCTAAGTCTTGGTTACGGGGCGCGGCCACAACTCAGTAGTTGTGGACCGGCGCTCCGTTCACAACGTTGCTTACGTCCACGTACACGTCGTCGCCGTCGAGGGTGACGGCGAAGACGGGGACGGGCTCGTAGGCGGGAAGCTGGAGCGGCTGGCCGCTGCGCAGGTCGAACTGGGAGCCGTGGCCCCAGCATTCGATGGCGCAACCTTCCACCTCGCCTTCGGAAAGGGAGATGTCGGCGTGCGAGCAGGTGTCCCCGATGGCGTGGATTTCGCCCATCGAATCCCTCACCACGGCAACCGGGTAGTCACCGATGAGGATGCGCAGCGCCTGCTTGACCTTGATGTCGTTGGCGTTGCACACCAGTTCGCCCTGTGGCTTGTCGCTCATGTTCAGCTTCCCGTCCGGCCGGTCTTAGTTGTCGCCCGCAGCGAGTTCGCGCTCGACGGCGTCCGTCAGGCGCTCTTCGAGGGCAGGGACCTTGATCTTCTGGATGATTTCGTTGAGGAAGCCACGGACCACCAGGCGGCGTGCGACGTCCTCCGGGATGCCGCGTGCCATCAGGTAGAACAAGTGCTCGTCGTCGAAACGGCCAGTGGCGCTGGCGTGGCCGGCACCTTCGATGAGGCCGGTTTCGATCTCGAGGTTCGGCACGGAGTCCGCACGGCAGCCGTCGGTCAGGACCAGGTTCTGGTTCTTCTCGTAGCTGTCGGTGCCTTCGGCCTGCTTCTGGATCAGGACGTCGCCCACCCAGACGGTGTGCGCGTCCTTGCCCTGAAGGGCGCCCTTGTACAGCACGTTGGACACGCAGTTGGGCTGCGCGTGGTCAACGTAGGTACGGTGCTCGAGGTGCTGGCCGGCGTCGGCGAAGTACAGGCCGAACAGTTCGACTTCGCCGCCGGGCGCAGCGAAACGGGCGGTCGGGGTGACGCGGACCAGGTTTCCGCCCAGGCTCACGGCGATGTGCTTGAACTTGGCATCGCGGCCAACCTTGGCCTGCTGCGAGGAGGCGTGGACCGAGTCGTCGTTCCATTCCTGCAGGGACACGACTGTCAGCTCGGCGCCGTCCTCGACGACGATTTCGACGTTCTCGGACACCACGGCAGTGCCTTCGTGGCCCAGGACCACGACAGACTTGGAGAACTTCTCAGCAACGATCACCACGTGCTGAGCCGAAGCCTCGGTGCCGTTGCCGGCGAGGACGACGGACACTTCGCTGTCCAGGCTGGTCTCAGCCGGAACCGTGATGACGGTGGCTTCCGTGAAGTTGGCCCAGGCGTTGGCGGACACGCGGTCCTCCGGGATGCCGGCGGAGCCGATGCGCTTGTCGTCGCGGCCGACCGTTTCGACCTTGACGGCGTCCGGGGCGGTGACGGTCACGGCCGGAGCCGCGCCGGTGAGTGCATCGCTGTGCAGGCCGCGCAGGCGGCGCAGCGGGGTAAAGCGCCAGTCTTCTTCAAGACCGGTGAGGGCCTTGAAGTCTTCCAGCGTGTAGGAGGTCAGGCGCCCGGCGCGGGAGCTGTCCGGAACGCCGACGCCGCCACCGTGGGAATGGCCCTTGGCGGAGTCACCGGCGAGGGGACCGGACGACGGCGCCGCGACGGTGCCGTCCGCGTTGATCGGCGAGAGGTTCTCGCCTTCCTCGGTGAAACCGTCGATGAACGGCTGGGCAGAGGGCGCGCCGATGCGTGCCTTTTCAGTAGTGGTCTCAGTCATCGTTAACCGACGGATCCTTCCATCTGCAGTTCAATCAGGCGGTTCAGCTCGAGGGCGTATTCCATGGGCAGTTCCCGGGCGATCGGCTCGATGAAGCCGCGCACGATCATGGCCATGGCCTCGTCCTCGGGCAGGCCGCGGGACATCAGATAGAAGAGCTGCTCTTCACTGACGCGGGAAACGGTCGCCTCGTGGCCCAGTACGACGTCGTCCTCGCGGATGTCGATGTACGGGTAGGTGTCCGAACGGGAGATGGTGTCCACCAGCAGGGCGTCACAGCGCACGGTGTTTGCCGAGTGCTTGGCGCCTTCGCGGACCTGGACCAGGCCGCGGTAGGCTGCGCGTCCGCCGCCACGGGCCACGGACTTGGAGATGATGGAGCTCTTGGTGTTCGGCGCGATGTGCACCATCTTGGAGCCGGTGTCCTGGTGCTGGCCTTCGCCGGCGAACGCGATGGACAGGGTTTCGCCCTTGGCGTGCTCGCCGACCAGGTAGACGGCCGGGTACTTCATGGTCACCTTGGAGCCGATGTTGCCATCGATCCATTCCATGGTGGCGCCCTCTTCGCAGATGGCGCGCTTGGTGACCAGGTTATACACGTTGTTGGACCAGTTCTGGATGGTCGTGTAGCGGACGCGGGCGCCCTTCTTCACGACGATCTCGACGACGGCCGAGTGCAGCGAGTCCGAGGTGTAGATCGGCGCGGTGCAGCCTTCGATGTAGTGGACGTAGGAGTCCTCGTCGGCGATGATCAGCGTGCGCTCGAACTGGCCCATGTTTTCCGTGTTGATGCGGAAGTAGGCCTGCAGCGGGATCTCCACGTGGACGCCCTTGGGGACGTACACGAAGGAACCGCCGGACCACACGGCCGTGTTCAGGGAGGCGAACTTGTTGTCGCCCACCGGGATGACGGTGCCGAAGTACTCCTGGAAGATCTCCGGGTGTTCCTTCAGGGCGGTGTCGGTGTCCAGGAAGATGACGCCCTGGGCTTCCAGGTCCTCGCGGATCTGGTGGTACACGACCTCGGATTCGTACTGGGCGGCGACGCCGGCCACCAGGCGGTTGCGCTCGGCTTCCGGGATGCCCAGCTTTTCGTAGGTGGTACGGATGTCTTCGGGCAGGTCCTCCCAGGAAGCAGCCTGCTTCTCGGTGGAGCGCACGAAGTACTTGATGTTGTCGAAGTCGATGCCGGAGAGGTCTGCGCCCCAGGTCGGCATGGGCTTGCGGTCGAAGTACTTCAGGCCCTTAAGGCGCAGGTCGAGCATCCATTCCGGCTCGCTCTTCTTTTCCGAAATGTCCCGAACTACCTCTTCATCGAGACCACGGCGTGCGTTGGCACCGACGTCGTTCTTGTCGGCCCATCCGTAC
Source organism: Arthrobacter sp. SW1 (assembly GCF_001766675.1). GTDB lineage: Bacteria > Actinomycetota > Actinomycetes > Actinomycetales > Micrococcaceae > Arthrobacter. Next base: position 207,976 of record NZ_MJLT01000023.1, read on the forward strand.
TCGTAGTTGCCGATGCCGTGGAGCTCGGGATTCTTCTCCAGAATCTCCGAGATCACAGTGCCGTCAGCTACCGCTTTCTCCGTTATTTGGTCCGTCATTACGGCCTTCCTTGCTGATTGTTTGATTCTTCACGGGACGCAGCCGGGCCGTCCGGGGAAACTGTGTTCTCCTTCATGGCCGGCCTGCCGGTCGGTATGTGGGTGGTGCAGACGTGGCCGCCCCGGGCAAGGGTGGAAAGCCTGCGCACGTCGACACCGAGAAGGCGGGAAAAGACTTCCGTCTCGGCGTCACAGAATTCAGGGAAGTCGGCGGCAAGGTGCTGGATGGGGCAATGGCCCTGGCACAGCTGCACGCTCGAAAGCGACGCCGGAAGCGGCGCCTTGCTCTCGATCGAGGCCGCCGAGGACACGTAGCCGTCGCGGCTGAGCGCCTTGGACAGCGCCATGGCGCGGGCGGTGATGTCGCTGCCGGCTGCTTCGATGCCGGGGGCGTAGCGCTGTTCCATGTCGGCGAAACGTTCGACCGCGAAATCCCGGACGGCATCGTTGCCCGCCAGTTCCTGGAGGCGGCGGAGCGCGGTGCCGGCGATGTTCAGGTAGTCGTCACCGATCTTCGACTGGCCCTGGGAGCTGAGCACGTAGCGGCGGGCAGGACGGCCCGCCCCGGCGCCTGCCTTCGCCACGCGCTTCACTTCTATGACGCCTGCGCGTTCCAGGTGGTCAAGATGGCGGCGCACTGCGGCCGGCGTGAAGCCCAGGAGCTCGCCGAGTTCCGCGGCACTGACGGGCCCGTGTTCGAGCACGGCGTTGAGCACGCGGTCGCGCGTGCGGTCCTCGGTATCGGAAACCGACACCTCCGGAGCCACGGAAACGGGCACAGCGGAAGCAGCGGCCGGCGCCGCACCGGCGGCGCTGTGCCGCTTGGCGGACACAGAAACAGGGCTGCTCACGGAATACACAACACAATCATGTCGTAATCTAATCCCTGCATCCAGTAAGGCAAGGCTGACCTGATAACTGCCCCGCCGGCGACCCGCAGGCGGGCGCCGGGTGCTACTACTTCCCGTAGAATACTCTGGTGCGTTCCCCCGAATCTCCCGTCCTCTCCATCGAAGGACTCATCAAGGATGTCGGCCCGCTGGCCGCCCTTGACGGCAAGATGCTGCGGGTGGTCAACGGCGTCACGCTGCACGCCGGGCGCGGTCAGGTCACTGCCCTGCTCGGCGCGAACGGCGCAGGAAAAACCACCACCCTCGAATGCGCCCAGGGCCTGCAGAAGCGTTCTGGCGGCAGCATCCGCCTCCTCGGCGAAGATCCGGACCTGGCCGGAGCCACCTTGCGCTCCCGCGTCGGCGTGATGTTGCAGGACGGCGGCCTCCCGCCGTCGGCCCGTCCGCTCCCCCTGTTGCGGCACATCGCCGGCATGTACGCCGATCCGCTGCCACTGGAACCCCTGGTGGAACGGCTGGGCATCGATACCTTCAGCCGCAGCAGCGTCCGCCGGCTTTCCGGTGGACAGAAGCAGCGCTTGGCCCTCGCTGCGGCACTGATCGGAAACCCGGAAGTGCTCTTCCTCGACGAGCCGAGCGCCGGCCTCGATCCGCAATCGCGGCAGATCGTCTTCGAACTCATCGCCGAACTGCGGGATTCGGGGATGGGCATCATCCTTACCACCCATCTCATGGACGATGCCCAGCGCCTGGCCGACTATGTGTACATCATCGACGCCGGCCATAACGTCGCCGAGGGAACGGTTGCCGAGCTGCTGCAGCATGGGGAGTCGGGCAAGAACGGCGTTACTGAGCGCACACTGTCCTTCGAGGCCCCGGCCGGGCTGGACCTGCGCGGCATTCTTGGCCCCCTCAGCGAAGGGCTCCTGATGTCCGAAGGCCGCGCGGGAAGCTATACCGTCACCGGCGCGCTGGGCCCGGCGCATCTTGCACGCCTGACGGCATGGTGGGCCGAAAAGGGCATCATGCCCGCATCGCTCAGGCTGGAGGCCCGCAGCCTCGAAGACGTTTTCCTGGACATTTCGGGGAGGGACATCCGATGAGCACCAGTTCCGCCGGCCGCCTGCTGCCGGCACCCGCGCCATCCGGCCCGGCCCCGCTGCTCAGGCGCATCCTGTTGCAGGGTAAGTACGAAACGCTGGCGATGGTCCGCAACGGGGAGCAGCTCATCCTTGCGGTCATCCTGCCCTTGCTCGCGCTCCTGGGCCTGACCGTGACACCGCTGCTGGACGGCCTGGGCGCACCCCGGGTCGACATCGCCGTGCCGGGGATCCTGGCCCTGTGCGCCATGTCCACGGCGTTCACCGGGCAGGGGATCGCCACCGGCTTCGACCGCCGCTACGGCGTACTGCGCTTCCTGTCCACCACCCCTTTGGGCCGCACCGGACTCATCGCCGGAAAGATCCTGGCCGTCCTGGCCGTCCTGGTCCTGCAGCTCGTAGTGGTCGGCACCGTTGCGGCCGCCCTTGGCTGGCAGCCCCGGCCCGAAGGCTGGCTACCGGGACTGACGATGCTCGTACTTGGCGCCGCGGCTTTTACCGCACTTGGCCTGCTGGTGGCCGGAACCGTCCGGCCCGAGGCGACCCTCGCCATCACCAACCTGCTGTGGATCCTGCTCGGCGCCCTGGGTGGCATCGTGGTCCCGGCTGAACGGCTGCCCGACGCCGTCGGCACCGTTGCCCACTTCCTGCCTTCCGGCGCACTGGGGGCCGCAATGCGCGAGGCCTTCCTGCACGGCACCTTCGCGGTGCCCTCCTTGATCATCCTGCTGCTCTGGACCGTGGTGCCTGGCGCCGCGGCCATCCGCTGGTTCAAATGGAATTGAGAGAACTGTGAACACCGTTTCCCGCCTCCCCGAATTCATCCAGCGGCTCGCCGCCAGGCTGCCGCACCAGGTGGACAACACCATCCGGCGGCTGGCCATGCTTTCACTGATCGGCCAGACCGTGCTGGTGGTGACCGGTGGCGCCGTGCGCCTCACCTCTTCCGGCCTGGGCTGCCCCACCTGGCCGCGCTGCACCCAGGACTCCCTGGTCAACACCCCGGAGATGGGCATCCACGGCTTCATCGAGTTCGGCAACCGCCTGCTCACCTTCGCCCTGGCCGCCGTCGCGGCCCTGATGCTGGTGTACCTGTCGAACCTCCGGAAGGAACGCCGTGACCTCTTCCTGCTCGCCCTCGGCCTGCTCGCCAGCATTCCCGCGCAGGCGGTCATCGGCGGCATCACGGTGCTCACGCGGCTTAATCCTTGGGTGGTCGGCCTGCACTTCCTGGTCTCCATGGCCCTCGTGGTCCTCGCGACCCTGCTGGTCAACCGCGCGTACGGACGCGCCGGCGGCTTCATGAACCGCAGCCTCCCGGCACTTCCCGCGGTGGCCCGTCCGGTGATGAACGCCGTCGGGCTGTTCTCCGCCGCAGCCGTCATGCTCGGCGTCGCGGTCACCGGCGCCGGCCCGCACGCCGGCGACGCCGACGCCCCGCGGAACAACCTCGACTGGGACCTGGTCAGCCACATCCACGCCGTGCCCGCCTACCTGGTGACCGCAGGCACTGCCTTCGCGGTCTACCTGGTACTCCGCAAGGGCATCGCGGGCCCGTTCCGCACCGCCGTCTTCCTGCTGCTGGGCGTTACCTTGCTGCAGGCCGTCATCGGGTTCACCCAGTACTACAACGGGATCCCCGCGCTGCTGGTCGGGGCGCATATGCTCGGCGCCGCGCTGCTTATGGCTGCCGCCACGAACGCCGCAGACCTCGCCCGGCACAGCCCGCAGGCCTGACCCCGGGAGTTAACCCGGCCGTCAACGGCAGGACATGCCGCTGTTGCCTGCAGGCACCGCGGCATCTCCACAGTTGACGGTTGTGTATACCAAACTCTTTTCCGCCCTCCTGGCTGCCCTGATCGGCCTGTCCTTTACTGCCGTTTCCGCAGCTCCGGCCACCGCGCGGACTACCAGCCAGGCTCCGTCCTCCAGCACCACCCTCGACGGCGCCTCGAACTTCCGGGATGTCTCGGCCATGGTTTCCAGGCTCCGCTCCGGAGTGCTTTACCGTTCAAACAAGCTGAGCAAGCTCAGCGACGCGGACCTCATCCGCTTGCAGGCGCTCAACCTCAAGACCGACGTCGATCTCCGCACCGCCAGCGAACGCACCAGCGAACCGGACCGGATTCCCGCCGGCGTCTGGTATGAAACCGCGGATGTCTCCGGAAACCTCGCTTCCGAGGGCCTCACCACCTTCGAATCCGAAAGCGCCGCGGAGCAGTTCATGATCCAGACCTACCGGGACTTCATCCGCAAGGACTCCGCGAACCTCGCCTACCGTAAGCTGTTCCTCCTCGCCGCCGGCGCCTCTGCCGACAGCTCCCTCCTCTTCCACTGCACCGCGGGCAAAGACCGTACCGGCTGGGGAACGGCCATTCTGCTGCTCGCCGCGGGCGTGTCCTTCGACGACGTCGTGCGCGACTACCTGGCCAGCAATGACTACCTCGCCGAGGAGAACGCCCGTACGCTCGCCGCCGTTCCCGCCGGCCAGCAGGAAACGGTCAAGCCGATCCTCGATGTCCGCCTCAAGTACCTGCAGGCCGCCTGGGATGAAATGACGGCGCGCTACGGCAGCTTCGACGCCTACCTGCACCAGGGCCTCGGCCTGAGCGAGGAAAACATCAAGCAGCTGCGGCAGACGCTCCGCGGCTGACTCCCCCGCAAGCTTCCCCCGACAACCCCAACCTCCCCCAACACAGACAAAGCCCCGGCGCCGCATTCGGTGCCGGGGCTTTGTGTCATGGTCCGGGGATCAGCCGCCCATGATCGGACCGCCGACGAACGGGTCGACGGCCAGCGCGATGAAGAGCAGGGTCAGGTAGCTGATGGAGCCATGGAAGACCTTCATGGCTCCCTTGTTGGAAACCTCTTCCTTCTGGGCCCGCTCGTAGAGGGCGTGGGATTCATAGAGGAACCAGGCGCCGGCCAGGAGCGCGGCGATGGTGTACACCCAGCCGGCTCCGCCCAGCGGAACCATGAGCAGCGAGCAGGCCACCATGGCCCAGGCGTAGAGGACCACCTGCACGGAGACCACCTTGGCTCCGGCGATCGCACCGAGCATTGGCACATTGGCCTTGCGGTAGTCCTCGCCGTAGCGCATGGAAAGCGGCCAGTAATGCGGCGGGGTCCAGAGGAAGATCACCATGAACAGCACGACGGCGGGCCATTCCACCGTGTTCGTCACCGCGGACCAGGCGATCAGCACCGGGAAACAGCCGGCGGCGCCGCCCCACACGATGTTCTGGGCGGTGCGGCGCTTGAGGATCATCGTGTAGATCACGACGTAGAACACGATCGCCGCCAGGCCCAGCCAGGCCGAGAGCGGGTTGGCGCCGAACCAGAGGATGGCGATCGCCGCGGCGCCGAGGATCCAGCCGAAGATGAGCGCCTCACGCGGCGTGACCTCGCCGGTGACCAGCGGGCGGTTCTCGGTGCGGTGCATCAGCTTGTCGATATCGCGGTCGATGTAGCAGTTGAAGACACCGGCGCTGCCTGCCGCGAAGGCCCCGCCCACGAGGGTAGCCAGGATCAAGCCGATGGACGGGAATCCTCGCTGGGCGAAAATCATGGTGGGAAGGGTGCTCACCAGCAGGAGCTCGATGACCCGAGGCTTTGTCAGTGCCAGATACGCCTTGAACTTCCGGGAAAATCCACTCCCCTGCATGGCGGCAGAGGCATCGAGGTTGGTATCGCTTGTGCTCACGGTGGCAGTCACTCTGTTCTTTAGCTCTGGTGTTCCCGCGGCGAAGCAACCGCGCCGTTCCCCGCTGGTTCGAATCATCCGGATCAACGGGCCGGGGTTGCGCATGCCGCTGGCGGCCTCCGAATATCATACCGTGGCCGCGATGCACAGAAGGCACCTGCGAAACACGCATGTTTCGGAATCTTCACGGCCCCTCGGGCGCCTCGGTGATTCATAAATCGGAATTTTGCGGGCAAATTTCGTGAATCCCACCAAAAGGCCCTTCCCGTCGGGCTAAGCTGTCAGCAGATCAGCTCGTGCAGCCTCCTGAGAAAACGCATTCTCAGAAATCCGGGTCTGGATGATAGATCAACGTTTCAATGGTGAACGGCTGGTGGACACCTCGCAGCGGGCACCGTTTCCCGCCCCGCGCCTGCTGTTCACCTCCGCCGCCGTCAGCACAGAGAGGGGCTCGGTTTACGTGCCACATTTGGAAGAGCAAGAACTGACTTGGACCAGCCTGGACCAGCGTGCAGTGGACACCGTGCGCGTCCTGGCCGCCGATGCTGTGGAGAAGGTCGGCAACGGCCACCCGGGCACGGCGATGAGCCTGGCACCGGCCGCATACCTGCTGTTCCAGAAGCTGATGCGCCACGACCCGAAGAACCCTGACTGGATCGGCCGCGACCGTTTCATCCTCTCCCCGGGCCACACCTCCCTGACCCTGTACATCCAGCTCTTCCTTTCCGGCTACGGCCTGGAGCTGAAGGACCTCGAAGCCCTCCGTACCTGGGGCTCGCTGACTCCGGGCCACCCGGAGTACAAGCACACCGCCGGCGTCGAGATCACCACCGGCCCGCTGGGCCAGGGCCTCGCTTCCTCGGTCGGCTTCGCCTACTCGCAGCGCCGCCAGCGCGGCCTGTTCGACGCCGATGCTCCCGCCGGCGAATCCCCCTTCGACCACACCATCTGGGTCATCGCCTCCGACGGCGACCTCCAGGAAGGCGTCACCTCCGAGGCGTCCTCCCTGGCCGGCCACCAGGAGCTCGGCAACCTCGTGGTGATCTACGACGAGAACCACATCTCCATCGAAGACGACACCGACATCGCCTTCACCGAAGATGTCCTGAAGCGCTACGAGTCCTACGGCTGGCACACCCAGCGCGTCGACTGGACCAAGACCGGCGAATACGTCGAGGACGTCCAGGAGCTCTACTCCGCGCTGCTGGCCGCCCAGGCCGAGACCTCCAAGCCTTCCATCATTTCGCTGCGCACCATCATCGGCTACCCGGCTCCGAAGAAGCAGAACACCGGCAAGATCCACGGTTCCGCCCTGGGTGCCGAAGAAGTCGCAGCACTGAAGGAAGTCCTGGGCTTCGACCCCGCCAAGTCCTTCCAGGTCGACGACGAGGTGCTGGCCCACGCCCGCCAGCTTGTCGAGCGCGGCGCTGCTGCCCGTGCCGAATGGCAGACCTCCTTCGAAGCCTGGCAGTCCGCCAACCCCGAGCAGGCCGCCCTGCTTGAGCGCATCGAAGCCAAGAAGCTGCCGGCCGAGCTCGACGCCGCCCTTCCGGTCTTCGAAGCCGGCAAGGACGTCTCCACCCGCGCAGCCTCGGGCAAGGTCCTGAACGCCATCGGCCCTGTCCTGCCGGAACTCTGGGGCGGTTCGGCCGACCTCGCCGAGTCCAACAACACCACCATCGAAGGCTCGCCGTCGTTCATCCCGGCATCGCGTTCCACCGATGCCTGGACCGGCAACCCCTACGGCCGCGTGCTGCACTTCGGCATCCGCGAGCACGCCGCCGCCTCGATCGTGAACGGCATCTCGCTGCACGGCCGTACCCGCGCCTTCTCCGGCACCTTCCTGATCTTCTCCGACTACCAGCGCCCGGCAATCCGTCTCGGCGCGCTGATGGGCGTGCCGTCCCTGTACGTGTGGACCCACGACTCCATCGGCCTCGGCGAAGACGGCCCCACCCACCAGCCGGTGGAGCAGCTCGCCTCGCTGCGCGCCATCCCGGGCCTGGACGTTGTCCGCCCCGGTGACGCCAACGAAGTTGCCGCAGCATGGAAGGCCATGCTCGAAAACCACGAGAACCCGGCCGGCATCGTGCTGACCCGCCAGAACATCCCCACCTGGGAACGCGGCACCGGCGACGCCGACGGCGACACCTTCGCCTCCACCGCAGGTGTGGCCAAAGGCGCCTACGTCCTGGCCGAAGCCTCCAAGGACGGTGCCACCGTTCCGGCCCAGGTCATCCTCATCGCCACCGGCTCCGAGGTTCAGCTGGCCGTCCAGGCCCGCGAAAACCTGCAGGCAGAAGGCATCGCCACCCGCGTTGTCTCCGTGCCTTGCGTTGAGTGGTTCAAGAAGCAGGACGCCGCGTACCGCGAATCCGTCCTCCCGGCTGCCGTGAAGGCCCGTGTCTCCGTTGAAGCCGGCCTGGCCCTGGGCTGGTCCGAGTTCGTCGGCGACGCCGGCCGCTCGATCAGCCTCGAGCACTACGGGGCCTCCGCAGACTACAAGCGCCTCTTCACCGAGTTCGGCATCACCGCCGAGGCCGTTACCGCGGCCGCCAAAGACTCCCTCGCCGGCCTTTCGGCCTGAAATCCCAAGGAGAAAACAGCAATGACTACTCCCACCCAGCAGCTTTCCGACGTCGGTGTTTCGATCTGGCTCGACGACCTCTCCCGTGAGCGCCTCGCCAGCGGCAGCCTCGCCAAGCTGATCGAAGAGAAGAACGTCGTCGGTGTCACCACGAACCCGTCGATCTTCCACGCCGCGATCACCTCCGGCAGCGATTACGACGCGAAGATCGCCGAGGAAGCCGCCAAGGGCGCTTCCGTCGAAGAGACCATCTTCGAGATCACCACCACCGATGTCGCCGACGCGTGCGATCTCTTCGCACCGGTTGCCGCCGCCACGAACGGTGTTGACGGCCGCGTGTCCATCGAGGTCGATCCCCGCCTTGCCTGGGACACCGAGGCCACCATCGCCGAGGCCAAGCACCTCTACGCGAAGGTCAACAAGGACAACGTCCACATCAAGATCCCGGCAACCCTCGAAGGCCTGGCCGCCATCACCGCCGTGCTCGGCGAAGGCATCAGCGTCAACGTGACCCTGATCTTCTCCCTCGAGCGCTACCGTGCCGTGATCAACGCCTTCCAGTCCGGCCTGGAGCTGGCCAAGGAGAACGGCCACGATCTCTCCAAGATCCACTCCGTGGCTTCCTTCTTCGTTTCCCGCGTGGATACCGAGATCGACAAGCGCCTGGACGCGATCGGCACCGAGGAAGCCAAGGCCCTCAAGGGCAAGGCCGGCGTCGCCAACGCCCGCCTGGCGTTCCAGGTCTACGAAGAGCTCTTCTCCACCGAGCGCTGGGCCGTGCTGGCCGAAGCCGGCGCCCTGCCGCAGCGCCCGCTCTGGGCCTCCACCGGCGTCAAGGACCCGTCCCTCCCGGACACCCTGTACGTGACCGAACTGGCCGCCGCCGGCGTCGTGAACACCATGCCGGAAAAGACCCTCGACGCCACCTTCGACCACGGCGTGGTCACCGGTGACACCATTTCCGGAACGTACGAGGAAGCCAACGGCATCCTCAACGCCCTCGAAGGACTCGGCGTCTCCTACAACGACGTCGTCGCCCTCCTGGAAACCGAAGGCCTGGACAAGTTCGTCGCCAGCTGGAAGGAACTCCTCGGAGACGTCGAAGGCGCCCTCGCATCCGCACGGAAGGCTTCCTGACCCTCATGAGCTCACTCAGCTACGACGCAAGCGGTGCCGCGCAGCAGGCCATCGAGCAGCACGTCCCGGCACTTGTCGAAGACCGGATCGCCAGCAGGATCTTCGCGAAGGACCACACCCTCTGGGGTGCCGACGCCGAGTCCGAATCGGCCATCCGCCTTGGATGGGTGGAAGCGGCCACCGTTTCCCAGCCCCTGGTCGAAGGGATCCTGGAACTCCGGGACGCCCTGAAGGCCGAAGGTGTCACCCGGATCGTCCTGTGCGGCATGGGCGGCTCCTCGCTCGCCCCTGAGGTCATTGCCGGAACCGCCGGCGTCGAGCTGACCGTGCTGGACAGCACCGACCCCGAACAGGTCGGTGCTGTCCTCGCGGAGCGACTCGCCGAGACCGCCATCGTGGTGTCGTCCAAGTCCGGCTCCACCGTGGAGACCGATTCGCAGCGGCGCGTCTTTGAGAAGGCGTTCAACGACGCCGGCATCGATGCCAAGAGCCGCATCATCATCGTCACGGACCCGGGATCGCCGCTGGACAAGGCATCCCGCGAAACCGGCTACCGTGCCGTCTTCAACGCCGACCCCAACGTCGGCGGCCGTTTCTCCGCCCTCACCGCCTTCGGACTGGTCCCCTCCGGCCTGGCCGGCGTCGACATCCAGGCCCTCCTGGACGAAGCCGAAGAAGCCGCGGAAATCCTCCGCGAGGACTCCGAAGACAACATCGGCCTCCGCCTGGGCGCAGCGCTCGGCGGCACCTCGCCGCTGCGCAACAAGATCGTCATCGCGGAAGACGGCTCCGGCATCGTCGGCTTCGCCGACTGGGCCGAGCAGCTGATCGCCGAATCCACCGGCAAGCTGGGCACCGGCGTGCTGCCCGTCGTCGCGGGCCCCTCGGCTCCCGAGGTCAGCGGCGGCGCGGACGACGTCCTGGTGATCCGCCTGGTCGGCGGCGACTCCGACGTCGACCTCGGCGCGAACGAAGCAGCCATCTCCGGCGGCCTGGCCACCCAGATGTTCGTCTGGGAGTTCGCCACCGCCGTCGCAGGCCGCCTACTGGGGATCAACCCCTTTGACCAGCCCGACGTCGAAGCCGCCAAGGTGGCCGCGCGCGGCCTGCTGGATGCCCGCCCCGAGCCGACTCCGGCAAACTTCACCGACGGCGCCATCGAGGTCCGCGGCGGAGACTGGCTGGGCGGTGCCGCCACCGTGGAAGACGCAGTGAAGGCCCTGCTGGCCCAGCTGGGCGCCGACGGCTACCTGAGCGTCCAGGCGTACTTCGACCGGATCGCCTACGCCCCGTTCGCGGATGTCCGTGACCAGCTCGCAGCCGTGAGCGGCCGTCCCGTGACGTTCGGCTGGGGTCCGCGCTTCCTGCACTCCACCGGCCAGTTCCACAAGGGCGGACCGGCCATCGGCTCCTTCCTGCAAGTCACGGCTGCAGGTACCGGCGACGTCGAAATTCCCGAGCGTCCCTTCACCTTCGGCCAGCTCATCGCAGCCCAGGCCGCCGGTGACGCCCAGGTCCTCGAGAACCACGGCCGTCCCGTCCTCCGCCTGCACCTGACGGAGCGGAGCGCGGGTGTCGCCCAGCTCCAGGAAATCGTCGCCGCGCTGGCCTCCCCGGCCTCCGCGCTCGAAAGCTAAGGCACAAATCCCAACATGCCAGAATCTGAAAACGGCAGGAAGACTGCCGTCCGCAATCCCCTGCGGGATCCGCGCGACCGGCGCCTGAACCGCATTGCGGGGCCGTCGTCGCTGGTGTTCTTCGGAGTCACCGGCGACCTCGCCCGGAAGAAGCTCATGCCCGCGGTCTACGACCTCGCGAACCGGGGGCTGCTGCCGCCGAGCTTCGCTCTGGTCGGCTTCGGCCGCCGCGACTGGACCAACGAGGAGTTCGCCGAGGAGGTACGGAAGAACGTCCAGGCGCACTCCCGTACCCCGTTCGACGAAGCCGTCTGGGACCAGCTGTCCGCGGGCATCCGTTTCGTCCAGGGCGAGTTCGACGACGACGAGGCCTTCAAGCGCCTCGACGCCACCCTCACCGAGCTGGACGAGAACCGGGGCACCCGGGGCAACCACGGCTTCTACCTCTCGATCCCGCCCAAGGCGTTCGAGCAGGTCTGCCGCCAGCTGTCCCGCCACGGCCTGGCCCAGGCCGCGGACGGACAGTGGCGCCGCGTGGTCATCGAGAAACCGTTCGGGCACGACCTCGAGTCCGCCCGGAAGCTGAACGACATCGTCGAATCAGTCTTCCCGCAGGACGCCGTCTTCCGCATCGACCACTACCTCGGTAAAGAGACGGTCCAGAACATCCTTGCGCTGCGTTTCGCGAACCAGCTCTTCGAGCCGCTGTGGAACGCCAATTACGTGGACCACGTGCAGATCACCATGGCCGAGGACATCGGCACCGGTGGCCGCGCGGGCTACTACGACGGCGTCGGCGCGGCCCGGGACGTCATCCAGAACCACCTGCTGCAGCTCCTGGCCCTCACGGCCATGGAAGAACCCATCTCCTTCAACGCGGACGACCTCCGCGCTGAAAAGGAAAAGGTGCTGGCCGCCGTCAAGCTTCCCGAGGACCTGTCCACGCACTCCGCGCGCGGCCAGTTCACCGGCGGCTGGCAGGGCGGCGAGCTGGTGCAGGGCTACCTGGAGGAAGACGGCATCCCCGCCGATTCCAAGACGGAAACCTACGCAGCCATCCGCCTCGACATCAACACCCGGCGTTGGAGCGGCGTGCCGTTCTACCTGCGCGCCGGCAAGCGCCTGGGCCGCCGCGTGACTGAGATCGCGGTGGTCTTCAAGCGGGCTCCCAACCTGCTGTTCCGGGACCACGGCGAGGACGACTTCGGCCAGAACGCGGTCGTCATCCGCGTCCAGCCGGACGAAGGCGCCACCATCCGCTTCGGTTCCAAGGTTCCGGGCACACAGATGGAAGTCCGCGACGTCACCATGGACTTCGGCTACGGACACTCCTTCACGGAGTCCAGCCCCGAGGCCTATGAGCGGCTGATCCTAGACGTGCTGCTGGGCGAACCGCCGCTGTTCCCCCGGCACCAGGAAGTCGAAGAGTCCTGGAAGATCCTGGACCCCTTCGAAGAATACTGGGCGAGCCTGGACGAGCAGCCCGAACCCTACGCTCCGGGCAGCTGGGGTCCGGCTTCGGCCGATGAACTGCTGGCCCGCGACGGACGAAGCTGGAGAAGGCCATGATCGTAGATCTTCCCGATACCACCACCTCGAAGATCTCGAAGAAGATCACCTCGCTGCGTGAACAGGGCGGCGTGATTGCCCTCGGCCGTGTGCTGACCCTGGTGGTCGTCACCAAGTCCGGCTTGGAAGAGGAAGCGATCGAGGCGGCCAACGAGGCAAGCCGCGAGCACCCCTGCCGGATCATCGTGCTGGCCGACGCCGGCGCCGAGGCCCCGGACAAGCTGGACGCCCAGATCCGCGTGGGCGGCGACGCCGGTGCCTCCGAGGTGATCGTGCTGCGCGGTTACGGTTCGCTTGCCAAGGAGAGTGAATCGCTGGTTGCCGGCCTGCTGCTGCCCGACGCTCCGATCGTGGCCTGGTGGCCGCACGGCGCCCCGGACAACGCGTGCGAGACGTCGATCGGCCGGATTTCGCACCGGCGCATCACGGACTCGGCCAATGAGCCGGATCCCGCTGCGGCACTTGACCGGATCCGCCGCACCTACCGTGCCGGCGACACCGACCTTGCCTGGACGCGCCTGACCAACTGGCGCCTGCAGCTTGCGGCGGCACTGGACCAAGTGGACGGCTCCCCCGTCACCGCGATCACGGTCGAGGGTGCTTCGGACTCGCCCAGCACCCTGCTGCTGGCGGCCTGGCTGACCCTCTTCCTCGACGCTCCCGTGGAGATCGTGGAAGACCCTGCCGGCACGGGCATCCGCCGGGTGCTGCTTCGCCGTGAAAGCGGCGACGTGCAGCTGCACCGTCCAGGCCTGACGGTTGCCGAGCTGACCCAGCCCGGCCAGCCGTCCCAGCGCATTTCGCTTCCGCGTCGCAGCCTCCGGGACTGCCTGGCGGAAGAACTGCGCCGGCTCGATCCGGACGATGTCTTCGGCGAAGTGATTACTATGGGACTGCCCCGCACCGACAGCAAGGAGTAGCGTTCCCGTGACCGCTGAGCCCAGAGTTAGCATCCATCCCGACTCCACCGTCCTCATGGCCGCGATCGCGGCCCGGCTCATTACCAAGCTGGTGGACGTCCAGGACAAGCACGGAGAAGCTACGGTCGTCCTGACCGGCGGAACCGTCGGAATCGGTACCCTCAAGGCTGTCGCGGCCTCGCCTGCGGCGCCTGCCGTGGACTGGTCGCGGGTCAACCTGTGGTGGGGCGACGAGCGTTTCGTGGCCAAGGACAGCCCGGACCGCAACGCCCTGCAGGCCCGCGAGGCATTGCTCTCGGGCCTGCCCTTGGACCCTGCACGCGTCCACGAGCCGGGTTCCTCCGACGAGTTCGCGACCGCAGAAGAGGCCGCCGCAGACTACGCTGCACGCCTCAAGGCGGCGGCGGAAGCCGAACATGCGGCCGACACTTCCGACAACCGTCCGGAGGAGGCCGGCGAGTTGCCGCGCTTCGACGTCCTGCTCCTCGGCGTCGGCCCGGATGCACACGTCGCTTCGCTCTTCCCGGAGCAGGCGGGGATCCGCGTCCAGGACCGCACCGTGGTGGGCGTGGAGAACTCCCCCAAGCCGCCGCCGTCGCGCATTTCGCTGACGCTGCCGGCCATCAACTCCGCACAGGAGATCTGGATGGTCGTGGCGGGCGAGGACAAGGCCGGGGCTGTCGGCCTGGCCTTGGCCGGCGCCAACCCGGTGCAGGTGCCCGCGGCCGGCCCGCACGGCCGGTCCCGCACCCTGTGGCTGATCGACGAGAATGCGGCGTCCCGCGTTCCGCAGCAACTAGTCCGCAAGGACCCCGCGGGAGCGTAGCCTCTTCAGCGCTCCAGCCAGGACACGTTCGGCGTCCTGGCTGGAGCGCCTTTCTTTAACGTAATCAAGGTGGCTCTTGAAGACTTCCTCGTCCTGCCGTTCGCAGGGCGCCACGCCCGGTTCGCGGGCGGCAACGAGGCCGCACTTGGGGCAGTCCCAGCTCGGCGGGATCTGGTCCTCCGGGAGCTTAAGGAAAACAAGCCGCGTTTCGTGTCCGTTGGCGCACCAATACGGGACACGAATACGCGGCAAGTTCTCGCCGGCATTGCTGCCGGACTGGTTTTTGGGCCCGGAACCGGCGGTGACGCCGGCCCTGGTGCCTCGGAATCCTTGACTGCCGTGGACCATCATCAAGCTCCTTGGGGATCGGCTGCATCGCGTGAAGCCACGCTGCCAAGTCTAATCCCGCGAGCCCGATGGCGGCAGTACCGGTTTCCGTAGGCAGGTTCCGTCAGGAACGGGTCAGGAATCCCCGCCCGAGGTGAAGCGCATGATCAGGCCGAGCCCGATGATGACGACGCCCCAGGTGCAGCCCAGGATGATGGTGAAGCGGTTGAGGTTGCGTTCCGCCACGCCCGAGGAGCTGAGCCCCGAGCTCATGCCGCCGCCGAACATATCGGACAAACCACCGCCGCGTCCCTTGTGGAGCAGGATGAGCAGGGTCAGCAGAAGGCTGGTGATGCCCAGCAGGATCTGCAGGATTACTTGAAGAACGTCCACGACGGCCTTTCAGGAGTACGGAAAGCGGGAGCTGATCAGGCCGGAACTAGGCCGCCGTGATGTGGCTCTCGAACCTGACAATGTTAGCAAACTCGGCCGGGTCGAGGCTGGCGCCACCCACAAGCAATCCGTCGACGTCGGCGCCGGCCATGATGGCCGCAGCGTTGTTGGCCTTGACCGAGCCGCCGTAGAGCAGGCGGGTCCCGGCGGCCACGGAGTCATCGAACAGCGAGGACAGCTCCGCACGGATGGCGGCGCACATTTCCTGCGCGTCCTCCGGGCCGGCGACTTCGCCCGTGCCGATGGCCCAGACGGGTTCGTACGCGACGACGAGTTCCTTCGCCTGCTCGGCAGTGAGGCCTTCGACGTCGGCACGCAGCTGGGCGAGGGTGTGTTCCACGTGGGTGCCGGCCTGGCGAATCTCGAGGCCTTCACCGACACAGAGCACCGGGGTGACCTCGTGGCGGAACGCCGCCTTGACCTTGGCGTTGAGGACCTCGTCCGACTCGTTGTGGATGGTGCGGCGTTCGCTGTGGCCGACCAGGACGTAGGAGCAGCCGAGCTTGTTCAGGAACTGGCCGGAGATGTCGCCGGTGTAGGCGCCGGAGTCGAACTGGGACAGGTCCTGGCCGCCGTAGACGACCTTGAGCTCGTCACCTTGGACGAGGGTCTGGACACCGCGGAGGTCGGTGAACGGCGGGAACACGGCAACCTCGACGCGGCTGTAGTCGTGCTTGGCGTCAGACAGTGTCCAGGCCAGCTTCTGCAGCAGGGTGATGCCCTGGACGTGGTCCATGTTCATCTTCCAGTTGCCGGCGATGAACGGCGTGCGGACAAAGTTTCCATTCGCGGTGGTAGTCACGTGTGCTCCAAAGAAGTGTGTGAAAAGGGAGGCCGGCAGGGTGCCGCTCCGGACGGAGTGGCACCCTGCCGGCCGGGTGCCTGCTGGCGGGGTGTTGCTGCCTAGCGGTCCAGGACGCTCAGGCCCGGGAGTTCCTTGCCTTCAAGGTATTCCAGGCTGGCGCCGCCGCCGGTGGAGATGTGGCCGAACTGGTCGTCCGCGAAGCCGAGCGTACGCACGGCCGCGGCGGAGTCGCCGCCGCCCACCACGGTGAAGGCTTCAGTTTCCGTCAGGGCCTGTGCCACGGCGCGGGTGCCGGCGGCGAAGGCTTCGAACTCGAAGACACCCATGGGGCCGTTCCAGAACACGGTGCGGGCGGCCTTGATCTGCTCTGCGAACAGGGCAGCCGATTCCGGTCCGATGTCCAGGCCGATGCCGGCGGTGCCGAAGGAGCTGCCCTCGATCGCGTCCGCGCGGACGGTCTCGTGCTCGGCGTCCGCGGCGAAGCGGCTGGCGACCACGACGTCCACCGGGATCACGAAGGTGGTGCCGGCTTCGGAAGCGCGCTTCAGGTAGTCCTGGACCACGGGGATCTGGTCTTCCTCGAGGAGGCTGCTTGCCACCTTGTGCCCGGCCGCAGCCAGGAAGGTGAAAAGCATGCCGCCGCCCACCAGGATGGTGTCGGCCTTGCCGAGGAGGTTGTCGATCACGGCGAGCTTGTCCGAAACCTTGGAGCCGCCGAGGACCACGACGTAGGGGCGCTGGGTGTCGGTGGTGAGCTTCCGCAGCACTTCGACCTCGGTGTGGACCAGATCGCCCTGGTAGGACGGCAGCCGGGTGGCGACGTCGTAGACGCTGGCGTGCTTGCGGTGCACCGCGCCGAAGGCGTCGTCCACGAACGCGCCGTTGTCACCGGTGAGGGCAACCAGTTCGTCGGCGAAAGCGCCGCGTTCGGCGTCGTCCTTGGCGGTTTCCCGGGCGTCGAAGCGGACGTTCTCCAGGACGAGCACTTCGCCGTCCTGGAGCGCGGCTGCGGCGTCCTTGGCGGCGGTACCGACGGTGTCCGCGGCCAGGGCGACCGGGAAGTCGGCCAGTTCGGCAAGCCGCGCAACGGCGGGCTTCAGGGAGTACTTGTCCTCGGGTGCGCCCTTGGGGCGTCCGAGATGGGCGGTTACGAGCACACGGGCACCGGCGTCCGAGAGCTTCTTGAGGACCGGGAGGGAGGCCTTGACGCGGCCGTCGTCGGTCACTGTAGAGCCGTCGAGCGGCACGTTCAGGTCACTTCTGACGAGAACGTACCGCCCGCGGACACCTTCAGCGATGAGTTCGTTGAGGGTGTGAGATGTCATGTGTCTACCCTAGCCCAGCTTGGATGCGACGAGCTCCGTGAGGTCGACCAGGCGGTTGGAGTAGCCCCACTCGTTGTCGTACCAGGACACAACCTTGACCTGGTTGCCGATGACCTTGGTGAGGCCGGAGTCGAAGATCGAGGAGGTGGGGTCGCCGACGATGTCCGAGGAGACGATCGGGGCGTCGGTGTAGCTGAGGATGCCCTTGAGGCTGGACTCGGCTGCTGCCTTGACGGCGGCGTTGACCTCTTCGACCGTGACTTCGCGGGACACGGTGACGGTGAGGTCGGTGGCGGAACCGGTGGGGACGGGAACGCGGATGGCGTAGCCGTCCAGCTTGCCCTTCAGTTCCGGCAGGACCAGGCCGATGGCCTTGGCGGCACCGGTGGAGGTGGGAACCATGTTGATGGCGGCGGCACGGGCGCGGCGGAGGTCGCCGTGCGGGCCGTCCTGCAGGTTCTGGTCTGCGGTGTAGGCGTGGACAGTGGTCATCAGGCCGCGTTCGATGCCGAAGGAGTCGTTGATGACCTTGGCCAGCGGGCCGAGGCAGTTGGTGGTGCAGGAAGCGTTGGAGATGATGTTGTGCGCGGCGGGGTCGTACAGGCCGTCGTTCACGCCCATCACGATGGTGATGTCTTCGTCCGTGGCGGGAGCGGAGATGAGCACCTTCTTGGCGCCGGCGTCGATGTGCTTCTGCGCAGCGGCGGCCTTGGTAAAGAAACCGGTGGACTCGATGACGATGTCCACACCGAGTTCGCCCCAGGGCAGGTTTGCGGGATCGCGCTCGGCGAGGACCTTGATGGCCTTGCCGTCGACAACGAGCTGGCCGTCGACGACCTCGACGGACTGGGTGAGGCGACCACCGACGGAGTCGTACTTCAGCAGGTGTGCCAGCGCCTCGGGGCTGGTGAGGTCATTGACCGCGACGATCTCGAGATCGGCGCCCTGGGCCAGCGCTGCGCGGAAGTAGTTGCGTCCGATACGGCCGAAACCGTTGATACCAATACGGGTGGTCACTTTTTGTCTCCTTGGTGCTCTCTCAAGCACAGCTAGTGAGTCGGATCTTGATTCCAACTAACAAATCCCGCACGTCTTTGGGCAGAAGTGATTATCAGATCGGAGGGCGACCAGCCACGTTGCTGAAGGCTGACGCCTTCCGTGACCTATCTTACGTTCAAGAAAGCCCGCCCCTGCAACTGCACGGGGCGGGCTTTCCGCTATTTGGGCGAAATTCACGCGAATGTGAAGTTTGTTACATCCGTGTGTACTCCGGATCACCGGCCCTTAGAGGGTGATGAGTCCCGTGGCGTTGGCGCGGGCTGCTTCGAAGCGCTTGGCCACGTCTGCCCAGTTCACGATGTTCCAGAACGCCTTGACGTAGTCGGCCTTCACGTTGACGTAGTCCAGGTAGAAGGCGTGCTCCCACATGTCGAGCATGAGCAGCGGGGTGGTGCCGACGGCAACGTTGCCCTGCTGGTCGTAGAGCTGCTCGATGAGCAGGTTGCCGGCGATCGGCTCGTAGGCCAGGAAGGCCCAGCCGGAACCCTGCAGGCCGAGGGCAGCCGCGGTGAACTGCGCGCGGAAGGCATCGAACGAGCCGAAGGCGTCATCGATGGCTGCTGCGAGTTCGCCCTCGGGCTTGTCGCCGCCGTCCGGGGAGATGTTGTTCCAGAACACCGAGTGGTTGATGTGGCCGCCGGTGTGGAACGCGAGGTCCTTCGAGAGGCGGTTGATGTTGGCGAAGTCGCCCTTCTCGCGGGCTTCGGCCAGCTGGGCCAGGGCGTTGTTGGCGCCGGCTACGTAGGCAGCGTGGTGCTTGCTGTGGTGCAGCTCCATGATCTTCGCCGAAATGTGCGGCTCAAGTGCTGCGTAGTCGTAGCCAAGCTCGGGCAGTACGTACTCTGTCACGAAACCCTCCAATGTCGTGGACCGTTGGTCCGTTTGCTAACTCTGGTTCTGTTCATCCGGCCGGAAGACCGTCCGGAAATCCTTGGGGAGTACTGCGTTCCCGGCGGACCATCCGGCATAACCGAAGGGACCTCCGGGGTATTTCCCCCCGCCGTGTCGATTCTAGGCACGGAGGCTATTCGTCCATCATTTCCGGAGTCACATTTGCCTCGGTGCCCGGGATATCGAGTTCCGCGGCCCGCTTGTCCGCCATGGCGAGCAATCGGCGGATCCGGCCGGCGATGGCGTCCTTGGTCATGGGCGGATCGGCGAGGCGGCCAAGCTCGTCCAGGCTCGCCTGCTTGTGCGCAACGCGCAGTTCGCCTGCGTACTTGAGGTGGTCCGGCACGTCGTCGCCGAGGATCTCCAGCGCACGGTCCACCCGCGCACCGGCGGCGACCGCTGCCTGCGCGGAGCGGCGGAGGTTGGCGTCGTCGAAATTGGCCAGGCGGTTGGCGGTGGCCCGGACTTCCTTGCGCATGCGGCGCTCTTCCCAGACCATCAAGGCATCGTGCGCGCCCATGCGGGTCAGTAGCTCGGCGATCGTGTCGCCGTCGCGGATCACCACACGGTCCACGCCGCGCACCTCGCGGGCCTTGGCCTGGATGCCGAGCCGGCGGGCGGCGCCGACCAGGGCAAGGGCCGATTCCGGCCCGGGGCAGGTGACCTCCAGCGAGGAGGAACGGCCCGGTTCGGTGAGCGAACCGTGGGCGAGGAACGCACCCCGCCAGACGGCCTCGGCGTCGGCCGCTGAGCCGTTGACGACGGCGGACGGCAGACCACGCACGGGCCGGCCCCTGCCGTCGAGCAAGCCGGTCTGCCGGGCGAGGGCCTCGCCGTCGCGCACCACCCGCACGACATAGCGGCTGCCGCGCCGCAGTCCCCCGCCGGAGACGACGATGATCTCGCTCTGGTGCCCGTAGACCTCGGCGATGGCGGCGCGCAGGCGCCGTGCAGTTGAGGCGAGGTCGACTTCGGCCTCGATGACGATGCGGCCCGAAATGATGTGGAGTCCGCCCGCGAAGCGCAGCATGGCCGAGACTTCGGCCTTGCGCACGGAGGACTTCTTGATATCCAGCCGGGAAAGTTCTTCCTTGACCGATGCGGTCAGTGCCATGGCGATGTTCCTAACTGTTCCCGAAAATATCGTGGTACGCAGCCGCCAGCAGAAGCGGATCATGGACCGGGCGGCGCCGCGACGCACCCACTCTACCGAAGACCACCTCAGCGCCGATCCGCCCGGCGGCCTTCTCGAAGGCCGGAACGTCGGAAACGCAGGCAGGATCCGCCAGGACCACGTCCACACCGAAATCCGGCGCGTACTTGCGCAGGGCGTCCAGGTGGTCGGCCGCGGTCATACCGGACGTTTCCTTGGTGTCCATGGCCAGGTTCATGGTGAGGCACCGCTTGGCCGGCGTGCTGACCAGCGCCTGCCGCATTTCCGGCAGGAGCAGGTGCGGCAGGACCGAGGTGTACCAGGAACCCGGTCCAAGGACTACCCAGTCGGCGAATTCGATGGCGTTCAGGGCCTCATTGCAGGCCGGTGCGTCCTGCGGGATGAGCCGGACGTCTTCGAGCGACCCGGCCACCGCGCACTTGGCCTGGCCGCGGATGGTTTCCAGTCCATAGCCGCCGCCCGGCAGCGGTACGCGGACGTCGCCTTCGATGGTGAGCGGCACGCTGGACATGGGCAGCACCTGGCCGCGCGCGCCAAGCAGCGCACCGGCCCATTTCAAGCCGGCCACGGTGTCGCCCAGCAGTTCCCAGAGGGTGACGATGAGCAGGTTCCCCATGGCGTGGTTGTCCAAGGAGCCTTCACGGCCGTCGGGTGCCTTGAAGCGGTGCTGCATGACGTCGCGCCAGGTGCGGCCCCAGTCGGTGTCGTCGCAGAGGGCGCTTAGGGCCATGCGGAGGTCTCCCGGCGGGAGGACGCCGTACTGTTCGCGGAGCCGCCCGGACGAGCCGCCGTCGTCGGCTACTGTCACGATGGCGGTGAGCTCGGAAGTGAGCAGGCGCAGCGCGGACAGCGACGCGGCCAGCCCGTGGCCGCCGCCCAGGGCGACCACCGACGGACTCTTCTCCTTCTGGCTGCCGGGCGTGCCCTTCGGCGGGATCAGCGGCAGCGGACCCGTCAGGACCCCCATCTATTCGCGGCCCAGGTCGCGGTGGGTGGTGGTGACGGTGACGCGCGGATATTGCGCCAGGCGTTTGGAGAGTTCGACGGCGACCGCCACCGAACGGTGCTTGCCGCCGGTGCAGCCCACGGCGATGGTGGCGTAGTGCTTGTTCTCGGTGCGGTAGCCGTCCAGCACGGGCTCCAGTGCGTGGACGTAGCGGTCGACGAATTCCTTCACGCCCGCGGCCTCGAACACGTAGTCGCGGACGTCGTCATCGAGGCCCGTGTGCGGGCGCAGCTGCGGCACCCAGTGCGGGTTGGGGATGAAGCGGGCGTCGGCCACGAAGTTCGCGTCGACGGGCAGGCCGTACTTGAAGCCGAAGCTCATGACGTTCAGCCGCAGAGTGACAGGGCCGGTTTCGCTGAAGAGCTCGGTGATGGCGGTGGCGAGGCCGTGGACGTTGTAGCTGCTGGTGTCCAGGACGATGTCAGAAGAGTCCCGCAGTTCCCGCAGGAGTTCGCGCTCGGCGGCGATGCCGTCCAGGATGCGCCCGCCTGCCTGCAGCGGGTGCGGCCGGCGGCCCTGCTCGAAGCGGCGGACCAGGACGTCGTCGCTGGCGTCGAGGAAGAGCACCCGGTAGGCGACGCCGCTGGCGCTCAGGGCACTGAGCGCGCTGCGGATATCGGTGAAGAGGCCTTCGCTGCGGACGTCCACCACCACCGCGAGCTTCGGAATGGACCGCGGTGCGTGCGACACGATCTCGGCGAGCGTGCCAAGCATCTGCGGCGGAAGGCCCTCGACGACGTACCAGCCGTGGTCTTCGAGGGCGTCCGATGCGGTGCTCCGGCCGGCGCCCGACATGCCCGTGACCACCAGCAGTTCCGCTTCAACAGGCTTGACGGGAACGAGCCCGTCCTGCTCCGCGCCGGATTCTGCCGTTGGCTCTGACATCAAGTCTCCCCGTATTTCGATCGTCCAGGTCCGGGGCCGCCGCGGCGGCGCCCGGTTCCAGCGTTGGCTGGCGTTCCTACCCTAGCTAATCTTCGATGATTTCGCCGGTGGTCATGTTCACGGCGACAGCGGTGCCGTTGCTGTCAGCGGCCTCGCCGAGGTGCCGGCTGATGGCCTCCGCCAGGGCCGGTCCGATGCCCTTCGCCGCCGTGAGTTCGACGACGGACGCCGCCTTGATCTTCTTCAGCGAACCGAAGTGGGACAAGAGGGCCTTCCGCTTGGCTTCGCCGAGGCCGGGGACACCGTCCAGAGCCGAGACAGTCATGGCCTTGCCACGCTTCTGGCGGTGGAAGGAAATGGCGAAGCGATGGGCTTCGTCGCGGATGCGCTGCAGCAGGTACAAACCCTGCGAAGTGCGCGGCAGGATCACCGGGAAGTCGCTGTCCGGCAGCCACACTTCCTCGAGCCGCTTGGCGAGGCCGACCACGTAGACGTCGTCGACGCCAAGGTCCGCGAGGGCCCGGGCGGCGGCGTTCACCTGCGGCTGGCCGCCGTCGACGACGACGAGGTTGGGCGGATAGGCGAACTTCGCCTTCGCGGCCGGCACGACGGCGTCATCCGCGCCCTGCTGTGCGTCCTGCGGGAGGTCGCCGGACAGGATTTCGCCGGATTTGGGCGGCTGGGCCGCCTTGTCCTGCAGGTAGTGCCGGAAGCGGCGGGTCAGGACGTCATGCATTGCGGCGGTATCGTCCCGGGCCGCCTCGCCCGTGATCGAGAACTTGCGGTAGTCGGCCTTCTTCGGAAGGCCGTCCTCGACCACCACCATGGACGCAACCACGTTCGTTCCCTGGACATGGGAGATATCGAAGCATTCGATGCGCAGCAACGGCACAGGCAGCTCCAAGGCTTCCTGGAGTTCCTGCAGCGCCTGCGACCTGACGGTGATGTCACCGGCCCGGCGTACCTTATGCAGCTTCAGCGCCTGTTCGGCGTTCTCGCGGACCGTGGACATCAGGGCGGCCTTGTCTCCGCGCTGCGGCACGCGGACGTCCACCCTGGCGCCACGCAGGCCGCCGAGCCATTCGACGAGCTCGGCATGGTTCGCCGGGATTTCCGGAACCAGGACTTCGCGCGGAATCCGTTCCTGGTACTCACCGTCCTCCCCGTAGACCTGCTGGAGGAGGTGTTCGATGAGTTCCGGCGTCGTGACGTCTTCGACCTTCTCCACCACCCAGCCGCGCTGGCCGCGGATCCGGCCGCCGCGGACGTGGAAAACCTGCACGGAGGCTTCGAGGTCGTCCTCATGCAAGGCGAAGACGTCGGCCTCGGTGTCTTCCGAGAGCACGACGGCATTGCGTTCGAACACCTTCCGGAGCGCGGCGATGTCGTCCCGGACGCGTGCGGCACGTTCGTAGTCGAGTTCCGCGACGGCGCTGGCCATCTCCTTCTCCAGGCGGCGGATGAACTTGCCCGCTTCGCCGCCCATGAAGGAACAGAAATCCTCGGCAAGCTGCCGGTGCTCCTCCGGCGTGACCCGGCCGACGCAGGGGGCCGAGCATTTGTCGATGTAGCCCAGCAGGCAGGGCCGGCCGCTGGCCTGGGCCCGCTTCAAGACGCCGGCGCTGCAGCTGCGCACGGGAAAGACCCGGAGCAGGGTGTCCATCGTTTCGCGGATGGCGCCGGCGGTGTACGGGCCGAAGTAGCGGGTGCCTTTGCGCCGCTCGCCGCGCATCACCTGGACACGGGGAAGCTTCTCCCCCATGGTGACCGCAAGGTAGGGGTAGCTCTTGTCATCACGGAAGACCACGTTGAAGCGCGGCTTGAATTCCTTGATCCAGGTGTATTCGAGCTGCAACGACTCCAGTTCGCTGGCCACCACAGTCCACTCGACGCTGCTGGCGGCATGCACCATGGCGTGCGTCTTCGGCAGGAGTCCGGCCGGGTTCGCGAAATAGGAGTTCAGCCGCGACCGGAGGTTCTTCGCCTTGCCGACATAGATGACACGCCCGTGCGGGTCCCTGAAGCGGTACACGCCCGGCGTCGTCGGAATTTCGCCCGTCCGGGGCCGGTAACTCGCTGGATCTGCCACGGATCCAGTCTAGTAAGGCGCAGCGGGTGCTGTTGCCGCGCCTATTCGGCGGACTTGCTCTGGTTGTAGCCGGAGGCGCGTTCCTGGCCGCTCAGTTCGGCGATGGCATCCATGATCTTGTCCGTGACCTCGCGACGCGCGGGCAGGGAATGGTCCGGGCCGGTCTTTTCGAAGTACAGCGGCTCGCCTACCTTCATGGTGAAGTGCTGCGGGCGGACGGCGTTGGTTTCAATCGACTGCAGCTTGTCCGTGCCGATGAGGCCCACCGGGATGACCGGCGCGCCGGTGGTCAGGGCAAGCCAGCCGACGCCGGTGCGGCCGCGGTACAGCAGGCCGTCACGGGAGCGGGTGCCTTCAGGGTAGATTCCGATGCCCTTGCCGGCGTCGAGGATGTCCAGCAGCGTCTTGAGTGCCTGGACACTTGCGGCCTGCTCGCCGCGCTCCACGGGAATAGAACCGACGGCTTCGAAGAACGCCTTCATGGCGCGGCCCTTCAGGCCCTTGCCCGTGAAGTATTCGGCCTTCGCGAAGAAGGCCACACCACGGGGCATCAAGGCCTGGACAATCACGCTGTCCAGGAAGGACAGGTGGTTCGGGGCCACGATGAACGGGCCGTCCTTGGGCACGTTCTCCAGGCCGATCACCGTGGGCCGGCAGCTCCCGGAAATCAATCCGCGGGTTGTCCAGCGGATGACATCAAAGGCTTCCATCGTTCTGCACCTCGCTCAGCGCCGCCGCACGGACAACGTCCAATTCTTCAATCTTCTTCCGCAACTCATCCGCGCTGTCCACGACGGCGACCGCTCCCGCGTCCTCCAGCTCGCCGTCGGGGGCAAATCCCCAACGGACGCCGATGCAATCAAGCCCGTTGGCCAGGGCGCCAGCGACATCCTGGTGCCGGTCCCCCACCATCACGGCGCACTGGGCGTCCAGGGCGGCCAGCGCGGCGGCCACGATTTCGACCTTGCCCGACGGGACGGTTCCACCGGCGGCAGTAAGGGCACCGGCCGATTCGTCATCGGACGATCCACAGATGGCGGCGAAGAAGCCGTCGATCCCGTGGTGTTCCAGGACAACCCGGGCGAGGCCTTGGGGCTTCTGCGTTGCCACCGCGACCGGACGGCCTGCGGCGGAAAAGTAGTCCAGCAGGCCGTGGATTCCCGGGTAGAGCCGGCCAGCGGCGATTCCGGTGGCCAGGTAGTGGGCCCGGTAGCGGGTGATCGCTTCGTCCACGAGTTCCGCGGGAACCCCTGCGATGGTGCCGAGGGAGTCGCTGAGCTTGGGCCCCACCATGGATTCCAGGATGTCCTGGTCCGGGACGGGCAAGCCCATTTCACTCAACGCAGCGGCGATTCCGCCTGTGATTCCGCCGGCGGGATCGACAAGGGTGCCGTCCAGATCGAAGATTACAGGCACCGATGTTTGAGTCACCGGCTTAGTTTCTCACGAGTTCAGGCATGCCTGAAATTCACATTCCGAGAGGGGAATATGTTCCGTCGGCGGAGCCGCTGGAAAGAGTGATGCCCGCCCGGGGTTCATGCCCGGGCGGGCATCGTTGCGGCTTTCTAGCCCAGGATCTCCGCGAG
This sequence comes from Arthrobacter sp. SW1, assembly GCF_001766675.1. Lineage (GTDB taxonomy): Bacteria > Actinomycetota > Actinomycetes > Actinomycetales > Micrococcaceae > Arthrobacter. Next base: position 234,004 of record NZ_MJLT01000023.1, read on the forward strand.
GAAGGTGCCGGTGTGGCTGTCCGGGGACTTGGCCACCTGCTCCGGGGTACCCGTGGCGACGATGCGTCCGCCGCCGGATCCGCCGTTCGGGCCGAGGTCCACGATCCAGTCCGCGGACTTGATGACGTCCAGGTTGTGCTCGATGGTGATCACCGTATTGCCCTTGTCCACGAGGCCCTGGAGCACGAGAAGCAGCTTGCGGATGTCCTCGAAGTGCAAGCCGGTGGTGGGTTCGTCCAGCACGTAGATGCTGCGGCCGTTGGAACGCTTCTGCAGCTCCGATGCGAGCTTCACGCGCTGCGCCTCGCCACCGGACAAGGTAGTGGCCGGCTGCCCGAGCCGGACATAGCCCAAGCCGACGTCCACAAGGGTGTTCAGGTGCCGCGCGATCGGGGTGAAGGCTGCGAAGAACTCCGCGGCTTCCTCGATGGGCATGTTCAGCACGTCCGCAATGGTCTTGCCCTTGTAGTGGACTTCAAGGGTTTCGCGGTTGTAGCGGGCACCGTGGCACACCTCGCACGGAACGTAGACGTCCGGGAGGAAGTTCATTTCGATCTTCAGGGTGCCGTCACCCGAGCAGGCCTCACAGCGCCCGCCCTTGACGTTGAAGGAGAAGCGTCCGGGCTGGTAGCCGCGCACCTTCGCCTCGGTGGTTTCGGCGAAGAGCTTGCGGATGTTGTCGAACACGCCCGTGTACGTGGCCGGGTTGGAGCGCGGGGTACGGCCGATGGGGCTCTGGTCCACGTGCACCACCTTGTCCAGGTGCTCGAGGCCCTGGACGGAGCGGTGGCGGCCCGCCACCTGCTTGGCGCCGTTAAGCTTGTTGGCCAACACCTTGTACAGGATCTCGTTGACCAGGGTGGACTTGCCGGATCCGCTGACACCCGTGACCGCCGTGAGGAGTCCCAGCGGGAAGGTGGCATCCACGTTGTCCAGGTTGTTTTCCCGGGCGCCGATGACCTTGAGCTCGCGCTTCTTGTCGTATTTGCGGCGCTTGGCGGGCACCTCGATGCGCCGCCGCCCGGACAGGTAGTCGCCGGTGAGCGACTCCCGGTTCTCCAGGAGCTCCTTGTAGGTACCGGAGTGCACCACCTGGCCGCCGTGCTCGCCCGCGCCGGGTCCGATGTCCACCACCCAGTCGGCTTCGTGGATGGTGTCCTCGTCGTGTTCGACCACGATCAGGGTGTTGCCGAGGTTGCGAAGCCGCGTGAGGGTTTCGATCAGGCGCCGGTTGTCCCGCTGGTGCAGGCCGATGGACGGTTCGTCCAGGACGTAGAGTACGCCCACCAGGCCGGATCCGATCTGGGTGGCCAGGCGGATGCGCTGGGCCTCCCCACCGGACAGGGTGCCGGAGGGGCGCTCCAGGTTGAGGTATTCGAGCCCGACGTCCAGCAGGAAGGTCAGGCGGGCCTGGATTTCCTTGAGGACCTGGTGGGCGATCTGCGCTTCACGGCCGGTCAGCGTGAGGTTGCCAAGGAAATCGGCGCATTCGCGCATGGGCAGCGCCGAAACTTCGGCGATGGACTTGCCGTTGATCAGGACCGACAGCGAGGCCGGGTTGAGGCGCGCGCCGTTGCACTCCGGGCACGGGATCTGCCGCATGTACTCTTCGTACCGGTCGCGGGCCCAGTCTGAGTCCGTTTCGCCGTGCTTGCGGTGCACGTACTGGATGGCGCCTTCGAAGCCGGTGCTGTACTTCCGCTCCCGGCCGAAGCGGTTGCGGTACTGAACGACCACCTTGTGGTCCTTGCCGTGCAGCACGGTCCGGCGGACCTCCGCGGACAGCTTTTCCCACGGCGTGTCCATGGAGAAGCCCAGTTCGAGGGCCAGGCCCTCGAGGAGCCGGTTCCAGTACTCGGTGGTAGCGGTCCCCAGGGACCACGGCGCGATGGCTCCCTGGTTGAGCGACAGTTCGGGATTGGGAACCACCAGCTCTTCGTCCACTTCGAGCTTGGTGCCGATGCCGGAGCAGGCAGGGCAGGCGCCGAAGGGGTTGTTGAAGGAGAACGAACGCGGTTCGATTTCGTCGATCGCCAGCGGGTGCTCATTGGGGCACGCGAGGTTCTCGGAGAACGCCCGGATGCGGGCGGGGTCTTCGGCGTCGAGGTCCACGAATTCGGCGAGGACGCGGCCTTCGGCCAGGGACAGCGCCGTTTCGATGGAGTCGGTGAGGCGCTGGGTAATGCCTTCCTTCACCACCAGGCGGTCCACCACCACTTCGATGGTGTGCTTGAACTGCTTGCCGAGCTTGGGCGGATCACTCAACTGGATGAGCTCGCCGTCCACGCGGGCACGGGCGTAGCCCTTGGCGGTGAGTTCCTTGAAAAGTTCGACGAACTCACCCTTGCGGCCACGCACCACCGGCGCCAGGACCTGGAAGCGGGTTCCGGCGTCGAGCTCAAGGAGCTGGTCCACGATCTGCTGCGGGGTCTGCCTGGTGATCGGCTCATGGCAGACGGGACAGTGCGGCCGGCCGACACGCGCCCAGAGGAGGCGCATGTAGTCGTAGATCTCGGTGATGGTGCCCACGGTGGAACGCGGGTTCTTGCTGGTGGACTTCTGGTCGATGGACACGGCCGGCGACAGGCCCTCAATGAAGTCGACATCCGGCTTGTCCACCTGGCCGAGGAACTGCCGGGCATAGGCCGAGAGCGACTCGACATAGCGGCGCTGGCCTTCGGCGAAGATGGTGTCGAAGGCCAGCGACGACTTGCCGGACCCGGACAATCCGGTGAACACGATCATGGCGTCCCGCGGGAGGTCCAGGTCCACGTTGCGCAGGTTGTGTTCGCGCGCACCCTTGACCACCAGCCGGGACAGATCATGCCGGGCGGGCGCGGGAGCGTCGGGAACGCTGGTGAGGGATTCGACTGCGGAGTCTTCAGCTACGGCTTTGGGCACCCACTTATGCTAATCGAAAACTTCTTCGAATTTCCACGCGCCTACTGTTCGTCGTAGGCAGCCGCCAGAAGCTGGACCGCCTCGGCGAAGCTGGCACCCTGGGCCTTGGCCGCGGCCGCGTATTCGGCGGCGACTCCGGCCAACACGCTATGCCGTTCGTCGCGGGCACAGACCACGGTTCCGTTCCTGCCGCGGGTGGCTACAACACCGGCGGCCTCAAGCTCCTTGTATGAACGCGCCACGGTGTGCGGTGCGACGTCGAGCTCTTCAGCGAGCTTGCGCACGGCCGGCAGCCGGCTGCCCACGGGAAGCGCGCCGCTGTCGGCGAGGTCGATCACCCGCAGGCGCAACTGCTCGAAAAGCGGAACCGAACTCGACTGCTTGGGCCGCCACTCCCCCGGGAACACGGCCTGGGCGTTCATCGCACGGCCCCCGCGCCGGCGTCGTCGAGCGGCAGCCCGGGTTCATCGCTCCCGGCGAACTGCGCTTCGTGCAGGCGGGCATACTGCCCGCCGCGGGCCAGCAGGGTCTGGTGCGTGCCGTGTTCGACGATCCGTCCATGGTCCATGACGAGAATTAGATCAGCGTCCCTGATCGTGGACAAGCGGTGGGCAATCACGAAGGACGTCCGGTTGCTCCGGAGCCGGTGCATCGCCTGTCGGATCAGCACCTCGGTCCGGGTGTCCACCCAGGAGGTGGCTTCATCGAGCACCAGCATGGGACGGCCTGAAAGCCTGGCCCTTGCGATGCTGAGCAATTGCCGTTGGCCCTGGCTGAGGGGCTCGCCTCCGTTGCTGAGCATGGTGGAGTAGCCCTCCGGCAGTGAGCGCACGAAGTGGTCCACATGGCTGGCTTCGGCGGCCGCGATGATCTCGGCCTCGCTGGCCTCAGGGTCGCCGTAGGCAATGTTCTCCCGGATGGTCCCGGTGAAGATCCATGGCTCCTGGAGGACGACTCCGAAGTTCTGCCGCAGCGCGTCCCGCGGCATCTCCGCAATGTCGACCCCGTCCACCGTGATGCGGCCGGCGTCGGGCTCGTGGAAACGCATGAGCAGGTTGACCAAGGTGGTCTTGCCCGCGCCGGTGTGGCCCACGATCGCCACCGTCTGGCCCGGACTGACAGTGAAGGAAAGATCTTCAATCACAGGCGTACCGGGCCGGTAGCTGAAGGAAATGTGCTCGAATGACACCGCTCCCCTGCGGCCGTTCGCTGTCGCGGGATCGGGCGCGGTGGCAGGTTCGGCGGACAGTTCCGGCGCATCCAGCAGTTCGAAGATCCGCTCGGCGGACGCTGCGCACGATTGGAGGAGCTGCACCATGCCGCCGATCTGTCCCAGGGGCTGGCTGAACAGCCGGTTGAACTGGATGAAGGCCTGGATTCCGCCGAGGGTCATGTGCCCGGCAAGGAACTGCAGGCCGCCGACCAGCGCGACGCCGACGTAGCTGGCATTGGCGACGAAAGCCATCAGGGGCTGGACGAGTCCGGACAGGAACTGCGCTTTGGCGCCGGCCGTGTAGAGGCTCCGGTTCCGGACGGCGAAACGGTCCGCCATGAGTCCGCGGGCCCCGAACAGCTTGATGGTTTCGTGGCCGGACGCGGTTTCCTCGACGAGGGAATTCACCTCGCCCGTGGCCGCCCATTGCCGGGCGAAGTAGCCCTGGGCCCGCTTGCTGACCGCGAAGGACAGGAGCGCTGAGACCGGAACGGCCAGCAGCGCCACGAGCGCAAGCAGCGGCGAAATGATCAGCATCATGCACAGGGAGCCGAAGACCATCAGCAGGGACGTGATGAGCTGGCCCAGCAGTTGATTGAGGAGCTGGGCCACGTTGTCGAGGTCGTTGCTGGCACGGCTCAGCACGTCGCCGCGGCTTTGGGAGTCGTAGTAGGCGACGCGGACGCGGTGCAGCTTGTCCTCGACCCGTTCGCGGAGCCGGTAGGCCAGGCCCTGGACCGCGGCCGCCGTCAGCATTCCCTGGGCCCAGCTGAGCAAGGAGGCGATCAGGTACATGACGGTGACCGGGACAAGGAGCGACACGAAACGCGCGGCGTCGAAACTGCCACCCATGACGGCCGCGGCCACGACGTCGGTGGCGTCGCCGAGGATCTTGGGAGCGGTGACGTTGAGGGCCACGAAGCCGCAGATGCAGAGCAGCGCGCCGGCCATTGCCGCCCGGGAAGGCTTCATCAGCCCCATCAGCCGGAGCAAGGGAGGACGCACTGCCGGCGGAACCACGTTCTTCGAAGCTTCGGCGCCGCTCACGGAGTCCCCGCCGAGTCGAGCTGCGAGGACACGATCTCCTGGTAGTGCCGCGATCCGGCCAGCAGTTCTGCGTGGGTGCCGCTGCCGACGATCCTGCCGTTGTCCACGACAAGAATGCGGTCCGCGGACTCGATGCTGCGCACCCTTTGCGCGACCATGAGCACTGCCGCGGACGCCAGCCGCTCTCCCAAGGCCGCGAAAATGCGTGATTCGGTCAGCGCGTCGAGCGCGGAAAAGCTGTCGTCGAAGAGATAGGCCGACGCCGGACGGAGCAGCGCGCGGGCAATGCACAGCCGCTGCTTCTGCCCGCCGGAGAGCCCGCCGCCCTGGGCGAGCACCGTGTCGATGCCGTCCGGCAGCGCCGCCACGAACGACGCCGCCTGGGCAGCTTCCAGAGCGTCCCACAGTCGGGCGTCGTCCGCCGTCGGGAGGGAAATCCGGAGGTTTTCTGCCACGGTTCCGTCGAAGAGCCACGTGCGCTGCGGCACGGCGGCGATGCTGCGGCGGAGGACCTCGAGCGGCATGGCCGCGGTGTCCTGCCCGCCGAGGGTGATGCGTCCGCCGCTGGGTTCCAGCAGCCGCGGCACCAGGCGGAGCAGGGTCGATTTGCCGCTGCCCGTGGATCCGATGATGGCCGTGGTTGTTCCCGGACGCGCCTCGAAGCTGATGCCCTCCAGCACGCAAGCCTCGGCTCCGGGGAAGGCGAAGGAGACGTCGTCGAAGCGCAGCGCCGGCCCCGGGCCGGTTTGTGCTTCCGCGGCTGAATGCCTGCCGTGCCGGTTGCCGGCGGGCACCTGGGCGGGCTCCGGGACGGGGGGTTCCCGGCGGTCGTCCTGGGCGTTGAGGACCTCGGCGATGCGTTCGGCGCTGACTTCGGCGCGCGGTGCGGCGGAAAGGACGTACATGACCATCATGATCGCCAGCAGGATCTGCATGATGTACGCCGTGAACGCGGTGAGGGCGCCAAGTTCCATGCGGCCGTCGACGATCCGCAAGCCGCCGAGCCAGACGACTGCCACCGAGGACAGGTTCACCACGATCATCACGAGCGGGAGCATCGCGGCGACGATCCGGGCGGAGCGGAGATTGTTGGCGGTCAGGGCACCGTTGGCGGCGGCGAAGCGCCTCCTTTCAAAGGAGCGCCGGACGAACGCCCGGATCACCATGACACCGAGGATCTGTTCGCGGATTACCGTGTTGATCCGGTCCACCAGCCCCTGCCCCTGCCGGTACAGGGGGACCAAGCGGCGGACGATCCGGAGCATGATGACCATGAGCACGGGAATGATGGCGAAGACGAGCCAGGCGAGGGTTCCGTCCTGTTCGACGGCGAGGACCACACCGCCCACGCCCATGACAGGCGCGGCGACCAGCATGCCGAAGACGAGGACGACGGTGGTCTGCACCTGGAGTACATCGTTGGTGGTGCGGACCACCAGGCTGGCCGGGCCGAAGCGTTCGGCCTCCTGGGCGGGCAACGCGTGGATCTTCTCGAACAGCTCCTGCCGCAGCCGCCGTCCGATCCGCATCGCGACGACGGCGCCGAGGTACGTTGCGGACACGGCAGCCAGCACCTGCACGAAAGCGAGGGCAAGCATCCGTCCGCCGAGCTCGAGGACCACCGCACTGTTTCCGGCCACAAGGCCGTCGTCGACTATTCCGGCGTTGAGCGTGGGAAGGAGGAGGGTGGCACCGACCTGGATGAGCTGCAGCACCACGATGGCCAGGACGTGCCAGCGGTACGGGGAAAGACGCCGCAGTACAAGCGCTGCGAGCATCTGGCCTCCGATCGTTCCCCAACGGAGCTGCGCATGCCTGCAGCCCCCACTGTCGCGCTAGCCATTGTAGTTCAGGTCACAGTCGTTCGTGAAAGATCTTTTTCAGAATTGGCCGGCGTGTCGCCCTCCCCTGCCTTCAGCGTCCGGCTGCTTTGTGCCCGACGGCGAAGATCCGGCGGAAGGGAAACACCGTTCCGTGCGGTCCGGCCGGGTACGCCTCGCGGAGCAGCGCGGCATACTGCTGCTCGAAGCGGGCGGCATCCTCCGGCGGAAGAGCGGCGAGCACCGGCCGGAGGCCGGTGCCCCGGACCCATTCCAGGACGGGGTCCGGCCCCTGCAGCAGTTGCTGGTAACTGCTCTCCCACGCGTCGGCAGCCCATCCGGCGTCGAGCATGACGGACAGGTAGTCCGCAAGCTCCCCCACGGCGTCGTCATGGCGGAGCACCCCGCCGAGCCGGGACGCCCACTCGGCTGAGGCGGCCAGCTCCCGCATCAGGACATGCGAAGGAGCGCCGAAGTTGCCCGGCACCTGCAGCGCGAACCAGGCGTCGGGCGGCAGGGCGTCCAGCCAGCGCGGCAGGAGGTCCAGGTGGCCGGGTACCCATTGCAGGGCCGCGTTGCTGACGACGACGTCGCATTCCGGGCCTGGCGTCCAGTCCCGGATATCCGCCGCCACGAAGGAAAGGCCCGGCACTGCTGTCGCCAACAGCTCCGCCCGCTCCAGCATTTCCGGCGAGGAATCGACGCCGAGCACCGCCGCACCGGGCCAGCGCGTTGCCAAGGTGGCCGTCAGGTTCCCGGGACCGCAGCCGAGGTCCACCACCTGGCGCGGCGCCTCGGCCGCGATGCGGGCGGTCAGGTCGAAGAACGGCCGGTCCCGGTGGTCGCCGAACTGGACATACTTGGCGGGGTCCCATGCCATGGCCTGTGCCATCTGCTGCCTCCTCGTGAGCGTGTGGCTCCACACTAAGCTGGAAGCAATGAAACTTCTTGAGCAGCTCTCCGGCATGTCCCTTGGCGGCCCGGACGGCGGATCCCCCGAGCCCGACGATATCTACACCCGCTTCGTTGACTGGACGGAGAGCCGCGGGCTCCAGCTCTACCCGGCACAGGACGAAGCCATCATGGAGCTGTCCGCCGGCGGCAACGTCATCCTGGCCACGCCCACCGGCTCAGGGAAATCCCATGTGGCCATCGCGGCCCATTTCACGGCCATGGCACGCGGCGGACGCAGCTACTACACCGCGCCGATCAAGGCACTGGTCTCGGAGAAGTTCTTCGCCCTCTGCGATATTTTCGGCGCGGAGAACGTCGGCATGATCACCGGCGATTCCGGCGTGAACCAGGACGCGCCGATCATTTGCTGCACCGCGGAGATCCTGGCGAACATCGCCCTGCGCGAAGGCGCCGCAGCGGACCTCACCGCCGTCATCATGGACGAGTTCCACTTCTATTCGGATCCGCAGCGCGGCTGGGCCTGGCAGGTGCCGCTCCTGGAACTGCCGCAGGCCCAGTTCCTGCTGATGTCCGCCACCCTCGGTGATGTAAGCCGCTTCGAGAGCGGGCTCACCGAGCTCACGGGACGCCCGACGGCGACCGTCAGTTCCGCGGAACGTCCCATTCCGCTGCACTACTACTACCAGGAGACCCCGGTCCACGAGACCCTGGAGGAACTCCTCGAAACCAAGCAGGTTCCTGTCTATGTGGTGCACTTCAGCCAGCTTGAGGCGATTGAGCGCGCGCAGAACCTGATGAGCATCAACATGTGCACCCGCGAGGAGAAGGACCGGATTGCCGAGCTGATCGCCGGATTCCGCTTCGCCGCCGGCTTCGGCAAGACCCTCAACCGCCTGGTGCGGCACGGTATCGGCGTCCACCACGCCGGCATGCTGCCCAAGTACCGCCGCCTGGTGGAGCAGCTGGCCCAGGCCGGGCTCCTGAAGGTCATCTGCGGCACCGACACCCTCGGCGTGGGAATCAACGTGCCGATCCGTACGGTGCTGCTTACCGCGCTCAGCAAATACGACGGCGTCCGCACCCGCCTGTTGAACTCACGCGAGTTCCACCAGATTGCCGGGCGGGCCGGCCGGGCGGGCTATGACACCGCCGGCACCGTGGTGGTCCAGGCGCCGGAGCACGTCGTGGAGAACGCGAAAGCCATGGCGAAGGCCACCGCGAAATTCGGCAATGACCAGAAGAAGCTGCGCCAGGTGGTGAAGAAGCGCCCGCCCGAAGGCTTTGTCTCCTGGGGCCAGCCGACCTTCACCAAGTTGGTGGAGTCCGTCCCGGATCCCCTGTCCTCCAGTTTCACGATCACCCACGCCATGGTGCTGAACCTGATGGAACGCCCGGGCGATCCTTTCGTGGCCGCCCGCCGCCTGCTGACGGAGAACCATGAGACCCGGCCGGCGCAGCTGAAGCTGATGAAGAAGGCACTGGGGATCTGCCGGGAACTGCTTGCGGCCGGCGTGGTGGAGCGGGTCCCGTCGGAGGAACAGGCAGCCGAGGGCCGTTCGCTCCGCCTGACAGTCCACCTGCAGCCGAACTTCGCCCTCAACCAGCCGCTCTCGCCGTTCGCGCTGGCGGCGCTGGACCTGCTCGACCCGGAGTCGCCGTCGTACGCCTTGGACGTAGTGTCCGTGATCGAGGCGACCCTGGAGAAACCCCGCCAGATCCTCTCCGCCCAGGAGAAGAAGGCCCGCGGCGAAGCCGTGGCGGCCATGAAGGCGGACGGCATCGAGTACGAACAGCGCATGGCGATGCTCGAGTCCGTGAGCTACCCGAAGCCCTTGGCGGAGATCCTGGGTGATGCCTTCGAGGTGTACCGCCGGGCGGCACCCTGGGTGGGCGATTTCGAGCTGGCGCCCAAGTCCGTCATCCGGGACATGTACGAACGGGCCATGAACTTCGGCGAGTTCGTACAGTTCTATGGGCTGGCGCGCTCCGAAGGCATCGTGCTGCGCTACCTCGCGGACGGCTTCCGTGCGCTGCGCCAGACCGTGCCCCAGGACGCACTTCGCGAGGACCTCGAGGACCTCATCGCCTGGCTGGGCGAACTGGTGCGCCAGGTGGATTCCTCCCTGCTGGACGAATGGGAAGAGCTCACCTCCGGCGCCGCACCCACGCCGCACGACGCTCCCCCGCCGCCACCGCCGGCGCTCACCTCCAACATCCGGGCGTTCCGGGTGATGGTCAGGAACGAAATGTTCCGCCGGGTGGAACTGTTCGCGGCGGAAGACTCCGACGCCCTGGGCGAGCTCGACGGCGGCAGCGGCTGGGATGCCGCGCGCTGGGAAGAGGCGCTGGATGACTACTTCGACGAACACGACGACATCGGAGACGGCCCGGATGCCCGTGGCCCCGGGCTGCTCATCATCACCGAGGAGCCAGGGCTGTGGAAGGTCCGGCAGATCTTCGACGACCCCGCGGGCAACCACGACTGGGGCATCTCGGCCGAGGTTGACCTTGCAGCGTCAGATGAGAGTGGAACGGCCGTGGTCACGGTCACGGACGTGAACCGGCTGTAGGCAGTCCATGGAGGCCGTGCCGGACCTGACCGCCAGCTTGCGGGTGCTGCCTGCGCTCCGCAGCCAGGAGCGTGCGCACTGCAGCGGCCCCAGGACCTGGTGGTCCGGCCCGCTCGACGTCGAAGGCCTCGCCTTGGGTGCCGTGCAGGCGGCCGCCACCGCCCTCAACGCGTTGACGTCTTCCACCCGCCATTCGATCGACTCCGTCAGGGTGGCCGCGGCCTTCGATTCCCTGGGGCACCTGCGAATCAACGGGCGCCGGGCCGAAGGATTCGCATCGATGTCCGGCTTCCGGCGGACCGCCGACGGCTGGATACGGCTCCACGCCAACTATCCGCACCACGCCGAACGGCTCCTCCGGGCGCTGTCCGTATCCGCCCCCAGCGAGGTGGATTCTGCGCTTTCCGGCCTTGCCTCAGAGGAGGCGGAAGAGCTGATTGCCGCGAACAACGGGGCCGCGGCCGCTGTGCGGGCGCGGGATGCATGGTGCACGACGGCGATGCATACTGCCGCTGCCGACGGACCGTGGATTGCCTTCTCGCTGTCTGATCCGCCGCGAAAGCGGGGCCGCGCACCATGGCGCCCGGCGCCCGGGGCGGGCCGTCCCCTGACGGGCCTCCGGGTGCTGGACTTGACCCGCGTCATCGCCGGCCCGGTGGCCACCCGCCTTCTTGGCGCCTTGGGAGCGGATGTGCTGCGCATCGACCCACCCGGCCTGCCGGAACTGGCCGATGCCTTCATCGACACGGGTTTCGACAAGCGCAGTGCCGAAGCCGACTTGGCGGAGCCGCTTGTGCTCGACGTGGTCAAGGAATTGATCGCCTCCGCCGACGTCCTCATCAGTGGCTACCGTGGCGGCGCCTTGGCACGCTTCGGCCTGGACCCGGAGTCCCTCAAGGAACAATGGCCCGGCCTGGTGGTGGTCAGCCTGAACGCATGGAGCATCCAGGGGCCGTGGAACGGACGGCGGGGTTTCGACAGCCTCGTACAGGCTGCATCGGGCATCGCGGAAGCGTACGGCAGTGCCGGAGATGATGGCCTTCGGCCCGGTGCACTGCCGGTCCAGGCCCTGGACCATGCCACCGGCTACGGCGTTGCCGCAGCGGCGCTGGCCCTCCTGGCCCAACGGAGCGGCAGCGGGACCGGTGGCACCGCGGACTTGTCCCTGGCGAGGACCGCTGAGGAATTCTTTGCCCTCCCGGCCGCCGCGGCGGGCGGGAAGGTCGTACCGGATCCTCCGTTGTCCACCATGGACAGTCCGTACGGCCCGCTGCTCCACGTGGCTCCTCCGCTGCTGGCCGATGGCCTTCCCCTGGAGTACACGCGCCCGCCCGTCCGTTACGGATCATCCGTACTGGGTTGGCAGGTAAGCTCGAAACCATGAGTGTGATCCGTACCGCAACCCCTGCCGATGTCCCCGCAATCCTCCAGATGATCCACGAGCTGGCTGTCTACGAAAAAGAGCCGGACGCCGTGAAGAACACCCCGGAAATGCTGCACGGCGTGCTGTTCGGCGACAACCCGCGGGTGTTCGCCAACATCGCCGAGAACGAGGCAGGCGAGGTGCGCGGCTTCGCGCTCTGGTTCCTTAACTACTCCACCTGGGAAGGCGTGCACGGCATCTACCTGGAGGACCTCTACGTCACTCCGGAGGCACGCGGCGAGGGCCACGGCAAGGCGCTGCTGCAGCATCTGGCGGCCACCGCCGTCGAGAACGGCTACGCCCGGGTGGAATGGAGCGTACTGGACTGGAACGAACCCTCCATTGCCTTCTACAAGAGCCTCGGCGCCGTGCCGATGGACGAATGGTCCACCTTCCGCCTCACCGGCAACGCGCTCTCGGCGTTCGGCACCGCCGCGGCCAAGGCCCCGGCCCGTGGCTGAGGCGCCCGCAGCCTTGGCCGCCGGGCGTGCGGCCGCTCACCGCATCCGTGCCCGCCACGAGTTCCGCGGGCTGCGGACCGTGGAACACTTCTTCACCGTGCCGCTCAACCACACGCAACCGGGAGGCGAAGAGATCACGGTCTTTGCCCGGGAATACGTCTCCAGCGAGCACACCGAAGCCGAGGCCGCTGCCCTGCCTTGGCTGCTGTTCCTGCAGGGCGGCCCGGGCGGACGCGGCAACCGCGTCACCTCCCTGTCCGGGTGGATGAAGGCCGCGGCCCGCAGCTTCCGGATCCTGATGCTCGACCAGCGGGGCACGGGACTGTCCACGCCCGCAGACCGCACTACCCTGCCCTTGCGTGGCTCAGCGGCGGAACAGGCCGCATACCTGTCCCTGTTCCGCGCCGATTCGATCGTGGCCGACGCCGAACTGATCCGTGCCGCCCTCGGAGCGGCCCCGTGGACGGTACTGGGCCAGAGCTTCGGCGGCTTCTGTGCCCTGACGTACCTGTCCTTCGCGCCGGCCGGCCTGAAGGAAGTCCTCATCACGGGAGGACTGGCGCCGCTGCACGGCCCGGCAGAGCGGGTCTATCGCGCCACCTTCCAGCGGGTTGCCGAACGCAATGCCGAATACTTCGGCTGGTACCCGGAGGACCGGGACACAGTGACCAGGATTGCCCGCCACCTGACAGCGCAGGAAGAACTGCTTCCCGATGGCAGTCGGCTCACCCCGGAACGCTTCCAGATGGTCGGCTCCTTCCTGGGCGGCAACACCCGGGTGGATGCCCTGCATTACCTCCTGGAGGACGCCTTTGTGCCCGGCCCTGGCGGCGAACGGCTCTCCGACGCTTTCCTCGAGCAGCTGCACCCGCACCTCAGCCGGGCCGCGAACCCGTTGTACGCGGCCCTCCACGAATCCATCTACGGGCAGGGACAGGCGACGGACTGGGCCGCATGGCGTGTCCTGGAAGAATTCCCGCAGTTCCGGCCCGACGCCGCCGAGCCCTTGCTGACGGGCGAAATGGTGTACCCGTGGTACTTCGAGCAGGACCCGGCGCTGCAGCCACTGCAGGAAGTGGCGGGGCTCCTTGCCGCCAAGGACGACTGGGCGCCGCTCTATGACCCGGAGCAGCTGGCCGCCAACACCGTGCCGGTGGCCGCCGCCGTATACCGCGACGACATTTACGTGGACTACGAGCTGTCCATGGAGACCGCTGCGGCGGTCCGCGGCCTGCAGGCCTGGACCACCGGCGACTTCCACCACGACGGCATCGCCGAGGACGGCGAGGGCATCTTCACCCGCCTGCTCGGAATGGTGCGGCCGGCCTAGGCGGCCGCGCCCTCCTTACGGAGCATCCGGAGCAACACCGCCGCGATCACGACGGCAGCCAGGAGCCCCGCCGCGAGGTTCAGGCCCGGGTAACCCAGCCAAGCCAGGAGCAGCCCGGAGAATCCGCCGCCCACGGCACCGGCCGCCCCCATCAAGGTGTCCGAAACGCCCTGGACAGTGACCCGGTCTTCCTGCGCCACGCTCTCGGCCAGCAAGGTGGAACCGCCGATCGTCGAGGCGGACCACCCCAGGCCCAGGATGACGAGTCCCGCCGTGACCGCCGCTGTTTCGTGCTGGCCGAATCCCGCCACGCAGCTGGCCGTGATCAGCAAGGCGAAACCCAGTGCGATGGTGGGCAGGCGGCCGGCCCGGTCGGTCAGCCAGCCCATCAGCGGCGAGAGCGCGAACATGCCTGCGATGTGCAGCGAGATCGTGAAGCCGATGATGGTCAGCGCGTCGGTGCCCACATGGTGCGTTCCGTGGTGGCCGGTCAGGGAACCCTCCACCAGTTGCTGCAGGTGCAGCGGCGTCATGGACATGATGCTCACCATGATCCCGTGCGCCGCGACCACCGCGGCCAGCGCCAGCATGGACATCGGTGACGAGCGGACGGCCTTCAGGCCCAGCGAAAGGGAACGGCCGCGCGGGGCCGGTGCGCCGCCGTCGGGCCCTGTTCCGCTCAGCCGGCGCGACAGCAGGAGCGGGTCCGGCCGCAGTCCGGCGATCAACAGCACGGAAGCCAGCAGGAGCCCCGCCGCGGAGAAGACGAACGGTCCCGCCGTAGCGGGCAGCCCCAGGGCCTGGCCGACGGCGGCGCCCGGCTGGATCAGGTTGGGCCCGGCCACCGCGCCGATGGTGATGGACCAGACCACCGTGGACAGGTCGCGGCCGCGGCGTTCCGGATCCGCGAGGTCGACGGCGGCGAAACGGGCTTGGAGGTTCGCGGCGGACCCGAGCCCCAGCAGTGCGCCGCCCAGCAGGAGCAGCACAAAGCTCCCGGCAGTCGCCGCGACAATGATGGACAAGGCCCCGAGCATGGCCGCAAGCATTCCGGTGACCAGCCCCACGCGCCGGCCCCTGCGCTCTGCGAGCCCGGCCAGCGGCAGCGCGGCGACGGCGGCGGCGAGCGTCAGGATGGTGGTCACGGATCCTGCCCAGGCCTCCGAGCCGCTGAGCTGCACGGCCAGGAGGGAACCGATGGAAAGGGTTGCGCCGTTGCCGATGCCGCTGAGCAGCTGCGCTGCGCTCAGGAACAGGACGGTACGCCGCTGGACTGCTGCGGGGTCGAGGGTTTCTGTCGGAGTCAAAGCCACCACCCGAGCATATCCCCGACGGCATCGCCCGCCTCCCGGAAACGGCGGAACCCCGGTCACAAGGTGACCGGGGTTCCAGACGTGTCTTGCTACGGACTGCTGTGCAGGCCGTAAGCGTGCTGCTAGTCGACGTCGCTGAGGCTCTTGCGCGAGTCTTCCTCGAGGCGGGCATCCAGCTTGGACTGCTTGGCCGCCGGGCTCAGGAGGCTGGCAACCACCGCGATGATGATGGTACCGATGATGACCGCCAAGGACACGAAGGTGGGGATCTCCGGAGCCCATTCGATGTGGTGGCCGCCATTGATGAACGGCAGTTCGTTCACGTGCATGGCGTGCAGGACCAGCTTCACGCCGATGAACGCCAGGATCACCGACAGCGCGTGCTTGAGGTAGACCAGGCGGTTCATGAGGCCGCCGAGCAGGAAGTACAGCTGGCGCAGGCCCATGAGGGCGAAGATGTTCGCGGTGAACACGATGAAGGCGCTCTGGGTCAGGCCGAAGATCGCCGGGATGGAGTCGACCGCGAACAGCAGGTCCGTCATGCCGATGGTCACGAAGACGATCAGCATGGGGGTGAAGACCTTCTTGCCGTTCACCGTGGTACGCAGCTTGCCGCCGTCGAACTTCTCGGACATCGGAAGGACCTTGCGGAGCCTGGCAACCAGCGGGTTCTCGGCGCCTTCTTCTTCGTCATGGCCGTCGTCCTTGGCCTGCTTCCAGGCAGTCCAGAGCAGGAAGGCACCGAAGATGTAGAACACCCAGCTGAACTGCTCAATGACCACGGCGCCCAGGGCAATGAAGATGCCGCGCAGGATCAGCGCGATGATGATGCCCACCATCAGCACTTCCTGCTGGTATTTCCGGGGCACGGCGAAGCGGGCCATGATGATGATGAAGACGAACAGGTTGTCGATGCTGAGGCTGTACTCGGTCACCCAACCAGCGATGAACTGGCTGCCGTATTCAACGCCGGTGAAGGCAAACATGGCGCCGGCGAAGGCCAGGGCGAGGGCCACGTAGAAGGCCACCCACAGGCCCGCCTCCTTCATGGACGGCTCGTGCGGGCGCTTGACGACCAGGAGGAGGTCGACAAGCAGGATGATTCCGAGGACGACGAACGAGCCGACCTCGAACCAGACAGGAAGCTGCATGAAAATGCCTTTCGCAGGGTACGTGAAAGCGGTGTAAGTCTCTCCGGCCTGCCTGCGCACTTGGTGCTGAATGGGTGGCCCGCTGCGTCCGGCGAGGCATCTGTGCCTGGCGTGTTGACGGACGTAGCGCTCGGGATACTCCCCTACGTTTCCACTACTTTACCCTAGGCATGCCCGGCAGACTGCATCTGGCGCAGTTCACGCTTGAGTTCACCCACCTCGTCGCGCAGCCGGGCGGCGAGTTCGAACTGCAGCTCCGCGGCAGCGGCATGCATCTGCTCGGTGAGCTGCTCAATAAGGCCCACCAGGTCCTCGGCCGGAGCGGCAGCGAGTCCGTCGCTGCGTACCGTGGCCGCACCCTTCTTGGCCCCCTTGGCACCCTTCGCGGAGGCGATGCCGCGCTTGCCCTTGCCATAATCGAAGCCGCCCAGCAGTGCGTCGGTGTCGGCGTCTTCCCTGGCCAGCTGGTCCGTGATGTCCGCGATCCGCTTGCGCAGCGGCTGGGGATCGATCCCGTTCTCCTGGTTGTACTTCACCTGGATCGCACGGCGGCGGTTGGTTTCCTCGATCGCGTGCGCCATGGAATCGGTGATCTTGTCCGCGTACATGTGGACCTGGCCGGACACGTTTCGTGCTGCACGGCCGATGGTCTGGATGAGTGAGGTGGACGAACGAAGGAAGCCTTCCTTGTCCGCGTCCAGGATGCTCACCAGGGAGACTTCCGGCAGGTCCAGGCCTTCACGGAGGAGGTTGATGCCCACCAGGACGTCGAAGACGCCGAGCCGCAGCTCACGGAGCAGCTCGACGCGGCGCAGGGTGTCGACGTCGGAGTGCAGGTACTGGACCTTGACCCCGTGACCGAGCAGGTAGTCGGTGAGGTCCTCGGCCATGCGCTTGGTGAGCGTGGTGACCAGGACGCGCTCGTCCCGTTCCACGCGGGTACGGATCTCGCCGAGGAGGTCGTCGATCTGGCCCTTGGTCGGCTTCACGATCACCTCGGGGTCGATCAGGCCGGTGGGACGGATGATCTGCTGCACGTAGCCGTCCGCCTTGCCGAGTTCGTACTTGCCCGGGGTGGCGGAGAGGTAGACGGTCTGGCCGATGCGTTCCAGGAATTCATCCCACTTCAACGGCCGGTTATCCATGGCCGAGGGCAGCCGGAAGCCGTGGTCCACGAGGGTGCGCTTCCGGGACATGTCGCCTTCGTACATGGCACCGATCTGCGGCACGGTGACGTGCGATTCGTCGATGACCAGCAGGAAGTCGTCCGGGAAGTAGTCCAGGAGGCAGTGCGGGGCGGAGCCCGCCCCGCGCCCGTCGATGTGCCGGGAGTAGTTCTCGATGCCGTTGCAGAAGCCCATCTGCTGCATCATTTCGAGGTCGTAGGTGGTTCGCATGCGCAGTCGCTGGGCTTCGACCAGCTTGTTCTGGCCTTCCAGGACCTTCAGCCGCTCTGCCAGTTCGTCCTCGATTGCCTTGATGGCCCGGCTCATCCGTTCCGGACCGGCAACATAGTGCGAGGCCGGGAAGACGTACATCTCGGTCTCTTCGCGGATCACGTCGCCGGTGACCGGATGCAGGGTGTAGATGTTCTCGATCTCATCGCCGAAGAACTCGATCCGCAGCGCCAGTTCCTCATACATGGGAATGATCTCCACGGTGTCGCCCCGCACTCGGAAGGTGCCGCGGTGGAAGTCCATGTCGTTGCGGGCGTATTGCATGGAGACGAACTTCCGGAGGAGGTCGTCCCGGTTCATTTCTGCGCCCTTGCGGAGCGTGACCATGCCCGCGATGTACTCTTCCGGCGTGCCGAGGCCATAAATGCAGGACACCGTGGCGACCACCACGACGTCGCGCCGGGTGAGCAGCGCGTTGGTGGCCGAGTGCCGGAGACGTTCCACTTCCTCGTTGATGGAGGAGTCCTTCTCGATGAAGGTGTCCGTCTGCGGGACGTACGCCTCGGGCTGGTAGTAGTCGTAGTAGGAAACGAAGTATTCCACCGCGTTGTTGGGCAGCAGCTCCCGGAATTCGTTGGCCAGCTGCGCCGCGAGGGTCTTGTTCTGCACCAGCACCAGGGTGGGGCGCTGCACCTGTTCGATCAGCCAGGCCGTGGTGGCGCTCTTGCCGGTGCCGGTGGCGCCAAGCAGCACAACGTCCTTTTCACCGTTGTTGATGCGTTCGGTCAGCTCCGCGATGGCGGTCGGCTGGTCACCCGCCGGCTGGTATTCGCTGACGACTTCGAAGGGCGCGACGACTCGGTTGATTTCCTGGGCGAGGCTCATGCATCAAATCTACCCCTGCCCGCGGACAGTTACTGTCCGCGTTCGCGGACCCTTCCGAGCGTCCTAAGAAGAGTACGACGGCGGCTGCCAGCCGCTGCTGTCCGCCCAGGCTTCCATGAGGGGCAGCGCGTGTTCGGTGAACCAGGGCTCCTTCGCTTCGGCGTAACGGGCCGTGCTTGCATCCCCCGCGAAGCGTTCTGCGAGCTTTTCCTTTTCGGCCAGGTAGGCGGCCCTGCCGGACGGGTCGGCGCGGAGCCAGTCGCGGAACAACAGGGCGTACCGCCACCCCGGGCTTCCCGCGACACGCACGTGGACATTGACCGGCTGGCCCGGATCGGCGCTGGCGTGGAAGCGCTTCAGCCAGAGGGCCGGGTCTTCGAATCCGGGTTTCGCCGTATCCCGTCCCGCCCCGGGCACCAGGGGAAAACCGGCGTCGCCGAGCGCGTCGGCGACGCGGTCCGCCGTCGCGAGTGAATCAACGGTGAGCTGCAGGTCGATGACGCCCTTGGCAGGCAAGCCGGGGACCGACGTCGAGCCGATGTGGTCCACGGCAAGCAGCTCCGGAACCGCCTTGCGGATGCGCGCGGCGAGCCGTTCGGCGATGGCCGGCCAGGCCGGATCGGACGGGACCATCCTGGCGCCGCCCTGACGTGCCGCGCGGGTCCGGGTCGCCAGGTTCCTGGCGAAGGGAAGCAGGCGCTCCTCCCAGAGTGCGTCCACCTGTGCCACGATCTCCCCGCGGGAGCCGGCGTTGTCCAGGACCACGTCCGCAGCCGCTAGCCGTTCCTCCCGGCTGGCCTGTGCGGCGATCCTTGAGCGGGCCTCGGCCTCCGACATGCCGCGCAGCGAGGTCATCCTTTGCACGCGGAGCTCCTCCGGTGCGTCCACCACGAGGACCAGGTGGAAGCTGCTCCCCTGCCCCGTTTCGACCAGTAGGGGGATATCCTGGACGACCACGCTGCCGGGGGACGCAGCCCGCATGAGTTCTGCGGCGCGGGCCCGGACCAGGGGATGGACAATCCCGTTGAGGACCTCACGGCGTGCGGGATCGGCAAAAACGATGCCGCCCAGCCGGGCACGGTCCAGCCTGCCGGCCGGGTCCAGGACCTCGTGGCCGAACGCCTCCGCCACACGCTGCAGGCCCTCGGTGCCGCGTTCCACCACCTCGCGGGCGATCACATCCGCATCGATCAGGATGGCGCCCAGCTCATTCAGGCGGGCGGCGACCAGGGATTTTCCGGAGGCGATTCCGCCCGTGAGTCCGATCTTCAACACGCACACTAGACTAGCCCGGTGCCAGAACAAGAGAGCCGGGCCACCGGGTATACCACTTTGGCAGCCGGCGGGGACCTCCGCCACGAAATCGAGATCAAGCGTTCGCGGTTCATCACCGTGCTGCGCCGTTCCTCCGACGAGGAAGCGGCACGGTCCCTCGTGGCGGAGCTCCGCAAGGAATTCCACGACGCCCGGCACCACTGCTCAGCCTTCGTGCTGGGGCCGGACCGGGATGTGCAACGTTCCAGCGACGACGGCGAACCGTCCGGAACCGCCGGAATTCCCATGCTGGAAGCCCTGGTCAAACGGGAGACCCTGCCCGGGGTGAGCGACCTCAGCGACATCAGTGCCGTCGTCGTGCGGTATTTCGGCGGAATCCTGCTGGGCGCGGGCGGGCTGGTGCGCGCCTATTCGGAGTCGGTGTCCTCGGCACTGGACGCCGCTCCCCTGGTGCGCCGGAGGCGCTTGCGGATCTGCACGGTCCCGGTGCCCCACGCCCAGGCAGGCCGGCTGGAAAACGAGCTGCGCGCTGCCGGATTCGTGATGGCGGACAGCAGCTACGAAGCGGACCACACAGTCCTGCGGCTCGCGCTGGCGGACAACGCCGAAGAGATCGCCGACGCCGGCACCCGCCTGGCAGCGCTGACGGCCGGCAGCGCCGGGCTGCTGCCGCAAGGCACCGAGTGGATCGATGGCGGAGCGTAGGCCGGGAGGCCCCTCGCGCTAAGACCCAACGCGGGGTCAGTTACGGCCCATGTTCGGCGGCGACATGGGCCGTAACTGACCCCGCGTTGGTGGTTAAAGGGGAAAGCCCCGTCCGGCGAACCGGACGGGGCTTTCCTTGTGGCTGAATTAGTTGCCGGTGAGCTTCTCGCGCAGGGCGGCGAGAGCCTCGTCCGAAGCCAGGGTGCCCGAGGAAACCTCGGAAGCGGCCGGCTCGGAGGAGTAGCTGGTGGCAGCGGACTCGTTGTCGCCGGAAGCGGCGGCAGCGGCGTCGTCAGCAGCGTGCTGCGCAACCTGCTTCTTGTGGGCTTCCCAACGAGCCTGGGCGTCAGCGTACTGCTGCTCCCATGCGGCGCGCTGTGCTTCGTAGCCTTCGAGCCATTCGTTGGACTCGGGGTCGAAGCCCTCGGGGTACTTGTAGTTGCCCTCTTCGTCGTACTCAGCGGCCATGCCGTACAGAGCCGGGTCGAACTCGGTGCTGTCGGCGTCAACGCCCTCGTTCGCCTGCTTGAGGGAGAGGGAGATGCGGCGGCGCTCGAGGTCGATGTCGATGACCTTGACGAACAGTTCGTCGCCAACGGAGACAACCTGCTCAGCCAGTTCAACGTGGCGGACAGCCAGCTCGGAGATGTGGACCAGGCCTTCGATGCCGTCTTCGACGCGAACGAACGCACCGAACGGAACGAGCTTGGTGACCTTACCCGGAACAACCTGGCCGAGAGCGTGGGTGCGGGCGAAGGTCTGCCACGGGTCTTCCTGGGTGGCCTTGAGGGACAGGGAGACACGCTCGCGGTCCAGATCCACTTCGAGGACCTCGACGGTGACTTCCTGGCCGACCTCGACAACCTCGGACGGGTGGTCGATGTGCTTCCAGGACAGCTCGGAAACGTGGACGAGGCCGTCTACGCCGCCCAGGTCCACGAAGGCACCGAAGTTGACGATGGAGGAAACGACGCCGGGACGGACCTGGCCCTTTTCCAGCTTGTTGAGGAAGGTGGAGCGGACCTCGGACTGGGTCTGCTCGAGCCATGCACGGCGGGACAGAACAACGTTGTTGCGGTTCTTGTCCAGCTCGATGATCTTGGCTTCGATCTGCTGACCGATGTACGGAGCGAGGTCGCGGACGCGACGCATCTCGACGAGGGATGCGGGGAGGAAGCCGCGCAGGCCGATGTCGAGGATAAGACCACCCTTGACGACCTCGATGACGGTACCGGTGACAACACCGTCTTCTTCCTTGACCTTCTCGATGTCGCCCCAGGCACGCTCGTACTGAGCACGCTTCTTGGAGAGGATCAGGCGGCCTTCTTTGTCTTCCTTGGTGAGCACCAGGGCTTCGACCTGATCGCCGACGGCGACAACTTCGCCCGGGTCAACGTCGTGCTTGATGGAAAGCTCGCGGGAAGGGATGACACCTTCGGTCTTGTAACCGATGTCGAGCAGGACTTCGTCGCGGTCGACCTTGACGACGGTACCTTCGACGAGGTCACCGTCGTTGAAGTACTTGATGGTGGCGTCGACAGCGGCGAGGAAGTCCTCGGCGGTACCGATGTCGTTGATCGCGACGACGGGGGTACCGGGCTTCTCGGTGGAGGTGATGGTCATGTAGTAGGGGCTCCGTTGTGGATAGTATGTCGGTCAGGCAAACCGCCCGCAGCCGGTTTCCGGGCCTCGGGACGCAGCACAAGGCCGGGTCATCCTGAATTGTGGATTGTATTGATCACGTGCACGTAGTACACGCCCGTTTATTCTAGTCGTACGCGCCAACGAGGGTCAAAAGCGGTGTCATGGCGACGGACGGCCGGCTACACCAGCCGCGCGCCCACCTCCGCGAGGTGCGCAAACTCCACTCCGCGCTCCAGCAGTTTCGGTAAGGCGGCCGCGTAACCGGCCGCGGTTCCGCCGTCCGGGCGGTTGAAGTGCGCGATCACGATGTCTCCGCCCCGCACCCCGGCCAGCGCAGCGGCGACCTCTGACGCAGCGAAGGTGGCTCCGGCGTCGCCGTTCACACTGAAGTTCACCGGCACCTGGCCGAGTTTCCGCGCGATGGCGGCCGCGACGTCGTCGTAATGGGCCGTCCCGGAGCGGAAGAAGCCGCACGGCTTGCCGCTGAGCTTTTCCAGCACCGCCTGGTTGCCGGTCAGTTCGTCGTACACCGCGCCGACGTCCGTGGTTCCGGGAATTCCATAAGCCTGCCGCCCGTCCACGGACAGCGGCAGGTGCGCGGTGCCGTGGTTGGCGAGCTCGAACAATGGCTCCTTGGCCAGCCCGGCGGCCAGTGCCGGATTGGCCGCGATCCAGCGTCCGTTGAGGAACAGCGTGGCCGGCACCTTCAACTCGCGGAGGGTGTCGAGGAGCCGTTCGTCGCAGGCCGTTCCCCCGGGTCCGCCGCAGGCATCGAAGGTCAGGACCGCCTTCGAACTGGTGCTGCGGGTGGCGACCCCCGGGACTTCCAAACCCCACTGCACCGGCCGCCGGCCACCGAACGCCGCGACGACGGACGCCCGGGACGGCAACGGCGGCCTGCTGGCTGCCGTCGGGGTGGCGGGCGCAGTGCGGACCGGTGCCGCCGCCGTCGGCCGGGCGGAAGGAACGGACGACGGCGGCGCGGGCACGGGCGGTTCCGGTGCCGTTCCGCTGCCCGAGCAGGCAGTGGCGGCACTGACAGCCATGCCTGCGGCGGCGAAGAGAACAGTGCGGCGGCCGGGCAGCCCGGCACCGGTGATGGAGTCCCCCATGGATTCCTGTTCTGTGATGGCCCGCCGGAGCGGGAACTGTTGCGGAACGCGCTGCTAGAAGTGGGTGGCGCAGTGCGTTGGGCGTTCGACGGCGAAAAGCTGCTGCGCGCGGAAAGCGGCACCCGGAGTATGTTCCCGGATCCGCCCTGCCGCGAGCAAGGTCAGCGGGCTGACCGCGCCAAGGTAGATCGAGCCGAGGTCCGCGATGTCGAGGGAAAGATCCGTGGCGGCTCCGTCCGGCGCCTCGGTCACGACAGCATCGCTGCCCGCGGTATTGAGCAGCCAGCGGCCCTCGCCGTGGCCCTGCCCGTCGCTGACATCGAGCACCAGGGTGTCCTTCGCGGCGTAGCGTCGCGCGGAGAGCGCTGCGGGAACATCGAGGATCCTGAGCCAGAGCATGTCCCGGTGGTCGGAGGCGGACACGCAGCGCGGATCCACCAGGGCCCACGCCAGCGGGTCCTCCACCGGAGCGTCCTGCCAGCTGATCTGTTCCACGAGGTCGATGCTGCCCAGGAACTGCCACAGCTCCAGGTAGGCGGCGTCCGTGCCGGCCACAATGTCCAGGAGCTCCACGGTGGTGGGCTTGCTGTCCCATCCGGCGAACTTGTAGGAGACATACCCGTCCACAGTGCCGTCGGCGTCGTAATGCAGGGCGCACTTGACCGTGCGGTCTTCCTTGCCGTCGCGGCCGATCACACCTGAAACGAAGTTCCGGTAGAACTCCTGGCGGATGATCGAGCCCGGCGTGCGGTGGTGGGCTTGGGCGAAAACGGCGGGAGCCAGGTCCAGCAGCACCTTCGGATCGGCGATTTCCACGCTTCCCACGGGGTCGTGGAGCAGCCGGAACTTCGGGCCCGTGTCGACCTTGACGCTGCGTTCGAAGGTGGCCACGCCGAATCCGAAGCGGCCGTAGATGGAGGCTTCGGAAGCGGTGAGGGCGGCCACCGCCGTGCCCGCTTCCTTGGCGGCTGCGAGGTCGCCTTCCATCATCCGCCGGAGCAGGCCCTTGCGGCGGTGCGTGCCGCGGACCGTCACGGAGGTAATCAGGTGGGTCCGCAGCTGCCGGCCGAAGCCGATGTTCATGTCCTTTTCGAAGCTGCCGAAGGTGGCCACCGGATGGTCGGCGTCCAGCGCGTGGGTGGGAGCGCCGGCCGTGAGGTATGCGCCGGTCAGTTCGAAGTTGTCGGCGAGGTGCCTGCCGATGATCTTGTCGATGACCTCGTCAGCGCGGTGTTCGTCATGGAAGCCGTGCCCGACGGCGCGGATCCAGTCACGCGCGCGGCGGTAGCCTGCGTCGTTCCCGGAAGCGGTGTCCTTGGCCGCGGAGCGGAAGCGTTCGATTACGTATTTTTCCTTGGGATCTGCCACCCGAGTAAGCCTAGCCGCCGAGGGCCCCGAAGCGAGCGAAGCGAGCTTTGGGAGGCGGCCGGGCGCTGCCAGACGCACGCAGGGCGCGCCACCATTCCGGCGGCGCGCCCTGCGCGGTGTTTCGTGCCCGGTTTCCCGGGAGCGTCCGGCTAGTGGCCGGCGTCGTGCCAGCTGGTGCCGACGCCGATCTGCACGTCCAGCGGGACGCTCAGCTGCGCTGCGGAGCCCATCTGCTCGGCCACCAGCTTCTCCACGGCCTCGCGTTCGCCCGGGGCGACTTCCAGGACGAGTTCGTCGTGGACCTGCAGCAGCATGCGGGATTTCAGGCCCTGGCTTGCCAGTTCGGCGGACACACCCAGCATGGCGCGCTTGATGATGTCCGCGGCAGAGCCCTGGATGGGCGAGTTCAGCGCGATGCGTTCGGCGAGTTCGCGGTGCTGCCGGTTGGTGCTGGTGAGGTCCGGCAGGTAGCGGCGGCGGCCTTCGATGGTGGAGGTGTAGCCGTCCACGCGCGCCTGCTCGACGACGCCGCGCAGGTAGTCGCGCACGGCACCGAAGCGGTCGAAGTAGTCCTTCATCAGGGTCCGGGCTTCGTCCACCGAAATCTCCAGCTGCTTGGACAGGCCGAAGGAGGTGAGGCCGTACGCCAGGCCGTAGGACATCGCCTTGACCTTGGAACGCATGGCGCTGGTGACGTCTTCCGGGGCCACGTTGAAGATGTGGGAGCCTACGTAACGGTGCAGGTCCTCGCCTTCCTTGTACGCCTGGATCAGTCCTTCATCGCCGGACAGGTGGGCCATGATGCGCATTTCGATCTGCGAGTAGTCCGCGGACAGCAGGCATTCGTAGCCTTCGCTGACCACGAAGATGCCGCGGACACGCCGGCCTTCCTCGCTGCGGACCGGGATGTTCTGCAGGTTGGGGTTGTTCGAGGAGATACGGCCGGTGGCGGCAACATTCTGGGCGTAGTCCGTGTGGATGCGGCCGTCTTCCGCCACGGACTTCTTGAGTGTTTCCACCATCTGGGCAAGCTTGGAGGATTCCCGGTGCGCCATGAGCTGGACCAGGAATTCGTGGCCGGTCTTCTCCAGGAGGGCCTTCAAGGACGCGGCATCCGTGGTGTAGCCGGACTTGATCTTCTTGGTCTTCGGCAGACCGAGCTCCTCGAAGAGGACGGTCTGCAGCTGCTTGGGCGAGCCGAGGTTCACCTCGTGTCCGATGGCTGCGAACGCCTGCTCCTGGGCGTGCTGGACCACCTTGGACAGGTCCGCGAGCTGTTCGTTCATGCGGTCCGTGGACACGGCGATGCCGGCCAGTTCCATGTCCGCCAGGACCCGCGCCACGGGCAGTTCCAGGGTGGTCAGCAGCGCACCGGCCTGGCGGTCGCTGAGTTCCTTCTCGAAGTGCTTGCTGAGGGTGTGCACGACGGCGGCCTGCCGCACCAGCTCGATGGCGGCGGCGTCGTCCGGGCCGTCGCCCAGGTCCAGTTCCAGTTGTCCGGAGGCGGTTGCTGCCGGCGCCAGGGTGATCTTGAGGTGATGCTGGGCGAGTTCCGCCAGCTCATAGCTGCGGCGGTCCGGCTCGATCAGGTAGCCGGAGATCGAGGTGTCATCCACCACGCCTTCAAGGCCCAGGCCGCGGTGGTGCAGGGCCTTCAGGGCAGCCTTGAACTCATGCATCACCTTGGCTTCTTCGGGATCCTTCAGCCAGGCAGCGACGACAGCTTCGGCCTCGGCGTCGAGCGAGGTGAGGTCAATGAAGGCTGCCCCGTTGGCGCGCACTACGGCCAGGGCATCGGCGTCGAAACCGATCCGGCCCGGCGCCATCTGGACCGCAAGGGCCGAGCGCATGCCGGCGCCGTCAGCGAAGAAAGCCTGAAGCTGTGCTGCCTCCACCAGGGCCGTGAACTCCGGAGCGTCGATGGTCTCCGGGGCTTCCCCCGCGGTGTCTTCGCCGTAGAGGTCGAACAGGCGCGTGCGGAGGGTCTTGAATTCGAGTTCGTCGAAGAGTTCCTCGATGGCCTGGCGGATGGGCCGGGGCTCGGCAAGTTCCTGCAGGCCCACGGGAAGGTCCAGGTCCGTCAGGAGCCGGTTGAGCCGGCGGTTGCGCTTGACGGCTTCGATGTTCTCGCGCAGCGCGCCGCCCACCTTGCCGCCGATGGAGTCGAGGTTTTCGAGGATGCCCTCAAGTCCGCCATAGAGGTTGATCCATTTGGCAGCGGTCTTGGGGCCGACGCCCGGAACACCGGCCAGGTTGTCCGCAGACTCCCCCACCAAGGCCGCGAGGTCCGAGTAGCGGTCCGGAGTGACGAAGTATTTTTCCTCGATGGCCGCGGCGTCCATGCGCGGAATGTCGGAGACGCCCTTCTTGGGGTAGAGCACGAAGACGTTGTCCGTGATCAGCTGGAAGGAGTCGCGGTCGCCGGAGACCAGCAACACCTCGAAGCCGGCGGCCTCACCCTGCGCGGCGAGCGTGGCCAGGATGTCGTCCGCCTCGTAGCCGGGCATCTTGATGGTCTTGATGCCCCAGGCTTCCATGACGCGTTCAATCAGCTCGATCTGGCCGCTGAATTCGGCGGGCGTTTCGTTGCGGCCGCCCTTGTATTCGCTGTATTCGGCCTTGCGGAACGTGGTGTCATCCGAAACGTCGAAGGCCACGGCCACGTGGGTGGGCTTCTGGTCCCTGATGAGGTTGATCAGCATGGAAGTGAAGCCGTGCACCGCGTTGGTGTGCTGGCCCGCCGAGGTGGCGAAGTTCTCGGCCGGGAGGGCGTAGAAGGCGCGGAAGGCCATCGAATGGCCGTCGAGGACCAGCAGCCGGGATTGGCCGGCTGCGCCGGTTCCGGGAACGGCGTCCGGCAGGACGACGCCTGACGCCGCTGGCTCTGCCGCCGAGACTTCGACAACGGCGTTTTCGACGGACGGGTTTTCGGCAACAGAGGCCGGTTTGGTTGTTTCGCTCACAGGTGCCAGCCTAGTTGCCATGATGGACAATTTCACGCCGGGCAGGTTCACCGATGAGCTCAACGCCGCAGGCGTTCCGCAGGAACTCCATGGCTGGCTGGAACGCTATGGCGTGGGGGCCCTGGTGGTGAAGATGGGCATCCGTTTCCTGGAGCTGGCACCCGAACGGACCGTGGCCACCATGCCTGTGGAGGGCAACACCCAGGTGGCCGGAATCCTGCACGGCGGGGCGCACGTGGTGCTGGCCGAGACCTTGGGCTCTTTTGCGGCTGCGCTGCACGCCGGACCCGGCCGCCACGCCGTCGGCATCGAAGTGGGCGCCACGCACCACCGTTCAGTGGCCTCGGGCCTGGTCACCGGAACCTGCACGGCCATCCATTTGGGCGGCACCCTCGTGACCCACGAAGTCGTCATGACCGACGACGCCGGACGCCGCCTGTCCACCGCCCGCATTACGAACATGATCCGGGACAACCGGGGCCGCTGAACGCCGGGACCACAGTGCGCCGGGACCACTGAGCGGCTTGGACTCTGTGCCTGGCAGACCCTACCGGTCGGCGCCGCCCGGCAGCCGGTACCGCAGCTCCACCGCCGCCCCGCCGATGGTGCGTGACGAGAGCAACTCAAGGGGCGGCGTCGGGCCGTCCACGGGGAGCAGCCGCTTGCCCGAGCCGAGCACCACGGGGATCAAGGTGACGATCATTTCGTCCAACAGGCCGGCCCGGGCGAACTGCGCCACGAGGTCCCCGCCGCCCACCAGCCAGACGTTGCGGCCCGCCGCGCTGTCGATGAGGTCTCCCGCGAATTCGGCGACGTCTCCGCGGACGAAGGTGATGTCCGCACCGGCAGGCGCGGAGTACTCGCGGTGCGTGAAGATCCAGCACGGCAGGCCCGGATAAGGCCACTTTCCGTCCTCGTGCTGCAGGAGCCAGCGGTAGGTCTGGCCTCCCATCACCACGCAGCCGACCCCGGCCATGAAGGCCTCATAGCCTTCGCTGACGCCCTCCGTGTGGTCGAACTGGAGCAGCCAGGCGAGATCGTCGTCAGGGGTCGCGATGAAGCCGTCAAGGGATGAAGCCACGTAGTACTGGAAAGCCGACATGGCCCCAGCGTACTCACCGCGGCGGAGGGTTCCCAGACCCCGGATTGCCGTACTCCACCCGCACGCTGCCGTCGTCCGGAAGCACCACCACGCGGCCGTCCTTCAGCGTCCAGCCGTCGTTGAGCAGGAAAATCCGGCCGCCGCTGACCACCAGGAGGCGCAGTCCGCTGTAGCGGTAGAGCGGCTCCGCGATACTCCCGGCGGACGCTTCGAGGACGTTCGGTGCCGAGACCGCCAGCCGTTCCTTGCTGTAGACGACGGCGGTGGGCAGCAGTGCGGAACGCTCCTGGTAGTCGACGGCGGCGCCCCGCCCCAGTGCCTGGGCATAGTCGGCTGTCCCCCAAAAGAGCAGCAGCGTCACCAGAACGAACATGAACGCACGCTCCAGCCCGCGCGGAGTCAGGACCGGACTGCGGACGGGCTGCTGCCGGGTACGGCGGCGCAGCGCCACCCCCCAGCTGCCAAGCAGGAGTCCACCGGCGATGAGGTACGGCACGTAGAGCAGCGTGCGTTCCGGCTGCACGGCGACGACGACCCACAGGACGGCGGCGAAAAGATACCCGCCCGCAGCCAGCAGCCCCGCAGCCGCCCGCAACGCCCGCGGGTAGCGGCCCGCGGCTATGAGCTTGTTCAGTGCCCGGTCGGCCATGAGCCAGGCGAGTCCGATGAGTGCCAGCCACGCGAGCGGACGGAAGAGGGACTGGATGCTGCGCAGGATGAAGTCCTGCACGGAGTAGCCGAAGAGGCTCACATCCAGGCCCATGGACTTGGCTTGTGCGTCGCTGCGGGCCCAGCCGAAATACACCAGCAGGGCGGTGGCCACCGTAAGGGGCGGGCCGATGACGGAAAGGACTTCCAGGGTGCGCTGCCAACGCGTGTCCACGAGGGCTTTTCCGGCCGGTTCCTCCCCGCTCACGGCGCGTCCGTGCTTCCGGGTCCTGCCGGGGCGCCGGGGCCTGCGGTGGCCGTTTCGCTCGGGGCCGGCCCGGCGGTTCCCGTCTCCGACGGCGTGCCGCCACCGGTGGGAGCGGCATCGTCGTAGAAGAACTGCGCTTCCCCGGGAGCGTCGAGTGTGTCCGTGATGGAAACGGTGATTGACTCCTTGCCGTTGGCCGGCGGCGTCCTGAAGTACACCGGGAAGTAGTCGCCTTCGCTGCGCGTCTCGACGCCCGCGGGCTCGCCGTCGAGCAGGACCTCGGAGACCCGTACGTAGTAGCCGTCCAGGCGGACCCACGTTCCGCCGGACCGCGGCCCGGACGGGCGGCTGAGGCCGGGCACCGGCACGAAGTCCTCATCCACCACTGTCAGCCCGCCGAGCCGCCGCGGGCAGGCCTCGCCGCTGCCGGCTTCCACTGCGACAGGCGCTGCCGGGTGGGCGTTGTGGTGCTCGACGGCGGCACGCGCCACTGCGAGGACGGCCAGTTCCAGGCAGCGGCCGTCCGGCGGTTGCTGGATGGTGGCCAGCGCTGCCGCGGCTTCCTGCCAGAGCGCAGCAGTGTTGTCCCGCAGGGCGTAGCAGACCGCACCTGTGGCCCGCCAGATGTCCTTGAAGGTGGTGCCGTCGACGCCGTCGCGCAGTTGATCGCAATCGCGGGCCTGGGCGAACAGGTACATCCGCCCTTCCTGGGGGTCGTTGGGACCAACGGGGCCGATGGGGATCCAACGGAGCACCGGCGCCTCGGCGGCAGGTGGCACGTCGGGAACAGGCGGGCCGGGTTCCGGGAGGACCGTCGGTTCGGTGACGGGCGAAGGGCCGACGGGTGTTCCCGCCGTCGTGAGGGCAGGCCCACCCTGCGGGCCGCCACTTTCCGCCGGCGCGGGCGGTCCGCAGGAGACGAGCGCAACCGCGAAGGCGGCAGCAAGCACCGGAGGGAAGCCCCTCCGCGAACGTTTCCGCACCGGCAGTCCGTGCATGGCCCCACACCCGACCCAGGGCGGCGCAATGGCCCCCGGAAAGGAGGCCGGTCAGCTTGCGCAGCTACACAGCCGATTATTCTCCCGAATGGAGTGAACGGCCAGAGCCCGGCCGCCCGGAATCCGGGCCGCTACTTGCTGAAGTACGGGACGATCAGGTAGATGCCGAACAGCACGGCCGCACCGCAGGCGGCGAAGCATACGTATGCGAGGGAGCGTGCCAGCGCCGGCGACTTGTTGCCGGCGTCGGCAGCCACGGCGGTCAGGCGCACGCCCAGGGAGTACAGGACCACCAGGACCACGGCAGAGACCAGGGTTGCACCGGCAACCTGCAGCAGTTCCAACCACTTCATCGCTGGGCGTCCTTGCTCTTGTTCTTTGCGGACTTCTTCTTCTGGAACCTGACGGCGGTCCCGGCTTCTTCGACCTCCACGGCGTTGTGGTGGCCCACGTGCGACTTCCGGGAGTAGAGGAACATGAACAGCACAGCGGCGCAGCCGACGACGGCGGCGATCACGACGCCGACGGTGCCGGTGCCCACGAGCAGCGCCGTCAGGGCACCCACCGCTGCGGCGGCCGGCAGGGTCAGGAGCCAGCCGACGCCGATCCGGCCCACCATGCCCCAGCGCACCGTAGTGCCCTTGCGGCCGAGGCCGGAACCGATGACGGAACCGGAGGCCACCTGCGTGGTGGAAAGCGCGAAACCTAGGTGGGAGGAGGCCAGGATGGCGGAGGCGGTGCTGGACTCGGCGGAGAAGCCCTGCGCCGGCTTGACCTCAGTGAGGCCGGAGCCCATGGTGCGGATGATCCGCCATCCGCCGGCGTAGGTGCCGATGGCGATGGCGAAGGCACAGGCTGCGATGACCCAGAACTGCGGGCCGCTGCCGGGCTCCTGGGTGCCGCCGGCGATCAGCACCAGGGTGATGATGCCCATGGTCTTCTGGGCGTCGTTGGTGCCGTGGGCCAGTGCCACAAGGCTTGAGGTGAAGATCTGGCCGGTACGGAATCCGCCGCGCTTCTGGGTGAGCTTGTCACCGGTTTCGGGATCGTGCCGGGACGTGAGCGCATAAGCCAGCCGGGTGCAGACATAGGCCACTGCACCGGCGATCAGCGGGGCGAACACCGCGGGGAGGATGACCTTCATGAGCACGGTTTCGAAGTTGACCGAGTGGAAGCCGATGCCCACCAGCGCGGCACCGATCAGGCCGCCGAAGAGGGCGTGGGAAGAACTGGACGGCAGGCCCTTGAGCCAGGTGAACATGTTCCAGAGGATGGCGCCCATGAGTCCGGCAAAGATGATGTCCGGGGTGATGTGGATGCCTTCCGAACCTTCGCGGATCAGCCCGCCCGAGACGGTCTTGGCGACCTCGGTGGACAGGAACGCACCAACCAGGTTCAGCACGGCAGCCAGGGCCACGGCGGTCTTGGGCTTGATGGCGCCGGTAGCGATGGGGGTTGCCATCGCATTGGCGGTGTCGTGGAAGCCGTTGGTGAAGTCAAAAAATAAGGCCAGCGCTATGACAAGCGCGACCATGAAGGTGATTTCCACCTGGTTGCCCAATCTGCAGAGTCGACGTTCAGCAGTTCCACTCCCCGCGCCGCCACATCACAAGTTCAACAGACGTTTACCTGTCAACCCTTGCGGAGGTCATCCATGGCTGGCATGAAACCTTTAGAATCCTACGTTGCATCGGGGGCAGCGCAAAACACTTCCGCGGCGGATTCCGGATCAAAGAAAGCCTCGACGGCATCGAGGTGCCGGGGCGTCAGTCCCCGCCTCGGATCGGGTGAAATATGGAGCATCCGCCTGCCCCACCCTTCGGCCCACGCCAAGGCCTGCGGCTCATGGTCGAGCTGGTCGTCCAGCCAGATCAGGCGATCGGCGGGATTACGGGCCACATCGCGGCGGATGGCGTCCAACTTCCACCAGTTGCCGCCATGGTCCCGTCGGGCGCCGGAGAGCACCGGCCAGGC
This sequence comes from Arthrobacter sp. SW1, assembly GCF_001766675.1. Lineage (GTDB taxonomy): Bacteria > Actinomycetota > Actinomycetes > Actinomycetales > Micrococcaceae > Arthrobacter. Next base: position 266,487 of record NZ_MJLT01000023.1, read on the forward strand.
TCCGCCGTCGAGCATGATCGCCGGACAAAGAAGTTCCGGAGCCATGCGCTCCCATGTGGTCAACCACACACATCTCATTCCGGGCCGGACCGCCAGCGCATTGAGCCTGCTGACGAGTTCCGGAGCGAAGGCGACATCCAGGACGCCCGCGTCAGCCAGCACCCAGTCGCCTCCCCAGCCGGTGCGCCCGCATGCGCCATAAGGATTGATGACCCCGTCAACGTCGAGGTACAAGGTAGCGCTTGATGTGCGCATCTCCCCGGACATATCAACTCCCGCGCCCGGCACCGCGTCCGCCGCGGCCGCCGGGGGTCCCAGCGTAGCGCCGCCACGGCCGGCAGAACAGGGCTGCGACCTGTTTTTCAGCCCGGCATTTCCGCGCTGAATTTCACTATCGCAACGACCGTCACGCAAATGTTATCCTGAAGCCACTTGCGGCCCCGCAACCGCGCCCCGCACCGAGTGATGAGGAGCTTCCTTTGAGCACTGCCACCGCCCCGGATTTCGCCACTGCCTCGGCCGCGCTCGATGCCGCCGATCCCCTGGCCGCCTGCCGGGAGCTCTTCTACAGTCCAGCCCCTGACGTGCTTTCGGCCTACCTCGACGGCAACTCGCTTGGACGTCCCCTCAAGGCCACGGCGGAGAATCTTCCGCGCTTCGTCGAAGACGCCTGGGGCAGCCGGCTGATCCGGGGCTGGGACGAGAAATGGATGGACGAGCCCCTGGCTGTCGGCGACCGCCTGGGCGAGGTGGTGCTCGGCGCCGCACCCGGCCAAGCGTTCGTGGGCGACTCCACCTCGGTGCTGCTGTACAAGCTGATCCGTGCCGCCGTGGACGCCAACCCCGGCCGCGACGAGATCATCGTGGACCGGGACAACTTCCCCACTGACCGCTTCATCGTCGAAGGCATCGCGGCCGAACGCGGTGCAACCATCCGCTGGGTGGAATCCCGGCCGTCCGACGGCGTCCGCCCCGCGGACCTGGCGGAACTACTCAACGAACGCACCGCCGTCGTGGTCCTGAGCCATGTGGCCTACCGCTCGGGGTTCCTCGCGGATGCCCCGGCCATCACGGCACTGGTGCACCAGGCCGGCGCCCTGATGCTGTGGGACCTGTGCCATTCCGTCGGCTCGGTGCCGCTCGAACTGGACGCCTGGGGCGTCGACCTCGCCGTCGGCTGCACCTACAAGTACCTCAACGGCGGCCCCGGCTCCCCCGCCTTCGCATACGTGAACAAGGCGCTGCAGGGCCAGCTCCGGCAGCCGATCCAAGGGTGGATGGGCGCACACGATCCTTTCGGCATGACGGACAGCTACCGCCCGGCCGACAACCTCCGCCGCTTCATCACCGGAACTCCGCCCATCCTGGCGATGCAACCACTCAAGGACATGGTGGAGCTCATCGGCTCCGTGGGCATGGACGCGGTCCGGGAGAAGTCGGTCAAGCTGACGGAATACGCGCTCGAGCTCGCCGATGCGCTGCTGGTGCCGCTCGGCGCCAAGGTGGTCAGCCCGCGTGATCCCGCCGAGCGCGGCTCGCACATCACGGTGGACCACCCCCGCTTCGCCGAGGTCACGCAGAAACTTTGGGAGCGCGGCGTCATCCCGGACTTCCGTCCGCCGCACGGCCTCCGGATCGGGCTCTCCCCGCTCAGCACGGGTTTCGCCGAACTTGAGCACGGAGTGCTCTCCATCCGCGACGTGCTGCTCGAACTTTCGTGAGCGCTTTCCTCGACGACCTGGACTCCCGCCCGGGGAGCACCACGTCACTGTTGCGCACGGTGATCGGACTGTACCTGCGCGACGCCGGAGGCTGGCTGCCGTCGTCGGCCTTCCTGCGGATCATGGAGGCACTGGAGGTGCCTGCCGCCGTCACCCGCACGACGCTCAGCCGCCTGAAGAAAAAAGCAGTCCTCGAGCAGGAGGCGCGCGACGGCGTCGCGGGCTATGCCCTGACGGCGGACGCCGCCGTGATGCTGGCCCGGGGCGACAGCCGGATTTTCGACCCGCAGGAAATGGCCGAGGGCGAGCCGTGGTGCCTGGTTTCCTTCTCGATTCCGGAGACCGAGCGGGAGAAACGCCATCAGCTCAGGCGGCGGCTCCACTGGAGCGGCTGCGGCACGGTGGCGTCCGGCCTATGGATCGCCCCGGGATTCCGGCAGGCGGACATCGAAGAGGTCCTGGAAGCCCTGGATGTGCGGACGCAGGCGACGTTGTTCCTGACGTCTACCCCCTTGCCGGGCGGAAGCCTGCGGGCAGCCGTGGCGCAATGGTGGGATCTCGACGCCGTTGCCGGACTGCACCGCGGCTTCCTCCGGGACGCGGCGGGGTACTTCCGATCCGGGGAGCTGACGGAAGCAGCCGCCCTGGCAGCCTACGTGCGGAGCATCGACAGCTGGCGGGCCATCCCCTACCTGGACCCCGGCTTGCCCGTTTCCTGCCTTCCGGAGGACTGGCCCGGCAGGGAGTCTGCTGCCCTCTTCCGTGCTGCGACGGAAGCGTTCGCCGCTCCGGCCGCCGCCTACGTGCGCGAGGTGGTGGAAAGCGGTGCCGCACGGGCCGCGTCCCAGTAAGCTCGGGGCATGGCCAGATTCTTCGACGTCCACCCGGATGATCCGCAGCCCCGCTTCGTGTCCCAGATCGCGGAGATCGTACGATCCGGCGGCCTGATCGCCTACCCCACGGATTCCTGCTATGCCTTGGGCGCCCAGCTGGGCAACAAGGAGGCGCTGGAACGCATCCGCGCCATCCGCAGGCTCGATGACAAACACCACTTCACGCTGGTCTGCAAGGACTTCGCGCAGCTGGGGCAGTTCGTCATGATCGACAACGACGTCTTCCGCAGCATCAAGGCCGTCACGCCCGGCAGCTACACCTTCATCCTGCCCGCCACCAAGGAAGTGCCGCGCCGCCTCCTGCACCCGAAGAAGAAGACCGTGGGCGTGCGCATCCCCAAGCACAACTTCGTCCACGCGCTCCTCGATGAACTCGGCGAGCCCCTCTTGTCGAGCACACTGCTGTTGCCCGGCGAAGAGGAGCCGCTGACCCAGGGCTGGGAAATCAAGGAGCGGCTGGACCATGCCGTGGACGCCGTCGTCGAGGCCGGGGACGTGGGTTCCGAGCCGACCACGGTGGTGGACTTCTCCGGCGGCGGTGCCGAGGTGGTCCGCCGCGGCACCGGCGATCCCTCGAGGTTCGAATGAGCGCGCCGGCTGTTGCTGAAGAACCCGTCTCCATCGACGTGGACGGCACCGCGGTCTCCGGGTTGTATGCGCGTCCGGAGAACCCCTACGCCACCGTGGTTGTGGCGCACGGGGCCGGCGCCGGGATGGAGCACCCGTTCATGGCGGGTTTCGTCCGGGCCTTGAACGACGACGGCGCCGCCACTTTGCGCTTCAACTTCCCCTACCGCGAGGCCGGCCGGAAGTTCCCGGACCGCCCGCCGCTGGCGATCGCTACGTGGCGCGCCGCCCTGGCCGAAGCGCAGGCCCGCTCGCAGGGGGAACCGTTGTGGGCGGCCGGCAAGTCCTTCGGCGGGCGCATGGCCTCGATGGCCGTGGCGGAAGGGATGCCCGCGGCGGGCCTCGTGTACCTGGGCTATCCCCTGCATCCGCCGGGTAAGCCGGACAAGCTCCGGGACGAGCACCTCTACGGCATCACAGTGCCGATGCTGTTCCTCCAAGGCACCAAGGACACCTTCATGACCCCGGAGGTGCTGGAAAACGTGGTTTCCAGGATCGGCCCGAACGCCGTCCTGGAGTGGCGGGAAGGCGGCGGCCACACCTTCGAGGTGGCCGGGCAGAAGCGCAGCCCCGCGGAACTGGGCGCCTCCCTGGCGCCCTCCGTGGCGGCGTTCATCCGGGCACGCCCGTAAGCCGGCCCCTGGACGCTCAGCCCCGCGGTTTGGTGCGGGCCGTCGCCTGGGCGGTCCACGGGTCTTCGGGCCACGGATGCTTGGGGTAGCGGCCGCGCATTTCGGCCCGGACCTGCGCATAGGGCCCGGCCCAGAACGATTCGAGGTCGTCGGTCACGGCCAAGGGGCGGCGGGCCGGTGACAGCAGGTGGAACAGCAGCGGCACGCGCCCCCCGGCAATCCGTGGCGTCCCGGCCCAGCCGAAGCATTCCTGCAGCTTGACCGCCACCACCGGGCGGCCGCCGTCGTCGTCCGCTTCCGGGTACTCGATCATCACGTGTGAGCCGCTGGGCACCTCCAGGCGTTCCGGAGCCAGTTCAGCGAACCGGGAGGCGTCCGGCCAGGGAAGCAGCCGGCGCAGCGGCTCGGCCAGATCTATCCCGGCAGCCGCGGCACCGCCGGCCAGGGCGTCCAGTTCAGGGCCCAGCCACTCATCCAACCGTGCCAGAAGGGTGGCTTCCGAGACATCAGGCCACGGCTCCCCCAGTTCCCGGTGCAGCAACGCCATCCTGCGCCGGAGCGTATCGGCGGCAGGCGACCAGCCGATCATCGCCAAGCCCTGCTCCGCCAATGCCGCAGCGACCGCGGCGCGGCCCTCCGGGTGCCCCGGCCGCACCGGCGTCGACGACAACACGATCGCTCCGAGCCGCTGCTCCCGGCGCGCAGTTACCTTGCCCTTCACGAAGCGGGCGTCGACCGTGTCCGAAAGCAGGTGGGAGGCGGCGGCTTCGGCGGCATCCGCCGGGAGGGGTACCGCGGCACGGATGACGGCGCCGGTCCCGGCTGCATCCCTGCCCGCTGCCCGCGACACCTCGGCCACGGCGAGCCAGTCATGCCCGGCCAAAGGACTTCCGGAGGGCAAGCCCGCCCGGGTCCCGGAGGCAAGGAGGTATTGCGGCGCGCCGTCGCCCGGAACGCGGCGCGCCACGCGGTCCGGGTACGCCAGGGCCACCACGAACGCCAGCGCGTCCTTGCCGCGCAGTCCTTTCGGGAACCCGCCGGGATCTCCGACGGCGTCCGTCTGGCTGCGCGCGATCGCTTCAAAACGGCGTACATCCTCGGCCCAGCGTTTGGCCCCGGGATCCTTGCCCTGCCGCAGGGCCGGCAGGAGTCCGGCCACATCCGCCCCGGAGGCGCGCTGCTCGCCGGAAACCAGGGCCACTGCTTCGGCGGCAGTGCGGGTGCCGACGACGGCGGCTCCCTCCAGCAGGGCACGCGCGAGCCGGGGCTCCGCGGGGACGCCGGCCAGGACGCGGCCGAGGGCGGTGGCATGCCCGGCGTCGTCCACGGCGCCAAGTTCGCGCAGGAGTTCCACGGCGTCCTCCATGGCAGCACGCGGCGGCGCATCGGGGAGGGCGAGCCCCGCCCCTCCGGGAGCGCCCCAACAGGCCAGCGTGAGGGCGGCTCCGCTCAGTTCGGCGACGGCGATCTCCGGAGTCCGGTGTGCCGGCGCGGCCGCGAAAGCCTTCTGCTCGTAACAGCGGACCACGGTACCGGGGCCCTGACGTGCCGCGCGGCCCGCGCGCTGTTCGGCGGATGCCCGGGAGCAGGACACCGTCACCAGCCCGGTCATGCCGCGGCCCGAGTCGCGGCGCGGTTCGCGGGACAGGCCCGCGTCCACCACCAGCCGGACGCCCGGAACCGTCAGCGAGGATTCGGCGAGCGCAGTGGACACGATGATCCTGGGTGCCCCGCCGGGCTCACGCCCTGAGACGGCGCGGTCCTGGGCCGCGGGTCCGATCTGCCCGTGGAGTTCGAGGATTTCCGTGCCCTCCGCCTGCTGCCTGAGCCGTGCTGCCACGTGGGACACTTCCCGTGCTCCGGGGACGAAAACGAGGGCGTCCGTGGCGGGATGGGCAGCGAGCGCCGCCGTATGGGCGCCGGCGGCAGTGTCGGCCACATGGTCGAGGAAGGCCCGGGTCACGCCCCGTTCGTCCAGCCGGGGCACCGGAGCGGGCGACCAGACTGTCTCCAGCGGGTACAGCGCGGAGGCGCAGTCGACGACGGGAAGCGGCCCGTCGCCGTCGGAGGCCAGGAGAGCGGCGAAGCGCGGGGCGTCCACGGTGGCGGACATGGCCACCAGGCGGAGGTCGCCGCGGAGTTGGCGTACCTCGGAGAGCATGCCCAGGAGGAGGTCGCTTTCGAGTCCGCGCTCGTGCACTTCGTCGAGGACGACAGCCTGGGTTCCTTCAAGCCCGGGGTCCGCGAGGAGGCGGCGGAGCAGGATTCCGGGGGTGACGAATTCGACGGCGGTGCGCGGCCCGGCGAGCCGTTCGCCACGGACGGTGTAGCCCACTTCCTCCCCCGGCCGGCCGCCATGCAGGGCGGCGAGGCGGCGTGCGGCCGAGCGTGCGGCGACGCGGCGCGGCTGGGTGACGACGACCTTGGGCGTACCGCTTCCAGCGGGCCCGGCAGCACACAGCTCCGCGACGAGCGGCGGAACCAGCGTGGTTTTGCCGGTCCCGGGCGGCGCCTGTACCACGGCAGCGGATCCCGGGTCCTCGAGTGCCGCGGCCAGTTGCGGCAAGGACCGGGCAAAGACGAGGCCCGCGCCAATGCGGTGGAGGTCGAACAGGGCATGTCCGACGGCGGCACCGGACGAAGAAGCTGAGGTCACCTTTCCATTGTCGCCGCCGCTGACGGGTGCCCCTCAAACTTGATAAGCATGCTTACTAATGCCATGATGTGAGGTATGGGACGGTTTTGCCGCAGGACCCGCACGGACACAGCACCGTGACCGGCACCGCGGCACTCCGCCGCTGACCATCCTTCGGACGAGGCCGGGGCGCCCGACGGGATCGCCGCACTTGATGCCTTCACGGCGCAGTGCATACGTCGAAAGGAAATCCCATCATGAATACCCTCCTCATCGTTGCAGGCGTCATTGCAATCGTCCTGCTGCTCGTCGGCGGATTCACGCCGGCACTGAACTTCCTCCTCTGGGTAGGAGTCATCCTGCTCGCCATCGCGGCCATCGGCTGGCTCCTGAGCTACAGCAACGGCCACCGCACGACGGGACTTTAGAGGGGGCTACGAAAGGAGCACGGGATGTACATAGGCACCTCGATCTTCCTCATCGCAGTGGGGGCCATCCTGGCCTTCGCCCTGACACCCGGCATCATTCCGTTCCTGGACCAGCAAATGGCCGGGTACATCCTGATTGTCGTCGGAGCCATCGGCCTGATCGCATCGTTGATCTGGGCCGGCCCGCGCCGCCGGCACAAGACCAGTGAAAGCCACCGGTCCGTGGATCCGGACACCGGCGAAGCAGTCACCCGCAGGGAGACCCGTGACACCGGCATCTGATCCACTCCACACCGCGCCGTTCCCGGACGCACCATGAACCGGGCGGCGCGGAACGCCGCCAAGTCCGCCGAGGCCGCGAGCAATTCCACGTCACTGGAAACCGCGGCCCGGGCGGGCTTTGCTGCGAGCGGCGTGCTGCATGTCCTCATTGGGGCGATCGCCCTGCAGCTGGCGCGCGGATTGAACGGAGAAGCGGACGTGGGTGGCGCCGTCGCGCAACTCGCCGCCCGGCCGGGCGGCCCCTTCCTGTTGTGGACCTGTTTTGCCGCGTGCGCGGCCCTGGCCCTGTGGCAGGCAGGCAACGCCGTCTTCGGCAAGCCGCGGGCACACGGCAAGAAGCCCACCACGCGCCTGAGTGCCGCAGCCCAGGCGGTTGCCTTCTCAGCGATGTCCCTTACGGTGCTTGTCTTTGCCCTCGGGGGCCGCAGCGACAGCCGCGAATCCACCAGCGACTTGAGCGTGGCGATCAGCCGGGCGCCCTGGGGCACAGCACTCCTTGCCGTGATCGGCCTTGCCATCATCGGCACCGGAATCTTCTTTGCCGCACGCGGAGCCCGCGGCGGCTTCAGGAAGGACCTCTTCCTGCCCGGCGCGACGCTCCCCCGCAGGCTTGTGCTGGTGGCCGGGACGGCCGGGTACCTGGCCAAGGGCCTTGCCCTCCTCCTGGTGGGCCTGCTGGTCATCATGGCCGCGGTGCACCGGCAGCCTGAGCAGTCCACGGGTCTCGACGGCGGCCTGAAGGCCCTGCGTGAACAACCATACGGACCGTACCTCTTGGCAGCATTGGCGCTCGGCCTGGTCTGCTACGGCTGCTTCCTGATCCTCAAGTCCAAGTACGCGCGGATGTAGCGGGCGATGGTCCGGCTCAAGCGCAGCGATCCCGCCCGCCCGGGCATCCGGCGGCGGCGTTCCGGCCGCGGTTTCAGCTACCGCGACGCTGACGGCCGCCCGCTGGCGCCTGAGGAGCGGGAACGCGTCAGGCAGCTGGCGATCCCGCCGGCGTGGCGGGACGTGTGGATCTGCCCGTTTCCGAACGGCCATATCCAGGCCACCGGAACCGACGGCGCCGGCCGCCTCCAGTACATCTACCATCCGCTCTGGCGCGAGCGGCAGGACGCCGAAAAGTTCCAGCGCGCCGCACGCCTTGGCCTGGCCTTGCCGAAGCTGCGCGCCATGGTTGCCCGCCACTTGCGGGAAGCAGCCTCCCCGAAGACCCGTACCCTGGCAGCGGCCGTCCGTCTGATGGACCGTGGCGCCCTGCGCATCGGCGACGAAAGCTACCGGAAGCAAAACGGCTCGCACGGACTGACCACGTTGCGCTGCCGCCATGTAAGCATCGACGGCAACATGGTGCATCTTCGCTTTCCAGGAAAGAGCGGGCAGCGGTTCGAATGCAGTTTTGCCGACGCGCGGCTGGCTGCCTTCCTGGAGCCCCTGGCCGCGCGTGCCCCGCGCGAGCCGCTTCTCGCCTTCGAGTTGGACAGCGGTCGGTTTGCACTGGAGGCAGGAATGCTCAACGACTACATCCGCCGCTGCGCCGGCGACGGCTTTACCGCGAAGGACTTCCGCACGTGGAAAGGGACCGTTACGGCGGCACTCAGCCTCATCCGGGCCTCCAGCGACACCCCGCCACGGGCCGCCCTGGCACAAGCCTTCGAGGACGCGGCGGCGCTGCTGGGCAACACCGTGGCGGTCGCCCGGGATGCCTACGTGGACCCGCGCGTCATAGCGGCCTTCCAGGACGGCACGCTCCGGACCCTCCCGCCGCGGGAGGCCGCCGTCGCGCAGTTCCTCACGGACAAGGCCAGCTAACCGGCCGGTTTTCGCCGCCGGGCCTCGGCCGCCTGGGACTCCGCTGCCTTGGACTTGGCGAGGTCTTCGCTGAGGGAGCGGTTTTCCGCCTCAAGCTCAAGGACCATGCGGATCCCGGCCAGATTCAGGCCCTCCTCCAGGAGGACCGCTATGCGTCGCAGGACAACAAGGTCCAGCTCGCTGTAAAGACGGGTGCCGCCGGCCGTCCGCGCCGGCGTCACCAAGCCCCGACGCTCATACAGGCGAAGATTCTGCTGCCCGGTGCCCACCAGCTCAGCTGCCACCGAAATAGCGTAGACGCCGCGCGCCTCAACTCCGGGACGGGCCATGCAACTCCTCCTGATAAAAAGCTGTTGCACCAGCTGGGTGCCGGTGCTATAAGAAATATATACCCGCTGATATAGATTTAGCGGGCTGAAGGGTAGTAATCATCCGTAAGGAGTGAGAGACCATGCTGATGCGCACCGATCCCTTCCGCGAGTTCGACAGGCTCGCACAGCAGGTGTTCGGTACCACCGCCCGCCCGGCCGTCATGCCGATGGACGCCTGGCAGGAAGACGATGAATTCATTGCCGCGTTCGACCTTCCAGGCGTGGACCTGGAAACCATCGACCTCGATATCGAGCGCAACGTCCTGACCGTCCGCGCCGAACGCAAGGCTCCCGCTGGAGAAGGCACGGAACTGGTCGCGGCCGAGCGCCCGCAAGGTGTCTTCAGCCGCCAGCTGATCCTCGGCGACGCGTTGGACACCGAAGGCGTCAAGGCAAGCTATGACGCCGGCGTCCTGACCGTCCGGATTCCGGTTGCCGAAACAGCGAAGCCCCGGAAGATCGAAATCTCCTCCAGCGAGCAACGCCAGGAGATCAGCGCCTGACCCATCCCTATCCCCCGATCACACCGTCCGTTCGATGGCCTCCGGTACCGCCCGGGGGCCATCGGCACCTGCCGCACGAAAAGCGCCTGTCCATGCTTCCCGACTACTACGCCCACCTTTCTGTGTCCCCCGCTGCCACCCGGGCCGACATCGCCCGCGCCTACCGGATGCTCATGCGCACCCACCACCCCGACGCCGGCACTCCCGACGGCGGGGCCGACCCGCAGGCTCTCCAGCAGGCCATGGACGCTTACGCCGTGCTGTCCAGCCCAAGTCGCCGTGCCGCCTACGACCGTGCGCTGAAGCAGCAGGCACGGCCGGACCGCCCCGCCGCTCGGCCACGCAGATCCCGCACCCAGGCAGACGGGCTACTCATCGCCGTCGGGCCCGTCCGCATCGAAAGGCGCTAGGCTACCGGAACGGGGCGCTACTGGAACGGGACACCAAGGAGGCAGAATGATCGCGGTGCTGGTCATCGACATGCAGAACGCCTACTTTGAGGATCCGGCACTGGACGTGCACCGCGAACGGACCATCCAGGGATGCAATGCCCTGATCGCCTCCGCCCTCAGCCACGCGGTGCCGGTGCTGCTGGTGAAAACGGAACACGAACAGGACCGCTCCACCTGGACCCTGAACATGCTTGATGACAATCAGGGCTTCATCTTCCGCGGAAGCAGCCAGGCGGAGTTCCTGCCCGGACTGATCACGGCGGGCCTGCCGCAGCTCACCAAGATCCGCGACAGCGGTTTCATCGGAACCGAACTGCTCTGGCGCCTGCACAACTGGCGGGTGGACACCTTGGTCCTGGCCGGGGTCTCGGCCCACAACTGCATCGCCCAGACGGCCGCGGATGCCTTCGCGCACAACTTCCGCGTGATCCACGCCGTGGAGGCGATCGCGGGCAACGATCCGGAGCTGGAAGACAGGACGCGGGAGCTCCTGGCTCGCGAATACCGGCAGAAAATGCTCAGCAACGCGGACATCACGGCACTGTTTGCCACGGCGGGCGCCACCCCTTGAACCCGCCTGCCCTTGGTCCTAGCGTGGAAATGAGGCCAAAGGCCCTCGAACCGTCCAGGGCCTGACCGGGATCGCAGGAGGGATCTGCCATGGCCACTGTCCACGAATCAATCCGCGTCAACGTGCCGCTGTCCCAGGCGTATAACCAGTGGACACAATTCGAGGAATTCCCGCACTTCATGAGCGGAATCCAGGAGGTCCGCCAGGTTGACGAAGCCCTGGTCCACTTCACCACCGGGATGGCCGGTGTCCGCCGGGAATTCGACGCACGGATCACCACCCAGGTGCCGGACGAGAAGATCGCCTGGGAAAGCGTGGATGTCCCGCACAACAAAGGCGAAGTGACGTTCCACGCCTCCAGTCCCACCGAAACCGAAGTCACCGTGGACCTGGACTGGGAGCCGGAATCGCCGGCCGAACGGCTGGGCGCAGGCGCCCACCTCGACGAACGCCTGGTGAAGAAGGACCTCCGGAAATTCAAGGAGTTCATCGAAGGCCGCGAAGTCGAGACCGGCGCATGGCGCGGAACCATTACCGAAGGGCACGTGGAGTAGCCGGTTTCAAGGAGCGGCGCAGCTACCGCCGCCTGCGCCGCTCCAGTACCAGGCCGCTGCGCGGCAACGCCGGGATCTTCGCCAGGTCCACAGTGAGGTCCTGCGCGGGCACGGTCCATCGCTCATCCGTGGCCAGGATCCGCAGCGCACGGTGCAGCAGTTCCATGGTCATGTCTTCCCCCGGGCAGCGGTGGCCTTGCAAAGGATCGCCCGCGCCCTGCGGAATGAGGCCGAACGGCCCCGGCTGCACGTCCCCCGTGGCGGCGGGCCGGAACCGTTCGGGCTGGAACGCCCCGGGATCCTCGAAGATCCGCGGGTCGTGGTTGCTTCCGTACAGGTCGAGGATGGCCCAGTCACCCTGCGTGAAGGAGTGGCCGTGCCACTGCAGGGCCTGCCTGGCCGTGCCCGCCACGAAGGGGAAGAACGGATAGAAGCGGCGGACTTCCTGCGCGAAGCATTCGAGGTCCACCTTGTCGCCGCCGGCCAGGACGGGCCGCCACTCCGGATGGCGGTGCAGTGCCAGCGCGGCGAAGACGATGTACCGGCCCACGGCCACCACCGGGCGGAACAGGTTCAGGAGTTCGACGGCGGCAACCTCCTCGGGGAGCAGCCTCCCCTGCAGGTCGCGGTGGAGTGCGACGGCGAGCGCCGGGGCCAGCTGCGCGAGCATCGCGTGGTGCCCGGCGCTGTCCGTGTCCCCGATACGGCTGCCTCCGGCACCGTCCGCGCCGGAACGGAGCCGCCGGACGCAGTCCCGGGCCCAGGCTTCTGCCGCGCGGCGCCGCCGTCGGGCATGCCAATTGGCCGGTCCGAAACCCGCGGCCTGTTCGACCATCAGCTGCAGGTCCCTCGCCCGCAGGGCCGCCGTGCCGGGATCCACCGGGAGGCCGGACCAGCGGAACACGGCGGAGGCCAGCACCGCAGAGACGTCTTCGTACAGGATGATCCTACGCGGCCGGCGGACCTCGGCACGGTCCCATTCTTCGTCGAAATAGTGGCCGAGCTCCTGCGCTCCATGCCCCTCGGCCACATCGATGAAGAGGTCCTTGCGGTGGCGGTGTGCTTCGCCTTCGAGGGCCTGGACGCTGCCGGCATCCTGCAGCAGGTGCTTGGCTGAGCGGGGTATGGCACGTGCGCGGACGAAGCGTCCGCCGTCGTAGAAGAACTCGGCCGCCTCGGCGCCCCGCATGCACACCACCGGGCGCAGGAACAGGCGGGTCCGGAAAGCATCCGTTCCCAGCCTGTCACAGGTGGCTGAGACAAAGGTGTAACCCTGCCTCAGGAGAGGCAGGGTACTGTCGGGCAGGCGCGGGATCATGCGGCTAGTCGCTCGGGCTCAGCTTCGTGGTCAGGCTGCGGTCGTCCACAGTGGCATCGTCCTTTTCCTCCGCGGGCCCGCTGGGGTCCTTGGACCCTGCCATTCCGGGCAATCCCGTGGATTCTCCGCCCAGGTTTCGCGGCGCACGGACTTCGGGCCCGTCGTCGCCGGCTTCCCCATAGGCGTCGCGGGGCACCAGGTGCGCGGGGTTCTGGATGCCGTCATGGACCAGTGGCGCGCTCTTGCGCTTCATTGCTCTTTCCTCCTCAGGCCGCAGGTTCAGCCGGGGTGGGCGGCCCCACCGGCCACCTCAGCAATGCGGCGATTTCCACTCCTCCGGGCATTTCCGCGCCCGGAAGCATTGCAACGCCGGCGTCCGTCAACACGGCCGCGCGCAGCAGCGCAGCGGGTGCGGGAGCCTCTCCCAGCACGCCGGCGCCGGAGCTTTCGGCTTCGGTGGACGCGATCCAAGGCTCGGCGTCCAAGGCCAGGACGCGGCGTTCGCGCAGGGCCTCATCGCCAAGGATGAGGGTGTCCACCTGGGCCTGCTGCAGGGCGTGAACCACTGAACCCAGTCCGGTGACGCACAGCGGTGCGGCCTGTCCTTGTTCCTCGGCAAGCCGGTTCACCAGCGCTTCGTCGTCCTCGGCCCATTCCCGGGCCACGATCACGGCCACTTCGGCGTCGAGGGCATCGGGGTCCGCGCCGCCGGTGCGACTGTGCAGGTCCACGGTGCGCAGTTTGGCACGGGTCTCTTCAGCAAGGGCACCAGCCACCAGTTCGCGCGCCTTCACGTCGCCGGCGAGGATCACGATCCTGGCACCGCTTTCCCGGGCGAGCGCGTCCAGCCGGGCCGCAACCTCGGTGGCGTTCTGGCGCCATACCTCTTCGGTCCGGTGCTGGTAGCTGTACTGCGCCCAGCCGCCGCCGGGATGCTTGCTGACGTTTTCGCCGGAGCCCTTTACTTCTTCAGTGCGGACGGCGTCCTTGGCGTGGCCGGCCAGCGAGCGCCCTGCCCGGTGCAGCCGGATCTCCGCGTCCTGGCGCCCCACTTCTGCCACCACATAGGGGTAGTCGTCAGGTTGGTGCAGCGCCAAGGGCAGCAGGTCCGGAATGACGCCGGCAGTTACCTGCTCGGCGATCACGGGCGGCCCCGGAAGGATCTCGTTGACGTCCACCTGGCCATGGCTCACCACTGCGAAGCGGCTCACCGGCTGCGGTTCTCCGGCGGCCGGCTGGAGGACCTCCACCAAGGCGTCGACGTCCGTGCGCGCGGCGCCTTGGCCGGCGAGGGCGTCACGGATGTTCCCGGGCGCGGCATCGGCGGCCTCCATGCGCTCCACCGTTCCGGCACCGGCATCCACGTAGGCCGTGCACCAGGGGCCACGGCGGCGGAGCAAGGGTGCCAGGTCTGCGAGGCAGGTCATCGTTCATCGCCGCCTCGGTCGTCGCCAGTGGCGCCCTCGTCCGCGTCATCCCTGTCCGTGTCATCGGGGAATGGTTCGGTTTCCCGCCATTCTTCAACGTGGGCGGGCTTGTTGCCCTTCATGGCCCCCTGGGTTTCCTGTTTCATCTTGTCGTCGAGCCGCGGGCCGTGGGTGGTGTTTCCCCGCTCGGCTTCCTGCGCGGCTCCGGATTCAACTCCGTAGTCAGCCATGGCTGCTCCTCAGAAGTCCCTTCCGCCGGTGGGCGGAGGCGGCTCCTCGTCCAGCATGGTTCCGCCGGAGCCTGCCGGCGGCTCGTCGACTTCGCCAGCCACCACGGTGGAGCGCCAGGCGCCGGTCTCCGTGCCGCGGTTCTCGATGAACTTCTTGAATTTGTTCAGGTCTGCGCCCACCTGGAGTTCGTCGACTCCGACGGCGGCACCGGTCTTCTCAGCGACGCCTTCCGGCGTCCACTCGATGGTGACGTTGACGCGCGTCCGGTCCGGGCCCAAGGGCTCGAAGCGCACCAGTCCGGCGTTGCGCGGCCCGTCCACGCTTTCCCAGCTGATGACGGAGTCCGGCACCTGGTCCAGGATCCGGGCATCGTATTCACGGTGCACGCCCGCGGTGTTGGTCGAGAAATGGAGGGTGGTGTCATCAAGTTGCCTGACGGACTCCACCCCGCTCATGAATTCGGGGAAGGTTTCGAACTGTGTCCACTGGTTGTATGCCGTGGTCACCGGAACCTCAACCTCAATGGTCTGATCGACAGTAGCCATCACGTTCTCCTCACATAGTGGATTCGATGGGATGCGGTGCTACCTTTTTCACGCTATCGAGGGCTCCGGCGAACATCAAGGCATTTTGCTAAGTCTGCTTATCTTTTTTGCCGGAAGTGTTCCGGGCCTCCGCTTCCTTGGCGGAGTAGGTGGTCTGGACCTCGGGAACAACGCCCTGGCCGCCACCGTCCGAGGCCAGCCGGAGCCAGCGGAAACCGTAGGGCCCCAGCCGAAGCCGCAGCGCACCGCCGTCGCCGATGTCCCGGCCCGGCCCGCCAAGCAGGTCCCGCACGGTGGCTCCTTCGTGCTCCGCGCCGAGCTTGAGGGTCACTGTTGCCGGTTTCGCGGCGAAGTTGTGCACCGCGATCATCGAAGCCCCGTCCCAGCTGCAACGGTGGGCCAGCACGTTCGGCACCGGCTGTTCGAGGAGCTCGAAGCTCCCCCACGCCATTTCCGGGTACTCGCGGTAGATGCGGATCAGCTCGCGGATGAAGTTGAAAAGCGACGCCGGGTCCCGCTTCGCTGCTGACACGTTGACGTGCCGCGGCCCAAAGCTGCCCTTCACCGGCGGGCGGGCCAGTTCGGACGCCGGGCGCGCCGAAAACCCGCCGTTGGGTGCGGAGCCCCACTGCATCGGGGTACGGACCGCCATCCGGTACCCGAGCGAGGCATCCTCCCCCATGCCGATTTCCTCGCCGTAGTACAGCGACGGCGTGCCCGGGAGCGAGAACAGCAGCGAGTAGGCAAGCCTGAGGCGGGCGGGATCGCCGTCGAGCATGGGGGCGAGCCGCCGCTTAAGGCCGCGGTTGTACACCTGGAACTTCTTCTGCGGCCCGAAGGCGGCAAAGACCTCGGCGCGTTCGGCTTCCGTCAGCAGGTCCAGCGCAAGCTCGTCGTGGTTCCGCAGGAACGTGGCCCACTGGACGGCGGCCGGCACCTCCGGGCGGTTCTTCAGCACGCCGGCCACCGGCCCGGCATCTTCCCTGGCCATGGCGAGGTAGCAGCTCTGCATGAGCGGGAAGTCGAAGATCATGTCCAGTTCTCCGCCGTCGGATCCGCCGAACAGCTCCAGCTGGTGGCGGTACATCAGGTCCACCTCGCCCAACAGCACGGAGTGCCCGCGGCGGCGGCCCATGAAGGTGCGCAGCTCGCGGAGGAAACCGTGCGGATCGGTGAAGCCAAGTTCGTTTTCGATGGTGTCGTGGATGCCCACCGTCAACAGCTGCGGGACCGCATCCACGCGGAAGCCATCGAAGCCCAGCTCCAGCCAGAAGCCGATGATCTTGGCGATTTCGTCCCGCACCTTCGGGTTGGCCATGTTCAGGTCCGGCTGGTGGGCGTAGAAGCGGTGCAGGTACCAGTGCCCCGTGATGGGATCGTGGTTCCAGATGCTGTCCTCTTCCTCGTGGAACACCACCGCGTCCGAGGTGTCCGGCGGCGGGTCGGCCCGCCACACGTAGTAGTCGCGGAAGCGGTTGTCCACGCTGGAACGCGACTCCTTGAACCAGGGGTGCTCGGTGCTGGTGTGGTTGACCACGAGGTCCGCGATGACCCGGATGCCGCGGTGGTGGCACGCCCTGAGGACCTCCACCAGGTCGCCCAGGCTGCCCAGCCGCGGGTCGACGCCGTAGAAGTCGGTGATGTCGTAGCCGTCGTCGCGGTTGGGGCTCGGATAGAACGGCATCAGCCACAGGCAGGTGACCCCGAGGTCGGCGAGGTAATCAATCCGTTGGGCCAGGCCGGCGAAGTCACCCACGCCGTCGTCGTCCGAGTCCATGAACGTTTCCACGTCCACGCAGTAGATGACCGCGCTCTTCCACCAGAGATCGGCGGAGTCCGAGATGCGCATGCCTACTCCTTCCCGTCCCGCGCCTCAACAAACGGCAGGACCTCCCGGCCGAAGCAGTCGATGAAGGGCCCCAGTTCCTGGCCCACGTGGTGCAGGTAGATCTCCTCGAAGCCCAGCCGGGCGAAGCCCGTCAGCCACTCAATGTGCCGGGCCGGATCCGCAGACACCAGCACGGCCTCGGTGACATCGTCGACGGCGGCGCCGGCCGAATGCTGTTCGAACTCTTCCGTCGTGGCCAGGTCCCAGGCATGCGGCGGCGACACCGTCGCATTGCGCCACTGCCGGAGCGCGAGCTCCTCCGCCTCGGCTTGGGTTGCCGCCCAGCTGAGATGGACCTGCAGCACGGCCGGACCGCGCCCTCCGGCGGAACGGTACGCGTCCAGCACATCGCGGAGGGCAGGCTCCGGCTGGTTCACCGTGATGATGCCGTCGGCCCAGGCCGCCGAGCGCCGTGCCGTCTGCGGGGACACCACGGCGGCCAGCAAGGGCGGCCGTTCGGCGGGCCGGTCCCAGACCTTGGCGCCGCTGAGCCGCACCAGGCCGTCATGGTCCACGGTCTTGCCCTCGTGCAGGGAACGGATGGCCTGCGCGCATTCCTCCAGGCGGCGCTGGCGGGTTTCCTTGTCCGGCCAGGCATCCCCGGTAATGCTTTCGTTGATGTTTTCGCCGCTGCCCAGGGCCATCCAGAACCTGCCCGGGAACATGTCGGCCAGGGTGGCCGAGGCCTGGGCGATGACCGCCGGGTGGTAGCGCTGGCCGGGCGCGGTGACGGTGCCGAAACGGAGCCCGGTATCCGCCAGCGCCGCCCCCAGCCAGGACCAGGCGAAGCCGGAATGCCCTTGCTCGCGGGACCACGGGTTGAAGTGGTCCGAGCACATGGCTGCGGCGAAACCGGCGGCTTCCGCGCGGCGCATGTCCGCGAGCAGGCGGCCGGGCCCGATTTGTTCGTGCGAAGCGTGGATTCCGATAAGCACCATTGCCTTCCGGTCTATCATCGCCCCGGGGGTCGTGTCGATGCCCCCGGGCCCGTTGAGCCAGGCGGCATGGCCGCAGGCTCAGGGCGCCGGGGTGACCACCATGGCCGAGCCGCCGCCCCGGCGGCGCGGCTCCGCGGCGGCGAGCAGGCCGCCGTCGGGCAGGAATTCGATGGCCGTCGCGGCCCCGATCTCGGCCGCCGAGGTGAAGGCGTCACCGGACGGGACCAGCTTGTGCCCGAACGGGGCCAGCTGGCTTCCGTAGGCCGTGATGAACTCCGGTTCGGCCGTGACATTGGCTGTATTCCGTTGGGCCGCCCGCGGTGCGGCGAGCGCCTCCGGCGTGGTCATGCCGCGGTCCACCCGGTTCAGGATGGTCTGCAGCACGGTGGTGATGATCGTGGAGCCGCCGGGCGAACCGAGGGCCAGGAAGGGCTTGCCGTCCTCCAGGATGATGGTGGGCGACATGGACGAGCGCGGCCGCTTGCCGGGTTCGATCCGGTTGGGATCGGCCGGGTTGTACACGGTGGAGAAGTCCGTGAGCTCATTGTTCAGCAGGAAGCCGCGGCCCGGCACCACGATGCCCGAGCCGCCGGTCTGTTCGATGGTCAAGGTGTACTCGGCCACGTTTCCCCACTTGTCGGCGACGGTCAGGTTGGTGGTGGAGATGTTCTCCGTGTCCGCCTCTTCGGCGAAGGCCGCAGCGGCGGCCGGGCACGCGCCGTCGTAGTTGGTGACGTCACCGGGGGCCACGGGCTTCACCACCGCCTGCAGCGGATCGACTTCGCAGGCACGCTCCTTGCCGAACAGCTCATCGGTGAGGGCCGCCGTCGGGACGTCCACGAAGGCGGGGTCGCCCACGTACTTGCCGCGGTCGGCGAAGGCCAGGGCACTTGCCTCCAGGTAGTGGTGCAGCGCGTCGGCGTCGGGCATCTCCGACACGTTGAAGGTGTCCAGGATGTTGAGCGCCTCGCCCACCGTGGTGCCGCCGCTGCTGGACGGCGCCATGCCGTAGACGTCCAGGCCGCGGTAGTTCACGTGGCTCGGGGCCTGGTCCAGCACGCGATAGGCGGCCAGGTCGGCTGCCGTCATGTGGCCGGCCGGGACGGGCAGCTGCGTGTCCGGATCCTTCGGCGGGGCCTGGACCGTGGCGGCAATCTCTTCGGCGAGCGCGCCGCCGTAAAAGGCGCCCGCTCCCTGTTCCGCGAGCAGCCGGTAGGTGGCGGCGAGCTCATGGTTCCGGAAGACGCTGCCGACGGCGGGAGCGTCGCCGCCGGGGAGGAACAGCTTGCTGGTGGAGGTGAACGCCTCGAAGCGGAGCTTGTTGTCCAGGGTCTGCTGGCGGAAGGTCTGGTCCACGATGAAGCCGCGGGTGGCCACCTTGATGGCCGGTTTGAGCGCTTCGCCAAGCGTCAGGCTGCCCCAGCGGTCCAAGGCGCGGTTCCAGGTGGCAGGCGTCCCGGGAACGCCGACCGAGACGCCGCTGGTGACCAGCTCTGGGGTGAAGCGGTAGGGGCTGCCGGCGGGGTTCTCCGGGGTGACGGTGGCAGGGTCGATGAACGCGTCGTGCGGCATCGCTGCCGGCGCGGTTTCGCGGCCGTCGATGGTGCCCACCTCGCCGCTGGCGGCATCGTAGTAGACGAAGTAGCCGCCTCCACCGATGCCGGCGCTGTACGGTTCCGTGACGCCGAGCGTTGCGGCGGCTGCGACGGCGGCATCGGCCGCGTTGCCTCCCTTGCGCAGGACCTCGATCGCCGCTGCCGAAGCCTCCGGGTCCACGGTGCTCACCGCTCCCCCGTAGCCGGTGGCGGTTGCGGTCTTGGTTACCGTCCGGGGGTCTGCGCTGGCCGGGCTGAGGACGGCTCCGCTGGTGATGCTGAGGGCCAGGACTGCCGTTGCTGCGGCGAGACGGCGTTTCACTTCAGGCATGATCGCTCCCTTGGGTCAGGTGGAGTCGGTGCGGGTGGAAGTGCGCCCACCCTACTCCGGCGCCGGAGCGGACTCAATGGCGGGCCGGTGCGCGGGCCTCGGGCCCCACGGCCCGGCCAGCAGCTCAGTCAGCTGCGGAGACGAGCCTGCCGAGGTGCAGGCCCTTGCACGGGATGGAGGCTTCCACGAGGGCGCGGCTGTGCTCGTGCTGCGGCGCCGAGAAGAAGGTTCCGGTGTCCGCGAGCTCCACCAGGGAACCCTGGTACATGACGGCAACGCGCTGGCACATGTAGCGGACCACGTCCATGTCGTGGGTGATCATCACCAGGCTGAGCCCGCGTTCCCGCTGCAGCCGGCGCAGGAGATCCAGGATGGTCCGCTGGGTGAGGGCGTCCAGCGCCGAGGTGGCTTCGTCGCAGATCAGCACCTGTGGTTCCAGGAGCAGGGCGCGGGCGATGGTGGCGCGCTGGAGCTGGCCGCCGGAACACTGCCGGGGACGGTGGTCGAGCAGGGCCGGGTCCAGGCCGACCTCCACGACGGCAGCCCGGATGCGGCCCTCACGCTCCTCGTTGCTCAGCGGGCTCTGCCGGAGGGGCGCTTCCAGGCTGCTCCGGAGGGTCATCCGGGGGTCGAAGGAGTCATAGGGTTCCTGGAACACGAGTTGGACCGCGCGGCACATCGATGCGGTGTGCGCAGTCCCGGTACCGGCGATGGCGACCGTGCCGGCGTCGGCCCGTTCCAGTCCGAGGACCAACCTGGCCAGCGTGCTCTTACCCGAGCCGGACTGGCCCAGGACCCCGAGGATCTCGCCCTTCCGCAGTTCGAGGGACACACCGTCGACGGCGGCCCTGGCCTTGCGGCGCGGCGCGAAGCTCTTGCTGACGCCCCGGAGGGAGAGGGCTGCCTCCGGCTCGGCGTGGACGCCGTTGCGCGCCGAGGAGGTCCCGTGCGGTTGCAGGATGGACGCTTCCAGGAGAGACCGCGTGTAGGGTGACTTGGGCTGGGCCAGGACCTCGCGGGTGGGCCCGGACTCCACCAGCCGGCCCTGTTCCATCACCAGCACACGGTCTGCGAAGGCGGCAACGGACGCCAGGTTGTGGGTGATGTACAGGATGCCCAACCCTCGGTCCCGGCGTTCCTGGTCCAGCAGCTGCAGGATCTGGCGTTCCAGCACCTTGTCCAGGGCCGAGGTCGGTTCGTCGGCCAGGAGGAAATCGGGCCGGCCTGCCAACGCCAGCGCGGCCATCGCCCGCTGGGCCATGCCGCCGGACAATTGGTGCGGGAAGGAACGGGCACCGGCTGCGGGGTCTTCGAAGCCCACTTCGGCCAAGAGCTCAATGGCCTTCCGCTGTGCAGCGGTCCCGCGCAGGCCGGCGTGCAGCTTCAGGGGCTCGCGCAGGTGCCTGCCGATGCGCCGGTTCGGGTTGAACATGCGCTTGGGCTGCTGGAAGAGCATGCCGATCCGGCCGCCGCGGATCCGGTCCAGCTCCGCGTGCCCGGCGGTGGTGAGTTCGGTCTCGCCCAGCCGGATCGATCCTCCGCTCACCGCCAGCCCCTGGGGCAGCAGCCCGAGCACGGACATCGCCGTCATGGTCTTGCCGGAACCGGAACCTCCCACCAGGGCGACAAACTCGCCGGGCGCCACGTCCAGCGCTACTCCGTCAAGGAGCGGAGCCCCGGGGCGCGCCGTGTCCCTGACAGTCAGGCCGTCCACGGTCAAATGGTCACGCATGCGCCACCGCCTCCTGTTTCGTGCGGGCCGCCGCCGTGGCGTGCTGGCCGATCAGGGTGACGCACAGGGCAACCAGGAAGATCGCCAGGCCCGGGGCGATGATGCCCATCGGCGCCCGCTCGGCGTACGGCTGCGCGGCCGCCAGCATGGACCCCCAGTCCGATTGCGGCGGCTGGACGCCCAGCCCCAGGTAGGACAGGGCGCCGACGCTGATCAGCAGCTGGCCGAATCGGAGCGTCGCCTGCCCGAGCATCGGAGCGGCCAGATGCGGCAGGATGTGCCGGAAGACGATGAACGACGGCGGGCAGCCCACCACGCGGGCCGCTTCCACAAAGCCGCGGGCCGAGACATCGTAGGCCAGGGTGCGGGCCAGGCGGGCGAACGGGGTCCAACCGGTAACGGTCAGCGCGATCAGCAAGGGCCCGAAGCCGGTGCCCATCGCGGCCACGATGAACAGGGCCACCACCATTTCCGGAAGCGCGAGGAGCACGTCGTTGCTGCGGGTGAGGAACTCGTCCAGCCACCCCCGTCGGCGCGCACTGGCCACGCCCACGGCGGTGCCGAGCACGGCGGTGAGCACGGTGGCGGCCACAGCCATCAGCATGGAGAAGCGTCCGCCGTCGAGCAGCCGGCTCAGCAGGTCACGGCCCAGGTGGTCCGTTCCGAGCCAGTGCTCCGGCCCGGGTGGCGCCAGCCGCCGCGCGAGGTCCTGCGCTTCCGGCGCGTAGGGGGCGATCCAGGGCGCCGCGGCGACGGCGAGGACGACGACGGCGAGCACCGCGAGTGCGGCGCGGTCCGCCGTGATCCGGGTACGGACGTTACACAAGGGCGGCACCCGCCTTCGGGCTCAGGAGGCGATGGACGAAGTCCGCGAGGGTGGTAATGCCGACGGCCAGCGCCACGACGACGACCACCCCGCCCTGCGCCAGCGGGATATCGCTGTTCACGACGGCGTCGTACAGGAGGCGTCCCATGCCCGGCACCGCGAAGATCACCTCGACGATCACCGAGCCGCCCAGCAGGCCTGCGAACCAAACGGCCAGCAGGGTGGCGAGGGGAAGCAGTCCGTTGGGGATGACATGGTCCAGGACGGTGCGTGTCCGGCCGAGGCCCCGGGCGCGGGCCGCGAACACGTGCTCCGCGGACAGGGCGTCGATCATGCCCGATCGCACGGCGGCCGTGAAATAGCTGGCCGGGCGCAGGGCGAGGGTCGCGGCCGGAAGGACCACCGAGGAGGCGTCGTTCCAGCCGGCGGAAGGCAGTACCGCCAGCTTCAGCGCGAACAGCAGCACCAGCATGGGAGCCAGCCAGTATTCGGGCATCGCGATGAAGGACTGGGTGACCGCGGTGATCCACCGGTCGGTCCGGCGGCCCTGCCGGAGCGCGGCAGCGGTTCCCAGCGGCAGCGAAGCCAGGACGGCGGCACCCAGGGCCACCGTTACAAGGCTCACCGTCACGCCGAGGGCCGGCATGACCTGTTCCACCACCGGGGTCCGGCTCACGTAGGACAGGCCCATGTCTCCGGAAAAGAAGCTGCCGAGCCAGCGCAGGTACTGGACGAAGAGTGCGTCCTGCAGGCCCAGGCTTTGCCCCAGAGACTGCACCACGGATTCGTCCACCACGTCTCCGGCCACGCGGGACCGGATGATCTTGCGCACGGGGTCGCCCGGCGTGACATAGGGAATCAGGAACACCGCGAAGGACGACAGAAGAACGGCGGCCACGAGGGTCGCCGTTCTTCTGGCAATGAACTTCAGCATGACGCCGGGAGTAAAGCTAGGAGCCGGACTTGGCAGTCTGCGCCGTCAGGACGTAGCGGGACAGCGGGTCCTGGACGAAGCCCTGGACCTCCTTGCGGACGGCGTCCGTTGCCTGTTCGTTGACGAGCCACAGGTTCACGGCCTGCTCATCCAGGATCTTCCCGGCCCGGGCGTACAGCTTGTAGCGTTCCTTGCTGTCCGCGGCGCGGGAGGCTTCGCCGATGAGGCGGTCGTATTCGGCGTCGCAGAAGTGGCTGAGGTTGTAGCTGCCCTCGCAGCTGTAGTCGGCGGTGAGGAAGCCGATGGGATCGGCGATGTCGATGAGCCGGTTCCGCTGGCTGAGCAGCATGTCGTACTTGCCGGCCATGACGTCCGGCTCCGCGGCCGCGTATTCCTTGCTCTGGACCGCCACCGGGACGCCGATCTTCTTCAGGTTGTCCTGGAGGACGGTAGCGACGTCGGCGAATTCGGCGCGTTCGACGATCGCGATGACTTCGAGGGGCCGCTCCGGGGTGTAGCCGGCCTCGGCGAGGAGCTTCTTTGCCGCGTCCAGGTCCTGCTTGGGCGGGACCGCGCCGTCGATCGCCCACGGCTCGGAGGGCGCGAAGGGACCGGAAGCCGGCAGGGCGGCTCCTTCGTAGACGCTGGCGGCGAGCGCTTCGAGGTCAAGGGCTGCGCGGAGGGCCTTGCGGACCTTCGGGTCGTTAAGGGGCTTGCGCTTGTTGTTCAGGTAGAGAGTTGCCGTGCGCGGCGAGTCCGCCTTCAGGACGGTGACGTCGCGGGAACCTTCCAGGGAGGGAAGGCTGGCGACGGGGATGGACATGGAAATGTCCGCCTCGCCGGTCTGGACCTGCGCTGCCCGGGTGGCGCCGTTGGTGATGAAGCGTACCTCGGCGCCGGCCAGCTGGACCTTGCCGCCCCAGTAGTTCTCGTTGCGGTCAAGCGTGATGGACTGCTTCGCCTTTTCCGATACCGGAACGAACGGGCCGGTGCAATGCCCGAACGGATCCACCGACGTTCCCTTGTACGCCGCCGGGGCGAGCACGCCGGTGTTGACGCTGGCGAGGCGATACGGCACCAAGGGGCTTTCCACCGGGGTGGACACGCGGACCGTGCGGGCGTCGACCGCCTTGACGCCGCTGACCACCTTCTTGCTGAAGGCGCGCGCGGGAACCTTGGCCTCCAGCACGTGCTTGAGCGATGCCACGACGGCGTCCGCGGTGAGCGGGGTGCCGTCCTGGAACTTCACGTCGTCGCGGAGGGTGAAGTCCCATTCCAGGTCCGAAACCTGCTTCCAGCTGCTGGCCAGGAACGGCACCACCTTGCCTTCGGCGTGGTCGTACTTCGTCAGCGTTTCCAGGCAGCCGGACAAGGACAGGATGTACGCGGCATCGGATTCCGGGGCCCAGTCGGCAACGGGAGCGCGGAAGTTGTCCACGACGATCCGCTGGTTCGTGTCCACCGCCTTGTCCGTGCTTCCGGGATTGCCGCCGGTGCCGTTGCCAAGGCCGCAACCGCCGAGGGCGAGGACGGCAACCACTCCGAGGGCCGCGCGGGACCCCTTGAAAACACGCAAAAGAACCACCTGCATGGGACTGCCCGCGCTACGGCACGGACGCACGAAACATAACGACCACTAAGGTTAGCCTTACCTCGGCACGTTCGTATAACCGGCCCGTTCCGCGCGGGGTAACAAAGCGGCTGCGCGCCCCATTCCCCTAAGCAGGTTCAGCCCGTATGCAGGCTCAGTCCCGGAGCAGGTCCGCGTGCTGGGCGGCGACGACGTTCGGGTGGGCCCGCATGCGGTAGCGCAGGGCGTTGTCCCCGTAGGTTTCCAGGATGGGGCTGTTGGTAGGGTCCACCGAGAGCCCACGGGCCCGGGCCTGGAATTCCGGGCTGACGGCGAGCTGCGGCATGCGTGCGTCGAGGGCCGGGTTGTAGAAGAACGGCAGGGAGATCCGGTCCGTGCCCCGCAGCGGCGAGATGACCCGGTGCAGGGTGGCCTTGAGGTAGCCGTTGGTGGCGAGCTCCAGCATTTCGCCGATGTTCACCACGAAGCTGCCGGGGACCTGCGGGGCGTCGATCCAGTCGCCGTCGTGTTCCACCTGCAGCCCGCCCTTGCCCGGTTCCACCAGCAGCAGGGTCAGCACGCCGCCGTCGCGGTGCGAACCCACGCCCTGCTTGGGATCCGGATCGGATTCCCCCGGGTAGCGGACGATCTTCAGGACCGGGAACGCCCGGGCGGCAAAGGCTTCGTCGAAGGTGTCTTCCGGGGCGCCCAGGGAGACCGCGAGCGCGCGCAGCAGCTCCAGCGAGACGGCGCTCAGCCGTTCCATCCATTCGGCCACGATGCCCCGCATTTCGGGCAGCGCCTCCGGCCAGAGGTTGGGGCCTTCCAGCCGCCAGTAATCGGCGACGCCGGGCCCCGGCGCCACTGGGTCCCGTTCGACCCCGATATCGATCTGTTCGCGCCAGTCCACGGCGCCGGCGGTCAGCTCACCGCCCATCCGGGTGTAGCCGCGGAACTGCGGGCTGTGGATGTTTTCGAGGGCGAGCTTCTGCTCTTCCGGCAGCTCGAAGAAGCGCCGCGAGACATCGAGGATGGCGTCCGTGAGTTCCTGCGGGATGCCGTGCCCGGACAGGTAGAGGAAACCAACTTCGTGCATGGCATCCCGGAGCTCGTCGCGGAACCGGGCCGCCTCTTCCGGACCCGCGTGCAGGCGGGAGAAATCAAGGACGGGCAGGGTTTCGAGCGACATTTCCGGGCTCCTTCCGGAGGGCTTCACAGCCGAACGCGTGTAGTGGCACCAATACTACGGAGCGAAACCGGGCGTTGCCACGAATCCCCGGCCGCGTTGCTAGCGTTGAAGGCCCATCCGAAATCACTCCGGCAGAAAGCAGCCTCCATGACGTCAGCAGCCCCGGCTTCAGAGCTGGCCCCGCGCACCCGCCGGACGGCGCCGGATCCCCGCCTGCTGCTGGCCAGCCAGCTGATCTTCAACATCGGTTTCTTCTCCGTGGTGCCCTTTCTTGCCACCGTCATGCGGGACGATTTCGGCATGGGCGCGCTCGCCGTCGGCGTTGTCCTGGGTGCCCGGACCTTCGCGCAGCAGGGGATGTTCCTCTTCGGCGGCGCACTGGCCGACCGTTGGGGCGCGCGCCGCTCCATGGTCACCGGAACCCTGGTCCGGGTCACCGGATACCTCCTGCTGGCGTGGGCCACGGACTTCCCCACGTTCCTGGCGGGTGCGATCGTCACCGGGATCGGCGGTGCCCTCTTCTCCCCCGCGCTCGAGAGCCTCCTCGCCACCGCCGAAGCCGCGCGCAAAGCCGGCGCAGGCCACAAGACCAGCCTGTTCACCCTCCTGGTGATCTGCGGGGAAACGGGCGCGGTGACCGGCCCGCTGCTCGGCTCGCTGCTCCTGGGAATCGGCTTCGACGCCGCGCTGCTGGCGGGAGCGGCGGTGTTCGCGGTGATGGCCGCCGTCTTCCACCGATTCCTGCCCGCACACCGGCCGGCCACAACGAAAGCAGGCCCTGCCGACGGCACGAACCGGCCCGCCCGGGCAACCCCGTCGGGCGCGTGGTCCTGCCTGCGGGAGCGCCGCTTCGTGCTGTTCGCGGCGTTCTACAGCGTGAACCTGCTCGCCTACAACCAGCTCTATTTCGGCCTGACGGTGGAACTCGAACGCAGCGGTGCGGACACCGGCGCGCTCGGACTCCTGTTTTCCTGCGCCTCCGTGATGACCATCGCCTTGCAGTGGCCTGTGTCGAAGCTGGTGCGGCGCATGGGCCGGACGCCGGCGTTCGCGATCGGCTTCGGCCTCCAGGGTGCCGGGTTCGCCGCACTCGCGGCCTTCGCAACGCAGCCCCCGGGCGCGGCGCCGATCGTGCCCGCCCTGGTGATGGTGGCGGCACTGTGCCTCGGCCACATGTTCGTGACTCCGCTGGCCATGGGCCTGGTAATCGATTTCGCCGCCGGCCGGCCCAGCGGCGCCTACTACGGCCTGCTTGCCAGCAGCGGCGGCGTGATGGTCCTGCTCGGCAACGCCGTGCTCGGCCCGCTCTACGAATTCGCGCGGACGCCGTCGCCGGCGGCCGCGGCGCCCTGGCTGCTGATGGCGGCTTTCACCGCCGTGTCCGCGGTGTTCCTGCCCCGCTGCCTGCCGCTTCCCCGGAGCTAACTCTCCGCCTGGGCCGCGCCCGGGCCGGCCGGCGGGACGCGCAGGCTGCCGTAGCGTTCCATCCTGTGCCAGCGCAGCCGGACCCCGGTGAGGGCGGTGACCACCGACTGGATCACCACCAGGTACATGAGCTGCCGGTAGACGAACTGCTGGAGCGGAAGCGTCCACAGCGGCCGGAGCGGTTCCCTGTCCAGGCGGAAGGCGTAGGCAGCCATAAGGAACTGGACCAGCAGGAAGGCGAGCCAGAGGGCGGCGATCCGGACCGGGTCCAGGAAGATCAGTCCATAGACGGCGAACACGTCGACCACGGGCGCGAACAGCGGGAGCAGCACCTGCAGGACCAACAGGTACCCCAGCCCGCGCCGGCCGAGCTTGCCGGCAGCCCCGCGCTGCACGACGGCGCCCCGGTGCTTCCACATGGCCTGCAGGGTGCCGTAGCACCAGCGGTAGCGCTGGCGCCAGAGCGCCCCGAGGCTGGCCGGCGCCTCGGTCCAGGCACGCGCGTCGTCCTGGTAGACCACGCGCCAGCCGGCGCGGCAGAGGGACATGGTGAGGTCGGTGTCCTCGGCGAGGGTGTCGTCACTGATGCCGCCCAGCTGCAGCAGCGCGTCGCGCCGGAAAGCACCGATCGCGCCGGGGACAGTCGGCATGCACTCGGCCACATCGAAGAGCCGGCGGTCCAGGTTGAAGCCGACGACGTACTCGATGTGCTGCCATGCCCCCAGGATTCCGCCCCGGTTGGCCACCTTGGTGTTGCCCGATACCGCGCCCACCATCGGATCGGCGAGCGGCTGCACGAGGGCCCGGACCGTGTCCGGTTCGAAGACGGTGTCGCCGTCGACCATCACCACCAGCTCGTGGCTGGCCGCGCGCGTGCCGCCGGCCTGCTCAGCGGCGCTCGCCTCGCGCATGCTCGCGATGCCGACGGCGTCGCCGACCGTGGTCACGCGGTACCCGCCGTCGGCGAGGCGGGCCAGGGAAGCATCGAGCGCGGCGACCGTCTGCTCCCGGTTCCCGCCGCCGTCGTGCAGGAGGACCACCTGGCCGTCATTGCCGGGCCGGCTCAGCCGCTTCTCGATCTCTCCGACGCCCGGCTCCTGCCAGTCCTTGCTGTCGAGGGTGCTGAAAACGGTCAGGTAGCCGGCATCCGCCGCCGCTTCCATGGCCTGCCAGCCGGCGTCGGTGATGGCCCGGTTGTGGGAGCTGTACGGGGGCCGCAGGAGGGAAACGACCCGCCCGGTGGTTCCGGTGATGGCCTGTTGCGCGCCCTGGAGCTCAAGCTGCCGCCGCCATCCCGGGGCGCCGGCAAGTTCGGTATGGGTCAGCGTGTGGGCACCGACTTCGTGGCCCTCCTGGACGATCCGGCGCATGAGGTCCGGGTGCTCGATCGCGGCCGATCCGAGGACGAAGAAAGTGGCGCGGACATGGTGCTTGCGGAGGACGTCGAGGATCCTGGGTGTCCACACGGGGTCCGGGCCGTCGTCGAACGTCAGGGCGAGGGTGCGGTCCGCCGGCCGCGCGGTCCTGACGGTTCCGCCGCGGGAGTCGACCACGGGACCGCCCTGGGAAACCGCCTTCGGCACTGAGTCTGCGGTTACGGGGCCTGCGGTTGCGGCGCCTGCGGTTGCGGGGCCCGGCGTCCCGGCCGCCTGGCGGGAATCGTCGGCCGCTCCGGCGAGGTGATGCATGTAGCCCTGCACGGTGAGTGCGGCAGCGAGGGCGAGGACGCATGCAAGGAGGATGAACCAGTGCGCCTTGGCGGCTGCCGGGGCGGTGCGCCGGGCAGCCCGGCGGGCGGTCACTGGCCCTTCGGGCCGGACGGACGCTTGGCCTGGCCCGGGGCCGTGTCGCTCTTGCCCTTGCCCGCATCCGCGCCGCCGGCGGCATCCGCGGCACTGCCGGGGGTGGTGGCGGAAGGAGCGGGGTTACCGGTGGCCTGCGGGGCCGGCACCGACTCGGACGGCGGCGCGGCCGGGAGATCCTGGGCCGGAACTGGCTGCGCGGGGACGGAAGGGGCTCCGGCGCCGCTTGGGGACGGCGCCGGTGTACCCGTGGAGGACCCGGGAGCCGCTGCGGGCAGCGCGGGCAGCGGAAGGTAGGGTGCGCCGATATTGGGACCTCCGCTCACGGCCACCACCAGGAGGGCCATGTATCCGGCCACGAGCCCGAGGGCTCCGAGGCCCAGCAGCTTCACCCACCGCCGGCGCCTGCCGGAAGAGTCCAGAAACACCGGCCCATGGGGAGGGACGGTGGGCTGCGGCTGGGTGGGAATGTCATCGAAAGAGGTCATTGGTCATCAATTTTACCGGATCGTTACACCGCAGGCCAAAGTCGCTCCCCTCCGGCCGGAACGGGCGTGCTACTCGGGCTTGGCGTAGCTGGCGGCGCTCATAAGCTCGTAGCCCACAAAGGGTTCATCGCCCTCCACCCAGGCGTCGTGCCCCGCCGGCACGGTATAGGCGTCGCCGGCCCTGACCGTGACGCGCGTTCCGTCCTCCATTTGGACGGTCAGGGTTCCCGAAGTGCAGAAGCCCAGGTGGTTGACCTGGCAGCTATCGGTGTGGACCACGGTTTTGACGGTTTCGGACCAGCGCCAGCCGGGTTCGAAGGTGAACCTGCCAAGGGTGGTTCCGCCGAGCGTGACGACGTCGACGGCGGTCTTAGGTGGGCGCCTTTTCTCATCGGGGTTGTCGAAGGACTTCGATTCAAGGCCAGTGACGGTAATTGCGGACATTTTCCTGCCTCCCCATCGGAGAGCTGTTTACAAGGTCATCCCAGCGACTTCAGGGTGCTCCGCACAGGCGCCCGCGTCAAGGGTTCCGGCTGGCCGGATTCAGGCCTTGGCGACGCCTCTGAGGAAGGACTCCAATTGCGCGCGGAGCTGCCGCGGGGAATGGTGCGACGGCGAGAGCGTGGCGGTGATCTGCGCGCCGAGGACAAAGGTCATCAGGCCGCCCACCACATCGTCGTCGTCAAGCCCGTCCCGCAACTCGCCGGCGTCGCGCGCTTCGCGCAGCCTGCCGAACAATTCCCGGCGCCACTGCTCCATGGAGGCGTCATGCAGGGCAGCCTTGTCCGGGTCCGTCAGGGCACGCTGCCAGTACGCGATGGCAATCCGCGCCTCGCTCAGCCGTTCGGCATCCAGCGGAAGGATTTCATGGCAGAAACTGCGCAGCGCGGCCAGGCCCTTCTTCTTCCCCGAAGAACCGGCGATCCGGGCGTTGGTCTGGTTGAAGACGTGAGCGAAGGCGAAGGACAGCAGATCGTCCTTGGTGGGGAAATAGGGCTTCAACGCACCGTTGGCGAAGCCGGCTTCCGTGGCGATCTCGCGCATTGTGGCGCCCTCGATCCCCCGCCGGGCGATGATCCGCCACGTGGCTTCCACCAGCTCAAGCCGGCGTTTGTCGTGGTCGACGATCTTCGGCACGTACTCCCCGCCTCTTTTTTTCTACAACCGTTGTGACTCAGCTTACACGCTGCTATTGTCTACGCACATAGAAAATAAACCGCCCATTCCCAAGGGGTTTTCATGAGCACTTCCGCCATTCCGGGCACCTCCGCCAATCCCGCAGCGACTCAAAGCAGCGCCTATGCACCCGTCACCGCAGACGAGGTCAGCGCCGTCACGGCCGCCCTCAACAACGCCGGGCTCTTCGACGAACACGCCCGCATCGCCTACCTGGGCCTGATGGACCCGCCGCGCGGCCACAACGCGGAAGCCGGCACCGCCCGTCGCCGCTTCCGGGTCTTCCTGCACGACGTCGCCACCGGCGCCGCCCGGGACGTCGTCGTCGCCGCTAGCGGGGACATCCTCCGGAACACCGGACTGGACACCGCCGCCACCGGCGGCCTGCCCGTCATCGGCGAGGAATTCGAATTGGTGGAGGCCGTCCTGGCCCAGGACGAACGCTGGCTGAAGGCGCTCGCGGACCGGAACCTCGACCTCGCCAAGGTCCGGGTGGCTCCCCTGTCCGCCGGCGTTTTCGAGTATCCCGAGGAGAAGGGCCGGCGCATCCTGCGCGGGCTGGCCTTCGTGCAGGAATTCCCGGAGGACAACGCCTGGGCGCACCCCGTGGACGGCCTGGTGGCCTACGTTGACGTGGTCAACAAGGAAGTCACCCAGGTGCTGGACTTCGGTGCGATGCCGATCCCCGCCGAACACGGCAACTACACGGATCCCGAATTGACCGGGCCGCTGCGCACCACCCAGAAACCGCTGCACATCACCCAGCCGGAGGGCCCCAGCTTCAGCATCGAGGGCGGGAACCACCTCGAATGGGAAAAGTGGAGCCTGGACATCGGTTTCGACATCCGCGAAGGCGTGGTGCTGCACAACGTCGCGTTCGACGACGGCGGCCGCCGCCGCAGCATCCTCAAGCGTGCGTCCATCGCCGAAATGGTGGTCCCTTACGGCGACCCCTCCCCCGTGCGTTCCTGGCAGAACTACTTCGACACCGGCGAATACCTGGTGGGCCAGTACGCCAACTCCCTGGAACTGGGCTGCGACTGCCTCGGCGAAATCACCTACCTGAGCCCGGTGGTCAGCGATTCCTTCGGCAAGCCGCGCGAGATTCGCAACGCCGTGTGCATCCACGAAGAAGACTGGAGCATCCTCTCCAAGCACAGCGACCTGTGGAGCGGAGTCAACTACACGCGCCGCAACCGCCGCCTGGTGGTCAGCTTCTTCACCACTGTGGGCAACTACGACTACGGCTTCTACTGGTACCTCTACCTGGACGGCACCATCGAATTCGAAGCCAAGGCCACCGGCGTGGTGTTCACCAGCGCCTTCCCCGACGGCGGCTCGGACAATATCTCCCAACTGGCGCCCGGCCTGGGCGCGCCTTTCCACCAGCACCTGTTCAGCGCCCGCCTGGACTTCGCGCTGGACGGTTTCACCAACCGGGTGGAGGAAGAGGACGTGGTCCGCCAGGCCATGGGCGAAGGGAACCCGCGCGGCAACGCGTTCTCCCGCAAGCGCACCGTGCTCACTCGCGAATCCGAGGCTGTCCGGGAAGGCGACGCCCGCAACGGCCGCAGCTGGGTGATTTCCAATCCGGAATCCCGCAACCGCCTCGGCGAGCCCGTGGCCTACAAGCTGCACTCCGAAAACCAGCCCACCCTGCTGGCAGACCCCGCCTCCTCGATCGCGCGCCGCGCCACCTTCGCCACCAAGGACCTGTGGGTGACCCGCTACGCCGAGGACGAGCTCTACCCCACCGGCGACTTCGTCAACCAGCACCCCGGCGGTGCCGGCCTGCCCGCCTACATCGCCCAGGACCGGGACATCGACGGCCAGGACATCGTGGTGTGGCACACCTTCGGCCTCACCCACTTCCCGCGCCCGGAGGACTGGCCCATCATGCCCGTGGACACCGTGGGCTTCAAACTGCGGCCGGAAGGCTTCTTCGACCGCAGCCCCGTGCTGGACGTCCCGGCCTCCGCCAAACCCGCCGCCGCCGCCGGCCACTGCCACAGCGGCAGCTAAACCTGAACGGTCCAAGCCGATGCAGGCCTTCCTTACCGCCGTCATGCTGGCCTGCTGCGGCATCGGCATGCTGTGCCCGCTGCTGGAAAGGAAGCCCGGCCAATGGGTACCCATGGCCGTCATGCTCGCCGCCATGGCGGACACCACGCTCGGCCCGGGGATCCTGCCGGGCGTGGTGTGGGGCCTCCTCCTGCTGCTGGCGGTGCCCCTCCCACTGCTGTCCTCGCGCAGGGAGCGGCGCAGCGGCATGGAGCTCCACCGGGCATTCTCGGTGCTGGGAATGTTCGCGCTCCTCGTCACCGGCCTCCACGCGGCGGGGCTGGACACGGCACAGCCAAGCCATGCTCACCCCGCTGCCGGCGGCTTCGCACCGCTCCTCGCCTCGGCGCTCGCCATCGCCGTCGCCGGCTATTCGCTGGCGATCGCCGCACGAATGCTCCGGCACGGCAAAGCTGCCGGCCGCGCTCTGCACCCGCTCGAGGCGCTGTCCTCGGCCGGGGCGCTCGGCGCCATGTTGTTCATGGCCGCCGCCTGAACTTGTTCGCCCCGCATCAAGTGCCCTTCCCGGATCGACAAGCCCGCCCCGGCCGGGGCAGGCAGACTCGACGCAACGCTTCACAGCCGTCCATACCAACCATCCAGCGCAGCACCTACTCGAAGTGGAGTAAACCCTTGGAAAGCTACGACGCCCTCCTGGCTTCAATCACCCCGGACACCGGCGAAACCCGGACCATCCTCGATCCCGCCACCGGAACCGCCGTCGGCGAAGCCCCCGTGCACTCCGTCGAGGACCTGGAAAACGCCATCGCCGCCGCTGCGGCTGCCCAGCCGGCCTGGGCCGCCCTCGGCCACGAGGCCCGCAGCGCCGCGCTGCTCAAGGCCGCCGACGCCGTCGAGCGCTCCGCGGAGGAGCTCGCCCGCCTGCTCTCCCGCGAGCAGGGCAAGCCGCTGAACGGCCCCAACGCCCGTTTCGAAGTCGGTGCGTGTGCCGCCTGGCTGCGCGCGGCAGCCGGCACGCCGCTGGAGGCCGAAACCGTGGTGGATGACGGCGAAACCCGCGCCGAACTGCACTACCGGCCCATCGGCGTCGTCGGCGCAATCGGACCGTGGAACTGGCCCATGATGATCACCGTGTGGCAAGTAGCTCCTGCGCTGCGGATGGGCAACGCCGTGGTGGTCAAGCCCTCCGAGTACACCCCGCTGAGCGTGCTGGCACTGGTCAAGGTGCTCAACGAAGAGCTCCCGGAAGGACTGGTCCAGGTGGTGTCCGGCGGCCGCGAGGTGGGCGCCCGGCTCGCCGAACACCCCGCCGTCGGCAAGGTCATGTTCACCGGCTCCACCGCCACCGGCAAGGCGATCATCAAGTCCTCCGCGGACACGGTCAAGCGCCTCACCCTGGAGCTCGGCGGCAACGACGCCGGCATCGTCCTTCCCGACGCCGACCCCAAGGCGATCGCCGAGGGCCTGTTCTGGGGCGCGTTCATCAACACAGGCCAGACCTGCGCCGCCCTCAAGCGCCTGTACGTGCACGACTCGATTTACGATGCCGTCTGCGAGGAGCTCACCGCCGTGGCGAAAGCCATGCCGATGGGCGTCGGGCTCGAGGAAGGGAACGTCCTGGGCCCGCTGCAGAACAAGCAGCAGTTCGACATCGTTGCGCGCCTGGTGGACGCCGCCCGCGACTCCGGCGCCCGGGTGCTGCTGGGCGGCGAGCCGGACGCGGACCAGGCCGGCTACTTCTACCCCACCACCCTGGTGGCCGATATCGACAACGACAATCCGCTGGTCGCCGAAGAGCAGTTCGGCCCGGCCCTGCCGATCATCCGGTACAGCTCGGTGGACGAGGCGGTCGCCAAGGCGAATGCGCTCGACGTCGGACTGGGCGCCTCGGTCTGGTCCGCGGACCCTGCCGCGGCCCGCGAAGTCGCCGCGCGCATCCAGGCCGGCACCGTCTGGATCAACAAGCACGGCGCAGTTGACCCACGCGTCCCCTTCGGCGGGGCGAAGCAGTCCGGCTACGGACTTGAGTTCGGCGTCGAAGGCCTCAAGGCGCTCGGCGTGCCGCAGGTCATCAACGGCTGACTCCGCGCTCTCTGCGGCTAAAGCACGACGGCGTCCGGCTCCTTTCGAACGGAAGGAGCCGGACGCCGTCGGCGGCTGTGTTCCGGCCGGCGATCTGCTTCAGGCCGCTCAGCCGCGGCGGATCGGGATGGTCCGCTTCGAGCCTTCCTCGCCGCGTTCGGGCAGCGGGGCCCGGATCTCCAGCACACCGTCCTTGTACGTGGCGCAGATGTCCTCTTCGTTGACTCCCTTCGGCAGCGGAATGCTGCGGAACATCGAACCGTAGCGGAATTCGGAGCGATAGCTGTCGTCCTCCTTCTTCTCGCTGCTTTCCCTGCGTTCGGCCTTGATCTGCAAGGTGCCGTCGGTGACGGCAATCTCGACGTCCTTGTCCGGGTCGACGCCCGGCAACTCCGCACGCACGGTCAGCACGTTGTCCTTGATCTCTTCTTCGACCCGCATCATGGAGCGCTCGGGTTCGCCTTCGAAGAGCCTGCGGAAGGGCTCCATCAGCTCCATGGCGTTGCGGCGGTCGAACGGCGGCCACCGCAGAAACTCATTCATGGTTCCTCCTGTGTGGATGTGGCTGTTGCCCCGCCCGGCGGGGCGCGGATCCGGCACTCTCCATAGGCACCACCTACTTCCTTTTCCACTTAACCCGCGTCAGCGGCCGGACGGTAGGGGCCCCGGCAGATTGCTTCCCCGGCGACCCGGTTCCCGCTAGCGTGGGCGGTGCTGACGTGCACGCGACGAGCCACCACTACCGGAGGAAATCATGAACACTGTCACCTGCGACCTCACCGTTTCCCTGGACGGCTATGTGGCCGGCCCGAACCAGACCCCGGAAGAGCCCCTCGGGGAGGGCGGCGAAGAACTGCACCGCTGGATGTTCGAAGAACCGGAGGCCAACGCGGAGGCAGTCAAGGGAATCCTTGAATCGGGCGCCTACATCATGGGACGCAACATGTTCGCCGGGCCGGGCGCCGGACCTTGGGCCCCGGACTGGCGCGGCTGGTGGGGTGAAGAACCGCCGTACCACGCACCGGTCTTCGTGTTGACCCACCACCCGCGCCCGCCCTTGAAGATGGAGGGCGGAACCACTTTCCATTTCGTGGCGGACGGGATCGAGTCTGCGCTGGCGCAGGCGCGGAACGCCGCCGGTGACCGCAACATCGCGGTCGCGGGCGGCGCGGAGACGGCCGCGCAGTTCCTGTCAGCCGGGATCATCGACGAACTGCGGCTCCACATTGCCCCGATCATCCTGGGCGGAGGCGCCCGGCTGCTCGACGGCGTCGGGAAGCTGAAACTGGAGCCGACGGAAACGCGCGGGACGGGTCTGGTGACCCACATCCGTTACCGGGTGACGCGTTAGCTCCTGAGCACGGTGGGCACGTACTCGAGGAGTTGCAGGCGGCCGTCGAAGGTGCGGCTGTCCACCATCTCGAGGAGGACATCGGGGTATCCGTCATAGATCCGCTCCCGCCCGGTGATCCCCGTGATCACCGGGAAGACAACCAGGCGGAACCTGTCCACCAGGCCGGCGGTCAGCAATGAACGGGACAGGCTGATACTGCCCAGCGTGCTGAGGGGTCCGACGCCGTTGCGCTTCATTTCGCGCACGGTTTCCACGGCGTCCGCCCGGACGAGTTTCGAGTTCGGCCAGCTCAGCGGCGCTTCGAGGGAGGCGGAGAAAACCACCTTCGGCACCGCCGCCAATCCGCGGAGCGCGGCGCCTTCGGTGTCCGAGAAACCGGAGTCTTCGGCGGCCGCCTGCTCGGACATTCCGGACATCACGCGGTATGTGTTGGCGCCCATGAGGAAGGTGTAGCCCTTCTTTTCCTCCTCGCCGAGCCAGGCCAGGTATTCCGGGGCTTCCATGCCCCACCAGCCGGGCCAGCCTTCGGCCGAGGCGTAGCCGTCCAGCGAGATGATCAGATCCACCATCAGGGCGGACCCTTTGCCGTTCATGGCTGCCTGGTTCATGGCTGCCTCCCCGCTTGCGGCTGGGACTCAAGAACGGACCGCAGGGTAGCGCCGAACTCGGCCGGCTTGCCGGCGTAGGGATTCTCCGGCCCGCCACCAGCAAAGCCGCCGTGGTGGCTGGGGAAGACAACGGGCGGCGTGCCGAGCCGCTCGGCGACCGCTTGCGCGGTCCGCGCCGTGATGGTGTTTCCGGTTTCTTCGCCGATGCCCAGGACCACCCGGGCCGGAGAGGCCTTGACGGCGTCAAGGTCGTACTCGTAGCGGGTGACGGTCAGGCTGCGCTCCGACAGCAAGGGATCGTTGCGGTTGCCGTCGTCCTGGACCGGCATCCCGAACATCGCGGGGTCCGCCGGCGGCTGCGCGAAGTACTCGCTGGTGAACTCGCCGGGCCACATGGTCAAGGCGATGAACTGTGCCATGCCGTGGCCGAAGCCGGCTTCCTGGTAGCTCTGGCGTACCTTCGCGAAGGCCCGGTCCGCCTCCTGTGCGTCACCGGGAAGCACCCAGGTGGAGGGCGGCTCGTGCGCCACCAGGATGTTCACGTCGTCCGGGTAGCGCGCCACCCACGCCAGGCCGGCTACGGCTCCGCCGCTGCTGCCGAAGACGTCCACCTTGCCCGCACCCAGGTGTTCCACCAGGGCGTGGAGATCATCCGCCTGGTCCTCGGGCCGCTGGTCATTGCGCCCATCGCGGCGGACACTGCTTCGGCCGAGGCCACGCGGGTCATAGGTCACCACGGTCCGCTCCGGGAACTGCGCCGCCAGGTCCGCGAACCCTTCCGCCGTCATTGGTTGGCCGATCATCACCAGGACCGGCCGGCCGCCGTCGCCCGGCTGCGGCCCGTGGACGTCATAGACCAGGTCGACGTCGGCGAGCTCCAGGGTGTGCGTTGCGGGGGTCATGTGAGCCTCCTTGCGGGCTGTCCATCAGGGTTGGTTTCGCTTCCGTTCACGCTTCCCCGGCTCCTACTTCGCCCGGGGGCTCCTTGGCTGCGGCCTCGGCATAGGACGCCGACACCCGGCGGTACACCGGAGTCAGGAAAGCCAGCAGGGCGGTGACGATCATGATGCTGCCGGCCACCAGGAACACCAGTGCGATGCCGCGGGATACCCCTTCGCCAAGCAGCGGCTCCAGCGCGGCCGCGCCCTCGCCGGAACGCGCCCACGGGATGATCCAGAACTGGGCGATCGGGGCGATCAGGAAAGCCGTGACCGGCGCCGCCGCGGATTCGAAGGCCATCGCGAAGCCGAACACCCGGCCCTGACGGTTGAGCGGCACCACCTGCTGGATGACGGTCTGTTCGGCCGCTTCCACCACGGGTACCAGCACGAGGTAGAGCCAGATGCCCAGGATGTACAGCCATGCCCATTCACGGACCGTGAACAGCGCGCCAAGGACGCCCATCACCACCACGGCGAGGAGCATGGACCGCAAGGGATTCCTGCCGAGGCCGAACTTGCCCACCAAGGCGCCACCCACGATGAAACCGGTGGAGCCCAGTGCGAAGACCAGGCCCCAGCCTTCCACCGGGAACATTTCCAGCCCATAGGGATCCATCAGGGCCATGTACACGCCGCCGATGAAGTTGTTGAAGGTGGAAAACAGGATCAGCGCGAACAAGCCGGCGATTGCCAGGACAGCGGCGATCGAGC
Organism: Arthrobacter sp. SW1; assembly: GCF_001766675.1. GTDB lineage: Bacteria > Actinomycetota > Actinomycetes > Actinomycetales > Micrococcaceae > Arthrobacter. Next base: position 305,101 of record NZ_MJLT01000023.1, read on the forward strand.
CGCGCAGGTCGAACGCGCCGTGGGCGTCCGTGGCTGCCACGCGCACTTCCTCGGGCATGCGCAGCGTCAGCAGGTGCGCGAAAGCGAGCGCCGTCAGGGCCACCGCCACGACGACGGTCCAGCCCATGCCCAGCAGGCCCACGGAGAGTCCGGAGAGCACCGAGGTGACGATGAACGCCAGCCCCTGCACCATGCCCACCATCCCGTTCGCGTTGGCGCGGCGGTCAGGCTCGATGAGGATGGTGACGGTGGTGGACAGTGCCACGTTGCGCATGTTCTCCACGACGGCACCGATGAGGATCACCAAAGTGAAGACCCAGAACCACGGCTGCCCCAGGTCCAGGAGCGCGGCCTTGGGAAGCAGCGCGAACATCACGCCGGACAGGATGAACATCACCAGGGTGAAGACCGCCGCGAAACGCATGACGGCAAGTTTCCGGTACCGGTCCACGAAGGTGCCGAAGCTGATGCTGGAGAGCGCGATCAGCAGCATGTAGGCGCCGCCCACCACGCCCGTGGCGATCACGTTCCGCGTCTCCAGGTACACCCAGAACGTCAGGGCGAACCAGAGATAGCTGGTGGTGATGTTGGCGAGTGCGGTGTTCACCAGGATCCCGGTGAACGTCCGGGAGCGTTCGGCGGGGCTGCGCAGGGAGGTGTCGACGGCGTCAGGATCCAGGAGCCCTGGAATTTCTTCTGTTCCGGCCTCCGCGGCAGGAGTCACCGCCGCGTCCGTGCGGACCTTGCTGTCCGGCACCGCGGCGCCGTGGGGAACTGCAGCGGCCCCGGGAGGGGCCGGTTCCTGCCCGGTCATGCGTCCCAGTGTACTGACGGGGTCCGGGCGTGGGTACCGTCGGGTGAAACTGCAGAGACTCAGTTCCGAAAGGGCGGCGGCCTGCGTAGGCCTGCCGGGCGGGCATCAGCCCCTGAGGCGTGCTTTGGCTGCCCGTTCGACAAGGAGGGGAACAAAATCACGGATCCGGCCGTCGTCGAGCTTGCTGTGTTCCTCGGCGACCACCGACTCGATCTCGGCGCGCGGCTGGTCAGGAAATTTCCCGGCAAGGCGGTCAACAACGGCCAACAAAGCCAGGACTTCAGACTCCATTGTCATTGGAAAAGGATGGTCCCCCGCGGTCACGGCGTCAATGGTTTCCTCCTTGCCTCCGGGGACCCGGTGCTTGCTCCCGCGGATTGGGGCACACTGTTCCTGTGGGCGGAATCCGGTGGGTGCTGCACGTTGACCTCGACCAGTTCATTGCGGCGGTCGAGGTACTCCGGCGGCCGGAGCTCGCGGGCAGGCCGGTGATCGTGGGCGGCCACGGTGATCCGAACGAACGTGCTGTGGTGTCCACCGCGTCCTACGAAGCCAGGGCCCTCGGTGTGGGTTCCGGCATGCCTTTGCGCATCGCCGCCCGGAAAGTCCCCGAGGCGGTCATCCTTCCCGTGGACCACGAGGCCTACATGGAGGCATCCGATGCCGTGATGGCCACGCTGCGCTCGCAGCCGGGAGCCACGGTGCAGGTCCTGGGCTGGGACGAAGCCTTTGTGGGGGTCGAGACGGAGGACCCGGAAGCCTATGCCCGGAGCCTGCAGGCGGCGGTCCTGGCACGGACCCGGCTGCATTGCAGCGTCGGGATCGGCGACACACTGGTCCGCGCGAAGAACGCCACGGACTTCGGCAAGCCGGCCGGCATCTTCCGCCTCACCAAGGAGAATTGGCTCGATGTCATGGGCGAAAGGCCCACGAAGGAGCTGTGGGGCGTGGGAAACAGGATCTCCGCACGCCTGGCCGCGCTCGGCATCACCACGGTTTCCGGGCTTGCCGCCGCAGATCCCCTCAGCCTGGTGCCGGAATTCGGCCCGAAAATGGGGCCATGGTACGCCCAGCTCGGCCGGGGTGACGGTACCGCCGTCGTCGACGACACCCCCTGGACAGCGCGCGGGCACAGCCGCGAGACCACTTTCCAGCAGGACCTCACCGAGGCGTCCCAGGTGGACGACGCCGTCCGGCAGCTGACGGCGCAGGTGCTGGAGGATGTCGCGGCCGAAGGGCGGCCGGTCACCGGGCTGACCCTGAAGGTCCGCTACGCGCCCTTCGTCACGAAGACCCATGCGAAGAAGATTCCCGAAACCTCCGATCCGGAAATCGTGCTCGCCCGCGCCTTGGACCTTGCGGCTGCGATCGAGCCGGACCGGCCGGTCAGGCTCCTGGGATTGCGGGCCGAGATGGCCATGCCGGACGATGCCCGGAAGGGACACACGCCGACCCGCAGCGGTTGGTGACTTCAGCTCAGGACAGTTCCTGGACTCGTTTCCGAGGCTGCCGCCGCCCGCACCGATTCGGCCAGGGTCGTGTCGTTGCGCGACATGGCGTAGTGCACCGCCGCGGCCAGGATGGCTCCGATGAACCAGGAAAACGCTGAGAAGGCGGCGAGGGCGGGAAGCAAGGCAAAGACCACGGCCGGAACAGCCGAGACCATAAAGGAGAGGATTGCCTTGCGGTTCCAACCGCCCGTGTAGCTGTAGTAACCGTCCTCCCTGAAGAGGTCCGGCACCACTACGTGCTGCCTGCGAAGCACAAAGTAGTCCACCATGATGATCCCGAACAACGGACCCAGCAGCGCTCCCAGGCCGCCGAGGAAGAGGTTGATCACCACCGGGCTGTTGAACAGGTTCCACGGGGTGATGACCAGGGCGATCATCGCCGAGATCAGGCCGCCGCGTTTGAAGTCGATGCGCGAAGGCCAGGCATTGGCGAGGTCGTACGCCGGCGAAACGAAGTTCGCCACCACGTTGATGCCGAGGGTTGCCACTGCGAAGGTGACGGCACCGAGCAGGAGCGCCCAGATGCTGTCGATCCGGCCCACGATTTCAACGGGATCGTAGATGTACTCGCCGTACACCTTGAACGTGCCCGCCGTAACCACCACGGACACCACGGAGAACGCAATGAAGTTGACCGGAAGTCCCCACAGATTGGCCGTCCATACCGCCCTGCGAGAGGGGGCGAACCGTGAAAAGTCGCAGAAGTTCAGCAGCAGGGTGGAGAAGTAGGTCACCGTGAGGGCGGTAGCTGCGAAGAAGGCGTGCGTCACGCCCCACGTCGCGTTGCCGCCGGGCAGGTCGAAGGAAATGTCCCAGCCGGCGTTGATCAGGATGTAGATCACCAGCAGGCCCATCACCGCCCACACCGCGGGGCCGGCCCAGTCCTGGAAGCGCCGGATGGTCTCCATGCCGTTGCGCAGCAGGAGCAATTGCAGGGCCCACATCAGCAGGAACGCCAGCCAGCCCAGGGTCGATTCGCCCAGGAAGTCATTCTCGGTCAGGGCGCCCAGCTCCGGCCAGATTTCGAGCGCGATGATGATCACGGCACGGGACGCCAGCCACGTCTGGATGCCGTACCAGGCGATCGCCACCAGGGCACGGATCAGGGCGGGCAGGTTGGCGCCGAAGGTTCCGAAGGAAATCCGGGCGAGTACCGGGTAGGGCACCCCGGTCTTCTGGCCTGCGTAGCCGGAGAAATTCATCAGGAAGAAAACGATCAGGATCCCCGCAACCAGGGCGAGGAAAACCTGCCAGGCCCCCAGGCCCAGTGCGAAGAGACCTGCGGCGAATGTGTAGCCGCCGAGTGAGTGGATGTCCGACATCCACATCGCGAACAATGAATAGAAACCCCAGGAGCGGTGTTCGGCCGGCGCGAGATCTTCGTTGTAGAGCCGCGGGCTGGCCCCTGTTGGCATGACGTGGGACACCTGTTCCTCACTTTCAACACCTTCATGCGGAAAGTCGGTCCGGAACCCTTTGGACCCGCACCGGCAGCGCATCCAATGCTGTCAATATACCCAGCGCGCGCCTGTGGAAACAGGGGTTGTGGACGCGGAGGAGGGCGCACGGGGTGCACGCCCTCCCCCTCGGGATGCTCCGCTACAGCCGGCTATTTCCTGCCGCTGAGGAGGATGACGCGTTCTTCGAAGTCAACGCCGCAGGCGAACATCCCGCAGGCCACGGCGAAGGTGACGCTGGCCGCTTCGCCGCCCTTGAAGACACCGTTGGAGCCCACGATCTCCATGGACCACGGCCGGGTGACGCCGTCGCATGTCAGGCCGGCGCCGCCGGCGCCGGTGATCTTGAACCGCCCCACCTGCTGGGTGAGTTCGGCGTTCAGGAAGGCGAAGTCAGCGGCACCCGTGCAGCTGACCTGCCCGCTGATGATCGCCGAACCGGTCCTGGAGAATTGGCCCGTCGGGTTGACGGTCACGTCGAGTGCGGGCGGAGGTGGAACCTCGTCGATGGTCAGTTGCATTGCCCCGCCGTTGCCGCCGCCGTCGCTCTGGTCATCGATCACGGCAATCGCGTAAGTTTGGCCGGCGACGGCGGACCAGGACGCCGCTCGCGGCGCACAGGCCTGCACGACGAATGATCCGGGACTGCCGCTGGCGATGAAGACTCCGGCGCCGTAGCCGGACTTGCTCACATCGGCCACGAGTGTGGCATTTTCGGTGGCCGTGAATTCGTACCAGACACTCGCGTCCATGGCCGGCGCACCGCACGTCCCGTTCAATTCGGCATCAATGGCATCCGTCGTTGCCTCGGACGTGTCCTGGGTGAGGGTGGCCGGGAACGACGGGATGGCGATCCGCCCGGCGTACGTGTCATTGTCCGGCGGTGCCGCCGATGCCGGAGCGGCAGCTCCGAGAACAGTCATTGCCACGGCAAAGGGTATTGCGAGGAACTGCAATTTCATGGAATTCCCTCTCAACCTAAGGCGGCCTCCCGCGCCGGATTTATGAAAATCGCCAAACGAAGTCATCGAAGACTATTCCCCCGGAAATCCGTGTAACAACAATTCAAAAAACATTCCTTCGGACTTTTCTTCCTCGGTTCAGGATTCCTTGCTGAAACGGAGCCTAGGCATATTGGGACTAATCTTCCCGGGTTATTTCAGCCGTCGCAGGCTCCGTGACTTTTGGCCCTGTTGCCGCCACCGGCACGCCACCATGCTTGGAACAAAGGCGACCGCGACACATGTGGAGAAAGGAACTCCGGGAAGGAGGGAACGATGGCCCTCACCGATCACGAGAAGCGCCAGCTGGAGATGCTGGCCGCCCGGCTGCTGCAGGAGGATCCGCGCCTGGCTGCGAAGCTGTGCGGCGGGCCGGCCGAATCCGTGCGCCCTACGCACCTCGCGGCCGGAGCTTTCACCCTCTTGGTGGGGTCGTTCGTCTTCCTGGCAGGAATTGCCGCCCAGTCAACACTCCTGGGCCTCCTGGGGTTCATCATCATGGCGTCCGGAGCGTACCTGATCTTTGCCCGGACCAGCCTGCGGCTCAGGCGCCGGCCTGCCGCACCGCCCGCGGAGCCGGGCGATCCAACAGCCGGCACGATGTAAAGGACCTGCCATGTATTGGAACACGCAAATGGGCGGCTGGGGTTATGTGCTGATGGCGGTGACCATGCTGTTCTTCTGGGGGACGCTGATCGCCGCCACCGTCCTCTTTGCCCGATCCCTCTCCAGGCCGCAGCAGCCCGGCCCGCAGCAGCCCGGCCCGCAAGCGGCCGGACCCTACGCCGCTTTCCCGACGCCGGCCGCCCGCCCGGCCGAGGACATCCTGGCCGAACGCTTCGCGCGGGGAGAGATCAGCGCCGAGGAGTACCAGCGGTCCCTCGCGGTCCTGCGGGGCCGCCCGCAGACATAGCAGCCCCGTTTCGACAGCCAGGAGGAACCATGGAAGATAACGGCAACGGCAGGATCGTCGTGGGCGTGGACGGATCGGAGGCTTCCATCGAAGCCCTCCGTCAGGCACAGCAGCTCGCAGCCTCCTTGGGCCTGCGGGTCGAGGCCTCCGCCTTTTGGGACTATCCGCAGATGTACGCCGGGTACGTGGCCATGGGCATTGAACGCTTTGAAGAGGCCGCCGGAAATACCCTCCGTGAGGCGGTCGAAAAGGCCTTTGGCCCGGAGCTGCCGGACAACGTTGTTTCCCGCCTGGTCCGCGGCCACCCCCGGAGCATGCTCATCGAGGCCAGTAAGGACGCCGACATGATTGTGGTGGGCCGGCGTGGCCATGGCGGTTTCGGCGGCTTGCTGCTTGGCTCGGTGAGCTCGGCGGTGGTAGCCCACGCCCATTGCCCGGTGCTCGTCGTCCACGCGCCGGAGAAGGAGTGACCGCCATGGGGACAATCGTCGCAGCCTACGACGGCTCACCGGAGGCGGCCATCGCCGTGCGCTGGGCCGCGCGGCAGGCGTCGCTGCGGAACGACGCACTCACCGTGGTCCATTGCTCCATGTGGCCTGCCTTCACGCATGACCTTGGCCCTGTTCCCGGCATCGCCGACAGCGGCCTGCGGCATGCGGCCGAAGCCGTCCTGGCGGAAGGCGCGGTCATCGCCCGCGAGGAATCCCCCGGCGTCCCGGTCACCACTGTGCTGAAATACGGCTGGGCCGCCGGGCTGCTGCGCGATGTCGCCGGCGGGTCCGGCGCCGCCATGCTCGTGGTGGGCAGCCGTGGCATCGGCGGATTCATGGGCCTCCTGCTCGGTTCGGTGAGCCTTGAACTTGCCGCCACGGCGGACTGCCCCGTGGCGGTCATCCGTGAGGGAACGCATCCGGACGGGCCCGTCGTCGTCGGTATCGACACCGCGCACCCGCATTGGGAACCGATCGTCCGGCAGGCCTGCACCCTGGCGACGCTCACAGGGGCGTCCCTGAAGATTGCGCACGTCCACGCCAAGCACGGCGGAAAGCGCCACACTGCACCGCCCGGGCCACACCGGCCCGAGGAAGTGCTCGACGACGTCGAACGCACCGTGCGCCGCTGGTCACCCGTGCTCGACGTCAAGGCACACACGCTCCCCGGAAGCTCGACGGCGGGGACGCTGCTCGAGGCGGCGCGCGATGCGTCGGCGATTGTCGTCGGCGCCCACGGCACCGGGGTGGTGCAGGGAAGCATGGGGTCCACCGCGCATGCGGTGCTGCACCACGCCCTGTGCCCTGTGGTGGTTGTCCGCCCGGTGGAAGAGTCCTAGGACGCGTCCCCGGGCTGCCGCCCGCAGGCCTCCACCGCGCTCGTCACCGTCGGAGCACGCACAATGACGCCCCGGCCCCCAGGTCCGCGAACATAGCCTCCCGCCTGCCGCCGCGGCGCGGCGCATCGCGGCGGGCGGGGCCGGCGGCTCCGGCGGCCATTCCGGGGCGCCCTTTCGCTGTCCGGCGAGCGGCCGCCGTCGACCGCTACTCGCCGTCCTTGGCCGGGACCAGCCTGGTGACAATCGCCGGGCACGGCAGGTGGGAGAGCACGGCGTGCGCCGTGGAGCCCATCAGAAGCCGTTTGAACGCGCCTTTGCCCCGGCTTCCCAGGACGAGCAGGCGCGCATTTCCCGCAGCCTCCACCAATGCCTTCGCCGGCTCGGTGTCCACCGCGAGGACCTGGTGCACCGTGAGGTCCGGGTACTGCTCAGCCAGGCCGGCCGCGGTCTCGGAGAGGACTACCCGTTCCTCTTCCGCCGCCTGCTCGGCGAGCGCGCTCCCGGGCAAGCCGTGCGGCACCCTGAAGCGGGGGCTTCCGAAAGCGTGCAGGATGGTCAGCTCCTGGCCTTCCCGGTCGGCTTCCGCCGCGGCGAAGGCGACCGCCTGGACGGATTCTTCCGAACCGTCCGCACCGACAAGCACGCCGCGGCGGCCGTCGTCGTCGATGTTCCTGCCGATCACCGCCACAGGACAATGGGCGACGGCGGCAATCTGCAGCGCCCGGTCCGTCACCGCACCGCCGAAGCCGGAGGCACCGGTACCGACGACGACCATGGACGCCTTGCGGGACTGCTTGCGCAGCACGTTGCCAACACTGCCCGACGCCAGTTTGGTGGCGACGTCGACGCCCGGCTCGACTTCGAGGGCCCTCGCCCTCGCCTTCTCCAGCAATTCCTCGCCGAACTTCCTGATCGCTTCGACGAAGGCGTAGTTTTCGTAGGACCAGCGGTCATCCAGGGCGTGCACCAGGAGCACCGGCAGCTTCAGCGCCGCCGCCCTGTGCATGGCCCAGGCAGCCGCGGCCCTGCTGGCTTCAGTGTCGTTGACCCCGACGACAAGTGGATTCTTCATGGTGTTCCCGTTCCTTTGTCCGTGTCCTGTATGCCCAGTGTTACGCTCCGGCCGTGGCGCAGTTAGGGCCGGAAGTCCTCTCGCCGCGCTACCGTGGCCGGTCCAGGGACACTGTTTCGAGGTACTCAGGAACCCCGGCGCTCCAGCCGAGGATGTCCGGAATCGCACCGTCGCGGCGGAGCCTGGCCAGATACAACAGACCACTCCCCCCTCGTTTGGCGACCCGGTTCACGACGTCGGCCAACCCGCTGGAGGAGCCCGCCGGCGGATACTTCAGGGCCGAACGTCATGAACGGGGCGGGGCCCTTCGGCCCTTGTAAGGGATCCGGCACGGGGGAAGGATTGGCTTTGCCGGCGGGGACATTCCCGGCCAGGCGGCTTATCGATGTGCGGGGGACGGGAGAATCATGGACAACCAGGACGTTATTCGCAGGGACTCCGAAGGAGCCATCCGGGTGTTCATTCTCGACGACCACGAACTGGTGCGCCGGGGCCTCCAGGAGCTCCTCGAGAGCGAAGGCTTCATCATTGCCGGAATGTCCGGTTCAGCGGAAGAAGCCGCCCGCCGGATCCCGGCGCTGCGGCCCGACGTCGCCGTCCTCGATGCCCGGCTGCCGGACGGCACCGGCATCGAGGTCTGCCGGGATGTTCGCTCGGTTGATCCGTCCTTGGTCTGCCTCATCCTCACCAGTTACGACGACGAACAAGCCTTGCGTGGCGCCGTACTGGCCGGTGCGGCCGGGTATGTGATGAAGGAGATCGGCGGGACAGACCTCGTAGGTGCGCTCCGCCGGGCTGCCCGCGGGGAATCGCTGTTCGATGCCGGCTTGAAGGCCAAGATCGTCCAGGGCCTCACTGAGCCGGAACGGGTTGATCCCAGGGTCGCCTCACTGACGCCGCAAGAACGCAAGGTCTTGGAACTCGTCGGCGAGGGACTCACCAACCGCCAGATCGGCGAACGGATGATCCTGGCGGAGAAGACAGTCAAGAACTACGTGTCATCCATGCTGGCCAAACTCGGATTCGAACGCCGCACCCAGGCCGCTGTCTTCATGGCCCACGGCCCCGACGCGGAAAACAGGCTCGGCCGCTGAGAACCGCCGGGCTACGGCAGCGGAACCGCCCATTCCAGCAGCGTCCCCGACTCAGGGATGCTTGTCACCGCGAAGGTACCGTTCAGTTCGCGCGCGCGGCGCTCCATGTTGGCTAAACCGTTCCCGGGCGTTGGATCGCTGAAGCCGCAACCATCGTCCTCCACGGCCAGGCGCAGCCTGCCGGACTCGGCGGAAACCGTGACGCTCAACGATTCCGCTCCCGAATGGCGTACGACATTGCTGACTGCCTCGGAAATGACGGCCAACAGATTGGCCGCCGTCCCGTCGTCGACGATCAAGTCCACCGCACCGTTCAGGACCAAATGGGGAGCGAACGGCAAGGAACGCGTGGCGGCCCGGACCGCCTGGAGAACACGGCTGCTTAGCAGCGCCCGCTCTCCGGCGCCGGCACGCAAGGAGTAAATCGTGTCCCGCAGCTCCCGGATGGTTTCATCCAGTTCGCCGGTAATGGAATCGATCCGGGCCAGGGCCGCTCCGTCGCTCGTGAAGCGCCGCAGGCTCTGGATACTCAGCCCGGCAGCGAAGAGCCGTTGGATCACGATATCGTGCAGGTCCCTGGCGATCCGGTCGCGGTCGGTGAACAACACGAGTTGTTCCCGCAGCCTGTGCACCCGGTCGAGTTCCAAGGCGAGCACCACATGGGAACCAAAGACCGCGCCCATCTCAACGTCCGTGGCGGAAAAGCGGCCCGCACCCCGGGATTTCACGAGAATCAGGAGTCCGTGGTGCACGCCGTGTGAGCTGAGGTCGATCGCCAGCAGCTTCCCCAGGCCCGTTTCGCGCCCCTTACCGTTGCCCAGGAGCTCGCGGGCGTTGTCGATCTGGACGGGCGGGCCGCCGGCGGCCACCGCCCGCAACGCTTCGGATTCCAAGCGCAGGACCTTCCCGGAGAATTTGCCGGCCGGTTCGCCGGAGGCACCCAGGACTGTATAGGACCCGCTTTCCCCGGCCGGAATCAGGATCAGGGAAAGATGGGCCCCGGACTCCCGCAGTGCCCGGTCGGCGATCAGGTCCAGCCCCCAGTTGCTCTCTTCCAGCGGTTGGTCCTGCCCGAGTTCCTGCCTGCCGCCGAGCATTTTGCCGGTGACGTCCATGCAGGCCTCCAGCCAGGACGCCCTGCGCCGGGAATCTTCATACAGGCGGGCATTCTCGATCGCCACACCGGCCGCGGCGGCCAAGGCGACCGCAAGATCCTCGTCCTCGGGCGTGAAATCCTGTCCGTCTTCCTTCTCCGTCAGGTAGAGGTTGCCGAACACCACGTCCCGGACGCGGATCGGCACGCCGAGGAACGATTTCATGGGAGGGTGATGGGCGGGGAAGCCATAAGACTTGGGGTGCTCCTGCAGGTCGTGGAGCCGGAGGGGCATCGGCTCGTTGATCAGCAGCCCCAGGACGCCGTGCCCGGTGGGGCGTGGGCCAATGCGCCGGGCGAGGTCCTCGTCGATGCCCACGGTGACGAAATGGCTCAGCGCCTTGTCTTCACCTATCACCCCCAACGCCCCGTACCGAGCCTTCACGAGGCGGCAGGCAGAGGTAACCACCCGGTCCAGGACGGCCTCAAGGCTCAGGTCCTCGGCGACGGCCACCACGGCTTCCAGCAGTCCGCGCATGTGCTGCTGGGCGTGGAGCAACTCCCCGGCCTTGGCCAGGAAGTCTGAGAGCAGTTCTTCGATCCGGATCCCGGCGACCGGAGGGTGCCCGGCCCGTTCCGGGTCCGGACTGGACGCGTTCATCGGCCCCTCCCCATCGTGTCCGAAGCCAGCCTACCCGGGAGGGACCCACCCTTCCAGCCCCTCATCCGGCGAAGGTCTTTGTGCCCTGTTGATGTCCGTGCGGCGGGCGTACGGTCAGGCCATGACTAGCAAAGAAACATCCGTGCCAGGGGTTGAAGACCTGTCGCCCGAACAATGCTGGGAGCAACTGCGGGGCGTCTCCGTCGGGCGGCTCGCGGTCTGGGTGGAGGACCACCCGGACATCTTCCCGATCAACTACAAGGTGGACCACGGAACGCTGGTCTTCCGCACCGGGGAAGGCACCAAGCTCCACGCGGCCCTGGGTGGGGCGGCGGTGGCGCTCGAGGCCGACGGCGTCGACCAGGACTCCGGAATTGCCTGGAGCGTCGTGGTGAAAGGCCAGGCCGTCGCGGTGAAGCTGACCCAGGAGGTACTCGACACTGTGGGGCTTCTGCTCTTTCCCTGGCAGGCGGGGCGGAAGGATGCCTTCGTCAGGATTGTCCCGACGTCGGTAACCGGCCGCCGCTTCAAGGTGGCACCGCCGCTTACCTGGTGGAGCCCTTTGGACGATGCCACCCGGGCAGGTTTGGAATGACCACGGAGCACCAGGACCCCGATTCCTGGCGCTTCGCGGCTTCCTGGCTAGGTGACGGCCGCGCGGGTAATCAGGGTGGGGCACTGGATATCGAACAGGACTGCCTTCGCGACCGAGCCGACCAGGACCCGCAGGCCTCCCCTGCCCTTGCAGCCGAGCACCAGCAAGGCGGCATTCCGCGCGGCTTCCCGCAACGCTTCGGGCGCATCATGGTCCAGGTCGAGAAGTTCACGGACCGGAACACCCGGGCTCCCAGCTGTGGCAGCCGCCTTGGCGGATCCAAGGATGGTCCTGCCTTCCGTGACATCGCCGGCTGCGTGCACTACGGTCAAGGCGGTTCCGGTGCGCCGGGCCTCCGCGGCGGCCCGTGCCACGGCGATCGCGGCGTCCCGGGAGCCGTCCGTCCCGACGACGATTCCGCCGTCCGCTGCTCCCGTAGCGGCCGGCACCACCGCCACCGGGCAGCGGCTCATGATGGCGGTCTGGAAGCTCACTGACCCGAAACCCTCACCGTGGATGTCGGGGGTGCGGTCCGTGCCCAGGGCCAGCAGTTCCGCGCCTCCGGACAGTCTGCACAGGACCTGGGCCGGCTCTCCGTCGTCGAGGAGCCGGCGGGCACGCAACCCGGGTTCGTTTGCCTGCAGGCGTGCGGTCTCGCCGTCGAGCAGTTCCTGTCCACGGGTACGGGCGGATATATAGTCGCTGCCGCCCGGAAACATGCCCCGCCCGGGCACGGCGTGCGCAAGCACGAGCTCACCGCCAAGGTCCACAGCCCGGCGCGCAGCCCAATCCGCGGCCGCCCGCGCCGCGCGGGAACCGTTGACGCCAACCAGAATCCTGCTGACCATGATCTCCCCCTGCCGCGCTTAATGCCGGCCGGCCGCCTGGTCCTGTCCGGGCTAGTACCGTTCCGGCTCGTCGCCGAGTTCGAAATAGCGGCCATGGATACGCTCAGGAGTGATCTCCACGTAGGTGTACTTGAGCGTCGGAATCCACGGCCTGAGGGGAAGCTTGTTCAGCCGGTCCACCTCGGACTGCGATTCGACTACCCGCGCCGTGCCCGTCACCACCACGCTCCATGCCTCCCCGTCCACCACCTCGTCCACTTCGAACGCGACGCTTGAATTGACGGTGAGCTCGGCAAGCTTGGTTCCCGGATTGGTCCTCATCAGCACGACGCCGTTGTCCGCGATGTAGTTGATCGGATAGATATCGGGCTTGCCCAGGACTGACACGGCCAGCCGGCCATGTCCGCACCGGCGCAGCACGTCCCACGACTGCTGTTCGTCGAGCACCGTACCCGGCCTCTCATCGTTTTCCATGGGTTCTCCTCCTTGGAACTGCTCGGTGGCCGGGCCTCCCGGCCCTGCTGTCCGCCCAGTCTTTCGCTGCCCGGCGCCCGCCAACAGGGTCGAAAGTCACGACGGCGGCCGCCTCCTTGCGGTACGACACCGCCGGACGCGGGTGGGACTTTCTACCCTGCCGGCGCCGGGCACGAAAGCCTACGCTCGGTGCATGGATACGCCCGCCCCCGCTGCCGGAACCTCATCCCTCGCTGCGCACGAATGCTGGAAATGCCTCGAAAGCGCTTCCGTGGGCAGGGTGGCGCTGGTGAACGGCGACGAACCGGAGATCTTCCCGGTCAATTACCTTCCGGACTTCGGCACGCTGATCTTCCGGACCGGACCGGGGACCAAGCTCGCCCTGGTGCAGGGTGGAAAAGCGGTCGCCTTTGAAGCCGACGGCCTCAACCGCTACGGCACCATCGCCTGGAGCATCATCGTCAAAGGAACGGCAGAGCTGGTCGAGGACGAGGAAGAACTCCGCGAAGCCGCGGCAACCGGGCTTTCGCCGTGGGAGGCCGGCAGCAAGGACCAGCTCATCCGCATCATTCCGAGTGACGTCAGCGGGCGCCGCTTCGTTATCAAGGAACCTTCGCGGTGGTGGCCGCCTCTGGCCTCCAGCCCGCAGGGTACCGCCCCGGACAATGATTCCTGACATGGCAGGAAAAGGCCCGGCACGAAGTGCCGGAATCCTCTTGTACCGCTTCGCGGACTCAACCGTGCACGTCTGGATCGCACACATGGGCGGACCGTTCTGGGCGGGCAAGGAGACCGCGGCGTGGTCCATTCCCAAAGGTCTGTATGACGGCGACGAAGACCCGTGGCAAGCTGCCCGGCGTGAATTCACGGAGGAGACCGGCTACCCGGTTCCTGCTGCCGCATTCTTCACCTTGGGTACTTTCAGGCAACCCTCCGGCAAGCTCCTCACGGCCTTCGCAGGTGCGCCGGACGCTGGTACGGGCGGCTTCGATCCGACGAAGATCAGCAGCAACACCTTTGCCCTGGAGTGGCCGAAAGGTTCCCGCGTGCTCCGCGAGTATCCCGAGCTCGACCGGGCGGAATGGACCTCCATCGCCGGAGCCCGCGAGCGCCTGGTCAAAGGCCAACGTCCGCTCCTCGACGCGCTCCTTCAGCACCTCGAGGACACGGAAACGGAAGAGAATCGGATGCTGTAGCCACAGGCTCCGGTCGGAAACCGAACGAGGACGAGCCGCGCCGTCGAACAGCGTCCCGGCCGTGTCCGGTTAACGGGCGCGTCAGCAGCTGTGGCCAGGGCTCCGGCCGCTGGCACCCTGGTGCATGCCGGGGTCAGATGGGTGATCATGACCATGATCGTGGCACCGCTCCACCCTCAGCTGTAGTGCCATTGGTCCCCTCCGGGTCCTTTGGCTCTGGCGGCGCGGATGTCCGGAACGCAGGCTCTAAGCATCAGTCGTCAAGGGATGGAAGGAGTGTGCTCCTGATGCAGCCGGTCAGCCGCCGGGCGGCACTGCTGTTGGGCGGCCTCGGACTGGCGGGAACAGCCGCCGGGGCTGCCGGGCTCTACCTGTACCTGGCGCCCTCGCCCGAACAGGCCGGCGGAGTCGGCCTTGCCCAAGCGCCCGTCCTGCGGAGCTCTGCCGGCCGCCTGGAGCTCCGCCTCGAGGCAGCGCAGGTGACGGTACCGATTGCCGGCCGGCCGGCGTCGTGCTTTGCCTACAACGGGAGTGTCCCCGGCCCGACGCTTCGCCTCCGGGCAGGCGACACGCTGGCGGTCCGCCTGGTCAACAATCTCCGGGAGGCGAGCAACCTGCACGTCCACGGCCTGCATGTCTCACCGCAAGGCAACGGGGACAACGCCTTCGTCACCGTGGAGCCGGGACGCAGCTTCGACTACGAATTCCGCCTCCCGGACCACCACCCGCCCGGCGTGTACTGGTACCACCCGCACCTCCACGGGAGCGCCGCGGACCAGGTCTTCGCCGGCCTGTACGGGGCGATCATCGTGGAAGAACCCCGGCCGCCGGAGGTAGCCCGCGAACGGATCCTGGTGGTCTCCGACATCACCGTGGACGGCTCCGGGAACATCAGGCCACCGTCGGCGATGGAGAGGATGGCCGGGCGGGAGGGCCGGCTCCTGCTGCTCAACGGCCAGGTGGCGCCGGTGATCGAAGCCCGGCCCGGCGAGCGTGAACGGTGGCGGATCGTCAACGCCTGCGTGGCCCGCTACCTCAGGCTCAGCCTCGACGGCCAAGCGCTTCAGCAGCCTGGGGACGGCACAGTGTTCCTGGCGCCGGGTAACCGCGCGGACTTGCTGTTCACCGCCGCGTCCGGCGAATCCGTGCTGCGGACGCTTCCCTACGACCGGGGCGGCGGAGGGATGATGGCCCCCGGCGGACCCGGCGGCGGTTTGCCCGACGGCGGTGCGGAACTGGCCAGGGTGCGCGTGTCCGGTGATCCCGGGCCCCCTTTGGCACCCGTAGCCGGGCGGGAGGCCCCCGCGGACCTCCGCCGGGCGCCCGTGGCAGCGCGGCGGCAGCTCGTCTTTGGCTCCCCCGGGCCGATGGGAATGATGGACTTCACCATCAACGGCAGGCGGTTCAACCCGGCGAGGACCGACATAGCCGCAGCTGCCGGCAGTGTCGAGGAATGGACGCTGCTCAACAACACCCCCATGGACCATCCGTTCCACCTGCATGTCTGGCCGATGCAGCCGGTTGAAGAGGACGGCCTGCCGCTCGGAACGGTGCGCTTCCAGGACGTGGTGAACGTACCTTCCGGGCGAAGCGTCAAAGTGCGGATCTCGTTCAACGACTTCACGGGCAGGACCGTCTATCACTGCCACATCCTGGACCACGAGGACCTCGGGATGATGGGGGTGATCGAGGTCCGGTAGCCCGGGCTGACGCACGTCCCACCCGCAGGTCACGGCTGCCCTTCGCTCCATGATCGAGGCACAAGGAATATCCATGACCCAGCTGCTGGTGGCAGCCCTGTTCGAGGTGACCGGCACGGAATGCTTGGTTTCGAGCAGCAAGTCCGGGACCTCTCGCCCTTTTACGCACTCGCCGGTGACCACCACTGCGGGAACGGACTGGAGCGGCGGCTTCCGGATGCTTGGAATCGCCGCCGTCACGGCGCTTGCCGCGTTGCTCGCTGCACTCCGCCGGGAGGTGGCTTCCGCCTGAGTGCCGTAGCCCCTGCGTGGCGAACCCGCTCCGATTAATGCGAACCGTTCGTGATAACGTAGCGGCTGTGGCTGCCATCCCCGTCATTGTCCTCACCGGCTATCTCGGCGCAGGCAAGACCAGCCTGCTCAACCATCTCCTCCGGCAACCGGGAGCGCGGGTAGGGGTCATCGTCAACGACTTCGGCGACATCAACGTCGACGCCGGACTTGTCACCGGGCAGATCGACGAGCCCGCGTCCATCTCCGGCGGATGCATCTGCTGCCTGGAGGATGCCGGCGGGCTCGATGACGCACTCGACCGCCTCTCCGCTCCCCGGCTGGCCCTGGATGTGATCATCATCGAGGCTAGCGGCCTGGCCGAACCCCTCACCCTGCGTCAGCTGGTCCAAACCACGGCGGTGGAGCGCGTGCGGTTCGGCGGCCTGGTGGACGTCATCGACGCCGTGGAGCACTTCAGGACGGTGGACACGAAAGACCTGCCGCCCCTCAGGTACAGTGCCGCATCGCTGGCCATCGTGAACAAGTTGGACCTCGTTCCGGCGCCCGAAAGGGAGGAAACCCTCGAACGGATCACGCTACGGATCAGGGAGCGCAATTCCCGGATCCTCGCGGTCGGCGCGAGCGGCGCGGCCGTTGACCCGGAGCTTCTCTACGACGTCGCCTCCATGGAAGAAGACGAATCCCAGCTGCCGCTGCGGCAGCTCCTCATTGAGGCCCAGGCGTCGAGCGACGCACGCCACGCCCATGCGCATGACCATCAGCATGCCAAAGCCGTCACGGTGGCATCGCAAGGCTCCATCGACCCGGACCGCATCCTCGACTTTCTTGAAAAGCCGCCCGCCGGCGTCTATCGCATCAAAGGCACAATCACCACGCGGCACGGCGGAAAATTCCGCGCCTATGCGGTCAATGTGGTCGGCGCCCAGATCCATATCGCCACAAGCAAAGCAGCCTCGGAAAACGTCCTTGTCGCGATCGGACTGGACGTGGACGCCCAGGCAGTCCGCACGGCGCTCGAAGAAGTCCTCTCCCCCATCGCCGGACCCGGCTCCGCCAAGGGACACGAAAGACTCCGCCGGTACCAGCGCCTGAGCCATTGACCCGCGCCCGCAAACAGCCGACGACGGCGGCCCGCCTTCGCGCTGGAGGCGCGTGCCGCCGTCGGGGTTTCCTCCGCCTATGTTGCGCTGCGCGCGATGGTCACCTTGAGGTGTTTCATGATCGGCTGGTCACTTTGCGTGCTGTAATCGCCGATCGCGCAGAGGACATTCATTTCCGGCATGTACCCGGCGGCGCAGCTGCGCGGAATGTCATACGGCACGGCGAGGTATCCTTCGACGGACCGCACCGAACCGTCCTTGGCCGTGGCCACGATGTCCACGGAATCAAATTCCTTGATACCGCGTTCCGCCATGTCTTCCGGATTCATGAACACGAGGGTGCGCAGATTCTTGATTCCACGGTAACGGTCGTTATCGGAGTAGATGGTGGTGTTCCACTGGTCGTGGGAGCGCATGGTTCCCAAAGCCAGGGTTCCCGGAGCAGGGATGACATCCGGCAATGGAACCGCGGAGAATTCGGCGCGGCCGGACGGCGTGAGGAACACCAGTTCGCGGGCCGGTTGCTTGAGCCTGAAGCCCAAGGGAAGGCGCACGCGGCGGTTGAAGTCTTCGAAGCCGTCGAAGACCTCGGACATGGTGTCTCGGATGCGGTCGTAGTCCCCCACATACCAATTCCAGGGCGTGTTGCTCTCAGGCAATGCCGCCTTGGCGATCCCCGCAATGATGGCCGGTTCGGACAACAGATCCGGGGAGGCAGGCTTCTTCATGCCGACGGACAGGTGGACCATGCTCATGGAGTCCTCCACTGAGGTGCTCTGGAGGCCGTTTTCCTGTTCGTCCTTTTCGGTGCGGCCCAGGCAGGGCAGGATGAGGGCCTGCCGGCCGTGCACCAGGTGGCTGCGGTTGAGCTTGGTGCTCACGTGCACGGTCAGCTCACAGTTTCGAAGCCCGGCGTACGTGTAGTGCGTGTCCGGGGCGGCCAAGGCGAAGTTGCCGCCCATGCCGATGAAGACCTTCACGTCGCCACGGTTCATCGCCTCGATCGTGGCTACTGTGTCCAGGCCGTGCTCGCGCGGGGAATTGATGCCGCATACCTTGTCCAGGCGGGCCAACAAGGCTTCGGAAGGCCTGTGGTCGATGCCGCAGGTCCGGTTGCCCTGGACGTTGCTGTGGCCGCGCACGGGTGATGGCCCGGCGCCTTCACGGCCCAGGTTGCCGCGCATCAACAGCAGGTTCACGATCTCGCGGATGGTGTCCACGCCATGCTCGTGCTGGGTGATGCCCAGGCACCAGCTGATGATGCTGCGGTCCGCGTCCCGGTATACCTGGGCTGCTTTGAGGATGTCGGTTCTCGTCACACCGGACTGGCGTTCGATCTCGTCCCAGGGCGTTGCGTCGCACACCTCCCGGTAATCCTCGAAGCCCACCGTGTGGCGTTCGATGAATTCCTTGTCCAGGGCTTTCGGGTCCGTGGCCGACATGTCCAGGATGGCTTTGGCCATGCCCCTCAGCAGCGCCATGTCCCCGCCGATGCGTGGCTGCAGGGTCATGGTGCTGGTCTGGGTGGCACGGAACATCGCCATGTCCCGGATGTCGTGCGGCACGATCGTCCGGGTGGCGGCGGCTTCGATCAACGGATTGATGTGCACGATCTGCGCGCCGCGGCGGTGCGCTTCGGCCAGCGCGGTGAGCATCCTGGGTGCGTTGGACGCGGCGTTGACGCCCATGATGAACAGGGCGTCCGTGGTTTCCCAGTCCTCCAGGTCCACCGTGCCCTTGCCGGTCCCCAGAGCGGCTTTCATGGCCCGGCCGCTGGCTTCGTGGCACATGTTGGAACAGTCAGGCAGGTTATTGGTGCCGAGTTCCCGCGCCATGAGCTGGTAAAGGAAGGTGGCCTCATTGCCCAGACGGCCGGACGTGTAGAAGGATGCCTGGTTGGGATCGTCCAGCTCATGCAGCGCCCGGCCGATCATGTCGAAGGCTTCGCCCCAGCTGATGGGAACGTAGTGGTCCGTGGCGGGGTCGTAGACCATCGGTTCGGTGAGGCGGCCTTTGTTCTCGAGCTCGAACTCGGTCCAACCGGACAACTCGCTGACGGAGTGCTGTGCGAAGAATTCCCGGCCCACACGCTTGTGGGTCATTTCCCACGTGACGTGCTTGATGCCGTTCTCGCAGATGTCCAGGTGCAGCCCCTTGGTGTCATCCGGCCACGCGCAGCCCGGGCAGTCAAACCCCTTGCCCTCGTGGTTCATCCGGAAAATCGCCCTCGGGCCGTCCAACAGTGCCCGCTCACGGACCAGGATCTTCCCGACACTCATGGCGGCGCCCCACCCGGCGGCGGGGTGATGGTACGGCCCGCTGAATTCCGGCTTGTCCTTGGGCTCCGGGCCTTCACCTGCGTCCTGCCGCCCGGTACCGGATTCGTCCAACTGCTGCTTGCTCTCGAAAGCGTTCAAGGAGTACCCACCTGCCCACAGAGTCAGGGCGTGCCGGACACACGCCATCACGCAGGAGCCTAGCCGTCCCGGCCGCGCGGCGACCAGCCCCCAGATGAGAGCGGAACGCGAAACCGGCCGCCCGGCGTCGGACGCGTTCCCGGGATTGCCTTCCCACCACACCATCACCCGTTCTCAAACTGAAACGAGGACCTCGCAGGCCCGGGCCGCAAATGCGAATGGCCGCGCGACCGGCGTCCTCAAGCGTCGAGCACTGTGTCGTTCCGGTGCTCCCCGTAGTGCGCAGACTGTGCTTCCATCAGCTGAGTCATTGAAGTTTCCCGGGACACACCGTAGACGGTGCCAGGAAAATCGAGCGTCCGTTGGATGCTCCAGATGTCATCATGCTGGGTAGGCGGCAGGATGCTCGCAGGGTTTCCGACCGCGACCCAGCCGATTGATACTACCGTTTCTGGGTCCAAGCTTGAATTCACATGCACGACGCCGTTGATGCGTACTTCCGCTCCGGCGCCCACGGATGCCCCGGGGAAAAGAGAAGCTCCGGTGGCAATAAACGCCCCGTCGGCAACAATGCAGGGATTCGACAGGCGCCTGCGGCATCTTGGCCGTTAGCGCGACCTTTTGGTCAACCGCGCATCACGACTCTGTTCGGACGGCCGCCTGGCTCCGCAGGAAGTCCGCTTCTTCTCTCTCTGCGATTCAAACCCTTGTGCCCGCGCGAGCGTTCGTGGCCTCATCGATTACGGAGACTATTAGGTCTAGCCCTGGAGCCTCCTAGATGTCGCGGAGGCCCAAGACTTTAGCCAATGTGTTAGGGATGTCGAAGGTCGACCCCCAAGTAAGTGCAACAAGATCCTCGTATTCGTCATCCGTTCGGAGCAAATCGAGCACGTCGCCCTCGAAGATGTAGTCCTGGGCTGCAATGGCGAGGGCTTCCTTGCTGAACTGCTCGTAGTCGCCGGACGACTTGAAGTGAATTGAGTACCTTCCGTCGTTCTGTTTCACGAATGAGGCATTCCATTTGTCCCTGAATTTCTCAAGGATGGTCAGAATTTCGGCCTCGTCAGAGGGGTTGAAAAGGTCGAAGCCGACGGCCACTCGCTCCGGATCATCCAGACGTGTTCCCGCCCAGTCGACGTACACATGGCGTTCGAACTCAATCTCATGAAGGTTCTGCGACGACATCTCGAAGACGTCGGTCTTGAGATACCTCCTCACGTTCTGAACGATCCAGAGGATAGGGGCGCTCACAAGATTGCTATGAAGGGATCCGTCATATGGTCCCTTTGAGACCGTGAGCTCTCGGTGTGCTCGCTCTAGGATCTCTTTGCAGTGGTAGTCCTTACTGAAGCGGAAATAGTGAGCGGCCATACGTGGCAACTTAGCCCAAATGGAGCTCCTGGTAAGGGGGTACTGACTCTGGATTGATTCAAATTCATTCAGAAGCCGAGCCTTAAGCGGGGAAACCACCAAATTTAGGTCTGACTCACCCCAAGCACCGTTAGCTTCATACTCGAACTTCGCTTTGCACATTGAGTACAGGATTGATTGAACGCATCCGTTATAAAGCTCATCACTCACGCGGTAGCTGATCTGGCAGTGATAGTTCGGGTTGTAACGCGAGAGTTCCTCGCCGGAGGTTCGCTCGAAAATGTACTTCGCAGACAGGACATCTGTGCCAGCCTGCTCAAGGATTAGATCGGTTCTGGAGACGTCTCCGCTGATCGGCTCATTAATCGGGCGTAGTTCTTCCACGATCTCCCCGATGCGTGCGCCTACCTGTTTACGGATCAGGTTGAGAGAGTCCCGCGCGGCTTGAATTGAAATGCGTTGAGTCTCGTCCTGAAGCATCATGCTCTCGACAAGTAGGTCGAGGTTGGTGAGAAACGGATGGATATCGCCCACTCGCCGATGCCGTGCACCGCGAGCGTTCTGCTTGGTGAATACCTCTGTGAAGATGAGTCCTAGTGCGAAAATATCCGCAGGCTTCCCGACGTTTTTGGCATTATTCCTTGCCATCTGCTCCGGCGCCTGGTAGTTGCGATTTGCTAAGAGATCACTCTGCTGAGTCAGAGACGAGTCCTTGAAATGAGCGATGCCGAAATCCGCAAGGACGACCCGTCGATTCTTACTGTCGACGAGGATATTTTCAGGCTTGATGTCCCGGTGCACCACCCCTCGATCATGCACATAGGCAAGACCATCGCATAGTTGTGAGAGGTAATCGAGAAGCACCCGGTAGTCAGCTTCCTCCTCGATGATGTCGCGCAAGTTCTTCGGGTACAGGTCCATGGTGTAGTAGAAGTACTTCCCGTCATCGAACTGCGCGTGAATTTTCACAACGTGATCATTGCTCGAATCCAAACCGAACGCGATTTCTTGGAGGAACCTCTCGTTGCGCTCTGATCGAGCGTCTTTCTTTATTTGCTTGAGTGCGTAGACCTTGTCATCTGCCGAGGAACGCACTTTACAGACCGTGCCCGCCCCGCCTTGGCCCAACTGTGGCTCGACGACGGTGTAAGAGTCACCGTCGATCTCCAGAATCATCCCCTTCTTCATAATGACTAATCCTATTGAACTTGCGGGTGGATCGGCTTGCTCCTCCACGGCGAAGACAGGCCGCCTACGGTCATTGCCACAATTCGGATCCTTTACGGCCGTCCGAACCCCTCCCCTAATCCGACTCGATGTGTCTCGAAACCTCAGCGCCTCCAAACAATAGGGATTTGCAATACATGAAGCGGCCACGCCCTCGGCCCGAAATGAGGTCCCATCGTCCGCTTCGGATACTCTGAACCAGACCTGAACTGTCTGCGCCCGCATAGTGAGTGTTCGACGTCATCTTGCCCGAGACGATCCGCTCTGCCATTCGACCGCATTGCATCTTGCTAAACCATGAGAGGTGGATGCCGCGATGTCGCCATTCGCGCATAAACTCCCTCCATGGGACCCGTCAACAAGTTCGGATGCAGATCACCGAGGTGGTTGAGGTGAACTTGCTCGACCGCATTGATCAACGTCTTTCCGATACGCGCGCGCGGATCAACCCGCACCATTTTGAAGACTGTGCTACCTCCTTGCTCAGTCCTGTCCACCCCGCACTCGTGCCCATAGTCGGAGGCTCCGACTATGGGCTCGACGCAGAAATCACCGAGGATTCGCGGATCACCGGTCTCATCATCACCTCCTCGCGGAGTTGGGATGGTGCGAAGCGGAGTTTGCGAGGCAGCCTGGCGTCAATGCGGAAGAACCACGTCCCCGTCCAGCGTGTCGTCGCCGTCAACCTGGCAGAAGCCAACAGATCCAAGCGCGAGAAGCTCAAGGACATCGCGAAAGAGTTCGATTGCGAGCTGGTGCAGGTCTACGACCGAGCATGGTTCGCGAACCAATTCCGGGAGAACCCCGACTGGCGGCGCAAGGTTCTCAACATCGAAGGCGGACCGTTCAGCTTCTCGCGTCAACCGCGCGGAGCACGCCCTGACGAACAACAACTTTCGACCGTCGGACGTGACGCCCTCATCGCCGAAATAAACCAGTCCGACTCCGACGTGATCCTGTTCGGAGTTCCAGGCGTGGGAAAGAGCCACGTAGCCAGCAAACTTGGCGGTGCCCTATTCCTCGAACGGCAACCCACGCCCGAACGCCTTCTCGATGACCTCATCGAAGCTAAGCCCGCGCTGGTGGTGGTCGACGACTCCGGCGCGCGACTCCAAGACGTCGATCTGCTCCTACAACTGCGCAACGCGGAGGGGCTCAACTACCGCATCATCGCAACATGCTGGCCACACGAAAGGGACCGGATCGCAGACCACCTGCCAAACTCGGTCCAGCTCGAGGTCGACCTCCTTACCCGCGAAGAACTCGGAGCAATGCTCCGCGAACGCGGCATCACCCGGCTTTCAGTGGTCGTGCACCTACTCACACAAGCTGCCGGCCGCCCAGCCTGGGCACTGAACCTTGCCGACCTCCTCATTCACGAACGTGACTGGAAGTCCGTATGGACCGGCAACGCGCTGCGCGATCATATTTTCGCCTTCCTACGCATGTCCAACACATCGGAAGACGCAGTCGACGTGCTCGGCACTCTGGCACTCCTCGGCCAGGTCAATGACGACCAGTTGCGCCGCATGGCCGATCTCCTACAGATCCGGCAACCCGAACTCATCCGGCTCATTCGATCCGTCGCGATCGCCGGCCTCGTTGACGTCCAAGACCACAAGCACTACAACTATGAAGCCCAACAGATCGAGCACGACCAGACTTACCGCGTCCAACCGCACATTATTGCCGCCGCCGTCGCATCCGAGGTCTATTTCTCCGGCACCGCCTCACCTGTCCGGTTGCGCGACATCCAAGCCACATTCCCTGAACTCGCTGCCAACCTTATGCAGACCCAGATCTACACGAAACTCCTCGGCGCAACGCACCCAAGAGTACCGACTACCGGCGAACTAATCGCACTGCTGCCCGACGCGAAAAAGGATGTCGAACTCCTACGAAGCTTCGGCCAACTCGGCCCTGAACAAGCGCAAGCCGTCGTCGACATACACCTAGCCCGCGTCGCGACAGCGATGAATGCCGGGGATCCCACGACTGCCGAGAGGGAAGCTAAGCTTTTAGCCGCACGCGTCGCAGATGCAGTAGGCGGCAATCTCCCCGGCGCCCTTGGCACCTTCGTCAAGGCACTCTCCCTTCTTGAAGACGCAGGATGCGACATCAAGCCGGCAGTCAAGGAGCTCGTCGAAGAAGTCCGCGACGCGCGCAGCGGCGACCAACCCCAGCTCACCGGTCTCTTGAAACTCGTCGAAGCGCTCCGGACCGTGCCCGACGCCGACCTCATCGACACCGTCTGGGCACCCTTCATTTGCGAAATCCTCGCCCCGACATTCGACGGCAACTACTTGAGCCCCGAGGTCCTGAACCAGGTCATCCTGCAGTCGTTTACATGGGACGCCACGCACATGGAAACGCTGTACGACGCCGTTCGTCCAGCACTCGCAACACGCTCCCCAGGGCTAACGCCCGCCGCCCAGCTCACGCTGATCGACCTGCTCGACAAATGGGTGCGGATCGCGAATGGATGGAGCCTCCCATTCGGCGGCAAAACCACCGACGCCCAAATGCGCGCCGGCAAACGCATCGCGAACAACATCGCGAACATCCTCGCCCCGGTCATCACCACTCCCGGCGTGCGCGCCCGGTTCAACAAAGCGGCAAGCACAATTAAGATCCGGCTCAATGAACCAGACAAGCTGTTCGCAGCCATTACGCACGAAAGCGATCGCCTGACCGACTACCACGAAACCAGGCGCCGTAAAGAAGCCGCACTCGACAAAGCTCTCGCTCCATTCCAGCAAGAGGCACCCGAAGCCCTAATGGAGTGGTTGAAGGCCCACGAGCCCGATCTCACGACCGCAGGCCAAACGACCACAGGGACCTGGCAAGTGTTTGCGCGTCTTGCGTACCAGCCGGACCCGGAACCGACCAAGTGGCTCACATCGGCTATCGACCACGGCCTTGCAGGATCAGCTTCAGCGCTTACCGACGTATGCGCCCGCACGAACCAACTCACCGGCGAGATCGCCGACCGACTACTTGCCGATCCGAAAGGCCGACACGGCCTCATCAGCGCCATCATTGGCCAATCGACGAACCCGTCCCTTGTTCAACAGGTCGTCGACCAGCTTACCCCCCGTGACGTCCAGCAACTCGAGTCAGCATTCGCACTGAAACACGCCCCCGAATCAACCAGGCACGCGCTGTTCACTCACCCAAACGCCGGAGTCCGCGGAACCGCGGCAGCACTATGGGTCGCCGAATGGTCCTACGACAACGACCCCACGCCGCATGACCCGGAATGGCTCTACGCCATGAAGTCCTACACTGTCCCTGAGAGCAGCAGACACGAGCATATCCACACTCAAGCGCTCGCTGCACTCGCAAAAGCATCACCAGAGGTCTTCATCGAAGTCTTCACCAAGCACGCCACGACCACGATGCGCAGTACCTACCGAGATCTCGACGAATGGAAAGAGCCCGTCCAGCTCCTCGCCCCACCTGAACGGAAGAAGCTCTGGCAGCAAGTTAGAGACACCGAACTAGCCTCCGAACTCTTCTGGGTCATCGCAGGCAAGGACATCGACTGGATCACCGAAACGGTCAGCGAACCTTCTTTCAGCATCTCCGTCCGCGACCTCCTTGGCG
This sequence comes from Arthrobacter sp. SW1, assembly GCF_001766675.1. Taxonomy (GTDB): domain Bacteria; phylum Actinomycetota; class Actinomycetes; order Actinomycetales; family Micrococcaceae; genus Arthrobacter. The sequence continues at coordinate 330,875 of NZ_MJLT01000023.1, forward strand.
CACTCCAGTTTCAATTCGGACACCGCTATCCACTCGACACCCTCGCAACCATGCTCCGGCCCCTTAAGCCCGAGTCATACGACCTCCTCAACACCCTTGAAGTCGGATCTTTCTCCGGTGAGGACCACGAACGATACGCAGCCAAGCTCGACACTCTTCGAAACCTCACCGTCTCCGACGACGAGGACATCGCCCGTCTCGGCCGACGCGGCATAGAAATTTACGAGCCGTTGCTCAAAGAAGCCCTGGTCAAGGCACGGCGGGCGGCTGTCCGCGGCATCAGCAACTACTAACGACAGCTGTCCTTGGCCTGCGCGGAGCACATTTCCGCGTCGAGGTGTGTCTTGAAACCTAGTTGTCTCAACTCGCCAGCGATTTGAGACAACTAGGCAACAGGTAAGAGCCGGCCGACTCCCTCGTAGAACCGCCGAGGGGCGTCCGAAGGTGACATACAGGTGCCGAAGCAATGCCATTGTTCGGACCAAACCACACCCCGTGACCACGTTGTGCTCCAAGAACCACGAGCCGGGCACCATGATCGAGATGTTTATGGCCCAACCGACAACTGGACGCACGGCCTCGCGGCCGTCTAATAGGGCAGACGTAAGTGTGGACACTGTCCGCACCCTCTTTGGCGAGACAAACCCTATTGTGATCGCCGCCGCGAACCACACCCGGGAATCAGCCAGCGGCATGTAGCACCGCCACTACCCCACCGTGGACAAGCAAGACCGCGGAACCAACAACCAGCGAAGAAGGCGAGGCACCCCGCCAACGAAAAAAGGCCCCCGAAGGGGCCCATTCGTGAACATTTGTCCACACTCAGCGGCCAACCGGCCCCTGACCTGGGAAAACACGTGCCCGAGGTGGGACTCGAACCGGGTTCCAAGCCCCGGAAACATTGGTAACTCTTGAAAACATGCCGAGTACGGCCCAATCCGGCCGATGTACGGCCCAGTCCGAAGCCAAATGTGTGGACAGTGTCCACACCCCTTTTTCACCGCTCCAAAGACCACAGGCCAGCCGCCGCACCCTGCATAGATAGGTGCGGCAATTCTTTGTCCCCACGAGGAAATTCCGGCAGGCGGAGTCCAAGCGCAGTTGCACCTCGTCATGCGCAAGCCGGCCCCGGGACTCCTGCCCAGGAGCAGCGACACACATGGTCTGCGGCGTCTTCAAAGCGACTCCACCTCCTTCAAACGTTCATAGTCCGAGCGGCGGACAGCTGCATGACCAGGGCATTGCACCTGGCGGCGGCTCCGAGCCAGGTACCCGTAGTTCCGCGGCCTTCACAGAGATCTAGCGGGGCACCAGATGGCTTGAAATCATAATGGCGGAATCCCTCAGGTCGATGTTGCCAGCAGCGACTCCCACGACAAGCTCGAAACCCTCATCAGTCGTGAAGTCATGACAGTAACCATTGACCCACAACAGCAACACCATCAGCGTCCAAGCAGTCCGCTTATTACCATCGATGAGCGGATGAAAACGCGCCACCGACTCCATCAACGCGGCCGCCTTACCCGCTAACTCGGGATAGGCCTCAGCACCCATGACCGTTGTGGCAGGTCTGGCCAGCGCCGAAGCAAGCAGCCCTACATCCCGGATGTGAAAGCCATATCGGTCAACAACCTGCAGAGCATCCTCAATATCAAGGTACGCAGTCACGCGTCCTCAAGCCGAGTAAGCAATTCAGCGTCATGGCTCATCACAAAGTCCAACCCTTCACTGATTTCCCGGCGGCGGGCATGCCGCTGCAAGACCAACTCAGCCCCCTGCAGCAGAAGCGCAGACTTGGACGTATGCTCTTCAGCTGCAAGCTGCTCAAGCCGGCGATCAAGGTCTTCCGGGACACGCAGATTCATAGCCATAGGGCCATGGTACCAAACCAGTACCACGCTGGTTTGGTACCAGCGTGCAGCAAGTCGCAGTTCCTACACAGGGTCCTCCTGTTCCGGCAGACCCTGCGAGGCCGAGAAGAACACCGCCAGCAAGTAGCAGTCAGCCATTCGGGCGTCAGAAGGATCCAGGCCCGGTACGGCACGAAATGATCAGATTATTCCGGTAACGCCAAGGATGGGTTCCTCCTTATGGGCGGAGGTCGAGAACACCAAGCAATCGTTGCGCCGCCCACCGAGGTTCCGCTCGGTTGCGAGAACGATTGAGTTCATAAATCTGGTCAGACACTCGCCGAAGAGCGCACTGTAACCATTGATCCACAACAGCAACACCATGGCCATGGCCTCTTCTCTGGCTGCTTTCTAGCCAGAAGCTCCTTTGAGCCACGCGAAGACTCGCGTCACTGTATGCGCGGGCCGCGGTACTTTGGAGAACACCTCGATCTCGAAGCACTACCCATGCCCGATGCCGAGACTGGACAGGTCATCTTCTCGGAGCCGCACGACCGCATGGCCTGCGGCCAGCAGGTCCATGGACTTGCGACGGTCGACTTCTACCTTGCTGGCTGGTGAGTGCCAATAGAAACCGTCGTACTCAATAGCCACTTTCCGTTCGCCATATCAGGTACGCGCCGGAGTGACGCTGAGGATTCAGATTTCTGTCTCGGCCAAGCAGCAATGCCGTTGTCCGCCAAGATCGAAATACCCAGGGCAGACACCAACTGCGCTCTGCAGAAACGCGTTCCCGCTCACCTCATGCTCCAAGCCGGAGTGGTTCGCGGCCCCGCCCTGACGCAGTGAGCCACGCTTATGCATCCACTGCTGTCAACTGGTGTCATTCCGCGCCGCCGTGTCGCCGCCGACCTTGCCGATACCACAAGGCACTAACAGTCCCAACTTGTGTGTGGATAGTTGCGCGAACAGCCCTATGGGCACCGTCAAGCAAATCTCTGCCGGGCGCTTCTGTGGATAATTCTGAACACAAACTCGACAGCGACTGACAACGAGGAGTCCTGAACTGGGCTCAACCGCTAGGGCAAGCGGAACTGGGACGCCCTTCCTCCGACACGCAGACTACAGTTCGTGTTGTTCGTGTAGTCGTGTCGTGTAGCCTGTTAGCAACGCGAAAGTTGAAACTGATCTCTGAACGGACAGGAGGACGGAGTGATCAAGTGGGATGAAGTACAGCGTGAGACAGAGTCAATGTTGAGCCAAGTGCGCAACCAGGTTGCTCTATATCGCAAGCGCATTGACGAGCTTGAGGCAGAGACGGCCAAACTGACCGCCACCATCGCAGTTGCCAGGAAGATGCAAGAGGGTGGTTACACAGCGGCGTTGAATTCCCAATCAAGCCTGCCTGTTACGCCGACGCCGTCTGAAGAGGACAAAAGCAAGAACTGGCAGACGGATCTAGTTGGTACTACCCCCGTTGCAGTAGCGTCCCCGCCTAAGCCGAATTGGCAAAGGGGTATCGACGCTCTGGGGGAGATCCCGGACCTGCCCCCGGCGATAGGTCTTCGCAGGCAGCCCAACAAGACGAACACGTCCTACCGTGCCGCTGCTCTGCTAAAGGAAGCAGCACGTCCGTTACATGTCGACGACATCATTGCCGAGTTCGATCGGCGACACTGGATTGACCCAACCTGGGCGAAGCCCAAGGAAGCTATCACTGTCGCAGTGAAGCGATCAGTTACATACGGGTGGACTGACGCCACCGGCAAGTACACATATGTCTACAGTCCTCGACACATTGATGAGGACTGACACTACATGATGGGAGAAGGTGATGAGCTGAAATGACAAGACGCAAGCGGAAGCGCAAAAAACTGTAGGTGCCCACCTAGACGTTCAATGCAAAGAACGGTGAGCACCCACATACACAGGACCCCGGGCTGCCAGCGCGCCAACGCTACAGTTCGCAGTCGCCGCAAGGGCGATGGGGACTGGGTAGCTCTCATAGTACCCAGTCCCACCTCAAGTAGAACAATCACAAGGAGAAATTGTGAGCTTTTTGCGGACTATGGGACGTTCCCATGGGACCAAGCAGGTAGTAATCATCAGCAAGCCTGGCACCGAAGATGAAGAGCGCAGGACCGTTGAAGCCATGATTCAAAGTGAGTCAGGCTTTTTTGAGGTTACGACGCCTATCTACGAAGGCGACCACGTTGAGATTCCCGATCCCCGAGGTGGGACTGATGTTCGCGTAGCCAGTGAAGTCAAGGTGAACGATTTCGGATCATCCACACTGCACCACACACAGGTGAAGTGGGGCAAGGCTCCAGCACGCCGTGTAGCACCCGTCCGCCGGCTCACGTTTGAAAACCTCCATCCGGACGTCCAGAAGGCCGCTGGCGACCTCTTTGCAGATGGACACATGGGATCTGCGGTAAGTGAGGCGTTCAAGTCCCTGGAGGTCCGTGTACGGCGTCTGTCGCGGCTTGATCAGTCTGGCTCCACGCTGATGTCTACAGCTTTCAATGCCAAGTCTCCCGTCATCGATGTCGCGACAGAGGACGGCAGGAGCGGTCAGGATGAACGTGAAGGCTTTATGGCACTGTTTCGGGGAGCAATGATCGGAATCCGCAACCCGAAGGCGCACGAGCTGTTCAGGGAGGAAGATCCTCAGCAGGCGCTTGAGTACCTGGCGTTCGCGAGCCTTCTCCACCGCAGGATCGACCTCACGGACCCGTCTGCTAACTAGTTGCGATCCCCCGGTGTATTGGCCATGCACTGGGGGTGCAATAGATTTGATGCCTCCTCTATGAACAGCACTCCGACGTACGCACCGGTACCTGCTATTGCCACCCTCTTGGTCAGGCGCAAGACACTAGATGACTTGCGCCTTAGTTCCAGCTCGCATCGGCAAGAATTTGGGCTGGCTCTCGAAAGTAGTGTCTCGTTGCTGTGACGAGTTAACGGATTGGTTGACCGGCAATGGCGGTGGGGATTCCCGCGCTTTGCCAGGCCGCGAGGCGTTCCTGCGGCGGGTGGCCGGTGTCTTCAAGAATTTTGGCCGCGGCAAGAAATTCATCCCTCTCAGATGCGGTGCGGCCTCCCTCCTCGGCTGCTCTCCGGAAGAGATGAACGCCTTCAGCGAGCATGGGTTCGATATCGATCCCGGCAGAAACTTCTATTTCGGCGTTGTGTTGCCACGTTCCATACGGGTCGTCCCACGCCTCAATGGTGAAGCTCCATCGTCCCGGCTCCCCCGGCGTCGGCATTCCGCCCCAACGATCCAGACCAGGTCCCAGCGACTCCAGCCTCATCCGCTGCACTTCTTTACCCAGGGGATCGTAGAGCACCGCCGAGGCTCCGAGGGAATCGTGCCCCTCGCGTGCCGCCGTCGCCAATACCGCTATTCCCTCACCCGGCAAGGCTTTGGCAGGGAAATCTCCTCCCGCGACGACGGGATGCACATCGGTGACAGGAAAGCGTCCGAAGCGGAGCTTACGAGCGGAACTTTGCAGGGATGTGGGATGGGCCATGTCAGGTCCTTTCACAGCTGAACAGCGATAAGGGAGCAGCATTGCACGGTCGTTGTCTTGGTACAGAGCGCTTGGCTATTGGGGACCGTACTGCATCCATTTGGCGAGGTGATGTTCGCCTTCGACGATGCGGACCGTGCCGGAGCGGGAACGCATCACGATTGATTCGGTGGTGATCGTCGACTTCCCGTACCGGACGCCTCCGAGCAAGTCACCATCGGTAATGCCTGTGGCCGCGAAATAGCAGTTGTCACTCCGAACGAGATCACCTGTGCCGAGGATGCGCGCAGGATCGTGACCAGCAGCGGCGGCCTTTGCTTGCTCTTCCTCATTCTGCGGTGCAAGCCTGCCTTGAATGGTCCCGCCGAGCGTCTTGATGGCGCAAGCGGCGACGATGCCTTCGGGCGTCCCGCCGGTGCCCATCATGGCGTCAACACCGGTGCCTGGCCGACAGGCCGCAATTGCCGCCGCCACGTCGCCGTCAAGAATGAACTTTGTTCTTGCCCCTGCGGCCCGGATTTCTTCGATGAGACTCTGATGGCGGGGCCGGTCCAGGACGGCTACCGTCAGCTGGTTGACCTTGACTCCTTTGGCTTTAGCAATCAGGTGGAGATTCTGTGCGATCGGAAGCCGCAGGTCAACCAGGTCCGCGGCGTCGGGCCCTGTGACGAGTTTTTCCATATAGAAGACAGCCGAGGGGTCGAACATCGCGCCCCGTTCGGTGACCGCGAGAACGGCGATTGCATTGTTCATACCCAGGGCGGTGAGTCGGGTCCCGTCAACGGGGTCGACGGCGACGTCGCACGAGGGGCCGGAGCCATCGCCGACGCTTTCGCCGTTGAAGAGCATGGGGGCTTCATCCTTTTCTCCTTCACCGATGACGACGGTGCCATCGAATCGGACGGTGGAGAGGAAGGCCCTCATGGCATCAACGGCAGCGCCGTCTGCGCCGTTTTTGTCGCCGCGGCCCACCCATTGGCCTGCGGCGATGGCGGCCGCTTCGGTGACCCTGACAAGGTCCAAGGCCAGGTTGCGGTCGGGCTGATTCTGTTCGGTCATCACGGTGCCTGCCATCAGAAGGTCTTGCCTGCCGAACCGAGCTGGCGGGCGGACTCCACGATGCGGGCGGCCATGCCGGCCTCTGCCGAAGCGCCCCAGACGCGGGGATCGTAGGTCTTCTTGTTGCCGATCTCGCCGTCGATCTTCAGCACGCCGTCGTAGTTGGCGAACATGTGGCCGGCCACCGGACGGGTGAACGCGTACTGGGTGTCCGTGTCCACGTTCATCTTGATGACACCGTAGGACACAGCGTCCGCGATCTCCTGGTCCGTGGAGCCAGAACCACCGTGGAAGACGAGGTCGAACGGGTTGTCCTTGCCGATCTTGGCGCCAACCTCGGACTGGATCTGCTTCAGCAGCTCCGGACGCAGCTTCACGCCACCCGGCTTGTACACGCCGTGCACGTTGCCGAAGGTCAGGGCCGTGATGTAGCGGCCGTTCTCGCCGGCGCCCAGGGCCTCGATGGTAGCCAGGGCGTCCTCGGTGGTGGTGTAGAGCTTCTCGTTGATCTCGTTCTCCACACCATCCTCTTCACCGCCCACCGTGCCGATTTCGACCTCGAGGATCATCTTCGCCGCAGCCGTGCGCTCCAGCAGCTCGCGGGCGATGCGCAGGTTCTCGGTGAGGGTCTCGTGCGAGCCGTCCCACATGTGCGAGTTGAACAGCGGGTTGCGGCCGGCCTTCACCTCAGCCTCGGAAGCAGCCAGCAGCGGCAGCACGAAACCGTCCAGCTTGTCCTTCGGGCAGTGGTCCGTGTGCAGGGCGATGTTCACGTTGTAGTTCTTCGCAACCTCACGGGCGAACGCGGCGAAACCCAGCGAACCGGCAACCATGTCCTTCACCGAAGCGCCCGACCAGTACGCAGCACCACCAGTGGACACCTGGATGATGCCATCCGACTCGGCCTCGGCGAAACCGCGGATCGCAGCGTTCAGGGTCTGCGACGACGTCACGTTCACCGCCGGGAAAGCGTAGCCGCCGGCCTTCGCACGGTCGATCATTTCCGAGTAGATCTCTGGGGTTGCAACGGGCATGGTGACTCCTGACTCCGGCCGGCTCGTGCGCTTGAAACGCAAATCCGGGATTGGAATTTATTGGACTTCTCGTGGGCCGCGGCAGGGAAACCTTCGGAGTTTTCCCGGCTTTTCCGCGCTCCGGCTTCTCAATCTTATGTGATGGTTGACACAAAACCAAGTGGATGCAAGCATATCCAGACAACTACAACCATTGAGTGTCAGTGAGGATATCAATGAGCCATGGCTTGCTCATCGGCCTGGACGTCGGAACTACCACCAGCAAGGCGGTGGCTTTCACCCCCGACGGTGAGGCAGTGGCTACCGGCCGGACCGCCACCCCGTGGGAGGTGTCCGGAGAGACAGTGCAGCTTGATCCCGTGCGCCTCGCCGAGGCCGCGGTTGCCGCCGTCGCACAGATTGCCGAGGCACGTCCCGGCGAGGAGATCCTCGGCATCGGCATCGCCAGCATGGGAGAGGCCGGCGTCCTGCTGGACAGCAATCGGAGCCCTGTTGCTCCGACCATTGCCTGGCACGACCGCAGGGACACTGAAGAACTGGAGAAGCTGGGGTCGGTAATCAGCCCATCAGCTTTCTCACGGCTCACCGGCCTGCCGTTCGGCCAACAGTGGTCCCTCACCAAACACCGCTGGCTGCTGGACAACGAAGCGGGTGCGCACACCGCAAGGCTCCGCTTGAACATCGCGGAATGGATCGCGTTCAAACTAGGAGCCGCGCCAGCCACGGAGCAATCCCTCGCATCCCGCACTGGCTGGCTGGACCTGGAACGGCGCGATTGGTCCGAAGAGCTACTTGCCTGGTCCGGCGCCAGCGCAGGAATGATGCCTGAACTGGTAACCTCCGGCACCCGGATCGGCAGGGTGGGTGCCGGGTCCGGTCTTTCCGCAATGGCAGGAGCAGCCATCACCATCGCGGGCCACGACCACCAGGCCGCGGCTGTCGGCGCCGGTGCAATCAGCGCAGGCGACGAGCTGGATTCATGCGGAACCGCCGATGCCCTTGTCCGGACCATCAACCCCGGCTTAGATGGCGGCCTGGTCACGCAGCTCACCGAGGCCGGCGTGACCGTGGGCTGGCACGCGCTGAAGGACCGCTGGTGCCTGCTTGGAGCAACCCAAGGCGGACTCGTCCTGCAGCGTACCCTCGCTGCCCTCGGCGTCGACCGGTCCGGGTTCCCCGGGTTGGACCGGGCAGCGGCCGTAGCCGACAGCGGAAGGGTGACCGCTTCCATTTCCGACGGCGCGATCCTGACGCTGGCAGGAATCCAGGACGGAGTGACCCCTCCGCATGTGTGGCGGGCCGCCGTCGACGAAACGGTCGAGCAACTCGCAACCATCCATCACGCGATGAGCTCACTGTCGGGGGCACATCGGAACTTCATCGTCACAGGCGGCTGGGCACGAAGCGAAACAGTCCTGGCCGCAAAGGGCAGGCGCTTCGGAAAACTCCACCAGCCAGGAGTCGAGGAAGCCGGAGCCCGCGGTGCGGCACTCTTTGCAGGCATGGCGGCCGGGCTCTGGCCCAATGCCGCGAAGGCCGGCTGGCACAGGAACTAAACCACAACGTACGAAGCAGTACCCCATCACGCCCGTTCAACGGAGAAAACCATGCAAGCTACACCCCTCTTGGAAGCCCGCGGAATCATCCGCCGCTTCGGTCACGTCGAAGCGCTGCGGGGAGCGGACTTCACCGTCTACCCCGGTGAAATCGTTGCCCTGATCGGCGACAACGGCGCCGGCAAAAGCACCCTCGTCAAAATCCTCTCCGGTGCAGACCAGCCCACCGAAGGAGAGATCCTCATCGACGGCAAACCCGTCCATCTGGCGTCCCCCCAAGGCGCCCGGGAGCACGGCATCGAAACCGTCTACCAGGACCTCGCGCTGGCGCCGGACCTGGATCCTTGCGCAAACCTGTTCCTCGGACGGGAACTCTACAAGCCTGGCCTGCTTGGAGCCTTGAAAGTCCTGGACAAGAAGGAAATGGCCCGCCAAGGCACGGTTGCCATCAAGGACCTTGGCGCAAAAATCAAAGACCCCGCAGCACCTGTATCCGATCTTTCCGGTGGACAACGCCAGAGCGTAGCCGTCGTGCGCGCCGCCATGTGGGCCAAGAGAGTCATCTTCATGGATGAACCTACCGCGGCGCTCGGCGTCGTCCAGACCCAGGGCGTCCTGGACCTGATCAAGCGCGTCCGGGACAAAGGCATCGCGGTCGTCCTTATCAGCCACAACATGCAGCAAGTCCTGGAAATCGCCGACCGCGTCGAAGTCCTCCGCCTTGGTCAACGGGTGGCACAGCTCCCGGCAAAGAACAACACCGTCGAAACCCTTGTCGCGGCAATGACCGGCGGCACCATCAAGGAACACACCTCATGAACCTCCTCAAAGAACGCACCGCCATCGCGGACACCCAAAGGTCATTCCTCCGCAGCCTCCTCAAGCGCCCGGAAGCCCGCATCTTCCTTGTCCTGGTCCTGCTGATCGCGTTCTTCGCGGTCGCAGCGCCGGCCAGCTTCGCGACAGCGCCCAATATCAGGAACATTGCCGCCGACGCTTCCGTGCTCATGATCCTCGCGGTAGGCAGCACCTTCATCATCCTGACCTCAGGAATCGACCTGTCGATCAACGGCGTCCTGGTCTTCTCCGGAGTCATTTCCGCCAAGACAATGACCGCACTCGGCGGAGACACAGCAGCCATCCTCCTGGGCCTTCTGGCAGGCCTGGTTTCCGGCTGCCTTTGGGGCATCCTCAACGGCATTCTGGTCGCAAAAGCCCGGATTCCAGCGCTCATCGTCACCCTGGGCACGCTCGGCATGTCACTGGGGGCAGCCCTGCTGATCACCGGCGGCGTGGACGAACGTGAGATCCCCCTGGATCTGACGTTGAACTTCGGTTCCGGCCGGATTGCCGGCGTTCCGTGGCTCGTCGTCGTTGCCGCCCTCGTGGCTCTCATTGGCGGGCTGGTCCTGGCCACCACCAGGTTCGGCCGCTACACCTACGCCGCCGGCTCAAACCCCGAGGCCCTTCGGCGTTCCGGCGTCAGCACCAGCCGGCACCTGATCAAGGTCTATGCCATTGCCGGGACACTCTCCGGTCTGGCCGGCTTCGTCAGCCTCGCCCGTTTCGCCACCACCACCCTGGGCGGCCACTCCACGGACAACCTGCAGACCATTGCCGCCGTCGTCATCGGCGGGACCAGCCTGTTCGGCGGCGTTGGCACCATGATCGGCACCGTCATCGGCGTCTTCATCCCCGCCGTCCTCCAGAACGGTTTCGTCGTCCTTGGCCTGCAGCCGTTCTGGCAGCAGGTGGCTGTCGGCGCCGTCCTGATCGGGGCCGTGTACGTCGACCAGCTCCGCCGCCGCAACAGGGACCGATGACTTTTCTCCCCACCGCAATATCCGACGCATCACCATCAACAAAAGGAAAGCACCCATGAAGAAATACCGTGCACTCATCGCCGCAGGCACGCTCGTCGTCGCACTCTCCGCATGCTCAGCCGGTGGCCAGCAGCCCGGCAACACCTCCGCCGACGGGCTGAAGGGCAAGACCATCTCCTTCATTCCCGGCGTTTCCGGAGACAGCTTCTACATCAGCATGGAATGCGGAGTCCGCTCCGAGGCCGAAAAGCACGGCCTGAAGGTGGACATGCAGGCACCCCAGCAGTTCGATCCATCCCTGCAGACGCCGATCGTCAACGCAGCCGTGGCGAAGGCGCCGGCAGCCATGCTCATCGCTCCCACCGATGCCAACGCCCTCGTCTCACCGCTGACCCAGGCCAAAGCCGACGGCGTAACCATCGGCCTTGTTGACACCACCCTCGCCAACGACTCCCTCGCCGTCACCTCGGTGTCCACCGACAATGAAGCCGGCGGCGCTGCGGCTGCGGACGCTCTGGCCAAGCTCATCGGGGACAAGGGGAAGGTCCTGGTCATTGCCTTCAAGGCAGGCGCATCAACCTCCGATGCCCGGCAGAAGGGTTTCGAAGAGCAAATCAAGAAGCACCCGGACGTGCAGTATGTCGGCGCCCAGATCAATGACAATGATCCCGCCAAGGCCGCCTCAATCGTCAGCGCAACCCTGGCCGCCCACCCGGACCTGAAGGGCATCTTCGCCACCAACCAGTTCGCCGCCGAAGGCGCCGCCACCGGCCTCCGTAACGCCGGCGCCCAAGGGAAGGTCCAGATCGTAGGCTTCGACGCCGGCCCGGTCCAGGTGCAGCAGCTCCGGCAGGGCACTGTCCAAGCCCTGATCGCCCAAAAACCCGCAGAGATCGGAGTGCAGGCGGTCAAGAACGTCGTCGCTTCCCTGACCGGCGGAACCGTGGAGAAGAACGTCGGGACCGATACGGTCACAGTGACGATGGACAACATCACCACCCCCGAAATCGAGGGCATGCTATACAAGACTAAGTGCAGCTAAACGTGGACCTTCCTGGTGCCGGGGACCGTGGTCCCCGGCACCAGTGTGTCCGGAACAAAGGAGCGGAACCATGGCCTCGGCACCCGATGAAGATGCGGTAGCACGCGCGGCCTTCGCCGACCAGCGGCACCAGCAGATCCTATTGAAGCTGCGGGCGGAACAGCGGGTGGATTCCGCCGAGCTCGCCGCGATGTTCGGGGTGAGCGGCGAGAGCATCCGCAAGGACCTGATCCACCTTGAACGGCACGGCCAGCTCAAGCGCGTCCACGGCGGCGCGATCCCCGCCGACACCGCTTCCTTTGAACCGGCAGTATCAGCCCGCACCGAATACTCGAACGAAAAATCAAGGATCGCGCGCGCGGCCTTGGAGTACCTCCCCCACCAGGGATCCGTGCTGATCGACGCCGGTTCCACCACGGAGAAGCTGGCTGACACCTTTCCCGGGGACCGGGAACTGACCATCTTTACCAACACCCTCCCCATCGCTCTCACCCTCGTGAACCGGCCCCTGCTGACGGTCTTCACCCTGGGCGGCCGGCTCCGGAGCCGCACCCTCGCCGAGGTGGACGAGTGGGCGCTGCGGGCCTTGGACGAGATCAACGCGGACGTCGCGTTCCTCGGGACCAACGGGATCAGCATCGACCGCGGCTTCACCACGCCGGACGCCGCAGAAGCCCACATCAAGCGGGCCATGCTCAAGAGCGCCAGGCGGCGGATCCTGCTCTCGGACCACAGCAAGATCGGTGTCGTCAATACCATCCAGCATGCGACCCTGGCGGATATCGATGTGCTGATTACCGACACGGGGATTTCCAACAAGGACCTGAAGTCGCTCAAGGATGCCGGCATCACCGTGGAGGTTGTCTGAACGTCCGGGCGGTCAGTGCATGAGCTCGAGGAACCGGGCATACCGCTCGTCCAGCACGCTGCCCCAATGATGCTGGGGTTCATGCCTCCGGACCACATCGACCGCCGCATCCGCGGCTTCCTCCAACCCTGAGTACACACCCACGCCGATCGCCGCGAGAAGGGCCGCGCCCCGGGCGCCGGCTTCGGTGGAGTCCGTCACCTCGATGGGTATCTCAAGAACATCGGTCATGAGCTGCGTCCAGGCCTCGCTCTTGGCCCCGCCGCCGCACAGCCGGGCGGCACCGGAGAATTCGAACGCGGACCTCAGCGCATCCACGTGCCAGCGGTGCTGGTGCACTACTCCCTCCAGCACGGCCCGGAACACATCGTTGCGGTCGTGGCTACCGCGCAGCCCGGTGAACTGCGCCCCTCCGGCGCCATAACCGAGCGGCGCCCCGTAGAGATACGGCAGGAAGTGTGGTGCGTCCCGGTAGGCGTCCGGGTCCAGGATCCGCGCGCCTTCGATGACCTCGGGGTAATCCATTCCGCCGCCCCAGTTCTGCACGGCCCATTCGAAGTTGGACGCGCTGCTGGGAGACGTGGACATATGCAGCCAACGGCCCGGCTCCAGGAAGGTGCGGGCCTGCCAGCGCGGATCACCGACCGGACTGTCCCAGACCACCTGGTTGATGCTGAAGGTGCCCATCACGAGGCTGAGCGATCCAACCCCGATTGCCCCGATGCCCAGGGCCGCCGTGTCTACGTCATGCGCCCCGGCCACCACCGGCGTGCCCTGTGCCAGTCCGGTCTCTCCTGCGGCTTCTCGGGTTACGTAGCCCGCGACGGCGGAACTTGCCACGAGCGGCGGAAGCAGCCGGCGCTGCGGCTCAAGACCGTAGATCCGCAGGGCTTCATCGGACCACTGCTGATCATGCAGGTTGGTGAACGATGCACTCGCCTCGGAAGGGTCCGTGGCAATCTCACCTGTCAGCTTGAGCCGTAGCCAGTCCTTGCAGAACAGGTACCAGCGGCTCTTGTCCAAGGTCTCCGGCTCGTGCCGTTCCAGCCACGCCAGCAGCGACGAAGGACTGTACGGGGCCGGCACCTGGCCGGTCTCCACGAGAGCCGCGCTGCCCCGGGAGCCTTCTCCGAGTTCGGCAGCTTCGACGACGGCGCGGGAATCGGTGGCGAGGATGGCCGCCCGGGTGGGCTCGCCGTCGCCGTCCACCAGGTAGGCGCCGTCATTATGTCCGCAGATCCCGACGCCGGCGATCTGCGCGCCGACTATGCCGGCAGAGACGATGCATTCGCGGATGGCCGCCGCGGCGGCGCGCCACACCTCGTGCATGTCCCGCTCCTGCCAGGACGCGCGCGGAGAAGCGGTAGCGATGGATGCGGCACCCCGGGCCACCTGCCTGCCGTCCTCCGTGAAGAGGACGGCCTTGGTGAAGGTCTGCCCGGCGTCCAGGCCAAGGAAATACCGGACGCCGGCCGCAGTGGGGGTCAGCGCCATCCGAGTTCCTGCGCGTTGAGGGCGCGGGGCACCCGGCCGGACTCGGCGAACTCGCTGATGGCGTCCACCACCAGGCGGGCGGACATGGTGTTCGTGTCCTCCGTGTCGCCGCCGTAGTGGGTGGTGATGGTGACGTTGTCCAGGGAACGGAACCGGTCGTCCGAAGCAAGGGGTTCCGCGTCGAAAACGTCCAGCCCGGCGCCGGAAATACGCCCTGAGGACAGGGCCTCGTAGAGAGCGTCGTAGTCCACCAGGCGGCTGCGGGAGACATTGATGAAGTAGGCGCTTGGCTTCATGAGGGCGAACTGGGCGGCGCCGATGAAGCGCTCGGTCTCCGGAGTGAGGCGCGCCTGGACGAGGACGAAGTCGCTCTCGCGGAAGATGTCATCCAGCGTCTCGGCACGTTCGACGCCGGACGCGGCCAGTGCCTCGTCGCTCGCGTAGGGGTCGAAAGCGATCAGCCGTGGCCGGAAGCCTGAAATCCGCTCGCTGAAGATGCGCCCGACGTACCCGAAGCCGACCATGCCGACCGTGCGCTCATGGATTTCAATGCGGGCGCCGGGGAATTCCTTGCGCCATCCTCCGGACTTGACGGATGCGTCCGCGCGGGCGATGTTGCGGGCTTCGGCGAGCATGAGTCCGATCTGCAGCTCGGCGACGGCGCCGGCGTTGCGGCCCAGGGCCTGCACCACGCCGATGCCCCGCCGGGTGGCTTCTTCGACGTCCACGTTCTCCACCCCGGTGCGGGCCACAGAGATCAGCTTGAGCTTGGGCGCGGCATCCAGGAGTTCTTTGGTCACGGGAGCGAAGTGGAAGGCGATGGCCTCGGCGTCGGCGATGTTTTCCAGCATTTCCGCCGGGGTGCCGACGGAGTTCGGACCCTTGTGTTCCATGATCGTCTGGAGGGCGTGCTGTTCGGCCTTTTCGCCTTTCCAGTCGATGTAGCGGGCCTCTAGGCCGGTGGTGTCGAGGTAGCGGGCGTAGCTGTCGGTCGGAATGAATTTGTCGCCGACGACGAGGACGGTGTTCAGATGCGGCATGGTGGATGTCCTTCTCTGTTCTGAGTCAGATGGTAGTTGGTTGGCGGACGCTCAGGCGCCCGGACGGATGAGGACCTTTCGTCCTTGTCCGGAGGCGAAGAGTGCCATGGCTTCTGGTGCCTGTTCCAGGCTGAAGCGGTGGCTGATGAAGATGTCCGGCAGGATGAGGCCGGTGGCGAAGAGGTCCGCGGCCCGCTCGAAGCTGTGCAGCACGGCCATGGAGCCGAGGATGCGGATCTCTTCCTTGTAGACACGGAAGGGGTCGAACTCAACGCGAGCGTCCTCCGGGGGTACCCCGAATTGCAGGTAGGTGCCTCCTTTGGCCACCCGGCTCAGGGCGTCCGCGATGGCGCGCGGGTTGCCTGTGGCATCAATGACCACATCCCATCCCTGCGGGCGGTCGAATTCCTCTGCGGTGGCCGCGGCCCCCGTGGCGCCCAGGAGCCATACTGTGGCGAGCCTCTCGGGGTTCACATCCACCAGGTGCACGCTTGCGGCGCCTGCCTGTTTGGCCAGTTGCAGGAGCATGAGGCCCATGGTGCCGGCCCCGTAAATCAACACATGCGCCCCGACGTTCATCCTGAGGACGTCGAAGGCGTGGATGGCGCAGGAGAGCGGTTCGATGAGCGCGGCATCCTCGGTGGCCACGTGGCCCGGAAGCTTCACCGCCAGTGCCGCCGGAACCCGGACATACTCTGCCATCGCCCCGGCTTCGCTGACCCCGAGGGCTTGGAAGTCGTCGCAGAGGTTGCCACGGCCGACCCTGCATGACGGGCAGCTCCGGCACGGCATGTTGGGGTCAGCGGTGACGCGGTCGCCTACCCGGAACCCGGTGACGTCCGCGCCGACGGCCACGATCTCCCCGGCGAATTCGTGGCCGGGAACCAGTGGCAGGGCTTTCGCGAAGCCGCCATGCAGGATGTGCAGGTCCGTGCCGCAGATCCCGGCTGCGGCCACTTTGAGGATGAGGTCCCCGGCCCGGGGCGTGGGATCAGGGAATTCCGTGACCTCCAGGGTGCCGGGCGTGGTGACGAGCGCGGCCTTCACTTCGCTGCCCTCATTTCACTGCACTCATTTCACTGCACCCAGGGAGAGGCCCTGGACCAGCTTGTCCTGGGCGGCGAAGCCGGCGATCAACACCGGCAGGGAGATGACGACGGCGGCCGCACAGACCTGCGCCAGGAACAGGCCCTGGCTGGTGACGAAGCCGGTGAGGAAGACCGGGCTTGTCCCGGCCCTGACGCCGGTGAGGACGCGGGCCAAGAGCAGTTCGTTCCACGAGAAGATGAAGCAGATGAGGCTGGTGGCGGCGATGCCCGGCATGGCCACGGGGGCGACGACTTTCCGCAGAACCATCACCAGGTTGGCTCCGTCCAGCTGCGCGGCTTCGAGCATCTCCACAGGCACCTCAGCCAGGAACGAGCGCATCATCCACACGGCGATGGGCAGGTTCATGGAGGTGTACATGAGGATCAGGAACCAGATGTTGTCCAGCATTCCGGAGCTCTTGGCGAAGATGAACAGGGGCAGGACGGCGGCCACCACGGGCATCATCTTGGTGGAGAGGAAGAAGAACAGCACGTCGGTCCACTTCTTCACCGGTTTGATGGCAAGGGCGTAGGCCGCGGGGATGGCAAGCACGAGCACCAGCACGGTGGAGAAGACACTGGCCATGGCCGAGTTGATGAGCGGGGGCCACGGGTTCACACCGGAGGAGGCTCCGAAGAACTGGTTGAAGGACTCCAAGGTCAGCGGAGCAAAGACCGATGGCGGGTTGGTGGCGGCGTCCGGTTCGCTGTGGAACGCGGTGAGGACCATCCACAACACAGGGAGGGCGAAGAAGAGTGCCAGGAGCCAGGCTGCGACTCCGGCCGCTGTGTTGTTGCGGGTGGGGTCCAGACGGGTCTTTCGACGGCGGTTTGGCCGGGCTTGTGCCTGAGGCTTGGCGATTGCGGTGGCGCTCATCGGGCGGCCTCCTTCTTGAAGAGTGTGAAAACGGACCGCAAGGCGAAGGTGGCGACGACGATGCTGCCGATCACGACAATGACGCCGGCGGCGGAGGCAGTGCCGTATTCATTGGCGAAGTAGAAGGTCTGGTAGACGGCGTACGGCAGGTTCGCCGTGCCAAGACCACCGGAGGTGAGGGTGAAGACGGCATCGAAGTTCTGCACGATGTAGATGGCTCCGAGGAGGCCGCCGAGTTCCAGGTATTGGCGCAGATGGGGCAGGGTGATGTGCTGGAAGACCTGCCACCCGGTGGCACCGTCCATCTGGGCGGCTTCGATGACGTCTCCGGGGCGGGACTGCAGTCCGGCCAGAAGGATAAGCATCATGAACGGGGTCCACTGCCACACCAAGGACATGATGACGGCCAGCAACGGATGGGTGGACAGCAGGTCCAGTTGCGGCGGATTCGGATTGCCCACAAGCTGGCCGAACCAGGTCAGCACACCATTGATCAAGCCGAAGGTCGGGTTCAGGATGGCATGCTTCCATACCAGGGCCGCGGCCACCGGCACCACCAGGAACGGGGCGATCAACAAGGTCCGGGCGAGCCCGCGGCCGAAGAACTTCTGGTTCAGCAGCAGGGCCAGCCCAAGGCCGAGAAGGAGGCAGGCCAGCACCACGGACACCGTCAGGATGATGGTGACAAAAATGGCCTGCCGGAAGTCGCTGTTGCTAAGGACTTCGACGTAGTTCTGTAGCCCGGCGAAGCCCGTTTCCGTGGGTTTGAGGGCGTTCCAGTCCATGAAGGACACCACGATCGTGACGACGAACGGGATCTGGGTGGTGATGATGACAAAGATGAGGGCCGGAAGCAGCGGTGCGCGGCGGGCCCAATCGGCCGCCCGTTCCCGGGTGGTGGGTTTGAGCAGGTTCGCCGGCCGGAGACGGCGGCCGGCAACCGGCGTGGCTGTGGTGGACATGATTGGCTCCTGGGGTGGTGCGGTGCCGGATCTCCGTGAGGGAGCCCGGCACCGCACCGGGTTGTTGAAGTGCTACTTCTTGTACTTCTGGCTGACCTTCTCGGCGGCTTCCTGGCCCTTGTTCAGGGCTTCTTCGACGCTGGTCTGGCCTGCAATGGCCGAGCTGATGCCCTGGGAGACCGTGGTGCCGAGATCGGCGAATTCGGGGATGCCTACAAACTGGACACCCACCGCGGGACGGGGCTGTACGCCCGGGTTCTTCGGATCCACTGCCAGGATGGCGTCCTTCTCCGCTGCGGCGAACGGAGCCGACTTCTGGAACTCAGCGTTGTCGTAGGTCGAGCTGCGCTTGCCTGCGGGGACCTTGGCCCAGCCAAGCTGCGCTGCTACAAGCTGCTCGTACTTCTTGGAGCTGGCCCAGGCGATGAACTTGCCTGCAGCGTCCTGCTTCTTGGAAGCGGCCTGGACGCCCCAGGACCAGGTCCACAGCCATCCTGCCTGCTTGGTTTCCTTGACGGGGGCCTGGACGTAGCCGATCTTGCCCTTCACGGGAGAATTCGCGGCTTCCAGGGAGCCACCTGCAGAGGATGCGTCGTACCACATGGCCACCTTGCTCTGGACCATGTTGTTCAGGCATTCGGTGAAGCCGGCCTGCGCCGCGCCGGCCTGCCCGTGCTTGCGGACCAGGTCCACGTAGAACTGGGTGGCGGCCTTGAACTCGGGAGCGTTGACCTTGGCGTTCCAGTCCTTGTCGAACCAGGTGCCTCCGTAGGTGTTCACCACCGTGGTCAGCGGGGCGAAGACCTGGCCCCAGCCGGGCTGGCCGCGCAGGCAGATGCCCTTCATCCCGGGCTGTGCGCCGTCGGCCTTCGCTGCAAGGTCTGCCACCTGGTCCCACGTGGGGTTCTCCGGGACGGTGAGGCCTTTCGCCGCGAAGACGTCCTTGCGGTACATCAGCAGGGAGGATTCGCCGTAGAACGGTTCGCCGTACAGCTTTCCGTCGGTGCCGGTGAGCGAGGCGGTGTAGGCCGGAAGGATGTCCTTCTGGTCAAACTCCGGGTCTTTGGCAACCGTATCGTCCAGCGGAGCCAACCACTTGTTGGCGGAATAGAACGGGATTTCGTAGTTCGAGAGCGAGGCGACATCGTACTGCCCGGCCTGGCTGGAGAATTCCTGGCTGATCTTGGCGCGGACATCGTTTTCAGGCATCACCGTGAAGTTGACCTTGATTCCGGTCTCCTTGGTGAAGTTGTCCGCGGTCAGTTTCTGCAGGTCCAGCATCTGCGGGTTGTTCACCATCAGGACGTTGATGCTCTTGGCGTCACCGCCGGCATCGCCGCCGCCCGCTCCTGAGCAGGCGGTGAGAGCCAGGGATGCAGCGGCGAACGCCGCGAGGGGAACGGCGATTTTGCGAATACCACTTTGTACTTTCACAAGGACTTCCTTCGATATTGAGTGGGAAATGGCAATGCTGTGGCCAGGGATCCGTCGCTGACGGTCCCTTAGTGCAGGGTGTTGCGTAGGTCCTTAGACGGCGGCGACGTGGACGCCGAGCCGCCGGAACGGTTGGAGCAGGCCGTCGGGGACGCCCCGCGATGTCACGATCGCGTCCAAGTCGTGCAGGTCCGCGAACTTGATGCTGGAGTCCACACCGAACTTCGTGTGATCGGCGAGGACAATTGAACGTCGGCTGGAAGCAACTGCTGCCGCTTTGACCGCGGCAACGGACGAGTCCGGGCATGTCAGCCCGTGTTTGCCCGTTGCCCCGTTGGTGCCGAGCACCGCGAGGTCCAGTACGAGCCGCTGGAGCATGCCGGTTGCCCAGTGGTCCACGGCTCCCAGGGTGTTTCCGCGTACCCGGCCGCCGAGGATCAGAACGTTCAGCAACGGCTTGGCAGCGAGCTGGCAAGCCACGGGCAAGGAGCTGGTCACGACCGTCATCGGCCGGGTGGGTTCCAGCGCGTCTGCGAACGCAGCTGCGGTGGTCCCTTCGTCGATGAAGATCGATTCGGCTCCGTCGATGAATTCCAAGGCAGCGCGTGCGATCCGGACTTTTTCGTCCGGGTGCACGGATCCCCTGGAGGCCAAGGGGTTCTCGAAGCCAAGTTTTTCGACGGGGATGGCGCCGCCGTGTACCCGCCGCACCAGCCCCCGCTTCTCCAGGAGGTTGAGGTCCCGGCGCACGGTCTCGACGGCGACTCCCAGTTGGGCGGCAACCTCCGGGACTTCGATCCGGCCCTCAGCGCGGGCGTTTTCGATGATCCATCGCTGCCTTTCAACTGGATACATCGTTGTGCCCGTCTGTTAATGCTTCTGCCCGAAGCTGCCTGTTT
Organism: Arthrobacter sp. SW1; assembly: GCF_001766675.1. GTDB lineage: Bacteria > Actinomycetota > Actinomycetes > Actinomycetales > Micrococcaceae > Arthrobacter. Next base: position 351,434 of record NZ_MJLT01000023.1, read on the forward strand.
CGTAGGTCTATTCTCTCAGTTGTGGTCCTTGTCTCACTATGGATTTCGGGAACGGGCAGCCATTTCCGGCATAGCGGGCGTAAACGGGCAAAAGCGGGTGGAAGGTTACGGAGGCAGAAAAGGAGCCCTGCCACCTGGCAGGGCTCCTTTTCGCAGTAGGGCCGGTTTTTGGCTAAGCCGTCACCACGTGCTGGCCCAGGATCTCGACCACGGCTTCCGGAGTTTCCGCGGCCAGGAGTTGGGCACGGACTGCCGGTTTGATGAGCGTGCGTGCCACCTGGGAGAGCAGCTTAAGGTGCGTCGTACCCGCTTCCCCTTCGGGAATGAGCAGGGAGATCGCCATGCTGATCGGGTTTCCGTCCAGGCTTTCCCATTCAACGCTTTCACGCAGGCGGACCACTACCAGCGCTGCATCGGTAATCGATGCAGACTTTGCATGCGGGATGGCGATTCCGTCCATGAGCCCGGTGGTCCCCTGCTTTTCGCGTTCGGCCAGTCCGGTAACCACGGCGCCGGTATCTGCCGTGATTCCAAGTTCGCCGGCTTTTTCGGCGATCAGCTGGAATACGTCCGCCTGGCTGGCGGCAGTCTCATTCAGTGAGATGTTTTCGGGGGCAAGAATGTTGCTCATACCAGGACTTCCTTTTCGGTTTCTACAGGGGTTGCCTGCGTTTTGTTGGCCCGGCGCTGCATGGCGTAACCATAGATCAGGCCGCCGATGACAGAACCTGCGAGGATGGCGGCTACCCATTGGAGTCCGTTGGTGACGACCGGCAGGACCAGGAAGCCTCCGTGCGGTGCCGGGACCTGCACCTGCAGCAGGAAGGTCAGGATCGCCGAGATCGATGAAGACAGCATCAGAATCGGGATGACCAAGAGCGGGTTGCGGGCGGCGAAGGGAATGGCACCTTCGGTGATGTGGGTGGAACCCAGGGCAAAGTTGACGTAGGCGGCGTCGCGTGTCTTTTCATCAAAGGCCTTCCTGAAGAAGAGCGCTGCGAAGCCGGTTACCAGGGGCGGGGTGATGCAGGCTGCGGAAACGGCCGCCATGAAGTAGAAGTTGCCGCTACCCAGCAGGGCCACACCTGTCACGTACGCTGCTTTGTTGACCGGTCCACCCATGTCGAAAGCACACATCACGCCGATGATCAGGCCAAGGAGGATGGGGTTCGTGCCTTGGAAGCCGGACAGGAAGTCCTGCAGGGAGGTGTTGATGGCTTTCATCGGCGAGGCGATCAGGTAGGTAATGGAGCCGAAGATGAAGACACCCAGCACAGGGAAAATGAAGATCGCCTTCAAGCCGCCCAGTGCCTTCGGAAGCCGGTCGAGCAGTTTGGCCAGCAGCAGCATGCCGTAGCCGGAGAGGAATCCGGTAATGATGCCACCGAGGAAGCCGGTACCTCCGTTCGATGCCAGCAGGCCGGTGACGAGGCCGACGACCAGGGCGGGCCGCTTGCCGATTGAGTCCGCGATGAAGGCTGAAAGAACCGGCACCATCAGGCTCATGGCGGTTCCGCCGATGGCCATCAGCATCGCGGCGAACTCGTTGTACTGTTCAGGGTGCTTGGGGTCCGCGGAGTAAATGCCCCACAGGAAGGACAAGGCAACGAGCACGCCGCCACCGACGACGAACGGGAGCATGTAGGACACGCCGTTCATCAGGTGCTTGTAGAGGTCCCGTGCCTGGAATTTCCCGCCCGGCTTTACGGAGATATCGCCGAACAGGCCGTGATCGTCCTCGCCCGCTTTTTCGCCGGGCTCGGGTGCAGCGGGCACCGGGTTTCCGCCCCGGATTGGAGCCGTGCCGGAGAGGATTTCCTGGATCAGTTCGTCGGGCCGGCTGATCCCGGCCTTGACGCCGACGTCGACGACGCGCTTGCCGTTGAACCGGGCCGCGTTGACGTCCTTGTCTGCTGCGATGATGACACCGTCTGCGGCGGCGATCTCAGCGGCGCTCAGGGCATTTTCGATGCCGACCTGTCCGTGGGTTTCCACTTTGATGCTCACGCCGAGGCGTTCAGCTGCCTGCTCCAAGGCCTCCTGGGCCATGAAGGTATGCGCGATTCCGGTCGGGCAGCCGGTGGCTGCAACGATCTGGATAGGTGACATTGTCTTTCCTTAGGAATTGACCGCAGCGGCGCGGTTCTTGGTTGGGGTTGGGGGAATGCCGAGCGAGGGTTCAGCGAGGGTTCGTTCGTCCTCGAAGTCGGAACCGGTGGTGATTTTGTCTGCGATTGCAGGGTCGACTTCGAAGAGGGTCGTTTCGTGTCCAACGGCCGATGATGCGTAAAGGAGAGCACTTCGCAAACAGTCCTCGCGGGTTCCTCCCGTGGCAAGGCCTGCAAGGAATCCGGCAAGGGAAGCGTCGCCGGCGCCGACGGTGTTGACCACTTCTACCCCTAGAGCCCGGCCGTACAGGGCCCCTTCGGCGTCAATCAGCATCATGCCGTCGCCGCCAAGGCTTGCCAGCACGGCCCCGACGCCTTTGGCCCTCAGCTCCTGGGCCGCGGTAACCACGTCGCCCAAAGTGCGGATGGTGCGTCCGGTTTCATGGGCGAGTTCGTGCACGTTTGGCTTGATCAGGTCCGGCTGTTCAGAGATGGCGGCGGTCAGGACATCGCCGGAAGCATCTACGATGACCGGAACGCCCAGTTCCTTGCCGAGCCGGATGAGGCTCCGGTGGAAGTCTTCGGGCGTGCCGGGTGGCAGGCTGCCACAGACCGCCAGCATGACGGGCGCGTTGCGCTGGACGCGGAGCGCCCCCTCGAGGGCAGCACGGCATCCAGCCAACGTCTGCTCAAGGACTTCCGGGGACAGTTCGACTCCGGTTTCGTTGATCTTCGTTCCGGAGTGTCCCGGCACGATCAGCGTGATGTTGGTCCGGACGTCTTTGCCCGATTCAACGGCCGCGATCTCAACACCCTGTGCCTGGAGTTCTTCAACAAGGAACCTTCCGGTGTCCAGTCCAGCCGGGAACACGGCTTTGGTTTCAATGCCGTTCCGGTGAAGGGCGACCGAAACATTGATTCCTTTGCCGCTGGCTTCCCGCGTCTTGGACGCAACCTTGTTCACGGCAGCGAATTCAAACGAATCCACGTTGACTGTCCAGTCGATTGAGGGACTGGGGGTAACCGTAACTATCACGCTAACTCCACTTCGAATGATTGGGATTCAAGGTCCTCACGATGGCCCGCAGCCAGGTCTGAATCCGTGATGAGGACATCAATTTCGTCAAGGCCCGCGTAGGCGCACAGCGCGTCCAGGCCAAACTTGGAATGGTCTACCAGCAGGACCGTCGTTGTGGCGCACCTGATCATCGCCGCCTTCACCGCGGCTTCATCGGGGTCCGGAGTACAGAGTCCCCTTGAGAACGAAACCGCGTTGGTGCCCACATAAGCGGCATCCACGTGGATCTCTCCGAGAGTCCGCAACGCTGCCGGCCCAACCTCGGCGCTGGTGTTGTGCCGGACCCTTCCGCCTAACGTGAAGCACTCAACCAGGGGCTTCGCCAACAATGCCTGCGCCACCGGCAGGGAATTTGTGAAGACTTTCAAATGCAGGTCCACCGGCAAGTGTTCGGCCATCATCAGTGTTGTCGAACCACCATCGAGCAGGATCGCCCCGTCCGCCGGCAAGGTTTCCAAAGCCTTCACAGCAATCCTCATCTTGGCTTCGGCGTTCTCTGTCCTTGCGGCAATGGCAGGTTCAAAGGTCATGGCCTGGACCGGAATTGCACCGCCGTGAACGCGCAACAAGTACCCGCGCCTTTCCAAGGCAATGAGGTCCTTCCGGATCGTCTCTGCGCTGGTCGCAAAACGTTCGACAAGCTCCGTCACTTCAACCCGCCCGTCAAGCCGGAGGCGCGTAACAATATCCCGCCTCCGCTCGAGGGAGTGCAGGCCGCCGCGGCTTTGCCTGTCCCGGCCTTGCTTCTCAGGGTGCACGATCCCGCCTTACGGTTTCATTGGACTTTTGCTTGCATCTACATGGATATAGTTGCGCTTTCTTGGATTTGTGTCAAGATCTTAAGAGAGATGGATCACCACAACCCCCTATAGCCCCAGGAGGCACCATGTCGCTCGTCCCCACCGGAGAACTTGTAGAGCAGGCCCGCCGCGCAGGCCATGCAATTGCTGCGTTCAACGTCATCACTCTTGAGCACGCCGAAGGCATCGCCCTTGGCGCGGAGCGGGCGGGACTGCCTGTGATTCTGCAGCTCAGTGAGAACGCCGTGAAATACCACGGTTCTCCCTACGCCCTTGCCGCTGCCAGCGCCGCCGTTGCCCGGGTCTCCAGCGCTGACATCTCCTTGCACCTGGACCACATCACCGACATCTCCCTGATGCATCTGGCACCGGAGCTCGAGGTCAGCTCCGTCATGTACGACGGCGCGACGTTCCCCTACGAGGAGAACGTCCGGCACACCCGCGAAGCCGTCGAGTGGGGGCAGAAGCACGGGATCTGGATCGAAGCGGAGCTCGGCGAGATCGGTGGGAAGGACGGCGCCCACGCACCTGGCGTCCGCACGGATCCGGACGAGGCCCGGCAGTTCGTTGACGCCACGGGAGTCGCTGCCCTGGCGGTTGCGGTCGGTTCGTCCCACGCCATGACCTCGAAGGATGCAGCCCTCGATCATGAGCTCATCAAGGTTCTGCGGTCCACCCTCGATGTGCCCCTGGTCCTTCATGGATCTTCGGGCGTCTCTGACGAGGAGCTGACTCTTGCCGCGCAGGAAGGCATGGTCAAGATCAACATCGGCACTGCACTGAACATCGCTTACACCGGGGCCACGCGCAGCTTCCTGGAGGCCAACCCGTCCGTGGTCGACCCCCGGAAGTACTTCAAGCCTTCCCGCGAAGCTGTGGCCGCCACGGTTGAACATGCCCTCAAGGTCCTGGCAAATGCCACCGAGAAATCTTTGGCCTGACGCCTTCTGCCCGCCTTGGCCGCCCGGCGCGACCACCCCAGCTTCACGAAAGACAGAATGTTGTTTGAAATCTCAGGCCATCCGTTGGCAACTGTCCCGATAGCGGACACCCGAACGCGGTCCATGCAGACTTTTTCAGGTGTTGGTGTCGCTCCGGGCCGTGTGTTGGGTCCGGTGCGGCAGATGCCCAAGCCCGTGCAGGAACCGCACGCGAACGTGAACATCCCCGCGGATGTGACGGTTGAGTCGCAGGCGCAGCGGGTGAAGGACGCGGCGAAGGCCGTACAGGCCGAGCTACGTTCCCGCGCCGCGACCGCCACGGGCGAGGGCAAGGAGGTGTTGGAAGCCACCGCGTTGATGGCTGCCGACCCCATGCTGATCAAGTCCGCCGTCAAGCTCCTTTCGCCGGAAGCCCCGGGCGGCGCCCGGACCGCCGAGCGCGCGGTCTGGGAAGCTGCCGCCACGGTGGCTGAAACGCTGAAGGCCCTGGGCGGCTACATGGCCGAACGCGTCGCGGACGTCCTGGACGTGCGTGCCCGGATCGTCGCCGAACTGCGCGGGCTCCCGGCCCCCGGCATCCCGTCCTCGGACGTGCCGTTCATCCTGGCCGCCGAAGACCTCGCCCCTGCGGACACCGCCACCCTGGACCCGGCCAAGGTCATCGCCCTGATCACCTCCGGCGGCGGACCGCAGTCGCACACCGCGATCCTGGCCCGCGCGCTGGGCCTGCCCGCCGTCGTCGCCGCCCCCGGCGTGGACGAAATCAGCGACGGGGTTGAGGTGTACGTGGACGGTGCCGCCGGCACCATCACCACCGAACCGTCCGAGGAACTGCGCATTGCGGCGAAGGCCTGGGCCACCCAGGCCTCCACCCTGGCTGCCTTCACCGGCGA
>NZ_MJLT01000024.1 GCF_001766675.1 Arthrobacter sp. SW1
TGTTCCACAATGCCGAAGACCGGGCGGTCCAGCTTCTCGACCTCGAGGATGACCTCGTTGAGGTCCGGCAGCCCGGTGGGCGGCTCGGTCATGACGCCGTCCAGGTTGGCCTGGGCCCAGGTCTTGTTCTCCGCCCGGACCTTGGCGAGGATGTCCGGGTTGATCTGCTTCAGGTGCAGGTAGCCGATGCGCTCGGGGTATTTGCGGATGAGGTCCACGCTGCTGGCCCCGCCGTATTCGGCGTGGCCGGTGTCCAGGCAGAGAGTCAGCAGCCCGGGGTCGGTGTTCTGCAGGAGCCGTTCGATGTCCGTCTGGTTCTCCACGTGGGAGTCAGCGTGGGAGTGGAACTGCTGCTTCAGGCCGAACTGTTCCTGCAGGCGGCGGCCCAGTTCATCGTGGCCTTTGAAGAGGGAGTCCCACTGTTCGGCGCTGAGTTCACCGCTTTCCACGGCTTCGCCTGTGACGTCGTCGCGCCACATGGCGGGGATGACCACGATGTGTTCGCCGCCCACGGCGGCGGTCAGTTCGGCCACCTTGCGGGCGGGTTCCCAGGCTTCTTCCCACTGGTCACGGCCACGGTGGAAGGCCGTGAACACGGTGCCTGCGGATACCTTGAGGTCGCGGGCTTTGAGTTCTTCGGCCAGGCGTGCGGGGTCGTTGGGCAGGTACCCGTACGGACCCAATTCGATCCACTTGTAGCCTGCGGCGACCACTTCGTCGAGGAAGCGCTCCCACGGGGTCTGTTTGGGGTCATCGGCAAACCACACACCCCAGGAATCCGGTGCGGTGCCGATGATGAACTTGTTCTCTGTCATGGATTTTCCTTTGCCGTCGGTGGGTTTCGACAGGCTCAACCACCGGTGGTTGAGCCTGTCGAAACCCGAGCGAGGATGCTAGTTGGACGGGAAGTTGTAGCTGGCGCCGGAGTGCTGCTTCGGTTCCGGCCAGCGGGAGGTGACCACCTTGGCCCGGGTGTAGAAGGCCACGCCCTCTTCGCCGTAGATGTGCTTGTCGCCGAAGAGCGAGTTCTTCCAGCCGCCGAAGGAGTGGTACGCCACAGGAACCGGAATGGGAACGTTGATGCCGATCATGCCCACGTGGACGCCGCGGTGGAACTTGCGGGCGTTGGCGCCGGAGGAGGTGAAGATCGCGGTGCCGTTGCCGTAGGGGTTGGCGTTGATGAAGTCGATGGCTTCTTCCACGGTGTCAATCCGGACCACGGAGAGCACGGGGCCGAAGATCTCCTCGGAGTAGGCCTCCATGTCGGTGGTGACCTTGTCGATCACGGTGGGGCCGAACCAGTTTCCGCCTTCCTTGCCGGCCACGGTGAATTCGCGGCCATCCACCACCAGCTCGGCGCCGGCGTCGGCAGCGGCGGTGACAATACCCTTCATGCGGTCCCGGGATGCGGGGGTGATGATCGGGCCCATTTCGGCGTCGGGCTCGGTGCCTTCGGCGACCTTGACCGCTTCGGCGCGTTCCTTCACCTTGATCACCAGGTCATCGGCGGCATCGCCGACGGCGACCGCAACGGAGATGGCCATGCAGCGTTCGCCGGCSGAACCGAAGGCCGCGGCGGCGAGGTGGTCGGCGGCGTTGTCGAGGTCGGCGTCGGGCAGGATGATGGCGTGGTTCTTGGCGCCGCCCAGGGCCTGGACGCGCTTGCCGTGCGCGGTGGCGGTTTCGTGGACGTACTTGGCGATCGGGGTGGAGCCCACGAAGGAGATCGCGTCCACGTCCGGGTGGGTGAGGAGGCCGTCCACGGTTTCCTTGCCGCCGTGCAGCACCTGGAACACGCCGTCCGGCAGGCCGGCTTCCTTCCACAGCTTCGCCAGCAGCAGCGACGGCGAGGGGTCCCGTTCGGAGGGCTTGAGGATGAAGGCGTTGCCGGTGGCGATGGCTACGGGAGCCATCCAGAGCGGCACCATCACGGGGAAGTTGAAGGGCGTGATGCCCGCGACCACGCCGAGCGGCTGGCGGTAGGAGAACACGTCGATGCCGGTGGAGGCCTGGTCCGAGTAGGCGCCCTTGAGCAGCTGCGGAACACCGCAGGCGAATTCGATGACTTCCAGGCCGCGGCCGATCTCGCCCTTGGCATCGGAGATGACCTTGCCGTGTTCTGCGGTGATGAGGGCGGCCAATTCGTCCGCGTGCGCTGCGACGAGTTCGCGGAACTTGAACAGCACGGCGGTGCGGCGGGCCAGGGAGATGTCGTTCCAGCTTTCGGCGGCGGCCTTGGCGTTAGCGACGGCGGCCTGCAGGTCGGCGGCGTCCGCCAGGCGGAGTTCTCCGGTCTGTTCACCGGTGGCCGGGTTGTACACGGGCTGGGTGCGGCTACCGTTGCCGTTGCTTTCCGCGCCGTTGAGGAAGTGGGGGATGGTCTTGATGCTCATGTGTGTTTCTCTCTGCAGGTTTGTGCTGCTGCGGATGGTTGCCGGTGGTCCGGAACGGGACTCAGCCCAGCAGGGGCTTCTGGACGGCCTTCCAGTCTTCGTAGACCTTGCGGGCGTCCTTGGTGCTGTCGAGTTCGGCGGCGGCGGAGACGGGAACGTCCCACCAGGATTCCGAGGACGGGGCGTCGATCAAGGGATCGGATTCGACGTGGATCACGATCGGTCCGGTTCCTTCCGGGGCGGCCTTGGCCTTGGCGATCGCGGCCTCGAGGTCGTCAATGACGTTCTCCCCCGGTTCGATCCGGTAGACCGTTGCGCCGAGGGATTCGGCGTTGGTGGCCAGGTCGATCGGAAGCTTGTCTCCGGAATCGAAGCTGTGCGTGGCCTTGTCCAGCACCCGGTACTGGGTGCCGAAGCGCTGCGAACCGAGGGATTCGGAGAGCGAACCGATCGAGGCGTAGCCGTGGTTCTGGATGAGGACCACGATCAGCTTGATGCCCTCGGCGACGGCGGTGACCAGTTCGGTGTGCATCATCAGGTAGGAGCCGTCCCCCACCATGACCACCACGTCGCGGTCCGCGCCTCCGGCTTTCGTTTCGTCCAGTGCCGCGCGCTTGACGCCCAGGCCGCCGGCGATCTCGTAGCCCATGCAGGAGAAGGCGTATTCCACGTGGTAGCCGAAGGGGTCCTGAATGCGCCACATCTTGTGCAGGTCACCGGGAAGGGAGCCTGCCGCGCAGATCAGCACGTCTTCCGGGGCCATGGCCCGGTTGGTGGCCCCGATGATCGCGTTCTGCGAAACAAGGGGTGCGAAGCGCTGGGCGAAGGCGGCGTCCACGGTTGCGTCCCAGCGGGCCTTTTCCTCCGCGATTTCGCCGGCGACGTCGGTACTCACCGAGTAGGACCCGGCCAGTTCCGCAGTGAGCGCTTCGAGCGCCTTGCGGGCGTCTGCCACGATCGGCAGCGAGGTGCCGTGCTTGTAGGCGTCGATCGCGGCGACGTTGATGTTCACGAAGGACACGCCCTCGTTCTGGAAGGCAGTGCGCGACGCCGTCGTGAAGTCCTCGTACCTGGTACCGACACCGATCACCAGGTCCGCCTCGCGCGCCAGGGCATTCGCCGCCGTCGTACCGGTTGACCCGATGGCACCGAGCGCCTGCGGGTGGTTCCACGGCAGCACGCCGACGCCGGCCTGGGTCCAGCCCACGGGGATGCCGGTGGCCTCGGCGAACTCCCGCAGCTGGTCCTGCGCGAAGGCGTACAGCACGCCGCC
>NZ_MJLT01000025.1 GCF_001766675.1 Arthrobacter sp. SW1
CTCCCCCTGACCCTGCCGGGCGTGCTCACTGCGTTCCTCATGGTCTTCGTGCTCTCCGTCAGCACCTTCATCACCCCGCGCCTGCTGGGTGGCGGCGCGGTGCAGGTGCTGGCCACGGAAATCTACGACCAGACCACAGGCCTGCTCAACTGGCCCTTCGCAGCCGCCCTGTCCGTCATCCTGCTGCTGCTCTTCGGCCTCATCATCGCCGTGTACCAGCGCCTGACCAAGAAGATCGGAGCCTGAGATGAGCCAGAACACCCTGGCGGCCCCGCGGCCCGCCCTCACGGACCAGCACGCGCCCGTTTTCAAGCCGCGCCGCAAAACAGGGRCCTTCATCTTCAACRCCGTGGTCTTCCTGCTYTACCTGTTCCTGCTGGCGCCGCTGCTGATCGTGGTRGTSATYTCCTTCGCCTCCAACCAGTACCTGTCCTTCCCCCCGGAAGGCTTCACCCTGGACTGGTACGCGGCACTGCCCGGCCAGGAAACCTTCATGAGCGGCCTGCRKATCAGCCTCATCACGGCCTCYGCGGTCACGGTGCTGGTCCTGCTCCTCGGTGTGCCGGCCGCGCTRGCGCTGGCGCGCTTCCGTTTCAAGGGCAAGGAAGCCGTCCAGGCGTTCTTCCTGTCGCCACTCATGATCCCCAGCATCGTCCTTGCCCTCGGCATGGTGCTCCTGTTCGGTCCGTTGAAGCTGAACAACACCTACGCGGGCATCATCATCGGCCACATCGCGGTGACCTTCCCGTTCGTWGTGCGCACCACCCTGATGAGCCTTGCCACCACGGATACGTCCTGCGAGGAGGCCGCCCGGATCCTGGGCGCCGATTCCTGGACGGTGTTCCGCCGCGTCACCCTGCCGCTCATCCGCCCGGGCGTCATCGCCGGCGGCGTGATCGCCTTCATCGTCTCCTTCGACGAAGCGGTGATCTCGCTGTTCGTGGCYGARTCCGGCCTGCCCACCCTTCCCGTGCAGGTGCTGCGTTATGTGGAGAACTCCGCCGACGCCGCCGTGGCCGCGCTCTCCGTCCTGCTGATCCTGTTCTCCATGGCCGTGGTGGTCATTGTGGAGCGGGTGATGGGCCTGCGGAAGGCCCTGTAGCTACGGCATTGCGAAACACCCTGCTYAMTRGCCGCGCCCGGTTTGTCCGGGCGCGGCYWTYYGCATTGTCCGGCCGCCTTTTCATAAGGATTCCTTATGATGGGACGCCCAATAAGTCTTTGTCGTGAGGGTGGTCACGGTGGAACCCTCGAAGTGTGGGGCAGTGATGCCAGCAACATTTCGTGAGGAAAGAGGACAACGTGAATGCCGTGGTCGATCTCGTAGCAGATCTGGGCGAAGGATTCGGCGCCTACACCCTGGGCGAGGACCAGGACCTCCTGGACATTGTTTCCAGCGCCAACATCGCCTGCGGTTTCCACGCCGGGGATCCGGACATCATGGACCGCACCGTCGCCGAATGCGTGCGCCGCGGCGTGGGCGTCGGAGCCCACCCCAGCTTCCCGGACCTGCGCGGCTTCGGTCGCCGCGCCATGGACCTCAGCGCGGAGGAAGTCCGCACCGACACCCTTTACCAGCTTGGTGCCCTCTCGGCCTTCGCGGCCTACCACGGCACCCGCGTTTCGCACATCGCCCCGCACGGCCGCCTCGGCAACCTGGTCGCCACCCGCGCGGACTACGCCGACGCCGTTGCTGACGCAGCCTTCCGCGCCGACCCCTCCCTGATCGTCCTGGCCCAGGATGGCGAGCTGGCGCGTGCCGCCGCCCGGCGTGGCCTCGGAGTCGCGATCGTCGGCATCGCGGACCGCGCCTACCAGCCGGACGGCACTCTCGTTCCGCGCAGCGAACCCGGCGCCGTGCTGCACGACCCCGCCGTCATCGTCGAGCGGACTGTCCGCATGGTCTGCGAAGGCGTCATCGAAACGGTGGCCGGCACCGACGTCGCCATCCAGGCGGACACGGTCCTGCTGCATGGGGACAACCCGGGCGCCGTCGCGCTGGCCCGCCTGATCCGGCAGGAACTCACCGCTGCCGGTGTCCGCATCGCCCCGCTGGCCGAGGTCCTCGGCGCCAGGCAGGACGCGGCCTGACATGAGCGTCTTCACCGCTTCCGCCGTCGAGATCCACGAATCCGGCGATTCCGCCGTGCGCGTCGTGGCCCTCTCCGAAGACCCCGAACGCAACTGGGAGACCGTGCACCGGCTGGCCGACTGGCTGGACACGTGCGACGCCGAGGGCCTCCACGGCGCCGTTCCCACCTATGACTCGGTGCTGGTGGAGTTCGACCCCGCCGCCGTGTCCGCCAAGCAGCTGCGCGCCTTCGTGCAGCTGGGCCTCCGCCAGCTCGACGCCGGATCCCCGGCCGGGCCGCGGCATTTCGAGGTGCCCGTGGTCTACGGAGGTGAGTTCGGACCCGACCTGGAGGACGTTGCCGCCCAGCAGGGGATCACGGCCGACGAGGTCATCGCCTTGCACTCGGCCAAGAGCTACACCATCCGCTGCATGGGTGCCCCCGCCGGATCGCCCATGATGGACGGCCCGGATTTCCCTCATCCCGTACCCCGCCTGAAGGATCCGCGGCTGAGCGTCCCAGCCGGCTCGATCGCCGTTGCCGGGCGGCAGGCCGTGATCTCCCCTGCTGTTTCACCCGGCGGCTGGTGCGTGATCGGCCGGACGCCCCTCACGGTGCTCGACCTGGGCCGGGACCCGCTGGTCCCCTACCGCCCCGGCGACACCCTGCGGTTCCGCCGGATCAGCCGGGAAGAATTCGACGGCTACGCCGGTAGGTATCTGGAGGCACAGCTGCCTGACCTCCACCTGCCTGAATCACAGCAGATGGAGGCGGCGCGGTGAACGGCCGGATCGTCGTCGAGCAGCCCGGAAACTCCGTGGTCACGGACCTGGGACGTCACCGGGGGCCGCGCTTCGGCCTGCCGGTCAACGGCGCCCTGGACCAGTTTTCCGCGCGGGCTGCGAACATCCTCGCCGGCAACCCGGACAATGCGCCCCTGATCGAGGTCACCGCCCTGGACTTCCGGATGCGCCCGGACCGGGACCTGCTGATCGCCGTCACCGGATCACCGCTCACCCTCACTGTCGGGGGCCGCGAGCACTCCCAGTGGGAACCCGTTTCCGTCCGCGCCGGGGAAGCCGTCACCATCCGCGGAATCCACGGCGGGCTGCGCGCCTACCTGGCCATCCACGGCTCGGTGGACGCCCCGCTGCTGATGGGCAG
>NZ_MJLT01000026.1 GCF_001766675.1 Arthrobacter sp. SW1
TCGTTCTGGAAGGCAGTGCGCGACGCCGTCGTGAAGTCCTCGTACCTGGTACCGACACCGATCACCAGGTCCGCCTCGCGCGCCAGGGCATTCGCCGCCGTCGTACCGGTTGACCCGATGGCACCGAGCGCCTGCGGGTGGTTCCACGGCAGCACGCCGACGCCGGCCTGGGTCCAGCCCACGGGGATGCCGGTGGCCTCGGCGAACTCCCGCAGCTGGTCCTGCGCGAAGGCGTACAGCACGCCGCCACCGGCCACGATGATGGGGCGCTTCGCGGCCTTGATCCGGCGCGCGGCCTCGGCGATGTCCTCGGCTTCCGGGGCGGGGCGGCGGATACGCCACTCACGCTCGGCGAGGAATTCCTCCGGCACCTCGATGAGCTCGGCCTGGACATCCTGCGGCAACGCGATCGTCACGGCACCGGTCTCGGCCGGGTCCGTCAGCACCCGCAGGCCGTTCAGCAGAGCGGAGAACAGCTGTTCGGGCCGCTGGACCTTGTCGAAATACTTGGAGACCGGACGGAAGGCATCGTTGACCGTGATGTCGTAGCCGTGGGGCTGCTCGATCTGCTGCAGCACGGGGTCCACAGTGCGCGTGGCAAAAGTGTCCGAAGGGAACAACAGCACGGGCAGGCGGTTCGCCGTAGCCAGCGCGGCGCCGGTCAGCAGGTTCGTGGAACCCGGCCCCACCGAGGTGCTGACAGCGAACGTCTGGCGGCGGCGCGTGTGCCTGGCGTAGCCGACGGCCTGGTGCGCCTGGGCCTGTTCGTTGCGGCCCTGGTAGTACGGCATGAGGGAGGGGTCCTTGGCCTGCCACTGCTTCAGGGCCTGGCCCACGCCGGCCACATTGCCATGGCCGAAGATGCCGAACATGCCGGGGATCAGCCGTTCCCGGTACTCCACGCCGCCCACGCGGTCCACGGTGTACTGCTTGCCCAGGAATTCGACGAGCGCCTGGGACACGGTCATGGTGCGGGTCATCGCACGGTCTCCTTGCTGACGGAGGGGATGATTTCTTCGTGCCGCAACAGCGAAGCCGCCGCGGCGACGGCACCGGCCACATCGCCGTCGGCCGGGTAAAGCAGGGTGCGGCCCACAGTGAGGCCCTGCACGCCGGGCAGAGCAAGGGCCTTGCCCCATTCGGCGAAAACCTCATCCTGGTGGCCGGCGGGATCGCCGCCCAGGAGCACGGTCGGCATGGTGGTAGCGGCCATGACACGTTCCATCTCGGCCACCACGGGAAGCTTCATCCAGGTCAGCGCGCTGCTGGCGCCGAGGCCGGAAGCAATCCCGATCGACTTGATCACGGCGTCCGGGCTCAGGTCGTTGCGGACCTTGCCGTCAACCCACTCCGAAAGGAACGGCTCCACCATGGCGATCAGGCCGTGGCTGTTAAGGGAGTCGATGGCCTTCGCCGTCGCCTCAAGGAACTGCGCCGTCACCGGGTCCCCCAGGCAAATACGGGTGAGCATCTTCCCGCCGTCGGCGCCGAGTGCCGCCAAGGCCTCGGCCGTGTGGCCGGTGAAGCGGTCGTCGAACTCGTTGACGAAGCCGGCCAGGCCGCCACGGTTCATCGAGCCGAAGACGAGCTTGCCGTCCAAGGCTCCGAGCAGCAGTAGGTCGTCCATGATGTCCGGGCTGGCCAAGACGCCGTCCACGGCCGGGTTTGCCAAAGCGGTCTGCAGGCGGTCCAACAGTCCGCGCCGGTCGGCCATCGCCGTCGGCTGGCCCTGGGCGGCGAGGGCACCGCGGGCGGGATGGTCGGCAGCGACAATGAAGTTCTGCTTGCCGAGCACCGCGCCCGGGTGCTTGATGCGCGCCGCGGCCGCGCGGGCCACCGCCCCCGGATCCTCCAGGCGGATCTTGGTCAGGAACTCGTAGCGGCGCGGATCATCGAAATCGATGCTTTCGAGGCTCATTTGGCTGCTTCCTTCAGTGAGTCCGCCACCAAGCGGCCGCGTTCGACGAGCAGGGAGGTGACTTCCTCCGGGGTGGGCATGGCGTCCGCGCAGGAAAGCCGGGAGGCAACGATCGCGCCGGCGGCGTTGGCGTAATCGAGGACTTCGGCCAAAGGCCAGCCGGCCAACAGTCCGTGCACGAACGCCCCACCGAAGGAATCGCCCGCTCCGAGGCCGTTGAGCGTCTGCACCGGAACCGGAGCGGAGACCACACGTTCGGTCCGTGTCTTGGCCATGACGCCTTCGGGGCCGAGCTTGACGACGGCGATCTGCACGCCGGCATCCAGCAGGCGGTCCGCCTGCTCGTCCGGAGTTCCGGGCCCGACGGCGACCGCGCACTCTTCGTCGTTGCCGATTGCGACAGTGACGTGCGGGAGTACGCGGGCCACCTGTTCCCGTGCTTCCTCGACGCTGTTCCAGAACATCGGACGGTAATCGAGGTCCAGGATGGTGTGCTGCCCCTCGCCGAGGCCGGTGCGCGGGCGGGCCTCGTGCGCTGCGATGTGTGCGGCGCGGCTGGGTTCCTGGCAGAGGCCCGTTACGGTGGACCAGAAGATCCGGGCGTCCCGGATCGCGTCCGTATCCAGTTCCTCCGCTGCGATCTGGAGGTCCGGGGCCGTAGGAAAGCGTCCGTAGAAATAGAGGGGGAATTTCTGCTCTTCCGGCAGGATGGCGCAGAAGGTGGCCGGGGTCTGCAGGCCTTCGACGCCGCGGACGAAGCGGTCGTCCACGCCGAACTTGGCCAGTTCCCGGTGGAGGTATTCGCCAAAGGGGTCCTCCCCGGTCCGGGTGATCACCGCCGTCGAGCGTCCATGGCGTGCGGCGGCAACCGCAACGTTGGAGGGCGAGCCGCCCAGGTACTTGCCGAAGCTGTTCACCTCGTCGAGGGTCAAGCCGACGTCGTTCGGATAGATGTCGACGCTAATGCGTCCCATCGTCAGTAGTTCGAAGCCCACTTCTTCGGCCTTCCTTTCTTCCGGTTCCCGGTTCATCCCGGTTTCCCGGCGCGGACCGCAGCCGTTGTGATGCCGGCCACAGCTAAACTTTCCTACGTTTTTAATGTCCTGTCAAAGGTTTGTCCGCACATTTTGCGAGGCTTCCTTAGGACGCAGCCGGCACCTTGAGTTCGCCGGTCAGGTATTGGGCGCGCCCGAAGCCGAAGGTCCAGTCCTCGGGCCCGTTTTCGACGTAGCCCAGGAAGACGTCCTCGCCGCCAACACCCGCCTCCGCCAGCGCCTCATTGATGCGGGCATAGAGCGCCTTC
>NZ_MJLT01000027.1 GCF_001766675.1 Arthrobacter sp. SW1
CGGACGAACCTCTGGTGTGTCAGTTGTACTGCCAAGTGCACCGCTGATTAGCTACGTTCGGATGGGATAACCGCTGAAAGCATCTAAGCGGGAAGCTCGCTTCAAGATGAGATTTCCAAACACCCTCGGGTGTTGAAGGCCCCCAGCCAGACCACTGGGTTGATAGGCCGGACGTGGAAGACAGGACCAACGACTGTCGAAGCCGACCGGTACTAATAGGCCAACAACTTACACCACACACCACCCCCCAAAAGTGGTGAACGATCAAATGCTCCGCGTCCACTATGTGGTTCCCAACCAACAACACCAACGGGAACCAACACAACAAAATACAGAACCAGCAAGCACCTGGTAACCACAAAGTCTTCCCACCACCCCACCAGGGTGGAGCGGGTACAAGGGTTACGGCGGTCATAGCGTGGGGGAAACGCCCGGTCCCATTCCGAACCCGGAAGCTAAGACCCACAGCGCCGATGGTACTGCACCCGGGAGGGTGTGGGAGAGTAGGACACCGCCGGACAACCATTAGGTCGAGGCCCCCAAACCACACGGTTTGGGGGCCTCCCACATTTAACCCACAACACCACCAACAAGCACTACTGCAGCTCCCGGATCTTGCCTTCCAGGACCATTCGTTCGGCACTGCTTCCGCACAATGCCAAGGCTTCCTGCAGCGCCGTCCGGGCTTCTTCGCTGCGCCCAAGCCGGCTGAGGAGCTCGCCGCGGACGGTTGGCAGCATGTGGGAGCCGGCGAGCTTTCCGCCGGCTGAGATCGCGTCCACCAGTTCCAAGCCCGCGGCCGGGCCAGAGGCCATCGCGACGGCCACCGCATGGTTGAGCTCGACGACCGGCGACGGAGCCAAGCGCCCCAAAGCTTCGTAGAGAACCACTATCCGGGACCAGTCGGTGTCCTTGGCTGTCGGCGCAATTGCATGGCATTCCGCGATGGAAGCCTGCAATCCATACGCGCCCAGCCCGCGGCCGGCGGCGACCGCCCGCGCAAGGGCGGCACGTCCCCGCCGGATCGCCGAGCTGTCCCAGCGCCGGCGGTCTTGGTCCTCGAGCAGCACCGGCCGGCCGTCGTCGTCGTTCCTTGCGGGGAAACGGGCAGAGGTAAGTTCCAGCAAGGAGAGCAAGCCGAATACTTCGGGTTCCGGCTTCAACCGCACCATCATGCGGGCCAGGCGCCTGGCCTCGTCAGTCAACCCGGTCCGGATCCAGTCGTCTCCGCTTGCATAGGAGCCTTCGGTGAAGATCAGGTAGATCACCTGGAGGACGGAGCTGAGCCGCTCGTCCAGCTCATGTGCTTCGGGTACGGCGAACGGCACGTTCGCGGCCGCCAGCGTCTTCTTTGCCCGGGTGATGCGCGCTTGGATCGTAGCAACGGGCACGAGGAACGCCTTCGCAATCTCGTCGCTGCCCAAGCCGCCGACTACGCGCAGGGTCAAGGCGATCCGTGACTCCCTGGACAACACGGGATGGCACGCGGTGAACATCAAGGCGAGGACGTCGTCGTCGATCGCTTCCTCGTTGAAGAGTTCGTCCGCGCCGGGTTCGTCGGAGAGGTCCCGGGCGAGGACGGCATACCGGTCATCAAGCGCAGCGCGGCGGCGGAAGGTATCGATGGCGCGACGCCGGCCCGTGGTCAGGAGCCAGGCAGCCGGCTGCCCCGGCACCCCGTTGACGGACCATGACACAAGTGCCTCTGCCAGTGCTTCCTGGGCGAGGTCTTCTGCCAGGGAGAAGTCGCCGGTGTAACGGGCCAGGGCGCCGACGATCCGTGCGGATTCCATCCGCCATACGGCCTCGACGGCGCCCCGTGCCTCATTGCTGTTCACTGCTGGTTCAGAGCTGCCCGGTCTGCTCGCGCCAGGCGCGTTCCTTCTGGATCCACTTGTTGTCCTGGGGGAACTCGTCGATGGTGGTGACCCGGCGGATCTCCGTCTTGCTGCCCGCGGTCATCGGCGCGCGCTTGGCCCATTCGACTGCTTCCTGCTTGGACGCGACGTCGAGGATGTAGTAGCCGGCGAACAGTTCCTTGGTTTCGCCGTAAGGACCGTCGGTTACCACGGGGGTGTCGCCGGTGAAGTCGACCACCACACCTTCATTGGCATCATCCAGGCCTTCAGCCGCGAGTAGCACCCCGGCCCGGATCAGTTCGTCGTTGAACTTGCCCATGGCGTCCATGATTTCGCTGAAGTCGGTCTCCGCGAAGGCGGCGAACGATTCGTCGGTGGGGCGCATGATGAGCATGTACTTGGCCATGATGTTCTCTCCTTGGTTCCGGAAGGTCGCCTTCCGACCTTCTCACCCATAGGTCGAACGGCACCAGAGCAGATCGACATGGTGCCCGAAAAACTTTTTCAGGGGCCCGACGGCGGCCGGCGGCTATGCCGGCAGCTCGCCTTGGTAAGGGGTGGGGAGCCCCTCCCGGGCCGGATTTGCCTCCGGCTCCGGAAGCGTGTAATGTTTTCTGAGTCGCCGCGAGAGGGACGGAAAAGCTGAAAGGCTTTGAGGTTTCGGAAGGCGGCAGAATCCCTTTCTTAGATGGTCACTTTGGGTGACGCGCTGATGCGTGTCCTGTGGCCTCGGGTTTGCGGATCTGTTGTTTGAGAACTCAATAGTGTGCCAAGTTTGTTGATACCGATTTTTTATTGAATTGGTTAGGCGCCAGGTTGTCCACCCCCGTGGATGGTTTGGTGTTTTTAGCTGGTTTCAGATTTTGTGCAGCCATTCGGCCTTCTTTTTCCGGGGGTTGGTGGTTGTGTCTGTTTTTTGACGGAGAGTTTGATCCTGGCTCAGGATGAACGCTGGCGGCGTGCTTAACACATGCAAGTCGAACGATGAAGCACCGCTTGCGGTGTGGATTAGTGGCGAACGGGTGAGTAACACGTGAGTAACCTGCCCTTGACTCTGGGATAAGCCTGGGAAACTGGGTCTAATACCGGATATGACCTTTTACCGCATGGTGGAGGGTGGAAAGCTTTTGTGGTTTTGGATGGACTCGCGGCCTATCAGCTGGGCGCAAGCCTGATGCAGCGACGCCGCGTGAGGGATGACGGCCTTCGGGTTGTAAACCTCTTTCAGTAGGGAAGAAGCGAAAGTGACGGTACCTGCAGAAGAAGCGCCGGCTAACTACGTGCCAGCAGCCGCGGTAATACGTAGGGCGCAAGCGTTATCCGGAATTATTGGGCGTAAAGAGCTCGTAGGCGGTTTGTCGCGTCTGCTGTGAAAGACCGGGGCTCAACTCCGGTTCTGCAGTGGGTACGGGCAGACTAGAGTGATGTAGGGGAGACTGGAATTCCTGGTGTAGCGGTGAAATGCGYAGATATCAGGAGGAACACCGATGGCGAAGGCAGGTCTCTGGGCATTAACTGACGCTGAGGAGCGAAAGCATGGGGAGCGAACAGGATTAGATACCCTGGTAGTCCATGCCGTAAACGTTGGGCACTAGGTGTGGGGAGCATTCCACGTTTTCCGCGCCGTAGCTAACGCATTAAGTGCCCCGCCTGGGGAGTACGGCCGCAAGGCTAAAACTCAAAGGAATTGACGGGGGCCCGCACAAGCGGCGGAGCATGCGGATTAATTCGATGCAACGCGAAGAACCTTACCAAGGCTTGACATGGACTAGACCGGGCTGGAAACAGTCTTTCCCTTCGGGGCTGGTTCACAGGTGGTGCATGGTTGTCGTCAGCTCGTGTCGTGAGATGTTGGGTTAAGTCCCGCAACGAGCGCAACCCTCGTTCCATGTTGCCAGCACGTGATGGTGGGGACTCATGGGAGACTGCCGGGGTCAACTCGGAGGAAGGTGGGGACGACGTCAAATCATCATGCCCCTTATGTCTTGGGCTTCACGCATGCTACAATGGCCGGTACAAAGGGTTGCGATACTGTGAGGTGGAGCTAATCCCAAAAAGCCGGTCTCAGTTCGGATTGGGGTCTGCAACTCGACCCCATGAAGTCGGAGTCGCTAGTAATCGCAGATCAGCAACGCTGCGGTGAATACGTTCCCGGGCCTTGTACACACCGCCCGTCAAGTCACGAAAGTTGGTAACACCCGAAGCCGGTGGCCTAACCCCTTGTGGGAGGGAGCCGTCGAAGGTGGGACCGGCGATTGGGACTAAGTCGTAACAAGGTAGCCGTACCGGAAGGTGCGGCTGGATCACCTCCTTTCTAAGGAGCCTCTACCACGTGTTCTGGTGGTGACTGCATGGTCGCTTCCGGGTGTGGTCAGGAGATTAAGCCCATTGCGCAGGCGTTCGTTCTGCGGTGGGTGCTCATGGGTGGAATATCAACGAATCAAACTGGTTTTGGCATGGCTGCCTTCTCGGGTGTCCTGGTGTGAGTACGACAACTCCTTTCATCGTTTGGTGTGGGGGTTGTGGGGAAAGCGTTCCGGGGTGCCGGGGTGTGGTGGGTGTGTTTGGCGCACTGTTGGGTCCTGAGGCAACAGGACCTGCAACGATGAGTTGCCGGGCCCGTGACGGGTCACCCTGTGGGGTGGTTCTGGGGTTTCTGGTTTTCCTGTCCTTGCCGATCATGCACTGTTGGTGTGTGGGGTGTGGGGGTTGGGGTTGTTGTTTGAGAACTACATAGTGGACGCGAGCATCTTGAGGCATGCACCCTGTTTGGGGTGTGTGTTGATAGCAATTTCTTTTGATGAACCTGGCCTTTGGCTTGGTTCTCTCGAGAGTTAGTTTTTGATCTGTGTGGTCAAGTTTTTAAGGGCACACGGTGGATGCCTTGGCATCAGGAGCCGATGAAGGACGTAGGAATCTGCGATAAGCCTGGGG
>NZ_MJLT01000028.1 GCF_001766675.1 Arthrobacter sp. SW1
AACGCACCGCTTTCGCTGAATCCGGATTCAACCAGCACGGTCTGTCCGTAGTACATGATCGAATTGATCCCGGTAAGCTGCTGGGCCACGCCGAGCCCGATGCCGACAAGCAGGATGCGCAGGAGGTTGCGGTTGCTGAGGATGGCACGCCAGCCAACCTCGTTCGACTTCTCGGTCCGCGCAATGTATTCGACCTCGGCAAGTTCGGCCGCCGCCCGCTCCTGGGAGCGCACCGTCTTCAACACGGCCAGCGCCTCGTCCCGGCGCCCCTTCTCCACCAGCCAGCGGGGCGATTCAGGCATTCGCAGCATTCCGAAGAATAGGGCGACCGCCGGCACCGCGCACACCGCGAACATGATCCGCCACACGCCCTCAATATGGCCGAACAGCCCGCCAATGATCGCATTGATAATGAAGGCAGCAAGCTGGCCGACAACGATCGCGAGTTCATTCCGGCCCGAGAGCGAACCCCGGATTTCGTAGGGCGCCAGCTCCGCCAGGAAAACGGGAACGACCGCGGAAGCGCCGCCCACAGCAAGGCCCAGCATGATGCGCCCGGCGACCAGCACCTCGAAGTTGGGGGTGAAAACAACAGCGAGCGTTCCCGCGAAAAACAGCACCGCGAGCAGGATGATCGTCTTGCGCCGGCCCCAGCCATCGGAAATCCGACCGCAGGAAATCGCGCCGAGCGCGGCGGCGAAAACCAGCGAACTGGTGACGATGCCTTCAGTCAAGGCGGTCAGGCCAAGCTCTGCCGTCATAGGGCGGAGGGCGCCATTGATGACGCCCGTGTCGTACCCGAAGAGCAGGCCACCAAACGTGGCAACGAGGGCCACCAGACCCAGGCGCTTCCGATGCGGCCCTCCCGTCAGGGGCGGGAGGTTGGCGCCGTTCACAACATTGCGTGCAGTGGAATGGGAACTCATGAGACTCCTTTGTCGTCGCATCCTGCGATGTGGATCACAGCTAGCCTAACGCGCGAAAGAGACTTTGTCAGGTCATACTCTCAAGAAAGTTTGCTTCGCCGGCGCGCATGCCATCATTGATCCCATGCACAGCTCGGATCCGGCGGCCACCAGGAAAGCGGTGACACAAAACGACGTTGCCCGGGAGCTAGGAGTTTCGCGCACCCTGGTTTCCTTCGCCATGCGCGGTGCTCCCGGCGTCAGCGAAGACATGCGTCAACAGATCCTGCGGACCGCCGGCTTACTCGGGTACCGCCGCAACGTCGAGGCCGCGGATCTCGCCCGCAAGCGGCCCACTGCGGTGGGCCTGCATCTCATGGATCTGCATAATGACGTTTACGCTGACATCTTCAGTGGTGTGCAGGAAGCACTCAGTGGAACCGGCTCCCGCTTGGTCATCGGCGTCAACGCCACACCGTACCGGCCCGGTCCCGGCGTCCTGGACCCGTTACTCGAGAGCAAGGTGGGCGTTGTCATCGCTGCGACCCTGCTGGATTCCGACGACCATATCCGGGAATTGAACCGCACGGTTCCGCTGGTCAACGTCACCCGCTCAGTGCCCGGCGTCGACAGCATCCATTCCGACGACATCAGAGGAAGCCGCCTGGCAACGGAGCACCTTCTCAGGCTGGGCCACAGGAGAATAGCCCACCTGTGCGGGCCCTCCTTCGAGGGACACTTGGAGCGCCGCATCGGGTACAGGCGAACCATGCTGGCGCACGGCCGTGATCCCGTGTTCATCGAAGCCCCGGGTTTCGGACGTTCCGATGCCGCGGCCGTTGCGGTCGAAGCACTTTCCGCGGCTCCGGGCGAACGGCCGACCGCCGTTTTTGCGCACAGCGACGAACTGGCCCTTGGCGTCCGGGAAGCCGCCGCTTCGCTTGGCCTGTCGGTCCCGGGCGATCTTTCCCTCGTTGGCTATGACAACTCCCGGGTCGCAACACTTCACGGAATCGAACTGACCAGCGTCGACCTGCACGCCCGCGAGCTTGGTCGCGCCGCGGGACAGGCAGCGCTGGAGCGCATCCGATACCCTGCGTTGCCGGCCGTCGACTTCACACTGAGCCCCACGCTGGTCATCAGGAGTTCCACGGCACCTCCACACTGAAGCCGGTCGCCGCCGCGTCCAGCGGCGTCTCGCCGAAACGCCGCTCGGCCAGCGACCTCATTCAGGCCTGCGAACGCCGCGGACCATTCTTCGGACATGCTCCGGGGTGAGCCCGGTGAGGGACGCCAATTCGAAGAGGTCCAGTGCACCTTCCCGGTGCGCGCCAGCCACGAGGGCCTGCCGCTCCTCCTCCAAAGCGAGCCGTGCCGCACTGGCCTCCGCCAGCTCACAGGCGATCTGCCCCAATTGCTCCAGCCGGCTTTCGCGGCTCACGCCCGACGGCGGTCCCTCGCCCGGATCTCCGACGGCGGTCCGTACCACCCACGTCGAGACGCCCAGTGCCGCCGCGATTTTCGTAACCGGAAGGCGGTCCTGCACGCACTCGGCGATGAGGTCGTTCCGGCGGACGATCAGCGCGCGGTAACCGCTGTCGGCCTGCGCCAGCCGCTGTCTCTGCCGTGCGAACTCCGAACGGAGACGTGCGGCGTCGTCCTCCGTGCCGCCGTCGCGGTCTGGAACAGCGCGCCGCGAGGCGCCGTAACGGTACCCGCCCGCAAGCGAAGAGGCACGGCGCTTCAGCTGGACATCCATGCAAGAACGCTAGCCCCACGGCCGGGCCCTGGAACAATACAAAAACCGCGTGAATCCATAAGCAAAATCAATCCCTGGAACCGCGTGAACCCATAAGGATGCCTTATCAGTCCACGCACATTTGGTCTTATCCATGCGGCTTTTGCATACCTAGGCTCGAAGGGAGCCCCCACTAGCCCCTTCGGAGGAACCATGCCCGAGCAATCATCGGCACCGTACGAGCCGGCGTCCCGCGTCCGCCGCATCAAGTCATCGCCCAGTGTCGCCGCCGCGGCCCG
>NZ_MJLT01000029.1 GCF_001766675.1 Arthrobacter sp. SW1
AACCCGCGAAGACGAACAGCAGGGCATTGTCCGGGTTGCCCGGGGCAAGGAAGACAAGCGCAAGGGTTCCCGCCATGAAGGCGAAAATGCCATTGTCGTAGAGTTCCACGAAGATGCCCACACAGCCGGCGGTGACCACCTTGCGGGTCTGCCGGCCCGTAAGCCGTTCGTGCTGCGTCTCAGCAGCGTTGGTGCTTGTTGTCATGTGCTTTTCCTTGATGTTTGGAGCGTAGCAAGGCGCTATGTCGGTAGCGAAGGGCCGATGGCGGCAGGTTTTCAGATGGCGATGCCGGGTGGCAGTTCCCGCCATTGGGGTTCGCCTCCCACGCCCAGGAGGGTGAAGACGGTCGTGACGGTTTTCCTGAGGGCATCAAGTTGCGCCATGGCCGCCCGGTACGCCTGGGTGGCCTCGGCCACCGTGGTTTTCCGGAAGCGGACCACGTCGCCCGGGCGGGCCTGGGCGAGTGCATCGAGTCCCATGCTGGTAGCGACGGCGAGCACGGGGTAGCCAGCGGTGACGCCGCGGCCCCGGTGCAGCACGAGCAGTTCCTCCCTGTTGGGGACCTCGACGGCGCCGACGGGCACGCCGCGCGAGAGGACCTCCGCCGTCGAGAGCCGTTCCGGCAAGCGGCCGCCGAGCCGGAGCCCGATGTGGTTGCTGCGTCCGCTCACCGTGTAGCCGGCCTCGAACAGGAGTCCGGCGGACTCGCCGAATTCCGCCACGTCCGGGCCGTCGGTCACGTCCACCAGGAGTTCCGGGCCCATGGCGGGACGCTGCAGCCCGAGACGGAACAGCGGGAGGTCCAAATAGGGCTGCCGGAGCGGAGCCACGCTGCGGCGGATGTCCAATACGGTGCCTTCACCGAGTTTCAGGCCGAAACCGATCACGGTATCCGGGGTACAGCTGCCCATCAGCAGCGGGGCGTCCACCGAGCCGTGGATGGCCAGGTAGGCGCGCAGCCCGCCGTGGATTCCGCGGATGGAGACGGCTTCCCCGGCGCGGACGGAGACGGGTTCCCACTGGGATTGCTCGCGCCCCCCGACCGTGAGGGTGAGCGGCGATCCGGTGACGGCGATCAGCAGGTCGCGGTCCGGGCGCATCCGGAAGTCCAGGGCGGTGACCTCGATCAGGGGCGCATTGTCCGGGTTGCCGGCGAGGATGTTCGCAGCCCGCGCTGAGAACTGGTCCAGGGCGCCGTTGACGGGCAGGCCGAAGCGCGGCCCCCGGTGGCGTCCCAGGTCCGTGACCACGGAGTTTCCGGGCTGCTCGACGACGATCCGGCCGTTCACCGCGCCGCCTCCATCTGCTGTGATTCAGGCTGTTGGAGTTCAGGCAGCTGTGCCTCCAGATACCTGCCGGCGTAGCCGTCGAATTCTTCCTGGCTGATCCGGCGGAAGCGCAGGGTGTCGCCGGGGCGGTAGGGGACCAGCGGGTCCCGGCCCAGGTCGAGTACCGTGAGCGGGGTGCGGCCGATCACGCACCAGCCGCCGGGTGAAACAGCAGGGGAGATCACGGCCTGCCGCCCGGCAACGGCGATCGAGCCGGCGGGGACGCTCAGCCGCGGATCCTTCAGGCGGGGTACGGGTTGCGGGAAGTCCGGTCCGTCCATCATGGGTGATCCGGCGGGGGCACCCATGCAGCGGATGGTGTAGCTTTTGGCCGAGTGCAGGGCGATGACCTCGTCGGCAGTGATCCCTTGCTGGGCGGCAACGTCGTCCAGGTCGGGTCCGAACTCACCTCCGTAGACCACGGGCACCTCGAAATGCCGGGGCCCGGCCGGGGATCCGGTGTCGAGCTGTTGGAGGCCCAGCTGCACGAAGGCGCTCAGCTGCTTTGCGGACACGGCGGCGGGGTCGAACTCCACCAGCACGGAGTCATAGGTGGGAACGGCGCCGTGGAGGCCCTCGGCGTCGCACGTGTCCAGCCAGCCGGCCAGCCGGTGCACGGTCTCCCAGTTACGTTCGGGGTCTTCGGAGACGGCCACGACGCGCACGGCGGAATCGCCGGATTCGTGGATCTCGACGGCGGAAGCGGTGAAGGCGCTCATGTCAGGCCGCGTCCTGCCTGGCGCCGAGGACCTCGGCCAGCGGGGCGATGCGGACACCGGCAGCGGTGAGTTCCTGCCGGATCAGGCGGGCCAGCGCGACGGCGCCGGGGTTGTCCCCATGCAGCAGGACCGTGTCCGCCTGGATGGCGACGTCGGTGCCGGCCACCGTTTCGATGACGCCTTCGCAGACCATGCGGACAGTCCGCTCGACGATGACGGCGGGGTCGTGCAGCACCGCGCCGGGTTCGCTGCGCGGAACGAGAGTGCCGTCCGGCTGGTAGGCGCGGTCCGCGATGCCGACGATCGCGACGCCGAGGCCACGCCGGGCGGCGGCACGCGCCAGCTCGCCATCCTGGGCCAGGACGATCAGGGAGGGGTCGGCGCGGAAGGCGGCGTCAGCAACGGCGTCGGCGTAGTCCGCGCGGGTGGCGACGAGGTTGCCGAGGCGGCCGTGCGGGGCGATGTGCGAAACGCGGGTGCCGTGGTAGGCCGCGAAGGCCGAGAGGGCACCAAGTTGGTAAAGGGTGTCGGTGCGGACTTCCTCCGCGCTGAGGTCCATGGCGCGGCGGCCGAAGCCGCGCAGGTCCGGGAAGCTGGGGTGGGCTCCGACGCCCACGCCGCGGCGCACGCATTCGGCGACGGTGCGGTCCATGATGTCCGGATCCCCGGCGTGGAAACCGCAGGCGATGTTGGCGCTGGAAACAATGTCCAGGAGGTCCTGGTCCTCGCCCAGGGTGTAGGCGCCGAATCCTTCGCCCAGATCTGCTACGAGATCGACCACGGCATTCACGTTGTCCTCTTTCCTCAC
>NZ_MJLT01000030.1 GCF_001766675.1 Arthrobacter sp. SW1
ACCTTCCTGGCCGAGCACGCCCCCGAAGGCAAGCGCGGCATCATCACTTCCTTCGCCCAGATCGCCTCCTTCGCGGCCCTGCTGACCGGCACCCTGGTTGCCTACGCCATGTCCCCCTGGCTCACCCAGTCCGCGATCGACGGCGGCGGCTTCGGCTCCTTCGCCTGGCGCATCCCGTTCCTGGTGGCCATTCCCATGGGCATCATCGGCTGGTACATCCGCAAGGCCATCAGCGACACCCCGAACTTCGAGAAGCTGAAGGAAGAGGGCGGCCTCTCCAAGAACCCGCTCAAGGAAGCCTTCCAGTCCGCCGAACACCGCCGCGCCATGCTCCTGGCCCTCTTCATCCCGCTGATGAACGGCTCCGGCTACTACGTGTTGTTCTCCTACATGCCTACCTTCCTCAAAGGCAAGCAGATCAACTTCACTATCGGCGAGGCCCTGCTGGTCACCGCCTGCAGCCTGGTGGCCATCTGCATCGCCATCCCGTTCATGGGCGCTTTGTCAGACCGTGTCGGCCGCAAGAAGGTCATTGCCGGTTCGGCCATCGCCATGGCCATTGTGGGCATTCCCGCCTATGCCCTGATCGCCACCGGCAACATGGGCCTGGCCATCCTGGGTGCCTGCGTCATGGCCGTGGTCTTCGCCGGACACACCGCCGTCATCCATATCCTGATCGTGGAACTGTTCCCCACCCGTGTCCGTTACTCGGCGTACGGGTTGGGCTACAACATCTCCTCCGCGCTCTTCGGCGGCACCGCCCCGCTGCTCATGACCTGGCTGATTTCCAGCACGGGCAACATCTACATGCCGGCGTTCTACGCTGTCGTCACCGCCCTGGGCACCCTTGCCGCGGTCAGCACGGTCAAGGACCGCGCCCACGAACCGCTGCGCGACGCCTGAGCGTTTCCTTCTTTCCCGTCCTTTCAAGCCCGACGCCGGCCCCGCCTTCTTGCGGGGCCGGCACCATCCGAGACTTCCGGAGTAAACATGTCCTTCTCTGACTACACCACGGCCGTTGTCACCGGCGCTTCCACCGGCATGGGCGCCGCCATTTCCGAGCGCCTCGCCAAGCGCGGCCTGACCGTGCACGCTTTTGCCCGCAACGAATCCCGGCTCCAGGAACTGGCTGACCGGACCGGCGCCGTACCGCACGCCGTCGACCTCACCGACACGGCCGCCGTCGCCGCCGCGCTGGAGGGCCTGGAGGTAGACGTCCTGGTCAACTGCGCAGGAGTGTCCCGCCCGGGGAACATCCTGGACTCCGAGGAATCGGACATCGACGAACTGATCGACGTGAACCTCCGCGGTCTCCTCCAGCTGACCCGCCTGGTGCTGCCGGGCATGGTGGAACGGGACCTGGGGCACATCGTGAACATCAGCTCGATCGCCGGCACGTACAACTTCTACGGCCACACCGTCTACCACGCCACCAAGGCCGCCGTGCACCAGATCTCCCGCCAGCTCCGCAACGATACCGTAGGCAAGCGCATCCGCGTCACCGAGATCTGCCCCGGCCGTGTGGAGACCGAGATCTTCGGCCGCAACATGGGCGGCACGCCGGAGGCCATGGAAGAGGCGTGGAAGACGTACTACGAAGGCTACGAATCGCTTACCACCGATGACATCGTCGAAGCCCTGGACTATGCCGTGGGCACCCCGCGGCACGTGAACGTGGGAATGCTCGAGATCATGCCCACCTTCCAGGTCCCCGGCGGCCTGGTGTTCGACCGGCGCTAGAAGCCAACCCCGCAACGAACCCATCCACTGAACCGATAGGTTTTCCTGATGCCAAAAATCCGCACCGTCAGTTTCCCTGACCCCCAGCTACTCGCTGATCTCTCACCGCTCCCGGAAGGGCTTAGGGGCGTCGTGTGGGACATGAAGTCGTCCCCCGAAGAAGGCGCAGAAAAGGAGATCGATGCGGTCATCCTGCCTTACATCGACGCCTCCGCCGTCCTCGGATCCCTCGCCCGGCTTGAGAACCTGAAGTTCGTCCAGACGCAATCCACCGGATACGACGGCGTCGTCGAAGCCGCCGGGCCGAACGCGGCGGTGGCCAATGCGTCCGGCGTTCACGCCGCAGCGACGGCAGAACTCGCAGTCGGCTTGGTTCTCGCCAAGCTGCGCGGCATTGACCAGGCGGTCCGTGACCAGCAATACGGCCTTTGGCGGCCCGAACGTCGCCAGTCCCTCGCGGACAGGCGTGTGCTGCTGGTGGGGGTCGGCGGCATCGGCCACGAGATTGCCCGCCGCCTGGACCCCTTCGAAGTCACCGTCACCCGCGTGGGAAGCACTGCGCGGACAGACGAACACGGCGAGGTGCATGCCTCCTCGAAACTGGCTTCGCTGGCCTCCACGCACGACATCCTGATCTCTGTACTGCCCCTCAATGAAAAGACCCACCACCTGATTGGTGAGGAAGTCCTCGCCGCTCTGCCGGACGGCGCACTCGTGGTCAACGTAGGACGCGGCCCGGTCGTGAATACGGAAGCCCTGACCAAGGAGGTCCTTTCCGGGCGCCTGCAATGTGCACTGGACGTCGTCGACCCCGAACCACTGCCGCAGGACCACCCACTGTGGTCAACACCCAATGCACTGATCACCCCGCACGTAGGTGGCAACGCCTCCGCCTTCGAACCGCGGATCCTCAAGCTCCTGCGGCGGCAGCTCGAAGCTCTGGCTAAGGGCCACGCCCCGGCGAACCTCGTACAGCGCGGCCCCTTCCTGGACACAACGGACCGATAACCACCAACCCACGCGGCGAAGGAGCTGCTGACCATGAATACGCTTTTCGATCTCACCGGGCGGGTGGCTTTGGTGAC
>NZ_MJLT01000031.1 GCF_001766675.1 Arthrobacter sp. SW1
TCGCCGCGGTGATCGGCGGCTGCCTGCTCACCGGCGGCTACGGCTCGGCGGTGGGCGGCGCGATCGGCGCGTTCATCTTCGGCATGGCCAACAAGGGCATCGTGTACGCGCAGTGGAACCCGGACTGGTTCAAGTTCTTCCTGGGCCTCATGCTCCTGCTGGCCACGATCGTCAACCTCATCGTCAAACGCCGCGCGGACGCGAGCAAGTAGGAGGGCCGCCATGACCGAGAACATCCCCGCGAAGGCTGAGCACATTTCCAACAAGACGTTGCTGGCCGATGAAACCGATCCGCTGACCGACCGTCCCGTGCACCTGCTCAAGCTGGACAAAGTGGCAAAGCACTACGGCAACATCATCGCCCTGACGGACGTGACCATGGCCGTGGACAACGGCCGCGTCACCTGTGTGCTGGGAGACAACGGCGCCGGCAAGTCCACGCTGATCAAGATCATTGCCGGCCGCCACCAGCACACCCACGGCACGTTCACCATCATGGGCGAAGAGCGCAAGCTCAACAGTCCGCGCGAGGCGCTGGATTCGGGCATCGCCGCGGTGTATCAGGACCTTGCCGTGGTTCCGCTCATGCCGATCTGGCGGAACTTCTTCCTGGGTTCGGAGCTCACCACCGGTTTCGGTCCCTTCAAGCGCCTGGACGTCCAGCGCATGAAGGACATCACCAAGAAGGAACTGGCAGACATGGGCATCGACCTGCGCGATGTGGAACAGCCGATCGGCCAGCTCTCCGGCGGTGAACGCCAGTGCGTCGCCATTGCCCGTGCTGTCTACTTCGGTGCCAAGGTGCTGATCCTGGACGAGCCGACGGCGGCACTCGGCGTGAAGCAGTCCGGCGTGGTGCTGCGGTACATCCTGCAGGCCCGCGACCGCGGCCTGGGCGTCATCTTCATTACCCACAACCCGCACCATGCCTACCCTGTGGGCGACCGTTTCCTGCTGCTCAAGCGCGGCAAGAGCATCGGCTACTACGACAAGAAGGACATCACCCTCGAAGAGCTCACCGCCCAGATGGCCGGCGGCGCCGAGCTGGCCGAGCTTGCCCACGAGCTCGAACAGCTCGGCGGCCATTCCGAACAGCTCAAGGAAGTGAAGGCCGAAGTGGCGGGGGTAGCCGAAGCCGCGCCGAAAGCCTGACGCCGCCAGGGCGCCGCCGGCCGCGCTATCGCACCGCGACAGACGAACGCTCCACCACGGTGGGCCCGAGCAGGGTCCGCCGCGGTGGGGCGTCCGGCGATTCCAGGCGAGAGAGGACCATCCTGGCCGACTCCGCACCGATCTCCCGGTTGTGCGGATCCACGCTGCTGAGCCGGAGGTATTCATAGGCGGCCAGCGGTGAGTTGTCGTAGCCGATCAGCGAGACCCGCTCCGGCACGGACAGCCCGGAGTCCCGCAGCGCGGCCAGGGCTCCTGCCGCCATGAGGTCGTTGGCGGCGAAGACCGCGTCCGGTTCCGGGACGGCGGCGAGGGCCTGCTGCATGCCCCGGAAGCCGTCGGCCTCATCCGTCCCGCCATCCGTGCCGAACACCAAAGGTTCCCGTCCGGCGTCGGACATGGCGTCCCGGTACCCCCGGCGCCGGTGCGCGGCAGGCTCGCCGGTCCCGCTGAGGTGGACGATGCTCCGGTGCCCGGCCGCGAGGAGGTGTTCGGCCGCCATCCTGCCGCCGGCGCCGTCGTCGCTGGTCACGACGTCGGCCTCCAGGTGCGCGCTGAGGCCGCGTGATCCGGCGACCACCAGCGGAACCCGGGCGTTGCGCAGCATGTCCACCGGCGCTTCGGCCGCGATCACCAGGGCGTCCACGTGCTGGGCCAGGAAGCCGTCCACGGGGTTCCGCCCGCTGGCGGTTTCCAGCCGCAGGTCGGCCACCGCCACGGTGAAACCGGCCGGGTCCAGCACGGAACGGAGCCCCGAGAGCAGCTCCACGAACCAGGGGTTGCGGAAATCGTCGATCAGCAGGCCCACCGAGTTGGTGCGCTGGCTGGCCAGGGCGCTCGCGGCCCGGCTGGGGCGATAGCCGAGTTCGGCAATGGCCGCCTTGACGGCCTCCCGTTTGGCCTCGGCCACGTGCGGAGCGTTGCGCAGCACCAGCGAGACCAGGGACTTTGAGACGCCGGCCTGCCGTGCGACGTCGTAAATGGTGGGCCTTGTGGGCTTGCTGCTTCCGCTCATGGTGTCCCTATCGTAGCGAGCTCAGCCTTTCCTGCCGCTGACTTCGCTTCCGGCATCCCGCGGCAGGAACAGGCTGTCCGCCACGCTGGCGAGCATGAGCACCCCGACGGCGGCCAGGGCAAAGCGGTATGGCACGGCGGGGTCTGCCGCGGCGGGGAAGGACGCGGAGGCCAGGCGGATGAGGAGTGCGCCCACGGCCACGCCAAGGACATGCGCGAGCTGCACCAGGGTGTTGGCGATGGCGTTGGCGCTGCCCAGCGACGCGGCGGGCACCTCGGCGTACTGCAGGTTCATATACGCCGAGAATCCGATGGACCGGAAGATTCCGGACAGCAGCAGGAGGCCGGCGATCAGCACGGCGGGCGTGGCCGGGCTGATGAATGCGCATGCTGCGAATGTCGCAGCGGAGCCGACGGCGGCCAGCACCAGGATCCGCTTGAAGCCGAAGCGCCGGATCAGGGGAGTGGTGGCGGGCTTGATCCCGATGTTGCCGATGAAGACGGCGGTGACCAGGAGGCCGCTGTAGACGGGGTCCCAGCCGAAACCGGCCTGGAACATCAGGGGCAGCAGG
>NZ_MJLT01000032.1 GCF_001766675.1 Arthrobacter sp. SW1
TCGCCGCGGTGATCGGCGGCTGCCTGCTCACCGGCGGCTACGGCTCGGCGGTGGGCGGCGCGATCGGCGCGTTCATCTTCGGCATGGCCAACAAGGGCATCGTGTACGCGCAGTGGAACCCGGACTGGTTCAAGTTCTTCCTGGGCCTCATGCTCCTGCTGGCCACGATCGTCAACCTCATCGTCAAACGCCGCGCGGACGCGAGCAAGTAGGAGGGCCGCCATGACCGAGAACATCCCCGCGAAGGCGGAGCACATTTCCAACAAGACGTTGCTGGCCGATGAAACCGATCCGCTGACCGACCGTCCCGTGCACCTGCTCAAGCTGGACAAAGTGGCAAAGCACTACGGCAACATCATCGCCCTGACGGACGTGACCATGGCCGTGGACAACGGCCGCGTCACCTGTGTGCTGGGAGACAACGGCGCCGGCAAGTCCACGCTGATCAAGATCATTGCGGGCCGCCACCAGCACACCCACGGCACGTTTACCATCATGGGCGAAGAGCGCAAACTGAACAGCCCGCGCGAAGCCCTGGACTCCGGCATTGCCGCGGTGTACCAGGACCTCGCCGTGGTTCCGCTCATGCCGATCTGGCGGAACTTCTTCCTGGGTTCGGAGCTCACCACGGGATTTGGCCCGTTCAAGCGCCTGGATGTCCAGCGCATGAAGGACATCACCAAGAAGGAACTGGCAGACATGGGCATCGACTTGCGCGATGTGGAGCAGCCCATCGGCCAGCTCTCCGGCGGTGAACGCCAGTGCGTCGCCATTGCCCGTGCTGTCTACTTCGGTGCCAAGGTCCTGATCCTGGACGAGCCGACGGCGGCACTCGGCGTGAAGCAGTCCGGTGTGGTCCTGAGGTACATCCTGCAGGCCCGCGACCGCGGCCTGGGCGTCATCTTCATTACCCACAACCCGCACCATGCCTACCCTGTGGGCGACCGTTTCCTGCTGCTCAAACGCGGCAAGAGCATCGGCTACTACGACAAGAAGGACATCACCCTCGAAGAGCTCACCGCCCAGATGGCCGGCGGCGCCGAGCTGGCCGAGCTGGCCCACGAGCTCGAACAGCTCGGCGGCCATTCCGAACAGCTCAAGGAAGTGAAGGCCGAAGTGGCGGGCGTCGCCGAAGCCGCGCCGAAAGCCTGATCCGCTATCTCACCGCGACAGACGAACGCTCCACCACGGTGGGTCCCAGCAGGGTCCGCCGCGGTGGGGCGTCCGACGTTTCCAGGCGGGAGAGGACCATCCGGGCCGACTCCGCGCCGATCTCCCGGTTGTGCGGATCCACGCTGCTGAGCCGGAGGTATTCATAGCCGGCCAGCGGCGAATTGTCGTATCCGATCAGCGAGACCCGCTCCGGCACGGACAGCCCGGAGTCCCGCAGCGCGGCCAGGGCTCCTGCCGCCATGAGGTCGTTGGCGGCGAAGACCGCGTCCGGTTCCGGCACGGCGGCGAGGGCCTGCCGCATGGCCCGGAAGCCGTCTGCCTCATCCGTCCGGCCGTCCGCGCCGAACACCAAAGGTTCCCGTCCGGCGTCGGACATGGCGTCCCGGTACCCCCGGCGCCGGTGCGCGGCAGGCTCGCCGGTCCCGCTGAGGTGGACGATGCTCCGGTGCCCGGCCGCGAGGAGGTGTTCGGCCGCCATCCTGCCGCCGGCGCCGTCGTCGCTGGTCACGACGTCGGCCTCCAGGTGCGCGCTGAGGCCGCGTGATCCGGCGACCACCAGCGGGACCCTGGCGTTGCGGAGCATGTCCGCCGGTGCTTCGGCCGCGATCACCAGGGCGTCCACGTGCTGGGCCAGGAAGCCGTCCACGGGGTTCCGCCCGCTGGCGGTTTCGAGCCGCAGGTCCGCCACCGCCACAGTGAATCCGGCCGGGTCCAGCACCGAACGGAGCCCGGAGAACAGTTCCACGAACCAGGGGTTGCGGAAGTCGTCGATCAGCAGGCCGACGGAGTTGGTGCGCTGGCTGGCCAGGGCGCTCGCGGCCCGGCTGGGGCGGTAGCCGAGTTCGGCAATGGCCGCCTGGACGGCGTCCCGTTTGGCCTCGGCCACGTGCGGAGCGTTGCGCAGCACCAGCGAAACCAGGGACTTGGAGACGCCGGCCTGCCGCGCGACGTCGTAAATGGTGGGCCTTGTGGGCTTGCTGGTTCCGCTCATGGTGTCCCCATCGTAGCCAGTTCAGCCTTTCCTGCCGCTGACTTCGCTTCCGGCATCCCGCGGCAGGAACAGGCTGTCCGCCACGCTGGCGAGCATGAGCACCCCGACGGCGGCCAAGGCAAAGCGGTATGGCGCGGCGGGGTCTGCCGCGGCAGGGAAGGACGCGGAGGCCAGGCGGATGAGGAGTGCGCCCACGGCCACGCCAAGGACATGCGCGAGCTGCACCAGGGTGTTGGCGATGGCGTTGGCGCTGCCCAGCGACGCGGCGGGCACCTCGGCGTACTGCAGGTTCATATACGCCGAGAATCCGATGGACCGGAAGGTTCCGGACAGCAGCAGGAGGCCGGCGATCAGCACGGCGGGCGTGGCCGGGCTGATGAATGCGCATGCTGCGAATGTCGCAGCGGAGCCGACGGCGGCCAGCACCAGGATCCGCTTGAAGCCGAAGCGCCGGATCAGGGGAGTGGTGGCGGGCTTGATCCCGATGTTGCCGATGAAGACGGCGGTGACCAGGAGGCCGCTGTAGACGGGGTCCCAGCCGAAACCGGCCTGGAACATCAGGGGCAGCAGG
>NZ_MJLT01000033.1 GCF_001766675.1 Arthrobacter sp. SW1
TCGTTCTGGAAGGCAGTGCGCGA
This sequence comes from Arthrobacter sp. SW1, assembly GCF_001766675.1. Taxonomy (GTDB): domain Bacteria; phylum Actinomycetota; class Actinomycetes; order Actinomycetales; family Micrococcaceae; genus Arthrobacter. Next base: position 24 of record NZ_MJLT01000033.1, read on the forward strand.
CGCCGTCGTGAAGTCCTCGTACCTGGTACCGACACCGATCACCAGGTCCGCCTCGCGCGCCAGGGCATTCGCCGCCGTCGTACCGGTTGACCCGATGGCACCGAGCGCCTGCGGGTGGTTCCACGGCAGCACGCCGACGCCGGCCTGGGTCCAGCCCACGGGGATGCCGGTGGCCTCGGCGAACTCCCGCAGCTGGTCCTGCGCGAAGGCGTACAGCACGCCGCCGCCGGCCACGATGATGGGGCGCTTCGCGGCCTTGATCCGGCGCGCGGCCTCGGCGATGTCCTCGGCTTCCGGGGCGGGGCGGCGGATGCGCCACTCGCGCTCGGCGAGGAATTCCTCCGGTACCTCGATGAGCTCGGCCTGGACATCCTGCGGCAACGCGATCGTCACGGCACCGGTCTCGGCCGGGTCCGTCAGCACCCGCAGGCTGTTCAGCAGGGCGGAGAACAGCTGTTCGGGCCTCTGGACCTTGTCGAAATACTTGGAGACCGGACGGAAGGCATCGTTGACCGTGATGTCGTAGCCATGCGGCTGCTCGATCTGCTGCAGCACGGGGTCCACAGTGCGCGTGGCAAAAGTGTCCGAAGGGAACAGCAGCACGGGCAGGCGGTTCGCCGTAGCCAGAGCGGCGCCGGTCAGCAGGTTCGTGGAGCCCGGCCCCACCGAGGTGGTGACGGCGAAGGTCTGGCGGCGGCGCGTGTGCCTGGCGTAGCCGACGGCCTGGTGTGCCTGGGCCTGTTCGTTGCGGCCCTGGTAGTACGGCATGAGGGAGGGGTCCTTGGCCTGCCACTGCTTCAGGGCCTGGCCGACGCCGGCCACATTGCCGTGGCCGAAGATGCCGAACATGCCGGGGATCAGCCGTTCCCGGTACTCCACGCCGCCCACGCGGTCCACGGTGTACTGCTTGCCCAGGAACTCGACGAGCGCCTGGGACACGGTCATGGTGCGGGTCATCGCACGGTCTCCTTGCTGACGGAGGGGATGATTTCTTCGTGCCGCAGCAGCGAAGCCGCCGCGGCGACGGCACCGGCGACGTCGCCGTCGGCCGGGTAAAGCAGGGTGCGGCCGACGGTGAGGCCCTGCACGCCGGGCAGGGCAAGTGCCTTGCCCCATTCGGCGAAAACCTCGTCCTGGTGGCCGGCGGGATCGCCGCCCAGGAGCACGGTGGGCATGGTAGTGGCGGCCATGACGCGTTCCATCTCGGCCACCACGGGAAGCTTCATCCAGGTCAGCGCGCTGCTGGTGCCGAGGCCGGAAGCAATCCCGATCGACTTGATCACGGCGTCCGGGCTCAAGTCGTTGCGGACCTTGCCGTCCACCCACTCCGAAAGGAACGGCTCCACCATGGCGATCAGGCCGTGGCTGTTAAGGGAGTCGATGGCCTTCGCCGTCGCCTCAAGGAACTGTGCCGTCACCGGGTCCCCAAGGCAGATGCGGGTGAGCATCTTTCCTCCGTCGGCGCCGAGTGCCGCCAAGGCGTCGGCCGTGTGGCCGGTGAAGCGGTCATCGAACTCGTTGACGAAGCCGGCCAGGCCGCCACGGTTCATCGAGCCGAAAACGAGCTTGCCGTCCAGGGCTCCGAGCAGCAGGAGGTCGTCCATGATGTCCGGGCTGGCCAGGACGCCGTCCACGGCCGGGTTTGCCAAAGCGATCTGCAGGCGGTCCAGCAGTCCGCGCCGGTCAGCCATCGCCGTCGGCTGGCCCTGGGCGGTGAGGGCACCGCGGGCGGGATGGTCGGCAGCCACAATGAAGTTCTGCTTGCCGAGCACGGCGCCCGGGTGCTTGATGCGCGCCTCGGCCGCGCGGGCCACCGCTCCCGGATCCTCCAGTCGGATCTTGGTCAGGAATTCGTAGCGGCGTGGATCATCGAAATCGATGCTTTCGAGGCTCATTTGGCCACCTCCTTCGCGGTGCCGGCCACCAAGCGGCCGCGTTCGATGAGCAGGGAGGTGACTTCCTCCGAGGTGGGCATGGCGTCCGCGCAAGAAAGCCGGGAGGCAACGATCGCGCCTGCGGCGTTGGCGTAATCGAGGACTTCGGCCAGGGACCAGCCCGCGAGCAGGCCGTGCACGAACGCACCGCCGAAGGAATCGCCCGCTCCGAGGCCGTTGAGCGTCTGCACCGGAACCGGGGCGGAGACCACGCGTTCGGTCCGTGTCTTGGCCATGACGCCTTCGGGGCCGAGCTTGACGACGGCGATCTGCACGCCGGCGTCCAGCAGGCGGTCAGCCTGTTCGTCCGGAGTCCCGGTGCCGACGGCGACCGCGCACTCTTCGTCGTTGCCGATTGCGACAGTGACGTGCGGGAGCACGCGGGCCACCTGCTCGCGGGCCTCCTCGACGCTGTTCCAGAACATCGGACGGTAATCGAGGTCCAGGATGGTGTGCTGCCC
>NZ_MJLT01000034.1 GCF_001766675.1 Arthrobacter sp. SW1
TGCCTTCCGCGCCGCCGCCGTGGCCGGACAGCAGTTCGAGCCCGACCACGAAGGCGCCGACTCCGAGGGTGGCCAGCGCGAGGCCGGGCCAGTCCATCCTGCGGCTGCGGTCGTGGCCGCCGCGGGGCACCAGGCGCAGTGCGGCGAGGAAGGCGGCCGCCCCCAGGGGCAGGTTGACCAGGAAGATCCAGTGCCAGGAGAGGTATTGCGTCAGCATGCCGCCCACCAAAGGGGCGAGGACGGGTGCCACCAGCCCCGGCCAGACGAGGTAGGCGGTGGCCCTGAAGAGCTGCTCCTTGGGGGTATCGCGGAGGACCACCAGGGTGCCCACCGGAACCATCAGGGCGCCACCGAAGCCTTGGAGGGCGCGGAAGGCCGTCAGTTCCCAGATGCCGGGGCTGAGTGAACACAGCAGGGAGGCCAGGGTGAAGACGGCGATGGCGGTGCAGAAGACCCGCCGGGCGCCGAACCGTTCGGCCAGCCAGGAGCTGGCGGGGATGCCCATGGTGACGGCGAGCAGGTAGGCGGTGATGGCTACGTTCGCATCGGCCGGTGCGATGCCGAAGTCATGCCCGATTGCGGGCAGGGCGGTAGCCAGTGCCGTGCCGTCGAGGAACTCCATGAAAAACGCGGCCGCGACGAGCGTGGCGAGGCCGCGGCCGGGGGCCTTGGGTGCCGGTGGGGCCGCCGCTCGTGGGATCTGCTGCAAATGAAGCCTCCTTGATGCATTGACAGGACAAAGTTTAGCGTCCTACGCTCGTTTGGAGCGCTCCAAATTTTGGCGAGCCCACCTTGGATTCCAAAGGAGGAACCCCATGAACAAGCCCCTCGGCGTTGCCGTCATCGGTGCCGGAATGGCAGGGAAGGCCCACGCCGCGGCCTACCGCAGTGCGAGCACCGTTTTTGCTCCAAGCCTGCCGGAGATCCGGCTCGTCTCCATCGGCGACGTAAACGCCGGATTCGGCCAGGCCGCGGCCGATCGCTTTGGCTATGAGCGCCACGACTCCAGCTGGCAGGCCATTGCGGAAGCGGAAGATATCGACGTTGTCTCCGTGGTGGTCGCCAACTCCCTGCACCGCGAAGTGGTTGAGGGCCTCCTTGCCGCCGGCAAGCACGTGCTGTGCGAGAAGCCGCTCTCGGACACCCTGGAGAACGCGGCAGCGATGGCAGCTGCCGCCCGTGCGGCCGAGGAGAACGGAGTCCTGGGCCGCATCGGCTTCACTTTCCGCCGCACTCCAGGGATTGCTGCCATCCGTGAACTTGTCAGCAACGGCACGCTGGGAAAGCCGCTGCACTTCTCCGGCCGCTACTGGACCGACTATTCCTGCAGCCCGGACGCGCCGATGAGCTGGCGCTATAAGGGCGGGGCAGGTTCCGGCGCCCTGGCCGACGTCGGGAGCCACCTGACGTACATCGCTGAATTCCTGTGCGGGGAGACCAAAGCCGTGTCCGGCGGCCGCCTGCACACCGCGATCGCCAAGCGTCCGCTGCCGCTGGGCGCAGTGATGGGCCACGACCATGCGGCCGTCAGCGATGTCTTCGAGGAAGTGGAGAACGATGATTACGCCACCTTCTCCGCGGAATTCGAAAGCTGCATCGGCAGCCTCGAGGTGTCCCGGGTTGCCGCCGGCCACCCGAACTCCCTGACCTTCGAAATCTTCTGCGAAAACGGCGCCGCCCTCTTCAACCAGGACCGGCCCTCGGAGATCGGGCTGTACCTGAACCACGGCCCCTACGAGCAGAACGGCTTCCGCCAGGTCCTGCTCGGCCCGGGCCACCCCTACCTCGCCGGCGGTCTGCCCATGGACGCCCCCGGCGTCGGCTTCGGCCAGAACGAGGCCTTCACGTTCCAGGCCCGGGCCTTCCTCGAGGAGCTCGCCGGACTCTCCGCCGAGGAATCGCTTCCCCGCTGTGCCACTTTCGATGAAGGCCTGCGCAACATGCAGGTCCTCGACGCCGTCGCCCGCTCGGCTGCCGGACACGGCATCCGCGTCAGCCTCTAAGGACAAGCGCATGAAACTCGGTGTCTACAACGCCATCCTCCACGACCGCCCGCTTGGGGACGCCCTCAAGGTCATCGCTGACCTTGGCCTCACGGGAATCGAGATCAATACCGGCGGCTTCCTGCCCGCGGTCCACGTGCCCGCCATGGACCAGATCCTCGTCAGCGATGCCGCCCGGGACGACTACCTGGCTCTGTTCGAAGGAACAGGGGTCTCCATTGCGGGCCTGAACTGCAACGGCAACCCGCTGCATCCCAAGGCGGAGATCGGCGAAAAGCATGCCGAGGACGTCCGCCGATCCATCCGGCTGGCCGAACGCCTGGGGCAGGACCGGGTGGTCACCATGTCCGGGCTTCCCGGCGGCGAGCCCGGTGCGAGCGTGACCAACTGGATCGTCAACGCCTGGAACTCCGCGGCCCTGGACGTGCTGGACTACCAATGGGAAGTGGCGGCAAAGTTCTGGCGCGAAACGGACCGGCTCGCGGCCGATCACGGCGTCAAGGTCGCCCTCGAACTGCACCCGCAGAACCTGGTCTTCAACACGGCGGATGTCCACAAGCTCGTGGAGCTGACCGGCGCCACGAATGTCGGCGTGGAGCTGGATGCCTCGCACCTGTTCTGGCAGCAGATGGATCCGGTGGCCGTAGTCCGCGAGCTGGGACCCCTGGTGTTCCATGCCGCGGCCAAGGACGTGCGGGTCAATACGGAACATGCCCGGCTGTACGGCGTTTTGGATAACCGCTTCCGCCGGCTCTCCCCGGATGAGCCGCGCACCAACCTCGGCGGCGACGAATGGGCCAACGAGTGGCCCAAGGACTCCGCCTGGGACTTCGTGGCGCTCGGCCGCGGGCATGACACCGCCTACTGGGCGGAGTTCCTCCGGGCCTTGCATGAGGTGGATCCGGACATGATGGTCAACATCGAGCACGAGGATGTCTCCCTGGGCCGCATCGAGGGCTTGGAAATCGCGGCCAAGGTGCTGCTGGACGCCGCGGAGCAGGCTGGAGTTTGACCTGACCGCGCAAGGTCAAGGGGTGGGTGCGGGCGCCGTGCTGCTGCGGACCGTCAGCGACGGCGGCACGTTCGAAACCGTGCGCCGTCCCTCCAGTGCCGCGCGTGCGGCAGCGAGCCCGGCCTCGGCCAAGGCGTCCGGGTCCTGGCGCACGCTGGTGAGGGAGAGCTGCGCCATGGCTGCGAGGTGGGAGTCGTCGAACCCCACCACGGACAGCCCCGCCGGCACACCGATGCCATGCCCGGACAAGCCGTGGATGAGTCCAGCGGCCGAGGCATCGTTGAAAGCCACGACGGCGGTCACTCCCTCTTCGTGCAGCCTCGCCGCCTGCCCGGCCGCCTTGATGCCGTCCCCTTCCGCGGGTCCGCCGGCAATCACATGTGGCGGCAGGCCGGCGTCGGACATCAAGCGCTTGAACTCACGACGGCGGGCGGTGGCTCCGGCTGCCTTCCCGCCGTCGAGATGGGCGAGCGTCCGGTGCCCGAGAGAGCGCAAGTGCTCGACCGCGAGCCGGACACCCAAGGCTTCGTCGGTGCTGGCGCTGGAAAGACCCGTCGCAGGAGCAAGCAGCGAGGTGACCGGAACCGGGAGCCCTGCGAGATCCTTCGCTGCGGAGTCCGGAGCGAGGATCAGCAGGGCCTCGGCGCCCAGGTCCAGGAGTGAATCGATGGCCTGGCTTTCCGTGCGGCGCGGTCCCCGGGCGCTCAGGGCCAGCTGCATTCCTTCGGCCTCGGCGGCGGGATAGAGGGCCTCGACAACGTCCGCATGGAACGCGCCGTCCAGCGCAAAGACGACGCCGAGCAAACCGGTCCGTGAACTGCGCAGCAGGCGTGCCCGGGTGTCCGGGCGGTAGCCGAGCTGTTCCGCGGCGGCCATGACCCTGGCCCGGGTGGCATCGCTGGCGCCGGGCGCCTTGCGCATGACGATCGAGGCCAATGCCCGTGAGACGCCGGCCTCCGCGGCGACGTCGGCCAGCGTGATGCGTCGCGGCACGTCCGCTCCTTGCTGTCGTTCCGATGCTTGGATCCATCCAAGCAGAAAAGTTCTAGAACGATCTAGATTAAAGCGGCGGGTTCTGCGAAACTCGTCCCCGGGAGCAAGAACTAGAACGATCTAGTCCTTGTGATCCGAACCCTGAGCTGAATCACCGTAAGGACCCTTCCATGCCATACCTTTCCGTCACCTCCACCCGTCCCGTGCCCCTGCGTGTCGGCCTCATCGGCGCCGGGTGGATGGGCGCCTACCACGCCCGCAGCCTCGCCCTTCGCATTCCGGGCGCCGAACTGGCCGCCATCGCAGACCCTGCCACCGACGCCGCCACCGCACTCGCTGCCGAGCTGGGGGTGGCCAAGGTGACCGCCGAAGCCGCCGACCTTTTCGCGGATCCGGAGATCGGCGCCGTCGTCATCGCCGGCCCCGCACGCTTCCATGCCCGGTTGTCCATCGACGCCGCCCGTGCCGGCAAGCACGTCTTCTGCGAGAAGCCCGGCGCCCTCACCCTGGACGAACTCGCCGCCGTCGAGGCCGCCGTGCAGGAAGCCGGCGTCCACTGGCAGATCGGCTTCAACCGGCGCTACGCCTCGGACTTCCTCGCCGCCCGCCGGGACATCGACGCCGGCGTGGCCGGAACCCCGCAGCTTCTGCGCTCCCTCACCCGGGACCCCGGTAACGGCAGCATCCCGCATGCCGCCCGGACCCCGCAGTGGACCATCTTCCTGGAAACCCTCATCCACGACTTCGACACCCTGAACTGGTTCAACCCGGGTGCGGAGCCCGTGAGCGTCCACGTCACGGCGGATGCCCTCGTGGAACCCGGGTTCAAGGAGCAGGGCTTTCTGGACACCGCCGTGGTCGCTGTGCGCTACAGCAACGGAGCCATCGCCGTGGCCGAAGCCAACTTCTCGGCGCTCTACGGCTACGACTGCCGCGGCGAGGTTTTCGGTTCGGCAGGCATGGTGCAGGCCGGTCGCGCCACGGAGACGGCGGCGCGGCGCTTCACCGCCGCCGGGCTCGCGGCCGATACTCCACGGCTGAACATCGAGCTTTTCGCCGAGGCCTACACGGACGAGCTCGCCGACTTTGCCGCCGTGGTCCGCGCCCGCCGGGACGGAACCGCCGTCCCGGACTGTGGCGTGGAGCTGACGCCCGGACTGCCCGACGCGCGGCGGGCGCTCGCCGTCGCGCTCGCCTGCATCGAATCGGCGCAAACCGGCGCTCCTGCAGCTGTTGCCGCCGCCTCGCCCGCGGTGGAGGTGCGGGCATGAGGCTTGCGGTCTGTGCCGAAATGGTTTTCACGGAGCTGCCGTTCGTGGAGCGCGTGGAGCGTATCCATGCGGCCGGCTTCGACGTTGAACTGTGGGATTCGCGGGGCAAGGACATTGCAGCGCTCAAGGCCACTGGCGCGCGGTTCTCCTCGATGACCGGGTATTCGGCGGGTTCGCTGGTGGAACCGGACACCGCTGGCGATGTGGTGCGCAGCGCGGAAAAGCTGGTCCCCGTGGCGCTGGAACTCGGCATCGAGAGAATGGTTGTCCACCCGGCCGAGCTGATCGACGGGCAGGCGGCCCGCCCGCAGCTGCGGGCAACGGGGGAGATGTGGCTTAGCGCCGCGAAAACCCTTGAGAAGCTGGGTGCGCTGGGGGAGCGGTACGGGCTGGTTTTCGCCCTGGAAAATCTCAACACCGTCCTGGACCACCCGGGCATTCCCCTCGGCCGGGCGAAGGACACCCTGGCGATGGTCCAGGCCGTGGACCATCCCAACGTCAGGCTCATGCTGGACCTCTACCACGCGCAGATGGGCGAAGGAAATCTCGTGGAGCTCGTGCGCCGCGCCCTTCCGTGGACGGGCGAAATCCAGGTGGCCGACGTGCCCGGCCGTTGCGAACCCGGTACCGGGGAGATCAACTACGCCGCGGTCCACCGTGTGCTCTCCGGGCTGGGCTACGAGGGCGCAGTTGGCATGGAGGCGTGGGCCGCCGGGGATCCGGATGAAGCATTGCGGGCGTTCGGAGCAGCCTTCGGACGCTAATTTGTCAATTTGTCCAGACATATCTTGACGGTGGGGGCTCGGGCCGGGAATACTCCTCTACGGTTCCACTGATCCCCGACACGAAGGAGTGCCCCCGTGAAAGCCGTTCCCACGCGAACCGTGACCCTTGGACTGATCGGCGTTGGCCGGATCGGGGTCATGCATGCCCGCAACATCGCCGCCATCACCGGGCAGTTCGCGGCAAGGAACGTCCAGCTGCGGCTCAAGCTCACGGATGTGGCCGAGGAGCACGCCCGTACGGTGGCAGAAGAGACAGGCGCGGAATTCGTTTCCGGTGGCGCTGAGGGCCTTTTGGCATCTGGCGTGGATGCCCTGCTCATTGCTACCGGAACGCAGACCCACCCGGGCCTCATCCTCGCCGGGGTGGATGCCGGCGTGCCCGTGTTCTGTGAAAAGCCCGTGGCGGCATCGGTCGACGAGTCCCGGCCGGTGCTGGAAGCGATCGCAGCCAAGGGCGGGGTGGTGCAGATCGGCCACCAGCGCCGCTTCGACGCCGGCTACCTCGAGGCCAAGCGCCGGTTCCAGGCCGGTGACCTCGGCTGGATCCACTCCTTGCGCGCCATCACCGGGGATATGTTCCCGCCGTCGGTCGAGTTCCTGGCCACCTCCGGGGGCCTGTTCCGCGACTGCTCCGTCCACGATTTCGACATCCTGCGCTGGCTGACCGGCCGCGAGATCGTCGAGGTCTACGCCCGCGGCTCGAACAACGGCGACCCCGCCATCGGTGCGGTCGGCGACGTGGACACCGCGCTCGCCGTCGTGACTTTCGACGACGGCACGGTGGGCACAGTCTCAGCCACCCGATACAACGGGGCGGGCCACGACGTCCGCCTCGAAATCCAAGGGTCCAAGTCCTCGGTGATGGTGGGCTTGGACGCGAAGGCGGCGCTGCGCTCCGCCGAACCGGGCGTGGCATTCCCGGACGGTGAAAGCCACCGGACCTTCGCCGAAAGGTTCGACGCCGCCTACCGGGCGGAGCTGGCCGCGTTCATTGAGCTGGTGCTGGGGGAACGGGAGAACCCCTGCACGCCGGAAGACGCCGTCGCGGCTTCCCGGGTGGCCGACGCCGCCCAGGAATCCCTCGCCACGGGCGTGCCCGTCAAAGTGGTCCAGCCGGCCTAGCCCCCGCCAGCCTCCCGGCACACCTCAACGAAGGCCCGGAACGGCGCCAGACGCTGTTCTTCCGGCAGGCTGGCGGCCTCGGGGTGCCACTGCATGGACACCACCCAGCGTGCGGGGTCTTCCAGGCCTTCGATGGTGCCGTCGTCGGCCACCGCGGTCACCAGCAGCCCGTTGCCCACACGGGCCACGGCCTGGTGGTGGCCCGAGGCAATCCGCACGGAAGGGGCCGAGCCGCCGTACAGCGCGGCGAGGCGCGAACCCGCGGTCAGTCCGACGTCGTGCCACGCCCATGAATGTTCAGCCCACTCGTGCTCCGGATCCGGTGCAGGCTCGCCCGCCACCACCCGATGCACCACCGGCGAAGGGTGCATGTCCTGGATGAGCGTGCCGCCGTAGAGCACGTTCAGGAGCTGGTGGCCGCGGCAGATGCCCAGCACCGGGATTCCGGCCGCGATGCCCGCCTTGGCAACGGACATGTCCAGCTCGTCCTGCGCGGGGTTGACGTCGTACAGTTCGGGCCCGGGCTCCTCGCCGTAGAGGCCGGGGTCCAGGTCGCCGCCGCCGGGCAACAGCACGCCGTCGAGCTCGCGGACTGCGCCGCCGTTGCCGGGCTCAACAAGCGAATCCAACAGCACGGGTTCCGCCCCCGCCTGCCGGAGCAGCTCGACGATGAGTTCAAAGAGGTGGTTGGCCTTGCCGACGCGCGGATCGGCGCCTTCGGAGCTGCTGAGCCGGACGGGAACGCCGATGCGCGGGGAACCATGTGCCTGCATGGCCCCATTCTGCTACGGCACCCTGCTAGGGGGCGCGTGCCGCGATGCCTAAGCTGGGGAAATGACTCCGCCCGACCCACGGACACACACCACGCTGAACCCCAGCCCGCGCACCCTGGATGTCGAGAGCGTGGCCCACTTCGACCGCCTGGTCACCGCGGGCGCGGGCACGATGCACGGCTGGCACGCCCAGTCCCTGGACCTGCGGGGCCGCAGCCGCGAGTTGACCGCGCTCGACGCCCAGGGCGCCATTTTCCTGGGCTGTACCTTCGACGACGGCGTGGAGGACAGCCTGCGCAGCCGCGGCGCGCTGATCTTCCCCAAGCTGCACGGTGTCCCGTTCAACCCGTACCGCGGCAGCCTCTACGATTCCCGCGAGCTCTACGAAGACATCGCCGGACACGAGTACGAGGCCACCCCGGACGCCCGGATCTACCAGTGGAGCATCCTCCCCGGACAACGGAGCAGCCTGGACGCCACGCTCGCCGCGGCGCTCCACGACCACGCCATCGGCGACGCCCTCGAGGAAGCCCTCTCCAACGGAGACTTCGCCGGCACCCGCATGGTGGGCGTCATGGGCGGCCACGCCGCACAGCGTGGCACCATCGAGTACGCCGACGCCGCACGGCTCGGCAGGCTCCTGGCCCGGGAAGGCTTCACCGTCGCCACCGGCGGCGGACCCGGCGCCATGGAAGCGGCGAACTGCGGCGCCTACCTCAGCGGACTGCCCGACGCCGGCTTCACCGCCGCGCTCGAGGCGCTCGGGGCGGTGCCGGGTTTCCGCCCCTCGGTGACGGAATGGGCGCGGGCGGCGGCCGCCGTCGTCGGGCAACACCCGGGAGGCACGGCGTCACTGGGCATTCCCACCTGGTTCTACGGGCACGAACCGCCCAACCTCTTCGCCACGCATATCGCGAAGTACTTCGCGAACTCGGTGCGGGAAGCGATCCTGCTGGAGCTGTGCACAGGCGGCGTGGTCTTCCTGCCGGGTTCGGCCGGGACGGTGCAGGAAATCTTCCAGGACGCGTGCGAAAACTACTACGGCGCGCCGGAGACCGTCACGCCCATGGTGCTGGTGGGCCGCCGGCACTGGCAGGAGACGTACCCGGCCTGGCCCATGCTCCAGGGCCTCGCAGCGGGCAAGCCGATGGCGGACCATGTGCACCTGGTGGATACGGTGGAGGAGGCGTTGGCGGTGCTCAGGTAGCGCGGTGCGGGCGTCGGACCCAGCCCCCCTTAACGCAATGAAGCTCCCCCGGATCCAGGATCCGGGGAGCTTCATTGATGGCGAGGGGTTACTTAAGCCACGCCTCCACCTGCTGCGGGTGGGCATCCACCCACTTCTTGGCGGCGGCTTCCGGCGTCATGCCGTTCTGGATGTCCGTGGCCACGGAGTCCTGGTCCGCGTTGGTCCACGTGAACGCCTTGACCAGCTTCGCGGCGGGGGAGCCGCTGTCCGAGAACTTCTTGGAGATGATCTTGTTCAGCGTGTAGTCCGGGTAGTCGCAGGCCACCTTCTCAGGATCTGCGTCGCAACCCGGGGTCCACTTGGGAAGATTGACCTTCACCAGCGGAACCTCGGCCAGGAACCACTGGGGTTCGTAGAAGTAGCCCAGCAGCGGGGTCTTGTTCTTCTCCGCGGCGCGGAACGACTGGATCAGGGCGGCCTCCGAACCGGAGTAGACCACCTTGAAATCCAGTCCGAGGTTCTTGACCAGGGCTTCGTCATTGGTCACGAACGCCGGATCGCCGTCCAGGAGCTGGCCCTTGCCGCCGGACTCGGAGGTCTTCAGCAACGAGGCGTACTTGTTCAGGTTCTTGCTGTCCAGGATGTCCGGGTGGGCCTTTGCCAGCCATGGCGGCACGTACCAGCCGATACGTCCTTTGTTCCCAGTGGGGCCGGCGTCCACGGCCACGGCCTGATCGGTGATGTACTGCTTCACGAGGTCCTCGTGGCCCCAGTTTTCGATGATGATGTCGACCTCGCCGGAGCTGAAGCCCTGCCAGGCGATCTGCTCGTTGAGGTCCTTCTGGACCACGTTGCAGCCGAGCTTTTCCTTGGCCACGTAGCTGTACACGGCGGCATTCGCCGTGTAGCCGACCCAGGCGTTCATCGCCACGTTGACGGTGCCGCAGGCGGCCTTCGAACCGTCGGCCGCGGCGGCCTGGTTGACGGACGAGCCGCCGCAGGCGGTGAGGAGCATGGCTGCGGCCGCAGCCCCGGCGAGTGCGGGAACGAGCCGTTTGAAGACGGAGCCGTTTCTTGTCATGGTCAAGCCTCCTTGGTGGTAGCGGATGGTGCGGTAGAACGGGATCTGGATGGTGCGCTGAAGGCGGCGGCCTGCGTGATGCGGTCAAGCAGGATGCCCAGGAAGACGATGGCGAGGCCGGCGGCCAGGCCCTTCCCGAAGAGGGAGCTTTGGACGAAGCCCGCCACGACGTCGTAGCCGAGGCCGCCGGCGCCCACCAGGGCACCGACCACCACCATGGCCAGGACGTAGATGAGGCCCTGGTTGGCGGCCAGCCCGAGGGACTTGCGTGCCATGGGCAGCTGGACTTTCGTGATGACCTGCCAGGGCGTCGAACCGCTCGCGACGGCGGCCTCGACCACAGTGGGCGAGACGCCTGAGATTCCGTCCGCCATGATCTTGATGGCGGCAGGTGCCGCGTAGATGACGCCGGCGATGATCGCCGTGAAGCGGGTTGCCCCGAAGAGGCCCAGGAACGGCACGAGGTAGACGAAGGCAGGAAGGGTCTGGCCGGCGTCGAGCACTGGCCGCATGAGCTTGTCGAAACGCTCCGAGCGGCCCATCGCCACGCCGAACACAATGCCCAGGACCATGACGATCACCGTGGCCACGAGCGTGCTGGCCAGGGTCACCATGGCATCGCCCCAAAGGCCGAGGTAGACGATCACCGTGAGGCAGGCCAGGACCAGCGCCGTCAGTTTCCAGCCGCCGAACGCGTACGCGACGAGGGCGAGCGCGGCGAACATGATGAAGAACGGTGTGTCCGTGATCGCGGTCTGGAAGGGGTTGAGGAAAGCGACGGTGACGGCTTCGCGGAAGGCCCCGGTCAGCAGGAACAAGTGGGTCTGCAGCCATTCGCTGGCGGCGTCCACGCCACTGGTGATGGCGGGCCCGATGTTGATCTCTTGCGGGAAGCGCGCGGCCCACAGCATGGTCCTGGACAGCTGGACCAGCACCAGGGCCAGGGCAAAAGTGGCTCCGACCAGGATCATGCGTGTCCTGCGCGGGAGGGCGCTCCGCCGTCGCTGGGTTGCCGGCCGTGCCCGCTCGCTGGCCGCCGTGGTCACACGGTCCAGCACGATCGCCATCAGCACGATCGACAGGCCGGCGTTCACCGCGGTGCCGACGTCCAGGGACTGCAGGGCGCGGACCACCACCTGTCCCAGGCCGGGCGCGGCGATCAGCGCCGCGATGGTGACCATGGACAGGGCCGCCATGGTGCCCTGGTTGATGCCCATCACGATGGTCCGTTTGGCCATGGGGATCTGGAGCGTGAACAGCCGCTGCAGGGGAGTGGTTCCCAGTGAGTCGGACGCTTCGCGGGTGTTCTCCGGGATGCCCCTGATGCCGTGCGCGGTCAGGCGGATGATCGGGGGCGCCGCATAGATCACAGTGGCGATGACGGCGGACGCCGGGCCAATGAGGAAGACCAGCGCCAGCGGTGCCAGATAGACGAACGTCGGGAGGATCTGCATGAAGTCCAGGACGGGCGTGATGATCTTCTCCACCCGGCTGCTGATGCCGGCCAGGACACCGAGCGGCAGGCCGACGAGCAGCGACAGCAGGACGGAGGTCACCACGAGAGCGAAGGTGTGCGCGGCTTCGACGAAAAGGCCCTGCAGGCCGAAGAAGGTGAAGACGGCGACGGTCAGCAGCGCCACGCGTGCGTTCCCGACGGCGAATGCGAGCCAGCCGAGGAGCGCGACGGTTCCCAGCCAGCCGATTTCCGGCAGCCCCAACCCCGTGGAACTGGCCGCGAACACGGTGGTGAAGACGGCGGCCACCGCGTCCACGGCTGAACGCAGGGGCGAGAGCAGGTAGAGGAACACCGGGTTGTCGTCGCGGTTGGACGCCACCCACGAATTGAACTGGTTCAGGGAGCGGTGCAGGTCCGTGAGTTCGGACGTCGGAAGGGCGAGCGTTCCGGTGCCGTGCAGGAAGACGAACCCCACGGTCCAGACGACGGCGGCGCTGATGAGGAGGAGCGCCCTGCGGCTCAGGCGCCTGCGCGGGACGGTTGGCGGTGCGGCCGGGGTGTTTGTTGCTTTCTCCGCGCCGAGGAGGGTTGCGCTCATGCCGCTGCTCTCGTGCCGTGCGGTACTGCGCCGTGCAGGACCGACAGGATGCTGTCCCGGTCGATCTGGCCCATGATGGTGCCCGATTCCTCGACCAGTACGGGGCTGGACGAGTGCATCACCGTGGAGATCGCGTCGCGGATGATGGTGTCCGAACTCAGCACCGGGGCGTCGCCGGGCGTGCCGGCAGCTACGGGATCTGCGATCCACTTCAGGGTCAGGACGTCGGAGCGCGGGACTTCGGAGACGAAGTCGGCGATGTAGTCGTTGGCCGGGGATCCGACCAGTTCGTCGCCGGTGCCGCACTGGACGGCTTCACCGTGGCGCATGATCAGGATCCGGTCGCCCAGTTTGAGCGCTTCCGAAAGATCGTGCGTCACGAAGACCATGGTCTTGCCCATATCCTTGTGGAGCCGGATGACCTCTGCCTGCATGTCGCGGCGGATCAGTGGGTCCAGCGCGGAGAACGGCTCATCGAACAGGATGGCGTCCGGGTCTCCGGCCAGGGCGCGGGCGAGTCCCACGCGCTGCTGCATGCCGCCCGAAAGCTGCTCCGGGAAGTGGCTTTCGTAGCCTTTGAGGCCCACGAGTTCGATCACTTCCCGCGAGCGGGCGTAGCGTTCGTTCTTGGCAGCGCCCCTGATCTGCAGGCCGTAGGCAACGTTGTCCAGCACCGTCCGGTGCGGGAGCAGGCCGAAGTGCTGGAACACCATGGACATCTTCTGCCGCCGAAGCTCACGCAGCTCCGCGGGACGGGCCTGGAGGATGTCCCGCCCTCCGATCGTGACGCTTCCGGAGGTGGGCTCAATCAAGCGGGTCAGGCAACGGATCAGGGTGGACTTGCCCGAGCCGGACAGGCCCATGATCACGAACACCTCGCCCTTGGCCACGTCAAAGTTCATGTTCTTTACAGCGGCCACGCATCCGGTGCGTTCGAGCAGCTGCGAGGACGGCAAAGCGGACAGCTCCGGGTCCAGGGGAATCTTCGCACCACCTGCGCCGAAGACCTTCCAAAGATTGCGTACCGATATGTCGGAACTGGTCATGCCTGCACTCCTGCCGGGTTCGGCGTCAGCCGGGGATCACATTGGGGAAGCCAAGGAAAAGCTTGGATTGCCGAGGTTGTTTAATGTGCAACCATTGCGCAATACGCAACACGGTGACGTAGCTCACATCGTCTTGTCAAGCATTCGCCCCACTTGTTCCGCTTCGTGACTTGCGTTGAACAGAAGGATCTGATTCGGCTTCGACGCGCCATCTGAAATTTGTTGCGCATCGTGCGGCTATGACGGCCGCTGCGGGGCGCGCGAGGATGCAGCGGTGCTGCTTTCGCCATAGTCTGGCCGGGTGGATACCAAGACAGTGAACGCCGGGGAGCAGGTGGACAGGCAGTCCCGCATTTTGGATGCGGTACTCGAACTCTTGTCGCGCCATGGAATTTCCGGCGTCAACATGCGGGCAGTGGCCCGCGAGGCCGGCGTCGCGCTCGGGCTTGTCAACTACTACTACGCGGACAAGCCGAGCCTGATCCGTGCGGTGCTGGGCAGGATCGGCGAGAGCGATATGAGGCTGGTGTCTCCCGATCCGGAGGCACTCCCTGATGAGCAGCTTCGTGATGCCCTGCGGCGGGTCGCCGCGCCGGAAATCCTCACCACGCAGTACCTGTCCCTCCGGCTGCATCTCTGGGCGCTTGCTCAGGCCGATGAAGAGTTCGCCGCGATCAACGCCGAAGCGTTCGACCAATACCTGGATGGCCTTGCCGCGCTGATCGGCAACGCGAAGCCCGGACTCTCGCCGGAAGAGTGCAAGGACCGGGCTGCGGACATCGTGGTGGTACAGAACGGCATGTGGCTGACCTCCCTGCTGGGGATCGACAAGTCCTCCATCGAGCGGAGCATCGTCCGCACCGAAGAAATCGCCTTCGCCGACTAGCGGTTGTTGCTGCATGGCCGCGCATGGTGGCCGCGGCTTCTCCTGACGCTTTATGACTGCGGGCCCTGGCGTGCCCGGAATGCGGGCTTCCGCGTCGTCATTCAAGGCTTCAAAAAGCCGGGATCCTGCACCGTTTGAACAGATGTCCAAATTAACTCTTGAACACTTGTTCAACCTCGGCTAACCTCGAATGTATGACCTACGCCACACTGGCGGGGTCCCGCGGAGAAGAGGCCGCCTGGGCCTGCGGCACGTGCCGCGCCATGGTCTGTGGTTGGTGCCAGGCCGCATCCGCCCGAGGTACAAGGAGACTTTCAGAATGACCGAGAGTAGCTACGACTACGTCATCGTAGGTGGGGGAAGCGCCGGCTCCGTGCTGGCCAACCGTTTGAGTGAAGGCGGCACGCGCAGTGTCCTGGTCCTTGAAGCGGGCCGCAGCGACTTCCCGTGGGACCTGTTCATCCAGATGCCGGCAGCGCTGACTTTCCCCAGCGGCAACCCGTTCTACGACTGGCGCTACCAGTCGGATCCGGAGCCCTACATGGGCGGCCGCCGCGTGGCCCACGCCCGCGGCAAGGTGCTGGGCGGTTCCAGCTCCATCAACGGCATGATCTTCCAGCGCGGCAACCCCATGGACTACGAACGCTGGGGCGCCGACGCCGGCATGGAGACCTGGGACTTCGCGCACTGCCTTCCCTACTTCCGCCGCATGGAGAACACCCTCGCCGCCGATCCCGAGGACGAGTTCCGCGGCCACGACGGCCCTTTGGTGCTCGAGCGCGGCCCGGCCACCAATCCGCTGTTCCAGTCCTTCTTCCAGGCAGCCCAGCAGGCCGGCTACCCGCTGACGGACGACGTCAACGGCTACCGCCAGGAAGGTTTCGCTCCCTTCGACCGCAACGTCCACAAGGGCCAGCGCCTTTCGGCCTCCCGTGCGTACCTGCGCCCCAACACCGGCCGCCACAACCTCAAGGTCCTCACCCGGGCGTTCGTCACCAAGGTCAACTTCAAGGGCAACGTGGCCACCGGCGTCACCTTCCGCCGCAACGGCAAGCTGCACACCGTCAACGCAGGCGAGGTCATCCTGTCCGGCGGCGCCATCAACACCCCGCAGCTGCTGCAGCTTTCCGGTGTGGGCGATGCCCAGCACCTGAAGTCCCTGGGCATCAACCCGGTGGTCAACCTGCCCGGCGTCGGCGAAAACCTGCAGGACCACCTGGAGGTCTACATCCAGCACGCCTGCACCCAGCCGGTGTCCATGCAGCCCGCCCTGGACGTCTGGCGCATGCCGTGGATCGGCATGCAGTGGCTCTTCGGCCGCACCGGCCCGGCGGCCACCAACCACTTCGAAGGCGGCGGCTTCGTCCGCTCCAACGAGGACGTGGCCTACCCGAACCTCATGTTCCACTTCCTGCCCGTCGCGGTCCGCTACGACGGCCAGAAGGCGGACGCGAAGCACGGCTACCAGGTGCACATCGGTCCCATGTACTCGGACGCCCGGGGCAGCCTGAAGATCAAGTCCACGGACCCCACGGTCCACCCGTCCATGGTCTTCAACTACCTCTCCACCGACCAGGACCGCCGCGAATGGGTCGAAGCGGTGCGCATCTCCCGCGACATCCTGGGCCAGTCCGCCATGGCACCGTTCAACGGCGGCGAGATCTCTCCCGGCCCCCGCGTCCAGACGGACAAGGAGATCCTGGAGTGGGTTGCCGAGGACGCCGAGACCGCGCTGCACCCGTCCTGCACCGCCAAGATGGGCCCGGCATCGGACCCGATGGCAGTGGTCGATCCGCTGACCATGGGCGTGCACGGCACCAAGGGCCTGCGCGTGGTGGACGCCTCCGCCATGCCGTATGTCACCAACGGCAACATCTACGCGCCGGTGATGATGCTGGCCGAGCGCGCCTCGGACCTCATCCTCGGCAAGACGCCGCTCGCGGCGCAGCACACCGAGTTCTACCGCCACGGCATCTCCCCGCTGGAGCGGGACAAGTCCGCAAGCCAGGCAGTGAAGGGCTAAGGCGATGACCATCACGGAAACCGAAACGAAGACCGTCCGCGGCATCTTCATCGACGGCGCCTGGCACGAGGCGTCCGACGGCGGGACGACCGTTGTGCGCTGCCCGGCGGACGGGCGCGAGGTGGCTGTTGTCGCCTCCTCCACCGTCGAGGACGCGGAGCGGGCGATCGCCAGCGCACGTGCCGCGTTCGACGGCGGCCCCTGGCGCCGGATGACGGACCTGGAACGCGGTGAGGTGCTGCTCCGCATCGCCGGGCTGCTCGAACGGGACAAGGCGATCTATGCCCGGGCCGAGTCGCTGGACACGGGCAAGCGCCTTGTCGAAGCCGAGTACGACATCGACGACATCGCCGCCTGCTTCCGCTACTACGGCAAGGTGGCCGGCCTCGACGCCGGCCGGGTCATCGACACCGGCCGGCCGAACGCCATCAGCCGCGTGGTCTACGAACCGCTCGGCGTGTGCAGCCTCATCGCACCGTGGAACTACCCGCTCCTCCAGGCAGCCTGGAAGGTGGCCCCGGCTCTCGTCGCCGGCAACTCCTTCGTGCTCAAGCCGAGCGAGCTGACGCCGTCGACGTCCATCCTCCTGATGGAAACGCTGGCAGAGGCGGGCGTTCCCGCCGGCGTCGCGAACCTGGTCACGGGCAAGGGTTCCAAGGTGGGCCCGGTGCTGAGCTCGGACCCGCGGGTGGACCTCGTGTCCATGACCGGAAGCCTGGCCACGGGGCAGACCATCATGGCAGCGGCTGCGGACACCGTGAAGCGCGTCGCCTTCGAACTCGGCGGGAAGAATCCCAACGTCGTCTTCGCGGACGCTGACTGGGACTCCGCCGTCGACAACGCCCTGACCGCGGTGTTCCTGCACTCCGGCCAGGTGTGCTCGGCCGGCGCGCGGCTGGTGGTCGAGGAGTCCATCGCCGAGCGCTTCGTCGCGGAGGTGGTGGAGCGGGCCAAGAAGATCCGGATGGGCGGACCCTTCGATCCCGAGGCGGAAACCGGTCCACTTATCTCCGCGAAGCACCGCGAGCAGGTCCACGCCTATGTCCAGGCGGGCATCGCGGAAGGCGCCGAGCTGCTGTGCGGCGGGTACATCCCCGACGACGGCGTGCTGGCCGATGGCTTCTTCTACCCGCCCACGGTGCTCGCCAACTGCCGTTCGGGCATGAGCGTGCTGAAGGAGGAATCCTTCGGTCCGGTGCTGACCGTGGAGACCTTCCGGAGCGAAGACGAAGCCATCGCCATCGCCAACGACACGGAATACGGACTGGCAGGTGCGGTCTGGACCTCGGACGGCTCGAAGGCGCAGCGTGTAGCCAGTGCCCTCCGGCACGGGACGGTGTGGATCAACGACTACCACCCGTACGTGCCGCAGGCGGAATGGGGCGGCTTCGGCAAGTCCGGCATCGGCCGTGAACTTGGCAGCGCCGGCCTCAACGAATACCGCGAGGCAAAACACATCTGGCAGAACATCCAGCCCGCTCCCAGCGGCTGGTTCGGCCAGCCCGCCTAAGACCCGCCCGCAGAAAGCTGGACGGGTACAGCAGGCAGCACCCACCCAAGGGGGACACGGGCCGGGCGTGCAATGAGGCATGCCCGGCCGGTTCCGCCGCCTCCAGGCGCGGCGGGAAAGATCGTGCCATTCGATTTAGGAGCTCAGATGTCAGAAATGCGCAGCACTGGCACAAGCAAGACCGCTGATACCAGCGGAATGGACGAGTTCGGCTACGCCCAGACACTCGACCGCAGCATCGGAAAGTTCGCAAGTTTCGCCGCCGGCGTCAGCTACATCTCCATCCTGACCGGCGTTTTCCAACTGTTTTACTTTGGCTTCTCCACCGCCGGACCGGCCTATGCCTGGTCCTGGCCCATTGTTTTCGTCGGCCAGTTGATGGTCGCACTCTGTTTTGCCGAACTCGCCGGGCGCTACCCGGTGGCCGGCTCCGTTTACAACTGGGCCAAGCGGCTCACGACGGGCACCTTCGCCTGGCTTTCGGGCTGGCTGCTGCTGATCTCCTCGATCGTGGCACTTGGCTCCGTGGCCCTGGCCCTGCAGATCACCCTGCCGCAGCTCTGGGAGGGGTTCCAGATCGTCGGCGACGGCACCGGCCCGTTCGACTTCGCGGCCAACGGCGTATTGCTGGCCACGATCATGATCACCATCTCCACCCTGATCAACGCCTTCGGCGTGAAGCTGATGACCAAGATCAACAGCATCGGCGTGTTCGTCGAGCTGATCGCGGCCGCCCTGCTCATCGTGGCCCTGTTCTGGCACGTCGTGAACGGCCCGGAAGTCCTCTTCGACACCTCGGGCTTCGGTGAGGAACACCCCATGGGCTTCTTCGGCGTCTTCCTGATCGCCGCCATGGCCTCCGGCTACGTCATGTACGGCTTCGACACCGCTTCCTCGCTGGGCGAGGAAACCAAGGACCCCAAGAAGACCGCGCCGAAGGCGATCATCCGCGCCGTCACCGCGTCCTTCCTGCTCGGCGGCCTGATGCTCTTCGGCGGCATCCTCGCCGCACCGGACCTCAACGATCCCAAGCTCGGCGCAGCCGACGGCGGCCTGCAGTACATCGTGCTGTCCGTCCTGGGCGGCCCCTTCGGCAAGGCGTTCCTGGCCTGCATCGTGGTGGCCGTGGTGGTCTGCACCCTGGCCGTCCACGCCGCGGCGATCCGCATGATGTTCGCCATGGCACGTGACAACAACCTGCCGTTCAGCCGCCAGCTCAGCAAGGTGGACCCGGTCCGCAAGACCCCCACCGTTGCTGCGATCGTGATCGGTGTCCTGGCCATCATCCCGCTGCTCGTCAACGTGGCGCAGCCGGCCATCTTCACCATCCTCTCCAGCATCAGCATCGTCCTGATCTACCTGTCCTACCTGTTGGTCACCGTCCCGATGCTGCGCCGCCGCTTCCTGAAGAAGTGGCCGCTGCCGGACGACGGCACCGAGGTGGGCTTCAGCCTCGGCAAGTGGGGCTTCGTGGTGAACCTCCTGGCGGTGCTGTGGGGCGCCGCCATGACGATCAACCTGATCTGGCCGCGCCAGGAGATCTACAACTCCGTGCCGCCGTTCGAGTGGTACCTGCAGTGGGGCGGCGTCTTCTTCGTGGGGGCCGTGGCCGTTGCCGGCATCCTGCTCTACCGCCTGAAGATCCGGCACCAGACCGGCGTGCTCGCCGAGCACGCAGCCGCGGTCGCTGCCCACCCGTCCTCGGGCCCTCCTACGGAAGCGGTGGTCACGGAGAAGGCCGGGATTGACACCCGGGTGTGACCCCTGCCATATTTCAATAACGCGCCATGCGCATCGTGTTGTGTAATACGCAATTAGACGAGGCTTGTGTGGAGCTACCCTTTCGAGCAACCCGGCTACCCCTTTGGGTAGCCGGGTGCCGGGTTTTCAGCTCATACCATGGGTAAGTCGTATCGGGGCTTGCGCCCGGTCAACGGAAGGAAACAAGGAAACGTGGTTCATAAGGTCCAGGCGGTAGTCGTCAAGGAAAAGAACGCCCCCGCCGTCATCGAGACCATCCTGGTCCCGGAACCGGGTCCGGGCGAGGCTTTGGTCGATGTCCTGACGTGCGGTGTCTGCCACACCGACCTGCACTACAAGCTCGGCGGCATCGGCAACGACTACCCGTACCTGCTCGGGCACGAATCCACCGCAGTCGTCAGCCAGGTGGGCCCCGATGTCACGGACCTCAAGCCCGGCGACCGCGTGATCCTCAACTGGCGCGCCGTCTGCGGCAACTGCCGCGCCTGCGCCAAGGGCCAGCCGCAGTACTGCTTCGCCACCCACAACGCCACCCAGAAGATGACCCTCGAAGACGGCACTCCGCTTTCCCCGGCGCTGGGCATCGGTTCCTTCGCCGAGAAGACCCTCGTGGCAGCCGGCCAGTGCACCAAGATCGATGACGACGTCGACCCCGCCGCTGTCGGCCTGCTCGGCTGCGGCATCATGGCCGGCATCGGCGCCGCCATGAACACCGGTGAGGTCAAGCGCGGCGAGTCTGTCGCCGTCATCGGCTGCGGCGGCGTCGGCATTGCCGCCATCGCCGGAGCCAAGCTGGCAGGCGCGACGACGATCATCGCCGTCGACCTCGACCCCGCCAAGGTGGAACTCGCCAAGACCCTCGGTGCCACCCACGGCGTCGTCTCCGGCGACACCGACCCCGTCGAAGCGATCCGCGAACTCACCGACGGCAACGGCGCCGACGTCGTAATCGACGCCGTCGGCCGCCCGGAGACCTACAAGCAGGCCTTCTACGCCCGCGACCTCGCCGGCCGCGTGGTACTGGTGGGTGTCCCGACGCCGGAAATGACCCTCGAACTGCCCCTGCTGGATGTGTTCGGCCGCGGCGGCTCGCTCAAGTCGTCCTGGTACGGCGACTGCCTGCCGTCCCGTGACTTCCCGATGCTCGTGGACCAGTACCGCCTGGGCCGCCTGCCGCTGGATGCCTTCGTGACCGAACGCATCGGCCTGGGCGACGTGGAAGCCGCCTTCGAGAAGATGCACCGCGGCGAGGTCCTGCGCTCGGTGGTGGAAATCTGATGGCCGTCACCGTAGAGAACCGGGTCACCTCCGGCACGTTTTCGCTCGACGGCGGCACCTGGGACGTGGACAACAACGTCTGGATCGTGGGCAATGACGAGGAATGCGTCATCATCGATTCCCCGCATGACGCCGCCGCGATCGTGGAGCAGGTCCGTGGCCGCAAGGTGCTGGCCATCCTGATGACGCACGCCCACAACGACCACATCGGCGCGGCACGCGAGGTGGCTGCCGCCGTCGGCGCCCCCATCCACCTGCACCCGGAAGACATGGTCCTGTGGAAGCAGGTCTACCCGGACGTCCAGCCGGACCAGTTCCTTTCCGACGGCCAGGAATTCACGGTGGGCGGCGCCACGCTGAAGGCGATCCACACCCCGGGCCACTCGCCGGGATCCACTTGCTTCTACCTGGAAAGCGAAGGCACCGTCTTCACCGGGGACACGCTGTTCAACGGTGGCCCCGGGGCCACCGGCCGCTCGTTCAGCGACTACCCGACCATCCTGTCCTCGATCCGGGAGCGCCTCCTGACGCTGCCGGCCGAAACGGTGGTGCGTACCGGCCACGGCGACAACACCACCATCGGCGCCGAACGCGAGACCCTCGCGCAGTTGGCGTAACAGTCCATCCGGCCGGGGTCCCGGCCACCGAAGTACACCGTTGTACACCGCAGTTCCACAGTGAGGCACTCCCGGCATGAAATTCACCAAGCAGCCTGCGCCCGTCGCGGACATCGACGAAACGCAGCTTGAGGTCCACAAGCCCAAGAAGGAAGCCGCCGGCGTCAAGGCCGTCATGGTCGCCCTGGACCGGGCCGTCGCCCAGGCCGGCGTGACCCGTTCGGTGCAGTCCCTGTTCCGGCTCAACCAGAAGGGCGGCTTCGACTGCCCGGGCTGCGCCTGGCCGGAAACGGACGGCAAGCGCAAGGCCGCCGAGTTCTGCGAGAACGGTGCCAAGGCTGTGGCGGAGGAAGCCACGCTGCGGACTGTTGGCGCCGAATTCTGGGCGCAGCACTCCATCGAGGAACTGCGGGACAAGACCGAATACTGGCTGGGC
This sequence comes from Arthrobacter sp. SW1, assembly GCF_001766675.1. Classification (GTDB taxonomy): domain Bacteria; phylum Actinomycetota; class Actinomycetes; order Actinomycetales; family Micrococcaceae; genus Arthrobacter. The sequence continues at coordinate 21,841 of NZ_MJLT01000034.1, forward strand.
AGCCAGGGCAGGCTCAGTGAACCCGTGGTGATCCGCCCGGGTGACACGCACTATTCGCCGATCTCCTGGGCGGATGCCTTCGCCTTGATCGGAGAGCACGTCCGGGCAAGTACGCCGGAGCGTTGCGTCTTCTACACCTCCGGGCGGACTGCGAACGAGACGGCGTTCATTTACCAGCTGTACGCCCGTGCGCTCGGCACCAACAACCTGCCGGACTGCTCCAATATGTGCCACGAGTCGTCCGGCTCTGCGCTGAACCCCACCATCGGTATCGGCAAGGGCACGGTGTCCCTGGAGGACCTGCACGAGGCCGAGCTGATCTTTGTAGTGGGCCAGAATCCGGGCACCAACCACCCGCGCATGCTGGGCGCCCTGCAGGAATGCAAGGAGAACGGCGGCAAGGTGGTGGCCGTGAACCCGCTGCCCGAGGCGGGCTTGTTCAACTTCAAGGATCCGCAGACCTTCTCCGGCGTGGTGGGCAACGGCACCCCCATTGCCGATGAGTTCCTGCAGATCAAGGTGGGCGGCGACCTTGCACTGTTCCAGGCCTTGGGCCACCTGCTCCTGGAAGAGGAGAAGCGCAACCCGGGCACCGTCGTCGACCGCGCGTTCATCGAGGCCCAGACCGACGGCTTTGAAGCCTACGCCCAAGCCCGTGCCACCCTGGACTGGAAGGTCACCGAGGAAGCCACTGGCCTGTCCCGCGAACAGATCGAGACCGTTGCCGGGATGCTGATCCGTTCCAAGGCCTCCATTTTCTGCTGGGCTCTTGGCGTCACGCAGCAGCCACACTCGGTGGACACCATCAAGGAAATGGTCAACGTCCTGCTGCTGCAGGGCAATTTCGGCAAGCCCGGCGCCGGTGCCTGCCCGGTGCGCGGCCACTCCAACGTGCAGGGCGACCGCACCATGGGCATCTGGGAAAAGCCGGCCGAGCCGCTCCTGGAAGCCCTGGACCGTGAATTCGGAATCGTTTCCCCGCGGGAGCACGGCCATGACGCCGTGGAGACCCAGCACGCCTTGGAAAACGGTGACGTGGACGTGTTTGTTTGCATGGGCGGCAACTTCGCCGCTGCTGGCTCGGACACCGAAGCCCTGGAAGCCGGCATGCAGCGCGCCGGTCTCACGGTCCACATCTCCACCAAACCCAACCGTTCGCACATCGTGCACGGCAAGACCTCCCTGATCCTGCCCACCCTGGGGCGCACGGACCGCGACGACAAGCATGCCAAGGGCATCCAGTTCCTCTCCGTGGAAAACTCCATGTCCGTGGTGCACTCCACCCAGGGCAGGCTCCAGCCGGTGTCCGAGCATCTGCTGGCTGAGCCGGTCATCGTTGCCCGCATGGCCGAAGCCACCTTCGGCCCGGAACACCCCGTGGACTGGCGGGCCATGGCCGAGGACTACGACGTCATCCGGGACCACATCTCCCGCGTGATCCCGGGCTTCGAAGACTTCAACACCCGGGTGCGGAACAAAGCCGGCTTTGTGCTGCCCAATCCGCCGCGGGACACCCGTTCCTTCAAGACCGACATCGGCCGCGGCCGCTTCACGGTGAGCCCGCTGGAGTACCTCACCCCGCCGCCCGGCCACCTGGTACTGCAGACCATGCGCAGCCATGACCAGTACAACACCACCTTCTACGGCCTCGATGACCGGTACCGCGGCATCTCGGACGGCCGCCGCGTCATCCTGGTCCACCCGAAGGACCTGGCCGCGCAGGGCTTCCAGGACCGGGACCTGGTGGACGTCATCAGCGTTTTCCAGGGATCGGAACGCCGGGCGGACAAGTTCCGGCTGGTCGCCTACCCCACGGCAGAGGGCTGCGCCGCCGCGTACTTCCCGGAAGCCAACGCGCTCGTCCACAAGGAGAACGTGGCACGCGTGTCCAACACCCCCGGGTTCAAGGCGATGTTCGTCCGTTTCGTACCGCACGTGGAGGGCTGAGCCCTCAAGCGTCCGACGGCGACACCCGGCACTCTGCCGCGTGTCGCCGTCGTGCGTTAACGCGTTAGCTGCTGGCTCTACCGCCCCAGCCGCAGCACCGCCGCGTTAGCGCCCACGATCACGAGGATGCCCGCCCACTGAAGCGGGTTGAGCGCCTGGCCCATCGCCAGGCCGATCAACGCCGCGAAGACAGGGTTGACGCTCATGAGCATGCCGAACAGGCCGGCAGGCACCCGGCGGAGGGCAAGGAGGTCGGCGATGTACGGGACCGCCGAGGCCAGCACGCCCGCGGCCGCGGCGCAGAGGATGGTGAACCAGCTGACCGGCCGGCTGAGCAGGATCACGACGGCGACCGGCAGGAACGCCGCCGCGGAGACGGCCAGGGCGGCGGCTGTGCCCTGGATGCCCGGGATACGTGCGCCGATGGTCCGGTTCAGCAGGATGTAGGCGGCCCAGCTCGCCGCGCCCACCAGGCCCATGCCTATGCCGAGGTAATCCGTGCTGGGTCCCGGCTGCGTGATGGCGAGGACGCCCGCTGCCGCTGCAAGGGCGCACAGGGCACCGGCCGTGCTGCGGGCACCCGCCAGGGCGCCGTACAGGGCAATGGACAGCGGCCCCAGGAACTCCAAGGTGACAGCCAGGCCCAGGCCGATCCGCTCGATGGCCGAGTACAGGCCAAGGTTCATGGTGGCGACCACTACCGCGAGCAGGAACACCGGCCACAGCTGGGCCCGGGTGAAGCTCCTGAACCGGGGCCGGGCGATGGGCAGCAGTAGGGCGGCAGCGATCAACTGGCGCACCGCCACCACGCCCAGCGGGCCGATCACGGGAAACGCCAGGGAGCCTGTTGCCGCGCCCAGCTGGTTCGACAGGGAACTGGCCATCAGCGTTGCCACCCCGCGCGCGGTGCCGTTTTTGCTCTCGTTCCCCTCGCTGTTGTCCATGCGGAAATCATCGGCCCCGCCCGGGCTTTCCGCACAATGCATGGACCGTGCTATTCATGCGCACACTGCATGAATAGAATCGCCCCATGGACGTGGAACTGCGGCAGCTGCGCTGCTTCGTGGCGGTGGTGGAGGAAGGTAGCTTCACCGACGCCGGCATCAGCCTCGGGATCTCCCAAACCGCTGTCTCGCGGAACCTTGCCGCCCTGGAAGAACACCTTGGTGCGCGGCTTATCCAGCGCACTACCCGCAGCGTTTCACTGACGGAGGCGGGGGAGCGTGCACTGCCGCACGCGCGCCGGGTGCTTGCCGCCGTCGTCGGGCTTGAAGGCGCTGCCCAAGGCGGCGGACGGCTGCGGCTGGGATACGCATGGTCCGCCCTTGGCCGGCACACCCTGGAGCTGCAGCGGCGCTGGGCGGCGGAATGCCCGGAAACCGAGCTTGAGCTGGTGATGGAAAACAGCCCGACGGCGGGGCTGCTTGAGGGCGCCAGCGACCTCGCGATCCTCCGGAGGAAGCCGTCCGCACGGCGCGTGGAGCTGCAACAGGTGGGAGAAGAGAAGCGGTACTGCGCCATGGCCGCGGACGATCCCCTCGCGGGAAAGCGCAGTGTGGGCCTGGCACAGATCGCCGACCGTCCCCTGGCCGTGGACGTGCGCACGGGGAGCACGACGCTGGACCTCTGGCCGCCGGGTGCCGCGCCCGCGAAGACCGTGGAGATCCACAGCGTGGACGACTGGCTGACACTCATCGCGGCGGGGAAGGCCCGGGGCGTCACGGCCGAGGCCACAGCCCACCAGTACCGCCGCCGCGGCCTCGTCTACCGGCCGGTGCGGGATGCCCCGCCGGTGCCGGTCCATGCTGCCTGGATCAAGGGCGAACTGGCGCCGGCCGGACAGAAGCTGATTGCCCTGCTGGCGGAGCTGTACCGTTCAGGGGACGAACACCGAGAAAGGCATCGTGGGGATGGTTGATGGGGGAGTACGGAAAGCTGGCTTCAAGGATCTACCATGGCTTGCCTGGCTGATCGCAGAGGCTTCCACGGGCGGGCCGCCGGTCCGACCCGTGCAACGACGAGTCAGCTTCCTCGCCGGGATCTTGGCTTCCGCTGCCGGACCGGCGTTTCTGTGGACGGACGCCTCCCGGAGGATGGTCGTCGGCGTGCAGTCCAAGGAAGAAAGCGCCTCGCAGCTGGTTCGCGGACTTGTCCTGTCAGGGCTCGTGAGCTTGATCGGCATGGCCGTCCTGGTGCCCGGCTTCATATGGATGATGGGCCATTTCCCCGTTTATGCCGGGCTGATTCTGCTTGCGGTGCTTGGTCTGCTGACTTTCTTCTTGGTCATGCTCGGGCCGCTTGGATTAGACGAGTACGGCGCAATGCGGGCGCTGAAGCCCTGGGAAGCGTCGCCGGCGGGGTTCCGGTATGTGTCCGTCCTCGCTGCGGACCCGGCGGTCACGCCGCAGGAACTGGAAGCGTTCGTCAATCAGGTCCTGATGGGGCTGTGTCCAGAGGGAACGTGCCTCGGAGTCGTGGCAACGGCACCAAGCCAGCTCGGCTTCTTCCAAAGGATGGGGTTCTCGCGGCTCGGAAACACGCTCGCGCTGATCGGCCATGTGCCGGCACGCACGAGCACTCCTGACCTCCTTTGAGCAACGCACGACGGCGACACTCGGCACTTTGCCGCGTGTCGCCGTCGTCGGGTCCCCAAAAAGGGTCAGGAAGGCCGCGCCTGCAGCGCTTCCAGCGAGGAAACCCCTACAGCGTGGAGGTATCGATCACGAAGCGGTACCGCACGTCCGAGGCGAGGACGCGCTCATAGGCTTCGTTGATCCGGTCCGCGGAAATGACCTCGATCTCTGAACCGATGCCGTGCTCGGCGCAGAAATCGAGCATTTCCTGGGTTTCGCGGATGCCTCCGATGTTGGAGCCCGCCAGGGACTTGCCGCCGATGATCAGGCTGAAGATCCGCAGCTCCAAGGGTTCGCCCGGGGCGCCGACGCACACCAGGGAGCCGTGCGGCTTCACCAGGCCCATGTAGTCGTCCAGGGAGATCGTGGCACTGACGGTGTTGATGATGAGGTCGAAGCTGCCGGCCAGGTCCTGGAAGGTGGCTTCATCACTGGTGGCGTAGTAGTGCTCGGCGCCCAGGCGGAGGCCGTCTTCCTGCTTCTTCAGCGACTGGGACAGCACGGTGACCTCGGCGCCCATGGCGTGGGCCAGCTTGACGGCCATGTGGCCCAGCCCGCCCATGCCCACCACGGCCACCTTCTTGCCGGGGCCGGCGCCCCAGCGGCGGAGCGGCGAGTAGGTGGTGATGCCGGCGCAGAGCAGGGGAGCGGCGACGTCGAGCTCCAGGCTTTCCGGGATCCGCACGGCGAAGTCCGCATCCACCACCACGTGGCTGGAATAGCCGCCCTGGGTGATGGAACCGTCGCGGTCGGTGGCAGCGTAGGTGCCGATGCTGCCATTCAGGCAGTCCTGCTCCTGCCCGGCCAGGCACTGTTCGCATTCGCGGCAGGAGTTCACTAGGCAACCGACGCCCACGCGGTCGCCCACCGCGTGGCGGGTCACTTCGCTGCCGACGGCGGACACGACGCCGGCGATCTCGTGGCCGGGCGTCAACGGGTAGGGGACCTTGCCCCAGTCGCCGCGGACCGTGTGGATGTCCGAATGGCAGATGCCTGCGAATTTGATGTCGATCAGGATGTCGTTGGGACCGAGGGCGCGGCGTTCGATGGTGGTGGGGACAAGGGGTTCCGTAGCGGACACAGCGGCGTAGGCCTTGGCAGTAATCATGTTTAAAAACCTAAGGGGTACGGACGGGCCGTGGGAGGCCCTGTCCGTACCCCTGTCAGCGGGAATTAAGTCCCTGAACGCTTTTCGCTAGCCGCGGATGCGCTCCATGGTGGGGTCGTACAGCGGTTCGGCGCTGACCGTTGCCGGGATGCGCTGGCCGAAGTACTCGATCTCCACGGAGTCGCCCTCGGAGAGCGAGGACGGCAGCCAGGCGTAGGCGATCGGCTTGTGGATGGTGAAGCCGTAGGCGGCGCTGGTGACGTAGCCGGCGGCTTCGCCGGCCACGTACACCGGTTCCTTGCCGAGGACCACCGAGGTGCCGTCGTCGATGGTCAGGCAGCGCAGCGTCTTGGCGGCCGGCTCGGCCTTGCGGGCGGCCAGTGCCTCGGCGCCCACGAAGCCCGTCTTGTCCTTGGCCACGGAGAAGCCCAGGCCGGACTGGTACGGATCGTGTTCGGTGTTCATGTCCGTGCCCCAGAGGCGGTAGCCCTTCTCCAAGCGCATGCTGTTGAACGCGCCACGGCCGGCGGCAACAATGCCGAACTCCTGGCCGGCTTCGAACAGCAGGTCCCACAGCTTCAGGCCGTATTCGGCGGTGGTGTAGAGCTCCCAGCCGAGTTCACCCACGTAGGACAGGCGCCAGGCGCTGACCGGAATGCCGCCCACGGAGATTTCCTTGGTGCGGAAGTACTTCAGGCCGTCGTTGCTGAGGTCGTCGTCGCTGAGCTTGCCGATGACCTCGCGGGCCAGCGGGCCCCACAGGCCGATGCAGCAGGTGCTGCCGGTGATGTCGGTGACGTGCACCCACTGTGCCGGGTTTTCGGCCGACTGCTTGCGGGCTTCCACGCGCAGGTAGTCGAAGTCCACGTTGCTGTTGACGCCCAGCTGGAACTTCTCCTGCTCAAGGCGGGCAACAGTCACGTCACTGCGGATGCCGCCGTCGTGCTCCAGCAGGAGGCAGTAGGTGACGGCGCCCGGCTTCTTTGTGATGTTGCCGGTGCTGAGGCGGTGCAGCAGCGCCTCGGCGCCGGGGCCGACCACCTGCAGGCGCTTGAGCGGCGTCATGTCGAAGAGCCCGACGGCGGTACGCGTCCGCCATGCTTCCGCGGCGGAGATGGGGGAGTGGAACATGTTGGACCAGGAGTCGCGCTCCGGCGCCTGCCATTCGGCGGGCAGTTTCTCAAGCAGGCCGCGGTTGGCTTCGAACCAGTGCGGGCGCTCCCAGCCGGCGGACTCCAGGAAGAAGGCGCCGAGTTCCTTCTGGCGGACGTTGAAGGGGCTCACGCGCAGGTCGCGCGGGGACTCCTTGGGCTGCAGCGGGTGCAGGATGTCGTAGATCTCCACGAAGTTCTGCTGCGAGGTCTCGGAGACGTAGGCGTCCGAGGTCTGCACCTTCTCGAAGCGGGTGAGCTCGGTGCCGTGCAGGTCGGTGCGCGAGCGGCCCTCGACGAGGAGCTCGGCCACGGCCTTGGCCACACCGGAGGAGTGGGTGACCCAGACAGCCTCGGCTACCCAGAAACCGGTGAGGTCCGGGTGCTCGCCGATCAGCGGGCCGCCGTCCGGGGTGAAGGAGAAGATGCCGTTGAAGCCGTCCTCGATCGCAGTGCTGCGCAGGGCCGGCAGCAGGTCCTGGCTGTCTTCCCACGCGGGCAGGAAGTCTTCCAGGGTGAACTCCAAGCGGGAGGGCATGTTGTGGTCCGACATGTCCTCGGAGGACACCTTCGGCAGGGCGGACATGTCCACCGGCATGGGGCGGTGGGCGTAGCTGCCGATGCCGATCTTGTTGCCCCACTCGCGGTAGTACAGGTCCTTGTCCTGGTAGCGCAGGATGGGCTTGCTGGCGCCCTTCGGGAGCTCGTTGACGCCCTCAAGTTCGGCCAGGGGGGTGGTGACGACGTACTGGTGTGCCAGCGGCAGCAGCGGGACTTCCAGGCCCACCATCTTGCCGAGTTCGCGGCCCCAGAAACCGGCACAGGAGACAACGATGTCCGCCGGGATCACGCCGGTGTTGGTCTCCACACCGGTCACCTTGCCGCCCTCCTGGGCGATGCCGGTGACGGTGGTGTTGCCGATGAAGGTCACGCCGCGCTCGCCGGCCCGCTCGATCAGCAGCTGCACCGCGCGGGCGGCCAGGGCCAGGCCGTCGGTGGGGATGTGCAGGCCACCCAGGATTTCGCGGCCGCCGGAGAGCTTGCCGGTGGTCAGGAGGGGGTAGATCTTCTCGCACTCATCGGCGTCGATGATGCGGCTTTCCACGCCCCAGGAGGTCATGATGCCCATCTTGCGCTTCAGCTCGGCGAGGCGCTCCGGGGTGGTTGCCAGTTCCAGGCCGCCCACCTGGTTGAAGCAGGACTGGCCGTCCTTGCTCAGGGAGAGCAGCTTGTTCACCGTGTAGGTGGCGAATTCGGTCATGGTCTTGGAGCCGTTGTTCTGGAACACCAGGCCCGGCGCGTGCGAGGTGGAGCCGCCGGCAAGTTCCAGCGGGCCCTGCTCAACGACGGTGACGTTGGTCCAGCCGCGGCTGGACAGTTCATCCGCGAGGTTGGTGCCGACGATGCCGGCGCCGATGATGACGACGCGTGGTGATGCGCTCATGGGTGTTGTTTCTCCTGTTGCTTGGTGTTCGCGTTAGCGGAAGACGACGGTGCGGGTGTTGTTGAGCAGGACCCGGTGCTGGCAGTGCCACTTCACTGCGCGGGACAGTGCCTGGGACTCGGCGTCCCTGCCGACGGTGACCAGGGCGTTCGGATCCAGGCTGTGGTCCACCCGGAAAACTTCCTGCTCGATGATCGGGCCCTCATCCAGGTCTGCGGTGACGTAGTGGGCGGTGGCTCCGATGAGCTTCACGCCGCGGTCCCAGGCCTGGTGGTAGGGCTTGGCGCCCTTGAAGCCGGGCAGGAAGGAGTGGTGGATGTTGATGGCGCGGCCGCGGAGCTTGGTGGTGAGCTCATCCGAGAGGACCTGCATGTAACGGGCCAGGACCACCAGGTCTGCCTGGTATTCCTCGACCAGTTCCAGCAGGCGCGCCTCGGCCTGGGGCTTGGTGTCCGCGGTGATCGGCACGTGGATGAACGGCAGGCCTGCGGCTTCCGCCATCGGGCGGAGGTCTTCGTGGTTGGAAACCACGACGGCGATCTCCGCACCCAGGCTGCCTGCGCGCCACCGGAAGATGAGGTCGTTGAGGCAGTGGCCGAACTTCGAGACCATCACCAGCAGGCGCTGGGGGCGGCCGTCGTGGATCGCGAACTCCATCTCGAACTCTTCGGCGACGGCGGCGAACTCGGCGCTCAGGCCCTCCGCGGAAACTTCCTTGTCCCCGGTGGTGAAGGCGGTGCGCAGGTAGAGCTTGCCGCTCATGTGGTCATCGAACTGCTGGTGTTCGACGATGTCGAAGCCGCGGTCGGCGAGGAAGCCCGTGATGGCCCGGACGATACCCGGGCGCTCCGGGCAGGCAAGGGTGAGGACGTACTGCGCGGTGCTGGTACCGCGGACGCTGGGGACGGCGCCGGCTTCGGCTGTTGCGCCACCCGTGGGGCGGCTTTCGAGGACGGTGGTCATGCTCTACTCCTGGTTCTTTACAGTGGCTTGGGTGTCAGTGGCGGACGCCGGGCAACGGCCGTCGTCCGAACAGTGTTGGTCGCATTGGTGCTTGGTGACGAGGTCGAACTGGACGCCGCCGTGCTGGTCCACGCCGCTGCGGATGGCGCGCTCCACGACCGTGTCGGCCAGGCGGCGGCGCAGCGAAATGGGGTCGCGGCGCAGGTCCCGGGTGAGGGCGAAGCAAAGCAGGAACATCACCAGCACGAACGGCAGGGCGGCCACGATGGTCATGCGTTGCAGGCCGGACAGGGCTTCGGACGGTTCATCGCCGCCGGCCAGCAGCATGACTGCTGCGACGGCGCCGGTCAGGCTGCCCCAGAAGATCACCAGGCCGCGGCGCGGTTCGCTGGAGCCGTTCGAGCTCAGGGAAGACATCACCAGCGAGGCGGAGTCGGCGCCGGTCACGAAGAAGATGGCAACCAGGACCATGGCCAGGACAATCACGGCGGCGACGGCCCAACCGGGCATCTGCAGGTTCTTGACCAGATCGAAAAGTGCACCGTCGAAGTCGATGGTGGAGGCGCCGTCGACGATCTTGGCGATGCCGTCGGCGGGGTCGTCGGTCTTGTCCGCCTGCTGCTGGACCTGGAACGCGGTGCCGCCGAAGATGCCGAACCAGATGACGCTCACGATGCTCGGAACCAGAAGCACACCCGTGACGAACTGGCGGATGGTGCGGCCGCGGCTGATCCGGGCGATGAACATGCCCACGAACGGCGTCCAGGAGATCCACCAGGCCCAGTAGAAGATGGTCCAGCCGGACAACCAGGCGCGCAGGGCTTCGTCGCCGACCGCCTCGGTGCGGGTGGACATCTCGGCGAGGTCCCGGACGTAGTCGCCAACCGCGGAGGGGATCAGGTTGAGGATGAACAGGGTGGGGCCGGCGACGAACACGATGAGCGCGAGCACCACGGCCAGGACCATGTTGATGTTGGACAGCCACTGGATGCCGCGGCTGATGCCGGACACCGCGGAGGCCACGAAACAGAAGGTCAGGATGGCCACGATGACCACCAGCACAGGGGTGCCGATTTCACCGGCCCAGCCGTTGGAGGTGATGCCGCTGCCGATCTGCAGGGCGCCCAGGCCCAGCGAAGCCGCGGTGCCGAAGAGGGTGGCGAAGATGGCGAGGATGTTGATGAACTTGCCCACCGGGCCCTCGACGGTCCGGACTCCGAAGATGGAGGTGAAGGCGGCGGAGATGAGCTGGCGGCGGCCCAGGCGGTACGTTCCGTAGGCCATGGCGATGCCGACGACGGCGTACATCGCCCAGGGGTGCAGGGTCCAGTGGAAGATCGAGGTGGCCATGGCCGTCTGGATCGCCTCGGGAGTGTGGCCGTCCACCGTGCCCGGGGGCGGCGAGATGAAGTGGTACAGCGGCTCGGCCACACCGTAGAACATCAGGCCGATGCCCATGCCGGCGGCGAACATCATGGCGATCCAGGAGACCGTCCGGAACTCAGGCTTCTCGCCGTCCTTGCCCAGCGGGATATTGCCGAAGCGGCCGAGGGCCAGCCACAGCACGAACACCACGAAGAGCGATGCCAGGACCATGAACAGCCAGCCGGTGTATTCCATGACCCAGCCGAGGGCGTTCGTGGAGACCGTGGCCAGGCTGTCGCGGCCGAGGAAGCCCCAGGCGACGAAGGCCAGGGCGATGACGCCCGTGATACCGAAGGTCCACTTGTCCAGCACGAGCTTGCGGTTGCGGCGTTCGGTCACCGCGCGTTCGGTCTTGCTCTGCCGGAGTTCCTGGAGGATCTGCTGGGTGTCCTCTGCTTCGTGCGCGTCGGGGGTTTCCTGGGAAGAAGAAGTGCTCTCCGGAGCAGGAGCCTCTTGCAGCTCCTCCGGCTCAACGGGAGGTTTGGCATCCGGGCGGATGTCGTTCAAAGCCATGTCAAGTCCTCTGGTTTGGATTCATGGGCTGGCGCTGCACTCCGGGCTCCACGGGCCGGGCGGAAGGTGGGGGCTTCCTGGCTTTCAGTGGACAGAGTCAGCGCTGGTTTTGACCTGAGCGTTTGTTCCGCAAAGATCAACACGTCTCGCAATAAGCAACAGAGTGGCCCGAGTCACAGCCCTCTGTCAAGGTTTTTCCGAAGTCTTAAGCCCTATTTCGCGGGTTTTTGCTTGTGTTTGACAGGAAATCAGCCGTTCATCCCGTGTTGCGTATCGCGCAGACTGTTGCGCAACGGGCATTTTGCAGGGTGTCTCGCGGGCGAACACCCTTGAAACAGAACAGGCATGTCCTTTCCGCCTCAGCTCATTCATGAAAACGTGCTGAAGCCGAAAGAACATGCCTGCCGCCAAGCCCCGTCCGGGCCCCGGCCTCTTTCCGCACGAAAGAGGCCGGGCCCGAATGGTGCTCAGGCGTCGATGACGAGGTCTGTCTGCGCAGTGGAGCAGCAGGGCAGGAACTTGCCGGCTGCGATTTCCCGCGCGCGGATTCCGCCCTGGTGGTTCATGTCGACCTCTCCCGAAAGCTTGACGACCTTGCAGGAGCCGCACATGCCTTCCTTGCAGTTCGCGCCGATCCTGACGCCTGCGCGCTGGGCTGCGTCGAGGATGGGCTCACTGGGGTCGATCCGCACATTGATGCCGGTGCGCATGAAGGACATGGTGAGGCTGCCGGTGCCCACGGTGTTGAAGCCCGACGCATCGGGAGCGGCCGCCTCAGGCGCCGCGCCGCCGTCGGAGGCTTTGGAACCCGGTTCCTCCGGGACAGCCACTTCCAGCGGCAGCCCGGAAGCTTCCAGGGGCCCGTTGGCGTCGTATCCGGGCTCGTAGAGTCCGAACGCTGCGGGCTGGCTCTCGTAGTAGTCCTCGGCGGATTCGGCGATCTCCTCCGCGATTTCTTCTGCGATGTTTTCAGCCAGGGCGAGTTCCGTCTGGTACTCAAGGAGCGTCTGGCGGTCGCCCGAGAAGAACTCCATGTAGATGGAGGTATCGTCGACGCCGACTTTCTTGAGGAGCTCGGTGGCTCCGTTCAGGTACCCCTCGGGGCCGCAGGCGTACACCTGGCGGCCGTTGGCATCCGGAGCCACTTCGTTGAGCATGGCCGCCGACAGCCGACCGCTGAGTCCTTCCCAATCGTCGGGCCGGCCGCGGTCACCAAGGGAGTAGAAGACCCGGAACCGCGAATCCACGGAGGCGATGTGCGCCAGCTCGCGGTCGAAGGCGAAGCCTCCGGCCTCGGAGCCGTGGTAGAGCACCACAACATCCGCCAGCCCGGGCAGGGAGTGGATGGTCCGCACCATCGACATGATGGGAGTGATGCCGGCGCCGGCGGCGAGCAGGAGGTACCGGGCCCGGCGGTCGGCGTCGGGCAGGTGGAATGCGCCTACCGGACCGAGCATCTCAAGGACGGTACCGGGCTTGACGTTTTCGTGGACCCACGGCGAGACAAGTCCCGCGGGGTCGCGCTTGACGCTGATGCTGAAGGTCCATGGCTGCGTTGGCGAACTGGACAGCGAGTAGCTGCGGTCCACCGGGTCCGCGTCCTCGCCGTGCAGCGGGAAAGCGACGTTCACGTACTGGCCGGCACGGAACGCCAGGGGCGCGCCGTCGCAGCGGCGGAACACGAAGGTCATGATTCCGCCGGCCTCGGGAACGGTCTCGACGCATTCGGCCATGAACTCCTGTGGGTGCCAGGGGCCCAGGGCGTGGGCGGCGCGGGCAGGCACTTCGGTGCCGCCCATTACCCTGTTCCACGGCATTTCAAGGCCGCGGATGCGCTGTGGCTCCAGGATTGCCGTTTCGGGGAGGAGCTCAATCATGCCAAGTGCTCCTGCACGCGCTGTACGTACCAGTTGATGAATGCTTCCACCTGGTATTCGCTCTTCATGTACGGGCCGGGCTCGTAGGCCGGGCTGGCGGCGCCCTGCTGGCACAGCTCCACGAACGCCTTGTCCTGGATGTTCGTCTGCTTCCACACGTAGGTGAGCTTGTCCAGGTCGTAGTCAACGCCTTCCACGGCGTCGTCGGCAACCAGCCAGGTGGTCCGGACCAGGGTCTGGTGCTCGTTGATGGGGAAGACGCCGAAGGTGATGACGTGGTCGCCCATGAAGTGGAACCAGCTGTTGGGCTGCAGGTGCATCGAGCAACGACCGAGGCGGAAGTCGCGCAGGTCGCCGAGCAGCTTCTTGGAGAGGCGGCGCCCATCGGCGGAGAATGACTCGCCGTCGCCGTCGAGGGCTTCACGGGAAATGCGGATGCCCGCGACGCGGGTGTCCAGCTGCTCGACCACCTCGTAGGGAAGGCCGTAGCGGCGGCAGCGGTCCTCGAGATCGGCCTGGGCCTGCTTGTTGCGCTCCCACACTTCCTCAAGGTGGGTGGGGATGAGGCCCTCGGTCAGGCCCCAGGTGGGGAAGAGGGAGCAGGCGAGTTCCGGGTGCCCGTCGCAGTGGTAGCACTCACGGTTGTTCTCCATGACGAGCTTCCAGTTGCCCTCTTCGATGATGTTCTGCTGGTAGGCGATCTTCGTCTTCGCCAGCTCGTGGGGCGCGAGGTAGGGCTCGAAGATCTTCGAGGTCTCGTCGAAGTCGGTGGGCGGCTCGCTGGCGATGCAGACGAAGATCAGGCCGGCGACTTCGCGGCCGTGGGCGCGCTTGAGCGCGAAGCAGTTCTTGTCGAACTTGGTCTCACCCGGTGCCGAGGCGTGGATCAGGTTGCCCTCGGGGGAGTAGGTCCAGGAGTGGTAGCCGCAGACCAGGTTGCCGGTGGAGCCGGTGGCTTCGGTCAGGACGCGGGCACCGCGGTGTCGGCAGACGTTGTGCAGGACGTTCACGCCGCCGTCGTCATTGCGCAGCACGATCAGGGAGTAGGGGCCGTAGTCGACGGTGACGTAGTCCCCGGGCTCGGGCAGTTCAGCGGTGCTGGCCGCGAAGATCCAGTGCTGGCCGAAGATGGCCTCCATGTCGAGGCTGAAGATCGTGGGGTCCGTGTAGAACGGGGCATCCAGGGAGTAGCCGGTGCGCCGGAACTCAAACAACGCGGTGATTTCTGCCAGCTGCTCGGCAGGCAGGGTTGAAGCGAGCTTTCCGCGTGAATTCAGGGGCGCGTTCACTGAAGTAGTCATGGGTTTCCTCCCGGGAGGCATGGGTGAATGGGTGTTGCGTGTCGATCACGGGCATGTGGGTGCAAGCGGCGTGCTCGAAGTCCTTATTGAATGAGATTAGGATCACTTGCGCTGCAACAAAAGCGCAAGAATTCGATGATAACCATGCAAAATAGGTGCATGATCGATGCGAGACTCATCACACTTCGGGTTTTCGCCCGTTGCGGCACTATCGGTGCGACTGCGGAGCTCACAGGTTATTCGCCGTCCGCCGTCTCGGCGCAGCTCCGGGAGCTTCAGCGCGTGCTTGGAATGCAGCTGCTGACGAAGGACGGCCGGGGGGTGCGGCTGACCGCCACGGGCCGCTTCCTGGTGGCGGGTTCGGACCCTCTTATCGCCCAGTGGGAGAGCCTGCGCGCCGCGGCCATGGAGGCCGGAGACCAGGTGCAACCGCATTTCGGCATCGGCGGCTTCTCCAGTGCCGCCGCCCAGCTGCTCGCGCCGCTTGCCGCGACGCTGCGCTCGACGCGTCCTGAACTGGAGGTGCAGGTTCTTGAAGCCGATCCGGCCCGCTGCTTCGATTTGCTGGTGGCTGAACGGATCGACCTTGCGGTCATTGTCGCCATGCAGTCCGACTCCTATGGCGAGGATGATCCTCGGTTCGAGCAGACCGTGCTGCTCGATGATCCGTTGGACGTGATTATTCCCGGGAACCATCCGCTGGCCTCCCGGTCGTCAGTGACGCTCGACGAGCTGGCCTCGGAGCCGTGGATTACCGAGGCCGCCGGCTCCACCTACCATTCGCTGTTCACTGCGGCCTTCACGGCAGTAGGCGTGACGCCGCGGATTGCCCATGAAGCCGTTGAATGGGAGACCCTCATCGCGTTCGTGGGCGCCGGGCTTGGCGTTGGCCTGCTGCCGCGGCTGGCGCCTTTGCATGGGGCGGACAACGTGGTTCGGCTGCGAATTACCGGTAAGGGGAAGCCCGCGCGCCGCATTGTGGCCGCGGTGCGGCGCGGCAGCATCACCTCGCCGCTGATCCAGGAGTCGCTGGGCATCCTGCAGGCCAACGCCGACCGGATCCTTACCGCCCGGCTCGAAGAAGAGGACCATTGAGCGTGTTGTGCCCGGCGCCGCCGGCGCGGAGCCCGGCGAAAGGCGCAAGGGTCAGCGCCGTGCGTAACCCATGCGCGCGCTGATCCTCAGCCCGGCTTCCTTCAGCCCGTCCAGCACCCCCGGTTCGGTTTCCGGATCGAAGCGGAAGGCGGGGCCGGAGATGCTGACGGCCCCGATGACCGCGCCCACGTGGTTGAACACCGGGACGGACATCGAGGTGAGTCCGATCTCGAACTCCTCCCTCACCACGCCGTAACCCTGGCGGGCGACGTCGAGCAGCTGGGTTTCGAGGACCTTCCTGTCCGTGATGGTGCGCGGCGTACGGGCCGGCAGCCCGGTTTCCTTCAGGATCCGTGCGCGCTCGTCCGCAGGCAGCCCCGCGAGCAGGACCTTGCCGCTGCTGGTCGCGTGCAGCGGCGTCAGGCTGCCCACCCAGTCGTAGGTGGCAAGGGTGGACGGGCCCATGGCCTGGTCCACGTTCACGGCGAAGTTGGAGCGGAGCACCGCCAGGTTGACGGTTTCCTTGAACTCTTCGGCCAAGGCCTCGAGGACCGGCCGCGCTTCCCGTACCAGGCTCAGTCTGCCGGGGATGGAACTGGCCAGGCGCAGGATGCCGAAGCCAAGCTGGTACTTGCCGCGCTCGCTGTTCTGATGGACCATGTCGCGGCTGACCAGGGAACCAAGCAGGCGCGACACCGTGGATTTGTGAATGCCCATCTCCTCGGCAATTTCACTCACGCCGGCATGGCCGTCCCTGGCCAGGATCTCCAGCACCGCCAGCGCCCGGTCAACCGACTGGACGCCGCCATGCTGCCCGCCGTCTGCCTCAACATCCGGTTCGGCGTCAACGTTTGAAACCATGCTCCATCTTTCAGGTAGTTTCTGTGGCCAGCGACCGCCACAGGGTTGTGTAATGCCCCTTCGCTTACTTCAACTTAGCCGATCCTTAGCGGGAGCGTGTGACGTAGGTGACACAGAGTTAACCCGGCTGACACAGATCAAGCCGCATCAGGACCCGCGGGAACCCGTTGATCACCGACTCCGTGTCTGCTGCTTTGCTGAAGCCCGCATCCTCGAAAAGCTTCCGGGTGCCCACATACGCCATGGTGAGGTCCACATGCTCGCCGCCGTTGTCCACCGGGTAGCCCTCGAGGACGGGCGCGCCGTTGCTGCGGGCGAAGTCAACCGCACCGGCGAGCAGTGCGTGCGAGATGCCCTTGCCCCGGTGCCCGGGCCGCACCCGGATGCACCAGACGGACCACGCCGCCTGCTCGTCCAGCAGGGGAATCTTCCGGCTCCGGGCAAAGCTGGTGTCCGCCCGCGGATGGACAGCCGCCCACCCGACCGGCTCGTCGCCGTCGTACGCCAGGATCCCGGGCGGCAGCTCAGCGGACAGTAGTTCCTTGACGAACTCGCCCCGCTGCCGGCCCTGCAGGGCCAGGTTCTGCTTGGCGGGAATGCGGTAGCTCAGGCACCAGCACACGTTGGAGTCCAGGCTCTTCTTCGGCCCGACAAGCGTGCGGACGTCCTCGAAGTCCCGTGCGGGGCGGATGGTGATTGCCATGTCAGCGACATCCTCTCGGCTGCTCCTCCTACCGATCCTAGCCACCCGCCGCTTCACAGGCTTCCCCCGGCTTTCACAGCCCAATGACAGCTTCCGGAAAGGCCCCGCTGACCTCGTCCGGCGATCGTGGAAGCAAGGCGGCACACCAGTCGCCGGTCTACGAAATGAGGAGACTGATGATGGCAACTACCAAGAGAATCACCCTCGGCATCGCCGCCGGTGCGCTGGCGCTCGGCGCCGGCCTGGGCGTCACGGGGGTGGCGACGGCGGCCACCACCCCCAGCCCGGCCGTCACCGAAAGCGCCCCTGCGGGCGGCTTCGGCCGCCATGGCGGGCATGGCGGAGACCGCGGACAGCTCGCCGCGGACCTCGCCACCAAGCTCGGGGTCGAGGAAGCCAAGGTGACGGAGGCTCTCCAGACATTCCGTGAGGAGAATAAACCCACCACCCCGCCGGCCGAAGGCACTGCGCCGGCCGAAGGTACCAGGCCCGACCGTGCCGCGATGGACGCCGCATTGGCCAAGTCCCTGGCGGAAAAGCTCGGGGTTGACGAAGCCAAGGTCACCGCGGCCCTGGAGGAAATCCGCAGCGAGGCGCAGGCCGAACGGGCCGAGACGCTGAAGACCCGACTCGACAAGGCTGTGAGCGACGGAACGCTGACGCAGGCCGAAGCCGACGCCGTCACCAAAGCCGTGGAGAAGGGCGTGATCGGGGGAGGCGGACGCTGAGCTAACACCAACGCGGGGTCATTTACGGCCCATGTATGGCGGAAACATGGGCCGTAAGTGACCCCGCGTTGGGTTTTAAAGGACCTTGCGGACGGTTTCTTCGAAGCTGGTCACGTGGTGCAGGGCGAGGCTGGCGGCCGTGTCTTCGTCACCGTCGGCGATGGCGTTGAGGAGCTCGACGTGCTCAGCGATGTGCCCGGTGACCGAGGGCATCTTTTCGAGCATGTGGCACCAGATCCGGGTGGCCAGGTTGTCATAGCGGATCAGCACGTCTTCCAGGTGCGCATTGGCCGCGGCCTTGTAGATGAGCCGGTGCACGCGGATGTCGTAGCGCATGAGTTCGTGCTGTCCGGCGTCGCCGTCGCCAAGGAGGCTGATGCTCCGCGCGATGTCCCGGAATTCTTCGCGGAGGCGCTGGGGCGCCATCCTTGCGGCGCGGCGGGCCGCAAGGGGTTCGAGGAGTTCGCGGATTTCGGAGATGTCCGCCAGCTGGGTGATGTCGACGCCGGTGGCGAAGGTGCCGCGGCGGGGATAGGACACCACCAGGTGGTCGCTCTCCAAGCGCTTGATCGCTTCACGCACCGGAGTGCGTCCGATGCCAAGCTCGCCCGCGATCTGTCCGTCATTGATCGGATCGCCGGGCTTGATGTCCAGCATGATGAGGCGGTCCCGCAGGAGCAGGTAGGCGTTTTCGGCCAGGGAGGCGCCCTGCGGGCTGGTATCCAGTGCTTCCAAAACTGTGCTCATTGCTCTCTCCGCTTGCGGTCATTCAATCTTTGCGCAGAAGCCTTGCGAAGGACGGTTGACGTCCTTGTGATCTACAACATACCATGAATGCAGTTCTGATATATCAGTTGCCTAACAGTTGGTGACTATAACGATTGCAAGGAGCAGAGCACATGGTTGAACCGCTGATCCGTTCGCTGGCCGAGGCGGACCCGGAAGTTGATCAGGCGATTGCGCAGGAGCTCATCCGGCAGCAGTCCACCCTTGAGATGATCGCCTCTGAAAACTTCGCCCCGTCTGCCGTGATGCAGGCGCAGGGCTCGGTGCTGACCAACAAGTACGCCGAGGGCTACCCGGGCAAGCGCTACTACGGTGGCTGTGAGCACGTGGACGTCATCGAGCAGCTCGCCATCGACCGCCTGAAGGCACTCTTCGGCGCCGAATACGCCAACGTGCAGCCGCACTCGGGTGCCCAGGCCAACGCTTCGGCGATGCACGCGCTCATCAACCCGGGTGACACCATCATGGGCCTGAACCTGGCCCATGGCGGCCACCTGACCCACGGCATGCGCATCAACTTCTCCGGCAAGCTCTACAACGTGGTCCCGTACAGCGTCCGCGAAGACACCCACACCATCGACATGGCAGAGGTGGAACGCCTCGCGCTCGAGAACAAGCCGCAGCTCATCGTGGCCGGCTGGTCCGCTTACTCCCGCCAGCTGGACTTCGCCGAGTTCCGCCGCATCGCGGACCTCGTGGGCGCGTACCTCATGGTGGACATGGCACACATCGCCGGCCTGGTGGCCGCGGGCCTGCACCCGAGCCCGGTGCCGCACGCCCACGTCGTCACCAGCACCACCCACAAGACTTTGGGCGGCCCCCGCGGCGGCATCATCCTGACGAACGACGCCGAAATCGCCAAGAAGATCAACAGCGCCGTTTTCCCGGGCCAGCAGGGCGGACCGCTGGAGCACGTGATTGCTGCCAAGGCAGTTGCCTTCAAGTTCGCTTCCGAGCCTGCATTCAAGGAGCGCCAGGAACGCGTCCTGGAAGGTGCCAAGATCCTGGCCCAGCGCTTCCTGCAGGACGACGTTGCCCAGGCCGGCATTTCCGTGGTCAGCGGCGGCACCGATGTGCACCTGGTCCTGGTGGACCTGCGCAACTCCGAGCTGAACGGCCAGCAGGGTGAGGATGCCCTGCACCACATCGGCATCACCGTGAACCGCAACGCCGTGCCGTTCGACCCGCGCCCGCCGATGGTCTCCTCCGGCCTGCGGATCGGCACCCCTGCCCTGGCCACCCGTGGCTTCGGCGCTGCCGAATTCACCGAGGTCGCAGACATCATCGCGACGGCGCTCATCGGCGCAGCAGCTGATGGCACCCTCGCTGAGGACACCGCCGTCGAACTCCGCGCCCGCGTTACCGCGCTGGCGGAGCGCTTCCCGCTTTACCCCCACCTCGGAACCGAAGGCTCGGCCACCGAACTCGCAGCAGAAATGATTGGAGCAGCCAAGTGAGCCAGGACCACGATCCCCTGCACCTCCCGGAGCACCCGGACTTCCTCTGGCGCAACCCGGAGCCCAAGTCCTCCTACGATGCAGTCGTAGTGGGCGGCGGCGGGCACGGCCTGGCCACGGCGTACTTCCTCGCCAAGAACCACGGCATGACCAACATCGCCGTCCTGGAAAAGGGCTGGCTGGCCGGCGGCAACATGGCGCGCAACACCACTATCATCCGCTCCAACTACCTCTGGGACGAGAGCGCTGCCATCTACGAGCACGCCCTCAAGCTCTGGGAAGTGCTGCCGGAAGAGCTCGAATACGACTTCCTCTTCAGCCAGCGCGGCGTCATGAACCTGGCGCACACCCTGGGCGACGTCCGCGAAAGCATGCGCCGCGTGGGCGCCAACAAGCTCAACGGCGTGGACGCTGAATGGCTGGAACCGGAGCAGGTCAAGGAACTCTGCCCCATCCTGAACATCGGCGACAACATCCGCTACCCCGTCATGGGCGCCACGTACCAGCCGCGAGCCGGCATCGCCAAGCACGACCACGTGGCCTGGGCCTTCGCCCGCAAGTGCGACGAAATGGGCGTGGACATCATCCAGAACTGCGAAGTCACCGGCTTCCTCAAGGACGGCAACCGCGTGGTGGGCGTCAAGACCAACCGCGGCACCATCCACACCGAAAAGGTGGGCCTGGCAGCCGCCGGCCACAGCAGCGTCCTGGCCGAGATGGCAGGCTTCCGCCTCCCCATCCAGTCCCACCCGCTGCAGGCACTGGTTTCCGAACTGCACGAACCGGTCCACCCCACGGTGGTCATGTCCAACCACGTGCACGTGTACGTGTCACAGGCCCACAAGGGCGAACTGGTGATGGGCGCCGGCGTCGACTCCTACAACGGCTACGGCCAGCGCGGCTCCTTCCACGTGATCGAAGAGCAGATGGCCGCCGCCGTCGAACTCTTCCCGATCTTCGCCCGGGCACACGTGCTGCGCACCTGGGGCGGCATCGTGGACACCACCATGGACGCTTCGCCGATCATCGGCACCACCCCGGTGGAGAACATGTTCGTCAACTGCGGCTGGGGCACCGGCGGCTTCAAGGGAACTCCCGCGGCCGGCCTCACCTTCGCCCACACGATCGCCACCGGCGCGCCGCACAAGCTCAACGAGCCGTTCTCGCTGGAGCGTTTCGAAACCGGCGCCCTGATCGACGAACACGGCGCTGCCGCCGTCGCCCACTGACCCGCAGAACACACAGAAAGAAGCCGGACATGCTCCTCATCTCCTGCCCGAACTGCGGGCCACGGGACGAAACCGAATTCCACTACGGTGGCCAGGCCCACGTGGCCTACCCCGAAGATCCCTATGCACTGAACGACCGCGAATGGGCTGAGTACCTGTTCTACCGGGACAACACCAAGGGCGCCTACGCCGAACGCTGGGTCCACAGCACCGGTTGCCGCCAGTGGTTCAACATGCTCCGGGACACCGTCACCTACGAAATCCAGGCGATTTACCCCATGGGCGCCACGGCGCCCGGAAGCGCCGCACCCACTACCAACGCACAGGCCCCGGAAGGAGCAAGCAAGTGACGTCCCAGAACGCACGCCTCGCCAACGGCGGCCGCATCGATCGCAGCATCTCCTGGCGGTTCACCGTTGACGGCCAGGAATACACCGGCCACCCGGGCGACACCCTGGCCTCCGCGATGCTCGCCAACGGCCGGGTCACGGTGGGCGATTCGCTCTACGAGCGCCGTGCCCGCGGCATCATGTCCGCCGGCGTCGAGGAATCCAACGCCCTGGTGAAGATCGCCCCGCGCTTCCCGGGCCACGTGGCCGAGTCCATGCTTCCCGCCACCACCGTTTCCCTGGTGGACGGGCTGAAGGTGGAACTGCTGAACGGCCTGGGCAAGCTCGATCCCAACGAGGACAAGGCCGAATACGACAAGAAGTACGTCCACACCGACGTCCTGGTGATCGGCGGCGGCGTCGCCGGCCTGGCTGCTGCCCGTGAAGCAGTCCGCACCGGCGCCCGCGTCATCCTGATCGATGACCAGCCCGAGCTCGGCGGCGCCCTGCTGTCCGGCTCCACCGCTCCTGGCCTGGCCGAGGAAATCGAAGGCAAGCCGGCACTCGAATGGGTCGCCGACGTCGAGGCCGAACTGGTGTCCGCCGCCGAATGCACCGTGCTGAACCGCACCACCGCCTTCGGCGCCTACGACGCCAACTACGTCATCGCCGCCCAGAACCGCACGGACCACCTGAACGCCCCCGCAGCAGACGGTGTTTCCCGCCAGCGCATCTGGCACATCCGCGCAGCCCAGGTGGTCCTGGCTCCGGGTGCCCACGAGCGCCCCCTGGTGTTCGAAAACAACGACCGCCCGGGCATCATGCTCGCCTCGGCCGTGCGCAGCTACCTCAACCGCTACGCCGTCGCCGCAGGGTCCCGCGTGGTCATCAGCACCACCAACGACTCCGCCTACGCACTCGCAGCGGACCTGCTGGCAGCGGGAGTCAAGGTTGCCGCCGTCGTCGACGCCCGTCCGCAGCTGAGCGCCGTTGCCGCCGCAACGGTCGAAAAGGGCGTCCGCGTGCTGATCGGCAGCGCCGTGGCAGACACCACCGGCAACGGTGAAGGCGGCCGCCTGGACGGCGTCACCGTCCGCAGCATCAACGACGACGGCGAACTCACCTCCGGCGTCGAACAGTTCGCCTGCGACCTGCTGGCAGTTTCCGGTGGCTGGAGCCCGGTGGTCCACCTCCACAGCCAGCGCCAGGGCAAGCTGCGCTGGGATGACGAGCTGGCCGGCTTCGTGCCGAGCACCGTGGTCAAGGACCAGCAGGTGATCGGCTCGGGCCGCGGCAGCTACGAACTGGCCGACTGCCTGGCCGAGGGCATCAGCGCCGGCGCCGCCGCAGCGATCGCCGCAGGCTTCAGCAGCGAAACCGTTCCGGCAGAGCTCAAGGCACCCGTGGCCTCCGCGCCCACCCGCCAGCTGTGGCTGGTCCCGGGCCAGAGCGGCACGGCAGGGGAGTGGCACAACCACTTCGTGGACTTCCAGCGCGACCAGTCCGTGGCGGATGTGCTCCGTTCCACCGGTGCCGGCATGCGCTCGGTGGAACACGTCAAGCGCTACACCTCCATCAGCACCGCCAACGACCAGGGCAAGACCTCCGGTGTCAACGCGATCGGCGTCATCGCCGCCGCGCTGAAGGCCGAAGGTGCCGCTGCCGCCGGCATCGGCGAGATCGGCACCACCACCTACCGTGCGCCGTTCACCCCGGTGGCCTTCGCGGCACTGGCCGGACGCCAGCGCGGCGAACTGTTCGACCCCGCCCGCGTCACCTCCATCCACCCGTGGCACGTGGAAAAGGGTGCGCTCTTCGAGGACGTCGGACAGTGGAAGCGCCCGTGGTACTACCCGCAGGCCGGTGAAGACATGGATACCGCCGTGCTGCGCGAATGCGCCGCCGTCCGCGAGTCCGTGGGCTTCATGGACGCCACCACCCTCGGCAAGATCGAGATCCGTGGCAAGGACGCGGGCGAGTTCCTCAACCGCGTCTACACCAACGCCTTCAAGAAGCTCGCCCCGGGCTCCGCACGCTACGGCGTCATGTGCGGCCCGGACGGCATGATCTTCGACGACGGCGTGACCCTCCGCCTGGACGAGGACCGCTTCTTCATGACCACCACCACCGGCGGCGCAGCCAAGGTGCTGGACTGGCTTGAAGAGTGGCACCAGACCGAATGGCCGGAGCTGGACGTCGCCTGCACCTCCGTGACGGAACAGTGGAGCACGATCGCTGTTGTCGGCCCGAAGTCGCGCGAAGTGATCGCCAAGGTCGCCCCGCAGCTGGCCGTCGACGGCGGCCTGACCGCGGAGAACTTCCCGTTCATGACCTTCCGCGAGACCATCCTGGCCTCCGGTGTGGCCGCCCGCGTCTGCCGCATCTCTTTCTCGGGTGAACTGGCCTACGAAATCAACGTGCCGTCCTGGTACGGCCTGAACACCTGGGAAGCTGTTGCCGCGGCCGGTGCCGAGTTCAACATCACCCCGTACGGCACCGAGACCATGCACGTGCTGCGCGCCGAAAAGGGCTACCCGATCGTCGGCCAGGACACCGACGGCACGGTCACCCCGCAGGACGCCGGCATGGAATGGATCGTCTCCAAGGCCAAGGACTTCATCGGCAAGCGTTCCTACTCGCGCGTCGACCAGCAGCGCGAAGACCGTAAGCACCTGGTCAGCGTGCTCCCGGTGGACGGCTCGCTGAAGCTGCCGGAAGGCACCCAGCTGGTGGAGAAGGGCATCGAGGTGAACCCCGCGAACAGCCCGGTCCCCATGGAAGGCTTCGTCACTTCCAGCTACCACAGCGCAGCACTTGGCCGTTCCTTCGGCCTGGCCTTGATCCGCAACGGCCGCAACCGCATCGGCGAAACCCTCGTGGCCGCCGTCGGCGATCAGCTCGTGGACGTGACGGTCGGCGAAACAGTACTTTTCGACCCTGAAGGGAACCGCAAAGATGGTTGAGACAGCAGCAGCAACCGCAAACACCAACGGAGTACGTGAGGCCCGCCGCAGTCCGGCAGCCCACCTGGCCGGAATCTTTGAGGCCGCTTCGCTCGAAGGCATTGTGGAGATCCGGGAAATCCCGTTCCAGACCATGGCGGGCATCCGCGTCCGCCGCGACTCGGACGAGGGCCGGCGCGTCGCCTCGGTGACCGGCGGCCTGCCGGCGGCCTGCGGCGAGGTCGTGGAGCGCGACGGCGTCGCCACCCTGTGGCTCGGCCCGGCCGAGTTCCTGGTGGTGGCTCCGGAGAACGCCCACGAATCGCTGGGCGGGGACCTGGTCCCGGCCCTCGTCGAAGCACTCGGCGACGGCCAGGGCCAGGTGGTGGACCTCTCCGCCAACCGCACCGTCTTCGAACTCTCCGGCGTCCGTGCCCGCGACGTCCTGGAGAAGGGCTGCTCCCTGGACCTGCACCCGCGCGTCCTCAAGGCCGGCACTGCCCTCTCCACCGAAATCGGCCACATCCCGGTGATCCTGTGGAAGAGCGGGGAGGACACCTTCAAGGTGCTGCCCCGGGCCTCCTTCACCGACTTCCTCGGCCGCTGGCTGGTGGACGGCATGCGTGAATTCGCTTCGCCGGAGGTGCCGTGATGACCGCTCCTGTCACCGAGCGCGGCAACAGCGCCGCCAAGGAAACCACCGTTGAGCACGTCCTCACCCTGGACTGCGCGGAAACCCCTGGCATCGTCCACGCGGTCTCCGGCTTCCTGCTGGAACAGGGCTGCGACATCGTGGACAACAAGCAGTTCGGCTCCCGCGATGACAACCACTTCTTCATGCGTGTGCACTTCTCCTCCCCGGGAGACGAGGGCACGCTGGAGACCCTGCGCGAGGCCTTCGGGCCCATCGCGGAGAAGTTCGGCATGCGCTGGCAGCTGGAACGCCACGGCTCCAAGCGCAAGGTCCTGATCATGGTGTCCAAGTTCGGGCACTGCCTCAACGACCTGCTGTTCCGTGCACGGGTGGGCGAACTGCCCATCGAGATCGTGGGCGTCGTGTCCAACCACATGGACCACCAGGGCCTGGTGGTCTGGCACGGCATCCCCTTCTACCACGTGCCCGTCACCGCGGAGACAAAGCCGGCGGCCGAGGCCCGCCTGCTCGAGATCATCGACGAACTGGATGTGGAACTGGTGGTCCTGGCCCGCTACATGCAGGTGCTCAGCGACGATCTGGCCCGCAAGCTGGACGGACGTGCCATCAACATCCACCACTCCTTCCTGCCGAGCTTCAAGGGTGCCAAGCCTTACCACCAGGCCTACGCCCGCGGCGTGAAGACGGTGGGTGCCACGGCGCACTACGTCAACGGCGAACTGGACGAGGGGCCGATCATCTCCCAGCAGGTGCTGGAGGTTGACCACACCTACGGTCCGGAGGACCTCGTGGCCGCCGGCCGCGACTCCGAATGCAAGGCCCTCAGCAACGCGGTGCGCTGGCACTGCGAGGGCCGCGTGATCTTGCAGGGCAACCGGACGGTCGTACTTAAGTAAGGCCGGTTCCCAGCAACAAATCCTGTTCTGGAACGAAAGTGCTCAGGGGGAAAACAGGAAATGCCCGACGGCGGTTCGCACCGCCGTCGGGCATCTTGCTTTTAAGGCGGGCCGCTTAGAGGTCCTTCCGGCAGTGCGCCGAATGGAGCTTGTAGAGGCCGGTGAGGTCGCCGTCCTTGAGCCCGTCCGGGGCACCGATCTCCGGGTACATCAGCTGGACAGGATCGTCCACATGGTCCAAACCCACCACATGGGCCAGCTCGTGCTGCATGACCGCCAGGACGTAGTCGGAACCGCCGGGCATACCGAGCAGCTCGGCGATCTGGTGGGTGTCCAGGTCAAGGCGGCCGGAAACGTAGCTGCGGGGCCCGGAACCGAAGCTGTAGGCGGTGCTGCCGCCGGTGCCGATCACCTTGTCCGCCAGGGTGGGAGCCACCTCCGGGGTGGTCCAGGAAACCAGGATCGGAGCCCAGCGCTCACCGTACAGCTTGGGCTGGTAGGCCTCGCGCTTCTCCGAGGGTTTTTCCTTGGTGGCGCCGTCGTTGATGAATTTGAGCCCGGTGGCGGCGGAAATGTTCGCGATTGCCTGCTCCAGCAGGCCCTCGGAACCGATCGGGGCGAGTTCGGCGTTCACCACGTAGTGCACCGGCCGGCAGGGGGAGTAGCCCACGGGCGTGCCGTCCGGATTGGTGGCCAGGAACTTGTAGGAGCCGCTCTCCGTCGCGGGTTTCGCGGGAGTGAGGAGCGGTTTGCCGGCTTCTTCGAGTCCCGGCGGCGGAGCGTCGTCGCCCTGCTTCGCGGCCTGCTTCGGCACGTCGGTGGCTTTGCCGGGTTGCGAAGCCGGGGCCTTGCCGGCATGGGTAGAGGGAGCTTCGTGCTCAGTGCTGTGTTCAGCACCCGGCAACGCCGGGAACAAGGAAGTGATCCTCGGATCGCCGCGCAGGAAGCCGCTGACCAACAGCGCCACCACTGCCGCCACAGCGACCACCAGCAGGTTCCGGAAGACGGCGCGCGCGGTGCCGGACCGCCTGTGCGGCCGGCCGCCGTCGGGCTCTATTTCCGGGTACATCCAACTCCCTGCGTTGTGGTCGAACGGCGGCAGTGCCGCTTAGCCGACGACGGTGCCGAAGAGCAGGCCCAGGGCGTACGTTGCGGCGGCGGCACCAAGGCCGATGGCGAGCTGCCGGAGGCCGCGCGTGAGCGGCGAGGTGCCGGACAGCAGACCGACGACGGCGCCCGTCCCCAAGAGCGCGACGCCCACCAGCGTACCGGCCGCCACGAGGGCAGCGAAACCGCCCATGCTGAAAATGAACGGCAGGATGGGCACGATGGCGCCCGAGGCGAAGAAGCAGAAACTGGAGAGCGCGGCGCCCCAGGCCGAGCCGACGGCCTCGTGCTCGTTGCCGCCTTCTTCTTCCGCCTCGGGGTGCAGGGACAGCGAGGGATCGCAGTCGCAGGAGAAGGTGCCCATGCGTTCGGCGGCGCGGTGCTCGGCGGCCTCGCGGCTCATGCCGCGGGCCAGGTACACGAGCACCAGTTCGTTGTGCTCGATGTCCAGGGACGGTGCGGCGGCCAGGGTCACCTGCGTGGGACGGGTCGCGCGCAGCAGTTCCAGCTGCGAACGGACCGAGACATATTCGCCGGCGCCCATGGACAAGGCGCCGGCCAGCAGGCCCGCGATGCCGCTGAACAGCACCACGGTGGTGGGGACGCCGGTGGCCGCCATG
The DNA here is from genome assembly GCF_001766675.1 of Arthrobacter sp. SW1. GTDB lineage: Bacteria > Actinomycetota > Actinomycetes > Actinomycetales > Micrococcaceae > Arthrobacter. Next base: position 49,611 of record NZ_MJLT01000034.1, read on the forward strand.
CCCATGACCAGGGACAGGTTGCTGACCAGGCCGTCATTGGCGCCGAAGACGGCGGCCCGGAAGGAACCCGAAAGACGGTTGCGCCCGCGGGTTGCCAGGCCGCGGACCACTTCTTCGTGGATCTGTTCGTCGGCGGCCATGGCACGGGTGGCCGAGGGATCGTTGGCGTAGGGGGAGCGGCTTTCGGCGCGCTGGGCGAGGGCCAATACGAACACCGAACCGAAGTGGCGGGCCAGGAAACCCAGCATCCGGCTGCGCATCGAGGCGGCCTTCGGCATGCCCGCGTGATCGCCCAGCAGGCGCAGCCAGTGGGCTTCGTGGCGGCCTTCGGCCTCGGCGAGTGCCAGCAGGATGTCCCGTTCCTCGCCTTCGCGCCGCTGGGCAAGCTCGCGGTACACGGCAGCTTCGGCACGTTCGTCGGCGAGGTACTGCCGCCACCGCTTGATGTCTGCGGAGGAGGGGGTTTCCCTCGGCGGGGTGTCTTTTTGTGTGTCCACTGGGTCTTTTGGCGTTGGCACTTGTGATGGGCTCCTGGCTGGCGCGGGCGGATGGTCGTCGCCCCGTTGCAACCCCCACCATAGCGCCAATTTCCGCGGATTTTTGGCTGGCGATCCTCAGCCGGAAGTTTCGGTACGCCTCAAAGACCGCGCACTGTATCCGGTGCCTTGACCCCCGGCAGGGGCAGTGCTCAGATGGAGGAACCAGCAGATTGCCAACGGGAGGTTGCACCGTGAACAGTACCGAAACGCACGCCTGGCATCCCGAGCGTCCCACCGTGGAGTCGGATCCCGCCTACGACTACAGCGAGGACATCGCCGTGGACGAGGACTGGGACGAGGAAGACGACGCCATCGATGAAGAGGAACGGGTGGTCCCGCTCGATATCGACGAACACCGCGAAGAAGAGGACGAGGAGTAGCCTGCGCTAGTCCAGGATGAACGGCAGCTCCTTGCCGGAGCGGCAACCGCGTGCGGCGACGGCGAGGAGCAGCTTCCGTTCGGCCGGAAACCACAGCGCGGGCCGCACCGCGCGGGCCAGCGCCTGCAGGAGGACGTCCGCTTCCGCGCAGCGGTAGCGTTCGGGGTTGCCTCCGGTGAACAGCAGCACCCAGCCGCTACCGGCGTCGACACAGGGGAGGACGCGCCGAGGCGTGGGGTCAGCTAAAGGGTTGGTGTCCACCGCGGGCGCATCGGCGTGGATGGTGGTGCCGGTGGCGGCATCGAAAGGCATGGCCTTCTCCTGGGGGAGTTGCTCTTGCCTGGCCGGTTGTCTCGGGTCCGGTACAGGCCGCTTCCTCATCCGAACCACCCGTGAACATGGGGTTGGTGCGTGGCCAGTCGGAGCTTGGCGCCACATCTCTTGAAGCTGGAACTTACTGTAGCGCAGCGCCCGCGGCGCGGTGAACGCCAAGCCGGCTTAACGACGACGGCGGCGCCTCCTGCGAAAGGAGGCGCCGCCGTCGGGCGTCCAGGGAGTACGCTGCCGCTAGGCGGTGGGCGCGGGGACGTCCTCGTCCGCGATCCGGGTGCCGGCAACGCGGGCGTTCCACGCCTGCATGACCGCGGGATCGGTGGGCTTGCTGAGGAGCGACACCGCGATGTAGACCACGGCGGAGGCGACCAGGCCGTAGTAGATCGGTTCGTTGGCGTAGATGCCGTCCAGCGGAGCCTTGGCATTGATCTCCAGCACGATCATGGTGCCGAGCGTGATCACGGAACCGACCGCCATGGAGGCTGCCGCCGCCACGCCGGTGCCGCGCTTCCAGACCAGGCCTCCGAGGATGGCAACCAGCAGGCCGCCCACCAGGATGTCGTAGGCGATGGTGAGGGCGGCGACCACGTCCTTGGTGGTGATCGCGATGATGATCGCCACGATGCCCAGGCCCAGCACCCAGTAGCGGTTGGCCTTGACGTCGTGCTCGGGGTTGTCCGTGTCCTCGGTGCTGATGTCCTTGCCGAACCAGCTGGCCACGAAGGGCAGGACGTCGGCGCGGGCCACCGTGGCGGCGGCGATCAGGGCGCCGGATGCAGTGGACATCATGGCGGCCACGGCAGCGGCGAGCACCAGGCCGCCGATGCCGATCGGGAGCAGGTGCATGGCGACCTCGGCGTAGACGTCGTCCTTGGCCTTGATCTCGATGCCGGCCAGGGCTACGTTGGCGGCCATGCCGATCAGGGCGCCGGCCAGGCCGTAGAGGATGCAGTAGACGCCGGCGGTGGCGCCGCCCCAACGGGCCACGGTGGGCGTCTTGGCGGTGAAGACGCGCTGCCAGATGTCCTGGCCGATCAGCAGGCCCAGGGTGTAGACCACGAAGTAGGTGATGATGGTCTGCAGGCCGATGCCGTCGATCTGGAAGAAACTTTCGTCAACGCGCTGGCGGATGCCGTCCAGCCCGCCGGCGGCGGTCAGGGAGAAGGGCAGCATGAGGAAGAAGATGCCCACCGTCTTGATGACGAACTGGACCTGGTCGGCCAGGGTGATGGACCACATGCCGCCGATGGTGGAGTACACCAGCACGATCGCGCCGCCGATGGCGATGGCCAGGGAACGGTCCCAGCCGAAGAGCACCACGAAGATGGTGGCGTAGGCACCGGTGGAGGTGGCGCAGAGCATCAGGGTGTAGGCCAGCATGACGATGCCGGAGGTCTGCGTTGCCTTGCTGCCGTAGCGAAGGGTCAGCATCTGGGAGACCGTGTAGATCTTCAGCTTCTGGATGGTGCCGGCGAAAAGCAGGCTGAGCAGCAGCACGCCGGCGCCGATGGCCACCACGAGCCACATGCCGGAGATGCCGAACTTGTAGCCCAGGCCCACGCCGCCCACGGTGGAGGCGCCGCCCAGGACGACGGCGGCCATGGTGCCGGTGTAGAGGAACGGCCCCAGGCGGCGGCCGGCCACCAGGAAGTCGCTGTTGTTCTTGGTGCGGGACTTGCCCCACCAGCCGAAGGCCAGCATGGCGAGGAGGTACACCACCACGATGGCGATGTTGATGAACGTCGAGTCCATGAAGGCTCCTGGGGATTTTTGGGGAGATTGTGTTCCGGCTTTTTCGGCAATTCCTTGGAATATTGCCTGGAAGTCAACACTTGTTGCATGCAAGGATATGTAGTGATGGGCGTAACAGTCAAGGATGACGCCGGGCGGCGGGCGGGGCTTCAAGGTGACGCCCGCTACTATGGCCCACAGGTACGGGCCGCGTCTTATCGGCCTTGAAAGGTTCGTGAATGAAGGCTCTTCCCGTTGAACCCAGCAACGTTCCACTTGCCATCGGGTCCAGGATCCGTGCTGCCCGCCAGTCCCAGCGGCTCACCATCGAACAGGTTGCCGAAGCCACCGGGCTGACCAAAGGCTTCCTCAGCCGCGTTGAACGCGATCTGACCTCGCCGTCCGTGGCTTCCCTGGTCACGCTGTGCCAGGTCCTGTCCGTGTCCATCGGCGATCTTTTCGCGGCGCCCGAGACGCACCTGACGCGCCGCGACGACGGACCGAAGATTTCCCTCGGCGGCGAAGGAATCGTCGAACGGCTCCTCACTGCCCGCTCCGAACGCCGCCTGCAGATCATCCAGGCCGTGATCGAACCGCGTGGCCGCGGCGAATCCGAGCTCTACGCAGTGGACTGCGACGTGGACGTGCTGCACGTTATCAAAGGCCGGATCCAGCTGATCCTGAGCAACGAAAAGTACGAGCTCGAAGAAGGGGATACCCTGTCCTTCCCCGGCCGGGAGCCGCACACCTGGGTCAATCCCACCGACGACACCGTCGAGGTGCTCTGGATCCTGGTCCCGGCGGCCAGCCGCTGATTTCCCGCGTCAGCCTACGTGCACCCAGGGCCGCCGGGTGACGTCCGGTTCGGCCTCGCGGAGCACTTCCCGGGTGACGGGCGCGATTTCCCCTTCGCCGAAGAACAGGAACTTGCTCAAGTTGGCGATCGGATTGCCCTCGGTCCAACGGAAGTAGATGTGCGGCATCAGCCCGGTGACGTCGCGGATGTGCAGGAGGACCGCCGCGAGTGTGTTGGGTACGTTGTTGCTGTGGACTTCCAGGACCCGGAACCCGTGCCGATGCTTGCCCTCCACCAGCAGTTCCTGTTCAAAGTCCGAGCTGTCATCCACGATCACCTCGATGAAGAGGGCGTTGCAGTCCACCGGCAGGTGGTTGGCCTGCTGCGCGTGCTCCAGTTTTTCCCGGTAGCGCTCGACGCCGGCCCGCTTGGGTTCGTGGGCGATCATCCGGATGGGGCCCTCGTCATTGGCTGCTGTGAACTCCAGGGCCTGTTCGTCCATCTTGATGTGGGTGGCCCGCAGTTCGAAGGAGCGCCGGATCCTGGATGCGAAGCTCACCACCACGATGCCGAGGATGAACATGGCGGCGATCCGGATGCCGTCCGGCCGTTCCACCACATTGGCCACCGTGGTGTAGCTGAACACGAGTGCTACCGCGCCGAACGCCAGGGTCTTCACGCGCTGCCGGCGACGCTTGGCGGACAGTGTCACCGCAATGGACGCGGAGGTCATCAGCACCAGCACGCCGGTGGCGTACGCGCCGCCCTGCGCTTCGACGTCGGCCTCGAAAACGATGGTGACCAGGAAGGCAATGGCGGTGAACAGCAGGACCAGCGGGCGGACGGCCCGGGTCCATGACGGAGCCATGCCGAAGCGGGGAAGGTAGCGCGGCACCAGGTTCAGCAGGCCGGCCATGGCTGAGGCGCCGGCGAACCAGAGGATGGCGATGGTGCTGATGTCGTACGCCGTGCCGAAGGCATCGCCCAGGTACTGGTGTGCCAGGTAGGCCAGGGCGCGGCCGTTTGCCTTGCCGCCGGCTTCGAATTCGGCGGCCGGGATGAGGAAGGTGGTGATGAAGCTGGAGGCCACCAGGAAGGCACTCATAATGAGGGCCGCCGTCGTGAGCAGCTTGTGGGCGCCGCGGATGCGGCCCGCCGGGTGCTCTTCGGTGTCGTCCGGCTCGCCCTTGATCTGGGGCATGACGGCCACGCCGGTTTCGAAGCCGGACAAGCCAAGTGCGAGCTTGGGGAACACGAGCAGCGCGATGCCGATCATCACCAACGGGTTGCCGTGCTGCTGGTTCAGGGCGACCCACCAGTCGGTGACAACATGCGCCTCGCTTGCCACATGGAACAGGCCCACCACCACAACCACGGCGTTGAGGAGCAGGAACGCACCGACCAGCAGGACCGCCACGTTGATGGCCTCTTTGAAGCCGCGCAGGAAGACGATGCCCAGGCCGGCGATCAGGGCCAGCGTGATGGCAACCTCCTGGCCGTGCATCCATTCGGGCGCGAACGGGTTTTCCACCGCGTGGGCGCTCGCATCCGCGGCGGACAGAGTCATGGTGATCATGAAGTCGGTCGCCGCGAAGCCGAGCAGGGCCAGCACGAACAGCTTGCCGCCCCAGCGGGGGAGCAGCTTCTCCAGCATGGCGATGGAGCCTTCGCCGCGCGGGCTTTCCGACGCGACGCGGCGGTAGACGGGCAGGGCGCCAAGCAGCGTGACGGCCACCAGGACGATCGTGGCCAGCGGCGAGACCATGCCCGCGGCAAGCGCTGCGATGGCCGGCTGGTAGCCGAGGGTCGAGAAGTAGTCGACGCCGGTCAGGCACATGACCTTCCACCAGGACTGCGGCTTGTGGTCCTTGGCCGCCTGTGTCCGCTGCGCTCCATGCCGTTTCCGGCCGGCGGGATCCGGCATGCCTTCAAGCAGCCAGTGCTTGAAGCTTCCGCTGGGTTTGTGCCGATTGGAGGGATCGGCCGGCGGCCGCATCAGGGTGCTCACAATGTCCTTTCACGCAGCCCGGGGGACTGCTCCGGAAAGGAGCGTAAGACCCGCGCACACGCCGTAAACCCGGTCTTTACGGAATCCTTACGCGGGGTGTGAGCGGCGTCTCCTTGGATGTCCTTAAAGATTTTTTCCAATCGATGTAAGTAAACGGCTGCGGCGGGAAACCTATGGGGTGACAGGGCACTTCGAACCGGACGGACCGGACCTTCGCGGGGCGCCTTGCACTACAAGCAACTTCGTTCACGAATGGGGAAAGACCATGCATTCAGCAGCATTTGGAAAGACCGCCGGCGGAAAGACCACCCTCGGCAAGGCCGCCGCGGCGGCTGCCTTCGCCCTCGCACTGGGCGCTTCGGTTGCCGCATGTGCTCCGGTGCCCTCGGCCGGGCCTGCGCAGGCGGGTTCCACCGGATCCGTGCAGGCGGGCCCGACGGCGGACCGCACCGCCGTGGAAGCCGTCGCCCTGGCGGCGTCGACGGATCCGGCGCCTGCCGCCAAGCCCAAGCCCGTCAAGACCTTCACCTTCCCGGACGGGCACATTTCCTTCCAGCACCCGGCCGGCTGGTCCGTACGTACGGCGGAATGCCCCACGATTCCCGGCGGCCCGGCGGAGTGCGTCGAAGCCAACATCATGAGCAAGGGGAAGCCGATCGCCGTCATGGTCAGCGGCTTTTACGGCGATGGGGCGGCAGGGCCGGTGAACCGCACGGTCTTTGATTCGGCGCTGGTACCGGGCCTGGCCGTCTCCGAGGACGATCCCACGTTCGCCTTCTTCAAGGACAGCTACGGCGACGTCAACGACCACTACTTCATGACCATCGGCAGGGCCTCGGAGGCCGTCTCCGGCAGCATCAGCGGGGGAATGCCGCAGGTGCTCCTGCCCAACGGCGTGGGTGTCTTCCGGGTTTACATCGACTCCGGAAAGCTCGCCAACGACGCCGAAGCCCAGGCCTGGATGGCCACTGCCGAATACGCGCAGTTCAAGTCCATGTTGATGAGCGTCACCTACAAGTAGGACCAGTTCCACGGGCGGGGCCGTCGCCTGACGGCTCCGCCCGTGGACCCGCAAGAAAGGAAAGGCCATGAACACATCACTTCGCCTGGCCGCCGCGGGAGCAGGACTCATGCTCACGGCAGTCCTCGCCGCCTGCGGAATGCCACAAGCGGCACCCGGCACGGCGCCGTCGGGCAGTCCCGTGATCGGAACGGTCAGCGAAACTCCCACGCCGGCGCCGAGCGTGACGGCGGCACCCACCGCGGAAAGCAAAGCGTTCACCTTCACCACCGAAAAGCTTTCGCTGCGTTATCCGAAGGAGTGGACCGTGAAGACGGACACCTTCCCCTTCGGCACGGTCACTGCGGAAACCGCGGCGTTCACTGACGCAGCAGGGAAAGCGGTGCTGGCAGTGAGCATCAACTCCAGCACGTACGACTACGCATGGCCCGTGCAGCGTACCGTGATCGAGTCGGGCGCACTTCCCGGACTTGCCTCGGGGGACTGGAACCCTCCGATGAAGTACGCCTTCTATGTCGAAGAGCCGCAGAGTCCGGGCGGGCCGGGGGCCGTGTGCACGGCTTCGGTACTCCAGAAGGTCCCGAACGACGGCCTGGGCCAGTTGCGCGGCCTGCCCGTGGAGGGCCCGACGCCGGTGCCCTCGCCGATGCCGGAGGACCAGTCCATGCCGTACTTCATCGGCTTTGAACTGGCGGCGGAGGTCGAGAAGTGCGGCAGCGTTGCCGGGGCCAAGGCCTGGTGGGCCTCCGCCCAGGGCCAGCAGGCCAAAGCGGTCCTGCTGAGCCTTACCGCATCCTGAGCTGCTCCGCCTCTGAGTTTCTCCGCCTCTGAGTTTCTCCGCTTCCCGGGTCACGCCAGCGGCAGGGAAGCGGCGGCTCGACTTAACAGCCATACGGCGCGACGGCGGCCGGTCACCCGAGGTGGCCGGCCGCCGTCGCGCCTGCCGGTAGGCCTGTCTGCCGGTAGGCCTTTCTGTCGGTGGTCGAGCCTGTCTGTTGGCGGTCGAGCCTGTCTGTCGGTGGTCGAGCCTGTCTGTCGGTGGTCGAGCCTGTCGAGGCCTGTAAACATGTGATGCATATAAGGAAACTTTGAGTGTATGATGGCAGTCACACCCCCGACTCGATCTCGAAGGAGAGAGGCCGCTTTGGAAGAGCTCCGCATCGAAGCCAACGGAAACCTTGGCCCCATTGATTCATCCCGCATCCCGCGTTACGCCGGTGCCGCCACCTACGCGCGTCTCCCGCGCCTGGACCAGGTTGCCAAGGCGGACGTGACCGTGGTGGGCGTCCCCTTCGACTCCGGTGTGTCCTACCGCCCGGGCGCTCGCTTCGGCGCCAACCACATCCGCGAAGCCAGCCGCCTCCTGCGCCCGTACAACCCGGCCTGGGACGTCAGCCCCTTCGAAAACGTCCAGGTGGCTGACGCCGGCGATATGGCCGTGAACCCCTTCAACATCAACGAGGCCATCGAGACTGTCCAGCAGAATGCCCTGGACCTCACGGCCAACGGCAGCAAGCTCGTCACGCTCGGCGGTGACCACACCATCGCCCTGCCGCTGCTCCGCGCGGCCGCCGAACGTGCCGGCGAACCGATCGCCATGCTGCACTTCGACGCCCACCTGGACACCTGGGACACCTACTTCGGCGCCGAGTACACTCACGGCACCCCGTTCCGCCGCGCCGTCGAGGAAGGCATCCTGGACACCGAGGCCATCAGCCACGTGGGTACCCGCGGCCCGCTGTACGGCAAGAAGGACCTCGACGACGACCACCGCTTCGGCTTCGGCATTGTCACTTCCGCGGACGTCTACTACCAGGGCGTGCTGGAGACCGTGGAGAAGATCCGCGACCGTATCGGCAACCGCCCGCTCTACATCTCCGTGGACATCGACGTCCTGGACCCCGCCCACGCACCCGGAACCGGCACGCCGGAAGCCGGCGGCATCACCAGCCGCGAATTGCTCGAGATCATCCGCGGCTTCCGCGGCATGAACCTCGTGGGCGCCGACGTCGTCGAGGTCTCTCCGGCCTACGACCACGCCGAGATCACCGGCGTCGCCGCCAGCCACGTGGCCTACGAACTCGTCACCCTCCTGGCGGACAACGCCGTCGAAGGCAACCGCCACGGCGCCCCGAACGGCTACGCGCAGCAGGCGCTGGGCCAGGCAGTCCGCCGTCCGGCCGGCTTCGCGGCCGCCGTCAAGGAGTAGTGGCCATGATCGACTTCGATCCCGGAACGGCAGCCCCCACCAAGGGCACTGAGCAGCGCAACGGCGGGGACCTCGTCGTCGAGACCCTCGAAGCGCTCGGCGCGAAGACCGTCTTCGGCATCCCGGGCCAGCATGCCCTGGGCCTCTTTGACGCCATGGGCCGCGGAAACCTGCAGTTCGTGTCCTCCCGCGTGGAGAACAACTCGGCGTTCGCCGCGGACGGTTACTCCCGTGCCACCGGCGAGGTGGGCGTGCTGTTCCTGTCCACCGGCCCCGGCGCGCTGACTTCCCTGGCCGGCCTGCAGGAGGCGTACGCCACGGGCGTGCCGATGGTGGTCGTGGCCAGCCAGATTCCGCTGGAAGGCCTGGGAGCGCGCCGCAAGGGCATGCTCCACCAGCTCGACGACCAGAAGGCCTCCGCGGCCAACGTCACCAAGAGCCAGCGCCTCATCCAGCACGCCTCCGGCATCCCCTCGGCCATCCAGGACGCCTGGACCGAGGCGATCTCCTCGCCGCAGGGCCCGGTGTGGATCGAGATTCCGCAGAACGTGCTGCTCGATCCGATCGTGGTACCGCCTGTGGAAGACGCCCTGGCCGAGGCTGCGGACAACCCGCCGCGCGTCGAACTGGTGCGCGAGGCCGTGAAGTGGCTGTCGACGGCGGAGCGCCCGGCGATCATCGCCGGCGGCGGTACCCGGCGGGGCAAGGCCGAAAAGTCGCTGCTGTCGATTGCCGAGCAGCTGCGCGCCCCCGTGATCTGCACGCCCGGCGGCAACGGGGCGTTCCCGTGGAACCACGATCTGTCCCTGCAGTCCTGGATCGAGGACCGCTACATGACGGACCTCCTCGAGGACGCCGACGTGCTGGTGGTCATTGGTTCTTCGCTGGGTGAAGTCACGTCCAACTACTTCACCTTCGAACCCCGCGGCCGGATCATCCAGATCGACGCCGAACCGCGCGTGCTGGAATCCAACCGTCCCGGCCTGGGCATCCGTGCCGACGCCGGCCAGGCCCTCGCGGCGCTGGATGAAGCCCTCGCTGACGCCGACGCGGCCTCGGCCGCTGTCCGCAACTGGCACGGCGCCACTCCGGAGGAAACCGTCAAGGATGCCCTGGCCAAGGTCAAGGCGCGCCTGGAATCGCAGGACCTGGCCAAGGAACTGAAGTTCATGGCGGACATCCGCGAGGCCGTGCCGGATGACATGCAGACCTTCTGGGACATGACCATCTCCGCGTACTGGGGTTGGAGCTGCTGGGATTCCCGCGACGGCGAATTCCACTCGGCCCAGGGCGCTGGCGGCCTCGGCTACGGCTTCCCGGCTGCGATCGGCGGCGCCGTGGGCCTGGAAACCACCGGCAAGCCTGCCCGCGTGCTGGCGGTGTCCGGCGACGGATCGTCCATGTACTCCATCTCCGAGCTCGCCACGGCAAAGCAGCACAACATTCCGGTCACCTGGCTGATCGTGGATGACGGCGGCTACGGCATCCTCCGTGAATACATGGTGGGCGCCTTCGGCAAGGCCACGGCCACCGAGCTTGCCCGCCCCGACTTCGTGAAACTGGCCGAATCCTTCGGTGTCCCGGCCCGCCGGGTTGCCCCGGAGAACGTGGGGGAGGCCCTCAAGGAGGGCTTCGCCGCGGACGGCCCCAACGTCGTCGTGGTTGAAACCCTGCTGAAGATGTTCGCCCCGACCCATCTGGACTGACACTTCCCGGCGTTCCTTTAGCGCGAACGTACACTTGGGGCCCCATTTCCGCCGGATTTGGGGCCCCAAGTGTACGTTCGCGCTTGGCGTTTAAGTGGCCTCCTTCGCAGTTAGTTTCCCAAAGCAACCTTTTAGGCGTATAGTTGCTTTAGGCAAACAATCGAGGTGGTTCACATGTCCGTTGCATCCGGCACCGCTACCGGGCTCGTCCATCGGATCTTCGATCTTCAACGGGTGCTGCGCTGCATCGTCAGCAGCAACATTTCACGCGATGCCCAGGTCGGCTTCGCCCTGCAGGGGGTCCTGCGCTTCATCGGGGAGGGTGAGTCGCGGGCAACGAACCTCGCCGCACGGCTCGGCGTGAGCCCGCCTGTCCTGAGTCGCCACATCGCCGAGCTCGAGGAACTCGGGCTGGTGGTCCGGCGTCCGGACCCGGCGGACGGTCGCGCCCAGCTGGTGGCGTTGTCCGAAGAAGGACTCCAGCAAGTGCGTGACTTCGAGGAACACCGCAGCGCCAGGCTCCGTGACTACCTGGCCGAATGGAGCGAGGAGGACGCCCTGGAGGCGGCCCGCGTCCTCGGGAAGCTCACCGATTCCCTGTCCCGGTCCGTCCGGGAACAGCACTCCAGCCGGGCAAAGGCGGCCGGCTCCGCAGCAACGAACGACACAACAGAGGAGGCAGCACGCCTTGCCGAAGCAACCGCTTGAAAGCCCGACGGCGGCACCCGCCACAGCGGGCACCGCGCCCGTGAACGCAGCGCCGGAAAACGCCGCGCCGGAAAAAGCAGCGCCCCGGGACACGGCACAGATGAGCCACCGCCAGATCATGGAGGCCCTTACCGGCCTGCTCGCTGCCTTCTTCACCGCGATCCTGAGCAGCACCATCGTGGCGAACGCCCTGCCTACCATCATGTCCGAACTGCACGGCACGCAGACCGACTTCGCCTGGGTGATCACCGCCGCGCTGCTGGCCAACGCCGCCACCACTCCCATCTGGGGCAAGCTCGCCGACCTCTTCGACAAGAAGCTCCTGGTCCAGCTGAGCATCATCATCTTCGTGGCCGGTTCCGTGCTTGCCGGTTTCGCGGACTCCATTGCGCTGTTGCTGGTGGCCCGCGTGGTCCAGGGCGTCGCGCTCGGCGGGCTCACCGCCCTGGCCCAGGCCATCATCGGCACGATGATCCCGCCGCGGGACCGCGGAAAGTACTCCGGCTACATGGGCGCCGTCATGGCGGTGGGCACCGCGGGCGGTCCGCTGCTCGGCGGCTTCATCGTGGACAGCCCGCTGGGCTGGCGCTGGACGTTCTTCGTCTGCGTGCCGCTCGCCGTCGTCGCGCTCCTCCTGCTCCAGGTGACGCTGAAGATCCAGCACATCAAGCGTCCGGCGAAGATCGACTGGCTCGGCTCCATCCTGCTCACCGCGGGCGTCAGCCTGCTCCTGATCTGGGTGTCCTTTGCAGGCAACCCGGACTACTACGACTGGATCTCCTGGCAGTCCGCCGCGATGGTGGGCGGCGGCGTGCTGCTCCTGGCGCTGCTGGTACTGGTTGAGTCCAAGGTGGAGCAGCCCATCATCCCGCTGAAGATCATCCGTGAACGCACCACCGCTCTCTCGATTGTCGCCTCGGTGGCGGTGGGCGTGGCCATGTTCAGTTCCTCCACCTTCCTGGGCCAGTACTTCCAGGTGGCCCGCGGCGCCACGCCCACTGAGGCCGGCCTCCTGACATTGCCGATGATCGCGGGCAACCTGGTGGGCTCCGTAGTATCCGGACAGCTGATCAGCCGCCACGGCAAGTGGAAGGGCTTCCTGCTGGGCGGCTCGGTGCTGCTGATCGGCGGCCTGGCCATGGCCGGCACCATCGACCACACCACCGAACTCTGGATCACCTCCATCTACACCGCCGTGTTCGGCCTCGGCCTGGGCTTGCTGATGCAGAACCTGGTGCTCGCGGTCCAGAACACGGTCCGGGCCAAGGACATCGGCTCGGCGAGTGCGTCCGTGGCGTTCTTCCGTTCCGTGGGTGGCGCGATCGGTGTGTCGGTGCTCGGCGCCGTCATGAGCAACCACGTCAAGGACCTGGCGGCGGAAGGGCTCGCGGCCGCGCACATCCCGGTCACCGGGGGTGCGGACGGTGCCAGCATGGACCTCGCCGATATGCCGGCACCCATCCGCGAGGTCATGCGTGCCGCCTACGGCGACGCCACAGCGCTGATTTTCCTGATTGCCGCTGCCATTTCAGTGGTGGCTTTCCTCGCCGTGCTGTTCATCAAAGAAGTCCCGCTGCGCCGGACTGTTGATGCGGTGGCTACTGGCGCCGCGCAGGAAAAGGCGCCGGAAACTCCACTTGCCAATGAGGACCTCGATCTCGAATTCGCCCGGATCCTGACCGGGGAACGTCCCGGACTGCCCGACGGCGCCCGGCCCGCCGCCGGAGTGCCCGCCGAGGGTATGCTGCCCGACGGCGCCCGGCCCGCCGCCGTCGACGGCCTGCAGCAGGTGCAGGAACAGCTCGCGCGGACGCAGCAGCTGCTCGCCGAGCAGCTGGCCGGCCTCAGCCGCGCGCAAGGTGAACTGCAGGCCGGCCTCGCCGCCCAGCGGGCCACCGCCGAAGAACAGGCACGGACCGCGGCCGAACTGGCGGCGCTGCGGAAGGAACTCAAGCGTGAACGCCGCCGCCTCGAAGGCGCGGCCCTGCTCCTGGTGACGGGCGCGTCCTCCGCCGGGCCGGCGTCGGGCAGTTCAGCCAAAGAGCACGGGCGGCACGCGGGCTGACCGGCCTCACGGGCGCGGTCCGCGCCGAAAATTGAATCCCTGGGGAGCATCCCTGCGGCGTCCGGTACGCCGCAGGGATGATCTTTGTCCGAGAATATTTCGCTGAGGCAACGGATTTCGTACAGTTGGAAGGCTAAAACTGTCAGCGCCTGCTGCTACTACTTTCCTTACTCCATCCGCGCACTTCTATTTAAGGATCCGTGGGCATGCTTCTCACCCTGATACGGCGCTACTCCAAGCCGTATTTGCCGCAAATTCTGGCCGTCATCATATTCCAGCTGGCGTCCACCATTGCGACGCTCTACCTCCCCAGCCTCAACGCCAAAATCATTGACGAGGGAGTCGCTAAGGGCGATACCGGTTTTATCTGGCAGACCGGTGCCCTGATGCTCGCCGTCGCCTTCGGACAGGTCATCACCGCGGTGGCCGGCGTGTACTTCGGTTCACGCGTGGCCATGTCCATGGGCCGCGACCTCCGCCGGGACGTGTTCCGCAAAGTCAGCAGCTTCTCCGCCAAGGACGTCAACTCCTTCGGGGCACCCACCCTGATCACCCGCGGCACCAACGATGTCCAGCAGGTCCAGATGCTCATGCTGATGGGCCTGAACTTCATGGTCTCCACGCCCATCATGTGCGTAGGCGGCATCATCATGGCCCTGCAGGAAGACCTCAGCCTGTCCTGGCTGGTGTGGGTTTCCGTGCCCGTGCTTGTCGCCGTGGTGGGGTACCTGGTGGTCCGCCTGATGCCGCTCTTCCGCTCCATGCAGGCGAAGATCGACGCCATCAACGGTGTCCTGCGCGAACAGATCATCGGCATCCGCGTGGTGCGTGCCTTCGTCCGCGAACCCTACGAGGCGAAGCGCTTCGGCGCCGCGAACAAGGACCTCACCGAGGTCTCGGTGAAGATCGGCAACCTGTTTGTCCTCATGTTCCCGGCCATCGGCATGATCCTGCACCTCTCCACCGCGGCCGTGCTGTGGTTCGGCGGGGAACGGGTGGACTCCAACGACATGGAGGTCGGCGCCCTGACGGCCTTCCTCCAGTACCTGCTGCAGATCCTGATCGCCGTCATGATGGGCACCTTCATGGCCATGATGATCCCGCGCGCTTCGGTGTGCGCGGACCGCATCGGCGAGGTGCTCGACGTCGAACCCTCCATCCACAACCCGGCATCCCCGGTAGCCCCGGCGGAGAAGAAGGGCCGCGTGGAGTTCCGGGACGTCACCTTCAAGTACCCAGGTGCCGAGGAGCCCGTGCTGAGCAACATTTCCTTCTCGGCGGAGCCCGGGCAGACGCTCGCCATCATCGGTTCCACCGGCGCCGGCAAGACCACGCTGGTGTCCCTGCTGCCGCGGCTTTACGATGTGGCCTCCGGTGAGGTGCTGCTCGACGGCGTTCCCGTCACCCAACTGGACCGGGACGAGATCACCAGCCGCGTGGCCACGGTGCCCCAGAAGCCCTACCTTTTCTCCGGCACCATCGAGCACAACCTGCGTTTCGGCAAGACCGACGCGACTGATGACGAACTCTGGGATGCCCTGGAAACCGCGCAGGCCAAGGACTTCGTGCAGGAGAAGAGCGCCGGGCTGAACCGGCGGATCGCCCAGGGCGGCACCAACGTCTCCGGCGGCCAGCGCCAGCGCCTGTGCATCGCCCGGGCCCTGGTCACGCAGCCCAAGGTGTACCTCTTCGATGACTCCTTCTCCGCCCTGGACGTGGCTACGGATGCCCGCCTGCGGCGTGCACTCAAGGAGAAGACCAAGGACGCAACGGTGATCATCGTCGCCCAGCGCGTCTCCACCATCGCCGACGCGGACCAGATCCTGGTCCTGGACAACGGCAGGATCGTTGACCGCGGCACCCACGAGGAACTCCTGGAAACCTCACCCACGTACCAGGAAATCGTCGAGTCCCAGCTGAGCGCGGAGGAAGTGGCATGAGCGAGTCCAAGAACGAATCCGTGACCGCCGTGGACGACGACGACTTCGAGGAGCCTGAGTACACGCCCACCGAAGCCGACGGCGGCATGTTCGGCGACATGCCCGCGAAGAAGGCCAAAGCCTTCTGGCCTTCCGCCAAGCGGCTCATGGGCCTGCTGAAACCGGAATCCGGCGGGGTGGTCCTGGTGATCGGCCTCGTGGTGGTGTCCGTGGTGCTGAACGTGATCGCCCCGAAGGTGCTGGGCGGCGCCATGGACGTCATTTTCGGCGGCTACATGGGCAAGCAACTGCCCGAAGGGATGACCCAGGACCAGTTCGTGGAGGTTCTCCGCCAGCAGGGCCAGAACGACTACGCGGACATGCTCGCCAAGCTCGAGCTCACCAACGGGATCGACTTCCCGCGGCTGACGTTCCTGATCTCCGTGGTGCTGGTGATGTACTTCGTGGCCAACATCTTCCTGTGGGCCCAGGGCTACATCCTGAACCGCATCGTCATGAAGGTCATCAACCGCCTCCGCAACGACGTCCAGGCAAAGCTCAACCGCCTGCCCCTGAACTACTTCGACACCCGCCAGCGCGGCGACATCCTCTCCCGCGTGACCAACGACGTCGACAACGTCCAGCAGGGCCTGCAGCAGGCCTTCGCGCAGCTGGTCAGCTCTGTCCTCACGGTCCTGGGCATCGTGGTGATGATGTTCATCGTGTCCTGGGAGCTGGCACTGATCGCGCTGATCGCCCTGCCGCTTTCGGGCATCGTGGCCGGCGTGATCGGTTCCCGCAGCCAGAAGCTGTTCGCAGCACAGTGGAAGAACACCGGCGCCCTCAACGGCCAGATCGAAGAGTCCTTCTCCGGCCATGAACTGGTGAAGGTCTTCGGCCGCGACGCGGACATGCTGGAGCGCTTCGATGAACGTAACGAAGCCCTCTACAAGGCCTCCTTCGGTGCACAGTTCGTCTCCGGCATCATCTTCCCGGCCATGAACTTCGTCTCCTACCTCGCCTACGTGGGCATCGCCGTCGTCGGCGGCCTGCGCGTGGCCTCCGGCTCCATGAGCCTGGGCGACGCCACCGCGTTCATCC
The DNA here is from genome assembly GCF_001766675.1 of Arthrobacter sp. SW1. Classification (GTDB taxonomy): domain Bacteria; phylum Actinomycetota; class Actinomycetes; order Actinomycetales; family Micrococcaceae; genus Arthrobacter. The sequence goes on from NZ_MJLT01000034.1 coordinate 66,127, forward strand.
AGTACTCCCGTGAATTCACCCAGCCGCTGGGCCAGATCGCCGGCATGGCCAACATGCTGCAGTCCGGTGTTGCCTCGGCCGAGCGCGTCTTCGAATTCCTGGACGCGGACGAACAGGTTCCCGAAGATGCCGCCAAGCACCTTCCGGCCCGCACGGACGGCCACGTGGAGTTCGAGAATGTGTCCTTCAGCTACGTGGCGGACAAGCCCCTCATCGAAGACCTGTCCTTCAGCGCGGAGCCGGGTCACACCGTGGCGATTGTCGGCCCCACCGGTGCCGGCAAGACTACGCTGGTCAACCTGGTGATGCGCTTCTACGAGCTCAACGGCGGCCGGATCACCCTGGACGGCGTGGACATCAAGGAGCTGAGCCGTTCCGAGCTGCGCTCCAAGGTGGGCATGGTGCTCCAGGACGCCTGGCTGTTCGGCGGAACCATCTACGACAACATCAAGTACGGCAACCTTGATGCCACCGAAGAGCAGGTCATGGAGGCGGCCAAGGCCACCTACGTGGACCGCTTCGTGCGCGCCCTGCCGGACGGCTACCAGACCGTGATCGACGAGGAAGGCACCAACGTCAGCGCCGGTGAGAAGCAGCTCATCACCATCGCGCGCGCGTTCGTGTCGGACCCGTCCCTGCTGATCCTGGACGAAGCCACCAGCTCCGTGGACACGCGTACCGAGTTGCTGCTGCAGAAGGCCATGGCCGCGCTGCGCACGGACCGCACCAGCTTCGTGATCGCCCACCGCCTTTCCACCATCCGCGATGCCGATACCATCCTGGTGATGGAAAACGGCAGCATCGTGGAACAGGGACGGCACAGCGAACTGCTCGCCATGCAGGGCGCCTACTACCGCTTGTACATGTCACAGTTCGCCGGTGAAGACGCAGAGGAGACTCCGGTGGATGACACGACGGCGGTGCACGGCTAAGCATGACCAGCACCGCAGAGGAAAACACCACGGCCCAAGGTTCCGCTGGCCAGGAAGCTGCGGCCCAGGAAGCTTCGGTGCCGCGGCGCATTACGGTCTCCGTGCCGATGCGCTGGGGCGACATGGACGCCTACGGCCACATCAACAACGTCCAGATCGTCCGGATGCTCGAAGAAGCCCGCATCGCTGCCTTCGGCCCGCCCGGCGGCACCGGCTTGCCCGGGATTGAGCCGCCGGTGGCGGTCTTCAGCGATGTTGAGGAGGGCGTCATGACCCTCGTGGTGGAGCACAAGGTCCGTTACGTCCGGACTCTCGATTACCGCAACATCCCGGCGGTGGTGGAGATCTGGGTGGGTGCCGTGAAGGGTGCAAGCTTCGACCTGCATTACCTCATCAAGGATCCCGTGACCGGCGAGGACTGCGTGAAGGCCAGCACCCACCTGGCCTTCGTGGACGAGGCAACGGGCCGGGTCCGCCGGCTGACTCCCGAACAGAAGGAGCGGCTGGAACCCTACCGGGCCCATTAGCCGCCCGCAGGCATTACAGCCGCTGACTGCCAGCGCCCTGTGCGCCCGCATGGCCGTAGAGTTTCAGCATGAAACTCGAGATCGCCGTGGTGGGCGTGCAGGGCGCTGTTGTTGCTGCCGGGGAAGGCGCAGACAGGATCGAGCTGTGCAGCGCCCTGGAACTGGGTGGGTTGACGCCGAGCCAGGGCCTCATGGAATCCTGCCTTGACGCCGTGGCCGGAATCGGTGGGGGAAGCATGGAGATCCACCCGTTGATCCGTTGCCGCCCCGGCGATTTCCGTTATTCGGACGACGACCTGGCCACGATGGTCCGTGAAATCCGGGCCCTCCTGGCCCAGGGAGCCCACGGCGTGGTGATCGGGGCGCTGGGCGCCGGCAACGAACTGGACCTGGACGCGGCCCGTCGTCTCGCGGATGCCGCTCGGGGCACGAACCCCGACGCCGAGCTGACCTTCCACCGGGCCGTGGACGAAACCCCGGACCCCGCGGCCGCCGTCGGGCAGCTCGTGGAACTCGGCTTCACCCGGGTCCTCAGCTCCGGCGGTGCGGCAGACGCGGGCACCGGACTGCCGGTGCTCTCACGGATGGTCCGCAGCGCCGCTGGACAGCTGCAGGTGATGGCCGGCGGCGGGCTGGCGATCGGCGACATCCCGCTGATGCGGCAGGCGGGCGTGGACGCCGTGCACCTGTCGGCGAAGCGGATCGTGACCCCCGACGGCGGCGGGTCGGGCAGCGCGGGCGGGGGACCGGCGTCGTACATGGTCACGGACCGGGAGATCGTCCGGGCGGCGAGGCGCGCCGTCGACGCCGGCTAGGAGACCGCCGCGGGAGCCAAGTCCAGGCTCATGAACACGCTGTTCGGATCCAGGGTGTAGTCCGCGAACGGCGGGCACTCGGTGAATCCGTGGCGCAGGTAGAGCCGGCGTGCGGCGGCGAAGTAGTCCTCGCTGCCGGTTTCCAGGCAGAGGCGGGCGAAACCGCGGGAGCGGGCTTCATCAGTGATCGTGGCCAGCAGCAGGCCGGCGATGCCGCGGCCGCGCGCTCCAACCGCGGTGCGCATCGACTTGAGTTCGCCTTCTCGGGTGCCGTTCTCGGCAGCCGGGAGTTCCTTCAGCGCACCGCAGGCGAGGAGCACTCCGTCTTCACGCGCAGTCCAGAAGGTGATGTCCGGCCCGGACAAGGCGGAGTGGTCCAGGGCGTGCACGCTCTCGGCCGGCGAGGTGGCGTACATGTCGGCCAGGTGTTCCTCCAGGAGTTGCCGGACGTCGTCGCGGGCGGGATCATCCAGGCTGATGTCGATCATGCCGGACAATCTACCGGCCGCGTATGTCCGGCATGTAAACAGCGCGAACGTACAGTTGCGGCCCCGAAAATCGCTCGAAAAGGGCCCCAAGTGCTCGAAAAGGGCCCCAAGTGTACGTTCGCGCAGGTGGGAGCGGGGTGGGTGTCCGGACAGGGCCGGGGAACGGGACCGCCCATGAAATGCCCGGCCAAACAAGGTAAGTTTGCTGGGTGACTCCCTCCAGCAAAAACACTGTTTCCCGCGCGCCCGGAATCTCGAAGGAGATCGAGGACGCGGCGTGGTTTGTGCTGGAACCGGCCCTGAACGGCAAGCCGTCCGCGCTGGACGGACGCACGCACACGTGGACCACCGAGGCCGCCACTGAACTGCTCGAGCGCCTGGAAAACGGTGCCGAGGACAGCAAGGCGCCCATGATGACCAACCTCCGGAACAAGCTGGAAGGCGCCAGCCGGGAAGCCAAGCTCCTGGCCGTGGAGCTGTTGTTCCTGCAGTCCCTGCCGCTGGCCCACGAGGTGAAGTCCCTGAAGGTCAAACGTGCCCGGGTAGCCGAGGCCGCATCCTGGTTGGAGCCGCCGCTTGAGCTTCCCGAAGAGCTGTACCGGGATATGACCGACCACGGCGTCATCAGGGACCGCACGGCCGAATTCAACTGGACCATCCGTGACCAGCTCGCCTGGCTCTGCCGTTTCGTGGCCCATGTGGACAAGCAGCCGACGGCGGCCATCACCAAGGCGCTCGCCGACCCTTTGAAGTTCCACAAGCTTGCCGCGGGAACCCCGGGCGACCAGCCCGCCATCCGTCGCAGCATCGAGTATTTGGCATGGCCGGGCTACTTCGAGCCCGTGGTGGCAGATGTGGAGCGCCGGGAAATCCGGGACGCCTTCGCCTCCCTGGTGGGCGGCGCCAAGGGCGACAGCGAAGAGGACATCACCGCGGACATCCACCGCATCCGCCTGCACCTGGACGAACAGGCCGGCCAGCGCATCGACTGGTACTCCCGGCAGCTCGTGGGCCAGTGGCGCAAAGTGGGCGATCCCGGACGCCGAGCCTGGCTGCTGCGCACCCACCACGACTCCGCCGAGCTCCTGGCCGCCTGGCAGGACGAGGAAAAGGCGACGCTCGACGTCGAGCACTTGCGCGAACTGCAGCCCGGCGTGGCGGCAGGCGTGGTCCAGCACGCGGTCGATGAGGACTGCAAGCACCTGGGCTACGTGGAACGCGAGGACACCAAGACCGCCGTCTTTGCCTTCCTGACCGTGATGAAGCCCGGCGACCTGGCACTGTTCCAGCACGCGGGTTCGGTGCGGATCGGCGTGGTGCTGGGCGAGGCCGAGCACGACGGCGGCAAGCGCCAGCTGCGCCGGAAGGTGCGCTGGTTCGAGGAAGCCCACGCGATCGCCGAGGCGCCGCGGCACGTCCAGCGCCAGCTGTCCACGCCCGGGATCGTTGTGGACGTGACCAAGGTGCTGAGCCTGCTGCAGGCCCTGCTGCCCCCGGAAGCGGAATCCGACGGGGAGGACACCGCCGCCCCGGAGTCCGCCGTCGAGCCCGTTCCCGAAGGGTTCCGCCCGCTTACCGAGGAATTCGCCGCCTCCCTGCACATGGACCTGGAGCCACTGCAGGAAATCGCCGGGCTGCTGGAGGAGAACCGCCAACTGGTGCTGTACGGTCCGCCCGGCACCGGCAAGACCTTCTTGGCCAAGCACCTGGCCGCCGAACTGGCCGGCGACAGCACCGATGAGCGCGTGAAGCTGGTGCAGTTCCACCCGTCGTATGCGTACGAGGACTTCTTCGAGGGCTACCGCCCCGACAAGACCGACGACGGCCAGGTGTCCTTCAAGCTCGTAGCCGGCCCGCTGCGGCGCCTGGCGGAGGAGGCCGCGAAGCCGGAGAACGCGGCCAAGCCCTACTTCCTGATCATCGACGAAATGAACCGCGCCAACCTGGCCAAGGTGTTTGGCGAACTGTACTTCCTCCTGGAGTACCGGGACGACAGGATCTACCTGCAGTACAGCCCCAACGAGCCCTTCAGCCTGCCGGACAACCTGTACATCATCGGCACCATGAACACGGCGGACCGTTCCATCGCCATGATGGACGCCGCCATCCGCCGCCGCTTCGCCTTCGTTGAACTGCACCCGAGAGTGGAACCGATCCGCGGCACGCTGCGGCGCTTCCTGGAGGCCCGCGGCCTGGACACCCTGAACGCGGATCTGCTCGATGCGCTCAACGAGGCGATCGATGACTGGGACCGGGATCTGATGATCGGCCCGTCCTACTTCATGAAGGCCGCCGCGCAGACCCCGGCCGGGCTGCGCCGGATCTGGAAGTACGAACTCATGCCGCTCCTCGAGGAGCATTACCACGGGCAGCTGAACCGGGCGCAGCTGGAAGAGCGCTTCGGGCTGGACCAGCTGCTGGCGCGCCTTGCCTCCCGCTGAGCAGGGCCCCGCTGAGCGGCGCCCGGCCGAGCGGCACTCCGCTGAGCGGCACTCCGCCGGCAGGCGCCCCGTGTCGGTTCCGCCCCGGCCGCGGCATGCTCCCGGCGTGCGCCACATCGTGCTGGACGAGCAATCGCAGGGCATCGTGGAGCGGCTTGACCCGGCGTCGGCGGCCTTCCTGAACTCAAGCGGCCTGGCGAAGGCCGCGCCCATGGGAATGGGCCTGTACCGGATTGAGCCGGTGGGCAAGGTGGGCTCGGTGCGCACCCCGACGGTGCAGTTCGAGGTGCGGCCCAAGGACCGCCTTGGCCTGCGCCGCTTGCTGTTCCTGCTCAGCTACGCGGGGGAGCAGGGCTTCCGCGAGGACTCCATTGCCGCCGTCGAACACCGTGATCTGTGGAGCGCGCTGGCGGAATCCCTCGCCCAACTGGCCGAGCGCGCACTGAGCCGCGGGCCACTGAACGGCTACGTGACCGTGGACGAATCACTGCGGACCGTCAAGGGCCGTATCCGCATGTCGGAGCAGATTTCGCGGCGGCCGGGCATGATGGTGCCGCTGGAGGTGTCCTACGACGAGTTCAGCGAGGACATCGCCGAGAACCGCATCCTGCGTGCCGCGCTTACCCGCATGGCCCAGGTTCCGGGGGTCCGTCCGGAGGTCCTCAGCCGCCTGCGCCGCCTCGGTGGAAAGCTCGACGGCGCCGCGCCCCTGACGCCCGGCGCGCCCCTGCCGCCGTGGCAGGCCACGCGCATGAACCTGCGCTTCCATGCCGCCCTGCGCCTGGCGGAAGTGATCCTGCGGAACTGCTCTGCCGAAGCCGGGGACGGCAAGCAGCAGAGCGCCGCGTTCGTGGTGGACATGTCCACCGTATTCAAGGAGTTCGTGGGCGTGGCCCTGCGCGAGGCCATGCGCGCCCACCCCGGCGAAACGCGGCTCCGCTACGGCACCATGCTGAACGAGGCTGTGCGGGATTCGGACCGGATCACCGTCCGCCCGGATGCCGTGCACTTCCTGGGCGGCCGGCCCGTGGTGGTCTACGGCGCCAACTACACGGCAGGCCCTGACACCGGGGCGTCGCTCAACGCCGACCATTACCGGATGCTGGCCTACTGCACCGCCTTGCGCGTGCCCACCGCATGGCTGGTCTACGCCGGTGCCGGCGAAATGAAGCTGCGGCGCATCCTCAACACGGATATCGACGTGGTGGAGTACCCGCTGGACCTGTCGCTGCCGCCCGCGGACATCCTGCAATCGGTGGCTGAACTGGCCGAACAATCCTGGGGCGAAGTAGTGCGCCAGGCGCGCGGGTAGCCCTGCTTTCGGCGGCTGTTTCGAGGTCTGTTCCGCGCCTGTTCCGCCCGGCCTGCAACAGGGTTAGCCTGAGAAAAGACCGCTTCCGACGGTCGAACAGGATGGAGGCAAGCATGGGCGGCATGCGGAAGAAGAAGTCCTGGAAGGACATGACCCCGGGGCAGCGCCGTACCGCGATCGTGGCCGGCGTCCTGGAGTTCGCACTGATGCTCGCGGCCCAACGCAGCATCACCAACACCCCGCCGGAACGGATCCGCGGAAGCAAGGCCTTCTGGCGGGCGGCAAGCTTCATCAACTTCTTTGGCCCGGTGGGTTACTTCCTGGTGGGGCGGCGCCGTGGCACCGTCACGCAGGCATCCTCACGGTAAACGAGGTGCCCTCTCCGGGAGTGCTGCGCAGCGTGATGCTGCCGCCATGGGCTTCGACGATCGCTTTACTGATGGGCAGCCCCAAGCCGATACCGGGAATCGTGCTGTTCCTGACGCTGCGTGCACGGAAGAACTTGGCGAAGGCCTGATCCTGTTCGTCCTCGGTCATGCCCATGCCAGTGTCCGCGACGCGGCAGAGCACCTCCGAATCCTCCTGCCACACCGTCACTGTGACGTCGCCGCCGTCGGGCGAGTATTTGATGGCGTTCGAGATGAGGTTGTCCAGCACCTGCGACATCCTTGACGCGTCCACGTGGGCCTCGAGGCTATCCGGGGCGTCCACGGAAAACCGGATACCTGCCTGGGCGGCGCGTGGCCCGGCCGAAGCCACGCTCGCCCGCACCAGCTCCGCCACGTCAACCGCTTGGGGCCGGATGATCACGTGCCCGGAACGGACGGACAACAGGTCCGAGACGAGGGCAAGCAGCCGCTCGGCATTGCGCTGGACCACTCCGAGATGGGTCCTGGCCGTGGAATCGAGACCGTCCGGTTCGTCCAGGATGAGCTCCAAGTACCCGAGGATGGAGGTCAGCGGGGTACGGAACTCATGGGACACGTTGGATACGAAGTCGTCCTTCGCCGCCAAGGCGTTGACGAGCTCCGTGACATCGCTGAAAACCACCACGGAACCCGCGAAGGTGTTGTCGTCGTCGAACATGGGCTGCGCACTGGCGGTGAAGGCGCGCTGCTCCGGCCCGCTGCCGATCCAGACCAGCTGGTCCGTGAACTGTTCGCCGAGCACTGCACGCCGGACAGGACGCCGCTCGGCGGGAACCGGCGTGGTCCTGTCCTCTTCGAACACCAGCAACTGGGATTCATTGGGATCGGCGATGTCCGCGGGGGTGGCCAAGCGGTGTGTCCGGCGTTGGCGGTGGTTCATCAGGATGTCGTGCCCGCCGCCGTCGACGGCCACGACTCCCAAGGGGAGCGCTTCCATCACGGTGTTCAGCAGCCGTTCCTGGCGCTTGCTGGTGTCGAATGCGGCCTTGAGGGCCGCGTCTTTGGCCTCCAATGCCCGTTGCTGCCGGACCATGCTCAACGTCATCACGCTCACGGACACCCCGATTCCGACCATGAGGATCGGGAACAGGAAGGGACGGGTGAGGTCCTGGGCAGTGAACGAGCCCTTGATGAACCACGGCGCCCAGACGATGCCCAGAGGTCCCAGGAATGACAAAAGGATGGCGGTCCGCGGATACAAACCGGAGGCACAAAGCCAGAACACCGGCAGGACCACCAGGACGCTCAGGCCGGTAAGCGACTCCTGACCGCCCTCGCGGCCAAAGGCGATGGAGACCATGTCCAGGACAGGGATGGCCAGGAAACTGGGGAAAGGCAGCCGGTGCCAGGGGACGGCCAGGCAGATGCCCATGAGCGCGGCCTGGCTGAGCAGGAAGATCTGGAACAGCGGATTGGCCAAGGTCTCGGGGAAGAACAGCAGGACCAGGACTGCTGCGATGCAGACCGTAATGGACAGCGGCAGCTGGCTGAGCACCACGCGCATCCGCAGGGTGTGCTCATGGAAAGAGCGCCTGAAGAACAGGAGCCGCCTGCCATTGTCGAGATCCCAGAAGCCGGGGCGTTTCATATCGCCTCCAAAGCGGCAGGAACGAGTAGGCGCATGGAGCCAGCCTATCCACCGGCGGCTATACTTCTGTGGATATCGAGGGGGCTGAGGGGCTGCGATGAGTGACGCACGGGTTGGTTTGGTTATTGAAGATGACCAGGACATCCGCGAGTTGATCCGGTCCGTGCTGTCCCAGGCCGGTTTCGACGTCCATGTAGCCGCCACGGGCTCTGCGGGCGTGGATTCGGCCCGGCAATTGGATCCTGATGTCATCACCTTGGACCTCGGCCTTCCGGACATCGATGGTTTCGAAGTGGCGCGCCGCATCCGCAAGTCATCGGATGCCTACATCATCATGCTCACCGCCCGCACGGAGGAGCTGGATACCTTGATGGGGCTCGAAGCCGGCGGCGACGACTACCTCACCAAGCCTTTCCGGCCGCGCGAGCTGCGTGCCCGGGTGGAGGCCATGATGCGGCGGCCGCGGTCGTCGTCGAACTCTACGGACAGCGCCCCGGGCGAGTCTGTGCTGCGGCACAACGGCCTGGACCTTTCCGCGGCATCGCGTTCCGCGGTGGTCGACGGCGTGGAACTGCGCTTGACGCGCACCGAATTCGACTTGCTGCTGGCGCTGATGGAGTCAGGCCGGGTGGTGCGGAGCAAGGCGGATCTTGCCCGGCGCCTCCGCAACGAACCGTACGACGTCGGCAGTTACGTCAGCGATTCGGACGAACGGGCCGTCGAGGTCCACATGGGCAACCTGCGCAAGAAGCTGGGGGACAGCACCCAAAGTCCGCGCTGGCTGGAGACTGTCCGCGGCGTCGGGTACCGGCTCGCGCCGGCTGCGCCGACCCGCTGACTGCCGCCGCGCCCACCTGTCCGCCGGAGCCCGCCAGCCCGGCCGTTGAACCAGGTGCCAGCCGGCCGGCAGCCACCAAAGCGGCGACGGTCCCGCAAACGTGGCGATCCAATGCCTGAACCTTGGCGTCGAGCTCATTCGGGTCAGGGCTGGCCGGAACCCGCAGCCCTTCTTCAAGAGCGGCCGCCAGGCGGCTCATGGGCATGGCTCCGACCATTTCGCTGGCAGTCTTCAGGCTGAGCACCGCGTCCAAGGCATCATCCCTGTCGAGCCCGTCCGGACCCGGCTGGGCGATGGCCTTGTGCAGCCGCGCGATCCGCCAGGGAAGCATTCCGATGTAGTTCCGGATCAGGGTACTGACGATGTCCGGGTCTCCGCCCAGCTCTTCCTGGAGCTCGTGAAGAACAGCCGCATCCACGAACGTGCCGGAGCAATCCCCGGGCCCGGATGCAGGCTTCGTTTCCCCTTCACGCAGCGTCACGAATCAACACTAGGGTGGCCCCCGCCTTCCCGGCGGCGATTCGCCGAAACCTTGAGCAAATCTTGAGCGGAACCCGCATTGCTCCTTGAGCGCAGGACGGGAGAGTACTTGCAGGCAGAGAAGCCGCAACAAGATCAAGGAAGCAGGGACCATCATGAAGAACACAACGATGCTCAAAGGCGCAGCAGCCATCGCCGTCGGTGGCGCCCTGCTCCTCGGTGGCGGTGGAACCCTTGCCTGGTGGAACGCCGCCGACGCAGCGACCCCGGGCACCATCATCTCCGGAAACCTCAACGTCGAAGCCGGCGCCGGGGTCTGGACCGACCGGGCCGGGAACACCATCAACATCAACACGTACCGCGTGGTGCCGGGTGACCTGCTCACCTACAGCCAGGACCTGGACGTCACCCTCTCCGGCAGCAAGATGGCCGCCAACCTCGTGGCGGAGCGCACCGGCGCCGCTGATGGTTTCGATCCGGCCAGCGTGACGGTCTCCGCTCCCCGCCTCACGGTGGACGGCCAGCCGATCGCCAATCCGCTCACCAGCTCGCAGCACGTCACCGCGAGCATGACCTTCGAATTCAAGTCCACCACCGCAGCCCGCACCGACGTCGGGAAGAGCATGGACCTGGGCAGCGTGGCCTTCACCTTGCAGCAGATCCAGCAGCCCGGCCTGCAGTAGCCCTGCCTTTAGCCCGGTACCGAAGAATTCCACTATCAGGAGACACCATGAGGATCCCCAGGAGCATCCGGACGGCAGGCCTGCTGCTCGCCGCGGTGCTCCTGGGCCTCGCGGCAGTGCAGGGGAGCTATGCGCTGTGGGCAGCCACGGCCGCGGCTACCCCCGGAACCGTCAGGGCCGCGACGTTCACTGTGAACCTCACGGGAACTGCGTCCACCACCCCCGTCCCCATGACCGTAGACGGGCAGCCGACCACGCTGGCGCTCACGACGGCGCAAGCGCCGCTGCAGGAGCTCATCCGCGGCGGTTCGGTCTATACCCCGCTCACCATCACCAACGCGAGCGACGCCGGCGGCACCTTTGACGTTGCCGTCACCGCATCTGCGCCAACCGTGAGCAACGCCGACGGCGGAAACCTCGCCGCGTATCTGAGCATCAGTGCAGCGCGGGCAGCTTCCCCGGCGTCCTGTGCGGTGGCCCTATACCAGCCCTTGGCCACCGGGGTCACCACTCCAGCCATCGCCAAAGGAGGAACCGCAGTGCTTTGCTTCAAGGTCACCCTGGACGTGGCCGCACCCCTCAGCGTCGAAGGAAATTCCGTGGCCATCAGCATCCCGCTGCACGCCCGCCAGCAATGCGGGGTGCCCAATGGCTGTGCCTAGTAATCGGATGGTTGCCCGCCTCGCACGGCTGGCCGGCGTCGCGCTCCTTACCCTGGCCGTCTTCGCGGTGGCCGTCCTGATCGTGGTGCCGCGGGCCAGCGGCTCGCAGAGCTATTCGGTGCTGACCAACTCCATGGCGCCAAAATACGCGCCGGGAACGTTCCTGGTGGTGCGTCCGGCGGCGTTCGGAGAACTCAAGGTGGGGGACGTGGTGACCTACCAGATCAAGTCCGGTGAACCGGCGGTCGTCACACACCGGATCGTTGGCCTCGGGTTCCTGCAGACAGGGGAGAAGGTCCTTACCACCAAGGGCGACAACAACGACACAGCGGACCCGGGGACCGTACGCGAGGTCCAGATCCGGGGCAAGCTCTTCTACGCGGTGCCGTATGTGGGATACGTGGCGAATGCGCTCGGGACCGCCGACCGCTCCCTGTGGCTCATGGCGGGGGCTTTCGCCTTGATCGCCTATGGCGGTTTTACCGTGGTCCGCGGGGCCCGGGACCGCGGGGCCCGGGACCGCGGTGCACAGGACACAGGCAGCAAAGCTGAACGGAAGGTGCGGACAGCATGACGAAGAACTCCCGACCCTCGGCCGGCATCATCGCCCTCGGGGTTTTTTGCATGACCGTGCTGACGGGCATTGGGGGCACGTCCGCCGTCGCCCTCTGGGAGCAACGTTCGACGGCCACCATGACAGTCCGTGCGGCTACCTCCGTCCCTGTTCCGAGCCCCACCCCGACGCCGATCCCCAGCAACCAGCCCGCCGGACTCACTTTGCTCTGCACCGACCCCGGCAACAACACCGTGGGCATCGGCATTACGGGGGCAGGATCGCCGGCTGGCTTGTCAATCGCGGCGAAGGTCGTGGGCGGCAGCTATGGTGCGTCATTCCCGCTGGCCCCCACTGCCACGCACGTCGACCTCACCCCGTTGAGCCCCGTCCTCCTGACTGCCGGGGCAGCCAACCGGAACGTCGTCATCAAAGTCACCGCGGTTTCGGCCAGCGGCACCACCACCTTCGGTGAGTACGACCACCTGAAAATCACGGGTGCCGGAACCAAACTGAACTGTAGCTAGGCCGGTTCATTCCCCGAGGAACGTCAGCAGCTGCTCCTCCAAGGCACTGGCGTCCTTCAAATCGCATTCCCATACGGTGAGCACCTCCCAACGGGCGGCCGCCAGCAGTTCGCGCTGGGCGGCGTCGCGCTCGCGGGTGCGGCGCCGTTTGGCGTCCCAGAACTCGGCGTTGGCGGCCGGGGCGTGCAGGCCTGCCGGGCAGTCATGGAAGTGCCAGAAGCAACCGTTCACGAAGATGACCTTGCGCCGGCCAGCAAACACCAGGTCCGGGCTTCCCGGGAGTTTTCCGCCTGCGGCCATGCCGTGCAAGCGGTACCGGTATCCCTTGGCGTGCAGCAGGCGGCGGACCAGGAGCTCGGGCTTGGTGTTCTTGCCACGGATCCTGGACATGTTCCGGCTGCGCTGCTCCGGTGTGAGCAGGTCACGGCTTTCGCCCATGCTTCGAGTCTAGCCAGGCGTCACACGGGCGGTCCGGGCGCCAGGGCGGCGTCGATGGCACGCGTGATGACGGCTTCGATGGGGGCGTCCGGGTCCACCGTGATCCGGTGCAGCAGGAGCCCGTCGCCCGCGGCCATGACGAAGGTGGTGTGTTCGGCCGCAGCCTCGCCTCCGAGCCTGGCCAGGATGCTGCGCAGCCAGGCTTCGATGCCAATCCGCTGCTCGCGCAGGGGCCGTACGGCATCCGCGTCGGCTTCGAGGAACAGCGCGTACCGCGCCCGCGTGCGCGCCGCCAGGGGACCGGACTGCACTTCGATCATCCGGACGAGCGCCCTGATGAGCTCTTCCCGTGAGCCGATCTCGGGGACGCCCGCGTCGCCTAGTTCCTGCTGCGCAATCCACTCGGTGACTCCTGCCACCAGTGCGGCCCTGGTGCGGAAGAAGTTGGAAGTGGAGCCTGAGGGCAGGGAGGCTGCTGCGTCCACCCTGCCGTGGGTGAGCGCCCGGATTCCTTCGGTACCCACCAGGGTCACGGCGGCATCGAGGGCCCGGCGTCGTGTACTGCTCATGACTCCGAGCCTATGCCACGCCGCGGTTCAGAAAAGCACTATCTTTGTAGTATCCAGATCACTATATTTGTAGTGCAAGCCTCGCTGAGAGAAGAAGGAGCACTCCCATGGACCTGAACGACGAAACCATTGGGCTCACGCTGCATCGCGAGTTGCCGGGCACTCCTGAGGAAGTGTTCGATGCGTTCACGGATCCCGCCAAGCAGCGGATGTGGCTATCGGCCCTCGGGCCTGAGGAAGGGGCGGTGGAAACCACGGTTGACCTGCGTGTCGGCGGCACCTGGGAGGCTCGGTTCAGGCCGAATCCGCAGACGCTCGTCCACGATGTGCACACCTACCGCGAGATCGATCGTCCGCATCGGATTGTCACCGACCTCGTTGGGGAATCGGCCATCGAGGGCCAGCAGATGCCGGCCCTTGAGTCCCGCATCGTGATGACCCTCGAGGCGATGGGTGGAGGCACCCGGGTGACCGTGGAACACAGCGGCTTCCCGGCGGCCGAGCTCCGCGACTTCTTCGCAAACGTGGCGTGGCCGGAAGGGCTCGACCGACTCGGCGCCGTCGTCGCCTCACCCGCCCAGGATCCCGTGCCGTGAGCACTCGGCGCTCCAGCCCAACGGCGTGACCTGGACCTTCATCCGGCGGCGGACCTGCGCGCAATAGCGCGGCGGTTCCATGGCCAGGCGCATGCGGCAGTCCCGGTGGGCGTCGCTCCCAAGGCCAGCGTCCGACGTCGGGATGTCACCGCCGCAGTGGCCGCAGTAAGCCTCCCCGGTGGTTGAGGCGCTGGTTGAGCCTGTCGAAACCGTCGAAACCCCGGGATCTCGACAAGCTCGATCACCGATGTCCCCGCTCACAGCGTCTTCTGGAGTTCCTTGATGGGCATGTTCAGCTCCACCAGCAGCTGCAGGTCGGCGTCGGCGGGGCGGCCCAGGGTGGTCAGGTAGTTGCCCACGATCACTGCGTTGATGCCGCCCAGCAGGCCCTCGCGCGTGCCCAGGTCGCCCAGGGTGAGCTCGCGGCCGCCGGCGTAGCGCAGCACGGTGCGCGGCATGGCGAGCCGGAACGCGGCGATGGCACGGAGGGCGTCCTTGCCGTCCATGATGCCCTGGTTTTCCAGAGGCGTTCCGGGGCGCGGATTGAGGAAGTTCAGCGGGACCTCGTGCGGGTCCAGGGCCGCGAGCTGCGCGGCGAGTTCAGCCCGCTGTTCCAGGGATTCGCCCATGCCGATCAGGGCGCCGCAGCACAGTTCCATGCCTGCTTCCTTGACCATGGCGCAGGTCTCCAGGCGCTCCTCGTACGTATGCGTGGTGACCACCTGCGGGAAGTAGCTGCGCGCGGTTTCCAGGTTGTGGTTGTAACGGTGCACGCCCCATTCGGCGAGCTGATCCACCTGCCGTTGGGTGAGCATGCCCAGGGAGCAGGCGATGTTGATGTCCACTTCCTCGTTGATGCGGTCGATCGCGAACTTGATCTGGTTCATCAGCTTGATGTCCGGCCCGCGCACGGCCGCAACGATGCAGAACTCGGTGGCGCCGGTGGCCGCGGTTTCCTTGGCGGCTTTCACCAGTTCGGGAATGTCCAGCCAGACGCCGCGCACGGGGGAGTCGAACAACCCGGACTGGCTGCAGAAATGGCAGTCCTCCGGGCAGCCGCCGGTCTTGATGGAGATGATGCCCTCCACCTCCACGTCTTCGCCGCAGTGCTCCACGCGGACCTCGTGCGCCAATTGCAGCGCGGCCGGAATGTCCTCATCCGGGAGCTGCAGGACCTCCAGCAGCTGCCCTTCGTTCAGTCCGATTCCGCGTTGAAGGACCTGTTCGCGGGCGGTGTCGAGGATGGTCATGCTGCTCCTTCGTTTCCATGGTTAATGCCTCTTCACTGACGCTAGCCACCCTGTGCCGAGCCGATTTTGTTGGACGTCCACAAATCCCCGCGGCCCGTCTTGGGCCGGTTTTACAGCCACGAAACACCGTGGTGACCCCGCCGTCGATTCCCGCCGATAGCGTCGGGCCGGAACGCAGACCACGTTGGAGAAGGAACCGGGGATGACTGAACAACAACGGACAACACAGATTCTTGAGCGTTCGACGGCGGGCGGCAGCGCCGTCGTCGACGGTTCCGGCGGCGAGCCCGCCGTTAAGGCCGGAGCCGCGCGCAGCGACGCGATGAGCGCCGCGAAGGAGAGCCTGGAGGACTACACGCTGCGCTTCGCGCCGCGCTCCTACCGGAAGTGGAGCGCCGGAGTGGTGGCCACGAGTGCGCTTGGCGGAATCGCCTACCTCGCGGATTTTTCGATCGGTGCGAACATCGCGATCTCCTACGGCACGGGCAACGCGATCCTCGGTGTGCTGGTGGCCGCTGCGGTCATCTTCGCCACCGGCTTTCCGCTGGCGTACTACGCGGCCCGGTACAACATCGACCTGGACCTGATCACGCGCGGCTCGGGCTTCGGCTACTACGGTTCGGTGGTCACCAACGTCATCTTCGCCACCTTCACGTTCATCTTCTTCGCCCTGGAAGGCTCCATCATGGCGCAGGGCCTGGAACTGGGCCTCGGGATCCCGCAATGGATCGGTTACGCGGCGTCCACCGTGATCATCATCCCGCTGGTGGTCTACGGGATGAACACCCTGGCCAAGCTGCAGGTGTGGACCACCCCGCTGTGGTTGCTGCTGATGGTCATTCCGGTGGGATACCTTGTGGTTTCGCATCCGGAGAGCATCGATTCCTTCTTCGCGTACACGGGCAAGTCCGGCGATTCCGGGATGAACCTGGCCTCCGTGATGCTCGCCGCAGGCGTGTGCCTGTCCCTGATGGCGCAGATCGCCGAACAGATCGACTACCTTCGCTTCATGCCCCCGCGCACCGCCGCGAACAAGGGCGCCTGGTGGCGCGCCGTGATCCTGGCCGGACCCGGCTGGGTGATTTTCGGCGCCATCAAGCAGATCGTGGGCATGTTCATCGCCGTCTACCTGATCGCCACCCTGGATCCGGCGGCCTCGGCGCACGCCAACGAACCCGTGCACCAGTTCCTGGGCGTCTACCGCGAAATGATGCCCGCCTGGCTGGCCATGACCCTGGCCGTGGTGCTGGTGGTCATCTCGCAGATCAAGATCAACGTCACCAACGCCTACTCCGGCTCCCTGGCCTGGACCAACAGCTTCACCCGCATCACCAAGACCTATCCGGGCCGCATGGTGTTTGTCATCCTGAACCTGGCTGTTGCGCTGGTGCTGATGGAAGCGAACATGTTCGAGTTCCTCAACACCATCCTGGGCTTCTACGCGAACTGCGCCATCGCCTGGGTGGTGACGGTGGCGGCGGACATCGCCATCAACAAGTACCTGCTGAAGATCTCCCCGAAGCTTCCCGAATTCCGCCGCGGCATGCTGTACGCCGTGAACCCGGTGGGCTTCGTGTCCATGCTGGTTTCCGCGGGCGTCTCCATCGCGGTGTTCTTCGGGGCGTTTGGTCCGTCCGTTCAGCCGTACTCGCCGATCTTCGCCGTCGGCCTGGCGCTGGTGCTCCCGCCGCTGCTGGCCGTGCTGACCCGCGGGAAGTACTACCTGCGCCGCACGGACGACGGCATCGACCTCGCCATGCTCGACTCCGAAGGCAACCCCAGCCAAGCCAAGCTGCTGTGCCACGTGACCGGGATCGAGTTCGAACGCCCGGACATGCTCCGCTCGGCCCAGGACGGGCCCGACGGCGAACCCCAGTACATCTCGTCGCTCGCCTTGTCCACGGACAAGACCGGGGAACTGGTGCTGCCGGCGCAAAAGTAGCCGGCGCGGGCTGGCGCGGCCTGCGGCCCTAGGCCCCGAGTTCGCGGTCGAGCCGTTCCAGCCTGGCCCGGGCCAGTTCGAAACGGGGATCGCCGGGCACCGCGAGCCGCGCCAGTTCCCGTGCCGCTTCCGAGTCGCCGTGGCCCATGTCCGTGGCGCACCATTGGGCGATCAGCCCGGGGTCCCCGCTCGAACGCACCGACGCCGCTACGGCCTGGTCGAGCTCGTCCCGCATGAGCTCGACGGCCAAGGTGGTTGAGCGGTTGAGCAGCCGCCCTGTGTAGGACGCCAGGGCCTCGCGGATCCGTCCGGCACGCAGGTGCCCGGCCACCAGCCCGGCGTCGGAAACCACCTGCACGTTCTCGGCAAAGCGGTACGGGTTCGGCTCCACCAGCTGGCCGAGGGAAGCCCGGATCCGGTGCATTTCCGTGCGGATCGTCGCCGCAGCGCCATCCTCGCCATGCAGCTGGTACGCGAGCTCCTCAGCGCTCCAGCCCTGGCTCCTGGACGCCAGCAGCGCCAGGATCTCCGCCCGCCGCAGCGTGACCGGAACTGTTCTGCCGCCGTCGAGCTCCGCCGTCGGCTTGTCACCCAAAAGCCGCAGGAACAGCGTTGACGCAGGCCGCCCGGCTGCTCCCGAATGCCCGGCTCCTCCCGAATGCCCGACGGCGGCCCGGCCTGGGCCTTTCGGCGCGCCCGCTGAGCGGAGCAGTTCCTCCGCGAGGCGCACGCCGCAGCGCACCATCCGCAGGCTGTCCGGGGTGACGGAATCGATGGGGCCGGACACGTCCAGGACCCCGAGCAGTTCGCCGCTCAAGGGATCGCGGATGGGGGCTGCGGTGCATGCCCATTCGTGATGGGTGCGGACCAGGTGTTCGGCCGAGAACAACTGCGCGGCGTCCCCGGTGACAAGGGCTTCGCTGATCGCGTTGGTGCCGATTCCTGCCTCGGACCAATCGGCGCCCTCGACGAACTCCAGGGAATCCGCCTGACGCAGCGCGGAACTGCTGCCGAGCCGCCAGAGGACCTCCCCGTGGTGGTCGGTGACGATCAACAAGTGCCGCCCGGCCGCGGATTCGTCCGCCAAAAGCTGGGACAGTGCCGGGACCACGGCGGCCAGCCGGTGCTCCCGGCCGATGGCCCGGGCCTCCGCAACGTCATGGCGATGGATGGGCCGGTGCTCTTCGGGGTTGATGCCCAGCGCGAGCGAACGCTTCCACGATTCCAGCAACGACGGCGTGAAAGCAGGATCCGGGGCGCCGGACAACGTTGCGTCGTGGGCATTGCGCAGGGCCTTGGCGTATTCGCGCGGAGCCGAGAACCGCAGGGTGGGGTCGGCGGCCGGCATAGTGCCCATGCGCCAACTCCTTCGCCCTTGAATGGATTGCTGCCGTCCGCGGATGCCGCGGATCCGGTGCAACCCGATTGTAACCCCCGGCCGCGTCTACTTGTGATGCGGGTCACGCTCCCGACCCGCCGGATCCCACGGTCAGCGATGGAAAGAGGAGAGATGCCTGAAACCGCAAACGCCGTAGCCGCGGCCTGGCTGGCGCAGTTCGATGAGGCGCTGCGCAGCAACAACACCGGGGCCGTCCTGGAACTGTTCGACGACGAACCGTACTGGCGCGACTTCGTGTCCTTCACCTGGAACCTCAAGACGATGGAAGGCAAGGCCGAAATCGAGCGCATGCTCGGGGCTACGCTCGGCGACGTACAACCAAGCAATTGGACCCTCGCCGAGGACGCCACCGGTGATGCCGCCGCCACCGAAGCCTGGGTGAATTTCGAAACCGCCCAGGCCAGGGGCCACGCCCACCTGCGGCTGCGCAACGGCAAATGCTGGACGTTGCTGACCACCATGCAGGAACTCAAGGGCTTCGAAGAGAGAAAGGGCCCCAACCGTGAACAGGGCGTGGCCCACCGGATCGAGAAGGGCCGCAAATCCTGGCTGGAACGCAAGCAAGAACAGGAAGCACGGCTCGGCTACGAGGAGCAGCCGTACACCGTGATCATTGGCGGCGGCCAGGGCGGCATCGGCCTGGGGGCGCGGCTCCGCAGGCTCGGGGTGCCCACGATCATCGTGGAAAAGAACGCCCGGCCCGGCGACTCCTGGCGGAACCGGTACAAGTCCCTGCACCTGCACGACCCCGTCTGGTACGACCACCTGCCGTACCTGAAGTTCCCGGACGACTGGCCGGTCTTCGCCGCCAAGGACAAGATCGGGGACTGGCTGGAGCATTACACCCGCATCATGGAGCTGAACTATTGGAGCAGCACCGAATGCACCAATGCCCGCTGGGATGAGGACGCCCGGGAGTGGGTGGTCCAGGTAATCCGCGACGGCGAGCCCGTCACCTTGCGCCCCAAGCAACTGGTCTTCGCGCTGGGCGTGTCCGGTTACCCGAACGTTCCCGTGTTCGACGGCGCCGAATCCTTCCTGGGGGAGCAGTACCACTCGTCCAAGCACCCGGGCGGTGGAGACTGGACGGGCAAGAAGGTGGTGGTGATCGGCTCCAACAACTCGGCCCACGACATCTGCGCGGACCTGTGGGAGCACGGCGCGGACGTCACCATGGTGCAGCGCTCCTCCACGCACATCGCCCGCAGCGAATCCCTGATGGACCTGGCCCTCGGCGACCTCTACTCCGAACGGGCGCTCGCCAACGGGGTGACCACGGAGAAGGCGGACCTGCTCTTCGCGTCCCTGCCGTACCGCATCCTGCCCGAGGCACAGGTTCCCGTGTACCAGGAGATGGCCAAGCGGGACGCGGAGTTCTATTCGCAGCTTGAGGCTGCCGGCTTTGAACTGGATTTCGGCGTCGACGGTTCCGGCTTGTTCCTGAAGTACCTGCGGCGCGGCTCCGGCTACTACATCGATGTAGGCGCATCCCAGCTGATCATCGACGGCCGGGTGAAGCTGGCATCCGGCCAGGTCGAGAAGATCACCGGCAACGCCGTGGTCATGGCCGATGGCACCGAGCTTGAAGCGGACGTGATCGTCTACGCCACGGGCTACGGCTCCATGAATGCCTGGCTGGCCGACCTCGTCTCGCCCGAGGTTGCGGACAAAGTGGGCAAGTGTTGGGGCTTCGGCTCGGATACCCCCAAGGACCCGGGGCCCTGGGAGGGCGAACTGCGCAATATGTGGAAGCCCACCAACGTGGAGAACCTCTGGATCCACGGCGGCAACCTGCACCAGAGCAGGCACTACTCGAACTACCTGGCGCTGCAGCTCAAGGCCCGCATGGAGGGGCTGCCCACGCCGGTATACGAGCTCCAGCCCTCCCACCACACGCGCTGAAAGGGGGAACTGTTATGAGAGCGGCACGTTTCCATGGGCAGAAGGACCTGCGCGTGGAGGACATTCCGGAGCCGGAGATCCGGCCGGGCGCGGTCAAAATCGCCGTCGCCTGGTGTGGAATCTGTGGTACCGACCTGCACGAATTCCTGGAAGGTCCCATCTTCATTCCGCATCCCGGCCATCCGCACCCGCTGGCCGGGGAGGACCTCCCGGTGACCATGGGGCACGAGTTCTCAGGGGTGGTCGAGGAACTCGGCGAAGGCGTCACGGGCCTCGCCGTGGGAGACGGCGTGGTGGTGGAGCCTTATTTTGTCTGCGACGAATGCGGGCCTTGCAAAGCCGGGAACTACAACCTGTGCACCAGGATGGGATTCATCGGCCTGGCCGGCGGCGGTGGCGGCCTCAGCGAAAAGATTGTGGTGGATGCCCGCTGGGTGCACCCGGTGGGGGACATCCCCCTGGACGAAGCCGCCCTGATCGAGCCCCTCTCCGTGGCGTACCATGCCGTCTCGCGGGCGGAGCTCACGGCCGGTGACGTCGCCGTCGTCGGGGGCGCCGGGCCGATCGGCCTGCTCACCGCCGCCGTCCTCAAGGGCCTGGGCATCACCACCATCCTCACCGAGCTGTCGACGGCACGGAAGGAAAAGGCCCGCAGCTCCGGCGTCGCGGACCACGTCCTCGACCCCTCGCAGGACGATGTCGCGGCGCGGGTCCTGGAGCTGACGGACGGCGCCGGGGCGGACGCGGCATTCGAATGTGCCGGGGTGAATGCCGTGCTGGACACCATGCTCGACGTCGTCCGGCCGGCCGGCGTGGTGGTGAACGTATCCATCTGGGGACGGCCCGCCACGGTGGACATGCAGAAGATTGTCCTGAAGGAGATCGACCTCCGCGGGACCATCGCCTACCGCGGGGACCATGCCGCCGCCATCCGCCTGGTGCAGGACGGGAAGGTGGACCTCAAGCCGTTCATCACCGGGCGGATCGTGCTGGAGGACCTGGTGGATGAAGGCTTCGATACCTTGATCAACCACAACGACACCGCGGTGAAGATCATCGTTCACCCGTAGCCGGTGCTTCGGTGGCGGCGCGGCGCTGTGGCGCTGTGAACCCGGCCTTCGTTGCGCAGGCAGCCCGCCTGCGCAACGAAGGCCGAGGTGATTGCGCCCCATGATCCGCACCACACCCGGAATAGTTGCAAGCGCGCGGTAGTTGCCCACATCGGAAACGAATCCCGTGTGAAAGGTCCTGCGCATGCTGTTCTCACCCCTGACCGTCGGCGAGCTGGAAATCCCCAACCGCCTGGTGATGGCACCCCTGACCCGCGTCCGCGCAGGCCAGCAGGGCATTCCCGGCCCCTTGCTCGTGGAGCACTACCGCCAGCGCGCCTCGCTTGGCCTGATTGTCAGCGAGGGCACCTACCCGACTCCGGCCGGACAGTCCTACCCCGGGCAGCCGGGCCTGGTCACCGATGAGCAGATCGCCGGCTGGAAGAAGGTCACCGACGCCGTCCACGCCGAGGGCGGCCGCATCTTCGCCCAGATCATGCACGGCGGACGCGTGTCCCATCCGGACATCACCGGAGGCGACGAGATCGTGGCGCCGAGCGCCGTCGCGATCGACGGCGAGGTCCGCACCCCGAACGGCAAGCAGCCCCACCCCGTGCCGCGCGAACTGCGCACCGAGGAACTTCCCGTGGTCATCCAGGAAATCGTCACCGCCTCGCGGAACGCCATCGAGGCAGGGTTCGACGGCGTCGAACTCCATTCCGCCAACGGTTACCTGCTGCACGAATTCCTGGCACCCAACACCAACATCCGCACGGACAGCTATGGCGGCTCCCCGGAGAACCGTGCACGCTTCGTGATCGAAACCGTGCAGGCTGTGGTCGAAGCCCTTGGCGCCAGCCGCGTGGGCATCCGGATTTCCCCGGAACACGCTGTGCAGCAGATCGAGGAGACGGACCCGGCCGACGTCCGCGCCACCTATGAGGTGCTGGTGGACACGATTGCCCCGCTCAAGCTGGCGTACTTGAGCATTCTCCACCACGAGCCCAAGGGCGCCTTGGTGCAGGACCTTCGCGAACGCTTCAAGGGCACCTTCCTGGTGAACACTGGCTTCGCCAGCGTCACCGGCCGGGAGGAAGCCATCGAGCTGGTGGCCGGCGGGCATGCCGACGCCGTGGTGGTGGGCCGCCCGGCCATCGCCAACCCGGACCTGGTGCGCCGCTGGCGCGACGGCTTGCCGCTCAACGAGATGGATCCGTCCACCTTCTACGGCGAAGGCCCCGAAGGCTACACGGATTACCCGTTCTACGAGGCATCCGCCAACTAGTTCCCGCCCGCCCTCCGGCACAGGCCGATGAAGCCGCCCAGCTGCTCCAGGCCTTCCGGGTGGGCGGGAAGGTAGTTGCTCAGCTCCGGTGAGCGGACGACGACGGCGCGCCACTGCCCGCGCGATACCGCCACGTTGATCCGGTTCCGGGAGAGCAGGAACTCCATGCCGCGCGGCACCTCCGCTGCGGCGGACGCCGCCATGGACACGATGACGACCGGCGCTTCCTGGCCCTGGAACTTATCCACGGTGCCCACACGGACGTCGTCCAGCCCGGCGTCGCGCAGGCTGTGCCGGATGAGCTGGACCTGGGCGTTGTAGGCGGCGACCACCAGGATGTCCTGGCTGGTGAGCGGCCGGGGGCCCTCGCCTTCCGCGGAGTGCTGCCAGGCGAGCCCAAGGTGCGCCCGAGCCTGCCGGACCACCTCGGCTGCTTCTTCGGGTGATGTGGTCGAGTTTCCGCGGTGCGGCACGTACACGCAGCCGACGCCGGGCGGCAGCCCTTCGAGGTGCCGCGCCGCGGCCGCAGGAGCAGCGCGGAGGCGGCCATCGTAGGACAACTCGGACACTGCTGCGCACAGCTCGGGGTGCATCCGCCACGAGGTGGCCAGGAAGTAGCCGAGCTCCGGCGGCAGGGTGTGATGGCCCTGGGACAACCAGCCGAGGGCTGATTCGTCCACTGGTTCCGGGTGCTTGCCCTGGGTGACCTGCGGCAATTGCTGCGGGTCACCCAGCAGGAGCAGCCGCTTTGCCGCCCGGCTGACTGCCATGGTGTTGGCCAGCGAGAACTGCCCGGCTTCATCGATGACCAGCAGGTCCAGGGAACCTTCGGGAACGCCGTTGCCTGTCATGGTCCAGGCGGTGCCGCCGATCAGCGCGCCGCCGGGTTCCGCCAGAAGGCGTTCGACGTCGGACTTGCCGCGCTGCTGCCAGGGCAGAGGATCGTTGTGCTTCACTTCCTTCGCGACCAGTGAGGGATCGACGCCGGCCTTGAGTACCGCGGCGCACAGCATGTTTTCGATGACGGCGTGCGACTGGGCAACCACGCCCACCTTCCAGCCCCGCGAAACGAGGCGGGCCACCACATGCGACCCCACGTGGGTCTTGCCCGTTCCGGGCGGACCCTGGACGGCGAGGCAGGAACGGTCGAGGTCCGCCACCGCCTCCGTGATGGCGTCGACGTACCCGTCAGGGCCATCAACCACCGCCGGCAATGCAGAGAGCGTCCGCAGCCGAGGCGGCCGGCGGCGCAAGAGGTCCAAGGAGGGATTGCCGGGCCACCCGGGCAGTGCGTCCCTCAGCTCGACGGCGAGCCTGGACAAGGAGGCTTTCTGCCCGTCGGTGGGGATCGGCCGGTCCGGGGTCAATGCGATGGGAAGTTCGGAGAACTCCTCGGCGCCGCGTGGGAGCCGCTCGGTGATGACCACGAACTCCTGCCCGTCCGATTCGCCGCTGTCCACCACCTCCGTACCCGTCCAGCCGGAGCGGCCCAGCGCCGAGAACAGGCCGGCAGCATCGTCCTTCTCCTGCAGGCATGGGGGCAGGGGAGGGCCGTACATCCGGAAGAACGTCCGTCCGGGCGAAAAATCGGAACCCTCCGCAGCACGGCCCACCAGCCGGACCGTCCGGGCGGGGTTGCTGCGCGGCGTGGGCTTGGCCCAGTCCTGGACCACCTCGGCATGCTCGGCGACGAACACATCCCGGGTGTCTTCCCACTCCGAGGCCGGCTTGTCCAAGCGGTCGAAATGGCCCCACCAATACTGCTTGTCTTCACGGCGGTAGTACCCGACCGCCGCAGCCACCAAGGCAATGGCCCGGGCGTCGTCGGAGAGCTGGTCTTCACCTGGAAGCGCGGCCAGATAGTCCAGGAGCGCTGTTTCCTCCGGAGCTGCCTCGTAGCGGTCTGTATCTTCCGCAGGTGAAGCCACCGCGGCTTCCCGAACGGAAACCGCACCGCCGCCCACGGTGCTGGCCCGTTCCGCTGCCAGCCCGAGGAGCCAGTTCCGGAGCTCGAGGGTGGAGAGGCAGTCGTACTCGTTGTAGTCGGAGATGCTGGCCAGGATGGCCGCGGCCTCCTCCGGGTGGCCGGTGTCCCGTGCCGTGCAGTAGTTTGCGTAGGCGATCACGGAAGCTCCGGCGTCGGTGACGTCGCCGGAGCGCAGGTGTTCACCCATGTACAGCGGTTCCAGCTTCTTGATGCCGTACGAGTTCTCGGAAATGCGCAGGCTGTGGCGGACGGTGTCGTAGAGGTCCACCAGCACGCCGTCGCGCAGGAGTTCGTCCACCGCGGCCTCGCCGGTGACATGGCTCAGGGACAGCTTCCGCAGCGCCGTCTTTTCGTAGGCCGCGTAATGGTAGATGTGCATCCCGGGATACTTCGTGCGGCGCTCGGCAACGTAATCCAGGAAGTCGCGGAAGGCCTGCCCTTCCTCCGCCCGTGAATGCGCCCAGAACGGCCGGAACACAGGTTCTCCTCCAGGAACAGAAGGATTTTCAACCACGCCGAACAAGTACTCGATGCCCCATACGCCGGCGGGGTCCTGCCATAGGGGATCGCCTTCGAAGTCGAAGAAGATGTCCCCGGGATCGGGCGCGGGGAGCCGGTCCAGGGTGTTGTCCGGCAACACGGTGTAGCTCACGGCCTTCGCCTCGCCGGCCTTGTCCGTGTAATGGACCGTGCCGTCGGCCAGTCCCGTGCCGGTTTGGAGCCGGGCCTGTTCGCGGAGGCGCCGGTAGGTGGCATCACCGTCCGGCGGCGCGGCGGCCAGGTGGTCGATGGTGGTGATTCCGGATTCGATCAGTTTCTTGCGCCGGTTCACGCGCATGCCCGCCACCATCAGGAGGTCCCGGTGCAGCTGGACCTGTTCGGCGCAGTAGTCGCAGCGCCCGCAGGCGGAGTACCGCGGATCTCCCCATTCCACCGGGCCGGCGTCGGCGATATGCCCGGCGGTCATGGCGAGGAAACGGTCCCGGCGTTCGCGGAACACCGGCAGGATGTCCGCCAGGACATGGTTGCTGTGGACCCCGTTGCCCAGGACCAGCGTGACCGTGGGATCCGGGGTGATGCCTTCCTTGAGGAGCTGTTCGGCGTAGGCGGCCAGCTGCAGCAGGGCGGTCACCTTGGCGTGCCGGGCCAGCTTGGAGTCGAACACGGCGTAGCTGTTCCCGGCCCGCTTCACGAGGAAATCCGAGCGGCCGTGGAACTGCCCGTCGAAGAACGCGGCCTGGAAGACGACATCCGCCCCGGCCCGGAGCGCACCGATCGATTCCACGTGCTTGGCCTGCAGGGTGGCGCGGTCCATCGCCTTGGCGGGAACGACGTCGTACACGCCACGCCCGGTCGCCGGATCCCAGCTGCCGAACTCCGCGATGAACTCATCCAGCACCTTGTGCTCGTGGACATCGCCGAGTGTGGCAGCGCGGTCCAACATGGGATCCTTCGCGAACTCCGCCGGGGCGCTGCGGCCGAGCTTCTCATCCAGTTTCCGCAGGACCTGGTACTCGCACGTGGCAGCGATGACGAGGTCACTGGCAGAAAAAACCAGCTCCTGAGGCTCAGCGGAAGCCCCGGCGTCGAGGAAGAACATGGCGCCCCCAATGCGGCTTGATTGTTGAAGCCAAGCTATCAGCGGGGGCTGACAATATCGTGCGACGCCGGGTCAACCGATCAACTGCTCAGCTCCGTTTCCGCGGAGACCGGCGTGCCTTCGCTGCCGTACCGCCCGGTTTCTCCGCCGCGAGCGGCATCAGTTCCCGCACCTGGGCCACGACGGCCGGGTTGGCGCCGCGCTCGCCCAGGTCCTTCGCCAGCGTTTCGACCTCGCTGTTCGCGGCGGCTGCGTCATCGGCGGCCAGGTGCAGGCCGGTGCGGAACTGCACCAGTTCGCGGTACGCGAGGTTGCCCGACGGCGTCGCGGACTCCCGGTAACGCTGCAGGCCGGGATCGGTGAGGGCCAGGGCCCGTTCCGGGTCCGCGCTGTGCGCCTTGACCAGGGTGCTGTCCTCGCGCCGGTAGAAGTCGTCACCGATGGACTGCGCGACGGCGGTGGCCGCCTTCACGCCCAAAGGCTCGCCGCTGAACCGCTCGGCTGCTTCCGTGAGGGCATCCAGCCCCTTGCTGAGGTAGGGGGACATGGAGCCTTCGAAGGCGAGGGTGAGCCCGACTTCGCGGCGGAAGAAGTCCGGGGCGAAACGGTCCTCTTCCTTGGTGACGGGGAAGCCCACGCGCAGCGCGAAGGTGTTGGATACCTGCACCACGCCTTCGCTGCCGTACACCACGCGCACCAGGTACTGCCCGGGCTCGTCGAACACAAAGCCGCCCGTGCTGTAGGCCAGCTGGACCAGTTCGCTGTACCGGTCCTCGCCTTCCGTGCCGCCGGCCTCCACCGCCGGGCCAAGTGTCACCGGCTCCGGGATGCCGTAGTAGCAGACCACCGATTCGTGCAGCACCGTGGTGCCGTTGGGTTTCTGCACATACACGGTGGTGTTTCCGTAGCGCGGATCCAGGCGGCGGTCCACGGTGACCGGGGCGTCGCTGAGGTTGCGCAGCCGGAATTCCAGCGCCACGGGCTCCATGAAGTCGAAGTGGTTTTTGCCGGTCACGGTCAGTTCCACGTCGCTGTCCGGGCCGGACACCGTCATGGCGCCGGGCGGCGATTCGAGGTGCCCGCCCGAGGACCACGGATCGCCGCCCATGATCACCGAGGCGCGGTCGCCGTGGCGCATGTGCAGCAGTTCGTCGTCGTCGAAACGGAAGCGGAAGTTCGCCCAGAACTGGTCCGCGCCGTTGCGTTGGTCGTAGCGCCAGTCATAGTTCATCCAGGACAGCGAATCCGGGCGGGCCTTGTCCCAGGAATGCAGGAAGTTGAAGGCATGCCCGGCCTCGTGCACCCAGGTGTACAGGTAGTGGCGCTGGGCCCAGGCCTGCGCCTGGGTGGCGGCTACTCCGGCCACCAGGTTGGTGAACCAGGAGTGGTTGCGGAACACGGCGAAGCCCTGCCGTTCGGGGCCGCGGCCCGCCCCGCCAAAGCCGGCGGCGGCGTCGAACATGATGCCGCCCACACCGGCGCTGTCGAACAACCCGGCCTGCATTCCCCAGAGGTTCCAGGCCGGCCACGAGGACGTGAAACGGCTGAAGGACGTTTCCATGGCATCGTGCAGTTCGCCGACGTTCCAGGAGACGAAGGCCGGGGCACTGTCGTCAATCACGGTGTGCACGGAGTCGATCCGTACATCCACCCCGGCATCCCGGTACGTGGTTTCCAGGTCCAGGGTGCGTTCGGCCAGGTCCGCGGGGCGGTTGTTGTGGCTGTGGGTGTTGTAGGACGGCGTCTTGGGGTCCACGTCCACCGAGCTGCAGAAATCCATTTCCAGGTTCACCCTGCGGAAGCAATCGGAACGGTACGCGCAGGTGTACGCCGCCTCCGGGGTGCCGCCCACGGTGAAGACCACGGTGGCCGGGTTGATGGCGCCCAGGAACCAGCCCACGGAAATCTCCACCGTGGTGGGCGGGTGCACGCCCTGCCAGTAGCGGACCGTGCCGCTGATCCGCACCCGGCAATGCGACCACGTGACCACGGGGTTGTCCACGATCCAGGACTCCAGGTAGCTGGTGACCAGCTGGAAGCGGCCGCCCACCCGGGCGTAGCGCGTGGTGTAAATGTCGCCGCTGACCTTGTTCAGGATGGGCGATTCGGCGTTGTTGCGGCGGTCCACGTCCAGGCGAAGGTCCAGGGACTTGCCGATCAAGGAAGTGCCGGCCTGGCGTCCTTCGTAGCGTCCGCTGACGGCGGCGTTCCGCCAGCAGCGCCACCAGTCCTGCTCGGGCGGCAGGGGCAGTGGCCCCGGCGGCGGGAAGGGAACCGGGCCAGGCAACGGGGCGGGGCCGGGCAGGGGGCCGGGTGCCGGCGTCGGGCCCGCTCCCGGAACGGGGCTGTTAAGCGGCGACGGCGGCAGCGGCACCGGAACGGGGCTGTCCGGGACAGGGGCGTAGGACGGATAAGGACTGTTGGGGGTGTCCATGGCGGTGGTTCTTTCTCGCTCAAGCGCGGCTTCAAAGAGGCGTTCGCCGGGGCGGCAGGGCGGCGCGGCGGGCGTAATGCCCGTGGGGCGGCGCCGTGGAGGGGCCGGCGGAAAGACGGAGCGGGGCGGGCGGTGCGAGTGCGTTGTGAATCCCAGCCTTGAAGAATGTGGCCCGCGCCCGGAATCCGTGAAGCAACCAAGTAGTAGAACAGACAAGGGGAACAATACTCCAGCGATTGGACTATTGAAATGGTGGGCTAGACCAGGGTTCCCCCGGGCCCGCCCAGGCGTAGGCTGGCATCATCGGCGTCGGTGCCGAGGGGGGTCCGCGTCGATACCAATCGATCAAGGAGGACTCATGAGTGTTGTACGCGAATTCATGACCACCAATGCCCAATGCGTGAAGGAAGGCCAGTCGCTGCAGGAAGCGGCCGTGATGATGCGCGATCTGGACTGTGGTTCCCTGCCGATCTGCGGCAATGACGGCAAGCTGAAAGGCGTCATCACGGACCGCGACATCGTGGTCAAGTGCGTCGCCGAAGGCGGAATGCCGGCCGATGTGAAGGCATCCGAGCTAGCCGAGGGCACGCCAATCTGGATCGACGCCGACGCGAGCGTCGATGCCGCGATCGACCTGATGGAGAAGCACCAGGTACGCCGCCTCCCGGTCATCACCGACCACAAGCTGGTGGGCATCATCAGCCAGGGCGATATCGCCCGGAACTACACCGAACAGCGCGTCGGCGAACTGGTGGAGCACGTGTCCGCCAGGACTCCGATGACGCCCATGGGCTAAGGAAAGCAGGAAGGCACCGGGCCTAGAGGAACGCCTCGCGGCCGGTGCCTTCGCGCAGCACCAGCTCCCCGTCCTCCACCGAGGCGAGGACGCTCTTCGGCCGGCCGTGCACCGTGATGTCCGCGGACAGTTCCCGGGACGGGATCTCGACGCCGACCGTCGCCCCTTTCGCCGGCAGCTCCACGGAGATTTCGGCGGCCATGCCCAGCAGCATTTTGGTGGACGCCTCCGGTTCGCGGTGGGCTTCCTTGCCGTTGACCGTGATGGTGACGTCATCGCCGTCGAACCCGTCCTGCAGGATGACGAGCAGTTCCTGCATGGTGTGCCCCTTCCTCGCGGCTCCACAGAGTCCTCCCACTACAGCACGCGTGTGCTGCTTTCGGTAGGGCAAACTGTCTTGGTGACTCAGATTCCTCCCGGTACCGCAAACACCGCCTCGCCCGAGGCCGCCATCCACGCCACAATCGCCGAAGAACTCGGCGTCAAAGCCTGGCAGGTCAGGGCCGCCGTCGAACTCCTCGACGCCGGCTCCACCGTTCCGTTCATCGCCCGCTACCGGAAGGAAGTGACCGGCACCCTGGACGACACCCAGCTCCGCCAGCTGGAGGAACGGCTGCGGTACCTGCGGGAACTCGAAGAGCGCAAGCGGACCATCCTGGAGGCGATCGCCGCCCAGGGCAAGCTGACTCCGGAACTGGAGGCCGCCGTCGTCGGCGCGGACACCAAGTCCCGGCTCGAGGACATCTACCTGCCCTACAAATCCAAGCGCCGCACCAAGGCGCAGATCGCCCGGGAGGCAGGCCTGGAACCGCTGGCCGACGCACTGCTGGCCAACCCGGAGCTCAGCCCCGAGGCCGAGGCCGCCAAGTACCTCAACAGCGAGCACTCCATTGACGACGCCGCCGCAGCGCTCGCCGGTGCCCGCTCCATCCTGGTGGAGCGCGTCTCCCAGGACGCGGACCTCGCCGAAACCCTCCGCGAACGGCTGTGGACCCAGGGCAGCATGGTGTCCCGGGTGAAGAAGGGCATGGAAGCCCAGGGCCAGAACTTCAAGGACTACTTCGAGTTCTCCCAGTTGCCCGCGAAGATGCCCGGTCACCGGGTGCTCGCGTTGCTGCGCGGCGAAAAGGAAGACGTGCTGGAGCTGCAGCTCGCCGAGGCAGAACCCGCCGACGACGACGCCCTGGCCGCCGCGCGCACCCGCTACGAGAACGCTGTGGCCGCCTGCCTCGGGGTCGCAGAGCGCGGCCGGCCCGCCGACAGCTGGCTCATGCAGACCGCCCAGATCGCCTGGCGTTCGAGGATCCTGGACCGCCTGGCCAACGACCTGCGCGGGCGGCTGTTCGCCCAGGCCGAGGACGAGGCCGTGCGCGTCTTCGCCGCCAACCTCCGCGACGTCCTCCTCGCCGCGCCCGCCGGCAACCGCGCCACACTGGGCCTGGACCCGGGGCTGCGTACGGGCGTGAAGGTGGCCGTCGTCGACGGCACCGGCAAGGTGGTGGCCACGGACACGGTCTACCCGCACGCACCCATGAAGAAGTGGGACGACGCCTTGGCGAGCCTGTCGCGGCTGGTGGCGCAGCACGGCGTCGAACTCGTGGCGATCGGCAACGGCACCGCCTCCCGCGAAACGGACAAGCTTGCCGGTGAACTGATCAAGGCCGTCAAGGCCTCCGGCGGGCCGGCACTGCAGAAGCTGGTGGTGTCCGAGGCCGGGGCGTCCGTGTACTCGGCGTCCGCGCTGGCCGCCGCGGAACTGCCCGGCATGGATGTCTCGCTGCGCGGAGCCGTTTCGATCGCCCGGCGCCTGCAGGACCCGCTGGCGGAACTGGTGAAGATCGAACCCAAGTCGATCGGCGTGGGCCAGTACCAGCACGATGTCACCGCCGCGAAGCTGGACCGCTCGCTGGATGCCGTGGTGGAGGACTGCGTGAACGCCGTCGGCGTGGACCTCAACACCGCTTCGCCCGCGCTGCTGAGCCGGGTGGCCGGCGTGGGCCCGCTGCTGAGCGAGAACATCGTGGCCTACCGCAATGAGAACGGGCCTTTCGCCAAGCGTTCCGAGCTGAAGAAGGTGCCGCGCCTGGGTGCCA
Source organism: Arthrobacter sp. SW1 (assembly GCF_001766675.1). Lineage (GTDB taxonomy): Bacteria > Actinomycetota > Actinomycetes > Actinomycetales > Micrococcaceae > Arthrobacter. The sequence continues at coordinate 97,741 of NZ_MJLT01000034.1, forward strand.
AGGCCTTCGAGCAGTGCGCCGGCTTCCTGCGGATTACCGGGGGAGCCGAACCGCTGGACGCCTCCAGCGTGCACCCCGAGGCGTACTCCGTGGCCCGGAAGATCCTGGCCGCGGCTTCCGGGGCGCCCGTTTCCACCCTGGACCCGCAGGACTTCGTAGACGGAGCCTTTGGTGTTCCCACTGTGCGGGACATCATGGCCGAACTCGAAAAGCCCGGCCGGGATCCGCGCCCTGCCTTCGTGACCGCGAGTTTCTCCGAGGGCGTCGAGAAGATCTCCGACCTGGTTCCGGGCATGATCCTGGAAGGCACGGTCACCAACGTGGCCGCGTTCGGGGCGTTCGTGGACGTCGGGGTGCACCAGGACGGGCTGGTGCACGTTTCCGCGATGTCCACCAAGTTCGTCTCTGATCCGCGCGAAGTGGTGAAGTCCGGGCAGGTGGTGCGAGTGAAGGTCCTCGAAGCCGATCCGGAGCGGAAGCGCATCTCGCTGACCCTGAGGCTCGACGACGACGCGGCAGTTCCGGGCGGACGTGCGGCGGGTGCCGGGGGACAGGAACGGCGGGGACAGGATCGGCGCGGGCCGGAACGGCGCGGACAGGATCGGCGCGGGCCGCAGAGCCAGCAGCGCGGACAGAACCAGCAGCAGCGCGGCCAGGCCCGGCCGGCCCCGGCCGCCGACACCGCGCTCGCGGACGCCCTGCGCAGGGCAGGCCTGGCGAAATAGCCGTTCGTCGCTGATTTCCTACCGCTCGTCGCTTTCCGCTCCCCGCCGGCGCCCTCCGGCCGAATAATGGCCGGAGGGCGCCGGGGCAATGAGGTCACGGGGCGAACCTTGTTGGGGAGGACGAACATGAACTGGCTGGACCGCGACCGCACCATTGCCCCGCCGGGGTTCAACCGCTGGCTGGTGCCTCCGGCAGCGCTCGCGGTGCACCTGTGCATCGGCCAGGTCTACGCCACCAGCGTCTACAAGACAGCCCTGGTGAAGCACTTCAATGCCAGCTTGACCGAGATCGGCGTGATTTTCTCGATCGCGATCGTGATGCTGGGATTGTCGGCGGCCGTCATGGGCACTTGGGTGGACCGCAACGGGCCCCGCAAGGCCATGTTCACCTCCGCGATGTTCTGGGTGGGCGGCTTCCTGCTCGGAGCGCTTGGTATTTTCAGCGGGCAGCTCTGGCTCGTCTACCTCGGCTACGGATTCATCGGCGGCATCGGACTGGGCATCGGTTACATCTCGCCCGTCTCCACGCTCATCAAGTGGTTCCCGGACCGCCCGGGTCTGGCCACCGGCATGGCGATCATGGGCTTCGGCGGCGGCGCCCTGATGGCCAGCCCGGTGTCCACCGCACTGCTCAAGCTCTACGATCCCGGCTCGGACGCGCCCAACTGGGTGGCCAGCGGAGACGCGGTGGGCAAGCTCTTCCTCACCCTCGGCCTCGTTTACCTGGCGTACATGGTGTTCGGTGCGCTCACGGTGAAAGTTCCGGCCGACGGTTGGAAGCCCGCAGGCTTCGACCCCTCCAAGGTCAAGGCGGCCACCCTCGTCACCAAGGACAACGTCTCGGCCGCCAACGCCATCAAGACCAAGCAGTTCTGGCTGGTCTGGATCGTGCTGTTCTGCAACGTCACCGCGGGCATCGGCATCCTCGAACAGGCCGCGCCCATGATCCAGGACTTCTTCCGGCAGTCCGACGGCGTCTCCCTGGTGAGTGCCGCCGTCGCCAGCGGTTTCGTCGGCCTGCTGTCGATCGGCAACATGGCCGGCCGCTTCGCCTGGTCCGCCACCTCGGACGTCACGGGACGCAAGCGGATCTACATGGTGTACCTGGGCGTCGGCGCGGTGCTGTACACGGTGCTGGCCCTGGCGGGTTCGGCCACCACGGCGCTCTACGTGCTCCTGGCCTTCGTCATCATCTCCTTCTACGGCGGCGGCTTCGCCACCGTGCCGGCGTACCTGCGCGACCTCTTCGGCACCTTCCAGGTGGGGGCCATCCACGGCCGGCTGCTGACCGCGTGGTCTGCCGCCGGCGTCGCCGGTCCGCTGATCGTCAACGCCTTCCTCGACGCCCAGGGGACACCCGGAAAGCTCGACGCCGGAGCGTACCAGCCGGCGCTGCTCACCATGGTGGGGCTGCTGGTGCTCGGCTTTGTGGCGAACCTGCTGGTCAAGCCTGTTGACGCCCGTTTCCACGAACCCCGGCCGGGCGCTGTCCGTACCGAAGAACCCGCGATGGAGGCCTGAGATGAGTCCGCTGAAACTGGCATTCGGATGGTCGATCGTGGGAATCCCGTTGCTCTACGGCATCATCCAGACGCTCACCCGGGTGGCGGCGCTCTTCGGCTGAGGCCGCGGGTCTCCCCGCCGGCGGGGTCGGACGCGCCTACAGTGTGGCAATGAGCTTCGCGAAGCCCGGAACCTCCAGCCAGCCCAGTACCTTCACTGAACCCGGCGCGTTCACCACCCGGCCTACGCTCCAGGGCACCTTCGGCATGGTGGCCTCCACGCACTGGCTGGCGACGGCCACGGCGCAGGCGGTGCTGGAACGTGGAGGCAACGCCTTTGACGCCGCAACGGCCGCCGCCTTCGTTCTCCATGTGGTGGAACCTCATCTGAACGGCCCCGGCGGCGACATGACCGGGATCTTCAGCACCGCCGTCGAGCCCGGACAGGCCACGGTCCTGATGGGGCAGGGGCCCGCTCCGCAAGGGGCCACCGTGGAACACTTCCGCGCGGAAGGGCTCAGCCTGGTGCCCGGATCGGGTGCGCTGGCCGCCGCGGTTCCAGGCGCCGTCGACGCCTGGCTCCTGCTGCTGCGCGACCACGGGAGCTGGGAAATCGCCGAGGTCCTGGACTTCGCCATCCACTACGCTCGGGACGGCCATCCCGTGTTGGGGCGGGTGGTGTCCACCATCGCCTCGGTGGCCGAGCTGTTCCGGGAGCACTGGCCGGCGTCGGCCGCGCTGTGGATGCCGGACGGCCGCATCCCGGAGCCGGGGGAACTGGTCACCAATGCGGCCTACGCCCGCACGCTCCAGCGGCTGGTCCAGGCGGGTGCGGGGCTGGGCGAAGCCGGCGGCGCCGCGGCGCACAGCCGGGAGGAAAGGATCGACGCCGCCCGCCGGGAATGGCGCGAAGGTTTCGTGGCGCGGGCGGTGGCGGAGTCCGTACGGCAGCCGCACCGGCACTCCACTGGCACGGACCACCGGGGCGTGCTGGACAGCGCGGACTTGGCCGCGTTCACCGCAAGCTACGAGACCGCGGCCACGCTGGACTTCCGTGGCCACACCATCGCGAAGACCGGGCCGTGGGGACAGGGGCCCGCGTTGCTGCAGGCGCTTGCGATCCTGGACGGCTTCGACGACGAGCGCCTGGACCCGTCCACCGAGCTCGGCGCCCACACCATCCTTGAGGCCATGAAGCTCGCGCTCGCGGACCGCGAAGCCTACTACGGCGACGGCGGCGTGCCGTTGGACGTGCTTCTGTCACCGGAATACGCGGCTTCCCGGCGGGCGCTCATCACGGAGACCGCGTCCCATGAATTCCGGCCCGGTCGCGTTCCCGGGTACGAACCGTACATTCCGGAACTGCGTACCGAAGCGCAGAGCACCGCAGGTGCGTCGGCGGCGGGAACCGGTGAACCGACCGTCCCGCCGTCCGGGGAAACCCGGGGCGATACCTGCCACGTGGACGTGGTGGACCGCTGGGGCAACATGGTTTCGGCCACGCCGTCCGGCGGCTGGCTGCAGTCCTCGCCTGCGATTCCGGAGCTTGGATTCTGCCTGGGCACCCGGCTGCAGACGAGCTGGCTGGAACCCGGATCGCCGTCCGCTTTGGCGCCGGGTAAGCGGCCGCGCACCACCCTCACACCCACGCTCGTGCTGAGGGACGGCGCGGCAGTCGTGGCTTTGGGGTCGCCCGGAGGTGACCAGCAGGACCAATGGCAGCTGCTCTACCTGCTGCGGACCATCGTGGGCGGGTACTCGCCGCAGCAGGCAATCGACGCGCCCGCCTTCCACACCACCTCCATGCCCGGCTCATTCTGGCCGCGTACCTGGGAGCCCGGCGGCGCCGTCGTCGAGGACCGGCTGGGAGACGGGGTGATCGCAGGACTGGAACGCCGCGGACACCGGATCACCCGCGCCGGCGACTGGGCGCTGGGACGGCTGTCCGCCGTCGTCCGCGATCCCCGCACCGGGATACTGCAGGCCGCCGCGAACCCCCGCGGCGCACAGGGGTACGCCGCCGGGCGGTAGCGGCTTGGCGCGCCGGGCCTAGAATTCCGGGTCCGAGATCGGGAAGAAGATCCGCGGGTCCTGCATCAGCGCGGGGTTGGGGAGGTCGGCGCGTTCCACCACCTGGTCGAGCTCGAAGTTGCGGCCGAAGCGGCCGTCCTCCAGCGTGATCGGGCGGCCCACCAGCTTGCCGAGGGCCAGCGTGCGGCCGTCCTCGAGCGGGATCAGTACCGGGGTCTTGCCCGGCAGGGTGCGGAAAATTTCTTCCTGGCGCTTGCGTCGGGCGGTGGGCTTCTTCACTGCCCGCTGCGGTTCCTTTGCGGCCGGGGCGCCATCTTCGGAGGTCCCGACGGCGGCCGTTTCGTTGTGTGCCGCAGCCTTGCCGACCGCGGGCAGGCCCACGGTGCGGATCTTTTCGGGGTCGGTTCCGGTGTGGGCGGAGCGGACCACCCACAGGAAGTCCTCTTCGGGATCTTCCGGGACCAGGTCCATGGCGGGTTCGGGCCAGACGTAGCCGAGGCCGGTGGGGGTTCCGGCGAAGGCCTCGCCGTAGAAAGCGGCGTCTTTCTGGAGCAGCTTGGAACGGTGGCTCAGGTGCAGGTCGGGTTCGCCGAGCCAGCTGGGCATGGGGATTTTGGCGGCGTAATCGGGGTGCGCGGCCTGCGGTGCGAATTCGGTGATGTCGGCGCGGAGCTTGTCCGGGTTGCCGCGGGATTCCCACTCGTCGATCATGGCCAGGCCGTACAGGGTGAGGGCGGGAACGTGGCCCATCCACATGCGGATGGCCGGGTGGCTGGTGCGGCCGAACTCCGGGATGACCAGGGTGCGCAGGATCTGCAGGACCTCGGCGCGCTGCTTGCCGAGCCTGTCGGTGTCCAGGGCGGCGGCGCTCTGCGTGAAATCGGGGAAGGGGAGGAAGGTCTGCATCCCTTTAGTTTGCGGGTGGGGCCGGTCCATCACCAACTTGGATGGACCGGCCCCGCCCCGCGGAGTGCCGGATTGACTAGGCCGGAAGGTTCAGGACCTGGCCCACGAAGATCAGGTTCGGATCTGCGATGGTGTCCGCGTTGGCGTCTGCCAGCAGTTCCCAACCGCCAGGGATCTTGAGCTGCTCGGCGATCTTGCTGAGGGTATCGCCGCTCTTGACGGTGTACTTTTCACCGCTCAGCGGGACCGTGGCCACGTGGCGCGGGGCTGCCTGCGCCGGAGCAGCCTGGACCGGGGCCGTTTCGGCCGGAACGTACTGCTGGACCGGTGCCTGGACCTGGACTTGCGGGGCGGCAGGTGCCGCGGCGGCCGGGGCGACGGCTGCGGGGGAACCGCTCAGTCCGAGCTGGGCCGAGCAGGCAGGCCAGGCGCCCCAGCCCTGGCCGGCCTGGACACGTTCGGCCACGGCGATCTGCTGTTCGCGGGTGGCGTTCTCAGGTGCGCCGGTGCCACCGTAGGCCGCCCAGGTTGACGGGGTGAACTGCAGGCCGCCGGAGAAGCCGTTGCCGGTGTTGATGCTCCAGTTGCCGCCGCTCTCGCACTGGGCAAGCTGGTCCCAGACGGTGGTGGAGGTTGCGGCGTTCGCACTTGTGGCGGTGAAGCCCATGCCGGCGGCGGTTACGGCGAGAACAGCAAAACCGGCGCGTGCGGAAGTACGGAGGGTGTTCTTGGTCATGGTTGATGCTCCCGAAGGCCACCTCGTGCTCTGCCCGTCCCCGGGCGTCGACGCACCACTGTCCTCCTCTGACGAATCGAGGTCATTGCGGTGTCTGCCGTTCGGACAGTGAAGAGGTGGTGGCAGCACCCGGCATTCCAGCTGCAGCAAGAGGCTGCAACACCGTGCCCGAGGGGATGGGCACCTGTCTAGGGTGGCCATACGTTCAATCGTTGTCAAATCGAGATCAATATCAGGCACTTTTGACAGGCGAACTTACGGGGTTTCGTGTAGAGAATTCCCAGGATTCTTCCGGGAGAGGGCAGGGCTCAGTGCGGCGGGGCCTGGGCGATCAGGAAATGACGGCGCCTCAGCAGCGGAAGTAGTGGTTTCTGCGGGGTTTTTGTTGGGGGTCGATGTGGGGTGGCGGGGTGAACCAGGGGATGCCGGTTTTGATGGTGATTTTCCAGTGTTCTTTGTGGATGAGGTGGTGGTGATGGCTGCAGAGGAGGGTGCCGTTGTCCGTGCTGGTGGGTCCGCCGTGTGACCAGTAGGTGATGTGGTGGGCTTCGCACCAGGGTGCGGGCATGGTGCATCCCGGGAACGCGCAACCCTGGTCCCTGACGGCGATGGCTTTGCGGATATGGGGCGGGAAGATCCGGGACGTTCGGCCGATGTCCAGGATTTGTCCTTCGCTGCCGAGGACGGCGGGGATGATGTCGGCGTCGCAGGCGAGTTTGCGGAGCGTGGCGGCGGGGACGGGGCCGGTGAAAGTGAAGGTGCCGGTGCTGTTGTTTCCCGTGCCGGTGACTTTTTCGAAGAGTTGTTCGTAGTTGATGGTGGCCATGAGCTGGGGCCGGAGGCCACCGTTGGCGGGAATGCCGCCGGAAGCCAGCGCAGATTGGCATGCTCCGATGAGGCCATCGAGGAGCTTTTGGGGCCGGGAGCGCCGGTCCAGGTTTCCCGGGCCACCTCCCTGAAGCCCGCCAGCCCCGCTGGGGTGATCAGGGTGCGCGGCAGGACCACCACAGCCGTCCGGGGTGAGGCGTGGGTTGGTGGCGGCATTCATCACGGTGAGCAGGCTCTCGTATTGCTCTTGGGTGGCGAAGATTTCCAGGTGGTTGAGGCCGTTTTTGGGTTTGCGGATGAAGGCGCCTTGGAAACGGCGGAGGTCCTCTTCGCTGGGTTCGGTGCCGTCGGGGTCGAGTCCGTCGAGCCAGCGTCGGGCGAGCCGGCCCACGAAGTCCGGGTCGTACTCGCAGGCCGCGGAGGTGAGGGCCTGTTCCACCCGGGTGACGGTTTCCGTGGGGACGGAACGTGGGATTTTGTCCAGGGTGAGAGTGATGAGGGTGGCGGCGCGGGTGCTGACGGTCCCTGAGGCCACCGTGGTGGCCAGGGCCGGGTGCACGGGCTCGATCTGTTCTCCGGTGATCCCTTGGCGGGGGAGGAGTGTTTCGGTGAGGGCGAGGCGTCGCCTGGCTTCGCCGGTGCTGATGCGCAGCAGTACGCGCAGGTACTCGGTGGTGGAGCGGAACTCGCCCGCAAACCCCGCCCGCCCCGCAGGCCCGGCTTCGCGGGCTGACCCGGACCCACCAAGTGGCGCCGCTGCCCGCCCGCTGGCGCCGCCGTCGTCGGTGTCCTTGCTGGTCCATCCCGTCACCCATCCGCGCCCGGCGCGAGCCTTCTCCGGCGCCGCCGCAGCCTCGGTCCTGAGCCGGTCGAGGCGCCCGGCGGCGACGAGCTGCAGGTACTCAACCGTCCGGGAGAGCTCCTCGACCCGGGAGGCGAACAACGCGGCAACATCCAGGCCAAGCCCGCCGACGTCCCCGAACGCGGTGTCCGCCAGCGAACGCGCATCATCCAGCAGCGTTTCCAGCGCAGCAGAAACCGGGACCCGGTACCGGTCCCTCCACTGCCCCAACTGCGCGATTGCCTCCATAACCCGACTCTGCCACCACCCACCGACAAAATAAGCACCCCAAAAAGGGCACCCGTGAAACCCGGCGGCTGTCCGCTAGCCTTGTCGGGTGGATACGAACCCAGCGCTTCCGGTCGCCGAACTTCACCTGCACATCGAGGGGACGCTCCAACCGGAGCTGATCTTCTCCCTCGCGGAACGGAACGGCATCGAGCTGCCGTACGGGGACCTGGACGAGCTCCGCTCGCGCTACGAATTCACGGACCTCCAGTCCTTCCTGGACCTCTACTACGCCAACATGGCCGTGCTGCAGACCGAGCAGGATTTCGCGGACATGACCCGCGCCTACCTGGCCCGCGCGGCGGAAGGCGGCGTGCGGCACGTCGAGGTCATGATGGACCCGCAGGCGCACGTTTCCCGCGGGGTTCCGTTGGAGACCTGCGTGAATGGTGTGGCCTCGGCGCTCGCGACGTCGGAGGAAGAGTTCGGCGTCTCGACGCTCCTGATTGCCGCTTTCCTGAGGGACCTGCCGGAGGATGACGCGCTGGCTGTCCTTGAGCAGCTCCTGGCGATGAACGCACCGATCGCCGGTATCGGCCTGGACTCGGCTGAGGTGGGCAATCCGCCGTCGAAATTTGTCCGCCTGTACCGGCGCGCCGCCGAGGCCGGACTGCACCGGATCGCGCACGCGGGCGAGGAGGGCCCGGCGCAGTACATCAGCGACTCCCTGGACCTGCTGGGCGTGGAACGGATCGACCACGGCATCCGCTGCATGGAGGATGCCGCCTTGGTGGAGCGCCTGGTCCGTGACCAGGTTCCTCTGACCGTTTGTCCGCTGTCCAATGTCCGCCTGCGCGCCGTGGATACCCTCGCGGACCACCCCTTGCCCGCTATGCTCAGCGCCGGCCTGAACGTCAGCGTGAACTCGGACGATCCCGCGTACTTCGGCGGCTACGTGGACGACAACTTCAGCCAGCTCCGCAGCGTCCACGGCCTCACCACCCACCAGCAGGCCGCCTTGGCCGCGAACTCGATCCGCTCGTCGTTCGCCTCAGACGCGCGGAAGGCTGAACTGCTGGGCCAGATTCGGGCGTGGGAAATCGCAGCGCACGTGCGCAGCTGAGACCCCGCACTCACTTGGGCCGCGAAACCCGTAACAGTGGGTCACGACACACGGTGTTAACCCGCGGCAGTGGCCGGAATTTACACAGACTTGGCAAACTGCAAATGCAACTACCCGCCGCAGAAGGAGCCACATGGCCAAGTCCGCCGCCGATAACAGCATTGTCCGTCTTAAGACCGTCCTCGACGTCCTGGCCGAGGGAACCTGGTCCGAAAACAAGTTGAATGCCGGCGAAGTCCTGGCCGAAGCAGCCTCCCGCGTTCCCTTCAGCGCCCACGAATCCGAGCTCCTCAGCGGCGGCATTCCGCGCGGCCACAAGGCCCTGACCGCGGCCACCGCCAGGCTGGTCAAGGCCGGCTGGCTGGTGAAGGGCCGCTCCGGCTGGACCATTACGGAAGACGGTCTGCGGGCCACGGTCGCGTTCGCGAAGCCGGAAGCTTTCGCCACGGCCCTCGCGGAAGGGACCCCGGTGCCGGAGGGCACCCCGCTGCCCGAGGCGCCCAAGAAGAAGCCGGCCGCCAAGCGGGCCCCCGCCAAGACGGCTGCCAAGACCCCGGCCAAGGACGCGGCGAAGGAGCCGAAGCTCGAGCAGCCCTCCGCCGTCGCCGTCGCCGGTGACTTCAGCACCCTGCTGGGCGCGCCGGAGGACTGGGCCCCGCAGTACGACGAAGTCCAGATGAAGTACAACGCCCGCAAGAAGCTGTGGTCCCTCACCGCGGACCTGCCCGCCGGCTTCTACACGTACAAAATCGCGCTCAACCGCTCGTGGGATGAGAACTACGGAGCGTTCGGCGTCCGTGACGGTGTCAACCACGAGTTGAAGCACGACGGCGGCAAGGTCACCTTCACGTACAGCCACGCCACCCGGGACATCGTCGCCGGCTAGCTTGGCTGGGTGGCCTGGTGGGCGCTTCCTGCCGGTGCCGAGCGCTTCGTTCCAGGCCCCACCTGCCGCCGCGCACGCTGCCGCGGCCGCAATCCCGCCAGGGCCACCGCCAGCACCGAGGTCAGCACCAGGGCGGTGGCCGGCGCCAGCGTGGTCCACGGGGCACGTTCCACGTAGTCGATCCCTTCGGAGAGCAGCAGCCCCCATTCCGGCAGGGGCGGCTGCGCGCCGAGGCCCAGGAAGCCGAGGGCCGCGAGGGCCAGGGCAACGCCCGGCAGGCGCAGCATTCCGTGGCGCAGGAGCGGAGGAAGCGTCGCGGGCAGCACGTGCCGGAACCAGATTTCCAGGGGCGGCACCCCGGCCAGCGGCAGCCACCTGATGTGCGGCATGGCGCGTGCCTCGTCCAGCAGGGCGGCCGCGTGGGTGGTGAGCGGAGGCCAGGTGACCCAGAGGACGGCCAGCGCCGCGCCGCCCACGGAGGGACCCAGCAGCGCCGCGATGATGACGCCGGCCAGGATGGGCGGGGTGGCGTTCGCGATTTCGGCAGGTCCCCGGGACAGTTCGCCCAGGGCGGCCAGCAGCAGCGCGGTGACAATGCCCAGCAGCACGATGCCCAGCGACGGCAACAGGGTGCCCAGCGTGCCGTGCGCTACCCGTGCCAGCAGGTCGCGCCCGCTGGCATCCGCCCCGAACGGCAAATCACCGCTTGGCGGGGCAAGCCGCGGATGCACGATTGAATACGGATCCCGCGGCAGGCCCACAGCGAGCAACAGCAGCAGCGCCGCCAGTGCGGTGCCCGCGGTCCAGCGCGCAGCGCGGTCGTCGCCGCGCGGTTCGGGCGGGGCCGGCAGGGTGCCCGCGGCCAGCGGACCGCCCAGCAACGCCCGGCGCGCAACTCCTGTCAGGAGTCCGAGCACGACGGCGGCCAGCGCCATGAGTAGCACGCCCGCCTGCAGCGCGGGGAGGTCCTGCGCGTTGGCGGCACCCAGCAGGTACCGGCCCAGGCCCGGGATGGCGAAGACCTGCTCCACCGCCACCGCACCGCCGAGCAGCCCGATGAACACCAGGCCCAGCTGGTCGACCACCGTGGCGGCCGCGCGGCGCAGCACCCCGGCGAGGATCACCGACGGGCGGGCGCCGGCAAGCCGCCACACCTCAACCCAGCGTTCATCCGCAACTCCGGCGACGGCGTCGGCCACCAAACGGCCCAGCAGCCCGCCGGCCGGAATGCCCAGCGCGAGCGAGGGCAGCACCGCGGTGTGCAGGCCTGACCAGCCGTAGGGCGGCAACCATCGCAGCTGTACGGCCACCACCACCAGGAGTGCGCTCGCCAGGAGGAACTCGGGCAGGGCGGTCAGGGCCACGCCCACCGGGCCGGAGCCGCGCTGCGGCGCCCCGCGCAGCACCCGCCGGGCGGCGGGAACCACCAGCGCGGACGCCACCATCAGGGCGACGACGACGGCGAACACCGTCAGCGTCGCCGAAACCCCCAGCGCCGCCCACACGCCGGGACCGATCGGACCGCCGCTGACCCAGGAGTTTCCGAGGTCGCCGCGGAAGACGCCGGCCCACCAGCGGAGGGCAGTCGGGAGGGGGCCGCCTTCCAGGCCGAGTTGCGCCCGGATGGCATCCAGTGCCTCGGGCGTGGGTTCGAGCTCGGCGTACCGGGCACGCAGGATCGATGCAGCGGGGTCCCGCTGGGAGAGCCACGGCAGGGCCCCGGCAACGAACAGCAGCGCCAGGCCGCTCACCACGCGGGAGAGCAGGCCCAGGCCGCTACTTCGCAGCATTGACGCGGGTCTCGCCCGTGACGAGGATGCGTTCGCGCGGATCCCGGGCAGCGTTCTCCACGCCGGAGGTTTCGCCCTGGATCACGCGTTCGTGCAGCATCGGAATGGCGGCGTCCGTGGCCAGCACGTGGGCTTCGGCCAGCATGGTTGCGCGGCGGCGGGCGTCACCGGCTTCGGCTTCGGATGCTGCGGCGATGGCCCGGTCCACTTCCGGCGTGCAGAGCTGGGAGATGGAGAAGCCGCCCTTGCAGCTGAAGTCCGAGGCGAGGTAGGCCACGGGGTCTCCCGAGTCCAGCACGGTGGCACGGGAGAGGATGAAGGCGTCGAACTTGCCGGCCAGGGCGTCCGCCTCGATGAACTGGTATTCGCGCACGTCCTGTTGCACCACGAAGCCCGCGGCTTCAAGCTGCTGTTCGAGCATCACGGCCACTTCGGGAAGCTCCGCGCGGTCCGTGAAGGTGCCCAGCGTGATCTTCACGCCTTTGACCTTGGCCGGCGCCGGGCGCGCGGCGAGGAGCTTGCGGTACTCGGCATCCTCACGGCCGCCTGCCGCCCACGGCAGGGCCGGGCCCAAAAGCCCCTGCGCGACGTCGGCCCTTCCTTCATAGACGGACTGCACGATCGCCGCCCGGTCCACTGCTTCACGCGCCGCAGCGCGTACCGCCGGGTCCGCGAAGGGACCGGCCTTGGTGTTCAGGTAGAGGGTGTTGGTGCGCGGCATGGGCACCTCGACGATCAGGTCCTTGTCAATCGAGGCTGCCTGGCCCGCGGGGATGGCTTCCACGATGTCGGCCTCGCCGGTGCGCAGGGCGGCCGCTCGGGCGGTGCCGTCCGGGACGAACGCGACGTCGACTCCGCCCGCCTTCGCGGGGGTGCCCCAGTAGCCGTCGAAGCGGTTGAGCGTGGCGCCTACGACGCCGTTCACCTTGACCAGTTCGAAGGGCCCGCTGCCGGTACCCACCGGGTTGACGGTCTTGCCGGTGTACGCCGCGGTGTCCAGGATGGCCAGCTGCGGGCTGGACAGGCGGTGCGGCAGCAGGGGATCGGGCTTGGCGGTGCTGATCGCCACCTGGTTTCCTTCGGCGCGGACCTTCATGTCCACGCCGTCCAGGATGCGTGGCAGGGGAGTGGCCTTGATGGCGTGCTGCAGCGAGTTCACCACGGTGGCGGCACTGAGTTCCTTGCCGTTGTGGAAGCGCACGCCGGAACGGATGGTGAAGTGCCAGGTGGTGCTGTTGCTGCGTTTCCATTCGGTGGCGAGCGCGGGGACGGCTTCGCCGGCGTCGTTGAGGACCACCAGGGTTTCGGCGGTGGCCCAGCGCGAGAGCTTGAACGCGTCGTCGCTGAGCGGGCTCAGGCCCGAACGCGGCGGCTGCAGCATGGCGATGGAGACGCGGTCGTCACCGTTGCCACCCGTGCCTGTGCTTTGCCCTGACGGCGCGAAGCAGCCGCTCAGCAGGAGGGTTGCGGGGAGTACGGCCAGGGCCAGGGCACGGCGGGTTCTTGTCATGGTTGCCATGGGTGTTTCCTTTCGGGGATGCGAAGCGGAGTGGAAGGGTGCCCGGCTGGAGAAGGCCGGGCGGACGTTGTGGGTGCTTACGCGGCCAGGCCGGAAGCGTCAGCCGGCGCGGTGAGCGTGACGGTCCGGGTGCAGCGCGCGGCAAACGCGGGGTCATGAGTCACCAGGAGCAGCGCGATACCGGTGTCCTGCACCAGCGACAGCAGGGATGCGGAGACCGCGGCGGCGGTTGCGGCGTCGAGCGCGCTGCTGGGTTCATCGGCCACCAAGAGGACGGGCTTGACGGCGAGTGCGCGCGCCAGTGCCGCGCGCTGGGCCTGGCCGCCGGAGAGTTCGCCCGGCCTGCGGTCCAGGAGCGCCGGGTCCAGGCTGGCGAGTTCGGCGGCACGGCGGATCCGCTCGGCGGGGTTTGCCTCTCCGGTGAGCCTGCGCACGGCCTGTTCGATCGAGCGGCGCAGCGTCCTGCGGGGCACGAAGGCCGCGGCCGGATCCTGCGGAACGCCCTGGACGAGGTGCCGGCGGTCCGGCCGCGGCCGGCGCGAGGCGGTGCACCATTCCGTGCCTTGGACGAGGACCGTGCCCGATGCCGGGTGCCGCAGGCCGAGCGCGATGTCCGCGAGGGTCGATTTGCCGGCTCCGGAGCGCCCGACGACGGCGACGGATTCGCCCGGCATGACCGCCAGGCTGGTGGGGGACAGCACGGTCCGGGCCCGTTTGCCTTCGCCATGGACGGCCGTGACCCCGGTGAGTTCGAGGACCGCATGTGAAGCATTCATGCTGACTGGCCCTCCGCCACCCTGATCCGGCGCGTGGCCAGGGCGTCCGCGACCTCCTCATCGTGCGTGGAGACCACCAGGGTCCGTTCCGCTCCGATCAGTTCGTCCAGCAGCCGCAGGACCAGGTCCCGGGACTCTGGATCCAGGGCGCTGGTGGGCTCGTCGGCCAGGACCAGGGGAGCGTCGCTCAGGGCTGCGAGCGCGACGGCGGCGCGCTGCGCCTGTCCGCCGGAAAGTTCAGCCGGCCTGCGGTGCTGGAGTCCGGCGTCGGGCAGCCCCGCGGCGGCCAGGACCTCTGTGACGCGGGCCGCGCTGGCGTCCGTGACCCGGCGCAGCTGGCGGCCCAGCGGGATCAGCGGGTGCAGGGCGTCGAGCCCGCGCTGCGGCACGAATCCGACCCTCGCGAAAGACGCGCTGCGCCGGCCTTCGAAGGCCAGGCCCGGCGCCCAGCGCCCGGCCAGGCTCGCCAGCAGGAGGGACTTGCCGCTGCCGGACGGGCCCGTGACAACCACGCGCTCGCCGGGCATCACCGTCAGCTCGGCTACCGACAACAGGACGGTGCCGTCGGCTTTGCGGACCCGTGCGTCCTGGAGCGAGACGAGGGGTGCGGACGCCGTTCGGCCTGTCGCCGGGCAGGGAGGAAGGACGGCACCGCTCTTTTTCATGATAATAATCATTATCAATAAGCGGTGCCGCTGCCAAATGTTGCGGCCTTACGCAGTCTCCTCCAGCCCGCGCAGCTGCCGCAGGCGGCCGTCCTTCCCGAGTTCGAGCACGGTATCGATGCCCAGCCGCTCAAGGAACGCGAAGTCATGGCTGACGATCAGCACCGCGCCGCGGTAGGCGTCCAGGGCCTCTGCCAGCTGCCCGACGCTGGAGATGTCCAGGTTGTTCGTCGGCTCGTCCAGCACCAGCAACTGTGCGGGCGGGTCCGCCAGCAGCAGTTTCGCCAGGCTCACCCGGAAACGCTCGCCGCCGGACAGCGTGCCCACCGGCCGGTCCGCGGCGGGCCCGCGCAGCAGCAGCCTGGCCAGCCGGTTGCGGATGGTTCCCGACGGCGTCGACGGCGCTACGGCCTGCACGTTCTCCATGGCGCTCGCGGCGTCGTCGAGCCCGTCCAGCCGCTGCGGCAGGTAGCCGACGCGGCCGGTGAGCAGCACTCCGCCGGGACCGCTGGGAGGTGAGCCGACGGCGGTGCCCGTTTCCGGCGTCGGGCTGCCGGACAGCAGCCGGGCAAGCAGGGTGGACTTGCCGGAGCCGTTCGGGCCCACCAGCGCCACGCGTTCGGGGCCTTGGATGACGAAGGTCCGTCCATCGGACTGCAGTTCCGCGATCCGCTTGCCGCGCGGCACCTGCGGGTCCGGCAGCTCGAGGCTGATGTGCTGTTCGTCCCGGACCTTCGCGTCTGCGGCGTCGACGGCGGCCTGAGCAGCGGCGATCTTGCTGTCGAGGGTGCCGCGCAGGTTCCCGGCCGCCACCTGGGCGTTGCTGGCCCGGTTTCCGGCGAGGATCCGCGGAATGCCGCCGTCCTTCTGGGTTTTCTTCGCGGTCCGTTCCCGCCGGGCGAGCTTGGTTTCGGCTTCGACGCGCTGCTTCTTTTCGACCTTGAGTGCCTGCTGGGCGGACTGTGCCGCCTGGACCGCCGCGGCCTGCTCCTGTTCCCGGTAGGCCTTCCATTCGCTGTAGGGGCCGCCGAAGGTTTCCAGCTCACCGGCGTGCAGCTCGGTGGTGGCGTCCATGTGCTCCAGGAGTTCGAGGTCGTGGCTGACCACCACTAGCGTGCCGGGCCAGTTGTCCACCATCCGGGTCAGCTGGCGGCGGGTGGGGCGGTCCAGGTTGTTGGTGGGCTCGTCCAGGAGGGTGATGGGAGTGCGCCGCAGGTGCAGCCCGGTGACGGCGATGAGCATGGCTTCCCCGCCCGAGACCTCGGCCACGCGCCGGTGCAGGTCCGCGGCCGAGAAGCCGATCTGTTGCAGTTCCTCGTCGGCCCGGGATTCGATGTCCCAGTTGTCGCCGATCGCGTCGAAATGATCCTCGCCGACGTCCCCGGATTCGATGGCCCGCAGGGCGTCGAGGATGTGCCCGATGCCGAGCAGCTCCGCCACGGTGGTATCGCCCCGCAGGGTGAGGTTCTGCGGCAGGTACCCCACCTCGCCGCTGCGCTCAACCCGGCCGCCGCTTGGTTCCAGCAGTCCGGCAATGACCTTGAGCAGGGTGGACTTGCCGCTGCCGTTGCGGCCCACCAGGCCCGTGCGCCCGGGGGTGAAGCTGCCGTTGAGCCCGGAGAGGGCCGGGGTTCCGTCCGGCCAGGAGAAGCTGAGGTTGTGAAGGGAGATCGCTGATTTCATGGAGTGGTCTTTCGTCCGGAGCGCCGCGTTTGCGCACATCCCGGGGCGGGCCCGGGCAGGGGAGGGCGGCGTTGATCGCTTGATGGTGTGAATCAGGGGCGCGGAATTCCGGGACGTGCCAGGCAGATGCCGTGGCGCGAAATCACGAAAACGGGGAGCGGCGCATGCCGATGAGCTGGAAAGGGACCCGGCGATGCTCGCAGCGGGTGCTCAGGTACTCGGGCGATGGCCACCGGAATTCCGGCGGCTAGATTCTGTCGACCTCAATCTCCATGCGGACGAGGCTACCACACGGGGTACGTGGGCCGGCCCGAAAGAGGTGTGCAGGGCCCGCTGGATGGGGCCCTGCACGGTGTTTACCTATTCCTCGCCTTCGATGCGGCGGTTCCACCGGCGCTTGCGTCCGATCTTGCGGTTGACGGCCCACGGAGAGCGACGGGCCTTGCCCTGTCCTTTCCACTGATGGGGCTTGCAAAGTCCGCAGCCCTTATTGCGGCGGTGAGGTGAATGTGCCATGGCAGCTTCCTTCTCCGGAACAACACCCGCCCGGATGGGCGGGATAGCTCAGGAGGAAGCATGTGAATCATGGAGGCAGCGTAGCGGTGAGGCCGGACATTTTTCGAGGCCGGCTCTTACCGCACCCGTTCCCAGTCCTCCACCGGGCCGTCCACCACGAAGAACAGCGGGTGCGGTGCCGGTTCCGTTTCGGACCAGCGCACGGCGTCCTCGGGGCTGCGGCGCTGCAGCTTGGCGCCGAGGTGCTGCCATTCGTAGTCGAGCTGGCCTTGCGTGACCGGGATGCGCCGGCTGAACGCGCCGGGTTCGATGATCCTGCCGGCGTCGAAGTTGTAGCCGCGCGCAGCCGCCTCCGCGGCCACTCCGCTGAGATAGGAGCCGACGGCGGCCAGCGGCTCCGCATCCGCACGGAACCTCACGAGCTGTGGGTGGTTTTGGTAGCCCTTGGTGCGGCCGGCGAGCACCGCCTGCGCGAGGAGGGTTTCGCGCCAGCAGGCGACGAGCCCGGCCCGGTCCAGCTGGCGCGGATGCAGGGACCAGATCCTCATGATGCGCTTTCGGTCATGCTGTGCAGCTTAGCGCGCAGATACTCCCGGACCCGTTGCTCCGTACTCAGGCTGATGGCCGTGCGGAGGTACTCTGCGGCCTCGAGCGGTTCGTCCGCGGATGCCAGGAGCTCGGCCCGGGCCGCGAAGTACGGCTGGAAGCGCTCGCAGTCAGAGCGGCGGGCTGCGGCCAGCTCATCCAGGCGCCTGAGTCCTGCCAGGGGTCCGTCGAGCCGGCCGAGCACCACGGCCTCCGCAATCTGCGAACCCAACGTTGGTGCCACCCGGTTCAGTGCCGCGTACAGGGTGCCCAAGGCAGGCCAGTCCGTTCCGCCGCGGCGGGCCCGGTTCGCGTGCACGGCCTGGATGGCAGCTTCCAACTGGAAGCGCCCCGGCGTGCGGGAAGCTGCCGTTCGGGAACCGGAAGGCAGGGCCGATGCCCTCCGCAGGTACTCCTCGCCGCGTCCGATCATCACGGGGTTCCAAGCATCCGTGTCCTGCTCTTCCAAGGGAACATAAGCTCCGCCGGACGGACGGGACAGCAGGAACGCGGCCAAGGCGGCCAGCCCCCACGCCTCCGGTTCCGTTTCGAGGCTGCCGGCCACGAGCTCGGCCAGGAACAGGCCTTCGGCGAGCGTCGGACGCGGGCTCGCACCGCCGTCGTCGGGTGTTTCTGCAGTGGGAATCGCCAGGCAGCCGTACACGGCTTCCAGCACGGGCGGCAGCCGCTCCGGCAATATTTCAGGGCCGGGCACGGCGAAAGGAATCCGGGCGTCGCGGATGCGGCGCTTCGCGCGGACCAGGCGTTGCGCCATGGCAGCCGGCGGCACGGCGAACGCGGCGGCGATCTGGGCCGCCTCAAAGCCGAGGACGGTCTGCAGCATCAGGGGCGTGCGGACGTCCTCCGCGATGGCGGGGTGCGCGCAGACCAGCATGAGCGGCAGGCGGCGGTCGGGGAAATCGGCGCCGGGGAAATCGGCGCCGGGAGAATCCGGCGCGGCGAAAGGCGAGGAAACGGGCATTGCAAGCTCCGGAAGGACGTCCAAAGATGCGGACAAGCGGTGCCGGGCGGACTTCCATTCGTCCCGCTGCCGGTTGCGGGCCACGGTCAGCAACCAGGCCTCGGGCCGCTGCGGCACACCGTCCGCCGGCCAGCGGCGCAACGCCTCCTCGAAGGCGTCTGCCAAGGCATCCTCGGCGAGCAGCACGTCTCCAGTGCCGCTGGCGAGGATGGCGAGCAGGCGGCCGTACGACGCGCGGGCGGCCAGTTCCGCGGCCGCCCGCGCCCCGCCGTCGCCGGCTGAGTCCGTGGACGTCAGGCGTTCGGCACCCATGCGCCGTCCACGGTGTGCGTGGCGCCGGGGCGGACTTCCACGCTGCCCCACATCGCGCCGGGCGCCTGGCCGGCCCACTGGATGGCGGCGTCCAGGTCCGGCACGTCGATCAGGAAGTAGCCGCCCAGCTGCTCCTTGGTGTCGGCGAACGGGCCGTCCTGGATGCGCAGCTTGCCGTCGCGGTGCGTGATGGTGGTGCTCGCATGCGAAGGCTGCAGCACCTCCGCACCAAGCAGCACACCGGCCTGCTGGAGCGTGGCGGCGTAACTGTTCATCGCGGCTTCGCCTTGCTCCAGGACCTCGGGGCCGAGTTCCTCGGGGGACATTTCCTGGTAGTGCATCAGCAGTGTGTAACGCATGGTGATCTCCTCCTTCATCCGATGGTGGCCCGTGGCGGGCTCACACTCAAGACGATCGGGGAGGGCGCCAATCGACAGCTTCAGGGCATTTCTTGGAGTGTACGTTCGTGCACCCTCTTGAAAGTGTACGTTCGTGCACTGTGAGTAAGGTGGCGGAAAGCTGTTCCGTGCTCTTGGCAAGCAGGCATGCTGCAGCAGGCCTGGCAACGGCAAGCGACGCTGAAAGGCCTGAGATATGCCACTGGTCTCCCGGTGCTTGGCGGAAATCCTTTGGATGTTTCGTCGTCGGCTAAAACGGGTCATCGGGATGTGACTTGCATTCCCCGGCACGAGCTTTGAATACTCTCCCCGAGGCAAGCCTTGCCTTTCTATTGAGCAGATTTGGGGGAAATGTGAGATTCAAGAAAGTGTTCACGGCTGGAATCGGCGTGCTGCTGCTAGCGGGCCTAATGGCTCCTACCGCAGCAACGGCAGCGGTGCCAAAGGCTGACGCTGGGGTGGTGAAGCAGATTGATGCCGACACCAAGAGTTTGACCACGATGTCCCGGATCCCCACCGAAGCTCAGCGCTTGGAAGGGATGAAAGCAGCCCAGGCGGTTGAGGCCGCCGACCCACAGGGCTTTGCCGAACGAGTGGCGCTGATCCGTGCTTCATCCAAGACAATGGCGTACCTGAAGAGCTTCAAGGGCCTTGACCTGAACGAACAGGTCGTAATCCTAGCGTCCGCGATGCCCACTGATGCGTTGACCGGGTTTACGCAGCTCGTGCAGGCTGGTGGGATCGAATTCAAGGTCACAGCTCTGAGGAACAGCTGGTTCCGCTCGGAAATGATCGTTCACGAACAGCCATTGATCCAGCCCCAAGACCTCGGCTCCCTGCCCCGCTGCCCCTCCGCCTGGGCAGCATTCTGGGCTTGGTTCGCAGTGAACGCCGCGACCTGCGGAGCTTTCGCACCGTTCCCAGTGGCTGCATTCGCATGTGCGGCTGGCTTTGCCGTGGGCGGTGCCATCATCGATTTCAACCGTGGATGCTGACCGGAACGGAGAACACGCGAATGTCCAACAAATCCAGGTATTGGTTCACCCTTAGCGTTCTTCTTGCTGCGGTGGTGATCACTGTGGGGTTCGCTCCCGTGCCCTTGATCTTTGTCCTGGGCGGTCTCTTGATCGTCGGGTTTATCGCTGCGGGAATGCTCTACGGTCAGTTCCAGAAGGACGCCATCCGAAGCGGGGCCTTGACTGCTGTCTTCCCGGTAATTGCAGCTATTGTTGCGTTCAATCTTGCGCTCCTGCTGCGCGGAAATGCTTGGGCGGGGATCCTGGTCCCGGTCTTGGCTGCAGCACTGTTCGTCAGCTGTTTTCTATGGTCGCGCAAACACGGCCCTTACGTGCCGCCAACGAGCGGCACTGCCGCCTAAGACCGGATAGCCTTCAAATATTCGTTCATGCAAAATTGCTCCCCGAAAATTTCGGGGAGCAATTTTGCTGTAAGCCGCAAACCGCGGTCAGGCACCCACCTCGAAGCGCTCCACCGTCAGGTCTTCCAGCACGTCGAGGTCCACGTCCACGCCGAGGCCGGGCTTGTCCGTCACCAGCACCTCGGGAATGCGGAATTCCAGGTTGCCGGGCTCGCGGGAGAACTTCACGGGGCCGGAAAGTTCAGTGGACACGATGGCCGGGTGAGCCAGGGCCAGGTGGTAGCCGGCGGCGGAGGCGATGCTGGTTTCCAGCATGGAGCCGATCTGCACGGAGAAACCGGCCAGTTCGGCCTGCGTCGCCAGGCGGTGGCAGGCCCGGATGCCGCCGCTCTTCTGCAGCTTGAGGTTCACCATGTCCACGCTGCGTGCCTTCACGAAACGGGCCAGGTCGCCCTGCGACACCACGGCCTCATCGGCCATGAGCCGCACGCCCACCTGGGCGCGGATGAGTTCGAAACCGTCCACGTCGTCGGCACGGATGGGCTGCTCCACCCAGTCGATGCCGAACGGTTCCAGCGCGCGGATCATGTCGATCGCCGTCGCCGGGTCATCCCAGCCCTGGTTCGCGTCCACCCGGATCGCCAGGTCGTGGCCGATTGCCGCGCGCACCGCCCGGACGCGTTCGACGTCGAGCCCGTCCCTGCCGCCCAGCTTCATCTTCAGGTGCCGGAAGCCTTCCTCCCGCGCCTGGATGGCCTGCTCCGCGAGGAGCTCCGGGGGGAGGATGCTCATGACCCGCGCGATGGTGGGGTTCTCCGGCTTGCGCCCGCCCAGCAGGCTGTACACCGGCCGGCCGGAGGCCTTGCCCGCGAGGTCCCAGCAGGCGATGTCCACGGCCGCCTTCGCGGAACCGTTGCCCTTCATGGCGGCGTCCATGCGCTGGTGGATGGCGGTGATGTCGAAGGGATCAAGGCCGACGACGGCGGGCAGCAGCTCGGTGCGCAGCGCCTCCACCGCTCCTCCCGGAGTTTCTCCCGTGACGTGCGGGTCCGGGACGCTTTCGCCGTAGCCCACCAGGCCGTCGTCGGTCTCGAGGGCGAGCACGATGCTGGGCATGGTGCGGTACGTATCGTAGGCCACCACGAACGGTTCCTTGAGGGGAACCTCGATACGGGTGATGGTCGCTTTGGTGATTTTCATTCGGTGCCTTTCACATCACGGAGTTCAGGAACGCGACAGTGCGCGGGTTTTGCGGGTTGCCGATCACTTCGGCGGGGGAACCGGCCTCGACCACCACGCCGCCGTCCATGAACACCACGGTGTCCGCCACGCTGCGGGCAAAGCCGATTTCATGGGTCACCACGATCATGGTCATGCCGTCCGCGGCGAGCTGGCGCATCACGTCCAGCACATCGCCCACGAGTTCGGGGTCCAGGGCGGAGGTGGGCTCGTCGAAGAGCAGGAGTTCGGGGTCCATGGCCAGGGCCCGGGCGATCGCCACACGCTGCTGCTGGCCGCCGGACAGCTGGGCGGGGTAGTGCCCGGCCACATGGGACAGGCCCACGCGTTCCAGCAGTTCGTAGGCGCGGGCCTTGGCCGCTTCGCGCTCGACCTTCTTCACGCCCACCGGCGCCGCCATGATGTTTTCCAGGGCGGTCATGTGCGGGAAGAGGTTGAAGCGCTGGAACACCATGCCGATGCCGCGGCGCTGCCGGGACACCTCGCGCGGATTCATCTCGAAGATCTTGCCGTGCCTGCGGGCGTAGCCCACCAGTTCGCCGCCCACTTCGATCCGGCCGCCGTCGATCCGTTCCAGGTGGTTGATGCAGCGCAGGAACGTGGACTTGCCGGAGCCGGACGGCCCCAGCAGGCACATGACCTCGCCCGGCTTGACCGTCAGCGAGACGCCCTTGAGGACCTCCACGTGGCCGTAGTTCTTGCGGACGTTGCGGGCCCGCAGCAGGGTTTCAGTCATCGCTTGGTCCTTTGCATGATGCGGCTTTGGATGCGGCTGAGCAGGGAGGGTGCGTGCGCCGCGGTGCCGCGGCCGTAGTGGCGCTCCAGGTAGTACTGCGGTACGGACAGCACCGAGGTGAGGAAGAGGTACCAGGCGCTGACCACCAGCAGCAGCTCCACCTGGCGCAGGTTCTGCGAGGAAATCTGGGTGGCCACCGTGTACAGCTCCAGGACCGCGATCACGGACAGCAGGGAGGTCTGCTTCAGCATGGAAATGGTCTCGTTGCCCATGGGCGGGATGATGACGCGCATGGCCTGCGGCAGCACCACCTTGAAGAGCGTGTACGACGGCGACATCCCCAGTGACGCTGCCGCCTCATGCTGGCCGGGGTCCACCGAGAGCATGCCGCTGCGGATGATCTCCGCGGAGTACGCGGCCTGGTTCAGGGTCAGGGCGAGCAGGCCGGCCACGAACGCGGGCACCAGGGTGTTGGTGTCCACGGAGAAGATGGTGAAGTCCGTGAACGGCACGCCCAGGCTGATCTGCGAGTACAGCAGGCCAAGGTAACCCCAGAACACGATCTGGATCAGCAGCGGCGTTCCGCGGAACACCCACACGTAGAGCCAGGCGAAGGCGTTCATCACCGGGTTCTTGGACAGCCGCATCACGGCCAGCAGCACGCCCAGCACGGTGGAGACCAGCATAGCGATGACCGTGACCAGCAGGCTCAGGCCCACGCCGTTGATGATCTTCGGATTGAACAGGTACGTGGCGATCGTGGAGTGCTCGATGTTCGGGTTGGTCCACATCGAGGTGACCAGCCCCGCCAGGGCGAGTACCAGGACCCCGGCCACCACCCAACGCCAGGGATGGCGCAGCGGCACTGCGACGACGTCGTCGTCCGTGTTGACGTCGGTGTCCACGGCGCCGGGCGCCGTCACCGCGGGGGCAAGCTTGCTCACTTGACGTCCTTGCCCATGTTCATTCCGGCCTTCTTGACCGAGTAGTCGGAGAGCTCGTACTTCTTCAGGATCTCTTCGTAGCTGCCGTCCTTGATGATCGCCTCCATGGCCAGCAGCAGCGCCTTGCTCAGCTCCGCGTCCTTCTTCAGCACGCCGATGCCGGTGTAGACGGGCTCGTAACCGGCGGGGTTGGAGGGATCGCGGACGATGTCGAAGACCTTGCCGTCGCCCGCGGTCTTGGCCGCGTAGGCTGCCGGGGCGGAGTCCACCACTTCGGCGCTCGCCTTGCCTGCGCGGACGGCGGTCTGCACATCGGTTTCCATGGGCAGTTCCATGACGTTGACCGGTGCTGCGCCCTTGTCCTTGCACTTCTGTTCGTAGCCGCGCAGGATGTCGCCCTGCACGGTGGCCTTCTGGACGGCGACCGTTTTTCCGCAGAGATCCAGCGCCGTGGTGATGTTCTCCGGGTTGCCCTCCTTGACCAGGATGGAGAACCCGGCGTGCAGGTAGTCCACGAAGTCCAGGGTCTTCTGGCGTTCCGGGGTGTCGTTCATGCCGGACATGATGATGTCGTTCTTGCCGGACTGCAGGGACGGAATGATGCTGTCGAAGGCCTGCTTCTGCAGTTCCAGCTTCACGCCGAGCTTGGCGCCCAATGCCGCTGCGAGGTCCACGTCCAGGCCGGTGAGCTTCTGGTTTTCGTCGAACATTTCCAGCGGCGGGTACGGGATGTCCGAGGCCACCTTGATGACGCCGGCGCTCTTGAAGCGTTCCGGGAGGGCAGCCGCTGCGGCGGGATCGGCGTCGGCGGTGGAGACGGGCTTGCCGCTTTCGGCCGGGGTGGCGGCACCGCCGCAGGCGCTCAGGCCGAGCACGACGGGAAGGGCAGTGGCGCAGAGGAGGTAACGGAGGGAGGTTTTCATGGGGGACTCCTGAGATGTTGGGGCGGGGCAGGCTAGCGGGCTGCTTGCTGGCGGCTGAGGCGGTACCAGCCGGTACGGGTGACGGCGTCGGCGTGGTAGCCGGCGGCGAAGGCGGTTTCGAAGGATTCGCGCATGGTGCTGCGCCAGAGGGCGGCCTGTTCCGGATCGGCGGAACGCAGGGCCACGATGTCCCGGGGTGCGCGGCACCAGAGGGTGCCGTTCGCGTCCATAAGCTGCGGCCCGCCGTCGGGCCCGTCTTTCAGGACGGTCGCGGCACCGGGCTCCGGGAGCTCGACGTCGGTGGGCCGGCCTTCGCTGCAGTCGATGCTTTCCTGCGAGGACAGCGGCCAGACGGCCACCAGGCGGTCGCTTTCGTCGTTGGCATTGATTTCGTCTTCCATCAGGCCGTAGAAGTTGCGCTCGTATTCGTCCACATGGGCGCCCAGCTTGCTGAGGTTGAAGCGGGCGTTGCGGCTGACCAGCGGATCGAAAGTCCAGGTCATGGTTTCGATGCCGCGGTCCAGCGACCAGGCGCGCTGGTGCTGCTTGAGGGCGAAGCCGACGCCTTTGTCCGCGACGCCCGGGGCCACGCCCGCGATGAACGAGTAAGTGGCAGCATCACCCGGCGTGACGATCGCGACAGCGGCGCCGCAGAGGGTGCCGTCCGGCAGGTACGCGGCGGAGATGTTGCAGCCGGCGTGCGAGATGGCGCGCAGGATGTCGAAGGGGACGGGTGCGCCGTGCGGGGACGTGCCCCAGATGCTGACGAGCAGGCCTTCGATGTCCCGGAGCTTCTCGCGGTCCGACTCCTCGATGACCGTGACGCCGGCCCGGTCAGCGGCCGCGGTGGCTGCTTCCCTGGCCTGGCGTGCTGCGGGATGTGCTTCAACAGGCTGCCTTAAAACAGTGAGTGACATTCCTCCACTATCGCTACGCGTTCGGGCGCATGGCTTTAGGGTGTGGCACCAAGCTTTCTCTCTTGGCTTGTGGTTTCCCACAAGGTCGGATAGCTTGCCGGGCATGGCCCAGAACCCTTCCGTGTCCCAGAGCCCGTCCGCTTCGCACCAGATCCCGCTGCAGGAACTCCTCAAGGTGCTGGAAGGCTCCGGCCTTGGCATCCGGACGCACGGCCCCATGCCTTCGCTGGCGCTGCTGAGCCCCGGCCTCTACGACCCCACTGCCGCGCTCGAATCCCTGCCCGGCGGCATCCTGCTGGGCATCGGACTGCAGGCTGGCGATGAGCGGACTGCCGCCGTCGTGCAGGAAGCGGCCCGCGCCGGATTCGCGGCGATCGTGATCAAGGCTGATCCGGAATCCGCCGGGCTGGAGACGCTCGCCGGTGCCGCGGACCGGACCGGGATCGCGCTGCTGGTGGTGGCGGACGAGGTGTCCTGGCGGCAGCTGGACGGACTGATCGAATCCGCCGTCGGGACGCTCGCGGAGGCCAACAGTTCACTGGTGCCGTTGGGTGTGGGCGATCTGTTCGCGCTGGCCAACGCCATTGCCGCGATGGTGGGCGGGGCCACCACCATCGAGAACCTGCAGGAACAGATCCTGGCGTACTCCACCCTGCCCAACCAGCCGATCGACGAGGACCGCCGGGCGGGCATTCTGGGCCGGCAGGTGCCGTACCTTCCGGAGAACGCGGGGCAGTACGCCTCGGTGTTCCGGGCCGAAGGGGCCGTGCACATCGAGGGCGTGGGCGATGCCATGGACCGCCTGGCCATCGCCGTGCGCGCCGGGAAGCAGCCGCTCGGTTCCATCTGGGTGGTGGACGCGGACGGCACTTTGGACGCCGAGGCCAAACGGGCCCTCGAGAGCGCCGCGGACATCGCCGCACTGCACATGCTCCGCGCCCGCAGCAGTTACGACCTCGCCCGCCAGCAACGCGCCGAACTGCTGCGCCGGCTCCTCGAAAGCGACGACGATTCCCAGCTGGTAGCCGAACAGCTGGCCCTCGGGCGCAAAGGGCCGTTCGCCGTCGTCGCCTTCGCCGCGGAGGTGGTGCCCGGCTCGGAGGAGATCGCGCTGGCTCGCGTGCTGGACCTGGTGAGCACGCAGTGCGAGGCGTACCGGCAGGGCACGCAGTGCGTGATGATCGGCACCACCATCTACGCCTTGTTTACTGAAGCCGGCGCTGCCGCGTTGCCGCAGATCGGGGCGCTGGCGCGGCGGCTGATCGAGCGGGCCGCGGTGTCCTTGCGGCTGGAGCTGCGGGTGGCGCTGGGCACGCCGGTCGCCGCAGTGGGCGGGATCAGCCGCTCCAAGTACGACGCCGACCTCGTCCTCCTGATGCTGGCTGACGGCGGTGCTGGTGGTTCAGTTTTTGGCGGTTCCGGCGCCCCCGGTGTTTCCGGGGGCGGCTTCGCCAGCGCGGCGGAAATGCGCAGCAGGCTCACCCTGCTGGAGGTGGCGGCGCTGTTCCGGAGCAAGCCCCGGCTGATGTCCCCGGCCGCGGCAGCGATGCTGGAACACGACGCCCGCTCCGGCACCGACTACGCCAAGACGCTACGGACGTACCTGGCGTTTTCCTGCGATTCGGCCAAGACCGCGAAGGCGTTGTCGCTGCACCAGAACACCCTGCGGTACCGGCTGCGGCGCATGGAGGAGATTTTCGGAATCGACCCCGCCCAGGCCGAGGACATGCTGGTGCTGTGGCTGAGCCTGGCCGTGCAGGAACTGGGCGGGCCGGAGTCGGGCGGGCCGGAACTGGGCGGCGGACCAGAATCGGACATTCTGCTGGATCACATCGCGGGGTGACTACGGGAGGCCCGGCGCGGCGTGGGCGGGCTGCGGGTAGGCACGGGGTGATCCAGCAGAATCGTCGCGTTGCTGAACGGCAAAGAACGCGCGGATTCGTGACCACACGCAACGTTCGCATACCGATTGGATTTACCCCTGTTCCGGACTACGGCACGGCCCCACAATTGAGCTACTTATCCACTGGTCTCATGCTTCCAAGGAGACTGCCGTGCGCCACCCAATCCGTTCCGCCGCCGCGTTGGCACTGATTCTTTTCCTGGGCGCCTGCGGGCAGCCGGCGCCCCAATCCACCGGGGCCCAATCCACGGCGCCCGCACCATCCGGCAGTGACGGCGCCACGGCGACGGACGCGCCAGCGCCCGCGCCAAGCTCGGACGCCCCGACGAACGAAAGCTGGACTGCCTACAAGACCAAGGACGGGACGCTGACCTTCGAGCACCCCGCCGACTGGGTGGTCACGGATCCTGCCGGCACGCCGTCCCAGGGCGGTGTTTTCCTGGCGGTCTCGACGGGGTCGGGCAAGCAGCTTGCCACCCTGCGGACCAATCTCGTCACTGGCGCGGAATGCACCACCAAGACTCCGTACTCGCTGCTCGATTCGGAACCGGTGCCCGCACTGGCCCAGGCCGGGACCACGCCGCGCTTCGTCTTCGAAGGCCGCCAGGGAACCGACCCCGCGAAGACCGGGCCGCTGGCCTACGGAATCACTT
Organism: Arthrobacter sp. SW1; assembly: GCF_001766675.1. Lineage (GTDB taxonomy): Bacteria > Actinomycetota > Actinomycetes > Actinomycetales > Micrococcaceae > Arthrobacter. The sequence continues at coordinate 125,466 of NZ_MJLT01000034.1, forward strand.
CGGGGCCGGAGCCGACAGGTCCGGACGCCTGCCCCATCTTCCATTTCTTCACCTGGCCGCCGAGCGGCGCCAGCTTCGGCGGCGCCTACGATCCGATGCTGCCGGTGGAGGGCGCGACGCCCGGGCCGGACACTCCGCAGGCCTACATGGAGACGCAGGAGTACAAGGACATCAAGCGGATGATCATGTCCCTGCGGCCGGTTTCCTAGGAGGACTGCATCACGGAAAGGTGCCCGGCCCGCGCGGCCACCAGGCATTTGGCCAGGTAGAAGGGCCTTCCCGCGCGGCGCACGTACTGGGTGAGCACCAGCACCGGGTCCGAGGGGCGCAGGTCCAAAAGCCTGGCGCGGCTGGGGCCCGCGGTGCTGAGGCTGATCTGGCATTCGCCGGGCCCCAGTTTCATTCCGGGGCGTTCGGCGAGGATTTCCAGGAGCGTTTTCGGGGCGAGGCTGGTGCGCCCGGCGGGGCCTGCAGCGGCGGCCAGCCAGTCGCCGTCGTCGACTGCGTTGCCCTGAGTGTCCGGGGCGCCCGGCTCGCGGCCGGTGTCCGCCGGCACGTTCTCCTGGAGATGGCCGATCGCCTCGCCGTTGCGGATGAGCACGCTTTCCCAGAGCCAGCAGTCCTGGTTGGGTTCGACGCCGATGCCCGGGGCGGTGAACTCGGACGCCGGCTGGAATTCGGTGAGGGTGCGTTTGACCTGCACGTCCAGTTCGGTGCCGCCCAGGAGCTGATCGAAGGGGCGGATTTTCTCGATGCCGATGCGGGGCAGCGTGTCTGCCACGAAGCGCCCGACGCCGCGCCGCGCCCTGGTGAGGCCGTCTTCCTCGAGCAGCATGAGGGCTTCGCGGATGACCGTGCGGCTGACGTCCATCATGACGCCAAGCTCGGTTTCGGTGGGCAGCAGCGAGCCGGGCGGGAGGAGCTTGGTGCGGATGGCTTCGGCGATCCGGGAATACGCGGCCACGCGCAGGGGCTGTCCCGGCTGTGCGGTGAGGGGTCGGGACAGGAACTGGACGGCGGTGTCGCTCACGGGGCCTCGCTTGGGTGGGGTCTGTTGGAGCCACTGTACTGAGGTTGTTATACAAACCAAACTCGCACGGAAAAGGCGCGCCGCCCGCAGGGGCAACGCGCCTTGACCGTGTATCCGGGAGCTACAGCTGGCTGTCCGTGTAGGACCCGGCACGGGGCGCCGCCTGGCAGCTGCATTTGCTGTCGACTTCGATGCGGATGGTCACCGTTTCGCCGCCCTCGACATTGAGGATGACGGGCTCGTTTCCGGCGCTGGAAACCCGCAGGACGGTGTTTTCTGGAGAGGCTACGGACATTGGGGAGTCTTTCGGATTGAACGGGATAGCGTGGATCAACCCGTCACGTGGAGCACCTTGCGCATGAACACTGCTGCCCGCGTGGGCGGGGATCCTGGAGGGGAGCTGGGCGGCGCGGGTGGGCACGCAGCTGGCGGCGCTATCGGTCGGCAGCACCCCGGTAGGGAAGGCTCCGGCAACGGTCGGCCGCCTCGTAAATGGTAGGGCCCGGGAGTGAGCTGGGGCACATTGTGTTGGAAGGCGGACCTCAACCCAGCGTCACATTCCCGTCCGTGCCGATGCTCCATCCCGGGTTGTGCGCGATCTCCCAGATGATGCCGTTGGGGTCCTGGACGTGGCCGTGGAAGATGCCGCCGAACGCCCCGGGCTGGGCCGGCTTGAGCACGGTGGCGCCGGCGGCCTCCAGCTTTTCGATGGTCCCGGCAACCTCCTCGGCGCTGCCCACATTGTGCGAGAGAGTCACCCCGCTGACACCCGCGGCAACACCCGGAACGCCCAGGTCCTCGTTGAACTTCGCGGCGTCGAACAAGCCGAGCACCAGGCCCGGCGCCACCTGGAAGAAGATGATCTCCCCGGGAACATCCAGCAGCGGCTCCCAGCCCAGGCCCTCCTTGTAGAACGCGCGGGCGCCGTCCAGATCCGGGGTAGCGGCGGTGATGAAATGCAGTTTCTGCTCCATACGGGGATGCTAGCCGCAGGCTCTGTCATTTTCATGCCGTACATTCGGGGGATGAGCATTGCTATCCGCCACCACACTGACTGGGAACGTTTCGAGCTGCTGGAGTCCGACCGCGTGATCGGCAAGGCCGCGTACAAGGATTACGACGGCGGAGCTGCCGCCTCCGCACCGGAGGGCGGCGATGCGCGTGAACCGCGGGAGCGGATTTTCTACCACACGGTGGTCAACGAGGAATACGGCGGGCAGGGCCTGGCCGGGAAACTCGCTACCGAAGCCCTCAACCAGACCGTGGCGGCGGGCCTGAAGATCGTGCCCGTCTGCGCTTTCATCAAGAAGTTTGTGGTGAAGCACCCGGAGTACGAAGCGCATGTGGTCAAGCCGACCCCGGCCCACCTGGGCTTCCTCGACGACGCCCTCGCGCAGCGGGTCAGGGCGTAACCGCCCCGCCCCGCTGCCCCGGGAGCAGCTCGAAGCTACTCCGCAGCGGCCGCCGGAACCGACTCGCCGCTGCGCACCGGAGTGCTGCTGCGGCGGCGCCAGTAGGCGGCCAGCACGGCACCGGAGACGTTGTGCCATACGGAGAAGATGGCGCCGGGCAGGGCTGATTCGGGGGTGAGGTACTGGCGTGCCAGCCCCGCCGCGAGGCCGGAGTTCTGCATGCCGACTTCGATGGCGGTGGTGCGGCGCGAGGGAACCGGCAGCTTGCACAGCCGGGCCGCCGCGTAGCCGAGCGCGTAGCCCAGGCTGTTGTGCAGGATGACGGCCACGAGGACCAGAAGCCCGGCCGCGAAAATGGCCTTGGCGCTTCCGGACACCACGGCCACCACCACAACGGTGATGGCGATGACCGAGATCCACGGCAGCGCCGGCAGTGCCTTGTTGACCAGGCCGGGCAGGAAGAGCCGGACCACCAGGCCCAGCAGCACCGGGAAGAGCACGATCTGGACGATGGACCAGGCCATGAAAGCGGCGTCCACCGGCATGTACTGACCGGCCAGCCAGAGCGCCAGCACCGGGGTCAGGAGCGGGGCGAGCAAGGTGGACACCGTGGTCATCGCCACGGACAGCGCAACGTCTCCGCGCGCCAGGTAGGACACCACGTTGGAGGCGGTGCCGCCCGGGCAGCAGCCCACCAGGATGACGCCCGCTGCCAGCGCCGGCGGCAAGCCCAGCACCATCGCCACCAGCCAGCCGAGGAACGGCATGATGGCGTACTGGGCCACCACGCCGATCACCACCGGGACCGGCCGCTTGGCGATGATGGCGAAGTCGGGCGGCGTGAGGGTCAGCCCCATGCCGAACATGATCACGCCCAGCAGCGGGTTGATCCAGGGCGCCAGCCCGGTGAAGCTGCCTGGCGTGGCAAGGGCGACGGCGCCTCCGGCCAGGATCAGCAGGGGAAAGAGGGTGACGGCCACACGGGCGCTGCGTTCTTCGGCGGCAGACGCCGTCGTTGCAGCTTTGGATGAAGAAGACATACTTATCGGCCTATCACAGCGGGGAGCCGGTAGGAGAGTCAACGGGCTTCGATGACAAAGGCGGGCTCCCGGATTTCTCCGGGAGCCCGCCTCTCTTTCCCCGGGCTTCGACGGGGAGCCAGTGATGACGAACGGGCTGTTACGGACGGACGCTCTTGCTGCCCTTCGTGAGGATCAGGGCCAGGCCCACCATGCCTACGCCCAGGAGCAGGTGCAGCACGTTGTCGAAGGTGTTCAGCGGAACGAAGTTGCCGGGCGAATCCTGCGGCACAAGCAGCCCGTAGATGAACAGGACAAGGTAGATCACGCCGCCATAGAGCAGGAAGGCGCGCGAAGCTGTGGCGCTGCGGGCCAGGACCAGGCCGGCGACGCCGAAGAGCAGGTGCACGATGTTGTGCAGGGCCGATACCTGGAAGAGGCCCAGCAGCATGGCCTCGGAATGGTGGCCGGCGAAGTGCAGCTGATCCATGCCCGCGGTGATTCCGGGAACGAAGCCAAGGATGCCGACCAACAGGAACACTGCGCCAACAACCATGGACGCTTTCTGGACATTGCTGCGCGTCCCGGTGTGGGTGAGCGGGTGGGTTGCCATGACGGTTTCTCCTCTGTGTACGGGTGCTGCCCGTAAGCAGCTGATCGGGCCCCAAAGGGGTGATGCCCGTTATTCGGAGCACACAGGGAAGCGGATGGGTCGCCGCCCGAAAAAGGAGAAAAAAGTTTCGCGCCCGTCGGGACCCGGTCAGGAACGGAGCGGAGCGAGCGCCACGATGGGCAGCGTGGGCGTGGCCGAGCCGCCGGCAGGCTCCACGGTGACCCCCAGCGCCGCGGCACCCGAGAGACCCTTCACCACTGCAGGCTGCGACAGCGTCCGGGCGTCCATGAGTCCCTGCGATACCGGAGCAGAACCGTCCTGCGGGATGAGCCACATCTGGTACACCTTGTCCGCGGGCGGTGGCGGTACGTCCTTCATCCGCACCACCATGGCGTCCCTCGACGCCGAAACCGCCACCGTTGCCGTTCCGCCGCCGGCCACGTCCACCGTGGCTTCGCGCACGTCCTGTGCCTGGAGGATCTGCGTGGCGGGGTCGTTTTGCGCGGCGACGTAGCTGCCGATTCCCACCCCGCCCACGGCCAGGGCCACCGCGGCAGCGGCGGCGATCAGCCAGGTACGGACGGCGGAAGGCCGGCGTCGTTCGCTGCGTTGTTGCCGCGCGGCAGCGAGTTCATCGCCCGACGCCGGAGCGGCAGCGGGTGCCGGCGGCGCCGGCAGCTGCGCCAGGGTGCGTTCCAACAAGTCCGCGGGCGGCTCTTCTTCCGCGGTGAAGGCCAGGGCGAGGGTTTCGCGCGCCTGCCGGACCCGCTCGTTGAAAGCGCGGCGCTCGGCGTCCTGGGCGGTGGCGAAGTAGGCGTCGATCGCTGCGCGTTCCTCGTCGCTGACGGCGTCCAGCGCGTAGATTTCCGCCAGTTCCACGGCGCGGCCCGCGGCGAGGTCGGTGGCAATGTCCGCAGCGAAACCGCGTGGCCGCATGCCGCCGTCGTTCATGTCCTTGTCCATATCAGCCCACCTCCAAGCAGTTCTTCAGCCGGAGCAGTCCGTCGCGGATGCGTGACTTGATGGTGGGGAGCGCGGCGTGCAGCTTCTCGGCGACTTCCCGGTAGCTCAGGCCGCCGTAGTAGGCCAGCCGCACCGATTCCTGCTGTGTTTCCGTCAGGGTCTGCAGGCACCGGGCAACGGCTTCGGCTTCCAGCCGGCTGCCGACTTCCTCGGAGACGGCGTCGTGCTCGATGTCCTGGCTGGCGGCGCCGTAGCTGGCTTCGCGGTCCGTGGCGGCCTGCACGGAGCGGACTTTGTCCACGGCCCGGCGGTGGGTGATGGTCATCAGCCAGGCGAGGGGGCTCCCGGCCGCGGGATCGAAACGGCCCGCGCTTTGCCACACCTGCAGGAAGACTTCCTGGGTGGCGTCCTCGCTGAGTTCCTGGTCCAGCAGCACCCGGCGGGCCAGGCCGAAGACCCTGCGCGAGGTCAGCCCGTAGAACTCCACGAAGGCGTCCCGGTCGCCACCGGCGATCATGCCCAGTAGCCTGCCCAGCTGCGCGTTCAACTCAGGCACCGGGGACGTACCGGTCCCGGTGGCGTGGGCGTCCGCGGTACCGCGGGCAGGAGAGGTGTCCATGTCCGTCCAGCATAAGCGCCGCAGCTGCGTGGTTGTCATGTGTCGCCCCTCCTGCCGGCCAAGGGATGTTCCATGTCCCGCACAGGGTATTCGGTGCCGAGGACGCGGCGGACGGGTGGCGGTACCTGAACGCCACCCGTCCTGCCGGACTCAGCGCGCTGCCGCCCCTTCGAACACCAAACGCACGGCGTTGCGCACGCGCTCGCGGCCGGCGTCGGGATCTTCCGTGGAGGAGGCGCGCACCACCAGCTGGTAGTAGTACATGCCGTTGATGAGGTCGATCATCGCCTCCACGTCCACGTCCGGACGGATTTCCCCGGTGGCGATGCCGCGCCGGATCTCGGCCGCCACGGGTTCCCGGCGCCGCGAGACGTGCCGCTCCCAGGAGAGTGCCCGCAGCTTCTCGTTCTCCAGGCCCAGCGCCACGCGCTTCTTGACCAGCGTGCCCACTCTGCCGTCCACTGCGATGGACGCCTGTTCGTACGAGTCCAGGATGGTGTCCACGCAACTGCCCGACGGCGTCAGCTCCACTCCGGAGCGCACGCTGTCCAGCGCCGCCGCGATCAGTTCCTCGCGGCTGGCCCAGCGGCGGTAGATCGCCGCCCGGCTCACCCCGGAGCGTTCGGTGATGGCGGTCATGGTGACCTCGCGGGTGTCGCGTTCCAGCAGGAGGTCCACGGTGGCTTCGAGCACCTGGGCTTCCAGGCTGGTGTCGCGGGGCCGGCCGGGCGCCCTCACCACGGAGTCGAGCGTGTCAGTCACCCTGCACCAGCCGTCCGCGCAGTTCTTCGATGATCCCGTCGCTCAGCCCGGCTTGCCGCACGGGCTCCACCACGCTGCCGTGCCGCTCGATGAGGATCCGCTGCATGGCGTCCATCGATTCGGCGTGCGCGCCCATCATCGCCCCTGCTTTTCCAGCCCCGGCGCCCGCCTGGGTGTCGGTGGGCAGCGGCTCAGGCAGCAGCCCGCCCAGGATGGCCTGCAGCCGCGGGAACAGACGCGGCAGCCGGGCCGCGGTGGCGGCGTAGTCGGCGGAGATGGTCTCCTGTGTGGCCCCCAGCGCGGACAGTACGACGGCGGCGAACACCCCGGTGCGGTCCTTGCCGGCGGCGCAGTGGAAGACAGTCGCGCCCTCGCTGAGTGCCACGAGGGTGACGCCGAGTGCGAGCTGCCGGGCCTGGCCCTCCACCAGCGCCGCGTACCAGGCGCCCACCTGTTCCGGGGTGGCCGAGGCGGACATGAGCTGCCGCTCGAGCTCCTCCGGCATCGCCATCGCGGCGGTCAGTGCGAGGTGGTGGTAGTTCACGCCCGGCACGGTCAGGGGACCACGGCCCGTGAAGAGCGCCTCCTCCGGTGAGCGGAGGTCGATGACCTGCCGGACGCCGTCGTCGACCATTTTGCGGGCGAAGTCCGCCGGCATCACGGAGACGTCGTCGCTGCGCAGCAGTACGCCGGGGAGGGTCACGCCGCCGTCCACGGGCAGCCCGCCGAGGTCACGGAGGTTCACGGGGGCCAAATCAAGCGTTTCCAAGAGGGGTCCTAACTGAGCTTGGCGCGGATGAAGGCGCTGATGCGGTCGATGATGGTGACCAGCACGATGATGCTGATGATGATGGCGCAGAGGTGCCCGTAGTCGTACATGCGCATGGCGGTGGTCAGTTCTAGGCCGATGCCGCCCGCACCTACCAGGCCCAGGATGGTGGCCCCGCGGACGTTGCCTTCGAAGAGCAGCAGCGTGTAGCTGACCAGCAGGGGAGCGGCCTGCGGGAGCACGGCGTAGGCGATGACCTGCCGCTTGTCCGCGCCCACCGCGGTGAGTGCTTCCACGGGGCCGGCCTGCACGGATTCCATGGCTTCGGCGTAGATCTTGCCGATGGAGCCCACCGATCCCACCACGATCGCCAGGATGCCGGCGAACGGTCCCAGTCCCACGGCGGAGACGAACATGAGCGCGAAGATCAGTTCCGGGATGGAGCGCAGCACGTTCAGGATGCCGCGGCAGGCGGTGTAGAGCCAGCGCGGGGCGATGTTGCTTGCCGCGCCGAACGCCAGAAGCAGCGAGCAGAGGGCGCCGAGCACCGTGCCCACCACGGCCATCTGCAGGGTCTCCACCAGGAGGGTGGCGATGGTGCCGAACTTGTCGAAGGTGGGCGGGAAGAGGCGGGCCAGGAAGTTGCCCATGTTCGGCACGCCGCTCAGTAGCTTGTCCGGGTTAAATCCCGCGCCGAGCCCGGACCAGACCAGTACGACGGCGGCAAGCACCCAGAGTGCCGCGCCGCGCGGCGTGGGGAGGTTGAACGGGCGGGAGAGACGCAGGCGGTCGGCCTCGGAGAGGGAGGTGTCCAGGGGCTTGTGGTTTTGCTCTGTGGTTTCTTCAGTTTTCGAGGAGTTCAGTGTCGGTGCCATAGATTTGGTGCACCTCCTTTTCGCTGAGATCGGATGCCGGGCCGGCGTAGACAAGTTCGCCGGAGTGCAGGCCCAGGACGCGGTCCGCGTAGCGGCGGGCCAGGCCCACCACGTGCAGGCTGACGATCACGGGGATCTGTTCTTCGCGGGCGATGCTGCGCAGCAGGCCCAGGATGTTCCCGGCCAGGCGCGGGTCCAGGGAAGCAACGGGTTCGTCGGCCAGGATGAGGCGCGGCCGCTGCATCAGGGCGCGGGCGATCGCCACGCGCTGCTGTTCGCCGCCGCTGAGGCTGCGGCAGGGCTGCTTGGCCTTGTGGGCCAGGCCCACGCGGTCCAGCAGTTCCAGGGCGGTGGTGCGCTGGGCGCGGCTGAAGGTGCCCAGCAGGTTGAGCGGGCCGGCGTCGTGCAGTCCTCCGGTGAGGACGTTGGTGAGGGCGGTCAGCCGCGGGACCAGGTTGAAGTGCTGGAAGACGTACCCGACGTCGGAGCGCAGCTCCCGCAGGCCGGCCGGGTTCTGCTTCGCTACCTCGCGTCCGGCCACCTCGAGCTTGTCCGCCGTGAAGGGGGCGATGCCGGTGAGGGTTTTCATGAGGGTGGACTTGCCGGAGCCGGAGTGGCCCAGCAGGGCCACCACTTCGCCGGGGTAGACGTCCAGGTCCACGCTGCTGAGGGCGGTCTGCTCACCGTATTGCACGCGCAGGGAGCGGGCGGAGACGGTGGGGAGTGCCGCCGTCGGGCGTTCCAGTGAGCTGAGGTCCATGGCAGGTGCGGGGCGTTCGACGGCGGGGCTGCTCACCGGAGGTCCTTGAGGTTCACGCCGATGGATTCGGCCACGTTGGTGAGGGGTTCGTAGACGCTGAATTCGGGGTCCATGGCGGGTTCGCCCTTGAGGCCCATGGTCTTGGCGACTTTTTCGTTGCCGGCCATGAGGGCGGGGAGCTTGGCCTTGAGGGCTTCGCGGGCGTCGTTGTCCAGGTCCTTGCGGACCACCACGGAGATGCCCACGGGGATGGGGTCGGTCTTGGCGAAGACGGTGATCTCGGATTCCTTGAGGATGCCCTTTTCCACGAAGGTGGGGTAGAGCTGGCGGGCGGTGCAGGCCACGTCCACGCTGCCGTTGGCGAGGGCCAGGACGGCGGAGTCGTGGGAGCCGGCGAAGGTGCTCTTGTAGTCGGTGCCGTCCGTGAGGCCGGCTTTCTTGAAGAGGGCCTTGGGCATGAAGTAGCCGGTGGTGGAGCCGGGGTCCACGAAGGCGATCTGGCGGCCCTTGAGGTTCTGGGGCTTGGTGATGCCGCTGTCCTTCTTGGCGAGGCAGAAGGCGGCGGGTTCCTTGCTGGCGGGCCACACCATGAGGGGGTCCACGCTGCCGGTCTTGTAGGCAAGGGCGGCGGAGAACTGGCTGAGGATGGCGACGTCCACGGAGTTGTTGCGGACAGCTTCCACGACGCCCAGGTAGTCGGCGGGCTGGAGGTTCTTGACCTGCCGGCCGGAGGCTTCGCCCACCATGGTGGCGAGGTCCTTCATGATGGACTGCTCTTCGGGGTCGTCCGTGCCCGGGGGAGTGGCGAAGACGAGTTCTTTCTTGTCGTTGGTCCCGTTGGTTCCCGGGGCGCCGGCGTTGGCGCTGCCGGAGCAGCCGGCGAGTGCGCCGGTGAGGGCCATGAGGCCGATGAGCGAGCTTGCGATGATGCCAGCACGAGCGTGCATGGTGATGCCTTCCGTCAAGGTTGGGGCCGGCTGCACGGAGAGGGCAGCCGCGGTGACGGAATTACGAAACCAGCAGTATCTGAATCGGAATTACGAGACTGGCAGTCTGCGGGTTGCGGGGAGGTTAAGAGTTGGGGTGTGGCGGGCCTGGAGCTTGCTAGAGCGGTAAATCGCTCTTCGCATCCCGGCGAGCATCTCGCGCACTACTTTGGTGGCCCCGATAGAGATTTGTAGCTTATTCGGGAACCAGGCTTGCTTTCAGTCTGATCTATCCTGGGTGGGTGAGCGAGATGGCCGTGGGGGACAGTAACTTTGATTCACGACTCCGTCGTGAGGCCATGGCGTGGCTGGCCGTACGCACCAACGATGGTGCAGAGTGGCTGACCAGACAAGACATTGAGGACTTCCACTTTGAGGGAGAACCAAGGCGGCTTCAGGCAACACAAACTGGAATTTGGAAGCCGAAAGATCTTTCCGCTGCGCTCTCAATCCAGACGGTTTACCGGGCGCCGGGTAAAGATCGACCTTACGATGACCGGGTAGGTGATGACGGGCTTCTCCGCTATGCGTGGCGCGGCGATGACCCGAATCATCCTGACAACCGCGCACTTCGCTCGGCGATGCAACAGGAACTACCTTTGATCTGGTTCTTCGGCGTAGGCATGGCGCCGGCTGTTTTCCAGCCAGTCTTTCCGGTCTTCCTGCTTTGGGAGGAACCAGAGAAGAAGCAGTTTGTCATTGACCCTAATGTTGGAAAAGGTCTCATCGGCAGAGAAAGTCCTATTGAGGAGCATCTCCGTCGTTACCTTATGGTGGAGACGAAGAGACGCCTGCATCAGCCCGTTTTTCGGTCGACGGTGCTTCGTGCGTATCGGAGCAGATGCTCTGTCTGCGCGTTGGCGCATCGGGAGTTGCTGGATGCCGCCCACATTATTCCTGACGCTGCGGAAGAAGGCATTGCATCGGTTGTGAATGGTATTGCGCTCTGCAAAATTCATCACGCTGCATTCGACGCTCTCATCCTTGGCATTCGTCCTGATTTCATTGTCGAAGTTCGGGAGGACATCCTCAAAGAGGTCGATGGCCCTATGCTCAAACACGGCATTCAAGGACGCCATGGCGAGCGGCTCATGGAGCTCCCGAGAAATCGACGCGAGCACCCCCGGAAAGACCTACTTGAGCAGGCCTATGAGCGGTTCAGGACTGCCTAGCCGTTGCCGCCTATACCTACGACAAACTCCCTGCCGCGGAACAGCGGGCACTGCCTGACGAAGACAACCTGGTGGCGGCCCTGGAGTGGGCGGAACCGAACAACGAAACCATCAAAGGTCTCTGCTACGCACACCAGCAATGGTGCCGACGGTGTGCGTGGGGCCAGACGGCAAATGTCCCGACGCTCGCGATGCAGTGTCGGGACATTCTGCGTCTTGACGCATAGGGCCGCACACCCTAGGTTCCGGTTGCCCTACTTCCTCTCAGGAAGCATGTCCTCCGGGCCTTCCGTCTCCGCTGCGGTGTCCTCGTGATTTGCAGGCGATATCGTCAGCTCGTCTGATCCCGTCGACTGACCGCCTACGGGTTCAGACAGAAGGTAAGCACGTGCTTCCGAGCGGAATCCAGAGTCAAGCTCGGCCGAAGCCACGAGGAAACCACACACGTCGGCAGCCAACTTAGCAGCTACCGGATTGAACTCCTCCTTAAATGCGTGACTTAGAGTGATTCGCCGTTTCGCGGCCATTAGCCCTGAGGCTGCTTCTATGTACCTAAGGGCTGTTTGGATCTCGCTTGGCCGACGGAGCAGCCGCGTGACGAGTTCGCGCAGGTTGGAGTAGTAAGGGGGGAGGTGGTCTAGTTCGCCGGTCCCTGGAGGAGCGACCTTTTTTAGAAGTTCGGCGGTCTCTTGCTTTTCCCGGAGGTTTACTGCACCTCCAAAAATGTATTCCTGCAAGCCCCTGTCGGGGTCACTTAAGAAAGCTCCTCGGATGTGTGCAGTAGCCTTGATGAGCGAAAAGAGGTAGAGCCAAGCGCAATCGAGAACCAATGCCAAATGTATCGGGTTGCGGTAATCGAGATGTCTTGCGGCTTCTTTCAGGTGCGCCACCAGTTGAACCGGGTTGCGATGTTCCTGGTAGACCCAGTAATCAAATTGACGATATTCCGTCAATCCATCCAAGCGTCTGTCAAGGGAGTTGAAGGCAGCTTGGCTTTCGGCAACGAGTTTGCGGTCGAACAGGACGTCCAGGACTTCAGATGCATCGGATCGGTACAATTGCTGCATACGAAGCAGGTCCGATGATGGCAGGACGGTTATCCCTAGACGACTCGAAAGTTGGCGCGTTGCATCGTTTACATCGTGCTCTCTGACAAGCATCACTTGGTCGGCACCGAAAAGGTCTGCAACGCCCCGTGCCCAAAACATGCGGGCCGTGGGCTTGTCGCGGCGACCCGATTTACAGTCGGCAATCGTGGTCGTCAGCCGGTAGCTTTGTGAAAGGGAAACTCCTAGGACGTCGAGATCGGTAAATGACTCTGCTCCGCTGGAACGTTGCAGTCCGTATGACCCTGACTTTGGCTTCGGGTCGGCTCGAAGCTCTACATTCAGTCTCGTGCTTTGCCCCATGCTCCAAAGAAGAGCCCGGACACCTACCTTGAGTCCCAAGTCCAACTCACTCAAAGCGGGCTCCTTCCCATAGCCTTCTCGAAGATCTTTTCAAATTCCTTGGGCGACGGTTGAGCGGAGATCCGAAGTCTTTGGCTTGTCTGCATCGGCGCCTGATAGTCCTTCCCGGCCGTGAGTATAGTTCTGGCGACTGCGTCATCGACGCGATGCTCAACTAACTCTCCATGAAGGATGAGGTCTCGAGCGAGTTGAAGGGCCTCCCGATTATCTTCAGTGTCGACAAATCTTGGAGTGACCCAGCTCCCGCCAGGGCGGGTATCAGGATCAAAAACAAGTAGTCCTGCATTGCGCATCAGTTCGTACTGCCGCCTGTGTGCGCTATTTGGATTCAGGAATCCTCGGTTTGGATCTAATAGCTTGTCTATTACGTTGATGAGGCCAGAGGCGGACAACGTATTGTACTCACCGTAGTGCTCCGCGCACCGGAGGCAGGCAAGAACGGCCAAAGCCTTATCGAGGACAGGCTTCCGTGATGTGAGGAGCCGTTGATCTGCGGCGTAGGGCAATGCGGCAAATGCCTGTAGTTTGCCGTCAGGTAGGCGTACCGATGCGGCCATGACGAGGCCATTTGCCACTGCACCGTGCAAAAGCGGGTACTTCGTCGGATCGAGTTCCAGGCCTTGACGAGCTCTGACCGCAGCAAATTCCTCGATTAGACGGTCGGGTCCATGGGCTGTTACCAACGAGTCGAGCAGCTCTGGATTTTCAAAGCCAAAGAACGGCGAATATGCCACGTCGCCATCAATTGTGCGCAGGGTTCTAATAAGGCCTGCTCCAGATGCGACGTCCATAAGCTGAGGGATATCTGAACGATCTAGACCGTATGCGCTTTCCAGCTCCTCTAGGGCAACTGGCTTCTTGGCTAGGCCGTCAACCACAATCAACAGCTGCTGTTCAAGCTCAGTTGGTGAGCGATTCCGCCAAGCGCCACCAAGGAGGGAATACAGGTCGTCGTAGTATGGAACAGTTTCCGTAAATGTGGTGATCTTGCCCCCGCGCCGCTGGACGCCTTGGACAAACCCAGCTTCTTCCAAGACACCGATGACTTCGCCAAAAGAGAGCAAGTTGACATCCAGTTGGTGCGCGGCAACTTGCATAAGGGCCTGCGCGTCAACGATGACGTCATGGCCCCGAATCAAGCCACCCAAAGTTGCTGCCATGCCGACTAGTCGTGTGTCGTTTAGCGGTGCCAACAGAGGAGCGTTCGGATCCAGGTTGCGAAGGCCTGAGTGAACGTCTTGACAGCGCAGTCCCTCATCAAACTTTTTCAAGCTCCACTACACTTTCCGGCGACGCCGCCCACACATCGGATCTTGCTACGAAACGTGATCATATAGTCCAGGGGCCTGGAAATGGGCCTGTGACGGACATTCTTGGCGTTCTTCTGCTTGAAGGGGTGGTTTCGCTGCGCCGAGCCTGAGGGGCGGAACCCGTTTCATTGCTGAATTCAGGCTGAGACCGTCCACGGTACCAAAGCTTTCGATGGCCGACTCTATGCAGCCGGCACCAAAGGCGAAGCGCCAAGCTGGGCACTCTTTTGTTGGAATTCGTTCAAATTAGATTTTCGATGACCTTGCGTGTAGACCTAACCTGGAAACGATCCTGGATCGGCGGCTTCCAGCAACCGATTGACCAAAGCATGGAATTGCTAGCCAAGGCCCTTCGACTGGGTCGTGGTTTGGAGAGGCACCCACGAGGAAAGGCGTCGGAAGCTGCGTCCCGCCGCCTAAGGTAGGACCACCGCCCACGGTTACGCAGGGAGATTGGAGATGGCTAGTGGCTGAAGTTGATCAAGCTCCGGAAAATGGGCAGAGGCCGTGCTTATTGTGCGGAACGCTTGACGATCCCACGGTCGAACACATCGTTCCTCAGGCGCTCTGGAAGCGCTTCGGCCTCGACCCAGATCACGATGACCTTGCGCGGTTCCGAACGGATCTCTGCTACCAACATAATCAGGCCACCAGCGCACTCCACCAGCGACCCCAGATGCTGGATCTTATCGAAAAGGGCACTCCCGTCACGAAAAAGACGCTGCAGCATCTCGGCGACTGGGCCATTTGGGTGACGCTGCTGCTCAGTCTTGCCCGCGGCTCGGGGGTACTCGGTGCAGACGCCAGCCGCAAGATGCTCCGCGGCCGGTTCGATAAAGATTCCGGCGGCGGTACGCCCAAAGGTTTCCGGGTGTACGCCGCGGGGATCGATGACACCGCCGAGGCTGCAGAAACGGACATCAAGCCCTACGTTCTGGCACTCAGGGGCGACTCACGTGTCTTGCTTCGGGACGATAAACCCATCGGGTTCAGCGTCCAAGTTGGTCCGATCAACGCCTCGGAAGCGATCCGGCTCGGCAAGATCGCATTGCTTGTCTTGGGTCCGACCCACGAGTCCGGCGACGATCATCAGGCACGTCTCGACAAAGCCGCAGCCCAAGTCGGCCTGGAGCGAATTTGGCCACTGAATGATGCCCTGCCAGCGCTGGGGCCAACCCAAATCAGCATGGCTAACGTCAGTCGCCTGTTCACGGTGATGCCGATCGGTGCGGACCACTCATTGATGCCCAAAGTGCTTCAGGAAATGCACGCTAGAGAGACCTAAGCCGAGGGTCCCAGATAAGCTCTTTGGAAGTGGTTGCCTTGAGTAACTATGCATAAAGTCAATTATCGATGTTTTAGCATTCATGACAGTATTTGCAGGCGCACGTGGCGGACTCAAGGCCTATCAGGACTCGATCCGTCTTCCCATCGACAAATTGGTCCGCCAGCTTCGCGACATCCTGGGTGCAAAGCTGGTCACTACATCGACTCCGTAAAAGAAGCCCGGGCCGTGGGCCAGTGGGCCGACGGCGAACGGAAGCCTTTGGATGACGAGACGAAAACCCGGCTGCGCCAGGCTTTCCACGTCGCATCCTTACTCACCGAACGAGACCCCAGTGCTGTGGTCTAGGAATGGTTCCAAGGCCTGAACCCACAGCTGGACGATGTACCGCCGGCGCGGCTGCTCCGGGAAGGAAAAGTTGACGAGGCCGTACAGCAGGTACTTGCCGGTGCCCGGTTTGCATCAGTCGGCTAAAGGATGTAGCCGAACGAGCTGGCGAATTAGGTCGACGAAGATATTCGACTCTCCCTGGAGCGAACTCTGGTCGGATGTCCTGGGCGCGGCCGTGATCAGCCATAGGATTATTTGAATGGAGGAAATTATTCATGCAGACAAATGATTCCCACAGAACCGAACCTCCTGCCCGCCCTGATACGGCGAACGGTCCTGGCGGGGGCGATGCCGCGGAAGCCCAAGAAGATCGGGCCCCAGTTGGGCTGATTCCTTTGGTTCCGCGACTTGTCGATGACCAGCACAGTGTTTATGTGCGGCATCTGAAGAATGCACTTACGGGGTCGGATCGAGATCTTTACCGCAACATCGCCCTGACGGGAAGCTACGGTTCTGGTAAGAGCAGCATCCTGCAGTCGCTCGACGGACCGAAAGTCCTCAACCTCTCGCTTTCTACACTGGGCGACGAGCCTCCGGTGGGGCAGAACGGGGCGCCTCCGGTTTCGAAGACCAATAGGATTCAGAAGGAACTCGTTAAGCAGCTGCTCTATCGTGAGGACCCCTCGGATGTCCCGGACTCCAGGTACCGGAGAATCGGGTCCTTCAAATTGGTTCGGGAAGCCAGTTTGGCAGTATTTTTCGCGGCTGGCCTGGTGTTGCTGGGATATCTCACCCGCTTCACGGATCGCCTTGTGAACTTCGCGGGCAGCGACCCGGCCGCGCGGGTTGGCATGCACGTGGCATTGTTCATTTTCCTGGCTTTGGTGGTCTTCCTGGCCCGGAAAATTTTCCACAACAGGTTTTGGATCGAGAAGTTCGTCGCCGGCCCGGCAACCGTCACCTTGACCAGTTCCGGCAGCTACTTCGATGAGTATCTAGATGAAATTGTGTACTTCTTTGAGGTGACGGACTACGACGTCGTGGTTTTCGAAGACATCGACAGGTTTGAAGACCCACACATCTTCGAGACGCTGCGCGAGTTGAACACCCTGCTGAACAATTCCAAGCAGCTGCGCCGGAAGATCCGTTTCGTTTATGCCATTAAGGACAGCATCTTCGAACAGCTCGGGGCAATCGACCAAGACACTCCGTCGATCGGTTCTCTCCAGGACAGCGAAACTTCCCCTGCTCTGGACCAGTCGGCTGACGTTGCCCGTGTCGAGATTGAACGGGCTAACCGAACGAAGTTCTTCGATCTGGTCATTCCTGTCGTGCCGTTCATTACCCATCGGAGCGCGCGTGATCACATGACAGACGTACTGACTGGATCAGGCCTGGATATCGACCCACACCTTGTCACCTTGGTCTCTAGATACACGGCTGACATGAGGTTAATCAAGAACATCCATAACGAGTACGTGGTCTTCCGCGAGCAGCTTCTCCTAGCGGAAGGTCATTTGCCGGGCTTGAAACCGGAGTCGGTGTTTTCGATGGTCGTTTACAAGAACATTCATCTGTCGGACTTCGAAGACATCCGGACGGGTTCCAGTCAGCTGGACAAGCTCTACGGGTACGGCCGGGATCTGGTCACCGAAAACGTCAGAATGATCGATGAGGAAATCCTCAGGCTCGAACAGAGGCTCCGCCACATGGACGCAGCGGCCGAGGTGGCTAACTCTTTGGGTGAGCGCTTGGATCAGTACATCCGCCGTGTTCTGCGGCACTCAGGCCTCAGTGCCGCGTTCCAGGTACAGAAGGGCGCGGAAACGCTCAAACCGGAGGATCTGAGGACCACGAGCTTCTGGGAGTCCTTTACGGAACGGCAGCAGCAGCTGCTGGTACCCATAAACTCGCATGAACGCAAGGTCTTCACCTATATGGACGTGGTAGAAGAGCTGGGCGCGGACTTCGTCCCCGAACGCTGGGAGAAACACGAGCGGGCCAAAGCGAACTCCAGATTGGCTGCTATCCGCAAGACGAGGGCCATGCTGCTGCGGGCTGACATGGCCGATCTGATGGAGAGGCCGGAAACCTTGGCGGTGGATAGGCAAGCCCTGACATTCGCAGAACTGGCGTCTAGGAATTTAGGGTCACCGCTAGCGCGCGATCTCGTCGCTTCCGGCTACATTGACCAGAACTTCTCTCTGTACGCTGCCCAGTTCCTCGGCGTGTACATCAGCCTCCAGGCGATGAACTTCCTCCTGCACAACGTTCAGCCCAACCGTATGGACATCAACTTCTCGTTCTCATCGTCGAAGGAAATCGAAGCAGTTCTAGACGAGGCCGGTGAATCGTTTCTTCACGACCGAAGCATCTACAACCTCGCGATCATGGATTACCTACTGTCCCGCGAGGATCCTCGCTGTGAGGATGCGGTTCGGAAACTCTCCGCTCCGGGAACCGACGAGCAGATGTTTCTAAACGCCTACCTTGCGCGAGGGAACCAGCGTGAAGCCCTCTACCGACGAATGGCTAGGTATTCCGCCGGTATCTTCGACACTATTGTCAACGGCGATAGCATCCCAGATGACATGCGTGCACCCCTCTTCAGCGCCGCCATGTCAGGTTATCGGCCTGAGATCGGCTACACGATGGACGAGTCAATAGCGGTCTTCGTCAAGGGCAACTACGAAGCATTGAACGTCCTGACCGTGACTCAGGACGAACCGGAACGGGCCGCAGCAGCCATCGCGGTCCTGACACTGCTGCAAGTGCAGCTGGGGTCATTGGCCCCGCTGAACACTCAGATTCAACGTGCAGCTGTGGCTGGTAGCCTCTACGACCTCACAGTAGAAAACCTCATCACCGCTCTCGGCGGCCAGGAGGACCTCTCCCTGGACGCCATCAAAGACAAGGATCCCAACGTCTACTATTACGCTCTGGTCCAAGCAGAACGGTATGTCCCTCTTGTGACCAACGAGCCGGCGATCTCGCCTACAGTTAGGTCCCAGTCCCGATTCATCGAGATCCTCCGGGACGTCGCGGAAAGCAACGGCCCCGCTGTGCCTTTGGTCGCCCGGCACGCCTCACCTGACTGTGTTGTCAAGAACATCGCGGAGGTCGACATCGCCCTTTGGCCGGCTCTGGCATGGGAGAAAAGGTTCCCACCGACTTTCGCCAATCTCGATGCCTACGTGGAAGGGAACGGCGGCATCATTGACGAAGCCCTAGCCGTCGTTCTGCAGGCCGCCGGCAGCGTCCAGGACCACGAGGGCGTGGAGGAGGAAATGAAGGCGAACCTTGCCATTCTTATCCTCAACGCGGCCGCAGTCCTGCCGGACCCGGCCTTGCGAGTCCGGCTAGCTGACAGTCTAGCGCTCAAGAATTACGTTAACGTCACCCGTATCGCGGTCGAACCCGGAAGGTTCCTAGGGCTCATGATCGGTGAACGAATCATCGATGACACAGAGTCATCCTTCGAACCTGCCATTGGTTTGGACTGGCCTACCCGGGAGTTCGCGATCGGTCGGTCCGGTGCTTTCCTGGAGTACATGACGCCACGGCACGTGCCGGCTGAAGATCTTGGACTGTTGCTAACCAGCAAAACCGTTCCTGCGGAGGTGAAGGGCGCAGTAGTCATGAGACTTGCGGAATTCGGTCCGGGGGCCTCCCGGTCAGCTCTTTCAGAGGCAGCCAGCTACGCGACGATGACAGGGATCGCCCTAGATGAAGCAGCATTCCGTGTCCTGGCTGAAGGAAAGGCCGACCCCGGGACCATTGTGGGCTTGCTCGAACCCTTCCTTGAAACCTTTGGCTACGATGCCGTCGAAGAAATCATGGTGCTGATGGGGCGGCCGTATTCGAGTCTTGCAATCCGGGCCGGCCAGCATGTGGTGCTCCCCAGGAACCGGGAGCATCTGGCCCTTGCAAGGTTCGTCGAAACTCACGGGAACGCGAAATCGGACAACTGGGACAAGGAAAAACCAGAACTGAGGATCTACATGAAGAGAAGCTGACTGGCACGGCACCGCCCGGGCGCGACGTGTGGCGCTGGCTGGCGAGAAAGCCGTCGATCATGGCTGGTTCCGCTTCTGCCATGGTTGGCTGTGCTCAGGGCATGTGCTGCAGCAGCCACAGTGAAGAGGGTTCGTTCATCGTCTGTAGCCCGGGGCGCGGTCCTGCCGCTGGCCGGAGTTGTCCTCGGTGCGTCTTTCCCCGCGCCGGGTTTGTTCTTCTGCGCGGCGTGCCCGGATCTTTTCCAGTGCTTCGTTCACGGTACCCCGGCCCCGGCCTTCACCGGAGGTAGGCGCTGCGGATTTGGCCCGGTTCTCGCGGACCTTCCGGACCAGGGCGGCGACGCGTTCGGCGCGTACCTGTTCCGGGCTGAGCTGGCTTTCCGCGCCGCAGGCTTCTTGCAGATGATCAACGACGTGTTCGGCCGGGGTCGGGGTTTCCTTCACGATCGCCTCGACTTCGGCGGCTTCGGCCAGCAGCGCAGCATCCGTTTGCGCCAGGGGCTTCCTTGCGGTCTGGGCGCTGTATTTGTGCATGACTGTGACCCGGGCGGTCAGCTGGCACCGATACCCTTTTCCTGATGGTTGACAGGGACGGGCAAGGTTTCGGAGGCAGGGAGACGCGGTAGGTGGAGATCTCTACTGCGAGCTGGCGCCATTGTTCCAGCCGCGCCGGGTCGGACGGCACCGGCCCCAGGGCTGCAGCCCATGCGGGCAGGTTGATCACGAAGTTCGGGGTGTTGAGGTAGAAACCGTCCCAGCGGTCCTGCCACGAGCCGCCGAGTTCGCCCCGCCGGTCCAGGACCACGTGTTCGACACCGGCCTGGCCGAGCCAGTAGCTCATCGCGAGCCCTGCCTGGCCGCCGCCAACGATCAGGGTGTCGATCCGCTCTGCTCCGGTGTGGGTGGAACGCCCGGGTTCCATGGCTGATCTTTACGCCTGGCGGTGTTTGCGGGGGAGTGGTTACTGCGCCCGCTTCTCCGCCCTGTCCCAATGCGCCCGCAGCATGTGTGCCAGGCGGACAGGCTCAATCCGGTGCGGCGGGTCGAAGTGGTGGCGGTCCTCGAACACTTCAAGCCGGAAGTCCCGGAAAACCTTGGAGAGCCGCTCGGCCACCTCGCCGTAGTCCACCGGGTTGCTGAGCCCACCGAGGGCCAGGAACACCGGCCGCGGGAAGGACGCCAGCTTGTCGCGGTCAAGGGCGTAGTCCTTGAAAGTCTGCATGAACGCCCGGATCCCCGCGGGCCGCGTGCCCATCCACGGCGGCGGGTCGCCGGCCGGCGGAGGCGGCAGGACGACGTCGGGCTTCACGCCCAGGCGCATGAACGCGGACATGAACTGATCCGGCGGCAGCAGGTCCAGCTCGTCGTACTCCTCCCACAGCCGGGTGTGCTCGGGGCTCCAGTCCCAGCTGCCCGCCCACGCCGGCTCCAGCAGCGCCAGGCTCTGCACGCTGTCCGGATGCTGCGCCACGAACGCCAGCGCCACGGCACCGCCGCCCGAGTACCCGAGCAGATGGAAGCTGTTCCACCTGCGGGCATCGGCTTCGCGGAGGATGCCGTCGATCTCGGTGTCCAGGGTCCAGCCGGGCGGGGGAGCGTCGCCCGCGTACAGTTCAAGGTCCGTGGCGACGGCGTTCACGTCCGGGCCCAGCGCTTGGATCAGTCCGCTGTAGGCCGGCTCCGCCGGAAGGACACTGCCGGGAAGAAGGATGACCCGCTTCGGCTCCATGACAGCACTGTACGCCCGGGGATGCGCGCAGGGGAGGCCGCCCAAGCAAAGCGGAGCCAAACCCTAGCCAATCCGCCCCGGTCAGGAGCAGACTTTCACCCAGCGGGTCCCGACCCGGGGCTCTCAGCAGAAGGGTTGATTGATGTTCAAGAGACTTGTCGCCTCTTTGGCCGTCGTGGGAACGGCGCTCACCGCTTTCCTGACGGGCATCCCCGCCGCGCAGGCAAGCACGGGCGGAACTCCCGACGGAGAGCTGCACCCCAGCGTCGGCATGATCGTCTTTTACGACGCCGACGGCCGCTTCCGGTGCAGCGCCACCCAAGTGTCCCCAACAGTTCTTCTCACCGCCGCGCACTGCACGAAAGGCACCCTGGGCCTCACTTTGGTGACCTTCGAGTCGGTGATTGCGGAAGCACCGCCGTCGCCCCTTCCGGCCGCCGCAGACCCGAGCAAGGGCTACACGGAAGCGGACCTGGCCGGCTACGCCTTCGGCACCGCCTACGCCCACCCCGCCTACTCCGACTTCACCGACCTGAAGAACTGGAACGACGTGGGCGTGGTGGTTTTGAGCAAGCCGCTCGATCACGCCACCTCTGAGCTGGCGCCACTCAACCGCCTGGACCAGATCGCCTCCGGACAGCTGAACAAGACCATCTTCACCGGCGTCGGCTACGGCACCGAGGTCCGCAAGCCGGACGAAGGCCCGCAAAAGCCTTCGCCCATGAGCTACCCGCTGATCCGCCGCTGGTGGGAAGTCCCGGGCCAGAAGCTCACCCCACAGATCCTGCAGGTGAACGGCAACCCCAACGACGTCCGCGGCACCGGCGGCAGCTGCTTCGGCGACTCCGGCGGCCCGCTGTTCCTGGACAACCAGATCGTGGCCGTCACCAGCTATGGGTACACCGCCAACTGCCGGTACCTGGACGGCTACCAGCGCGTGGACATCCCCGTGGTGCAGGATTGGCTGGCCGAGTTCGGGGTGACCCCCTGACGAACGGTGGGCCAACGATGGGGGAACAGTTGCAAATTACCCCTAGCCATCCGCTGAAACCTCTGTAGACTGGACCGTGTTGTTGTGTTTGGCATTTGGTAGTTCAGGCAGTTCCCGCGGCATTCCGCCGCTGATCTTCTGAAGTAACGGTGGAGAACACCCCACACCGGAGGCCCGACAGTCGGGACAACCCTCCACCTTCAGTAAGGAACTGAATTCATGGCTACAGGTATCGTCAAGTGGTTCAACGCCGAAAAGGGCTTCGGCTTCATCTCCCCGGAAGATGGCAGCCAGGACGTTTTCGCCCACTACTCTGCAATTAACTCCACGGGCTACCGCTCCCTCGAAGAGAACCAGAAGGTCTCCTTCGACGTCGAGCAGGGCCCCAAGGGTCCCCAGGCAGTGAACATCCAGGCTCTCTAAGCTTCGGATACACAAAAAGCAGGGCCGGTCGTTTTGAACGACCGGCCCTGCTTTTTGTCTTCTGCGCTATTCGCAGCCGATTCCGTCGTGGTCGCCGTCGAGGCGGTAAATATCACTTCCCACGACCGTAACCGGTCCCTGCACGTAAGCAGGGCCGTTGCCGCTGCCACTCGCACAGTCCACATCCGAGGCAATGGGTACGCAGTCTCCCGCGTAGTTCGGATCGCAGTTGGATTGCGCGGCTTGCTGCTGGGCCGCTGCCTCCGCGGCTGCCTGGGCGGCCGCTTCTTCAGCTGCCCGTTTCTCGGCCGCGGCCTGCTCAGCCGCCGCTTTTTCGGCTGCCGCCCGTTCTGCGGCCGCTTTCTGAGCTGCAGCCTTCTGGGCAGCGAGCTTCTCAGCAGCGGCTTTCTGTTCGGCGGCTTTCTTTGCTGCAAGCAGGGCGGCGGCCGTTCGCTCGTCAGTGAGTTTCTTCGAGTCCGCCGCTTCCATCCAGACCAGTAGGCCCGCCCGGTCCTTAGTGCAGATATAGCTGGTGTTGCCCTGTGTCTCTGCAGCCTTCTCCTTCGGGCAGCTCGTGAGTTCGATGCTGGCCTCACTTGGCGTGGCTGAAACACTCGGTGACTGGCTTGTCGAAGCTGACGACGTGGTCTGCTTTGGTGCTGATGCCAGCGGAGAGCAGCCGGCGATGAGAAGGGCCAGTAGAGAAATGACCGCGACGGCGCGGTACCGCCCGTTTTGCAGCCCAAATTTTTCCGCGCAGAAGCGCAGTCTCGTGATATTCATTTTTGCCCCCATGGCGAATGATGCTGAACGTGTCCGCAGAGAGTAGCAATCGCATCGGGACAGGGGAAGACAGACGATATAAGTCGTAGTGGGTTACTGCTTCTCGCCGCGGCCAGGAACCTTAGCGCTTTGACTCTGCGGGTGTCCGCACATTCGTCGACGGGACTGGAGCAGACGTACCCAGCCCCCGCACGGTCCATCCTGCGGCTTCCCAGGCGGCAGCGTCCAGGACGTTCCGAGCGTCCAGCACCGTCCGGCGTCGTACGAGCGACCCAACGGACTCAGGCGAGAGCGAGCGGTATTCATCCCACTCGGTCAGCAGGAGAACCAGCTCGGCGCCTTCCAATGCCCGGGACACGGAGGACTCGAAGCGCAGCTGCGGGTAGCGCATCCAGGCGTTGTTGATCGCCTTGGGATCGGTGACGGTGACGTGCGCGCCGGCGGCGGCCAGCTGCAGTGCGACGTCCAGGGCGGGGGAGTCGCGGATATCGTCCGTGTCCGGCTTGAACGCAGCGCCTAGCACGGTCACGGTGCGGCCG
The DNA here is from genome assembly GCF_001766675.1 of Arthrobacter sp. SW1. Lineage (GTDB taxonomy): Bacteria > Actinomycetota > Actinomycetes > Actinomycetales > Micrococcaceae > Arthrobacter. The sequence goes on from NZ_MJLT01000034.1 coordinate 149,321, forward strand.
GACAGGTGACCACGGCACAGCTCCCGTGCGATCTCCACAGTGCGCGAACGCTGGCCAAGGTTGATCGAATCGACAACACCCATCCACTCGTCCACGGACGGAACATCCAACGCACGGGCCTGCGCCCGGAAGGAACGGATGTCCTTGGGCAGGCAGCCGCCGCCGAACCCAAGGCCGGCGTGCAGGTACCGGTTGCCGATGCGCGGATCCAGGCCCATCGCCTCGCTCAGCTCAGTGACATCGGCGCCCGAGGCGTCGCACAGCTCGGCCATCGCGTTGATGAAGCTGACCTTGGTGGCCAGGAAGGCGTTGGCGGCGGACTTGATCAGCTCCGCCGTGGCAAAGTTGCAGACGAGCCGCGGGATGCCGGCGCTGATCAGCGGCGCGTACACGGCGTCCAGGGCCTCCGTCACCGGCACACCCTCAGCCGATGAACGGCCGCCGGGCACACCGTAGACCAGGCGGTCCGGCACGAGGGAATCCTTCACGGCCGTGCCCTGCCGCAGGAACTCCGGGTTCCAGCCGAGCAGCACATCGGGCCGGCGGGCCAGCACTCCGCGGAGCATGTCCACCGTTCCCACGGGAACAGTGGACTTGCCCACGACGACGGCGCCCGCGGCCAGGTGTGGCAGCAGGCTCTTCGTGGCCGCGATCAGGTAGGACAGGTCCGCGGTGTCCGAGGTCTTGGACTGCGGGGTGCCCACGCACAGGAAGTGCAGCGACGCCGACGCCGCGTCCTCGAAGTCGGCGGAGAAGCTCAAACGCCCGGTGGCGAAGCCGTCCTTGAGGAGCTCGTCCAGGCCGGGCTCATGGAACGGGGCGAAGCCCTTGTTCAGGTGCGCCACTTTCTGGGCGTCGACGTCGATGCCCACCACGGTGTGGCCCATCGAGGCGAGCGTGGCCGCGTGCACGGCGCCGAGGTAGCCGCAACCGATGACGGAAATCTTCATGAGGCAAGTCCTTTGCTGGAAGTCAGGGGTGAGGGCGAGGACAGCGGAGGAAGTTCCGCGAGTTCCTCGCCGGCGATCACGGATTCGTAATGGCGCACCAGTTCGGCACTGAGCGCGGGCCACGTCCGGCCCTGGACCGAGGCCAGGGCGGCGGCTCCGAACGCGCGCCGCTTGGCGTCGTCGCCTACCAGGTCCTGCACATAGGCGCGAAGCTGATCAAGGGAACCGGGTTCGTACAGCCAGCCGGTGCGGGAGTTCTCCACCAGGTCGAGCGGACCGCCGCGGCCCGTGGCCACCACGGGGACGCCGGACGCCATGGCCTCCTGGATGGTCTGGCAGAACGTTTCGAATTCGCCCGGATGGACGAACAAGTCAAAGGAGGCCACGGCTTCGGCCAGGGCATCGCCGCCCAGGAAACCCGTGAATACCGCGCCCGGAAGGGCTGCTTCGAGCGCGGCCCGCTGCGGACCGTCGCCCACAACCACCAGCCGCGTGCCGGGAAGATCGGCAAGGACCGCCAGGTCTTCGACCTGCTTTTCGACGGCAAGCCGTCCGACATAACCGATGATCCGCTCACCGCCGGGCGCCGAAGCGGCGCCGGACAGGACAGAGGCGCGCCACGCCGTCGAGCGCTTGGCGGGGGAGAAGCGCGCGGTATCCACACCGCGCCGCCACATGCCCACCCGCAGGATCCCGCGGCCGCGCAACTGGTTCAGCGCGAACGTGGACGGGACCAAAGTCCGGTCGGCCAGGAGATGGATGTTGTCCACCCGGTTCCAGGCCCAGTTCTCCAGGAACGGCACGCCATAACGGCCGGCGTAGCTGGGAACCTCGGTCTGGTAGATGGCCACCGTGGGGATGCCGAGCTGGTGCGCCGCCTGCACGGCACGCCAGCCGAGCACGAACGGTGAGGCGAGGTGGACGACGTCCGGTGCGTAATCGGCAAGGATTCTCTTGACCCGGTTCACACCGCCCAACGCCACCCGCACATTCGTATACCCGGCCAGCGGCACGGAAGGGAGCCGGTGCACATAGGCGCCGTTCACGACGTCCGAAACGGCTGTGTCCGACGTGGACGGCGCAATCACCATCACCTCGTCGCCGCGTTCCTGCAGATGTTCCAGCACCCGCAGGATGGAGTGCGTAACCCCGTTCATCAGCGGCAGAAATGATTCAGCGACGATAGCGATCCTCACCCCTCCACGGTCTGCGGGCCGGCTGACCGAACGGGGGAATGGGCGTGACGCCGCGGGAAAGCTTTGGTTAACAGATACTTAGTGCCCGGCTGTTAAGTCATCCTTAGTGCCCGGCTGTTAAGTCATCGACGTTCTTAGCTCGGCGGCCTCGCCATGTGTTCCATCCCGGCAAGGAGTCGTCAAGAGCGGATGAACGTTGTGGTGGCAGGTGTTTGTTCACCGCGCTCTGTCGTTGTACGTGAAGCCAAGTCCCAAGGGCACGCTCGGATTCGCTTTCTGCCGCCTTATACGTGGGGAAGCGGCCATGATTGCTCACGAAGTTAGTTAGGGCGCGAAGGTTTTCTTGCCAGCTCAGCTCACTAATTTGGGCTTGGCGCGTAGTGTTCCATTGGCCGGCCTTGTCGAGTTCTAGGCGTTGTTCCTCGTTCAGAAGCCCAGCCCTATCCTTTTGTCGCTGGCGTTGGAGCCAAGTTCCGAGCGATTTTTCTTCCGGGCACCGCGATCTTGCTGAAGGCGCCAATCCGGCTTCCGCCATGAATAGCCGGAGAGCGTCGGCGCGTGCAACCCATTCCGGGGCGAGGCCTTTTGGCTTGGCCGCTGGGAGATTGGCTTCGTGCTCCCGTTGAAGACGTGGATCACGCCGTTTGGCCCAGCCGATAGCTCTGTTGACGCGAGAAAGGTCCTGACGACAAAGATTGGCAATTTGCGATTGATTGAGACCCTGGCGGTACATGAGCTCCCACTCTTGAGAGGCCTTAGGGTTTGCCTCCAACATCAGTCGTCGGTGTCTTGGAACTCGCCGCTTGCGACCTTTTCCGCCGTCTTTTCATACATCTTGGCGATGTACGACTCGAGCTCCGTGATTTCAATTCTCCAAAGGTTTCGCCCGCCGAATTGGACGCCACGAAGTTCCCCAGATTTGAGCAGGGATCGCACGAGCGGTTCCCCTACGTTCAGCTCTTCAGCGGCCTGCTTGGTGGTCATGAATCGGCGAGGCGCTTCCTTTGAATCGGACATAGAGCAATCCTAGGCACTTCGCGTCAGACTTCCTGTTCCTGCCGGGTGCCTTGGAACGACCCGGTATGCGGAGGTGAGAATCTCAACGAAGTCTGCCATGCCAACAAGAGAGACGCCTGTTACCTGTCGGCTTGGTTGGGCGAGAACATCCAGCCTGCCGTCATCATCAGGATGCCGAGCACCATGTGCGTCCACGCGTCCAAGATGTTCACGGACAGGAAGTTCGCGGCGGAATTCGGTCCCACGGCCAAACCGTAAACACTCATCGCCAGGTACAGCGCGCCACCTCCATAGAGGAAGGCCCTTGCACCGGTTGTGGTGTGGGACATCAGCCAACCACCCACGCCCACCGCAAGGCTGACGAGGTTCAACAGCATGGACACCTGGAACAGGCCCAAGAACATCGCGTGCGAACCCGGGCCCAGGAACTGCATCTGCGAATACTGCGTGGTGATGCCCGGGACGAAAGCCAGGACGCCCACCGCTGCCAGGATCACGGCGACGCCCATGCCTGCCAGCTGGATGTCCTGCCGCCCGAAATGGACGCCGTGGGGATGTGCTGCTGCGCTGCTCATATGCCCTCCAACCACTCCGTGGGAACACACCCCATCTTACGTCCGGCCCGGCCAAACGCACCCGGGAAGCATCCTGAAAGTACCTGCCTAAAAGCCCGCCGCCAGCGCGCCCGCCCGGGCCGGCACGGCCTTCGTGGCACCATGGAACACGATGAAATTGCGTGCTGACCAGACCGGAAACCGCGGCCTCCCCATGCCCCTGTGGCTGCAGGGAGCGCTCGAATCGGCGCAGGCCGCCATCATCTCCGCCCTGGTGGTGGTCCTTCCCCTCGTGGGCGTCTGGGCCACCGACGGATTCGAAAACCGCCGCATCGACTTCCTGGCCCGCCTGGCCGGCCAGGCCTGGCTCCTGATCCACGGCGTCCCCCTCACCCTGGAAACCGTGGACCTCGGCAACGCAGCCCAACCCGGAAACGGCGTCCTCTCGCTCTTCCCGCTGGGCCTCACCCTCATCCCCTTCCTCCTGGCCTGGCGCGCCGGCCGCCGCCTGGCCCGCGCCTCCTACACAGACCAGCTGTGGCAGGCTTTCCTCGGCGCAATCACCGTCTACAGCGCCTTCGGCGCAGCCACCGGCTTCGTCTGCCGCACCCAGGAAGTCGGCGTCAATATCCTGCTCGCCATGCTGCTGCCCCTCATCCCCTTCGGGCTGGGCATGGTGGTGGGCGCGCGCCGCGAATCCGGTTCCTGGAGCAGGCTCATCGGCGTGGACGCCGTGGACTGGATCGCCCGCACCAGCCAACACTCCCGCTGGGCCGGATCCTACTTCGCCTCCGCCATCAAAGCCGGATCAGTGGCCCTCATGGCCTCGCTCGCCCTCGCCGCACTGCTGCTCGCCGTGGACCTCGGCATCCACTGGGCGGAGATCGTGGCCGTCTACGAAGGCCTCAAAGCCGGTGCCCTGGGCGGCGCCGTCCTCACCATCGCCCAGCTCGGCTACCTGCCCAACCTGGTGCTCTTCACGCTCGCCTGGAGCTCCGGCGCAGGCTTCTCGCTGGGAGTCGGCTCGCACGCCGGACCCCTGGCCACCGCCGTCGGGCCCCTGCCCGCCATCCCGGTGTTCGGCGCCCTGCCCACCGGACACCTCGACTACGGCGTAGTGGCCCTGGTGCTCCCGGTGCTGGCCGGGGCGCTGGCCGGCTGGTGGTTCCTCCGCGAAGGCGAAAACCACTTCGACGAGTGGCTCTCCATCAAGATCAAGGCTCGTTGGTTCACCGCGGCCGCATCCACCGTGGTGCTCGGCGCGCTCATCGGCGCCGTCACGGGCATCCTGGCCGGAGCGCTGGCTTGGATCGCCCGGGGCTCGGCCGGAATCGGACGCCTCACCGAGATCGGACCGGACCCGCTCTGGACGGCGGTCTGGCTGGCAGCGGAGGTGGGAATCGGCGTCGTCATCGGTTACTCCGCCGGGCCCTGGCTCGAACGCCAACAGAAACTGCGCGAGGCGAACCTGGACGCCGCCAAGTACTAGCGCTGGCGCAGCGCCGGCGGCAGGGCCTTCTCGAAATCGGCCACGCAGCCGGTGCGGGCCCGCTCCGTCAGGGCATCCCGCGAGCACTCCTGCAGCGCGCTGACCTGCGTGAAGAACAGCGCCGAAAACAGCACCAGCAGGCCCAGCACCGCGGAGACCACCAGGCCGGAAATGGTACCGAACACCAGGATGCGGCCCTGCCGGAACCGCACTGCCCGGACCACCACCACAATCCCCAGCACCCACGCCGCCACGGTCAACAGCCCGCACAGCCACAGGTACGTGACATTCAGGGTGTACACGAAGGCCGCGCCCAGCACCGTCAGCAGGAACGTCCGGAACAACAGCTGCGTGCGGGACTGCGCGGCGGCCGCCGCCTCCCCGTGAGCTGGCAGCTGCGGGCGGGGACCGGCGTCGGGATTCATGTTTTCCAGCCTACGCGAGGCGGCACATAAGCTAGTGCAATGCGCATCGTAGTCCTCGTCTCCGGCACCGGCTCCAATCTCCAGGCGGTCATCGACGCCGTCCAGGCGGGGGAGCTCGACGTCGAAATCGCCGCCGTCGGAGCCGACCGTGAAGGCACCTACGGCGTGCAGCGCTCGGCCGACGCCGGGCTGGAAACCTTCGTGGTGAACTTCAACTCCTTCGAGACCCGCGCCGAATGGGACGCCGCCCTCACCGCGAAGGTGGCCTCCTACCAGCCGGACGTGGTGGTGTCCTCCGGCTTCATGCGGATCGTCAGCCCCGAATTCATCGACGCCTTCGGCGGCAAGTACCTCAACACCCACCCCGCGCTGCTCCCGGCCTTCCCCGGCGCCCACGGCGTGCGCGACGCCATGGCCTACGGCGTGAAAGTCACCGGCTGCACCGTGCACTGGGCCGATGCCGGCGTGGACACCGGCCCCATCATCGCCCAGGAAGCCGTCGCCATCCTGCCGGAAGACGACCAGGACTCCCTGCACGAACGCATCAAGGTGGTGGAGCGCCGCCTGCTGGTGCAGACCCTCGCGCAGCTCACCTCCGGGGAACTGGCGAAGTAAGCCGCCGACTTGCGGGCTTAGTGCCAATAGCGGGCTAATGCAACGCTTCTTGCTTGGTCTCCGGCGCGAAGGCGCCCATCCAGATCACGGCCAGCAGCACCAGCCCGCCCGCCAAGGCGAAGGACGTGGCCAGGCCGAACGTCGGCCAGAAGAACGAGGCGAACACCAGCGGCCCGAAGCCCGCACCCACCCGGGAGAACGTGGACGCCCAGCCGAAGCCCGAGCCGCGCAGTTCCGTGGGGTAGAGCTCGGACACGTAGGCGTACAGCACAGGAATGGCCACCTGCACCACGAAGCCGAACGCCAGCAGCCAGAACACCGCGGCCTCCGGAATGTCCACCACGAACGCCACGATCACCAGGATCAGCGCGGACAGCGGACCGGTGATGGCCAGGATCCACTTGCGGCCCACCCGTTCCACCAGCAGCGCGGCCACCACCACGCCCAGCAGCCCGACGGCGGCCATGCCCGCCGTGGTCACGAAGGCCTTGTACTCGGCGAAGCCCGCCCCGATCAGGATGCGCGGCATCCAGGTCAGGCTGAGGTAGTAGACCAGGAGGACGGTAAAGAACAAAGCCCAGGCCGCCGTCGTGATCTTCCAACTGAACTGCCACAGGCTGCGCAACTGGGTCCACGCGCTCCCGGCGGACAGGCGCGGGGCGTCCTGCGGATCGGGGAGGCTGTAGACGCGGGGCTTCGCTCCGGTGGCGGCCACCAGGGAGTCGATGACTTCCGCGGCTTCCTTGCGGCGGCCCTTGCGGATCAGGAACAACGGGGACTCAGGCACGCTGCGGCGCACCCAGAACACGAGCAGCGCCGGCAGCACCATCACCAGCATGGTCAGGCGCCAATCGGCGAAAGCCGCCATCAGCCCGGCGGACACGAAACCGCACAGCGCCGCGCCCACCGGCCACCAGCCGTCCATGGCGGTCAGCACCCGGCCACGCTGCTTCCGCGGCGTGAACTCACCCACCAGTGCGTAGTCCACCGGAATGCAGCCGCCCAGGCCGAAGCCGGCCATGAAGCGGAACAGGCAGAACCACAGGAAATCCGGGGCGAACGCGCCCGCAACGGTGAACAGCGAGAAGATCAGCAGCGTGGCGGCGAAGGCCTTCTTGCGCCCGATAGTGTCCGCGATGGTTCCCCAAGCGAAGGCACCCAGGGCCATGCCGATCAGGTTGGCCGTGCCGATCCACGCGGCGTCAGCAGGCTGCAGGGACCAGTGCTTGGAGAGCAGGGGAATGAGGATGCCGTTGAGCGTGACATCCCAGGCATCGAACATGAAGCCCAGGCCGCCGATCAGGAAAATCCGGCCCTGGACGCGCCAGCGCCACGGCAGTTCCTGGACCACCTGCTCACCGCTGGGCACGGACGTATACGTGTTCATCTTCCCCTCCTTGGGGAAAACTTTAGCGGTGGTTTTCTATCGCTTTCCGCAGGAAGCCGCCGGCCTCGTCCAAGGCACCCTTCGCCTGCGCCGGATCGATGCCCGTGAGCAGCACCAGGATGGCCGCCTTCACCGATCCGCCCACCGCATCGAGCGCCTTGGCCGCGGCATCCGCGTCCACCCCGGTGGCGTGCTGGATGGTCCGCTGCGACCGCGCCACGAGCTTCGCGTTGGTAGCCTGCAGGTCCACCATGAGGTTCCCGTACGTCTTGCCAAGCTTCACCATGGCGAGGGTGCTGATGGTGTTCACCACCAGTTTCTGCGCGGTTCCGGCCTTGAGCCGCGTGGAGCCGGCCACGAATTCCGGACCCACGACGACGTCGATCGCCACGTCCGCCAGCCGCCCGATGGGGGACCCCGGGTTGCACGCGATGGCCGCCGTGAACGCGCCGCGCTTGCGGGCCTCCTCCAGCGCGCCGATCACGTATGGCGTGCGGCCCGAGGCTGAGATGCCAATCACTGCGTCTTTTTCCGTCACGTTGATGTCGTGAAGATCCCGGGCGCCCGCCGTCGCGTTGTCCTCGGCATATTCCACCGGTTTCTGGATGGCCTTGGTGCCGCCGGCGATGATGCCGACCACCATCTCCGGGGGAGTGCCGAAGGTGGGCGGGCACTCGCTCGCGTCCAGCACGCCCATGCGGCCCGCCGTACCGGCGCCCACGTAGAGCAGGCGGCCGCCGCCCGCCAACCGTTCCGTGACGGCATCCACTGTGCGTTCGACGGCTGGGGCTGCTTGTTCGACGGCGGCCGGGACCGTGCGGTTCACCTCGTTCATGGCGGCCACCAGCTCCGCCGTGGTCATGGAGTCGATGCCGGCCAAGGCCGGCGCCGCGGCCTCCGTCTGCAGCCCGGCAAGTTCGGAGCGCAGCGACTCCAAGGTGGCTGCGTCAGGGGAATCAGTCGGGCCAGTTTGTGCCGTCACGGTGGATGTACCTTTCCTGAAGGAGCCCGCGGCGCGTCGCAGCGAGGGCCGCTCCGTCCATGCCGTCGCCGAGGGGCTCGACCATTTCAATCCCTGCCGAAGCAAAGGTCTTCTGCAGGAGTGCCGCGAAGAACTCCGAATTCGCCACGCCGCCCAGCACCGCCACCCGGCCGCTGCCGCCGCTGGCCTTCTGCACGGTGTCCGCGAGGATGACGCACGCCTCGTCCACGATTCCGCGCGCGACGCCGTCACCCGCCTCCGCGGCCTGCAGCACCAGCGGCGCGAAGCGCGCCATCGCCCGGGCAGGGTTGTCCATGCCGCCCAGCCAGGCGGGAAGATCCAGGGGCGACTCGGCCAAAGCGCTGGCCGCGACGCTCAACGACGTCTCCGGGCCGCCGTCGAACGCTTGGACTACCGCTTCCAATCCGCGCTGGCCGATCCAGCGGCCGCTGCCGCGGTCACCCAGCAAGGGGCCCCAGCCATCGGCACGGTGCAGCTGCCCAGCGTCGTCGAAACGGAACGCCACGGCACCGGTGCCCACAATCAGTACCGTGCCCGGGGCGCCTTGCATGGCGCCAAGCTGCGCGGCGGTGGCATCGGAAAGCACGGCGGCGGGAACGCTGAAACGGCTGGCAAGCAGGGCTGCGAGCTCGCGGGAACTTTCGGCGGAAGCTTCCACTCCGGCCACGGCGGCGCCGAAGCCTGTCAGGGGAGAGCCGGAGGGGCCATGCGCGGTCAGCTCGGGCGGCAGCAGCGAGGCCGTTTCCTCGAGCAGTTCGAACGCCATCCGGGCACCGTCAGTCACACCCAAACCGGGGAAGCCGTGCTGGTCCGCGGCGGCAAGGACCTCGTCCCCAGCCCGCAGTTCCAGCCGGCACCTGCTCTTGCCGAGATCGGCCACCAGCACCATCGCCGAAGCATCCATGATGCAACCCTACCCGCGTTGCGGGGCCCGCTCTACGTGCTTTTGCGGCGCCTTGTGGGCCCCGCAACGCAACGAAACGAGCCCCCGCCGCCAACACGATAAACTGTGGCGTATCCCCACCAACCGCGTTGAAACGCGATAAAGACGGAGACTTTTGTGAGCTTCACGCAGCTTGACCGTGTCCCTATCCGCCGTGCACTGATCTCGGTTTACGACAAGACAGGACTGGAGGAGCTCGCGAAGGGCCTGCACGCAGCCGGCGTCGCGATCGTGTCCACCGGCTCCACCGCCAAGAAGATCGCCGCAGCAGGCATCCCGGTCAAGGAAGTCGAAGAAGTCACCGGTTCCCCGGAAATGCTGGACGGCCGCGTCAAGACCCTGCACCCGCGCGTGCACGGCGGCATCCTGGCCGACCGCCGCGTCCAGGCCCACATGGACACCCTCACCACCATGGAGATCGAGCCCTTCGACCTCGTGGTGGTCAACCTGTACCCCTTCGTGGAGACCGTCCGCTCCGGCGCCGGCCAGGACGATGTCGTCGAGCAGATCGACATCGGAGGCCCCGCCATGGTGCGCTCGGCCGCGAAGAACCACGCCGCCGTCACGATCGTCACCGATCCCTCTTTCTACGGCTCCGTGGTGGAAGCTGCCGCTGCCGGCGGTTTCGACCTGAAGACCCGCCGCCGCCTGGCCGCCAAGGCCTTCGCGCACACCGCCGCTTATGACAACGCCGTGGCCACCTGGACCGCCTCGCAGTTCCGGGACGAAGACGGCGACGGCATCATCGACTGGCCCGCCTACGCCGGCCTGGCCCTGGAACGCTCCGAGGTGCTGCGCTACGGCGAGAACCCGCACCAGCAGGCCGCCCTCTACGTGGACAAGGCCGCCCCGGCCGGCATCGCCCAGGCCGACCAGCTGCACGGCAAGGCCATGAGCTACAACAACTTCGTGGACGCCGACGCCGCCCTGCGCGCTGCCTTCGACTTCGCGGAGCCCGCCGTCGCGATCATCAAGCACGCCAACCCCTGCGGCGTGGCCGTGGCCTCCCCGGACGCCGCCGACCCGATCGCCGACGCCCACGCCAAGGCCCACGCCTGCGACCCCGTTTCCGCGTTTGGCGGTGTCATCGCGGCGAACCGCACCGTGACTGCCGGCATGGCCCGCACGGTGGCCGACATCTTCACCGAAGTGGTCATCGCCCCCGACTTCGAGCCCGAAGCCGTGGAGATCCTCTCCAAGAAGAAGAACATCCGCCTCCTGGCCCTGCCCGAAGGCTACGGCCGCTACCCGTCCGAGATGCGCCAGGTTTCCGGCGGCGTCCTGGTCCAGATGAGCGACAAGGTGGACGCCGACGGCGACAACCCCGCCAACTGGACCCTCGCCGCCGGCGAGGCCGCGGATGAGGCCACCCTGGCCGACCTCGCCTTCGCCTGGACCGCCTGCCGTGCCGCCAAGTCCAACGCCATCCTGCTCGCCGACAACGGCGCCGCCGTGGGTATCGGCATGGGCCAGGTCAACCGCCTGGACTCCTGCAAGCTGGCCGTCGAGCGCGCCAACACGCTGGGCGTCACGGTGGAGTCCGACATCGACGGCGCCGGCGGTGCCTCCAACGCCTCCGGTTCCGACGCACCTGAGCGCGCCCGCGGTGCCGTGGCCGCTTCCGACGCGTTCTTCCCGTTCGCCGACGGCCTGCAGATCCTGATCGACGCCGGCGTCCGCGCCGTCGTGCAGCCCGGCGGTTCCGTGCGGGACGAGGAAGTCGTCGCCGCGGCCAACGCCGCCGGCATCACGATGTACTTCACCGGCGCACGCCACTTCTTCCACTAGTCCCCACCGGCCCCCTGGCCTCGCAAGCTCGGCCAGGGAACCCTGCCGGCGTGGGCCCAGCGTCCCAAACGAAACGGCGGCCGCCCCCTCACGGGGACGGCCGCCGTCGTCGTTAATACAGCTTAGGAAGCGGAAGCGTTTGAATAGGCCTGCTGGATGACCGAACCCCAGTACGGGCCGTACATGGTGGTGGAACGGCTGCCGTAACCGTAGCTGTTGACCGAGTTCTGGAAGCCGCCGGAGCCGGTGCCGATGAACCACGGGCCGCCGGAGGAACCGCCGGTCATGTCGCAGGGGATGCCCTGGGTGGTGCCGCCGGGGTTGATGGTGTCATCGATGGCGGAACCGGCGCAGGCCTTGAGGGACTGGCCGTCGAAGGGGCTGGCGGCGGGGTAGCCGTAGGCCTTGTACGTCAGGCCGCGGGCCGCGTTGAACTCAACGCCGGACGCGCCCACCACATCGGCCAGGTTCTGGCCGTTGAGCGGGGCGACGACGGCGAAGCCCGTGTCGTACTGGATGTCGCCGCCGGCGCTCCACTGATTGGTGGTGTAGAGCGCGCGGGCCGTCCACTTCCCGTACGGTGCCGCGCCATCGAGGTACGCCGGGACGAAGACGAAGTTGGTGGCGAAGGCGCCGGGGCCCTCGTTCAGGCAGTGGCCTGCGGTGGAGACGGTGCTTTCGTTGGCGGAGGCCACCGAATTGCCGGAGCAGACGTAGTTGCTGCCGCCGAGGGTGAAGAAGACCTTGCCGATGTGTGAAACGGGCGCCTCATCGGTGTGCAGGGAGGGCTTGCCCTTGCCTGCCTTGCCGGAGATCCTGGCGGACTTGCCCTGCTCGACCGAGTCGCGGAAGGTGCTCTTGCCGCCGCGCTCCATGGCCTTCTTCGCCAGGACGTCGCCCGGGATGGCGGAGCGCATGCGCTCGGCGGTCCAGTAGTCGGCCACGCCGTCGGTCTTGAGGGTGGTGCTGACCGTATGGGAACTTCCCTTGCCTTCCGGGGAGGCCGGGGTGGCGGTGGCGCCACCGGCGGACGTGAAGGCGAACACTGCTGCTGCGGAGAGACCGAGAAGGCTTGTGGCCAGAGTCTTGGTTCTTGTCACGGTTGTCCTGACTTTCAATGAGGGAAAGTGGCCCGGTGGCGGAGGGCTCCGCCACCGGATAACGGAATGAAGGTACCCGCGCCATGACAGCTTTGTAAATAGATGTTTCACATTTTGTGATAGCTGCCTATGAATTACGACGGCGGCTGTCACGCCGCGCGGGCTGCCCGCCGGGAGCTGTGGCGAGGCTGCGCCCGGGGCCTCCGCGGGGCCGTCATGCAAGCCGCCGGAACCGCGCATTTTAGGGGTGAAATGGCCCGCTGTGGCATAGTTGGAATGTTCCGCCGGGCATCATCCGGCAAACAACACAAGGGGTTGTGTGGCTCGTCCTGCGTGCCGATTGGAGCAATGGCGCGGCCGCAGCCCCGGGAGACCTTCAGGGAGACGCCCGAGCAATGGCCAAGATTATCTACACCCACACCGATGAAGCGCCGATGCTGGCCACGTATTCCTTCCTGCCGATCATCGAGGCCTTCGCTTCGACGGCGGGCGTGGACGTGGAAACCCGAGACATTTCGCTGGCCGGCCGCATCATCGCCGCTTTCGGTGACTACCTCACCGAAGAGCAGCGCATCGGTGACGCCCTGGCAGAGCTCGGCGAACTGGCGAAGAAGCCTGAAGCCAACATCATCAAGCTGCCCAACATCAGCGCCTCCGTTCCGCAGCTGAAGGCGGCCATCGCTGAACTGCAGGGCAAGGGCTACGCCCTGCCGGACTACCCGGACAACCCCTCCTCGGACGAAGAGACGGACATCCGTTCCCGTTACGACAAGATCAAGGGTTCCGCCGTGAACCCGGTGCTGCGCGAAGGCAACTCCGACCGCCGCGCCCCGCTCTCCGTGAAGAACTACGCCCGCCAGAACCCGCACTCCATGGGTGCCTGGAGCGCCGACTCCAAGACCAATGTGGCCACCATGGGCGCCGACGACTTCCGCTCCAACGAGAAGTCCGTGGTGATCCCGGCCGACGACACCCTGCGCATCCAGCTGGTCCGCGCAGACGGCACCGTCAAGACCCTCAAGCAGTCCATCCCCGTGCTGGCCGGCGAGGTGGTTGACGGCACCGTGATGCGCGCCGCCGCCCTGGACGAGTTCCTCGCAGCGCAGGTTGCCCGCGCCAAGGAAGAAGGCGTGCTCTTCTCGGCACACCTGAAGGCCACCATGATGAAGGTTTCGGACCCCATCATCTTCGGCCACGTGGTCAAGGCCTACTTCGCGGACCTCTTCGCCAAGTACGGCAAGCAGCTCGAAGCCGCGGGCCTCAGCGCCAACAACGGCCTGGCCTCCATCCTCGGCGGCCTCGAAGAACTTCCGGAAGACATCCGCGAGGACGTTGCCGCAGCCATCAAGCAGGGCCTGGAAAACGGCCCCGCCCTGGCCATGGTGGACTCGGACAAGGGCATCACCAACCTCCACGTTCCCTCCGACGTGATCGTGGACGCCTCCATGCCGGCCATGATCCGTACCTCCGGCCACATGTGGGGCCCGGACGGCAAGGAAGCCGACACCCTGGCCGTGCTGCCGGACAGCTCCTACGCCGGCGTGTACCAGGTGGTCATCGATGACTGCCGTGCCAACGGCGCCTTCGACCCCACCACCATGGGCACCGTTCCGAACGTCGGCCTCATGGCCCAGGCCGCCGAGGAATACGGCAGCCACGACAAGACCTTCGAAATCCAGGACGCCGGCAAGGTGCAGCTGGTGGACGGCTCCGGCAAGGTGCTGATCGAGCACGAGGTTGCTCCCGGCGACATCTGGCGCGCCTGCCAGACCAAGGACCTGCCCATCCGCGACTGGGTCAAGCTGGCCGTCACCCGCGCCCGCGCTTCCAAGACCCCCGCCGTGTTCTGGCTGGACGAAGAGCGCGCGCACGACGCCAACCTCATTGCCAAGGTCAAGGAATACCTGAAGGACCACGACACCGAGGGCCTGCAGATCGAGATCATGTCCCCGGTCAAGGCCACGGCCTTCACCTTGGAGCGCATCCGCAAGGGCGAGGACACCATCTCCGTCACCGGCAACGTGCTCCGCGACTACCTCACGGACCTGTTCCCCATCCTGGAGCTGGGCACCAGCGCCAAGATGCTTTCCGTGGTTCCGCTGATCAACGGCGGCGGCCTCTTCGAAACCGGCGCCGGCGGCTCCGCCCCGAAGCACGTGCAGCAGCTCCTCAAGGAGGACTACCTGCGCTGGGACAGCCTGGGCGAGTTCCTGGCCCTGGCCGTCAGCTTCGAGCACCTGGCCACCACCGAGGGCAACGCCCGGGCGCAGGTCCTGGCCGACACCCTGGACCGCGCCACCGGCACCTTCCTGCTGGAGAACAAGTCCCCGGGCCGCAAGCTGGGCACCATCGACAACCGCGGCAGCCACTTCTACCTGGCCTCCTACTGGGCCCAGGAACTGGCCAAGCAGACCGCCGACGCCGAACTGGCCGCTTCCTTCGCGAAGGTCGCCGAGGCGCTGACCTCCGGTGAGGAAACCATCGTGGGCGAACTGCTCGCGGTGCAGGGCTCCCCGGTGGAGATCGGCGGATACTACCGTCCGGACGCCGACAAGGCCGCGGCCGTGATGCGCCCGTCCGAAACCTTCAACAAGGTGATCGCTGGACTGAAGTAGCACATCCGGGTTAAACCAAAGCAGCGGCGTCCCGTGGCATGAGCCACGGGACGCCGCTCTTTTTATCCGGCTTTTTATCCGGCGGCTGCTTGCTTTCCGGCAACCCCTTTCCGGTTTCGGCAGCCCGGCCATGGCAGAGTAGGCGCATGATCTTTGCGGATGATTCGCTGCAGCCAGGACCGACGCAGCCAGGACTGAAACAGCCCGAGCTGACCCATATCGGCGGCCCCACCCTCCTGATGAAATACGCGGGCCTGGCATTCCTCACCGACCCCACTTTCGACGCTCCGGGGGACTATCCCATGAGCAACGGGCGCGTCCTCAGCAAACTCAGCGGCCCGGCGGTTCCGGCGGAGCAGCTGGGGCGGATCGACGTCGTACTTTTGTCCCACGACCAGCACCCGGACAACCTGGACAAGAGAGGACGGGAACTCCTGCCGCAGGCAGGCGCCGTGCTGGGTACGCCCGCCGCTGCCGGCCGGATCGGCGTTGTCCGCGGCCTGCGGCCTTGGGAACGGGCCGGGCTCGACGGCGGCATCACCGCCACCGCGGTTCCTGCCCTGCACGGTCCCGAAGGCGCCGAAGCTGTCACGGGGGAGGTGACGGGCTTCGTGCTCGAAGCCGAGGGCTGGCCCACCGTGTACGTTTCCGGGGACAACGCGTCCCTGGCCGTGGCCGCGGAGATCGCGCGCCGCTTCCCGGACACCGCGCTGGTCATCGCCTTCGCGGGCGCGGCCCGGACCGCCCTCTTCGACGGCGCCCCGCTCACGCTCACCTCCGAGGGCGTGGTGGAGCTCCTGGACCTGTTCCCGGCAGCCACCGTGGTTCCGGTCCACACCGAGGGCTGGGCCCACTTCAGCGAAGGGCCGGAGGTGCTGTGGAAGGCCGTTGACGACGCCGGCGCGGCGGCCCGGGTGGCACTGTTGCCTGCTGCCGGGACGCCGCACCGCGTGTAGGGTCAGGCCGCCAGCTTCCGGCGGATGAAGGCGGAGAGCTGGTCCACCGCGATGATCAGCACCAGCACGATGATGATGTGCGTGAGCATCGCATCGAACTGGAACGACTTGATGGACTGGTTGATCAGCAGGCCGATGCCGCCGGCGCCCACCAGGCCAAGCACCAGCGAAGACCGCACGTTCACGTCGAAACGGTAGAGCAACAGGCCCACGAACTGCGGCACCACCATGGGCAGGGTGGCGTTGGCCAGCTGCTGGATCCGGTTGGCGCCAGCCGTGCGCAGGGCTTCCTGCGGGCCGCCGTCGATCTCTTCCATGGCCTCGGCCCAGAGCTTTCCCATCACGCCGGTGTTGTGGCAGATGAGGGCCAGCACACCGGCGAACGGTCCCAGGCCCACCGCCGTCACGAAGATCAGCGCGAACACGATGTCCGGCACCGCACGGAAGAAGGACAGGATGGCCCGCGCCACCTGGTAGACGGCCTGGTGCGGGGTGGTGGTTTGGGCCGCCAGTACCGCCAGCAGCAGCGCGAACGGCACCGAGAACGTGGTGCCCAGCAGGCCGATCCACAGGGTGACCAGGGTGGCTTCGAGGCCGGGCTTCAGGGTCTTCTCCCAGTCCAGGTCCGGCGGGAAGGCATCCGCCACGAAGGCGGCCATGCCCTTCCAGCCGTCCACCAGCAGCCCCGGCTGGAATTCCGTCCCCTGGATGGCCAGCGCGTGGAGGACGACGACGGCGGCGATCCCGGCCGCCGTCGCGCCCCAGCGCAGTGCCTGGCGCGGGCGTTTGGGGAGCGGCTGCTTGGGACGTTGCCGTGCGGGAAGCGTGGTGCTCATGCCGCCACCACACGGTCCGGGGCGTAGAGCGTATCCAGCTCGGCCTGGCCCAGGCGGGAGGACGGCAGGTCGAAGGCCATGGTGCCGTTGAGCAGGCCGATGCAGCGGTCCGCGTGCCGCAGCGCCAGATCCGGCTGGTGCAGCACGGCGGCCACGGCGAGGTTTTCGCGGTGGGCCAGATCGTGCAACAGCGCCATCACCTGTTCGGCGGCGTGCGGGTCGAGCGCAGAGACCGGTTCGTCCGCGAGGACGACGTCGGCCCGCTGGCACAGTGCCCGGGCGACGGCCACGCCCTGCTGCTGTCCGCCGGACAGGCGGCCCACGCGGTCAAAGGCGCGGTCCGCCAGCCCTACGCGCTCCAGGCATTCGAGGGCCTCCTGCTGCACCGAACGCGGGAAGAACAGCGGAGAGAGGGACTGGCTGGTGGGGATCCGGGCGAGGGCGCCGGCGCAGACGTTGTCCAGGGCGGTGCGCCGCGGCACGAGGTGGATCTTCTGGAAGATCATGGCCGTGCGCTGGCGTGCCTGCTGGAGCTGGCGCCAGGGGAGCCCATCCAATTCCTGTCCGTCGATGGCGATGGTTCCGGCGTCGGGCTGGGCGATGCCCATGACGCAGCGCAGGGTGGTGGACTTTCCGGAGCCGTTGGCACCAAGGACGGCCACCAGCTCGCCGGAGCGGACCTCGAAATCGACGCC
Organism: Arthrobacter sp. SW1; assembly: GCF_001766675.1. Classification (GTDB taxonomy): domain Bacteria; phylum Actinomycetota; class Actinomycetes; order Actinomycetales; family Micrococcaceae; genus Arthrobacter. The sequence continues at coordinate 166,890 of NZ_MJLT01000034.1, forward strand.
CTTGAGGACCTGCCGGCCGCCGAAGGACTTGGCCAGGCCACGGACGGAGAGCAGCGGGGTGTCCACTACAGGTCCTTTTCGGTGAGGTTCATGGTCTCGGCAAGCTCGAAGAGCGGAGTGTACGTCTCCTTGCTGACCTCGAGCAGCGGGCCGGGAGGAGTGACGTCCAGGAACGCGCCCACCATGGCGATGTCGCCCGGTTCCAGGCCGAGGAAAGCGTCCTTCACGGCTTTCTTGAAAGCGGGGTCGGCGTCGCCACGGACGGTGATGGGATCGTTCGGGATGGGGTCCGAGCTCCACACCAGGCGGAAGTCGTCCTTCGTGAAGGTGCCCTCGGAAACTGCCGTGGCGAGGGTCTGCGAGTTGATTTCCGCGGCGTCAACCTTGCCGTTCTTCAGTGCGAGCAGGGCCTCGGGGTGGCCGCCGGTGTAGTCCATCTTCAGGTCCGAGTCGGCAATGCCGGCCTCGCGCAGGCCGAAGCGGGGAAGGACGTCGCCGGAGGTGGAACCCACGCTGCCCAGGGCCAGGGACTTGCCCTTGAGGTCCTCGATCTTCCGGATGGGGCTGTCCTTCGGCACCCAGATGCCGGCGGTGTAGCTGCTCAGTTTCTTGTCCGCGGTGCCGAAGGATACGAGCGGCTCGGCCTTGGCCTTCTGGTCGGCGAAGACGTAGCCGAGCGGGCCGAACTGGCCGATGTCCAGCTTGCCGTTGCGCATGGCCAGGACCTCGGCGGCGTAATCCTCCACCACCTGCACCTTGACGGGGCAGTCGAGTTTCTTGGACAGCGCGGCGGCGAGGACATCGTAGGCGGGCTTGAGCTTGGCAGGATCCTCGTACGGCTCGATGCCGAACGTGATTTCGCCGCCCGGGCAGCTGGCAGCCTTGGCGTCCGCGGCGGGAGCGGAAGAGCTGCCGTTGGCGTTTCCGCCGCAGGCGCTCAGGGCCAGCGCAGCGGTGACGGCGAGGGCGGCGGCAGGGAGCGTTTTCAGGAGCTGGGTTTTCATGGGGTTCCTTTGCGAAGGGATGGGGGTGTCAGGAAAGCCGGGAAATGTTCTTGTGGGCGAGACCGAAGGAGAGGGTCATGCCGACGCCGGAGGTCACCGAGACGACCGTGACCCCGGCTTGCACCTCGCGGACCAGGAGGGGGGCCACCTCGCTGGAGGCGTAGACGCCCTGCCAGCGTTCGATGATGTCCAGCGACGTGCCGGTGACCGCGGAGATCTCCTGGTTGAGCGTGCTGGTGATTCCCTCGTCCAGGAAGGGCTCCGCCGTGCGGTGGTAGTGGTGGGAGTCGCCCAGGATGAGGCTGCCGTCCGGGCGCTGGGTGAACATGACGTTGGCACCGATGTCCAGCAGTCCGGGACGGGTGGTCGTTACTTCCTCGCGCAGCGCGGCAGCTGCCGGCATCTCGGTGAAGGCGGGGTAGCGCAGCATGGACGTCGCCGTGAGAACTGCGGGGCCGATCTCCAGGCCGGCAGGCCTGGCGGCGCGGCTCATCTGGAGTGCGCAGCGTTCGATCCGGTGCTCTTCGGCGAGCTCCGGGAAGAGGTAGTCGACGTCGTGGCCGACGCATACGAACACCCGCTTTCCGCGGAAGGTGCCGCGCGCGGTGCGGACCGTGGTGGCGTCCGGGCCTTCCTCGAAGCCGAGCGCCGCGGTGTTCCAGTGGAGTTCGACGCCGGGCTGCCGGGCCAGCCAGCCGGCCAGGGCCGCCACCGTGGTGCGGGGGTCGACGCGCAGGTCGTCCCGGAGGAAAGCACCTCCCACGAGGCCGGGCCAGGACGCGGCGGGCGCGCCGCCGTCGTCGTCCGTGTCCGTTCCAGAGGGAACGCCGCCCAGGCGGGCACGGGTTTCGGCGGGGGAGAGCAGCTCCACCTGGCCGGGTTCGCGCCGGGCGGAGAGTTCGCGGAGCACGGCGAGCTCGGCCTCGCTGCGGGCAAGCACCACCGCGCCGCATTCAAGGGCCTGGAAGCCGGCCTGCCCGGCGAAGTCGAGCCAGTATTTGCGGGAGGTCTGGGCGAGTTCGTAGAGCTCGCCGGATTGGGCAGTGATGCAGCAGTGGCCGAAGTTGCGGACGGAGGCACCCACGGCGCGGTGGTCGCGCTCCACAATGGTCACGCTGAGGCCGTTGGCCACCGCATGGGCGGCGTGGGCGAGGCCGACGATGCCGGCGCCGACGATCACCACGTCCGCTGCGCGGTCTGTTGCAGGGGAAGTCTGGGAGTTCACAGCAACGAGAGTGGCGGGCCGGGGAGGGTGAATTCAAGCCGTAACGGCACTTGTATATACAAATTAACCGAAACTTTGATTTCGCGGAGTTGAGTTCATTTGCTGTTCATTTGAGTGCTTGGAAAACCGCATTTTCGGGCGAAATTGACTTGTATTATCAAGTGGCGAAAGCGAACTCCTGAACGAATCCGAGGACCCCATGATCAAGCTCGTTGCCTGCGATATGGCAGGAACCACCATCGATGAACACGGCGATGTCTACACTGCCCTCGCCCGCAGCGTCGAGGAGGCCGGCGCAAGCACCACCCCGGAGGCCGTCCAGGAATGGATGGGCGCGGACAAAGTGGAAGCGATCACCGCCCTCATCGGCCTGGGCGGCGGCACCGCGAGCGGCGAAGTGGTGGACGCAGCCTTCATCCGCTTCAAGGAGATCCTCACTGAGCTCTACGCCGCCAACAAGCCCGTGGCCCTGGACGGCGTGGAAGACACCCTCCGGGAACTGCGCCGCCGCGGAATCAAGGTGGCACTCACCACCGGCTTCTCGCACGACGTCGCTGCCCCGCTGCTCGAAGGCCTCGGCTGGAAAGTGGCCGACGGACGTGCGGACGGCGACGCCGCCGGCGACGCGGTGCTGCTGGACGCCGTCGTCTGCTCCGACGAGGTGGCCGCCGGGCGCCCGGCCCCCTACATGATCCACCGCGCGATGGAACTGACCGGTGTTCTCGACGTCCGCGAAGTCCTGGCCGCAGGGGACACCGTCAACGACCTGCAGGCCGCCATCAATGCCGGAGTGACTGCCGTCGGGGTCCTCAGCGGAAAGCTCGGACGCGAGGAACTGGCCGCCCACCCGCACCACCACATCCTGGACGGGGTCAAGGACATTCCCGCGCTGCTGGCCTAGATTTGAGGGCGTGAATTTCTTCAATCCCTCCGCCGTATCCACCGCGCGCGGAACCGCCCTGTTGCGGATCTGCCTGGGCGCACTCATGATGCTGCACGGCATTCGGAAGATCCTGGCCGGCCAGAAAGCGTTCGAAGCCTCGATCGCCGGGATGGGCGTGCAGCAGGCGGAGACGCTGTCCTGGCTGGTGATCGCCGGCGAAACCGGCCTTGGTGCGCTGTTCGTCCTCGGCGCCTTCACCCGGGTCGCCGGGTTCCTGGCCGCCGTGATGTTCGCTGCCATCTGGTTCGTCACAGAATGGGGGAAACCGTTGCTCGCCGCGGGCGGCGGGATCGCAGGGGAACTGTTGATCGTCTACGTCGTGGCGTCCCTGGCCTTTGTCTTCCTGGGCGCCGGGGCGGCTTCCCTGGACCGGAAGATGTCCCGTGCCGGAAAGGGCCGTCGCTAAAGCGGGTTCCGCCAAGAGAGCGGTCTTCGCAGAATGGTGGCCCCGGTATTAACAGGGACCGCTACCGGGGCCACCACCTGCACTCCGGCGGGACGCCATCCCGTCGGAGCAATAGCCGTGGTTTCCGAAGCAGCTATGCGGCTTTGCGCAGCCATTAATCTGACGCCCCCAGCCCCCTGAATCAGATTCAACGGTTGCGTACATGGTAGGACCGCGGAAATCGGCGGGTCCATATACCCGCCAAATCAATACGTCAACTGTCATTTTCGCGCCCCGGGAGTGACGGGAACAGGTTGGCGGTATGGAAGCTGCCAAGCCTGCGTGACAGAACAGGTCATATTCCCCGCTTTAGGCGCCCTTGTTTATGCGCCCTTGGGCAGATCGTTGGCGTAGCGCACACCCAACTGGGAGCGGACGCCATCGAACAAACGCATGGTGTCCAGCGAATCCTCCCACGGCATCACCGGGCTCTGTGTGAGGCCCTGCTGGACGCAGCGCGTCACCTCGCGCAGCTCATAGGTGTAGCCGACGCCCACGACGTCGAAGCGTTCGATCCGCGGTTCGTCCCACCCCGTGCGGATATGCAGCTCGCGTGGATTGTTGACCGAACCGTGGGTCTGCAGGAAGCCTTCCGAGCCGGCCACCGAGGCGCAACGCGGCCCATGGGCCAGGAGCGAGGAGGTCAGCTGCGCGATGGCGCCGTTGTCGTAGCCGAGGGTCAGCGCGTTCTGGGAATCCACGCCGTCGTGGTTCAGAGTGCCCACCGCGCTGACGGACTGCGGCGCGCCAAGGGTTCCCCACGCCCAGAGCAGGGGATAGATGGTGAGGTCCAGGAGGGCTCCGCCGCCGTCTGCCGGAGACCAGATCCGTGCCGCGGGGTCGTAGGGGGCCGGGAAGCCGAGATCTGCGCTGACCCACTTCACCTCGCCCAGCTCGCCGGACGCCGCGATGGCGAAGGCGCGCTGCATGCTTGGCAGGAAGCGGCTCCACATGGCTTCCATGAGGAAGAGTTTGCGCTCGCGGGCCAGCTCCACCAGTTCGACGGCTTCGCGGGCGTTGATGGTCAGGGCCTTCTCGCAGAGCACATGCTTGCCGGCTTCAAGGGCGGCCTTGGCCACCTCGTAGTGCTGTGCGTGCGGGGTGGCGACATACACCACGTCCACCGCGTCATCGGCGAGCAAACGCTGGTAGCCGTGCAGGCCGCCGTCGTCCCCGTACGCCTTCTTCGCCCCGTGCGTCGCGGCGAACGCATCCGCGGTCTCCTGGGCGCGGGAACTCACCGCGTACAACTCGGCGTCGGCGAGCTGCACCAGGTCCCCGGCCACCGTCTTGGCGATCCCGCCCGTGGCGATGATGCCCCATCGCAGCGTCTTTCCGGTGGCGCTCCGCGGGTCCTGGTCTTCCTGGGTGAACAGCCACGGAGTGGCGATGTGCTTGCTCATGGTGCCCATCCTCTCACCGGGCCGGACGGTTTCCTCCGATCGGCCAGCGAAATCAACCTTCCGGCTACACAAACATACCGATCGGTACGTTTAGGCTGTGGGGAGATCATCCCGCGCAGAGAGTTTCTGTGGGGAGTTACCGAACGGAGCAGGGATGAACGTCTTCCGACGTGTCGTTTTGCCGGTGGCGTGGCTGCTGGTTTTTGCGGTCATTGCCGTGGCCTTGGTGAAAATGGCTTTTATTGACGGCCTGAAGCCCGAGGATTCCGGTCCCGCGCCGATGGCCCAGGTGCAAACGCCGGTGGTCGCCGCGGCCCGCGCCACCGTCACCAACACCGTGCAGCTCAAGGCCACCGTGCAGAACGATCCGGCCCAGTCCGTCCGGAGCACCGCCGCCGGAACGGTGGTGTACATCTACCGCGAAGCCGGAACCACTGTGGCCAAGGGCGAGCCCGTGATCCAGGTACGCAGCGAACAGCCACGCGAACCCGTGGTGCCGGCCGAATCCGGCGAGGGTGAGGAGCCGGCGGAAGCAGCGCCCCAGGAGCCCGTCTACACCTACACGGACGTGCCCGCCCCGGCCAGCGGCAAGGTCAGCGAGCTCGGCGTCCTCATTGACCAGCAGGTGACCGTGGGCGAGGCCGTGGGCAAGGTGGATCCGGGGACGTACACCGTGTCCGGGCAGATCAACGCCGCCCAGCAGTTCCGCCTCCTCGGCAAGCCGGCCTCGGCGGAGATCGCGCTCACCGGCGGCCCCGCCCCGTTCAGCTGCCCCGAGGTCACCGTGAAGAACAACGCTTCCGACGCCGGAGCCTCCGGCGGCGGTGCGGGTACCGGCGGCGGTGCGGCCGGCATGGCCGCGCCCGGCGCAGCGCTGCAGCTCGCCGCGGCGGCGCCTGCCGCCGTCGCGATCCCGGGCGGTGGCGAAGCACCGCAGGACAACGGCCCGGCCACCGGCACCCTGAGCTGCGCCGTTCCTTCGGGGACCGAAGTGTTCGCGGGACTTGGCGCCACCATGACCGTGACCGCCGGCGAAGCGAAGAACGTCATCACGGTCCCGCTCAGCGCGGTCAAGGGCAGCGTGAAGGAAGGCATCGTGTGGATGGCTTCGGCCCCGGCCGGCGACGCAGGCGGCGCCCCCGGTGCTGGCGCTCCGGCGGACGGTCCGGCAGGCGGCGAAGCTGCCGGCGGTCCGGTGCCGGAACCCGAACAGCGCCGCGTAAAGCTGGGCCTGAGCGACGGCACCAAGGTGGAAGTCGTCTCCGGCCTGGCCGAAGGCGAACAGGTCCTTGAGTTCGTCCCCGGCGCCGCGGGTCCCGCCATGCCTGGCCAGGGTGCACCCGCCATGATGGGCGGCTAGGGCATGGAAACCTTGCTGAGCCTGCGCGGGGTCACCCGCACGGTGGTGCTGCCGGACGACCAAGAGCTGCACATCCTGAGGGGCGTGGACCTGGACATTGCGAGCGGTGACCACACAGCTATCCTGGGCCGCTCCGGCTGCGGAAAGTCCACCTTGCTGAACCTCCTGGGCCTGCTGGATGTGCCCACCAGCGGCGAACTCGACTTCCTCGGCACCCCCGTGCGGCGGATCGGCAGCAACGCCCGCGCCCGCCTGCGCGGCTCCACCGTGGGCTTCGTGTTCCAGCAGTTCAACCTGCTGCAGGGCCGCAGCGCCCTGGACAACGTGATGATGCCGCTGTTCTACGCCAAAGGCCGGGACTTCTGGCGGCGCCGTGAGCTGGCCATGGAGATGCTGGACCGGGTGGGCCTCGCCGCCCGCGCCGACGCCAAGCCGAACATGATGTCCGGCGGTGAACAGCAACGGATCGCCATCGCCAGGGCGCTGGTGCGCAGGCCCCGGCTGATCCTCGCCGACGAACCCACCGGAGCGCTCGACGTCGAAACCGGGCAGTCCGTCATGGCCCTGCTCGATACCGTGGCCAGTGAGTCCGAGGCGGCTTTGGTGACCATCACCCACGACCACAATGTGGCGGCCCTGGCCCGCTCCCGGTACCGCCTCGATTCCGGCGTGCTCCAGGCACTGGAAGGGGTGCCGGCATGAGCGGCTTTGTTTCCGGCATTGCGTCGGCCCTGGTGGAGGCCTGGCAGGAACTGCGCATCAACAAGGTGCGCATCCTCCTGGCGCTGGTGGCCGTGGCGGTGTCCGTCGCCGCGCTGACCTCCGTGGTGGGCGTGGGCGATCTCGCCCGGGAAGGCTTCAAGGTCCAGTCCGAGCGCCAAGGAGGCCGTACCGCGACCGTCGGCATCAGCGTGTACGGGCCCACCGGCCCACTGGATCCTGCCCGGATGGACAAGGCCTACCAGGGCATCGTGGAACGCTACGGCATCAGCTACTGGACCAATGTGGGCCAGAGCCAGGCGAAGTTCCAGTTCCCGCAGGGCGTCCAGGACGTGCAGATGACGCTGGTGGACCCGGGCTACGGCGTCATCCACCGGATCGACATGCGGCAGGGCAGCTGGTTCGCGGACGACGACGCGAAGCGGCTGGCCCCCGCCGTCGTGGTTTCCGAGGCGTTCTATAACGCGGCCGGCAGGCCGGACCTGGTGCAGAACCCGAAGGTGAAGACAGCGGGCGGACAGGAGACCACCGCGGTGATCATCGGCGTGGTTCCGGACATGTACGAGGGGATGCCGCCGTCGGCGTTCATGCTGCGGGACTCGGCCGCTGCGGCAGGCATCACCGCAGGGTTCGGCGAGTTCAAGGTGTGGCTCCAGGACGAGCAGGCAGAAACCCTGGTGCAGGCCATCCAGATGGACCTCCAGGCGCAGTTCCCGGGCGCGAACGCCAACGTCTTCCGCCAGGACTACGCCGCGCAGGGCGACCCGCTGGCCATGGCGCAGATCGTGGTGGGGGCCGTGGCCGGGCTGGTCCTGCTCCTCGGCGCCATGGGCATGCTGAACATCTCGATGGTGACCATCCGCTACCGGGTCCGCGAGATCGGCATCCGCCGCAGCTTCGGCGCCACCTCGGGCCGGATCTTCGTGGGCGTCATGATGGAGTCGCTCGTGGCCAGCTGCGTGGCCGGAATTGCGGGCGTGATGCTATCGATCGCCGTCGTGAAGAACCCGTGGATCCAGTCCAAGGTGGCACCGGGGCTCGATGAGTACCCGCCATTCCCGATCGAAGCGGCCATGCTGGGCTTCGGCGCCGCCGTTTTGGTCGGTGCCCTGGCCGGGGCGATCCCGGCGCTCGTGGCCGTGCGGGTCAAGGTGATCGACGCGATCCGTTTCTGAGGCAGCCGCCGGCTCCCGGCGGCTGCCCCGGACCGGAGGCCGTCACTTTCCGGCGGTCACCTCTTCGTTCAGCCGACCCTGCTGCAGCCGGAAGCGGCGGTCGGTTTTCTGCGCCAGGCCGCGGTCATGGGTGACCACCAGGATGGTGGTGTTGTGGTCGCGGCTCAGCGAACTGAGCAGCTCGATGATGTGTTCACCGGTCTGCTCGTCCAGGTTTCCGGTGGGCTCATCGGCGAGGATGAGCTTGGGCTCATTGGCCAGTGCCCGGGCGATCGCCACGCGTTGCTGCTCGCCGCCGGAAAGCCGGTTGGTGCGGCGGGTATGCTTCTCCGGCTCCAGCTGCACCTGTTCCAGGAGTTCCCTGGCCCGTTGCGCCCGCGCCGCCTTGCGGATCCCGGCGAACTCCATGGGCAGCATGACGTTGTCCAGGGCGCTGAGGTTCGGTATCAGGTTGAACTGCTGGAACACGAAGCCGATGTCCCGGCGGCGGTACTCGGTCAGCTTGCCGTCCGGGAGGCCCGCCAGGCTGACGCCATCGACGACGACGTCCCCGCTGGTGGGCTTGTCCAGCGCACCCAGGAGGGACAACAGCGTGCTCTTGCCGCTGCCGCTCTTGCCCACGATGGACGCCAGCGAGCCCTTTCCGAATTCGAAACTGACGCCGTTGACCGGCGTGATGGTGCGGTCGCCGGACTTGAACCGGCGGACCAGATCCTTGACTTCAATCATGGCTATTCTCCTCGGAGGACTTCGATGGGGCGGATGCGGGCCGTGAGGAGCGCCGGGACGAGCGCCCCGACGACGGCGACGGCGAAGACAGCTGCGATGCCGGCGGCGATCACTCCAGGGGAGGCATTCGCCGTGACGGAAGTGAGCAACTGGGATGCGCCGCCGAAGGGACCGCCTTGGCCGCCGCCCGGGAAAGCTCCACCTGGCAAGCCGCCAGCGGGGCCGCGCTGGGCCGCGGCCCCGGTGGTGCCGGCCGCGCTGTTGGAACTGACGAGGGCCGAGGCAATGCCCCCGCTGGCGAAGGACGCGATCGCCGCACCCACCACGCTGCCGAGCGCCACCAGGACGAGCGCTTCGAGGACGAACTGCAGCCCGATGGTGCGGTTGCGGGCACCAATGGCCTTCAGCACGCCGATCTCGCGGCGGCGTTCGCGAACCAGCATGACCATGATGAGAAGGATGATCAGCCCCGCGGTTGCCAGGGCCGCGATGAAGGCCACCAGGGAGATTCCCTTGACGCTGTCCAGGGACGCTACGGCGGTTTCGAGGTTGCGCTGTCCCTGGGTGACATCCGCCTTGCCGGAGCCGAGGGCTTCCTGCAACTCAGTCTTCGTGGTGTCCACGTTCTCCATGCTGTTGACCGTGACCACCATGCTGGAGAGCTCACCGGGGGTTCCGGCGAGGGCCTGCGCCTCGGGCAGCGTCAGGTAGACGGCGTTGTTGCCGAAGGCGGTGCCGGCGTCGAAGACGCCCGTCACGGTGTAGGTCTTGTCCGCGATCGTGAAGGTGGAGCCCACCTTGAGCAGGTTCTTCTCCGCGAGGGTGGTTCCCACCAGGGCCTTGGTGCCCGCCACGGTGTAGTCACCCAGGCCCGTGCCGCTGGTGATCTCCAGGGCTTTGCCGGCCGTATCCACCTCTGCGGCAATGCCGGTGGCGGTGATGGGCAGGGTGAAGGTGCGTGCCGCTGTGCTGCCGCTGTTTCCCGCGTTGTTCCGGGTGCCGAGGGTTCCGGCGTCGACGGCGGCCACCAGGCTGGTGGTGAGGCTCGCTGCCTGCCCGCCTGGACCGCCGGGACCGGGCTGGGCGGCTCCGTCGGCAGGATCGGTGCTTCCCGCCGTCGTGGTTTCGGTGCGGAGCCGGAGCGCCTTGGTTCCCACGACGGAGGTGACGTTGGGGACGGCCGCCGCGGTGGCGGCATCGGCCGAGGTGAGGGGCTCTCCGCCGCCTTCGAAGCCCTGCCCGCCGGCGGGGTTGACCGTGAGCGTGGTGCCGACGGAGGCGTTCAGCTCCTGGACTTTGGCTCCTACGGCCTGGTTGGCCACCAGCATGGACAGTGCCAGGCCGATGGCGACGGCCAGTACCGCCACCACGGCGGCCGTCCTGATTTTGTTGCGGAAGGCATTGCCGACGCTGCGGGCAAGGACACTCACGGTTCTCCTAGGGATATGTGCCGGCCGGGAGGGCCGGCGCCGGTTCCAAGAGTCGCGTGCGGGCCTGTGCAAGTATCAGCGCCAAGCTGTGTTTGTGCTGTGTAACTGTTCGGGCTGTGTCATCGGCAGCCGCTTAAACACGTGATGCCCGGCCCCACAAAGGGCCGGGCATCAGTTTCGTGCGGCTACTTGGTGATCGGGCCGAGCACCGGATCGTCCACGTACGCGGTCTTCACGTTCTCCTTGGTGACGATCACCGGGGGAAGCAGGTAGGCCGGAACGCGCTTGAACTCGTTCTTGTAGTTGCGGTTGTCATTGATCTCCAGCGCCAGGCCCTGCTGCAGGTCCTTGACCATGGTGATGGCGTGCTCCACCAGCTTGCGGGTGTCCTTGTTGATGGTGGAGTACTGCTGGCCCGCCATGATCGACTTCACGGATTCGACTTCCGAGTCCTGACCGGTGACCACCGGGGTGGGCTTGCCGGCGGACTTGGCGGAGGTCAGGATGGCCCGGGCCAGGGTGTCGTTGGGGGAGAGGACGCCGTCCAGGGTGGCGCTGGCGTAGCTGCCGGAGAGCAGTGCGTCCATGCGGCGCTGGGCGTTCTCCGGCTTCCAGTCCTGGGTGACGGCCTTGGTGAAGTCGGCCTGGCCGGAGACCACCTTCAGGGTGCCGTCGTCGATCTTCGGCTTCAGCACGCTCATGGCGCCGTCGAAGAAGACCTTCGAGTTGGCGTCGTCCGGCGAACCGGCGAAGAGCTCGATGTTGTACGGGCCGGAGGGCTTCTTGGCCTTCATGCCGTTGAGCAGGGCCTGGCCCTGGAGCTCGCCCACCTTGAAGTTGTCGTAGGCCACGTAGTAGTCGATCGCCTTGGTGTTGGTCAGCATGCGGTCGTACGCGATGATGACGGCGCCGGCGTCCTTGGCCTGCTGCAGCTGGGTGCCGAGCTGGGCACCGTCCACGGCGCCGACGATGATGACCTTCGCACCGGCGGTGATCATGGTGGAAATCTGGTTCTGCTGCTCGGAGACGCCGTTGTTGGCGAACTGCACGTTCGGCTTGAAGCCGGCCTTGCTGAGGCCGTCGTTGAAGAGGTTCTCCGCGAGGGTCCAGTTTTCGGAGGTCTTCTTGGGAAGCGCGACGCCGATGACCGAGTCCTGCGGGAAGCCGCTGAGGGCGGTGCCCGCCTTGGCTGCTTCGGCGTCGGAATCGGAACGGCCGCACGCGGTGAGGGAGAGGGTCGCTACTGCCGCGAGGACGGTCAGGGTTTTTGCGAATTTACGCATGGTTGCTTCTCTTTCTGTGTCCAGTGACGCTGTGTCCAGAGGCGCCGGGCCGGCGGGGTGTGCCGCTTTGCCGGGTGGCGCCGTCGCGGGTTTACTTGGCCGGTTCCGCCGGTTCGGGAGCGGCGATCACTTCGCTGGTCTTGGTGGTCTCGTCCGCCGCAGTGACGGGCTGGTTGCTCTTCAGGCCGCTCATCAGCATGCCGATGATGGAACGGCGGCCCTGGCTCTTGTTGTAGACGTCGATCGCGACGGCGATCAGCAGGACGAGGCCCTTGATGATCGACTGCATGTCGGCGCCGACGCTGAGCAGCTGTAGGCCGTTGTTCAGGACCGCCATGACCAGGCCACCGACGATCGAGCCGATCACGGTGCCCACGCCGCCGGAAACCGCTGCGCCGCCGATGAATACGGCCGCGATGGCGTCCAGTTCCCAGCCGACGCCGTCAGCCGGGCCGGAACTGGTGGAACGGGCAACGAACATCATGCCGGCCAGGGAAGCCAGGATGGACATGTTCATCATCACCAGGAAGTTGACCTTCTTGGAGCGGACGCCGGAGAGCTCGGCGGCGTGGCGGTTGCCGCCCACCGCGTAGACGTGGCGGCCCAGGACCGTCTTGGTGGTGATGAAGACATACAGTGCAACCAGGCCAACCAGGATCAGGCCGGACACCGGGAAGGAGGTGCCGTAGCGGCCGGTGGAGAACAGCCAGGTGACGTAGAGGATGGCGGCGGCCAGGAGGGTCAGGCGCACGATCGGAACCCACAGCGGATCCTGCTCGGCACCGGTCTTGGCTTCGATGCGGCGCTTGCGGAATTCCATGAAGACCACGCCGGCCACCAGCAGGAAACCGAGGATCACGGTGGGGGCGTTGTAGCGGGCAAAGTCGCCGATTTCCGGGAGGAAGCCGGAGCCCATCACGCGGAATTCATCCGGCACCGGGACGGTGAGGGACTTGCCCACGAACTGGTTGAGGCCGCGGAAGAGGAGCATGCCGGCCAGTGTGACGATGAACGCCGGGATGCCCACGTAGGCCACCCAGAAGCCCTGCCAGGCGCCGATCACGGCACCCAGGACGAGGCCGAGCACGATGCCCAGGTACCAGGGGATGCCCCAGTCCCGCATGGCGATCGCCACCACGATGCCGACGGCGGCGGCCACGGAACCGACCGAGAGGTCGATGTGGCCGGCGATGATGACCATCACCATGCCGATGGCAAGCACCAGGATGTAGGAGTTGCCGTTGAACAGGTTGATCATGTTGGTGGGGGTCAGGACCTTGCCGCCGGTGAACAGCTGGAAGAACAGGACCAAAGCCACGAGGGCGATGATCATGCCGAACTGCCGGGTGTCACCGCCGAAGATCCGCTTGAGTGCATTCATAGGGGTTTCCGTCCTTGCGGGCTATGCGTTCAGAGTCTGGGTTGCGGTGCCGTTGCCGTTGGGGCGTGCCGCGGAGGTCATGAGTTTCATCAGGCTTTCCTGGGTGGCGTCCTTCTTGTCCAGCACCCCGGTGATGGCGCCTTCGAAGATCGTGTAGATCCGGTCCGAGAGGCCAAGGAGTTCCGGCAGCTCGGAGGAAATCACAATGACGCCCTTGCCCTGCCGGGCGAGCTCCTGGATGATGCCGTAGATCTCGAACTTGGCGCCGACGTCGATGCCGCGCGTGGGTTCGTCCAGGATCAGGATGTCCGGATCCGTGAACATCCACTTGGCCAGGACCACCTTCTGCTGGTTGCCGCCGGAAAGCTTGGCGACGCCCTCGTTCACGGTGGGGGCCTTGGTGCGCATGCTCTTGCGGTAGCCCTCGGCCACCGAGAATTCCTTGCGCTCGTCCACCACCAGGCCCTTGGTGATGGCCTTCAGATTGGCGGAGACCGTGGTGGTCTTGATGTCGTCCAGCAGGTTCAGGCCCAGGACCTTGCGGTCTTCGGTGACGTAGGCCAGGCCCGCGTCGATCGCCTGCGGAACGTTGCGGATGTGCAGTTCCTTGCCGTTCTTGTAGATGTGGCCGGAAATGAAGTTTCCGTAGGAGCGGCCGAAAATGCTGCGGGCTAGTTCCGTGCGGCCGGCGCCCATCAGGCCTGCGAAGCCAACGATCTCGCCCTTGCGGACCGTGAAGTTGGAGCCCTTGCAGATGAGGCGGTCCTGGACCTGCGGGTGGCCGACGGTCCAGTCCTTGACCTCCAGCAGCACCTCGCCGATGTCCGGGGTGTGGTCCGGGAAGCGGGATTCGAGGGAACGGCCCACCATGCCCTTGATGATGCGGTCCTCGTCCACGCCGTCGCCCTTGACGTCCAGCGTCTCGATCGACTTGCCGTCGCGGATGATCGTGATGGAGTCGGCGATCTGTTCGATCTCGTTGAGCTTGTGGGAAATGATGATCGAGGTGATGCCCTTGCCCTTGAGGCCCAGGATGAGGTCCAGGAGGTGCTGGGAATCGGATTCGTTGAGGGCTGCGGTGGGCTCGTCCAGGATGAGCAGCTTGACCGACTTGTTGAGGGCCTTGGCGATTTCCACCAGCTGCTGCTTGCCGACGCCGATTTCCTTGACGGGGGTGTCCGGGTTTTCGCGCAGGCCCACGCGGGCCAGCAGTTCGAGCGAACGACGGCGGGCTTCCGCCCAGTCGATCACGCCGCGCTTGGTGGGTTCGTTGCCCAGGAAGATGTTCTCCGTGATGGAGAGTTCGGGGATGAGGGCCAGTTCCTGGTGGATGATCACGATGCCTGCGTGTTCGCTGGCCCGGATGTCCTTGAACTGCTGGACCTCGGCCTGGTAGACGATGTCGCCGCTGTAGCTGCCGTAGGGGTAGACCCCGGACAGGACTTTCATGAGTGTGGATTTGCCGGCGCCGTTTTCGCCGCAGATCGCGTGGACTTCGCCTGCCTTGACCCGGAGGTTCACGTCCGAAAGGGCCTTCACCCCGGGGAACTCCTTGGTGATGGACCGCATTTCGAGGATCAGCGGATCCTTGTGCGTGGTGGGGATCGTCATAGGCCCTACGCCTCCAATGCCTGACGTCGTTGTCTCCCGGAAGGAATCCGGGGCTATCTGATGAAAAAGTAAACTGGATCACGGGTCTTGTCGTCAAGAGTTGAACGCAAGACTTTTTCGGTGGTCCGCTTCCGGGCGGCTCCGCGCCCGGCGGCGGCGCTGCCGCTAGCCGGTGCTGATGCCCGCGTGCTGGAACACCAGCGCCGCCGCACCCAGGGCCTCGGCCCGGGCTCCGAGGGAGGACATGGTCAGCTGCGTGGTTTCGCCGATGACCGGCACGGCGTGGCGGACCAGCCCGCGCCGGATCGGCTCCAGCAGCACATCGCCCAGTCCGGCGAGGGGTCCGCCCACCACGATCACTTCCGGGCCGATCAGGTTGGCCACATTGCCCAGCGCGCGGCCTACCGCCAGCCCGGCGTCGTCGATCACCCGCAGGGTTGCCGGATCCTTGGCGAGGGCGTTGCGCACGATGTCCTCGGGTTCCAGGTCCTTGCCCGCGGTCTTGCCGAGGAGTTCGATCATGGTGCTTGTCGAAGCGAGGGTTTCCAGGCATCCACGGTTTCCGCAGCGGCAGATGGCGCCGTATTCGTGGATGGTGGCGTGGCCGATTTCTCCGGTGATTCCCACCGCCCCGTAGTAGGGCGCACCGTTGACGATCAGCCCTGCGCCGATGCCCGAACCGATCTTCAGGAACATGAGGTCCCCGATGCCGCTGTGTGGGCCCCAGGTGACCTCGGCCAGGGCGCCGAGATTGGCGTCGTTGTCCACGTAAACGGGCAGGTCAAGGGCCCGTTCGAGCCTTTCGAGGATCTGGAATCCCACCCATTCCGGAAGGATGGCCCCTTGTGCCACAGTGCCTGTCCGGCGGTCGATCGGCCCGGCGATGCCGGCCCCGGCGCCCACCACCGCCCGCCGTTCCACGCCGTTTTCCTTCAGCAGTTTCGCCAGGAGCTCGACGGCGGCCGCGATGCCCTCTTCGGCGTGGTGGCCCAAGGGGAGGGTGACGGTTTCCTCGGCAATCACCTGGTAGCCGAGCGAGGCCAGGACCACCCGCAGGTGGCGCCGCCCGAAGTCGATGCCGACGGCGACCGCTCCGTGGCTGTTGAGCCGTACGCTCAGCGCACGCCGCCCCGAGCTGGTGACCGGTTCGGTGGAGACCAGGCCGGCGCCCTGCATGATCTTGACGATGTTGGACACCGTGGCCGTGGAGAGTCCGGTCTGCCGCGACAGTTCCGCCTGCGTGGCCGGTCCGTTGAGCAGGCACTCGATGAGGCGCTGCTGGTTGAGGTGGCGCAGCGCGGACTGGGACCCCGGGGCCGATCGGGAGCCGGGGGCTGCTTGCGAGCCGGGGTTCTTGCGGGAGCTCGTTGCCGAGCGCGTCATTGCGGGCATTTATGAAGCGTGCACCAAAAGCACATTTGCAGTCAAGAAGTTAACACAAGCGCACGGCTCGCAATTGAGTACAAGCCGGTGCGTTCCGTCCCTGAATCAGCCGATCCGGGTCCAATCATCCCCCTTGTCCCGCGTCCGTACTGCGTATCGTGGGAACACCACGCCGTGCCACCAACGAGCGAGCCATTGAAGGGGTAAAGATGCTGCTGGCCATGCTGCAGGACAATGCCGCAGTCCTGGATGTCGATGCCAACCTTGACGTGATCGACCAGGCTGCCGGCCGCGCCGCTGCCGCCGGTGCGGCCCTGCTCCTCACGCCCGAGCTGTTCCCCGTAGGCTACGCCCCGTTGCGGATCGCTGCGGAGTTCGACTACTCCTCGGTCCCGCAGATCAGGGAGCGGCTGGCCGGAATCGCGCGCCGCCACGGCATCGGCCTCGTCTACAGCCTTCCCGTCCGCGACGGCAGAGGCGCGCACCGCATCACCGCCACCTTCCTGGACCGCAACGGCGAAAGCCTCCTCGACTACGCGAAAGTCCACCTCTTCGGCGATGACGAACGCAAGGCGTTCAGCCCGGCGTCGGAAGCTCCCGCCGTCGTCGGCTTTGAGGGACTGCAGGCCTCGCTGTTGATCTGCTATGACGTCGAGTTCCCCGAGGCCGTTCGCGCGGCCGCCGGCCGCGGTGCCGAGCTCCTCCTGGTGCCCACCGCCTTGTCCGCCGGCTTCGACGAGGTCCCGCAGCTGCTGCTGCGCGCCCGCGCCCTGGAAAGCCAGCTCACCGTGGCGTACGCGAACCACAGCGGGCAGGAAGACGGCTGCGACTTCCTCGGCGGCAGCGTGGTGGCAGGGCCCGACGGCGGGCTGCTGGCTGCCGCGGGCGGCGAAGCGGAGCTCGTGTTCGCGGAGGTCTCGGCTGCCGATGCGCGTGCCGCGAGGGACAAGGTTCCCTACCTGCGGGAGCGCCGCCCGGAGGTCTACCGGCGCTGGGAGCCGTGATCCTGGAACTGAAAGGTCCCTTAGCCATGGACCCCGACGGCACGGGCTGCTAACCTCCCCGCCATGGCCACCGACCCTGTCCCTCTTGACTGGCTGCTGGATTCCGACCCCGCCCTGCGCTGGCAGGTGGAACGGGACCTCGCCGGGGCCGCGCCGGAGGTGTGGCGGGAGACCCGGGCCAAGGTGGCACGGGAAGGCTTCGGTGCCAGGCTGCTGGAGCTGCAGGACCCGGACGGCCAATGGGACGGCGGTGCCTACTTTCCCGGCGGCTACCAGTTCGCCCCGGACGAAGAAGGCCAGCCCTGGACCGCCACCACCTGGTCACTGAACGCCCTGCGCGATTGGGGCGTGGACGCAGAAGAGCTGGCCGGTACGGCGGAGCGGCTGTTGGCCAACAGCCGCTGGGAATATGACGACTTGCCGTACTGGGACGGCGAGGTGGACTGCTGCATCAACGCGTTTACGCTCGCCAACGGTGCGTGGCTGGGTGCGGACGTGTCCGGCCTGGCCCCCTGGTTCGTGGAGCACCGGCTGCCCGACGGCGGGTGGAACTGTGAGTGGGTGGAAGGCTCCACCCGCTCGTCCTTCCACTCCACACTCAACGTGCTGAAGGGCCTGCTGTACTTCGAGCAGGTGGGCTTCGGGAACGCGGAGCTGACCGCAGCCCGGCACTCAGGCGAGGAATACCTGCTGGAGCGGCGCCTGCTGTACCGCCTGGCCACGGGGGAGCAGGTGGCTGACTGGCCCTGCCGCTTCGCCTACCCCTTCCGCTGGTTCTACAGCGCACTGAATGCGGCGGACTACTTCCGCGCTGCGGCCTTGCATGACGGCGCTGAAGCCAACCGCCCGACGCCGGACCCGCGCCTTGCCGATGCCATCGAGCTGATCCGCGCGGCGCGGCAGCCGGACGGGACCTGGATCCAGGAGCGCAGGCATCCGGGCAAGGTGTGGTTCGAGATCGATGCGCCTGCGGGTCAGCCGTCCAAGTGGTTGACCCTCCACGGCGCGCGCGTCCTGGAGTGGTGGGACGGGGCGCGGCTGGGGTAAAGCCCGGTTACTTATGGGCCAAGTCATATTCTTGCCTGTGGCGGAACTCACTCTTAGGCTTCTGATATATGAGTTGTATGTCACATCGCTAGCGCGGAAACCAGAAGGGAACAATTCTCAATGAGCTATCCGGCCGGGACTGCAACGTCCGCGGACACTCCCAAGTCATCCGCCCCCATGCCAAAAGAGACCAGTTCCAGCTTCAAACGCCGCTTCATGGTGCGGCTCGTCGCTGTCTTCATCGGGGGCATGTTCCTCGACGGGTACATCCTCGGGATCATCGGCCCCGTCACCGGACTCATGCGCTCGGATCTCCAGCTGAATGAGTTGTCCCTGGGCCTGATCGCCGCCGGCCCGCTGGTCGGCATCTTCGTCGGATCCCCGCTGGCAGGCTGGGCCACCGACAAGTTCGGACGCAAACCCATGTTCCTCGTGGACATGGGCCTGTTCGTGGCCGCCTCGGCAGCCCAGTTCTTCGTGACGTCCGGAGATGGAGCCGTGATCCAGCTGGCCATCATCCGGTTCTTCATGGGCGTCGCGATCGGTGGCGAATACTCCATCGGCGGGCCGTTGCTATCAGAGTTCTCTCCTCCAAAACTCCGCGGACGGCTGCTCGGGCTGACCTTGATCGCCTGGTACGTCGGCTTCATGGTGGCGTTCATCGTCGGCACGCTCCTTCACGATGCCGGCACGCCATGGCGCGTGGTCATCGGTACGAGCACGATCCTCGCGGTCCTGCTGTTCGTGGCCCGCATCGGCCTCCCCGAATCGCCGAGCTGGCTCATTACGAAAGGACGGCACGAGGAAGCACTCGTGATCGCCCACAGGTACATCGAATCGCCCCAGATGCATGACAGCATCACCGAAGAGATCGACCTGAGGGCGATCCAGGAAGCCGAAGCCGCGAAGAGCCGGACAAAGATCAAAGGCCCCTCCTTCGGAATGCTGTTCTCCCGGCAATACTGGCGCACCACCCTCTTTACCGCGGGCTTTTGGTTCTGCGCGGTCACGCCGTACTTCGCGATCGCGACCTTCGCTGACGAAGTGCTCAAGCAGTTCGGCTTCGGAGGCGGCTGGGCCGGCGGGGTCGGCCTGTCCGCACTCGCGGCGGCCGGCGTCGTCATCACGGTCCTCCTCATCGACAGGCTCGGGCGCCGGATCCTCACCGTGCCGGGCCAGTGGATTTGCGCCGGCATCCTGCTGGTCATCGGAGTCTGGGCGGAAGCGCCGGCGATCCTCGTGCTCGCCTTGTTCCTCGCGTTCTCCTTCTTCAACGCCGGCTACACCACGATGACCCAGGTCTATCCGGCAGAGGTGTTCCCGGGCCATCTCCGTGGGATCGGCATGGGCTTTGCAGCGGCCTTCAGCCGCATCGGAGCAGCACTCGGCACCTTCGCCCTGCCGTGGGCGATCAGCAATTTCGGCATGGGTCCGAGCATGGTGGTTGCCGCCGCCGTCGCATTCCTCGGTGCAGTCCTTTCGCAATGGCTCGCGCCGGAGACGAAGGGACGCACCCTCGCGGAGATCTCAGCAGACTTCTCCCACTGACGGGGCGCTGACTGACACCGGGCCTGGCGCTGACGTCGAGTCAGCGCCAGGGCTTGGATCCTCCGGGTCGGTCGGCCGGACTCAGGATGCCTGCGGCGCCTCGGTGACCTCGAGCCCTTGGCTGCGCACGCGCTCGCGGCCCCATTCGCCGAGGGGAAGCAGGGCCTCGTTGAGGGAGGCGCCGGCGTCGGTCAATGAGTACTCCACCTTCGGCGGAACCTCGGCGTATACCTGTCGGTGGATGAGGCCGTCTGCTTCCATTTCGCGCAGGTGCTGGGTGAGCATTTTCTCGCTGACGCCCGGAAGCGCGCGGCGGAGTTCGGCGAAACGCCGGATGCCATGTGAGTGGAGTTCCCACAGGACCAGGCCCTTCCACTTGCCGCTCACGACGTCCAGCGCGGCGTCGATCCCGCAGATGTACGGCCCGGTTCTTGGCGACTTGGCCACCCTGCCCCCTTACTAATTGGTAAGTACCCCAGTAATTAGTGGGTACTTACCGAATAACCATGACTCCACCAGCATGGAGGCATGACACTCACCGCATCAAGCCCCGCATCCGTTACCGTGATCGGCCTCGGCCCCATGGGCCAAGCCATGACCCGCACCCTCCTCGACGCCGGCCACCCCGTGACGGTCTGGAACCGGACCCCTCGCCGTGCCGACGGCGTGGTGGCGGCCGGCGCCCGGCTGGCCGCCTCGCCGGAAGAGGCGCTGGAGGCAAGCGGACTCATCCTCCTCAGCCTGACCGACTACCAGGCCATGTACGACATCCTGGGCGGCGCAACGGCGTCGCTGCGCGGCCGGGCCCTCGTGAACCTCAGCTCAGACACGCCAGCCGCGACACGGGAAGCCGCTGACTGGGCACGCTCGCACGGAGCGTCCTTCCTGACCGGCGGAGTGATGGTTCCCGCCCCGATGATCGGGACGGAGCGTGCCTACGCCTACTACAGCGGGGACGAAGAAGCCTTTGTCCCGCACCAGGAAACCCTGGCACGGATCGGCAGCCCCCGCTTCCTGGGAGCTGATCCCGGGCGGGCGCAGCTGATGTACCAGGCGCACCTGGACCTCTTCCTCACCACCTTGTCCGGCTTCGCGCACGCCACCGCGCTCGTGGGTTCGGCGGGCATCACCGCCGAAGACTTCCTGCCCGAGGTCCTCCAGCTCTTCCATGCCATCCCGGACATGATCGCCCCCGACGGGATCGGCAGGCTCGGCGCCCGCATCGACGCCGGCGAGCACCCGGGCGAAGGAAGCAACGTGATCATGATGGGCGCCACTGCGGACCACATCCTCGCAGCAAGCAGGAGCGTCGGAGTGGACACCGCCCTGCCCGCCGCCGTGCAGGAGCACTACCGCAAGGCGATCGCCGACGGCGGCGGCACGGACGGCTGGACCCGGATCATCAGCGGCATCAGCGCACCGCGCTACGCCGCCGCCCGCAGCTAATCCAGCCAAGGCTAATCCAGCAGCCCGTCCGTGTACTGCAGCGCGATCCACAGCTCGGCCCGGGCGTTGGCGTCGTTGAGGTCCAGGCCCAGCAATTCGCCCAGCTGCCCGATCTGCCGACGGACGCTGTTGCGGTGCAGGCCCATGCGTTTGGCCGTACCGTCCCAGCTGCCGTTCTCGGCCAGCCAGCCGCGGAGGACAGCCAGCAGCGGGTCCCGCTTGCCGGCGTCGAGCCCCAACAAAGGCTCCAGCAGGCGGGAGGCGAGCATGGTCCCTGCCTCCCGCCCCAGCAGGCCCGTGACGCTCCAGCTGA
The DNA here is from genome assembly GCF_001766675.1 of Arthrobacter sp. SW1. Lineage (GTDB taxonomy): Bacteria > Actinomycetota > Actinomycetes > Actinomycetales > Micrococcaceae > Arthrobacter. The sequence goes on from NZ_MJLT01000034.1 coordinate 188,340, forward strand.
CCTCGTCCACCCTGGCGCTGCGCCCGCTGGACTGGACCCGGGCGCGCAGCGAGGAAGCGCGCTGGTACGCGGCGGGCAGGCCACCGAGCTCCGTGGCGTCCCCGATTACCAGCCGCCAGCCGAGTTTCTCGATCTCGGCCACCAGGGTGTCGTCCACTTTCAGGCGGGTGATTGCAGCGAATCCGTAGTCGGTGATTTCCACGAGCTTGGTGTCGAAGAGCCGCCGCCATTGCAGCAGCTCACGCACCGGGCTGTCCCCGGCTGGCCATTCGGGGGAATCAGCCTTGATGCCCTGCACCACGCGCACGGCAGCGGAACGGCTGGAGGACAGGCTTTGCGCCAGCAGGTCCTTGAGGCCGTTCACGTGGCGCGTGCTCCCGCTCTCCAAGCTGTCCGGATGCAGTAGCAGCGCCGTGGCCAGCTGGCTGGGCGCGAGCGATCCGCTGGTGCGCTGCCGGACCAGCAGCTCCAGCAGGCCCACCACCGACTGCACCACGCTGTTCTGCGCCGGGGTCAGGGCGTGGTCGGAGCCGAGGATGAGCGCGCCCAGGTTGGCGTCCTTGGTGCTGCGCAGCGGATGGCCGAACACCATGGCCGAGCCCGGCTGCTCGAAGCCGTCCATCTCCACGCGCGGACCGCTGCCGGAGAGCAGGCGTTGCAGCATCGGCTCCAGCAGTGAAAGGTCGACGCCGGAGCTGCCGCCGGCCGGGCCGACGGACGTTGCGGTGCCGCTCCCTGCCGTTCCGCTGATGCTCTGCGCCCGGGCGCGCACGCGGCCGTCCGCGCCGAACAGCTGGGCCCACACCGGAACCCGCTGGACGAGGGCGGCCAGTAGCTCGTGTTCGGGCCTGGGGGAGAGGACGGCACGCATGAGCTGCCGGTTGATCTCCGCGAGCTGCCGGAAGGCCTTCGCGTTGTCCGATTCCAGAAGCTGCGAGAACTCCAGGCCGATCGCGGCGAACGGTATGGATTCCGGGACCTCGATCAGGGTGAGGCCGTGGCGGCGGCAGGCATCGAGCAGGCCTTCGGGGACGTCGTCGAAATAGGGCCGCACGCCGAAGCCCAAGGCGCGCACCTTCGCGGCCACCAAGCGCCGGACGTAGGCGTCCAGCCGTTCCGGGGTGCCGCCGTCGCCGCGGAACGGCAGGCCCGCGGTCAGCAGGAATTCGCCCTCCGGAACATAGGGCGTGGGGTCTTCCAGCTCGCTGGGTTCCACCCAGCGCAGCGGTTCGGCGGCGGCTCCCTTGCCGGCGTCGTGCAGGATCCGCATCCCGGGCGGCAGGGTGGCGAGCAGCTGCTCCAGCGTGACGGCGCCGAGCGGGCCTTCCGGCGGCGCGGACACTGCGCCGGCGGAGTCTCCGGAAGCCCCGGCCGGGGCCGGTTCTTCGTGTGCATTACGTCTCATGTAAGTTGACTATAGGTCACTTTGCACCATCTTGAGAGCTGGCTCACAAGATACCGTTGACCAAGGAAATCGCACGCACTTCGAAGGGACGTCAACGGTGACTGTGTCCGCCCACCCCGCAACAAAGGCCGGCCGCCCCGGCCTCGGCGCACAGTTGCTGCGCCGCAAGCCCATCGGCCAGATGGTCCAGGAGGCCGGCAACGGCGAAGGCGGCACCGCGCTGCGCCGCAGCTTCGGCGTCTTCCAGCTGACCATGATCAGCGTGGGTGCCACCCTCGGCACCGGCATCCTGGTGATCCTGGGCGAATCCGTGCCGCTGGCCGGCCCCGCCATCTGGATCTCCTTCGTGATCGCCGGCATCGCGGCCCTGCTGTCCGCCGTGTCCTACGCCGAAATGGCCGGACTCGTGCCGGTGGCCGGTTCCAGCTACTCCTACTCCTACGCCACCATGGGCGAAGGCATGGCCTGGATCTGCGGCTGGTGCCTGGTCCTCGAATACGCCGTTTCCGTGGCCGCCGTCGCGGTCGGAGCGGGCCAGTACGTCAACGAAACGCTCAACATCTTCGGCCTGGCCCTTCCGGATGCCCTGGCCGCACCTCCGGGCGAAGGCGGCGCGGTGAACCTCTCCGCCGTGGTGATCGTGGTCCTGGCCATGCTGCTGCTGGTCCGGGGTGCCAAGGAAAGTGCCTGGATCAACACCGCGATCGTTGCCGTGAAGGTGGGCATCCTGGTCTTCTTCTGCGCCGTGGCCTTCACCGCCTTCAACGCCGGCAACTTCGAACCGCTCCTCCCGATGGGCGCCGCGGGCGTTTCCGCCGCCGCCTCCACCGTGTTCTTCTCCTACATCGGCTTCGACGCCGCCTCCACCGCAGGCGAAGAAGCCCGGAACCCCAAGCGCGACCTGCCCCGCGCCATCATGCTGTCCATGCTGATCGTCACCACCATCTACGTCCTGGTGGCAGTGGCCGCCATCGGCGCCCGCCCCTGGAACTGGTTCGACGGCACGGAAGCCGCCCTGGTGCAGATCCTCGAAGAGACCACCCACCAGCCGTGGATCGCCCTCGTGTTCGCCGTCGGCGCCGTCCTGGCCATCGCCTCGATCGTCCTCACCGTGCTCTACGGCCAGACCCGCATCCTGCTCTCCATGTCCCGCGACGGCATGGTCCCGGGCATCTTCGGCCGCGTCTCCCGCCGCACCGGCACCCCGGTGGCCGGCACGCTGATCGTGGGCATCGCCGTCGCGCTCACTGCCGGATTCGTGCCGCTCGGCGCGCTGGCGGACGCCACCAGCATCGGCACACTCTTCGCCTTCGCCCTGGTGAACGTCGCCGTCATCTACCTGCGCCGCAACCGCCCGGACCTCAAGCGCAACTTCCGCGTGCCGCTGTACCCCATCACTCCCATCCTGGGCACGCTGATGTGCGCCTACCTGATGGCCAACCTGGGCGTCGACACCTGGCTGACCTTCGGTGGCTGGATGCTGGTGGGTGCCGCCATCTACTTCGGCTACGGACGCCGACACTCGAAGGTAGCCGCCCTCAGCGAGCAGGACTACCGTGAACTATCCGCCGGGGTTCCCAACGACCCCGCAACCGCGAAGGCAGAACTCTGATGACCACCGCCACCGAATTGCCCGCAGCCGTTCCCTCGGACCTCCCTGGTGCCCCGGAGCAGGACGGCGCTGCGCCCATCACCATGCTGAACCCGGACTTTCCGTTCAGCTACGACCACTACCTGGAGAACCCGGCCGGCCTGGGCAGCATCCCGGAAGAGCTCCACGGCACGGAGGTGGCTGTGGTCGGCGCCGGCGTCTCCGGCCTGGTCACCGCTTACGAACTGATGAAGCTCGGCCTCAAGCCCGTGGTCTACGAGGCCGACCAGATCGGCGGACGCCTGCGCACCGCCTCCTTCCCGGCCGCGCCCGGCGTGGTGGCGGACCTCGGCGGCATGCGCTTCCCGGTCTCCAGCAAGGCGCTGTACCACTACATCGACAAGCTGGGCCTCGAAACCCAGGACTTCCCAAACCCGCTGGCACCGCCCACCTCCAGCACGGTGATCGAGCTCAAAGGCGAGAAGTTCTACGCCGAAAAGGCCACGGACCTGCCGGAGTTCTTCCACGAAGTGGCAGATGCCTGGCGCGCCGCCCTGCGCGAAGACGCCCGCTTCGAAGAGATGCAGGAAGCCATCAAGGCCCGGGACACCGCCCGGATCAAGGACTTGTGGAACGGGCTGCTGGAGGACTTCGATGAGGAGACCTTCTCCGGCTTCGTGGCCAAGAGCCGTGCCTTCAAGGAGGCCGGCTTCGCGCACCGTGAAGCCTTCGGCCAGGTGGGCTTCGGCACCGGCGGCTGGGACACCGACTTCCCCAACTCCATCCTCGAAATCCTCCGCGTCGTGTACACCGACGCAGACGACCACCACCGCGGCATCGCCGGGGGAGCGCAGCGGCTGCCCGAGGCACTCTGGAACCACGCGCCGTCGGGCATGGTCCACTGGCCGGACGGCACCTCCCTGGCGTCCCTGCACTCCGGTTCGCCGCGCGGCGCCGTGGCGGCAATCGCCCGCGTGAAGGACGACGACGGCGCCCCCACCTCCCGGATCGCCGTCACCGAACGCTGGGGCCGCACCACGGAATACGCCGCCGTCGTGACCACCTGCCAGTCCTGGCTGCTGTCCACCCGCATCAAGACCGAGGAAGCACTCTTCCCGGCCGAGCTGTGGACCGCGATCGAGCGCTCGCACTACATGCAGTCCTCCAAGACCTTCGTGATGGTGGACCGCCCGTTCTGGAAGGATCGCGACCCGAAGACCGGCCAGGAAGTCATGTCCATGACCCTGACCGACCGCCTCACCCGCGGCACCTACCTTCTGGACAACGGCCCGGACCAGCCCGCCGTCATCCTGCTCTCCTACACCTGGAACGACGACGCCCTGAAGTGGCTGAGCCTGGACGCCGAACAGCGCGCGGACCTCATGATCCACTCCCTGGAGCAGATCTACCCGGGCCTGGACATCCGCAGCCACATCGTGGGCCAGCCGATCACCGTGTCCTGGGAAGCCGACCCCAACTTCATGGGCGCCTTCAAGGCCAACCTGCCGGGCCACTACCGCTACCAGCAGCGCCTGTACACGCACTTCGAGCAGTCCGCACTGGCGCCGGAGCACCGTGGCATCTTCCTGGCCGGCGACGACGTCTCCTGGACGGCTGGCTGGGCCGAAGGCGCCGTCACGACGGGCCTGAACGCGGTGTGGGGCGTCGTGAACCACCTGGGCGGTGCGTCCGCTCCGGGCAACCCCGGCCCCGGCGAACTGCTTGCCGAGTACGGCCCGATCAGCCTGGACTAACCCCCGGTGGTTGAGCTTGTCGAAACCAGGCTTGTCGAACCCCCGGTGGTTGAGCCTGTCGAAACCAAGCTCAACCGCCGGCGTGCATGTCCCTGTGCGCCGCCGCGAGCTCCACGTAGTGCGCGGCGTTGTGCTTCACGCCCTCGAATTCCTCGTCACTGAGCTCCCGGCGAACCTTCGCCGGGACGCCGGCGACGAGCGAGCGGGGAGGGATGACCGTGCCTTCCAGGACGACGGCGCCAGCGGCCACGAGCGAGCCACTGCCGATCACCGCGCCGTTGAGGATGGTGGCGCTCATGCCAATGAGGCAGTCGTCTTCCACAGTGCATCCGTGCACGACGGCGGAGTGCCCCACACTGACGCGCTCGCCCACCGTGCAGGGGAAGCCGGGATCCGCGTGCAGCACCACGTTGTCCTGCAGGTTCGAGCCCGCGCCTACGCTGATGGCGGCGGTATCCGCGCGCACGGACACCCCGTAGAAGGCGCTGGCGTTTTCGCCCAGGCTGGCGTTGCCGATGATCGAGGCGCTGGGGGCCACGAAAGCCGTTTCATGGATCTCCGGGGTGTCCCCGGCGAAAGTGTAAATGGGAGCCATGCTGGCAAGCTTAACGGAGCCCCTTCACTGGGGCGCCGGGCCCTGCGGATTGTGACCGGGGGTCCGCAGCACCAGGAACTGGTAGTGCTGCACCCACTGCCCGGCGCCGGGACCGGACTCCGGGCCTTGGCCTTCCGGCCAGGTTTCGAAGTGCTCCACGGTGCCGTGCCTGCCGAAAATTTCCCGCACGGTGGCGTCGCTGCGGCGGCTGAAGAAGCGCCGCGGTTCGATGTCGTCCTCCGGGTTCAGCACCTCGTCATCCTCACCTGACCAGAGCCCGACGGCGAGCGGCGCACCCGGTGCGGTGACCCGCACGAGTTCGCTGACGACGTCGTCAATTGCTCTGTTAGGAACGTGCAGGAGGGTGCTCATCGTCCAGGCGGCCGGGAACGCGGCATCCGCAAACGGCAGGGCGCGGCCACTGGCCACGGAGGCGTCCAGGCCCTTGGTGCGGGCCAGCCGCACGCTTTCCTCCGAGAGGTCCACGCCGCAGTAGTGCAGCCCGGCCTGGACGAAGCCCAGGCCGTCCCAGCCGGATCCGCAGCCCAGTTCCAGCAGCGAATGGCGGTGCTCGGACTTGAGCAGCCGGGTGAACCATTCCCTGCAGGCCACCCGCCGGGAGGTCAGCGGCCGTGCGTCCCGGGCTGCGGCCTCACGGTTGTAGTACGCCGCGAGCTCGGCCTCGTGGTCGTTTTCAGGATCGCCGTGCCGGGCGTTTCCGTCCATGTTCCAAGGCTAGACCCGTTGCCGGTGAAGGGTGCTCCTAGTTGAAGACGACCGTGCGGTTGCCGTCCAGCAGCACACGGTGCTCGGCGTGCCACTGCACGGCCTGCGCCAGGGTGCGGCCTTCCACGTCCCGGCCCATCTGCACGAACTGCGCCGCCGTGCGGGCGTGGTCCACGCGGATGACTTCCTGCTCGATGATCGGTCCCTCGTCCAGGTCCGCCGTGACGTAGTGGGCGGTGGCGCCGATGAGCTTCACGCCGCGGGCGTGGGCCTGGTGGTACGGCTTGGCGCCCTTGAAGGACGGCAGGAAGGAGTGGTGGATGTTGATGGCCTTGCCGTTGAGCTCGGCGCAGAGTTCGTTGGAGAGCACCTGCATGTAGCGCGCCAGGACGGTCAGTTCGACGTCGTGTTCCTTGATCAGGTCCAGCAGCTGCGCCTCGGCCTGCTGCTTAGTGTCTGCGGTGACCGGAATGTGGTGGAAGGGGATGCCGTAGAACTCGGCCAGGCCTTCGAGGTCGCGGTGGTTGGACACGATGGCGGGCACATCGATGGGCAGGGTGCCGCTGCGCTGCTGGAACAGGAGGTCGTTGAGGCAGTGGGCGTCCTTGGAACCCATGATGAGGGTGCGCAGCTTGCGGCCCACGGGGTTGATGTCCCAATTCATGCCGAACTCCGCGGCCACCGGCTCCAGGGCCGCGGTCAGCTCATCCTGGGTAGCGGAGGTCGTGGCCTCGACGCGCATGAAGAAGTTCCCGGTGGTGGTACTGCCGTACTGCTGGGAATCGGCGATGTTGCAGCCGGCCTGGAGCAGCGCTCCGGCGACGGCGTGGACGATTCCGGGGCGGTCCGGGCAGGACAGGGTTACAACAAACGATGCGGGAAGGGCGGAGTCAATCACCACATAAGCCTACCGTCGCGCGGCTGCCGTGCTGTTCGCGGCTGCTGTACTGTTAAAGCCGTCGCGACTGGCGTTGGGTGGTGAACCACCAGGGAGCGGCACGGATGAAGACCACGGATCGTACGCCTGGGCCGAGGGTCACGTTTTACCTTTGGCCCGCCCTGCCTCATCAATAAAAATTTCCCGTAATTATGAGGCATTCGGGATATGCCAGACGGTAGCCTGACCTTTGAGTAGTACCACGTTGCCTAGCCAGGAGATCTTTGTGTCGACCAACCTCACCTCCGCGACCATCAGCAACCAGCCGCTAGCCGAACTCGACCCCGAGATCGCAGCCGTCCTGGAACAGGAACTCGGCCGCCAGCGCGGCACCTTGGAAATGATCGCCTCCGAAAACTTCGCCCCCCGCGCCGTCATGGAAGCACAGGGCTCCGTACTGACCAACAAGTACGCCGAGGGATACCCGGGCAAGCGCTACTACGGCGGCTGCGAATACGTCGATGTCGCCGAAAACCTGGCCATCAGCCGCGTCAAGGACCTCTTCGGCGCCGAATTCGCCAACGTCCAGCCGCACTCCGGTGCGCAGGCCAACGCCGCCGCCCTCTCCGCCCTGATCAACCCGGGCGACAAGATCCTCGGCCTCTCCCTGGCCCACGGCGGCCACCTGACCCACGGCATGAAGCTGAACTTCTCCGGCAAGCTGTACGAAGTTGCCGCCTACCAGGTGGAAGAAGACAGCTTCCGCGTGGACATGGACAAGCTGCGCGAGCAGGCCCTGGCCGAAAAGCCGCAGGTCATCATCGCCGGCTGGTCCGCGTACCCGCGCCACCTCGACTTCGCCGCCTTCCGCTCCATCGCGGACGAGGTTGGCGCCTACCTGTGGACCGACATGGCCCACTTCGCCGGCCTGGTGGCCGCGGGCCTGCACCCGAGCCCGGTGCCGTACGCCGACGTCGTCACTTCCACCGTGCACAAGACCCTGGCCGGCCCGCGTTCGGGCGTGATCCTCGCCAAGGAAGAGTTCGGCAAGAAGATCAACTCCAACGTCTTCCCCGGCCAGCAGGGCGGCCCGCTCATGCACGTCATCGCGGCCAAGGCCGTGGCCTTCAAGATCGCAGGCAGCGCGGAATTCAAGGAGCGCCAGGAGCGCGTCCTGGAAGGCGCCAAGATCATCGCCGACCGCCTCACGCAGTCCGACGTCGCCGAAGCCGGCGTCTCGGTCCTTACCGGCGGCACCGATGTGCACCTCGTCCTGGTGGACCTGCGCAACTCCCAGCTGGACGGCCAGCAGGCCGAAGATCTCCTGCACTCCGTGGGCATCACGGTCAACCGCAACGCCGTGCCGTTCGACCCGCGCCCGCCGATGGTCACCTCCGGCCTGCGCATCGGCACCCCCGCCCTGGCCACCCGTGGCTTCGGCGCTGCCGAGTTCACCGAGGTCGCGGACATCATCGCCACCGCCCTCAAGGCCGGCTCCGCCACCGACGTCGAGGCCCTGCAGGCCCGCGTCGACAAGCTTGCCGCAGACTTCCCCCTTTACCCCGAGCACGAACAGTGGTGAACGCATCGATGGCACAGACCGCCAAGATCCTCGACGGCAAGGCAGCTTCTGCCTCCATCAAGGCCGAACTGAGCGAACGCGTTGCCGCGCTCAAGGCCCGTGGCGTGACCCCGGGCATCGCCACGGTGCTGGTCGGCGCCGATCCGGCCTCGCAGTTGTACGTCGGCATGAAGCACAAGCAGTCCAAGGCGATCGGGATGAACTCGATCCAGAAGGAACTGCCGGCGGACGCCACCCAGGAGCAGGTCGAAGCCGTCATTGACGAGCTCAACGCGGACCCGTCCTGCCACGGCTACATCGTGCAGCTGCCGCTGCCGAAGCACCTGGACACGGACGCGATCCTCGAGCGCATCGATCCCGCCAAGGACGCTGACGGGCTGCACCCGACCAACCTCGGGCGCCTGGTGCTCAACGTCAACGGCAAGATCGACACGCCGCTGCCGTGCACGCCCCGCGGCGTGATCGAGCTGCTCCTGCGCAACGACTACGACCTCAAGGGCAAGCACGTGGTGGTCGTCGGCCGCGGCGTGACCATCGGCCGGCCGATGCCGCTCCTGCTCACGCGCCGCGAAATCAACGCAACCGTCACGGTCGTCCACACGGGCACCCCCAACATGTCCGAACTGCTGAAGCAGGCCGACGTGATCGTGGGTGCCGCCGGGGCGAAGCACATCGTCAAGGCCGAAGACGTGAAGCCCGGCGCCGCCGTGCTGGACGTCGGTGTCACCCGCGAAACGGATCCGGAGACCGGGAAGAACAAGATCTACGGAGACGTCGAGCCCGCCGTGGCCGAGGTCGCCGGATACATCTCGCCGAACCCGGGCGGCGTCGGTCCCATGACCGTCGCCCTGCTCATGACCAATGTCGTGGAAGCCGCGGAACGGGCAGCCGACCGCGCCTAAGCGTCACCTGAACACACGCCCGACGACGGCGGCAACCACACTGGTTGCCGCCGTCGCCGTCTTTCCGGGGTACTGGAGCGCCTACTTCAGTTGTCCGCGGATCTCGCCGCCCGGGAACGTGGTGCTGTAAACGTTGACGTAATAGCTCCCAGGATCGGCGGCGATGGCCTCAAGATCCACGGGCGGCAGCGTCATGCATGTATCAATCGTCCAATCGGTTCCGGTCGAGGTAATCAGCCCAAAAGACCTGGGACCGTCGGCGTTGCGCGGAGCAAAGCCGATCTCGGCGCCAACATCCGGGCCGGTGAGGTTGCGCACTGTGAGGGTGTAGCAGAACTGTGCGCCGCCACTGATGCGGTAGGAGAAGAAGCCGCTGGCGCCTGTCCTTGCTTTAGCGGTCACCTGTCCGGGGTTAAGCGGGATCGTCGGAGTGCCCGACGATTTTGCGGCGGCGGGGCCGGCGCCGGCCAGTGCGAGGGCGGTGGCGGCGCCGAGGGCGGCGATGGCTTTGAAGGTAGCGGGCATGAGGTGTCCTTCCTATGGCGGAAGCCTGAACAGGCAAAAGGCATCGGGCGGAGTGTCCCGGAAGTCCCACGCTACGCCGCGGCGCCTTCCCGCGCGACAGCGCCCCGTGCTACTCCCGGGGGAGTACCTGGCCTACACCGTCCGCCCGACGACGCCGGGCGCCGCGGGGGATAGTCTCGGATCATGCAGGCACGGGACGGCTTCAGGCGCAGAATGCGGCGCACAGGTCCGCCCACGTCCTTCATCGCCCTTGCCGTGGCTTTGGTTCAAGTGCTTGGGACGGCCTTCGCGGCCAGTCACCAGGATTCCGGCCGCTCACTGGACGCCCTGGCTTTCGTCCTGCTGCTGGCGGGCCCGGCCGCGCTCCTGCTGCGCCGCCGTATGCCGGCGCTCATGGTTCCCCTGACGTTCGCCGCCGCTCTTGCCTACCTCCTGGCCGGGTATCCATGGGGTCCCGTGGTGGTTTCCTTCGCGGTGTCGCTCGTGCTGACGGCGGCTGCCGGGTTGCGCTGGTTGGCATGGTCGGGCGCAGCGGGTGCTGCCGCCGTCGTACTGAGCTGGGCGCTGCTGAGTGGCGACCCCGCGTGGCCCTTGCGGTCTTCGGCGGCCGCGGGCTGGGCTGTGATCCTCGTCCTTCTCGGTGAGGGAATCCGCCGGCGGCGGGAACGGATCGCCGAATACCGGCGACGGCGCGCGGCCGCCGAGCAAGCGGCCCAGGACGAATACCGCCTCACTCTCGCCCGGGACATCCACGATGTCGTGGCGCACTCGCTCTCCATGATCAACGTCCAGGCCTCCGTGGCGCTGCACCTCGGAAGCGAGGATCCCGAGCGCCTCCGCCCGGCCCTGGAAGCCATCAAGGCAGCCAGTAAGGAATCCCTCGCCGAGGTCCGCCAGCTCCTGGGGGTCCTGCGGGAAGATGTTCCGCTGCACCCGGGCGCCCGGCCCGGACTGGCGCGGATTCCGGAGCTCGTGGAGCACGCCCGGCAGGCGGGGCTGACTGTTGAGCTGGCGGCTTCCGCGGATCCTTCCGCCGTGGCCCCGGCACCCCAGGAAGCGGCCTACCGGGTGGTCCAGGAGGCGCTCAGCAATATCCGCCGGCACTCCAGCGCGGAGACCGCCGTCGTGCGGCTCGCCTTGGCCGGGGACACGCTTGAGGTGACGGTCGACGACGACGGCGCCGGCCTGGACCAGTCGAAACAGGGGAGCGCGGCGCCCGGCAACGGACTCACCGGTATGCGGGAGCGCGTGGAGGCGCTGGGCGGTACGCTCGCCCTGCTGCCGTTGCATCCAGGGCTTCGCGTGGAAGCCAGGCTCCCCGCCGGGGAAAGGACCGAGCCATGATCCGCATCCTGCTGGCCGACGACCAGACCCTCATCCGCGCCGGCTTCCGCGCCCTGCTGGACGCCGAACCTGACATGCAGGTGGTGGGCGAGGCAGGCAGCGGCCGGGACGCCGTCGCGCAGGCACTCCGCGAGGCTCCGGACGTGGTGCTCATGGATATCCGCATGCCCGACGGCGACGGCCTGGACGCCACCCGCCGGATCCTCGCCGAACCGCGCCTGGCAGGCACCCGGATCATCATCCTCACCACCTTCGAACTGGACGAATACATCGCCGAGGCCGTCCGTGCCGGCGCCGCCGGCTTCCTGCTGAAGGATACGGAACCTGCGGAGTTGATCCGTGCGGTGCGCGTAGTGCACGACGGCGACGCCCTCCTCTCGCCGTCAGTGACCCGACGCATCATGGCCCAGTTGGCAGTGCACAGCAGGGCGGCCGCGGAACCCGCGGAACTGGAACAGATCACGGAACGGGAACGCGAAGTGCTTGCCCTGGTGGGCGAGGGGCTGAACAACGCCGAAATCGCGGAGCGCCTGTTCATCACTCCGCTGACCGCCAAGACCCACGTCTCCCGGATCATGAACAAGCTGATGGTGCGGGACCGGGCCCAGCTGGTGGTGTTGGCCTATGAATCAGGCCTGGTGCGGCCCGGCTGGACCGGCTGAGCCTCCCGTCCAAGGGCCGGAGCAGGGGCCTGCCTCCCTGGGGAGTAGGCGGCAGGCGTGGATTGCCTCCTCCGGGCAGACGCGCTGCGGAGCCTGGAAAAACAGACTGGATACAGAGCCGGAACACGGCTTGGACGGCCCGGAAATGCCGGGCCCGAAAACGCCAAGAGTTTGGACCTGACATGTTCACATCATTGAGCACCGCTGCCGGCGCCGTCGCAGCGAACCTGCCGGCCGGCATCGCCGCCCATGGGCCATGGAACGGCGGAGGATTCTGGCCCTGGTTCCTGCTGATCCCGCTGTTCTGGATCCTGGTGATCGGTTTCTTCGTCTTCTTCATGCGCCGGAGCTGGCGGCACAACCACCATTGGGCCGCCACTCAGGGCGCTGAAGGCGTCCTCCGTGAACGCTACGCACGCGGCGAGATCGACGAAACCGAATACCGCCAGCGCCTGGAAGTGCTGCGCGCGAACCCGAAGTAGCGCGGAGCCGTGCCGCCCGGGAACCCGGGCGGCGCAAGCGGCTGGGCGGGATTGCTCCAGAAAGTTGTGCAATAGCTCTTTCACGTTTCCGTGGACTCAATTAGTGTGCTGAGGGTGCAGAATGAAGCCACCCGCTCCGAAACCACACCACCAAGCACCCGGATGAACCCTGACGCTGTGATCCGCGCAGACATGCTGCGCAAAGAATACGGTGACGTCACCGCCGTCGACGGCATCTCCTTCGAGGTCCCGCCGGGTGAGTCCTTCGGCCTGCTCGGCCCCAACGGCGCCGGCAAGTCCACCACCATGAAGATGATCGGCGGTGTCTCCCGCCGTACCTCCGGAACCCTGGACATCATGGGCCTCGATCCGGACGAGAACGGGCCGGAGGTCCGTGCCCATCTCGGCGTGGTCCCGCAGCAGGACAACCTGGACGAGGAATTGCGCGTCCGCGAAAACCTCATCGTGTACGGCCGGTACTTCGGCCTGCCGCTGAGCTACCTGCGGCCCAAGGCGGACGAGCTGCTGGAATTCGCCCAGCTCACGGACAAGGCGAAGTCCCGCGTGGACGCGCTCTCCGGCGGCATGAAGCGGCGCCTCACCATCGCGCGCTCGCTGATCAACGAACCCAAGATCCTCCTCCTGGACGAGCCCACCACCGGCCTGGATCCGCAGGCCCGGCACATCCTCTGGGATCGGCTCTTCCGGCTCAAGGAACAGGGCGTCACGCTCATCCTCACCACGCACTACATGGACGAAGCCGAACAGCTCTGCGACCGGCTGATCGTGGTGGACAAGGGCCGGATCATGGCCGAAGGCTCGCCGTCGTCCCTGATCCGGGACCACTCCACCCGCGAAGTCCTGGAACTGCGCTTCGGCTCGGAACGCAACGCCACCATCGGCGCCGAGCTCGTGGGCATCGGCGAACGGCTCGAAACCCTGCCGGACCGCGTGCTGATCTACGCCGACGACGGCGAGGCCGCCCTGGAACAGGTGTCCGCCCGCGGCCTGCACCCGCTGACCTCCCTGGTGCGCCGCTCCTCGCTGGAGGACGTGTTCCTCCGCCTGACCGGTCGGAGCCTCATTGACTGACACCACAGGAAAACAGATCCCGACGGCGGCCCCCGCCTTGCGGGCGCATCCTCCTGCCGTCTCGGCCGCGCGGGCCCGGCGCTGGGGGGCCTTCTTCTACGCCGAGCAGGTGCTGCGGGTGATGCGGGGCTATTCCTGGTCCTTCATCATGTACAGCATCGCCCAGCCCGCGGCCTACCTCTTCGCGATGGGCGTCGGCCTGGCAACCCTGGTGGACGCCAACGGCGCGGCGGCGTTCGGCGGCGTGAGCTACCTGCAGTTCATCGCCCCGGCCTTGATCGTCTCGGCCGCGGTCATGACTGCCTCCGGGGATTTCTCCTACCCGATCATGGACGGATTCAAGTGGCGCCGGGTGTTCTACGGTCCCCACGCCTCCCCGCTGGAACCGCAGCAGATCGCCGCCGGACATGTCCTGGCCACGGTGTTGAAGTTCCTGGTTCAGTCCGTGGCGTACTTCGTCATCGTGGCCTTGTTCGGCGGTTCGCCGGGCGGATGGGGCTGGATGTCCGCGATCGTGGCCACCGTGGCCGGTTTGTCCTTCGGTCTTCCGCTCATGGCCTATTCGTCCAGCATCACCAAGGACAGCGGGCAGTTCGCCCTGGTGCAGCGCTTCATCGTGGTGCCCTTGTTCCTCTTCTCCGGGACGTTCTTCCCGCTGGAGTCGCTGCCGCTGGCGGTGCGCTGGATCGGCTGGATCTCCCCGGTATGGCACGGCACGGAGCTCGGGCGGGTCTTCACCTATGGCATGGAGGAAAACCCGGTCCTCACCGTGGTCCACGTGGTGTTCCTGCTGGCGACGGCGGCAAGCGGCTGGGTGCTGACCCGGAGGCAGTTCGTGAAAAGGATGGGCCAATGAGCACGATCGCCTCCGGGCAGGGCCAACCGCAAGGCCAACCGCACAGCGTCACCGAGGCTGCCCGGCAACGGAAATTCGGTGCGCTGTATTCGCGCAACGTGCGCTCCGTCGTCGCACGCGGCCTCATGGCCGCCAAGAGCAGCACCTGGCTGATCCTGGTCTCCGGCTTCTTCGAACCGGTGCTGTACCTGATCGCCATGGGCGTGGGCCTGGGCACGATCGTGGGTGACGTCGAAGGCCCGGGCGGGCAGATGATCAGTTACGCGGCGTATATCGCCCCGGCGCTGCTGGCCGTCTCGGCCATGAACGGTGCCGTGTACGACTCCACGTGGAACGTCTTCTTCAAGATGAACTTCGCCAAGCTGTACCAGGGCATGCTCTACACCTCGCTGGGGCCGCTTGATGTGGCCATGGGTGAGACCGTGCTGGCGCTCCTGCGCGGCTTCCTGTACGCCACCGGCTTCACCGCCGTAATGGGCGTGATGGGGCTGCTCACCACGCCCTCGGCGGTGCTGATGATCCCGGCGTCGCTGCTGATCGCTTTCGGCTTCGCGAGCCTGGGCATGGGGATCACCAGCTTCATGAAGACGTTCCAGCAGATGGACTGGATCAACTTCTTCATGCTGCCCATGTTCCTGTTCAGCGCCACCTTCTATCCGTTGAGCGTCTACCCGGAAAGCATCCAGTGGCTGATCCAGGCCATGCCGCTCTGGCACGGGGTGGAATTGCTGCGGCAGATCAGCGTTGGCGTGTTCAGCCCGGCTACCGCCATCCACATCGGCTACTACCTGGTGATGATCGTCATCGGCGTCACGCTCACGACGGGACGACTGCGGGCGCTTTTCCTGAAGTAGTACTCGTACTGAAGCCGCCCCGGACGGAAGCCTCGGCTGCCCGGCACCCGGGGCAGCAGGCCTCAGGCGCCGGCGTCGATCTTGTCCATCGGCAGCCGCGAGTTTTCGCGCAGCCCCCAGGAGCACAGCCCCATCACAGCCAGCGCGGACACCGTGTAAACCACGACGCCGGTGGGATCGCCGTTGCCCGCGATCAGCAGCGCCGTGGCCACCGTGGCCGCGGTGCCGCCGCCGAGGGCCGAGCCGATCTGGTAGCTCGCGGAGATCGCCGAGTACCGGGACGACGCCGGGAACTGCTCCCCGAGGAACGCCGGCAGCGGTCCCTGCGGAACCGTGTTCAGCGCGCCGCCCAGCGTGAACATCAGCAGCGCCAGCCAGCCGATGTGGCCTTCGATTGCCGGGAAGAAGGCGATGAAGTAGGCGATCAGCATCGCGGCGCCGCCCACCATCACGGGCTTGCGTCCGATCCGGTCGGAGAGCATGGCTGCCAGCGGGGCCGCGATGACGCTTGCCACGGCCCCCCACAGCTGGAAGGTGATGGACTCGCTTTCGGTGTAGCCGTGTTGCACCACGTAGGACATCAGGAACACAGTGGCAATGTAGGTGAAGGTGTTGTAGCCGTAGCTCACGCCGATCGAGAGCAGGATTTCGCGGGGCCGGGATTTGAGCGCGGCCAGCAGCGGAACCCGCGGAGCCTCGCCGCCCGCCGGGCGCTCCTCCTCGGGCAGTTTCAGGCGGGCGAAGAGTCCCACGAGCACCAGCAGCCCGCCGATCCAGAACGGTACGCGCCAGGCGAAGCCGGTGATCTGGCCGCCGCTCAACACGTCCGTCAGCGAGAACACCCCGGAGCCCAGGAGCACTCCGATGCCGATGCCCATGCTCGTGAAGCTGCCCCACAGGCCGCGCTTCCCGGCGGGTGCGGATTCGATGCCGAGCAGCGCAGCGCCGCCCCATTCGCCGCCGGCGGAGAACCCCTGGAGGAGCCGGAGCAGGATGAGCAGCAGGGGAGCAGCGGCTCCGATCGTGTCGGCTCCGGGCAGGCAGCCGATCAGGAAGGTGCTCCCGCCCATGACCAGGAGCGTCAGGATGAGGACGTTGCGCCGGCCGGCCCTGTCGCCGAAATGGCCCAGCACGATGCCGCCAAGGGGTCGGGCAAGGAAGCCCGCGCCGAACGATGCGAAGGCCACCAGCGTCCCGGTCAGGGCGTCAAGTTCCGGGAAGAACAGCTTCGGGAAGACGAGGGCTGCGGCGAGCCCGTAGATGGTGAAGTCATAGAACTCCAGTGCGGTGCCGAAGCAGGAGATGAAGAAGGTGCGGGCGGCCGAGACCGGAGGGCGGGTTTTCGACACAGCGCCGGGTCGAAGATCGTGGGACACAGGAGGTCCTTTCAGGGGAGTTGGGGGTCAGAAGGTGCTGAAGCCGGTCCGGGCGGCCTCGGCCGGGTTGTCGGCAGCGTAGTGAAGGGTGCAGTCCGAGGTGTCCACGCTGATGGTCAGCAGGGTGCGCCACTGTTCGTGCAGGGGAACCGCGGTGTCCGGGTGGAAGCACACGACGGCGGAGCCGCCGGCGGTACCGCAGAACGTGCGGGCGCGCTCGGCCACCCCGAGTCCGGCGAGGTCCGCTGCCACACTACCCAGGTGCGCGAGCCGCTGCGTGCTGAGCGCCTCCGCATCGATGCCGTCCTCCCGGGCAAGTTCCGGATCCAGGAAGTGGTTGGTGTGCAGCAGCCAGCCATCCTCTGCGGCATCCACGACGGCGGTGCCCGCCGGGGAGACCTCGATGCTCACGGCCCGCCGGGGAACGTCCGCTGCGGTGAAGACGGTGTACACGGTGGACGCACTGACGGTGGCCGAAGCGGCGATCGCGATGGCCTCGTCGATCGTGGCGGCTTCGTCCAGGATCCGGCGGGCGATCGCGTGCACCGGCACGCCCGCGGAGTCGTTGTCGCTGGCGTGGGACAGGATGTTGAAGTGCAGTCCGAGCCCGGCGCTGTTCACGCCGATCTTGGCCGCGGTGCCGAACTCGGTGAACATCTTGACGGTCCGCCCGGGCGCCGGGCTGAATTCGAGCAGCAGGCCCTCGGGCGTCAGGTCGTCATGCCAGTCCCAGGTCTGCATGGTCTGCGGTGCGGCAGGCCCGGCAGGCGCGTAGACCGCCGTCGAGCATTCATGGGAACCGGTCTTGCGCGGTGCCGCGGCGAGGATTTCGGTGCGGGCGGCCACCACGGAAAACTCCCAGGGCTCGAGTCCGGCACCGTCGGCCCAGCCCTCAGCTTCCTCGGCAAGCGCCGGGCTCCACGCCCGCAGTGCCTCGTGGCTGCGCTCGGCGATGGAGCGCACGGACTGCGGGTCCATGCCGATCGTTGCGAAGAAATCCTGGTACAGCTTCGCGGTGCGGCGGGTCTGCGCATCCCAGCTACGGCCGAGGTCCAGGCCGCGCTCGCGGGGGCCGGCCGCTGTGGAGGTGTGGCGGTGAAGCTGCATTTGGGGTCTCCTTCGGATGCCGTCGGGATGACGTGGATCACTAACAGCGCCCAAGCTACGGAACAAAAACGTTTTTGTATAATTGCCGGAAAGTTACGGAAAAGGAGCGCAGCATGGCCAGGGATCCGCACGCGGGAGTGACCATCCGGGACGTTGCCCGCCGGGCCGGTGTTTCCATCACCACCGTTTCGCACGCCCTCAACGGCAAGGGCGCCATCGGGGATGCCACCCGCGAACGCGTGCGCGCCGTCGCGGAGGAGATGGGCTACGTGGCCGACGCCATGGCCCGTGGCCTCCGCAGCTCCCGCATGGACGCCATCGGGCTGGTGTTCCGCTCGCTGGACAGCCTGGGCGACTACGGGCCCAACGGCGTCGACGTCTTCATGCGCATCGCCGGCGCCGCCGCCGCCGAAACCCTCAATCGGAACCTGGGCCTCATGCTCGTCCCGGACCTCAGCCGCGGCAAGCTGCCGCCGTTCTCCATGTCCCTGGACGGCTACATCGTCTTCACCCCGCACCTGGACGACCCCGTGGTGGACCTCCTGCGCAAGCGGCGGATCCCGTACGTCACCTGGGATCGCGACCCCAGCCGCCCCGACTTCCAGCACTGGGTCTCGCACGACGACGCCGCCTCGACGGAGCGTGTGCTGGACCATCTCGCCGCAGCCGGCGCCCGGGAGGTCAGCTATGTCGGCGGTACGGACAGGAACGCATGGAACCTCGACAGCGAGGCCGCGTACCTCGAATGGTGCGCCCGGCGCGGGCTGGCGCCCCGGGTGTACCACGTGCCGGAACGCTCAGGGGTCGACGGCGGCCGGGAAGCGGCGGCGCGGTTCCTCGCCGACGGCGTCCTGGCCGGCGGAGGGCAGGGCGCTGTGTACTGCCTTACCGGCCGCCACGCCAGCGGGGTGGCGCAGTTCCTGCAGGAGCAAGGCCTGCGGATTCCCGAGGATGTGTTGCTGTGCAGCGGCGCGGATTCCGAGCACACCCGGCAAAGCCAGCCGGCCATCTCCGGACTGGACGTGGACACCACTGCGGCGGCGCAGGCACTCGTGGAAACCCTCTGCGCACTGATGGACGGAAAGCCGTATCCCGGCCCCCGCTTACTGCCGGCCCTCTTCCACGAACGGGAGTCCACGGCAGGGTTGTTCGCCCGAGGTGGAAGCGTCCCCGGGCGCCCGTGAGAGTTTGCGACAATGGGGGAATGCAATCTCTTGGCGACCCCCAGTCTTCCGTTCCGTCCCAGGCCCCTGCGCAGGGCTTGTTCAAGGGTTTCCGCATCGGCGGGCTCGGCATGACCGTGGTGCTCATCGCCTTCCTGGTGGCAGTGATCTTCGCGGCCAACCAGAACGACGTCGTGGGCTGGATCGTCGCCGTCATTTCGCTGGGCTGGCTGCTCCTCGCGGCCTTCGTGGTGTTCAGCATCCAGAAGGCAGCGCGCAAAGCCAGCCAGAAGTTCTCGGAAGCGCAGAACGCCTTCAACGCGGCAACCGGCCGTGCGCCGTCGTCATCGAGCGCCGACCACGGCGGCACCCGGGTGGTGGCTGAGCGCAGCGAAGCGGACGATATCCGCGACCTCAAGCTGGACCACTCCTTCAAGATCGTCCAGGTCCAGGTCCGCGTGATCGAGGACGAGCGCGCCAAGGGCGGGGAAGCCAACCAGGACACCATCAACCGGGCACTGGAGACCATCGCCATTACGTCCTCCAACGCCCGCGACATGATCAAGTCCCCGGGTGATTCCGGCGAGCCCGTGACCGGCACCATCATCGATTAGAGTAAGCGGGTGAGCACGGCATTGAAGAAGGATTTCCTTCGCATCGCAACGGTCAACGTCAACGGCCTCCGGGCCGCCTACCGCAAGGGCATGGCCGAATGGCTGGAGCCCCGGGATGTGGACATCCTGTGCCTGCAGGAAGTCCGCGCACCTGACGCGATCGTCCGCGAACTGATCGGCGAAGGCTGGCACATCCTGCACGCCGAGGCCGAGGCGAAGGGCCGCGCAGGTGTGGCCATCGCTTCCCGCCAGGAACCGGTTGCCACCCGCGTGGGCATCGGCGACGACTACTTCGCCACTGCCGGCCGCTGGGTCGAGGCCGATTTCACCGTCAAGACCGCTGCCGGCGCGGACACCACCCTGACCGTCGTCAGCGCCTACGTGCACTCCGGTGAGGTGGACACCCCCAAGCAGGTGGACAAGTACCGCTTCCTGGACGTCATGATCAACCGCCTGCCGGAGCTCGCCAAGCACAGCGACCACGCCTTGGTGGTCGGCGACCTCAACGTCGGGCACACGGAACTCGACATCAAGAACTGGAAGGGCAACACGAAGCGGGCAGGCTTCCTCCTGGAGGAACGCGCCTACTTCGACCGCTTCTTCGGCGAGGAAATCGGATGGAGGGATGTCCACAGGGGCCTGGCGGGAGCCATTGACGGCCCCTACACGTGGTGGTCCCAGCGCGGCAAGGCCTTTGACACGGACACTGGCTGGCGCATCGATTACCACATGGCCACCCCGGGCCTCGCCGACGCCGCAATCGTGGCGGTGGTGGACCGGGCTGCGTCCTATGACACCCGCTTCTCCGACCACGCCCCGCTGGTAGTGGACTACCGGCTCTAAGCCCCGGACGGCAGCATGGACTGCCGCCACCCAAGGACACCATGAATCACACAACCATTACCGAAGACGAGCTGCTCTCTGCGCACGACGGACGTGCCCCGCGCGTGCTGTCCGGAATGCAGCCCTCCGCGGACTCCCTGCACCTGGGAAACTACCTCGGTGCCCTGGTCAACTGGGTCAAGGCCCAGGAGGACTACGACTCCTTCTACTTCATCCCGGACATGCACGCCATCACGGTGCCGCACGATCCCGCCGACCTCGCTGAACGTACGCGCCGCACCGTGGCCCAGTACATCGCGGGCGGCATCGACATCGAGAAGTCCACCTTGTTTGTCCAGTCCCATGTGCCTGAGCATGCGCAGCTGGCCTGGATCATGATGTGCCTGACGGGCTTCGGTGAGGCCTCCCGCATGACCCAGTTCAAGGACAAGTCCGCCAAGCTGGGATCAGATTCGGTTGGCGTGGGGCTCTTCACCTATCCCATGCTGATGGCCGCCGACATCCTGCTCTACAACCCGGATGCCGTGCCGGTGGGCGATGACCAGAAGCAGCACGTGGAGCTGGCCCGCGATCTTGCGCAGCGCTTCAACCACCGCTTCGGCGAGACCTTCATTGTTCCGAAGGGGTTGATCCGCAAGGACGGCGCCCGGATCTACGACCTCCAGGACCCCACGTCCAAGATGTCCAAGTCTGCCTCGAGCCCGAACGGCCTGATCAACATCCTGGACGAGCCCAAGGTCATCGCCAAGCGCATCAAGTCCGCCGTCACGGACGCCGGCACCGAGGTCAGTTACGACCGGCAGGAAAAGCCCGGCGTCAGCAACCTGCTCGAGATCCTTTCCACGGTCTCGGACACCTCGGTGGAGACGCTCGTGAAGGAATTCGAAGGCAAGATGTACGGGCACCTGAAGGTGGCCGTGGCGGACGCCGTCGTGGAGCGCCTGGAACCCATCCGCAAGCGCACCTTCGAACTGCTCGAAGACCCGGCGGAACTGGACCGCCTGCTGGCCCGCGGTGCCGAGAAGGCCCGTGCGGTGGCAGCTCCTGTCCTTGCCGACGTCTACAAGAAGGTCGGCTTCCTCGCCCCGGCAGGACAGGCCCTCTAGGACCATGGTCCCCGCCAGCAAGCTCACGGCAGAGGCCGGTCCCCGCACCGCGGGGACCGGCCCGGCCGCGGGCACCCTGGCCGGGACCACGCCGTCGGCCGCTTCGGCCACGGCAGGCTGCGGCGGCGACAATCCGATGTGCGTCGGCATCATCCTGGGCTTCCCGCCGGACATCGCCGCGGAACTGCAGCAATGGCGGGCATCCTTCGGCGACCCCATGGCGGACGTCATTCCCGCGCACATCACCCTGGTCACCACCACGCCGGCCCGGGACTGGGAAGCCACCACCCGGCACGTACGCAGCATCGCAGTCCGGCAGGCGCCCTTCACGGTCACCATCTCCGGCACGGGCTCCTTCCGCCCGGTCTCTCCCGTGGTCTTCCTGAAGGTCGAAGACGGCTTCGGCGAGTGCGTTGCCCTGCATGAACAGCTGCAGAGCGGCCCGCTGGAACGCGAGCTCCCCTTCCCGTACCACCCCCACGTCACGGTGGCCCACGACGTCGCCCCCGAGAACCTCGACGAAGCCGAAACCGTCCTCAAGGACTACAGCGCCACGTTCCCTGTGGTTAGCATGGGACTCTACGAGCACGACAGCAACGGGATCTGGCAGCTACGGGAAGAGTTCGACTTTGGCGGCGATACTGACGAAGCAGAGACTGACCAAACAGCGGCTGACAAAGCGCAGGAAGGCTCCGAACGGGGCTGAAGAAGCACCCTTGCCCACCGAGCTCGCCAAGCTCAGGGTGGTGTTGATCCACCGCAAACTTGAATGGGGCAAGGCCCGGCGCTCCGGGCAGGGAATTGCCGCCCGTCCGCTGGCCCTCCTGCAGCTCCTGATCGCACGGCTGAACGTCTTTCGTCCCATGCGCGTCTGGCAGCACTACAACCTCGCCCACGGGCCGCTGATGAGCGCAGGCATCGGCTTCAACATGTTCTTCTCAATCACCGGCCTCTTGGCCACCGGCCTGTCCATCGCCGGCCTGGTGCTGGCCGGGCAGCCCGCCCTGGTGGACGCCGTGATCGCCAATGTCGCCGAGAGCGCTCCGGGCCTGTTGAAGGTCGACGGCGGGGACGGCCTGGTCGATCCGAAGGCCCTTTTGAACCCCGGCGGCCTGGGGCTCGCCGCTGTGATTGCCGCAGCCGTCACCCTGTTCACGTCCCTCGGCTGGATCGCCAGCATGAGGGATGGCCTGCGCGGGGTGGCGGACCTGCCGCCGCTGAAGCGGAACCCGCTCCTCATGAAACTATTCGACGCCGGCACCCTGCTGCTGCTCGGCGTGGCGCTCATTGCCAGCGCGGGTGTGTCGATCGTCTTCGGCGCCGCCGCGGGCTGGCTGATCGGGCTGCTGGCCCTCGACGAGGCAATCGCAGGGCCCATCGCCGCCGCGGTGAAGCTCGTGGTGCCGTTCCTGCTGAACTGGGCCACCGCCGTCGTGATGTTCCGGCTGGCGGGCGGGCTGAAACTGCCGCGGCGGGCCTTCCTGGAGGGGACGCTGCTCGCGGCGGCGGGAACCACCATCCTGCAGGTCTTCAGCACCGAACTGCTGGCGCGCGCCGGGCAGAACCCCATCCTGGCCCCGTTCGCCATCATTATCGGCCTGCTGATCTGGTTCAACCTGGTCAGCCAGGTGTACCTGCTCTCCGCGTCCTGGTCCGCCATCCGGGAAGCGGATCTCAGCAAGCCCGAGCCCAAGCGGGCCCAGACGCTCGGTTCGCGGCCGGTGCGCCTCTAGCTCCTACTTGTCGAGGTACTGGCCGGCCCACGCGGAGACGATCCGCGCCACCCGGGCCGCCTGTCCCTTGCCGGTGAGCAGGTGTTCGGTGCCTTCGAGGGAGACGAAGCTGCGCGGGTGCCGGGCGGTCTGGAAGATTTCGCTGGCGTTCTCGATGCCCACGGTGTTGTCCGTGGGGGAGTGCAGCACCATGAGCGGGCGGTGGAGGTTGCGGATGCAGTCGCGCAGGTCCGCCTTCTCCACGTCCTCCACGAAGTGCCGCCGGATTTCCATGCGCCGTCCGCCCAGGTTCACTTCGGCGCTGCCTTCGCTGAGGATGGTGTCCACCTCGGCGTCGAACATGTGCTCCACATGGCGCGGCTGGAAGGGTGCCGCCACGGTGGCCACGGCCTCGACCTCCGGGAGGCTGCCCGCGGCGGCCAGGACTGCGGCACCGCCGAAGGAGTGGCCCACCAGCAGGGAAACCGGCTTGCCTTCGGCGCGCATGAACTCCGCGGCCTTGATGGTGTCCGCCACCTTCACGCTGAAGGAACCGTCGGACCAGTCGCCGGCCGACCCGCCCAGGCCCAGGTTGTCGAAGCGCAGCATGCCCACGCCCTGCTCGGCCAGGCCCTTGCAGATGCGTGACGCCGACGGGCTGTCCTTGCCAAGCGTCAGGCCGTGCGAGAAGAGCCCCCAGCCGCGCAGGGGGCCTTCCGGTACGTCCAGGATGCCGGCCAGCATGGCGCCGGTGCTGCCTTCGAAACTGACCTTCACGGATGTGGACACTAGTCCGCCTTTCGCTTGTTCCTGCCGCCCAGCCTACTGTCCGGCAGGGGCTTGGGTGCTTAAACGCCGACGACGGCGACCCCGCCAAAGCGGGAACGCCGTCGTCGGGCTGTACTGCTGTCTGTTCTCAACCAGTCTGCGCGGAACGCTAGATCTTGCGGGACAGGATGGCCTGCTTGACCTCGGCGATCGCCTGCGTGACCTGGATGCCGCGGGGGCAGGCCTCGGAGCAGTTGAAGGTGGTGCGGCAGCGCCACACGCCTTCCTTGTCGTTGAGGATCTCCAGGCGCATGTCGCCGGCGTCATCACGGGAATCGAAGATGAAGCGGTGGGCGTTCACGATCGCTGCCGGGCCGAAGTACTGGCCGTCGGTCCAGAACACCGGGCAGGAGGAGGTGCAGGCCGCGCACAGGATGCACTTGGTGGTGTCATCGAAGCGCTCACGGTCCTCGATGGACTGCAGGCGTTCCTTGGTGGGCTCGTGGCCCTTGCTGATCAGGAACGGCATGACCTCGCGGAAGGACTGGAAGAACGGTTCCATGTCCACGATCAGGTCCTTCTCGACCGGCAGGCCCTTGATGGGCTCGACGGTGATGGGCTTGGAGGTGTCCAGGTCCTTGAGGAGGGTCTTGCAGGCGAGGCGGTTGCGGCCGTTGATGCGCATGGCATCGGAACCGCAGATGCCGTGGGCGCAGGAGCGGCGGAAGGACAGCGAACCGTCGATTTCCCACTTGACCTTGTGCAGGGCGTCCAGCACACGGTCCGTGCCGTACATGGTCAGCTGATGGTCTTCCCAGGCGGCCTCTTCGGAGACCTCAGGGTTGTAGCGGCGGACCCGTAGGGTGATGTTGAAGGTGGGGATTTCTCCGCCGCCGCCAACGCCCGCCGGGAGTTCGATCTTGGAGGCCGGCTCAGCCATTTCGGTCGTCATTAGTACTTACGCTCCATTGGCTCGTAACGGGTAAAGACAACGGGCTTGGTCTCCAGACGGATGCCCGCGACGGACTCGGCCGAGGATTCGGCGGTTACCGAGGAATCCTTGTAAGCCATGGAGTGCTTCATGAACTTTTCGTCATCACGGTCCGGGAAGTCTTCGCGGTAGTGGCCGCCGCGGGACTCTTCGCGGTGCAGCGCACCGACCGTCATGACCTTCGCCATGTCCAGGAGGAAGCCGAGCTCGACGGCTTCCAGCAGGTCCAGGTTGAAGCGCTTGCCCTTGTCCTGGACGACCACGTTCTTGTACCGCTCTTCGAAGGACGCGATGTCGCTGAGGACCTTCTCGAGGGACTCCTTGGTGCGGAACACCTGCATGTTGGCGTCCATGGTGTCCTGCAGTTCCTTGCGGATCTGGGCCACGCGCTCGGTGCCGTTGCCGTTCAGCAGGCCGTCAAGCATGCCGCGGGTCTGGGCTTCGGGGTCCTCCGGGAGCTCCACGAAATCGGCGGTCTTGGAGTATTCCGCGGCGGCGATGCCGGCGCGCTTGCCGAAGACGTTGATGTCCAGGAGCGAGTTGGTCCCGAGGCGGTTGGAACCGTGCACCGACACACAGGCAACCTCACCGGCGGCGAACAGGCCCGGAACAACGGTGTCGTTGTCCTGCAGGACCTCCGTGGCGATGTTGGTGGGGATGCCACCCATGGCGTAGTGCGCCGTGGGGAACACCGGGACGGGCTCCGTGAACGGTTCCACGCCAAGGTAGGTGCGGGCGAACTCGGTGATGTCCGGGAGCTTGGCTTCGATGTGCTCCGGCTCCAGGTGGGTCAGGTCAAGGAGCACGTAGTCCTTGTTCGGGCCGCAGCCGCGGCCTTCGCGGACCTCGTTGGCCATGGCGCGGGCCACGATGTCGCGGGGTGCCAGGTCCTTGATGGTGGGGGCGTAGCGCTCCATGAAGCGCTCACCCTCGGAGTTGCGGAGGATGGCCCCTTCGCCGCGTGCACCTTCGGTGAGCAGGATGCCCAGGCCGGCCAGGCCGGTCGGGTGGAACTGGAAAAACTCCATGTCCTCCAGCGGGATGCCGCGGCGGAATGCGATGCCCATGCCGTCCCCGGTCAGGGTGTGGGCGTTGGAGGTGGTCTTGAAGACCTTGCCGGCACCGCCGGAGGCGAAGACCACGGACTTGGCCTGGAAGACGTGCAGTTCGCCGGAGGCGAGGTCGTAGGACACCACGCCGGCTACGCGCTTCTGCTTGTAGGGCGTACCGTCCTCACGGACCGCGTCCTCTTCGACCAGCAGGAGGTCCAGGACGTAGTACTCGTTGTAGAACTCAACGTTGTGCTTGACGCAGTTTTGGTACAGCGTCTGCAGGATCATGTGGCCGGTGCGGTCTGCTGCGTAGCAGGCGCGGCGGACCGGGGCCTTGCCGTGGTCGCGCGTGTGGCCACCGAAGCGGCGCTGGTCGATCCGGCCTTCGGGCGTGCGGTTGAAGGGCAGGCCCATCTTTTCCAGGTCCAGCACGGCGTCGATGGCTTCCTTCGCCATGACCTCGGCTGCGTCCTGGTCAACCAGGTAGTCGCCACCCTTGATGGTGTCGAAGGTGTGCCATTCCCAGTTGTCTTCTTCAACGTTGGCCAGGGCTGCACACATGCCGCCCTGTGCGGCACCCGTGTGGGAACGGGTGGGGTAAAGCTTGGTCAGTACCGCGGTGCGTGCGCGCTGACCGGACTCGATCGCGGCGCGCATGCCGGCGCCGCCGGCACCGACAATGACGACGTCGTACTTATGGACCTGCATACCAGATGCTCTTTCTCTCAAAGTCAGATGGTCGGCGGATCGGCTCCGCCGGTGTGGGCGCCGCCGGAAAGGCGGCGCGGCAGAGCGCTACGGCGCGGGGCAGAAACCGCCCGGCAGCTGGACGCCGTCCACCACGGGGCACGGGTTGAAGGTGAAGATCACCAGGGTGCCGAGGATGACGATGACTGCGCTGGCGGCGTAGAGGACCACCTTGAGCCAGAAGCGGGTGGAGTCCTTCTCGGCGTAGTCGTTGATGATGGTGCGCACACCGTTGGTGCCGTGCAGCATCGCGAGCCACAGCATGGCGAGGTCCCAGAACTGCCAGAACGGATCGGCCCACTTGCCTGCGACGAATCCGAAGTCGATGGCGTGGATGCCTTCGCCCACCAGCAGGTTCACGAAGAGGTGGCCGAAGATCAGCACCACCAGGACGACGCCGGAAAGCCGCATGAAGAGCCACGCGAGCATCTCGAAGTTGCCCTTGCTGCCGCCGCTGCGCTTGTACTGCGGAGCGATCTTGCCGGAACGGGGAGACTGGATGGCGGTCATGGCTTAGTGGCCTCCCAATGCGAGGGAAAGGTGGCGGATGGCGAAGCCGGCGAAGACGACCAGCCAGAGCGCGAGGACAACCCACAGCATCTGGCGCTGGTACTTCGCGCCCTTCTTCCAGAAGTCGACGGCGATCACGCGCAGGCCGTTGAAGGCGTGGAAGATGATCGCGGCCACAAGGGCGGTCTCACCCAAAGCCATGAGGGGGTTCTTGTAGGCGCCGATGACGGCCGTGTAGGCCTCGGGGGACACACGCACCAGTGAGGTGTCCAGGACATGGACCAACAAGAAGAAGAAAATCACAACACCGGTAATACGGTGTCCAACCCAGGACCACATGCCTTCACGGCCGCGGTACAAGGTGCCAGCTGGTTTTGTCGGCACTGAATAAACCTTCCTGCATCACAGCGGCGCTGGCACGGGACCATGCGGGGGAACGCCAGCTGCGAGAGCACTCGTAGCTCAGCCTAAATCTAGGCTTCGCTCACAGCTTATTCAATTCAGGTCTCCCTATCCTGCTGGCGAAATGGAATGTTTCCCGCCTTGTTTTCAAGCTTTTACATCCGTTTATGAGACGAACACCACAAACGGGATTATGCGGGTGCGGTCGGATAAGGTAAGCCGGTGAGTACAGACAATGCTTCCAGTGCCGATTCCCCGCTGAGCCGCTTCCACGCGGTCATTCCGGCCGGCGGAGTCGGGACGCGCCTGTGGCCTCTTTCCCGTGCCGCCGCGCCGAAGTTCCTCCACGACCTGACCGGTTCCGGCAGCACCCTGCTGCGCGCCACCTATGACCGCCTTGAGCCGTTGGCGGGCAACCGCGTCCTGGTGGTCACCGGCGTCGCGCACCGTGCGGCAGTCTGCCGCCAGCTCCCGGAGGTCGGCGACGACGAACTGGTGCTGGAGAGCGAGCCGAAGGACTCCGCCGCGGCCATCGGCCTCGCCGCCGCGATCCTGCACCGCCGCGACCCGGACACGATCATGGGTTCCTTCGCCGCGGACCAGGTGATCAGCCCCGACCAGGTCTTCCAGGACAGCGTCCGCGAGGCCATCCACACCGCGGCCAGCGGCAAGATCGTCACCATCGGCATCAAGCCCACGCACCCCTCCACCGGCTTCGGCTACATCCGCAGCGGCAACCTCCTGAACGTCGAAGGTGCCCCAAGCGCGCACGCCGTCGTCGAATTCGTTGAGAAGCCCAGCGAGGACGTTGCCCGCAAATACCTGGAAGCCGGCGACTACGTCTGGAACGCCGGCATGTTCGTTGCCCCCGTGGCGCTGATGCTCAAGCACCTCGAAGCGAACCAGCCGGAACTGTTTGCCGGCCTGGAGGAAATCGCCGCCGCCTGGGATACCCCGCAGCGCGCCGAAGTTACGGCACGGGTCTGGCCCACGCTGCCGAAGATCGCCATCGACTACGCCGTGGCGGAACCGGCCGCGGCGGCGGGCGATGTCGCCGTCGTGCCCGGTGCCTTCCGTTGGGACGACGTCGGTGACTTTGCTGCCATCGGCCGCCTGAACAGCGCCGGCGACGTCGACGAGGTCACCGTCCTCGGTGAAGGCGCCCGCGTTTTCACCGAAAACGCCAGCGGCGTGGTGGTCTCCGACACGAAACGCGTCATTGCCCTGATCGGCATCAAGGACGTCGTCATCGTCGATACCCCGGACGCCCTCCTGGTGACCACGAAGGAACACGCCCAGCGGGTCAAGGGAGCGGTCGACGCGCTCAAGGCAAGCGGCGACACCGACGTCCTTTAGGCAGCGCTCCACACGGCGCCCCGCCACGGGAAAAGGCACGATCGCGTAACCAAGAGACCTCTTTCGTTCCGCGAAGCGGCCGGATGGCTAGAGTTGTGAGGTGCGCAATTTCACGACTGAAACCGAGCCGACTCCCGTGGTGGGTCCGTGGCTTGAGGACCTGCTGCCGGAACTGATCGAATTCCGGCGGGACCTGCACGCGCACCCCGAGCTTTCCTTCAAGGAGTTCCGCACCACGGACAAGCTCGTGGAGCGGCTCGAGGCCGCAGGGCTGAAGCCGCGGCGCCTCGAGGGCACCGGCCTCACGGTGGATGTGGGGGAGGGGCCGATCGCCACCGCGTTGCGCGGCGACATCGACGCCCTGCCCATCATCGAAGAAACCGGACTGCCCTTCGCCTCGAAGAACCACGGCGTCACCCACGCCTGCGGCCATGACGTCCACACCACCACCATGCTCGGCGTGGCGCTGGTGCTGCACAACATGCACCTGATCAGCCCGCTGGGCGGAACGGTGCGCATCATCTTCCAGCCTGCCGAGGAAACCATGCCGGGCGGGGCGTTGTCCTGCATCGAGCAGGGCGTGCTCGACGGCGTGCCGCGGATCATGGCGCTGCACTGCGATCCGCGAATCAACGTGGGCCAGATCGGTACCCGCATCGGTGCCATCACCTCGGCGTCGGACACCATCAAGATCGAACTGACCGGCCGCGGCGGGCACACTTCCCGCCCGCACCTCACCGAAGACCTGGTCTTCGCGCTGTCGCAGATCGCCGTCAACGTCCCCGCCGTGCTGTCCCGGCGGGTTGATGTCCGCAGCGGCGTCTCCGTGGTGTGGGGCCAGATCGCTGCCGGCTCCGCGCCCAACGCCATCCCGGCCACCGGCTATATGGCCGGCACCATGCGCTGCCTGGACCGCGACGCCTGGCACGACGCCGGCGAACTGCTCGACGACGTCGTGCGGCAGGTTGCCGCGCCCTACGGCGTGGATGTGCACCTGGAGCACACCCGTGGCGTTCCGCCGGTGGTCAACTCCGAGGACGAAACCGCGATCATCGAAGCGGCTGCCCGCGCCGAGCTCGGCGAGCACGCCGTGGTCCTGACGCCGCAGTCCATGGGCGGGGAGGACTTCGCCTGGTTCCTGGCCGACCTTCCCGGGGCCATGATGCGCCTCGGCACCCACACCCCGGGCGGCGAGGAGTACGACCTGCACCGCGGCGACTTCATCGTGGACGAGCGGGCCCTCGGTTACGCCGTGCAGGTCCTCGCGGCCGCAGCACTGCGCACCATCCGCGACCTCTGAATTTCCCAGCGCGAACGTACAGTTGGGGCCCCGAATCCCGCCGCGGCGATTTAGGGCCCCAACTGTACGTTCGCGCTTCTCTTTGGTGAATTGAGTTGTGCGCAATCTAATTGTGGTCTATCGTTTTCTTCATGAGTGACGCACCACGGTTGAACCACCAGGTCTGTTTCGCGCTGTACTCCGCTTCGAAGGCGGCGACGGCGGTCTACCGGCCCGTGCTCGACTCCCTCGGGCTGACCTACCCGCAGTACCTCGTGATGCTGGTGTTGTGGGAAGAGGAACCGCGCACCGTCCGCGAACTCGGCGCCGCGCTGGGACTCGACTCCGGCACACTGTCGCCGCTGCTCAAGCGGCTCGAAGCGCTGGGACTGGTGGAGCGCCGTCGTTCGCAGGAAGACGAGCGCCGCGTGGACATCCACCTCACAGACGCCGGCCGGGAGCTCAGCGGGGGAGCGGCCGCCGTGCCGAAGCGCCTCGCGGATGCCGCGGGGCTGAGCGCCGCGGAACTCTCCCAGCTGCACAGCACCTTGCAGCGGCTCACGGCCGCATTGCACAGCGCGGACAAGCAGTAGCGCAAAGACCATCCACACGAAGACCTTCCGAACAACAGAACGGACCATGAGATGAAAACCCTCTACACCGCGGAGGCCCTGGCTTCCGGCGAAGGCCGCGACGGCAACGCCCGCACCAAGGACGGCAAGCTGGACGTCACACTCGCCAGCCCCGTGGAACTGGGCGGCAACGGCCAGGGCACCAACCCGGAGCAGCTTTTCGCCGCCGGCTACGCCGCATGCTTCCACTCGGCCCTGCGCCTGGTGGGCCGCAAAGCCCGCGCGGACCTGAGCGACTCGGCGGTGGCCGCGAAGATCCACTTCGGCGCCCTCGACGGCGGCGAAGGCTACGGCCTTGCCGCCGAACTCGAGATCGCGTTGCCTGCCCTCGACCGGGAGACCGCCGAGGAACTGGTGGCCAAGGCCCACAAGATCTGCCCTTACTCCAACGCAACCCGCGGGAACATCGACGTCGACATCAAGCTTGTGGAGGTGGCCGCATGAGCCTGCCGCGCAGCTCCCGCGAAATCCAGCTCGCGTCCCGTCCGCACGGCCGCCCGGTGCCGGAGAACTTCCGTCTCGCGGAAACGGACCTCCCGGAACTCCAGGACGGCCAGCTCCTGGTCCGTAACCGATTCATCTCCGTGGATCCGTACATGCGCGGCCGGATGAACGACACGAAGTCCTACTCCGCGCCCTTCCGGCTGGATGAAGCGCTCGACGGCGGCGCGGTGGGTGAGGTGGTCGCGTCCCGTTCGGACGCGCACCAGCCGGGTGACGTCGTCGTACATCAGCTCGGCTGGCGCGAGTACGCAGTGGTGGACGCCTCGACGGCAACGCCGGTGCCCGCAGGACTGGCCCCGGATTCCGCGTTCCTCGGGGCACTGGGCATGACCGGCCTCACCGCGTATGCGGGACTCCTCAAGGTCGCCGAATTCAAGGCCGGGGACGTCGTGTTCGTCTCCGGCGCAGCGGGTGCGGTGGGCTCGATCGTCGGGCAGATCGCCAAGGCCATGGGTGCCGCGAAGGTGATCGGCAGCGCGGGAAGCCCGGAGAAGGTGGAACGCCTGCTGGAACTCGGCTTCGACGCGGCCTTCAACTACCGCGACGCTCCCGTCCTGGAGCAGTTGAAGGCAGCGGCAGGGGAGGGCGGCATCGACGTGTACTTCGACAATGTGGGCGGCGAGCACCTGGAAGCCGCGCTGGCGCTCATGAACACCGGTGGACGCGTGGCCATGTGCGGCGCCATCGCACAGTACAACTCGACCGAACCGCCGGCGGCACCGCGGAACCTCGCGGTGGCGATCGGAAAGCAGCTCACGCTCCGCGGCTTCCTGGTGGGCGGGCAGCGGCAGCACGCGGCTGAGTTCGCCGGGCAGATGGCCGCATGGCTCGCCGACAGAACCGTTCGCTATGACGAGACGATCGTGGACGGACTGGAGAACGCACCGCAGGCCTTCATGGACCTGCTGGACGGGGCCAACACCGGAAAGATGCTCGTGCGGGTCTGAACCGGCCCGAAAGAGCTACTTCAAAGTAACGAAAGTTCAACGATCTGCGGATCGTTGGACTTTTGTGCTACCCGGCTGTGTTGCGGCCCACTAAAGTTGAGCCATCCATGCGCCTTGGCGCAGTGCTGCGAAGCATCAGTGAAAACAGAATTTCAGGCCCGAGTCTTCGAAACGGACACTCATTGACCCACCGTCGTAGCATCAATCACTTTCTTCCTGGAGGAAAATTGAAGCAATCACTGCGTGCCACCCTCAAGCGCGGTTCTTTTGCGGGCGTAGCCACAGCCGGCGCCGCTGCGCTTCTGCTGAGCGGCTGCGGGGCAGCACCGGAGGCGGGCTCCGGCGGACCGACGACCAGTGACTACCTCGCCTGCATCGTGTCCGACTCCGGCGGGTTCGACGACCAGTCCTTCAACCAGTCGTCCTACGAGGGCCTGAAGAAGGCCGAAAAGGATCTTGGCATCCAGCTCAAGTCGGCTGAATCCAAGGCCAACAGCGACTTTGAAACGAACCTCAACGGCATGATGAGCGCCGGTTGCAAGCTGACCGTTACCGTCGGCTTCCTGCTCGGCGACGCCACCAAGAAGGCCGCCACGGACAACAAGGACAGCCACTTCGCGATCGTCGACTTCTCCTACAAGGAGCCGATCGCCAACGTGAAGCCGGTCATCTACGACACCGCCCAGGCCGCCTACCTGGCAGGCTACGCAGCGGCTGCCACCTCCAAGACCGGCAAGGTGGGCACCTTCGGCGGCATCAAGATCCCCACCGTGACCATCTTCATGGACGGTTTCTACGACGGCGTCCAGGCCTACAACAAGGCCAAGGGCAAGAACGTCCAGGTGGTCGGCTGGGACAAGGCTTCGCAGAACGGCTCCTTCACCGGTGACTTCGAAAAGCAGGACACCGGCAAGCAGGTCACCAAGAACCTCCTCGACCAGGGCGCGGACATCGTCATGCCCGTTGCCGGTCCGGTGGGCAAGGGCGCAGGCGCGGCCCTGAAGGAAGCCAAGGCTGCCGGCAAGGACGTCAAGCTCATCTGGGTCGACTCCGATGGCTACCTGACCGCTCCCGAGTACAAGGACCTCATGCTGACCTCCGTGGTGAAGCAGATGGGCGAGGCCGTCGAAGCGATCGTCAAGGATGACAAGGACGGCAAGTTCTCCAACGAACCGTACGTCGGCACCCTGGCGAACGACGGCGTCGCGATCGCCCCGTTCCACGATTTCGATTCCGCGGTCTCCGCCGAAACGAAGTCCGAACTGGACGCCCTCAAGGCGGACATCATCTCCGGCAAGCTGAAGGTCGAATCGGTCAACAGCCCCAAGCAGTAATCCTTCCGCTGAAACGCGCCGCCGGTACCGTGCCCTCGGTACTGGCGGCGTGTTTTTGCCCTGGAAGCGGTGCGGCTCCTGCCCGCGTTTCGGGGCCCATGCGGGATACGCTTGGCTCACGCGCCCCGGAAGGGGCAGCGTGGCCGTCTTTCGGACTCAAAGAACGGTGGGAGTTGTGAAACTCGAACTACAGGGCATTTCGAAGGCCTTCGGGTCCTTCTACGCCAACCAAGACATCGACCTCGTGGTCGAATCCGGCCAGATCCATTGCCTCCTCGGCGAAAACGGGGCCGGTAAATCCACCCTCATGAACGTGCTGTACGGCCTCTACGAGCCGACCGCGGGCCGGATCCTGGTGGATGGAAAGCCCGTGACGTTCCGCGGCCCGGGTGATGCCATGGCCGCCGGAATCGGCATGGTCCACCAGCACTTCATGCTGGTTCCCGTGTTTACCGTGGCGGAGAACGTGGCGCTCGGCGCCGAACCCACGGGACCGGGCGGCCTCCTCAGCCTCGACACGACGCGCAGGAAGATCCGGGAAATCTCGGACCGCTACGGATTCGACGTCGACCCCGACGCCCTGGTGGAGGACCTCCCCGTGGGCGTGCAGCAGCGCGTGGAAATCATCAAGGCCCTGGTGCGCAACGCGAAGGTCCTCATCCTGGACGAGCCGACCGCGGTGCTCACTCCGCAGGAAACCGACGAACTGCTGGACATCATGCGCCAGCTCAAGGCCTCGGGAACCTCGATCGTCTTCATCTCGCACAAGCTGCGTGAGGTCAAGGCCGTTTCAGACGTCATCACGGTGATCCGGCGCGGCAAGGTTGTAGGGGACGCGCCGCCCACCGCCTCGCCTACGGAACTGGCCTCCATGATGGTGGGTCGGCCCGTCAGCCTCAGCCTGGACAAGGCCGAGGCCCAGCCGGGGGATCGAACCTTCGTGGTCAAGGACCTTACGGTGCGGGCAGCCAACGGAACCAACGTGGTGGACGGCATCAGCTTCGACATCGCCCAAGGCGAGATCCTCGCCGTCGCGGGCGTGCAGGGCAACGGGCAGACCGAACTGACCGAGGCCATCCTCGGCGTCCAGGACCACGTCTCCGGTTCCGTCACCCTGGACGGCAAGGAACTCCTGGGGCTGCCGGTCAAGGACGTGCTGCGCTCCGGCGTCGGCTTCGTCCCGGAAGACCGGACGCATGACGGCCTGGTGGGCCCCTTCTCCGTGGCCGAAAACCTGGTCCTGGACCTCTACGACAGGGCTCCGTTCGCCAAGGGTGTCGGCATGAACCCGGCGAAGGTGGCCGAGAACGCGGCGGCCAAGATCAAGGAATTCGACATCCGTACGCCGTCCGCCGGTTCCGCCGCGGGCACCCTGTCCGGCGGCAACCAGCAGAAGGTGGTCATGGCCCGGGAACTGTCCCGGCCGCTGCGGCTCTTCATCGCGAGCCAGCCCACCCGCGGTGTTGACGTCGGCTCGATTGAGTTCCTGCACCGCCGGATCGTGGCAGAGCGCGACGCCGGAACTCCGGTGATGATCGTCTCCACCGAACTCGATGAGGTGGTGGAGCTCGCAGACCGGATCGCCGTACTGTACAAGGGCAAGCTGGTGGGCATCGTCCCTGCCGGAACCCCTCGAGACACGCTCGGCCTCATGATGGCCGGGGTGGGCCCCGAAGGAGGCTCCGATGACAACTAAGGACAACACTCCCGCAGGGGATAGCCCGGAAGAAACGGGCAACGAAGTCCAGGCGGCCGACGTCGCCCTCGACACCGCGGGCGGCACGCTGGAACCGTCGCTGGTCCCGGTCTCGACGCAAAGCGGCGACACCGGCCACCAGCAGGACACCGTCCTCCGGCGGATCGTCATGGGCAACGGCTTCGTGTCCCTGCTGGCCGTATTCGTGGCCCTCGTGCTGGGCGGCCTGCTGATCGCCAGCACGGACCAGAACGTGGCGAAGTCGGCAGGCTACTTCTTCGCCCGGCCCACCGATTTCCTGTATTACCTGTGGGGCGCCATGACCAAGAGCTATGTGGCGCTGTTCCAGGGCTCGGTCTTCAACCCGCGGCAGGGCTTCTCGCCGCTGCTGGAAACCATGACCGTGGCCACCCCGCTGATCTGCGCGGGCCTGGGCGTGGCCTTGGCCTTCCGCGCGGGCCTGTTCAACATCGGTGCGCAGGGCCAGATCATCATCAGTGCCACGCTGGGCGCCTACGCCGGGTTCGCCTGGCACCTGCCGCCCGTGCTGCACCTGATCGTCGTGGTGGTCATGGGCGTGATCGGCGGTGCGGCCTGGGGCGCGATCGTCGGCCTGCTGAAGGCCCGGACCGGCGCGCACGAGGTCATCGTGACCATCATGCTGAACTACGTGGCGCTGTTCCTGCTGGACTTCCTGCTCAACACCGCAGCGTTCCGCCGCCCGGGGGACAACAGCCCCATTTCACCGCGGCTCGATGAATCGGCCGTGTATCCGCAGCTGATCCCGGGTTCGCGCCTGCACCTGGGCTTCCTGGTGGCCGTCGCGTTGACGGCCGGCGTCTGGTGGCTGCTCAACCGCTCCACCATCGGCTTCGAATTCCGGGCCGTCGGCGCCAACCCGGCCGCCGCCCGCACTGCCGGCGTCAACGTCCAGGCCGCCACCATCCTGGTGATGGCCGTGGCCGGTGCGCTGTCCGGCTTCGGTGGCGTGGCCCAGGTGGCCGGCACCGAGAAGGTGCTGACCGGCGGCGTTGCCGCCCAGATCGGCTTCGACGCGATTACCGTGGCCCTGCTGGGCCGCAGCACGCCGTGGGGAACCTTCTTCGCCGGCCTGCTGTTCGGTGCGTTCCGCGCCGGTGCCGTGCAGATGCAGATCCAGACCGGTACGCCGATCGACATCGTGCTGGTCGTGCAGTCCCTTATCGTCCTGTTCATTGCCGCTCCTCCGCTGGTCCGCTCGATCTTCGGGCTGAACCCCGGACGGAAGAAGCGCGCCAAGGCTGCCCCGAAGGC
The DNA here is from genome assembly GCF_001766675.1 of Arthrobacter sp. SW1. Classification (GTDB taxonomy): domain Bacteria; phylum Actinomycetota; class Actinomycetes; order Actinomycetales; family Micrococcaceae; genus Arthrobacter. Next base: position 225,019 of record NZ_MJLT01000034.1, read on the forward strand.
CGCCGTCGCCACCGGAGGTGCCAAATGACCACCGCAACCGCGTCCAAGCCGGGCGCTGCAGGGCCGACGACGGCGGCCCGCCCCTCGCTGAAGGTTCCCGTTTCGCTCGGGGTGCTTTCCCTCGTGGCACTCGTGTTCTTCGGCTTCTTCGGTCCAAGCAAGACGGCCGAGATGAAGGTCAGCGAACAGGGCGATGCGATCGTCCTGCCCGCGCTGCTCATTCCGGGCCAGGCGGGCGGAATTGTGCTGGCGGTCCTGCTGCTGGCCATGGCCGCGTATTCGATCTACCTCTGGACCAAGGGGGAGCGCTCACCCAAGTGGCTGCCGATCGTCTTCGCCGTGGTGTTCGTCTTCGCCCTGCTGGTGTGGATCGTGGCCGGTGCCCGTGAGCCGTCCATCTCGCTGGCGGGCCTGATCGCCGGCTCGGTGACCCTGGCGGTGCCGCTGGTGTTCGGTTCGCTGTCCGGCGTGCTGTGCGAGCGGGTCGGCGTCGTGAACATCGCGATCGAAGGCCAGCTGCTTGGCGGCGCGTTCACGGCCGCCCTCGTGGCCACGGTGACGCATAACGCCTACATCGGCCTGCTGGCCGCCGCAGCGGCCGGCGCCCTGGTGTCCATGGTGCTGGCCGTCTTCAGCATCAAGTACCTGGTGAACCAGATCATCGTGGGCGTGGTGCTGAATGTCCTGGTGTCCGGCGTGACGGGCTTCCTTTTCGGCACTGTCATGGCGCCGGACAAGGAACTTTTCAACACTCCGCCACGGCTGGACATCCTGCCGATTCCCGTTCTGTCCGACATTCCGCTGATCGGACCCATCCTGTTTGAGCAGTCCGTGGCCGGGTACCTCATGTACGTTGCGGTCGCCGTCGTCTGGGTGGGCTTGTTCAAGACCCGCTGGGGCCTGCGCGTCCGGGCCGTGGGCGAGCACCCGCAGGCCGCGGACACCCTGGGTATCAACGTCAACGCCACCCGTTTCTGGAACGTCACCCTGGGCGGCGCCATCGCGGGCATCGGAGGTGCCATCTTCACCTTGGTGACCATCGATTCCTTCACCAAGGAGATCTCCGGCGGCCGTGGCTTCATTGCCCTGGCGGCCCTGATCTTCGGCCGCTGGAACCCGATCGGCGCCTTCCTCGCATCGCTGCTGTTCGGCTTCGCGTACAACCTGCAGTCGATCCTGGGCATCATCGGTACCCCGGTGCCCAGCCAGTTCATGGCGATGCTGCCCTACCTGGTGACGATCTTCGCCGTCGCCGGCCTGGTGGGCAAGTCCCGGCCTCCGGCGGCCAGCGGCATACCGTACGTCAAGGGCTGAGCATGGCGGACATCGATTGGAAGGCCCTGGAAGAGGCCGCAGTGGCCGCGATGCGGAAGGCCTATGTGCCGTATTCGAAGTTCCCGGTGGGGGCTGCGGCCCTCACCGAGGACGGCCGGATCGTCAGCGGCTGCAATGTGGAGAACGCCAGCTACGGCCTGACCCTCTGTGCGGAATGCGCGCTGGTGGGGGACTTGCACATGAGCGGCGGCGGCCGCCTGGCGGCGTTCTACTGCGTCGATGCCGAGGGCGCCGTGCTCATGCCCTGCGGCCGCTGCCGGCAGCTGCTCTATGAGTTCCGTGCGCCTGGCATGCAGCTCATGACCACCCAAGGCATCAGGACCATGGACCAAGTCCTGCCGGATGCCTTCGGACCCGAAAACCTTGAGGACAAACAATGAACAGCAGCGAACCGTTCGACGCCGTCCAGATCATCACCATCAAGCGGGACAAGGGAACTCTGAGCCCGGAACAGATCGACTGGACCATCGATGCCTACACCCGCGGCGTCATCGCCGATGAGCAGATGTCAGCCCTGAACATGGCCATCCTGCTCAACGGCATGAACCGGGAAGAAATCTCGCGCTGGACCGCGGCGATGATCGCCTCGGGTGAGCGGATGGACTTCTCCGGCCTGCGGCGTCCCGACGGCGGTGTGAAGGCCACCGTGGACAAGCACTCCACCGGCGGCGTGGGGGACAAGATCACCCTTCCGCTGGCGCCCTTGGTTGCCGTGTTCGGGGTGGCGGTGCCGCAGCTGTCCGGCCGCGGACTCGGCCACACCGGCGGGACCCTGGACAAGCTCGAGTCCATTCCCGGCTGGCGCGCGGCCCTCAGCAACCAGGAAATCCTGGACCAGCTGCAGGACATGGGCGCCGTCATCTGTGCGGCGGGTACCGGCCTGGCGCCCGCGGACAAGAAGCTCTACGCCCTACGCGACGTCACCGGAACCGTTGAGGCCATTCCGCTGATCGCTTCGTCGATCATGAGCAAGAAGATCGCCGAAGGCACGGGCTCGCTGGTGCTGGACGTCAAGGTGGGCTCCGGCGCCTTCATGAAGGACGAGGCCCGGGCCCGGGAGCTGGCCGAGACCATGGTGGCACTGGGCAAGGACGCCGGCGTGAACACCGTCGCCCTGCTGACGAACATGAACACCCCGCTCGGCCTCACCGCCGGCAACGCCATCGAGGTGGAGGAGTCCGTGGAGGTGCTGGCCGGCGGCGGCCCGGAAGACGTCGTCGAACTGACCGTCCGGCTCGCCGAAGAGATGCTCGCCTGCGCCGGAGTCCACGACGCCGATCCCGCCGCCGCGCTCAAGGACGGCCGGGCGATGGACGCATGGAACCGGATGATCGCCGCCCAGGGCGGCGATCCGAAGGCTCCACTGCCCGTGGCGAAGGAATCCGAGGTGATCTACGCGCCGGCGGACGGCGTGCTGCTCGAACTGGACGCGCTCTCCGTGGGTGTTGCCGCGTGGCGGCTCGGGGCCGGCCGGGCCCGCAAGGAAGACGCCGTGCAGGCCGGGGCAGGGGTGCGCATGCATGCCAAGCCCGGCGCCTACGTACGGGCCGGCGAGCCGCTGATGACCCTGCTGACGGATACCCCGGAGAAGTTCGAACGGGCCAAGGAAGCGCTGCAGGACGCCGTGGTGATCGGACCCGAAGGATCCCGGCCGGCGCAGCAGCTCATCATCGACCGGATCGCCTAGCGGACCGCGCCATCCAGGCCGGGAGCTCCGGGGCCGCCACGCCGCTCCGGAACTCCCGGAACAGACTCCTCGTTAGGGAACCGTGCAGGCAATCAACGACTTCATCCTCGCCGCTGCCGGGCAGCCCTGGGTCCTGTTCCTGGTGCTGGCCTGCTGCCTGATCGACGGATTCTTCCCGCCCATCCCGAGCGAATCGGTGGTGGTGGGTCTGGCGGCGGTTGCCGCCACGGCCGGTGTTCCCAACGCCTGGCTGCTCGTCCTGGTGGCGGCGATCGGTGCCTTCAGCGGCGACAACATCGCGTACCTGCTCGGCCGCCGGATCGGCACCCGCCGTTGGCGGTGGATGCGGACCCAGCGCATGCAGGGGGCGTTCCGCTGGGCCGGGCGGGAGCTCCGCCGTCGGGCAGCCTCGCTCATCATGGTGGCCCGCTTCATCCCGGTAGGACGGGTGGCCGTGAACCTGACGGCCGGCGCCACGCATTTCCGGCACGGCGAGTTCATCGCCCTCACCGCGATGTCCGCGGTGCTCTGGGCAGGCTACTCAGTGGCGATCGGGATCTTCTTCGGGCAGTGGTTTGAACACAACAGGCTCCTGGGCGCCGTCATCGCAATCGTCGCCGCCGTCATCCTCGGCATCATCGTGGACCGGATCATCAGCAAAGTGCGCGGCCCCCTGCCGGAGGACCTGGCCGGGAACGCCGACGGCGCCTGACCGGCTTCCGTCGCACCCCGCCTCCACCCTGGGTATGAGGTGTCCGGCGCCGGAAGATCAGCCCGCAGGGGGACCACTTCGTGCCGCCTCCCGGGCTAGCGTTAAAGAGGTGATTCCCGCGGCCGGGGCGTAGCGAACGACGTACCGGCCGTGGGACACTTGGACAAGCTTTTCAACCCATATTCCCCCGGTCAGATCGCCCGGTCAGTACTAGGAGCCGTCGTCCGTGGATTTCCTGAACCAGATGCTCGAGCACGCTGCCGGGCAGCCGTGGGTTTACCCCGTTCTGCTGGTCTTCTTTTTCATTGACGGCTTCGCCACCATCCTTCCGAGTGAGACCGCCATCGTCGGTCTCTCGGCACTTTCCCTGCACACCGGCCAGCCCAACCTTTGGATTCTCGGGGTCACGGCCCTGATCGGTGCCATGGCAGGGGACAACATGGCCTACCTCCTGGGCCGCAAGATCGGCCTGGACCGCTGGAAGTGGATGCGCCGGCCCAAGGTCAAGAAGATGTTCGCCTGGGCGCAGTACGAGCTGGACAAACGCGGCGCCGTGCTGATCTTCACCGCCCGCTATATTCCGTGGGGCCGCGTGGCCGTCAACTACGTGGCGGGCCAGACCGGATTCCGGCACCGCACCTTCTTCTGGCTGGACGCTTTCGCCTGCGTCACCTGGGTGGGCTACTCCATCGGCGTCGGCCTCCTGGCCGGACAATGGGTGCACCACAATCCGCTGCTGGGCGTCGGGATCGCAGTGGCCTTCGCAGTCCTGCTCGGCTTCGTGGTGGACCACGCGCTGCGCTGGTGGCACAAGTACCTCGAAAAGAAGGACGAAGCCAAAGCGGCAGCCGCGGAAGCCGCCGTCGTGGAGGCGGCAGCGCAGGACGCCAAGGAAGCCGCCCGCATTCCCGACGCCGGTTAGCGCGCTACCGGGCAGCGCGCTCCCCAAGCTCGCTTCGCTCGCCCGGGGACCCCGGCACGCTACCGGGCAGCGCGCTCCCCAAGCTCGCTTCGCTCGCCCGGGGACCCCGGCGCGTTACCCTTAGTCCGTGACTGAACCCATTGTTGATGCTGCCCCTGCCCTCGACTTCGATCTGAAGAGCCTGCCCAAGGTTTCCCTTCACGACCACCTGGACGGCGGGCTGCGCCCGGCCACCATCATCGAACTTGCCGAAGCCGTCGGCCACACCCTGCCGTCCACGGACCCCGTTGCCCTGGGCGAGTGGTTCCGCGAGTCCGCCGACTCCGGCTCCCTGGTCCGCTACCTCGAGACCTTCGACCACACCATCGCCGTCATGCAGACCAAGGAGTCCCTGGTGCGCGTCGCCAAGGAATTCGTCGAGGACCTCGCGGACGACGGCGTCATCTACGGCGAAGTGCGCTGGGCGCCTGAACAGCACCTCCGGAAGGGCCTCACCCTGGACGAGGCCGTCGACGCCGTCCAGGAAGGCATCGAGGCCGGTGTGGAAGCCGTGGCTGCCACCGGCCGCGACATCCAGGTGGGCCAGCTCATCACCGCCATGCGCCACGCGGACCGCAGCCAGGAAATCGCCGAACTCGCCGTCCGCCACCGCGAAAACGGTGCCGTAGGCTTCGACATCGCCGGCGCCGAGGACGGCTTCCCGCCGTCGCGCTTCAAGGAAGCCTTCACCTACCTGGCGGAGAACCACTTCCCGGCCACCGTGCACGCCGGCGAGGCCGCGGGCCTGGACAGCATCCGTTCCGCCCTCCTGGACGGCCGTGCCCTGCGCCTGGGCCACGGCGTGCGGATCGCCGAGGACATCTCGGTGGAATTCGAGGTGGATCCGGAGAACGACGGCGAGGAAGCCGTGGGCATGGTGACCCTCGGCGAGTTGGCCGCCTGGGTCCGCGACCGCGGCATCGCCCTGGAAATCTGCCCGTCCTCCAACCTGCAGACCGGTGCCATCGCCGAGTTCGGTGACGGGATTGAGAGCCACCCGATCGACATGCTCTACCAGCTGGGCTTCAACGTCACGGTCAACACGGACAACCGGCTCATGAGCGGCGTGACCCTCACAAACGAGTTCGAGCTCCTCGTCGAAACCTTCGACTACGACCTCGACGACCTGCTGGAGCTCACGCTCAACGCAGCCGAGGCCTCCTTCCTGTCGCTGGACGAAAAGGAAGCCCTGGTGGAGTACATCAACGACGCCTACGCGAACCTTGCCGGATAGCAATCCCGTAGCGGTGCTCGTGCAGGTGATCGCCTCCCTGCGCGAGCACTGCCCGTGGATGGGCGCCCTCACCCACGAATCGCTCGTGGAGTACCTGATCGAGGAAGCTTACGAAGTGGTGGACTCGATCGAAGCCGGCACGGAAGACGAGCTCGCGGGAGAGTTGGGCGACGTCCTGCTCCAGGTGGTGCTGCACGCGCGGCTCGCGGAGGAGAACGGCCGTTTTGATTTCGACGACGTCGCCCGCGCCATCACTGCCAAGATGATCCGGCGCAATCCCCATGTCTTCCGGCCCGACGGCACCCTGCAGGATTCCTTCCCGGCCACGGTCGAGGAAATCGAACAGAAGTGGGACGCCGTCAAGAAGGCCGAGAAGCCGGAGCGCAGCGACCCCTTCGAAGGCATCCCGCCGCATCTGCCGGCGCTCTCCCTCGCGCAGAAGTCCCTTGACCGCGCTGAACGGGCTGGATTTCGACAGGCTCAATCACCCGTCGCTCCGGTGGTTGAGCTTGTCGAAACCGGATCTCGACCGGCTCAATCACCCGTCGCTCCGGTGGTTGAGCTTGTCGAAACCGGATCTCGACCGGCTCAATCACCAGTCGTTCCGGCGGTTGAGCCTGTCGAAACCGCATCGGAGGAAGAGTTGGGCGACTATCTGCTGGCCGTCGTCGCGGCCGCCCGGTCCCGCGGATTCGACGCCGAACGGGCCCTCCGCGGCGCCGTGCGCCGCTACCAGGACCGCGGCAATGCGGACCCGCAAGGTGGCCCCGGGGAAACCGTTCCGTAACCTTGGCCACTCTCGACTGCCAACCTCGACTAGGCTAGTGGCGACGAGGACGTCGAGAATTCCCTCCAGATTCCCAGTAAATCGCTTCACCATAAGGAGCAATCCATGGCGCTTATCGATGCCATCCACGCCCGCGAGATCCTTGATTCCCGCGGAAACCCGACCGTCGAGGTGGAGGTCCTGCTCTCCGACGGCCAGATCGGCCGCGCTGCGGTTCCTTCCGGTGCTTCCACCGGTGAGCACGAGGCAGTCGAACTGCGCGACGGCGACAAGGGCCGTTACCTCGGCAAGGGTGTCCAGAAGGCCGTCGACGCCGTCATCGACGAAATCTCCCCGGCCCTGATCGGCTTCGACGCCACCGACCAGCGCAGCATCGACCAGGCCATGATCGACCTGGACGGCACCCCGAACAAGGGCAAGCTCGGCGCCAACGCCATCCTGGGCGTTTCCCTGGCCGTGGCCAACGCCGCCGCTGCCTCCGCCGACCTGCCGCTGTACAAGTACCTGGGCGGCCCGAACGCCCACGTCCTGCCGGTCCCGCTGATGAACATCCTCAACGGTGGCTCCCACGCCGACTCCGACGTCGACATCCAGGAATTCATGATCGCCCCGATCGGCGCCGAGACCTTCTCCGAGGGCCTGCGCTGGGGCGTTGAGGTCTACCACAACCTCAAGTCCGTACTGAACGAAAAGGGCCTGGCCACGGGCCTGGGCGACGAGGGCGGCTTCGCCCCGAACCTGCCCTCCAACCGTGCTGCCCTGGACCTCATCCAGGAAGCCATCAAGAAGGCCGGCTACACCCCGGGCAAGGACATCGCCCTGGCCCTGGACGTCGCTTCCTCCGAGTTCTTCAAGGACGGCGCCTACCAGTTCGAAGGCAAGGCACTCAGCTCTGCCGACATGAGCGCCTACTACGCCGAACTGGTTGCCGACTACCCGCTGGTCTCCATCGAGGACCCGCTGGACGAGAACGACTGGGAAGGCTGGAAGATCCTCACCGACACCATCGGTGACAAGGTCCAGCTGGTGGGCGACGACCTCTTCGTCACCAACCCGGAGCGCCTGCAGCAGGGCATCGACGCCGCCACGGCCAACTCCCTGCTGGTCAAGGTGAACCAGATCGGTTCGCTGACCGAAACCCTCGACGCCGTGTCCCTGGCACAGCGCAACGGTTACACCACCATCACCTCGCACCGCTCCGGCGAAACCGAGGACACCACCATCGCTGACATCTCGGTGGCCACCAACGCCGGCCAGATCAAGACCGGTGCCCCGGCCCGCTCCGAGCGTGTTGCCAAGTACAACCAGCTGCTGCGCATCGAAGAGGAACTCGACGACGCCGCACGCTACGCCGGCCGCAGCGCGTTCCCGCGTTTCAAGGGCTAGCCTCCGCGAAAACAGCTGACCGGTGGCTATGGTGGAAAGACCATGGCCACCGGTTCTGTTTAACGGAACCCCTTGCACGTCCGGTGGCTGTGCGGAACCGGAAACGCAGCAACCCGCCAGGCAAGCACCAGGCATTACAGGAGTGTCATGGCAACCCGCCGCCCCAAGGTCCCCCGGGCCGATGCCCTCGGCAGGCCCCAGCAGAAGGCGGCCGACGGCGGCGCTGTCATCCGGGCGGATTTCGGCGAGTCCCGCAAGGCTGCCGCCGCCGCGGCTGAGGTGGCGGCCGAAAGCCAGGCTCCGGCGTCGGACGCTGCTCCCGCCAGGAGGGCTGCTACGGCAGGTACCGCCGCCAGGGCCACCGGCTCGGCCAAAGCCGAAAAGGCCACCCCGGCGAAGAAGCCCAAGGACCCCGCCACAACGGGCAAGGGCACGGCCCCCGCGAAGGACACCGCGGACGATCCTGTCCCCGCGAAGGCTTTCTCCGGCCGGATGCTGGCGCTGGCGGTCGTCATGGTCGCCATCACCATCCTGCTGGCACCGACAGTGAAGATCTTCCTCGAAAAGCGCGCCGAAATTGCCGCATTGGAAGCCGAAATCGCGGCCAAGGAAGCTGAGCAGCAGGACCTCAAGAAGCAGCTTTCCCGCTGGCAGGACCCCAACTACGTGAAACAGCAGGCACGCGACCGCATTAACATGGTTATGCCGGGTGAAACGGGCTACTGGGTATTTGGTGCGGATGTTCCCGCCGGAACCCCTGGTGGCCGCACCGGCAACGGAGCGTCCGGAACCCCGGGAAACCTGCCCTGGGTGGACGGCCTGTGGGAGTCGATCCGACGCTCGGCAACAGACTAGACGCGGTGCCCGCCGCCGTCGTGCCCTGGACGGGGACGGCAGAAAAGGGCAGGAAGGCAGCGCCAGTGCAAGAGAACCAGGCCCCTGCGGCGGAGGAATCCCGCACGCCCTCGGCACATGACCTGGACGTCCTGAGCCGCCAGCTCGGCCGCCCGGTGCGCGACGTGGTGGAAATCCCCGCCCGCTGCGTCTGCGGCAACCCGCTGGTGGCCGCCACGGCACCCCGGCTCAGCAACGGCACGCCGTTCCCCACAACCTTCTACCTGACGCACCCCGTCATCACCTCCGCGGTCTCGCGCCTCGAGGCCGGCGGGCTGATGAACGAGATGAACGATCGCCTCACGGTGGACGCGGAACTGGCAGGCGCCTACCGCGAAGCCCATGAGGCCTACCTGCGGGCGCGGGATGACATTGCCGGCCGCGCGGGCACGGGCGACGTCCCGGAGATCGCGGGCGTTTCCGCCGGCGGCATGCCCACCCGCGTCAAATGCCTGCACGTACTGGTGGGCCACTCGCTGGCGGCCGGCCCGGGCGTCAACCCGCTGGGCGATGAAGCGATCGAGGCCATCGCCGAATGGTGGACCAAGGACCGTTGCTACTGTGCCGGCGCCTGGGAAACCGCGGGCGAGGCGCCGTCCAAGGACCTGAGCCGGCACGGGCCGCAGGGCCTGCCGGAGATCGTCGGGCGCCCGGCGCCGGTCCGCAAGTCCCAGGCCTCCTCCGAAGGCGGCACCACGACAGAAAGCGGCACAGCGACAGAAGAAGGCAAGCTGACGGAAGAAGGCACCGCATGAAGCGCGTCGCTGCGATCGACTGCGGCACCAACTCCATCCGCCTGCTGATTGCGGATGTGAACGGCACGGGAAGCGGGGCACCGCTGAGCGACATCGTGCGCGAGATGCGCGTGGTGCGGCTCGGCCAAGGCGTGGACGCCACAGGTGAACTTGCTCCCGAGGCGCTGGAACGGACCTTTGAAGCCAGCCGCGACTACGCCCGCCTGATCGCTGAACACGGTGCCGGGGGAGTGCGCTTCGTGGCCACCTCCGCCAGCCGTGACGCCCGCAACCGGGACGTCTTCGTGGACGGCATCCGGGAGCTGTTCGGCGTGGAACCCGAAGTGGTGTCCGGCGATGAGGAAGCCGCGCTGTCCTTCGCAGGAGCCAGCAGCGTGCTGCCTTCCCGCGGCGGGGATCCCGTCCTGGTGGTGGACCTGGGCGGTGGCAGCACCGAGTTCGTGCTCGGCGACGCCGACGGCGTGATCGCGGCGAAGTCCGTGGACATCGGCTGCGTACGCCTCACCGAACGGCACCTGCGCAGCGACCCGCCCACGGCGGCGGAAATCGCCGCGGCGGAAGCCGACGTCGACGCCGCCATCAGCCTCGCAGCCGAAACGGTCCCGCTGGAACGCAGCACCGCCGTCGTCGGAGTCGCCGGCTCCATCACTACCATCACGGCACACGCGCTGGGACTGGAACGCTACGAACCGGCACGGATCCACGGCGCCGAGCTGGACCTGGAACAGATCAGCCGGGCGTGCACGGAACTGCTGGAGATGAGCCGCGAAGAGCGGGCGAAGCTGCCGTACATGCACCCGGGACGGGTGGACGTGATCGGCGCCGGCGCCCTGGTGTGGCGGCGCATCCTGCAGCGCCTTGCCCGGGCGGGCAACGGTGCAGTCACCGGCGCCACCACCAGCGAACACGACATCCTCGACGGCATCGCGCTGAGCATCCGGTAATGGCTACCGGATCACGACGGCGCCACCGCACCCTGTCCGCCACGCTCGCCGCTTTGCTCGCGGCGAGCGGGCTCGCTGCCGCGGTTTCCGCCGGCAGCCTCGCCACCGCACCGGCCGCCGTTGCCGACACGTGGCGGGACAAGGAGTACTGGCTCAAGGAATACGGGATTTCCGAGGCTTGGAAGGAATCCAAGGGCGCCGGGGTCAAGGTCGCGGTCATCGACAGCGGCGTGGACGGAAAACACCCGGACCTGAAAGGCGCCGTAACAGGCGGAACGGATGTCTCCGGCTCCGGCAACCCGGACGGCCAGAAGAGCATCGGTGCCAAACCGGAGCACGGCACGCTCGTGGCCACGCTCCTGGCCGGGCGCGGCCACAAGAAAGCCAGCCCGTCGCCCTCGGCCTCCCCAACGCCCAAATCGGACACCAGCGGGGGTCCCGAAGGAATCATCGGCGTCGCGCCGGAAGCGCAGATCCTGTCCGTCTCCACCTGGCTCGGATCGCCCAACCCGGCCGGCAAAAGCGACCAGGAACAGATTCCGGACGCCGTGCGCTGGGCGGTGGACAACGGCGCCAAGGTCATCAACATTTCCCTCGGCAGCACCTCGCCGGAATGGCCGCAAAGCTGGGACGCCGCGTTCCTGTATGCCGAGCAGAAGGACGTAGTGATCGTCGCTGCTGCCGGCAACCGCATCGGCGGCAACGTCCAGGTCGGCGCGCCGGCCACCATCCCGGGGGTCCTGACCGTGGCCGGACTCGACCGCGCAGGCAATGCCAGCATCGACTCGTCCTCCCAGGGCATCAGCATCGGAGTGGCGGCACCTGCCGAGGAGCTCATCGGCGGCATGCCGGGCGGCCGGTACGCTGACTGGGCGGGTACCTCGGGGGCCACGCCGATTGTCTCCGGCGTCGCGGCGCTTATCCGTTCGAAATGGCCCAGCATGAGCGCCAAGCAGGTGGTCAACCGGATTGTCAGCACGGCCAAGGATGCCGGCGTGGAGGGCAAGGATCCTATTTACGGATTCGGCGTCCTGGACGCCAAGGCCGCGCTCACCGCCAACGTCCCCGAAGCCAAGGCCAACCCGCTCGGTTCGATCAACGACTGGATCCGGGTGCACCGGCGCGGCAACTTCGAAACCCCCACGCAGGAACCGAAGCCCACCAAGAAGGCCAGTGCCGCGCCCACGCTGCCTGATCCCACGGTCCCGGCGGCGAAGGAACCGGTGGATGCCGGAACGGCGCTGCCGGGCGTTGTGGTCGTTGGCTTCGGTGCGTTGTTCGTGGCCATCGTTGCCGCGGCGGGAATCCAGCTGCGCCGCGTCTACCGGAAGGCCCCGGCCGAGCCGGAGACAGGCACCCTTGAGGCAGTGGAGCCGGACCCCGGAAAGTAGCCCGGAACGGCGGCAGGGGAGGCCCTCGAAGCAGCTAGTGAAGATTTTCACAAAGTGCGCTATTCTGGATTCATGGCACCCACCCCTGAGCTTATTGACCGTCCCCGTGTCCTCGTCGTCGGCGGCGGTTACGTCGGCCTGTACGTCGCGCTGAAGTTGCAGAAGAAGATCGCAAACGCCGGTGGCATCGTCACCGTCGTCGATCCGCTGCCCTACATGACCTACCAGCCCTTCCTCCCCGAAGTGGCCGGCGGCAACATCGAGGCACGCCACGCCGTCGTCTCCCACCGTCAGCACCTGAAGCAGACTGAACTGATCCAGGGCCGCGTCACCAGCATCGACCACGCCAACCGCACCGCGGTTGTCGCTCCGGCCGACGGCGGCGCCCCGTTCGAGATCCCGTACTTCGACGTCGTCCTCGCGGCTGGCGCCATCACCCGCACCTTCCCCATCAAGGGCCTCGCGGACAAGGGCATCGGCCTCAAGACCATCGAGGAAGCCGTTGCACTCCGCAACAAGGTCCTCGAGCGCATCGAAGCCGCGTCCACCATGACCGACGCCGCAGAGCGCGCCAAGGCCCTGACCTTCGTGGTGGTCGGTGGCGGCTTCGCCGGCATCGAGTGCATCACCGAAATGGAAGACCTCGCCCGTGCCGCGGTCAAGAACAACCCGCGCATCAAGCAGGAGGAAGTCCGCTTCATCCTGGTTGAAGCCATGGGCCGTATCATGCCCGAGGTCACCGCACCGCAGGCCGAATGGGTCGTTGAGCACCTGCGCAGCCGCGGCATCGAGGTGCTGCTGAACACCTCCCTCGACAACGCCGAGGGCACCTTGAAGCTGATCAACATGCCGGACAAGACCCCGGCCGAGGAAGTTGCCGCAGACACCCTCGTATGGGCAGCCGGCGTGCAGGCCAACCCGATGGTCCGCTCCACCGACTTCCCGCTGGAACCGCGCGGCCGCGTCAAGGTCCTCCCGGACCTGCGCATCGGCGGCGACGAAGGCATCGTGGAGAACGCCTGGGCCGCCGGCGACATCGCCGCCGTTCCGGACCTCACCGGCAAGGGCCTGCCGGACGGCACCTGCGTGCCGAACGCCCAGCACGCCCTGCGCCAGGCCAAGCGCCTCGCCAAGAACCTGTGGGCTTCCCGCTGGGACAAGCCGCTGGTCGACTACAAGCACAAGAACCTCGGTGCCGTGGCCGGCTTCGGCGAGTGGAAGGGCGTTGCCAACATCAACCTCCTGGGCCGCATCGGCCTCAAGGGCGGCCTCGCCTGGCTGGCACACCGTGGCTACCACGGCATGGCCATGCCCACCGTTGAGCGCAAGTTCCGCGTGATCTTCGGCTGGATCCTGGCCTTCTTCGCGGGCCGCGACACCACCCAGCTGATCGACCTGGACAACCCGCGCGGTGCCTTCGTCTCCGCTGCCACCCCGGCCCCCAAGCCGGCCGCCGCTCCGGCGCCGGCCGCTCCGGCCGAGGACAAGGCTCCGGTCGCGGCTGACGCCAAGTAGCGTTCCGCGCGCCAAACGAACCATCGACGGCGGCCGCTTCCCCACACGGGGAGGCGGCCGCCGTCGTCGTATCCGCCGGAAGCCTCCACGCCCCTAGACTGTCTGCCATGGCAGGCGAAACCGATCTGGCGGCACTCCTCGAATCCATGCACCCCGTCCTTCGGGAGGGCGAGTACGTTTATGCGCTCTGGCCGCACGGCCGGCCGCTGGAAGGCGGCGTCGAAGCGGCCGTGCGGGAGGCCGAAGGACTGACCGTGGTGCTGCACCGCGACGAAGCGGACCGGCTCGGCCTGGAGTACGACTTTGTTGCCGCCTGGATCACGCTGCAGGTGCATTCGGCGCTGGAAGCGGTGGGCCTGACCGCGGCCGTCAGCTCCGCGCTGGGTGCGGCGGGGATCAGCTGCAACGTCCTGGCGGGCTTCCACCACGATCACCTGCTGGTTCCCGTTGCGGATTCGGCGCACGCCATGGAGATCCTCACCTTGCTGCAGCGGGGCGTCGTCCTGCGGAGCGGGATGCGCGCGGACCGGGAAGCGATCCTTGCCCTGACGGCTGCCGCCTTCTCGATCAATCCCGTCACTGGCCTGCCTGTGGACGGCGAACCCGGGGAGGTGGGACTGCTGAAGGAGCTCTTCGAATGCGAGGGGTACCTTCCCGGGCTGAGCATCGTGGCCGAACTCGGCGGCGAGATCGTGGGGCACGTCATCAGCACCCGGGGCTTCGTCGGCGATCTCCCGTTCCTCGGGCTGGGGCCGATCAGCGTGGAGCCGCATCTGCAGCGCCGCGGCATCGGCTCGGCCTTGCTCCGCGAAACCGCCCGGCGGGCCGCCGCTTCGGGGGAGGCGGGGATCGCGCTGCTCGGCAGCACGGACTACTACCCTCGCTTTGGCTACGTTCCGGGGACGACCGTGGGAGTACAGCCGCCCGAGCCCGCCTGGGGCGCCCATTTCCAGGTGCTGCCGCTTCCGGGAATGCCCGACGCCGGAACCTCCGACGGCGGCCTGGGCACCTTCCGCTATGCGGAGCCTTTCCAGCGGCTGTAACCGCGCAGGCGCCTGCCGCCGGAACGGGGCGGCGAACTGCGCTGGGTTAGGATTGTGCGGGCGCCCCAGTAGCCCAATTGGCAGAGGCAGCGGACTTAAAATCCGCGCAGTCAGGGTTCGAGTCCCTGCTGGGGCACAAGTCGACGCGGCACCTGTTCCGCGCTTTCCTTCGCCGCTTTCCGGTGTCTCTTTCCGGTGCCGCGAAATCCCGCAAAATTCAGACGATACTCCCGTGCCCGGGGCAGGATTCCCCACAGGCAACGAGTGTTATAGGGATGTGACCTGAATCACTTATGTTCGCCGCCTGATTGCACTAGTTTGAGTCGTATTCAGGGACTACCTGATCTATCGCATCAAAGGCAGTTCGCACCTTTCGATCGAGGAGACGAATCCATGTTTGACCTTTCACACGCGGCTCCGCGTGCCGCCAAGCTCACAGTGCTTGGCATCGGTGTCGCGTTCCTGGCCACGGCCTGTGGTGGCTCGCCGTCACCCAGTGCAACGTCGACCAGTCCGGCGGCAAGCGGAGGCATCGCTTGCCCCGCTCCGAGCGCAAGCGCCGGGGCCACCGCCAGTGACGCACCCGCCGCCGGCGCCGTTCCGCCGTCGACGACCACCACGGATACTCCGCTGAAGCTCGGCTCGCTGCTGCCGACCACCGGCAACCTGGCCTTCCTGGGCCCACCCGAGATCGCCGGCGTGAACCTCGCCGTCAAGGAAGTCAATGCCGCGGGCGGCGTTCTCGGCAAGCCGGTCACGGTGACCCACCGCGACTCCGGCGACACCAAGACCGATACCGCCACCCAGTCCACCACCGCGCTGCTGGCCGGTGGAGCGCAGGCCATCATCGGTGCCGCGTCCTCCTCTGTTTCGAAGACCGTGATCAACCAGATCACCGGTGCCGGCGTGGTCATGTTCTCGCCTGCCAACACCTCCCCGGACTTCACCACCTGGGATGACAAGGGACTGTACTGGCGCACTGCACCGTCTGACGTGCTGCAGGGCAAGGTCCTCGGAAACTACGCCGCCACCTGTGGCGCCCAGACCGTCGGCATGATCGTCCTCAACGACGCTTACGGCACGGGCCTGCAGAAGAACGTCAAGGAGGCCTTCGAGGCCGCCGGCGGCAAGGTCGTGGCCGAGGAGCTCTACAACACCGGCGACTCCCAGTTCCAGGCACAGGTGGACAAGGTGGTGGCGGCCAAGCCGGACGCTATCGTGCTGATCACCTTCGATGAGGCAAAGTCCATCATCCCGCTGCTGACCGCCAAGGGCATCAAGGGAAGCCAGATGTTCCTGGTGGACGGCAACACCTCCGATTACAGCAAGGTCTTCAAGGCCGGAACCATGACCGGAGCCCACGGAACCTTCCCGGGCACCTTCACCAAGGACGACTTCAAGAAGTCACTCCTCTCGGTCGATTCCAAGCTGAAGGACTTCACCTACGGCGGCGAATCCTACGACGCCGTGAACCTGATCGCACTGGCCTCGGAAGCCGCCAAGAGCACCAAGGGCGTGGACCTCGCCAAGAAGCTCAAGGAAGTCTCCGAAGTCGGCGAGAAGTGCACCAACTACGCATCCTGCGTCACCCTGCTGCGCAACGGCAAGGACATCGACTACGACGGCAAGTCCGGTCCGGTCACCTTCTCCGACGCCGGCGACCCCACGGAAGCCTACATCGGCATCTACGAGTACAAGGATGACAACACCCTGAGCCCGGTCCAGGAAGAGTTCGGCAAGCTCTAAGCCGGCCCTGGCAGGACACAAAGGAAATCCCCGGAGCGGATGCTCCGGGGATTTCCTTTTGTTTTGTTCTGTTCTTTTTGGGGGCGCCCGCCGGTCTTCGCAGCAACAGGTGCCGAACAGAACAACCCTGGGCAGCAACAGGCCGCTGCGTCGGATGACGCAGCGGCCTGAGTGCTTTCCGGGGGTTACTGGCCTTCGCCGTTGACTTCGTCGGCGAGGGTTCCGAGGTACAGCTGGATGACCTTGGGGTCCTTCATGAGCTCCCGGCCGGTTCCTGTGTACGCGTCTTTGCCCTGGTCCAGGACGTAGCCGCGGTCGCAGATCTGCAGGCAACGGCGGGCGTTCTGCTCCACCATGATTACGGAGACGCCTGCCCGGTTGATCTCGTGGACCCGCAGGAAGGTTTCATCCTGCTTCACGGGGGAGAGGCCGGCCGAAGGCTCGTCGAGGAGCAACACGGCCGGGTCCATCATCAGGGCACGGCCCATGGCCACCATCTGGCGTTCACCGCCGGAGAGGGACCCCGCGCGCTGCGCACGGCGCCGGCCGAGCTCAGGGAAGAGGCCGGTGACGAAGTCGAAGCGCTCCGCAAACGCCTTGGGCCGCTGGAACATGCCCATCTGGAGGTTCTCTTCGATGGTCAGGGCTGCGAACACATTGTTGGTCTGCGGCACGAAGCCCAAGCCCTGGGAAACCAGCTTGTTGGCTTTCAGGCCCGTGAGGTCCTTGCCGTGCACCACCACGGAGCCAGAATGCACCTTCACCAGGCCGAACATGGCCTTGAGCAGGGTGGACTTGCCGGCGCCGTTGGGTCCGATGATGCCGATCAGTTCGCCCTTGCGGGCTTCGATGCTGCAGCCGTTGAGGATGTTGACGCCCGGCAGGTACCCCGCCACCAGGTCGGTGACCTTGACGACGGCGTCCTCCACGGGCGCGCTGCCCGCGGCCGGCATGGCGCTGGTGGCGCTCATTTGCCTTCCTCCTCTTCCAGGTGGGCCTCGACGGCTTCGGGGGCGATCATGCCCGCGGCGTCCGTGCCCACGATTGATTCTTCGTCCGCTTCCAGTTCGGCCTCGAGCTCGCGGATGCCTTCCGCATCGCCGAGGTCGACGTCGTGATGGGCGCCCAGATAGGCGTCGATCACGGCGGGGTCCTTCATGACTTCGCCGGGCGGGCCTTCGGCGACGATCCGGCCTTCGGCCATCACCACCACCCAGTCGGCGATATGGCGCACCATGTTCATGTCGTGCTCGACGAACAGGACGGTCATGCCTTCGGCCTTGAGGTTCTTGATGTGGTCCAGCAGGGACTGGGTGAGTGCCGGGTTGACGCCTGCCATGGGTTCGTCGAGCATCACCAGCTTGGGCTGGACCATCAGGGACCGGGCCATCTCAAGGAGCTTCCGCTGCCCGCCTGACAGGGACGCGGCGTAGTCGTCCTTCTTGGCGTCCAGCTTGAACTTCTTCAGGAGCACCTCGGCCTGCTGGGTGATTTCCCGTTCCCGGGCGCCCCAGATGTTCTTGAAAAGGGCCTTGGACAGCCGCTCGCCCGGCTGCTTGGATGCACCGAGCCGCATGTTCTCCATGACGGTCAGCTTGCCCATCACCTTGGTCAGCTGGAAGGTGCGCACCATGCCCATGCGCGCCACCTTGTAGGAGGAGACGCCGGCGATGTTGTTGCCTTCGAAGGTCCACGCCCCGGAGTTGGGGGTGTCGAAGCCGGTCAGGAGGTTGAACAGCGTGGTCTTGCCGGCACCGTTCGGGCCGATCAGCGCCGTGATCTTATGCCGCGGGATTTCGAGGTGTTCGACGTCGACGGCGGTGATGCCGCCGAAGCTGCGGGTGACGTTGTCCGCCACCACGATCGGGTCCCGCTTCTTGCAGCCGGGGAGGTTTTCGCCGACGGCGATGGCCCGGGTATCGGTCATGTGGTCGATGTTGTCGTTGCCGACGTTGTTGGGAGTGCTCATGCGAACGCCAGCTCCTTCTTGTTGCCGAAGACGCCTTGCGGCCTGAAGACCATCAGGAGCATCAGCGCGATACCGACCAGGATGAAGCGCAGCTGGCCTGCCTGGACGATCGAGATGAACGTGACTGCGCCGGATTCGATGAGCCCGGCCAGCAGGTTCTGGGTCAGGGACAGCACCACCCAGAAGATCATGGCGCCGACCACGGGTCCGAGCACGGTGGACATGCCGCCCAGCAGCAGCACGGTCCAGAGGAAGAACGTCAGTTCCGTGGCGTAGTTCGCCGGCTGCACCGATCCGCGGGGGAGGGTGAACAAGAGGCCAGCCAGGGCGCCCAGGATGCCACCGATCACGAGGGCCTGCATCTTGTACGCGTAGACGTTCTTGCCGAGGGAGCGGACGGCGTTCTCGTCTTCGCGGATGCCCTTGAGCACCCGGCCCCACGGGCTGCGCATGAGCAGCCAGACGATCACGACGCACAAGATGACGACGATCCAGCTGACAACGCGGACGTAGAGGTCCCGGTTGCTCCAGCCGAAGATGTAGGTGCCGGCGGGGAAGGGATTGAAGGAATCGAATTCCCGCTGGAAGGAGGACAAACCATCCGCCGAACCGGTGATCCGGAACAGGGTGTTGGTGGTGACGATGTACCGGATGATTTCAGCCGCGGCGATGGTGACGATGGCCAGGTAGTCGGCCCGCAGCCGCAGGGTGGGCACACCGAGCAGGAGCGCGAAGATCACGGCGCAGAGCAGCGAAATCAGCAGGCCCACCACGAACGGGACCTTGAACGTCAATGTCGAAATCGCGAAGCCGTAGGCACCTACCGCCATGAAGCCGGCCTGGCCGAAGTTCAGCAGGCCCGAGTAGCCGAAATGCACGGCGAGGCCGAGTGCGGCAAGCGCGTAGGCCGCCGTCGTCGGGGTGGCGATTTCGCCGAGGGCGAGAGAGAGGATGTTTCCGAAATCCATTGCTTGCTCCTAACCCACGCGCTCACGCCGGCCGAGGATACCCTGCGGGCGGAAGAGGAGGACCACGATCATGACGATGAGCGCGCCGACGTACTTCAGGTCCGGCGGCAGGACGAGGCTGGTCAACTCGATGAAGATGCCGACCACCAAGGAGCCCACGAGGGCGCCGAACACGGTACCGAGGCCGCCGAGGGTCACGCCGGCGAAGATGGCCAGCAGGATCTGCGTGCCCATGTCCCAGGTGACGCCGGGCCGGTAGTACGCCCAGAGGATGCCGCCCAGCGCCGCCAGGAAGCCGCCGACGATCCAGACGATACGGATCACGCCGTCCACATCGATGCCGGAGGCCGCCGCAAGGGCCGGGTTGTCAGCCACCGCGCGGGTGGCCTTGCCGAGGCGGGTCTTCAGGAGGACGACGCCGAGGACCGCGATGACCACGGCGGAGATCAGCAGGGACCAGAGCGTGTTGGGCGAAACCGAGATCGGCCCGAGCTGGACGTCCGTGACCTGCGAGCCCGGGAGCTGCTGGGTGTCGCCGCCGAAGAAGAACTGGAACACGTAACGGGCAGCGAGTGCCAGACCGATCGAGACGATCATCATGGGCACCAGCGCGGTTCCGCGCCGGCGCAACGGCCGCCAGAGCCCCGCGTCCTGGAGATATCCGAACGCCGCGCCGGCAATAAGCGCCAGCACGACAGCCAGCCAGACCGGCAGGCCCCAGGCGTTGAAGGCGAAGACGCCGAGCGCGCCGACGGTCACCATCTCGCCGTGGGCAAAGTTGGTGAGCCCGGTGGTTCCGAAGATCAGCGAGAGGCCAACCGAAGCCAGCGCGAGGAGCATGCCGAAACTGATGCCGGCAACAAGGCGGTTCAGCAGGTTCTGGCCGAAGTCCTGCCCTTGGACCACAATGCCTTTGCCGAAGGCGAAGATCACCGAGAGGTTGGAGGTCTGGCTGAAGGTGACCTCACGGGGATTCTGCTGGCCGTCGGCGAGCTTGATGCCGTCCGGCAGGGTGGAGGTATCCAGTTCCACCGTGTACTTGCCTTTTTCAGGAACGGGGATAACCCACGAACCATTGGCGCCGGACGTGGCCGAGCCTTCGAAGTTGTTTCCCTTGGCGGTAATCCGTACGCCGGGGATCGGTGCCCGGGCGTCGTCGCGGAGGAAGCCGCTGATGTTGTTCTGGAAACCTTGTTGAGCCGGCGACGGCGAAGGCGAAGGGGTGACTGCCTGCGCTGCGGGTGCTGCCAGCAGCAGCGCAGCGATGAGGGCTGCGAAGAACGCCCCCACGATTCGCTGCAGTCCCGCGTGCGGTCTCATGGACCGCTCTCTGCTTGTGCTTCTCAAAATGGAAAACCTTCCACATTGGGGGTGGTCCCGGTGCGCCATTGCAGCCGGTGCGAACGGTCATGGGCTGCCCACAGTTTCCGTAGCCTCCACTGTGACTTGCATCACCCATGCGTGCTTATGCTACCGCCGCCCGAGCGGGAAAAATGCTGCCCGCAGGCCTGTGGAGGTCGCGATCAGATAACAACTGTGAAGCGTGGGGCAACAATATGTTCAGCTTCGCTTAACGGAAGTCTGGGCGGTCGGCGGCGTTTCTAAAGTGTGACAATCGGGCCGGAACTTTTCAGGGTGGCCGGCCGTGGGACTTGGTAGCGTGAATTATCACTACGCCCTTATTCAGGAGGACACCCCACCATGGCACTCGGCGGCAACCCGGTCTTCAACGGAAAGAATTTCCGTGGGGCGGTGCAGGCACCGCCTGTACCCCCGAACCCGTATGCGCAGAATCCGTACGGCCAGAACCCGTACGGTCAGCCCGGCTTCGGCCAGACCCAGTACGGCCAGCCTGGCTTCGGCCAGCCGGCTTATGGCCAGCCCATGAGCGATGACCAGCTCCAGCAGATGTACAACCGGCCTGCTGCCGGTCCTGCCGAAACCGGCCGGATGACGTTCGACGACGTCATCGTCAAGACCGCGGCCTGCCTCGCGGTGCTGGTACTCGGCGCAGCCGTGACCCTGTTCGTACCGGCCGGCACCGCCACCATGCTGATGCTCGTCGGTGCCCTGGGCGGTTTTGTCCTCGCCTTGGTGAACACCTTCAAGAAGCAGCCGTCCCCGGCCCTGATCCTGGGCTATGCCGGACTCGAAGGCCTGTTCCTGGGCGGCCTCACCCGCTTCCTTGACGGCATGTACCCGGGCGTGGGCCTGCAGGCCGTCATCGGCACCCTTGCGGTGTTCGGCGTAACCCTGCTGCTCTTCAAGAGCGGCAAGGTCCGTGCCACCCCGAAGGCCGTGCGCTTCTTCATGATCGCCACCATCGGCTACGCCGTCTTCGCCCTGATCAACATGGTGATGATGCTGACCGGCGCCGTCCAGGAACCGTTCGGCCTGCGCACCAGCTTCGAAATCATGGGCATCCCGCTCGGTGTTTTCATCGGCATCCTCGCCATCGGCCTGGCCGCGTTCTCGCTGGTCATGGACTTCACCAGCATCGAGGAAGGCGTCCGCGCCGGTGCCCCGCAGCGCTACTCCTGGACGGCCGCTTTCGGCCTGACCGTCACCCTGGTGTGGCTGTACGTGGAGATCATCCGCCTGCTCGCCATTCTGCGCGGCGACGACTAGCCACAAACAGGAAGAGGGCCCCGCTTCGGCGGGGCCCTCTTCTGTGGTCGAGCCTGTCGAGATCCGGGTTTCGACAGGCTCATCCACCGCGGCCGGCCTAGCTCAGCCGCTCGAACACCACGGCCATGCCTTGCCCGCCGCCCACGCAGAGCGTCGCCAATCCGAAGGTGCCGTCCCGTTCGCGCAGGCCGTTGAGCAGGGTGTTCGTCATCCGCGCGCCGGTCATGCCGAAGGGGTGCCCCAGCGCGATGGCGCCGCCGTGCACGTTGAGCTTCTCCGGGTCGATGCCGAGTTCGCGGGCGCTGGCTACCACCTGAACGGCAAAGGCCTCGTTGAGCTCCACCAGGTCGATATCCGCCATCGTCAGCCCGGCCAGCTCCAGCGCCCGCCGGCTGGATTCCACCGGTCCCATGCCCATGATCTCAGGGGAGAGGGCGCTCGCAGCGGTGGAGACGACGCGGGCCAGTGGTTCGAGTCCGAGCTCCGCGGCGCGGGTGCTGCTCATGACGACGACGGCGGCCGCGCCGTCGTTCAGCGGGCAGGCGTTCCCGGCGGTGACAGTTCCCTCCCGGCGGAAGACCGGATCCAGTGCGCTGACGCCTTCCAGCGTGACGCCGGGACGCGGCGAATCGTCCCGCTCCACCACGGTGCCGTCGGCGCGGGTGTACGGGGTGATTTCCCGGGCGAAGAAGCCCGAGGCGATCGCGGCTTCGGCCCGGTTCTGGCTGAGCACTGCCCATTCGTCCTGCTCCGCCCGGCTGATGCCGAAGCTGGTGGCGACATTCTCGGCAGTCTGGCCCATGGAGATGTAGATGTCCGGCAGCCGGCCGCCGAGCCGCGGATCCGTCCATGGTGTGTTCGAGGCCGCCCGGGCGGCCGTGCGCTGCTTGGCCGCTGCGAAGCGCGGGTTGTGCACCGAGGAGTCGCTTTCGCCGGCGCCGGCCCAGTTCTGGTAGCGGGACACGGATTCGACGCCCGCGGACACGAAGGCGTGGCCTTCGCCGGCGCGGATGGCGTGGAAGGCCATCCGCAGGGTCTGCAGGCTGGAGGCGCAGAAGCGGTTGACCGTCACGGCCGGGACGTAGTCGAGTCCGCACAGGATGGAGACTACGCGGGCCATGTTGGAGCCTGCCTCGCCGCTGGGTTCCGCGCAGCCCAGATACAGGTCGTCCAGCCCGGACCATTGGTCCATGCCGAGGCCCGCGCCGGCGTCGAACCCCGGGATCTTCGCCAGCGCGGCGGTGACCATCGCGGCGGCGAGGTCGTCCGGGCGCTCGTCCTTGAGGGATCCTTTGAAGGCCCGGCCGATCGGGCTGCGGGCCATGGACACAATGACAGCCTCAGTCATGGCCACAGCTTACGCCCGCGGCCACGGCGCCAGGACAGCCGGGCCAGGACGGTCAGGTCAGGACAGCCGGGTGGCACCGGCCGCGGGGGTAACCGTGAAGATGTCCGGCGCTGTGAAGCCGGCATCCAGGAAGGACCGCGCGACGGCGTCGCGCACCTGCTGCTCCAATCCCACCGGAGTCAGGGCGATCGCCGAGCCGCCAAAGCCGCCGCCGGTCATGCGGGCGCCGATGGCGCCGTGGGACCGCGCAGTATCGACTGCGAGGTCGAGTTCCGGGCAGGAGATTTCGAAGTCGTCGCGCATCGAGGTGTGGCTCGCGTCCAGCAGCCGGCCGATGCTGCCGGCCCCGCCGGCCGCCAGCTGCTTCACCGTCTCCAGGACGCGTGCGTTCTCCGTGACCACATGCCGCACGCGGCGGAAGGTAATGTCGTCCAGTACGGTGCGGGCGTCGTCGAGCTGCTCCACCGCGAGGTCGCGCAGGGCCGGAACGCCCATGAGCCGGGCGCCCAGCTCGCAGGAGGCACGGCGGGAGGCGTAGCCGCCGTCGGCGTGGGAGTGCGAGACCTTCGTGTCGATCACCAGCAGCACCAGGCCCGCGGATTCGGCGTCGAAGGGGACCAGCTTCACGCTCTGGTCCCGGCAGTCGAGGAACACGGCCTTGCCCTTGCTGCCGCGCAGGGAAGCAGACTGGTCCATGATGCCGGTGGGCGCGCCCACGAAGTTGTTCTCGGCCTGCTGCGTTGCCAGGACCATGTCCTCGGCCGCGAGGCCGGCGCCGGTAATGTCATTGAGGGCGCTGATCACCGCGCATTCGATGGCGTGCGATGAGGACAGGCCGGCGCCAAGGGGAACATCGGAGTCCAGGAGGAGATCGAAGCCGGGCACCTCGACGCCTCGCTGCCGGAGTGCCCAGACGACGCCCAGCGGGTACTTGCTCCAGCCTTTGATGGAGCCGTCCGCAACGGCCTCGGGAGAGAGCCCGGACAGCTCCGCCTCCACGATGCCCTGGTCTCCGAAGGTGGACAGCAGCCGCACCTTGGAGTCATGCCGGATCCGGAGGGCCACCTTGGCGGTCTTGTCGATCGCGAAGGGCAGCACGAATCCTTCGTTGTAGTCCGTATGCTCGCCGATCAGGTTCACGCGCCCCGGAGCCTGCCACACGCCGTCGGGCGCTGCTCCGAAAGCGTCCTCGAAGCGGACGGTGAGCTCGGTCATGCGTGCTTTCCTTCCTGGGGTGCGGCGGTGGCCAGTGCCGGGTCCGCAACCATGCGGAGCCGTTCGGCCACGGCCTCGGGGGTGGTGTCGTTGATGAAGGCTCCCATGGCGGCTTCTGAACCGGCAAGGAACTTCAGCTTGTCCGCCGCGCGCCGCGGGGACGTCAGCTGGAGATGGAGCCGGCCGGATTCCCGCAGGCCCGCCACCAGCGGGGCCTGGTGCCATGCGGAGATGTACGGCGTAGGCGTCGGGTACAGGCGGTCCAGCCGTTTGAGCAGATCCAGGTAGACCACCGTGAGTTCCTCGCGTTCCGCCCCGTCCAGCGCGGCGAGGTCGGGTACGTGGCGATGCGGGACCAAGTGGATCTCCAGCGGCCAGCGCGCCGCGAAGGGGACGTAGGCGCTGAAGTGTTCGCCCTCCAGGATCATCCGGCTGCCGTCGTTCTGTTCGGAACGGAGGATCGACGCGGCCAGGGACTCCTTGCCGCCGCTGCGTTCGAAATGAGCAGCCGCCGCGGCGGCCAGCACTCCTGCCCGCGGAGTGACGTAGGGGTAGGCGTAGATCTGCCCGTGCGGGTGGTGCAGCGTGACGCCGATGTCCGCGCCACGGTTCTCGAAGGGGAACACCTGCTTGATGCCTGGCAGCGCGCTCAGGGCTTCGGTGCGCTGCGCCCAGGCGTCGATCACCGTGCGGGCGCGCTGTTCGCTCAGCTCCGCGAAGGACCCGGTGTGCTGCGGTGTAAATGACACCACTTCGCAGCGGCCGTAGGCGGGTGCGCTGAGCCCCCATCCGCTGTGCTCCGGTGCGCCGGCATGCGGGAGTTCGCCCGTGACCGGCCCCAGCGAGGGGAAACGGTTTTCGAAGACCACGACGTCGTAATCCGGCGCCGGGATTTCCGAGGGGTTGGCCGGGGTGGTGGGGCAGATGGGGCACTGGTCCGCGGGCGGCAGATGGGTGCGGCTTTGGCGGTGGGCGGCGACCGCCACCCAGTCTCCGCTCAGGGCGTCGAAGCGGACTTCGCCGGGCTCGGCGCGGGGCGGCAGATCCCGGTTATCCACCAGGGTGGCGGGATCCCGCGGGAGCGTGCCGGCGTCGTCGAAATACAGCAGCTCGCGGCCGTCGGCGAGGAGGGTGCGGCTAAGGCGGGTCATGCGACAATCATCCCACAACTGACCAAAAGAGCAAATTAATTAACAAAACATCACATTTTGGGGTGGGGCGATGAAGTACGGTTATGCCATGCCTACCGAGACCGCCGGTGTTGAGACCGAATCCCGCCGCTTCGCCAGCGGCCGCCAGTACGAAATCCGCCGGGGCGACGCGCTCGCCCTCGTCACCGAACTGGCCGCGGGCCTGCGCCTGTTCAGCCGCGGCGGCGTGCAGCTGACCGAAAGCTATGCCGACGACGTACTTCCGCCCGGCGCCACCGGCATCACCCTGGCCCCCTGGGCAAACCGTGTGGAGGGCGGCGTCTGGTACCTGGACGGCACCAAGCAGCAACTGGACATCACCGAGGTGGGCCGCAACAACGCCAGCCACGGCCTGCTGCGGAACGCCTCCTACGCCTTGGTGGACGAAGACGAATTCTCCGTCACGCTCGAGTCCGTGATTTTCCCGCAGCACGGCTACCCCTTCCTGGCCCGCCACCGAGTGCGCTACGGGATCGACGCCGAACTCGCGCTCCGGGTCTCCCAGACCCTCATCAACGACTCCCATGCCAAGGCCCCCTTCGTGCTCGGCGCCCATCCGTACCTGCGGATCGGGGACACCGCTCCCGAAGAACTCAGCCTTACCGTCAAGGCCGCCACCCGGCTCGTGGCTGACGAACGCCTTATCCCGCGCAGTACGGCGCCCGCGGACGGCGTGTTCGCGCTCGCCGGGGGTGCCGCCGTCGCGGAGCTGGACATCGACGTCGCCTATACGGACCTGGAGTTCGACGGCGGCGTAGCCCGCCATGTGCTCAGCGCGCCGGACGGGCGCAGCGTCACGCTCGAACAGGACGAGAGCTGCGCCTACGTCCATGTGTTCGTCACCAGCGGCTTCCCCGGGCGGAGCAAGGCGGTGGCGATCGAGCCGATGACCGGCCCGGCGAACGCCTTCAACTCGGGCGATGGCCTGCGTTGGCTGGAACCGGGGGAGTCCTTCACCATGCACTGGGGCATCTCGGCGCAGCTCTGACCGGGGCCCAGTGGCGTGGAGCGTCCCCTTCCGGGCGCGGTGGTTTCCCATTGCAAGCATGCTGGGGAATTATGGGGGCATGACGCCGACACCTGACGCCACACCGCAGCTTCCTCCCGCCCGTCCCGTCGTGGTTCCTGCCCGGCTTTCCGAGCAGCAGCTTGCCCAGGACATCCCCTACGGGGTGCGGATCGCCGCGGCCTGGGCCTGGCGGCTCGGGCTGATCCTGCTGGTGGGCGGTGCCCTCATCTGGCTCCTGTCCAAGGTCAGCTTCCTCATCATTCCGGTGATGGTCGCTTCCCTGCTCGCCGGCCTCCTGCATCCAGTGGTCGTCTGGCTGCGCAAGGCCATGCCGCAGGGCGCCGCCGTCGCGCTCACGGTGGTGGGCTTCATCGGCCTGATCGCCGGCGCGCTCGCGCTTGTGGGGCGGCAGCTCGCCACAGGTTTCGGTGAGCTCTGGCACCAGGCCCTCGCCGGCATCCAGCAGGTGCAATCCTGGCTGGCCGACGGTCCGCTGCACCTCACGGCGGACCAGATGGACCAGTACATCGAGGACGCCGTCAACGCGCTGCAGAACAACAGCAGCAGCATCCTCAGCGGCGCCCTGTCCTTCGGCAGCACCGCCGGCCATTTCGCTGCCGGGCTGGTGCTGGCACTCTTCATCCTGATCTTCTTCCTGCTGGAAGGCTCGCGGATCTGGAGCTTCCTAGTGCGGCTGCTCCCCAAGCGGGCGCGGGCCGCCACGGACGGCGCGGGCCGCCGGGGCTGGGCCTCCATGGTCAGTTACGTGCGCATCCAGATGTTCGTGGCCTTCGTGGACGCGGTGGGCATCGGAGTGGGTGCGGCCATCATCCAGGTTCCGCTGGCGCTGCCCCTGGGCGTGCTCGTCTTCATCGGCTCATTCATTCCCGTGGTCGGTGCCCTGGTCACCGGCGCCATCGCTGTGCTGCTGGCCCTCGTGGCCAACGGGTGGGTGAACGCCCTGATCATGCTGGGCATCGTGCTCCTGGTGCAGCAGCTGGAAAGCCACATCCTGCAGCCGATCGTCATGGGCAAGGCAGTTTCGCTGCACCCCGTGGCCGTGATCCTCTCGGTGGCTGCCGGATCCTACCTCGCCGGAATCCCGGGCGCGCTCTTCGCGGTTCCGCTGCTGGCCGTAGCAAATACGGCGGTTCGCTATATTGCCGCGCGGACGTGGGAACATGATGAAGGACTATCGGCTTCCTACAGGGAAGCCGGGGCTGAGGTGCAGGATCCGGACCAGGATCCCAACATCAAGGAAACCCGGCCCGCCGGTGCGCACTCCGCGCACGATGGCACGTCCGTACGCGGCAAGGATGCCGCAGGCCATGACGCGGCCGCCCCGGCAAGCTCCAAGCAGGCCCCGGCAGCCGATACCGACAAAGGAGAGTAATCCGTGAACACCCTCGAAACCCTGCCCGTCACCCTGGACGATGTCCTTAAGGCGCAGGAGCTGCTCGAGGGCATTATTACCCGGACTCCGATCGAAACCTCCCGGGCACTGGGCGCCATGGTGGGCGGCGAAGCGTTCTTCAAGTGCGAAAACCTGCAGCGCGCCGGCTCCTTCAAGGTCCGCGGCGCCTATGTGCGCATGGCCCGGCTCTCGGCCGAGGAAAAGGCCCGCGGCGTTGTCGCCGCCTCGGCCGGCAACCACGCCCAGGGCGTGGCCGTCGCCGCAAAGAGCCTGGGCATCAAGGCGCGGATCTATATGCCGCTCGGCGTCGCGCTGCCCAAGCTTGCCGCCACCCGCAGCCACGGCGCCGAAGTGGTGCTCCACGGCCACAACGTGGACGAGGCCCTCGCCGAAGCCCAGCGCTACGCGGACGAAAGCGGAGCAGTGTTCGTGCACCCCTTCGACAACGTCGACGTCGTGGCCGGCCAGGGCACCATCGGCCTGGAAATCCTCGAACAGGTTCCTGACGTGGACACCATCGTGATGGGCGTCGGCGGCGGCGGCCTGCTGGCGGGCGTCGCGGTGGCCATCAAAGCCAAGGCCAAGGAACTTGGTCGCGAAATCCGGATCATCGGCGTCCAGGCCGAAAACGCCGCAGCGTACCCGCCCTCGCTCGCCGCGGACGCCCTGGTGCCGCTCAAGAAGGTGTCCACCATGGCAGACGGCATCGCCGTCGGACGTCCCGGGCAGCTGCCGTTCAGCATCATCCGCGAGCTGGTTGACGACGTCGTGACCGTCAGCGAAGACTCGCTCGCCAGGGCCCTGATCTTCCTGCTGGAACGCGCCAAAATGGTGGTGGAGCCCGCCGGTGCCGTGGGCGTGGCTGCCCTCATGGACGGCACCATCGAGAACCCGGGCAAGGTGGCCGTGGTCCTCTCCGGCGGCAACATCGACCCCATGCTCATGCTGAAGGTGATCCAGCGCGGCCTCTCGGCGGCCGGCCGCTTCATGACCGTGCGCATGATGCTCGATGACCGCCCCGGTTCGCTGGCGACCATTGCCCGCATCATCGCCGAGAACGACGCCAACGTCACCGGCCTGGACCACACCCGGGTGGGCGGCGCCATCAGCATGGGTGACGTCTCCATCACCATCAACCTGGAAACCAAGGGCCACGAACACGGCGAGCAGGTGCTCGGCGCACTCCGGGCCGAGGGCTTCCAGCCGATCGTGGTGCACTGACGGCGGCCCCCATGGACTACCTCGGCGGCAGGGTGCCGGAGTCGGTTCCGGACAAGGAACCCCTTGCGGTGCGTGCCAAGGGCGGACTGCTGCTGATGGGCGGCTTCGTGGCCGTGCTCGCTGTCATTGAGCTCATCAACACCCTGTTCCTGCATGGACTCAACAGGACCTTCGGCCTCCGGCCACGCAGCGCGGACGGCGTGCTGGACATCTTTACGTTTCCGCTGCTGCACGCCAGCTTCGGGCACCTGCTCTCCAACGCGCTGCCGCTGATCATCTTCGGCTTCCTGGTGTTCCTCTCCGGGCTGCGCGTCTTCCTGACCACCGTGGCCCTGAGCTGGCTGGGTTCCGGGCTCGTGGTCTGGCTGATCGGCGGGGGAGTCACCGTGGGCGCATCCGGGCTGGTGTTCGGCCTGTTCGCTTTCCTGCTGGTGCGCGGTGTCCTGAACCGCAGCTGGTGGCAGACGCTGCTTTCGGTGGTGTTGTTCCTGGTCTATGGCGGCATCCTCTTCGGGGTGCTACCGAACATGATGAGCACGGTGTCCTGGCAGGCGCACCTGGGCGGGGCCGCCGGCGGCGTCCTCGCGGCGGTGCTGCTCAGGCCGAAAGAGGCTTAAAGCGCGACGCCGGCCCTCCCGCGAAAGGGAGGGCCGGCGTCGTATGTTAACGGCTGCTTAGCCGGTGAACGGCTTGGCGGAGACGATCTCCACCGCGATTTCCTTGCCGTTGGGGGCGGTGTAGCTGAGCTTGTCGCCCTCCTTGTGGCCCATGATCGCGACGCCGAGCGGGGACTTTTCGCTGAAGACGTCCAGATCGGAGTCGCCGGCGATTTCGCGGGAGCCGAGCAGGAAGGTTTCCTCGTCGCCGGCGATGCGGGCAACCACGATCATGCCGGGTTCGACGATTCCGTCGTCGGCCGGAGCCTCGCCCACCTGGGCATCGCGCAGCAGCACGGTGAGCTGGCGGATGCGGGCCTCAATCTTGCCCTGCTCTTCCTTGGCGGCGTGGTAGCCGCCGTTTTCCTTCAGGTCGCCTTCCTGGCGGGCAGCTTCGATCTTCTGGACGATCTCCGCGCGGCCGGCCCCGGACAGGTGCTCCAGTTCGGCCTTCAGGCGGTCATATGCGTCCTGGGTAAGCCACGCTGCAGTTGCGCTGTTGGTGGTAGACACGGACTTCTCCTTATGGATCTGCAAGCAAAAGACCCCGCCATGGTGGCCACTCGTGGAACTCAGTAACCAGCTCAGCGGGGTAAAGGTATTGGTCCAGTGTAGTCAATCCTGTGGACAAACCAAAAGCCAAAGGAGTCGCGGGTCACACCTTCTCAGTGGCCGCTGTCCGTGATCCAGCAACCATCCACGACGCCGGAGACTGCTTCGGATTCGGTCCGCAGGGCCAGTCGGTGCACCGTGGTGCGTCCGCCGTCTGCGCCGTCCTTGGGCTCGTTCGGGCCGATCTCCACGACCTTCCAGCCGACGATCGCGAACTTGGAATCAAGGGCCTTCACCGCGCATTTGGCGGTGGCACCCGGGTACTTGGCCACCTGGAAATCCACCTCGATCTGCGTGGCATCCGTGGCGTGGAATCCGATGTCCTTGAAGGTGACCGGGGCCGTGGCGGTGGTGGTGGCGATCCAGGCCATGAACCCGATGCCCAGCAGCAGCGCCGCGATGGCCAGGTTCCGCAACCCCTTGCGCCCCAGGCGCCGCTTTTGGGTGCCGTAGCGATTGGCTAGGCTGGTACTTGCCGGCCGCGCGGTCGAGGGGTCTTCCGAAGTCACCCGTCCAGTTTAGTGCGCTTCCGGCGGCTCCCTTGCATCAGCCCAACGCCTTGCCGGCAGCACCCCCGCCGGCAGCACAGAAAGAGGAATGTCCGAAGGATGAGCACCACCACCAGCTCCGCCACCCCGCTCCGGCTCCTTGCGGTCCATGCCCACCCGGACGACGAATCGAGCAAGGGCGCAGCAACGATGGCGATGTACGCCGCGTCAGGCGTCGAGGTCATGGTGGCAACCTGCACCGATGGTTCCCGCGGCGACATCCAGAACCCGGGCATGGAGGACGCCCCGCATCCCAAACGGGACATGGCAGGCGCGCGCCGCCTGGAAATGGACGCCGCTGCAAAGGTCCTGGGTATCCGCCAGCAGTGGCTCGGCTTCGTGGACTCGGGCCTGCCCGAGGGCGATCCGATGCCGCCGCTGCCGGACGGTTGCTTTGCGCTGCAGCCGCTCGAGCGCGCCGCCGCACCGCTGGTCCGCCTGGTCCGTGATTTCAAGCCGCACGTCATCCTCAGCTACGACGAGAACGGCGGCTACCCGCACCCGGACCACATCATGGCGCACAAGGTAGCGGTGGAGGCCTACCATGCCGCGGGCGATCCCGGGCGCTACCCGGGAACCGGCGAGGCCTGGACTCCCAGCAAGCTCTACTATGACCGTGCCTTCAGTCCCGAACGCTTCCGCGCCCTGCACTTCGCGCTGGAAGAAGCCGGCCTGCAGTCGCCGTACGCCGCCCGCCTTGCGGCCTGGCTGGAAGCCGACGCCGAAGGGCATACCCCGCCGGTGCCCGCACACCAGACCACAACGCAGGTGGACTGCGGCGACTACTTCGAAAAGCGGGATGACGCCCTCCGCGCCCACCGCACACAGATCGATCCCGATGGCTTTTTCTTCGCCGTGTCCCCGGAGTTGCAGCGGAAGGTCTGGCCGTGGGAGGACTACACCCTGGTGCATTCCCGGGTGCAGGTGGAGCTGCCTGAAAAGGACCTCTTCGCAGGGCTAAGATAGAAGGTGCCCGGCGATTTCTATCAGATGTAGAAATCGGAAGGAATCCGTCTCCGGGCAGCCAGCACTCCCATAGAAGGTTTGAACCGTGCACCACTTGCTCCTCGTCCTGGCCACGACTCCGGCGCCTTCGCCGTCTCCGTCCCTGCGCCCGGGCCTCTCGGAGGACCAGGTGACGCCGGGAACCCTGGGCTTCATCATGACCGCGTTCTTCGTGGTGGCCACCACCCTGCTGATCGTGGACATGGTCCGCCGCATCCGCCGCGTCCGCTACCGCGCCCAGGTCGAGGAAGCACGCCTGGCCGCAGAGGGCGGCGCCGATCCCGAAGCTGATGGCGATGGCGGAGCAGCAGCCCGCTAGCAACGGTCCCGTCGGGCCGCATGAGGGCCCGGCACGTTCGGAGCCCGGGTCCTTCAACGCGCTGGCCTCCGAACCCTCGGCCTACCTGCGCCAACACGCGGACAACCCGGTGCACTGGCAGCCTTTCGGGGACGAAGCCTTTGCGCTGGCTGCGGCCCGCGATGTACCCGTCTTCCTGTCCATCGGCTACGCCGCGTGCCATTGGTGCCACGTTATGGCCCACGAATCCTTCGAGGACCAGGCCACCGCGGATTACCTGAACGAGCATTTCGTCTCCATCAAGGTAGACCGCGAGGAACGCCCGGACGTCGACTCCGTCTACATGGCCGCCACCCAGGCCATCAGCGGCGAGGGCGGCTGGCCCATGTCCGTCTTCCTCACACCTGTTGGACTCGCCTTCCACGCCGGCACCTACTTCCCGCCCACGCCGCTGCCTGGCAGGCCGTCCTTCCTCCAGGTGCTCGAGGCGGTCCACGAGGCCTGGCTGGAACGCCGGGACGCCGTCGAACAGAACGCGCGAGAGCTCGCGGCCGGCATGGCGGACGCCCAAGCGGGTGCCGCCGTCGTGCTTGATACCGTCCCGCAAGCGGTCGACGCCGCTGTGCCGGCCACGGCGGTAGAGCTGCTGGCGCGTTCGGAAGACCCCGACGACGGCGGCTTCGGCCGGGCGCCCAAGTTCCCGCCGTCGGCGGTGCTGGAGTTCCTCATCCGTCATGCGGCGGTCCCCTCGGACACCGCCGATGCCGCACGGGACATGGCCGGGCGGACGCTGGCGGTCATGGCCCGTTCCGCGCTGCGCGACCAGCTGGACGGCGGCTTCACCCGGTACTCCGTGACGGCCGACTGGTCCGTTCCGCATTTCGAGAAGATGCTCTACGACAACGCCCAGCTGATCCGGGTCTACGCCCATTGGGTCCGGCTGGGCGGCAACGAGGTGTTCCCGGCGGAGGAAGCAGCCGGCGTGGCAGCGGAAGCGGCGGCCTGGATGGTCAGCGAGCTGGGCCTGGGCGACGCCGCGGAAGGCGGCCTGGCCTCCTCGCTCGACGCCGACACCGTGGTGGACGGCGTTCACCATGAAGGGGCCACCTACCTGTGGAGCCCGGCTGAACTGCGGGCCGTGCTCGGTGACGAGGACGGGCCCGCCGTGGCCCGCTTGATGGGCATCGGGGAGCGTGGGACGGTATCCGGCGACGGGTCGCCTCTGCACCCCGGCCGGGGCTTCACTGCTGCCGAAGCTGAACTGTGGGAGCGGGTGCGCCCCGTGCTCCTCGCCGCGCGCGGCCGCCGTGCCCAGCCGGGGCGTGACGACAAAGTGGTGGCCGGCTGGAACGGGCTCGCCGTGGGCGCCCTCGCCGACGCCGGGGCCGTGCTCGATGATCCGGAGCTCGTCCGGGCCGCGGAAAACATCGCGGCGTACCTCTACCGCGTGCACTGGGTGCCGGGCCCGGACGGCAGCCGGGGCCTTGTGCGGGTATCGCACGACGGCGTGGCGCGCGGCATCGGCGGCCTGCTGGAGGACTACGCATTCTGCGCCGACGGCCTCCTGGCCCTGTACGCCGTGACCGGCCACAGCCGCTGGTACGCCTTCGCCCAGGACCTGCTTGCTGAGGCGGCGGCGCGGTTCGCCGCCGACGGCCGCTTGTCCGATTCGGCGGGGGAATCCGGGCAAGTGCTCAGCGCCCAGGGCGGCAGGCCGTCATTGGATCCTTTCGACAACGCCGCGCCCAGCGGGGCCGCCGCCTTCGCCGGGGCCTTGCTGACGTCGTCGGCCTACTCCGGCTCCCACGAACAACGGCTCATGGCCGGAAACATCCTGAACCTGCTCCCGCCGATCGCCACCCGCGCCCCGCGGGTGGCCGGTTGGCTGCTCGCCACCGCGCAGGCGGCCCTTGCGGGGCCGCTGGAAGCCGCGGTGGCAGGCCCGGACGGCGCCGCCCGCCGTGAGCTGCACCGCCGGCTGCTGCTCTCCCCGAACCCCGGCATGGTGGTCGCCCTGCAGGAAACCGGCGACGGCGGAGCGGTTCCGGATGCGGCAAGCGTCCCCTTGCTGGAGCAACGCAGCACGGCCCCCGACGGTTCGCCGCAGGTGTACCTGTGCCGGGACATGGTGTGCCAGCGGCCCGTAACGTCCTTGGCGGACCTTGAAGAGCAGCTTCGAGCGATGAGCGGCGATTCCCCATAGCCTTGAGGCATGGCTGAAGAAAGCTCCGGCGTCGAACGATTCCTGCGCAAGGACGGCAGGATCGACAGGTACCCCAGGAAGCAGGACGCTCGGCGCCTGCTGCTGGAGTGGGTGGCCGGAAAGGTCCTGAAGCACGGCGAGCGGCTCGATGAGCGCAGCTTCAACGAGCGGCTGTCGGAGTACAGCGACGACTATGTGATGCTGCGCCGCTACCTGGTGGATGCGCAGCTGGTGGAACGTACGCCGGATGGATCGGCGTACTTCCTGCCGCGCAGCGGGGAGTGACGCCAGCGCAAGTGCGACGCTAGCGCAGCACGGCGATCATGATCGCGATGAAGTGCGCTGCGAAGCCGAACACCGTGAACACGTGGAAGAGTTCGTGGAAGCCGAAGACGCCGGGACGGAAGTTCGGCGCCTTGAGCCCGTAGAACACGGCACCCGCAATATAGAACGCCCCGCCCACGCAGATCAGCACCGCGGCTGGCACGCTGGCCGCGAAGAACTGTGGCAGGAAGAACAGCGCCGCGCAGCCTAGCGCGACGTAGATGGGCACGTAGAGCCAGCGCGGGGCATGCGTCCACAGCACGCGGAAGAGTACTCCCAGGACCGCTCCGGTCCAGATCAGCCAGAGCAGCAGCACGGTTGTCGGCCGTTCGAGCAGTGACCAGGCGAGCGGCGTGTAGCTGCCGGCGATGACCAGCATGATGTTGCTGTGGTCCAGCCGTTTGAGCAGCATTCGTGCCTTGTCCTGCCAGTTTCCGCGGTGGTAGACGGCGGAAACGCCGAACAGCAG
The DNA here is from genome assembly GCF_001766675.1 of Arthrobacter sp. SW1. GTDB lineage: Bacteria > Actinomycetota > Actinomycetes > Actinomycetales > Micrococcaceae > Arthrobacter. The sequence continues at coordinate 260,486 of NZ_MJLT01000034.1, forward strand.
CGCGCCCGTGACTGCGTAGATGGCCGAGGCAATCTTCCGGTCCGGGGTTGGCGCCAGCACGACCAGGACAACCCCCGCGGCCACGGCGAACGGGGCAGCGACGGCGTGGATCCAGCCGCGCCAGGCGGGCTTGGCCAAGAGAAGGTCCGACATTGTTAAAGCGTAAGCTACGTTCCGGTAGGTTACCAGCGGGTAACTTCCTTCATGGGTGCTTACGGCCGTCCATGCATCTCCATCGGCGCCGGGGACGGTAGCCTAGGTGATGCACCCGCGGCGCCTGCCCGGGTGCTTGAGCGACGCGTGATCGAAGGAAGTCAGGTGAACATCCGGATGGAATTGCCCGGTATTCTCTACGGCTTCTACGAACGCAAACTCCTGCGCTCCCTCGAAACAGACAAGATCCCGCGCCACATCGGCGTCATGGTGGACGGCAACCGCCGCTGGGCCCGCCAGTTCAACGCCCCCACCAGCGAAGGGCACCAGGCCGGTGCGGATAAGATCCACGAGTTCCTCGGCTGGTGCCAGGAACTCGGCGTCAAAGTTGTCACGCTGTACATGCTCTCCACGGACAACATGAGCCGCTCCGGCGAAGAGCTGGACCTGCTCATGGGGATCATCGCAAACACCATGGACCGCCTCGACGAAGCGCCGGACATCTCCGTCCACGCCCTCGGCGCGCCGGAGCTGCTGCCGGACTATCTCGCCGAGCGGCTCAACAAACTCACCGCCCGCACGCCGGTGCGCGAAAAGCTGCACGTCAATGTCGCCGTCGGGTACGGCGGCCGCCGCGAGATCGTCGACGCCGTCCGCGGGCTGCTGCAGGACGCCGTCGCCAACGGGCGGGACATGGCGGAGGTCGCGGACACCCTGTCCGTCGACGACATCTCCCGCTTCCTCTATACCCGCGGCCAGCCGGACCCGGACCTCGTCATCCGCACCTCCGGGGAGCAGCGGCTCTCCGGCTTCCTCATGTGGCAAAGCGCCTACAGCGAGTTCTACTTCTGTGAGGCCCTGTGGCCGGCCTTCCGCAAGATCGATTTCCTGCGGGCCCTGCGCGACTACGCGGGCCGGCAGCGGCGCTTCGGCACCTGACTCCGGCACCTGGAATCACGACGGCGGTGGGCGCCGTTCACATTAAGTTCACATCGCGGACATGCGAATCGCCGCTGTTTGTCACCGGAAATGAAGTGTGCCGGATTTACGTTAATCCCATCAGCAGGCAAACCGCCCGCTGATCGGGGAGGCCAGTAGATGGAGCGACACATCGCACCACATACGTGGAGGGCCGAGCCCGGCCGTCCGGCCGAGCCGCCTCACGAATAAGCCGGGCGAACGCCCGGGGCTGGAGTCGATGTGGCTATTTCTGAGCAACTGCCCGTAATCGTTTCCGACGGGGAAAGTGCAGCTACCTCTCGCAGCAAGCGGAGCCCCAAAGCCAAAGCTCCGCGGGCCGGCAAAGCAGCCGGCCGAAGCTATGTGATTGATACGTCCGTCCTGCTCTCCGATCCCCGCGCGTTGCTGCGCTTCGCAGAGCACGAGGTGATCGTCCCGATCGTGGTCATCACCGAACTCGAAGGAAAGCGCCACGACCCCGAGCTGGGCTACTTTGCCCGCAAGGCCCTGCGGCTCCTCGACGACCTCCGGATCGAACACGGCGGACTCAACACACCCATCCCGATCGGCAGCGACGGCGGCACCCTCCGCGTGGAAATGAACCACATCTCCACCGAAGTGCTGCCCGCCGGATTCCGCGGCGCGGACAACGACAGCCGCATCCTCGCCGTCGCCAAGAACCTGGCCAACGAAGGCCGCAACGTCACCGTGGTCTCCAAGGACCTGCCGATGCGCGTCAAAGCCTCCGCCATGGGCTTGCTCGCCGACGAATACCGCAACGAGCTCGTCAAGGACTCCGGCTGGACCGGCATGGCTGAAGTGGAAGCCACCGAAGAGGAAATCGGCACCCTCTACGGCCACGAACCGGTCTTCATCCCCGCCGCGGCCGAACTCCCCGTCAACACCGGCCTGGTGCTGCTCTCCAACCGCGGCTCGGCACTCGGCCGGGTGGGCGCCGACAAGCAGGTGCGCCTCGTCAAGGGCGACCGCGACGTCTTCGGCCTGCACGGACGCTCCGCCGAACAGCGCCTCGCCATCGACATGCTCATGGACCCGTCCGTCGGTATCGTCTCCATCGGCGGCCGGGCAGGCACCGGCAAGTCCGCCCTCGCCCTCTGTGCCGGACTCGAAGCCGTCCTGGAACGCCGCGAACACCGCAAGGTCATCGTCTTCCGCCCGCTCTACGCGGTCGGCGGCCAGGAACTCGGCTACCTGCCCGGCAGCGAATCTGAAAAAATGAACCCCTGGGCGCAGGCGGTCTTCGACACCCTCGGTGCCTTGGTTTCGCAGGAAGTCGTCGAGGAAGTCATGGACCGCGGCATGCTCGAAGTCCTGCCTCTCACCCACATCCGCGGACGCTCGTTGCACGACGCCTTCGTGATCGTGGACGAGGCCCAGTCCCTCGAGAAGAACGTCCTGCTGACCGTCATGAGCCGCATCGGCCAGAACTCCAAGATCGTCCTCACCCACGACGTCGCCCAGCGCGACAACCTCCGGGTCGGACGGCACGACGGCGTGGCCGCCGTCGTCGAAACCCTCAAAGGACACCCGCTCTTCGGCCACATCACCCTGACCCGCTCCGAACGCTCGCCGATCGCTGCTCTGGTGACGGAGCTGCTGGAGGGGGCGGAGATTTAACGCTGATGCGTTAATTCGCTGGACACGGCGGCGCGGCACCTGCTTTGGGTGCCGCGCCGTTGCTGGGTTCGACGGGAGACGGCCCTTCGCCGTCGCTTAGACACGTCGCATAAGGACCCCTTCGGTCGCTGGGCGACCTCTGTGATCCGATGCGCCGCGATGCGCTCCTCTGCGAAGGACCGCCGTCCCGTCTCGTGCGAATGTCGCCTTACCGCTGCTGTTGCTCCAGCCCCAGGAATTTCGCCCAGGGTTCGTGGCCTTCGACCTTCAGGGTCCAGTCGGGGCGTTTGAAGGCGTCCTTGGTGAGCCGGACGCGTTGGACTTCTTCGGCTTCCGGGCCCCAGTTGGTGCGGTAGCTGCCGTTCAGTTCGTAGCCGAGGGAGCGGGAAACGCCCAGGGACTTTTCGTTCCAGGCGGCGGCTTCGGATTCGGCGACGTCCGCGCCGAGGTAGTCGAAGGCGTAGCTGACGACGGCGGCCCGCATCTCCTTGCCGAGGCCCAGGCCTTGCGCGGACTGCTTGAGCCAGGAGCCGGTGCCGACCGTCTTCAGGACCTTGAGGTTCTTCGCGCCGATGTCCTGGCAGCCAATGATTTCGCCGTCGTGCCAGATGCCCAGCAGCAGTGTCCAGGATTCCGGGGTCGTATTGGAGCGGCAGTTCCAGTGCCAGCGGGCCATGTTCGGGCCGAGCTCCTCTGCGGGGACCTCGGTCCACGGCGTGCTGAAGGGGCTGCGGCCGGGTTCATGGATGCCGCTGCGGGCCGCGTCGAACAGGGCAGGAAGATCCGCGTCGTGGACGGACTTCAACCGCAGGCGCGGCGTGGTCAGGGTGAGGCCGAACGCCGGCCAGATGTCGGTAAGCGAGGTCATTTCGAAAGCCTAGTCCCTTAGGACGGGCGCCACGCGCCGCAAATCAGGCGCCGGGCTCCCAGCTGATGTGCTGCCGCACATCGCTCAGGTTCATCGACTCGGCCAGGAACAGATCATCCAGCATGTACTCGTCCACGCCGAGGATGCGGATCCAGTGCCCGCTGCCGGCGGCGTCGCCGTCGAGCGCTTCGCTTTCCACACACACGCCGGTCCCGGCATCAATCCTCAGCCGGGTACGGCCGGGCAGGCACAACGGCATCGCCGGATCGGCAGGGGAGTAGTTCAGCCCCGGGGTCACCACGCATTCCAGGGCGGGGCGGCCCTCATGCTCCAGCTCGAGCACCGGGCCCAGCTCCACTGGGTTGCTGTCCGGAAACTCGATCGGCACCGGCGCATTGCCCGCCAGCTCCACGGGATCAAGGGCGGCCGCGAGACGGCCGTTCCCGAAGGAAGGTTCCCCGTACGCGGCTTCCGGCCGGCGGCGGACCAGCCCGGCGTCGTCGTACACGGGCGTCACGAGGTGCGCCGGAAGCAGCCAGGAACTGCGGCTGGACCGGACGTAAAAGCTGTCCCGGGAGTCGTTGATCCCGGTGGTGCTGTGCAGCAGGGTGCCGTCCGAGGTCTCCAGGCGCAGTGCCCCCGGCCGCCGCAACCACGCCTTGACCGTGCTCTTTTCATCGCCCGGCAGGTCCCGGTATTCGAAGCGGAGGCTGGTCCATTTCCACGGCGAGGAGCGGCAGAGATTGCGGAAGGTGGAGGACATGTCGCGGGCGTTTCCGGCCCCGGATTCTGCACTGTAGCGCCCCATATCCACATAATACGGCCCGGCCCGAGCGGCTCCCGCGGCAAAACGGATAGCATCCGAGGGTGATCCGACGACTCAGCGAACTGTGGACGGCAAGCCCTGTGGCCTTCTGGCTGCTGCTTGCCGCGTGCCTGTATTTCGCGGTGATGGCCGTCCGGCTGACGATCATCGACGTCCGCCACCACCTGCTGCCCAATCGGATCGTCTTTCCCTCGTACGGAATTGCGGGCGTGCTGCTGGCGGGTGCGGCGCTCGCCGTCGCGTTCTCCGGCGTCAAGGCCGGAATGCCCGACGCCGGTGCAGCCCTTTTCGGGGTGCCGGTCCTAGGGATGGCGGCAGGGGGAGCCGTGCTGTGGTTGTTCTACTTCCTGCTGCGGCTGGTCTATCCGCCCGGAATGGGCTTCGGCGATGTGAAGCTGGCCGGCGTGCTGGGCCTGTACCTCGGCTACCTGGGGTGGTCGCATGTTTTCGCCGGGACGTTTGCCGCGTTCCTGTTCGGCGGCCTCTGGAGCCTGGTGGTGCTGGCCGCCCGACGCGGCACTTTGAAATCTGCCATCCCTTTCGGCCCGTTCATGCTGGCCGGCGCGGCGACCGCCATGGTGGTGCTGCCGGCTTGATCCGGAGAACCAGCCCGCACACTACGATGGGTGGACCCGAGAGTTGGAGGTCCCGCCGATGAGAACCGTCACCTTCCCTGATGGCCGCACCGCCGCGGCCCTTGGCCAGGGAACCTGGTACATGGGTGATTCCAAGGCCGCCAGGGCCGAGGAAATCCAGGCTTTGCGTATGGGGCTCGATCTCGGCATGACACTTGTGGACACCGCGGAAATGTACGGCAACGGCGCAGCGGAAGAACTGGTCGGCGAGGCCATCGCGGGGCGGCGGGACGAGGTGTTCCTGGTCAGCAAGGTGCTCCCGTCCAATGCCAGCCGCACCGGAGTGGTAGAGGCATGCCGCCGCAGCCTCCGCCGCTTGCGGACCGACAGGTTGGATCTCTACCTGCTCCACTGGGCCGGCCCGTATCCTCTGGAAGAAACGATTGCCGGATTCGAAAAGCTCCTTGAATCCGGGGAAATTGGCGGCTGGGGAGTGAGCAATTTCGACGAGGACGAACTCAGCGGCCTGCCGGCCGGCTACGCGCCCGGGACGGGCCGCGGTCCGCAGACGAACCAGATTCTGTACAACCTGACGCGTCGGGGCCCGGAATTCGACCTCCTGCCGTCCTCGCGTGACAGCGGTATGCCTGTGATGGCCTATTCACCCATCGAACAGGGCCGCCTGGCAGGCCACCCGGTACTCGAAAACATCGCAGCACGGCACGGGGCCAACACCGTGCAGATCGCGTTGGCCTGGGTACTCCGCCTAAACCATGTCCTCGCCATACCCAAGGCCGGCAATGCCGCACACGTCCGGGAGAACCGTGCGGCCCTCGACATCGTCCTCACCCCGGAGGACCTGGCTGAGCTGGACGCCGCCTTCGCGCCGCCACGATCATGGCAGCCGTTGGAGATGCTGTAGCCGGGCCTTGAACCCGGCTGCGTTCAGGAACCGCTCCGGGCCGCGCGCACCGCGCGGTAGCCAGCGAAGCAGGCCGCAGCACCGCAGAGGACTGCGCCGGCGATCATCAATCCGTTGCCGGCAGCGGTGAAAACCATGGACACCGCGAGCAAGGCGAACAATACGGCACCCAGGCCCCACCGGACGGCGGGGCTGGTGCTGACGGAATCCTCAGGCTCAATGCTCACCGGACAAGCCTAGCCGCTGCCTTCGGACGATTCGCTGCTTAAGGCCGTTCCGAAGCTGTGACCTGCCCGGAACGATTGCAACGGGCCTGTGCTTCCCGGCTGCGGAGCACCGTAGGAGACTGGGAGCGATTCGGCGGATGTCCATGATGAGGGGGCTCGTGTGTTGTCACGCAGCAGAATGTCCGGATACGCAGTGGCGGTTCTCTTAGCCGGGGCCCTGGCCGCGTGCGGGAATGCACCTGGAGCGCCGGGACCGGAGCCTCGGAAGACTGTGCCGGAGGCGGTCCCGCCGGTATACACGCACCCGGCTCCGGACCAATCCCCGGTGTCCCGTGCTCCGGTGGGCAGCAAGACCGACGGCCCGAAACCGGTCTGCGAAGGCGGACCGCTGGGGTGCCGGCTGTATAGGTCCACGGGCGGGCGGGATGCAACGGGGGAGTTGGCCTGGCTGAAGGAAGTTCCCCTGGAAGTGACCACGTACTTCGTCAACGGGACGTGGAATGTCGGAGTCAAAACGCCCTGCAATGGCATGGGTGTCGAGATCGAACTCGAGGGCACCCGTTGGATTCCCAGCGAGATCGCGCAGACTCTGATGCTATGTGAGGGACCGAGGGGCGAGCGTGAGAATTGGGCGAGTGACTTGTTCAAGGCACCCGTTACCTGGAAGCTCGACGGCGCCAAACTGACGCTAAAGAACAGCCACGGCACGGTGGAATTCAAGGATGCCGGAGCGGCCCCGCACATGTAAGTGGCAAGGAAAAGCCGGGGCGCCCACACAGGGTGCCCCGGCTTTCCGGACCGGAAACAAGCAGAAGTTACCGCCGGCCGGCGAGTTCGGCGTCGTCGTCCTCTGCGCGGGCAGCCGCGGCGGGAACAGAAGCCGCAGCTGCCAGCCGCTCTGCCTCGAGCCGCTCCGCCTCCTCGCCGCCCACGGCCTCGCCGCGCGCGACCATGCCGGCAGTGTCCGAGAGCGGGATCTGCTTAAGCGTGATGGCCAGCAACAGGGCCACCGCAATAAACGGGATCAGGTACCAGAACACCGGCGCGAGCGAATCGGCGTAGGCGTTCACGATCGCGTCCCGGACGGAAGCGGGCAGCTGGGAGAGCGTCTGCGGATCCAGGGTGCTGGTGGCCTGCGAGGCCTGCTCGGAGGAGGCGCCGGCGCCGGTGAAGGCCTTGGTCAGCGACTCGGAGAGCCGGGTGGTGAACAGCGAGCCGAACACCGCCACGCCCAAGGACGCGCCCACTTCGCGGAAGTAGTTGTTGGTACTGGTGGCGGTACCGATCTGCCCGGCCGGAACCGCGTTCTGCACCACCAGGACGATCACCTGCATGATCAGGCCGAGGCCCGCCCCGAAGATGAACAGCTGGATGCAGATCACCCAGATGGGCGTGGCAGCGGTAAGGGTGGTGAACCACAACATGGCCGCGATGGTCAGGACTGCGCCCAGGATCGGATACATCTTGTACTTGCCGGTCTTCGAGATCCGGATGCCGGAGTAGATGGAGGTGCCCATGAGGCCCACCATCATGGGCAGCATCAGCAGGCCGGAGACGGCTGCGGAGGTGCCGGAGGACATCTGCAGGAAGGTCGGCACGAAGGCGATGGCGGCGAACATGCCCAGGCCCAGGGTGAATCCGATGGCCGTGGCGTTGATGAAGATCCGGTTCTTGAAGAGGCTCAGCGGAATGATCGGGTCTTCGGCGCGGCGTTCCACCATGACGAACAGGAACGCGGCCAGCACCATGCCGGCGCCGAAGAGCCAGGTCAGGGGCGAATCCCAGCCCTCGTCCTTCTTGCCGCCGAAATCGGTGAAGAAGATCAGGCAGGCGGTGGCAGCGGAGAGCAGGACGACGCCGAGGACGTCGATGCGCTTCTCGGCCTTCTTGTTCGGCAGGGTCAGGGTGAACCAGGCGATGGCGAAGGCAGCGATGCCGATAGGGATGTTGATGTAGAACGCCCATTCCCAGGTGAGGTGGTCCACGAAGAAACCGCCCAGCAGCGGGCCGGCCACGGCGGACAGGCCGAAGATGGCGCCCAGCGGGCCCATGTACTTGCCGCGTTCCTTGGCGGGAACGATGTCCGCGATGATGGCTTGGGACAGGATCATCAGGCCGCCGCCGCCCAGGCCCTGGATGGCGCGGAAGACCACGAAGGTCCAGAAATCGGTGGCGAATGCGCAGCCCACAGATGCGGCCGTGAAGAGGCCGATCGCGATCAGGAAGAGGTTGCGGCGCCCGAGCACGTCACCGAACTTGCCGTAGATGGGCATCACGATGGTGGTGGCCAGCAGGTAGGCGGTGGTGATCCAGGCCTGGTGCTCCACGCCGCCCAGCTTGCCCACGATGGTGGGCATGGCGGTGGACACGATGGTCTGGTCCAGGCTGGAGAGCAGCATCCCGGCGATCAGGGCCGAGAAGATAATCCAGATTCTTCGTTGGGTCAGCAGCAGCGGTTCGGCTGCGGTTCTGGCGGTTGCACTCATGAATTGTCCTCTGGGATGTCGAGGGGCTGGCTGAACAAGGCGCGCACTGCGTGGAGGTTCTCTTCCAGCAGCTCGCGGTAGGGGCGGCGGTTTCCTTTGGAGAAGAACACCTGGTTGGTTTTCTTGGTCACGGCTCCGAAGACCGTGGCCGCCATGATGATTTCGGGGTGGTCCGCCGGCAGCCCTTCACGTGAGGCGATGAGCTCGGCGAACTGGCGCTCGCGGACTTCGCCCTCGGCGGTCATCCGGCTGAGCAGTTGCGGTTCAGCGGAGATGGCCGCGATGAGCTGGCGGATGTCTTCCGGGCTGACGGTTGAGCGTTCCATCACGGTGACCGTGAACTCGAACAGGGCAGCCAGGAGACTGGCTGAGATGGTTCCGTTCCCCGGTGCCGGGTTCGCGGTGAAGGCTTCCAGGGCGTCCTGGGGGAGTTCGTCCGAGAACGAGCCGACCACCGCGTCTTCCTTGCTGTGGAAGTAGTTGAAGAAGGTGCGGCGTGAGATGCCCGCTTCCTCGCAGACCTCTTCCACGGTGTAGCCGTTGAGGCCGCGGCTCGCGGTCAAGGAACGCGCGACGGCGGTGATCGCCTTGCGGGTGGCCGCCCGCTTGCGCTCGCGGAGGCCGCCGTCGAAAGTTGCACTATTACTCACAAAGTAAATTTTTGCACTGAATGAGTGAGGGTGCAAAAAGATAGCCGTATGTCATCTATCACATACGCGTCCGCCTAGCCCCTTGCGAGGTAGTCGCGGACCCTATCTGCAAGGCCGGCTTCGCGTGCTGCCAGCGCATCCACGAGGCCGCTGAGACGGGCGACGTCGAAGGCGTGGGCTTCCTGGCCCCGGCGTCGGCGCGGCCTGGTTTCCAGTTCTTCGCAGCGGCGCAATGCCAGGATCTGGGCTTTGACCCGTACCCGGCGGTCTTCAAGTTCGGGCGAAGCAGCACGTTCCTCCGCGGTGACGGCGTTGAGGTCCGCGGTGTCCTCGGAGACGAACAGGGCATCCAGCTTGGCACGGACGGAGTGCAGCCGTCGGTCGTTTTCCTTGCGGGACGCAGTGCGGTTGCGTCGACGGCCGGCGATAGTCAGGGGGACGGCGGCAAGGCCGGCGAAAGCGAGGACGACGCCGACGCCGAGCCCCACCCGGGTGGACTGGGATTCCGTCCAGGCCGGCTTGCCGAGGCTCTCCGCGAGGTCCTGCCTGAGCAGGAAGAGCGGGGTGGAAATTGTTCCGCGCGCATCATCGGCGCTGTTCCATCCGCCGTGGTCCAGGTACTCACCGGACAGCCGGGGCGCAGGCGTCGGTCCCCAGGCCAGCCCGATTTCGCGGTATTCGCCCTGGCCCACGTCCCGGACCACGTTCACCATCACGTCCGGGTGCAGATCACCGGTCGCCGGGTCCACAAGTTCCGGGACATTGGCCAACGCCGAGCGGACCAGCTCCGATCTGTCGTCCAGCTTGAGGTCTTCGAAGTACCGGCCGCTGGAGTACTTGCTCGGCCTGGCCTTCTTGACCACGTCCTGTCCCGGCGCGGCGGGCAGGGCGATAACGGCGAGCCGCCAGGGGACGAAGGCGCGGATTTCCCCGCTACGCTCGTTGGCTTCGTCCAGGCCGGGCCAGTCCGCTCCATCGGGCAGCGAGATATAGCTGACCGCCTTGTCCTGGCCAAGCGCGCCGACGCCGCTGATCGCGGCCTGGACGCCCCATGACAGGACCACCACCACGGCGCCGATTCCCACGATCACGCCAAGGACCCCGCCGCCCGCGCGGAGATTCCCCGCGAGCTCGCTCTGTTTCCGGGCGGGTTTCCGCCGCGGGGCAGGGGGAGTTGGTTTGCGTTTGGCAGCGAACTGGCCGCGCGCCTCCCGCCACCAGAGTTCCACTCCTGCGAGGTTCAGTCGGGCGTCCTTCTCCGCGGAGTTTGCGTCTGGTGATCCGGCCAGTGCCAGCAGGAGGGGCGTTCCGGGTTCGTCCGCGGACAGTTCCCGGGCACGCTTTACCGCGGCTTTGGGTGACAGGCCCACTGACTTGGCGAGCCCCGAACGGAGGGCGTCGCCCAAGCCGTCGGACGTCTTCCGGGCCGCGTTGAGCAGGGCGGCCGGGACCTCGTCCGGATCCGCGGCCTGATCTGCGATCTGCGCGCCCACGGTGATCAGCGACAACCGGACTTCCTCCAGCTTTTCCACGGCGGCGGCCAGGCTGCCGGTAACCCGGACGTCCGCCTCGGAGGCCATCGCCCGGACCCGGTCGGCTGCTTCCATGAACGACCGGGTGTTGGCGTCCCAGGCGTGCTGGGCTGTCGCGGTGCGCAGCAGCAGCGCAGTTCCCTGGGAGACCGCATCGTCCAGCAAGTCCAGCCGGTGCGCCTCCTTCCTGAACCGGTCCGCCTCTTCGGCCGTCAGGTCCTGCATGGTGGGCATGCCGGCCGGCACGCGCTCATACAGGACCGCTTCCTCCCGGCTCAGTTCCAGGGACCGGCGCTCCACCTCGCGGGCTGCTTCCTGCAGTTGCCGGGCGGCGGCCGAACGGGAACCATCGCGCAGCTGCAGTGCGGACAGGCCGGTCATCTCCAGATCGAGGGTGACCGTGGCCAGGCTGCGTGATCCGACCGCGAGGTCATGCCAGAGCTCCCGCCGTTCCCGGCTCCGTTTGGCGTGGCGCCTCGCGGCGACGGCCGTGGCGATGCCCCCGGCCAGGACGATGGCCAGCCATCCCAGAGGCGTCCGCTTCACTGCCTGGGCCTGGGCGTCCACGGCGGCCCGGGCCGCCAGCGCCGCGGCCCCCGCCTGCTGGCCGGCGCGGTGGGCGTTGTCGAAAGCGTCGCGGACCATGTCGTCGCCGTCGGGCTCATACTCCGACTCGTCGTGCAGGACAGGCAGCCACCCCTTCTGGACCCTGGCGCCGGCAAACCGTCCGTTGACCACCACGGCGACCGTCCCGGCAGCAGGGGAGGCGCATTGCCGCGCAGTATCGGCATCGCAGACAAGCAGGCGGGTTGGCTCGTAGGCCTGCAGTTCTCCGCCGATCGCGGCCCGGACCTGTTCGGCGCTGACCGTCGTGCCGGTCACCTCGACCGTCACCCACGACGTTGGAATGTTCACGCCCACGCCGATCGCCGCCAGAAGCAGGGTCAGCGAACCCAGGGCGATCGCGGCCCACGGGCGCGAACGGCGGGGTCCGTGGGGTCTGCTGCTGGTCGCCAAAGTCCGTTCCTCCGTTCGGTGCCCTCCCGGCAGTATATTTCGGCGGCTTCCGCGGCCGGGTCCACACAGCTGAGACGCCGACGGCGGCCGGCGTCTTCCGCGGGGAAGGTGCCGGCCGCCGTCGTACCTTTACTGGTTCAGCGCGGGAGCTTAGGCCTTGTGGGCCGGGGCCGTCATGGTGGTGACGTCCAGGGCCTTGTCGAGATCGGCCTCGGAAACCTTGCCCTCGCCCTCACCGACGAAGCCGAGCTGCTCGGTGGCCTGGCGGATGGTCAGGCCTTCCTTGACGGCAGTCTTGGCAATCTTTGCGGCGTTCTCGTACCCGATGTACTTGTTCAGCGGGGTCACGATGGACGGGGAAGCCTCGGCCAGGAAGCGGGCACGCTCCACGTTGGCGGTGATGCCGTCGATCATCTTGTCGGCCATGACGCGGCTGGTGTTGGCCAGCAGGCGGATGGACTCGAGCAGGTTGGCGGCCATGACCGGGATGCCCACGTTCAGTTCGAAGGCGCCGTTGGTGCCGGACCAGGCGATGGCGGTGTCGTTGCCGATCACCTGGGCACACACCATGATGGAGGCTTCGCAGATGACCGGGTTGACCTTGCCCGGCATGATCGAGGAGCCCGGCTGCAGGTCCGGGATGGCGATTTCGCCAAGGCCCGTGTTGGGGCCGGAACCCATCCAGCGGAGGTCGTTGTTGATCTTCATGAAGGAGATCGCGATGTTGCGCAGCTGGCTGGAGCCTTCGATCAGGCCGTCGCGGTTGGCCTGGGCCTCGAAGTGGTCGCGGGCCTCGGTCAGCGGCAGGCCGGTGTCCGCGGCAAGCAGTTCGATGACGCGCTCCGGGAAGCCGGCCGGGGTGTTGATGCCGGTGCCGACGGCGGTGCCGCCCAGCGGAACTTCGGCCACGCGGGGGAGGGCGGCGTTGATTCGCTCGATGCCGTAGCGCACCTGTGCTGCATAGCCGCCGAATTCCTGGCCCAGGGTGACCGGGGTGGCGTCCATGAGGTGGGTACGGCCGGACTTCACGATGTCCTTGAACTCCACGGCCTTGCGCTCCAGCGACGCCGCCAGGTACTCGAGGGCCGGGATGAGGTCGTTGATGAAAGCCGAGGTGGCGGCGACGTGCACCGAAGTGGGGAAGACGTCGTTGGAGGACTGCGAAGCGTTCACGTGGTCGTTCGGGTGGACAACCTTGTCGCTGCCCTTGGCGGCCAGTGCGCGGTTGGCGAGTTCCGCGATCACTTCGTTGGTGTTCATGTTCGAGGAGGTGCCCGAACCGGTCTGGAAGACGTCGATCGGGAAGTCGCCGTCGTACTTGCCGGCAGCGACCTCATCGGCGGCTGCGGCAATTGCTTCGGCGAGCTCATCGTCGAGCACACCGAGTTCAGCGTTCGCCAGTGCGGCAGCCTTCTTCACGCGGGCCAGCGCTTCGATGTGCGTGCGCTCGAGGGTCTTGCCGGAGATCGGGAAGTTCTCCACCGCGCGCTGCGTCTGGGCCTTGTACAGGGCGTTCACGGGAACGCGCACTTCACCCATGGTGTCGTGCTCGATGCGGAACTCAACGTTCGTTTCTTGAGTGGAAGTCATGGGGCTAGCTTATTGCGGCGGGCCGCCCCTGCCGAAACCGGAACACAAGGCTACGGCGGCGCTGCCATGGGAAGGCGCGCGCCGCCGTCGGGCCTCAAGTTCCGGGTGTTACAGCTGGCCGATCCCGGAAACCAGCTCCGCCCGGCCCTCGCCGAGCTTGTAGGACAGGCCGATGACCGCGGTGCGGCCGTCCTGGATTGCGTCCGAGATCACACGGGAGCTGTCGGCCAGCCGGGCGGCCGTCTGCTTCACGTGCTCCACCACCATGTCATTGACGTCCGGCTGTTCGTTCCGGAGGGAGGTCAGCACGGACGGGGTGATCCGTTCCACGAGGTCGCGGATGAAGCCGGAGGGCATTTCGCCCGTCTCCACGGCGGCCTTGGTGGCAGTCACCGCACCGCAGCTGTCGTGCCCGAGGATCACGATCAGCGGCACGTGCAGCTGGGAAATGGAGTATTCGAGCGAGCCGAGCACGGCGTCGTCGATCACCTGGCCGGCGGTGCGGATGACGAAAGCGTCGCCAAGGCCCAGGTCGAAGATGATTTCAGCGGCGAGGCGCGAATCGGAGCAACCGAAGATCACCGCGAACGGGTGCTGGTCCTCGAGCAGCGAATGCCGACGGGAGGCATCCTGGTTGGGATGCCGGGATTCGCCGGAGACGAACCGCTCGTTTCCTTCGCGCAGACGGCGCCAGGCAAGTGCAGGAGTCAGATAGGTAGCCACGCGGCTACTTTACGGGGTGGCCGTCGGGGCGGGTGAAACTGTGTCGGCGGACTTTACGACGGCGGCCGCGAGCGTGGACATTTCGTCGAGGCTTGCCGGGCCGCTCAGGATGATCGTGGTGCCTTTGTATTCCAGGACCATGGAGCGGTTGCCCTTGCCGGAATCGCGCAGTTCCCAGTCCTTGCCGCCGGCGTTGCGCTTGCCCGTGACTGGAGCATTGCCGGTCTGCTGCAAAAGCCACGTGGGGTTGGCCTTGCGGGTCTGGACCAGGCCCACGAACGATTCCTTGGGGGTGAGGAAACCGAGCTCCCAGGTAGGCACGCCGCTGCCTGTGCCGGATTCCCAGCGGGCGTAGTTCGGACGGAATGTTTCGCCAGTATCCGGGGCAACCGGTGTGAATCCGGCCACATCCTTGGCGTTGGCGGCGATGGCCGCAACGTCGATGTCCGGACGGTAGCCGTCGCTCTTCGGGGTCGGATTCATAAGTACGATCGGCAGGAACGCCAAGACGCACACCAGTAGCGCAATCACCATGCCGATCACGGAGGCGTTGGCCCGCTTGGCCGCTTTTGCCGCGATAACGGGCTTCACAACGGGCTGGCCGGGGCGGTCCTGGGCGGTCGCTTCAGAGCCGGGCATCGGCTCGGCAACCGGGGTTTCCTGCTTTTCACTCACCCCTCCATAGTCCCTTATCCGCGCGGCGAATACACATTCCGGTCCCGGAGGGAAGAGGCGTTCCGCGGCGTGGACACCGCATGGCCGGGCCGATCCGCCCCGACTATGATCGATCCAGGGAAACATCGAAGTTGCCAAGTGGCTGCTCTCGGTCCCGGGAACAGGGTTCCACGAGCCAAGCCCCATGAATCGCCATCAAAGAAGAGGTTCACGTGTCTTCAGCACCAATGTCGCAGTACTCCACGATTTCCCCGGCCCTCGCCGTCGGGAGCGATGAGCCGGACCGCAACCTCGCGCTGGAACTCGTCCGCGTTACCGAAGCTGCCGCCATCGCCGGCGGCCACTGGGTCGGCTTCGGCGATAAGAACAAGGCGGACGGCGCCGCCGTGGACGCCATGCGTTCCTTCCTGCACTCGGTCCACTTCAACGGCGTCGTGGTCATCGGTGAAGGCGAAAAGGACGAAGCTCCCATGCTGTTCAACGGTGAGCGCGTCGGTGACGGAACCGGCCCCGAGTGCGACGTCGCCGTCGACCCCATTGACGGAACCCGCCTGACCGCGCTGGGCATCAACAACGCCCTCGCAGTGCTGGCCGTTGCCGAGCGCGGCTCCATGTTCGATCCCTCCGCCGTGTTCTACATGGAGAAGCTCGTCACCGGCCCGGAAGCCGCGGACATGGTGGACCTCCGCCTGCCCGTCAAGCAGAACCTCCACCTGATCGCCAAGGCCAAGGGCGTCAAGGTCAACCAGCTCAACGTCATGATCCTGGACCGCGACCGCCACCGCCCGCTCGTGGAGGAAATCCGCGAGGCCGGTGCGCGCACCAAGTTCATCATGGACGGCGACGTCGCCGGCGCCATCGCCGCGGCCCGCTCCGGCACCGGCGTCGACGCCCTCATGGGCATCGGTGGCACCCCGGAGGGCATCGTTGCGGCCTGCGCCATCAAGTCCCTCGGCGGCGTGATCCAGGGCCGCCTGTGGCCCACCAGCGACGAAGAGAAGCAGAAGGCCATCGACGCCGGCCACGACCTCGACCGCGTGCTGTCCACGAACGACCTCGTCACCAGCGACAACTGCTACTTCGCTGCCACCGGCATCACCGACGGCGACCTCCTGCGCGGCGTCCGCTACCAGAAGGACCGCGTAGTCACCCAGTCGATCGTGATGCG
This sequence comes from Arthrobacter sp. SW1, assembly GCF_001766675.1. Lineage (GTDB taxonomy): Bacteria > Actinomycetota > Actinomycetes > Actinomycetales > Micrococcaceae > Arthrobacter. The sequence continues at coordinate 276,496 of NZ_MJLT01000034.1, forward strand.
CTCCAAGTCCGGTACCGTCCGCTTCGTCGACGCCGAGCACCACGCCAGCAAGTGGGAAGGCTACGCCCGCAAGAACTAGCGGCTTCCTATAGCGCGAACTGGCAGCAGATGCCCTTTGAACCGAGGTTTAAGGGAATCTGCTGCCAGTTCGTTTAAGTGCCTGTGGATAACCAGTTTCGGCTCTGTGCAGCGGGCGAGAATTGAGCATGCCTCGGACGCCAATGCCAGCCAACCTTCCAAACGGTTCGTTCCCCGCTTCAGCAGCCGTGACTCTTGGACTAAGCCAGAAACAACTGCGCAGGGACGGCATTGTGACGGTTTCGCGAGGCTTGCGGCTGCCTCTCCACAGCACAGGCACCGTCATTGAGCACCTGCGTGGTTACACGGACTTGGACCCGGGATGCTGCTTGTGTCATACCTCCGCGGCCCGGGTACATCAGGTCAGTCTTCCGTCGTTTCTTGAAGAAGACTGGCGGATCCACCTGGCCCGCCCAAGTGAAGCGTGGAAGCCACGGCGCCGCAACGTGGTGGGCCACCAATTGACCTTCAAACCCGGCGAGGTGGTGGTTGTTGATGGTGTCCGGGTGACATCCCCGGCACGCACTTGGCTGGACCTTGCCCAACGGATGAGTATTGACGACCTTGTGGCTGCGGGAGATTCGATCGTGTGCAGCCACGGGCCTGATCACCCTGTGCCACGTGAGCCAATGGCTACCATTGATCAACTCAAGGCGATGGTCTCAGCGCATCCGGGAATGCGGGGCGTACGGAAGGCCCGCTTGGCATTGGACCTCATCCGCGTCGGGGCGGACTCTCCGCAGGAAAGCCTGATGCGGCTGGCCCTCATCAACGCGGGGCTGGCGGAACCTGTGCTGAACCACGTGATCTACAACGAATGGGGCCAGCCAGCGGTGTGGCCCGATGCCGCCTATGTACGGGAGAAGGTTTCCTTGCAGTACGACGGCGGACACCACGGTGAACCTGAGCAGTACCGCCGCGATATCAAGCGCCAGGCGTTGACGGAGAGGCTCGGCTGGCAGGAAGTCCGAGTCGCGCGCGCGGACCTTGAAGGCGATCGGCCTGCGGTGGTCGATAAGGTACGCAGGGCCTTCAAGCCTTCGATCGAACTGGCAGGCGGTGCCCTTAGAAGCGCGATCTGAGGGCATCTGCTGCCAGTTCGCGCTACGGGGACGGAGGGGTAAGTCAGCGGAGCTTGTTCCGCAGCTTCCTGGCCAGCTGGTAAGCGCCGTAGCGGAGCTTCTTCACCGGCAGGTCCCAGGTGCCCGGGTAGGCTACCTGGTGGCCGCCGAAGGACTTCTTGAATGCCGTGAAGCCTGCCCATTTGTGGTCCGGCCGGTCCTCGGGTGCCACGCCCCACAGGTCCACATGCTTGAGCCCGCGTTCCTTGGCGTCGGCCATCAGCGTGACCAACAGGGGAATGCCGGCGCTGAGCTTGCGGTGGCTGTCGTCCAAGGCCGCATGGGCGTAGGTGCGGGTGTCGGCGGAATCATAGGCCAGGGCCGCCGCGATCGGCGTTCCTTCGAGCTCGGCGATGAACAGGGTTCCCGCGCCGGCCGGCAGCAGCGAACGGGCCACGGTGGTGAGGTAGTCGTCGCTCTGCGGCTTGAAGCCGTTGCGCGCCGCGGTCATGTGCAGGAAGTCCAGCAGCACCGAAATCTCGGCGGGATTCTGCGAGGACCGGAACGTCACGCCCTTCTTGTGGATGTTCCGGTAGAGATTGCGGTTGGTGGGCTTCATCCCGGCGAGGACGTCCTTGAAGTCCCCGTCCAGGTCCACGATCCAGCTCAGCTCCGGCTGCTGGTTGGCCGGCGCCGGCTGCATGCCGCGTTCCCGCAACAGCCTGTCCGCCTCGTCCACCCCGAACCCCGCGCTGGCGGGTTCCAGCCGCACGAAGACCGCGCCGCAGCGGCGGGCCGTCGCGCGCAAGGCGGCCAGGGCGGCGTCGAACGCTTCAAGGGACTCGGCCACCGGGCCGTACGGCGAGTACAGCACTTTGCCCGCGGGGTTCTTCTCCTCGACGGCGAGGAAACGCCAGCCGGGGCCGGACTGCAGGTGCACGGTACGGCCCAGCGCACGTTGGACCTCGGCCCACGCAGGGCTTTGCAGGAAGAAATCCATGGCCTAGCTTTCCAGTCCAGTGGTGATGGCGAACGCGACACTGTTGTCCGTGGCGCCGGCCTCCGCGTGCACCATCACGGGGTTCTCGGCCGCCGGGATGAACGCGCTGCCGCCGCGCGCCACGCGCAATTCACTCTTGGGGGAGTCCAGCAGCACCCCGCCGGAGACCACCACGACGACGGCGGGCCCGGACTGCGCGAGCGGCACCGGTTCTGCCTCGGGAGCGAGTTCGATGCGCTGGAGCCGGAACTCGCGGAACGGCGGAAGGTACAGTTCCTGGCCGAGCTCGGATTCGCTGGGCTCGACCCGCGGAACGCCGATCGAGGCGAATTCCACGGTCTTCATGAGCTCGGGGATGTCCACGTGCTTGGGCGTGAGGCCACCGCGCAGCACATTGTCCGAGCTGGCCATGACTTCCACGCCAAGGCCCTTCAAGTAGGCGTGGATATTGCCGGCGGGCAGGTAGATCGCCTCGCCGGGGGCCAGGGAGACGAGGTTCAGCATGAGGGAGATCAGGACTCCGGGATCGCCCGGGTACTCCGTGGCGATCCCGGCCATCGCAGTCAGGGCAGCCGAATACGGTTCGGTAGCAAGCCCGGCCACGGCGGCCACGGAAGCATCCACGGCCTCAGTCACCGCCTCGCCGCCCGAGATCAGGGTGCTGAAGGCGCCGCGCAGGGCATCCGCTTCGTCCGGGCGGGACAGCTCGGCGACGACGGCACGGAGGACACCGGCCGGGGCGCCGGAACCGTCCACCAATTCCGCCAGCTGCGCGAAAAGGGCCCGTGATTCCGCCGCGGGACGGAACCCGCAGAGGGCCTCGAACGGGGTCAGGGCGAAAATCATTTCGGGCTTGTGGTTGTCATCCCGGTAATTGCGGTCGGCGGCAGCGGGCGCCACGCCGGCCGCGTTCTCGCGGGCAAAACCTTCCCGTGCCTGTTCCAGGCTCGGGTGCACCTGCAGGGACAGCGGCTTGTCCGCGGCCAGGATCTTGCCCAGGAACGGCAGCCGCGGGCCGAACTCGGCGACGCTCGCCGCGCCCAGGAAGTGCTCCGGATCCTGCGAGATCACGGCGTCCAGCGGCAGGGCCGGCGCGCCGGAACGGCTGGCCAGCGACGGCGAGTCGGGGTGCGCGCCGATCCACAACTCCGCCTCCGGCCCGCCCGAGGCGGGGGTGCCCAACAGGGCGGAAATCGCCGTCGTCGAGCCCCAGGCGTAGGGGCGCAGCACATTCTCAAGCTGGTACACGGGCAGGAGTCCTTGTCACTGAAAGGCGGGTCGCGGAACGGAAAAGGGACTTACAGGGGGCGGCACTGGCCGTTGTTCGCCAGCAGCAGTTCAAGCGTCGCATAGTCCTGGATGTCGTACAGCGAATTCAGGTACGCGGCGGTGATCGGCTGGCCGTCCGGACGTGTGGTCACCGGGGTGAAGTCACCTGCGGGTGTTTCCGCGGAGACCCGGGTGGGGAGTCCGCCGGCTTGCGGGCCGCTGCCCGGGACGGACAGTACGACGCCGGACGCCGGGTCCTCCTGCACCGCACCGGAAAATGCCGCACCGGCTTTCGGGGAAGCCTTTGGTGCCAGCAGCTTCCTGACGCGCTCGTGGATGACGTTGAAGTCCGGTGTGGTGGAGAACCAGCCTTCGAAGTCGGGCGGGCCGATGGTCAGCCGGGACACCGGCTGGTTCTTGGACTTGATGGCCAGGTCCACGAAGCTGCCGAGCTGCGCGGCGGAAATGTTGGATTCCACCACCTTGGTGCCGGCGTTGGCGATGGCCTCGAACTTGGACAGCAGGGTGGCGGGGTCGAGCTGCTTGAGCATGGCCTGCTGCACGCACTGCTGGCGGGCGATGCGGGCGAAGTCGTCCACATTCTCGCGCGAGCGGGCGTACCACTGGGCCTGGAAACCGTTGAGCTTCTGCTCACCCGGCGGGATCCAGCCGTCCGGCTTCACGTGCCGGGTATCGCTGCCCGGAAGCATGCCGCCGCTGATCGGCACCCAGGCGCCGGACTTGATGCGGATGCCGCCCATGGCGTCGATCAGCTTGGAGAAGCCGTCCATGTCCACCACCACGTAGGCCTGGATGGTGATGCCCAGGCTTCCGGAGACTGCTTCCATGGTGGCCTGGGCGCCGGGATCGGAGACGCCGGGGTAGAGATTGGCGTAGTTGTTGGTGACCTCGGTGTTGATGGCGTTGATGAGGCATTCATTGCCGCAGTTGTAGCCCTCGGGGTAGACCTCGCGCATGGGGGAGCCTTCGCTGAACTGCGCGTTCTGGAGGTTCCGGGGCACCGAAATGATGGCACTGGCACCGGTTTCGGCGTCGACGCTGATGACCGAGAGGCTGTCCGGGCGGCGGCCGGTCCGCCCGTCGCCGGCGTCACCGCCCATCATGAGGAAGTTATAGCGGCCGTCCACGGGCTCGAGCGCGGGGCCGTTGGCGAAAATGCTGCCGATGGCGTTGCGCCCCACGTTCAGTACGTAGGCGAAATAGCTCAGGGTGCCGCTGCCTATCACCATAGACAGTACGAGGGCGACGGCGACAATCGGCCGCATGCCGGGTGCCAGCAGCACAGGCCGGATGATCCGGAACGTGTTGATGAACAGCAGGACCCAGCCGGCGGCCAGTGCCAGCAGGACCACGATGAGGAGCAGGGACAGCACGGGATGCGTGAACAGTCCCAACACCAGGGAACGGTTGACCAGGGCCAGGACCAACAGCAACAGGGCCAGGGCCCAGACGGTGAACGTCACGCGCAGGGCCGTGCGGCCCAGCTTCCTGTCGCCGGCCACCACCTGTGCGCTGCCGGGCAGCAACAGGGTCATGAGGAGCAGGACAAAGGCCCGCTTGCTTCGTACGGGCGCGCTGGCCGACGCCGGATACCTGACCGGGTCGGTGAGCGTCGCGGTGGCGGGCTGTTGCCTTTGGCTGGCCTGGCCGGTGGTCGGGATGGACTGCCTGCTGGTCATTGGCGAGGCCTCCCTTAGCGGCTGCTCCGGGCGGACACGTTGTCCTGGGAGAACACTTCGGCCACCTTGTCGCGCAGCCGGGCGCCCTTGGCCGATGCCACGTTGTTCAGTTCCTGCGCGAATTCGAGGAGCTCGCCCTGCAGCCGCTTGGCCAGTTCATCGCTGCCGGAGGCGAGCATGCGCACGGCCAGCAGGCCTGCGTTGCGGGCGCCGCCGATCGAGACCGTGGCCACCGGCACGCCGGCGGGCATCTGGACGATCGAAAGCAGGGAGTCCATGCCGTCCAGGGTCTTCAGCGGCACTGGAACGCCGATCACCGGCAGGGGAGTGACGGAGGCCAGCATGCCGGGCAGGTGTGCGGCTCCTCCGGCCCCGGCAATGATGACGCGGATGCCGCGCTCATGCGCCGTCTGGCCGTAGTTGATCATCTCAGTGGGCATGCGGTGCGCGGACACCACGTCCGCTTCGAAGGGAATGCCGAATTCGGCCAAGGCGTCGGCTGCGGCTTCCATGACGGGCCAGTCGGAGTCCGAGCCCATCACGAGGCCTACGATCGGGGCGGCGTTCTGTGCACTCATGCGGTCTCCTTGGGGACGTCGGCCGGAACACGGCCGTCACGGATGATGCCGGCCACCACGGTGGCGCGGTGGCGGATGGTGTCAATGTCGGCCACGGAATCGGCTACCAGGTTCACGTGGCCGATTTTGCGTCCGGCGCGCACGGATTTGCCGTAGCAGTGCACCTTGGCCGCCGGTTCATAGGCGAGGGCCTGCGGGTAGGCGCTGAACAGGTCCTGGTTGTCCCCACCCAGGAAGTTCTTCATCACCGCCACGGAGCCGAGCACATCGGTTGCTCCGAGCGGAAGGTCCAGCACGGCGCGCAGGTGCTGCTCGAACTGGCTGGTCACGGAGCCGTCCTGGGTCCAGTGGCCCGTGTTGTGCGGGCGCATGGCCAGTTCGTTGATCAGGAAGCCGACGCCGACTCCCGGAGTTTCGAACAGTTCCGCGGCCATGACGCCGGTGACGCCGAGTTCTTCGGCGATCCGGAGCGCAGCTTCCTCGGCGGCGGCTGCGACCTCCACGGGGATGTCCTGGGCCGGGGCGATGACTTCGTCGCAGACGCCGTCCACCTGGATGGTGTGGACTACCGGCCAGGCGCGGGATTCGCCGCCCGGGGTCCGGGCTACCAGCGCGGAGAGTTCACGGCTGAATTCCACCTTGGCCTCGGCCAGCAGCGGGCTCATGGCCTCGAACCAGCCGGCCGTCTCTTCAGCTTCGGCGGGTGAGTGCACGATCCGAACGCCCTTGCCGTCGTAGCCGCCGCGCGGGGTCTTCAGGACCACGGGCCATCCGGTGTTGTCGCCGAACTCCACCAGCTCGGCGATCGTGTGGACTGCTGCCCAGGCCGGGTTGGGGAGGCCGAGGCGGTCGATCGCGGCACGCATCACCAGCTTGTCCTGGGCGTGGACCAGGGCATCCGGGCCGGGCTGGACATTGACGCCGGCGTCAATGAGGGCACGAAGGTGATCGGTGGGGACGTGCTCGTGGTCGAAGGTCATCACGTCCAGGCCTTTGGCGAACTCGAGGAGCGCGTCCAGGTCCTTGTAGTCGCCCACCGGAGCCGTGGCCACCGCCCGGGCTGCCGAGACGTCCTCGCCTTCGGCCAGGACGCGGAGTTCGAAACCGAGGGCAGTTGCTGCCGGGGCCATCATTCGTGCAAGCTGGCCGCCGCCAACAACGCCAATAACAGGAAAAGTCACAGGGTTCAGCCTACCGAACAGCACGCCGGATCCGGGATTCCGTGGCATTGGCGGCGACGCGAAGCGGATGTATTGGAAGCCGTGCACGGCATCCCTTGCAGCGTGCTCCAAGGAAACGGCGCTAAAATGGTGCCTCGGCCCGTCGGCCCCATTTCACCAGGCCATGGAGGGTCATGATCAACACACTTGCAGATCGCATTCGCGGCTTTGCCTCGCTTTTCTGGCGCGAGGTGGCCAAGTTCGGCGCAGTCGGCGGTGTGGCGTTTGTCATCGACAACGGACTCACGTACTACCTGATGCACGGGCCGCTGTCCGACGGTCCGTCCAAGGCGCGATTCGTCGGCGCGCTCGTCGCCACCATCTTCTCGTGGATCGCCAACCGTTTCTGGACGTTCCGGCACCGCCGGCAGGACAATGTGCTCCGGGAATTTGTGATGTTCGCCATCATCAACGGCATCGGCATCGGTATTTCCACCGGGTTCACCTTCATCGCCAACTACTGGCTGCACATCACGGACAAGAACCTGCTGTTCGCGGCCGGTGTCTTCGGCATCCTGGTGGCCACGGTGGTGCGCTTCTTCGCTTACCGCTTCCTCGTCTTCAACAAGGAACTGGACGAAGAGCCGGAGTTCTCGCATGACCACGAGCTGATTGAAATCCACCCCAAGGCCAAGGCGGACACCGGGACCACGCCCGACGCCGGACAGCCCGGCGATCCGGAGTCCGTCAAACGCCGCTGACGCGTTCGTTCTTCAGGAGGTGTTCCGTCACCTCGACGTCCGGGTGGACCAGCACGACGGAACCGTTCCGGTTCCAACAGCCAAGTGACGCCGCAAGCGCGGCGTCCAGGCCGTCGCCTGCGCGTACCAGGATGCGTTCGCCCTCACCCGCGATGGCCTCGCCCTGTCCTGCGGCCGGGCCTGCCACGGCGAACTCCGTGAGCAACTCGGCGTGGCTGTAACCCTGCGCCGGCAGGCGCAAGGCAGCAAGTTCAGGTGTGGCCTCGGCGTACGGCAGGAACACGTCGCCGTGCGAACGGACTTCCGCCGCGTAATCAAGGACGCCCGGCGGCAGCGTTCCCGGCCAGCGCATCGCCAGTGCCGCAAGCGGAACGGCGACGACGGCGTCAAAGCCTTCGGGGCGCCCGGAACCCGAGGCGTCCCCGGACCCAGCCCCTTCCGACCCAGCCCCTTCGGGACTGGAGGTCGCGAGCAGGTCCGCGGTGCCGCCGTCGAGCACTACTTCCATGCCCAGCTGCCAGGCGGCCAGCGCCCACACCACCGACTTCCAGTGCGCCGGGATATCAAGGCGCAGGGAAATCCCGGGGCCGGCGTCGAGTTCGTCCTGCAGGAGGTTGGCGGTTTTCGCCACCCAGTTGTCCAGGACCCTGCCGGAGAGTTCGATCCGTTCGGAGTCCGGGCCGTACCAGGTGAGGCGGGGAGACGTGGCGTGGTCCGAGCGGAGCGCTGCCATGAGGTTCATTGCCGGGATGCTCATGGCTAAATCTTCCCACGGGATGTTCCCACGGGCTTGGGCGGTGCGTCCGGCCGGATGACGGACGGGCAGGGCGTGTGATTTGCGACACCATCCGGGTGGCGTCCGTGAAGCGGCATGAAGCGTAACCCGCGGAAATTCAGCAAATGTTCAGCTTAAGTGGAACGCGGCTTCCGCTTTCCCGGCATGCCGCGGGAAGCGCGGAAAATTCCCGGGCGTGGCGCGGCGGCAGATGCGGGCAAACGGTGATTATTATCCCGGCGCGGCTTGACGCCCCGGTAGTTACACGCGTGTAATTAGTAATCAATCGCCGCTGCGTACGTATCGCGTACACAACCGAGTACCGAATCATTCAGGCAGTGGCTGCAACATCAGGAGGGACGCCATGGGGCAAGCGTTGCGAATCCAGGAAGATGCAGCCGTCGCAGAACTTGCGTCGGTGAAATACCGCTCACGGGAAGTCCCGGGCGATTGGTACGTGGATCCGGCAGATCCCGCCGCGGCGGAACGGTACCTCGAAGCGACAAGGGAGTCGCTGGAAGACCAGGCCACCGCGCTGCTGGCCGAACACGAAGCGCAGGAGAACGAATCCCTGCTCGGCGACGACGACGCCGCGGACGGGCTCGACGACCCGCCCATGGAACTCCACCGGCCTTCCGGCGTCCCGGCCCAGCCGCTGTGGATCGGGCTCCCGGGTCTGGCCGACTATGACGACGAGGGTGAGCTCGGCTGGCAGGGTGACGCGCTCTGTGCCCAGACCGACCCCGAAGCATTCTTCCCCGAAAAAGGCGGGTCAACCCGCGACGCGAAGAAGGTCTGCGGTGCGTGCAACGTCCGCGCGCAGTGCCTTGAATACGCACTCGCCAACGACGAACGGTTTGGCATCTGGGGCGGCCTCTCAGAGCGGGAGCGCCGGCGGTTGAGGAAGCGAGCGGTCTGATTCTCGAAGCGGTACACGTTACTGCCGTTGTGGTCTCCCACAACGGTGCTGGCTATCTCCCCAGGACCCTGGCGGCTCTGCTGGACCAAACCCGTCCGGCAGATGCCGCCATTGGCGTTGATACAGGATCACGCGACAAGTCGGCGGCACTGCTGGAGCGTGCGCTCGGCGCGGCCAATGTCACGTCCTTCGCCCAGTCCAAGCCGGGCTTCGGCGCGGCAGTCAAGGCCGGCCTCGCGGCCCTGGCCCCCGGGAAGGGGTCACCTTCGGAGTGGATCTGGTTGCTGCATGACGACGCCGCGCCCGCGCCGGACGCCCTCGCGGAGCTCCTGACCGCCGTCGAGCGCGCACCGTCGGTGACCGTTGCAGGCTGCAAGCAGCTCGACCGCGACGCCGAACGGCGGCTTATCGACGTAGGTCTCTCCACCAGCCGCTGGGCCGAGCGGCTCACCTTGATCGATGCCGATGAGCTTGACCAGGGCCAGTACGACGGGCGCTCGGACACCTTCGCGGTGAATTCCGCCGGCATGCTGGTGCGCCGCGACGTCTGGGAACAGCTGCAGGGCTTCGACCCGGCGCTGCCCGGCGTCGGGGACGACGTCGACCTGTGCTGGCGGAACTGGCTTGCCGGAAACCGCGTGGTGGTGGTTCCGTCCGCCCGCATGTACCACGTGGACGGCCGGCCCGAGGCCTTGGCCAACCCGGTGGCCGCCCGTAAAGCGCAGGTCCACCTGCGCCTGAAGCACTGCCCGGCGTGGGCGGTGCCGCTGCACGCCGTCGGCGCACTGCTGGGCGGGCTGCTCCGCTTTATCCTGAGCGTCCTGGTCAAGGAACCCGGGCGCGGCCTCGGCCAGCTCGGGGCCACCCTTGCCGCGCTGGTGCGGCCCGCGGCCCTTTTCCGCAGCCGCCGCGTCGCGGCACGGAGCCGCAAAGTGCGCCGTTCGGTGGTCCATGGCCTGCAGACACCCCGCCGTGAAGTCTGGGCGCACCGGCGCTCCCTGGTCGAGGCAGTGGGCGTCGAGGAAGACGACGACACCTCGCCGGAACGCCTGTCTGCCGATCTCTTGCACAGTGAACCCAACGGCGACGCCGGAGACGACTTCGCGGCCCTGGCCACGAAGGAACGCGGCTGGATCGGGACCGGTGCCATCGCCGCTGCGTTCCTCGCCTTGGCCGCCTCCGTGGCGGGCCTGCTTGGTTTGTTCGGTGCGCCGGCGGTCACCGGCGGCGGGCTGCTTCCGCTGTCTCCGGACCCTGCCGCAATCTGGCGCACGGCGTCCAGCTGGTGGATCAGCCTCGGCGCCGGCTTGCCTGGCCGCGGGGATCCGTTCGGCTACGTGCTCTGGCTGCTGTCCGGCCTTGCGGGCGGGGACGCCAACACCGCGATGCTTTGGATCCTCCTCCTGGCAATGCCGCTCTCCGCGCTCGGCGCTTGGTTCGCCGCGGGCGCCTTGACCGGCCTTCGCCGCTTCCGCTTTGCCGCGGCGCTGCTGTGGGCCGCCGCTCCCGCGCTCCAGGTAGCGCTGAACCAAGGCCGCGCCGGCGCCCTCCTGGCGCACGTCATGATGCCGCTGTTGGTGCTGGCCTTGCTGCGTGCCACGGGCTCAGCGCGGGGCCGGGGCGCCTCCGCCGTCAAGAAGCAGGCCGCCCGTGACGCCGCGGCCGGCAAGGTCCCGGCCGCCGGGAACATGCCAGGCAAGCCAGGCAGCAACGGCACCCCGTCCTGGACGGCCGCGGCAGCCGGTGGCCTGGTGCTGGCCGTCATTACTGCCAGCGCCCCGTCGCTGTTCCTTCCGTTGGTGCTCCTGGTGGTGTTCTGCGGTGTGGTCCTGGGCCGCCGTGGCCGGACGGTGTGGTGGGCGCTCCTGCCGTCGCTGGCATTGTTCCTGCCGTTTGCCCTCTCCACCCTGGACAGGCCGCGCGCCCTGCTGGCCGATCCGGGCGTGCCGCTCGCTTCCGATGCCGCCCCGCTGTGGCAGCAGCTGCTGGGCCAGCCCTTGGAGTTCGCGCCCGACGGCGGCCTGGCGAACCTGCCGCTGTTCGTTTCCGGGGGTGTGCCCTGGGCTTTGTTGCTGTCCCTGCTGATCGGGTTGCCGGTGCTGCTGCTTGCAGTCACCGCCCTGTTCGTTCCGGGCCGCAGGACCCGGGTAACCCGGATGTTGTGGCTTGCTGCCTTGCTGTTGTTGGCGTGGTCCTGGCTCGCCGGGCACATTGCCACCTCGTTGTCCGGCAACATGCTCGTGGTGCCCTTCAGCGGGCCTGCGGTGTCCGCCGCGGCCTGTGCGTTGCTCGGCGCGGCCCTGCTGGGGGCCGAAAACCTGCACCGTTTCGCCGCAGGTCCGCGCGCCGGTGCGCCAGGCCCGGCGTTGCGTTGGGTTTCCGGCGTGGTGACCGTCCTGCTGGTGGCCGGCCCGCTGGCCGGAATGACCGTGTGGGCGGCGCAGAACGCGCTGCCCGACCTCGACGGCGGGTACACCGCCGGTGCCTTGGGCACACCCAGGCTGTTGCAGCCGGCTCCCGACAGGACGCTGCCGGCGACCGCCGTCGACCATGGCCTGGGCCCGGAACGCAGCAACACCCTGGTGATCAGCGCCGACGACAAGGGCGGCTACTCCTCGTCCCTTATGCGCGGCGCCGGAACCACCCTCGACTCGCTGTCCGCGATTGCCGCGGCGCAGCAGATCAGCGGCGCTCCCGGCCGTGAAATGATCCGCAGCGACGATGACGCCACGGCCGCGATCCGCACCGCCGTGGCAACCATCGTGGCCGGCACCGGGGTGGACCCGCGTCCGGAGCTGGAACAACTCGGCGTCGGATTCGTGGTCCTCAAGGCGAGCGACAGCGCCGCCGAATTGACCGCCAACCGGATCGACGCGGTTCCAGGCCTGGTCGCCGTCGGGGAAACCAACGCCGGATGGCTGTGGCGGATCACTCCGCTCAGCACCGCTGCTGCGCAGGACGCCGAGACGGCGCACCGGGCGCGGATCATCGACAGCAAGGGCGCGGTGACTGCGCTCCTGCCGTCGTCCGGAAACAACGTGGACGCCACCATCCCCAACGGCTCCGAAGGACGCAAGGTGGTCCTCTCCGAACGCCTCGGCCAGGGCTGGACCGCGTGGCTGGATGGCCGGCGCCTCACCGCCACCAATGATGGCTGGGCGCAGGCCTTCACTTTGCCCGCCCGCGGCGGAGACCTTGAAATCCGTTATGCCAGCCCTTGGGAGCCATGGCTCGGCCTCCTGCAGATCCTCGTGGTCGGCCTGACGGCGCTGCTGGCAATTCCGATGCCGGCTCGGCGCCCCAAGCCTGTCAGGGCCGCAGCCGCCCGCACCACGACGGCAGCCGCAACGGATGAAACCTCCCCTTCCAAGGAGCACAGCAGTGTCTAAGGACAACACCAGCGAAGCCGGAGCGTCCCCGAAGGACATTCCCGATCCCAAGGGTGCGGGCACCGTAGGCGGGCCGGACCGCAAAGCGCGGGTGCGTGACGCCGCCGCGAAGGCCGGCCGGAAGCGCCGCGGCCGGGGGATCCTCGGCGGGGTATTGTCTGCCGCGGTCCTCCTTGCCGGAGGAGCGGGCGTGGTCGCAGCCTCGGCAATGCTGCCTGCAGCGCCCGGCAGCCGCGCCGTCGAAGCAGGCCTTACGGACGTTCCGGCAGGACGCAACACCATGGTGTGCCCCGGCCCTGCCGTCCTCCCGGACGGCGCCGCGACGGGCACTGATGCCCAGTTCAGCCCGGTATCCCGCACGGCGCGGACCATGCTGGACGCCTTGGTGCTGAGCGATGCCTCGGGCAGCCTGCCCGACAGCAAGGTGGCAGCCCTTGACGGCAGCAACAGCAAGGTAGTGTCGCAGGCGCCGGAGAAGAAGCCGGCTCCCGCGCCCGGCCCGCCCGTCCTCACCGGGGCGGCAGTTTCGCAATCCACGAACCGGACCATGATGCTGGACGCCGAACCGACCGAAGAACAGCAGGCCGCAACTGCCGCCGTCGGAAGCTACTCGGCCAGCGACGGCGACCTGCGCGGACTGGCCGCCGCCCAATGCCAACAACCGTCCAACGACTTCTGGGTGCTCGGCGCGAACACGACCGTTGGACGCACCGCGCTGCTGAACCTGAGCAACGCCTCCGGAACCCCGGCCACGGTCAACTTGGAACTTTTCGGCTCAAAGGGCAGGATCCAGTCGCCGGGAAGCCGCGGACTGCTGGTTCCCCCGGGAAGCAGCCGCACCATCAACCTGGCCGGCCTCGCCCCGCAGGAGGAGCACCTGTCGCTGCACGTGCGCAGCAGCGGAGGCCCGGTGGCGGCCACCGTCCAGCAAAGCGTGCTGCGCGGACTGACCCCGGGCGGCGTGGAACACCTCGCCCCCGGCGCGCCTCCGGCCGAGACCCAGGTGATGACCGGCGTGGAGATCCAGGACGCCAAGGCGTTGCGCGAGCTTGCATCCCAGGACGGCTTCTCGGACGCTGTGCCCGCGCTCGAAATCACGGTGCCGGGGGCGGTCGATGCAATCGTGGACGTCAAGCTTTTCGGCCCCAACGGCCAGCGCGCCCTGCCGGGTGGCGGAGCTGTGACCGTCAAAGCGGGATCCGTCACCGAGTTGCCCCTCAGCGGGGTTCCCGGCGGCACCTACACCGTAAGCGTGACAGCGGACGTTCCGGTGGCCGCCGCGGCGCGCACCGTCCGCGGACTGAAACCGGGGTCTCCCGGCGAATTTGCCTGGTCCCCGGCGGCCGTCCGGCTGGGCAGCCAGCACCTGCTCGCCGTGCCACAGGACGGGTGGCGCTTCCTGAGCTTCGGCGTGCCGGAGGGCCGCGCCACCGTCACCTACACGCCGGTCACCGTTGACGGGAAAACCGGCAAGGCGTCCACCGTTGACATCGCGGGAGGCACGACGGCGGTCGTGGACATCCAGGCGCCAGCCAAGGGACCCGCCGTGGCCGGCTACATTGTGAGCGCCTCCGGCGACCCGGCCTACGGTGCCTTGATCGTGGGCCGCAACGGAGAGCCGGGAGTTTCCGTCATAGGTATCCAGCAAGGAGCGCTGGGGCATGAGAAAGTCGCGGTAACGCTGGGGTACTGAGCCGCGGAGGTACTGGGCCGCCCGTTTCCGGCCTGCCTGGTCCGGTACCGCCGTTTGCTACTGGTAGCGGCGGCGGTACACCGGATCCAGGGTTTCCGGGGGTACACCGAGGTATTCGGCCGTGTACTCCACCACGACGTCATGGATGAGGTCCTGCAGTTCGTCCCGGCCACCGGCATTGTGTTCCACGACGCGCCGGTAGACCGTAATGAGGGGACCCTCGCCGCGGGATCCACGGGTGCAGGCACCCAGCGGGGCGTCCGCGCCTTCTGCGACAAGCTGCTCCAGGTTGGGCGGGATCTCCTCCACGGCGAACGAAACACCGGTGAGCTGCTGCCCCCACATGTCCTGGAGCCGCTCGGCCGAGTCGAGGACCATATCGTCAAAGCGTTCAGCCCGGGTCCGGTACCCGGGCAAGGTGGGAAGCATGACTTCGCCGCGCTGGCCCCGGCCGTGGCGGTTCCGCCGGCGCTGCCTGAAGCTGCGCACCGGAGCGGCGGACGAAGTGCCGCCCGCTGTGTCCAGGCTGATCGTGAAGCCCGGACCGTGGTGCTGTGACTGCATATATCGACTGTAATACTCTCTTGGCCCCCGGACATCCACCCGCACGACATCACGCATCCACTGCGGCCAATGCGCGGCCTGCCGCCGCCCACGCGCTAATCTGGGATGTTGTGGGTGCTATTCGCCAGTGTTCCAGGTCCGCCTGCCGCCAGTCCGCGGTGGCTACGTTGACGTACGTCTATGCCGAATCCACGGCGGTGCTCGGGCCCCTGGCCATGTATGCCGAGCCGCACTCCTACGACCTCTGTACCCAGCACGCCGACTCCCTCACGGTGCCCCGCGGTTGGGAAGTCCTCCGCCTGGCCATGCCCTCCACTCCACCCGAGCCCGGCCCGGACGACCTGCTCGCCCTCGCGAACGCCGTCCGCGAAGCTGCCGCGGCACAGGAAGCGCCCGAACAGCGCACCGCGCGGCCCGCCGTCGAAGCCCCTGTGGTTGAAGGTGCGCGCCGCGGGCATCTGCGCATCCTGCGGGAGCTTCCCGAAGCGTAAAAGCGATCGTTGCGTCG
Organism: Arthrobacter sp. SW1; assembly: GCF_001766675.1. Lineage (GTDB taxonomy): Bacteria > Actinomycetota > Actinomycetes > Actinomycetales > Micrococcaceae > Arthrobacter. The sequence goes on from NZ_MJLT01000034.1 coordinate 291,951, forward strand.
TTGCCGGGCTGTACGCTGGAAGCTGCACATCCGGTCCGCCACCGGCACCATCAGACGGTGCCAGCCAGGGAGCTACAACCATGCCAAAGGTCAGTCCTGAACTGTTGTCCATTCTGCGTTGCCCGGTCACCGGCTCCGCGCTGGTGCAGGAGGGCGAAGAACTGGTAGCGACGGAAGCGGATGCGACGGGCAGCAAGCCCCGCTACACCATCCAGGACGGCATCCCGCTGCTGCTGCCGCCGGAACTCCTGGCCGCAGCCGGCTCGGCGTCATCGGACCAGCACGACGCCGGGCGCAAAGCCTGAGCACCCAGCACCAGACACCGCCGCACGTTCCATCCAAAGGACACCCATGACTTTCGACTTCAAGGTTGCCGACCTTTCCCTGGCCGAGGCCGGCCGCCACCAGATCCGCCTCGCCGAACACGAAATGCCGGGCCTGATGTCCCTGCGTGCCGAATTCGGCCCCAGCCAGCCCCTTAAGGGCTCCCGGATCGCAGGCTCCCTGCACATGACCGTGCAGACCGCAGTGCTGATCGAAACCCTCACCGCCCTCGGCGCCGAGGTCCGTTGGGCCTCCTGCAACATCTTCTCCACCCAGGACGAAGCCGCCGCCGCCGTCGTCGTCGGCAAGGGCACCGTGGAGGACCCGCAGGGTGTTCCCGTCTTCGCCTGGAAGGGTGAAACGCTGGAGGAATACTGGTGGACCGCCGAGCAGATCCTCACCTGGCCGGGTGCCGACCAGGACCCTGAGCTCGGCCCGAACATGATCCTCGACGACGGCGGCGACGCCACGCTGCTGCTGCACAAGGGCGTCGAATTCGAAGCTGCCGGCGCCGTGCCGGAAGCCACCGCGGACGACCCCGAAGAGTACGCCCTGATCCTCGGCGTGCTCCGCGCCTCCCTGGCGAAGGACCCGCAGAAGTGGACCCGGATCGCCGCCGGCATCCGCGGCGTCACGGAAGAGACCACCACCGGCGTGCACCGCCTCTACCAGCTGGCCGAACAGGGCAAGCTGCTCTTCCCGGCCATCAATGTCAACGACTCCGTCACCAAGAGCAAGTTCGACAACAAATACGGCATCCGCCACTCCCTGCCGGACGGCCTCAACCGCGCCACGGATGTCCTCATCGGCGGCAAGGTCGCCGTCGTCTGCGGTTACGGCGATGTCGGCAAGGGCGCGGCTGAAGCACTGCGCGGCCAGGGCGCCCGCGTGATCGTCACCGAAATCGACCCGATCTGCGCCCTGCAGGCCGCCATGGACGGCTACCAGGTGGCGCGCCTGGAAACCGTGCTGGAACAGGGCGATATCTTCATCACCACCACGGGCAACAAGGACGTCATCATGGCCGAGGACATGGTGCGCATGAAGAACAAGGCAATCGTGGGCAACATCGGCCACTTCGACAACGAAATCGACATGGCGGGCCTGGCCAAGGTCGCCGGCGTCAAGAAGGTCGAGATCAAGCCCCAGGTCCACGAATGGGTCTTCGACGCCGGAACGGACGCCGAGCGCTCGATCATCGTGCTTTCCGAAGGCCGCCTGCTGAACCTTGGCAACGCCACGGGCCACCCGTCCTTCGTGATGAGCAACTCCTTCGCGAACCAGACCATCGCCCAGATCGAGCTGTGGACCAAGCGGGACCAGTCCGAAGGCGAACGCGAGTACGAAAACCAGGTCTACGTGCTTCCGAAGATCCTGGACGAGAAGGTGGCCCGCCTGCACCTTGGTGCCCTCGGCGTCGAGCTGACCGAACTCAGCAAGGAACAGGCCGCCTACCTCGACCTGGATGTCGCCGGCCCGTACAAGCCGGACCACTACCGCTACTAAGGCCACGCGGTCGAAAACTCCAGCACGGTGCGGTGTGCGTCTTGCACACCGCACCGTGCTGTATGCCGCCTCCGGCGCGGCTAGAATTATCTGGTTACTTTGACAGGCCCGATTCCATACCGGCCTGCACTTGGGGAGTGGAGACCGAACATGCGGGACAAGGCACAACGCCGTACCGGAAAAATCCTGGCGATCACCGCCATCTGCGCCGCGGTCGCGGCCGGTGGAATCGGCGTCGCCACGGCGCCGTCCTGGCTTGACCGCGCCCCCGAATCGGAAGCCGGATCACCGCAGCGCAGCGAGGTCGGGCTCGCTTCCGCCGTCGTCAAGGCCGTCGAACTCGGAATTACGCCCCTGGACGGCGCGCGCGAAGTCAATCCCGCCGTCGGACCGTCCGTGAAGGCTGTCAACGGCACGGTGAGGGACGTCGTCCTGGCTCCCGCGGCAGGCGGAACACCGGTCAAGGGCACCGTCAGCGAGGACGGCAGCACCTGGAGCACCCTTGAGCCGTTGAAGTTCAACACCAAGTACAGCTACTCCTTCACGGTGGTGGACGGCGCCGGCCGCGAAACGAAGAAGACCCAGACTTTTACCACCGTCTCCACCCCCAACGAAGCCGACGCCTCCGTGTACCCGCAGGATGGCTCGGTGATCGGCTCCGGCCAGCCGATCGAAATCAACTTCAGCGAACCAGTCCTGAACAAGGCCGCCATGGAGAAGATCGTGAAGATCTCCGTCTCCTCCAAGCAGAAGGTGGCCTGGCGCTGGTATTCGGACCAGAAGGTCCGCATCCGCCCCGAGAAGTTCTGGGCTTCCGGCACCAAGGTCACGGTCGACATGCCGCTGTTCGGCAAGGACTTCGGCAACGGCATGATCGGCAACGGCAACTTCAAGGTTTCCTTCACCACCGGGCCACAGCGCGTGGCCGTGGTTGATGACACCACCAAGACCATGAAGGTGTACTTCGACGGCCAGCTGGTCCGCACCGCGCCTGTCACCCTGGGCAGCCCGGACTGGCTCTCGCCCACGGGCTACGCCGTGATCATGGAGCAGGAGCGCTACTCGAAGTTCAACGCCGGCAGCATCGGCCTCAAGCCGGGGGACAAGGGCTACTACCCGCCGCTGACCGTTGAGCACGCCAACCGCCTCACCAACTCCGGTGTCTACGTGCACCAGGCCTTGCCCTCGGCCTACCGCGCCGTGGGCGTGAGCAACGTGTCCCACGGTTGCGTGGGCCTGCTTCCCGCCGACGCCGCGTGGTTCTTCAACAACATGAAGCCCGGCGACCTGGTGCAGGTGCTCAACACGGGAGCCCCCGTAGTGGAACCGCTGGAAGGCTTCGGCGACTGGAACATCCCCTGGGCTTCGTACGCCCAGCGCTGAGCGCCTAGCTGCTGTACGGCATCTTCGCCAGGCGTTCCCCGATACGCCTGCTGCGTTCGCCCGCCCGCGCGAGCCGCGCCAACTCCCGGTTCCGGCGTTCGCCGAGCACCGCCCAGATGTAGTCCTCGGGGAGCGTTCCGGGCGGCGGCGGGGGAGCCACATGTGAGGACAGTTCCGCGGCGAGCGACGTACCCATGGCGACGCGCGACGCCGGAGCCATCCTGGGTGCCTGCTGCACGAATTGCGCCGCCCGCCGGGCGGTTGTGTCCGGGATTCTGCCGATATCCGCCAGCGCGGCCCAGCCCTGCAGGTACGGCGGGGCGACCGGATAGACCTTTGCTTCCGCCGCCACCCGCTGGCGGAGGGAATAAGTCCCGGCCATGATGTCGCCCAGTCGCTTCGACTTGTCGTTGAAGAGGGCCACGCCGACGGCCAGGCCGCCGAACGTCAGGTAGATCTCGAGGAAGCCGATGACGCCGCGGATCACGGCGTGCCGGAAGCGGATGGACCCTCCGTCGTCGCGCACGATCCGCAGTCCGACGGCGAGCTTGCCGAGGGAGCGGCCCCGGCTCAGGGTCTCCACGGCCACCGGCACAATGACCAGGCAGAGCACCACGCTGGAGAGGACCATGGCCCGGCCGGCGGCTTCGTCGACGTCCGGGAGCACGCTGAACATCAGGACGAGGATGCCGACCAGGAGCAGGTAATGGACCAGCATGTCCAGCGCCAGGCCAAGGCCACGGGCGGCAAATGATGCCGGGCGCAGTTCAAGGACCACTGCCTCGCCGGTGATGATGGAACTCATGGTGCCCCCAAAGTGCGATTCCTCTGTTGTACCGAGTCTAGGCTGCGTGGTGGAAAGCCTGGACGTGGTGTACGAAGCGGGGTGGAGCCGGCGGGGATAGGGTAGTGCCGTGGATATGGATGCCTTCGCTGCGGTGCACTCGGCCACGTGGGCGCGCCTGCATGGGCTCGCGCATCAGCGGCGGCTGAGCGGGGACGAAGCCGATGAGCTCCTGAAGCTGTACCAGGAAGCGTCATCGCACCTTTCGCTGATCCGTTCCGTGGCGCCGGAAAGCGCAGTGTCTGCGTCCCTCTCGGCGGCACTGGCACAGGCCCGGACCCGTTTCACGGGTGCCCGCTCCAACTTCATGGAAGACCTGGCCATGTTCTTCGTGGTCTCCCTTCCGGCCGCCTTCTACCGGCTGCGCTGGCTCACGGTGTGGTGCGGGGTCTTCTTCTGCCTTGTCACCGCGGCGTACGCATTCTGGATCGGGACTTCGCCGGAGGCCCTGCGCGCCGTGGGAAGCAACGCCAGGGTGCAGCAGTACGTGGACGAAGACTTCATCGACTATTACTCGGAAAATCCCGCAGCCTCCTTCGCCGGAGCGGTCTGGACCAACAATGCCTGGATTGCGGCGCAGGCCGTGGCCTTCGGCATTACGGGGTTCTGGGTGCCGATGATCCTGGTGGCCAACGCCCAGGGCCTGGGCATCGCGGCCGGGCTCTTCACCGCCACCGGCAAGTTGGACGTGTTCTTCAGCTACATCCTGCCGCACGGCCTCATGGAAATGACGGCGGTCTTCATTGCTTCCGCGGCCGGGCTGAAGATTTTCTGGGCCATCGTGTCGCCCGGGCCGAGACGCCGCCTCCAGGCCGTGGCGGACGAAGGCCGTTCCCTGATCACCGTGGCCTTGGGACTGGTGATGGTGCTGTTTGTCTCAGGCCTGGTGGAGGCATTCGTAACGCCGAGCCCCTTGCCGGTGTGGGCCAAGGTAGCCATCGGTGCGCTGGTGCTCGCAGCCTATTGGGCCTACACCTTGGTCCTGGGCAGACGGGCCGTCCGTGCCGGGGCCACCGGTGACCTCGACAGCAGGGACGCCGGCTACCGAGCCATCGCCGCCTGACCTCGTATTCCGTTTCCGCCGGGGTGGCTCACGGACTGTGCGCAGGGGCTGACGGTAGGCTCGAACACAGTGAAATATTGCCGGCGCCCCCAGTGTCCCGGCATGCGAACCCGACGGAAGTGAAGCGACGTGAGTGACAAAAACCCGAACCCCGGCAATCCCGACGTGGATATCAACGACGACGGCGAGCCGGCTTTCGAGTGGATGAAGCCGGCAGCCGCCAAGACGACGCCGGAGAAAACGCCGTCTGGGCCCTCTCTCGAGGGCAAGCCCGCCGCGAAGGATAAGGCCACCACGGAAGAGGCCCCGGCGGAAAAGCCCGCAAAGTCCGACGCCGGCGCGGCCGGCGCCGTTAGCGGCACTGCCGTTCCCGCCTCCGCTGCCGCCGCCCCGGCGGGAAAGCAGCCGGAAAGCCGCGCCGACCGCAAAGCCGCAGAGGCTGCGGAGTCCACCCCGGAACCGGCGCTGTTCGCGGAACCGCTTCCGACGTCGGCCCTCCAGGTCCGGCCGCCGGAAGCCGAGGTGGAACGCCGCAATGCCGAACGTGAGCAGGCGGCCAATGCCAAGCCGGTAACGCCGCGCATCTTCCAGGTGCTCCTGGCCGTGTTCTATCCGGTGGTGCTGCTGGTCCTGGCCATCCGGGCCGTCACCAGCCCGCTCTTCCTTTGGGTGGAGTACAACCGTCCGGGTTTCCCTGGCGACGGATACGGTTTCAGCACCGATGACCGCATGACCTACGGCTCCTACGCGGTGGACTACCTGAGCAACTGGTCCGGTTCGCGCTACCTCGGCGAGCTGGTGCACGAGGACGGCGCCAAGCTGTTCAAGGACAGCGAAGTGGCACACATGGCGGACGTGAAGCTCGTGATGCTCTCGGCGTTCGCGGCCGCGGCGCTGATGGTGTTGATCGGCGTCATCGGCATGCTGTACCTGCGCAGGAAGAGCACCGGGGGCATCCGCCGCGGGCTCTTCGCCGGTTCGCTGGCAACGCTGGTGCTCATCATCGCGCTCGGCACCCTTGGCGTGCTCGGCTGGCAGCAGTTCTTCACCGCGTTCCACCAGGTGTTTTTCGCCAACGGCACTTGGACCTTCGCCCTGGATGACACCCTGATCCGCCTGTTCCCGGGCCAGTTCTGGATGGACGCGGGAATCGCGATCGCCGGGCTGGTGTTCCTGGCGTCGCTCCTTACGCTGATCTTCACCTGGCCCACGCGCCGCCGCCGCGGCCTGCCGCCCCGCAAGGGTGCAGCTGCGGCTGGGCCTTCGGAGACGAAGGACGACAAGGCCGCGGATGCGAACACCAAGGACGGCGTGAAGGCCTAGGCCCTAAATCCAGGACGGCATCCACATGCGCATGCGCCAGTCCTGGTAGCCGATGGTCTCCGCCGTCCACACGGGATAGAAATACGCGGACACCAGGACGGCGAGCACCAGGATCAACGCCACGAGGTACAGCCCGGAAAGCCTGCGCCATTGCGGGTCTCCGGGCTTGCCCAGGATGCGGCCCAGGCAGTACGTCTGGGCCAGGATCAGGAACGGTTCGAAGGACAGCGCGTAGAAGAAGAACATGGTGCGTTCCGGATACATGAACCACGGCAGGTATCCGGCCGCGACGCCGGCCAGGATGGCTCCGGCGCGCCAATCGCGGCGGCCGATCCACCAGAAGAGCAGGGCCGCCAGGGCGATCGTGGCACCCCACCAGATCACCGGGTTGCCCACCGAGAGCACCGCCGTGGTGCAGCTGGGCAGTTCGCAGCCGGCGGTGCCCTGCTTGGGGGATTCGTAGAAGAACGAGGTGGGACGGCCCATCACCAGCCAGCTCCAGGGGCTGGACTCGTATGGGTGGTCCGAGCCGAGTCCCTGATGGAACTTGTACGCCTCCAGATGGTAGTGGGCCAGGGAGCGCAGGGGCGCAGGAATCCAGTCCCAGCCCGAGGCCGGCTGCTTCTCGGCCCAGCCACGGAAGTACGCTCCCGTGGACTGCAACCAGCCGGTCCAGGTGGCGAGGTACACCAGGGCCGCCGTCGGGATCATGGTGAGGAACGCGGGAACGCCGTCCTTGAGCACGGCGGCACTGCCCCAGCTGCGGATGCCCGCAATGCGGCGGGCGTTCATGTCCCAGAAGACGGTGAGCAGGCCGAACACGGCCACGAAGGCCAGTGCAGACCATTTCACCCCGACCGCCAAACCTAGGCACACGCCCGCCACGAGGCGCCACCAGCGCATGCCAAGGAACGGACCGGCCACAAGCGCGGTCGCGGGCGGGGAACCGTTGCGGTACAAGGCGGCGAGCCTCGCCGCCAAGCGGCGCCGGCCGTCGTCGCGGTCCATCAGCAGCGCGCCGAAGGCGGCAAGCACCCAGAACATCAGGAAGATGTCCAGGATGGCCGTGCGGGACATCACCAGGTGGTGCCCGTCGATCGCCAGCAGCAGGCCGGCCACTCCGCCCAGCACGTGGGAACGGAACAGCTTCAAGGCAATGAGGGTGACCAGGAAGACGGAGAGCGTTCCGGTCAGGGCCGCGGCGAAGCGCCAGCCGAAGGAGCTTTCCGGCCCAAAGAGAGCCATGCCCCAGGCGATCATCCACTTGCCAAGCGGCGGGTGGACAACGTATTCGGCAGTGTCGAGCGGCAGCACGGGGTGGCCTGCCTTGAAGGAGTCGTTGGCCTTCTCCGGCCAGTTGCGTTCGTAACCGCTCAGCAGGTAGGAGTAGGCGTCCTTGACGTAGTAGGTTTCGTCAAACACCAGGCTCTGCGGGGTGCCCAGCCGGACAAAGCGCAGGATTCCGGCGATCGCCGTGGTGATCACCGGCGTCAACCAGAACCACAGACGCAACGACGGCGGATAGTCCCGCCAGCTTTGGATCCCGCCGATCAGCCGGGCCCGGAAGGCCTCTGCGGTGAAGGCTCCGGCGGGCCGCACCAGCCACGTCCGGGAGGCGGGGCGCACGGAGGTCTCAGTCACCTGCCCATGCTACCGTCGCGGGCCGGGGATGCCGGGCGGGGAAAACCCGGAGTTTTCTGGAAGACTGTCCGCCATGTCGCAGAAGGTGCACCGAGGCATCCACCATGGAATTCCCACGTATTCGCTCAAGGGCGGAGGACCGTGCAACGGGAAGCTGCATTTCGGCGTCGGCATGCGGGACGAGCCCGCTGTGCTGGCCGGGATCACCCACCTGGTGGAGCATGTCCTGCTCCGCATGGTCCAGCCGCAGACGGTGCTCTACGGCGGGACGACGGATACGGAGTCCGTGGAGTTCTGGGCGAGCGGGGAGCCGGGGGATGTCGCGGCCTTCCTCAACGCGATTGCTGCCGCTGTATGCCGCTTCCAGGGCCTACCCGCAGAGGACATTGAGCTGGAGAAGGTGGTGATCCATGCCGAGGACCCCGACAAATTCCGGGCGGTATCGAGCGGGCTGTACGGCTACCGTTTCGGAGCCGCGGACCTCGGAAACGCGCACTTCGGTGCGCCGGGTACACAAAGCCTCGACCGTTCGGAGGTGCTCTCCTGGGCGCAGCAATGGTTCGTTGCGGAGAACGCGGCGCTCACGTTTACCGGTGAGATACCGGAGTCCTTGAACGTGACGCTGCCGTCAGGCCGAGCGCCCGAACGGACCCCGGCAGTGCCGCTCCTCAAGGAGCCGACGCTGGTGGTCTCCCGGAAGGACGGCGTGGCCCTGTCCCTGCTGGTGCCCGATGCCGACGCCGGCATGCTTGCGGAAGCGCTCCGCTATGAACTGCTTGACCGGCTGCGCCATGATCGCGGGCTGATCTACTCAGTGGTGGACTTCCAGGCGCCGGTGGACGCCGACACGGTGCAGCTGGACCTCATCCTGGATCCGACGGCGTCGAACATCCTCACAGCCTTCGACGCCGCAACCGCGGCCCTCCATGACATCGCCCGTAACGGTTTCAGCGGGGAAGCACTGGATTACGCCCGCAAGGCCCGCACCTCCGAGCTGGAGTATGGACGGTCCGTGCCCGGTTGGCACCTTGACCGGCTGGCCGTGCGCGGATTGCGCGGCTGGAGCACGCCCGGCCTGAAAACGGTCATCCGGCACACGGAATCGACGACGGCGGACAGCATGTCCGCCTCTCTCGCGGCAAGCATGGGAAGCCTCGTGGTCGCCGTCGCCGGCTACGCCAAACCCCGCAGGAAGCACGCCGCCGCGCACGGGCTGGCGCTGGACCGGTTCCGGATCTGGCAGGACACGGACACCACCGGTCCCGATGGCCACCGCGTCTGGCGCGCCAAGGAGTCGGAAGCGGTCCTATGGCTCACACCGGAACGCCTTACGAAGCAGGACGGCAAAGGTGCCAAGGCAGTCGCCCTTGCGGACATCGTGCTGGTGGGTGACCGCAGCTGCGGCTGCATCTGCCTGCTGGACCGCTACGGCCGAAGCACGGAATTCGATTCCGGCGAATGGTCCAAGGGTAAGAGCCTGCGCAAGGCGCTGCTGGGAGCCTTCCCCGGAGAAACCGTCCGCGCCTTCCCGGAAGACTAGTTCGCGAGGGCTCCGATCCGAGCGAAGCGAGGATTGGGAGCGGACTAGTCGCTAGGGCCGGGAGCCGGTAGGCGGCGCCCGGCCTGCCGCGGTGCAAAGTACGCTTGGTCAGGTGAGTGAAGAAGCACAGCCCCGGGCCGACGTCGACGATTCCGCCACGGAAGGGACGCTTGACGCAAGCCTCCTCCCGGAGATCCCCGGCGGGGGCCGGATCGTCCTGGCGGCCACGCCCATCGGCAACGTGGGCGACGCTTCCAGCCGCCTCGTCGAACTCCTCCAGACCGCCCACATCATCGCCGCCGAGGACACCCGCCGCCTCCACCGCCTGGTGCACGCCCTCGGCATCGAAACCACCGGCCGCGTCATCAGCTATCACGAGCACAACGAAGCCACCAAGACCGCGGACCTGATCGAACAGGTCCAGGCCGGCAAGACCATCCTGATGGTCAGTGACGCCGGCATGCCTGCCGTGTCCGACCCCGGCTTCCGCCTGGTCGAGGCGGCCGTGGCGGCCGGCCTGTTCGTCACCGCCGTGCCGGGCCCCTCCGCCGTACTGACCGCGCTCGCGCTCTCCGGCCTGCCCACCGACCGTTTCTGCTTCGAAGGCTTCCTGCCGCGCAAGGCGGGGGAGCGCAGCTCCCGGCTGGCGGAGCTCGACGGCGAACGCCGCACCATGGTGTTCTTTGAAGCACCGCACCGCCTCGAAGCCATGCTCCGCGCCCTCCACGAACGCTTCGGCGGCGAACGGCGGATCGCCGTCTGCCGCGAACTGACCAAGACCTACGAGGAAGTCCTGCGCGGCACCGTCCACGAACTCCTCGAATGGGCGGAGAAGAACGAAGTCCGCGGCGAAATCGCCGTGGTGGTGGAAGGCGCACCCGAAAAAGCGCCCGGCGCCCCGGAAGACCACGTGGCCGCCGTCAACGAGCTCGTCGCCCAAGGAATCAGGCTCAAGGAAGCCGTTGCCGCCGTCGCCGAGGAAGCCCGCGTCAGCAAGCGCGAGCTCTACTCTGCCGTGCTCGCAGCGCGTTAAGGCTGTGCCCGCGGCGCGCTGACGCAGCCCGGCGGCAGGCTGTGCAAATGCACAGAGACCAAGGCCACCGGCAGTGCGTGAAGGCGTAGACACTCTTTTGGCGGCGGCAGTACCGTGGCAGTAATCCCCGCGATAATGCGACCCACGTAACACCAAGGGTTGGTGCATTTCTCCAAATCCACCGACTGACGAAGGAGTCACTGTGACTATCACCGCCGAGCGCGAAGCAGAACTGCTCGCCAAGGTCCCCACCGGTCTGTTCATCAACGGTGAATGGCGTGACGCCTCCACCGGCAAGACCTTCGACGTCGAAGACCCCGCTACCGGCAAGGTCCTCCTGAGCATCGCCGACGGCACCAGCGACGACGCCATGGCAGCCCTGGACGCCGCCGATGCCGCACAGGCTTCCTGGGCCCGCACCGCCCCGCGTGAGCGCGCTGAAATCCTGCGCCGCGCCTTTGAACTCGTTACCGAGCGCGCCGAAGACTTCGCCCTCCTGATGACCCTCGAAATGGGCAAGCCCCTGGCCGAAGCCCGCGGCGAGGTCACCTACGGTGCTGAATTCCTGCGCTGGTTCTCCGAAGAGACCGTCCGCGACTACGGCCGCTACCTCACCACCCCCGAGGGCAAGAACAAGATCCTCGTCCAGCGCAAGCCCGTTGGCCCCTGCCTGCTGATCACCCCGTGGAACTTCCCGCTGGCCATGGCCACCCGCAAGATCGCCCCGGCCATCGCCGCCGGCTGCACCATGGTCATCAAGCCCGCCAAGTTCACCCCGTTGACCACCCAGCTCTTCGTCGCCACCCTGGTCGAGGCAGGCGTGCCGGCCGGCGTCGTCAACGTGGTGTCCTCCTCCAGCGCTTCCTCCATCTCCGGCCCGATCATGAAGGACTCCCGCCTCCGCAAGGTCTCCTTCACCGGTTCCACCGCCGTGGGCAAGCGCCTCATCGCCGACGCCGCCAACAACGTGCTGCGCACCTCCATGGAACTGGGCGGCAACGCGCCGTTCATCGTCTTCGAAGACGCCGACCTGGACAAGGCCGTCGAAGGCGCCATGGCCGCCAAGATGCGCAACATGGGCGAAGCCTGCACCGCAGCCAACCGCTTCCTGGTCCACGAATCCGTGGCCGAGGAGTTCACCGCCAAGTTCGCCGCAGCCATGGGCGCCCTGACCACCGGCCGCGGCACCGAGGACACCTCCAAGGTGGGCCCGCTCATCGACTCCGGCGCCCGCGACGATGTCCACGCCCTGGTCGAGGCCGCAGTCGCACAGGGTGCCACGGTTGCCACCGGCGGCGGCCCCGTGGACGGCGACGGCTACTTCTACGCCCCCACGGTCCTGGCGAACGTCCCGAACGACGCCGACATCCTCGGTTCGGAAATCTTCGGCCCGGTGGCCCCCGTGACCACCTTCGCCACTGAAGAACAGGCCATCAAGCTCGCCAACGCCAGCGAATACGGCCTGGCCTCCTACCTCTACACCCGCGACTACGCACGGATGTTCCGCGTGGCCGAGCAGATCGAGTTCGGCATGGTCGGCTTCAACGCCGGTGTCATCTCGAACGCCGCGGCTCCGTTCGGTGGCGTCAAGCAGTCCGGCCTGGGCCGTGAAGGCGGCGCCGAGGGCATCGCCGAATACACCACCACCCAGTACATCGGCATCGCCGACCCGTACGCGGTCTGACATCTCCTCACGCGCAACAACGCGGGGGCCGGGTACCGAGGTGGTACACGGCCCCCGCGTTTGCGTTGATCTCAATTCTCCCGCCGCAGCGGACGCAATGCCCTCCGCCAGGTGCTCCGGAGCCAGTTGCCTGCGCGGACCACGCCCCGGGCAATGCGGCGGAACGGTGCGGATGCAGTCCGGAAGCCGCGGGAAAACAACGACGGCGGGAACCAGTCCGCGCGCAACCGCCCCAACCATGTCGTTCCCTGGCGGAGCATGGACCGCACTTCGCCGAGCCGGGCCGAGGCGAGCCTGTTCGCGCCGCCGGCGGGGGCATCCGCTGCCGGGCGGCCGTAGCTGTGCCGTTCGAAGTCTCCGGTGAGGGCACGCACCGCCCGCATCCCGGCGTCGTCGGCATGGGCGGACGGCACGGCAGCTTGCAGCCCCGCGGCGAACGCACGCGGCGTCTCGCTGGGCTGCGCGGCATGGCCGTAATCCCGCGCCAGGTCCTGAAGTTCCAGCCACGCAAGTGCTGGCGATACGGCCCCTGTTTCAGCACTCTGCGCTCGGACTTCCCGCAGCCTCCGCGCCCTGATGCCGCTCCGAAGCAAGCGCGGGGACGCGAGCAGTGCCGCGGCGAACAGCGAACCGGCCAGGATGAAGACGGCGCCGGGAAGGCCCGAGCCGCCGCTTCCTTGGCCGGCCTCCGGCAGCGGTGCCGGGGGAAGGGCGCTGGTGCTGGGCTGCGGCGTCGGGTTCGGCAACGGGACGTCATCCTCGTTGAGATTGCTGCCGCTGCCTGGCGGCAGCGGAGCGTCAGCGGCGTAGCCCGGCACGGAGCCGCGCGATGGCGTTGGTTCGAACGGCACCCAGCCGAGCCCTTCGAAGTAGAGCTCCGGCCAGGCATGCGCATCCCGGGCGTCCACCGCGAACTCGTTCAGCGGTTCGCGTCCGCCCACGGCGATGGTGTTGCCTGTGGGATGGCCCGGCGCGTACCCCACGGCTATCCGGCTGGGGATGCCCGACACGCGTGACATGACCGCCATGGCCGAGGCGAAATGGACACAGTATCCGCTCTTCTGCGCCAGGAAATCGGCCAGCACGGACAGGCCGTTGCCGTCGTAGCCGCCCTGGACCGGTGCCTGCAGCGAGTACGTAAACTCGCCGGACCGCAGGTACCGCTGGATGGCCAGCGCCTTCTCGAAGTTGTTCCCGACGCCGGCGGTCACCGAGGCGGCCGTGCTCCGTACGACCTCCGGCAGGTTGCCCGGCACCCGGCTGAACTCTTCCGGAAGGCCGCCGTCCCTGGACGGCGTGGTGCCGGCCTGGCTCAGGGCGGCTGCTGTGATCCGGGGGAAGACCGAGGTGACCGTGTAGTGCTGGTTCCGGGACGTGACGTCCTCGCCCCGGATGCTCAGGGTCAGCGGATCCCAGGACCAGCGGCCGTTCAAACCGTTGACCGCGGCCGGGGTGTAGGGAACAGGCAGGTAGGGGCTGGTGAACTGCCCGGTATCGATGACGGTTTGTTCGCGGACCAGGTCCTCGGGCAGGGGGTGGCCCGGTACGATCTGGCCGGTGCCGAGCTGGCGGCTTGATGGCCGGTCATCCGGGGCCCAGCTTTCGCCCTCGAAGCGGTCGATGGTTACCGAGCGCAGGTAGACCGGGGTGCTGGAACTCGTGGCGTAGGTGATCCTGCCGTCGCCGCTGGGGGTGCGCAGGTTGTTGCCCAGCGTGATCATCGGATTCAGCCCGTTGGTGGTGCCCCAGGGGTTCAGCCGCGAGCCGACGGGGAAGGTGCCCTGGTCGAAGCCCGGGACGGCCAGGGGAAGGAGAAGCCCCGCGATCAGGGCGGCCGCGCCGAGAGTGACGGACCGCCGTAGCTGGCCCGGCGCGCGCCCCGCGCCCTGCGGCAGGCGCGAATCCGGAGCGAACCACTGGGCGCAGCCCAGGATGAGGATGAAGCCGATGGCTGCGGCAAGGAAGCCGGCCAGGCCGGCTCCCTGCGGTTTGATGGTGGCGGGAACCACCAGGACAGCCAGGAGGCCCAGGCCCGAGGTGGCCGGCATTGCCAGCGGAACGGCCAAGGTATCGATCAGGACCACCACGAGCCCCAGGCACAGGCAGCTCAGCAGGACGATTCCGGCATTGGGGGCCACTGGTGCCGTCTCGGCGTACACCGTCTCCCCGGCCCTGGTGAACAGCACGAACGCCTGCTTTACGCTCGCGGGCCCAGGTATGAACCCCGCGATGCTTTCCTTCCGCAGGAAGGTGTTGCACAGGATGAAGGCCAGTGCAGTCAGCCCGCCCAGCGTCACCAAAACCGCCGGCGCCCGCATCGCCCGCAGCACAGCCATCGCCAGGACCACGGCGCCCACCGTGATGATCACCGGGAACAGCCACGCCCAGCCCCTGAGGACTCCGTTGAGCGACAAGGACGCGCCGATGACCCCGACGGCGATCGCGGCCGCCATCGCCCACGGGTACGCGCCGGGACCCGGCCGCCGGGACCGCGGCGCCACGCCACGTGCCGGGGAGGCTCCGCTCCGTTCACGGACAGCGGCACCGCCGCGTTGGGTACTCATCGCGGCACCGCGGCGCCGCGCCGCACATCCATCGCCGCTGCTGCGGCGGCCACGATCTCGCCTTGGTCGAAGGCGGACCAAGCTACGGGCAGCTGCGTCCGTGGAGTCACCGCGATGGCCCGCCAACCACCCAGGCGGAGGGCGTCCAGGGCGGGCTGGACACTGTGCGGATGCTCAGTGACCAGCAGCGCGAAGGCGTTGGCGCCGAAGCCTGCGGCCGGGGCAAGGGCACGGGCCTCGGCCTCACCCAGCGTCCCGAGGAGGGCAAGCACCGGTCCCCGCAGGCGGTGTGCAGCCAACTTGTCCATGAGGCGGTCATCAAAAGGTGACTCGCCGCCGTCGGGATGTCCCGCATCGCCCCCGCCGCGTTTCGCGTCCCGCCTGCCCTCGGCGTGCAGGTGGCGCGGGCCGTCCAACTGGATGGCAGCCAGGCTCTCGCCGATCGACTGCAGGCCGCCGGATCCACTGTATTCCTCGGTGTCCGGCGCCGGCGCGGACCGCGAACCACGGAACGCCGGATGGCCCGTGGCATCCAGGAAACGCAGCGAATAGTTGCGTTCGGCCAGGTGCGCGCTGATGGACATTGCCGCCGTCACGGCCCATTCGAAGCAATCGTTGCTCAGCAGCTCGAAAGAATCGTCGTGCCCTGCGGGGAAACGCGCCCCCGGCCCGGCGGCGAATGCCGAATAACGGTGGTCCATGATGATGGTGGCCTCCGGCGTGGTCACCGATTCCTCCTGGCGCACCATCAGTTCGCCGTGGTGCGCCGTAGCAGCCCAGTGGACGCGCCGCATGGGGTCCCCGTGCCGGTATTCGCGGGTCATGACATCGTCATCGCTCGGATTCGCCCGGATGCGGGTGGCGGTCACGCCGTCGTTGCCGCGGGCGCCCGCGAGCCCGGTGGGAGGAAGCTCGACGGCGGCCGGCGTCACGGTGAGCAGCTCGCCGTCGTCGATGGTGTGCCGGTGCAGGGACAAGCCGAAGGGGTCGCAGAACTCTGCCGTCACCGGGCCGATCTTGAACTGGCCGCGGCGGCCCGAGCGCAGATGGTATTCGTAGCGGCTGGTGCCGCCGCTCGCGGAACGGGCCGGGAAGCGGAAGGCGGGCGGCTCGCCGAACCTTGGCGGCAGCTGTTCCTGCATGATCACGGCGGCGGTGGAGTTGCCGTCCCGTGCCACGGCCAAACGCACCGTGGCGGTGGCGGTGGCCTCGACGGTGGGCGGCATGAACTCGCGGAAGACCTGGAAGCGCGGTTTGAGGAGGCGCACCCCGGCGAGGGACACGAGCGGCAGGACAATGAGCAGCAGGCCCAGGGCCAGGAGGTCCCTGCGGCCCATCACCTGGGCGGCCAGCAGCGCCGCTGTTCCGGCAGCCAACAGGCCCCAGCCCCGGCCGGTGAACAGATGCTTCGGGAGCAGATCCGGCAGTGCCATGGTGGCCTCTACCCGCGGCGCGAGTCGGCTGTGGCGTCCCGGCTCACCGGCAGTTCGGCCAGGATGGCCCGGATGATTCCCTGCGGGGTGTCGCCCGCGCCGGCGGCTTTCCGCTCAAGGATGATGCGGTGCGCGAGGACCGGCTCGGCGACCGCTACGACGTCGTCCGGGAGCACGAAGTCCCGGCCGTCCAAGGCGGCCGTGGCCTTGGCGGCGCGCAGCAGTTGGAGCAGCGACCGGGGGCTGGCGCCGAGGCGCAGCCGGGCGCTGTTGCGGGTGGCGTGGCCCAGGGCCACTGTGTATTCCTTGACGGCCTGCGATACATAGACGCGCTGCACCGCGCTGATCATGGCAGCGACATCGTCCGCGGTCACCACCGGAGTGACCTCTGCCAGCGGGGAGGCGGCCTGGTGGGTTTCCAGCATTTCGATTTCCGAGGCCTGGTCCGGGTAGCCCATGGAGATCCGGGCCATGAAACGGTCCCGCTGCGCCTCCGGCAGGGGATAGGTTCCCTCCATTTCGATCGGGTTCTGCGTGGCCACCACCATGAACGGCTCGGCCAGCTTGTAGGACTGTCCGTCCACGGTGACCTGGTGCTCTTCCATGCATTCGAGCAGGGCGGACTGGGTCTTCGCCGATGCCCGGTTGATCTCGTCCCCGATGACGATGTTGGCGAATACCGCGCCCTTGCGGAATTCGAACTGGCGGGACGACTGGTTGTAAATGGACACGCCCGTGACGTCCGAAGGCAGCAGGTCCGGAGTGAACTGGATGCGGCTTACGCCGCAGTCGATGCTGCGGGCCAGCGTCTTGGCGAGCATGGTCTTCCCGACGCCGGGCACGTCCTCAACGAGGAGGTGGCCCTGCGCGAGCAGGACAGTAAGGGCGAGCTTGGCGGCTTCAGCCTTGCCGTCGATCACCTTGTTGATGGCCGCCAGGATCTTCTCGCTGCTCGCATGGAATTCCGCGGCCGGCATGGCCGGGCGCCTGTGGCCGTTGCTCGACGCCGGCCCGGCCGGAGCCGCCCCGGCATCAACCATGAACTGGTGTTGTGTGGTGCCCTGATGCTGTGAATCCATGGAGAACCCTTCTGCCATGACGGAACCCCCGGGCCAACGGCCCCGCGGGTGCTCCACCCCCTTGATACCAAGACTACCCAGACGGTGCCCGCCGCAGACAGAGCCCTGCGGCGGCCGGGGACATTAGGGTGGAGCCATGTGCAATTCCCTTCCGCCGTTGTCCTACCGCGCCCCTGAAGACGCCGCCCAGCCGGGCGATGACGCCACAGGCAAGGAGGCCGCCAAGCGGGCCCGCAAGGAATACCCGCCGGCCCCGGAGCCGCTGCCGGTTCCCGTGATGGACAACCACACCCACCTCGACTTCCGGCACGGCCTCCTGGAGGTGTCGGTGACGGACGCGCTGGACGCCGCTGCCGCCGTCGGCGTCCAAGGGGCAGTGCAGGTGGGATGCGACCTGGAGTCCTCCCGCTTCACGGTGCAGGCCGTCGACGCCGACAATCGCCTGCTGGGTGCCGTCGCCATCCACCCGAACGACGCCCCGGTGTACGCCGGCCGCGGCGAACTGGAGGGCGCGCTCGCCGAGATCGAAGAACTGGCCGGGCACCCCCGGGTCCGGGCGATCGGCGAAACCGGCCTCGATTTCTTCCGCACGCACGGTGTCGGGCTGGCCCACCAGCGCTACTCCTTCCGCCGGCACATCGACATCGCCAAGCGGCTCGGACTGACGCTGCAGATCCACGACCGCGACGCCCACGACGACGTGGTCCAGGTGTTGCGCGAGGAAGGCGCCCCGGAAAAGGTTGTCTTCCACTGTTTCTCCGGTGGCCCCGAGCTTGCGCGCATCTGCAATGACAACGGCTGGTACATGTCCTTTGCCGGCACCTTCACCTTCAAGAACGCCGACAATCTGCGGGAAGCGCTGCTGCTCGCGGAGCCGGAACTGGTGCTCGTGGAGACCGACTCGCCGTTCCTCACACCGCACCCGTACCGGGGCCGGCCCAATGCGAGCTACATGGTGCCGTACACCGTCCGGTCCATGGCGGAGGTTGCGGAAAAAGACCTCGCGCAGCTTTGCGCGCAGCTTGCGGATAATACGCTGGCCGCCTACGGATCCTGGGATTAACGGGCGTTCCGGAGGCGTGTCTTCTCCGCGCGGTTGCATACCGAGTATGCGAACTTTCTTGGCCGATTTATAACGCTTCGGTTACAGTGGGTAACCAGTAGCCGGGGTCGGGGAAGGCCAACGGATACGAAAGCTCCGTTCAGCGGGAATTTCGACCCTGATGAAATTCATGTAGATCGGTAGTGGCGGCGCACGTGCCCCGCCGCGGGACAGCCCTGTGCTCCGGCACGCGGGAGGGGCCGCGGACGGCCGGCAGGTGCGCTTTTCCCCGTGCCCGGATGGTCCAACAGTTACGGGCAATAATGGTCAAGTTCTTCACCACGGACGGCAAGTTCAGCTTTCCCAAGGTCGCTGCGCAGCTTCTGGTGCTTTCGGCACTGGTGCTCGGAGTTGTCGCCTTCACCGGCAACAACAAGACAGTCACCCTCAACGTCGATGGAAAAGTGAGCTCCGTCCAGACCTTCGGCGGCACGGTTGACCAGGTGGTCAAGGCAGCCAAGGTGGAGCTCAAGCCGGCCGACCGGGTCACCCCGGCGCTGGACGCTTCGGTGCAGAACGGTTCCATCATCAACGTGAACCTGGCCAAGTCCGTCTCCGTCACCCTTGACGGAACGCAGCGGACCGTCAACACGAACTCCCCGGACGTCGAGGGCCTTATCTCCGAACTCGGCGTGGCAAGCTCCTCGGCCGTCTCCGCGGACAAGGACATGGCGCTGGCCGTCTCCGGTTCGGCCCTTTCGATCTCCACGCCCAAGAAGGTCACGCTGATCGCGGACGGCAAGAGCTCCGTCAAGACCACGACGGCGGCCGACGTCGCCACCGTCCTGAAGGACGCCGGCGTCGTGCTCGGCAAGAACGACCGCGTCTCCCAGCCCGCTAAGGCACCCGTCGTCAAGAACATGGTGATCAAGGTGTCCCGCGTCGATCTCTCCAAGACCGCCACCGTCAGCGAGAACGTGCCGTTCGAAACCATCACCACCGAAGACGATTCGATGTACGTGGACGAGGAAGAGGTCACGCAGGAAGGCGTCCTGGGCCAGCTCAGCAAGAAGTTCAAGCTGGTCATGGTGGACGGCCGCGAAGCCTCCCGTACCCTCGTTTCCTCGACCGTGACCGTCAAGCCCGTTGCCGAGAAGGTCACCGTCGGCACCAAGGAACGTCCCAAGCCCGCCGCTACGTCCAACGGACCCACCGGTGCCCCGAACGAAGCCATGTGGGACCGCATCGCCCAGTGCGAGTCCGGCGGCAACTGGTCCATCAACACCGGCAACGGCTACTACGGCGGCCTGCAGTTCGACATCCAGACCTGGCTCGGTTCCGGCGGCGGCGCCTACGCCCCGAACGCCAGCCTCGCCAGCAAGGCCCAGCAGATCGACATCGCCAACCGCGTCTACGCGCAGCGCGGCCTGCAGCCCTGGGGCTGTGGCTGGGCAGCCTAGGCTGCTTCCTCCGGCATGAAAGGCCGGGTCCGGATTCGTCCGGGCCCGGCCTTTGCCGTCCCCGGCAGGCGATACGATACCTAGGTGACTGAAGCGAATTCCGAACCTGCCGCCGTCGCGCCCCTTTTGGGAGCCGCCGACATCCGACGGCTCGCCGAGGAAATCGGTGTCCGCCCCACCAAGACGCTGGGCCAGAACTTCGTCATCGACGGCAACACCATCCGCCGCATTGTTTCCGCCGCCGGCGTTGACCCGGAGGAAACCGTGCTGGAGGTCGGCCCCGGCCTCGGTTCGCTGACCCTGGGACTGCTCGACGCCGCCAAGGAAGTTGTCGCCGTGGAGATCGATCCGGCGCTGGCGGCCAAGCTTCCCGAGACGGTACGCGCCTGGCGCCCGGAGGCCGCGGACAACTTCCACCTGGTGCTGTCCGACGCCATGAAAGTCACCGAGCTTCCCGTCCAGCCCACCGCGCTGGTGGCGAATCTGCCGTACAACGTGGCCGTCCCGGTGGTGCTGCACCTGCTGGAACATTTCCCCAGCCTGCGCCACGGCCTGGTGATGGTCCAGGACGAGGTGGCGGACCGCCTTGCCGCCACCCCCGGCTCCAAGATCTACGGCGTCCCGTCCGTCAAGGCCGCCTGGTACGGGCAGATGCGCAAGGCCGGGGTGATCGGCATGAACGTCTTCTGGCCGGCACCCAAGATCCACTCCGGACTGGTGGCTTTTACCCGCCAGGAAGCCCACAGCACCCACGCCACGCGTGAACAGGTGTTCGCCGTGATCGACGCCGCGTTCGCGCAGCGCCGCAAAACCCTCCGTGCCGCCCTGGCCGGCTGGGCCGGCGGCGCCGCCGAGGCCGAGCGCTGCCTGGTGGCGGCCGGCGTGGACCCGGCGGCGCGCGGCGAGGTGCTGGACATCGGCGCGTTCATCCGGATCGCCGAGGCACGTCACCCGCAGGCCGCATGAGCCGCGTCGTCGCAGGAAAACAGGGCCGCTTCGTGCCGCGTACCGTCAAGGTCCGCGCGCCCGGCAAGGTCAACGTCTCGCTCAAGGTGGGCCCGCTGCGGCCCGACGGCTACCATTCCGTGGCCAGCGTCTACCTGGCAGTGTCCCTCTACGAAGAAGTAGCCGCCACCAGCACCCCGACGCCGGGCATCACCGTCAGCATCAGCCCGGACAGCACGCTGGAGCTCGACGGCGTGGACATCCCGCTGGACGAACGGAACCTTGCGTACAAGGCGGCCGCGATCATGGCCGAAGTATCCGAGAACGCCACCGGCGTGCACCTGGAGATCACCAAGCGCGTGCCGGTCGCCGGCGGCATGGGCGGCGGCTCCGCCGACGCTGCGGCAACGCTGCTGGCCTGCGACGCCCTGTGGGACAGCGGACTGTCCCGCGAAGAACTGGCCCACCTGGCTGCCGAGCTCGGCGCGGACGTGCCGTTTTCGCTGCTGGGGGGCACCGCCGTCGGGCTCGGAGTGGGAGACAAGCTCTCGCCCGCGCTGGCGAAAGCCCAGATGGACTGGGTGCTGGTCTGCGCGGACTACGGGCTCTCCACTCCGGAAGTCTTCCGGACCCTTGACCGCCTGCGCGACGCCGAAGGCGTTGACGCGGACGAACCCACCGAAGTGGATGCCAAGATCCTGCAGGCCCTGCGCGGCGGCGATCCCGACGCCCTGAGCCGTGTGCTGGTGAACGACCTCCAGCGCGCCTCAATCGAGCTCGCCCCGCAGCTGCGGGACACCATCGGACTCGGCGAATCCAAGGGTGCCCTGGCCGGCTTCGTGTCCGGCTCCGGGCCCACCGTGGCGCTGCTGGCCCACAACCCGGCCGCTGCCCGTGAGCTGGCGGAGGAACTCGGCCACCTGGGGCACACGGCATTGGCCGTCCACGGACCCGTCCCCGGGGCCCGGATCATCTCCGACACCCTGCACTAAACCAGCTTCCCCCCGAAATTCCCCAAGAAAGTAGTACCCAGTGGCCCACCTGCTCGGC
Organism: Arthrobacter sp. SW1; assembly: GCF_001766675.1. Lineage (GTDB taxonomy): Bacteria > Actinomycetota > Actinomycetes > Actinomycetales > Micrococcaceae > Arthrobacter. The sequence continues at coordinate 313,865 of NZ_MJLT01000034.1, forward strand.
GGCGAGAACCTCACCGTTTCCTTTGCGACCCGGACCGTCCTTGATGGTGTCACGCTCGGCCTCGAAGACGGCGACCGGATCGGCATGGTGGGCCGCAACGGCGACGGCAAGTCCACCCTGATGCGGCTGCTCGCCATGCGTTCCACTCCGGATTCCGGCCGCGTCACCAAGCGCGGCGACGTCAACATCGGTTACCTGGACCAGTCCGATGTGCTGGACGGCGACCTCACCGTCGGAACGGCGATCGTGGGCGACCGCGCCGACCACGAATGGGCCGCCAACCCGAAGATCCGCGAGATCATGGGCGGCCTGGTGGGCGACGTCGACTGGCACGCCAACGTCCACTCGCTTTCCGGCGGCCAGAAGCGCCGCGTGGCCCTGGCCAAGCTCCTCATCGAGGACCACGACGTCATCATGCTGGACGAACCCACCAACCACCTCGACGTTGAAGGAGTCGCCTGGCTGGCCCGGCACCTGAAGTCCCGCTGGCGCGCCAAGCAGGGCGCCTTCCTGGTGGTCACCCACGACCGCTGGTTCCTCGACGAAGTCTGCAACCGCACCTGGGAAGTGCACGACGCCATGGTGGACCCCTTCGACGGCGGATACGCCGCCTACGTCCTGGCGCGCGCCGAGCGCGACCGCATGGCCGCCGTCGTCGAGAACAAGCGCCAGCAGCTGGTCAAGAAGGAACTGGCATGGCTCCGCCGGGGCGCCCCCGCCCGTACCTCCAAGCCGAAGTTCCGCATCGAAGCGGCCAACGAGATCATCGCCGATGTCCCCGAACCGCGTGACTCCGTGGCATTGAACAAGATGGCCACCGCCCGCCTCGGCAAAGACGTGCTGGACCTGGAGAACGTCTCGCTCAATTTCGACGGCGACGCCGGACGCAAGCTGTTCGACAACGTCACCCTGCGCCTCGCCCCGGGGCAGCGTCTGGGCATCGTGGGCGTCAACGGCGCCGGCAAGTCCACCCTGCTGCGCCTGCTCAACGGCGACGTCACCCCGGACGCCGGCCGGCTCAAGCGCGGCAAGACCGTGGTTACCGCGGTCCTCAGCCAGGAAGTCAAGGAACTCGACGAGGTCAAGGACCTGCGCGTCGTCGAGGTCATCGAACGCGAAAAGCGCTCCTTCAACGTGGCCGGCAAGGAACTCACCGCCGGCCAGCTGGTGGAACAGCTCGGCTTCACCAAGGAGAAGCAGTGGACCCCCGTGGCCGACCTCTCCGGCGGTGAACGGCGCCGCCTCCAGCTGCTGCGCCTGCTGGTGGGCGAACCCAACGTCCTGATGCTCGACGAACCCACCAACGACCTCGACACGGACACCCTCGCCGCCGTCGAAGACGTCCTGGACGGCTGGCCCGGCACCCTCGTGGTGGTCAGCCACGACCGCTACCTCCTGGAACGCGTCACCGACTCCCAGATGGCCCTCCTGGGCGACGGCAAGCTCCGCGACCTGCCCGGCGGCGTCGACCAGTACCTGGAACTGCGCGAGGCAGCGTTGTCCGCCGGCGCCGTGAGCGGCGGCTCCGGAACAGGCCCGACGGCGGCCACCGGCAGCGCGGGAACCGCACCGGCCGGCGGCCCCACCGAAGCGGAGAAGCGCGAAGCCCGCAAGGAACTCAACCGGATCGACCGCCAGCTGGGGAAGATCGCCCAGCAGGAGGAAAAGCTGCACACCCAGATGGCGGCCAAGTCCGAATCCGGCGACTTCGACGCCCTGTCCGAACTCAACGCCAAGCTCCAGGAACTCCTTTCCGAAAAGGAGGGCCTCGAACTCGAATGGCTCGAAGCAGCCGAGGTCCTGGGGGAGTAGGCCCCCCTTCACCAACCTCCGCAGTGGTCGCCTGAGACGCAGACATCGGCCCTCCGCCGTCGCTTAGACACAACGCAAAGGGGCACCTGCGGTCGCTGGGCGACCTCCGGCACCCGATGCGTTGCGATGCGCTCCTCTGCGGAGAACCGCAGTCTGCTTGCCGATCGTCCCGTTCGCGCTCAGGGCAGCAGGCACTCGGGTGAGAGTGATGGCGGACGGCGGTCCTTCCGAAAGGAGCGCATCGCGGCACATCGGAGTGCAGAGGTCGCTCAGCGACCGGCGCGCTCCCTATGTGACGTGTCTAAGCGACGCGGAAGGGCCGTCTCCGCCACCCAAGGTGACCACAACGAAGGCGAGCAAAGCGCGACGCGCGGCTGAGAAGGCGACTGCCGGGAATTCGGAGATTACGCGTCGTCGCGGAGTTCCGGGTCCTTTTGGAGGCCTGTCAGGCCGTTCCAGGCCAGGTTGACCAGGTGCGCGGCGACGGCGCGCTTGTCCGGGGTGCGGGCGTCGAGCCACCACTGGCCCGTCATCGCCACCATGCCGACCAGCATCTGGGCGTACATGGCGCCGTCGGCGGAGCTGAAGCCGCGGCGGGAGAATTCGTCGGACAGGATGTGTTCAACGCGTGCGGTCACATGGGAGAGCAACGTGGAGAAGGCGCCTTCGGGCTGGGACGGGGGAGCGTCGCGCATGAGGATCCGGAAGCCGTCGGTGCGTTCTTCGATGTAGCCGAGGAGGGCCAGTGCGGCGCGTTCAACGAGGACGCGGGGCTTGGCTTCGACGGCGAGGGAATCGTTGATGGAGTCGAGCAGGATCCGGAACTCGGACTCCACGACCTTGGTGTACAGGCCTTCCTTGGAGCCGAAGTGTTCGTAGATGACCGGCTTGGAGACGCCCGCCGCGGCGGCGACTTCCTCGATGGTGGTGCCGTCCAGGCCGCGGGCGGCGAACAGGCCGCGGCCGACGTCGATCAGTTGTGAGCGGCGCTGCGGACCGGTCATCCGGGAACGGACCGGGCGGCTGCCGGGAGGCTGCAGGGTGGCTGCCGTTCCGCCGTCGGGCCGGGAAAGTCCTGTGCTCTTACTCACCCAACCATCATGCCCCATGCCGGGGAAGGCGGGCTCCCGAGTCGCGCGGAGGCAAACGGTCATGGCAGACTTGATACCTGTGCGCGGAACCGGCTCATCCGGGCCACCGCAGGCCGCGGCCTGACGGGAAGCGCACGGTCCGCTCTGGTGTAACGGCAGCACCCCGGCCTTTGGAGCCGCGGAGTATAGGTTCGAATCCTATGGGCGGAACACGTCGGTCATCTGCCGGCATTGTTTCCGGGGCTGCGCCGCAACGGGCGGCCCCGGGAGCCGGAGTAGGATTGAGCAGATGCCGGAGCCGGGTCCGATCCCGGTGGTAACCGAACAAGGAGAGCGACTTAGTGAGCCCCGCCGCAACCGGCCCCGCCGCTGTTATCGTCCTGGCCGCTGGTGCGGGCACCCGCATGAAGTCGCGCACCCCCAAAATTCTTCACCCCATCGGTGGGAAATCGATGGTGGGCCACGCCCTTGACGCCGCGCGAGGCCTCAACCCGGAACGCCTGGCCGTGCTGGTCCGGCACCAGCGCGACCTCGTCGCCGCGCACCTGGCCGAGACCGCGGCAGACGCCCTCGTAGTGGACCAGGACGAAATCCCCGGTACCGGCCGTGCCGTCGAACAGGGCCTTGAGGCCCTCGACAAGGAACGCACCGTCAGCGGCACTGTCGTGGTGACCTACGGCGACGTCCCGCTGCTCAGTTCGGAGCTGCTGGCCGAACTGGTGGCCGCGCATGAAGCGGGCAGCAACGCCGTCACCGTGCTGACCACCGTCCTCGAGGATGCCACGGGTTACGGGCGTATCCTGCGCGCGGAGGACGGTTCCGTGCTCGGCATCCGCGAACACAAGGACGCCAGCGACGACGAACTCGCCATCCGCGAGATCAACTCCGGGATTTACGCCTTCGACGCCGCTGTATTGCGTGACGCCCTGGCCCACGTCACCACGGACAACGCCCAGGGCGAGAAGTACCTCACCGACGTCCTCGCCATCGCCCGCCGTGACGGAGGCCATGTTGCCGCCGTCGTGACCGACGACCGCTGGCAGGTGGAAGGCGCCAACGACCGCGTCCAGCTCGCCGCCCTCGGGGCCGAGCACAACCGCCGCATCGTCGAAGGCTGGATGCGCGCCGGCGTGACCGTCGTCGATCCCGCCACCACGTGGATCGATTCCACCGTCACGCTGAGCGAAGACGTCCGCCTGCTGCCGAACACGCAGCTGCACGGCACCACCACCGTGGCGCGCGACGCCGTCGTCGGCCCGGACACGACCCTCACCGACGTGAACGTGGGCGAAGGCGCGAAGGTCACCCGCACCCACGGCTCGGGTTCCACGATCGGCGCGGGCGCCAGCGTCGGCCCGTTCACCTACCTGCGCCCGGGCACGGTCCTGGGGGAGACCGGCAAGATCGGCGCCTTCTACGAAACCAAGAACGTGACCATCGGCCGCGGCTCCAAGCTCTCCCACCTCGGATACGCCGGAGACGCCGAAATCGGTGAAGACACCAACATCGGCTGCGGCAACATCACTGCCAACTACGACGGCGAAAAGAAGCACCGCACCGTGATCGGCTCCGGCGTCCGCACCGGTTCCAACACCGTTTTCGTGGCACCAGTCAGCGTCGGCGACGGCGCCTACAGCGGTGCCGGCACCGTGATCCGCAAGGACGTTCCCGCCGGTGCCCTGGCCGTGAACGCGGCGGGCCAGCGGAACGCCGAAGGCTGGGTCATCGCCAACCGTCCCGGCAGCAACTCCGCGCAGCTGGCCGCCGCCCGCCTGGCGCAGGACGCCACCCCAGACTCCTCAAGTACTCCGGCAACCACAGAAGAGGGCAAACAGGCATGAGCGAAATTACGGCACACGGCGAGAAGAAACTGGTCCTTGCCGCCGGGCGGGCGCACCCGGAGCTCGCACAGGAAATCGCCAAGGAGCTCGAAACCGAACTCCTGCCGGTGGATGCCTATGACTTCGCCAACGGGGAAATCTACGTCCGTTCCGCCGAGAGCGTGCGCGGCACCGACGCCTTCGTGATCCAGGCCCACCCGGCCCCGCTGAACAACTGGCTCATGGAACAGCTGATCATGATCGATTCGCTCAAGCGCGCCTCGGCCAAGCGGATCACCGTGGTGTCCCCGTTCTACCCGTACGCACGCCAAGACAAGAAGGGCCGCGGCCGCGAGCCGATCTCCGCCCGCCTGGTGGCCGACCTCTACAAGACCGCCGGCGCGGACCGCATCATGTCCGTGGACCTGCACACCTCCCAGATCCAGGGCTTCTTCGACGGCCCCGTGGACCACCTCATGGCCATCCCGCTGCTGGCCGACTACATCCGCACCAAGGTCGAAGCCGACAACATCACGGTTGTCTCGCCCGACACCGGCCGCGTGCGCGTCGCCGAACAGTGGGCCGAGCGCCTGGGCGGTGCGCCGCTGGCGTTCGTGCACAAGAGCCGTGACCTGACGGTTCCCAACCAGGCCGTCTCCAAGACGGTCGTGGGCCAGATCGAAGGCCGCACCTGCGTGCTCATCGACGACATGATCGATACCGGCGGAACCATCTCCGGCGCCGTCCAGGTGCTGAAGAACGCCGGTGCCAAGGACGTCATCATCGCCTGCACGCACGCCGTGTTCTCCGATCCCGCCGCGCAGCGCCTGGCCGAATCCGGCGCCCGCGAAGTGGTGGTCACCAACACCCTGCCGATCCCGCCGGAAAAGCGCTTCCCGCAGCTCACCGTGCTGTCCATCGCGCCGCTGATCGCCCGCGCCATCCGCGAAGTGTTCGACGACGGATCGGTGACCAGCCTGTTCGACGGCAAGGCCTGACCGCCCCCGCTTTTCAAGCGCGAACGTACAGTTGGGGCCCTGAATCTCCGGGGCGGTTTCTAAGGGTCGTTGCAACACTTGTTGGTTAGATGGCTAGTAGTAGATCACGCAGGCGCTCGGCTGGGGTATCCCAGTCGAGCGTTTTGCGTGGTCGGCCGTTGAGTTCCTGGGCCACGTGTTCAAGATCCTCTGGCCCGTAGACGGACAGGTCGGTGCCTTTGGGGAAGTACTGGCGCAGCAGCCCGTTGGTGTTCTCATTGGAGCCGCGTTGCCAGGGGCTGGCCGGGTCGCAGAAG
>NZ_MJLT01000035.1 GCF_001766675.1 Arthrobacter sp. SW1
TGTTGCGCTGCTGCTCGATTTCGTTGGAACCGGCCTGCAGCTTGCTGCCGAGGGTCTTGAGCTGCTGTACATCTGCGCCCCAAATAGCCATGGTGTTTCTCCTTGATCATTCACGGACCCGAACTGTTCGGCATCCCGGCGGTCTCCGGTTCGTTCCGGAAGATCCATTACCTAGAAACTATCCCGGCCCGGGAAAGAGTGTCGATGGGGACGCCTCCCCATACAGGAGTCCCCATGCGGTGCAGCCGCTTGCCGGAGGTGGCTGAGTTTCCGCCGGGCCCTGCCGGTTGTCGGTGGTGCGGCCTAGCATGAAGGCATGTGCCGCAATATCCGCACCCTGCATAATTTCGAACCGCGTGCCACGTCCGCCGAGGTGGAAGCTGCTGCCCTGCAGTACGTGCGCAAGATCAGCGGGAGCACCAAGCCCTCCAAGGCCAATGAGGCTGCGTTCGAGGACGCCGTGCACCAGATCGCGCACATCACGCAGCACCTGCTGGATTCCCTGGTCAGCCACGGCCCGGCAAAGAACCGGGAGGAGGAAGCCGCCAAGGCCAAGGCCCGCGCAGCAATCCGCTTCGGCACAGCCTGAGCAACCGCATGGCAGGATGGGGTGCCATGCAGACCCAGGGCTTCAACGTTTTCCGGCTGAGCAGGATCGTCGCAGCTCTGTCCGCCACCAGCGCGCCCATCGTCTTCACCTTCGCCGTGCTGCAGGCGGCCGGGAACCCGGACGTCCTGGCGCAGGCGCTGGGCCTGCAGATCCTCGCGCAACTGGCCGCCTTGCTGGTCTCCGGACCGCTGATCGACCGACTCAACCGCAAGTGGTTCCTGGTGGCCATGCAGGCCGCCGCCGGAACAACCTGGGCGTGCTTCGCCGTCGTACTTCTGGCAGGTGACCCGCCCGGCGCCGTCTTCCCCGCCTTCGGCGGGCTGACCGGCCTGGTGTCGGGGCTGAACGGCCCGGCCACGCAGAGCGTGCTCTCCCATTTGGTTGCCAGGGAGGAGCTGAAATCCAAGCTGGCGGACCTGCGGATCGCCCTCAATACCGTCTCGGTGATCGCGCCGGTCGCCGCCGGAATACTGCTCGGCGTTGCGCCGGCCGGGGCGGTGGTCCTGGGCCTGGCAGCGGCAAACCTGGCCAGCGCGCTGCAATTGCTCCGCCTTCCCGCGATGAAGGCCGAGCGGCCTGCGGTGGTTGCCCGGACCGCCGACGCCGGACGCGGCCCGTTACTGCCTGCATGGTTCTGGGCCGCGGTGGCCGGGACCGCCCTGATGAACGTCCTCTGGGCCGGCTACTACCAGTTGAACGGTCCGGTGATCCTCCGGGACACCTCGACGGCGCCGGAACTGGCGTGGGGCATTGCCAGCGCCGCGCTGGGGGCCGGGATGGTCCTTGGCGGCATTGTCTTCAAGCGTGTGACGTTCGCGAAGCCTCGGTCCACGCCCCTGCTGCTCCTGGCCGGGAAGGCCCTGCCGCTGGCCGTCCTCGGGTTGTGGCCGCACCCGGCCCTCCTCGCCTTCGCGGCGTTCTGTACGGGCGTCATGCTGGAAGCGTTCGTAGTGAACTTCCACGCGCAATTGCAGTTGGGCGTTCCCGGCCACTTCCTCGGTACGGCGTATTCGCTCGATGCGTTCGTGGGCATGGCGCTCATGCCCGCGGGTTACGCACTTGCTGCGTCCGGGTCCCTTGACCGGGCCGGTAGCCAACTGGCGGCGGCCGGGGTGACGGCGTTCCTCGCGCTCGCCGCCTGGTTCGCTGTGCGCATGGCCCGCGACGCCGGCAAGGTTCCGGAACGCGTCTGAGGCCGCCTTTTGCTGCTTCTTAGTCGCTGCTTAATGCCGGGAAGCCCGGACACGTGTGTGTCCGGGCTTCCAGTTTGAGAGGCGGTGGGCCTTAGTGGGAGGCCTGTTCCTGCTCGTTGGCGTTCTTGGTGGCCTTCTTGCCGGCTTCGTCCAGGGCCTGGGCGACCTTCTGGAGGGCGGTCATGTGCTGGGACTGCCATTCGTTGCGGAAGCGGTCGGCGTCCGGGCCCTTCCAGTCGGTGCTGTGCAGGACCTTGTTCAGGGTGTTGCGCTGCTGCTCGAT
>NZ_MJLT01000036.1 GCF_001766675.1 Arthrobacter sp. SW1
GGCCACGCCGAATACGGCGGGGCCAGCAGCGTGGACCTCATCCGCAAATACCCCGAGCGCATCGGCTACCTGCACCTGAAGCAGATCAACCCGGACATCCTCGCCAAGGTCCGGGCGGAGAACAAGACCTGGGCCCAGGCCAACCTGGACGGCGTCATGACCGAGCCGCCCACCGGGCTGCCGGACCTCAACGAGGTCATCCTCGAGGTCGAGAAGCTGGACCGCCCGGTCTTCGGCATTGTGGAACAAGACATGTACCCCGTGGCCTTCGACGTACCGCTGCCCATCGCCACCCGCACGCGCAAATACCTGCTCAGCTGCGGATCCCGTACCCGGGTCTCCTGACCCGCCGCAAGCCACCCAGCCCACGCCACCAGAAAGGCACAACCCACCATGAGTGAAAACCTGCGCGTCGCCGTCATCGGTGCCGGCCGCATGGGTGCGGACCACGTCCAGCGCCTGCACACCCGTATCCACGGAGCGGAGGTCGCAGCCGTCGTCGACATCGACCTTGAGCGCGCCAACGCAGCCATCGCCGGCATCCCGGGAGCCAAGGCATACGCCACTGCAGCGGAGGCCTACGATTCCGGCGATGTCAACGCCGTTGTGATCGCCACGCCCGGCTTCCTCCACGAGGAAGCGCTGCTGGAGGCGCTGCCACTGGACATCCCGATCCTGTGCGAAAAGCCACTCACCACTGACTCCGGCTCCGCCTGGAAAGTTGTCGAAGCCGAGGTCGCCACCGGCCGCAAGCGCATTCAAGTGGGCTTCATGCGCCGCTACGACACCGAATACGCCGAGCTCGGCCGGCTCATTGGCAACGGCGAACTGGGCGAACTGCTCATGCTGCACTGCCGCCACCGCAACCCGGACACCCCTCCCGGTTTCACCAACGAAATGCTCATCAACGACTCCGTGGTCCACGAATTCGACGTGATCCGCTTCCTGACCGGCGAGGAGATCACCTCGGTCCAGGTCCGCACCGGCAAGCGCTCGCGCCGTGCTCCGGAAGGGCAGCACGATCCCCAGCATGTGCTCATCGAAACGGAATCCGGCGTACTGGCCGACGTCGAGATCTTCGTCAACGCCCAGTTCGGTTATGAGGTGGCCACCCAGGCCGCCTTCGAGGACGGCATCGTGGACATCGGAGGCGACGGCGGCCCGTACCTGCGCCGGGGCGGCAGCTGGGGCGGCAAGGTCACCCCGAGCTTCATCGAGCGTTTCGGTACCGCCTACGACGTCGAGGTGCAGGCCTGGGTGGACGCCGCCCACCGTGGCGAACTGGGCGGCCCCTCCGCCTGGGACGGGTACGCCACCGCTGCCTGCTGCGAGGCGGGCGTCGAGGCACAGAAGACCGGCGGCGAGGTCGCCGTCGTGCTGAACGAAAAGCCGGAGCTGTACCGGAGTGAAGGGGAGAAGCAGTGAAGATTGCGCTGGATCCCACGCCGTTCCACCACAGCCACTCGCTGCTGGACTTCCCGGCGCTCGCGGCCGAGCTGGGCTACAAGTACCTCCAGATGACGCCGCACGCGGACATGATCCCGTTCTTCCGCCACCCCAAGGCGGACGACGCGCTCGTGGTGCAGTTCCGCAAGAACTGCCAGGCTGCCGGCGTCGAAGTGGCTTCGGTGCTGCCGGTGCTGCGCTGGTCCGGACCCGATGAGACGGCCCGCCAGGCCGCCGTCCGGTACTGGAAGCGTGCCATCCAAATCTCCGTGGACCTGAGCTGCACCCAGATGAACACCGAGTTCTCCGGCCGCCCGGAGCTCCCGGAAGAGTCCGAAGCCTGCTTCTACAAGTCCATGGAGGAGCTCCTGCCGGTCTTCGAACGCGAGGGCGTGCACGTGGCCATCGACCCGCACCCGGACGACTTCGTGGAGGAAGGCCTGGCCGCCTGGCGCGTGATCCGTGGCCTGAACTCCCCGAACGTCGGCATGGTGTACGTGGCTTCGCACACCTTCCACATGAAGGATGCGCCGCTGGACATCATGCG
>NZ_MJLT01000037.1 GCF_001766675.1 Arthrobacter sp. SW1
CGCATGATGTCCAGCGGCGCATCCTTCATGTGGAAGGTGTGCGAAGCCACGTACACCATGCCGACGTTCGGGGAGTTCAGGCCACGGATCACGCGCCAGGCGGCCAGGCCTTCCTCCACGAAGTCGTCCGGGTGCGGGTCGATGGCCACGTGCACGCCCTCGCGTTCGAAGACCGGCAGGAGCTCCTCCATGGACTTGTAGAAGCAGGCTTCGGACTCTTCCGGGAGCTCCGGGCGGCCGGAGAACTCCGTGTTCATCTGGGTGCAACCCAGGTCCACGGAGATCTGGATGGCACGCTTCCAAAACCGGACGGCGGCCTGCCGGGCGGTTTCATCGGGCCCGGACCAGCGCAGCACCGGCAGCACCGAAGCCACTTCGACGCCGGCCGCCTGGCAGTTCCTGCGGAACTGCGCCACGAGCGCGTCGTCCGCCTTGGGGTGGCGGAAGAACGGGATCATGTCCGCGTGCGGCGTCATCTGGAGGTACTTGAAGCCCAGCTCGGCCGCGAGCGCCGGGAACTCCAGCAGCGAGTGGCTGTGGTGGAACGGCGTGGGATCCAGCGCGATCTTCATCGGTAAAGCTCCGGCTTCTCCTTCAGCGAGACAGCGACCTTGCCGCCGGTCTTCTGCGCCTCGACGCCGGCCTCGCAGCAGGCAGCGGTGGCATACCCGTCCCAGGCGGAGGGGCCGCCCAGCTCGCCGCGGTGGGCGGCGTCCACCCAGGCCTGCACCTCGACGTCGTAGGCGGTACCGAAACGCTCGATGAAGCTCGGGGTGACCTTGCCGCCCCAGCTGCCGCTCCGGCGCAGGTACGGGCCGCCGTCGCCTCCGATGTCCACGATGCCGTCCTCGAAGGCGGCCTGGGTGGCCACCTCATAACCGAACTGGGCGTTGACGAAGATCTCGACGTCGGCCAGCACGCCGGATTCCGTTTCGATGAGCACGTGCTGGGGGTCGTGCTGCCCTTCCGGAGCGCGGCGCGAGCGCTTGCCGGTGCGGACCTGGACCGAGGTGATTTCCTCGCCGGTCAGGAAGCGGATCACGTCGAATTCGTGGACCACGGAGTCGTTGATGAGCATTTCGTTGGTGAAGCCGGGAGGGGTGTCCGGGTTGCGGTGGCGGCAGTGCAACATGAGCAGTTCGCCCAGTTCGCCGTTGCCGATGAGCCGGCCGAGCTCGGCGTATTCGGTGTCATAGCGGCGCATGAAGCCCACTTGGATGCGCTTGCGGCCGGTGGCGACCTCGGCTTCGACAACTTTCCAGGCGGAGCCGGAGTCAGTGGTGAGTGGCTTTTCGCACAGGATCGGGATGTCCAGTGGCAGCGCCTCCAGCAGCGCTTCCTCGTGGAGGAAGCCGGGGGTGGCGATGACAACGGCGTTGACATCGCCGGAAGCGTAGGCCTCCGCTGCGGTGGCGTATGCCTTGGCTCCCGGGATGCCGGCGATGGCTGCATTGGCGCGCTCAAGGTCGATGTCGACGACGGCTGCGACCTCCGCTCCGTGGATGCGGGTGTGCAGGCGCTGGACGTGGTCCGCACCCATGCGGCCGGCACCGATGACGGCGACGCGCAGGTTTTCACTCATGGTGGATTGTGCCTTTCTGGTGGCGTGGGCTGGGCGGCGAGGTCAGGAGACCCTGGTACGGGATCCGCAGCTGAGCAGGTACTTGCGCGTACGGGTGGCGATGGGCAGCGGAACGTCGAACGCCACGGGGTACATGTCCTGTTCCACAATGCCGAAGACCGGGCGGTCCAGCTTCTCGACCTCGAGGATGACCTCGTTGAGGTCCGGCAGCCCGGTGGGCGGCTCGGTCATGACGCCGTCCAGGTTGGCCTGGGCCCAGGTCTTGTTCTCCGCCCGGACCTTGGCGAGGATGTCCGGGTTGATCTGCTTCAGGTGCAGGTAGCCGATGCGCTCGGGGTATTTGCGGATGAGGTCCACGCTGCTGGCCCCGCCGTATTCGGCGTGGCC
>NZ_MJLT01000038.1 GCF_001766675.1 Arthrobacter sp. SW1
CCGGGTCTACGCTTCTGATGAGCGACCCATCGACGTCAATGCCGAAGTCCGCACCGGCGACGTCGTCCTGGTTCCCTACGGCTGGCACGGCCCCGCCATGGCCGCCCCCGGCTACGACCTCTACTACCTCAACGTGATGGCCGGCCCGGGCCGGGTCCGTGACTGGCTGATCAGCGACGACCCGCACCATGGATGGGTCCGGACCACGTGGGAAGGGCTCGACGTCGACCCCCGGCTGCCGTTCACGGCGTAGCCTTTGTGCTTTGACCAGCCCAAGCGTGGGTTGCCCGCCTAAATTTGGGCCGGCAACCCACGCTTCGGCCGGTAGGAGTTCTGAGGTACCCGGGGGACGCCGGCACGCAGGAGCTTGGTGGCGAGCCTCCCGGGCTGCATGAGCTCATCCCATTCCCAGCGCACCACGCTGTAGCCCAGGGCGCGGATGCGGTCTTCGCGTGCTTTCTCCTCGGCGACGACCTGCTCAATGGATTTTCCGCTGAGTTCCCGCGCCCGGGTGTATTTGATGCGGCCGTCGAATTCGCCCACCAGTTTCCGCTGCCGCCAGTGGAAATCCGTGCGCGCCACCTCCCCGAACGGGCCCATGACGCGGAACTGCAGCTCCGGGACCTCAAAGCCCAGCTCTGCAATCACGGCCCGGCTGAGCGATTCGCCCACGGATTCGGAGCGGCTGTCCGCAAAGGTGAGCGCCGCGGACATGCGTTCGCGCTGGGCATTTTTCGGCAGCAGGGAGCAGAGGCCTGCGAGGTGTTCCACGCTTCGCATATACGCTGCGGCGGGTTTGTGGTGCACAGACGCTTGGTGCGCGGGCTCGTGGGCCACTGGCTTCTTCGGCAAGAGCTGGTCTAGGACCACCACCGCGTCGCGGAACGGCAGGCGGTGGATCGTATCGCTGAGGAGCCCATCGAGGTCCTGGACCCGGAGGCGCAGCCCAAGGCGGTCCGACACCACTGACCATCTCCCCGCGCTTGTGCCCAGGCGTTTGGCGTCGCGGAAGCCCGTGGGAAGAATTGAAAGGTCCGGAACCAGCTGCTTTCCAAGCTTCTCCACGGCGTCCCTGTTGCCGTAGAGGCGCGGCGGTGCGGCACGTCCCAGCTGGTCACGGTGGCTGGTCAGGTATTCCACGGCCTGCGGAAGGCCGGCGAGCTTCACTCCCCACAGCAGCAGCCCCGTCTCCCGGCAGAAAACAGGAGATTCGCCACGGATGGCAAGCGACGCCGTCGTCAGCGCATAACGCTCCCAGCCGTTGACGGACAGCCACTGTTCGGCAGGGAGGTAGACGCCATGCCTGATCCGGACAAGCCTGCCGCGTTTGTATCCATGGTGCAGTTCCCACGCCGTGGCGTCCGCACGGCTGCCGGAAGGTGAGCTAAGGAAGGTGGCCTGGGGAAATTCCATGCTCCCACTGAAGCGCCCCGGGCACCTGCCGACACCATTCCCCTGCTTCTATGTGGAAAACACAGCCTTAAACGTGGTTTGCCCGCCCAAATTTGAGCGGGCAAACCACGTTTCGGCTGGTGAAAACGCCGGGCTGGTGAAAGTGGCGAGCATAGGGCGGCGCCGGGGCTCAGCCTGCCTGCGCCACGTACTTTTCCATCGTCTCCAACTGGAAGCGGGCCACGTCCGCGGCGCTCTCGTCTTCCGCGAAGACCGAGGAGCACATCACGGTGTCCGGGGAGTCCAGGAAGCCGATCTCCTTGAGGCCGCCGAAGAACTCGTCCCAGTTGACCTCGCCGTCGCCGATCTTCAAGTGCTGGTGAACGCGCACCGCGTTGCCCGGCGGGTTGGTGATGTAGCGC
>NZ_MJLT01000039.1 GCF_001766675.1 Arthrobacter sp. SW1
GCCGCCGCGCACCGCGCCTTTGATGGCCGAGGCCAGGCCGAAGTGGCTGCCGGAGGATTCGATGACGACGTCGGCCTCGACGGCGGCGATCGCCTCGGCGTCGTCTCCCTTGAGGACCTCGTCCGCACCGACCGCGCGCGCGATTTCGAGCGGTTTGTCGTGCATGTCCACGGCGGTGATTTTCGCCGCGCCGGCGCGTTTCAGGACGGCGACGACGAGGGCACCGATCGGGCCGCTGCCGATGACCAACGCCGTTTTGCCGGCAACGTCCCCGGCCCGGGCAACGGCGTGCCAGGCCACGCTGGCCGGCTCGACCAGCGCCGCGGTACGCAGCGGCAGGCCAGCCGGAAGTTCCCGCAGCATGCGTGCCGGAAGGGTGGCGTAGCGGCTGAAGGCACCGTCGGTGTGAGGGTGGCGCGCGGCGCTGCCCAGATAGGTGCACCCCGGGGACAGGTTGGGCCGGTCCTGCGGATACCTCGCCTCCCCCGGCCCGGGCGTCGCCGGGTGCACGGCCACCCGGGTGCCGGCCACCGGTCCGCTGCCGTCCGCGGCCGCACGCACCACGGTGCCGACGATTTCGTGGCCGAGGACCATCGGATCCTTCAGGATGGATTCACCCGCGGCCCCATGCATCCAGTAGTGCAGGTCCGAACCGCAGATCCCGCCGTAGGCGATCTCGACGACGGCCTCATCCGCCGCCGGAGCCTTCAACGGGACGTCTTCGATGCGGAGGTCGCCCGCGGCGTGCGCGACGACGGCCGGCCCGGACTGTGGCAGTTCGGTGCAGGGCCATTCGAAGCCGGGCATCAGACCACCACCGTCATTCCGCCGTCGACGAAGATCGTCTGGCCGTTGACGAAGTTGGAGGCATCCGAGGCCAGCCACACCGCCGGGCCAGCAAGGTCCCCCACCGTGCCCCAGCGGTGGGCCGGGGTGCGGCCCAGGATCCAGGAATTGAAGTCGGGGTCGTCCACCAGGTTCTGGGTCATCTCGGTGTGGATGTAGCCCGGGGCGATGCCGTTGATCTGCAGTCCGGAGCCGGCCCATTCGGCGGTCATGGCACGGGTGAGGTTCCGCAGCCCGCCCTTGGCCGCGACATACGGAGCGATCGTAGGACGGGCCAGGTCCGTCTGCACGGAGCAGATGTTGATGATCTTGCCCCGGCCCCGGGGGACCATGTGGCGGGCTGCTTCGCGGCCTACCAGGAAAGCGCTGGTCAGGTCCGTAGTGAGGACGCGCTCCCAGTCCTTGACGTCCAGTTCCAGCATCGGCACCCGGTGCTGGATACCGGCATTGTTCACCAGGATGCCCAAGGGCCCGACGTTCTCCTCCACCCAGGACACACCACGGGCCGCCTCGACATCGCTGGTGACATCGAACGCACAGCTATGGACCCGGCCCGGGGCGAAATCCGCCGCCAGCGCGGCCTCGGCCGCCTTCAACCGCTCAACGTTGATGCCGTTCAGCACCACCGTCGCGCCGGCATCCGCCAGCCCGCGCGCCAAGGCGTTGCCGATGCCGCGGCTGGAACCCGTCACCAAAGCCACCCGCCCGGTGAGATCGAAAAGCGTATTCATGGTCAGCAGCTCCTTCGCCGCGTGGGTTGGTGGTTATCGGTCCGTTGTGTCCAGGAAGGGGCCGCGCTGTACGAGGTTCGCCGGGGCGTGGCCCTTAGCCAGAGCTTCGAGCTGCCGCCGCAGGAGCTTGAGGATCCGCGGTTCGAAGGCGGAGGCGTTGCCACCTACGTGCGGGGTGATCAGTGCATTGGGTGTTGACCACAG
>NZ_MJLT01000040.1 GCF_001766675.1 Arthrobacter sp. SW1
GCCGCCGCGCACCGCGCCTTTGATGGCCGAGGCCAGGCCGAAGTGGCTGCCGGAGGATTCGATGACGACGTCGGCCTCGACGGCGGCGATCGCCTCGGCGTCGTCTCCCTTGAGGACCTCGTCCGCACCGACCGCGCGCGCGATTTCGAGCGGTTTGTCGTGCATGTCCACGGCGGTGATTTTCGCCGCGCCGGCGCGTTTCAGGACGGCGACGACGAGGGCACCGATCGGGCCGCTGCCGATGACCATCGCCGTCTTGCCGGCAACGTCGCCGGCCCGGGCAACGGCGTGCCAGGCCACGCTGGCCGGCTCGACCAGTGCCGCGGTACGCAGCGACAGGCCGGCCGGAAGTTCCCGCAGCATACGCACCGGAAGGGTGGCGTAGCGGCTGAAGGCACCGTCGGTGTGCGGGTGGCGGGCGGCGCTGCCCAGGTAGGTGCAGCCCGGGGACAGGTTGGGCCGGTCCTGCGGATACCTCGCCGCCCCCGGCCCGGGCGTCGCCGGGTGCACGGCCACCGGGGTCCCGGCCGCGGGTCCGCTGCCGTCCGCGGCGGCCCGCACCACGGTCCCGACGATTTCGTGGCCGAGGACCATCGGATCCTTCAGGATCGATTCACCCGCGGCGCCATGCATCCAGTAGTGCAGGTCCGAACCGCAGATCCCGCCGTAGGCGATTTCGACGACGGCTTCGTCCGCCGCCGGTGCCTTCAACGGGACGTCTTCGATGCGGAGGTCACCGGCGGCGTGCGCGACGACGGCCGGGCCGGACGGTGGCAGTTCGGTGAAGGGCCATTCGAAGCCGGGCATCAGACCACCACCGTCATTCCGCCGTCGACGAAGATCGTCTGGCCGTTGACGAAGTTGGAGGCCTCCGAGGCCAGCCACACGGCCGGGCCAGCAAGGTCCTCCACGGTCCCCCAGCGGTGGGCCGGGGTGCGGCCCAGGATCCAGGAATTGAACCCGGGGTCGTCCACCAGGTTCTGGGTCATTTCGGTGTGGATGTAGCCCGGGGCGATGCCGTTGATCTGGAGGCCGGAGCCGGCCCATTCGGCGGTCATGGCGCGGGTGAGGTTCCGCAGCCCGCCCTTGGCCGCCACGTACGGGGCGATCGTGGGGCGGGCCAGGTCCGTCTGCACGGAGCAGATGTTGATGATCTTGCCCCGGCCGCGGGGGACCATGTGGCGGGCGGCTTCGCGGCCTACCAGGAAAGCGCTGGTCAGGTCCGTGGTGAGGACGCGTTCCCAGTCCTTGACGTCCAGTTCCAGCATCGGCACCCGGTGCTGGATACCGGCGTTGTTCACCAGGATGTCCAGCGGTCCGACATTTTCCTCCACCCAGGACACACCGCGTGCCGCTTCGACATCGCTGGTGACATCGAACGCACAGCTATGGACCCGGCCCGGGGCGAAATCCGCCGCCAGCGCGGCCTCGGCCGCCTTCAACCGTTCAGCGTTGATGCCGTTCAGCACCACGGTGGCACCGGCATCCGCCAGCCCGCGCGCCAAGGCGTTGCCGATGCCGCGGCTGGAACCGGTCACCAAAGCCACCCGCCCGGTGAGATCGAAAAGCGTATTCATGGTCAGCAGCTCCTTCGCCGCGTGGGTTGGTGGTTATCGGTCCGTTGTGTCCAGGAAGGGGCCGCGCTGTACGAGGTTCGCCGGGGCGTGGCCCTTAGCCAGAGCTTCGAGCTGCCGCCGCAGGAGCTTGAGGATCCGCGGTTCGAAGGCGGAGGCGTTGCCACCTACGTGCGGGGTGATCAGTGCATTGGGTGTTGACCACAG
>NZ_MJLT01000041.1 GCF_001766675.1 Arthrobacter sp. SW1
GGCGGGTTCTAGCGGTCGTTGCAACACCCTGACTTCGGGAGTTGCAACGACCGTGGTTCGTTTAAGCGGTGATTCATCAGGTTCTGGCTGGTACCGGCAGGAACATAAGGACGCATTTTTCGTAGTGTTTGATCGTCTGCAGGACACGACGGCGGCTGCTAAAGCTTGCGGGATTAATCCAGCGACCGGGGCAGCCTGGGTTCGGAAGGCTGGGTTGAAGGGCCTCGGGAAACGGGGAAGAGGTCCGCACCCGGGGCGTGAGAAGTTTTTCCGTCTGCGGGCGTCCGGGACGTCTCGGCGGGAAGCTGCCGCGATCGTCGGTGTGAACATTCGCACTGCCCGTGACTGGGACATGGGAATCCGCAGGTCAGGTGGCCGTCGCATTTACCCGGATGGACGAGTGGTCAATTACAACCATCCTGTGACAATCGCTCAGATCCCGGGTGACTCTTCGGCGCCGGCCAGGCCGGTCGATGCCCGGTTCTTGTCCCTGCAGGAACGCGAAATGATCCAGGACCTGCGTGCTGGCGGGTCTTCGATGAGAGCCATCGCAAAGACCCTCAACCGTCCGGCCTCGACAGTCAGCCGGGAACTGGCCCGCAACACCGACCCGGTGCTCGGCTATCTGCCGCACGGCGCCGACCGGAAAGCGGCCGCACGCAGGGCCCGCCCGAAGAGAGCCAAGCTTCGTGCTGAGAGTCCGTTACGGGAGTACGTGAAGACCAAACTAGCCCTACGCTGGTCACCGGAACAGATCAGCCGCACTCTGGTCCAGGAGTTCCCCGACGACCCGGAGATGCGCGTGAGTCCAGAGACGATCTACCAGGCCCTCTACTTCCAGGCCCGTGGCGGGCTCAAACGCGAAGTGGCAGCCGCACTGCGGACCGGACGGGCACGCCGCAAACCCCGTAAAGACCCGGCCCAACGCACGTCCCGGTTCGTGGACCCGATGATCATGATCTCCGACCGTCCCGCCGAGGTCGAGGACCGGGCCGTGCCAGGACACTGGGAAGGCGACCTCATCACCGGGGCGAACAACCAATCCGCGATCGCCACCCTGGTCGAGCGCACCACCCGCTACGTGATGCTTGTCCACCTGCCCGGAGACCACACCGCCGAAACCGTCCGCGACGGTCTCATCAAAACCATGGCCACGCTCCCAGACCACTTACGCGGATCCCTGACCTGGGACCAAGGCGCCGAAATGGCCGGACACAAAGCCTTCACCATCGCCACCGACATGCAGGTCTACTTCTGCGACCCGGCCAGCCCCTGGCAACGCGGCTCCAATGAGAACACCAACGGGCTGCTGCGCCAGTACTTCCCCAAAGGCACCGACCTGTCCGTCTACGGGCCAGAGGATCTTGAACACGTGGCCCAGGAACTCAACGGCCGACCACGCAAAACGCTCGACTGGGATACCCCAGCCGAGCGCCTGCGTGATCTACTACTAGCCATCTAACCAACAAGTGTTGCAACGACCCTTAGAAACCGCC
>NZ_MJLT01000042.1 GCF_001766675.1 Arthrobacter sp. SW1
ATCGAGCAGCAGCGCAACACCCTGAACAAGGTCCTGCACAGCACCGACTGGAAGGGCCCGGACGCCGACCGCTTCCGCAACGAATGGCAGTCCCAGCACATGACCGCCCTCCAGAAGGTCGCCCAGGCCCTGGACGAAGCCGGCAAGAAGGCCACCAAGAACGCCAACGAGCAGGAACAGGCCTCCCACTAAGGCCCACCGCCTCTCAAACTGGAAGCCCGGACACACACGTGTCCGGGCTTCCCGGCGTTAAAAGCGCCGTGTTTCCGGACGAGGCGATGCCGCGCGGCATGGGCAGGAATCCCCATCGACGAAGCGGCGGCGCGGCTGTTTACTTCTTGTATCGAAACTTCCCGGCTCGCACCGGAACCACGGACCGGCAATCGGATCCACGACAAAAAGGGGCAATTGACATGGCTATTTGGGGCGCAGATGTACAGGAACTGAAGACCCTCGGCAAGAAGCTGAGCAGCGGTTCCAACGACCTCGACCGCATCGGCAGGAACTTGGACAACCTGCTGCACAACACCGACTGGACCGGCCCGGACGCCAAGCGCTTCTCCGACGAGTGGCACAGCCGGCACCTGCCGTCCCTGAACAAGGCAGCCCAGGCGCTGGACGACGCCGGCAAGAAGGCCGTCAAGAACGCCGCGCAGCAGGAGCAGGCCTCCCACTAGCATCCGCCCGGCGGTGAGGCACGCACCGGAGGAACACGGAAGCCCGGACGCACTAGCGTCCGGGCTTCCGCCGTTTGAGGGCAGGTTTACGTGCCCCGGCAGGTTTGCGGGCCGGGCCGGCAGGAGCCATGGAGCATGGGGAGCGCTGCATGGGCACCGGTCCCCATCGACACGTTTTGCGAGGTCACGGTAGGTTCTTAGGTATTGGGGATGCCGAAGAGTTCGGGTCCGTGAATGATCAAGGAGAAACACCATGGCTATTTGGGGCGCAGATGTACAGCAGCTCAAGACCCTCGGCAGCAAGCTGCAGGCCGGTTCCAACGAAATCGAACAGCAGCGCAACACCCTGAACAAGGTCCTGCACAGCACCGACTGGAAGGGCCCGGACGCCGACCGCTTCCGCAACGAATGGCAGTCCCAGCACATGACCGCCCTCCAGAAGGTCGCCCAGGCCCTCGACGAAGCCGGCAAGAAGGCCACCAAGAACGCCAACGAGCAGGAACAGGCCTCCCACTAATCTTCGTTTCGCCGGAGTTGCCGGCCGAAACACAGATGACCCCCTCAAATATGAACTGGTCCCCGATAGTTGGACTGGCTAAGTAGGATCCTAGGCCGCGAGGGCCTGGGCGCGGTATTGCACCGGGCTCAGGCCCTCGAGCTTTGTGGAGATCCGGTCGTTGTTGTACCAGTGGATGTACTCGTGCAGAGCCGGTGCCAGTGCGTCGGTGTTGAGGAACCGGACGTGGTGGAAGAGTTCTTCCTTGAGGTGTCCGAAGAAGTTCTCCATCACTGCGTTGTCGTAGCAGTTGCCCTTGC
>NZ_MJLT01000043.1 GCF_001766675.1 Arthrobacter sp. SW1
TCTCAGGCTCCGATCTTCTTGGTCAGGCGCTGGTACACGGCGATGATGAGGCCGAAGAGCAGCAGCAGGATGACGGACAGGGCGGCTGCGAAGGGCCAGTTGAGCAGGCCTGTGGTCTGGTCGTAGATTTCCGTGGCCAGCACCTGCACCGCGCCGCCACCCAGCAGGCGCGGGGTGATGAAGGTGCTGACGGAGAGCACGAAGACCATGAGGAACGCAGTGAGCACGCCCGGCAGGGTCAGGGGGAGCGTTACGCGGGTGAACACTTTGAACTTGCTGGCGCCCAGGGAACCCGCCGCCTCTTCCAGCTGCGGGCTGAGCCGGCCGAACCCGGAGATCATGGCCAGGATGGCGTAAGGCATGAAGATTTCCACCAGGCCGATCGTCACGCCGGTCATGTTGTTGGTCAGCTTCAGCGGGTCCGTGATGAAGCCCAGGCCCTTGAGGGAGGAGTTGACCAGCCCGGTGTCGCCCAGGATGACCATCCAGCCATAGGTACGGACGACGGCGGAGGTCAGCAGCGGCGCGATGGCCAAAGCGGTGAGGAGTCCCTTCCACTTGCTGGTGGAGCGGGCCAGGAACATCGCCACCGGGTAGGAAACCAGCACGCAGAGGATGCCGACCACCAGGCCCATCTGGAACGTGTCCAGGGTGACCTTCCAGAAGTAGGAATCACTGAGCGGTTCGGTGTAGTGCCGGAGGGTGAAGCCTTCCTCCACCACGCCGTCGGGGCCGCCCTCGTTGAAGGACATCCGCACCATGTAGGCCAGCGGCAGCACGAAGCCGGCCACCAGGCCGAGGATTGCCGGCGCCAGGAGGGCGATGACGGTACGGCGGTCCCGCCGGGTCTTGGCCTTCTCCAGCACGCCCGGTGCGAGGCCGGTGACGGTCATGATGCCACGACCTGTTCCCCTGCCGGGGCGCCTGCCGCCGTCGGGGAGGCCGCGGCCGGTGGCGCGGCGGTGCCGGGGATGATGAAGGCATCGGCCGGGTCCCAGGACAGGTAGGCGGTCTCGCCGATCCGGGGAATGCCGGTGCTGGCGGTGGGCATCTGGGACAGCAGGTCCTTGTCCCCGGCCCGGACTCCGAGGGACAGCGAATCGCCGGTGTAGCTGACGCGTTCAATCACGCCTTCGATGTACGGCCCGGAGGGCTGTTCGAGGGAAGTCTTCAAGCGGTGCGGGCGGACCACGATCTCATGGGTGCTTCCCGCCAAACCGGCGGCGCCCACGGCGCCGAAGCGGCCAAAGCCGTCCACGTCCACCACGTAGCGGCGCTCATCGTCGGCGGCAGCGCCGTCGTCGGACACAACTGCGGCGGCGAAGAAGTTCGCCTGGCCGATGAAGTCGGCCACGAAGTGGGTCTGCGGACGCTCGTAGACTTCGGCGGGGGCGCCGTACTGTTCGATGATGCCGCCGTTCATGACGGCGATCCGGTCCGCCATGTCCAGGGCTTCGTCC
>NZ_MJLT01000044.1 GCF_001766675.1 Arthrobacter sp. SW1
TGAACTGGTCCCCGATAGTTGGACTGGCTAAGTAGGATCCTAGGCCGCGAGGGCCTGGGCGCGGTATTGCACCGGGCTCAGGCCCTCGAGCTTTGTGGAGATCCGGTCGTTGTTGTACCAGTGGATGTACTCGTGCAGAGCCGGTGCCAGTGCGTCGGTGTTGAGGAACCGGACGTGGTGGAAGAGTTCTTCCTTGAGGTGTCCGAAGAAGTTCTCCATCACTGCGTTGTCGTAGCAGTTGCCCTTGCGGGACATCGACTGGACCGCGCCGGCGTCCTCCAGGAGAGCGCGCCAGGACATGTGGCGGTATTGGAAGCCTTGGTCTGAATGCACCAGAGGTTTCTGGCCTGGCTCAAGGCGGGCCAGAGCATCGTGCAGCGAGGCGTTGGTGAGCGTCAGGTTCGGCGAGGCGCCGATGGCGTAGGAGATGATCTGCCGGTCGAAGAGATCCATGATCGGGGAGAGATAGAGCTTCCGGTCACCGACGTTGAACTCGGTCACGTCCGTGACCCACTTCTGGTTCGGGGCGGTAGCGTCGAATTCCCGCTTCAGCAGGTTCGGTGCCACAACTCCCTGTTCGCCCCGGTAGGAGTTGTAACGTTTCTTCCGCCGTACCTTGCAGACCAAGCCGAGGACCGGCATCAGTTTCAGCACGGTCTTCTTCGCGACCGTCCACCCTTGCTTGAGCAGCTCTGTGTGGATGCGGCGGTGCCCGTACCGGGCGTGGTTCTCCCCGAAAATCTTGGTGATCGCGGTTTTGAGTGCTTCCTGCGGGTCAGGGGCCTGCAAACGGGCCTGATGGTAGAAAAAGGTCGAGCGGGCAAGACCTGAAATCTGCAGGAGAATCGGCAGCGGGAAGTCAGCCTTGAGGGCGATGAGGGCCTGGACCTTCACCGTTGTTTCTGAGCCCTCAAGGCCCGCAATTTTCCCAAGTAGGCCACCTCGGCCCGCAAACGCTCGTTCTCCCGCCGCAACCGCTCCAGCTCGGACAGTTCCGCCGGTGGCGGGCTGGTGGGCTTCCGGGGGCGGCCCTTAGGCTTCGGGCGCAACGCATCCGCGCCCTCGCCGCGGTAAGCGCGCACCCACTTTTGCAGCAGCGCGGGCGAGGATAATCCTGCTTCCACGGCCAGATCCGGAGCCGTCTCACCCGCGAGGAACCGTTCGACCAACGCGAGCTTGAACTCGTACGAGTACGAGTGTTTCGTCGGCTTGGTCACCAACACCCCTTGCCCATGAATCCTCCACCGCCGATACAGCGACTTGACCGGCGTACTGGAGACACCCAGTAACCTGGCCGCCGCTTTGTACCCGATGCCCTCATCAAACAACGCTACAGCCGCCTCACGCTGTGCTGCGGCCAATGAACTACGTACGTGCATAAAACTGCTCCCCGGGAGTCGGAACTGAATTTCTCAGTCCAACTTCCGGGGAGCAGTTCA
>NZ_MJLT01000045.1 GCF_001766675.1 Arthrobacter sp. SW1
GCGGGGGAGTGGACTAGAAAGCCGGCGTTCGCCTAGGCGTAGGCGTTCACCAAACGGACCGCGCCGCCGTCGACGCCCTTGGCACCCTGGACGTAGTCCGGGCCGCTCTTGTCGATCGAATCAGAGTCCGCGGACACGGTACCCATGATCCAGGACGGCAGGCCGCGTTCGTTGAGGCGTGCCACGGCGGCATCCGCAACGGACGGGGACACGATGGCCACCATGCCGACACCCAGGTTCAGGGTGCGCTCCAGGTCGGCCAGCGGAACGTTGCCGAGCTCGGAGACCAGCTTGAAGATGGCGGGCAGTTCCCAGGTGGCGCGGTCCACGGTGGCCACGAGGCCCTGCGGCAGCACGCGGGCCAGGTTGGCTGCGAGGCCGCCGCCGGTCACGTGGCTGAAGCCGTTGACGCCCTTGCCCGAGTTCACGGGGAAGGTGCGGGCCAGGTCCAGGCAGTCCGCGGCGTACACGCGGGTGGGCTCCAGCAGTTCCTCGCCCAGGGTGCGGCCGAGTTCGGAGACCTGGCGGTCCAGGGCCCAGCCGGCGTGGTTGATGACACGGCGGACCAGGGAATAGCCGTTGGAGTGCAGGCCGGAGGAGGCCATGCCGATGACGACGTCGCCGGCCTTCACGCGCTCCGGGCCGAGCAGGGCGTCGGCCTCGACAACACCGGTGGCGGCACCGGCAACATCGTATTCGTGCTCGCCCAGCAGGCCCGGGTGCTCGGCGGTTTCGCCGCCCACCAGCGCGGTGCCGGCCACGGAGCAGGCCGAGGCGATGCCGCGCACGATGCCGGCGATGCGCTCCGGGACCACCTTGCCGCAGGCGATGTAGTCGGTCATGTAGAGCGGCTCGGCGCCGACCACCACGATGTCGTCAACCACCATGCCCACCAGGTCGAAACCGATGGTGTCGTGGATGTCCATGGCCTGGGCGATGGCGACCTTGGTGCCCACGCCGTCCGTGGAGGTGGCCAGCAGGGGCTTCTTGTACGTCAGCAGCTTGGAGACGTCGTACAGGCCGGCGAAACCGCCGACGCCGCCGAGCACCGAAGCGTTGTGCGTCGCCTTGACGGCGTCCTTCATGAGTTCGACGGCGCGGTCGCCCGCTTCGACGTCGACGCCGGCGGAGGCGTAGGTGATGCCTGCGTTCTCAGCGGCGGGGGAGGCGGAGGTCATACGGACTCTTTCTTGTCGGCGTCGGTCAGCAGATTCTCAAACTCGGCATCGGGTCCTGGATCGCAGCCCGTTGCGCCCGGCTTCTCTGCCGGGTCTTCTGAATCGTTCACGGCGGAGTCCGACGCCGGCAGGCCGCCGAGGTCGGTGCGCTCCAGCAGGTTCTTGCCCAGTTTGTCCGAGGCAGGAAGCTCGATGGGGTACTTGCCCGTGAAGCACGCGGTGCAGAGGCGTTCGCGCGGCTGCTGGGTGGCGCCGATCATGCCATCTTCGGAGATGTAGGCGAGGGAGTCGGCGCCGATGGCCTGGGAGATTTCCTCGATGGTGGCGCCGTTGGCGATCAGTTCCGCGCGGGAGGCGAAGTCGATGCCGTAGAAGCAGGGCCACTGCACGGGCGGGGAGGAGATCTTGACATGGACGGCGGCGGCGCCGGCTTCGCGCAGCATGCGCACGATGGCGCGCTGGGTGTTGCCGCGGACGATCGAGTCATCCACCACCACCACGCGCTTGCCGCGGATCACGGACTCCAGCGCGTTGAGCTTGAGGCGGATGCCGAGCTGGCGCAGGGTCTGTGAGGGCTGGATGAAGGTGCGGCCCACGTAGGAGTTCTTCACGAAACCGTGAGCGAAAGGGATGCCGGACTCTTCGGCGTAGCCCACGGCGGCAGGGGTGCCGGATTCCGGTACCGGGATGACGATGTCCGCTTCCTGGGTGTTTTCGCGGGCCAGCTGGCGGCCCATCTCCACGCGGGATTCGTACACGGAGCGGCCGGCGATTGCGGCGTCCGGACGGGCAAGGTACACGTACTCGAAAACGCAACCGGCCGGCGTCGCGTCCGCGAAACGCTGGGAGCGGACACCGTTCTCGTCGATGGCGATGAATTCGCCGGGTTCGATCTCGCGGATGAAGCTGGCACCCACGGTGGCGAGGCCGGACTGCTCGGAGGCCACCACCCAGCCGCGCTCCAGGCGGCCGAGGCACAGCGGACGGATGCCGTAGGTGTCGCGGGCGGCGTAGAGGGTACCTTCATCCATGAAGACGAAGCAGAAGCCGCCCTTGATCTTGGGCAGCAGTTCCATGGCGGTTTCTTCGAGGGTCTTGCCGGCTTCGCCTTCGAGGAGGGCAGTGACCAGGGCGGTGTCAGAGGTGTTGCCCTGCTTCATTTCGCCCGTGAGCTGGCCGTTGTTGCGCTCCAGGATCATTTCGCGCAGTTCGGCGGTGTTGGTGAGGTTGCCGTTGTGGGCCAGGGCCACGGTGCCGGTGGCGGTGGCGCCCAGGGTGGGCTGCGCGTTGGCCCAGTGGCTGGCTCCGGTGGTGGAGTAGCGGCAGTGGCCGACGGCGAGGTGCCCGGTGAGGGTGTTCAGGGTGGTTTCGTCGAAGACCTGGGACACGAGGCCCATGTCCTTGTAGACGTTGATGCGCTTGCCGTCGCTGGTCGCAATGCCAGCCGACTCTTGTCCGCGGTGCTGCAGCGCATACAGCCCGTAATAGGTGAGTTTTGCTACCTCTTCGCCAGGGGCCCAGACTCCGAAGACGCCACAAGCGTCCTGGGGTCCTTTTTCGCCGGGGAGAAGATCATGTGAAAGTTTTCCGTCGCCACGTGCCACTGGTCGATTGTCTCATGTATCGGCCGTGGTATTTTCCCGTCCCGGCAAATGTGACCCGTCGAACTCCGGGCCGGGCTGCTCAGTCTTCCTGTGCTTCGTCTTCCGGGACGGCTTCCACGATGGCGTGCTCGCGTTGCTTGAAGCTCAGGCGGTCCAGGATCAGTGCGGCGATGCAGCCGAGGATCACGCCGCCGGCGGCGAAAGCAACCGTGAAGAAGCCGAAGACCGCGCCGGCATCGAACTCCGGGTGGCTGGGCAGGCCGAACGCCACAAACGCGGCCACAATGATGCCCACCACGCCGCCGAGCACCATGAACGGCACGAAGCGCGGGGCACGCCGTACGGTGATGCGCCGCTCGGAAGTGCCGTCCGTGGAGTTGCTCGAGTTCTCAGAAACCATGCCTTCCAGCCTACCGGTTCCCGCCCGACCCCGACTTCCCGCCCAAGCCAACGCGGAGTCACTTACGGCCCATGTTTGCTGCCCGGATGGGCCGTAAGTGACCCCGCGTTGGGAAGTGTCGGGAAAGGAGGTCAGCTGCCGCGGTACGTGGAGAACGCGAAGGGGCTCAGCAGCAGCGGCACGTGGTAGTGCTCGCCGGCGTCGGACACGGTGAAGCTCAGGTCCACCTCCGGGAAGAAGGTGTCCGCGCCCTGGCCCGCGTAGTACGCGCCGGTGGCGAAGTTCAGCTTGTAGGTGCCGCCGGGCACGCGCTCGGGGCCGAGGTTCTTGATGCGGCCGTCCGCATCGGTGGTGCCTTCCGCGACGGGAGCCCAGCTGCCGCCGTCGAGCTTTGAGAGCACGACGGCGACGCCCGCCGCCGGGCGGCCCGAACCGGTGTCGAGGATATGGGTGGTGATTTGGGAAACGCTCATGCGCCGATAACTCCTTCAAGGCGGAGCAGCGCGATTTCGCGGAGCTGCTCTGCGACGATGCGGTCTTCTTCTTCCGGGGTGTGGCCGAGGCGTTCGTTGAGGGACGCCAGGATCTCGGCGGCGCTGCGGCCGGCGGCGCGGATCAGGAAGACCCGGTTGAACTTTTCTTCGTAGGCGCGGTTGCCTTCGGCCAGGGCACGGGCGGTGGCGTCGTCGCTGGGATCGACGCCGGACTGCTCCGAGCGGGACATCGCGGCCTCAGTCGTGGCAGCCTGCGGGCGTTCGCCGATGCGCGGGTGGTGGGCAAGCGCGGACTCGAGTTCTTCCGCGGTGAAGGGGGTGGCGGCGTCCTTGGCGAAGGCCAGGAGATCGTCCTTGCCGTTGAACGGGCGGGCATCGGCGATTTCGCCGACCCAGCGCTCGACGTCGAGGCAAGGGCGCAGGACTCCAACGGCGTCCGCACGGTCTGCGCTGTTGAATACTGCAAGCTGCATGCTTGTTCATTCCTCGTGCAAATGCTGGCATCCATGGTGACGGCTATGTGGAGCTCCGGCGGTGGTGCCGAATAGGTGCCCGGTTGCCTTACGCAGCCCAGAACCTTCCACATCATGGAACTGTTATTTCAGCATGCGTAATAGTCAAGCCGAGTCGCCGCGCCGCTGTCAAGAGCGTACCGTCCGCGGCGGCGCTGCGGCAGAATGGGCCCCAACACGCGAAGGAGTCCGCCATGCCAGCCATCCTGACGTCAAGGTTCCTCTTCGGCCCCGGCCCGGGCAACGCCTATCCCGAGGCGATGGCCGCGCTTTCCCATCCGGTGATGGGTCACCTCGATCCCGTGTTCATTGAACGACTGGACCGCACGTGCGCCGGCTTGCGGGCGGTCTGGGGAACCGCGAACACCCGCACGCTGCCGCTGAGTGCCACCGGATCCGGCGGCATGGAGGCCGCCTTCGTGAACACCGTGTCCGACGGCGACGTGGCCGTCGTCGCGGTCAACGGCCTCTTCGGTGAGCGCATGTGCGAGGTGGCCCGGCGCTGCGGCGCTACGGTCGTCCGGGTGGACCATGAGTGGGGGCAGCCTGTCGACGTCGAACGCGTCCTTGCGGCGCATCCGGCACCCAAGGTGATTGCCGCCGTCCACGCGGAAACATCCACGGGAGTCATCTCGGACATCGCCACCCTCGGCGCGAACAAGGGTGACGCCTTGCTGATCGCCGACGCCGTGACCTCAATCGGCGGCCTGGAGCTGCTGGCCGACCAATGGGGGATCGACGTCGGCTACGCCGGAACCCAGAAATGCCTCGGCGTGCCGCCGGGGCTCTCGCCGTTCACTGTGTCCGAGCGGGCCTTCGAGCGGCGCATCCACGAGCCTCGCTCCTGGTACCTGGATATCGGCCTGCTCGGCGGCTATGCGGGTGCCGCCACGGGGAGCCGGACCTACCACCACACCGCGCCGGTCACCATGATTGCCGGGCTCGAAGCCGCCCTGGACCGCATACTCGCTGAAGGCCTGGACGCCGTGCAGGCCCGCCATCATGCGGCCGGCGCCGCCCTGCGCGCTGGCCTGCAGGAGCTGGGTCTGGAACTTTTCGCGGCGGAGGGCAGCCGCCTGGACAGCCTCACCACCGTGAAAGTGCCCGACGCCGTGGATTCCGTTGCCGTGCGCGCTTACCTTTTGCGGAACTTCAGCATGGAGATCGGCGCCGGAGTGGGGGCGTTCAAGGACTCGGTCTGGCGGATCGGAACCATGGGACCGAACGCCTCGCCGGCCGCAGTGACCCTGGTGCTCGGCGCGCTGGAGGAGGCGCTGGCGAAGGCGTGATGGTTGCCTCTATCCGGCAGCCGCGGTAATTGGTCCTGCAGATCAGGCGACATACGAGGCTTGAACGTCGCCTGATCTGCAGGATCGATGGCGGCGCCGCGGTGCGGCGAACGCCCCGCAGCCCAGCTCAGCCTCAGCCCAGTGCCGCTTCCACCGATGAGTAGATGCGGAACTGCCGGCCCGCCGGCCAGCTCTCCGCGCCTGAGGCGGGCACTACCCGGTCTCCGGCGTCAATGTCCGCGGTGGCGCAGATGACTGCGCGGCCGCCGTCGTTCGCAACAGCGGAGTCAGCGGAACCCGCCGCGGAAACGTTCACCAACGCGGCCCGCGGTCCGATCCGCCGCAGCGGCGGCAACCCGAGCCGCTCCAGGGTCTGCGCCGTGACATCCACGCCCACGATGCCCGCGATCTGCCCGCCCCTGAAGACGGGATGCGTGAACGTCAGCACGTACTCGTCGGTGCAGAGCAGGTCGATGTACGGGCCGGTGACATGCGGCCGCCCGGTCTCCACGGGGATCCTGAACCACTCGGCGCGGGTGTAGCGGCTGAGGGATTGCGGGCTGAAGTTGGCCAGGGCGTCCACGCGTTCCATGTCATCGCCCTGCCACCAGGCAATGTAGCTGCGGTCCGGGCCCAGCAGCCCGAGTGTGGCGATGAAGCCCGCCCCGGCCACCTTTGCGCCCGGCCCTTGGAGCAGGGTCTGCACCGAGGGACGGATGAACTTGTCCACGGCGGTGCCGGTGGGCTTGCCGCAACCGTCGAGCCAGGCCGAGGTGGCGGCGGCCCACTCGGCCACCTGCCCTTCGATGCCGGCCACGATGGCCTCGATTTCCCGCATTTCCGCGGAGTGGCCGGTGGTGTCACCGTGTGCAGGCGTGGTCACGCCGGCGCCGTTGCCGTTCATGGTGTTGCCTTCGTTTCGTGCGGCTGCCCGGCAGACAATTCGGCCAGGAGCCACGTGGTGGTCAGGTTGATGAGTTCCTTGGTGCGGGCCTCGGCAGCGGCGGCGTCGTGCCGGGACACGGCGTCGGCGATGGCCGCATTGAGCTCCGCGGTCTGTTCGCAGAAGGACGGATCGTTGAACGGCAGCAGCGTGAGGGTGCCCATGTCCACCTGGATCCGCAGCAGTTCCCGGGCCAGCCTCGCCGAGCGTGCCGCGGCTGCCAGTTCCAGCAGGAATTCCGACGCCGAAAGCCGCCACTCCAGCGGCGTGGCGGTTCCGCCTCCGCCCGGCTCAGCCGGGGCTGGGTCCGCTCCCGCGGGACGGATGTATTCGCGCATCGCCTGCACGTCGTCGTCGCCGGCGCGCTTGGCGGCCACGGCCGCGCAGGTGCCCGCGATCGCCTGGTAGTGCAGGCCGAGGTCCGTGATCTGCAGGCGGGTGAGGTCTTGCAGGCGCTCGCGGGCCCGGGCAGGGGAGGGCAGGGCGTCCTCGGCGATGAAGCTGCCGCCGCTGCGGCCGCGCACGGTGCGGATGAGGCCTTGGCCGCGCAGCTGGGAGAGGGCTTCGCGGGTGGTGACGGCGGAGACGCCCAGGGCGCTGGCCAGTTCGATTTCGTTGGGCAGCCGTTGCCCGCTCACCAGCAGCCCGGTTTCCACTGCCAGTTCGATGCGGCGGCACACCTCGTCCACCAGGCCGCCGGACTTGATGGGTGTGAACACCGCGGCCAGGCTGCGTGATGCCCCGAGCGGGGAAAGCGACATGGGCGGCCTCTCTGGTGCCTGGTGGTCCGGTGCTTACGCCATCGTAGCCGTCACATTTCCAAGGGTCTATACATAAAACCTCTTATGTAATAGTCTTTCCGGCAGATCGGCTGGAAAGTGCTCCGCATCACACGGATCGCTGGCCATATATGTCCCCTCATCACCCGCACGGAAAGGCACATCATGAGCGAAACGGCTCCCAGCGCAGAGGTCCCCGCCATCCGCCTCCGCCAACTGGTCAAGAGCTTCGGCGACACCAACGCGGTGGACGGCGTGGACTTGGACATCCGGCAGGGCGAGTTCTTCTCGATGCTTGGCCCCTCCGGCTCGGGCAAGACCACGGTGCTGCGGCTGATCGCAGGCTTCGAGCTGCCCACTTCCGGCACCATCGAACTCGAAGGCAAGGACGTCAGCGGCAAGGCCCCCTTCGAACGGGACGTCAACACCGTGTTCCAGGATTACGCGCTGTTCCCGCACATGAGCCTGGTGGACAACGTGGCCTACGGGCTGCGGGTGCGCGGCATGGCCAAGGCCGAACGCCGGGAGCGCGCCGTCGAAGCCCTGGAGCGGGTGCAGCTGGGCAAGTTCGTCTCCCGCCGCCCGGCCCAGCTGTCCGGCGGGCAGCGGCAGCGCGTTGCCCTGGCCCGGGCGCTGGTGGTGGAGCCCAAGGTGCTCCTCCTCGACGAACCGCTCGGCGCCTTGGACCTGAAGCTGCGCCAGCAGATGCAGATCGAACTCAAGGAACTGCAGCGCTCGCTGGGCATCACCTTCATCTTCGTCACCCATGACCAGGAAGAAGCGCTCACCATGAGCGACCGGATCGGCGTCTTCAACAACGGCCGGATCGCCCAGACCGGAAGCGCCCACGAAATCTACCAGCGCCCGCAGTCCGAGTTCGTGGCCAACTTCGTGGGCACCTCGAACATCTTCGGTTCCGAACTCGCCCAGGACATCTACGGCCGCCGCGAACAGTTCGTGGTGCGGCCCGAGCGGCTCGCGCTCGCCTGGGACGCGGTGTCGGGTTCTCCAGCCGGCGACGGCGGTGCGGCCTTGCGCGGCACGGTCACGTCCGCCGTCTACGTGGGGCACGCGACCCAACTGCACGTGGCGCTCGACGCCGGGCCCGCCGTCGTCGTCCTCAGCGGAGGTGAGCTGCCCCCGGCTGACCAGCTGATCGGCCGGCAGGTGACGGTGGGCTGGGCCGGACACGACGCCGTCTGGCTCCCCGACGCTGCATGAACAAAAGCAGCCTGAACAAAGACCCCAAGAAGTACCCGTACCAGGAAAGGCAAGAACAGTGGCAAACAAGATGAAAGCGCTCCGCACCGCCGGAGCCCTGGCCGTGGCCGCACTGGCCCTGGCCTCCTGCGGCACCGCCTCGGGAAGCAACACCGGCGGCAACGGCGCCGCGACTCCGGCCAAGACCGAAATCGGCGCAGGCGAAGGCAAGGTCTCCATCCTGGCGTGGCCCGGCTATGTGGAGGACGGCAGCAACGACCCCAAGGTGGACTGGGTCAGCGCCTTCGAAAAGGAATCCGGCTGCCAGGTGGAATTCAAGCCCTTCGGCACCTCGGACGAAGCCGTGACCCTCATGCGCACGGGACAGTACGACGTCATTTCGGCCTCGGGCGACGCCTCGCTCCGGCTGATCGCCGGCGGCGACGTCCAGGAAGTCAACACCGAGCTGCTCAAGAACTACGCGGACGTCTACCCGTTCCTCAAGGACAAGGCCTGGAACACCGTGGACGGCAAGAACTACGGCATGCCGCACGGCTGGGGAGCCAACCTGCTCATGTACCGCTCCGACAAAGTCACCCCCGCGCCCACCTCCTGGAGCGCCGTGTTCGACGACGCCGCCAAGAACACCGGCAAGGTGACCGCCTACGATTCGCCCATCTACATCGCGGACGCGGCCCTGTACCTGATGAAGCACAAGCCGGAACTCGGCATCAAGAACCCCTACGCCCTGGACGCCACCCAGCTGGCCGCCGCGGTTGAGCTGCTCAAGGAACAGCGCAAGCACGTGGGCGAGTACTGGTCCGACGTCGTCAAGGAAGTTCAGTCCTTCGCCTCCGGCAGCTCCCTGGTGGGCACCACGTGGCAGGTGGGTGCCAACATCGCCAAGGCCGACGGCACCAAGGTGGAAACCGTGCTTCCCGAAGAAGGCGCCACCGGCTGGTCCGATACCTGGATGATCAGCTCCAAGACCAAGAGCCCCAACTGCTCCTACAAGTGGCTGGACTACATCGCCAGCCCGGCAGCCAACGCCCAGGTGGCCGAGTACTTCGGCGAATCCCCGGCCAACCCCAAGGCCTGCGAACTGACCAAGGACAAGAAGCACTGCGAAACCTTCCACTCCGGTGACGCCTCCTACGCGGAGAAGATCTGGTACTGGACCACCCCCGTGAAGAAGTGCGTGGACGGCCGTACGGACGCCACCTGCACGGACTACTCGGAGTGGACCAAGGCCTGGACGGAAATCAAGGGCTAGGACAATGACAATGCAGCTCAGGCAGCCCGGCACCGGACCGGGCACCCAGAAGGCCCCGGGAAGCGGAGGCGGCGGCACCACCGCGCGCGCCGCCGTCCCGCGGGCCAGGAAGAACTCCCTTTCCGCCCTGCTGGACCGCTCACCGCGGCTCCGGCTGGCGGGCCTGCTCACGGCGCCGGCTGCCTGGCTGGGCATTGTCTACGTGGCCGCGCTCGCGGCCCTGCTCATCACCGCGCTGTGGACCGTGGACAGCTTCACCGGCAAGGTCTCGCAGACGTGGACCCTGGACAACATCCTCCAGGCGCTCACGGATCCGGTGTACCAGGCCATCGCCCTGCGGACGCTCTGGATCGCGCTCGCGGTGACCGTTATCGACGCCGTGCTGGCGCTGCCCATCGCGTTCTTCATCGCCAAGGTGGCCACGGCCCGCTGGCAGAAGCTCCTGGTGGTGGCGGTGCTCATGCCGCTCTGGGCCAGCTACCTGGTGAAGGCCTACGCCTGGCGCAACGTGCTGGCCGAGGGCGGCTTGCTCGAATGGCTGGGCACGCCGCTCGGCCTCAGCAGCCCCGGCTACTCGGAAACCGCCGTGATCATCACCCTGGCCTACATCTGGCTGCCGTACATGATCCTGCCCATCCACGCGGGCTTCGAGAAGGTTCCGGATTCCCTGCTGGAGGCCTCCAGCGACCTCGGCGCCAAGCCGTGGACCACCATGCGCCTGGTGGTGTTCCCCATCCTGGTGCCGTCCATCATCGCGGGAACCATCTTCACCTTCTCGCTGTCCCTGGGCGACTACATCACGGCACAGATCGTCGGCGGCACCACGCAGGTGCTCGGTACCGTGGTGTACGCCAACGTGGGCGCGGCCAACAACCTTCCGTTCGCGGCCGCGGTGTCCCTGATCCCGATCGTGATCATCATGGTCTACCTGTTCGCCGTCCGCCGTACCGGCGCCCTGAACAACCTCTAGGAGCATGCTGTGAGACTTTCCCGCAGTGCCAAGACCGTCCTGGGCATCATCACGGCGCTCATCCTGCTCTTCATCTACGCACCGCTGTTGCTCGTGGTGGTGAACTCCTTCAACACGGACCGCACCTTCGGCTGGCCGCCCAAGGGCTTCACCCTGGAATGGTGGGCCAAGGCCTTTGACTCCGCCGGCGTGCGCGAGGCCCTGGCCACCTCGCTGTGGGTGGCGCTGGTGTCCACGGCCATTTCCCTGGTGCTGGGAACCCTGCTGGCGCTGGCCCTGCAGCGCTACCGCTTCTTCGGCCGCGAAGGCGTGAACCTGCTGGTCATCCTGCCTATCGCCCTGCCCGGCATCGTCACCGGCATCGCGCTGAACAACATGTTCACCACCATCATGGGCGTCTCCCTGAGCATGTGGACGGTGATCATCGCCCATGCCACGTTCTGCATGGTGACCGTGTTCAACAACGCCATCGCCCGGCTGCGGCGTATGAACGGGCGGCTCGAGGAAGCGTCCGCGGACCTCGGCGCCGGGGTGTTCACCACCTTCCGGCTGGTGACGTTCCCGCAGCTGCGTTCGGCACTGTTGGCCGGCGGCCTGTTGGCCTTCGCGCTCAGCTTTGACGAAATCATCGTCACCACCTTCACCATCGGCGCCGGCGACACCACCCTGCCCATCTGGATCCTGCAGAACCTGTTCCGGCCCAACCAGGCACCCGTGGTCAACGTGGTGGCCGTGGTCCTCATCCTCATCTCGATCGTGCCGATCTGGCTGGCCCAGCGGCTCTCCGCGGACTCGGTGGGGGTGGCGCGGGTGAAGGCGGGCAGCAGCAAGTAGCCCGGCTCCGGCAGCGGCTGAGGTAACACGGAGCAGACGGCGACGGCGGCACCTGCGGCGGGTGCCGTCGTCGCCGTCTGCTCTGCCAGAGCTATCGGCGGAAGCATTCTGTGCGAAAACGGGGTGATCTCCCTGATCCATTGAAAGTTTGGTATTCCATGGATAGCCTCGGGGGACGCGCGCAAAACGTCCGACCGGGGGAAAGGACCGCATTAGTGGCACTCTACGAATACCGTTGCCCCACGTGCTCAGATTTCGAAGCCACCTTTCCAATGGGCGCCGCGCCGGATACGTTGACCTGCCCCCGCTGCCGGTCAAATGCCCGTCGCCGGATCAGCGCACCCCGGCTCTCCCGCACGGGCACGGCAGCCTTCCGGCTCATCGATTCCACCAAGCGCAGCGCGTACGAACCCGATGTCGTGACGTCACGTAATCCCGGGTCCGGCCGGGGCAAACCCCGGACCAGCTCAGCCAACCCCTTGCACCAGAAACTGCCGCGGCCGTAACCCTACGGGCGCGGCAAGCTATTTAAGGAGGATCATCAATGCCCGAGCATGTTTTCCGACTGGACTCAAGGAAGAAGTTCGAGGAGCAGGAGAAAGTCGGCCACAACCGCTGGCACCCGGACATTCCACCGGTGGCCACGGTAAAGCCGGGGGATTCCTTCCGCGTGGACTGTCGGGAATGGTTCGATGGCGCGATTGTCAATGACGACTCGGCCGAAGACATCCTCAATGCCCCATTGCTGACGGTGCACAAGCTCAGTGGGCCGTTCGCCGTGGAAGGCGCCAAGCCGGGAGACCTGCTGATCGTGGACATCCTGGATGTGGGGCCGATCCCACAGGAGGATTCCGGTCCCTTGGCCGGCCAGGGCTGGGGCTATACCGGGATCTTTGCCAGGAACAATGGCGGCGGCTTCCTGACGGAGCAGTTCCCTGACGCGTATAAGGCGATCTGGGACTTTTCCGGCCAGACCGCCACCTCGCGCCACGTGCCAGGCGTCTCCTTCACCGGGCTTATCCATCCCGGCCTGATGGGCACCGCGCCGTCGGCGGAGCTGCTGGCAAAGTGGAACAAGCGCGAAGGCGACCTCATCGCCACCGACCCGCACCGGGTTCCGCCGCTGGCGCTGCCGCCCGAGTCCGCGCACGCCGTCCTCGGAAGCCTGTCCGGCGCCGAATTCGACCGGGTGGCCCAGGAAGCGGCCCGCACCGCCCCGCCGCGGGAGAATGGCGGCAACCAAGACATCAAGAACCTCTCCAAGGGCACGCGGGTCTTTTACCCGGTGTTCGTGGACGGGGCCAATCTATCGGTCGGCGACCTGCATTTCTCCCAGGGCGATGGCGAGATCACCTTCTGCGGGGCCATTGAGATGGGTGGGTTCATCGACCTGCGGGTGGACCTGATCAAGGGCGGCATGGACACCTATGGGGTCCACGAGAATGCCATCTTCATGCCCGGCACTACGGATCCGCAGTACAGCCAATGGCTGGCGTTCTCCGGGACCTCGGTGACCCTGGACGGCGAGCAGCGCTACTTGGACTCCCACCTGTCCTACCAGCGCGCCTGTCTGCATGCGATCGACTACCTGACGAAGTTCGGCTACAGCCCGGAGCAGGCGTACTTGCTGCTGGGCGCTGCGCCGATCGAGGGCCGCCTCTCCGGGGTCGTGGACATTCCGAACTCCTGTTCCACCGTCTACCTCCCCACGGCGATCTTCGACTTCGACGTCCGGCCTTCCGCTTCCGGTCCGCACCAGATCGACCCGGGCATCGGCGCGCCACGGGCAAGCAACCGCTGACTTTTAGCGGGGCCTAGCGCTCAGGCAGGCCGGGCAATTCGCTGTTGGCGGCGGTCTCGATCCAGTCCACGGCTTCGTCCGAGAAATGGAAGCCTTCCGGGGTGGTTTCGCCGGACCACCACGCTTCGGACGAGATGGAACCGCCCGCCTCCACGATCTCAGCGATGATGTGGCGCGGAACGGCGTCGCCGTTGTTGTTGATCAGCCATTCCCGGGTGTCCGGGGTCAGCCGCAGCCACCATTTCGCCATGTCCAGGGGCTCGTCGAAGGTCATGCGCCCAGTGTCCCACCACGGCGGCGCGCGGGGGAGGGGTGGGTGCTACTTCGCCGGGGCGGCTTTCGCGGCCGCCACCTTCGCGGCGAGGATCTTGTCCAGCGGCTTGTCGTAGCGCTCCTGCACGATCTTCAGGTGCAGCCAGGACTCGGCACCTGCCACGGAATCCAGCGCGCGGAGGCTGTCCAGGATGCCGTGCATTTCGTCCGGCGTGGCCACACCCACCGTGGCCACCAGGTCGTACCGGCCGAAACACGTGGCGATGAACTCGACGCCCGGCGTCGCGGCCAGGAAATCGATGGCTTCCTCCGTGCCCTGCGAGGTGGAAATACCGAAGCCGAAAGCCAGCGACTGTGACGATCCGGAACGGCTGAGGATGGGCCCGATCTGCATGACCCGCGCGTCAAGCAGCCGCAGCACCCGGACGCGTGCGGCGCTCGCGGAGAGGCCCACCTTCTCGCCCAGCGCCTCGAAGCCGAGCCGGCCGTCCACCTGCAGCTCGCCCATGATTTGCAGGTCCGTGTGGTCCAGTTCCAGCCCCGGATCCGGAGGCTCCTGCCCCAGGAACAGGCTGCGGACCACGTCCTTGTACATCAGGACGTCGACGGCGGCCACGCCCTCCGCGAGGCGCAGCGTTTCGATGTCCTGGTAGAGCCGTTCCATGGTGGGCAGCCGGAGCTCCGCCACCACACCGTATTTGCCGGTGGTCAGCGAGGCGAAGACCGCGCCGTCTAGTCCGGCGAGGACCTCCAGTGCGGCCTGCGCGGAGCCGCTCAGCTGGACGGAGACATGCGCGACGGCGGTCAGGCCCAGCAGGCGCGGATGCACCGCTGCCACGATGCGCAGTTCGCCCGAGGACAGTAGTTCGTTGACCTTGGCTGTCGCCGTGGAGCGCGTGACGCCGAGCTGCTTCGAGAGCTCGCTGAACGAAGCGCGGCCGTCGGCTTGCAGGAGGCGGATCAGCCGCTCGTCCAGGGAATGCATGGTTCTCACCCTAGTCCCCACCGGCTCGGCAGCACGGGCAGCGGAATTGTCATGTGCCAATAGTGTCACGGGAGGTCTCTGCGGCAAAGAAATTTAGCTCCAAATATCAATCCTAAGAACAAAAACTCTGTCAAATATCAATCACGCAACGGAATCGCTTGATTAACTCCTCGTTTTCGCTACCATCGTGACCAGCGCCACATCCGGTTCCCCTCCGCCGTCGCGCATTGCATCAGACGTCCGCATCCCCCGTTCATTGGAGACGTACATGTCCACCTTCACGAAGGCCGCCCTGGCCGCGGCAGCACTCACCCTCGTACTGAGCGGCTGCTCCGGTGCCGCCACCCCCGCGCCCGCCGGCTCCGGCGGCGACAAAGCCCCCAAGGGCCTGGCCACCGCGGGGAAGCTGACGCTCTGCATCGATCCCGAGTACGCCCCGCTTGAGTACTATGCCAACGGCTCCAGCGGCGAGATCGTGGGCTTCGACGCCGACGCCGCCCGGGCCCTCGCCAAGCACTGGGGCGTGGAGACCAAGTTCGAGGTCACTACCTTCGACGGACTCATGCCCGGACTGCAGACCCGGCGCTGCGACGCGATCTTCGGCGGTCTCTACATGAGCAAGGCCCGCCTGGAAGTGGCCGACGCCGCGCCCGTGATGAACGCCGGTCCCGCCATCCTGGCCGCGCCGGACAACACCGGAAAGTTCAAGGAACCGCTGGACCTGTGCGGCCACTCGGTGGCTGCCCAGAGCGCCTCGGCCAACGCCGCCCGGATCGTGGAACTGAAGAAGGAATGCAAGGACGCGGGCAAGGAAGAACCGCGCCTCACCGAGTATCCGAAGACCGCCGAAACCGTGCTCGCCGTACTCAACGGCAAGTCCGAAGCCTTGATCGAAACCAATGTGGCCGCCGCGTACATGGCCTCCCAGAACGAAGGCAAGCTCGCCGTCGCGCCCGGCGTCTTCCCGCCGGACACCACCTTCGGCGTCTTCACCCGCAAGGGCGACCAGCTCAGCCCCGCCGTTGCCGAAGGCCTGAAGGCCCTGCATGCGGACGGAACCCTCGCCAAGATCGCCACGCAGTACAAGCTCGATCCGGCGATCGTCGACGTCAAGCACTGACGCCCTGAAAGGACCCTCCTGATGGAATTCGACGTCGGCATCTTCCTCGCGCAGCTGGTCAACCCCAGCTACCTGAGCGGTGCCTTCCTGTCCGTCGCCGTCGCGGTGCTGTCCCTGGTGCTGGCCACGGTGATCGGCTTCGTGGTGGCGCTCGGCCGCACCTCCCGCAGTCGGATCGGCCAGGGGGCGGCCGGGCTGTACACCTGGTTCTTCCGTGCCATTCCGGCGCTGCTGGTGCTCCTCATCATCTGGAACGCCCTCCCTCAGCTCTTCCCGGTGCTGCGGCAGGAATGGTTCTCGCCGTTCATCGCCGCGTTCATCGGCCTGGGCGTGGTGGAGGCCGCGTTCATGGCGGAGATCATCCGTTCGGCCTTGCTCAGTGTGGACGAAGGCCAGGCGCTGGCAGGCCGCGCGCTGGGTATGTCCCCGGCGAAGGTCATGCTGAAAGTCATCCTTCCGCAGGCCATCCGGATCGCCCTGCCGCCCACCGGCAACGAATTCATCGGCTTGGTGAAGTTCTCCTCGCTGGCCTCCGTGATCTCCCTGCAGGAACTGCTCACCACGGCGCAGGTGGGTGTGAACATCACCTTCCGCTACGCCGAGTACTACGCCGCGGCGATCGTCTACTACCTGATCATCGTCAGCCTGCTGACCTTGGTCCAAAGCCAAGTGGAGAAGAAATTCGTATGGACCTCACGGAAAAAACCCAGGAAGCTTCCCGCGCAGGAACCCGCAGGCCAGGGAGTGTTCTCGTGAGCGAAACAACCGCTCCTGCCAGCCCGGTCCTCAGCGTCCGGAACCTCCACAAACGCTACGAAGACCAGCACGTGCTGCGCGGCGTCGGGTTCGACATCCACAAAGGCCAGGTCAAGGCCGTGCTGGGCCCCTCCGGTTCGGGCAAGTCCACCATGCTGCGCCTGATGGCGCTCCTGGAGCCGGCCGACGACGGCGAGATCCTCCTGCACGGAAAGCGCATCGGGGTGCGTGAAGGGGGAGCCCGGGGCGGTGCTGCTGTTGCCTTGCCGGAGCGCGAGCTTGCCAAGGAGCGCCGCAACATCGGCATGGTGTTCCAGAAGTTCAACCTCTTCCCGCACCTTTCGGCCTGCCGCAATGTGATGCTCGGCCTCACCTCGGTCAAGGGTGTTCCGCACAAGGACGCCGAGGAACAGGCCATGGCCATGCTGGCCCGGGTGGGCCTGTCCCACCGCTCCGGGCACTTCCCCTCGGAGCTTTCCGGCGGCCAGCAGCAGCGCGTGGCCATCGCCCGGGCCCTGGTGATGAACCCGGACGTCCTCCTCTTCGACGAACCCACCTCGGCGTTGGACCCCGAACTGGTGGGCGAAGTCCTGGACGTCATGGAATCCCTGGCGCAGGACGGCATGACCATGATCGTGGTCACCCACGAGGTCCGCTTCGCCCGCCGCGTGGCGGACGAGGTCACGCTGTTCGACGGCGGCGTGATCGTGGAGCAGGCCGCGCCCGACGACTTCTTCGACAACCCCCAGCACGAACGCACCAGGAAATTCCTGAGCCATGTTCATTAACGGCAGCGTCCATTAGTGCAACTGACGTTTTGACCAACAACAACACGTAAGGCCCTTATCCATGTCACGCCTGGCATCGCACGAAACTTCGCCCATCGCCCCCGCGGCCACCATCTTCCACGGCGGCACCATCCGCACCGTTGACGAACAGAACTCCACCGCTGAGGCGATGCTGGTCATCGGCAACCGGATCGCCGCCGTCGGGACCCTGGCGGACTGCCGCACCGCGGCGGGCGAACTGACGACGGCGGCCCCCGCCGTCGTCGACCTCCAGGGACGCACAGTGGTGCCCGGCTTCCTGGACCCGCACGCGCACCCGCTCATGTACGGGCAGCTGCTGTCCTGGGTGGACTGCGGGCCGGACGTGGCGCCGGACATTCCCACCATGCTCGAACGGCTGAAGAAGGCCGCCGAGGAAACCCCCGGCAACACCCCGATCCGCGGCTACGGCTACGAACACCGCAACCTGGCCGAACGCCGCCATCCCACGCGGCAGGAATTCGACACCGTCTCCACCACCCGCGAGGTGTACGTGATGAACGCCAGCGGGCACGGCGGCGTGGTGAATACCTTCGTGCTGGAGCAGGCCGGAATCGGCAAGGACACCCCCAACCCGCCCGGCGGCACCTTCTTCCGGGACGCCGACGGCGAGCTGACCGGTGAGCTGTCCGACTCCGCCTGCGACATCCTCACCGGCGCGGACGGCGTGAAGCTGGGCCACCACGGACCCAACTTCCACCTGGGCGACAGCAAGGAAGAGCACCGCGCCCAGCTGCTGCACGCCCAGCGTGAATTCCTCAGCCACGGCGTCACCACCATCGGTGACTGCCAGGTCACCAAGCGCGAATTCGCAGCCTACCTGGACCTCGTGGAGCGCGGCGAACTGCGGGCCCGGGTGAACGCGTACTTCCTGTCGAGCCTGTTGGACGAGGTGCTGGAGCTGGGCCTGGTGGACAAGTTCGGCGACCCGCTGCTGTCCTTCGCCGGCATCAAGCTCTACGCCGACGGCACGCTGGGCGGCTGGACGGCGTACTTCCCCGAGGGCTACCGGGACGATCCCTGCCGCACCGGATCGCTGTACCACGAGCCCGCCGAGTACAAGGCGCTGGTGGCCAGGGCGCACAGTGCCGGGCTGCAGACCGCCACCCACGCGCAGTCGCCCACGGCCATCCAGCTGGTCCTCGACGCCGTGTCCTCCGCGCTTGAGGCTTCGCCGCGGGAGGACCACCGGCACCGGATCGAACACTGCGGCCTGCCCACGCTGGAGCAGATCGACCGCATGGCTGAGCTCGGGATCATGCCAGTCAACCAGCCGCAGCACTACTACAACTGGGGACCCGGCGTTACGGATGCCATCGGTTCCCCGGGTGAGCGCTTCAACCCGCTGGGCGAATTCGTGGCCGCGTCCGTGCCCGTGACCATGAGCTCGGACGCTCCCGTGGCGGATCCCCGCCCGCTCGAGGCCATCCAGACCTCGGTGACCCGCCTGACCCGCTCCGGCGTCCAGCTGGGCGGAGACCAGTTGAAGATCGACGCCGTCGAGGCCCTCCGCGCCCACACCATCAACGGCGCCCGGGCCATGGGACGCGAGCACGAACTCGGCTCGCTGGAGCCGGGCAAGCTGGCGGACTTCGTGGTGCTGGAAGCCGACCCCTTGGAGGTGCCCCACGGCGACATCAGCGGCATCGGCGTGCAGGAGACCTGGGTCAACGGGGTGCAGGTGTACGCAGGGTAGGGGTTTCCTTGGGGCCGGTGGTTGAGCCTGTCCAAGCCGGTGGTTGAGCCTGTCGAAGCCGGTGGTTGAGCTTGTCGAAACCGATCTCGACAGGCTCGATCACCAAACGGGTGGTTGAGTTTGTCGAAACCGATCTCGACAGGCTCGATCACCAGTCCTGCTCCAGGGCGCGGGACATGTCCAGGAGCAGGCCGTCCTGCAAGCGGTCCAAGGCCTCTGTTCCCGGGTGGGGCCAACTGGACAACTTCACGATCACCGCTCCGGCCTGCGGGTCAATCCACAGGCTCTGGCCGTGGATTCCGATCCCGAGCACCACACCGCGTTCGTTCCCGGTACACCACCACTGGCGTGTGTACGAGCCGCGCGGATGGATCGCCGTGAAATACGGGGCGGTCATCGCCAGCGGATCTCCGCCGTCGAAAATACTGCTGACCCAGTGTTCGGGCACCACCCGTCCGCCCGGTGCCATGCCGCCGTCGAGCATCAACTGCCCCACCCGCGCCAGGTCCCGGGCCGTGCAGGACACGCCGCCGTTCGCGAAGCCGAAACCGGTGTGATCGACCGTGATCGAGGCGTCATGGTCCGCGCCGATCCTGGACCAGAGGTATTTGGCGAGCGCCTCGCTGTACCGCAGCCCCGTGACCGACTCGACGATCCACGCCAAGACATCCGTGTTGGCGGAACAGTACTGGAAAGTGCCCACCGTCCCGTTGCCCCGAAGCGTGGTGAGGAACGCGTAGGTGCCTGCCGGATCGCCGTCCCGGCGCGTCCGCCAGCCGCCCGAGCGGTCGTGCTTCTGCACCTCGGCTGACGGGTCCAGGTAATCCTCCCGGTAGTCAATGTGGATGGCCATGTCCAGCACTTGCTGGACCGTGGGGCCGTCGTACACCGAGCCCTTCAGTTCCGGAACATAATCGACGACGGCGGCCTCCGGGTTGATCCTGCCGTCACCGACCAGCGCGCCGACCGTCAGCCCGCACAGCGATTTGGACACGCTCATGATCAGGTGCGGACTGTCCGGCGCGAATCCGGGACGGTAGTACTCGGCCACCACCTCATTGCGGTGCAGCACCAGGAAGGCGTCCGTGTACGTGTCCTCCAACCGCCTGGCCAACTCGGGGACTTTGCCTGCCAAGCTGCCCAGCCGCTCGGTAGCCGCCGGCGTGGCGGGCGGGAAACGGCGCGGAACCACCGCCGTCGGGATGAGTTCGCGCAGGTTGGCGAAAGCCCAGCTGATGTTCGGCGGCTCCTGCCAGTTATCCAGCGTGGGGCCGCCGGCCGGGGCGCCCGGGTAACGGTCCGGATGGCGGGCACTGGCTGCTGCGCTCCCGGACGTCACGCGCTGGGTCCTTCGGCCGCGATGATCGGGCGGCTCCGGAATGCCGGATCCCGGCGGGACAGGACGGTATAGGACACGGAGGTGACAATCATGGACACCGGCACGGACAGGTCGATCAAGCCCATGGCCTCGGAGGCCGGGCCCGTCCAGAGCTCCGTGGCCAGGAAGAAGGAAGCGACGCCTGCGCCGAGGACCACGGAGCACAAGCCGGCGAGGTTCCAGCCGCCCGAATACCAGAACGGGGCGCCGGGAGCCTGGTTGAAGAGGTCGACGCCGTCGTAACGGTTCCGGCGCCGGATGACGTCCGTGGCGAAGACCGCCATGGTGGGGCCTGAGATGAGGATCAGGACCTGCAGCATCATGTTGACGGCTTCGAGCAGGCTGGTGGACATCACCAGGTAGATGGTCAACAGGGTGCCGATGGCCCCCACCACCACGGCCGAGGGAATGCGGCGGATCGGGACGCCGATGGATTGCAGGGACATGCTGGCGGTGTAGGTGGTCATCCCGTTCAGCGAGATGGTGTTGAGGACGACGCCGAGGACGAAGAGCGGGCCCAGCCACGCCGGAAGGAGGCCCAGCAGTGCGGATTCGATGCCCAGGTCCATCGCGGCGGGCTCGACGGCGGTGGCCAGGAGGGCGCCCACGGCCGTGAAAACGATGCAGGGAATGGCGCCGCCCAGGGCGGTGGCGGCAACAATGTGCCCCGGCTTGGTGGACCGCGGCAGGTAGCGGGCCAGGTCCGGGCTGTTGGAGTAGGAGAGCGGCGTGGAGGCAAGGATCGCGAAGCCGATGGAGACGGCGGACCACAGCGCCGTGCCCTCCAAGGGTTCTGCTGCCTGGTAACCCCAGTCCGCCTGGGGCAGGACGAAGACGGTAACCAGCACGAAGATTGCCAGCAGCACCGCCGTCACGGCGGGGTAAGTGCGCAGGATCATGCCGTGCCCGTACACCGCCACGATGACCGTGATGGCGGCAACCACCACG
Organism: Arthrobacter sp. SW1; assembly: GCF_001766675.1. Taxonomy (GTDB): domain Bacteria; phylum Actinomycetota; class Actinomycetes; order Actinomycetales; family Micrococcaceae; genus Arthrobacter. The sequence continues at coordinate 21,261 of NZ_MJLT01000045.1, forward strand.
GTGACCAGCACCGGGCCAAGCACCGGATCGCTGAGGCCGGCCTGGGCAAGGAGTTCGGCTCCCAGGAACGAGGAAGCCAACCAGTTCAGGGCCAGGAACACCGCGGAGATGAACCAGCCGTAGAAGGCCACCACAACCTTGTTGCCGCGGATCCCGTAGATGGCGCGGGTAATCACGGAGCCCGACGTCCCGGCGGCCGGGCCGCTCGCGGCCACGATGCCGGTGAAAATCCAGGGCAGGCTGCCGGCCAGGATCACCAGGAAGGCCTGCCACAATTCCAGGCCCGTCAGGATCAGGGAAGCGCCCACCGTGAAATTCAGGACGCTGACATTCGGCGCAGCCCAGACGGGGACAAGGTCGCGGGCGCGGCCGTGGCGCTCGCCGGCGCTGATCAGTTCGATGCCGCGGGTTTCCGGGGTGCGCAGTGTTTCAGTAGTTGCGGGGCCGGCGGGGGCCGGGGCGGTAGGGGTAGCCGGATCATGCAATGGAGATGGGGACACCGTTGTTCCTCTCGACAGATCCGGGACAGGACCGGACCTTGATTGCACTATTGGTCACTAGACCAAAAGCGATATTGGTCACTAATCCAATAGACTCGAGGGCATGGTGTCAAGCCCCTCTCCGCGCATCCGAAAGCTGGCCCAGGACCGCCGGGCCGAAATCCTGGCCGAGGCCGCCGGCATTGCGCTGAATGACGGGCTGGAGCGGATTACCTTGCGTGCGGTTGCGGACCGCCTGGGGGTGCGCCCGGGGCTGATCACCCATTACTTCCCGGCAGCCGAGAATCTGGTGGTCGAGGCTTTTGTCCAAGCGGTTTCGGAGGAGCGCGAAGAACTTTTTCCCGACGGCGGAACCCCCGTGGAGCGCTTGGCGCACATCATTGCGCGGATTGAGTCAGGCCGGGCGTTTGCGCTGAGCCGCTTGTGGCTGAATGCCCGCCATGCCTGCCGTTTCAGTCCCTTGCTGGCGGAGGCCCTGGACAGCCAGGAGCACCTGGACCGGACACGGCTGGTGGCGCTGATCGAAGACGGAGTGCGGTCCGGAGACTTCAGCCTGGCGGATCCGTTCGCCGCCTGCATCCGCATTTTCGTCGCCATTGACGGCGTTGGTGCCTACGTGAACAACCCGAACCCCTTTGATTACGAGGCTTTTGCCCGCTTCGTCACCGACGTTGCCGAGTGGAGTGTCGGGATGCCTTCGGGCGCCCTGCGTTCGGCCGTGGATGAGGCGGCGGCCCGCCTTCCGGACCCGCCCGCCCCCACCCCGTAATCGACCGGGCTACAACCCCCGGATCGCCTCGCCCAGGCGCCGAACGCCCTCGCTGAGCTGCTCTTCGTCCGCGTAGGAGAAGGCGATACGGAGCTGGTTGGCGCCGCCGCCGTCGGCGTAGAAGGCACTGCCGGGGACGAACACGACGCCGGAATCGATCGCGGCGGCGAGGACCTGTTCGGTGTCGATCCCCTCAGGCAGGGTCACCCAGGTGAAGAAGCCGCCGGTGGGGGTGGTCCAGCGTGTGCCTTCAGGCATGTGGGCGGCGAGGGCATCCAGCGTGGCACGGCAACGGGAAGCGTACACGGAGCTGTAGGCCTCGATCTGTCCGCGCCAGTCGTAGGAGGAGATGTAGTTTTCCACGATTAGCTGGCTCAGTACGGAGGGGCAGATGGTGGTCGCTTCGGAGGCGATCTGCAGCCGGCCGCGCACGTCCTCGGGCGCCACCACCCAGCCCACCCGCAGGCCCGGGGCGAAGATCTTGGAGAAGGAGCCCAGGTACAGCACGTTGTCCGGGTCCAGGCTGTGCAGGGCGGGAGCCGCGGTCGCATCAGGAGAAGTGCCGTCGAAGGCCAGCAGTCCGTAGGGATTGTCTTCCACGACCAGCACGCCTTCGGCCCGGCATACGTCCACCACGCGCTGCCGGCGCTCCGGGGAGAGCGAAATGCCGGAAGGGTTGTTGAAGTTGGGGATGGTGTAGAAGAACTTGATGGTCTTCCCGGCTGCCTTGAGCCCGGCGATTACCTGCTGCAGGCGCTCCGGGTCCACGCCGTCGTCGTCCATGGCAACATGCGCCACTTCGGCCTGGAAGCCTTCGAACACGCCCAGCGCCCCAACGTAGGTGGGGCCCTCGGCGATCACCACGTCGCCGGGATCGCAGAAGAGCTTGGTGACCAGTTCCAGCGCCATCTGGGAGCCGGCGGTGACCTGGATGTTTTCGGGCGAGGCGGAGATTCCCTCGAGCTTCATGACCTGGCAGATCAGCGCCTGCAGCTCCTCGGTGCCGGCGCCGGAGCCGTACTGCAGGGCCTCCAGTCCACGCTCAAGGACCACGGACCGAGCCAGCTGCGCGATCCCCTCCAGCGGAAGGGCAGGCAGGAAGGGGTTGCCGCCGGCCAGGGAAATCATGCCGGGCTGCATGGAGACGTCGAAGACGGCGCGCACCGGGGAGGGCTGGAAGCCGGCGGCGCGGGCGGCCATCTTGGCCAGGTGGGACGGGCGGTCCACGGGGGAAACGGCAGTGACGGTCACGGTGGTCCTTTCTAGCGCGCGTCCACCAGTTTGGAGCGCTTGTTGCGGATGAATTCTTCGGCGTCGATGCCGAATTCCCGGGCGGCGAAGCGGTGCAGCGTGGTGACGAGCTCGTCAGGGGTGACGGTGTGGACGCCGTTGAGGGCCTGGATGGCCAGTCCGTCGATCGTGGCTACCAGGAGGGTTGAGAGCTCGTTGATGTCGATGGAGGGCTGGAGCAGTTTTTCCTCGGCGGCTTCCTCCAGCGCCCGGACGAAGAGCCCGCGCCAGGAGTTCCACACTGAGGCCACGCTGTCCCGGATTTCGGCGTTCTTGTGGGCCGCGGCGTAGATCTGCAGCCAGAATCCCCAGGCTTCCTCGAACGGGGTGTCGCCTTTGATGGAAAACGTCAGGAGGTCGTGGAGGCGTTCCAGGGCGTTGTCGCCGCGGTCGTAGATGCGCTGCCATTCGGCCAGGGATTCCTCGATCCGGTACTCCACGGCTGCGCCGATCAGCCTGTCCCGGTGCCGGAAGTAATGCTGGATCATGCCGATGCTGTAACCGGTGGCCTCGGAGAGTTCGGCGAAGGAGCAGCCCTCCACGCCGCCACGGGCGATGACCTGGGACGCGTGGTGCAGGATGCTCGCCCGGCGCTCGGCCATGGCTTCCGCCGTGACGCTGCGTGTGCGCTTGGCTGCTGTTGCTTCCTTCATCCTGCTTCTCCTTTTGCTGCTGCCCGACGGCGGATGTTCCGGCGGCGGGTTCCCCTGCGGGCGCTTTGTGGGCGCCTCGCCTGGTTCGGGTGATGGTGTCCGTCTCCACGATGGTGCCATGTAACCCGCCGCGGTTCCGGTGGAACTCCCTTGACAGGTATTGTGGCTGATCTCACAATAAGTTGAACATATTGTTATTTCAACCCAACGCGAACCGGAGATCCCCCAATGATGTTCACTGGCGTAAAGCGGCCCCTCCTTGCAGCAGCCGCCATCAGCTTCCTGGCGCTGACCACCGCGTGCACCAACACCGAAGGCCCCGCCGCAAACGCCCCGGCCAGCAGCAACGGCGCAGGCGGCGGAGCCGCCGGGGAAAGCGCCAAGAGCGGGCAGGAACTGGCCAAGGCCGTGCAGGCCGATCCGAAGGTACAGGAACTGGTACCCGCCGCCATCAAGGCCAAGGGCAAGATGACCCTGGTCACCGACCCCACCTACGCGCCCATCGACTTCACGGACGAAACCGGCAAGATCGTGGGCCTGGAGCCGGACATGGCACTGGCCGTGGCCAGGAAGATGGGCGTGGAAATCACCATCGAAAAAGGCGATTTCAACGGCATCATCGCCGGCATCGAGGCCAAGCGCTACGACGCCTCCTGGGCGGCCTTCTCCATCACTGAGGAACGCAAGGCCAAGGTCAACATGGTCAGCTTCATGCAGGGCGGCACCTCCGTGCTGGTCCGCAAGGGCAACCCGCTGGGCATCAACTCCGAGCTGGATCTCTGCGGCAAGACCGTGGCAGCGCAGACCGGCACCACCCAGGCGCTGGACGTCCTTCCGGACTTCGACAAGAAGTGCGTGGCCGCGGGCAAGGACAAGCCCACCGCGCTCCTGCTTCCGCAGCAGGACACCGTCAACCAGTCGCTCGCGGCAGGCCGCGCCCAGGCGCTCGTGGCGGACAACGCGCTCACCGCGTACTACGCCCAGCTGCAGCCGGATGCCTTTACCTCCGTGGACTCCATCCTGGTGGAGCCGGCCCTGTCCGGCGTGGTGAGCACCAAGAACGACGGCGGCCTGGCCAAGGCGTTCCAGACGGCCATCCAGTCGCTCATGGATGACGGTACCTACGCCAAGATCATGGAGGCCTGGAACCTGAAGTCCGGCATCGTGGAGAAGGCCGAAGTCAACCCGACGGTGGGGTCATGACCGTGACTGAACGGACCGCCGTCGCCGAATCCCGGCCCGACTTCGCGGAACTGGCCTCCCGGCCGGTGCTCAAGCGCAAGCGGCCCGGGCAGCTGATCGCCATGGTGGTGGTGGGCTTGTTCGCGCTCATGGGTGCGTACATCCTGGTCACCAACCCGGGCTTCGGCTGGCCCACCGTGGCCAAGTACCTGTTCGATGTCCGCATCCTCAACGGCCTGCTCACCACGATCGAGCTCACGGTCATCGCCATGATCCTGGGCTTCGTGATCGGCCTGGTGGTCGCCGTCATGCGCATGTCCGAAAACGGGCTGCTGCGCGGCGTGGCCGGGGCCTACATCTGGTTCTTCCGCGGCACCCCGCTGCTGGTGCAGATGCTCTTCTGGGGCTTCGCGGCCGTGCTGTTCCCCACCATCGGGATCGGCATCCCCGGCGGGCCCATGCTGGTGGAGTGGAACACCAATGACGTGCTCCCGCTGTTCGTGGCCGGCATCCTGGGCCTCGGCCTGAATGAGGGCGCCTACATGGCGGAGATCGTGCGCGCCGGGCTCATGGGCGTGCCGGCCGGGCAGTCCGAGGCCTCGCACGCCATGGGCTTCAGCCGGATGGAAACCCTGCGCTACGTGGTGATTCCGCAGGCCATGAAGATCATCCTGCCGCCGGTGGGCAACGAGACCATCTCCATGCTGAAGACCACCTCCCTGGTGATCGTGATCGGCGTGGGGGACCTGCTCTACAACACCCAGCAGATCTACGCCCGCAACCTGCAGCAGATCCCGCTGCTGATCGTGGCCAGCCTCTGGTACATCCTCCTCACCACGCTCCTCTCCATGGTGCAGTCGCGCATCGAGAAGCGGTACTCCCGGGGCAACGTGCTCCAGGTACGAAAGGCATAAGCTCCATGTCCGAAGTCCAGTTCCTCAATGTGCACAAGGATTTCTCCGGGGTGGAGGTGCTCAAGGGCATCAACTTCACGGTGCAGGCCGGGCAGGTGGCGTGCCTGATCGGGCCGTCCGGTTCGGGCAAGTCCACCCTGCTGCGCTGCGTGAACCACCTGGAAACCACCAGCTCCGGCACCATCCTGGTGGGCGGCCGGATGATCGGCTACGAAGTCCACGGGGACCGGCTGATCGAAGCCCACCAGAAGGACATCAACAAGCGCCGCTCCAGGATCGGCATGGTGTTCCAGTCCTTCAACCTCTTCGGCCACATGACCGCGCTGGAGAACGTGATGATGGGCCCGGTGAAGCTCCTCAAGGTGCCCAAGGCCCAGGCCGAAGCGGAGGCCAAGGAACTCCTCGCCAAGGTGGGCCTGGCCGAACGCACCGGCCACTACCCGGCCCAGCTTTCCGGCGGCCAGCAGCAGCGCGTGGCCATTGCCCGGGCGCTGTCCATGAAGCCGGACCTCATGCTCTTCGACGAACCCACCTCCGCCCTTGACCCCGAACTGGTGGGCGAAGTGCTGGACGTCATGAAGGCCTTGGCCCGCGACGGCATGACCATGATCGTGGTCACCCACGAGATGGGCTTCGCCCGCGAAGTGGCGGACGTGGTGGCGTTCATGGACGGCGGCGTCATCGTCGAAGCCGGCGACCCGCGCGAGGTCATCTCCAACCCGCAGCACGAACGCACCAAGGCCTTCCTCTCCAAAGTGCTCTGACACCAGATTCCTAAGGACCCCCATGACCATCCCCAGCAACAACGTCGGCCTCGCCGTCATGACCACGCTGCGGAACTACGGGATCGACACGATCTTCGGCATTCCCGGCACCCACAACCTCGAGTTCTACCGGCACCTGAAGCCGCTGGGCATCCACGCCGTGACCACCCGCCACGAGCAGGGAGCCGGGTACGGTTCGGACGGCTGGAGCCAGCTCACCGGACGTCCCGGCGTCGTAATCACCACCTCCGGCCCCGGGCTGTTGAACGCGCTGTCCGCCGCCGCCACCTCGTATTGCGAGTCGCGGCCCATGATCATCCTCTCGCCCGGCACCCCGCGCGGCAGCGAGTTCTCGGACATCGGCCTGCTGCACGAAACCCGCGACCCCACCGGCGCCGTCCGTGCCCTGATCGTCCGCAGCACCCGGGTGCAGAGCGGCAGCGAGGCCGTGGAACTCGTCCACGAGGCGTTCCGGCTCTTCGCCCACGGCCGCCCGCGGCCGGTGCACATCGAGATCCCGCTGGACGTGCTGGAAGGTCCCAGCGATGTTCCGGAGGACGCACTCGCCGCCCGCCCGCTGGGCGCTCCGAAGAAAGCCGACGACGACGCCGTCGAGGCCGCCGCGGACATCCTCCGCAACGCGTCCAAGCCGGTGATCCTGGCCGGCGGCGGTTCGCTGGGAACCGGCGGCTTCCTTTTGGAGCTCGCCGAAACCCTGCAGGCCCCCGTGGTCACCACCATCAACGGCAAGGGCGCCATCCCGGAATCGCACCCGCTGTCCCTCGGTTCGGAAATCCGCCTGGCCGCGGCGCAGGACCTCTGCAACGGCGCGGACGCCCTGCTGGTCATCGGCTCCAAGGTGGGCGAGTCCGAGCTGTGGGGCGGCAAGATGGTCCCGCAGGGCACGTGCATCCGGATCGACATCGACCCCGCACAGCTGAGCTGCAACCTCGAACCGGAGCTGGCGCTGGAAGGCAACGCGGCCGCCGTCGTACCCCAATTGCTGGCCGCACTGAAGGGACACCGGGCCGCCGGGGCACCGGATCTCGCACCGCTGCGGCAGCAGCTGCGCCAGGAGGCCCGGGACATGGCGCCGGTGCTGTCGCGCATCAACGAGATCCTGGCCGAAGCCCTGCCCGCGGACACGGTGATCGCCGGTGATTCCTCGCAGATCACGTACTTCGGCACCACCTCCTTCTTCCCCATGCAGCAGCCGCACCAGCTGCTCTACACCCCGGCGTACGCGACGCTCGGCTACGGGCTGCCGGCCGCGATCGGGGCCAAGGTGGCGGACCCGGAGCGGCCGGTGGTGTGCCTGCTGGGCGATGGCGCGCTGATGTTCGCGGTGCAGGAATTCATCACGGCCGTGGAACAGGGCGTTGACCTGCCGATCATCTGCGTCGACAACGGCGGCTACGGCGAAATCAAGCAGAACATGGCGGACCGGGACCTCGAGCCCGTGGGCGTGGATCTGGTGCAGCCGGACTGGGTGCGGATGGCCGAAGGCTTCGGGCTGACCGGATTCGCGGTGGAATCCCTGGATGACCTGGCCGCGACCGTCACCAAGGCCCTGGCAGTCAAGGGTCCCAGCCTGGTCCACGTGAGCATCTGAGGGGGCTTTCATGAGTGAAATGAAGCAGACCGCGTGGGACTGGGTGGAGCGGCGCCGGGAGGATTTGTCCGCCTGGCACAGCACCATCTGGGAGCTGGCCGAACCCGCCTGGCGCGAATACGAATCCTGCGCCTGGTACGTGAAGACACTGAGGGAACACGGCTTCACGGTGGAGGAGGGCAGCGGCGGCATGCCCACGGCCTTCGCCGCCGAGTGGACGTCGCCCGCCGGTCCCGGCCCGCGGATCCTGGGCTACGCCGAGTACGACGCCATTCCCGGCAACTGCCAAGCGGCGTCCACCAAGCGCGAGCCCCGGCCCGGCATGTCCCGCTTCGCGCCCGGCCATACGGACCCGCACTCGGCGCTGGGCATCTCCACCCTGGCCGGATTCCTCGCAGCGAAGGAGTCCATGGAACGGCACAACATTCCCGGCACCCTGGTCTACACGGGCGAGCCGGCGGAGAAGGTGCAGGGTTCCAAGGTGGTCCACGGCCTGCGCGGCTACTACGACAAGCTGGACGCGATCATCTCGTACCACCCCTTCTACATGCTGCCCCTGTGCAACACCGCACGCTGGGACACGCACTGCGGGGCGTACTACAGCAAGATCTACACCTTCACCTGCGACAACCCGGAGGACTGGAACAACACCTACGGGGACAGCCCCATCCCGTCATCACACTCCGCTGCGCGGGCGCCCGGAGCGGACGCGGCCCTGTTCACGATGTTCTCCGTCACCAAGACCACGCAGGATTCCATGCTCCCGCAGGCCGGCGGCTGGTCCCTCTCCGAAGCGATCCTCACCGCGGGGCAGGCGACGGCGGACAACCAGCCCGCGGGCCTGGCCCAGATCCAGTACTCCTGGCGCTGCCCCGGCATCGCCGAGGCGGACTCGGTGCTCGCGGTGCTGGACCGGAATGCGGAACTGGCCGCGGCGGCGTCGCACTGCACGGTCAGTTCGCGCTGGGTGGCGCGCAACCGGCCCGGCATCGCCAACCACACGCTGGCGCAGCTGGCCTGGGAGAACATCTCCGCGGTGGGTGCGCCGGTGTTGGATGAGCGGGCCCGGGAGATCGGCCGCGAAATCCAGGCGTCCTGCGGGGTTGAGCCCATGGAGGATCCCTTCCACCCGGCGACGGCGGAGCTCATCAGCCCGGTCGACGCCGAGGCCGAACTGCGCCGCCACATCCCCGCCACGCAACTGAACTGGACCAGCGACGACTACGTGGAGATGACTTGGTACGCGCCGACCATCCGCTTCTACACGGCCCGGCCCACGCTCGCGCCGACGCCGGACGGCAAGCCCTACCCGGCTTGGGCCATGACAGCGCTGGGCGGCATCCCGGAGACCATCGATCCCACTATCACCGCCACGGGCAAGATGATCGCGGGCATGGTGCTGGACATGCTCACCTCGCCTGAGGTGCTGGCTGAGGCCAAGGCAGAGTTCGACGCCGAACGGTCCCGCCGCGGGTCCGTCCCGCCGCTGCTGCCCGCCGACTTCAGCGCGCCGACGGATTTCCGCTGGCCCGCCTATGTCGGCTCCGGGCCGGAGCGCGACTGGTGGATTCCGGTGTCCGAGGAGGCCTGGAACTCGGCGGGGTAGGCCGGGCTTCTTGATTAGCCTGCGGGGTCGCGGGAAAGCTGCGGGGTCGCCGGAAATTTCCGGCGACCCAGCAGCTTTCCCGCGACTTCGGCGTATCCGGCCAGTTACTCCGACTGCCTGCCGCAACCGTCCAGACCTTCTTTGAAACGCCGACTGCCCCGGCACGCCGTAAACAACGGCGTGCCAGGGCAGTTCAGTGGGCAAAGAAGGTCAGGAAGCGCGGCTTCTAGGTCCAGCCTCCCGCAGCACGGTGATCGGCAGGCTAACGGGCAGGCTTTCCTGCCGCTCCACTCAAGGCCAGTATCTCGTCGACAACATGCGCGAGCGGAGCGGCAGCGTTGATGACGATGGCCCCTCGCGGAACGTCCGCCTTCGTTCCATGCAACTCCAGTATGAGGTTCCGTTCTGCTTGCCGGCTCTGTCCTCCCCACTCGTTCTCCGGCCGGTCATCGAGCCGGCGGATCAAGGTTGTGGTGTCAACCTCGAGCACGAAGACGCCGTCGAAAAGGTAGCTGAACTGCATGAAGTTTCGCGATCCCCCGCAGAAGAACGTCACCGCCTCGCGCTGATCCGCTACGAGCGCCTTCACTTTGTCGACCTGCCAAAGATGGTGGTCATGAACGGCCAAGCCAGTAACGTTCTCCACCGGATCCCCAGTCTCCGGATCACCCTGGTATGCGAGTTCCCGATCGCCGTGAACGGCCTGGTAACCGCGTCGTGCCAACTCCTCACACACGGAGGTCTTCCCAGTTCCGGAACCACCTTCAACGAGGAAGTTTCTCTTGCCCATAGGGAATGGTAGTCAGACGCTGAAATTCACGGCGGGGTAGCTACTCGCTCCCTGTGTACGCCAAGGTTGCGGTGGCTGCGGCGTCTCCCTGTGCGGGGGTGATGGAATCAATGCGCAGGGTGCCGGTCCCTGGCAGGGGCGTGGACTGGCCTTCCCGGAAGGCTTGTTTGCGTTCCTGCCCTGCGGTCCGGATCCAGAGCTGGATGGCCGGCGCGCCCTCGGCCACGCCGATCTTCACGATTCCCACAAGCACGTTGCCGAAGCGCGGCTGCATGCCCTGTTTGACGGTGACGAGCTGTTCCACGGGGGAGTCCTTACTTCAGGCCTACGGAGTACACGGAGTCGAAGTTCTCTTTGTACTCTTCTTCGGTCAATTCCAGGGTGCCGGACTTGTGTTCGCCGTCCAGGGTGCCGCCTGCAGGGCCCCACGGGTTGGCCAGGACGATGACTTTTTCGCCGTTGTCGTTGGTCTTCACATCGGTGACGATGTAGGCGTGGTTGGGCACGACGTCATTTCGGTTGACCTCATCGGACTCCCAGAACCAGTCGAAGTCGTCGTCCTTGACGTCCTCCGTGCCCACGGACACGGCCTCGCCGTTGCCGAGTTTCTCTTCGATGTCGTCGAGGTCGAGTTCGCCGTCCTTGTCGGCCGATTTGCCCGTCATCAGTTCCATCGCTTCGTTGCTGAAACCACCGTCAATGTCCTCATACGAGCCGCCGCGGTGTTCGGCCGCGGCACGTTCGTAGATGGACAACCAGTTGGGCTGCCCGTCGCCGTCGCGCACACCGTTTTCCGTGGATTTGGCTTCAACGGTGACTTCCACAGGCTTCCCGTCTTCGTACAGGGTGACCTTCCAATGCGTCGGCGGGTCGCCCACCGGCTGCATGTGTTCCTGCAGGAACTCGTCCAGCTTGCCCTGGCTTTCCAAGGTCTGCGCGACTGAGCCAATGCCGGCGAGAAGCCAGCAGTCGCCGATGCTGCCCTGCCGGATGTCGCCGGGGTCGCCGGCATTCGGGTCATCGCGTACGTCACCGGGGACGTCCTGGTCCTCGCCGTCTTCCAGCGGCTTCGGGTCCCCGGGCGGGTTTCCGTCGGGCGTTCCGGAATCGCCGACGCCGGAAGAACCGGAGGAGCCCGAGTCGCCGCCCGTACTGGCCTTGTCCTGTTCATCTGCGTTGCGCTTCAGCTCCCGGGACTGGCTTTGCAGTTCGGCGGCTACGCGTTTGAGTAGGGGGCGGTGCTCGGAATCCCAGGCCCTGCGGAACGTCTCGGCGTCGCGGCCGTCCCAGGGCGCCGATGCGATCAGCTTGCCGAGATTCATGGACAACAGCGTCATTTTGTCGGCATGCATGGACATGGTCTTCGCGAGAGTCCGCAACTGCTCAATGTCCGCACCGTAGAAGCCCGGCATGGTATTCCCCCTGGTTTTTTGAAGCCTTTTCCCTTGCCACGATAGGCCGGAGCCGGGTGGTCCGCCATGGGCAGAACTTCCCGGTCCACGTCCGCGGCAGGCCCTAGCCCGCCGGAATCTCCTTCGGGTCACAGTCCTCGGAGTTCACCGGGACGTGGAGGCGCACATACGCCATTCCCTTTGACTCGATGCGGAGGGAGGCGCCGGCGCTGTCCGTGCTGCTGGCAACCATCCAGCCACCCGGTACCTTGTCCGTTCCGCCGAACGCTTCGAAGCCGTGCTTAGCCAGGACCGGGTCCACGGCATCGAACACCGCTTGGAACTTCTTGGAGGGCTCCACGATGTCCTGGGGACTCTTCATGTCGGCGAGGTACAGGATGCAGCGGCCCTCATTCTTGCGCTGCATCGTGGCGGGGGAATCGACGCTCCAGCTGATGCCCGGCAGCTTCTCTTCCAGTGCGGCCACGACGTCCGTGCGGACGGCATCGTATTTCGCGAAGCTCTTGTCCACGGAGGAAGGGGCCACCGCAGGCGGCGTGCTTCCCGTGCCGGCAGGCGGCGGAGCTTCCCCGGTGCAGCCGGCCACAGCCGCCGCAACCGTCAGCGAAAGGGCCGCCGCGAGCATAAGGCGGTTCCGGCGTCGTGCGCTGTTCATGGTGATTCCCCCGGTCCTGTCCGAACAATCCTGCCGTAATCCTTCCATGCCTTCAGGGGCGGCAGCGATGGGGAGAACGGCCCACCGTCCTGACCTTCTTTGAAACGCAGACTGCCCCGGTACACCGTAAACAACGGTGTACCGGGGCAGTTCAGTTGCGCAAAGAAGGTCAGGAAGGCGGACCTCCAGAGAGGAAGCTACAGTCCCAGTTCAGCCTTCAGTTCGGCCACGTGGCCCTGGGCCTTCACCTGGTACTGGGTGAGGACAACGTTGCCTTCGCCGTTGACCACCACGGTGGAGCGGACCAGGCCGTCAACCACTTCGCCGTCCACCAGCTTCTCGCCCCAGGCACCGTAGGCCAGTGCCACGGCGTGGTCCTCGTCGGAGAGCAGCGGGAAGGTGAGCGAGAATTCGTCCACGAATCCGGCGATCTTCTCCGGGGAGTCCGGGGAGATGCCGATGACGTCGTAGCCGGAGCCCTGGAGGCTGGCCAGGCTGTCGCGGAAGTCGCAGGCTTCGGTGGTGCAGCCCGGGGTGGAGGCCTGCGGGTAGAAGTAGACGATCACGTTGCGGCCGCGGTAATCGCTGAGCGAAACCTTGTGGCCGTTGGAGTCGAGCAGGGCGAAATCGGGGGCCTGGGTTCCGGCGAGGAGTTTCTGGGTCATGTTGCGATCCTTGACTAGTCGGGTAACCGCCGTGGCCGGCGATCTCTCAAACAAAATTAACGGTCTGCCTAGATGCAGTATTCCGCCGGCCCGCGCACCGTGGACCCGGGTCCGGGCACGAACTGGTAGCCGCCACCGCGTACTGTGGCGATGGCATTGCGGGCGGAGCCCAGCTTGCGCCGGACGCGTCCAACATACACGTCGATCGAACGGAACGCGGCGCCGGGGCAGTCCAGTGACTCCAGGAAGCGTTGCAATTCTTCACGCGGGATGGGACGGGAAAGGTTCTCCACGAGGTAGCGCAGGAGCTTGTGCTCCATGAACGTGAAGGTGACCGGTTCGCCGTCGAGCAGTACGGTGTCGGCGGCGAGGTCGACGGCGAGGTTGCTGCGCCGTCCGGACAGGGCGATCGGTGTGGCGACGACGCCGGATTCGGCGCCGTGCCGCAGGTGCAGTTCCGCCTGGGGAGCCAGGCGGCGGGCCCGGGCGAGGACTGCCTGTGCGGCTTTTGCCCAGATTTCGGGGTCGATCTCCTGGCCTTCGGCAGGCTCCACCCAGACGGCCAGGCCGCGGGCTTCGACTCCTGGAGCCAGGCCGTGGCGCAGTCCCGGGTGGTGGCCGGGGCCGGCCGGCCGGGCACCTGCGATGGTGCCCGTGCCGGGCCGGTGGCCGGCGCGCACTGCCTGGAGCGCGCCGGCGGGCGGAAGCGAATGGGCGTTGACGGCCATCGCGTCCGCCTTACACGTTGCCGCGGCGGATCAGCTTTCCGCCGGGGGTCTGGCCGTCCACCACCGAGCCCCGCAGGAAGGTCTTGCGGACGACGCCGGACAGGGTCTTTCCGTCGTAGGGCGTGATGGGGTTCTTGTGCTTGAGCTTGGTGACGTCCACGACGAACGCCTCGTCCGCGGCGAACACGGCGAAGTCGGCGTCGTAGCCGAGCGCCAGCTGGCCCTTGTTCTGCAGGCGGGCGAGGGCGGCGGGCTTGGCACCCATCCAGGACACCACCTGTTCCAGGGAGATGCCGCGCTGGCGTGCTTCGGTCCAGATCAGGGACAGGCCCAGCTGCAGCGAGGAGACGCCGCCCCATGCCACGGCGAAGTCACCGTTCTCCAGGTCCTTGAGGTCAAGGGTGGAGGGGGAGTGGTCGGACACGATGCAGTCGATGGTGCCGTCCTCGAGGCCCTTCCACAGCAGTTCGCGGTTGGAGGCTTCGCGGATGGGCGGGCAGCACTTGTAGGCGGTGGCGCCGTCCGGGATTTCCTCGGCCATGAGGGTCAGGTAGTGCGGGCAGGTCTCAACGGTGAGGTTGACGCCGTCGCGCTTCGCGGACTCGATCATGGGCAGGGCGTCCGAGGAGGACAGGTGCAGGATGTGGGCGCGGGCGCCGGTCCAGCGGGCACGCTCGATGACCTCGGCGATCGCCTTGTTCTCCGCGCCGCGGGGGCGGGAGGCCAGGAAGGTGGCGTAGTGGTCGCCGCCCGGGTGCGGGGCGCGGTCGATCGCGTGGGAGTCCTCGGCGTGGACGATCATGAGCGAGTCGAAGGACTTCAGCTCGCGCATGTCCTCTTCCATCTCGTCCGCGTCAAGGTGCGGGAACTCGTCCACACCGGAGTGCAGCAGGAAGCACTTGAAGCCGAACACGCCTTCGTCGTGCAGGCCGCGGAGATCACCCTTGTTGCCGGGAACCGCGCCGCCCCAGAATCCGACGTCCACGAACGCCTGGTCCTCGGCCACTTCGCGCTTGAGCTTGAGGCCTTCCACCGTGGTGGTGGGCGGGATGGAGTTCAGCGGCATGTCGATGATGGTGGTGACGCCACCTGCGGCTGCGGCACGGGTGGCGGAGGCGAAGCCTTCCCACTCGGTGCGGCCGGGCTCGTTGACGTGGACGTGGGTGTCCACGAGGCCCGGGATCAGGGTCTCGTCGTCGGCGAGGTCGATGACCTGGGCGCCGGCCAGGCCGTTGCCCAGGGGTTCGATCGCGGCGATCACGCCGTTGCGGACGCCGACTTCACGGGCAGCGATGCCGGCGGTGGTGAGGATCCGCTGGCCGCGGATGACGAGGTCAAAGCTTTCAGACATTGAGAGACTCCTTCGTGCGGGATGCGGCCAGCAGCTGTTCGCCGATGGTCCGTCCCAGCGTTTCGAGCAAGGTTCCTGCTTCCCTTATACATACATCGACGTCGGATTCAAGACCGGTCAGGGGGAGAACCTGCTTGAATCCGGAGTCGCTTTGCTGCTCCTGGCTGAGGGTGGTCCGGCCGCAGACGGCCACCACGGGAACGCCCGCGGTTTCCGCTGCACGGGCCACGCCCATGGGGGTTTTGCCGAGCAGGCTTTGTTCGTCCAGGCTGCCTTCGCCGGTGATCACCAGATCGGCGCCGGCCAACTGTTCTGCGAGCCTGGTGAATTCGAGGACGACGTCGATTCCCGGCCGCCGTGATGCGGCCAGTGCCGCGATCGCGATGAAGCCGACGCCGCCTGCCGCGCCCGCGCCGGGCGCTTGTGCTGCGGCCTGGGCGCGGTCGCCGATTTCTTCGCCGAGGACCTCGACGAAGCGGGCCAGGGCCGCATCCAGCGCGGTGACGTCGTCCGGCGTCGCGCCTTTCTGCGGACCGAACACCGCCGGGGCGCCGAGCGTCCCGAAGAGGGGATTGTCGACGTCGGACGCGAGGACGAAGCGGCTGTCCTCCAGCCGGACGTCCAGGCCGGAGAAGTCGATCCGGGCCAGGCGGGACAGCGCGCCGCCGCCGGCGGGGAGTTCGTTGCCGTCGGCGTCCAGCAGCCGGGCACCGAGGCCCTGCAGCACGCCGGCGCCGCCGTCGGTGTTGGCGCTGCCGCCTACGCCGAGGATGATCTTCCGGCAGCCCAGGTCCAGGGCGGCGCGGATCAGTTCGCCGGTGCCGAGGCTGGTGGCGTCCTTTGCCGTCTCCGAGGACGGACCCTCCGGGAGGAGGGCCAGCCCGGAGGCGGCCGCCATTTCGATGACGGCTTGGTTGCCGCGGACGGCGAAGTCCGCCGTCACCGGCTCGCCGAGCGGACCGGTGACGGTGGCGCTGCGGCGAGTGAAGCCGGAGCCGACGGCGGCGTCGAGGGTTCCTTCGCCGCCGTCGGCCACTGGAATGAGCGTGGTGGTGAGCTGATCCGCGGCAGTTGCCGCGGCGAACGCGCTCTCCAGCCCGGCCGCGAGGTGCTGGGCAACCTCGGGCGCGGACAGCGAGCCCTTGAACTTGTCCGGGGCGATGACCACACGCATTCCGTACCTCCTTGTACTTGCTTCTTGTGACTAGTCGAGCAGGGCGATGATCGCGGTGGGGGCGTCCTCGCCGCGCTCTGCCAGCTCTTCGAACTCGTTCACGCCGTCGATCTCAACACCCATGGAGATGTTGGTGACCTTTTCCAGGATCACTTCGACCACCACGGGAACCTTGAATTCCTCCATGAGCGCCTTGGCCTTGTCGAAGGCAGCGGGCAGGTCGGAGGGGTTCTCGACGCGCAGGGCCTTGCAGCCCAGGCCTTCGGTGACCTTGACGTGGTCCACGCCGTAGCCCATGGTCTCCGGGGAGTTGATGTTGTCGAAGCCCAGGGAGACGTTCTGCTCCATCTGGAAGCCGCGCTGGGACTGGCGGATCAGGCCCAGGTAGGAGTTGTTGACCACCACGTGGATGTACGGCAGGTTGAACTGCGCGCCCACGGCCAGCTCTTCGATCATGAACTGGAAGTCGTAGTCACCGGAGAGGGCAACAACGGTCTCGCCCGGCTTGCCGCGCACGACGCCGAGGGCCGCCGGAGCGGTCCAGCCCAGCGGGCCTGCCTGGCCGGCGTTGATCCACTTGCGCGGGCCGAAGACGTGCAGCAGCTGCGCGCCGGCGATCTGCGACAGGCCGATGGTGGTCACGTAGGTGGTGTCCTTGCCGAAGGCCTTGTTCATCTCTTCGTAGACGCGCTGCGGCTTGATCGGCACGTTCTCGAAGTGGGTCTTGCGCTGCAGGGAACCCTTGCGCTTGGTGCAGTCGGCAACCCAGCTGGAGTAGTCCGGCAGGGTCTTTGCGGCCTTGCGCTCACGGGCGATTTCCAGCAGGCCGTCCAGGGCTGCGCCGGCGTCGGAAGCGATGCCGAAGTCCGGGGAGAACACGCGGCCGATCTGGGTGGGCTCGATGTCGATGTGCACGAACTTGCGGCCCGCGGTGTAGGTGTCCAGGCCGCCGGTGTGACGGTTGGCCCAGCGGTTACCGATGCCGATCACGAAGTCGGAGGCCAGCAGGGTCTCGTTGCCGTAGCGGTGGGAGGTCTGCAGACCGACCATGCCAGCCATCAGCTGGTGGTCGTCCGGGATGGCGCCCCAGCCCATCAGGGTGGGGATAACCGGAACGTTCAGCAGTTCGGCCAGCTCAACCAGCTGCGCGGAGGCACCGGCGTTGATGATGCCGCCACCGGCGACGATCAGCGGACGCTCTGCCGCGGTGAGCATGTCCAGGGCCTTCTCCAGCTGCTTGCGGGAAGCCTTGGGCTTCTCCACGGGCAGCGGCTCGTAGGCGTCGATGTCGAATTCGATTTCGGCCATCTGCACGTCGAACGGCAGATCCAGGAGCACGGGGCCCGGGCGGCCGGAGCGCATCACCTGGAAGGCCTTCTGGAAGGCGCCGGGAACCTGGCCCGGTTCCAGGATGGTCATGGCCATCTTGGTGACCGGCTTGGCGATGGACTCGATGTCCACGGCCTGGAAGTCTTCCTTGTGCAGCTTGGCAACGGGTGCCTGGCCGGTGATGCAGAGCATCGGGATGGAGTCGGCCCAGGAGGCGTACAGGCCGGTGATCATGTCGGTGCCGGCGGGGCCGGAGGTACCGATGCAGATACCGATGTTGCCGTCCTTGGCGCGGGAGAAGCCGTCAGCCATGTGGCTGGCGCCTTCAACGTGGCGGGCCAGGGTGTGGCGGATGCCGCCATTGGCGCGCATCGCGGAGTAGAAGGGGTTGATGGCCGCGCCGGGCAGGCCGAACGCCTCAATGGCGCCTTCCTTAACCAGGATGGCCACGGCAGCGTCAACGGTGCGCATCTTTGCCATTTTGTGCTCCTAAAGTTTTTTGGTGGTCGAGCCTGTCGAGACCCGGTGGTTGAGCTTGTCGAAACCCGAAACCCGGTGGTCGAGCCTGTCGAGACCCGAAACCCGGTTTTGGGTGTGTCGGGCTGAGCCGCCGTCGTTTCGGTACGACGGCGGCTGCCCTGTTTTGCTTGTTTCCGCTCCTTTAGGAGCGGGGTGGTCGAGCTTGTCGAGACCTACTTGCGGCCGGAGAGCTGCAGGACCTGCTTGAAGAGTCCCGAGTGGTCCAGGCCGCCGTCGCCCTGGTTGACAGTGGCGGCGACCAGCTGGGCGACAACGGCGCCGAGCGGGATGGAAACGTTGGCCTCGCGGGCTGCGGAGGTGACGATGCCCATGTCCTTGTGGTGCAGGGCGAGGCGGAAGCCGGGGTCGAAGTTGCGGTCGAGCATCTTCTGGCCCTTCTGGTCCAGGACCTTGGAGCCGGCCAGGCCGCCGCCGAGGACCTTGAGGGCGGCGTCGGTGTCCACGCCGTAGGCCTCGAGGAAGGCGATGGCTTCGCCGAGGACCTCGATGTTGACGGCCACGATCAGCTGGTTTGCAGCCTTGACGGTCTGGCCGGAGCCGGACGGGCCGACGTGCACGATGGTCTTGCCGACGGCGTTCAGGACGTCCTGGGCTGCGGCGAAGTCTTCAGCGGAACCGCCCACCATGATGGAGAGGACGGCGTCGATTGCGCCCTGCTCGCCACCGGAAACCGGGGCGTCCAGCGGACGGATGCCGGCAGCCTTGGCGGCTTCGGCGAGGCGGACGGCCACGTCCGGGCGGATGGAGGAAGCGTCGATCCACAGGGTGCCCTGCTTGGCGTTGGCGAACACGCCGTCTTCGCCGGTGACGACGCCTTCAACGTCCGGGGAGTCCGGAACCATGGTGATGACGACGTCGGCATCCTTCACGGCGTCGGCGATGCTGGTGGCACCCTTGCCGCCTTCGGAGACGAGCTTCTCGATCTTGTCCTGGCTGCGGTTGAAACCGGTGACGGTGTGGCCGGCCTTGACGAGGTTGATGGCCATGGGCAGGCCCATGATTCCGAGGCCGATGACTGCAACGTTGCTCATTGTGAATCCTTTACTGAAAGTCTTTGTTAACTCGGGTGTGCTGGTTGGTTTAGCGGGCGGCGCGTTCGCGGATGGCCCAGGCGAAGGCGGTTTCCTGCGGTTCCTTGTACTCGAGGCCGATGTAGCCTTCGTAGCCGAGTTCGCGGCTGCGGGCGATCCATTCGCCGAGCGGGAGTTCGCCGGTGCCGGGGGCGCCGCGGCCGGGGTTGTCGGCGATCTGGATGTGGCCGAAGTCCTTGGCGTGGTTCTCGATCACGGCGGCGACGTCGTCGCCGTTGACTGCCAGGTGGTAGAAGTCAGCCAGCAGCTTGACGTTCTCGACGCCGGACTCTTCCTTGACGCGGGCGATCACGGCGAGGGCGTCGGCTGCCTTGAGGAGCGGGTACTTGGGTGCGCCGCTGACGGGCTCGAGGAGCACGGTGCCACCGATGCGGGCCACGCCCTGGGCTGCCTTGGCGAGGTTCTCGGCGCCGATTGCGTCCTGCTCTTCGGCGGAGACGCCGTCAACGCGGTTGCCGTAGAGGGCGTTGAAGGCCTTGCAGCCGAGGCGTTCGCCGATGCCGGCGACCACGTCGATGTTGTCCTGGAACTCGGAGGAACGGGCGGGCCAGGAGACCAGGCCGCGGTCGCCGCCGGGCATGTTGCCGGCGTTGAAGTTCAGGCCGGTGAGCTGCACGCCGGCGTCCTTGATGGCGTTTTCGAATTCGGTGACCTGGGCGTCGGTGGGGACGGAGGTTTCGAACGGCCACCAGAACTCGACGGCGTCAAAACCGGCGGCCTTCGCGGCGGCGGGGCGCTCGAGCAGGGGCAGCTCCGTCAGCAGGATGGAGCAGTTCACTGTGTACGTCATCGTAGGTGTCCTTCCGAGGAGGGGCTTTGGATCGTGGTTCCGCTTGGCTTCACTTGCTTGTTTCCGCTTTGTGGAATTTAGATTCTGCTTTATGAAAAGTGTAGGGAAGGTGGGGTGGGGGAGTCAAGAGGTGACGTGGGCAGGGCACGGTTTGGGATACCAACGTGGGAGTGCTAGCCACCAGTCGCGGGCTCGACTCGTGCCGTGTTTGAGGTGCATCGATATAGAGTGAGCGCGTGATTTTTCGAAGACGCAGTGCGGCCATTGATGAAGGCTTGGCGCTTGCATCCATGGTGCTTGATTCTCCGAGTTGGATTCATCGAAGGGTTGAGGCTCTGAGGATGGATGAATCTGGCAATTCTCGTTGGCACATTTCCCATGACGTCACGATTCCTCCGGAGTACAGGATCGATGGCAGCCGGGACAGGGTCATCGTTCCTCTGGGATCGCTTCGAAAAGGCGCCCTGAGGCGCGTGAACACTTCGGGGGCGGGGTCTGCAAGCCTCTCAATCCTGGAGGCAAGCGAAAACAGTGAGCATTCTCTACGTCTTCTTATGAGCCTCGCGAAGTCGGTGTTGCCTAGGACGGCCTACCAGTCACCAGAGTGTCGGCATCAATTGGAATCCCTTGTGCGTGCGGTGCCTGACGAAGCTTTGAAGGTGGCCGAAGAGTTTCTCCAGTGGCTGGAATCCGTGCAGTTGCGACCTGAGGATCCCGCAAAACGTAACCAAATCGACCTGTTTAGACACTTTGCGTTGCAGTTCGCTACAAACTTTCTGCTTCTTGTAGAAGTGGATGCGGGCTTACTGGGCACACGGACCGTGATTAAGTATTCCCGAGACGATGATCCGCCTGAAGCGCAGGGGCCGAACACAAGGCACATCGCGTGGGAGGTGCCAGATTTCGGCATGGCTGGTAGCTATCACTTAGAAGTTGAAGTACCCCATGGCTTGTGTCTCTCAAGCCTCAAGCTCGTCCAGTACGATTCGGATGGCACGGTCATCTCGGAGCACCTAGATGCATCCGTGCGGCCGAGGTCGCTTGGCCATTTAGCCTGTGCACCGGACAGTCGCCTTGCGACCGCGGAAGCGGAACTAATCGTGGAGCCGGCTCCACAGGGGATCTATACCGTATCGAGGATCAGCAGTTTTGTTGTGTCCGGTGTAGTCCTGATTGCGTGGGTCGTATCTCTTGTGCCCGGCCTGATTGTTTCTGCTGACGTCGGCCTTCCGACTTCGGCCGTTTCCGTGATCCTCACCGCCCCAGCATTGCTGCTTTCATGGCTAAGCCGGGCGCCTGAGCATGAGATCGTTGCTTTGATTCTGAGGCCATATAGGAGAGTCCTCATAGCGTCGGCCACAACACTCGTGATCATGGCGATCGCGGCAGCAGTTCCGTTTGTCTTCCCTTGGTCCCAGGTTCTGTGGACTCCGATCGTTGCAGTGCAGACATGGGCATTCCTCGAGGCCTTGGCGAAACGGAAGGTTTCCTGACAGCATGTGGGCCTACACTGAGAGGAAAAGGGGAGTGATATGGCGAAGTTGAATGCCGGGGCCGGGACGGCGAGCGGCAATCGTACCGCCAAGGTCGCCTCACCGACTCGAACCGCGGGCCTGGTGATTCGGACGGCTGCTGGCCGGACAGTTGGCCAGGTGTCCTCTTTCAGCGGCGCACGCGAAACTAAACAGACTATTGATGGTCTGCTTCGTCGTACGGCAAAGGGTTCGAGCTAGGTCCATCCCCGGGATTTTCGA
Organism: Arthrobacter sp. SW1; assembly: GCF_001766675.1. Lineage (GTDB taxonomy): Bacteria > Actinomycetota > Actinomycetes > Actinomycetales > Micrococcaceae > Arthrobacter. The sequence goes on from NZ_MJLT01000045.1 coordinate 42,830, forward strand.
GGAGTTACCCTCCGGAAGTGGACGACACAGATGCATGATCGCCTAAAGCGACCCTGATCTCACCGGCGGGCCGACGCGAAAACTGTACGTCCTAGGCTAAAGTCTCTCGACCCAAGGTTGCCTGTCGAAGAATACTGTGGCTTGTTCCTCCGAGAGGTATTGGAAGCTCTGCGGGGCTCTGCCCACTCCGTCCAGCGTTGACAAGAGAAGCGGTTGCTCAAATTTGACGACAGAGCCAACGCGTATTCCAGTACCGCTTTCCTTCGCGCTGAAGTACTCGAAGAAGCGGTCCTTTGATATTGCGCCAGAACTTCGGAACCTCCTCCACAAGTTGTGAGGCTCGGTAGTGTACTGGCCCTCAACTACAAACCAACCTAGCAACGCCCCTATCGGCATGGTTGCGTAGATGAGAACGTGGCTAACATCGGAGGCCACGGGACGCTTCCGGAATTCGACGGTCTTGGTGCCTTCCAAGATGGCATGGGCAAATTCTGGCCGAATCGACATGAGGGCTACTCGTCCGCGACGGTTTGGGCCCATGACTTTCCCCTCTGACTCGTGAGTTCGGCGATAGATTGCGGTGACCTCGCTATGATCCCCTGTTCCTTGAGCTCTCCGATGGATCGAGGCCTATCTAGTATGCCATTGAGCCGGAACCGGATCGCGAGGACTGGCCGATCGCACATGTGTTCGATTTCCGCGCGGGAGAATACAGTACGGCTTCCGGAAAATTCGATAATCTGCTCCGCCTCGGTGGTCCGAAGCGTCTCCTCAAGGACCCCGACGGCGTGCACGGCTTGGCTGTAGTGAGTCCGGAGGAAAAAGAGTGAATCACCCGGCCTTAGCTTCTCGATTCTTGAGTGGCAAAGGTATACCTTGCGCACGGCATTGCCGTAGGTCTGATCGAACAAACTCGGTTGAAGGCTAGTCGCTGGAAAGAGCATGTCGTGCCATGCGGGTATGACCGGAATCATGTATGCCCGCCTCACCAGCATCGCGCCCGGGCCGTACTTCCGGTTGTATGCCAGAGGATCGTCGCATGGGTCGGGGTCGAGCTGTGGGGTCAGAATCTTGCCAAGTATCTGCTCCCCGGGTCGTTTTTCGCCGATTCGGAAAAATCCAAATTCCAGAAGAAGTGCGACAAGTGAATCATGACGACTATGTACTTCGACGAAGCACGAATCATATGTGTTATCTCGAGCGTGATCGATGACTGTTCCCAACAGAAGCTCGCCACGTTTTGCGCCTATAGCGTTATCGGATATCTTGAATGTGCAGATCTTAAGAATTTTTCCGGGAAGCGAGCCGCTGTCAGGTAAGTCTTGTTTTAGAACAGCGAGTCCCAGGATATTTTCGACCGAGCCTAGTATGAGGCAGTGGCGATTTTCCGCCACAACTTTAGTCTGCCACCAGCGGTTAAACCCGGGATATCCTTCGCGGAGCGAGTCAAATATTCCGTCAGAGAGGTCCAACTGGTGGGGGCTGACGCTTTCGACTGCATAATGCTCGATGGGCTCAAAGAGCAGGGCTTTGAGGCTTGCTACCGCGTCGCCCAGAAGCATAACCCTGTCCGCGAGTCCGAGCGCCTGGGCTTTTCGGTGAACACCACGATCTTCCGTCACTAGCCAGGACGCGGCATTGCGATAGACGGCTAGTAGGTGAGCGGCATCAACTTTGTCGTTGTCGCTCAGCGGTTCTTTGTAGCCGGCGAGCTTTGCGAAATCATGGGGGATTGTCACGCGTGCCAGAGGGAGATATTTTGAGATTTCTCGAAGTCTACGCTCACGAAGAGACTTTTCGGTCGACCTGACGAAGTCATCGCGCACATTGTCGATAATGCAGGGAGTTCCGCCAACCGCAAGAATTAGGCGGTGCAGCTCTGCCGCAATATCGGAATTCACATGCTCGCGATTGGAATCCCCCTCAATTGCGATTAAGATGTTCGCATCAAGCAGCACTTTCATGATTCTCCCCCACTCTACCGCCTGCCAGTCGGATCGTCCGCAGAATACGCATCCCTTGGAAGGCGCTTGCTTTCCAATAGAGTAAGGCCGGCACCCCTTACCCGCAGGCATATTCGGCGTGCGTTTGCATAAGAGGAGCCGGTGCGTGACGTTGCTGGAATCTTGGATCGCATCCGGAAGGCGACGACCCGTGTTTTTTGGGTGGGTAGCGCCCGAAGCCTTGACCAACGATGACATTCCTTGCGTACGAGACCACGAATGTATCGTTCTTGCGGGTTGCTGGGATCGCTGTTCCCGGGATGGACAAGTGTCGTTGCCAAGCTAGGTAGTCAGTTTCCGACCGGCGGCGGACGTCGCAGATCTGTGCTGGGTCCTGGGGGGAGGTTGTTCGCTACGGCGCGCTGTTGGGGCTGTCGTTCGACCAGTCCGGACTTGCCCGCTGATACTTGTCGGCCCGTCTGCTCCGCGCCTCACCCGTGCCCACCGGCCCCCAGCCCCACACCAACCGCCTCCACAAACGCGTCCGTCTCCGCTGACCTGCGGCTCTTCAGCCATAGCGCCGAGGTCCGCCAGGCCAGCGGATCACCAACAAGCGGCCGCCACACAATGCCGGAAGGAAGCGGCGTCCACGGCTCTTCGTTGAAGTGCACGCCGCGGCCGGCCAGGACCAGGCCGTGCGTGAAGTGCTGGTTGCGCGCATGCACAATGGCCGCCGGCAGATAGCCAGCATCCCGGCACGTCTGCAGAAACGAGTCGTACAGCGGCGGGGCCATGTGCCGCGGGAAGATGATCAGTGGGTTCCCGGCCAGCTTGCCCAGCGGCACCGCATCAAGCGAAGCCAAAGGATGCGAAGCATTCAGCACCACGCCCAGAGCCTTCGAAAACACCGGCCCCGACTCAAAGCCCACCGCGCTCAAAGGGTGACGGACCACCGCAACGTCCAGTTCGCCGTCGCGCAGTCGTTCCACCTGCTCGACCGTGGTGAGCTCGTGCAGGTTCAGGAGCACGTCGGGGGCAATCGAGCTGAACGAAGACACCATCGCGGACAAAGCCACCGGGTTGGTGTCCGGCGGCACCGCCACCTGCAGCACGCCGGAGGCGCCGGGCCTGATCCGCCGGATCGACTCCTGCGCCATCGCCACGTTATCCAGCACGGCCCGGGCGTGCTCCAGCAGCAGCGCCCCGGCCTCGGAAAGCTCCACGCCGGTCCGCCGCCGGTGGAACAGCAGCACCCCCAGCTCCTTCTCCAGGTCCTTGATCCGCTGCGAAAGAGGCGGCTGCGCCATGTGCAGTCGCTGCGCCGCCCGTCCGAAATGCAGCTCCTCGCTGAGCACGACGAAGTACTTGAGATGGTGGAGATCCATGCCCGGCACCATATCAGTTTGGTATCACGGCGAGTGGATTTTGATGTTAGACGGGTCACATCACGCGGTGCTCTGATGGGACACAAGAACAAGCAAGAACAAAGGAACACCATGTCCCAGGACGTCCTCTTCGAACAGATCGGCCAGACCGCCGTCATCACCCTCAACCGCCCGGAAAAGCTCAATGCCTGGACCGAATCCATGCGCAACGAACTCATCGACCACCTCGAAGGCCTCAAGGGCAACGAGGACATCCGCGTGGTCATCCTCACCGGCACCGGCCGAGCCTTCTGCGCCGGCCAGGACCTCGCCGAAACCACCACCATGGATCCCGAAGACCACGCCGCCGCCGAGGCCTGGATCGACGGTTTCGACCGCCTCTACCGCGCCGTCCGCAACCTGGACCAGATCACCATCGCGGCCGTCAACGGCGTGGCCGCCGGCTCAGGCTTCCAGTACGCGCTCCTCACCGACCTACGCGTGGGCGATTCCACCGTCCGCATGGGCCAGCCCGAAGTCCTCTCCGGCATCCCCAGCATCACAGGTATCTGGGCCATGTGGAGCATCCTCGGCAAGTCCAAGACTTCCCAGTTCGTCCTCACCGGCGAGCTGGTGGACGCCGCGGAAGCGCAGCGCCTGGGCCTGCTCAACTACTTGGCCGACGACGGCGCCGTGCTGGAGTACGCGAAGGAGCTCGCCAACCGCTTGAGCCTCCTTCCTCCGGGTGCGGTCCGCCTGACCAAGGGCCGCCTGCGCAGCCTGGAAGAGGACGATCTCAGCGACGCCATGGCCGAGGCCAAGCGTGTGCACCGCGAGGCCTACGGCACCGGCGAGCCGCAGCGCGAGATGGCCCGCTTCCTGGCCGGCCGCAAGGGTTAAGGCGCAAACACGATGACCACCCAACTCACCGAAGACCGCTACGCCGCCATGGTGAAGGACCACCGCTGGGAGGTTCCGGAGCTCTACAACATGGCCTCCGACGTCGCCGACCGGCACCCGCGGGACAAGCGCGCCATCATCCTGGACTCCGCCGTCGAAGGCTGCCGCGAAGTCCTCTGGGGCGAGATCCAGGACCGCTCCCGGCAGATCGCGGCCACCCTGCACGCCGCGGGGGTCAGGAAAGGCGACCGCGTGGCGGTGCTGCTGCCCCAGCGCGCGGACACACCCGCCGCTTATCTGGGCGTGCTGCGCACCGGCGCGATCCTGGTGACGATGTCCCTGCTCTGGGCCGCGGAGCCCATCCGCTTCCGGCTGGAGGACAGCGGCGCCACTGTGATCATCGCCGAAGGCGCCGCGCGGCACCTTTTCGAGGGTTACCAGGGCCGCTTCATTGACATCGACAGCCCGGAGATTGCCGCAGCCCCCACGGAATTCGAGGACGCCGAAACCAAGGCAGACGATCCCGCGCTGATCTTCTACACCTCCGGCACCACCGGCCGGGCCAAGGGAATCGTCCACGCCCACCGCACGCTCCTGGGCCACAACGAGTTCGAGTACTGCCACAGGATCGGCGACGGCGACGTTTTCTACGGCGCGGGGGACTGGGCCTGGTCCATGGCCAAGCTCATGGGCCCGCTCCGGCTCGGCGCCACGCACCTGGTCTTCCGGCCCGCCGGCGGCTTCGACCCCGCGGCGCTGCTGGCCAGCATGAGCCGCCACGGCGTGGACAGCGCCCTGGTCAATCCCACCTTCCTGCGGAAGATGCGCGAGGACGTGCCCGACGCCGGAACCCGCTTCCCGCTGTCCCTGCGGACGGTCTGTTCCTCCAACGAGCCGCTCACCGCTGAGCTGATCGACTGGTTCCGCGCGCAGTTCGGCGTGACCCTGCAGGACTACTACGGCTCCACCGAGTCCTACCCCTTGCTCGGCAACTTCCCGGACGTGCCGGTGAAGCCCGGATCCATGGGCCGCCCGCTGCCCGGCTGGGAGGTGAAGCTGCTGGACGACAACGAGCAGGAAGTCCCGCGCGGCGAGGCCGGCGAAGTCTGCCTCCGCGCCCGCTCCAACCCGCAGTTCCCGCTGGGTTACTGGAACATGCCGGAAGCCTCGGACGCGGCGTTCGGCGGAGACTGGTACCACACCAAGGACCAGGCCTACGAGGACGAGGACGGCTACTTCTGGTTCCTCGGCCGCACGGACGATGTCATCAAAACGTCCGGATACCGCGTGGGCCCGTACGAGATGGAAGCCGTAATCCGCGAGCTCGACGCCGTCCGCGACGTTTCGGTGACCGGCGTCCCGGACGAGCTGCGCGGCCAGTCCGTCAAGGCCTGGATCGAACTCGCCCCGGGGTACTCTTCCGGGCCTGAACTGGACCGGCAGATCGTGGACCACGTCAAGGAACACTTCTCCCGCTTCGCCTACCCCCGATTCATCGAATACCTTCCCGAGCTGCCAAAATCAGCAACCGGAAAGGTCCAGCGCGCTCAACTCCGTGCACTCCCGCACCCCGTCCCTTCTTCTCCCCAACGCGAAGGACAAAACTCATGAACACGCTCACCAGCAACCCCGTGGAAACGGACGCTTCACCGCGCCGCAGCCTCAAGCGCGTCGCCGCCGCGGCCGCCGTCGGGAACTTTGTGGAATGGTTCGATTCGGCCGCCTATGCGGTGATGTCCGTGACGATCGCCAAGCTCTTCTTCCCGAGCTACTCGACGACGGCGGCCCTGCTGGCCGTGTGGGCGATCTTCGCCGGTGGGTTCATCGCCAGGCCGCTCGGGGCGGCGTTCTTCGGCCGGTACGGCGACCGGATCGGCCGGAACAAGATGCTGGGCCTGTGCGTGCTGATCATGAGCGCGGCGACGTTCTGCATCGGCATCCTTCCGCCGTTCGCGGTGATCGGCGTCTGGGCGCCCATCCTGCTGTTCATCTTCCGCGCCGTGCAGGGCTTCACGACAGGCGGCGAATACACCGGTTCCTCGGCGTTCATTGTCGAATACGCTCCGGCCGGGAAGCGGGCCACCTACGCGAGCATTATCCCCGCCACCGTGGGCCTGGCCTCCGTGGCCGGTGCGCTGCTCGGAGCCGCGATCACCGCGACCCTCAGCGCCGAAGACCTGCAGTCCTGGGGCTGGCGCATCCCGTTCCTGCTGGCCGCACCGCTGGGCCTGATCGGCCTCTACATCCGCTCCAAGGTGGACGACACCCCGGTGTTCCGCGGCCTGGAAAAGAAGGGCGAGCTGGCGAAGCGGCCGCTGGGCGACGCCGTCCGGATGTGCGCCCGGCAGATCTTCACGCTCTTCGGGTACAGCATCACCAACGCCGTGGCGTACTACCTGATGAGCAGCTACATGATCGCCTACATGACCTCGAGCCTGCATTACACCAGCACGGATTCGATGATCACCAGCATGGTCACGATGCTCGTCTACACCATCACCTGCCCGCTGGCCGCCCGGGCCAGTGACCGCTTCGGCCGCAAGACCATGCTCCTGTTCGCCTGCCTGGGCTTCGTGGTGATGACCATCCCGGCGTTCGCGATCATGCCGCTCGGCCTGGGCTGGGCAATCGTGGGCACCAGCATCCTGGGCGCCCTGGTGGCGGTGATCGGCACCTCCAACGTCCCCGCCCTGGTGGAGATGTTCCCGTCCTCGGTCCGCGCTTCCGGCTCGGCCATCGGCTACACCCTGGCCTACGTGCTGTTCGGTGGAACCGCCCCGTTCGTAGCGACGGGCCTCGTGGCCGGATTCGGGACTCCGCTGGCCCCCGCGTTCTACCTGATGGGCGTCGCGGTGGTGTCCGCCGCCGTCGTGATCCTGTTCTTCCGCGAAACGAAGAACCTGTCCCTTTCGCGGACCACGGTGCTGTAGTTCGTTCTTGCCGCTACGCAAAGGGACTGGCGCTACGCATAAGGACTGGCGCTGCGGGAATTCCCGTAGCGCCAGTCCCTTTGGGGCGTCGGGGAACCGGAGACGTCTGGACGCTGGAGCGGTGCAGGTCTAGGCTGTGCGCCATCTGGGGGGACCAAACTAATTTCCTAGCCGGAAGGCATGTCATGCTAAACCGCGGCAGATTGGTTTTTCTTGCAGCACTCAGCACTCTCGCACTCTCAACTTTTGGACTCACCGGCGCCAGCGCTGACCCGGACGGACAGCACGGCAGCGACGAAGGGCACCTCATCGGAACCGGAGCCACCGGGAAGATCCAACTCCTCGACGTCGTCGACGTCACCGATACTCCCGACCTGATCGCAGACGTCACCGTGTCTCCGGACGGAAACACGGCATTCCTCGCAAACTGGGGCGAACCAGACTGCGCCGGCCCTGAAACCGGCGGACAGAACAGCCCTGATGCGGGCGCCTACGTCATCGACATCACGAACATTGAGACCGACCCGGAATCAGCTAAGCTGATCGGCTTCATTCCATCGCATCAGGACACCCGGCCGGGCGAAGGAATGCAGGTTGTCAACGTCACCACCGCGCAGTTCAGCGGCGACATCCTTGTCATGAACAACGAGGCATGCGGCAAAAACGCCAAGGGCGGCGTGTCGCTCTGGGATGTCACCGATCCAGCCAATCCGAAGAAGCTGTCTGAGCATTTCGGCGACCGGGAGCCTGGCACCCGGGATGCCAATGAGATCCACAGCGCCTTTGCGTGGGACGCCGGGAACAACGCCTACCTGGTCATGACCGACAACGAACAGTTCCCGGACGTGGACATCCTGGACATCACCAACCCGCACCGTCCCCGCCTGATCGCGGAATACAACCTCAACGACTTCGCCGTGGACCAGCCCGAACTCGGACTCACGGAATCGTTCCTCCACGACATGGTGGTCAAGGAAATCGACGGACGGTTCATCATGCTGCTGTCGTATTGGGACGGCGGTTACGTCCTCCTGGACGTCACGGACCCGGCCAACGCGGTGTTCATCGGCGATACCGATTTCGCGGCAGTCGATCCCGAACTGTTCGAATCGCTTGGCGTTGCCCTCACCCCTGAAGGAAACGGCCATCAAGCCGAATTCACCAAAGACAACGCGTTCTTCATCGGCACCGACGAAGACTTCGCCCCGTACCGGACCGACGCACTGCGCATTACCAGCGGCGCCTTCCAGGGCGAGTACGAATCGGTGATCGTCCCCGGAGGCCAGCCGCCCGCCGTCCTGGAAGACCTGACGCTCAGCGGCCCGGTTGTCTATGGTGGCTACGGCTGCCCGGCTTCTGCTCCGGTGCCGAGCCCGGAGGACGTTCCAGGCTACGTGGCCTCGCTGCAGCCGGGCGACGAAACAATCCTGGTCCTCCAACGCGGACCGAGCGGCGACCCGAGCGCCACGGAGGAAGCATGCTTCCCCGGCGAGAAAGCCCACGAAGCCGCCCTGGCCGGATGGGACGCGGTGCTGTTCGTTCAACGGCACCTGCCAGCTGGCGAAGAGGACACCGCCTTCTGCGGTTCCGGTGCCTTTGTCGACAGCATTGTCGCCGTCTGCACCACCCATGAGGCGTTCCACAAGCTGTTCAACCTGGAGCCACTGGACCCGGCGCAATGGAGCTATCCGGAGAACCTTGCTATCGGCGCCATTGGCGACAGGATCAGGGTCGGGTCCATCTTCGATGGTTGGGGTTACGTCCACCTCTTCGACACCGCGACCTTGCAGGAGCTGGACACTTACGCCATTCCGGAAGCCCATGATCCTGCGTTCGCCTTCGGCTACGGCGACCTCAGTGTCCACGAGGTAGCGGTCGATCCGCAGGATCCGTCCCTCGCCTACCTGTCGTACTACTCCGGCGGACTCAGGGCGATCCAGATCCAGTGCGGCGGCGTGCCCTACGACGCCGACAATCCTCCTGCGGACAAGGGCAGTTGCGAGCTCGTTGAAGTCGGCAGCTACCTGGACCCAGCCGGAAACGACTTCTGGGGAGTGGAAACGTTCATCGGGGACGACGGGCGCACCTACATCCTTGGCAGTGACCGCGACAGCGGCCTTTGGATCTTCACGGATCCGTAAGGAGCATTGGGTTGTAACGCTTTTACGCTACGCAAAGGGACTGGCCCTACGGGAATTCCCGTAGCGCCAGTCCTTTTGGGCGTCGGGCCGTCCAAAGCTCGGACCGCTTCGGCGCCCGGGCGGGCGCAGTGAAAAGATAAGCTCCATGGTCCAAAAGATTGCCTATCAGGGAGAGCCGGGAGCCAACTCGGACCTCGCCTGCCGGGAGATGTTCCCCGACGCCGAAACCGTTCCGTGCGCCAGTTTCGAAGACGCGTTTGAGCTGCTGTCCACCGGAGCCGTGGACCTGGGAATGATCCCGATCGAAAACTCCATCGCCGGCCGGGTGGCGGACATCCACGTGCTGCTTCCGCAGTCCAAGCTGCAGATCGTGGGCGAATATTTCCTGCCTATCCGCTTCGACCTGATGGGCATTCCCGGCGCCACCATCGAGGACGCCACCGAGGTCCACAGCCACATCCACGCCCTGGGCCAGTGCCGGCGCATCATTCGCGAAGCAGGACTCAAGCCGGTCATCGCTGGCGACACCGCCGGCTCCGCCCGAGAAGTGCGCGACTGGAACGACCCCCGCAAACTGTCCCTCGCTCCACCGCTCGCCGCCAAGCTGTACGGACTGGACGTCCTGGCCTCCGGCGTCGAGGACGATGCCAGCAACACCACCCGCTTCGTGGTCCTCTCGCAGGAACGGCCGCTGCCCAGCAAAACGGAACTGCCCGGTCCGGCAATCACCAGCTTCGTGTTCCGCGTCCGCAACGTCCCGTCCGCCCTGTACAAGGCGCTCGGCGGCTTCGCTACCAACGGCGTGAACATGACCCGCCTCGAAAGCTACATGGTGGGCAACGGCTTTGCTGCCACCATGTTCATGACCGACGTCGAAGGCCACCCCGAAGACCCCCGGCTGCGCCGCGCGTTGGAGGAACTGGAGTTCTTCACCACCGAGGTGCGCATCCTCGGCGTATACGCCGCGGACGAGTACCGCGCGAAGCACGCGGACGACGCCTAAGCGGGTACCCCTAAGAAGCGACGCCTACGGTCTCAATCCCCGCCGCCCGGCGCAATTGCGCCAGCACCTCTTCAGGCGAGGCCCCGGCGTCGAGCTCGAGGAAATTCCGGTGCTCCGGCAGGGACCGGTAGGCATCGCGAAGGGCCGTCAGATCCTCCAGGGTTTCCTCGTCGGTACCGCGTTCCGTGATGCGCTGCAGTGCCAGCCGGGGTTCGATGTCCAAATAGGCGATGACGTCCGGGGTGGGAAGCGTAGCGATCAGCCACGGCAACAGCCGGCCGCGTCCGATGCCCCGGACCTGCCGCAGCGCCAACTGGCATTGCAGGTGCCGGTCCATGATCACCAGGCCCCGGAAGCGCCGGGCCTTGGCATGGTTGATGATCACGTTGGTGACGCGGACTGCGGTCTCGACGGCGTCGGCCATGCGTGGCGGCAACTTGATGCCAACTTTCCGGCTGAGCAGCGACATCCCCCGTCGTCCCGCGTGATTGCTGAGAACCATGGCATCGAGGCCTTGTGCCCGGGCGGATTCGAACAAGGCGCGGGCCGCCGTTGACTTTCCCGCACCGTCGATTCCCGTCAGGACAATGAGCATGGGCCCTCCCTCCGCGCGTGCCTGATGAAATCCGGTCCTGGTAAAACGTGGTCCTTGTTCAACGACGCCCGACGGCGGGGTGTCCCGTTTTCTGCCCGAATGAGACGGAGCTCACGGCGCGGAGGACTGTGCCCCTGGCAACGCCGGAGCGGGAGGGTAGGCGCCCGCGCCGGTAGAATTCGAGCGTTACTACAGTGGTTGGATTTAATCCGGCCGGACGTTCGCTACCGCAAGGACTCTTCATGAAACTCGCTACCAAGCTGCTCGGCGGGCTCGCTGCCGGGGCGCTGGCCCTCTCCGGCGCGGCACCCGCGGGTGCCGCCACCCTCTATCCCACCCCGACGCCGACTCCGACGGATTGCCATGGCGCCCTCCTGACCATGGAGCCGAACCGGAACCTTGGCGCAGTGTTCCTTTCCGGCGGCAAGCTCCGCTGGGAGCACACTAACTGGTCTTCGCCGGTGCCGTTCGATGCGACGTACCTGACGCAGCTCGGCGGCTACGGGGACGAAACCTTCGGAAAGTTCACGTACTTCGGCACCGCTGCCGATGGCACCGCGAAGTTCTATGACGAACGGACCGACCTCCAGGTGGACGGCAGTTGGAAGCGCTCGATTGACGGCCCCGTGACCACCATCGGCAACGGCTGGTTCCAGAAGTCCATCACCACCACTTACAGCGGCTCCGTGAGTGGATCCACCGTCGTGCGGGGCCAGCAGTTTGTCTTCCGTCTCACCAGTGGCGGTGAGCTTTACCGTTACACGATCGACCCGCACGCCCGGACCATCACTGGAACGGTCAAGGTGTTCGGCGGAGGCGCGTCCATTACGTCGATCGGATCTGCCCCGGCGGTCGCCATCAACGGAAAGCCCGTGGCGGTACTGATGGCCACGCTCTCCACCGGCGAGCTGCGCCAGTACCTGATCCCGGACGCCACGCCCACCCTGTGGACCCACAAGACCATCCGCCCGGCCGCGTCCAACGGATGGCAGAACTTCACCGCCATCACCGCCAGGAAGTGTGACACCAAGGGCCAGATCGTCCTCGGCTACATCAAGCAGCGGCTGGTGGCCGCCTACTACGATCCCACCGGCCTGACCGCCAATGACAAGGACATCAGCGGCGGCGCCTCGTCCATGCCCGTCATGCCCGAAGGCATCCGCGTCTTCGGGTGACCACGGCTTACTGACGCCCCTGCAAGGCGGGCCGACGACGGCGGCAGCACGCGCCGTCGTCGGCCCGCCTGGTGCTGTTCCGGGCTTACCGTTCGACGGCGTCACCGCTCGATCGTGAGCATTCCCATTGGCGCACCGCAGGAAACGCGGACAAAGTCCGTCCCTGCTGCAGAGGACGACGGCGGCGGGCTGCTCGGTGAGCTGACGTCCGGGCCAGTGGGCGGCAGTTCCGCCGTGAAGCACCACCAGAACAGCGCAGATCCGGAACGGTTCCTCATTCTTGTGCCTCAACCATCAACGGCACGAAGGGAATGGCGCAGGAACCCCAAGCGATCATCCAGAATTTCGCGGGCCCCATTTCCCCATTGTTGCCACGAACCAACAAACACGAAACAGCAGTCCGGTTGCGATTCAGCGGCGATTCGGCAGCGGCCGCCGACGTGTTGACAAGCCGCCACCCCTCTGGCTTTTCTTGGTATACCGAACGACGGGGTTTTGGATTGGACGCGATGTTTTCCGCAGACGTAATGAACAGCAAGCCGCAGCCTCTCCGCGAGACGGTCAGGGAGACCCTGCGCCACAGGATCGTTGAAGGCCACTATGCTCCCGGCGCCCGCCTGGTGGAACGCGAGCTGGCTGCGGAGTTCGACGTATCGCGCCTTCCCGTCCGCGAAGCCCTGCGGATGCTCAGCCAGGAAGGCCTGCTCAGCGAACCGGGGCCGCGCGGCGCTGAGGTGAATGCCATGGGCGCCAAGGACGTCGAGGACCTTTTCGAGATGCGGCAACTCCTGGAATCCTTCGCCTGCCGCCTGGCCGCGGAACGGGCCACGTCTGAAGACCTGGACAAGCTCGCGGGACTCCTGGACTACTCGGCCCGTTGCCTGGCCCGGGGCGCCAAGATGGCCGGCTACCACGCCAACATTGAATTCCACGAGGAGATCATCAGGATCGCCAACAACAGCTTCCTGAAATCGTCCCTCGATCCGCTCCAAGGGCGCATGCATCTGCTGTTCCAACATCGCAGCGAGCTCTCCGGGCTCATCCAGGAACACCGGGATCTGTACGAGGCGATCGCCAGCGGAGACCCGGAGCGGGCCGCCGCGCAGGCCGCATCCCATGTGGCCCGGTACCGGGACGAACTCATCCGCTCGCTGGGCCTCAGGCTCACCGCATCAAAGGCCCGGCCGGCTTCCTGACTGCAGCGTGCCGCCAGGCGCCGCCGCTGTTGTTTGCCGCCGCCTGCGCAGCAGTTCCATAACGCCCGTTCCGAGCAGGCCAATGGCCAGGGCCAGCAGCACGCTGGGGCCGGCACCTCCCGCCGGACCCAAGGTTGCCGCCAGGATCTGCCTGCCCATCAACGCCATCTCCTGGAAATCGCCCAGCGCCACCCGGGTGCCGAAAACGTACTGGACCGAGATGAATAACGCCGGGACGACCCACAGAAGCGCAAGGTTAACCACCCACACCGCCACATTCCTGACAGGCCGGAAGCCGCACCAGGCAAGCGCCGCGCCCACTACTACGGCCGGCAGCCAACGTGCCAGCGCCAGCAGCTCGGACGGTCCTCCGCCGGGCCCGGAGAATACGTCGTGCCAAGCGGTCGCCCAGCTTGCGAAAGGCACAGCCGCAAGCCCGATGCCCAGCGCCGCCACGCCCTGTGGCCTCGCGGAGATGAGCAGCAGCACCACGGCACCTGCAAGGATGGCCGCAATGACGCCGCCCAGCAGCCCGCTGAAATAGATGCTGCCCTGGCCTTCCAGGGGCCGGCCTGCGGGTGCGAGGCCCTCCCGCAGCACGGCGAACGACTGTACCGTTGCAACCGCCTGCACCAGCAGGACCCCCGCGGCGGCGCACCAGGCGAGTTGCCGCCGTCGGGCAGGGTCTTTCCGCCCGGACCAGTACCTGACCGCCATTCCCGCGGCAGCTCCGCCCGTCGTCAGGAGCGCCACGAGGGTGACGAGTTTGTATTGGCTCAGCGGCAGCAGGGACAACGGCATGTCTGCCGGCAGTATCTCGGTGGCCCAGAGGTTCTGCAAGGGAAGCTGCGCGCCGGTGGCAAGCCACGGAAGCAGGCCGAGCACCGCGCCAAGCACTCCGATCAGCAGGGCTGTGCCGGGCTCCTTGCCGGCGCTTTGAGGGCTCATAGGCACCAATACTACGCCGATTGGATTTATCGCCATGCGCCCGGTTTGTTGCCATGGCAAAACAAGGACGACGACGGCGGGAGCCTCCCGCCGTCGTCGTCTCCTTGATCGGTGCCGCGCTTAGCGGGGCTCGCCGGCGCTCTCCAGCTCGCCTTCCTCGGAGGCCTGCTCCTGCTTGGCCTGCTTGCGGATGAAGATCAGGATGAAGCCGACTGCGAGGAACTCAACGGCTGCAATCAGGTAAAGGCCGCTGTTGTAGGCGCCGGTGCTTTCCTTGAGTCCGCCCAGGAGTTGCGGGGCGAAGTAGCCGGCCAGGTTGGCGATCGAGTTGATCACGGCGAGGCCCGCCACGAGCGCGGTGCCGGACATGAAGCGTGCCGGGAGGTTCCAGAACACCGGGATGGCGCCCATGGTTCCGGCGGCGGACAACGCCAGTGACAGGACGACCCCAAGCGTGCTGCCTTGGTTCAGGAACACGGAAGCGAGGACCAGGCCCAGGGCGCCGAGGGCGGCGGCCGTTGCCGTGTGCCAGCGGGATTCGCGGTTGCGGTCCGACAGCCAGCCGTTGCCCACCATGCCCAGCCAGCCGCAGGCATAGACGGCGGACATCACCCAGCCGAGGGTGGCGATATCCGTGATGCCCACGGCCTTGACCAGGCTGGGGCCGTAGAAGGTGAGGGTGGCGTTGCCTGCCACGATGCAGAAGAACGTCAGGATCAGTACCCAGGTGATGGGCTTGCGGAGCGAAACCCAGAAGTTGTGGTCCCGGTGGCCCAGCGTGGACTGCTCGGAGGCGAGTTCGTAGCGGATGTGCTCCTTTTCATCGGCGGACAGCCACTTCGCGTTGCCCGGGCGGTCCGTGAGGATGAAGAGCGCCAGGATGCCCACGATGATGGACGGAATGCCTTCCACAATGAAGAGCCACTGCCAGCCGTGCATGGCCAGCGAACCATCAAAGGCGTTCATGATGGAACCGGCCAGCGGTGAACCGATC
Organism: Arthrobacter sp. SW1; assembly: GCF_001766675.1. Lineage (GTDB taxonomy): Bacteria > Actinomycetota > Actinomycetes > Actinomycetales > Micrococcaceae > Arthrobacter. The sequence goes on from NZ_MJLT01000045.1 coordinate 58,019, forward strand.
ATCAGGGACATGGCGGACGCGGACATGAAGACAGCCATGGCCTTGCCGCGGCGGTGGGCCGGCAGCCAGTAGGTGAGGAAGAGGATGACGCCGGGCTGGAGGCCGGCTTCGAAGGCGCCCAGCAGGAAACGCAGCGTGTAGAACTGCCATTCCTCCTGCACAAAGGCCATGAGGACCGAGACCACGCCCCAGCCCAGCGCAATCCGCATGATGGTCTTCGGTGCGCCGATCTTCTGCAGCAGCAGGTTGGACGGCACTTCGAAGAAGAAATAGCCGAAGAAGAAAATGCCCGCGCCTGCGCCGTAAACCACCTCGCTCCATTGCAGGGAATCCATCATGGTCAGCTTGGCGAAGCCGATGTTGACGCGGTCGATCCAGGCAAGGAACCAGACCAGGGTCAGGAACGGGATCAGCCTGAGGATGACCCGGCGGAAGGTGCGGTTGCGGTCCTCAACCGGGGCAGGGGGAGATAAGGGACTGGAATTCATGGTGTTCTCCGATGAGCGTGGCGGCGGGGAAATATCCCGTGGAAGCGTCGGGGGAATTCCTGGATCCGAACCCCCAATTTCGTAATTCGAAAAGCGTGCAGGCCGGATTTCGAGGCGTCAACGGATTCTCCGCGGAAACACAATGTGACCGGGCAGGGGAGGTTGCCCGAGCGGGCCGCCCGCCCGGCGGTCATATTCCGCGCGTAGGCGACGGAACCGTTGACATCTCCGATGTGACGCACAACACTTCCAACGGGATCCCAAAATGGGATCCCATTGCGCAAAGGTGCGCGCACATGTGTCCGACCGATCCCGGAGCAGCCATGGAACCCGACCACAAAGCCCTCGCAGCGCTCGACCCCTCCGGCCGCCTCTACAACGAGGACCTCGCACCGGCCACCGAGCGGAAATGGAGCACGTACAGCTTCTTCGCCGTCTGGATGTCCGCCATCCACAACATCGGCACCTACACCTTCGTCGCCGGCCTCTTCGTGATCGGCCTCAGCGGCTGGCAGGTCCTCGCCGCGATCCTCATCGGCACCGGCATCCTCTTCTTCGGCATGAACTGGGCCGGCCGCATGGGCCAGCGCACCGGCGTCCCGTTCCCGGTCATGGCCCGCATCAGCTTCGGCATCTGGGGCGCCAATATCCCCGCCCTGATCCGCGCAGTCATCGCCATTTGCTGGTATGGCATCCAGACCTACCTTGCCTCCATGGCCGTGGTGGTCCTCCTGCTCCGCATCAACCCGGAGCTCCAGCAGTGGCAGAACCAAAGCTTCCTGGGACTGTCCCTGCTGGGCTGGGCCTGCTTCATCCTGCTCTGGGTGCTGCAACTGGTGGTCATCACCCGCGGCATGGAGGCCGTGCGCCGCTTCCAGGACTGGGCGGGCCCGATCGTCTGGGTGGTCATGCTGGCCATGGCCGTGTGGCTCTTCGCGCAGGCCGGCTGGAACATCCCGATGGACATGTCCGTCAAGCCGCTCTCCGGCGGCGACGCCTTCCTTGGCGTCCTCACCGGGGCCTTCCTCCTCGTGGCCACCTATGCCACCATGCTGCTGAACTACTGCGACTTCACCCGTTTCGCCACCTCGGACAAGGCCGTGGTGCGCGGCAACTTCTGGGGCATCCCGGTGAATTTCGCGGCCTTCGCCGCCATCAGCATCACCATGACCATCGGCACCGTGGTGGTGTTCGGCGAAGCCATCACGGACCCCGCGCTCATCCTCGCGAAGGTCCCGGACACCGCCGTCCTGGTCCTGGGTGCCGTGATGTTCATCGTGGCCACCATCGGCGTGAACGTGGTGCTGAACTTCGTCTCCCCGGCCTACGACCTCGCCAATGTCTGGCCCAAGCACATCACCTTCAAGCGCGGCGGCATCATCAGCGCCGTCCTCGCGCTGCTGGTCATGCCCTGGAACCTGTATTCCAACCCCGTGGTGGTCAACTACTTCCTGGGCGGCCTGGGTGCCTTCCTTGGTCCGCTCTTCGGCATCATGGCCGCGGACTACTTCCTGGTGAACCGCGGCATCATCAACATCAAGGACCTCTACCGTTCCGACGAATCAGGCGCGTACTTCTTCCGGAAGGGCGTCAATCCCAAAGCCATCGCGGTGTTCGTCCCCACGGCCATCCTCGCCGCGATCCTCGCGCTGGTGCCCGCGTTCAGCGCCGCGGCCGCCTTCGCCTGGCCCATCGGCCTGGTGACGGCAGGCGTGGCGTACTACCTCGCCATGGGCGGCGCGAAGCCCGCGGTTGCGGCAGGGGAGCCGGAAGCGGAACTCGAACCGGCTGAGTAGACGCACCGCAAGGCGGGCCGACGACGGCGGGAGCCTCCCGCCGTCGTCGGCCCGCCTTTTACTGGGAAGACTCAGCGCCGCGACGGTTCCGGTGACGGCGAAGGCGGCGGCGTCGCGTCACCCTGCCGCTCCGGCTCCTGGAAACGCGGCGGCGGGGGTCCGACCGTGGTGGGCCGCGGGCCGGGGCCGCGCATCATCGACTCGGGCGGATCCGGGAACTCGCCGCCCGGGTAGAGCCGTACCACCTGCACCATGTAGTTGGCCCATTGCGGCCCGGCGATCATGTACCCGTCCAGCACCTTGTAGAACTTGCCGTTGATGGTGACGTTGCGGCCTTCCCGCTTCTGGCCCTTGGAGGTATCGCCGAAGAAGGACGCCGTGGCCAGCCCGCGCGTGTAGCCCACCACCCAGGTGGCGCCGTTCGTGTTGGAGGTACCGGTCTTGGCCGCGGTGGGAACGATCTCATGGACCTTCGGGTGGATGTACCAGCCGGAGCCCTGCACCAGCACGTCCTGCAGCACCGCGTTGACGCCCCGGGCCACTTCCGGCTTGATGGCGTCCCGGCAGCTGGCGCGGTCCGCTGCCAAGCGGCGGCCGTCCGGCGCCACCACGGACACCAAAGCGATCGGCTCGCAATGGCGGCCATCATTGGCGAAAGTGGCGTAGGCGCTGGCGAGGTTGAGCGGGGAAACCCCGATGGCTCCGAGCAGGTTGCCGATCTGGTGCATGTCGATCTGGGCCCGGTCCAGCCCGCTGTGCAGCCCGACAGCATCCACCATCCGCTGGATGGCGCAGAAATCAAGCTGCGCGGCGGTGGCGAACGTGGCGGTGTTGATCGAGTTGAAGAGGCCGTAGTTGATGGGCATGGGCCGGTAGTAGCCGGGGTCATTGTTCTGCAGGTCGTCGTCGGCGCCCTCGTTGGCTGCCTTCTGCGCCGAGCTGTAGCCGCCCAGCACCCGCTTGCCGCAGCTGGACCGCCACGGGAATCCCACGGGGTACACGCGCCGGGAAGCGTCCACGATCGCGTTCAGCGGCCGCCCGTCATTGAGCCATTCCGCGAAGGTGAACGGCTTCATGGTGGACCCGGGCTGGAAGCCGCCCGCGCCGCTGAGGTCGTAGCCATTCGCGTCCCGGGCATCCACATTGAAGTTCAGCTGGGTATCGAACTTCCCCGGCGCCGGCAGGAACACCGTGTTCTGTGCCATCGCCAGGATCTTCCCGGTGCCCGGCTGCACCGTCACCAGGGCAGCACCCCACTTGTCCGGGTTGGCACCCGCGGACGCGTTCACCTGCGCCTGCGCCACGGCCTGCAGGCGGCTGTCCAGGGTGGTGGTGATGGTCAGCCCGCCCCGGTACAGCAGGCGCTCGCGGTCATCGAAGGTGGCGCCGTAGGCCTTGTTGTTCAGGATCAGGTGGGACACGTAATCGCAGAAGTACGGTGCCATGGCCGCCCCGGCGCAGCCTTGCCGTGCGGGCGTGACCTTCAGCTGCAGGGGAGTGGAGGCCGCGGCGTCGTACGCTTTCTGCCCGATCATCCCCTGGGCGAGCATCTTGGACAGCACCACGTTGCGGCGCTGCACGGCGCCCTTGGGATTCGTCAGCGGGTTGTAGTAGCTGGGACTGTTCACCAGCCCGGCCAGCAGCGCGGCCTGCGGCAGGGTGAGGTTCTTGGCGGAGGTGCTGAAGAACAAGCGCGCGGCCGCCTCGATCCCGTAGGCGTCCCGGTTGAAGAACACAATGTTGAGGTAGCCCTCGAGGATCTGTTCCTTCTCATGCGTCTTCTCCAGTTCCAAGGCGAGCTTGATTTCCCGGAGCTTGTCCAGCATGGTCTTTTGGCCGCCGAGCACAATTTCCTCGGTGCGTCCCGCAGAGAGACGCTCCTCGTTGAGCACATTGGCCACGTACTGCTGGGTGAGGGTCGAGGCGCCCTGCCGGTCGCCGCCGCTCAGATTGACGCGCACCGCACGGATGATGCCCTGCGGATCCACGCCGGGGTGCTGGTAGAAACGGCTGTCCTCGACGGCGATCACCGCATTCCGGACGAACGGCGAGATGTCCTGGAGCTTCACCGGCACGCGGTTCTCGGCGAAGAAGGTGGCAATCAGCTTGCCGTCGGCGCTGAGGACCTTGCTGCTTTGCGACGGCGGACCGACCTTCAGTTCCGCGGGAAGGCTGTTGAAGTAGGAGACCGAGCCCTTCAGCGCCATGCCGGTGCCCGCAACCACCGGCACCACCAGGCTGGCGGATAAGAGGCCGCCCACAACGCTCAGGACTAAGTATCCGAAGACCCTCCCCAGGGTCGCCGCCACAGTGAACCTTGGACCATTCCTCATCGTCATGCCCCAGACTTCGCCCAGTTCCCAGCCATTGGCTCGTCCCGGATTCCGTACCTCCCGGCGTAAGGCCAGATTACGCCTTGGGTCCGGCGGATGGGGAGAGGGGTTTCCGTGGGACCGTGCGTGCGGCTGCGCCTAAGCGCCCAGCAGTTGCCCGAGGGTCCGGCGCAGCCAGGCCCGGTACTGTTTGGTGCCCCAGCCGTGGGTCTGCCGCAGGAGCAGGCACGTTTCGGCCTGTACGGCGAGGGTGGCCGTAGCGGCCAGCCAGTCCGGGTCGCTGCCTCCGGGAAGGAGGCGGTCGGCGTCGAGCTTGTCGACAAAGGCGCGCAGGTTGTCCCGCGTTGCCTCCCGCCCGCGCTGTGCCGCCTCCGCGATGAGCGGTTCCACCGGCTCGGCCTGGCGCGCGACGGCGAACAGCGCTCCCGCGCGTTCCATCAGTTCCGCTACTCCTTCGCTGAGCGCGTCGATCCGTTCCGCGGGCCGCGGCGCCGAGAGGGCGGTTTCGAACCAGTCGCGGTGCCGGACGTCGATGGGAAGGGCGTCGCCTGCCACAGCGATGTCCAGGGCGCGCTTGAGGAGTTCGGCCTTTGTGCCGAAGCGGACGTAGACGGTACGGTGCCCGACGCCGGCAGCTTCGGCGATTGCCGTGAGCGTGGTCGCCGCGTAGCCGTCCTTGGTGAACAGTTCCGCTGCGGCGTCCAGGATCCGCTGTTCGGTGTCGGCAACCCGGGAGGCGCGCAGCCCGGCCGGCCTCTGGGAGCCCTTGACTCCATCCTTCATGAGGTGCAGTATAACTGCATTATTGCAGTCGTACTGCATTAAAAGGCTGGAGGAATCATGGCCGCATCGGATGTTCCCCGCGATGTTCCGCAACTGGACGGTGTCCACCACCTGAAGCTGCCGGTCAGCGACATCAAGCGTTCCGTGGAGTGGTACGGCTCCCGGCTTGGCTACCAGGTGACCACCGAATTCACCGAGAAGGACAAGCTGGTGGGCGTGATCATGAACCACCCGGCAGGCGGTCCGGTGTTCGGGCTGCGCCTGGACCCGGAACTCGCGGCCCGGGCGGCTGGCTTCGACTATTTCTCCATCGGCGTGCCGACTAAGGAAGACCTCGAATCCCTCGCCGCCCGATTGAAGGACTTCGGTGACGGGCACGCCGGCGTCCACTTCGCCACGGTCGGCTGGATCCTTCCCGGCACCCACGACCCCGACGGCCACGAGGTCCGCTTCTACACCACCGAACAGCACACGGACTACGGCGACGGCGAGATCCGGCACGTGGAGAGCGCGGTCCGTTACGCGGCGGAGCGTGAACGGAACTACAAGGAATCCGGGCCCGGATCCGGGCGGTAAGATCATCGAAGTACCCCGCAGTTCGTGTCCGGAATCCATCCGCGCCATTTTTCGGCGCCCACGGCGGATGCGTGAGCAGAGAAGCCGGAGAGCATGAACACCAGGATTCCCAACGAGCCGCACAAGGCCGTCCTCCTTACCGCTGTCGGCACCACGGTGGTGATCGCCGTCGGCGCTTTCATCCTGTCCTTCGCCGCACTGACCGACCTCGCTGAGCGTTCGGGCATCGAGGCGCACCTGGCCTGGATCTGGCCGATCATCGTGGACGGCATGATCGTGGCCGCGACCGTAGCCATCGTGGCCCTGAACGGGCACAGCCGCCGGGCCATGGTCTACCCGTGGACGCTGCTCTTCTTCGGCGCGATCGTCTCCACCGCGGCCAACTCGGTGCATGCCATCCTCACTGTGGACGCCATCCAGTCCGGCATCCCGCCTATTGTCTCCGCCCTCGTGGCCGCCATGCCCCCGGTGGTGCTGCTCGCCATCACCCACCTGACGGTGCACATGTACCAGAAGCGCGCCGAAGTGGCCGAGCTGCACCGCGCGCAGGCTGCCGCCGAGCAGGCCGAACTCGCCCAGGCCGAAGCCGAGCGCGCCGCGCTTGAGGAGGCCTACCGCGCAGAGGCGTACTACGCTCCGGAATCCCACTACGCTCCGGAACAGGCAGCGCCCCGGGTGCCTGCCGCCGTCGCGCCCGTTCCGCAGGTTCCCGCACAGGCGCCGGCCGCGCAGGTTAACGCAGCTCAGGCGGGCGCCCCCGCCCAGCCGGCGGACGACGTCGTCCCGGCCCTTTATGAGGAAATGGTCCAGGCGCTGGAGCCGGTGGAGCCCGCCGTCACCCTCTCCGACGAGGAACTGAGCCAGGAAGACCTGCCCGACGACGACCCCCGGCTGGCGCAGGCCAAGGCGTAACAGTTCCGGGCAGTAGCGCCGGCCGCGTCGTTGGCCGATGATTGATCCCATGCCCCAAACGCCCTCCGCCGCGCGCTGTGCCGGCGTCCCCCGACGCTCCGCGCTCCGGCGGTTGCTGGCGGTCCTTGTCTGCGCCGTCCTGCTCTCCTTCGGCGCCGTCCCCGCGGCCGCACCCGTCCAGGCCGCGGCCTACGGCGCACCCCGCTTTACTGACCCGATGGCGCTCTATGATGCGGCGACGGCGCGGGTTGCGCTGACCGCGGCCAACGGCAGCGTCAGCTACAGCGTCGCTTCAGCCGAGGGCGGGCTGCTCCGGCAGGGCACGGCCACCGTCAGCAGCGGAGCCGGCAGCATCGACCTGCGCACCCTTGGGCCCGGTTACTTCAAACTCACCGTACGGAACACGGCCGGAAGCGCCAGCACCGATCTTGGAATCGTCGCGCGGCTCGCCACAACGCCCACCACCAAGAGCCCGTTTGGCACCACCGCGCACCCAGGCATCCACTGGCAGCTCAATCACGCCGCCGCTTCACGTGCCCTGGGCCTGTCCACGACGCGCGTCGACTGGCGCTGGGAGCGGATGGCCACCTTCATTTCCGGCTTCTACCGTTGGGACACCGTGGGCGAAGCTGAAATCAAGAGGCTGCGCGCGCTGGGCATTCGCCCCTCTTTGGTGATCGCCTACCACGGCCTCTGCGACGGCGCCCTCACACCTTCCAGCACCACCTGCATCAACGAATACGCCAAATTCGCCCGGGCCACCGCCCAGAGATTCGGCACCACGGTGGACTACGCGGTCTACAACGAATGGAACGCAGCCACCAACACCGGAAGCTGCGGCAGGAGCGCAGACTGCTACATGAAGCTGCTCAAACCAGCCGCCGCCGCGATCCGCGCGGCCGCCCCCGGCGCACGGGTCCTCGGCCCGGCCCTCGGAGCGGTGGACGACTGGTGGGCAGTGGATGGACCGGCGTACACCTGGTTCCAACGCTTCGTGCAACTGGGCGGGGCGGGGCACGTGGACCTGGTGACCATCCACAACTACTCCGTCACTACGGCCCCGGACGGCAAGGGAGAACGCGCGGTCCGCAACGCCAAGGCACTCCTGGCCGCGGCAGGGATCAGCAAACCGGTGGTGATGGAAGAAGCCGGCTACCCGACCGTTGCCGACGGCCTGCCCGAATACCTGCAGGCCGCATTCATGGCCCGGGATGCGGCCGCCGTGCTCACCGCAGGCGCCGCCACGTACATGCCCTACGGACTGGTGGACAACTACAACGACCGCGCCCATGCTGAAAGCAATTTCGGCCTGTTCCGGCACGAGGCCGTGAACGGCGGCCGCCTGGTTCCCAAGCAGGCGGCCGTCACCCAGGCCGTGCTTTCGCGCTTGCTTGCCGGCGCCGTATCCCGCGGCGAGGAAAAACTGGGAACAGGCACGCGATCCATGATGTGGCGCATGGCCGATGGCCGCACCCTCCGGATTGTCTGGACCACGGACAAGACCCGGACTCTTGAGATCGGCGGAAGTACCGGCGTGGCGGCCACGGACTGGCTGGGTCGGCCCGTTCCTACCCTCCTGACCGGCGGCAAGCGCCAGATGGTCATCGGTGGCATCCCGGCCTTCGTCACCACTCCCGCCGGCACGACCGCCAGGGTGTTCTAGGCTCAGGCGGCCTGGTTGAAGCGGACGTGGTTGCCGGACGGGTCGCGGAAGGCACAGTCGCGCGGTCCCCACGGCTGGTCGATCGGTTCCTGGAGCACCTCGGCGCCGGCGGCACGGAGCGTTTCGAAGGTGGCATCGACGTCGTCCGTGCGGAACACGATGACCGGCAGCACGCCCTTGGTCAGCAGCACCTGGAGGGCGTCGCCGTCGTCCTGGGAACGGCCGGCGTGCGGCTCTGACAGCACCAGTTCCAGGTCCGGCTGCGAGGCGCTGCCGAGGGTGACCCAGCGCTGGCCGTCGGAGCCGACGTCGTTGCGGACTTCGAGCCCCAGGGCGTCACGGTAGAAGGCGAGGGATTCGTCGAGGTTGTTGACGGTGATCTGTGCGTACTGAAGTGAAATGTTCATGCCTCACACGCTATTGCGGGTGCTCAGGCGGACGCTTCTTCGATCCTGCTCGCTTTGTCCTGCGTGGCTTTGCGGTCCGGTTTGGTGCGCTGCCGCGCGATGCATGAAGGCATTGCCTTGACGGCGTGGTGCTCCCGGTCCCGGTAGGCGCTGGGGGTCATGCCCACCACCTCGGTGAAGCGTGAACTGAAGGAGCCCAGTGAAGTACAGCCGACCTCCATGCAGGCATCGGTCACGCTGCTGCCGGCGCGGAGCAGGGCCATGGCACGTTCGATCCGCCGGGTCATGAGGTAGTTGTACGGCGTCTCCCCATAGGCGGCCTTGAACTGGCGCGAGAAATGGGCCGGCGACATCAGTGCCCGCCCGGCCATGGTGGGCACATCCAGCGGCCGGGCGTATTCGCGGTCGATCAAATCCTTGGCCCGGCGCAGGTGGGCCAAGTTGGCCAGCTCCTGGGGATTCACAGGGCTATCCTAAGCCAACGCGGGGTCACTTACGGCCCATGTTTGGTGCAAACATGGGCCGTAAGTGACCCCGCGTTGGGGGCGGGGCGGAGTGCCTAGCCGAGGCGGGGCGTGCGGGGCGGTTCGCTGCGGCGGGTGCCCGTCGCTTCGAAGGCCGCGGCCAGGGTGAGCAGCGCGGTGTCGTCATAGGCGCGGCCGGCGAAGGTCAGGCCCACCGGCATGCCGGTATCGGCCATGGTGCCCATCGGGACCGTGACGGTCGGGATGCCGAGGTGGCGCGGGACCAGGTTGCCGTTGGCCACCCACACGCCGTTGCGCCAGCCGAGGTCCGCGGACGCCGGGTTCACGTCCATGTCCGCAGGCCCGACGTCGGCTACCGCGGGGAACAGCACGGCGTCCAGGCGCAGGCCGTCCATCCATTCCTCGAGGTCGAGCTTGCGCGTCAGCTCCAGCCCGCGCACGCCCGCGGCCAGCTCCGGGATCTCCGTCACGGCGGAGACCGGGTTGGCCTGGACGTGCGCCGGGTATTCGGCGATGTCGTCGTCGAAGCCGGCGTAGCGGTCCGGGAGGGCGCCTTCCGGGTGCGGGAAGATCTGCGAGCCGTCAACCTGCGCCAGGGAATTGAGCGCAGGATCCCCGTTGGCGGCCAGGAAGTCGTCCCAGGACCAAGCGGAGAGGTCCACGATTTCGCGCTTCAGGTACTCCGGGCTGACCAGGCCGCGGGTGGCGATGGTGGGTGCGCCGGGCCGGTCGCCTTCGTAGTTGGAGACCACGGGGAAGTCCACCAGCACCACCTCGGCGCCGGCGGCTTCCAGGTCCCGCCGGGCCGCTTCCCAAAGCTCGATCACGGAGGCTCGGGTTTCGATCCGCTGCCCGGTCGGCCCGCCGATACCGGGCGAATCGGCAGTCCCGGCGTCGGGATCGGCGTTCACATACATGCGCGGCACCCCGAAGCGCTTGCCCCGCAGAGCCGCCCGTCCGCCGTCGGCGTCCCCGGGAGGCGGCGCGAGGGCCGGGTACGACTCAGGCCGCACCTCGGAGGCCTTCGGGATCTCCACCCATGGCTGCACGCGCCAGAAATCGCCGCGGGTCTCGGCGTCGTCCGCAACCACCACGTCCAGGATTTCCAGAAGGTCAGCCATGGTGCGGGTGTGCGGAACCACCACGTCCATAGTGGGGACCAGCGGCCAGTTGCCGCGCACCGAGATGACGCCGCGGGACGGCGTGTACGCGCACAGGGCATTGTTCGACGCCGGCGCACGGCCGCTTGACCAGGTCTCCTCGCCCAGGCCGAAGGCCGCGAAGCTCGCCGCCGTCGCCGTGCCGGAACCGTTGGAAGAGCCGGAGCCGAAGGCGGCCGTGAGGAAGTCCGCGTTGTAGGGGCTTTCGGCACGGCCGTAGACGCCCCGCTGCATGCCGCCGTTGGCCATGGGCGGCATGTTGGTCAGGCCGATCAGCACGGCGCCGGCTTCGCGCAGGCGCTCGATGGTGAAGGCATCCTTCTGCGCCACGAGGTCCTTGAACGCGGGGGAGCCGGCGGCGGCTGTGAGCCCCTTGGCCAGGTAGGAATCCTTGGCGGTGTATGGGATGCCGTCCAGCGGGCCGCGCACCTCGCCGCGGGCACGGCGCTCGTCGGAGGCGGCTGCGTCCGCACGCGCCTCCGGGTTCATGACCACCATGGCGTTCAGCTCGCCGTCGTACGCGTCGATCCGGGCGAGGTACGCGTCCAGGAGCTCGACGGCGGTCGTTTCGCCGGACTCCAGCGCCGCGCGCAGCTGCGCGATGGAGGCCTCGACGACGTCGATGCGCGCCATTACGCCACGCTCCTGTTCGCGGGAGCCGGGTCAGTCGGAAGCAGCGAAGGCTGCTGCTGGGTGATGCAGTGGATGCCGCCGCCGCGGGCCAGGATGGGCCGGGCGTCCACGGTGACCACACGGCGGCCGGGGTAGGCCTCGGCGAGGATCTCGGCGGCGAGGGCATCGGCGCGTTCTTCGCCGTAGCCGCAGGCGATCACGCCGCCGTTGACCACCAGATGGTTCACGTAGCTCCAGTCCACGAAGCCTTCCTCGTCCCGCAGCGTTTCCGGGGCGGGCAGCTGGACGATCTCGAAGGGCTTGCCAGCGGCGTCGGTCTGGGTTTCCAGGAAGGCGTGCAGGCTGCGGCTGACCTCGTAGTCCGGGTGCTCCGGGTTGCTCTGGGAGTGCAGCAGGATGCGGCCGGGTGTGGGCAGGGTGGCCACCATGTCGATGTGGCCGCGGGTACCCAGGTCCTCGTAGTCGCGGGTGAGGCCGCGCGGCACCCAGATCACCTTCGTGGCGCCGATGGTGCGGGCCAGTTCGGCTTCCACCCGGGCCTTGTCCGCGTGCGGGTTCCGGCCCGGGTCCAGCTGTACGGTTTCGGTGATGAGCACGGTGCCTTCGCCGTCTACGTGGATGGCGCCGCCTTCGTTGACCAGCAGGGAGCTCACCAGTTCGGCGCCGCTCTGTTCGGCGACGAAGCGCGCCATGCCGGCGCTCTTCTGCCACTCGGCCCACTGCGGGGCGCCCCAGCCGTTGAAGATCCAGTCGACGGCGCCGAGCACGCCGGGGCGTTCGTCGTCGAGCACGAAGGTGGGTCCGACGTCGCGCATCCAGAATTCGTCCAGGGGAGCCTCGAGCTGCTCGATCCCGCTGCCGAGCATGCGCGCGGCGCGCTCGCGCTCGCTGGGGTCCACCACCATGGTGACGGGCTCGAATTCGGCAACCGCATGCGCGACGGCGGTCCAGGCCGCGTACGCTTCCTCGGCCGAGGCGGCGTCATTGCCGAGCGTCAGGCCGGTGCGCGGGAAGGCCATCCAGGTGCGGTCGTGGGGCGCGGTTTCGGCCGGCATGGTCCAAGCCATGGGAACTCCTTCGGAAAGCTTGTTGATCACTTGATCAATAATGCTGAAAAGTTACTTTAGACTGTTCTGTGATGTCAAGCACCACGCAGAAACGCGCCACCCGGAAGTCCCCCGCCGAACGCGCCGCCGAAATCACCGAAGCCGCCCGCGGAATCGCCCTGGAGCAGGGGCTTTCCGCCATCACCTTGCGCAGTGTGGCCGCCCGGGTGGGCGTGGCCTCGGGCCTGGTGGCGCACTACCAGCCGAACGTGGATGCCTTGGTGGCGGGGACGTTCACGGCGATCGTCGCGGCCGAAACCGAGGAGGTGGCCGGGATGCTCGCCGCCCTGCCCGGACCCGTGGAGCGCCTGGCGTTCCTGCTGGACACCCTCATGGACGGCAGCCGCCTGGACGTCACGGCGGTGTGGGTGGAAGCGTGGACCCTCGGCCGTCGGAATGAGGCGCTCGCCGCCTGCGTCCGCGAACAGATGGACGCCTGGCAGGCCGTGCTGCAGCGGGTGGTGGAGGACGGTGTGGCGTCCGGCGATTTCGACGCTGATGACCCCGCCTCCCTCGCGTGGCAGGTCCTCGGCATGATTGACGGCCTCACCGCCCAGTCCCTGGTCCGCTGGGGCGGCGTCAGCGACCGTGGCACGCACTTGGCGCGCGCCGTGGAAGGCATGGTGGGGGCGGCGCGGGGATCGCTGCGGACGCCCTCCCGCTGAGCGCACATGTCCGTCTGCCGCATCGAAGGATGGACGTAGCGGTGATATGTCCACTCCCGGGGCTTGACGGTGGACATGTCCTGTAGCCGCAGTAAACAGCAGCGGACGACGGCGGGTACCTCCCGCCGTCGTCCGCTCGCTTTTACCGGGTGTCAGACTGTCCGCGTCGCCTTGGCGAGGTTCGCCTCCAGTTCCGCGGCGTCCTGCCGGATGACGTAGGCCGGGCGGTCCCGCTCCACGCGCCAACTCTCGGAGAGCGGGCCGATGTTCACGGTGTCGAAACCGAATTCGTCGTAGAGCCGGGTGACCAGGTCGCTGGCTTCGTCGAAGTCGCTGGCGGTGGCCAAGGCGCGGCGGCCCGGGGTCCCGGCGGGCGTACCGTCCGTGGTGATGTCGGCGGCCATGATGTGGTTGAAGCCTTTGGCCACCTTGGACTCGGTGAGGTGCTCCTGCACCAGCCCGGAGGTGGTGGCCTCGCCGGCGTCGAGTGCCGGGAAGCGGCCGTCGCGCTCCCAGTAGTAGTTGTTGGTGTCGATGACCACCTTGCCGGCCAGCGGTTCCGCCGGGAGCTCCCGGTAGTTCTTCAGCGGGACGGTCACGACGGCGAAATCGCCTGCCGCTGCCGCCTCCGCCGGGGTTGCGGCCCGGGCCTTGGGGCCCAGTTCCGCTACGAGCTCCGTGAGCGTTTCCGGCCCGCGCGAGTTGCTGATGACTACCTCGTAGCCAAGCTCCACGGCCTTGCGTGCCACCTGGCTGCCGATGTGTCCAGCACCGATGATTCCGATTGTCGTCATGTACCGGGCAACCGGCGCCGGCCGCAGGGCATTCCGGATGTTACGGGATATTTCGTCCGACGCCGGATATTAGCGGGCGCCGCCTAGTTCTTGGAAGCCTAGTTCGCGGACGCCTGGTTCTTCGACGCGGTGCTCGGGCTGAGGACGGCGTGGAAGTGGCTGCGGGACATCTCGCCGAATTCGTAAGCGGTTTCGGCGTGCTCGGAGAGATCCACACCGACGGTCTCGGCTTCGTGGCTGACGCGGAAGCCCATCACTTTGTTGATGGCCAGGCCGATCGCTGCGGTCATGCCTGCGGACACCACCACGGTGATGATGACGGCCACGGTCTGGGCCGTGAGCTGGCCGAAGCCGCCGCCGTAGAAAAGGCCGCCGCCCACACCGTCCACGGGAAGGGCGATGAAACCAAGGGCCAAGGTGCCGATCAGGCCGGCGCCCAGGTGCACGCCCACAACGTCCAGCGAGTCGTCGAAGCCGAACTTGTACTTCAGGTCCACGAACACCGCGCAGGCGGCACCGGCCACCAGGCCCAGGCCGAGGGCGGCCGCCGGGCTGATGTTCGCGCAGGACGGGGTGATGGCCACGAGGCCCGCGACGACGCCGGATGCCGCCCCCAGCGACGTGGGGTGGCCGTGGCGGACCTTCTCGGTGACGAGCCAGCCGATCATGGCGGCGCACGGTGCCAGCATGGTGTTGACCCAGATCAGTCCGGCCTGTTCCGCAGTGGTGGCGGCGCCGCCGTTGAAGCCGAACCAGCCGAACCACAGCAGGGCCGCGCCGAGCATGATGAAGGGGATATTGTGCGGGCGGTGGCCGGGGTCCTTGCCGAAGCCGTGGCGCTTGCCGAGGATCAGGGCCAGGACGAAGGCCGCGGTACCGGAGCTGATCTCCACCACCGTGCCGCCGGCGAAGTCGATCACCTGGCCGAACACCGCGGTGAGGGCGCCGCCGGCGCTCATCAGGCCGCCGCCCCACACCATGTAGGCGAGCGGGCAGTACACCAGGGTGACCCAGACGGGAACGAAGACCGCCCAGGCGCTGAACTTGGCGCGGTCCGCAATGGCGCCGCTGATCAGGGCGACAGTGATGATGGCAAAGGTGGCGCTGTAGCCCACCTTGATGAGGTCCGGGGAGAATGTGAGGTCACTGAGCCCGAAGTGCGCGAAGGGATTGCCGAAGAGGCCGAGGAAGCCTTCGCCGCCGATCATCGAATAGCCCCACAGCGCCCAGACCGCACCGACGATCGCCGCGGACAGGAAGCTCATCATGATCATGTTGAGGGAGGACTTGGCGCGGGTCATGCCGCCGTAGAAGAGGCCGAGGGCCGGGGTCATCATGAGGGTGAGGGCTGCTGCCACCATCATCCAAATATGTTCCGCAGTGATATGCACGTGCGTATCCCTTCTCCGTCAGAAGTCCGTCCGGGGGAGGCGTTCCCTCCCGCTGCTTTTCCCCGGATTCAATGGTTCAGGGCTTGTGTTTCAGGAAATGCGGGGAAAAATTGCGCCAGCGTTACAGAAATCCGGCCTGCGTGAAGAGCGGATGACGCCGATGTTTCCGTCATGTTTCAAAGTTCTTTTCGACGCCGTTTCGCCGGGTTGCCGAGCCTGACGTTTCCCCCGTGTAAACCCCGGCTCACCCGGGCTTCCGCCTCTGGCGCAGCGTACCCAGCCCTCTGGCGCGGCGTGCGGGACGGGCGCAGACTTGCTGTGTGAAGCCGTTCCTGTTGCTCGCCTCCCGCGCCGAAGACGTCGCCGCCGAGGAGGAATACCGTTCCTACCTGCGTTTCGGCGGTCTGGATGAAGCCCAACTGAGACGCGTCCGCCTGGAGGCCGCGCCGCTGCCGGAGCTGGACCTGGCGGACTATTCGGGCGTCATAGTGGGCGGCAGTCCCTTCACGTCCAGCGACCCCGAGGAGCAGAAAAGCGATGCGCAGCGCCGCGTTGAACGCGAGTTGGCGGGCCTGCTGGACCGGATCGTGGAATTGGACTTCCCGTTCCTCGGTGCCTGCTACGGGGTGGGCACGCTGGGCCGGCACCAGGGCGCCGTCATCGACCGCACCTACGGGGAGGGTCTGGGTGCGGTGACCATCAAGCTCACCGCTGACGGCCTGCAGGATCCGCTGCTCGTGGGCCTGAGCGAACGGTTCGCCGCCTTCGTCGGCCACAAGGAAGCCTGCACGGTGCTGCCCGGCCATGCCGTGCTGCTGGCCGGTTCGGCCACGTGCCCGGTGCAGATGTTCAGGATCAAACGGAACCTGTACGCCACCCAGTTCCACCCGGAGCTCGACGTCGACGGGCTGGCGTTGCGGATCAATACGTACCGGCACGCGGGGTACTTTCCGCCGGACGACGCCAGCCGCCTGATCGCCGAGGCCCGGAAGCAGGCGGTGACCGAACCGATGAAGATCCTGCGGAACTTCGTGCAGCGCTACGCCGCCTGACGCACCAGCAGCCGGCGCATCGCGAGGAGTCCGAGCACCGGCCCCGGGACCAAAAGCCACACCGCATTCACGCCCCACACAGTCATGGCTTGCTGCAGCACCACAATGCTCACCACGGTCAGGAGGAAGCCGGCGCTGTTCTGCGTGGTCAGTGCCGTGCCCACCATTCCCGGTGGAACGTAGCCGGCAGTCATGGAGGAAAACTGCGGCGAATCCGCGACGACGAAGAATCCCCAGAGCGCCAGGGCCGCCATCTTCAGGGCATCCGCCTCTGCCGGGAGCAGGGGATACAGCAGGCAGATTGCCCCGGAGGAGGCAAGGGCCGCGGCGGCGACGGCTTCGCTGCCGAACCGCCTGCTCAGCGTTCCGCCAAGAACGCAGCCCAGGCTGCCTGCCGCAATGACGACGGCGCTCAGCGCGGCGACCCCGCCGACGTCGTCCGGCCGGGAAGCGATGTCCGCGCACAGCCGGGGGACGACGCTCCAGAACGCGTAAAGCTCCCACATGTGCCCGAGGTAGCCGCCGCAGGAGGCCCGGAAGGCGGGCAGCCCGATGAGGGTCCGGATGGCCGCCGGGCCAGGCACTGTCGAACCCCGCACCGTCGAACCCTGCACCGTCGAACCCTGCACAGCAGATCCGACCGCCACCCGCACATGCCCGGCCTGGATCAGCAGGATCAGCACGGCCCCGGCCACGGCCAGCACCGAGGCGCCCAGGATGACGGACTGCCACGGCAGGGACGCGCCCGCGGCCCGGAGGATGTGCGGCATCGCGGTGCCCAGCGTCAGCATGGCCACCAGCCAACCCAGGGCCCATCCGGAGCCGCCGCCCACACGCTGCACGATCATCTTCATGCCCATCGGATAGATCCCGGCCAGGGCCACCCCGACGCCGAATCGCGCCACCCACGCCAGGGCGAACGCCGGCTCCGCCCAGGTCCAGAAGGAATTCAAGGCGGCGCCGGCCAGGCTGCTGACGGCGAAAATGCGCTCGGGCGGAAAACGGTCTGCCGCGCCGCTCAGCGCGGAAGCCAGGGTCCCGGCAATGAAGCCAAGCTGCGTGGCGGCCAGCAACCAGCCGAAGCCGCCGGGGGTCAGGTCCAGCCAGGCCGACAGGTCTTCGGCAGCCCCGCTCGGGCTGAACCACAACGACGTGCCGAGCCACTGCGCCAGTACGATCGCCGCCACGGCGAAGCCCGCGCCACGCCCGGCTCCGGACACCACGGAACTCATGCGGCGCCGCCGTCGAGCATCCGCCCTATCTTCAGTTCCATGCCGCCGCCGGACGTCCGTTCGGCCGTCACTGTCCAGGTCTTTTCAGGGATGACCGTCCCCGATGCCGTCCGGTAGCGCGCCACGTCCAGGGCCGCTCCGCGGTCGGAGGCCGCAAGCAGGAGTTCCGCCGTCGTGAGCGAACCGTCCGCGAAATGCAGGCGCAGGCCCAGCGGCTCCAGGGCGCCCGTGAAACCGGACATGTCCACCCGGACACGGGCACCCCGGAACAAATGGCTGTGCGAGGCGAAGGCGTCGTACGTGGTGCTCATCTGCCATTCATAGCAGTTCAGCCGACCGCCATGCTTGGGTCCAGCTGCTCGATACCCTCCGGGGTTACCAGCACAACGCGGGCCGTGCGGATGTCGTAGAACAAGCCGGTGGCCTGGAGCCGGCCGGAAGCGAGTGCCGGCCCGGTCACGGGATGTTCTTCCAGCTTCCGGAGCTGCACGGCCACGTTCACCATGCTGAGCTGGTCGAGGCGACTGTAGCCTGCGGCTTCGGCAGCCAGGGCCACGGGGTGGCCGGCCAACAAGGCACGGTAGCTCGGACGGGAATGCTCCAGCCAGGTATTGAAGCCGGCACCCAAGGCTGCGTTGCCGGCTCCTTCTGCGTCCGCCAGGACCGCCTTCATCGCCCCGCAGTTGGAGTGGCCGCACACCACGATCGAGTCCACGGACAGGCCCTTGACGGCGAAGGACAGCGTGGAATCGATGGACGCATCATGGCCGTCCTTGCAAACCACGTTGCCGATGTTCCGGAGCGTCAACAGGTCGCCGGGACCGCTGCTGGTGATGAGGTTGGGGTTCACCCGGGAGTCCACGCAGGCCACGAACAGGGTGTCCGGGTTCTGCGAGTCGGCCAGGTCCTGGACCAGCGGGCGGACCTTGTCCGCATAGCGCCGGTGGTACTTGTCGATTCCGAGAAGGATCGAGCGCAGCGGTAGTTGCCGGCCGTCGTCGTCTCCGGCATGGCCGGCGTCCTGCACGGCCGCGGCCTGCCAGGAATTCCGGGGCGGCAGCGGAAACTCGCGCGGATCCTGCCGCTGCGGCGTAGTGTTTTCGGCATCGCTGAACGCAGTGGTGCCGTGTTCTTCGATGGTCACGGACGCGCCGGAACTCCGGTGCTGGGACCGCCAGGCGAGCAGGGCCTCGCGGAAGGCGTGGTCGAGGTAGTCGGCATTCAGCTCGAGTACCACATCCACGCCGGCGGGCACGGAATGGAGAACCCGGTTGAGGCGTGGCAAGGCGAAGAAGCTGCAGGATCCGGCGATGGTGACGCGCCATGGATGATGTGCGGCCGAGGGCTGGTGCGCGTGGATCTGCGCCCGGAGCACCCGCCACAGTACGCACAGGGCAGCCAGCACCAGGCCGATGATGACGCCTTCGAGCAGGTTGAGGAACACGACGCAGCCCAGGGTGACCACGTAGACCAAGAGGTCGCCGGTGCGGCGGCTGGTCCGGATATCGGCCACCTTGATGAGTTTCGCACCGATCACCAAGAGAAGGCCGGCCAGCACCGCCAATGGAATGAGCTGGATCAGGCCGGCGAACAAGGCAGAGAAGACCAGCACCCAGACGCCGTGCAGGATCGCAGAAGCCCGGCTAGCAGCACCGGCTTCCACGTTCGTGGCACTGCGGACGATCACGCCCGTCACGGGGAGGCCACCCAGCATGCCGGACACCATGTTGGCGGAGCCTTGGCCCACGAGTTCGCGGTTGAGCTGGGTGCGCGCCCCCGAGTGCATCTTGTCCACGGCCACGGCGGACAGCAGTGACTCGATGCTCGCAATCAGTGCCACGGTGAGCACGGCCATGGCGGCGGCCCGCCAGTTGCCGTCCGGCAGGCTCGGCAGCGCGACGGCGTCGAACAGGGAACCGCTGAAGCTGATCCGTTCCACTGCCGGCGCCACCGCCACGGACAATGCGGTGACCAGGACCACGGCGGCCAGCGGACCGGGCACTTTCCGCACCGCCGGGGGCAGGAACTTCCAGGCGAGGAGGATCGCCACGACAGCAAGGCCCAGCAGTGCCGAATGCAGTTCCACGTTGGTGATGGCAGCGGGGAGCGCGGCGAGGTTCTCCACCGCGGAACCGGCGGCCCGGCCGCCCAGGAGTACATGCAACTGCTGGAGGATGATCGTGATGCCGATTCCTGCCAGCATTGCCTTTACCACCACGGGGGAGACGGCCAGTGCGGCGCGTCCCACTCGGCTGATGCCCAGGAGCAATTGCACGACGCCGGCGCCCACCGTGATCGCGCAGGTGACCTGCCAGCCGAACTCCTCGACCAGGCCGGCGACTACCACTGTCAGCCCGGCGGCGGGGCCACTCACCTGCAGGGGCGAGCCGCCCAGGCTGCCGACGACGATGCCTCCGACGGCCGCTGCGATGAGGCCCGCCATGACCGGTGCCCCGGAAGCGGCAGCGATGCCGAGGGACAGGGGCAGGGCTACCAGGAAGACAACGAGCGATGCCGGGAGGTCGGCACCGAGAGTGTTAAGGAACGGGAACTTGCGGGGCGGGCTGTGGGCGTCGTTGGGGACCGCGGCCGAAGCTGATGAATGTGGCATGGTTCTCCTTGGTTCGGGAATGCGTTCCGTTTAAGCCAAGGGAATTTCCGCAGATAGTGACAACAAAGTGTGATTCTTATGACAAAACTTGTGAATATGACTGTAGCGCGGCGTTAAAGAGGAACCGCTGCCCCGCTCCGCGCGTTGGAGGGCAGGTGCGCAGGGATGCGGCGCACCTGCCCTCCGCCATCAGCCCGGACTAGCCGCGCGCCTGCAGCCCCGGCACGGTGTCCTGGATCTCGAAGGAAGCCCGGGTCCGCGCCTGGGCGCCGCCGGTGTTGACGTAGTCCAGCACCCGGAAGTCGGCCCGCATGGCGTCCTTGGTGATCTTCGTGTTCACGTAGCCACGCTGGTCGTTGAAGAACTTCAGGTGCGGGTTCCAGGCCATGATCGGATCCGTTGCGGCGGCGTTGCCGTTGCCGCCCGAGGTGATGGAGCTGCACACCAGTTCGGAGCCCACCACGGGGGATTCGGGATCCTTGTAGTCCACCTTCACGTCGCTGGCCCAGTGCCGGTGCACGTCGCCGGTGAGGACGACGGCGTTGCGCACCCCGGCGTCCACCCAGCCCTGGGTGATGCGGCGGCGGGAGGCCGCGTAGCCGTCCCAGCCGTCCATGGACACATCGTCCACGTCGAGGGCCTGGGCGCGGTCGCGTTCGGCGAAGAACACCTGCTGGCCCAGCACGTCCCAGCGGGCCTCGGAGGCGCGGAAACCGTCCAGCAGCCACTTCTCCTGCTCGGCACCGGTGATGCTGCGGTTCTCGTCGAAGCGCTCCATGATGTTCTTCTTCCAGCCGTCGCCGGCCAGCTGATCATCGCGGTACTGCCGGGTGTCCATCATGTGGAAGTTGGCCAGGCGGCCCCACTGCACGCGGCGGTAGATGGTCATGTCCGCACCGGAGGGCAGCGACGACGGCCGCAACGGCATGTTCTCGTAGTACGCCTGGAAAGCGGCGGCGCGCCGCTGCAGGAACCGTTCGGTGGTGTCGTTCATCTGGCCGGGGTCCAGGTTTTCCGGGATGTCGTCCGCCCAGTTGTTGTCCACCTCATGGTCGTCCCACACCACCAGCCACGGTGCCACGGCGTGCGCGGCCTGCAGGTCGGCGTCGGCCTTGTACTGGGCGTGCCGCTGGCGGTAGTTCTCCAGGGTGACGGTCTCCGGGCCGTCGTGGTCGCGGACGTTGCCGCCGCCGATCACGTACGAATCCTTCTTGTATTCGTACTGGTAGTCGCCCAGGTGCAGCACCAGGTCCGGCTGGTCTTCGGCCATGCGCTTGTACGCGGTGAAGAAGCCGTGTTCGTACTGGGCGCAGCTGGCGAAGGCCATGGCCAGGGCGGCCGGCATTTCGTGCGGTGCCGGGCTGGTGAGCGTGCGGCCTACCGGGCTGATGTAGCGGCCCGAGCGGAAGCGGTAGAAGTACTCGCGGCCGGGCTGCAGGCCGCGCAGTTCCACGTGCACGGAGTGGGCGGAGGAGATCGACGCGATGGCCACGCCGCGGCGCACCACGCGGGCCATGCGTTCGTCTTCGGCCACCTCCCATTCGACGGGAACATCGCGCGAAGGCATGCCGCCCAGGCCGTCCTCGGCCAGCGGATCCACGGCCAAGCGGGTCCAGAGGACGAAACCGTCCGGCCACGGCTCGCCGGAGGCGATGCCCAGGCTGAACGGGTCGGTACGGAGACCGCCCAAGGAGGGAGCGGCGGCGTTGGCGATTCCGGGGACCGCGACAATGAGGCCGGCACCGAGGCCGGCAGTGAGCAGGGACCTGCGGGAAATAGTCATGCCGCCACGCTAGGGACCGTGCTTGGCCGTGCCCTGAAGCCCTTGTGAATACAGGTTTAACAGCAAAGGACCGGCGTCCCGTGGGTACGGGACACCGGTCCTTTGGTGGTGGATCAGGCTGCCGGAACCTCCAGCCTTTCCAGCAGCAGCGCGCAGGCGCTGGAGATGGGCTGGATGATCTCCGCGGAGGTGGTTTCCGCCAGCCGGCGGGCCGTCTCGCTGAGCGGCCCGCCCGCGATGATCACCGCGTCTGCGCCGTCCACCGTGGTGGAATCGCCGACGGCGGCGGCTAGCTCCTGGTACTGCCGTTCCGGATCGGCGGCGAGCACCAGGGGTTCGGAGGCGGTGAGCCGGACCCCGCTGAAGGTATCCGACTTGCCGTGCGAAGCGACCAGGGCTGCCAGCGAATCCGCCAGCAGCGGGGTGCTGGTCGCCATGCCGAAGCGCCGCCCGCCCTTCGCCGCCTGATGGATGGAGCCTTGCCCGATGCCGAGCACCTGGACCTCCGGGTACTGCTCCCGCAGTTCCCGTTCCAGGGCCTCCCGGCCCGGGTCCCCGATGGCCGAGACGATCACCGCAACCACCGTGCCGCCGTCGGGCCCTTCCAGGTAGTCCAGCACCGCGGTGCGGACGTGCGCCGCGGAAGCGGCCAGCGAGTCGGGGTCGATGATCATGGCCGGCCCGGCGGCCGCCGTGAGCCCGACCACGCTGAAGCCGTGCGGCGCGAGGGCCTCGGTGGCGAGCTCGGCCATCATGGCGGTGGTGCGGGTGTTGCTGTTCGGGTTGACCAGCAACACCATGCCGCGCGCCGCCGCCGGAGCGGAATCAGTGGCCATAGATCGCGGCCTCTTCTTCCTCGGAACCGTCCTCTTCCATCGGCTTGCCGAAGGTTTCCGGCGGGAACTGGACCGCGATGGCCAGGACCACGAACAGGCCGGCCAGGGTGGCGAACATGCCGCCGAGGCCTGCGGAGTCGAAGATGGCGCCGGAGATCAGCGGGAACAGGCCACCGGAGAGCGAGCCTGCGGCGAGGATGATGGAGGTGCCGAAGCCGCGGGTGCGGGTGGGGTAGAGCTCCGGGGCGAACAGCCAGATGGTGGTGTTCAGGATGATCACGGAGAAGTTGAACAGCACACCGAAGATGATCACCAAGGTGATGTTGCTGGCCAGGAACGCCATGGACAGGCCGGCGATGCAACCCAGCGCGGCGGCACCGGTGAGCACCTTCTTGCGCGGCAGGCGGCTGGCGAGGAACGCCGCGGTGCAGGCGCCCAGCAGGGAGCCGGACTGCATGATCAGCGTGAACCAGAGGCTGGTCTTCACCTCGAAGCCCTGGGCAACAAGGATGGTGGGCATCAGGGTCAGCATGGAGATCTGGGCTGCGTAGGACATGCAGACGGCGATGCAGAGGAGGATGGTGCGCTTGGCGAGCTTGCCGCGGAGGGCGTCCTTCCAGTGGCCGGTGGACTTGGCCTCCACCGGGTCCGGAGCCGCGGTGATGAACTGTTCGGGATCGTTGATGGGGCCGGAGAGCTTGCCGCGGGCCAGGCGCGTGATGACCAGGTTCGCTTCATCGAGACGGCCCTTGGAGGCCAGGAAGCGCGGCGTTTCAGGGACGTACCGCCGGAAGAACATCACCAGCAGGGCCGGGATGAAGAGCAGGCCGAAGACCCAGCGCCACTTGTCCGGGCCGTCGAAGAGCGTGAAGACCAGGATGCCGAAAGCGGGGGCGAGCATGTTGCCCAGGCCCGCTGCCGTGACGTTGATGAGGCCGACGGCGGTGCCGCGGTGCCGGGCCGAGAAGAACTCGGCCATCATGATGACGGCGACGGCGATCTCGCCGCCCAGGCCGAAGCCGACGATGAAGCGGCCGGCGGCAAGCACGGGATAGTTGGGCGCGATGGCGCAGAGGAGGGAACCGCCCGCGAAGATGATCAGGTTGATCATGAGCATCTGGCGGCGGCCGTACTTGTCCACGATCAGGCCGGTTGCCACGCGGCCAAGGGCGGTGGCGGTGAAGGTCATGGTGTTGAGCAGGCCGATCTCGGTGCCGCCCAGTCCCCACGCTTCACGCAGGATGGGTCCGGTGATGCCGACGGCGTTCTGTTCCAGGGCGTCGAAGAACACGCCGAGGAGGATCATGAAGACGATGCTGCGGTGGGCGCCGGTGACGCCGATCTTTTGGTATGCACCTTCGATCTGCTGCGCCAGGGAACCCTTGCGGGGGCCGGTGCCCGTTCCGCTGGCTGGTGTTGTTGCGGCCCCCCGGGAAGCGTTGCTGTCCACGGTGTGCTCCTTACTGAGCTCTGAAGAAGGGATTGTCCGTGCCTCCGGACTATTCCAGGATGTGGGAACTTTCATGATGCGAAAACTAAATTTCACAACTGGGATCGTGTGATTCAGGTTACATCTTGGGATCCCAATAATTCAATGCTTTGGTATGCCAAATTTTTGTAACGCTGCCGTCAACGAAAAATGACCGCCGGCTCACCTTGTGAGCCGGCGGTCATTCCGGGGTGCGTTCGCTCCGTTTACTTCCGGAGGAAAGTTACTTCCGGAGGAAAGCGAGCAGCGCCTCGTTGATTTCCGCCCCGTGGGTCCAGAGCATGCCATGCGGGGCGCCGTCGATCTCCACGTACTCCGCGGACGGCAGGGCGCGGGAGAAGGGGCGGCCGGTGACGTCCACGGGCAGGATGTTGTCCGCGGTGCCGTGGACGATCAGGGCCGGGACGTCGATCTTGGGGATGTCCGCCCGGAAATCGGTAGGCCAAGTGGGCTGCGCGGCCACCGAGGCGAAGGCGCCGGAGCGGGACGCCAGGTTCCAGCTTGCCCGCAGCGATTCCTCGCTGAGCCGCGGCGTGCCCAGGAAGGTATCGGTGTTGTAGAAGTTCTTGAAGAACTCGGTGAAGAAGGCGTAGCGGTCGGTCTTGACGGCGTCGAGGAGTCCGTCGAACACTTCCTGTGGAACTCCGTCCGTGCCTTCCTCCGGATCCAGCAGGTAGGGCTCCAGCGAGCCGAGGAAGACGGCCTTCGCCACTCGGTCCGAACCGTAGCGGGAGATGTACCGGGCCACTTCGCCGGTGCCCATGGAGAAGCCGACCAGTACGGCATCGCTGAGGTCCAGGGTGTCCATCAGGACCTTGAGGTCCGCCGCGAAGGTGTCGTAGTCGTAGCCGGCGGTGGGCTTGTTCGAGTTGCCGAAGCCGCGGCGGTCGTAGGTAATGACGCGGTAGCCGGCGTCCAGCAGCGCCACCGTCTGCTTCTCCCAGGATGAGCCGTCCAGCGGGTAGCCGTGGATCAGCACTACCGGCTGTCCGCTGCCATGGTCCTCGTAGTAGAGCTCGATGTCCGTGCTGTTCTCGGTTCCGACGGTGATGTAAGCCATGGCAACGCTTCCTTCCGGTGACGATCGCGATCGTTCCCCAGCCTAAGTCAACGCGGGGTCACTTAGGGCCGCTTTGAGGGCCTGGAATGGGCCGTATGTGACCCCGCGTTGCTTGGACTGCCTTAGGCGGCGACCGAAACGGTGAAGGTGCCGGGGCCGCTGGCGGTGACGGCGATCTTGGTGGGGCAGATGCTGTGGCGGGCCGAGAGCTCATTGACGACGGAGTCGAGCGTGTGGTGCACGGCGTTGCGGTCCCAGATCTTGAGGGTGACGGATTCTGCGGTTTCAAACGTCATTGTTCGGCTTCCAATCATGAATGCGGTTGCCGGCCCTGCGCCAATGCAGAGCCGGATGGTCTGATCCATGAACGCCCCGTGCCTCCGGGCGGCTCTGCGAGCTCACCGGTTTGGCCTCGTTGCGTCCACCAGATGAAGGATTGGCCTGGAGCGGGTCCGGGCCAACTTTTCCATGGTGCACGGAGGGCGGCGGGCCGCTCAATCGACTGCGTCACATGGCGGGGTGATCCTGATCACAGCGCCTCACGGCAGCCGCGACGGCCGCAGCACCACAGCCTCGCCGGCCCGTGGCGGATCCAGCGGAACGGGGCTGATCAACACCGCCGGGCCGCGGTGCAGCGCGCCGTCGGAGAGCACCCGGCAGCGGACGCCGCCGCGCCCGCGCATTGCCTTATGGGCTCCGGGTGCCAGCATCCGGTCCATCCAAGCGCACGGATGGGCGGCCCGCCCGGCGTGCAGGCGGACCAGGCCGCCGCCGGACTCCAGGGCGAAGTCGTGGCCGAGCAGCGGCGCCAGCTCGGCGCCGCGCAGGAAAACGTTGCGCCGGGTCAGCAGCGGGTCCAGCGGACCGGCGCCGAGTTCCGCCGCGATCGCTTCGAGAGCCTCGACGGCGAAGAGCGTGACCGCCGCGTCCATGTGCGCCGCCTTGCCGAAGAAGCGGTCGGCCACGATTCCCTTGCCTGCCACCAGTTCCACGGCGTCAGCGTCCACGGCGGGAACATCGGCCGCGCCGTCGCGCGCCCGGCCGAAGTAGGCATGCTCCGGCGAAACCAGCAGGTGCAGCACGTCCACGTCGTAGCGGTAACTCATGCCATCAAATTATCCTCCGCCAAGTTTTTCTCCGTCCGCCAACCATTGACACCGTCTGCGCTCTGGAATAATCTACAACCAAATGGTTGTAGATTATTTGGACGAAGCCGGGATCGACCGCCTGTTCCAGGCGCTTGCGGATCCCACCCGCCGGGACATTGTTCGCCGGGTGACGCTGGGCGAGTACTCAGTGTCAGGCCTCGCCGCGTTGTACGCCATGAGCTTTGCCGCCGTCCAGAAACATGTGGCGGTACTGGAACGTGCCTCCCTGGTCAGCAAGGAGAAGCGCGGAAGGGAGCAGATTGTGCGGGGGAACCACGAAGGGCTGCAGAACGTCCGCCGGCTGCTTGAGGAATACGAGGAGATCTGGCGGCAACGCGCCGCCCAGATCGCAGACATCCTCGCCGAAGAACCAAAACACAACGGAAGGGTTCAGCAATGACTGTCATCAGTTCCACCACGAATCCCGAGGCACTCAGCCTGACGCTTGTCACGGAGTTCGATGCCGACGTCGAACGCGTCTGGCAGATCTGGGAAGATCCGCGCCAGCTGGAACGCTGGTGGGGCCCTCCCGGCTACCCGGCCACCTTCGAAAAGCACGAGTTCACGCCCGGCGGCGAGGCCGGCTACTACATGACCACGCCCGAAGGCGAGAAGCCCCGCGGCTGGTGGCGCTTCACGCGGATCGAGCGGCCGAACCGGCTTGAGCTCGAGGACGGCTTCGCGGACGAGAACGGTGAACCTGTCGAGAGCATCGGCTCCGGCCAGGTGATCGTCACGCTGGAGGACATCGGCGGCCGCACCCGGATGACCATCCAGAACAACTTCGCCTCCGAGGAGCAGATGACCACCATGCTCCAGATGGGCATGGAAGAAGGCATGAAGGAAGCGGCAGGGCAGATCGACGATCTGCTCGCCGAACACTCGCGCGCCTGACGCGCAAGGACAGCCGACGACGGCGGGAGCCTCCCGCCGTCGTCGGCTGCCGTTAAGCTCCCGGCAGTACGCTGTGGTTATGGACGGGGAGGCCGCCGAATCCGGTGCCAGGCGCCGGCTGGAACGGGCGGCGGAGCTGCGGGCTGCGCGCTCGTCCGGGAAGCTGACGCCGGAGGAAGCCGAGTGGCTCGCGGCGGAAGACGAGCTGCAGGAGAAGCGCCGGAAGATCGGCAGTGCCGCGCGCGCCGACTACCTGGTGCGGGACGCGATGGCCCAGGGCAAGTTCGACAACCTCAAGTACGCCGGCAAGCCGATTCCGGGCCTCGGCGAAAGCTACGATCCTGACTGGTGGATCAAAGGGCTCATCCAGCGGGAGCAACTCAGCGGCCTGGCTCCGGAGGCGATCCTGCTGCGTAGGGACGATGCGGAACTGGACGCCGTGCTGGACGGGCAGCCCACGGAGGACCGGGTCCGGGCTGTCCTCGAGGAATTCAACGCCCGCGTCATCAATGCGCGGCGGCAGCTGCAGGGCGGTCCGCCCGTTGTTACCAAAACCCGGGACATCGACGGCGAGCTGGAACGTTGGCATGCCCGGCGCGCCGCTGCGGCCGCCGAACGCACAACGCCGCCACCGGAGCCCCGAAGGCCCTGGTGGCGGCGCCGGCCACGCGAAGGCGGTGCCTAGCTCACCGGATTGCCGAGTTCACGCAGCGGAGTCTTGTGCGTCTCCCGTGCCCAGAGCGCACCGGCTACGGCCAGCACGGTGGAGGCCGCCACGATCCACGCTGCCGGGCCCCAGTTCGCCTTGTCGCCGCCGACCAGGGCGGTGCCCAGCAGGGGAGTGAAGCCGGCGCAGAGGATGCCGATCTGCAGGCCGATGGCCATGCCGGAGTAGCGGACTTTCACGTTGAACAGCTCCGAGAACCATGCGGGGTAGATGGCGTTGGACATCGAGTAGGTGCCGGCGGTGATCAGGGTGCTGGCCAGGAAGATCATGGGGATGTTGCCGGTGGAGATCACCGAGAAGTACACGAAGATCATGGCGCCGGAGCCGAGGACGCCGCCGATGAACACGGGGCGCCGGCCGAACTTGTCGGACAGGGCGGCGAAGAACGGCTGCGAGGCAATGGCGATCACGTTGCCCAGGATGCTCACCCACAGCATGGTGGACGCCGGAACGCCAACGGACACCGCATACGCCAGGCCGAAGGACTGCATGAAGGTGTTGGTGACCGTCTCGAAGGACATCAGAGCCACCTGGAAGAACTGTGCCGGGTGGGTGGCGAACATCTTGGCGAAAGGCAGCTTCACGAGCTCGCCGTGATCGTGCTTTTCCTCGAACACCTCCGGCTCATCCAGCGAACGGCGCACCAGGTAGGCCACCACCAGCACCACCAGGGAAAGCCAGAAGGGGATGCGCCAGCCCCAGGCCAGGCGTTCGGCCTCGCCCATCGCGGCGACCGGCAGGAATGCCAGCGAGGCAAGGACGATGCCGGCGGAGATGCCGCTCATGGCGAAGCTCGCGAAGAAGCCGCGCTTTCCTTCCGGGGCTTCCTCGGTGGAGAGCGCCGAGGCGCCCGCGGTTTCGGCGCCGGCGGACAGGCCCTGCAGGAGGCGGAGGACCACCAGCAGGGTGGGCGCCAGGTAGCCGGCGGCGGTGAAGTCCGGCAGGATGCCGATGGCGAACGTCGCCGTTCCCATCAGCGCCAGCGTGAGGACCAGGGTGTTCTTGCGGCCGATCTTGTCGCCGAGGTGGCCGAAGACGATTGCGCCGAAGGGCCGCGCCACGTAGGCCACGCCGAACGTGGCGAAGGAAGCGATCAAGGCAATGGTGGGGTCGCCGGCCGGGAAGAAGATCTTGGAGAAGACCAGGGACGCCGCCGTGGCGTAGATGAAGAAGTCGTAGTACTCCAGGGCGCCGCCAAGGAATGCCGCGAGGGCTGCTTTCCTGGCCCGCTTGAGCTGGCGCTCGTCGGCCGTGGTTGCCGGGCCGCTTGCGAGATTGGTCATTGGGGGTCCTTCCGCGCTGAAAGACGGTGGTGGATTCTTGGAAGATGTTCGTATTGCGAACGCATGTACGCGATGTGATCTGAAAAGAGAGTAGCGTACGGTGAGGTGGCTCACAAGATGCCGGCGTTCCGGTATGCCGTGGGCGTCACGGTTTCGCGCCTTCCGAAAGCGCTGTGGTTAGCTTCGTCACCTCTTCCCCGGAACGGTGAAAACGGGCCGTTCTCCCGCTGCATACTTGATCTGGTTGTTGTGAAATCCAGGCGTTGAAGATGGGGTTCGGCTGATGGAAAAACTGATGCGTGTGGTGCGCAGTGAATACTTTCCCGCAGGGCTTGTGCTCGGCGGAGTCTTGTTGTTCTGGACGGTGGGATTGCTCGGCGGGCTGAGCTGGCTCAGTGGCGGACAGTCGCCTTTGACCGTGCTCGCCTGGATGATCTTCATCTACGCCGCCGTAGTGCTTTCCCCGGTTGCGATCGCCCTGGCCGTGCTGGACATCAGCCGCCGTTACCGCGGCACGCACGACGCCGGAATCGCCGCGCCGCTCCTGAAGAACCTTGCGGACCTCCGCCGTGCGGTGACGGCGCGCCTGCAGCGCGAAGACTGACTGCAGCGCAAAGACTGAGCCGCCGCTTCCGGCGGGATAACCGGAAAATGCCGCTGGATTTCCTGTAGCCCGCCGCCCTCCGGCGTGGGAATCTTAAGCCGTGGCGGAGGGGGTTGCGCCGTGGCTGCTCAGCAGATGACTCCACGGCAGACGGCGCTGGTGTTGGGGGTGACCGCCGCCCTGGCGCTGCTGGTGGCGTTCGCCGTCGACTGGTCGCCCCTCGCCGTGCAGGACCCCGCCCGGACCCTTGGCCTCCTGAACGCCCAGGGCATTGTGCATCTCGGCGGCATCGCGGACCGGGCGCCGTTCACGGTTTTTGAGTTCGCCATGTTCCTGGCCGTCGGCCTGGGACTGGTTCTTTCCGGCGTGGCCGCGTGGCGCAGCCAGCCGAGCTGGCGGCCAGGTTTCCTGCTGGTCTTGGCGGGGTGGCTGTGGCTGGCGGCCGGCCTGCGCCGCTCCAGCGATCCGCTTGCCTTCACAGCCGGCGTCGCGCTCACGCTGATGTACCAGCCGCCATTGCTGCAACTGGCGCTGAGCTTCCCCACGGGCAAGCTGGCAAACCGTTTCCAGAAGGCAGCCGTGGGCTTCTTCTTTTCCCTTTGGCTGCTTGCTGCCGCCGCCAACTGGGCCTTCTTCGATCCGCGCCTCCATGTTGCGGCCGGCGAATCGAACTCGCGGAACCTGCTCCTGCTGTGGGACGATCCTGCGCTCACTACGGCGATCGGCAACGTGGCCCGGGTCGTGCAGGTCTGCGTAGGCCTGGCCATCGTGGTGGTCCTGGCGGTGCGCTGGCATTCCGGCACCCCGGCGTACCGGAGCGCGTTCCTGCCCCTGGGCTTCGCCTTGGTCCTCAAAACGGCGGCGACAGTCTGGGTGGCGGCCGCCGTCGTGCAGTTGTCCGGACCGCAGGTATCGGAAGCGCTGCTGTGGCAATACCCCGCGACGGCGGTGATCCCCTTGGCGGTGCTGCTGGGCTTGTGGCGGTACCGCTTTGCCCGCGGCTCCCTGGGGGAGCTGATGGTGGAGATCGGTGCCGCCCCGCTCAACGAACGCCTCACCGGCGCACTGCGGAAAACCGTCCGCGATCCCAGCCTTGAGTTGTGGCAATGGTCCGCTGCGGGTGCGGCTTTCGTCGACGGGCATGGCAGGGCCCGCGAACTCCCCGAAGAACACAGCGGCCGGGCCGCGATGGTCCTGGAACGCAACGGCGCCCCTGTGGGAGCGCTCGTGTTCGACCAGGCCCTGCGCGACCAGCCCCGGCTCCTCGACGCCGTCCGCAGCGCCACCTCGCTCACCCTCGAAAACCGCAGCATGGAGCAGCAACTGCGCGAACAGCTGGTCGAGGTCCGGCGCTCCCGCGAACGCATCGTCACCGCCGGCGACGCGCGGCGCCGCCAGCTGGAACGGGACCTGCACGACGGCGCCCAGCAGCGGCTCGTGGCCGTCACCATGGAACTCGCCCGGGCCAGGCGGCTGGTCCCCGACGGCGAAGCCCGGGAACTGATCACCCGTGCCGCGGTGGAACTCCACGAAGCCCTGCAGGAGCTCCGCGAACTTGCCCGCGGCGTGTACCCGCCGTCGCTGCGGGAACGCGGGCTGGCCGGCTCCCTGACCGCACTCGCCGAACGGACCACGGTGCCCGTGGATGTCGAGGTGAGGCTCGAGGCCCCGCTGCCGCCCGCCGTCGAACTCGCCGCCTATTTCATCTGCGCCGAAGCCGTGACCAACAGCGCGAAGTACGCGGCCGCCGGCATGGTCCGCGTGCGGGCCACCGGTACGGCCGGGGAGCTGACGGTGGTGGTCGCCGACGACGGCCGGGGCGGCGCCGTGCCCGGTCCCGACGGCGGCCTGATGGGGCTCGCGGACCGTGCGGCTGCGCTGGGCGGAACGTTCGACGTCGACAGCCCGCCGGGGCGGGGAACCACCGTTACGGCGGTGCTTCCGTTCGCCGCGGATGGCATTGCGGGTACGGCGCCTGAGGAAAGCGGCACGGTTGAAAGCGGCACAGTTGAAAGGGGTACGGTGCGGCCATGACATTGCGGGTGGCGATTGCGGATGACTCGGCCCTGCTGCGGAGGGGACTGGCCGCGCTGCTGGAAGCCGAGGGAATGGCCGTCGTGTGTGAGGCGGCCGATGCCGCGGAGCTCCTGGCCTGCGTGGACCGCGAACTCCCGGACGCCGCCGTGGTGGACATCCGCATGCCGCCGGCTTTCAGCACGGAGGGGATCGAGGCCGCCAAGGAAATCAGGCGCAGGCATCCCGACATCGGCGTGCTGTTGCTGTCCCAGTACGTGGAGACCGAGAACGCGATGTCCCTGTTCGGCGGGAATCCTGATGGTGCGCGCGGCCTCGGCTACCTGCTGAAGGAACGGGTTTCGGACATTGACGAGTTCATTGATGCCCTGCGGCGCGTGGCTGCCGGCGGGACCGCCGTCGATCCGGACCTGGTGGCCCGCATGGTGTCGCGGCCGCAGGGCGGCAGGAACATGGGCGAGGAGCTGAGCAGCCGCGAACGGGACGTCCTGGAGCTCATGGCGGAGGGCCGGACCAACCAGGCGATCAGCCGCAGCCTGTTCCTGGGCGAACGGACGGTGGAGGCCCATATCCGCAGCATCTTCCTGAAGTTCAACCTGCGGCCCGAGCCCGAGGACCACCGCAGGGTCCTGGCCGTACTCAGTTACCTGCGGGCAGGCGGCGGGCACTAGCCCATGCAGACACAGAAACGGCCCGGCACTGTGCTTGCCGGGCCGGTTTCTGTTGGGGGCGGTGGGGCTCAGTTCGAGATCGACAGTTGCGAGCTCGTGTGCCAGCCGGTCCAGCCGGACCAGACGCCGCCGCTGCCTACCTTGAAGCGGATCTTCTGGTAGACCTCCTCGTAGCCGATTTCGCCGTCCACCAGGGTCCGGTAGTTGTGGATGGTGGTGCTGGTGCCGGCGCTCAGGTACTTGCTGAAGTACGAGGTGCCCAGGTAGTCGTCACCGTTGGGCCAGGCGTCGGATTCCCAGCGTTCCTGCTGGATGTAGAGCGAGCGGCTTCCGGAGCAGCTGGCGGTGATGCGGTAGTCCAGGACCTTCACGCCGCTGCTGTTGAAGTGCGAGAAGACCGGCTTCAGCGGCTCCACCGTACAGGTGTAGGCGGTGTGTGCCTGGGCCGGAGCGCCGAGGGCGACGCCAGCGCCGGCGAGGGCAAGGGTTGCGGCGAGGACGGGGACGATCCGGGCACGGGTACGCCGGGACATGGTGTTGGTGCGCATTTCTCTCCTGAGGTGTGATGTTGACCGGACGGTGCGGGCGTGAACGGCGGTCCGCTGCCGGGCGTCTTTGCCCGGCTGTCCGGTGATCCGTGGAGCTCCCGCAACGCCTGCGGTTCCTCCTCGTGGTCCAGGGGTTCCTGGCCCGAAATCAATGGTGCTCCGGGTCCGCATGGCGCCGCTTCCGTGCTAGCACGTATTTAGTGCAGCGACTGGATAAATACCGGGCGACCTCTTTTCGTTTCGTTTCCCGCGGAGACCCCGTATTGCGAAGTGGTTAATTCTTGTGACAAATGCTGTCAATTTCTTGGAAATGCTGGATATGCTCCAGCCATAGCTGTCGGGCATGGGGGACTGCGGCTTGAATCCCTGGCCTGCCGGCGCAGCTCACGTCGGTCCTGACAACGGACCCAACATGAAAGGCGCACCAATGGCTAAGAATGACATCCAGACCGCTCCGCGCTCCGCAGCGCTCGACGGCGGCCCCTCACTTACCGCGAAGCTCGGCGCCGAAGCGCTGGGCACCTTCGTCCTCGTCTTCGGCGGCGTGGGAACGGCGTTGTTTGCCGCGAAATTCCCGGATGCCGCGAACCCGCTCGGCGTCGGCTTCCTGGGCGTGGCGCTCGCTTTCGGCCTCACGGTGGTGGCCGGGGCCTACGCCTTCGGACCCATCTCCGGCGGCCACTTCAACCCTGCCGTCACCATTGGTGCCGCAGTGGCGGGACGCCTTCCCGCGAAGGACATCGGCCCGTACATCGTCGCCCAGATCGTCGGTGGCGCGTTGGCCAGCAGCCTGCTTGCCGCGATCATCGCGGGCGGTCCGGACGGAGCCTTCGACGCCGCCCGTGCGGGTGGTTTCGCCTCCAACGGCTTCGGTGAGCACTCGCCCGGCGGATTCGGCCTCGTCTCGGCCCTGCTGATCGAGTTCATCCTGACCGCCGTGTTCCTCTTCGTCATCCTCGGTGCCACGGACGGCCGCGCCACTCCGGCGCTGGCCGGGCTCGCCATCGGCCTGACGCTGACCCTGATCCACCTCATCAGCATCCCTGTCACCAACACCTCGGTGAACCCGGCCCGGTCCATCGCGACGGCGATCTACGCCGAAGGCTGGGCGTTCGGCCAGCTGTGGGTCTTCATCGTGGCGCCGATTGCCGGCGCCGCCGTGGCAGGCGTGCTGCACAAGGCGGTCTTCGCCAGCAAGGGCTGACCGTTCCTCGCGGGACCTCAGTTCCGCGAGGAAAGCCAATGACGCGGAACTTCAAGCGACGCCGGCACTTTGGTGCCGGCGTCGCCTTTTGCTGCGTTCAGCTGAGGCTGCGTCAGGAAGAGGCTCGTCGACAGATCGGCTCCGCGGACGTCCGCATCGCGCAGGTCGGCGCCGATCATGTCGGCCAGGCGGAGGTCGGCGTCGCGCAGCTCCGCTGCGATCAGCCAGGCTCCCCGGAGGTTCGCGCCCCGCAAGTCCGTCCCCTTGAGCCTGGCACCCATGAGATCCGCCCCGCCGAGTTCCGCGCCCTGTTTGCCGTTGCGGCGGCCGCCCGTGTGCGGGGCGCGTGCCAGGGCGCTCGCCTCCAGCAGGAGGGTGTTGACACGCCCGCGGTGCGCATCGACGTCGAGCTCCAGGAGCGCCTCGGCGGGGCTGAGCGTGAGCCGGAGGGTGGAGTCGACGGCGGACCGGAGTTTTGTGCGCAGCCCGGCTCCCGCCGGGGCCGCGACGGCGGGGAAGCCAAGCGCTCCGTTGACGTACCAGAGCAGTTCGTGGAGCTGGCGCATGACCCCGAAGGTGCTGAACATGGTTCCGGCGGTCTCCGGAGCGTCCCGCCAGCTTGTTCCCCCGAAGGTGTGACGGGAGATTTTCTGGCCTGCGCCGAAGCACTCGAAAACGGTGCAGCCTTTCCAGCCGTCGGTGCGCAGCCGCTTGTGGATACCGCAACGGAAATCGTCCTGAAGGTTCCGGCAGGGCGTTCCGCCGTCCTTGTTTCGGGCGAAATCCGTGGACGCCTGGAAGGGGAGGGCAACACAGCACAGGCCAAAACAACTGCCGCAATCGGCTTTCAAGACATCCGGATCCACCCGAACAATCTACCGGGGTTGCGGATCCGCTCTGGCAGTTCCCCGTGCACAGGAGAACAATTGATGGCATGGCGAGCTATTCAGCTCTCGAGAAAGCGTCAAGCAAACATCCCCACGACTGGGGCCGAGCCGTGGCCACGGCGATGACCCGTTTGGTGGAGGCCGCCCGGCTGGACGGCCGCACCTTCGAGAACGAGTTCCTTTTTGGCGAGGAACTCCAACTCTGCATCGAAGAAGACGAGAACGGCGCCACCATCCGGCTCAGCTGGGCTCCCGCGGACTAATCCCACCGCCTCCCTCGACGCGCTCCGCGTGGCCGGCCACGAAGCCGAAGTCCACACCGCCGTGGGCGGCAGCTCCGCCGTCGGGATGCTGTCCGTTGCTGCCCAGCAGGCTGCGGGTGAGGGCCTCCCCGTCGGCCATCAGTTGTCCCACGGCGCCCGCAAGATGAGCGTCCGACGGTGCCTCCCCGGCGAGTGCCGCGGTGACCACCGCGCGGCGCACCAGTTCCTTGGTGAACGACGCCGTGGTGCCGGCGGCGCGGGCGGCCGCCGCTTTGACCGATCCGGCGGAGAAGCCGAGTCCTTTCGAGTACAGCTGCAGTAGCCGCTCGCGCTCCTCTTCGGACGGCAAGGGAATTTCGACGGCGAGGTCCACCCGGCCGGGCCGCTGCGCGAGCGCCCGCTCCAGCATGTCCACCCGGTTGGTGGTGAGGACAAAGGCGACGTCGGCATCGCTGTCCAGGCCGTCCATCGCGTCCAGCACTTCGAAGAGCAAAGGCTTGGGGCCGTGTCCGTAGCTGCGGTCCTCGGCGATCAGGTCGCAGTCCTCCAGGACCACGATCGACGGCGCCAAAGCCCGCGCGATGCCGGCCGCTTCCGAAATCCGGGCGAGGGTGCCGCCCGAGAGGAGGACCGCCGTCGTTCCTTCGCTCTGGCTCAGCAGGTACCGGACGGTGTGCGTCTTGCCGGTGCCGGGCGGACCGTACAGCAGGAGGCCCCGCTTGAGGTGCTGGCCGTGTTCCTGGAGGACCGCCGACTGGCGGGCGATGCCGAGCGCATGGTCCTCCACCCGGTCCAGCAGCCCCTCCGGAAGGATCACGTCCTGCCGGTCCAGCCCCGGGCGGCGGACGAAGGTTACCCCGCCCATGTGCGGGCCGTAATCGCCCATGGTGAGGGCAATGACCTGGCCCTTGAAGACGCTGGTGTGTTCGAGGCCGGCCCGGATTTCGGCGAGGAGCGCGGTGGTGGCCGCGGGCCCGGGGGAGATGAGTTCGAGGGTTGCCATGTGCCGGCCGTACTGCGGATTGGCCTCGCGCTGCAGGACCGCGCAAGGTACGCCGTCATAGCTGAAGAGCCGTAGCCCGGAAGCGAGTACCTGCCGCTGTTCATCGGGCCCGACGGCGAGGTTGCTGTAGTCCGGCTGGGCCAGGGGAAACCCTTGGAACATCCGTGAGTGCTGGAGCATGTCGCTGAAAGAAGAGTGGTTGCGCTGGTTCCCGCCGCCGATCCCCAGCAGCCGATGCTCCGGATCCTTCGCCGCGACGGATTCCAGCAGGATGTCCAAGTCCACCAGCCGGTGCGATGGGAACTCCTCGGTCACGACCGGCAAGTCCACCGCTTCCCGGCCAAAATGCCCGTTCAGTGTTTCAAGAAGCTGGTTTCCGTTGGGAAGGTTTTCCCGCTCTTCCTGGGCCAAGCGTGCCAAAACGCCGAAGTCTTTGATGAATTTCCCCAAATTTTCATCCATGCACAGACCCTAGCCCATCCATGCGCCCCGGCAGGGCATTGCCGGGAATTCCGGGCGATGCCACAGTGGGCGCATGGCCAGCGAAAACGATGTCCGCAGGATCTGCCTGGAATTCGCCGGAGTGAGCGAAAGGTCAAGCTGGGGCCGGCCTGCATGGTTCGCGAAGACGTTGATGGCCCGGATGTGGGACGACGGCATTCTTACCGTGAAAAGCGAAGAACGCGAAGCACTCGCGGCGATGGAGCCTGATACGTATTTCTGGACCCCGCATCATGACCGTTCCCCGCAGCTCCTGCTCGTCCGGCTGGAGCGGATCGACGCCGTCGAACTCAAGGAATTGCTGGAGGAGTCGTACCGGTTAGCGGGCGGGGCGGAGGCGTAAAAGTTTTTCTGAACTGGAAAGTTTTCCGGACCGGCAAGAATTCATGACGGGCTTGGGGGGATCATTTCTCCATCGCTTCGAATTTTCCCGGGAATGGCTATAACATGCCCCTTGTGGATTTGACTTGAATCTACAAGTTCTTTCGTACTCATGGGGGCAAAAGTGAGTCAACTTTTCGTGCCGGAAACAGACCCGGCGCACCAAGTAATTTCCGGAGTTCCTCAGCGGACCCGTTCCGTCCGGAGTAATTTCGCAGTCATCGCTGCAGGCGCAGCACTTCTCTTCGGACTGGCAGCGTGCGGATCACCCGGTCCCCGCGACCGCAGCACCGCGGATGAGCCGACGCCCGTGGTCTCCGCAAGCGAGGAACCGTCAGCGACGCCGAGTCCGTCAGCAACGACGGCCAGCGCCACGCCGACGCCGACTCCCACGCCGAAGGCCACCAAGCCGCCTGCTGTTCCGGGAGCCGCGGGCGCCGGAGCAGGCGCAGTGGTTGGCGGAAATGTACCGGCACCACTGGTCAAGGTGCCGGTCCAAAAGCCGCCTGCACCGGCTCCGAAGCCCGCGCCGCCGGCACCGAAGCCCGTGGCTCCCGCTCCGAAACCGGTGGCACCCGCGCCTGCGCCGCCTAAGCCGGCAGTTCCCGCTCCTGCGCCGCCAGCGGCCTACTTCTCCAGTTGCGCCGATGCCCGCGCAGCCGGCGCCGCGCCGCTATACGCAGGGCAGCCCGGCTACCGTGCCGGTTTGGACCGGGACAAGGACGGCGTCGCCTGCGAGTAAGGGTTCAGTCCTGACCGAAGTCGCCGTAGCGCTGCGGGGTCGCCGGAACATTGCGGCGACCAGCAGTGTTCCGGCGACTTCGTGCGTTAAAGCCTGCCCGACGGCGGCGCTGTTAGTCTGCGGGCATGGATTCTTTGGGGGACAACACTGAACCGGGCGAACCTCAGCAGCCCGGCGGGAAGCCGGGTGGCGGGCGCAAGGCGACGGCCGCCGTCGCACCTTTGCTCGCACCTTTGCTGGGACTGGCGGTGGTCATCTCAGGAGTGGTGACCGCCTGGGCAGGCAAGAAGCAGCCGTTCGATTTCGGCTTCGTGTCGCCGCTACCGGATTCCTTCAGCCTGTCCGGAGCCGCTTTCCTTGGTCCTTTGACGCAGGCCGGCTATGTGATCGCCCTGCTCGGACTGCTGCTCCTGGCGGTGTGGGCCGGACTCCGCAGAGGCGCCAAGGCACGGACGAATGTCATCTTGCTCCTGCTGGGGCTGGCCGT
The DNA here is from genome assembly GCF_001766675.1 of Arthrobacter sp. SW1. GTDB lineage: Bacteria > Actinomycetota > Actinomycetes > Actinomycetales > Micrococcaceae > Arthrobacter. Next base: position 96,651 of record NZ_MJLT01000045.1, read on the forward strand.
GGTGAGCGGCGGGCTGGTGACCGCGCAGATCGGGAGAAGCGAGCGGTTCTCGTTTGGCTGGTTCGCTTATGCACCGCTGTCCAACGAAACCTTCAGTTCCCAAAGCCTCCTCATCCTCGGCCCGGTGACGAAGGCAGGCTACCTGATCGCCGCCGTCGGGCTCTTGGTCCTGGCTTTCTGGGCAGGGCGCCGCCTTCGCCGTCCGGTACCAGCCTAAAACCCGCCACAACGACAAGGGCCGCCGGATCCACAAAGGATCCGGCGGCCCAAGAGCCTGAAAGCCTAGCCCGGCAGCGGTGCGCCGGTGAGCTTGATCTGGCGGTTCTGGTCCTTGTACAGCAGGTACCGGAAGCGGCCCGGGCCGCTGGCGTAGCAGGCCTGCGGGCAGAAGGCGCGCAGCCACATGTAGTCGCCGGCTTCCACCTCGACCCAGTCCTTGTTGAGCAGGTACATGGCCTTGCCTTCGAGGACGTAGAGGCCGTGCTCCATGACGTGGGTCTCCGGGAACGGAATCACGCCGCCCGGCTGGAAGGTGACGATGTTGACCTGCATGTCGTGGGCCAGGTCGTCCGAGGGCACGAAGCGCTGGGTGCTCCACACGCCGTCGGTGTCCGGCATCGCAACGCCTTCAACGTCCTTCTCGTTGGTGACGAAGGACTTGGCTTCGTAACCTTCAAGGCGGTCGTAGGCCTTGCGGATCCAGTGGAAGGTGGCGATGTCGTCCGAGGTGTTCTCGATGCCCCACTCGTCGCCGGCGGCCAGGTACGCGTAGCCGCCTTCTTCCATGATGTGCTTCTCGCCCTTGAGGTCCAGGTTCAGGGTGCCCTTGACCACGAAGATCACGCCTTCGACGCCGGACTCGAACTCCGCCTTCGGAGCGCCGCCGCCGGGGGCAACCTCAACGATCAGCTGCGAGAAGGTGGTGGCGAAGCCGGAGATCGGGCGGGCAATGATCCACGAACGGGTCTTCGTGAAGCCCGGCAGGAGGCTGGTGACGATGTCAGTCAGCACACCCTTCGGGATCACCGTGTAGGCCTCGGTGACGATCGCACGCTCGGTGGTGAGGTGGGTCTGCGGCGGCAGGCCGCCGGCGGGGTAGTAGTAGTCGCTCATCGATGAGTCCCTTTAGCTCGAAGTGGTGGAGTTCGACGTGGTGGCGAGCCGCGGATGTGCCAGGACGGTCAGGCGGGGGAGTTCGACGCCGGCAAGGGCCAGGACTTCCTCGGTACCCACCGCGCCGCACTGGACGCCGCGCAGGATGAACGCGGCCAAGGCGCGTGCCGTTGCCGGCTCGTCCATGACGCCGCCTTCGGTGCGCTCCACGTAGTTGCGCAGGCGGGCCGCCGCGGCCGGGAGGCCTTCGCGGTAGAAGGCGTACGTGGCGGCGAAGCGGCTGGCCAGCTGGTTGGCCTGCAGGTCCCAGCCCTGGTAGTAGCCGCGCTCCAGGGAGCGGCGGACCAGGCGGCCGTGCAGCTTCCAGGCGTTCTCCACGTTGTCACCCACGGGGATGATGTTCGTGGAACCGTCCGAAAGCCGGATCCCGGTGCCCGCCACCGCCAGCTGCATGACTTCCTTGGCGAAGTCCGCCACCGGGTGCTCCATGGACTGGTACTCGGCTGCGATCTGCAGCGACGCCGAGTAGTCGTAGGTTCCGTAGTGCAGGCCGCTGATGCGTCCAGGTACCGCGTGCGGCAGCTGGGCCACCGGGGAAGTGCCTTCCGGGCCGAGGATCAGCTGCGGCGTTTCCACCTGGACCTCGAACCGCAGGCGGCCGGCGGGCAGCGAGTGGATCTCTTCCAGGCGGGAGACCGCGAAGTCCATGGCCTTGACCTGGGCCACCGTGGTGACCTTGGGCAGCGTCAGCACCAGGCCCTCGGGCAGTTCGCCCGCGGAGGCCAGGGTGGAGACGAACAGGTCCAGCGTCTTCAGGCCGCGGGCCCGGGTGGGGGCCTCGAAGCACTTGAAGCGGATGCCGATGAACGGCGGAGCCGAACCGGCAGCCACGGCTTCGCTGACGGCCTGGGCCGCGGCCACTGCAGCCACGTCTTCGGCGTCATCGCCACGGTCGCCGTAGCCGTCTTCGAAGTCCAGGCGCAGGTCCTCGATCGGTTCGCTGCGCAGCTTGGCGGAAACCCGGCCGGCGACGGCGGCCGCCAGCTCGGGCTCCTGGCCCAGCAGCGCGCCGAGCTTCTCGAGACCGCCGTGCTCCTCCGCCGTCGCGAGCGCCTGGGCGCCCCATTCGGCGGCGAGCGACGGCGTGAAACGGTCCGCAGGCACGTACACGGTGTGCACGGGCTGGCGGCTGCCGCTGTCGCCGGGGTAGTTGCGTTCCAGCAGCTGGTCGGTCTCGGCCAGCTGGGAATCGATGGCGGCGAAGTCGGCCGCGTTGAGGGAGTGTGCTGCCATCCCTACACCAGCTCGTAGGCGGGGGTGGTCAGGAAGTCCGTGTAGTCCTCCGAGAGACAGATGTCCGCGATCAGGCGGCTGGCCGGCTCGTAGTACTTGGTGAAGGACTCGGCGTCCACTTCGCCGCGCAGGCGCTCGGTTTCCTCGGCCAGGACCTTGGTGACGAGCTCGCGGGTGACGGTGTTCCCGGTGTCCGCAAGGACGGACTTGTTGCGGATCTGCTGCCACACCTGCGAACGGGAGATTTCCGCCGTCGCGGCGTCTTCCATCAGGTTGTGGATGGCGACGGCGCCGCTGCCGGAGAGCCACACCGCGGTGTAGGCGACGGCGACGTACAGGTTCAGGTGCAGGCCGGCTTCGGTGACGTCACCTTCGGCGGAGCGGACGTCCAGGAGCTGCTCAGCCGTGACGGAAACCTCCGGGCGCTGCTTGTCGAGCTGGTTCGGCTTGCTGCCGAGCACAGAGTCGAACACTTCCTGGCAGGTGGAAACCAGGTCCGGGTGGGCAACCCAGGAACCGTCGAAGCCGTCGTTCGCCTCGCGGGTCTTGTCCGCACGGACCTTTTCGAAGGCCTGGGCGGTGACTTCCGGTTCGCGGCGGTTCGGGATGACGGCGGCCATGCCGCCCATCGCGAAGGCGCCGCGCTTGTGGCAGGTCTTGACCAGCAGCTCGGTGTAGGCCCGCATGAACGGCGCGGTCATGGAGACGGAAGCGCGGTCCGGCAGGATGAAGGACTCGCCGCCGTCGCGGAAGTACTTCACGATGCTGAACAGGTAGTCCCAACGGCCGGCGTTCAGGCCGGAAGCGTGGTCGCGCAGCTCGTAGAGGAACTCTTCCATCTGGAAGGCGGCCGGGATGGTCTCGATCAGCATGGTGCCGCGGATGCTGCCCTGCGGGATGCCGATGTAGTCCTGGGCGAAGACGAAGATGTCGTTCCAGAGGCGGACCTCCAGGTAGCTCTCCATCTTGGGCAGGTAGTAGAACGGGCCATGGCCGTTCTCAAGGAGCTGCTTGGCGGTGTGGAAGAAGTGCAGGCCGAAGTCCACCAAGGCACCCACGGTGGGTTCGCCGTCGATCAGCAGGTGGCGTTCGTCCATGTGCCAGCCACGGGGGCGGGTGACCACGACTGCCAGCGGAGCGTCGGTGCGCAGGCGGTATTCCTTGCCCTCCGGGGAGGTGTATTCCAAGGTGCCGCGGGCGGCGTCGCGCAGGTTCAGGATGGCGTCGATGACGTTCGCCCAGGTGGGGGTGCTGGCGTCCTCGAGGTCCGCGAGCCACACCTTGGCGCCCGAGTTGAGGGCGTTGATGGCCATCTTGGCCGGGGAAGCGGGGCCGGTCATTTCAACGCGGCGGTCCTGCAGGGCGGCCGGAGCCTCGGCGACCTTCCAGTCGCCTTCGCGGACTTCCTTGGTTTCGGGAAGGAAATCCAGCTTGCCGGTGCGGGCCACTTCCTCGCGCTTGGCGGTGCGGGCCGCCAGGAGTTCGTTGCGGGTGCCGGCGAAGCGCTTGTGCAGTTCCTCCACGAAGGCCAGGGCCTCGGGGGTCAGGATTTCTTCGGCGCGTTCGATCGGCTGGGGATCGGTGACGGTAAGAGCCATGGGAAGGGTCCTTCCTAGTGTGCGCCGGCCGGAACGGCGGCGTTGGACTGGGTAGCAGCAGACTGGGCGGCGGCGTGTGCTGCGTTCGCAACTGCGGTTGCGACATCGGCCGTCACGTGCGGGTCGAAAATGCTGGGAATAATGTAGCTCGCATTGAGCTCATCGTCAGCGACGCGGTTGGCGATTGCCTCGGCGGCGGCCACCAGCATGTCCGGGGTGATGTCGCTCGCGCCGGCGTCGAGCAGGCCGCGGAACAGGCCCGGGAAGGCCAGGACGTTGTTGATCTGGTTCGGGAAGTCGCTGCGGCCGGTTGCCACGACGGCGGCGTGCTTGGACGCGATGGACGGATCCACCTCGGGGGTGGGGTTGGCCATGGCGAAGACGATGGCGTCGCTGGCCATCGAGGCGACGTGCTCTTCGCTGAGGATGTTCGGGGCGGAGACGCCGATGAAGACGTCCGCGCCGACGAGGGCCTCGTGCAGGGTTCCGGAGAAGCCTTCTTCGTTGGTGTTTTCCGCGATCCAGGTGCGGTGCTGGTCGTCGTAGCTCTCGCCGTGGTGGATGGCGCCGGAGCGGCCGGCGGCAATGATGTGCTGCGCGCCCTGGGCCTTGAGGAGCTGGATGATGGCGGAGCCGGCAGCGCCGACGCCGGAGACGACGATCTTGACGTCGGAAATCTTCTTGTCCACAACGCGCAGGGCGTTGACCAGGGCGGCCAGGGTGACGATGGCGGTGCCGTGCTGGTCATCGTGGAAGACCGGGATGTCGAGTTCTTCACGCAGGCGTGCCTCGATTTCGAAGCAGCGGGGAGCGGCGATGTCCTCCAGGTTTACGCCGCCGAACACCGGAGCCAGGAGCTTGACGGTGCGGATGATTTCCTCGGTGTCCTGGGTGTCCAGGCAGACCGGCCAGGCGTCCACGTTGGCGAACTGCTTGAAGAGGGCGGCCTTGCCTTCCATGACCGGCAGGGCGGCGGCGGGGCCGATGTTGCCCAGGCCCAGCACTGCGGAACCGTCGGTGACGACGGCGACCGTGTTGCGCTTGACCGTCAGGTTGCGGGCCGCGGACGGGTCCTCGGCGATGGCCAGGCAGACGCGTGCGACGCCGGGGGTGTAGGCGCGGGAAAGATCGTCGCGGTTGCGCAGCGGCACCTTCGGGACAACCTCGAGCTTGCCGCCCAGGTGCATGAGGAAGGTGCGGTCGGAAACGTGCTGGACCGTGACGCCGTCGAGCGCGTTCAGGGCCGCCTTGACCTGTTCGGCGTGTTCTTCGCCGGTGGTGTTGCAGGTGACGTCGACGACGATCGTGTCGTGGTGGGACTCTGCGACGTCCAGCGCGGTGACGGCTGCTCCTGCTGCCGCGACTGCGGCTGCGATCTCACTGGTGGCAGTGAAGTTCGACGGCGCGGCGACGCGCAGGGTGATTGAGTTTCCGGGGCCCGGGTTCGCCATTGAATGTCCTCCTGTTGCGGGTCCTGTTAAGGACCGGTGTGCCTCGCTAGTGTTTTCGTATTATGGATATTATTATCTACAAAGTGGAAACACAAGCTTTCCGCCGAAGGTGACCGCAGGGGTGTTTGGTGCGGTATCTTGAAGACCTAAACAACTTTTTTCACGATGCGGATAACAGTTGTCGGATTCCGAGCCATAGGAGACAACGGAATGGCCGAAAAACCCTCGGGAGGCGTGCAGTCCGTCGAGCGCGTCTTCGAACTGCTGGAACTCATCACGGACGCCGGCGGTGACGTTACGCTCAGCGAACTGTCGTCGTCGACCGATCTTCCCCTGCCCACCATCCACCGCCTGCTGCGCACGCTCGTGGCACTCGGCTACGTGCGGCAGCTTCCCAACCGGCGCTACGCCCTGGGTCCGCGCCTGATCCGCCTCGGCGACGGCGCCAACAAGCAGCTCGGCGCACTGGCGCGCCCGCAGCTGAAGTCCCTCGTGGACCGGCTGGGGGAGACCTCCAACATGGCCGTGCTCGATTCGGACATGGTCATCTACGTGGCCCAGGTTCCGTCCCCGCACTCCATGCGTATGTTCACGGAGGTGGGCCGCCGCGCCCACACCCACGACACCGGCGTCGGCAAGGCCATCCTCGCCCAGCTGGACGACGAGGTGGTCCGCGGCATCGTGGCCCGCACCGGCATGCCCACGCCCACGGCCAAGAGCATCGGCGACATCGATTCGCTGCTGCATGACCTCAAGCTCATCCGCGAACGCGGCTATTCCATTGACGAAGAAGAGCAGGAACTGGGTGTCCGCTGCTTCGCCATGGCCGTGCCGAACGCCCCGACGCCCACGGCGATCTCCGTGTCCGGCCCGATCACCCGTGTGGACCAGGACTTCGCGGACCGCGCCGTTCCCATGCTGCGCGAAGCTGCCGAGGCCCTCTCGATCGAGCTGAACCGCAACTGACCTTCCGGCGCTGCACCAAATCGTGCTGCACCAAGCAGCGCGAGCGTACAGTTGAGGCCCTGGAATCCGCGGATTCCAGGGCCTCAACTGTACGCTCGGCATAGTGCGTGTGGTGCCTAGTCGTCGCTGAGTGAACCGTCGTTCACGTCGACGCCGTCGTCAGCCAGGTTGATCATGGGCGAGGTCTTCTCGAGCTGGCGGAAGACCACCAGGCCCAGGCCGCAGCCGATGAACCAGCTGTAGTTGCCCAGCCAGGTGAAGTCCACCGTGGTGGCCCCGGTGTCCAGGAGCAGCTTGGGGATGATCACCGAGGCGACCGATACCGCGCCGCTGATGGCCACGGCCTTGATGGCGTTGGGGTTGTAGCCGTTCTTGAACCAGTACTTGCCTTTCGGGTCCATGGTGTACATCTCGTCCACCCAGACCTTCTGGCGGCTCACCAGGTAGTAGCCGGCAATCAGGATGCCGAACAGCGGGCCGATCAGTGCGCCCAGGATGCCCAGCGAGTAGTGGATGGCGGTGGCGTTGCTGTACCAGTTCCACGGAAGCAGGATCACGGAGCCGACGGCGGCGATCATGCCGCCGGTGCGCCAGCTGATCTTGTGCGGGGCAACGTTGGAGAAGTCGAAGGCCGGGGAGATGAAGTTGGCCACGATGTTGATGCCTACCGTGGCGGTGACGAAGGTCAGGCCGCCCAGCAGGATGGCGAACGGGGTGTCGATCCGCTCCACGGTGTGGATGGGGTCGGTGATGAGTTCTCCGAACACCGGGACGGTGGCCGAGGCCGTGATGACCGTCAGCAGCGAGAAGAACAGGAAGTTGATCGGCAGGCCGAGGAAGTTGCCCTTCTTGACCGCCTTGAAGGACTTGCCGTAGCGGGCGAAGTCGCCGAAGTTCAGCATGGGGCCGGAGAAGTAGGACACCACGATGGCGATGGCGCTGAGCATGACCGGGATGGAGGCCCAGAAGTCCAGCGGTTCGCCGGCGGAGAGGTCCAGGCTGACCTTGTCCCAGCCTGCCTGGGAGACCAGGTAGATGGCCAGGACGATCATGACGACGTACACGGCGGGGCCGGCGAAGTCGATGAACTTGCGGATGGTTTCCATGCCGTTCCAGAACACGGCGGCCTGCGCAACCCAGAGGATGGCGTAGGAGATCCAGCCCAGCGCGGAGAGCCCGAGGAAGGAGTAGTCCGTGGCCAGGGCGTGGGTGGCCGGGATGAACTTCAGGAAGATGATGTTCAGCGATTCCGCGGCCAGGAAGGTCTGCACCCCGTACCAGGCGATGGCGATGGCGCCGCGGATGATGGCCGGGATGTTGGCGCCCTTGATGCCGAAGATGGCGCGGTTGATGACCGGGTATGGAACACCGGTCTTCTGGCTGGGCTTGGCCACCAGGTTGGTGAAGACCTGGACGATCACAATGCCGATGATCAGGGCAAGGAGAACCTGCCAGCTGGCGATGCCGAGGGCGAAAAGGCTGCCGGCGGTCACGTAGCCGCCGACGCTATGCACATCGGACATCCAGAAGGCGAAGATGTTGTAGGCGCCCCACTTCTGGTGCTTGAGCGGGACGAGGTCCTCGTTGGCGAGGCGGTGGTCATAGTGGGGCTTGACGGCTTCGGCGCCAGTGCCGGCAGCGGTCTCAAGTTCAGCCATGGTCGTTCCTTAGGGCCGGAGTTCTCGGCCGAGCCGGCCGTTTCATGAACTCAAGTTTGTGGAACGGATGTTACATAGCTGTTTCCGCTTGAAGAAGAGCCTGTGTATTACGAAATTGCTTCAGGGCAAAGTCAAATCGCTGGAGCCGCGGTTTTCCGCGGGTCCACCCCGCGTATGCGCAAATTGTGACTGGCGTCACTCATCCAGTTCGCCCAGTGCGCCGAAGACCGCGGTTGCTTCGCGGATCCGGTCCCGGCCCGCTTTCGATAGCCGGGTCAGCACGCCGTTGGCCAGGGCGCTCATGAGGCTCATCGCCGAGGCGTAGCTGTCGAACGCCGAGGCGCTCTCCACCGGGCATTCCAGCCAGATGCCCGCCTGCGCCGCGTAGCGCCGGGCGCTCGGATCGCCGATCAGGATTGTGGTGGCGCCGCACGCGGCAGCGGACTGCAGGATTGCGCCGAAAGTCGCCGGCCGGCGTCGGAATCCCATCAGGAGGACGACGTCGCCAGGCCCGCATCCTGCCAATTCCTCGCCGATGCTCTGGCCCGGCTGAGGGGCAGCGGCCACGCGCCCGCGGCACTGCAGGAGCTGCTGCCGCAGGTGCAGCGCGAGCGGAAAACTGTTGCGGTAGCCGATCAGCAGGAGCTGCCGGCCGGCGGCGAGGGCTTCCGTCGCGGCGGTGAACTGGCCGGCGTCGAGCTTTTCGAAGGTGCGGCGGACGGCCTCCAGTTCATGGGCCAGATGGACGGCGAGGTCGCTCTCATCATGGGTGGCCACCGGGATGCCGCTGGCGCGCAACTGCCGCGTGTGCTCCTTGACCTCGGTGAAATCGGCGAAGCCCAGCCGGCGGAACAGCCGGCTCATGGTCGCCTTGGAGACTCCGCTGAGCCGGGCAAGTTCGGCGGCGTTGTAGACCGCGAGGTCGCCCAGATGGTCCAGGAGCGTGTCCGCCGCCTTCTGTTCCTGCGGTCCCAGGTCCGGGTAGTGCTGCCCGATGCGCTCATCGATCCTCATGAAACAACCGTCTCACGAAGCGGGCCGCCGGACGCGGTGCGTCCGGCGGCTCTTACCATTCAAAACTGAAGCTTCGTCGTTGAAACCTCCTCTTTGCTCGGGGTCAGTGGTCGTGGGCGGAGGTCTTGACCGGGACTTCGTTGCCGTCGCAGTCGATCAGCTTGCCGTTTTCGAAACGGTCGCCTTCGGCCAGGCAGGCGATGTCGGCCTCGGTGAGCACGCGGTCCGTTCCGGCCACGAACGTCGACTGGTTGTCCGAGTTCCCCTTCTTGATGTGGTTGAACAGGATGTTCAGGAGGATGGCCATGACGGCTGCGGAGCTGATGCCGGAGTGGAAGATGGTCTCGAACCAGGACGGGAACTGGTCGTAGAACTTGGGCGCGGCGATCGGGATCATGCCGAAGCCGATCGACGCGGCAACGATGATCAGGTTCATGTTGTTGCGGTACTCCACCTTGGCCAGGGTGCGGATGCCGCTGGCGGCCACGGTGCCGAAGAGGACCACGCCCGCACCGCCCAGGACGGGAGTGGGGACGGCTGCGATCACGCGGCCCAGCACGGGCAGCAGGCCCAGGACCACCAGGATCACGCCGCCGGCGGTGACCACGAAGCGGCTCTTGACGCCCGTGATGGCCACAAGGCCCACGTTCTGGGCGAAGGCGCTCTGCGTGAAGGAGTTGAACATGGGCGAGATGACGCTGGAGAGCATGTCCGCACGCAGGCCGTTGCCGATGCGCTTGGAATCGACCTTGGTGTCCACGATCTCGCCGACGGCGATGATGTCCGCCGAGGTTTCGGTCAGGGTGACCAGGATGACGATCAGCATGGAGATGATCGCGGCGATTTCAAAGGTGGGGGCACCGAACGCGAAGGGGGTGGGGAATGCGACCACATCGCCCTGGCCCACCTTGGAGAAGTCCGCCATGCCGGTGACGGTGGCGATGATGGTGCCGATGACCATGGCCAGCAGGATGGAAAGCCGCGAGATGGCCGCGTTGCCCACCTTGCTCAGGATCAGGACCACGGCCATGGTGGCCGCGGCCAGGCCGATGTTGGCCATGCTGCCGTAGTTCTCGGCCTTGGCGTTGCCGCCCATGGCCCAGTTCGCGGCGACCGGCATGAGCGTCAGGCCGATCGTGGTGATGACCACGCCGGTGACCACCGGCGGGAAGAACTTGATGATCTTGGAGAACAGGGGCGTGATGATCAGGCCGATCAACGAGGCGACCATGACGGAGCCAAAGACCGACTGGATGCCGCCACCGCCGTTGACGATGGCCACCATGGTGGAGACGCCGGCGAAGGAGACGCCCTGGACCAGGGGAAGCTGCGAGCCGAAGAAGGGAATGCCCACGGTCTGCAGGATGGTGGCGAGGCCGCCGACGAAGAGGCAGGCGGCGATCAGCAGGCCGATGTCCTGCGAGGAGAGGCCGGCGGCGGCGCCGATGATGAGGGGCGGGGCGATGATTCCGCCGTACATGGTGAGGACGTGCTGGAAACCGTAGGCGAAGGAGCTGCCGATCGACAGGCGTTGGTCTTCGGGGCGGGTGCTCTGGGTTCCCGCGGGGCGGTTTTTCTTCTTGGTGTTCATGGCAGACTTCCTGATTTGGGGCAGACACCTTTGTCTGGCTGATATGTCTGGCTAACAATCCGGGCCGAAGATCGGCATTTTTGGGTATGGCTAAGGGCCGGGGTGGCCGGGTCCAAGGGCTGTGCAGCGCTGGTCCCGGCCGCCCCGGTGCGTCATGGACGGCTTAGCAGAAGCCGGCGATGCCGTCCCAGGCGTTGCCCGGGTCCGAGATCAGGTCGCGCTCGAAGTTGGCTTCGATCAGGCCGTACGGGCGGTCGGCTGCGAAGAAGACCTCGTTGGGGTTGTCCAGGCCGAACGGGCTCAGGTCCACTACGAAGTGGTGCTTGTTCGGGGTGGAGAAGCGGAGCTCATCGATTTCCGGGTGGGCGTCCAGGACCTTCTGGGCCATCTGGTAGAGGGTCTCCTGGAGTGCCTTGGAGTACTGCTCGGAGAAGCCTTCCAGCAGGAGGGCCTTCACGGATTCGTAGGCGGCGTTGTAGTCGATCTTGCCTTCGGCCACGGCGTCGTTGTTGTAGCGCCAGCGGGCGGACACGGCAGTGGCCAGGATGCGGTCCGAGGTTTCCTGCAGGGTGGTGTACTTGTCCTTGGGGTAGCCCTCGAAGCCGGATTCGGTGGACTTGAGCACCGTGAGGTCGGTCAGGCCGGAGATGACGTACGTGGCTTCGCCTTCGCGGACGACGACGGCGGTGCGGACTTCCTGGCCCTTGCGGACGAAGGAGTGGTTGTGCTCCTTGCCGTTGGCGATGATGCGCTCCCAGGCGTACTGTTCGGCTTCCCAGCGGCCGCCGGTGATCCAGTCGAATTCGCCGGTGAAGTGGTCCGCCAGGCGGAGCAGGAACTGCTCCGGGGAACCGATGCCTTCACGGGCGAAAGCGTAGACGGTGTTCTTCTGGGTATCGGTGGGGACAACGTGGCTGTTGTCGCCCTCGAAGTGTGCTGCGGCGAGGTCGCCGCGCAGCTGCGACGTGATGTTGAGGTCCTCGATTTCGTGACGGTCGGTATCGCGGGTGATCTTGACGACGCGGTTTTCCGCCTTGCCGTACTGGTTCTTGCCGAGGACGATCTTGCTGCTCATGGTCTGTCTCAACTTTCTTGGGGTGGACCAGGCTAACGATCCACCAGGGTTGTTTCGCGCGGATCACACACTGTCTCGTGTCTGTTTCGCGCTTATTTCTGGATGGATGCCGGCAACAAAAAAGAGCCGGCATCCGTTGATGCCAGCTCATTACGACCCTGCCTGCTGCTCCCAGGTTTCGTGACCTGAGTCACGAGTTGCTGAAAAGACTAGCGCGGGAATCCGTCCTTGTGAAGGGGGTCACGGAATTGTCCAAAGTTTTTCGAATATGACCGGCTGCTGTGGCGCGCGTCATGAACATCTCTTGACGCGGACGCCGAAGCTGCCTACGCTTTCCACATATCAATAAAAGTTTTCCGAAGTGCGGAAAGCGCGGAACGATGAACGAGGAGGAACAGATGGACCCGCAGGAGAACAAGAACGTCGTGGAATTCCCGGCACCCGGTCAGGAGCTGTACCTGCCGTTCGGCTCCACCGATCCGGACTTCTACATTCCGGCCGACTGCGACCGCAAAGCCGGCGGCTTTTCCCGCTGGCTCCGCGCGCTCCCGGTGTTCGGCCGGCAGCGTCCCTGAAGTCCTGCCTTCAGGAGACGCACGGACTCTGCGCAACAGAGCCTGAAGCGGGCGGCATCTGGGGAGGTGCCGCCCGCTTTTCCGTGCCTACCCGCTGATCAGTTTCCGTGCGGCGGCCGAGTGCCTTGCCATCAACCCCGCCACATCCAGGCCCGGAATGGAACCGTCCACCACCCGCCATTCGCCGCCCACCATCACGCGGTCCGCACGGTCCGCGCCGCACAGCAGCAGCGCGGCCACGGGATCGTGGCTGCCCGAGAACCGCAGCTCGTCCAGCGTGAACATGGCCAGGTCCGCCTGCAGGCCCGGGGCCAGCTGCCCGATATCGGAACGGCCCAGCACTGCTGCCGAACCACGCGTTGCCCATCCCAGTGCCCGCTCCACCGGAACGTCCGCGCCGTAGCGCAGCCGCTGCAGATACAGCGCTTGCCGCGCCTCGAGGATCATGTTTGAGGCGTCGTTGGACGCCGAGCCGTCCACGCCCAATCCCACCGGAACCCCGGCGTCCTCAAGTTCCAGCACGCGTGCGGTTCCGGACGCCAGCCGCATGTTCGACGTCGGGCAGTGCGCGACGGCGGTGCCCGCGGCTCCCAGCCGGGCGATCTCGCCGTCGTCGAAATGGATGCCGTGGCCCAGCCAGGTGCGCTTGCCCAGCCAGCCGACGCTCTCCAGGTAATCGACGGTGCGCAGGCCGAAGGTTTCCCGGCAGAAGTCTTCCTCGTCAAGGGTTTCGGCCAGGTGGGTGTGCAGGCGGACATCGTGCTTCTCGGCGAGGGCCGCGCTTTCGGCCATGATCTCCTTGGTGACCGAGAACGGCGAGCACGGTGCCAGCGCAATCTGGATCACGGCGCCGTCGCCGGGCTCGTGGTACTGCCGGATCAAGCGCTCGCTGTCGGCCAGGATCTCCTCCGGGCGCTGCACCGTGGACTGCGGCGGCAGTCCGCCGTCGTCCTCGCCGAGGGTCATGGATCCGCGGGTGAGCGTGGCACGCATGCCCATGCGCCGCACCACGGCGGCCTCGATGTCGATCGCATCGTCCATTCCGGCAGGGAACAGGTAGTGGTGGTCGGCGGCGGTGGTGCAGCCGGAGAGCAGCAGTTCGGCGAGGGCCACTTCGACGGCGGCCTCCAGGCTTTCCGGGGTCAGTCGCGCCCAGACGGGGTAGAGGTTCTGCAGCCACGGGAAGAGCGGGGCGTTCGCCACCGGGCTCCAGGCACGGGTGAGCGTTTGGTAAAAGTGGTGGTGCGTGTTGACCAGGCCGGGCAGCAGGACGTGCCGGCCGGCGTCGAACACCTCATCGCAGGGTGCGGAAGGCTGCCCGCCCGCAGGGACGAGCTCCGTGATTTTCCCTTCGCTGACCACCAGGCCGCCGCGGGCGTCGAGGTCATTGGCGGTGAAAACCGCGAGGGGGTTCTTGATCCAGAGCCTGGACGGGGCGGGTTTTTCGGGCGTGGCAGGGGCCATGGAGCTCTCCTTTGGCTGTTGACGGTATGCGTTCCAGCTCAGTTAGGCCCTGTCTGCTGATCCAGGTGGTACGGCGCCAGCGTACGTTCGGCGCCCATTGCGGTCAATGTGACCGGGCCGTGAGCGCCTGGAAACACGGATTTCACATGGCGAAATTAAGTTTCCAGAAAGCTATGGCGCCGCCCACAGTGTGATGCTAATCTCTAACTGCCAAAGGCGGGCACCCGGACTCCGGGAAGCTATCTACCAGGCGCAACTCAACCTTCATCGCACATGCTGAAGCCTGGTAACCGCGGCACAGTTCCGTTCCCTTGGTGTTTTCGGTCGCCAGCGCTTCCACAGCAAAAAGGAAGTCGCACAATGAGTACAACCGTCACGGCCGAAACGTTCCTGGCCACCTCCATCGAACTGGCAACTGCCAATGTCCTCAACAGCGGCGGGCCGTTCGGCGCCGTCATTGTCACCGCGGACGGCAGGGCCTTCGAAGGCGTCAACCGCGTCACCGCCAGCAACGATCCCACGGCCCACGCCGAAGTCACCGCCATCCGCAACGCCTGCCGCGAACTGGGCACCTTCGACCTGAGCGGCGCCACCCTTTACACCAGCTGCGAACCGTGCCCCATGTGCCTTGCCTCGGCGCTCTGGGCACGGATCGATAACGTGGTGTTCGCCGCCGACCGGCACGACGCCGCCTCGGTCGGTTTCGATGACGCCGTCTTCTACGAATACTTCGACAACAAGGACCGCGACCGGCTCATGCCGGTCCGCAAGCTCAGCCTCTCCGAAGGCGCACCGGACATCCTCCAGCCGTTCAACACCTGGAACACCCTCGACTCCAGGATTGACTACTAAGGCCCGGTGTCTGAAATGACAATCCTGGACAACTCCCCGGAGAAGCACCTGGCCGAAGATGCCTCAGCGCAAACGGCCACGGCACAGCAAGCGGCCCGCAAGGCCGCCAAGAAAGCCGCGAAAGCGGCCAACGCAGCGCCGGCCCCCAATCCGGCACAGCCCACCTCCTTCCTGGATGCCTTCTTCCAGATCACCAAGCGGGGATCCACGCTGGCCCGTGAATTCCGCGGCGGCGTGGTCACCTTCTTCACCATGGCGTACATCGTCATCCTCAACCCGCTGATCCTGGGCGGGTTCTCGGCAGCCAATGCCCCCGCCGACGTCGCCGGCGGCTGGCTGCCCGCAGCGCAGGTGGGTGCCGTCACAGGCCTCACCGCCGGCGTCATGACCATCGTCTTCGGCCTCGTGGCGAACCTCCCGTTCGGCCTCGCCGCGGGCCTGGGCATCAACTCCTTCCTGGCCGTGGCCGTGATCCGCGAGGTCACCTGGGCCGAGGCCATGGGGCTGGTGGTCATCAACGGCATCCTGATCGTCCTCTTCGGCATCACCGGGGCCCGGACCGCCATCTTCAAGGCCGTGCCCAAGGAGCTGAAGGCCGCCATCACCGTGGGCATCGGGCTCTTCATCGCCTTCATCGGCTTTGTGGACTCGGGCTTCGTGCGCCCCACCGCGGGCGGCCCGCCCGTGCAGCTCGGCACGGACGGCTCCATCACCACGGTGCCCACCCTCGTCTTCATTGCGGGCCTGCTGGTGATGGGCATCCTGGTAGCCCGCAAGATCCAGGGCGGGCTGCTGATCGGCATCGTCGCCACCACGGTGCTGGCCGCCGTCGTCGAAGGGATCATGCACCTTGGCCCCGGCGGCAAGGACAACCCCGGCGGCTGGCACCTGAACACCCCGGTCCTTTCCGGGCAACTGGTGGCCTTGCCGGACCTTGGACTCGTGGGCCAGTTCGACCTCTTCGGCTCCTTCGCCCGGATTGGCGGGCTGGCGGCGACCATGCTGGTGTTCACCCTGGTGTTCACCAACTTCTTCGACGCGATGGGCACCATGACGGGCCTGGCCAAGAGCTCCGGCGTGGCCTACAAGGACGGCACGTTCCCGCGGTTGAAGTCGGCGTTCATCGTCGAAGGCATGGGCGCGGTGATGGGCGGAGCCACCTCCGGCTCGTCCAACACGGTGTACATCGACTCGGCGGCGGGCATCGGCGAAGGTGCCCGGACCGGCCTGGCCTCGGTGGTCACCGGAGCGCTGTTCCTGGGCTCGATGTTCTTCACCCCGCTCACCTCAGTGGTCCCCATCGAGGTGGCCGCCGCGGCCCTCGTGGTGGTCGGCGCGATGATGATGGCCCAGATCCGGGAGATCAACTTCAGCAAGTTCTCCGTGGCGCTGCCGGCGTTCCTGACCATCGTCACCATGCCGCTGAGCTACTCGATCGCCAACGGCATCGGCGTCGGATTCGTCTCCTACGCGGTGGTCAGCGCGGCGTCCGGCCGGGCCCGGAAAGTGCACCCGCTCATGTGGGTGGTCACCGCCGGATTCCTGGTCTACTTCGCAAGGGGTCCCATCAACGCCCTGCTGGGTGTATAGAGCAGAGTAAGCGGAAGGAGGAGGGATGCTGGAACTCGGAAGGCAAGTAGGCAGCTGGGGCCCGGCGCTGGCCGGCACCGAGCTGGTGGTGGCCACGATCGTGGCCGCGAACGGCTCCACGCCGCGCCCGGCCGGCACCTCGATGCTGATTGCCGCCGATGGCCAGGTCCTTGGCAGCCTCTCCGGCGGATGCGTGGAGGGTGCCGTCGTCGCCGCAGCCCAGGAAGTCCTGGCCTGCGGCGGCGACCGCCGCGAACGCTTCGGCTATAGCGCCGAGGACGCGTTCGCCGTCGGGCTCACGTGCGGGGGCGAACTCGAAGTGCACCTCGGACGGCTCGATTCCCGGGCCCGCGCGGCGCTCGCGGCGGAACCGGTGGCGCTGCTCCGCCGCCTGGATCCGCCCGCGGACAGCCGGAAGCACGACGACGACGGCGCGGTCCTGGCCGTTCCCTCGCCGGACGCCGTGCGCACCGTACCCCGGGCCGCCTTGGCGGGACTGCTCGGCCTGGACCTCGAGGACGTCGACCTTCGCGGTGATGCCGCCGCGTCCGGCGACATGCTGGAGCGGGCCTTCACCCAGGTGGAGGCACTCATCCGGCAGGGCCGCTCCGGCCTGGTGCGGGTGGCCCCGCCGCAGGGCTGTTTTCTCGACGAACAGCCCGTGGAACTGTTCGTGGAAAGCCGCCTGCCCGCGCCCCGTGCCGTGGTGGTTGGCGCCAACGATTTCTCCGAAGCGCTCATTCCCGCTCTGAAGCTCCTTGGCTACCACGTCACCCTGTGCGACGCCAGGCCACACTTCGCAGCACAGGAACGCTTTGCCGCCGCGGATGCCGTGGAACGTGCCTGGCCGCACCGGTACCTGGCGGAACAGGCGCGGCAGGGACTGCTGGATGAACGCAGCATCCTGTGCGTGCTGTCCCACGACCCCAAGTTCGACATCCCGCTCCTGGGCGAAGGCCTTCGGCTGGACCTGGCCTACGTGGGCGCCCTTGGTTCCCGGCGCAGCGGCCGGCACCGGCGGCAGGCGCTGCTGGAACAGGGCCTGGAGCCCGGGCTGCTGGACCGCCTGCATTCACCCATCGGCCTGGACCTGGGTGCCGTCACCCCCGGCGAAGTGGCGGTCTCGATCGCCGCCGAGCTGGTGGCGGTGCTGCGCCGCAAGCAGGAACCGGGGCAGGAACCGGGGCACGGGCCGGGATCGCCCGCGTACGGCTCCCTCTCGCGGGGCGCGGGGCCAATCCACCACTAATGCCGCTCCACCACTGATGCCGCTCCACCACTGATCCAACCCACGTACGAAACGACACGAGATACGAAAGCCGCCGGCGCAGCCAAGACTCAAGCGCCGGGCAGGCATTGCAACACCAAGGAGGATTCCATGGACATGAACACCATCGAGCACGTGGTGGCCACCGCCGACCCCGCCCAGTGGCGGGAAGGAGATGCCTGGCTTGCGGGTGGGACGGTCCTGTACTCCTACGGCAGCAGCACCCTCACCAGGCTCCTGAGCCTCCATCAGGCCGGGTGGGAAGCCGTCACCGTGCACCCCGACGGCCTGGAACTCGCCGCCACGTGCACCGTGGCCCGGGTGTATTCGCTGCCGGATGAGCTCGCCGGGCAGGGGCCGGAAGGCACAGATTGGCCCGGCCTCTCCCTGTTCCGTCCATGCTGCGACTCCTTCGTGGCGTCCTTCAAGATCTGGAACATGTCCACCCTGGGCGGCAACATCTGCACCTCGCTGCCGGCCGGGCCCATGATCTCCCTGGCCGCCGGCCTGGACGGCCGGGCCCTCATCCTTTCCCCGGACGGTTCCTCGCGCGAAGTCCCCGTGGTGGACTTCGTCACCGGGGAAATGGAGAACGTCCTTGCCCCAGGGGAATTGCTGCGCAGTGTCTTCCTTCCGGCCGCAGCTCTCCGCGCCCGGGTGGCCTTCCGCCGGCTTTCGCTGAGCAAGCTGGGCCGCTCCGGCGTCCTCCTGATCGGCCGGGCCAACGAGGACGGCTCCTTCGTCCTGACCATCACGGCCTCCACCCGGCGCCCGGTCCAGCTGCGCTTCGCCGCCGTTCCCACGGCTGCGGCGCTCGCCGGCGCCATCGATGGCGCGGTCCCGGAGACCCTCTGGCATGACGACATCCACGGCCTGCCTGCCTGGCGCCGGGACATGACCCACCGCCTCTCCCGCGAGATCCTTGCCGAACTCGGCGGCGAGGCGCTCGCCGAACTGCCGCGCACTGACGCTGACGCACAGCTCCCAGACGCACAGCAGGACGGAATCACGACGGCGGAAGGCGGCAGCGCCGTCGTCGTCTCCGGAGACTTCTGGCCGCCGGTGTCCGCGGCCGAGGCGCGCGCCGAACTCGCCGCCGTCGGGCTCGATGCTCAGAGCCCGGATGCCGCGGAGGGGAGCGGAACAGCGAGCGGGATTGTCATCAACGGTGCTCCCGCAACGGCCGAACCGCGGCCCGGGCAATGCCTGCGCACCTTCCTGCGGGAGCAGGGCAATACCGGTGTGAAGAAGGGCTGCGACGGCGGAGACTGCGGTGCCTGCACCGTGCACGTGGACGGCAAGCCCGTGCACTCGTGCATCTACCCGGCAGCGGTAGCGGATGGCCACGAGATCACCACCATCGAGGGCCTCGCCGCCACGTGCTCACACGATGACCGCGATACCGCGGACAGCCTCCACCCGGTGCAGCGGCAGTTCCTTGAAGCCCAGGGCTTCCAATGCGGTTTCTGCACCGCCGGCATGATCATGACGGCGGCCACCTTCAGCGAGGAACAAAAGGACAACCTGCCCCGCAACCTCAAGGGCAACCTGTGCCGCTGCACCGGCTACCGGGCCATCGCGGACGCCATCGCGGGCGACCCCGAAGGGGAGAACCGCGGCTGCAGCGGCGGCATGGGGGACAACGTTCCCGCCCCGGCAGGCCCCGGGGTGGTCACGGGCCAGGTCAAGTACACGCTGGACGTGGACCCCTCGGAATTCCCGGGCCTGCTGCACATGAAACTGCTGCGCTCCCCGCACGCCCACGCCCGGATCCTCTCCATCGATACTTCGGCGGCGCTCAAGGTGCCCGGCGTGGTGCGCGTCTTCACCCACGAGGACGTGCCGGATCTGTACTACTCCACCGCCCAGCACGAACTGGTGGAGGATGATCCGGATGACATGCGGATGCTGGACACCGTGGTGCGGTTCATCGGGCAGCGGGTGGCCGCCGTCGTCGCCGATTCCGTGCAGGCCGCTGAGGCGGGCGTCCGGGCGATCGAGGTGGAGTACGAGGTGCTGCCCGCCGTCTTCACCCCGGAGGACGCCATCCTGCCCGGGGCGCCCACCGTGCACGGCGGGAAGGACGGCGCGGTGGCCCGCATCGCCCGGCCGAAGGACAACGTCCTGGCCGAGTTGCATTCCGAACTGGGCGATGTGGAGGCCGCCTTCGCGGAAGCCGACGTGGTGCACGAAAAGGAATACCGGACCCACCGCGTGCAGCACGTGGCGCTCGAGACACACTGCTCCATCGCCTGGGTGGAGGACGGCGTGCTGACTGTCCGTTCCTCCACGCAGGTCCCGTTCCTGGCCCAGCGCACCCTGGCCCGCATCTTCGACCGTCCGCGCGAGTCCGTGCGCGTCTTCACCGGCCGGGTGGGCGGCGGCTTCGGGGGAAAGCAGGAAGTCATCACGGAGGACCTGGCCTCACTGGCGGCCTTGGAGCTCGGCGTTCCCGTGCAACTCGAATTCACCCGGACCGAGCAGTTCACGGCCACCACCACCCGGCACCCCTTCCACATGAAAGTCAAGGCCGCGGCGGCCAAGGACGGCACCCTCACCGCGCTGCAGCTGGACGTGCTCACCAACACCGGCGCCTACGGCAACCACGGACCCGGCGTCATGTTCCACGGCTGCGGCGAATCCGTGGCCGTGTACAACTGCGCCAACAAGAAACTGGATGCCCGGGCCGTTTACACGCACACCCTGCCCGCCGGTGCCTTCCGCGGCTACGGGCTCAGCCAGATGATCTTCGCCGTGGAATCCGCCATGGACGAACTGGCCCACGGCATCGGCATGGACCCGTGGGAGTTCCGCCGCAAGAACATGGTCCGCAAGGGCGATCCCATGTTGTCCTCCCACAGCGAGCCGGAAGAGGACGTGCTCTACGGCAGCTACGGACTGGACCAGTGCGTGGAACTGGCCGAGGACGCCCTGCGCCGCGGTGCCAAGCGCGAGGCCGCCTTCGGTGAAGAGCTCGGCGGCGAGTGGATGGTGGGGGAGGGCAGCGCACTCTCCATGATCGATACGGTTCCGCCGCGCGGGCACTACTCGCACAGCCGCGTTTCGCTCACGGAAGACGGCCGCTACCTGGTGGAATTCGGCACCGCGGAGTTCGGCAACGGCACCACCACCGTGCACACCCAGCTGGCTGCCGAAGCCCTGGGCACCTCTTCGGACCGGATCTCCTTCCGCCAATCGGACACCGCACTGACCGGCCATGACACCGGCGCCTTCGGTTCCACCGGAACCGTGGTGGCAGGCAAGGCAACGCTCGCCGCCGCCACGGCGCTCGCCGAACGGCTCCGCGCCCTGGGCGCGGAACTGCTCGGTGCCCCGGCCGCCGAGTGCACCCTGGGGCCCGACGGCGTCACGCACCCGGGCGGCACCGGAACCGCTGCGTCGGTGGGCCTTTCCGGCCTGCACGCGGCCGCCGTCGAACGCGGAATCTCCCTGGTGGCGGACGGCGAATGGGGCGGCACGCCGCGCTCGGTGGCGTTCAACGTCCATGGTTTCCGCGTGGCGGTGAGCCGGGTGACCGGCGAGATCCGGATCCTGCAGAGCGTCCAGTCCGCCGACGCCGGCAAGGTGGTCAACCCGCGGCAGTGCCGGGGCCAGGTGGAAGGCGGCATTGCCCAGGCCCTGGGTGCTGCGCTGTATGAGGAAGTGCGGATCGACGATACGGGCCGGGTGTTCACCGACATCCTGCGCCAGTACCACATCCCCACCTTCGCAGATACGCCGCGCAGCGAGGTGTACTTCGCGCAGACCGAGGACGCCACCGGCCCGCTCGGCGCCAAGTCCATGAGCGAAAGCCCCTTCAACCCGGTGGCTCCGGCCCTGGCCAACGCCCTCCGGAATGCCACCGGCCTGCGCTTCGCCGAGCTGCCGATCACCCAGGACAAGGTGTACCTGGCGCTTAAGGAGGCCGGGCTGGCACTGGCCTGATGATTGTCCCGCGGCTATTTGACGCGCGGCACCGGGAAATCCTCTCCCTGCATTCCGGAAATGCATTGTGTTGGCCATTCATTAAGTGCTAATACTGTGCGCGGGGGAGCTTGGTGAAATAAGAGGTCCCTCAGGCCAAAACCTTGAAAGGGGACTTCGATGAAAGTTTCAGGCCGGCTCAATACCCGTTTTTTCCCGAAAATCGCGGCCGCGGGATCCGCTGTTGTTTTGCTCGGCCTGGGCTTGGCTTCGCCCGCCCAGGCCGAGGATGTTGCACTCGTCGCGGTCGACGTGATCGTGGACGGAACTTTCAGCGCTCCTGAAGCGCCGGAGGGATCCTTTGCCACGTACGGTGCCGGGACCCGCTTCGGCGGGCTTACCGGCACCGCATGGGTGGTGACCGGCGGAAGCATCGATCATCTTTCGGAAGCCTGGAATCCGCCCCCGGCGGGAACTCCTGAGGGCACGCAAAGCGTCGACCTGAACGGCACCGGCCCGGGGACCCTGGCCCAGAGCATCGGGACAGTTCCCGCGGCGAAGTACACGGTTTCCTTTGCTTACAAGGGCAATACCGATCCGGGGTGCTTCGCAGGTCCCGCGGTCAAGACGGCGTCCCTTGCCTTCGGCGGGGTCCAAGGGCCGGCGGCCGTGCAGTTTGCTCCGCAGGGCAGCAATGTTGCGTGGCAGAACTACAGCGCCACGTTCACCGCGTCGGGATGGGCAAGCGACCTGGTCCTTGCAGGAACCAACCCGAGCGCGTGCGGAATGTTTGTCAGCGATGTGAAGGTGACCCTGGTTCCGGTGCTGACCGTATCGGTTCCGTAGCGGTTCCCGGCATCGGTTGATCCTTGTTTCGGTAAATCCGTGAATTGAGGGAAATGTCTTATATTCCTTCCGCGGAAAGAATTATTCGAGAGCGGTTTCCCACTAATGTGAATATTCCGGTTCCCGGTCCCGTGAATTAGTCCTTCACGGGTCCGGGAATTCTTCTTTGGAGGCCACTTCTTCGGGTCCTCATCCCAGTAGGTGGAGGTCCGCCTTGGTGTCCACGTCGCCGCCGTCGGAGAGGTCGCCGCAATCCACCAGGTCCACCAGCCCGGGGTGGGCTTTGAGGAAATGCCGGGCTCCGGCGTCGCCCGCTGCCGAGGCCGCCACCTGCTCCCGCAAGGCGGCGTCGATGATGAGCGGGTGCCCCCGGCGGAGTGTTCCGGAGAGGTCCGGATAGGCTGCCGCCGTCACGCGGCCCGGGCGGTGCCGGGCGATCAGGCGCGAGACGATTTCGGCGCCGAGTCCAGGCTGGTCTACGAGGGCCAGGAGTGCGTCGTTTCCCGGGGCGGCCGCTTCGAGTCCGGCCCGGAACGACCCTGCCATGCCGTCCGCCCAGTGCGGATTGCGGACCACGCGGCAGGACGAGAGTCCGGGAAGGGCGGCGACCTTGTCCGCCTCCGCGCCGACCACGACGACGACCTCAGCGCAGCCGCCGTCGTGCAGGGTATCGGCGAGCACCTCCGCCAGGCTCCGGTCCCGGAAAGGCAGGAGGGCTTTGGGGCCGAGGCCCAGGCGGGTCCCGGCGCCGGCTGCGAGCAGGACGCCGCTGACGGCGTTCCGGGGCGTGGCAGGCATGTGGCAAACCATACCCGCAGCACGCCCGTTTGTGACCAGTGAGGCCTGGGTCACCTTGACGCGAGGGTGACCGCGGTCATATCGTTATTTCACCATTCAAAAATCCGCTTCCGCCATATGGAAACCGAAGCTGGAGAAGAGCTCATCGATGAGCCGCTCAGCCTGGCGGAAACGCAGTGAAGCAACGTTAGAAGTGGAGACCCACGATGCAAACGACTCCCCAGGTCGCAAATACATCGGCTCCGGAACGGGCACCGCAGCCCGACCATTCCGTTCAGCACGCTGCGGGCAACGATGCCCTCTGCGAAGCGGCCTCTGCCGCAGCAGGCCGCACCATCAGCCCCGCCCTGTACAACCTTGACCTCGCGCCCACCAAGAAGGAAGGGCGCAAGTGGACCGGGTACAGCATCTTCACCCTCTGGGCCAATGACGTCCACAGCCTCGGCAACTACGCGTTCGCCGTCGGCCTCTTCTCGCTCGGCCTCGGCGGCTGGCAGATCCTGGTGGCCCTCGGCATCGGCGCCGCCCTGCTCTTCGCCCTCCTGAACTTCTCCGGGTTCATGGGCTACAAGACCGGCGTCCCGTTCCCCGTCATGAGCCGCATCAGCTTCGGCATCCGCGGCGCCCAGCTTGCCAGCCTCCTCCGCGGCGCAGTCGCCGTCGCATGGTTCGGCATCCAGACCTACCTCGCCTCCGTGGTGTTCCGCGTGATGCTCGTGGCCATGTTCCCGGGCCTGAAGGAACTGGACGGCAACTCCCTGCTCGGCCTCTCCACCCTCGGCTGGATCACCTTCGTGGCCCTGTGGATCGTGCAGCTGGTCATTGTCAGCTTCGGCATGGAAATGATCCGCAAGTACGAGGCCTTCGCCGGGCCCGTCATCCTGGTGACCATGGTGCTCCTGGCCATCTGGATCTTCTTCGAAGCCCAGGGCTCCATCCAGTGGACCGGCATCAAGGGCCTGGAAGGCGCCGAAATGTGGCGGACCATCTTCGCCGGCGGTGCCCTGTGGGTGTCCATCTACGGCACCTTCGTCCTGAACTTCTGCGACTTCACCCGTTCCTCCACCACCAAGCAGTCGATCGTCCGCGGCAACTTCTGGGGCATCCCGATCAACATGCTCGTCTTCGGCGCCATCGTGGTGGTCCTGGCCGGCGGCCAGTACAAGATCAACGGCACGGTCATCGAAAGCCCGTCGCAGATCATCGAGAGCATCCCGAACACTTTCCTGCTGGTCCTGGCCTGCCTCGCGGTCCTCATCCTCACCATCGCGGTGAACCTGATGGCCAACTTCGTGGCCCCGGTCTACGCCCTGACCAACCTGTTCCCGAAGCACCTCGACTTCCGCAAGGCCGCCTGGGTCAGCGGAACCATCGGCCTGATCATCCTGCCGTGGAACCTCTACAACAACCCGCTGGTCATCGTGTACTTCCTCGGCGGCCTCGGCGCACTCCTCGGCCCGCTGTTCGGCGTCGTCATGGCCGACTACTGGCTGATCCGCCGCGGCAAGATCGACGTTCCGGCGCTCTACAGCGACACCCCGGGAAGCGCCTACTTCTACAAGAAGGGCGTCAACCCGAAGGCCATCACCGCCATGATCCCGGCCGCCGTCGTCGCGATCCTGCTGGCCTTCATTCCGGCATTCGAAGCCGTGGCCCCGTTCTCCTGGTTCTTCGGTGCCGGCGTCGCCGCCATTGCGTACTATCTGGTCTCGGACCGGAAGCAGAACCACGACGACGTCTCCGGCGAGCCGATCGCCGTCGACAGCACCCACTAAGACCCCAGCAAGTGCAGCAGTCGGCCCGTCCCGGAAGGGGCGGGCGGCTGTGTTGAGAGGAAAAACCATGCGCATCCTTGTCGCAAACGTCAACACCACCCAGTCCATGACCGACTCCATCGCGGCGCAGGCAGCGGCCGCCGCCGCGCCCGGCACCGAGATCGTCGGCCTGACCCCGCGCTTCGGCGCAGATTCCTGCGAAGGCAACTTCGAAAGCTACCTGGCGGCCATCGCCGTCATGGACAAGGTGCTCAGCTACCCGGAGCCCTTCGACGCCGTCGTCCAGGCCGGGTACGGCGAGCACGGCCGCGAAGGCCTGCAGGAACTCCTGGACGTGCCGGTGGTCGACATCACCGAAGCTGCCGCCAGCACCGCCATGTTCCTGGGCCACAAGTACTCCGTGGTCACCACCCTGGACCGCGCCGTTCCGCTGATCGAAGACCGCCTCAAGCTGGCCGGCCTGGACGCCCGCTGCGCCTCCGTCCGCGCCAGCGGCATGGCCGTGCTGGAGCTCGAGGAGCACCCGGACCGGGCCGTGGAGGCCATCGTGGAGCAGGCCGAGCGTGCCGTCCGCGACGACAAAGCAGAAGTCATCGTCCTGGGCTGCGGCGGCATGGCCGGCCTGGACGAGCAGATCCGCCAGCGCTGCGGCGTTCCCGTGGTGGACGGCGTCGCCGCCGCGGTGACCATCGCCGAGTCGCTGGTCCGCCTCGGCCTGTCCACGTCCAAGGTCCGTACCTACGCGGCACCGCGGCCCAAGACTGTCCTAGGCTGGCCCCTGGTTTCGGACGAAGCCCCCGTTCGCTGATCTGCTCCGCAGTAGCCGGAAGGAAACCATGACCGAAGCACAGACTCAGCGCGTCGCGGTCGTCACCGGAGCCGGTTCCGGCATCGGCCGGGCCGTGGCCCGGCTCCTGCTCGCCGAAGGCTGGTCAGTGGCGCTGGCCGGGCGCCGCGAGGCGCCGCTCAAGGAAACCGCGGCGGACCATCCGGAAGCGCTTGTGGTGCCCTGCGATGTGACAGTGCCCGACGGCGTCGGGCAGCTTTTCGAGGAAACCCGCCGGCGTTGGGGACGGGTGGACCTGCTGTTCAACAACGCCGGCATCTTCGGCCCCTCCGGCAGCGTGGACGAGATCGACCTCGCCGGCTGGGAAAGCACCTTGGCCGTCAACGTCACAGGTGCCATGCTGTGTGCCGCGGAAGCTGTCCGCACGATGAAGGCGCAGGAACCGCAGGGCGGGCGCATCATCAACAACGGCTCCATCTCGGCACATTCGCCGCGGCCGCTTTCGGTGGCGTACACGGTGAGCAAGCACGCGATCAGCGGCCTGACGAAGAGCATCGAGCTGGACGGGCGCCCGTACGGGATCAGCTGCGGCCAGATCGATATCGGCAACACCCGTACCGAGATCATGGACACCATCGGCGTGGGCTCCGGTGCCCTCCAGGCGGACGGCTCGCGCAAGGTGGAGCCGATGTTCCCCGTGGAGGAAGCCGCGCGTGCCGTGCTGCTCATGGCACAGATGCCGGCCTCGGCCAATGTCGGCTCGCTGCTGGTGACTGCCGCAGGGATGCCCTTTATCGGCCGCGGCTGACGCTTCCTTCTGGCGCAACGCGTCCCTCTGCAACGCGTCCTTCCGCAACGCGGGGTCACTTACGGCCCATGTTGGCGCCAAACATGGGCCGTAACTGACCCCGCGTTGCCCGGTCAAGACAGCAACGTCCGCTGAAAAAGGCAGCGCCCCGCACTTGGTGCAGGGCGCTGCTTTGGCGCGCCCGGGAACGGGTTGCTCCGGGCTGGGAGACGGCTTTCCCGCCTCGGTTCCATGCGCGCGGAATGCAATTTGGGATACCAAAAGTTCCGTAGAATGGAAATTAAATTTCCCCTTGTGGAATTGTGTGATCGCCATTACATTGAAAACAGCCCCGAAAGCTGGGGATGTCCAAAACATGATTGGTTCAGATCAATGAAGATCCCAGATTCCGCGGAGCTGAAGGCGAGTTCGGCCCCGCAGAAGAAGAAGCCACTGTACAAGTCGCTCTTCTTCCAAATTCTGATCGCCGTTGTCGCAGGTGTTCTGATTGGCCACTTCTGGCCGAGCATCGGTTCCGGCCTGCGTCCGTTGGGCGATGGCTTTATCCAACTCATCAAGATGATCATCGCCCCGTTGATCTTCCTGGTGATCGTCACCGGCATCTCCGCCGTCGGCGACGTCAAGGCCGTGGGCCGGGTCGGGGTCAAGGCCCTGCTCTACTTCACCGCAGCCACGCTCTTCGCCCTCGTCTTCGGCCTTTTAGTCGGAAACATCGTCCAGCCCGGCGCGGGCCTGAACATCGATCCCGCCACCCTGTCGCAGGAAGCTGTTGACGCCAAGACCGGCCACGCCCAGCCCAAGGACGCTGCATCGTTCCTCCTGGGCGTGATCCCCACCAGCGTGATCGGCGCGTTCGCCAACAACAGCCTGCTTCAGGTGCTCTTCTTCTCCGTGTTCTTCGGTGCGGCCATCGTGGTCATCGGCCGGCAGCGCTGCCTTCCCGTCATCCTCCTCATGGAGACCGTCCTTGAACTGATCTTCAAGATCATGTCCTGGATCATGAAAGTCGCCCCCATCGGTGCTTTCGGTGCCATGGGCTTCATCATCGGCCAGTACGGCCTGGACACCCTGGGCACCTACGCCCTGTTGATCGCCGCCTGCTACGGTGCCGCCGTCGTCTTCATTGCGCTGCTGTTCCTGGTCGCCTGGTCTTTCGCCCGGGTTCCGCTCTGGCAGTTCCTGAAGTACACCCGCGAGGAGTTCCTCCTGGCCCTCGGTACCGCTTCCACGGAGGCCGTGATGCCGCGCATCATGACCAAGCTGACCAACGCAGGGTGCTCCCGGGCCACCACCGGCCTGGTCATCCCCACCGGCTACTCCTTCAATCTGGACGGCGCCGCGATCTACCTGTCCATTTCCCTGCTGTTCCTGGCGCAGGCCTTCGGCCACAACCTGGACCTCGGCCAGCAGCTGGCCGCCCTGGGCGTGCTGCTCCTGACCTCCAAGGGCATGGCCGGCGTCCCCGGTTCCTCGTTCCTGGCGCTCTCCGCCACGGCGGCAGCCCTGGGAATCTTCCCGGTGGCCGGTGTGGCCCTGCTGCTCGGCGCGGACCGCCTCATGGACTCCATGCGCGTGGTGGTCAACCTGCTGGGCAACTGCGTGGCGACCTTCGTGGTGGCCAAGTGGGAAGGCCAGTTCGACCGCAGCGTCATGGTGCGCGCCTTCAACGGCGAGATCACCAACGAAGACTCTGCCATCATGCTCGGCAAGGAAGAGGTCTTCGAAGAGCAGGAGCTCGAGCGCCTCAGTGAAGGCCAGGAGCCCTCGCCCAAGTTCCGCGGCGGCCCGGTGGCCGAAGACATTCCGCAGTTCGAAATGAGCAGGCCAAACCAGCGCCAGCAGGGTCCGGTTTCCCCGGACTAAGCAGGCAGGCTGCAAAGAGGCGGCGGTTCCGGTACACCCGGAGCCGCCGCCTTCCGCTTTAACCCGACGCGGGGTCAGTTACGGCCCATGTTTGGCGTAAACATGGGCCGTAACTGACCCCGCGTTGGGTTTAGAAGGGGAGCAGTTCGGACAGGTCTGCGCGCAATCCCGAGGCGGCGACCCGGCCGGCGTCGACCGCGTCCGCCCATCCCAACCGCCCGCTGACCAGGGCCAGCCAGGTGGCGGCGTCGCACTCGATCACGTTCGGGGGAGTGCCGCGCGTGTGCCGCGGGCCTTCCACGCACTGCGCGACGCCGAACGGCGGCACCCGCACTTCCACCGAGTTCCCGGGGGCGCGGGCGGTGAGTTCCTCAAGGGTGTAGCGGACTGCCGTCGCGAGGGTGTTGCGCGGCAACGCTGCATCCTCGCTGCCGCGTTCCTGCCATGCCGCCAGGGCGGCGCGGCCTTCCTCGAGCGGTACCCGACGCCGGGCAACAGCCATGGTGTGAAAACCTTTCGTGTAGTGCGGATCGCTTCAGTCCAGCAGGGACAGCAGGGCGCTGCCGAGCCGGATGCGTCCCACGGGGTGGCCACCGCCGAGGACCGGGTCGACCACCTTTTCGAGCACGCTGGACACCTCCGGAACGTCGACGGCGCCACTCACCGCGAGCAGGGTCAGGCCCACCAGGGTGGTGGCCCGGATGTTGCCGTCCAGCATCTTGACGGCGGCCGTGGCGCCGGTGGGGGTGGCCAGCACGAGGACGCCTTCGGCTCCGATCTTGGCGAGGATGCCCAGGTCATCCATGACGATGGTGTTGGCTTCGCCGCGGCCCTGGACGGCCCACGGGTAGTCAAGCATGGAGGTGGCGATGGTGGCCGCGCGGGCGTTGGAATTGGGGTCCTGCGGAGCCTTGGCCAGCCGGGAGTACGCACGGGCCAGCCCCGTCAGGGACAGCGCTGCCACGGGAGCGCCGCAGCCATCGATGCCCAGGTGCGCGATGGATTCTTCGCTGTATTCCTCGATCACCGCGCGTACCCGCTGCTGGAGCGGATGGTTCGGTTCCAGGTAGCTGCGGGTGTCCCAGCCGTTTTCCGCGCAGGCCCAGAGGAATGCGGCGTGCTTGCCCGAGCAATTGAACGCGAGCTTGGACATGCCGCGTTCGGAGCGGACCAGCCAGTTGCGGGCGGTCTCGTCCTGCGGCCATGCGGACGGGCACTGCAGCTGGTCTTCGCGGACGCCCGCGGCCTTGAGCATGCCTTCCACCACGTCCATGTGGTCCAAGGATCCGGTGTGGCTGGCGCAGGCCAGGGCCACCTGGGCGCCGCGCAGCGGGACGCCCGACTGCATCGACGCCAGTGCCTGGAACGGTTTCAGGGTGGAGCGGGCGTAGATGGGGGAGCGGATATCACCAAGCTCCAGGACCACGGTGCCGTCCCCGGCCATGACCACGGCGGAGCCGATGTGCCGGGACTCGATGAAGCCGCTGCGTTCGATCACAGCCAGCTCGACGGCGGACTCGGCCGCGAAGGTTTCATGCGGGTTGAGGGGCATGAGGCTAAGCGTAGTCGCCGGAGCCTTGCCGGACCCGCTCCACCCGCCGCACATGTCCACCCGCGGCATCGAAGGATGGACATATCAGCACTATGCGCAACCGTAGGCGCGAAAGCCGGACATGTGCGGCGGCAAGGCTTGGGAAAGAGAGCGGGAATTCCCTGTAGACAAGCTGTATACAACTCGTCTACAGTTTCTATACAGTCTCCGTGAGGCGCATCACGGACGCGGCCGGGGCGCCAGGTCGCAGGGACCCGGCAAGCGCGCAAACGCCGGGGACCACCCAGTGATTTCCAAAGAGTTTCCGTTCAATTCGAGCTGTTCCATTCACATCGAGGACTTTCCTAATGAGCAATGTGTTTGACAAGGAGAAGGTGGCGCGAAAGCACACCTCGCTCCCGGCAGTGGCTGCCTCCAGCCTCGCCGGCACCGCCGTGGAGTGGTACGACTTCTTCCTCTACGGCACCGCAGCCGCACTGGTCTTCAACAAGCTGTTCTTCCCCGCCGCCGATCCTTTCGTCGGCACCATGCTTGCCCTCGGCACCTTCGCCGCGGGCTTCGTCGCCCGTCCGCTCGGGGCGATTGTCCTTGGCCACCTCGGTGACAAGCACGGCCGCAAGTCAACCCTGGTGGCCAGCCTCCTGCTGATGGGTGCCGCCACGGCCCTCATCGCCCTGATTCCGCCCTACGCCAGCATCGGCATCACCGCACCCCTGATCCTGTTGCTCTTGAGGCTTGTGCAGGGCTTTGCCCTGGGCGGCGAATGGGGCGGCGCCGTGCTGCTCGTTTCGGAGTACAGCGACGACAGCACCAAGCGGGCCTTCTGGGCGTCCTGGCCGAACGTCGGCCCACCGCTCGGCAACCTCATGGCGGCCGGCGTGCTGGCGCTGCTTTCGGCAACGATGCCGCAGGCGGAGTTCCTCGCCTGGGGCTGGCGGATCGCCTTCGGCCTGTCTGCGTTGCTGGTGGTCATTGGCCTGGTCCTGCGGCTCTACGTGCAGGAGACCCCGCTGTTCCAGGCCTCCCAGGCCAAGGCGGACGCCGAGCACGCCAAGCGCAGCAGGCTTCCGCTGGCCGAGCTGTTCCGCGGCAACTGGCGCGAGATCCTGATCGCCACCGGCAGCCGCATGGGCGAGAACGCCGGCTTCTACATCTACTCCCTGTTCCTGATCACCTATGTCACGGACATCCTCAAGATCGACCGCCAAACCGGTCTCACCGCCGTCATGATCGGCCAGGGCGTGGCCGTCGTGGCGATCCCGCTGCTGGCGATCTTCGCGGACCGGATCGGCCGCAAGCCCATGATGATCGCAGCTTCCGCGGCCACGGTGGTGTGGGGCTTCGCCTTCTTCGCTCTGCTGGACACCCGGCAGCCGGCGGCCATCATCCTGGCGGCAGTAGGGGGCCTGCTGATCTTCGCGGCGTACAGCTCGGTGATTGGTGCCTTCTTCTCCGAATTGTTCCCCACGAAGGTCCGGTACAGCGGCACCTCGGTGGCTTACAACGTGGCGTCGCTGATCGCGGGCTCGCTGTCCCCGATCATCGCCTTGGCCTTGTACAAGGCCTTCGGTACCGGTCAGGCAATCGCGCTCTACCTCGTGGCCATGGGGCTGATCTCCATCCTGTCCGTTTCCTTTGCCAAGGAGACGCGGGACATCAAGCTCAGCGACCTGGATGTAAAGAACGGTCAGGAGCGTGCCGCCAAGGCCGCACAGAAGGTGGCACAGTCATGATGTAAGCACTGTCCGGGGCGGCCCGCCCGCCGCCCCGGACAGCCACCAGACCCGTTGAGGCATTCAGAATCGAGGAACACGTGAGCATCTTCCAGAAGCCGGCTCCCACGGCACCGGAAACCGCCTACCTTTGGCTGCGCAAGGAGATCTCCTCCCTGCCCTGGGACCAGGAAGCCTTCCTCAGCGAGAATGCCATCGCCGAGGCGGCCGGCGTCTCCCGCACCCCGGTGCGCGAGGCCCTCCTCCGCCTCGAAGCGGCCGGGCTGCTGCGCAGGGTCCCGCACAAGGGAGCCTACGTTCCGGCCCTGACCGCGCAGGACATCGACAGCATGATGGAGGTCCGCCAGGTCATCGAAGACTGGGCGGTCCGCAAGGTCACTGCCAACGGCCACCTCGGCCCGGAACTCGAGCAGCTCCTTCACACCCAGGAAGAAAGCCTCGCCGATCCCGTGGCCTTCATCGAGTGGGACATCAGCTTCCACAAGCAGATCGTGCACGCCGCGGGCAACCCGGCACTGGAGGAACTCTACGATTCCCAGCGCTTCAAGCAGCAGCGCATGGGCGTCAAGGCGGTCCAGGACAGCCAGGGCCGCAGCGACCATGTGGTGGAAGAGCACCGCGCCATCGTGGAGGCGATCCGCAGCCAGGATTCGCAGCGGGCCTCCGCGGCGGTCCGGAACCACCTGGATTCCACCCTCACCGTCCTCAAAGCCATACCCACACGTATCCAACGCTGACCCAATAGGGGCAGCGCCGAGAAAACAGGAGCACCAATGGACATCGCTCTCGTCCAGTTGTCCAGCCCGGACAACGAGACGCAGGCCCAACGCATCGAGCGGGCGGAAGCCCTGCTGCGCGAACAGCGCGGCGCCGACCTGATCGTCCTGCCCGAACTGTGGAGCGCCGGCTACTTCCACTTCAGCCAGTACCCGGACCTCTCCGAAACGGTCGACGGCGCCACGGTGGCAATGTGCGCGGCCGTCGCCAAGGAGCTGGGAGCCTACGTCCATGCCGGCAGCATCGTCGAACGCGCCGCAGGCAGTACGGCGAACGAGCCCATCCTCCGCAACACCTCGGTGCTTGTCGACCCGCAGGGCAACGTCGCCCACAAGTACTCCAAGCTCCACGTCTTCGGCTACAAGTCCTTGGAAGCCGAACTCCTCACTCCGGGCGACTCCCTGCCCGTGGCCGGCACCCCGTTCGGGCAGCTTGCCGGCACTACCTGCTACGACCTCCGCTTCCCGGGCCTTTGGTCCGAGCTGAGCGTGAGGGGCGCCGAGATCGTGGTGGTTCCCGCCGCCTGGCCGGCCGCCCGCCGGGAGCACTGGCGCCTGCTGACCTCCGCACGCGCCGTCGAACACCAGGTCTTCGTGCTCGCCTGCAACGCCGCGGGCGTCCAGGAAGGCGTGGAACTGGGCGGCACCAGCCGCGTGGTGGACCCCGCCGGCCGCCTTCTCGCGGAAGCCGGCGACGGCGAGGAAGTCCTCCGCGTAAGCATCGACCCCGGCGCGGTGCAGGCCGTCCGCAACGAGTTCCCGGTCATCGCAGACCGTCTCGCGGACTACTCGGCCCTCGCCAGCTAAGCAGCCCGCTGAACCGGATTACCAAGCAGGAAGAAGCACCCATGAAGACAAGCACCGAAACGCTGGCATTTGACGTCGCCGGCACCGGCGGGACGATCGAGCTCACCGACTTCACCGCCGTCGTCGCCGGGTACACCGGCCGCGACGCCGCCGCCGTCCAGCACCACATCGACGAACTCGCCGCGATCGGCGTGGCACCGCCGCCCGCTGTCCCGATGTTCTACCCGGTGGAAAGCGTCACCGTCACCGCGGCAAGCGAACTGGAGGTGGCGGGGAACAAGACCTCCGGCGAGATCGAACCCCTCTACATCCGCCACGGCGGCCGCTACTACCTCGGCATCGCCTCGGACCACACGGACCGGCACGTCGAAACCATCGACATCGGCGATTCCAAGCGGGCCTGCCCCAAGCCGGTGGCGCGTACCGTCGTCGCGGTACCGGACCTCGAAAGCCTCTCCCTGGACGAATGCCGCGCCCGCACCTGGGTGGACGGCCGCCTGTACCAGGACGGAACGCTGGATAACCTGCGCACCCCGGCGAACGTCGTCGGGCTGCTGCTGGAGCGCACCGGCACCGAAGGCGACTTCGTCTGCCTCGGCGGAACCCTGCCGGTGATCGGCGGCGAGTTCATCTATGGCCGCGAATGGCGCATCGAACTGACCTTCCCCGACGGAAACACCATCGACCACACGTACATCATCACGAAAGGACAGCAGTCATGAGGACCGGAGACGAGTACATCAAGACGCTCAACGACGGGCGCACGGTATTGATTGACGGCGCGGTTGTCGACAACGTCGCCGAACACCCGGCATTCCGCAACGTGGCCCGCACCATCGCCGAGCTCTTCGACATCGCCGCGGACCCGGCCAACGGCATGCAGTACCACAGCGAGGAAATCGGCGGCACAGCCAACCGGGTCTTCAGCATCCCGCGCAGCGCCGAAGAGCTGAAGCTGCGCCGCCTCGCCGTCGAACGCTGGGCCAAGCACACCCACGGCTGGGTGGGCCGCAGCCCCGACCACGTAGGCACCTTCTTCGCCGCCTTCGGCGCGCACCCGGAGGTCTTCGCCAGCGAGGAACGCGACTACGCCGGCAACCTCACCCGCTACTACGAGCGGATCCTGCGGGAAAACCTGTACGTCTCCTACGCGATCATCCCGCCGCAGTATTCGCGCGCGACGACGGCGTCCGGCTGGGAGGGCGACAACATCCAGGTGGGCGTGGTCGGGGAGACCGAAGAAGGCCTGATCGTGCGGGGCTCGCAGATGCTCGCCACCGGCGGCGCGATCGCCGACGAAGTGTTCGTCACCTGCATCAAGCCGCTGGGCCCGGACGATGTGGACTTCGCCATCAGCTTCGCGCTGCCGGCCGCCACCAAGGGACTGAAGTTCCTGTGCCGCCGCCCGTACGCCACGAGCACCACCAGCGAGTTCGACTACCCGCTCACCAGCCGCTACGACGAATCCGACGCACTGGTGATCTTCGACGACGTGCTGGTGCCGTGGGAGCGCGTGTTCATCAACCGCGACATCGACACCCTGCGCCGCCAGTTCTTCGACACCGGCGCCCATGCCCTGGGCAACTGGCAGGCCCAGACCCGCCTGACGGTCAAGCTGCAGTTCATCGCCGCCGTGGCCCGCAAGATCGCCGCCGTCAACGGCACGGACAAGATCCCCGGCGTCCAGGAAAAGCTCGGCGAACTCGCCGCCCTGGTTTCCTCCGTGGAGTCCGCGCTGCTCGCCGCCGAATACAGTGCCGAAGCCGACGCTTCCGGCATGCTGGTCCCCGGCAAGCGCGCCCTTTACGGAATCATGGGTCTGCAGTCCGAAACCTACCCGCGCGTCATCCAGATCCTCCGCGACCTGGCCGGCGGCGGCGTGCTCCAGCTGCCTTCGGGCGTGGTGGACATGAAGAGCGAGGTCACCGCGGCCGACGTCGAGAAGTACGTGGCCTCCCCGAACGTCAGCAGCGAGGAACGGATCAAGCTGTTCCGACTGGCCTGGGACATCATCGGCACCGAGTTCGGCGGCCGCCACCAGCAGTACGAACTGTTCTACGCCGGCGCACCGTTCGTGGTGAAGGGCGCCTACACCTACCGCAACTACGGGTACGAGAAGCACGTGGCCGAACTGGACGAGTTCCTGGCCGGCTACGACGTGGACGGCCGCAAGGAGGACCGCTAGCCATGGCAAAGCCGGAGTTTGAATTCACCCCCACGTCCTCGGTGGAGTTCACCCCGTGCAATCCGCACATCGAGGGCCTGTCCGAGGCCATCCTGGCCCGGGACGACTCCAACGACTCCGTCACCCGGATCCTGAAGTTCGAACCGGGTACGGACACCTCGCCCAACGGCGTCCTGACCCACGATTTCTGGGAGGAGGTCTTCATCTTCGAGGGCTCCTTCGTGGACCAGCGCCTGGGCAGGACCTTCAAGGCCGGCGACTGGGCCACCCGCCCGCCGGGCATGGAACACGGGCCGTGGATCTCCGAGAATGGAGCCAAGATGTTCGAAGTGCGTTACTACCAGGACGGAAAGAACTGACATGGGCACTCCCGCAGTCTTCACCGAACCGGACGGCCTGGCCATGCGCCGGACCATGGGGCGCTTCCTCACCGGCGTGGCCGTGGTGACCACGGAGCACGACGGCGAGCAGTACGGCATGACCATCAACTCGCTGACGTCCATCAGCCTGGATCCGCCCATCCTGATGATCTCGCTGAACTTCAACACCCGCACCGGCGATGCCGTGCTGGCCAGCGGGAAGTTCGCCATCTCCATCCTCGGGGCCAAGCAGGAAGCCGTGGCCCGGCAGTTCGCCACCCGCGGCGGGGCCCGTTTCGAGGCCGGCGAATTCGACACCACGGAGAGCGGCTTGTCCGTGGTGGCCGGTGCCCTGTCCCAGGCAGAGTGCAAGGTGGTCCACCAGTACGACATCGGCGACCACCAGGTGTTCTTCGGCCAGGTGGTGTCCTGCCGTGACCGGGACGGCGAAGGCCTGGCCTTCAACGCCGGGAAGTTCGGATCCTTCCGCGACTTCAACCACGACGCGATGCCTTGGACGTTCTAGGGCCCTGGACGTTCTAGGCTGTCTGACACGAAAGGCCGCCGCCTTCCGGATTCCGGAGGGTGGCGGCCTTCCGCGTTTAACCCGGCTTTGTTAAATCCCGACGGCGGCCTGCCGCCCTAGGCGACGGCCGCGCGCGTGCGCGCCACGAAACGGAAGCGGTCCCCGCAGAAGTGTCCGACGGTCCACTCGACCACCCGGCCGTCGTCGTCGAATCCGGTGCGGTCGATCCGCAGCAGCGGCGAGCCCATTTCCACCTTGAGGAGCCGGGCTTCTTCGGGGCCGGCGAGATGGGTTTCGACGCCGTCCTCCACTTCCGTGATCCGGATCCCGAAGTCTTCGCGGAGGGTCGCGTAGAGGGAGCCGCGTTCGCGCAGGTGCCCGGCAAAGCCCTCCAGCTCGCCGGGGATGCAGGCGGTTTCCAGGCCGAGGGGCTCGCCGTTGCCGAGCCGGACGCGCTTCACCCGGACGAAGGGATCGCCGTGGCTGAGGTTCATGTGCTGTGCCTCGACGGCGTGGCTGTCATCGACGTGCAGCTGCTCGATGTCCAGGATTTCCGACGACGGCGTGTAGCCGATGGCCTTGGCGTCCTCGGTGAAGGAGGTCAGCTGGCGCACATGGGTGATCTTGGGGCCGCCCGTGTAGGTTCCGGAGCCCTGGGTGCGGGTGAGCTTGCCTTCGGCGACGAGTTCGCCGATCGCTTTGCGGATGGTGGTGCGCGAGGTGCCGAAGTCCAGTGCCAGGGCGCGCTCAGTGGGGATCAGGGAGCCCGGCGGCAGGTCCGCAATCATCTCCAGGATGCGCATCTTGTATCCGTAGTACTTCGGCAATTCGCTCACGGTCCGATCTTAACTCTTGACGGGGTGATTGGTCTATGCCAATCTTGGGGAAGTTGGTCTACACCAATTCAGCCCTTGTCTCCCAGACCCCGAGGACACCGATGTCTCTCCTGAATGACCTGCGCAGCACCCCGCGTCTCGGCCTCCTGATCGGCGCCACTGCCGCCGCCGTCGGCGTGATCTACGGCTACGACCTCTCCAACATCGCTGGCGCCCTGCTGTTCCTGACCAAGGAATTCCACCTCTCCACGAGCGACCAGGAAATGGTGACCACCGCCGTCGTCGTCGGCGAAGTCCTCGGCGCCCTGGTGGGCGGCTGGCTCTCCAACCGCATCGGCCGCAAAGCCTCCATGGTGACGGTGGCCGCCTCCTATGCAGCGTTCGCCCTGCTGAGCGCGCTGGCTCCGAGCATCCCGATCCTCATGGTCGCCCGCCTCTTCCTCGGCCTGACCATCGGCATCTCCGTGGTGGTGGTCCCGGTCTTCGTGGCCGAAAGCTCGCCCGCCAAGGTGCGCGGTGCCATGCTCGTCGCCTACCAGGTGGCCACCGTCATCGGCATCATCCTCGGTTACATCGCCTCCTGGGCCCTGTCCGCCACCGGCGAGTGGCGCTGGATGCTCGGCCTGGCAGCGCTTCCCGCGGTGGCCGTGCTCGCCGTCGTGCTCAAACTTCCGGACACCCCGCGCTGGTATGTCATGAAGGGCCGTTTCGAGGAGGCCCGCCGCACCCTCGCCACGATCGAACCGGACGCGGACATTGACGCCGAAATCGACGGCATGCGCGCCGCCCTCGCCGAGGAATCCGGCGGACGGAAGTCTGGCGCAGCCAAGGAAATGCTCCGCAAGCCGTTCCTGCGCGCCACCATTTTCGTGGTGGGCCTGGGCTTCTTCATCCAGATCACCGGCATCAACGCCGTGGTCTATTACAGCCCGCGCATCTTCGAAGCCATGGGCTTCACCGGCAATGAAGCCCTCCTGCTCCTGCCCGCCTTGGTCCAAGCCGCGTCCCTGGTTGCCGTGTTCGTCTCGCTCGCCCTCGTGGACAAGGTGGGACGCCGTCCCATCCTGCTCGGCGGCATCGGCATGATGGTCGCGGCCAACGCCCTGCTGATCGGTGTGTTCATGGCCGGCCAGTCCTTCGGTGGCGCCCTGACCGTGCTCGGCTTCCTGGGCGTCCTGCTCTTCACCGTCGGTTTCACCTTCGGCTTCGGCGCCCTGGTGTGGGTCTACGCCGGCGAAAGCTTCCCGGCCCGCCTGCGCTCCCTCGGCGCGAGCACCATGCTGACCTCGGACCTGATCGCCAACGTGGTGGTCTCCGCCTTCTTCCTCACCATGCTGCAGCGCCTGGGCGGTGCCGGAACCTTCGCCGTCTTCGGTGCCCTGGCCGTGGCCGCGTTCTTCTTCGTGTACCGCCTGGCTCCCGAAACCAAGGGCCGCAACCTGGAAGACATCCGGATCTTCTGGGAGAACGGCGGCCGCTGGGAAGCCCGCGACGCAGCCGGCGAGGTGTCCGCAGCCAAGCACTGACCCCGTCCTGATCCACTGCGCCAGTCCTGATCCACTGGACATGCGCCTCTTCTGCAACGAAGGCCGGACATATCACTCATATGTCCGGCCTTCGCGGCGTGGAGGGAGCATGTGCGGGACACAACTTAGGTCCGGGCAGGCTGCACAAAGTACCCTTGAAGACTGTGAAGGTACTCGTCATTGGCCCCGGCGGCCGCGAACACGCCATTGTCCGCTCCCTGCTCGAAGATCCCAACGTATCCGAGGTCCACGCGGCTCCGGGCAACGCCGGCATCGCCAAGCTGGTCCCCACCCATGCCATCAACGGCAACGATCCCGCCGCCGTCGCCGAACTGGCCGGCAAGCTGGAAGTCGACCTCGTCGTCGTCGGTCCGGAGGCCCCGCTCGCAGCAGGTGTCTCCGACGCCGTGCGCGAAGCCGGCATCCCGGTGTTCGGCCCCAGCAAGGCGGCAGCCCAGCTCGAAGCGTCCAAGGCCTTCGCCAAGGAAGTCATGGCCGAAGCGGGCGTACCCACCGCCATGGCCCGGGTGGCCGCCAACGCCGAAGAAGCCGCGGACGCGCTGGACACCTTCGGCGCCCCGCACGTGGTCAAGGACGACGGACTCGCCGCCGGCAAGGGCGTGGTGGTCACCAACGACCGCGCCGAAGCCCTGGCCCACGCACAGGCCTGCTTCGACGCCGGTGGAACCGTGGTGATCGAAGAATTCCTGGACGGCCCCGAAGTTTCGCTCTTCGTGCTTTGCGACGGCCGCACCACCGTGCCCCTTTCCCCGGCGCAGGACTTCAAGCGCATCTTCGACAACGACGAAGGCCCCAACACCGGCGGCATGGGCGCCTACACCCCGCTCGACTGGGCCCCCGAAGGCCTGGTCCAGGAAGTCATCGACCGCGTGGCCCAGCCCACCGTGGACGAGATGGCCCGCCGCGGCACTCCCTTCGTGGGCGTACTCTACTGCGGCCTGGCCCTGACCTCCCGCGGCACCCGCGTCATCGAGTTCAACGCCCGCTTCGGCGACCCCGAAACGCAGGCCGTCCTGG
The DNA here is from genome assembly GCF_001766675.1 of Arthrobacter sp. SW1. GTDB lineage: Bacteria > Actinomycetota > Actinomycetes > Actinomycetales > Micrococcaceae > Arthrobacter. The sequence continues at coordinate 136,297 of NZ_MJLT01000045.1, forward strand.
CCCGCCTCAAGACCCCCCTCGGTTCCCTGATGCTGGCCGCCGCCAAGGGCGAACTGGACACGGCCGAAGAGCTGCGCTGGTCGAAGGAGTCCGCCGTCGCCGTCGTCGTCGCTGCCGAAAACTACCCGGACACCCCGCGCACCGGGGACCGGATCACCGGCCTGAAGAAGGCCGAAAGCCTTGAAGGCGTCCACATCATCCACGCCGGCACCAAGCTGGACGAGGAAGGCAAGGTTGTTTCCGCCGGCGGCCGCGTGCTCGCCGTGGTGGCGCTCGGCAGTGACCTGGTGGAGGCCCGCGAACGGGCGTACGACGGCGTGGAGCTGGTCCAGCTCGAAGGCAGCCAGTACCGCACGGACATCGCAGGCAAGGCCGCCCGCGGCGAAATCAAGGTGTCCTCCGGCACCGGCACGATCCCGGTGGTGAAGGGCTGACCATGGCTGAACTCGCAAGCGGCGGTTTCGTTGCCGAAACCCTTGACCTTCCCGGCTGGAAGCACGTGTACTCCGGCAAGGTCCGCGACCTCTACGTCCCGGCGGACGACTCCATCAAGGAACAGATCGGCCAGGACTGCGTACTGGTGGTGGCCAGCGACCGCATCAGCGCCTACGATCACGTGCTCTCCAGCGAAATCCCGGACAAGGGCCGCATCCTCACCCAGCTGAGCCTGTGGTGGTTCGATCAGCTCAACGTGGAACACCACGTGCTGGCCTCCACGGTGGCCGGCGGCGTTCCGGAAGCCGTGGAAGGCCGGGCCATGATCTGCAAGAAGCTGGACATGTTCCCGGTGGAATGCATCGCCCGCGGCTACCTCACCGGCTCCGGCCTGGCCGAGTACAAGCAGTCCCGCACCGTATGCAGCATCCCGCTGCCGGAAGGCCTGGTGGACGGCTCGCGCCTGGACGAAGCGATCTTCACGCCCTCGGCCAAGGCTGAGGTGGGCGAGCACGACGAGAACATCACCTTCGACGCCGTTGTGGACGCCGTGGGCCCGGACGTTGCCGAGCGCCTGCGCGAACTCACGCTGGAGATCTACACCAAGGCCGAGGAGATCGCCCGCGGCCGAGGGATCATCCTGGCCGATACCAAGGTGGAGTTCGGCGTGGACGCCGCCAGCGGTGTGATCACCCTGGGCGATGAGGTCCTCACCCCGGATTCCTCGCGCTTCTGGGATGCCGAAAGCTACGCACCCGGCAAGGCGCAGCCGTCCTTCGACAAGCAGTACGTCCGCGACTGGCTGACCTCCGCCGAATCCGGTTGGGACCGCGCGTCGGATACCCCGCCGCCCGCCCTGCCGGCCGACGTCGTCGAGCGCACCCGGGCCCGCTACGTTGAGGCGTACGAAAAGCTCACCGGGCGTACTTTCGCCTGAGCTGCATAAACAGGAAGGGGCGGAGCCGCATGGCTCCGCCCCTTCCTGCGTTAAGTCCTGGTTCAGCTCGCCTTGGACGGGCTGACCGCGTGGTTGGCGGCTTGTGCGCGGCGCTCGGCCAGCCGGATCTCCAGCAGGGCGTCCATGGCCTGCTGCACACGGTCCGCGGCGCCGGCGGCAGTGAAGTCCGCCTGCGCTTCCTCCAGGTACACCAGGGCATCGGCGTTCTCGCCGGCGGCCTTGAGGGCCTTGCCGAGCAGGAAGGAGACTTCGCCGGCGGTGTGCCGGGCCAGGACGCTGCGGTCCGCGTGGATTTCGCGCAGTTTGGCGACGGCGGCCAGGATGTCCCCGGTGAGGTAGAGCCAGCGGGCGCGGATGAAGGCGACTTCCAACTGGTCGGTCTTGTTGCCGCCCACGATCGAGAGCGCGAGTTCGGCGCGTTCGATGGCGGAGAGGGTCTCCGGCTCAACGATGCCCGAGGAAAGCCGGACGGCTGCGGAGGCCTTGTTGAAGCGGGCCCAGAGTTCGATGTCGTTGGCGGGGGAAAGCAGCTTCGCGGCGCGCTCGTGGTGCTTGATGCCCTCGGCGTAGTCGTGCCGCATGAACGCCACGTTGCCCACCACCCAGGCGACCTCGCCGGCCAGTTGGGACATGGAGTGCTCATCCATCTGCGCCATCATGGCTTCGCAGTATTTCCATGCCTCGTCCAGTTTGCCGCTTTCGGCCAGCGCGCCGATGAGCGCGCGGTGCGCGCCGATGATCAGTGTGGACCCCTTGGGCAGCTGCAGGCTGAGCCGGACGGCTTCCGTGGCATGTTCGACGGCGGTGGCCAGCTGGCCCTGGCCGTGGCACACAGCGGCGAGCATCTGCCGGGCGCGGACGCCGAGACCGGCGGACTCCGTGGCCATGGGGTGCTCGAGGAGATGCTGGATGATCTTCTGGCATTCCTTGAGCTGGCCCTGCTTCATGACGCATTCGGCCTGCATGTAGGTCATGTTCCACCAGGCACTGGTGTTGCGGGCTTCGAGCGCGATCTGCGCTGCCGCGGCCGCGTGGCTGGCAGCAAGGGGATAGTCGCGCAGGTCCCAGGCCTGCCGGGCGTACAGGCCCGCGAGGACGTATTCGGCGTCGCTGACGGATACCGGCTGGCTCCAGGCCTCCAAAGCCTTGGGCGCAAGTTCAAGGCGGCGCGCGAGTTCTTCGATGACTTCGGCCGTGGGTTCGCGACGGCCGGTCTCCAACAGCGAGATGTAGCTGGGGGAGTAGAGGTCCTTGCCCAGTTCGGCCTGGGTCAGGCCCCGTTCGAGCCGCTCGGCACGGAGCTTTTCTCCGAATCCGTTGCCCACCGCGTCCTCCTAGATATGGTCCAATCAGGCTCTCTTGGAGGGTTAACCTTGACAGCCTCTGTGGAAAACATTTTACAATGTGTGTCAACAGGGACCGCACTTATTTCCATAACAAATCCGACTCGCATCGAGGGAAAACATGTTCAAGAAGATCGCTGCATCAGTCGCGTTGGCTGGTGCCCTTGCTTTTACGGCCGCGGCTCCGGCCGTCATTTCTGCAGCCCCTGTCGCCGACGCCGTCAACACGGTGCTCAGCATTGGGAACTGGCCCGACCCCATGCGGTCGCAGGCAATCGGCAACTGGCCGGATCCGATGCGCGCCCAGGCCATCGGTAACTGGCCGGACCCCATGCGCTCCACCCTGATCGGTAACTGGCCCGATCCCATGTAATATTCAATTGATTTGAGAAATTCCCCCGGCGTCTGGGCGCCGGGGGTTTTCTTTTGCTCGGGGGTGCCGTTTCCGGTCATGTTGTCACTAAAGACAAACCGGGCGCCGGATTGTTTAATCGCCGGGCGCTGCCCGCCGCGGAATTGTTTTGTTAAACAGCAAGGAGCCTTCCAAATGAAAGGCTCCTTGCTGGTTTGGTCGGGATGACAGGATTTGAACCTGCGACCTCTTCGTCCCGAACGAAGCGCGCTACCAAGCTGCGCTACATCCCGATCCGCTGCAAAAGCAACGTGTTCAAGGATAGCGGATTCCTGCCCCGGATGCGAAATCGGCCCCGCCGTCCTGCGGGTCCGTCATACGAGCGACTCTTTCCAGGCCCCGTGCAGGGCGGCGAAACGGCCGCCGCCGCTGATCAGCTCGGCCGGTGAACCGTCCTCAACCACTTCGCCGTCGTGGATGACGAGCACCCGGTCCGCGGACTCCACCGTGGAGAGGCGGTGGGCGATGATGATCGCGGTGCGTCCGGCGCCGTCGTTGTTTCCGGAGCCGGTGCCGCTGAGCAGGCTCGACAGGCCGGCCTGGACCAGCCGCTCCGAAGGGATGTCCAAGGAGGAGGTGGCTTCGTCCAGGATCAGCACCGCCGGCGCCGCGAGGAACGCACGGGCGAAGCTGATCAGCTGCCGCTGCCCGGCGGAGACCCGGCCGCCGCGCTTGTTCACGTCCGTGTCGTACCCCTCGGGCAGTGCCGTGATGAAGTCGTGGGCGCCCACGGCCTTGGCGGCGGCTTCGATTTCCGCGCGAGACGCGTCCGGGCGGCCGAGCGCGATGTTGTCCGCCACGGAGCCGCTGAACAGGAAGGCCTCCTGGGTGACCATGACGACGGCGCGGCACAGCTCGCTGCCGTCGAGATCGCGCAGTTCCACGCCGTCGAGCGTCAGGGAACCCGCGGTGACGTCGTAGAAACGGGCGATCAGCTTGGCGAGCGTGGACTTGCCGGCACCGGTCTGGCCCACCAGCGCCACGGTCTGCCCTGCGGGGATGTGCAGGTTCAGCCGCGGGACCACCAGCTTGCCGCTGCCGTAGCCGAACTCCACATCCCGGAAGGTGATCTCGCCGCGGGCATGCGGGAGGGGCACCGGGTTCTTCGGCGGGCGGACTGTAGGCACCTCCTCCAGCAGTCCGGACACCTTTTCCAGTGCGGCCTGCGCACTCTGGAAGGAGTTGTAGAACATGGCCATCTGGTCCACCGGCTGGAAGAAGCGCTTGGTGGACAGGATCAGTGCCAGGAGCACGCCGACCGCGAGGTCCCCGCTGAGCACCCGAAAGCCGCCGAAGAGCAGCACCACGGCCACGCAGACATTGCCGATCAGCACCAGGCCCGGCTGGAAGACGCCGTTGAGGTTAATCGAGCGGACCGTCACCGTGCGGTAGTCCTCGGAGAGCTGCGCGTAGCGTTCCGCGTTCTCGCGTTCCTTGCGGAAGGCCTTGACGGCGCGGATTCCGGTCATGGTCTCCACGAAATGCACGATCAGCCGTGCGGACACCACGCGGGATTCCCGGAAGGCGATCTGCGAATGCTTCTGGTACCAGCGGGCCAGGAAGTACATGGGCACGCCGGTGGCGAGCATGATCAGCCCGCTGCGCCAGTCCAGGGCGAACACCGTGATGGCTGTGAACACCATGAACAGCAGCCCGGACGCCAGGGAGCTCACGCCGGAATCGAGGAGTTCGCGCAGGGCCTCCAGGTCCGAGGTCTGCCGCGCGATGATGCGCCCCGAGGTGTACTTCTCATGGAACTCGAGGCTCAGCCGCTGGGTATGGCGGAAGACGCGTAGCCGCAGGTCCAGCAGCATCGCCTGGCTCAGGCGAGCGGTGGAGGTGACGTACAAAGCCGTCAGGGCCGCCGTCGCGATGGCCGCCGCGAGGTAGAGGACGCCCGTCAGGACCAGCGGTCCGCCGTCGCCCGATTGCAAGGCCGGGAGGGCATGGTCGATGCCGAACGCGATGATCGCGGGGCCTGCCACTCGGGTGGCCTGGGACAGCACCACCATGGCCAGGGTCAGCCGGAAGCGGGTGCGGACCGGCCGGATCAGCGAGCCGAGCAGCTTGAGGGAACGGCGCCGGACGGCCTTGCTGTCGCTGCGGCTCAGGTGCGCGTTGTCTTCGTTGGAAGTGCCGAATGAGCTCACCGCCGGGCCTCCTGTTCCAGTTCGTCGAGTTCGTTTTCCAGCTCGCTGTCCAGGTCCTTTGGACCCTCATCCAGGCTGGCGATCACGAAGCGGTAGTGGGCGTTGCGGGCCAGCAGTTCCGTATGGGTCCCGACGTCGGCGATCCGGCCGTCCTCGAGCAGCGCCACCCGGTCGGCCAGGGCCACCGTGGATGGCCGGTGTGCGACGATCAGCGTGGTGGTGTCCTTGAGGACCTTGCGGAGCCGGGCCTCGACGAGTTCCTCGGTGTTGACGTCCAGGGCGGAAAGCGGATCATCCAGGACCAGCACCTTCGGCTTCGCGGCGATCGCCCGGGCCAAGGCGATGCGTTGCCGCTGCCCGCCGGACAGGCTGAGCCCTTCTTCGCCGATCAGGGTGTCCACGCCGTCCGGAAGGGAATACGCGAAATGGGCCTGCGCGACGTCGAGTGCTTCATCCAAAGCCGCATCCGAGGCGTCCGGTGCGCCGAGCAGCACGTTGTCCCGCACGGAACTGGAGAACAGGGTGGTGTCCTCGAAGGCGACCGCCACCACGGTGCGCAGTTCCTCGACGCTGAAATCCCGCACGTCCACGCCGTCGATGTTCACCGAACCGTCCGTCACGTCGTACAGCCGGGGCACCAGCTGAAGCAGCGCGCTCTTGCCGCTGCCCGTCACGCCCACCAGCGCCATGGTCTCGCCCGGCCGGATGTCCAGGGTGATGTCGTGCAGGAGTGGCCCGCCGTCGTCGAACGCGAAAGAGGCGTGATCGAAGCGCAAACCGCCGCGCAGTTCCGCAGGGGAGCGCGGCCTGTCCGGGCTGGTGATGGTGTTCACGGTGTCCATGACCTCGAAATGGCGGTCCAGCGCGGACTTGGCCGTCAGGGCCATGGCCAGCAGCATGCCGGAGAATTCCACCGGCGCCGCCACCACGGCGGCGGTGGCGAAGAACGCCACCAGGGAGCCGATGCTCATCTCCCCGGTGGATGCCAGCAGGATGCCGACCACCAGCCCGACGCCGAGCGCCAGTTCCGGAAGCAGGGTCACCACCAGGCTGAGCTCGGCCTGCTGCTTGGCTTTGGCGATTTCGGTCTGACGGAGCTCCTCGGCCTGGCCGTTGAAGTTCTCGAGCGCTTCCCGGCTGCGGCCGAAGGCCTTGAGCACGCGGATGCCGTGGACGGATTCCTCCACGGTGGTGGCGAGGTCGCCGGCCTGGTCCTGGCTCAGCCGCGCCACCAGGCTGAAGCGGCGGCGGAAGCGGAAGGAGTAGACCATGATCGGCAGCGCGGCGGCGAGGAAGATCAGGGCCAGCTGCCAGCTCATGGCGAACATGACGCCCACGCCGATCGCCACGGTGAGCGTGGTGACCACCAGCATGATCGCGCCGAAGGCCATCCAGCGGCGCAGGAAGTTCAGGTCGCTCATGGCACGGGACAGCAACTGGCCCGAGCCCCAGCGGTCGTGGAACGCGACGCTGAGATCCTGCAGGTGGTCGTAGAGCGAGACCCGCATGCGGGTCTCCACCGTGGTGGCCGGGTTGATGACGAAGAAGCGGCGGAGCGCCACGAGTCCCGCTTCCGCGAGGCCCAGCAGCAGGATCACGACGGCGGATATCCACACCGCGCTTCCCGCGCCGCCGGGCTTGAGGAAGTCGTTCACCAGGACCCGGAGGACCTGCGGGATGGCAAGGGCCACCACGCTGGCCAGGAGCGCGCTGACGAGGCCCAGGAGCAGGCGGGGAATGATCGGCCTGACGTGGGGGTAGAGGCGTTTGATGGAGGTGAAGAACGATGTTTGCTTGGACATGCCCGCTTCTCGACCGCTGAATTCTTCGGAAGGTGGTTTCCTGTAGCAACCACCCTAGGCCATGAAAGAGTCCTTTCACAGGAGAAACAGCCGGGCCGCCCCCGGTATTCCGGAGGCAGCCCGTTTTATGCCGTATGCGTTGGCGTTCTTGGCGTCAGCCCTGCAGTGCTTCCAGCACCGCGGCGGCAACGGCCGCGCTGGACTGCGGGTTCTGGCCGCTGATGAGGTTTCCATCCCGGACCACGAAGCTGGACCAGGCCTCGCCGGCCTCCGTCACGGCGCCGCGCTCGCGCAGCTTGCTGGCCACGAACCACGGGGTGTTCTCGCCCAGGCCGCCGGTGCGCTCCTCCTCGTCGGTGAAGACGGTGAGCTTGCGGCCGGCGAAGACGAAGCTGCCGTCCTGGCGGCTGGCGCTCAGCAGGCCCGCCGGTCCGTGGCAGAACGGCGCGATGACCGTGCCGACGTCGTCGGCTTCGCTGAGGATGGTACCCAGGGTGGCATCGAACGCGAGGTCCGTCATGGGGCCGTGGCCGCCGGGCAGGACGATCGCCGCGTAATCTGCGGCATTCACCTGATCGAGGGACAGGGGCGCCTTCAGCTCGGCGGCGATTCCATCCAGGTAGGCGGACAGCTCAGCAACGGCTTCTTCGCTGCCGACGTTCGCGACGGCGAGGGAGCCGGGGTCGACGGGAGCGGGCTTGCCGCCCGGGGTGGCAATGACGACGTCGTGGCCGGCGGCGGTCAGCTCGCGGTGGGCGACCACGAGTTCTTCGGCCCAGAAACCGGTGGCGTGTTCGGAACCGTCGGCGAGGGTGAGGGAATCGGCCGCGGTGGCGACCATGAGGATCTTGGACATTGTGTTCCTTTCGACGTCACCGAGTATGCGCGTGTGCTGCTGCGCCCGGTGATCCGAAAATTTTGGTGGCCCATCCGATTCCTGATGGCCTCAGCTGCCGGCTTCAGCCGGTGGCGCTCCTGAGCGCGGCGAGGAAGGCCCGCAGTTGCGGATTGCGGCTGCTTTCGCCGGCGCGGACCGCGAGGTGCACCGTGTTGAGCGGCGGCACTTCCGGGGTGTGTAGCTGGACGAGCGCGCCGTCCCGGAGCTCCTCTTCGATGAGGTAGAGCGGCAGCACGGACATTCCGAGCCCGGATTTCACGGCGACCCGGATGCCGCGCAGATCCGGCACGACGGCGGCAGTCGCCAGATGCGCGGGGCGCCTCCCGAACACGGTACGCCAGTAACGGCGGATGATCGGGAGGTTCTCCGCATACGCCACCACCGGGACGGCGTCGAGCTCCCTTTCGGAGGTCCCCGACCAGGCGGGTGCCGCCACCAGCGCGAACTCCTCGTCGAAGAAGGGCTCGGACTCGATGCCGCGGATGCGCGGCAGCACGGAACTCAGCACGACGTCGAGGACGCCGGTGCGCAGCTTCTCCAGGAGGTCATCGGCCAGGCCGAAGCTGATCCTGACCGGCGCCTGCGCCGCTTCGGTGATGTCTTTCAACCGGGGAAGCAGCAGGTGGCTGATGAGTTCGGCCGGTCCGCCGAACTGGATGGCCGTGGTGGTGCCGGCGCCGGGCAGGGAACTGGCGATGTCATCCAGGGCGTCGATATGCGGGGCGACGTCGCGGATAAGCGTCTCAGCCCGGGTGGTGGGCGCCACGCCGGTACGTTGCCTGACGAAGAGCGGGAAGCCCAAGCCGGATTCAAGCGCGCGGACGTGGCTGGTGACGGTCGGTTGCGAAATGCCCAGCAAGGCCGAGGCTTCGGTGAACGATCCCGTCCGGTACACCGTGACGAAGGTCCGCAGATGCTCGAGGTCCGGGGAGGCCATCGTTTAGTCGCGGGCAGTCAGCGTCAGCAGCACGGCTTCCGGGCGGCAGGCGATGCGCACCGGGGCGAAGCGCGAGGTGCCGATGCCGCCGGAGACGTTCACCGGCGTCGTGTGTCCGTTGCTGTCCCAATCGTGCAGGCCTTTGGCACGCCACGTGGGGAGGTCGCAATTGGAGACCAGGGCGCCGTAGCCGGGGATGCAGACCTGGCCGCCGTGCGTGTGCCCGGCGAGGATGAGGTCGGCGTCGGCCTCGGTGAAGTGGTCCAGCACGCGCTGGTACGGGGCGTGGATGACGGCGACCCGCAGGTGCGGCTTCTTGTCCTGGCCGGCGGTTCCACGCGGCCAGCCCGCGTAGCGTTCGCGCTTGAGGTGCGGATCATCCACGCCGGAGAAGTCCAGCCGGACGCCGTTCAGCGGGAACGACTGGTGCCGGTTGGTGAGGTCGATCCAGCCGGACATGCCGAAACCTGAACGCAGCCGCGGCCAGTCGAGCTTCACAGGGTCCTTGCGCATACGGCTGGGGCCCATGAAGTAACTCAGGGGGTTCTTCAGGCCGGGAGCATAGTAATCGTTGGAGCCCGGGACGAAGACGCCGGGCAGCGCAAGCAGCGGGCGCAGGGCCTCCAGCAGCGGATCGACGGCCTTGGGGTGGCTCAGGTTGTCGCCCGTGTTGACCACCAGGTCCGGTTCCAAACCAGCCAGGGACTGCAGCCACGCAGCCTTCTTGTCCTGGCCTGGGACGAAGTGGATGTCGCTCAGGTGCAGCACGCGCATCGGCGCCGAGCCGGCCGGGAGAATCGGCAGGGTCTCCTCACGGAGCGTGAACTGGTCCTTCTCCCACCAGCCGTAGGCGGCGGCAGCTGCGCCGGCCGTAGCGCCGACGGCGGCAGTGACGGCAAGGCCGCGTCCGAAATCACGGACGCGGCCTGCCAAAGTGGTCTGGGCGGTCATGGGTTACTTGTCTTTACCCTTGTTGTCGCCGCCCTTGTCGCCGCCTTTGTCACCGGAGTCGGACCCCTTGTCGTCATCCTTGGCGTCGTCACCCTTGGTGTCCTTGGGAGCGGGCGGCGGAGCCGGGACGTACTGCAGGTTGGACGGCGGCTCCGGGAACGGATCCGTGCCGTAGCGCGGAGCCGTCTGCAACATGTAGTTGGCGAACTGCGGGCCGGCGATCATGTAGCCGTCAATGTTCGAGTAGAACTGGCCGTTGATGGTGAGGTTCCGACCGTAGCGGTCCTGGCTGCCCAGCGGATCGCCGAACCAGGAGGCTGTGGCCAAGCCGGTGGTGTAGCCGACGACCCAGGTGGAGCCGTTGGAGTTGTTAGTGCCGGTCTTGGCGGCGATGGGGAAGTTCGTGCTCGTGGAGATCCGCGGCTTGATCCAATAACCGGAACCTTCATTCAGGACGGTCTGCAGGGCCTTGTTGACGCCCTTGGCAACGTCGGGGGAAATGGCATCCCGGCAGTTGCTGGACTGCGCCGGAAGCTTCGCGCCTGAGGGGTCGGTCACCGATTCAATGGCGATCGGCTCGCAGTACTTTCCATCGTTTGCGAAGGTGGCGAAGGCGCTGGCCATGGTCAAGGGCGCCGTCTGGCGGGAACCCAGGAGGTTGGCCAGCGTGGTCATCGGAATCTTCGGATTGGGATCGGTCACCTTGCCGTCTTCGCCACGGGCAGGCAGGCCTTCGTGGATGCCCACGGCGTCCACGATCTTTTGGATGCCGCAAAGGTCCACCTGCGCTGCAGAGGCAAAAGTGGCGGTGTTGATGGAGTTTGCCAAGCCATACAGCACGCTCATCGGGCGGTAGTAACCCTCTTCGGCGTTCTGGAGGTCATCACTGCCCGCCACGTTGCTGTCGTACCAGCCCGTGGTCGGGGTGGGGCAGGTGTTCTTCCACGGGAAATCGATGGGGTACTTACGGGCCGCGGCATTGACCACGGTATTCATCGACCGGCCTTCGTTGAGCCACTGAGCGAAGGTGAAAGGCTTCATGGTGGAGCCGGTTTGGAAACCACCCAGGCCGTTCAAGTCATTGCCCTTGGCGTCCAGGACGTCCACATTGAAGTTCTGTTCGGCCTGGAACTTGCCCGGGGACGGCAGCCACACGGTGTTCTGTGCCATGGAGATGATCTTGCCGGTCTTGGGCTGGACGGAGACCAGGGCTGCGCCCCACTTGTCCGGGTTGGCGCCGGCGGACGCGTTCACCTGCTCCTGGGCCACGGCCTGTGCCTTGGGATCCAGGGTGGTCTTGATGGTGAGGCCGCCACGCATGACACGGTTGGTGCGCTCTTCCGGGGTGGAACCATACGCCGGGTTGTTCAGGAGCAGGTGGAAGACGTAATCACAGAAGTACGGGGCCATGGTGGCATAGGCGCAACCCTGGCGGGCCGGGGTCACCTTGGTGGTCACCGGGGTGGCCACGGCTTTGTCGTACTCGGCCTTCTTGATCTTGCCCTGGTTCAGCATCAGCTGCAGCACCAGGTCCCGGCGGGATTTGGCGTTCTCCGGGTTGGCGATCGGGTTGTAGTAGCTGGGGCTGTTCACCACGCCGGCCAGCAGGGCAGCCTGCGGCAGGGTGAGGTTCTTGGCCGTGGTGCTGAAGAAGAACTTGGACGCGGCTTCGATGCCGTAGGCGTCCCGGTTGAAGAAGACGATGTTGAGGTAGCCCTCAAGGATCTGCTCCTTGGAGAACTTCTTCTCCAGTGCGATGGCGAGCTTCATTTCGCGCAGCTTGTCCCCGACGCCCTTGTTGACGCCGTTGAGCTTGACCTCGGCATCCTTGCCCTGCGAAACGAGGGACTCGTTGATGACGTTGTTGACGTACTGCTGCGTGATGGTGGAGGCGCCCTGCCACTGGCCGCGTGCGGTGCTGACCACGGCGCGCAGGATGCCGGTGGTGTCGATGCCGCCGTGCTCGTAGAAACGGCTGTCCTCAACCGCGATGACGGCGTCCTTGATATAAGGGCTCATCTGGTCCAGCGGGACGCGCGTCCGGTTCTCGGAGAACAGGGAAGCGATCTTGGTACCGTCTGCCGCCAGGATGGTGGTCGACTGGCTGGGCGGGTTCACCTGGAGCTCCGCCGGCAGGGTGTCGAAGAACTTGATGGAGCCGGTGGCGGTGCTGCCGGAAAGCGCAGCCGCGGGCACCAGCAGGCCTGCCACCAGGACGCCGCAAATGGCACTCACGCCAAGGAAAGCGACGATCTTTCCGAGGGTGGTGGCAGTATCGAATATGGGGTTCTTGCGAGTCACCATGTTTTCCACTTTACCGGCAAGGGCTACGCTTTCTCTCATGACCAAATGGGAGTACGCGACGATTCCGCTCATTATTCACGCCACAAAACAGATCCTCGACACCTGGGGTGAGGACGGTTGGGAACTCGTCCAGGTAGTCCCCGGTCCCGATGGAAACGGCCTGGTGGCCTACCTTAAGAGGGAGAAGCAGTAACTATGACGAGCCCCGCAGAAACCACGTCTGGCGCGGAAACCCCGGCACCGGCATCCGCCGTCGAACAGCGCCTGGCCGAGCTTGGACTCGCCCTTCCGGAAGTAGCGGCTCCCGTTGCCGCGTACGTCCCGGCAGTAGTCTCCGGCAACTACGTTTACACCTCCGGCCAGCTGCCGTTTGTTAATGGCAAACTCCCAGCTACGGGCAAAGTCTCCACCGGCGACGAAGGCCAGTCCGAGGAAGCAACGGTTGCTCCTGAAGACGCCAAGAAGTACGCTGAAATCTGCGCCATCAACGCCCTGGCAGCGGTCAAGAGTGTCATCGGCGACCTCGACCGCGTCACCCGGATCGTCAAGGTGGTCGGCTTCGTTTCCTCCGATCCCTCCTTCACCGGACAGCCGGCAGTCATCAACGGCGCCTCCGAGCTCCTCGGGAAGGTCTTCGGCGACGCGGGCATCCACGCACGCTCCGCCGTCGGCGTTGCGGTCCTGCCGCTCGACGCTCCCGTTGAGGTCGAGCTGATCGCCGAATTCAGCTGACCGCCGACCCCAAGCAAGGAACCGGTCACAGCAAGTGCCACAGCTAGCCCGACGCCTTTTCGTGTTGCCCCCCGATCTTGAGGGGGCAGCACGGAACTGGCTTCAGCTCGGCGAACGGAGCCCCCGCGCCGCGCGATACGCATCATCGGTAGTCCTCCTCCGCGACGCCCCTGGCGGCCTGGAGACCTGGATGGGGTACCGTCCGGGTTCTTCCCCGCTGGGCGTGGTCGCCTTCCCGGGCGGCTCACTGGACGCCAGCGACGACGACGCCCTCGGCTGGCTGGGTCCCTCGCCCCAGCAGTGGGCTGAGGCCCTCGGAACGGACGACGTCGGACTCGCCCGCCGCCACGTGGTGGGAGCGATCCGTGAACTCTTCGAAGAAACCGGCGTCCTCCTCGCCGGCCCGGACCTGTCCTCCACCGTGGAAGCCACGTCCACCCCTGAATGGATGAAGGCCCGCGAGGCCGTGGCTGAACAGGAGAAATCCTTCGCCGACGTCCTCGCCAAGCGTGGCCTCTCGCTGCGCACCGACCTGCTGAAACCGCTGGTCAACTGGCTCAGCCCGGACTTCGCGCACCGCCGCTTCAACACCCGCTACTTCGCGGCAACCATCCCGGTGGGCCAGACCCCGTCCCTGCTGGAAAGCAAGGGCGTCTGGGGCCGTTGGGTCCGCGCCTTCGAGCTCATCGCCGAACGCGACACCACCAACCTCGGCGATGAAATCGGCCAGCCCAACACCGTGGGCCTCACCTTGGGCCAGCTCTTGGTGCCGGGCTCCGAAATCATGCTCGAAAAGATGGCCGCGGCCCAGGGCTGCATCGCCTACCTCAGCTACAAGCGCAAGCACCACGTCTACCAGCCGCGCCTCGTCGAAGAGAACGGCACACTGATGCTCGAAGTCGAAGCAGCCCGAGCCGTAGCAGGAGAGCCGCAAAGGGAGCGCTGAGTTCTATGGTGGTCGAGCTTGTCGAGACCTGGTGGTCGAGCTTGTCGAGACCTATTGCCGTCCATGCGAACCACGGTTTGCCGAAAGCCTCGGCAAGTCGGCGTACCGACCAGCAATGAGGGCCTCCCGCTTGGCCCGGCTCCACCCTTGGACCTGCTTCTCCCGCGCGAAGGCCTCGTCCACGCGCGCGTATTCTTCAAACCAGACCAGTTCCACGGGCCGACGACGGCGTGTATACGCAGCCCCTTCTCCTGTCTGATGTTGGGCGAGGCGTATCTCCAAGTTTTGGGTGCTGCCCACATAGTAGGAGCCATCCGAGCAGCGGAGCATGTAAGCAAAAGGCATGAGGCAATTCTGCTCGGCATCTTTGATCCGGAAAGGATCCGGTCTGCCTATGTGGATAAAGGTCTCGACCCCCCGCGGGTCTCGACAAGCTCGACCAGCGGGGTCTGGACGGGTTCGACTAGCGGCGTCTCGACCACCGGGGTCTCGACAAGCTCGACCACCGGCGGGTCTCGACGGGCTCGGCCACCGGGGTCTCGACAAGCTCGACCACCGGCGGGTCTCGACGGGCTCGGCCACCGGGGTCTCGACAAGCTCGACCACCGGCGGGTCTCGACGGGCTCGGCCACCGGGGTCTCGACAAGCTCGACCACCGGCGGGTCTCGACGGGCTCGGCCACCGGCGGGTCTCGACAGGCTCGACTGCCGGGCACAAGTAAGGCCGGCTCCGAATCATCGGAGCCGGCCTTCTCGCTTTGACGCTTAGCGGGAGCGCTGGCGCAGGCGCTGCATGTCCAGGATGACCACAGCGCGGGCCTCGAGGCGGAGCCAGCCGCGCTGGACGAACTCGGCCAGGGCCTTATTGACGGTTTCGCGGGAAGCGCCGACCAGCTGGGCCAGTTCTTCCTGGGTGAGCTCGTGGGCTACGAGGACGCCGTCCGTGGCGGGGCGGCCGAAGCGGTCGGCCAGGTCCAGGAGGGCCTTGGCCACGCGGCCGGGGACGTCCGAGAACACGAGGTCGGAGAGGGAGTCGTTGGTGCGGCGCAGGCGGCGGGCCAGTGCCTGGAGGAGCTGTGCGGAGACCTCGGGACGGGTGCGCAGCAGGGTGTTGAGGCTTTCGTTCTTCAGGCCGGCCAGGCGGGTCTCCGAGACGGCGGTGGCCGTGGCGGTGCGCGGGCTGGGGTCGAAGAGGGCCATTTCGCCGAAGAGCTCGCCCGGGCCGAGGATGGCGAGCAGGGACTCGCGGCCGTCGGGGGAGGTGCGGCCGAGCTTCACCTTGCCGGAGACGATGAAGTAGAGCTGGTCACCCTGGTCTCCCTCGCGGAACACCGATGCTCCGCGGGAAAGGTCCACTTCGGTCAGCTCGTCCGTGAGCAGCCGGAAGGCGTCGTCGTCAAGGGTGGCGAAGAGGGGTGCGCGGCGCAGTACCTCGATGTCCATGAATTCTCCTGAGTAAAAGTTCGGCAGTGGCGCTTCAGTCATTGTTCCAGAATTTTTCGGGCTCTGTGACGTACTTGGCAGCCGAAACGCCCGAAATTCAGCGGATATCACCGAAAACGGGCTGGGTGGTGAGGATCTGCACACGCCGCGGGTCGCCGTCGCTGTCGGCTGGCTGTCAGGGGCCGCATCTACAATTGGGGCTTACCCCGGCCGTGAGGAGCATTGGTGTTTGGCTTGACCATCCTGGATCTGGCGTTGATCCTGACGCTCATTTCCTACCTGATCTACGGCCTGCGCAATGGTTTCCTGGTCACACTTGGTGGCGTGGCGGGTTTTGCCGCGGGGGCGATGGCCGCCGTCGTCGCCGTTCCGCTGGTGAGCGGCTGGGTGCCGGAGAGCGGCTGGCGGTTGACCGCCATCATCGCTTCGGCGGTGCTGCTGATCGTGTTGGGCCACGGCCTGGGCACGTGGGTGGGCCACAAGATCCGGCAGGCCGTGCGGATCAAGCCTTTGCATGCCCTGGACCGCCTGTTGGGCGGTTTCGCGAGTGTCGCTGTGGCGGCGCTGGTGATGTCGATGCTGTCTTTCAGCATTGCGTCGCTCGGTGTGCCGTTCGTCTCGCAGCAGCTGGCCGAATCCAAGGTGATCCGCTCCATCGACGCGCTGACCCCGAACCCGGTCAAGTCCGCCGTCGCGCAATTGCGGTCTGCCGTGATGGGCAACGGCATCCCGAAGATCATTGAGGGGATCGGCCCGGTGGCGCCGGTCCCGGTGCCGGACGCCAGCACGGATACTCCTGCCCTGAACAACGCCGCGCGTTCGGTGCTGAGGATCGCGGGCACCGCGTACCAGTGCGGCCAGAACCAGACCGGAAGCGGATTTGTGGTGTCGCCCGGGCGGGTCGTGACCAACGCCCACGTGGTGGCCGGCGTGCCGCAGCCCGTGGTGGAAACGCCCGACGGCGGTGCGCTGCCGGGCCGGGTGGTCTATTTCGACAGTAAGCGGGACCTCGCCGTCCTCGCGGTTGAGGGACTGCCGACGGCGCCGCTTCCCTTGGGGCCGGACCTCCCCACCGGATCCGCCGCAGCCTTCGCGGGTTACCCGCACGGCGGTCCGTTCCAGTCCAAACCGGCCACGGTGCAGGGCGTCTCCACCTTGCTGGTGCCGGACATCTACGGCAACAACCCGTCGCCGGAACGGGTCTACAAACTTGCCGGCGATGTGCAGCCGGGCAACTCCGGCGGGCCGCTGCTGTCCCAGCAGGGGCGGGTAGCCGGCGTCATCTTCGCGAAGACGACCTCCGACGTCGCGGTGGGCTACGCGCTCACCATGGCGGACCTGGCCCCGGTGGCCGAGCGGGCACCGGCGCTGAGCGCGGCGGTTTCGGCGGGGCAGTGCACGCGGAAGTAGGCGGACCTTAACCCAAGCGGCCTTGACCCATCCGCGCCAGGACGCCGTCGAGGCGCCGCCGGAATTCGGGCGCTACCGGCTCCGGAAGGGCGGCCAGCGGGAACCAGCGGACGGCTTCGGATTCTTCGCTGACCGTGGGTTCCGGTGTTCCGTCCGTGAAAACCGCGACGCCGATATCCAGGTGTGAGCGGCAGTGGCCGAACGCTCCGGGCAGGGCGTGGTGGTCGAGGTCGACCACCTTGGCATCGTTGAGGAGATCGCGCGACAGTCCGGTTTCCTCAATGGTTTCGCGGAGCGCGGCCTCCGTGACCGCGGCGTCCCCGTCCTCCAGATGACCGCCCGGCTGGACCCAGAACCTGGCCTTGCCGTGGAAGACCAGGAGGATGTTTTCCTTGGCTGCGTCCAGGACGAAGGCACTCGCGGTCAGATGCGAGGGTAGGGGGCGGCGGCTGAGGATGTCGGCGCCGTGCGCCAGGCCCTCGAGGAAGTCCTCCTTCGCTGCCTCTTCGCGGGCCGTGAGGGGTTTCCAGGAAACAATGGCGTCTTCGGCTGACGCGAGCAGGCCCATGCGGCTAGGAAACCGCGCCGGCCAGGAAATCGATGGCCAGCTTGTAGCCCTGCACGCCCGCGCCCACAATCACCGCCGTGCACACGGGGGACAGGTAGGAGTGGTGCCGGAATTCCTCACGCTTGTGCACATTGGTGATGTGGACCTCGACGGCGGGAAGTTCGACGGCGGCCAGGGCGTCACGCAGTGCCACTGAGGTGTGCGTGTAGGCGCCGGCGTTGATGACGATTCCGGCGGCGGTGCCGCGGGCTGCGTGGATGGCGTCCAGGAGGTCGCCTTCGTGGTTGGACTGCACGCAATCCACGGTGAACCCGTGCGCCGCCGCCGCGTCCATGGCGAGCTGTTCGACGTCGGCCAGGGTGGACGTGCCGTACTTTTCCGGTTCGCGGGTGCCCAGCAGGTTCAGGTTGGGACCGTTCAGGACCAGGATGGTGCCGCGGCCGGCAGCGGTGGCGGAGGATGCGTCAGTCATGCCTGCAATCTATCGCGTCGGAGGCGCCGGACGGGGAGCTGGGCCCTAGGGTTACGTTCAGCGTTGTCCCTGCCGTAGAAAGGAACACAGTGCCGGAAGTAACCCTCAGCGGCGAGCTCGTGTGCCATACCGCCGTTGAAGCCGAGACCGTGGCCAGGTACCTTCCCTTGCACCTTGAACTGACCCGTGCCGAAGAAGGCTGCCTGTCCTTCGAAGTGACGCGGACGAGCGACCCGCTGGTCTGGCGGGTCGAGGAGCGCTTCCGCGATGCCGAGGCTTTCACAGGACACCAGGAACGCGTTGCCGCGAGCGAATGGGGCAGGGCCACGGCCGGGATCGAGCGGCGATACACCATGACAGGGATGGAAACCGGCTCCTGATCAGGACGTCCAGTGCAGCTGGATGGCCTCGGCGATCCGCCCGGATTCCACGTTCACCCTGAACGCCACCGGCGCCTTGCCCGTTTCCTCCACCACTGAGTCGCTGTAGACCCGCCCACAGGAGGGGCACAGCGTGAACAGCTCGCCGTCGTCGGGCCAGGAAGCCAGGCCTGCCGGAACATCCGGGCCGGCGTGGATGGGCACGCCATCGGAGTTCGCCGGGATCAGCCCGTCCCTGGCAACTGTGTTGCCGCAGACGCAAGTGATCGTGGTGACATCGTGGCCGCTGACGGTGGCGGATTCGGTGTCCATGGCAGCCTCCCGGCGATCGAAGGACCCTTAGCCACAGCCTACGCCGGGGCGCGCAACAGCAGGGGAAAACTGCGGGGCCCGCTCTACGCCGAATGCGCGGGGCAAAGGACGCAGAGCGGGCCTCACAACGCAGGACAACGGTGCCTACACCGCGCTCACCTTCAGCAGCAACGCGTGCTCTGGCCGCAGCACAGGCAGCGGCAACCCGACCTCGGTGAGGAAGCGGCCGCTGGCGGTCAGGCCGCCGTCGAGCCATGCGGGTGGCTGGATCTGCACGAAGGGGCTGGCGGCGTCGCCTTCCACCGTGACGGGGAGGTCGGCGGAGGTGGGCATCAGCGCCTCCACCTTGTACGTCCGTTCCGGGTCCAGGCCCGGAATGCCCACCCGGCCCGGCACCTCGGCGGCGATCGAGGCGAGCACGACGGCGGCGAACAGCGCCTCTGAGCGGTCCTGCGCCACGACGCCGTGGAGACGCAGTTGCGGCTCGCCCAGGTCCGCATGCACCCGTACCCCGGAATGCAGGAGGCCGCGGTGCTCTTTGTAGATCGAGATGATCCGCTTCAGCACGATCCGTTCCCGCTCCGTGGCCTGACGGATGTCCCATTCCATGCCGAAGTGGCCGAACAGGGCGGTGATGGCGCGGAAAGTGATGTCGTGCGTGCGGCCCGTGGTGTGCGAGTGGGTCGGGCCGACATGTGCGCCCACCAGTTCCGGCGGGAGGACGGCCTGAGTCCAGCGCTGGATGGTCTGGCGTTCCAAGGCGTCGTTGCAGTCCGAGGCCCACACGCGGTCCGTGCGTTGCAGGATGCCGAGGTCCACGCGGGCCCCGCCGGAAGAGCAGGACTCGATTTCCACGTGCGGGTGCGCGGCCTTCAGGGCATCGAAAAGCCGGTACGCGGCGAGCGTCTGTTCGTGCACGGAGGGCCGGCCGCGGTGGCCGTGTTCGGTGAGGTCCCGGTTCTGGTCCCACTTCAGATAGGCGATGTTGTTTTCACGAAGCAAGGCGTCGATGCGCTCGTAGATGTACTGCCAGGCCTGCGGGTTGGCGAGGTCGATGATGTGCTGGTTGCGCCATTCCAGCGGCAAGCGCCCGCCGTCCTTGTGGGACTTGGCCGCCGGGCCCACGATCCAGTCCGGGTGCGCACGGGCGACGTCCGAATCCAGGTTCACCATTTCCGGCTCCACCCACAGCCCGAACTCCATGCCGCGGGAATTCACGGCGTCGATCAACGGGGTGAGGCCTTCCGGCCACAACGTCTCGTCCACGAACCAGTCGCCCAGCCCGGCGTGGTCGTCGCGGCGCCCGCGGAACCAGCCGTCGTCGAGCACGAAGCGCTCAACGCCCAGCTCCGCCGCAGACTCTGCCAGCTCGATCAGCGGCTCGATCCGATGGTCGAAGTACACGGCCTCCCAGGTGTTCAGGACCACCGGCCGGGCCTTGCCCGAGCCGCCGCGCTCGCCGTCGGCGCTCTGCGTGCGGACGTGCTGCGGGCGGGCGCGGAACCAGTCGTAAAAACGCTCCGTGACGCCGTCCACGCCGCGGTCCGAATACGCTGCGTAGAGCACCGGGGTCGCATATGAGGCGCCGGAGGCGAGGACGATCTCGCCCGGTCCCAACAGCTCCGCGGCACCCAGCATGCGGCGGCCGTCGGCAAGGGAGTCGAGGTACTGTTCGTGGTTGCCGGACCAGCCGAAATGCACGGCCCACACCCGTCCCGAACGGTTGGCGAAACCTGCCGTGCCCGCGGCGACGAGCAGCGACGAGTCGTGCCCGGTGCGGCCGTGCCGGCCGGAACGGACCCAGGTGCCCTGTGCGATCTGGTGCCGCTGCGGGTGGTTTTCGCGGCACCAGCGGCCAGTGAGGTCCAGCAGTTCGACGGCGTCCCCCGGCACCGGGAGCACCAGCCCCAGTTCGTCCAGCTGGTACGGCGTATCCCCGGTATTCGTGAGCGCGTGGCTCAGTTCCAGCAGGCCGCCCGGGTTCAGGTGCAGCATGGTGCGGACTTCGAGGCCGGCCTCCGGATCGCTGTGAAGCACGACGGCGGTGTCCCCGCCGTTCTGTGCCGGCACCCGCTCAGCGGATACCACCCGCAGCGCGGGGGAGAAGGCGAAACCGGGTACTCCGCCGTCGCTGCGCTGCCCGCGCGGTCCCGGACGGCCAAGCCAGCCGGAGGAAGCCTGGGGGAGCAGCCCGCCCACGATCGGGGTGTCGAGGGCCGAATGCGGCACCGGAGCACCGAGCAGTTCGAGATCCGGCAGCTCGCTGCCGAGGTCCGCGCCCCAGTGGACAACCTGGGCCTCGCCGGTATGGAAAGCGAGAAGCAGGCTCGTTCCGGCGGAGCGCAGATGGAGCGGGCTCGGGTACATGGAGTCCATGGGGTGTCTTTCTTTTCTGGCAACGCGGGGTCACTTACGGCCGGTGTTGCGGCGCAGGATGGGCCGTAACTGACCCCGCGTTGCGGAGGAGGGGGTGCTACTTGGCGAAGAGGGAGTTGACCTGTTCATTGGCCGCGGACAGTGAGCTGGCCGGGGCCTTTCCGGTGACGACGGCGTCCATGGCGGGCTTCATGATGCCTGCCACCTTGGCGGCGTTGTCCGTGATGGGCAGCATGAAGGTGGTCTTGTCCTTGACGTGCTGGGTGAAGGCGCTGACGTCCACACCCTTGGCCTTGAATGCTGCCGCGGCCTTGTCCGAAGAGCCCTTGATGGCGGGAAAGACGACGGCCTTCGCGGCCACGACATCCTGGCAGGCGGCGGAAGCGAGGTACTCGACCCACTTGACGGCGGCGTCCTTCTTCTTGGTGCCCGCCCAGATGGAGTCGGCCAGGCCGTTGAACATCGAGGCACGCTGGCCCTCGGGGCCCTGCGGGGTGGGCGCGATGCCGACGTCGATTCCCTTGTAGCCCGTGTACTGGCCGATCATCCATGAGCCATGGCTGTTGATGGCTGCCTTGCCGGCGCCGAAGCTGTCTGCAGCGTTGGCGCCGACGGTGGCTTCCAGCTTGGGCATGTAGCCCTTCTGGGCCAGCGAGGCCCACCACGCGATGGTGTCCTGGACGCGCTTGTCGTCGTAGTTGTAATGGGTGCCCCAGGGGTTCTTGTCCGTGGTGGTCCAGCCGAGGGACGCTGCCAGGAAGCTCCACTCGGTCTGGCCGGCGTTCTCCCCGCCGGAACCGCCCAATCCAAGGCCGTAGACGGCCACGTTGTTCTTGTCGAAGCCGGGCTCGTCTCCGCGCTTGCCGTTTTTGTCCACGGTGAGGCGGGCGATTGCCTTCTCGTAGCTGCCGCCGTCCTGCGGGTTCCACTTCAGGGAGGCCATCTGCTCAGCCGTCAGCCCGGCGTCGGCGGCCATCTTCTTGTTGTAGAACAGGGCGACGGTGTCCCAGTCCTTGGGCAGGCCGTAGCGTTTGCCGTCCTGGCCTACCCAGAGGTCAGCGAGGCCCTCGTTGTACTGGGAGAGGTCCACCTTGTCGTTGGCTACTGCGTCATCGAGCGCCACCAGCTGTTTGGTCTTGATGAAGTCCGGGTACTTGGCCAAGTGGTTGGTGAATACATCGGGGGCGGTGCCGGCGGCCATGCCGTTGGTGATCTTTCCCCAGTAGTCGTCCCAGCCGGTCTGGGTGATCTTGACCTTGATGTCCGGGTGGGTTTTTTGGAAGTCCGTGGCGCACTGCTGGTAGGCGGGGAGCTGGTTGGCGTCCCAGAGCCAGTAGCTGATCTCGCCCTTGGCGGAGTCACCGCCGGTGCTTCCGCCACCGCAGGCGGAGAGCGCAAGTGCGGCGGCAGCAGCGACGGCAACGGCGCCGATTGCCTTCTTGGTGTTCATCGTGGGTCCTTACGTTTGATGGATGCGGGGATGGGGGAAGCTATTTGGTTCCGTTGAAGCCGATGGAGTTGACGATCTTCTTGCCGAAGAGGGCGAAGAGGATCAGCACGGGCGTGGCCGAAACAAGCGTGGCGGCCATGAGGCCTGACCAGTCCGGTGCACCTTGCGGGGACTGGGACTTGAAGACACCCAGGCCCACGGTCAGTACCCGGGATTCTTCGGAGGTGCCTACGAGCAGGGGCCAGAAATATTCGTTCCACTGCCCCATGAAGGTGAGCAGCGCGAGCGTGGCGATCGGGGCGGCCGCGTTCGGCATGACGATCTGGAAGAAGATCCGCCAGTGCCTGGCGCCGTCGAGCATTGCTGCCTCTTCCACTTCGCGGGACATGTTCAGGAAGAACTGGCGCATGAAGAAGACGGCGAACGGCGTCATGAACAGGTACGGCAGCACCAGGCCGAGCATCGAGTTGAGCAGGCCCAGGTTCTTCACCAGCAGGAAGTTGGGCAGCGCCGTGAAGATCGGCGGTACCAGCATGGTGGCGAGGAAGAGGGAGAACACACCGTCGCGGCCCTTCCAGCGCAGCCGGGCGAAGGCGTAGGCGGCCATCGAGCTGAAGAAGACAGCGCCGGCGGTGGTGATGCTGGAGAAGAGCAGCGAGTTCCAGAGGTACTGCCAGAAGTTGATTGACGCTCCGGAGCCGCCTTCGGCGATGGCTTCTTCCGCGGTCTGGAGGCCGAACACGCGCTTGAAAGCGCCGAGGTTGAAGTCCGCCGGCAGCAGGCTTGCCGAGTTGGCCGCGAGGGAACCGTTGGTGGAGAGTGCCGTGCGCAGCACCCAGTAAAAGGGGAGGACGCTGACGGCGATCGCGACGGCGAGCAGGACCCAGGCGATGGTGCGGCGCCAATTGAACGGCTTCTTTTGCGGACGCCGGCGGGAGTCCGCCGGGCGGGTGTCGATGGTGGTCATGGGGTGTCCTTAGTCCAGGTCCGACTGGTTGCCGCGGAGGGACTTCATCTGGATGAAGGCCACGAGGGCGAGGATGAGGAAGAGGATGACGGCGAGGGCCGAGCCATAGCCGAAGTCCTGTTCGTTGAAGGCGCGCTGGTAGATGTAGAACTGCAGCACGCGGGTGGCGTTGACGGGCCCGCCGGCGGTGGTGACGGCGACGGTATCGAAGACCTGGAAGGACCCGATCACGGTGACCACCAGGACCAGGACCAGTACCGGGCGCAGCAGCGGGAGGGTGATCCGCCAGAAGGTGCTGATGGCCTTGGAGCCGTCGATGCTGGCGGCTTCGTAGACGCTGTGGGGAATGGCCTGCAGGCCGGCGAAGATGAGCAGCGCCGTGTAGCCCATGTGGCGCCAAGTGTTGATGAGGGCCTGGGTGGGGATGGCCCATTGCTCGCTGCCGAAGAAGGCCACGCGGGGCAGCCCGGTCCATTCGATGAGCTGGTTGACGATGCCGATCTGGTAATCCAGCATCCAGAACCACAGCAGGGCGGCGATGACGTTGGCCATCAGGTAGGGCATCAGGAGCGCCCCGCGGACGATGGTGGACTTCGCCACCCGGTGCATCAGGATCGCCAGGCCGAGGGCCAGCGCGGTCTGCAGCACGATGTTGATGAGGACGTACTGGCTAGTGACGCCGAGGGCGTTCCAGAACAGCGGATCCTTGGCGATGCGTTCGTAGTTCCGGGTGCCGATCCATTCGGGGTCGCCGAGGATGCTGTACTCGGTGAAGCTCAGGTAGATCCCGCGGATGGTGGGGACCAGGTAGAAGAGTACGAAGCCGAGCATGGCCGGTGCGATGAAGAGGAGCGCGATCTTGAGATCGCCGGTGCCGCGGAAGTCCGCGGCAGGCTTTCCCCGTCTCCGCGACTTCTGCGGCCCACCGGCCGAGAGCCCCGGACCGGGCTGTTTGGTGAGCGTGGTCATCTTCGACCTTTCGGTGTGACATGGCTAACAACTGGGTTGAATCTACACGAGTAGATTTCTGGGCGTCAAGGGCTGATGTTAACTTTTGTTAGAAATTTTGTTCTTTATTGCGTTCTGATTGACTCGAGTAGATCCCGCTGCGACACTCAAGGAACTCCACACCGCGAGGCCCAAGGAGGAGCCGGACAATGACGTTTTCACTCGGAACGGCAGGCGCCGGGCAGTTTGTCGGCCAATTCACCAAACCTGCCCCGGAAAGCCTTCATGCACAGGCCGCTGCGCCGCGGGCGGAAACGGTCCCCAACTAGGATGTTGGCTATGCCGGACCTCTCCGCCTCCCTGCCTGCCGCCGTCACGCGCAAGGACGTTGCCCGCTTGGCGGGCGTCAGCACCGCCGTCGTGAGCTATGTGGTCAACGGAGGGCCGAAGAACGTGGCGCCGGCTACGCAGGAGAAGGTCCGGCAGGCCATTGCCACGCTCGGCTACCGGCCCAACGTCACGGCGCGGGCCCTCAAGATGGGGTCTTCGCGCATCCTTGGGATGGTGGTTCCCAAGATCACCAGCCCGTTCTTCGCCAAGCTGGCCCAAGCCGTCGAGAAGGCCGCCGAGGACGAAGGCTATGCCATGTTGCTGGGTGACTCGCGCGATTCGCTCACCGTGGAACGGCACCACCTGAGCAACTTCGTGGATCGCCAGGTGGACGGAGTGTTCCTCTGCTCCGTGCTGAACCACCGGCCGGAAGTCGGTGAACTGGAACGCCGGGGCATCAGGACGGTCCTGCTGAACTTCTCCGAGTACCCCTTGGAGATTGATGCCATCGGCCCGGAATTCGTGGGAAGTTCCCGCCGGGCCGTGGAACACCTGGCAAGCCACGGGCACCGCGACATCGCCTTGGTGCAGGGCCTGGTCACCGGAAATACGCTGGACGGCCGCGAAGTCGGCTGGCGGGAGGCGCTCAAGGGCCTGGGCGCCTCGGAGGGCCGGATCTTCCGTTGCACCTTCGACCGGCCCGGCGGCTACGACGCCGGCCAGCGCTTCCTCGCCTTGGCGGACCGCCCCACTGCCGTCTTCGTGACGTCTGATGAACAGGCCGTGGGCTTCCTGAAGGCACTGCACGAGGCCGGCCTGCGGGTCCCGGAAGACGTCGCCGTCATGTCATTCGATGGCTCCGAGGAAGCTGAATTTTCCTGGCCGCCGCTGAGCACGGTCCGGCAGCCCGTCAAGCAAATGGCCGAGGCCGGTGTCCGGGCTATCATCGGCTCCGGGCGGGACGAAGCGCCGCGCACCCAGGTGTTCGACTGTGAGTTGGTCCTGCGTGCGTCCTGCGGCTGCCAATGATCTCCTTAAGACTGAACTCCTGAAACTGAAGACGGAAAAGGAAACCATGAAGATTCTTGTTACCGGCGGCACGGGCTATATCGGTTCGCATACGGTGTTGGCCCTGTTGGAGTCCGGCCATGAGGTGGTTGTGGTGGACAACCTGGTCAACTCGTCCGAAGAGTCCCTGCGCCGGGTGGCCGAGCTGGCCGGCAAGGCTGCGGTCTTCGTTGAGGCTGACCTGCTGGACGAGCCGGCATTGGAGAGTGTTTTCGGGCAGCACAGCGTTGACGCGGTGATCCATTTCGCGGGGTTGAAGGCCGTGGGCGAGTCCGTGCAGCAGCCGCTGGCGTACTACCACAACAACATCGTGGGCACCCTGAACCTGCTCCGGGCCATGGATGCGCATGACGTACGTTCGATCGTGTTCTCTTCCTCGGCCACTGTGTACGGGGAGCACAACCCGATCCCGTACATCGAGAAGATGGAGATCGGGGCGAACAACCCCTACGGGCGTACCAAGGAACAGATCGAAGACATCCTCACCGACCTCGGCGCCGCGGACACCCGCTGGCATGTGGCACTGCTGCGCTACTTCAACCCGGTCGGCGCGCACCCCTCGGGACGGATCGGCGAGGACCCGCAGGGAATCCCGAACAACCTCGTCCCGTTCATCGCGCAGGTCGCCGTGGGCCGGCGGGAGAAACTGATGGTGTTCGGCGGGGACTACGACACCCCGGACGGCACGGCCCTGCGGGATTACATCCACGTGGTGGACCTCGCCGACGGGCACGTCGCGGCCCTGGATTACGTCGCCACCCGGCCCGGCGTGCACCGCTGGAACCTGGGCTCAGGGCGCGGAACTTCCGTACTGGAGATGCTGCATTCCTTCGAAAAAGCGGTCGGCCACGCCCTGCCGTACGAGATCACTTCCCGCCGGCCCGGCGACCTGCCCGCGTTCTGGGCCGACGCGTCCTCGGCCCTGGCGGACCTGGGCTGGTCCACCACCAAGACCATCGACCAGATGACCGAAGACCACTGGCGCTGGCAGAAAAACAACCCCAACGGCTACAACGCCTCCTAGCCAGGCCCGGCACACCGGAACACACGACAGACGGCCGCCCACCTCGAAAAGGTGGGCGGCCGTCGTCGTACCGTCCCTGTTTACAGGGCCGGGCCGCATGAAGAGATCCTCATTTTCGTTTCATGGGAGGCTCATCCGAGCCTGCAACGATGAATCCATGCAGATGTTTCGACGGATACTCCTGATGGCCGGGATCCTGCTTGTCCCGGTGTTCCTCGCCCTGGCCGGAAGCCTCCTGGGTGCTCCCGCGGGGCCTCCGGTGGTGAACGAGCAGCCCGTGCGGCTGGTGGCCGGTCCGGACGGCTCCCCGGCGCCCGCCCTCGAACCGGCTCCTGCAGCTACCAAGCCGGGCACTACGAAACCGGGCACGGCCAAGCCGGTGCCCACGCCGACGAAACCGCCCGCAAAGCCCACGCCCCCGCCGTCGACCGTCCCGCCGTCGACCGCCCCGCCGGCGCCCGTGCTGCCGCCGGTCGTCATCGACGGCGACGACGACTCCGACGACGTTGACGACTGATGGTTTCCGTGACAGTGCAGAAGAGCCCGCTGCCGCCGCTTCCGGCCCGGGAGCCTGCCTCCGCTGCCCGGCGCCGGCTGGGGTCCAGGGTGCCCGCCCGCTGGCGGATCGCGGCTTGGATCCTCTTCACGACGGCAATGACCCTGCTGGCGGTCATGCTCACGGTGCGCTCGCTGCTGATCGGCGAAGCCCGCACCATGGCGCACCAGGCCATCACGCAGGAATTGGAGGAATTCCGGGCATTCGCGAAGGAAGGTGTCGACCCGACGACGGCCAAGCCGTTCACCTCGATCGAGAAGATGCTCGAAAGGTACCTGAGCCGCCAGTCGGCCGCACAAGGCGAGGTGATCCTCGGGACGGTGGGGCCGAAGGTCCTGTACACCCCCAGCGGCGCCCTGAGCTCACCGGACACCGGACACCAACTGCCCGGTGATACCCGCCTTCTGAACTCCATCCGCACCCAGCAGGACGCCTCCGGAATCGCACGGACCAGCGGCGGGGAAATGCACTGGGCCCGCCTGCCCGTGGTGTCGGGCAGTGAGACCGGCTACTTGATTGTGGGGGATTACATGGCCCCGCGGGAGGAGCAGGTTGAAGGGCCCATCCTCACCATCTTCTTCGTGTCGCTCGGCGGCCTCGCGGTCACCGCGGGAATCGCCTGGCTGGTGGCCGGGCAGATCCTGCGTCCGGTCAGGGAGGTCCGGAAGGTGGCAGCCGACATCTCGGAAAACGACCTGACCACCCGGGTGCCGGTCCGCGGCAATGACGACGTCGCGGCGCTCGCCGTGACCTTCAACACCATGCTGGACCGCCTGGAAGATGCCTACCGGACGCAACGGGCATTTGTCGACGACGCCTCCCATGAACTCCGCACGCCCATCACCGTGATCCGCGGACACCTCGAACTCATGGAGGACAACGCCGCGGACCGGCGCCGGACGCTGGAACTGGTGGACGACGAACTCGCCAGGATGGCGCGGATCGTGTCCGACCTGCTGCTCCTGGCCAAGGTCGACCGGCCGGGCTTCGCGCAGATGCGGGCCGTTGATGCCACGTCCTTGCTCCTGGATATCGAAGCCAAGGCCCAGGCATTGGGGGACCGCGGCTGGCCGATCCTGGAAATCGCCGAAGGGGAGATTACCGCCGATCCGCAGCGCTTGACGCAGGCCGTGCTCCAACTGGCCACGAACGCCTGCCAGTACTCACCGGAAGGAAGCACAGTGTCGCTGGGTTCGCATTTCTCCGGGACGGGCAACGAACGCACGTTCACGGTCTGGGTTTCGGACCAAGGCGCCGGAGTGGGCGCCGAGGAAGCGGCGGTCATCTTCGGCCGCTTCCGCCGCGGAGACGCCGCGCGCGACCCCGGAAGAGCACGCTCAGGGGCCGGGCTGGGTCTGGCCATCGTCCGCAGCATCGCCGAAGCGCACCACGGCACGGCCTGGGTCAGGAGCAGCAAAGGCCAGGGAGCCACGTTCGGCATGACCTTCCCGGCCCCGGA
Source organism: Arthrobacter sp. SW1 (assembly GCF_001766675.1). GTDB lineage: Bacteria > Actinomycetota > Actinomycetes > Actinomycetales > Micrococcaceae > Arthrobacter. The sequence continues at coordinate 164,927 of NZ_MJLT01000045.1, forward strand.
GGCCGGCGCGGCCGGCCGGAACCAGAGTGATGACACACAGGACAAGGAGCAGCAGTGAGCAGGATCCTTATCGCCGAAGACGACCGGCGGATCGCGGATTTCATCGAGAAGGGGCTGCGCGCCGCGGCGTATTCCTGCCTGGTGGTGGACGACGGCGCAAGCGCCTTGGTGCTGGCCCGCTCCGGGGAGTTCGACATGATCATCCTGGATATCGGGCTTCCCATGCTCAACGGTTTCGAGGTGCTGGAGCGGCTGCGCAGCGAAGGCTGCAGGACCCCGGTCATCGTCCTCACTGCCAGCGACTCCGTGGCGGACACGGTCTACGGCCTGGAGAGCGGAGCGAATGACTACATGACGAAGCCGTTCCAGTTCGCCGAACTCCTGGCCAGGATCCGCCTGCGCCTGAACGACGACGCCGATTCGGCCCCCGTCCTCAACCTGAGCCACGGCGACATGGTCCTGGACCTCCGCAGCCGCCGGGTGAGCTGCGGCGGGACCACTACGGACCTGACCGCCAGGGAGTTCTCCCTGCTGGAGGTCTTCCTGCGGCATCCCGGCCAGGTCCTCACCCGGGAGCAGCTTCTGTCCCACGCCTGGAACATGGACTTCGACCCGGCCTCGAATGTCGTGGACGTGTATGTGCGGGCCCTGCGGGCCAAGATCGGCGCGGACCGCCTGGAAACGGTCCGCGGCGCGGGATACCGGCTGCCATGAAGCAGGTCTATTACGAAACACGCCCGCAGACAGCCGGGACAGCCGGGACGCCACCGGCCAGGAGGTCCGCCCGGATCCTCCCACCCGCCGCTGCCGCTTCCCTGTGCCTCGTATGCGCCCTGATCGGGTTCTTCGGCATCATCGCCGCGAACGGCTGGGGCCTGGACGGGGACGCGGCGATAACGCTCTGCATCTTCGTGGCAGCCGTCTGGTTCTGGATCTTCACCACAGTGGAGGACACCTACGTTGCGCTGGGTGCCGCCGTCGCCCTCGTCCTCAGCGGCACCCTTCCCACCGGGAAGCTGTTCGACACGCTCGGCGAGGAATCCATCTGGCTGCTCATGGCGGCCTTCGTCATCGCCGCGGCGGTTGCGTCCACAGGCCTGGCTGCCCGCGGGGCTGCTTTCGTGGTGTCCGGGGCGAGGACCGTCCGGCAGCTCGCGTACCTGGTGACCTTCGGGCTCCTGGTCACGGCCTTCGCCATCCCTGCCACGTCCGGCCGGGCCGCCCTGGTGCTGCCGATCTTCCTGGCACTGCGCGGGGCCCTGAAAGGACGTGCCGCCGTCGTCAAGATGCTCGCGGTGCTGTTCCCGACCGTCATCCTGCTGTCCGCCGTGGCGTCCTTCCTTGGCGCGGGAGCGCATCTGATCACCAGCCAGGTGCTGCAGTCCGCCGGGCACCCGGGTTTCGATTTCGCGGCCTGGCTCCTCCTCGGCTTGCCATTGGCTTTGGTCTCGTCCTTCATGGCGTGTGAACTGGTGCTCCGGCTCTTCACGGATACAGAGGAACGCCGCCGGCCCCTGCGGGTGGGCCTGGCAGAACTGCAGGAAGCAAGCAGTGCCCGGATCAGCGGCCCGCTGGGTCTCGATGAACAGCGCGCACTCTTGCTCCTTGCGGCGGTGCTGGCCCTCTGGTGTACCGAAAGCATCCATGGCCTCGACCCGGCCCTGGTGGCGCTCCTGGGGGCGCTGACGGTGTCCCTTCCCTGCTACGGATCCGTGAAGCTGGGCGCCGCATTGAAGAAGGTGCCCTGGTCCATGCTGATCTTCATGGCTGCCACCCTGGCGCTGGGGTCCAGCCTGGTGACGTCCGGCGCGGCCGGGTGGCTTGCCTCCTCGCTGCTGGGGCCGCTCGCCTTCCTGGGGCCTGCGAAACCGGTGGTGTTCGTCGTCGCCGTAGTGGCGATCTCCACGGCGGCCCATTTGGTGATCCAGTCCCGTTCGGCCCGTTCCGCCGTGCTGATCCCGGTGATCGTGGCCGCGGCCGCACCCATGGGCGTCGAACCGATGGCCGCCGCGTTCGCTTCAACCGCCGCCGCGGGGTTCTGCCACACCCTCACCTCCTCCGCCAAGCCGGTGGCGATCTTCGCCGGCCCGGAGGACGAACCCAACTATGAACCCGCAGACCTGCTCCGCCTCTCAGCCTGGCTGGGGCCGCTCAGCACGGCAGTAGTCCTTCTTTTCAGCTTCACGGTCTGGCCGTTCCTGGGCCTGCCGCTCTTCATCCATCCCTAGTCCAGCCTGTGCTGGGCCGAGCAGAAACAGGTGTCCCGATGGCCATGTCCATTCCACAACGAATCCTGGTGGCTCCCTCCGGTTTCAAGGAGAGCCTCGACGCCGCCGAAGTCGCTGCCGCGATCGCGGCCGGCATCCGCCGTGTCATCCCGGGTGTCCACATCACCACGGCCCCGTTGTCCGACGGCGGCGAGGGGACAGCGGCGGCCCTGGCCTGCGCCACGGGCGGCCGGCTCGTCCCGCGGCGCGTCACCGGACCTGTCGGGGATCCCGTCGATTCGCATTTCGCCATGCTCGGGAACGCCGGGCGGCCCACCGCGGTGGTGGAGATGGCGGCGGCTGCAGGCCTCCGGCTGGTGCCGGCGGCTCTCCGCGATCCCGGCAGGACCACCACCAGGGGAGTGGGGGAGCTGATCCTCGCCGCGCTGGATGAGGGGGCGGAGCGCATCGTGGTGGGATGCGGGGATTCCGGAACGTCCGACGGCGGTGCGGGCGCCTTGCGTGCGCTCGGCGCCCGGGTGCTTGGGGAGGACGGGCGGGAGCTGGCCGAAGGCGGAGCGGCGCTGGGTGGTGCTGCCGCCGTCGAGCTCTCCGGCCTTGACCCCAGGCTTGCCGCATGCCGGATTGAACTGGCACTCAATCCATACAACGTGCTGTGCGGTCCCACGGGCGTGGCCCGGGTTTTCGGCCCGCAGAAGGGTGCCACCCCGGAACAGGTGGAACAGTTGTCCCTTGGCCTCGAGCAGTGGGCGCAACTGTTGGCGGATGCCGCCGGCGTTTCCGCGGACTACCTGCGGACCGGGCCGGGAACGGGGGCGTCCGGCGGGCTCGGCGCGGGGCTGGCCGCGATCGGTGCCAGCCTGGTCCCACGCTTTGACCTGCTTCTCGACTCCGGGCTGGCCGGCGTCGACCTTGACGCGCACATCGCGGGCGCGGACCTGGTGGTCACCGCTGAAGGCGCCATCGACTTCCAGACACCACGGGGCAAGGTGCCTGCAGAAGTGGCGCGGCGCGCGCAGGCCGCCGGGGTCCCCGTGCTTGCCCTCGCCGGATCGATCGGCAAGGATGCCGCGGACGTGCACGCGGCGGGGATCGACGCCATCGCCGGAATCATTCCGGTCCCCATGGATCTGGACCATGCTGTTGCCGAAGGGGCCACGCTGCTGCGCGAAGCTACGGAGCGCACTTTCCGGGTGCTTCTGCTGGGTTCGGCGATTTCGTCCCGGCTGGGACGGGTTGCCTGAGGGCGTGTTAGCTTTCTGCGATCCGCAGCTTGCCGACCCCTTCGGCGAGGACCCGGCGGGCCTCCTCGCCGAGGCCGGGATCCGTGATGAGCTCATCCGCTTCGTCCAGTGCGGCGATTGACGCGATGCCCACGGTTCCCCATTTGCTGTTGTCCGCAAGGACCACCACATTGCGGGCGCACGCCATGAAGGCCTTGTTGGTTTCGGCTTCCTGCAGGTTCGGGGTAGTGAAGCCGGCCTGCGCATCCATGCCGTGCACGCCCAGGAACAAGGTGTCCAAGTGAAGCTGCTTCAGTGCCGACGTGGCGATCGGACCCACCAGCGCGTCCGACGGCGTGCGCTCGCCGCCCGTGACGATCACCGAGGTGCCGCGCCGGGCAGTTCCGGGATCGTGGTGGAAAAGTTCGGCGATCCTGATGGAGTTGGTGACGACAGTGACCCGGGGCCCGTCCAGCAGCAGCTTGGCGAGCTCGTAGGTGGTTGTGCCGGCGCTGAGGCCGATGGCCGAGCCTTCCTTGACCAGTGTGGCGGCCTCGGCGGCGATGGCCTGCTTCTCCGTGATGGCCTGCGTGGATTTCTGCTCGAAGCCGGGCTCGTGGGTGCGGGCGTCGCCGGGCAGCTTGGCGCCGCCGTGGATGCGTTCCACAAGGCCCGCTTCTTCGAGGCTCTCGATGTCCCGGCGCACGGTCATGGCCGAGACGCCAAGCGCCTGGGCCAGATCGGTGACGCGCACGACCCGTTCGCGCTGGACGGCGTCGACAATGGCGGTGTGGCGTGCGGCCTGGAGCATTGGTGTGGTCCTTGAGACGGGGGAAGCGGACGACTTCAGTTTAGGGCGCGAGGGGCCCGGGCGAGGGACTGCGGCCGAGCGTCCTAACGCCGACGGCGCCGTCCCCGCCAAAGGGGGCCGGCGCCGTCGTGCGTTGAATAAGACCGCTACTTCCGCAGGGACTCGGCGATCTGCTGCATGATGGTCGGATCCGACAGGGTGGTGGCGTCCCCCACCTCGCGGCCTTCCGCGACGTCCTTCAGGAGGCGGCGCATGATCTTGCCGGAACGGGTCTTGGGCAGTTCCGGTACCACCAGCACGTGCTTGGGCTTGGCGATGGGGCCGATTTCCTTGCCCACGTGGTTGCGCAGTTCCTGCACGGTTTCGTCGCCGTTGTTGGCGGCGTCCCCGCGCAGGATCACGAACGCGACGACCGCCTGTCCCGTGGTCTCGTCCGCGGCGCCCACGACGGCGGCCTCCGCCACCGAGGGGTGGGAGACCAGCGCGGACTCGATTTCCGTCGTCGAGAGCCGGTGCCCGGAAACGTTCATGACGTCGTCCACGCGGCCGAGCAGCCAGATATCGCCGTCTTCGTCCTTCTTGGCGCCGTCGCCGGCGAAGTACATGGCCTCGAAACGGGACCAGTAGGTGTCCTTGAAGCGTTCGGGATCGCCCCAGATGCCGCGCAGCATGGACGGCCAGGGTTCGCGGACCACAAGGTAGCCGCCGTGCCCGTCGGGGACGGATTCGCCCAGTTCATCCACCACGTCCACGGCGATGCCCGGCAGCGGGACCTGCGCGGAGCCGGGCTTGGTGGCCGTGACGCCGGGCAGCGGCGCGATCATCTGGGCGCCGGTCTCGGTCTGCCACCAGGTGTCCACGATAGGCGCGGGGGTGTCCTTCTTCCCGCCGTTGCCGCCGATGACCTCCCGGTACCACATCCAGGCTTCCGGGTTGATGGGTTCGCCCACGGAGCCGAGCACGCGGATGGAGGAGAGATCGTACTTGGCAGGGATGTCCTTGCCCCACTTCATGAAGGTGCGGATGGCGGTGGGCGCCGTGTAGAGGATGGAGACCTTGTACTTCTCCACGATTTCCCACCAGCGGCCCTGGTGCGGGGAATCCGGGGTGCCTTCGTACATGACCTGGGTGGCGCCGTTGATGAGCGGCGCGTAGGCGACATACGAGTGGCCGGTGACCCAGCCGACGTCGGCCGTGCACCAGAACACGTCCGTCTCCGGGTGCAGGTCGAACACGGCCTTGTGGGTGTAGGCGCCCTGGGTGAGGTAGCCGCCCGTGGTGTGCAGGATCCCCTTGGGCTTTCCGGTGGTGCCGGAGGTGTAGAGGATGAACAGCGGGTGCTCGGAGTCATGCCCGACGGCGGTGTGTTCCGTTGACGCCGTGCCGACCGTTTCGTCCCACCACTTGTCCCGGCCTTCCACCCAGTTCACGGATTCGCCGTTGCGCTTGACCACCACCACGTTCTCCACCGTGTGGCCTTCCTTGGCCAGGGCCTCGTCCACGGCCGGCTTCAGCGCGCTGGGCTTGCCGCGCCGGAAGGTACCGTCCGCGGTAACCACCAGCTTGGCCTCGGCGTCGTCGATCCGCGAACGCAGGGCGTCGGCGGAGAAGCCGCCGAAAACCACCGAGTGCACGGCGCCGATCCGGGCGCAGGCCAGGAGGGTGATCACGGCTTCGGGAATCATGGGCAGGTACACGGCCACGCGGTCGCCCTTCGCCACGCCGAGCGATTCGAAAGCGTTGGCGGCCTTCTTGACCTCTTCGGTCAGTTCCGCGTAGCTGTAGCTGCGCGTGTCTCCGGGTTCGCCTTCGAAGTGGATGGCCACGCGGTCCCCGAGGCCGTTTTCGACGTGGCGGTCCAGGGCGTTGTAGGCAGCATTGATTTCGCCGCCCACGAACCACTTGGCAAAGGGCGGATTGGACCAGTCCAGTGCCTGGTCAAAGTCCTTGGACCAGGTGAGCAGTTCACGGGCCTGCTTTGCCCAGAACGCCGGGCGGTCCTGTGCTGCTTCCGCGTAGTCCCCTGCGCCAACGACGGCGTTGGCGGCGAACTCTTCGGACGGAGCGAACTTCCGGTTTTCGTGCAGCAGGTTTTCCAGGGCGTCACCGGTGCCGGCGTCGGCGGGGGCAGCGGTGACCGTTGATTCCTTGGCGTCCTGGGACATGTGGACCTCTCTCGTCGGACGGAGCTGCGGAGAAGTGCCGCCGGAACGCGCGGCGGCAGAACACGTCGCTGTGCGTTCCCGCGGCGAAAAATACCGCAGAATGCTTTCCGCCATAAACACTATCGCTTCCCTCCGACAGGAAGTGCGCCCCGTCACATTCCGGCCGTGAGCGGTGCGGATTTAGCGCCGAGCGGCGGCCGGCGGCTAGGGGCTGTCAGTGGCTTGGCATAGGCTGAAAGAGTTCCGGGGCGCAGGCCGCGGGTGCCGGGCGTGTGTCCGACGCAAGGCGGTCCTGGCGGCCGGGACACTGCCGAAACCGGCGCTGCAGTGCAAAGGAGAACCTGTCATGAACCAGTTGAATCCCGCCTCCGGAGACGGAGCGGCAAAGCAAGGGACCCAGGCGCCCGGTACCGGACAATCTTCCCCCGCCGGCAACGCCGCGCTCTCCTCCGCGGGCAGCCCCGCGCCGGCGGCTGCCAAGGCCGTTGCCGGCCCGTTCACGGTGCGCGACCTCGTGGTCTTCGGCTCCGTCCTGCTGCTGTTCGTGGCATCCCTTCTCCCGATGTTCGGCCGTTACAACCTGTGGAACATCAACAACCTCTTCTTCCTGGGCCTCGGCATCGTGCTGCCTTTGATCGTCGCGGCGCTGTTCGCGGCCCGCCGCCTGCAGCCGCAGAACGCAGTGCGCATCGGCTCGCTGTCCGTGGACCAGTTCGCATCCGTGGTGGCCTCCTTCTCGGTGGCATTCTTCTTCCTGGGCACGGCCGGTGCCTTCAGCGGGTACCTGCTGCTCGGCCTGGTGGGTGCGCTCGCCCTGCTGGGTGCCACGGTCCTCGCCCCGCACGTTCCGTTGTTGCGGGACGACTTCCGCGACCGCCCCGAGGCCCCGGCGCACCCTGTGGCGCGCGACGCCGTCGCTCCCTTCCGGAAGCCGGCCGCCCCCAAGCCCGTACAGAAGGCAGCCGCGCCCGGGCCAGTTCAGTCCGGCCCTGTTCGACCGGGCCCAGCCCAGTCCGGTGCAGCGCAGCCCACGGCAGCCGTTCCGGCTGCGGGTCCCGTTGCCGGCGCTCCCGCGTCCGGCGGTCCTTTCGCGGTGGTCCCGGCGCCGCTTGCCTCCGCGGCGCCCGCCCCCGCAGCGGCTGAAGCCAACGACGCCGGTGCCCCGGCTTCCGCTTCCGGCGCACCTTCCGCCGCAGAACCGTCTGCTGGCGACACCCCCGAATCCCCAACCGATACCGAAGTTCCCGCTGATAAGACCGAGGCCCCAGAGGGAGGCACCCCCGGCGGCAGTGACGAGGCACCTGCCCGCGAAGGCATCGCCGCCACCATGGCGCACCCCGTCGTTGACCGGACGCAGGAAGCGGGGGCCAAGCAGCAGGAAAGCCGCACGGTGGAGCCGATCGGTGCCACGGTGGATCCGGCCAGCCGCCCCGAGGAGGACCACGAGCAGCCGGCCTACGAGGCCTTCTGGTTTGCCGTCCCGCAGCCCCGCGTGGCTGTCGACGAGCACAGCGGCGCCCCGGCCTTCACCATCCAGCCTGGCGGCTGGGTCCTTGCGCTGGAAGACAGGGGCGAGGAATTCCTCGTCCAGAACACCGACGGAAGGCTCGGGGTCCTGCGGGACCTCAGCCACATCGAACGCGGCTGAGCAGGACCAACCGTGCCCGCCGCCGTCGCCGAAACACCGCTGGCCCTCAAGCGCCGCGCCCGCAGGATCAACAAGGAACTCGCGGAAAAGTACCCCTACGCCCACGCCGAACTGGACTTCCGGAACCCGTTTGAACTGGTCGTTGCCACGGTGCTTTCCGCGCAGACCACCGACATCCTGGTCAACCAGGTCACCAAGATCCTGTTCGCCAGGTATCCGGACGCCCGGGCCATGGCCGAGGCGGATCCGGCGGAGCTCGAAGCGATCATCCAGCCCACCGGCTTCTACCGGGCCAAGGCGAAGAACGTCCTGGCGCTGAGCAACCGCTTGGTGGACGAGTTCGACGGCGAGGTGCCGGGCCGCCTTGAGGACCTGGTGACGCTTCCCGGAGTCGGGCGGAAAACGGCCAACGTGGTCCTGGGGAATGCCTTCGGTGTCCCCGGCATCACCGTGGACACGCATTTCGGCAGGCTCGCGCGGCGCTTCGGATGGACCGCGTCCGAAGATCCCGTGAAGATCGAGTTCGATGTCGCGGAGCTGTTCGAGCCCAAGGACTGGACCATGCTCTCGCACCGGGTGGTGTTCCATGGCCGCCGGATCTGCCATGCCCGGCGGCCTGCCTGCGGTGCCTGTCCCGTGGCGAATTGGTGTCCCAGTTATGGCATGGGCGAAACCGATCCGGCGAAGGCCGCCAAGCTGCTCAAGTATGAACTCGCCCCGGGCCAGGAGGAACTTCTCGCCAAGCTGCTGGCAGAAACGTCGCGGGCCGCGGAGATCCGGATGCAGTCCCAGCTGGAGTTGAGGACGGCCCGGAAGTGACGGCCCTCGGTGACCTGCTGTACCTGGTGTCCCGGATCGAGGAGGGGGAGCACCCGGCGATGGACCCGCGGATCGCCGTGGGCGAGGTGGACGCGGGCCTGGCCCGCCATGCCGCGGTCCTGATGCTGTTCGGCGTGCTGGATGACGTGCCGGCGAAATCCAGCAAGGACGTGGTTCCCGCCGATCTTGACGTGCTGATGCTGGAGCGCGCCCACACACTTGACGCCCACCCCGGGCAGGTGGCCTTCCCTGGCGGCACCATCGATCCCACGGACGACTCCGCGGTGGCCGCCGCGCTGCGTGAAGCCGTGGAGGAAACAGGCCTCGATACCGGCGGCGTCCAGGTGCTGGGCACCCTGCCCGAACTCGGGCTCAGCCGCAGCAACTTCGTGGTGACGCCGGTCCTGGCGTGGTGGGCCTCGCCGTCGCCGGTCCGCGTGGTGGACTACGCCGAGTCCGCCCAGGTGTTCCGGGTCCCGGTGCGCGACCTGCTGGAACCGGCCAACCGCTATACCGGAAGCCTCACCCGGGGAGGGCGGACCTTCACCGGACCGGTGTTCCTGGTGAACGGCGTGGTGGTCTGGGGATTCACGGCCATGGTCCTCAACAGCCTGTTCGACGCCCTCGGCTGGACTTTGCCCTGGGACGAGGAACGGATCCACCAGATCGTCATGTGAGCGGTGCGGCCGGGCGGCCGCCGCCTGGCTCCGGCGAGCCGCCCCGCAGCAGCGAATTCCGGATTACGCGGCGCGCTTCGACTTCGACTGGTCCACGATGATGCCGGTGGCCGCGTTTTCGCGGACGGCGTTGATGCCCTCCACCGCTGCGCTCAAGTGCTTGAATTGCGGCGATTCCGCCACCAGCGTGCCGTCCGCGGCGGTGAGCCGGAACCGGTAGCTGCCGTTGTTGTCTTTGAGAATCTGGAACTGTCCAGCCACGGTGCTGTTTCCCCCTTGGGTGCCTCTTTGCATGCGTGCGGCCGTTGGTGTGGCCTGCGCCATACGAGCCTAACGAGAGCCCTGCGCTGTCCGAAAGCTACTGCGAGGTAGATGACCTTCAAGGTCGGCAGAAGGGTCACAACGGGCTTTTGACTGGCATCCGCCCGGGTGCGCCGCTACTTTAAAGCGCCGCCGCTTGGCGTACCGCTACTTTGCGGAGCCTGCGGTAATCGCCGTCTCAGCGGCGAATTCCGCGGCCGCCGGTTCGAAATTCAGCACCCGGCGGGCCGCCGGGATCGGGTACTCCAATGCCGCGAGACGGAAGTCCTCCTCAGCCCGGATCCGCCTGCGCTCCTCCACATCCCGCAGGAACCGCACGTCCCGGCTGTCGACGTCGGGCTCCCCTTCCAGGCCCGCCAGCCATTCGCCGGCAACCACGGCGTCGTGCTGCTCGCCAAGGACCCGCTGGAAGGTGATGGCCGGCTGGATGATGGCGGCAGTGTCCGGCCCGAAGGTCTCCGTCACGGCTTCGGCGGCATACCTCAGCCGCTTGACCTCTTTCCGGGCCTCGTGCAGGGCCGAATTCCTGACGGCTTCGCTCGAGGTGGCCCCGGCGCCGTCGAGCTCCTCGCGGATCAGCTCCCACTGCCCCTGCATCCGGTACGCCAAGGCTTCCCTCCTGACCTTGACGCGGTCCGCGGAGCCGAGTGCGGACCGGACGTTCCGGACAATCCGGCGGCAGCGTTTCTTCCGGCCAAGCTCCGCCGCCGCCCGGCCAGCGCCGCTGTCGAGCGATTCCACCGCGCGGTAAAGCGCTTCCGGCGCCTCCCAGGACGCCCGGGCATCGATCGAGAGCCTCATGCGCTGCGCCAGGACGTGCTGGTCGCGGGCCTCGCCGAGCGAGCGCGCCAACCAGCGGAGCTCCCGGCGGAGCGGCCGGCGCAGGCGCGGCACCAAGCCCCGGTAGCAGGCCAGGACGGAGCGGAGCCGGCGGATGGCCACCCGGCTGCGATGGACCGCTTCATGGTCGGGCGAGGCGAGCATGGGCAGGGCGTTGTCCAACTCGTCCAGCTGGGCAGTCACATAGGCTTCCAGGGTTTTCCGGGCCTTCTTTCCCACGGGGCAATCGTCCCTCCGGCCGGCCGCCGGGGGCAAGGGCCGCTATTTCGCCTGGTCGTAAGAGTCGACGACGGCGACGCTCACCGGGAACTCCAGCGGCACCTTCCCGAACAGCAGGTGTGTTGCGGCGGCTGCCGCTTCCTCGATGGCGCGGACGCATGCCGGAACTGCGGCTTCCGGTGCGTGGACCATGACCTCGTCGTGCAGGAAGAAGACAAGCTCGCCGCCGTCGCGGCGTCCGGGACCAGGAGCGCCGTCGGCCTCCAGGGCGCGCAGCCGCCGTCGCAGTTCCGCGAGCCAGCAGGACGCCCAGTCAGCGGCTGATCCCTGCACCACGAAGTTCCGGGTGAAACGGCCGCGCGAACGGGCCAGGGCGTCGGCTCGGCGCTGCTCCTCGGCCGTCGTCGAACGCTGGCTGCGCAGCCACCGCTCCGAGGGCGGCGGGCTGCTGCGCCCCAGGCGGGAGGTCACAGTGCGGCCGGCCTCGCCGTCGCGCGCCGCCTGTTCGACATAGCCGACCGCGCGCGGGTAAGTGCGGGCGAGCTGCGGCATGAGTCGCCCCGACTCGCCCGTGGTGGCGCCGTACATCGCACCGAGCATGGCGATCTTCGCCTTGGAACGGTCGCCGCCGAAACCCTGGGCCGCGATTCCCGCGTAGAGGTCCTTGCCGCGCGCGGCCTCCGCCATCTTCGGGTCCTGCGCCAGGGCGGCCAGGACGCGGGGTTCCAGTTGCGCGGCATCGGCGACGATGAGTTTGTGGCCCGGGTCCGCGTGGACGGCGCCGCGGATCTGTTTCGGGATCTGCAGCGCCCCGCCGCCCCGGGACGCCCAGCGGCCCGACACCACACCGCCCACCACGTACTCGGGCCGGAAACGGCCGCCGCTGACCCAGGCATCAAGCCAGGCCCAGCCGTTCGCCGTGAAGAGGCGCGAAAGCTTCTTGTACTCGAGCAACGGCCCGATGGCGGGGTGCGCTGATTCCTTGAGCTCCCATTGCCTGGTGGACGTCACCTCGATGCCGTTGCGGTGCAGCGCCCGGATGAGGTCCTGCGGGGAATCGGGGTTGAGTTTGGGGGAGTTGAGGAGCGTCCGAAGCTCGGTGCAAAGCGCCTCCAAGGCGGCAGGCCGGTGCCCCGGAGCAGGCCGGGGGCCGAGGTGCCGGCGCAGGATGTCCTCGTGCAGTCCTTCCTGCCAAGGCACGCCGCTGTGCTGCATTTCGGCGGCGATCATGGCGCTTGCCGATTCGGCCGCGAGGAGCAGCTGGAGGCGTTGCCGGTGCCCGTCCGCGACGCTCCGGACCGCGTCCTGCTGGGCCGTGAATTCGGCGCGGATGTCCTCCACGCCCGGCTCGCGGCTGTGGCTTGGCGTCTCGAAAAGTGCGTCTTGGTCCGCGGGTGGCGGGGGCGGAGCCAAGGCCCTGATGAGTCCGCTGTCCTCGTCGACGGAGGGTTGCGCGGCCTCGCGGGCATAGGCGGTGTGCGCGGTGAACTCCGAGAAGGCCAGGATCGTGCGGCAGAGGCTGAGGTCGTGGCAGCGTTCCAAGCGCACGCCGGCGGCCAGGAGGGTCGGGTACCAGTCCTGGGCGCGGTTCCAGATCCAGCGCGGGCGGTGGTTTTCCAGTTCGCGGACGACGGCGGGAAGTTCCGTTTTGGCGACGATCCGCGGTTCCGCCGGGCTGCTGCCGGCGGCGTCGGTTTCCTGGATGGCTGCCCCCTGCGGGTGGGCGGCGAGCAGCAAGTACATGAGCATCATTCTGCCGTGTGTTACCGGGGTTTCCGGCACGACGAGGACAACTCCTGTCCTGATCGCGTCCGCTCCTCCACAGGAAGGTTTGTGAGGTCGTTGTCCACATAGCCGCTTCCCTTGCTTCCGGTCCGCCGGGCACCCGCGGACAGTTGCTTCATGAGTGGCTTCATGAACAGTCAGCACATCGGGGAAACACCGCGCGGATGGGCAGCGGGATCCGGCCCGGGATTGCCGGCGGAGGACGCAGGCACGCGCAGGGGAAGACGGATCACACGCCCTGGTGCGGTCCCGGAGCCGCAATGGCTGCCCGCGGACCCGGTGGACGTCCTCCTGGTGACCGGCAATCCGAGGATCCGCGCCGAAGCCGAGCGGGTCATTGCAGCTCTTGGCGCCGCGATGCACGCCGCAGACACGCCGGAAGAAGCATTGCCGCTTTGGGACTCCGCCGGGGCCGTGCTGATCGGCAGCGACATCCACGAACTTCCGCCCCGGCGTCGGGCCCCCGCCATCCTGCTGGGACTCGATGGCGAAGGGGACGGCCTGTGGCAGCTCGCCGCCGGGCTGGGTGCCGAACGGGTCACGGTCCTGCCAGAGGGCGCTGCCTGGCTGGCTGAACACCTGAGCCGCACCCAGGCCCCGGACCCGGGTGGAATGGTGCTCGGCCTCACCGGCGCGTGCGGCGGCGCGGGTTCCTCGACCGCTGCAATATGGCTGGCGCAGGAGGCCGCAGTCCAGGGCGTCAGGACCTTGCTTGTGGACGGTGATCCGCGGGGCGGAGGCCTGGAACTGAGCCTTGCCGCCGAAGAGCACCCCGGGTTGCGGTGGCCGGACCTTGCCGACGCCCGGGGCAGCATCGACCCCGAGCAGTTCGCCGGTTCCCTGCCCGCGGCCGGGGGATTTGCTTTCCTGTCCTGGCCGGGAAAGCGGGACAAAGCCATACAGCCTGACGCGCTCGCCGTGGCATCCGTCATGGATGCTGCCCGCCGGGCGTTTGAGCTTGTGATCGTGGACATCGGGCGCGGAGCCGAATCGCTGCGTGGCTTCGCCTGGGATTGCGACAGGATCCTCGTGCTCGCACCGGCGCAGTTGCGGGCGGCCGTCGCGGCGGCCCGGCTGCTCCAGGACCTCCCGCCTGTTGATGCCGGCTTGGTGGTGCGGGGCGGGAAGGCCAGCGCGCTGGACGGCGGCATCATCGCCGATTCCCTCGGGCTGCGGTTGCACGCAGTCCTGCCGGAGCTGAAGGGCACCACGGCAGCGGCCGAATCCGGCCGCTTGCTGGACATCGGCAAACGCCGCTCCGTGCGGCGCTTCGCCGCCCCTGTCCTGGATCTCCTTCAGGACGACGCCGCATGAATCCCGAGCTGAGGGGCCAGCGCACCCGGCGGGACAGGCGCCTTGACGCCGCGCTGCTGGAAAGCGTCCGCGAAACGGTGATGTCCGACGTCGGCCCCGTCACCCCGTCCCGCGTGGCCGCAGCGGTCCACGCGACCGGCCGGCTGCTGGGCACCGCGGGGGCGCTGGCCGCCGTCGACACCATCAGCGCCGAGCTGAACGGCCTGGGCCCGCTCCAGCAACTGGTGCGTGAGCCCGGGGTGACGGACATTTTCGTGAACGGGCCGGACTCCGTCTGGCTCGACCGCGGCCGCGGACTGGAAAGGTCCCCGGTCCGTTTCGAGGGCGAAGAACAGGTCCGTGCCTTGGCCTCCCGGCTCGTGGCAGCGGGCGGGCGCCGGCTCGACGACGGCTCGCCCTGCGTGGACGTGCGGCTCAGCGGCGGATACCGGGTGCATGCCGTGCTCCCGCCGATTTCCACCGCGGGCACGTTGCTGTCCGTCCGGATCCGGCGGGAGGAGGTGTTCACCCTCGACGAGTTGCGGGCCGGCGGGATGTTCGACGCACACATCCAGGAAGTCCTTGAGTCGCTGGTGGAGCGACGGCTCAGTTTCCTGGTGAGCGGTGCCACCGGTTCGGGCAAGACCACGCTGCTCTCCACCCTCCTGGGACTGTGCGCCCCGGAGGAGCGGCTTGTACTCATCGAGGACGCTGCGGAGCTCAACCCGGTGCATCCCCACGTGGTGTCGCTTGAGTCCCGTCACGGCAACCTTGAGGGCGGCGGCGTCCTGGACCTCGGTGAACTGGTCCGGCAGGCACTCCGCATGCGGCCCGACCGACTCATCGTCGGCGAGTGCCGCGGCGCGGAAGTCCGCGAACTCCTGACGGCCCTCAATACCGGGCATACCGGTGGCGGTGGCACCATCCACGCCAACACCGCTTCGGCAGTGCCCGCGCGCATTGTCGCCCTCGGTGCCTTGGCCGGACTCAGCCCGGACGCGGTCCGGCTGCAGGTGGCAAGTGCCCTGGACGCCGTCATTCACGTGGAGCGCACCCCGGCCGGCCGCAGCGTCGGCTGCATCGGGGTGCTGTCCGAGACACCCGGTGGACAAGCCGTGGTGCCGGCACTTGAGATGCGTAACGGCTCGACGGCGGCCGGCCCCGCGTGGCCCGAACTCGCCGCGCGCCTGGGCCTGGACGAGGTGGACTTCGCTTCCGCCCGGCGGATGTCCGCGATGCCGCACCTTGTCGGGGACAACTCCGGGGCGGAGATCGCCGCATGACCGTCGTCCTGGTCCTCGCGCTCGCGGCAGCGGCGTGGCTGGCGATCGGCAGCCAGCCGGGGCCCGGCCGGAAAATCGCACGGCTCACAAGCGGCCCCGGGAGGAACGGTCCCACGAAGGGCACGGGCCGAGCCTTTGCGTTGGCACGTGCCCGTCCGGCGAGGCGTCGCAGGAACAACGATCTCCCGCTCATGGTGCTGGTCCACCAACTGGCGGCCCTGCTGCGCGGCGGCCGCTCCGCGTCAAAGCTCTGGGACGAAGCCTGGGCTGTACACGGTTCCGGCGGATCGCGGAGCCCGGAGCACGCGCCTCCTCCGTGGAGCAGTGTGGTGCCGATCGACGGCGCGGGGCAGGGTTGCTCAGTGCAGGCCAAGGCACCCGAGGGCGGGGAGCATCTGTCCGAGGGGTCCGTGGCAGTGCTGGCTGCCGCACGCTCGGCGGCGGGCCTGGGCATGCCGGTGGCCACGGCCATCCGGACCTCTTCGGCTTCTTTCCGTCTTTCGTCCATGGAGCAGAGAGTCTGGGGAGAACTGGCCGGCTGCCTGGAGGTTGCGGAAGCCAGTGGCTGCCCGCTCGCGGACATCCTCACCCGCTATGCCGCGCATCTGGAAGCGGAAGACGACGCGGAGGCTGCCAGGCAGACGGCGCTCGCCGGGCCGAAGGCGACCGTCCGGCTGCTGAGCTGGTTGCCGCTCTTCGGGCTGGGCCTGGGAACGCTGCTGGGCGTAGACCCCCTTGGCATCCTGCTGGGCCATCCTTTGGGACTGGCAGCACTGGCTGCGGGCATCCTTCTGACGATCGCAGGCCGGGTGTGGTCCGTCCGTCTCGTATGGGCGGCCGTGTCCTCCGGCGGACCGGCATGACCATGACAGGGGGCTTCCCATGATCGATCCACTTCCGGCAATCTTCGTGGCCGTGGCCTTGCTCGCCGCAGCAGTCCTGGCGTTTCCGGACCCCGGTCGCCGCAGGCACCGGGCGCTTGCACTGTACTTGCAGGGATCGAAGTACCTGCGGCGAGCGGGCTCATGGGACGGACAAGCACGCTGGTACGGTGCCGGGCGGCTCCCGGGAGGGGATACGGCGCCGCGCGGTCCGGGCGGCCGTACCGGTCCGTCGCGGCCGGGCCATCAGGGGCCCGCCTATCGCGGTTTGGAAAGCACCGCGATCATGCTTGAACTCGTTGCGGCAACGCTTGAATCCGGCGCAGGCCTCGGACGGTCCCTCGAATTGCTGCTGCCCTGCACCACACCCGCCGTGCGGGAGGCCTTGCGCCCGGTTGTTGCGGCCCTGGCGATCGGCGCCGACTGGGAGACTGCTTGGCGCAACTCTGCTGCCCGGAATCCCGCAGCTCTGCGGCTGAGGGATTCGCTCGCTTTCGCTGCCCTCACGGGTGCGCCGTCTTCGGCCATCTTGTATGCGCAGGCCGCACGGCTGCGGCGCGAGGAATTCCGTGCGGCCGAGAAGCGGGCCGCCGCGCTGGGGGTGAAGTTGGTGGTGCCGCTCGGATTGTGTTCCCTCCCGGCTTTCATCTGCCTTGGCGTGGTGCCCGTGCTGATTGCCATGCTGCCCTCCGGAGCGTAAGCGCCAGGGAGCAGTCCTCCACAGCCGCACTCCGTCCCAAGTTTTCCACTTACCGAAGATCCCTCCTTACCGCGGCAACCCGCCCAAGGAAGAGTCGGAAGCAGCCGGCAACACCGCCTGGCACAACGAAAGGAAATGCAATGAAATCCCAGACAATGACCCGTCCCGCCGCAGATCCCGGCCCAGGAGAAGACGCCTGCGGCGGATCACCCCGGGCAAGCGAATCCCCCACGGTGAGCCGGGACGCCAAGCTGGCGGACGTCGTCGAGCTTTTCCCGGGTCAGCCAGCCGAAGCGGAGACTTCCGGAAGCAAGCGGCGCCCGCGCCTCATGGCATCCGAGTTGGGGATGGCCACGGCAGAGTATGCGATCGCTACGCTCGCCGCCGTGGGATTTGCGGGCGTGCTGGTCGTCCTGCTCCGCAGCGAGGAAGTCCGGAGTTTCCTGCTGAACCTCATCCGCACGGCACTCGCCTTGCCATGAGGGCCTGGCCTGGGTTCACGGTTGCGGCCGGTCTGCTCCGCAGACGAAGGGCAGAAGGCTCTCCAGGCCGGCCGGGGCGCCCTGTTCCGGGGAAGGAACGGGGCGCCGTGACGGCCGAATTCGCGGTGACGCTTCCGGCGGTCCTCCTGCTCCTCTCGTTGCTGCTGGCCGGGGCCGCCGCGGGTATTACGCAACTGCGGATCGAAGAAGCCGCCAGGGCGGGAGCCAGGGCGTTGGCACGTGGCGAAAGCAGTGCCGCCGTGGAAGGGATCGTCCGGCACCTCGCCGGTGATGCCGCTTCGGCTGCGGTTTCCGCGGAGGGGGAGTGGCTCCGGGTGACGGTCTCGGCCAAAGTGGGCGGGCCATTCGGAGCAGTTATTCCGTGGGTCCTCACGGCCAGGGCATCCGCCCGGACGGAGTCTCCCGATGCTGCAGCCGGCCCGGTATTGCGGGGACCTCGGGCCCGCAAACCGGCCTTCCGGGGCGCCGTAGATTTCCTGGCGCTCGCCGGTCCCGGCCGAGGCCGGGACAGCCATTCACAAGCAGCGGAGAGCAGGATGTTCGGAAATGGTGGCGTAAACCAAGGTGGCTTCCCGCTGCCAACCGGGCACGTTCTCCGTGGCAGGGCAGCGGCATGAAGGGGCGTTGCCCGGATCCCGCTCCGCAGTATCCGGACGAAGGACACGCGGAACGGGGTTCGGGCACGGTCCTTGCCGCGGGGCTCGGGCTGGTTGTCATCGCGCTGGTGTCGTTGGCGCTCCTGCTGGCGCAGGCGGGCACTTACGCGCACAGGGCTGCCGCGGCTGCGGACCTTGCGGCTCTTGCCGCAGCCGACGCAGCACGGGGACTCGCCCCCGGGGATCCATGCACGGTCGCGGCGGACACCGCGGCGCGAAACGAAGCACAGCTGACGTCATGCCTACTTGAAGGTGGCGGCATTGTCGAGGTCGGCACCCGGCTAAGGCAGGAGTCACCCTTCGGGGTTGCTACAGGGCGGTCAAGGGCTGGGCCACCGCCCTGAGCATGGCATCCGTCAGTGAACCCGCTAAGGGGCGTCCTTCAACAGCACCCCGAGCAGCGTGACCGCGGCGTCCTTGTCCAGGGGGTTGTTCTTGTTGCCGCACTTGGGGGACTGGACGCATGAGGGACAGCCGCTCTCACACTCGCAGGCCTTGATAGCATCGCGGGTGGCACTCAGCCAGGTCTCTGCCTTCTCGAAACCGCGTTCGGCGAAACCTGCTCCGCCGGGGTGGCCGTCGTACACAAAGATCGTCGGCACTCCGGTGTCGGCATGGAGCGCGGTAGAGACCCCGCCGATGTCCCACCGGTCACTGGACGCCACCAAGGGCAGGAGCCCTATCGCGGCGTGTTCTGCGGCGTGCAGCGCGCCGGGGAACTGAGCCTCAATCAAGCCGGCGTCCCGGAGCGAGCGGCCGTCCACCACAAACCAGACAGCCTTGGTGAAGAGGTCGCGGGCGCCCAGGTCCAGCGGCTCCTCGCCCAGAACCTCATTGGAAACCAGGGCCTTGCGTTGGAAGGAGACAACTTGGGTCGTTACTTTGACCTCGCCGAAATGCACGGCGATGTCTCCCCATTCGGCGGTCCGCAGCGTTTGCAGGACCTCGATCTGGGTCACGTCCCGCGCGGTGGTGTAGTAATCCGGGTTCGTGCGGCGTACCACCACGCAATGGTCCTGCTCGTTCAGTTCTTCCACCAGGTAGCTGTCGCCCTGGTGCACGTAGATGGCACCGGCGTGGGCCTGGTAGTGGGTCTGCGGAGAGTCCATGGTCCCCAGCAGCGTTCCGGAATCGGCGTCCACGATGCTTACCGGCCCGCCTCCGTCGCTGCGCAGGTTCACCATGCCGGCCGCACTTTCGGGGTGCGTCCAGAACCAGCCTGCCGGCCGCCGCCGCAGGTAACCCTGGGCCACGAGCTGACCGAGAAGGCCTTCGGCGGTGGGTCCGAAAAGGCCATGCTCGGAGGCACCGATGGGAAGTTCGGCGGCCGCCGCACACAGGTGCGGGCCTAGGACGTAAGGATTTCCGGGGTCGAACACGGTGGCCTCGACCGACACGTCGAAGATCGCCTCGGGATGGTTGACGAGGTAGGTATCCAGCGGATCATCGCTCGCTATGAAGGCAGCGATGGCGTCCTGCCCGGCGCGCCCCGCCCGGCCGATCTGTTGGAACAGGGAGGCCCTCGTTCCGGGCCATCCCGCGACCAGGACCGCATCCAGCCCGGAGATGTCGATGCCAAGTTCCAGTGCGGAGGTACTGGAGACGCCCAGGAGCTCCCCGTTGCGCAAGGACTTTTCGAGGGCCCGGCGTTCCTCGGGGAGATAACCGGAACGGTACGCAGCCACCCTCCGCGGAAGGCTCGGGTCCACTTCGTCCAGCAACCGCTTGGTGATGGATGAAATGCTCTCGGCGCCCCGCCGGGACTTGATGAAGGCGATGGTCCGGACCCTCGAAGACACCAGGTTGGCCATGATGTCCGCTGTTTCGGCGACGGCGGTGCGCCGGGTCTGGGCGCCGTTCTCGCCTTTGAGCTCGGTCAACGCCGGTTCCCAGAGCGCAACGGTGGTTGCACCGTGCGGAGAACTATCGTGTGAGACCTCCCGGACAGGCGCTCCGATCAGCCGGGAGAAAGACGTCCCCGGATCAGAAGCAGTGGCAGAGGCCGCAATGAACACAGGCTCAGGGAAGGAGGTACCGGCCCCGTAGTAGGCACAGATACGGCGCAGCCGCCGCATCAGGTTGGCTACGTGGGAACCGAAAACTCCGCGGTAGCTGTGGGCTTCGTCCACGATCACGTAGCGGAGCCGCCGGAAGAACCGGGCCCACCACTGGTGGTTCGGCAGGATCCCGAAGTGCAGCATGTCCGGGTTGGCCAGGATGAAATTCGCATGGTCCCGGATCCAGCGCCGTGCGGAGACGTCGGTATCGCCGTCGTAGCTTTCCGCGCGGACGGTCGGCAGGCCGAGGGCACGAACTGCGGACAGCTGGTCCGCAGCCAGCGCCTTGGTGGGTGCGAGGTAGAGCGCCACAGCGCCGTCGTCGTGGATCCGCCCGGGTTCGGAGAGGACCCGCAACTCAGAACGGTGGATCGCGTCGAGCGCCGGCAACTGGTATGCGAGGGATTTGCCGGAGGCGGTGCCGGTGGCGATCACCACGTGCTCGCCGCCGTGGGCAAGGTCCGCGGCTTCGATCTGGTGCCGGTACGGTTCGCGGACACCAAGTGAGCCGTAGGCGTCCACGATGTCGCTGTGAACCCATGAAGGCCATGGTTCATGGACGGCCTTACGGGCCGGAATCGTGTGGACATGGCGCAACTGTTCCGGCTCCGGGCTGCGGCCCAGAAGGGAGATCAGTGATTCGGCGTTGTCCACCTGAACATTCTGTCACCGGTGGATGGAACGCTAGGCCACCGAGAGGTCGCCGTCCTGCGCGGGATCGGCGGAGAGCATGAGCACGCGGCTGATGTTCTTCCAGCCGAGGTGGGAATACAGTTTCTGCCCGTCCAGGGAGGCCAGCAGGAGCCCGCTTTCGACGTCGTGCTCGAATGCCTGGGCAGCGAGGGCCTTCATGATGAAGCTCCCCAGGCCGCGGCGCTGGAACTCGGGCTCGGTGACGATCCTGTCGAAAACGGCGGTGGTCCCCACCACGCACACACGCCCGCTCGCGGCGAGCTCTTCACCGGAACGGACCTCTGCGTAGTGGATCCCGTTGTTCAGGGAGGTGGTGAGTTTCAAGGAGTCATCGGAGAGCCAGGGATCCTCGGCGTCCTGGGTGGCCATGTCCACGAACATCATGGTCTGGGAGGCGGAGGTGGTGCTCAGCCCGTGTTGATTGGCCAGGAAGGTGTACCGGGCCAGGTCGTTGCTGAGGATCGTCAGGATGCGGGCCGGTGACTCAGCGGCCTTCGCTGCCAACTCCGCAAATTCGGCGTCGGAAGGGTCATGGGCGAAGTACTCCCAGTCCCCGGTTTTGTCTGCCCGCAACGCGGCAGGGAACCGTCCTTCCTTACCCGTTTCGTAGCCCCGGCAGCCGGCCCAACCGGCCACCCAGACCTCCAGCAGATGCGTGATGTCTTCAACCAAAGCGTCTGGACTCATGTAGAGAGCGTAAGCCAGCACCCATATAAGCAACAGGGGCGCGCAGTAACAGCTCCGTTAACTCTCCCAGGCATCGTGCAGCCGCTCCGGGGAGCCCCGGCCATGCGCTGAACAGACACTGGAAATCCCCGGTTTGCCGCGGCCCGGTACCCTTAAATGCGTGGCTTTGAACCGAATTGTGCTCTTCTACGGCTTTACCCCGATCGCGGACCCGGACGCCGTCCGGCTATGGCAGCGCGCCCTCTGCGAGAAGCTTGGCCTGACCGGGCGGATCCTGATTTCCAAGGACGGAATCAACGCAACCGTCGGCGGAGAAATCGGCAACGTCAAGCAGTACGTAAAGACCACGCGGGAATACAAGGGCTTCCGGAACATCGACGTCAAATGGTCCGACGGTGGAGCCGAGGACTTCCCACGGCTCAGTGTGAAGGTCCGCGATGAGATCGTGTCCTTCGGTGCCCCGGGCGAATTGAAGGTCGACGGGAACGGCGTCGTGGGCGGCGGTGTCCACCTCAAACCCGAAGAACTGCACGCCATGCTGGAGGAGAAGAAAGCCGCCGGCCAGGAAGTGAAATTCTTTGACGGCCGCAACGCCTTCGAGGCGCAGATCGGCAAGTTCAAGGATGCAATCGTCCCCGACGTCGCCACCACGCACGACTTCATCAAGGAACTCGACTCCGGCAAGTACGACGACCTCAAGGACCAGCCGGTCGTGACCTACTGCACCGGCGGAATCCGCTGCGAAGTCCTCTCCAGCCTGATGGTCAACCGCGGCTTCAAAGAGGTGTACCAGCTGGACGGCGGAATCGTCCGCTACGGCGAGAAATACAGGGACCAGGGCCTCTGGGAAGGTTCCCTGTATGTCTTCGACAAGCGGATGCACCTGGAGTTCAGCGAGGACGCCAAGACGATCGGAGCGTGCGTCCGCTGCGAGGCCCCCACGAACAAATTCGAAAACTGCTCCAACCCCAGCTGCCGCAACCTCACGCTCTATTGCGCCGAATGCGCAGCCAACCCGGAAACCCTCCGCTGCCCGGAGGGATGCGCCGTCTGACCAGGCGCCCCTTGGATATGGAATGACGCCGGCTTTCAGACCCGGCTTACCCGGTAGGCAAAATTCGCGCGCCTGACTGCTTCCACGGTCACCGCGAGCACTGTCGATTTCGGCAGTTCCACCACATTCACGCGCGTCAGGCCACAGTCGGTGGTGAGCTCAATGAGTACTTCTCCGCTATCCCGGACGGAATAGGACGCCTGCCGCGCTCCCCGGCAGGCGAGTGTGACGGCGTAGGTGCCCGCCGGGAGCTGGACAGTCCGTTCCGTGCGGGATTCGCCGGACCCCAGGAAACCGTAGCTGGTGAAGAACGCCTGTCCGTTATCGTCCGGGAGCACCTCCTGTGCCCAAGCCTTCAGCGCCTCGCCCGAGACGGTCCGGTCCAGCCCCGGATCCCGCGGCAGCACCGGATCGGTGATCACCGGTGCCGGGCGTTCAGGCAGCGGTGCGCGGCCGTCGTCGTACGTATATTCACAGGCGGCCAGCGCCGCGCAGGAAAGTACGACGGCGGCAATCGGCCGCCGTCTTCGGGGCACCTTGCGGGCTCGGAACCGGCCCATGATCCGACTTTACGCCCGGACGCCCGGCGCCGTCAGAGGTGTCCCGGGACCGGGCCGATCCGGTAGCCGAAGGCTCCGTCGCCGCCGCTGCCAAGGGGTTCGATCCGGATTAGGATGCCGCCTTCCTTCGCCACGATCCGGACACCGCGGATGCTCCTGCAGGCTGTGCGTTCGATCATGAGGGTCCGGCCGCTGTCCCGGCTCCTCACTGTCAGCTGGACCTCGCGGTAACCGAGGCAGGCGAAAGACATGTCGAAAGTGCCGTTCGACGCGGAGTCCGGGAGCTCAGCGGCGCCGTCGAGCTTTGTGGCTCCGAGGCGTTCGAAGGGACCGGGCTTTCCGAGGACTCCTCGCGCCCAATCCTCCGGGGAAAGTGCCGGGGTAGGTGCGTCGTGGAGCAGTTCCAGCTGTGCGGCGGCGACGGCGTCGCGCCGGGTGGCGTCCGAGTGCAGGCTGATCCGGGCCTCGCCTGAGGACAGGTGCACGCGGATACGGGCCGTTGCCCCGCAGTTCAGCGGCAGGCCTGCATGGATGCCGTCGTCCTGGCTGACGAGGATCCGTGCGCCGGTTGTCCCCGTGCAACTGCCTGTCACAAGGTAGGTCCCGGCGGCAACGGCGGACGATTCCACAGCTTGGGCGGCGTCCGCCACCGGACCGGCGAAGCGCAACACCGGGGCGGAAGGGACAGGGCCGAGCTTTTCCAAGGCAGCCTGCTTGTTCGTTTCCAGCGCTGTCGGCGCCGCGGTCAAGGCAGGGACGGGATCCTTAGGTTTGTCGTCAGGGGTGGCGTATTCGCAGCCTCCGAGCAGCATCACGAACATCGCGGATGCCAACAGCGCCAGGAGCCCTGGTGCAGGAGCGGGGCATGATCGCGCCGGCATGCCACGAAGATACTCCCGCGGCAGAGGGGTGCACAGGGGAGGGCTTAGGGTTTTGGCGGAGCGATGTCCTTGACCTTTATGAGCTGAATCCCGCCCACCGCCTCAGATCCCTTCGTCTTTCCTTGGACTTCGACAGTGACGGTCCCATCCTTCAGGTCACGCGTGTTTGACGTGACGGATCCACAGGGAATCCACCCGCTCTTTGTAGTTCCAACTTGAACGGGTGTCCCTTGTGATGAGCCGTCGCGAACGACAAACTTCGCCTCTGTGTCTCCGAGGCATGCGATCTTGATGAGATACCGACCCGGCTCTACACCTCCGCTTGCTGAGACTGCCGTCGGAGGTTCTTGCGTACCTGCTTCTACGTAGAGACCGGGGTTTCCTATTGGGCCCGACATGCTGAAGTTGGAATGGGGCGGTCCCATGAGCTCTTCAAGCCCTTTGGTCCTGCGGTCAATCCTTGCGAGGAACTCAGCGCCGGCATCAGGCTCCAGGCTATTGATGGAGGAAGTGCTTGCCACCGCGCTCGGCCGCGGATCGCCTTCCGCCGTATATTCACACGCCGTCAGAGCAGCGAGAAGCGCCGCCGCCATCATTGCCCGCCCCCACACAGCCATGGGGAGAGCCTAGGCGACGCGATGCTATTCGGGAACCAACTGGTACGCGTAAATCAGCGGCACGTCCACGCTGCTGGCGGTGATCTTGACCGTTCCGGCAGCGGGCAGCACCACGCGCGTGGTCTCGTAGCTGCCGTTGCAGGCCGCCCCCGCTTCGGTGATGTCGCGGCCGCCGGACGAGACCGCGAAGAACGCCTTGCCGCCGCCGTCGCACGCAACCGCCAGGGTGTACCTTCCCGCCGGAACTTCGGCCTCCTGGGCCGCGGGCTCGCGCTTGAGCATCTTGCCGGAACCCTCCATGGCGACGGCGGACGCGGACGGCAGCACCTTCGCCTTCCACACCGGGACGTCGGCTTCGCTCACGGACGGCGTGGCGGAGCAGGACGCCGCGGCGAGGGCGGCAGCTGCCAGCAGGGCAAAACCGGCAGCCCGGGCTGTGGAGGGAAGGAAAGCCATGTTTCCCACGCTACCCGCTCCGCAACTGTGCCGTTGTCCACATAGCCGCGTTCCCCGCGCAGACGGGAAGAATGCCGCCCTAGACTTTCAAGGGTGACCCACTCAGTAACGCACTTCACCTCCGGCAACACTCCTGACGCACCCCGGAGCGACCTTCCGGACTTGCTCACCGCGCTTGCCGGGGACTTGCGTGCCGTGGACTTCACCCTGGACGGCGTGGGCGGGCTCCTTGGAACCGCTGCCCACGACGCCCTGGGCCGGGACCAGCTCGTCCCGGCGCTGCTCGCCACCGAGCCGGCAGCGCTGGAAGGCAAACCGGAGAACGCTGCTGCGCTCGCTGTCGTCGTGCGCCTTTGGCTGCTGGCTGTTCCGCAAGCCGCCTCCGACGTCGACGCCGCCTTGCCGGGGACGGGTACCGCCGGGCTGCTGCGGCTTGGCCTCGTGGAAGTGGATGAGCACGGTGCGGTCACTGCCAAGGTGGACCTGCGCCCCTACGGCTGGGAGGCCGGGGAGGGACGCTCCATCGAACTGTGGGTCGCCAGTGACCTTGCGGCCCATCAGCGCCCCGGGGTCCTCCGGCACGATCATGTGCTGGGCATCGGGCAGGCCTCCACCACCCTGGTCCAGAGCACCATCCGCCGGCCCGCGGCACGTGCGCTGGACCTTGGCACGGGGTGCGGCATCCAGACCTTCCACCTCCTGGCCCACTGCGGCCACGTCACGGCCACGGACATTTCGGAACGTGCGCTGGCGTTCACGCGCTTCAACCTGCTCCTGAACGCCGCTGCCCTGGACGTGGATCCGGCTGATCCCGAGGCCCGGGTCAGCCTGCGCCTTGGCTCGCTCCTGGACCCTGTCGCGGGGGAGAGGTTTGACCTTGTGGTGTCCAACCCTCCGTTCGTGATCACCCCGCGGAGCAGTGGCGAGGACGCTTCCGAACAGTTCACCTATCGCGACGGCGGCCTGCCGGGGGACCAGATCGTGTCCCGCCTGGTGCGGGCGCTCCCGGAGGTCCTGGTGCCGGGCGGCACGGCGCAGATGCTCGGCAACTGGGAAATCACCAGCGGTGCCGGCTGGAGCGAACGCCCCGAATCGTGGTTGGACGGGGCGGACACCGAAGCCTGGTTCATCCAGCGCGAGCAGGTGAGCCCCGAGGTGTATGCGGAAACCTGGCTGCAGGACGCGTCCGAAGGCCGGGACAAGGAGCTGTACCGCGAAAGCTATGCGGCCTACCTGGCGGACTTTGCCTCACGGAACGTGGCGGCCATCGGCTTCGGGATGATCTGGCTGCGCCGCCCCGCCGGAACCGGCGCCATAACAGCCGGGACTGGCGCCGCCGCGAGCCCCCGCCGCTTCGAGGAAATCACCTACCCCATCGAACAGCCCGTCGGTCCCCACCTCGCGGCCGCGGTCGGACGGTCGGACTGGCTGTCCGGGCAGGCCCTGGAAGACGCACATCTGGTGGTCGCCGAAGACGTCACCGAGGAGCGCCACCAGCGCCCCGGCGCCGAACATCCCGGCGTCATCCTCCTGCGCCAGGGCGCAGGCCTCCGCAGGACCAACCTGTTGAGCACCGAGCTCGCGGGCTTCGTGTCGGCGTGCGACGGCGAGCTCTCAGTCCGCCAGCTCATCGGTGCCCTCACCGCGCTGTTGGGCGGCGGCGAGGACTTCGACGAGGAGGCGTTCCGCTCCGGCCTGCTTTCCGAGGTGGGCAACCTGGTCCGGGACGGCTTCCTGCTGCCGGCAGATACGGACGGCACCGAAGCGCCCGCGGCATCTGCGGGAGAGGACTGAGCGCGGCGGATACACTGTTCCGGTGAATGCAGAGAACGGGACCAATGCTGAACAGGTCTCCACCAAACGCCGGCGGCGGCCGGAGAAGACGGTCGAAATCACCGACCCGAAGGCGATCCGTGCCCTGGCGCACGCAGCCCGGCTCGAAGTGATTTCCGAGTTGTACGAATCCCAGCTCAGCCGCACAGCAACGGAGCTCGCGGCCCAGACCGGTCTCACCCCGAGCGCCATGAGCTACCACCTTCGTGCCTTGCAGAAGTGGGGCATTGTTGTCCCCGCGGAAACCACGGGCGACGCCCGGGAGCGCCGCTGGAAGGCGGCAGGAACGGACTTCAACATCGTCTCGGGCAGCAGCGTCGCAAGCCCGGAACTCGCCGTCGTCGACCTTGAACTGGACGTCTTCCGCCGCAGGGCCCTGGCGTATTCCCGCGCGAGGAATGAACTGCGGGCGCGGGGAGAGGCCTCGAACCCTTCGGCGGCCATGATCCTGGCCAGCAAACTGCTCTACCTCACCATGGAGCAGCGCGTGGAGCTCAACAAACGGATCGACGACGTACTGAAGGACTACGAGCTCGAGGATCCCTCCAGCATTCCGGCCGGTGCCGAGCGCATGGCTACCCTCTGGTCCCTCGTCCCCGACGACCGGAACCCGGGCCCGTCCGCCTAGCAGGGCATGATTCTGCAATTTGTGGTGAACTAGGCCAATATGGGCACCACAGCCCAAGCCATTCTTTTTCCGTAGGAGCACCGTGCCCAGCAAGGCAAAAACCGGCAAGAAACTCGTGATCGTGGAGTCTCCGGCCAAGAGCAAGACCATCGCCAAGTACCTTGGCGAGGGCTTTGTTGTCGAGGCCTCGATCGGCCACATCCGGGACCTTCCCCAGCCTTCGGACCTGCCTGCTGAATTGAAGAAGACCTCGGTGGGCAAGTTCGCCGTGGACATCGAGCACGACTTCAAGCCTTACTACGTGGTGTCTCCGGACAAGAAGAAGAAGGTCGCCGAGCTCAAGGCCCAGCTGAAAGACGCTGACGCGCTCTACCTCGCAACCGATGGGGACCGCGAGGGCGAAGCCATCGCGTGGCACCTGCTGGAAGTGCTCAAGCCCAAGGTCCCGGTCTACCGCATGACCTTCGGCGAAATCACCAAGGAAGCCATCCACCGCGCCATGGACAACCTGCGCGACGTGGACAACGCCCTGGTGGACGCCCAGGAAACCCGCCGCATCCTGGACCGCCTCTACGGCTACGAAATCTCCCCCGTGCTCTGGCGCAAGGTGGCCCGCGGCCTGTCCGCCGGCCGCGTGCAGTCCGTCGTGACCCGCATGGTGGTGGACCGCGAACGCGAACGCATGGCGTTCAAGGCGGCCTCCTACTGGGACCTCACCGGTCAGTTCGGTGCGGACAGCGGTTCCTTCAAGGCGAAGCTCGCCGCCGTGGATGGCGCCAAGGTGGCCAGCGGCCGTGACTTCAACGACGACGGCGTCCTCACCGCCCGCAATGCGGTGCACCTTGATGAGCAGCTCGCCGCGTCCCTGGCGGCAGGGCTGGAGAACGCGGACTTCCGCGTCCGCTCCGTCGACACCAAGCCGTACACGCGCCGCCCGGCCGCACCGTTCACCACGTCCACCCTGCAGCAGGAAGCCGGCCGCAAACTGCGCTTCTCTTCGAAGAGCACCATGCAGATCGCCCAGCGCCTGTATGAAAACGGCTACATCACCTATATGCGTACCGACTCGTCCGCGCTGAGCGACGAAGCCGTCACCGCGGCACGCCGCCAGGCCTCCGAGCTGTACGGCCCCGAATACGTTCCGCAGGGCGCCCGCGTCTACGCCAACAAGGCCGCGAACGCCCAGGAAGCACACGAAGCCATCCGTCCCGCCGGTGACTCCTTCCGCACCCCGGCCCAGGTGGCCGGGCAGCTCAGCGGCGACGAGTTCCGCCTGTACGAGCTGATCTGGAAGCGCACCGTCGCTTCCCAGATGGCCGACGCCAAGGGCTCCACCGCCACCATCCGCCTCGGGGCCGTTTCCGCTGACGGGCGCGACGCCGAATTCTCGGCGTCCGGTACCGTGATCACCTTCCCGGGCTTCCTCGCCGCCTACGAAGAAGGCAAGGACGAAAGCCGCGGCGACGACGACTCGGACGAAGGCCGCCGGCTGCCGAACGTCGCGCAAGGCGACGCCCTCAAGGCCTCGGACATTGTCGCCGTCGGGCACGAAACGTCCCCGCCGCCGCGGTACACGGAAGCCTCGCTGACCGCAGAACTGGAAAAGCGCGGCATCGGCCGTCCGTCCACCTACGCGTCCACGATTTCCACCATCCAGGACCGCGGCTACGTCCGGAAGCAGGGCTCCGCGCTCGTTCCCAGCTGGATTGCTTTCTCGGTGATCCGCCTGCTCGAACGCCATTTCACGGACTACGTGGACTACGAGTTCACCGCGGACATGGAAAGCGACCTCGACAAGATCGCCAACGGCCAGGAAGCCGGCGCCGCGTGGCTCAAGCACTTCTACTACGGCGAAGACAGCGATCCCGGCCTGCTGAGCATCGTGAACAACCTCGGCGAAATCGACGCACGGGAGATCAACTCCGTGCCGATCGCCGAGGGCATCACGCTGCGTGTGGGCAAGTTCGGTCCGTACCTGGAAAGCACCGTGCCCACGGTGGATGCCAAGACCGGCGAAATCGTGGAATCGGCCCGGGCCAACGTTCCCGAGGACCTCGCCCCGGACGAGCTCACTCCGGAAAAGGCCGTGGAGCTCATGGAGACCTCCGCGCCGGAGGAACGCGTGCTCGGCACCGACCCGCACACCGGCCACACCGTGGTCGCCAAGAACGGCCGCTACGGCGCCTACGTCACCGAGATCATTCCGGAAATGACGGAGGAACAGCTGGCCGCGCTGCCCGTGGAGTACTACAAGAACGGCAAGCCGAAGCCGCCGAAGAAGCCCGTCAAGGCCAAGCCGCGCACCGGCTCCCTGTTCAAGTCCATGACCGTGGAAAGCGTCACCCTGGACGAGGCACTGGCCTTGATGAGCCTGCCCCGTGTCCTGGGCGAGGACGCTGAGGGCACCCCGATCACGGTGCAGAACGGCCGTTTTGGCCCGTACCTGAAGAAGGGCACGGACTCGCGCTCCATCGGCAGCGAAGAGGAGATCTTCACGATCACCCTGGAGCAGGCGCTGGAGATCTACTCGCAGCCCAAGCAGCGCGGCGCCCGTGCCGCCGTTCCGCCGCTGGCCGAGTTCGGCCCGGACCCGGTGTCGGAGAAGAACATCGTGGTGAAGGAAGGCCGCTTCGGCCCGTACATCACCGACGGCGTCACCAACATCACCGTGCCGCGCGCCACCCCGCTTGAGGAATTGACCCGTGAAAAGGCCATCGAGCTCCTCGCCGAGAAGCGCGCAAAAGGCCCCGTCAAGCGCACCACCACGCGCAAGGCGCCGGCGAAGAAGGCCGCAGCCAAGAAGTAGGGACGTCCGGCGGTTGAGCCCGTCGAAACCGTCGAAACCGATCTCGACAGGCTCGATCATCGGCCGTTCCGGTGGTTGAGCTTGTCGAAACCGTCGAAACCCTCGAAACCGTCGAAACTGATCTCGACAGGCTCGATCACTTCCGGTGGTTGAGCTTGTCGAAATCCACTGCAACGTGATCGGCTAGGTACATGACTGAACAGCCGGAAGCCACTGACCACAGCCCCCTGAACGAGCTCGAGGAGAACCTCGCGAAGGCCGGGCAGCCGGACGCCAACCCGGTTGACGTCATCCTGTCCTTCCTCAACAACGAGGTTTACATCCTCAGCACCGAGGCCTTGGATTCCCCGGACGCCTCCGTGGAGCCCCTCATCCTGTCCAATGTGGACGGGCAGCCCGTGCTCGCAGTGTTCAGCCACCCCAGCCGCGTGGACGCCCACTTCCTGGAAGCCGCACCGAACGTCCTGGCAACCCATGGTTCGTCCATCCTGGACAGCATCGGCACCGAGATCGGCCTGGTCATCAACCCCGGCAGCGAGCACGGCTTCGAAATGGGCCCCGAAGGCATCGCCAACGTCCGCCGCGACTTCAAGCGCGCCGAATAGCCAAGGCGCCGAATAGCCGGCGTGCGCCGAACAGCGCTCCAGACGTCGTCGCACTTGCTTCACACGCTTCCAAACGGGGAATAATGTCAGCATGCGTCTTGGCGTCCTAGACATCGGTTCGAACACCGTCCATTTGCTTCTGGTGGATGCCCATCCGGGCGCACGGCCCGTGGCGTTCGCGTCACACAAGCGGCCCCTGTCCTTGGTCCAGTTCCTGGATCCCGAAGGGAACATCAACGAGGCGGGCCAGCACGAGCTGATCGAATTCGTCCTGGAAGCCTGGGAGTTCGCGGCCAAGCACAAGGCCGAGGACCTGCTGGCGTTCTGTACCTCGGCCATCCGGGAGGCCACCAACGGCCCCGAGGTCCTGGCCCGGGTCAAGCACGAAACCACCGTGACCCTGCAGGAACTCACCGGCGATGAAGAAGCCTCCATGACCTTCTTCGCCGTCCGCCGCTGGTACGGCTGGGGTGCCGGGCCCATCCTGGACCTTGACATCGGCGGCGGCTCCTTCGAGATGGCGTACGGGCAGGACGAGCTCCCCGAGCTGGCCATGTCCGTACCACTCGGCGCCAGCCGGCTCACCCGCGACTGGCTGCATGATGACCCGCCCACGGCCAAGAGCATCAAGGAACTGCGCCGCTACATCCGCTCCACCCTGAAGCCGGTGGTGAAGGAATTCAAGGAGCTGGGCCGGGCCAACCTGGTGGCCGGAACGTCCAAGACTTTCCGTTCGCTCGCCCGGATCGCCGGTGCCGCGCCCAGTG
The DNA here is from genome assembly GCF_001766675.1 of Arthrobacter sp. SW1. Lineage (GTDB taxonomy): Bacteria > Actinomycetota > Actinomycetes > Actinomycetales > Micrococcaceae > Arthrobacter. The sequence goes on from NZ_MJLT01000045.1 coordinate 196,623, forward strand.
CCGCTGGGCCGTACGTCAAGCGCGAACTGCACGCCACGGACCTTGGCTTGTGGTCCCAGCGCATCTCCGCGATGACGGTGGCGGACCGGCTCTACCTTCCGGGAGTCTCCGAAGCCCGCGCACGCCAGATCCTCGCCGGTGCCCTGGTGGCGGAGGCCGCGCTGGAGCTCTTCGAGTTCCCCAGCATGGAGATCTGCCCCTGGGCCCTGCGCGAAGGCCTGATCCTGCGCCGCCTCGACCAGCTGGTCTTCGACGGGCCCCTGAAGCCGGCGCCCCATGTGGGAGCCGCGTCAGTGTCGAAGAAAAAGAAGAAAGCGGACGACGGCGTCCCGGCCGTTCCGGTCCCGGTCGCCGTGGCAGGCGGGCAGGCCGGCTGACATGGGCGACGGCGTCGGGCAGTTCAGCGGACAGGATCAGCACAGCAGCGAGCGGAAGATCCCGGTGGCGCTCTCGAGCGCCTCGGTTTACCCGCTCAGCGTCCACGACGCCTTCGCTGTGGCGAAGGACCTTGGCTTCGACGGCGTCGAGGTCATGGTCACCAACAACGCCACCAGCCAGGACGCCGCCGCGCTGGAACAACTCAGCCAGCGCTATGAGCAGCCCATCGTCTCCATCCACGCACCCACGCTCCTGCTGACCCAGCAGGTGTGGGGCCCGCCATGGAACAAGATCGAGCAGTCCTGCCGGATGGCCCGCCAGCTGGGGTGCAACACCGTGGTGGCCCATCCGCCATTCCGCTGGCAGTCCAACTACGCGGAGAACTTCGCCGCCGGCGTACGGGAGATCGCGGCGCTCTATCAGGTGCATATCGCCGTCGAGAACATGTACCCGTGGCGCGTCCGCGGCCGGGAGGCGCTGGCGTACCTGCCGCACTGGGACCCCGTGGGGCAGGATTACGACGACGTCACCTGGGACTTCTCGCACGCCGCCACCGCGGGGGTCAACAGCCTCGAGGCCGTCCGGGCGCTGGGAAGCAAGCTGCGGCACGTGCACCTGACGGACGGTTCCGGCTCCGGCAAGGACGAACACCTCATTCCGGGCCGCGGTACGCAACAATGCGCGGAGGTGCTGCAATATCTGGCCGGCAACGGCTTCAGCGGAAGCATCGTCGCGGAGATCTCAACCCGCAGGGCCAAAGCCGCAGGGGAACGCGAAGAGTGGCTGGCAGAGACGCTTCAATTTGCCCGGCAACACCTTGGCGCCGCGCCGCTCGTGGACGCCTACGAGCGCTGACGCGCGGGATTCGCTGACGGGGCGGCTTAAACGAGAAAGCGCCGGCGGCTGATCGGGAAAAATGGGGGGAAACCCGTTCAGCCACCGGCGCTTTTCGGCGGACATCCCCATGCCCGCCTCATCACTCGCACCCTCAATGAGGTAACTACTAAGTTACGGATCAACCTTTGGCGCAAGCTGCAATAACCTTGGGAGTTTGCTGGGAATCCTGTCCCCGCCTAACGCTGCCCGCCAAGACGGCGCCGTCACAAAATCGGTGAACTGGCATGATGGAGCCATGACTCGAATCGCATTCCTTGGCTGTGGATCCATGAACGAGGCCATCCTGGGCGGCCTGCTCGGCGCCGGGACGGACCCCTCCGATGTCGTCGCCACCGTGCGCCGTGCAGAACGCGCCGACGAACTGGCCCACCGCCACGGAATCATGGCGATTGCCGGTGCCGAGGACCCGGACAACAACAAGCTCGCCGCCAAGGGAGCCGATGTGGCCATCCTGGGCGTCAAGCCGGTGGGCATCACGGAGCTCGCCCGCGAAATTTCCCCCGTCCTGGCCCCGCAGACGATCGTGGTCAGCGTGGCCGCGGCCGTGTCTATCGCCCAGCTGGAAGCCGCGCTTCCCGCGCGCCAGCCGGTGGTGCGCACCATGCCGAACACTCCCGCGAAGCTTGGCCGCGGCGTGATTTCCGTGTCCGCCGGGACGAACTGCAGCCCCGAACAGCTGCAGCAGGTCAAGGAGCTCCTCGAAGCCGCCGGCACCGTGGTGGAGATCCCGGAGGAACAGGTCGATGCCCTCTCCGCGATCAGCGGCTCCGGCCCGGCCTACGCTTTCTACCTCGCCGAGGCCATGGCGGCCGCCGGCGTCGAACTGGGCCTGGACCCGGAACTGTCGCTCCGGATTTCCCGCGAAACGGTGGCCGGTGCGGGGTACATGCTGGCCGAGCCGGGCGCTGATCCCACCGCGCTCCGCGTGGCCGTGACAAGCCCCAACGGCACCACCGAGCGCGCCATCGCGGCGTTCAACGACGGCGGGATCCCGGCAATCATCGCCGACGGCGCCCGTGCCGCGGCCGCCCGCGCCGCGGAAATCACCAAGCAGCTGGGCTGATCACCGCCGGTGGTTGAGCCTGTCTCCGGTGGTTGAGCTTGCCTCCAGTGGTTGAGCTTGCCTCCGGTGGTTGAGCTTGTCGAAACCCACCGGTTTCGACAAGCTCGGTTTCGACAGGCTCAACCACCGGCCGTGACGGGCTCAACCACGCGTTACGGCCGTGCGGCGAAGCGCTCCAGCAGGTCCACGTGCCCGGACACGATCAGCATGTCCCGGCCGGAGACCTTGGTGTCCGCCTGGGCGTAGGTGAAGTCTTCGCCGGGGGATTTCACGCCCACCACCGTGACGCCGTACTTGGAACGCACCTTGGATTCCTGCAGGGTGAAGCCCACGGTTTCCTTGGGCGGGTACATCTTCACGATGGCGAAGTCGTCATCGAATTCGATGAAGTCCAGCAGCCGGCCTGAGACGAGGTGCGCGGCACGGACACCGGCGTCGGCCTCGGGGTAGATGACGTGGTTGGCGCCGATGCGGGTGAGGATCTTGCCGTGCGAGGGCGTGATGGCCTTGACCCAAAGGTGTTCGATGCCCAGGTCCACGAGGTTCACGGTGATGAGCACCGAGGACTCGATCGAGGTACCCACGCCCACCACGGCGGAGCTGAATTCCTGGGCGCCCAGCTGGCGGAGGGCATCGATGTTGGTGGCGTCGGCCTCCACCACGTGGGTGAGGACCGGAGCCCATTTCTGCACCAGCGTGCGGTCGCGTTCGATCGCCAGGACCTCGCGGCCCTGCTTGACCAGTTGCTCCGCGGTGGCGGAGCCGAAGCGGCCCAGGCCGATGACCAGCACGGGAGCATTGTGCGCCGGACGGTTGGGGGCGCCTGAGGTGTTAGCCAATGATCGGCCTTTCTTCCGGGTAGTGGTACAGCTGGCTGCGCTGGCGGAGGGCCAGTGCGGCGGCGAGGGTCACGGTGCCCACGCGGCCCATGAACATGAGCGCGGTGAGGACGTAGACGCCCGACGGCGGCAACTCGGCACTGAGGTTCGTGCTGAGGCCCACCGTGGCGAAGGCGGAGATGGTTTCGAAGAGCACCCGGTCCAGGGTGGCGCCGCTGATCTGCAGGAGCAGGAAGGACGAAACCGAAACCAGCGTGGCGCCGGCGACGATCACCGAGATGGCCACCCGCATGGTGCCCTGCGGGATGGTGCGTCCGTAGACCTTCACGTCGGCGTCGCCGCGGGCTTCGGCCACGATGGCGAGGAACATGACGGCGATGGTGGTCACCTTGATGCCGCCCGCCGTCGATGCCGAGCCGCCGCCGGCGAACATGAGGGCGTCGGTGAGGAGCATGGTGGTGGATTCCATGTGGTTCTGGTCCACCAGGTTGAAGCCGCCGGAGCGGGTCATGACGGAGGCGAAGAGCGAGTGGATGATCTTGTCGCTGAGGCTCATGTGGGCGATGGTGCGGGCGTTGTCCCATTCCATCAGGGCCCAGAGGAAGGTGCCGGCGAACAGCAGGATGAACGAAACCTGGATGGTCAGCTTGGTGTGCAGGTTCCACTTTTTCCAGTTGAGCCCGTTCTGCTGCAGCACCATCACCACAGGGAAGCCCAGGCTGCCCAGGAAGACGCCAAGCATCAGCGGGACGAGGATCCACAGATCAGTCTCATAGGGAACGATCCCGTCCGAATGCGGTGTGAAACCGGCATTGTTGAAGGCTGAAATCGAGTAGAAGACGCCATGCCAGACCGATTCCCAGAAGCCTTCGCCCAGGACCATGAACCGCGGAATCAGGGCCAGTGCGAGGACCGCCTCGATCACCACCGAGGTGGTGATGACGATCCGCAGCAGGGTACCCACTTCGCCGAGGCGGCCGGCGTTGTTCATGGCTTCCTGGGCAATCAGCTTGCCGCGCACGCCCAGCCGCTTGCTGACGGCCAGCGCCAGCAGGGACGCAAGGGTCAGGGTTCCCAAGCCGCCTACGAAGATGCCCACCAGGATCACCAGCTGGCCGAAGAAGGTCCAGTGCGTCGCCGTCGACACCACGGTGAGGCCGGTGACGCACACTGCCGAGGCCGCCGTGAACATCGCCTCGTGCAGGGGAGTCACCACGCCTTCGGCCGAGGCAGCGGGGAGCGACAGCAATCCGGTGAAGAGCAGAATCACCAAGGAGAATGCCGTCAGCGCCAGGCGCGCGGGCGAAGTGTTGGCGATGTTGTCGATGAAGTCCCGGAGGCCGGTAAAGATCCACAGGCCTTCCCGCTCAGGCTGGTCAGGGTGCCAGCTGGCCGGTCGCTGGGGCCTCGACTGGCTCTGGGTCATGGCGGTGCTTTTCGCTTCTTGTCGGACGGATCTGTCCTGAGTAGTAAACCACTAATCGTATTGCGGGGCCCTGCAAAGCGGCCCGCCCGCCTCCGGTAGCCTGTCTGTGATGACTTCCTGGCCCGGCCTCCGTCCGTCCGCGCTGCCGACGACGGTGGCGTGGGACCCAGCCATGGCCGCCTATGACTTCGGGCCGGGGCACCCCATGGCTCCGCAGCGCCTCGAACTGACGGCCCGGCTGGCGGGCGCCCTCGGGCTGTTCGAACTCCCGCACGTCTCGCTGGAGGCACCCGCGGTGGCGTCCGACGTCGAACTCCAGAGCGTGCACAGCGCAGACTATATTGCCGCGGTCCGCCGCGCGGGGGAGGACCCGTCGACGTCGGACCCTGAGCATGGGCTGGGGACAGACGACGATCCGGCATTCGCCGGAATGCACGAGGCCAGCGCCCGGCTGGCCGGCGCCTCCCTGCTGTGCGCCGAAGCGGTGCTCTCGGAACAGGCCGTGCGTGCGGTCAATTTCGGCGGCGGCCTGCACCACGCTTCCCGGGAGCGCGCCAGCGGCTTCTGCATCTACAACGACGCCGCCCTGGCCATACAGCGGCTGCTCGACGGCGGCGTCGCGAAAGTCGCGTACATCGACGTGGACGCCCACCACGGCGACGGCACCCAGAGCATTTTCTGGAACGACCCGCGGGTCCTGACCATTTCACTGCACGAATCCGGGCTGACCCTGTTCCCCGGCACCGGCTTCGCCAACGAGACCGGAGGGCCGGCCGCCGTCGGGGCCGCCGTCAACGTCGCGCTGCCCGCGCACACGCGCGACGCCGGCTGGTTGCGCGCGTTCCACGCGGTGGTTCCGCAACTGGTGGGGGCGTTCGGGCCCGAGGTGATCGTCAGCCAGCACGGCTGCGATTCGCACGCCAACGATCCGCTGACGAACCTCAACCTCAGCGTGGACGGCCAGCGCGAGGCCGCCACCGCCGTCGCCGGTCTGGCCTCGCGGTACTGCGGCAACCGCTGGATCGCCACGGGCGGAGGCGGCTACGACATCACGGGCGTGGTGCCGCGGAGCTGGTCGCACCTGATCGGGATCGTGGCGCAGAACCCGGTGCCGCTCACCGCGCGCGTGCCGGAGGACTGGCTGGAGTACGTGCGGGAGAAGTTCGGCGTGCACGCGCCGGAACGGATGGGCGACGACGTGGACACCTGGTGGCGCTCCTGGGAGGTCGGCTACGACCCCGCGGACGCCGTGGACCGCAGCATCATCGCCACCCGCAAGGAGATCTTCCCGCTGTACGGCCTTGATCCTTGGTTTGACTGAGGGCCGGGGTTTGACTGGGACGCGCCGCACGATGAAGGAGAACGCATGAGCAAGGGCTATTCGCACATTGTGATCGGCGCCGGGGCCATCGGCTCGGCCACCGCCTACTGGCTGGCCGCGCGGGGTGCGGAGAAGGTGCTGGTCCTGGAGCAGTTCGAGCTGGTGAACCTGCTGGGCTCCTCCGGGGACCATTCCAGGATCATCCGGCACGCCTACCACAGCACCGACTACACCCGGCTGACCCGGGCCATGTTCCAGGCCTGGGACGAGGTCGAAGCGAAGTCCGGCCTGAAACTCGTGCACAAGACCGGCGGCCTGGACCTGGCTCCGGCTGGCGGCATCGGGGACACCGAGATCGCCGGGTACCGCACCGCGCTGGACGCCGTCGACATCCCGTACGAGATGCTCGACGCCGGGCAGATCCGTGAGCGCTTCCCGCAGTGGCGCATCGCGGACGATGTGATCGGCATGTGGCAGGAGGACGGCGGCCTGCTGGACATCCGCCGTTCCGTCTCGGCGCACACCTCGCTGGCTCTCGCCGACGGCGTGGAATTCCTGCCGCACACCCGGGCCGAGGGCATCACCCTGCGGGACTCCGGCGTGTCCGTCACCACTTCCGCGGGAACGTTCGACGCCGACAACCTGGTGGTCTGCGCCGCGTCCTGGCTGGAGGAACTCATGCCGGACCTCGGCCTGAACTTCCGCCTCACGCTCTCGCAGGAGCAGGTGAGCTACTTCGCCGGGAAGAAGCTGGCCGACTTCACGCCGGACAAGTTCCCCATCTGGATCTGGCACGACACCGAGGTGTTCTACGGCTTCCCCGTCTATGGCGAGGCCGGCGTCAAGCTCGCCCGCGACATGCGCATGCGCCCCATCACCAGCGCCACCCGCACCTTCAAAGGGGACGACGCCGAGGCTGACATCCTGCGCGACTTCCTGTCCCTGCGGCTCCCCGGCGCCGCGGGCCCCGCTTTGGCGAACAAGACCTGCGTGTACGACATGCCCGCGGACCGCAACTTCGTGCTGGACACCCTGCCGGGCCACAAGCACGTAGCTGTGTTCAACGGGGCCGGCCATGCCGGCAAGTTCAGCAGCCTGATCGGGCAGATCATGGCCGATCTGACCCTCGACGGCGCCACGCAGCATCCGATTGACGCGTTCAGCCTGCGCCGCCCTGCCATTACTGACCCGGACTTCGAGCCCGTCTTCCGGCTGATCCATTCCGTTTGAGTCCTGCTGTTTGATCCCCGGCTTCCCGACGGCGGCCGGGGCGGCGGACGCTCTCAGCCTGACTTCTCGGTTTGGAACACGACGCCCGCGGCGCCTACCAGCCAGCCGAGCAGGGACAGGGCAAAAGCCCCGATGAGGTCGGTGGACGCCGGCCCCTTGATGAGCCAGACGATCAGCACCAGCAGGCCCACCGCCATGTAGACCATGATCGCCGCGATGATCCTTCCGGACAGCCGTGCGGCGACCTCTGCCGGGAAGGGTCCGCCGGACTGCCCGGGCGCCTCGTCCTGCCCGCGTTTGACCTCGGCGATCGTGAACCCCAGAGCCGACGCCGTGAGCGAACCCAAGGAAGTCGCCATCACGCCCGCGGCTGTCACCAGCGCTCCGTTCAAGGCCGGAGCGGTGGCACCGCCCACGGGAACCCACGTGCCCACACGCAGGAGGACCGCGAGCCACACCGCGACAAACAAGATCAGGAACACCGCCGCGATGATGTTGAACATCTGCCGCCGGAAGAACTCAGCCATGGCCACGCACCCCGCCCCGTAGCGGCCGGCGCCCGGTGGCCGCCTGGGCCGTGAGTTCGTTGTACCACCGACGTTCCCACACCAAAAGGGGTGGACCCCGGCCCAGCGGACCCCGGTGCTCCGCCCGGTGAAATAGTTGATGCCTTTTGGCGTATATGTCGCTAGGGTGGGAGGCATGGTGACTGACGACGTATTTGCCGTCATTGCTGAGGCAACCCGGCGTGACATCCTGGTTTCCCTCCGCTCTGGGGACAAGGCTGTGGGGGAACTGGTCCAGGAGCTCGAAGCCAGCCAGCCCACCATTTCCAAGCATTTGAAGGTGCTCCGCGAGGCGGACCTGGTCAGCATGCGTGCCCAGGGCCAGAAGCGGTACTACGCCCTGAACCCCAAGCCGCTCGCCGGGATCGCGAGCTGGCTGGAAACCTTCGACGTCGGCACGGCCTCGGGCGCGGCGCCCGCCGCCCCTGCCGCCCAGCGTCGCAAGGGCCTCGCGAAGGCTGCCGCCCAGCCCGCCGCCGTCGCGGGTTCCGCTGCGCAGGGCGCCCGCCCGGCGGCCGCCGTACACGCAACCCAGCCGGCACAGGAAACCGGTGTTCCCGTACCGGCTGCGCTGGATGACACTGTGCCCCAGCAGATCGGCCGCACCGTGGGCCGCGCCGCGACGAAGGCCGCGGACCTGCTGTCCAAGCTGCCCGAGCTGCCCAAGTTCGGCCGGAAGAAGTAACTTCCGGGAGTCGGGCGGTGGTCGAGCCTGTCGAGACCTAGATTCTGGTGGTCGAGCTTGTCGAGACCTGGACTCTGGTGGTCGAGCTTGTCGAGACCTTGATCTCGACAGGCTCGATCACCGACAAGCTCGATCACCGGTTACTCGACCACCGGCTACTTGTTCAGCAGCCCTCGAAATCGCTGAGCACCCGGACCTTGTCGGCCGATGCCGAAGCCGGATCGAAGGCGTAGCCCACCCATTCCTTGGCCAGGCGGCGTGCCAGTTCGAGGCCTACCACGCGCTGGCCCATCGTCAGCACCTGGCAGTCGTTGGACAGGATCGAGCGCTCCACGGAGAACGAATCGTGTGCCGCGGTGGCGCGGATTCCGGGGACCTTGTTCGCGGCGATCGCCACCCCGATCCCGGTTCCGCAGAACAGGATGGCCCGGTCCGCGCGTCCGTCGCGGATCATTTCCCCGGCCGCGATGCCCACGTACGGATACGGCTTGCGGAAGTCCTCATCCGCCCGGTTGACTCCGATGTCGATCACCTCGGTGATCCTCGGATCGGCCTGGAGGTCGGCAAGGATGCGGTCCTTGTAATCGACGCCGGCTTCGTCGGCGCCCACGATGATGCGCAAGATGGTTCTCCTAAACGGTGGCGGGGACTGCGGTGAAATGGGGCCCGACGGCGGCAAACACCATCGCGAGCGAGGTGGCCCCTGGATCCGGCGTGCCGATGCTCTTTTCCGCGAGCGGACGGGCCCGGCCCTTGAGCGGGCGCAGCGCGGAGGTGGCAGCGGCGGCTTCCGCAGCGGCGTCGGCCGCGGACGCCCAGGCGTCCTGTACCGGCGTTCCGGAGCCGACAGATGCCGAGAAGGAGGAAACGAACGGCAGCAGCGCATCCACCATGGTCTTGTCGCCGATCTCCGCCTTGCCGAGGCCGGTGATCCGGTCCGCGAAGGCGCGTACCGCGCCGGACAGGACCTCCGCCGTCGGGGTTTCCTCATCGCCGAGCCGCTCGCCGAACGCGCGCAGTCCGGCGCCCCACAGCACGCCGGAGGTTCCGCCGGCCTTGTCGGCCCAGGCATCACCGCCCGCGGTCAGCAGCGAACCGGCTCCGGCGCCGGATGCGAGGGCCGAGCGGGCGGCCTCGAGCGCGGCGGAGGAGCCGCGGACCATGCCCCGGCCATGGTCGCCGTCGCCCGCGATCGCGTCCATGCCGCCCAGCATCGGCTCGGCGGAACGCAACAGGGCGGCGGCTTCCTCGAGGGCGGCAAGGCACTGGCCTGCGTAGGCACGCGAATCCTCGGTGGCGGAATAGCCCGTGGCAGCGGCAGCAACGGCGTCGGGACGTTCTTCCACGCCCGGAGCGGCGCTGAAGCCGGTCGAACCACGGCGGTATGCCGGGGTGAGGGCAGGCGCCGTCCAGAACTCTTCCAGTTCCTGGTCCAGCCAGGTCACCGTCAGCGAGACTCCGGCCATATCCAGGCTGGTCACCAGCTCGCCGACCTCGGGCATTACCAAGGTGTACCCGGCGTCGCGGAGCAGGGGAGCCACCGTGCGCCAGAGCACGAACAGTTCCTCATGCTTGGTGGAGCCCAGCCCGTTGAGGATCACAGCCAGGCGCCCGTCGTGCTCCGTGGGTGCCTCCTCCAGCACGCGCCGCACCAGTTCCGTGCCGAGCTCGACGGCGGTGGGCAGTTCCGTGTCGAACAGTCCGGGTTCGCCGTGGATCCCGAGGCCCAGGCCCATGTGGCCTTCGGGGAGCCGGAACAGCGGCCGGTCCGCTCCCGGGAAGGTGCACCCGCTGAACGCGGTGCCGATGGTGCGGGTACGGCTGTTGGCTTTGCGTCCCACCCGGACCACGGACGCCAGGTCCAGCCCGGCCTCCGCGGCTGCACCCATGACCTTGAAAACGGTGAAGTCACCGGCGATCCCGCGGCGTTTCTCGGCCTCGGAGCCGGGGGCGCTGGCGATGTCGTCGGTGACCAGGACGTTCTCGGCCTGGATTCCCTCGGAGGCAAGGCGCTCGCTCGCCATCCCGAAGTTCAGGACATCGCCGGCGTAGTTGCCGTATGTAAAGACCACTCCGGCCCCGGATTCGACAGCCTTGGCCACGGAGTAGGCCTGCTGCGCCGAAGGCGAGGTGAAGATATTTCCCACCACGGCACCGTCGGCAAAGCCCGGGCCGATGATGCCGGCGAAGGCCGGGTAGTGGCCGGAACCGCCACCGGTGATGACAGCGACCTTCGGCGCGGCCGGCCGGTGTCGGCGGATGGCGCCGCCTTCAACCTGGCGGACGAGGTCCGAGTGGGCATCGCAAAAACCGGCGAGGGCTTCATCGGCGAAGTCGGCGGGATCGTTGAAGATTCTGGTCATGGCGGGTCCTGGTTCTCGGGAGAGCGGGCGAACGGGGCGGACTAGTGAATGTGGCTGCCGCCGTTGATGTCGATGGTGGTGCCGGTCAGGTAGGCCGAGTCCTCTGAGGACAGGAAGGTGATGACGGCGGCGACTTCCTCCGTGGTGGCGTTGCGGCCCAACGGGATGCCGGCGTTGATGGCGTCTTCCTGCTCCTGGGTGCTGCCCACGCGGATGTTGGTATCCACGGCGCCGGGAGTGATGGCGTTGACCGTCACTCCGGTGCCGCCGATTTCACGGGCGAGGGCCTTGGTGAAGCCCAGGATCGCGGCCTTGGCGGCAGAGTAGGGAACCTTGCCGAACACGCCGCCACCGCGCTGGGCGGAGACGGAGGACATATTCACGATCCGGCCCCAGCCGTTGGCAATCATGTCCGGCAGGAAGGCCTTGGTCACCAGGTAGGTGCCGGTGGCGTTGACGTCCATGACCTTGTGCCACAGCTCAAGGGTGGTTTCAAGGAACGGGACCGGGGAGGTGATACCGGCGATGTTCGCCAAGGCGCCGACCGGAGGCAGGTTCCCGGCAGACACCTCGGCGGCGACGGCTGCCTGGGCGGCGGCGACGGAGGCTTCGCTGGCGACGTCGATTTCATAGCCGAAAGCCGGAACGTTGAATTCGTTGGCGATCTCGGCGGCGACCTTGGCGGACTTCTCGCCGTCGAGGTCCAGGATGGCGATGCCCCAGCCTTCGCGGGCATAGCGGCGGGCGGTGGTCAGGCCGATGCCGCGTTCGGAGGTGGCTCCGGTGAGGACGGCGGTGCGCTGGGTGCTGGTCATGGTGCTCCTTGGATGGTTGTGAAGGTTCTAGATGAGGTCAGTGATGACGCTGGCAGCCTTGGCCGCTGCCGCGGGGCGTTCCCCGTGGGTGACGTCGCGGGTTTCCAGTTCGAGCGAGAAATGCCCGGTATAGCCGGCGGTCCGGAGGGCGGCGAGCCCGGCTCCGAAGTCGGCCGCCCCGTTGCCGATGCTGAGGTTGATGTTGCCCGGCCGGGTTACATCCGCAGGCTCGGCGTCCCGCAGGTGCACGTGGGTGATACGGTCCGCGAAGCGGCCAACGAAGTCCACGGGATCGCCGCCGGACGCCACGATGTGGCTGAAGTCCATGACGACTCCGACGCCGGATCCAGCGAGACGGTCCGCGAGCAGTTGCGCGCGCTCCGTGTTCCAGCAGAGCCGGAAGTAGTGCAGGGATTCTGTCCAGAGTTCCGCGCCGTACTCGGTCGCCCGCCCGGCAGCATGGCTGAGCTGCTCGGCCACGGTGTCGAGATCCGCTTCCAGGCTCCTGATGGGGGTGTGGTCGAGTGCCCCGCAGGGCAGGACCAGCGCTTTCGCCCCGATTTCCGAGGCAAGGGCGAGCAGCATCCCAAGGTGCCGTTCGCGCGCGTCCCGCGCTCCGGCGTCGAGCACTGCGTTCAGGTCCCCGATGTCGCCGTTCACCGAACGGACGCGCAGCCCCGATTCCCGCACGACGGCGGCGACCGCCTCGACTGCCTGGGCGTCCAGTCCGTACGGCACATGGTCGCAGACGCCGGGGAGGGCGCCGAGGTCGATTTCCTCGAAGCCGAGGCTTGCGATGGTGCGCAGTGCCTCCGGCAATTCCTGGTGCCGGAAGCTGATGGAGGAGCAGCCCAGTCGTGGATGGAACATCGTCATTGATTCCTTGAGTCGTGCGCCCTGCCCAAGCATGGGCGCGTGATGCGGACCACTCTAGATTTGCCGACTGTCAACAGTCAACCTTTAGAGTTGACTGTTGACATTGATAGTGCGGCAGGTCACACTTGGCGTATTATGTTGACTGTCGACAGTGGGGTGCCGGCAAGCATCGCACTCATCGAAAGGGAAAGAACACATGAGCAATGAAGCTCTGAGCATGCGGGGTCCGGTCCACGGAACCAAGGAAGCCAAGCGCGTTGCGGTAGGTTCGGGCGTCGGCGCCGTCATTGAAACCTACGACTTCATCGGGTTCGGCACCGCCGCCGCCCTGTACTTCGGCACGGCCTTCTTCCCGGGCGCCGATCCTGTCACCGGAACCCTCGCCTCTTTCGCAACCCTCGGCGTCGGCTTCGCGGCACGCCCCCTGGGCGGCATCATCGGCGGGCACCTGGGCGACAAGCTCGGCCGTAAGCCCGTGCTGGTTGCATCCCTGATCCTCATGGGCCTGGCCACTTTCGCCATCGGCCTCCTGCCCACCTACGCCCAGGTGGGCCTGCTCGCCCCCACCCTGCTGGTGATCGTGCGCATCATCCAAGGCCTGGCCTTCGGTGCCGAATGGGGCGGTGCCATCCTCATGAGCTACGAGCACGCACCCTGGAAGAAGAAGGGCCAGTTCACGGGAATCGTGCAGGCCGGCTTCCCGGTGGGCTTGCTCCTGGCCAACCTGGTGTTCCTTAGCAGCGTGGGCCTTGGCAGCGAATGGGCCTGGCGTGTGCCGTTCCTCGCGAGCATCGTCCTGGTGGCCGTCGGCCTCGTCATCCGCTCCAAGGTGCCGGAGTCGCCGGTCTTCGAGGACGTGAAGAGCAAGGGCGACATCGTGAAGTCGCCCATTGCCGAAGTCATCAAGACCGATTGGCGGAACATCCTGCGCGGCATCGGCCTGCGTATCGCGGAAACCGCGGGCTACGCCGTCTCCGTTACCTACATGATTTCCTACCTGCACAGCACCCAGCTCGCGGACAAGACCCAGACCCTCGTGGCGCTGTGCATCGCCGCCGCCATCGGCATTGTGGCCACCTATTCATGGGGCAAGCTCACGGACAGGGTCGGACGCCGCACCGTGTATGTCTGGTCCACGGCATTCGCCGTAGCCTTCGGCATTCCGATGTTCCTGCTGGTCAACACCGGGCTCTTCTTCCTCATCATCGCCACGATCGTGATCGCCTACGCAGTCTGCCAGAACTCCCTGGCCGGAGCGCAGGGCGCCTGGTTCCCCGAACTGTTCCAAGCCAAGACCCGTTCCTCTGGCGCCTCCCTGGCGTACCAGATCTCCGCGATGGTCTCCGGCTTCACGCCGTTCATCACCACCTTGCTCTTTGTCAGCTTCGGCTGGATGGGCCCGGCGCTCCTGTTCAGCGTGTACGGAGCCATCGGACTGTGGGCTGCCATTGTCACCAAGGAAACCTGGGGCCCGCGCGAGCGGGAGCTCGCCGAAGAAGCCGCCGGGAAAACTCCCCAGCCGGTAGACGCCTGACCTGGCACCACTGACATCCAAATACGCCTGACAACCATCGCAGTACATCCACAGCCGCCGGGTGCTCCCCCTCGGTGTGCCCGGCTGCGGAAGGACTTCCCATGACTCTCTCATCCCTTGACGCCTCCGAGGCCACTGCTTCCGCGCCGGCCCCGGAACGCATCAGCAGCATCCGTGCCGCCGCCTACCGCATGCGCCACCACGCCCTGAACATGGGCGAGGTCCAGGGCCAGGGCTACGTCGGCCAGGCCCTCGGGGCAGCTGACATCCTCGCCGCTGTTTACGGTGATCAACTGCGCTTCCGTGCGGACGATCCGCATTGGGAGGGTAGGGACCGGTTCCTGCTCTCCACCGGCCATTACGCGATCGGCCACTATGCGGCACTTGCGGAGGCGGGGATCGTGCCGGTGGAGGAACTCGAAACCTATGGTTCGGACGATTCACGGCTCCCGATGTCCGGCATGTCCACCTACACCCCGGGCATGGAAATCTCCGGCGGATCCCTCGGTCACGGGCTCACCATCGCCGTCGGCATGGCCCTCGGCCTGCGCGCCCAGGGCTCGGACAGCCGGATCATCAATTTCCTGTCCGACGGCGAACTGGACGAAGGTTCCACCTGGGAAGCGGCTATGGGTGCGCATCACCACCAGCTCGGCAAGCTCACCGCCGTCGTCGACATCAACGCTCTCCAGGCGGACGGTGCCACGGACACAGTGCTGCGCACCGAACCGGTGACCGAAAAGTGGGAAGCCTTCGGCTGGTACACGCAGCGCGTGGACGGGAACGACGCCGGCGCGCTGCTGGCCGCGTTCGACAACATCGCCTCCCGCTCGGCGGCCGTCGGCCGGCCCTCGGTGATCCTGTGTGACACCAGGGTGGGACGGGGCGTGCCGCTGCTGGAAAACCGGGAAAAGGCGCACTTCATGCGCATCGAAGAACACGAATGGCAGATCTGCCGCGAGCAGCTCACCGCAGGATACGAAGGGACGGCTTCAGCATGAGCGCCACCACCACCAAGCCCAAATTGAAGACCTCGGCGATGATCGCGTCCTTCGCCGATCCGGGCCAGAAAACCACGTCCGCCCCGTTCGGCCACGCCCTGGCCAAGGCGGCCGAGACAGATTCGCGGATTGTCGGACTCACCGCGGACCTCGGCAAGTACACGGACATGCACATCTTCGCCAAGGCCTTCCCGGAGCGCTTCTTCCAGATGGGTATGGCCGAACAGCTCCTGTTCGGCGCCGCGGCCGGAATGGCGGAAACCGGGTTGGTGCCTTTCGCGTCCACCTACTCGGTCTTCGCGGCGCGGCGGGCCTACGATTTCCTGTGCCTGGACATTGCGGAACCGAACCTCAACGTGAACATCGTGGGCGGCCTGCCTGGTCTGACCACCGGCTATGGTCCAAGCCACCAGGCCACCGAGGACATGGCCATTTTCCGCGGCATGCCGAACCTGACCATCGTGGATCCCTGCGATTCGGTGGACATCGAACAGGCCGTTCCGCAGCTGGCGGCCTCCGAAGGACCCACCTACCTGCGGCTGTTGCGCGGCAACGTCCCCACCGTCCTGGATGAGTACGACTACACCTTCGAACTCGGCAAGGCCAAGGTGCTGCGCGGCGGCAACGATGTGGTGTTCGTGTCGTCCGGCCTGATGACGATGCGCGCGCTCCAGGCGGCCGATGCCCTCGCCAAGCACAACGTTGACGTCGCGGTGGTCCACACGCCCACCATCAAGCCCTTCGATGCCGAAACGGTGCTGGCCGAAATCAACACGGACCGGCTCGCCGTCACCTTGGAGAACCACACGGTGGTGGGTGGATTGTTCGAAATCGTCGCCTCCGCCGTCGTGACGGCAGGGCTCGGCAAACGGGTGGTTCCCGTTGCTCTTCCGGACCAGTTCCTCGACGCCGGAGCGCTGCCCACGCTGCACGAACGCTACGGCCTCTCGGTGGACCGGATCGTCGCAAAGGTCCTGGCCGAGCTCGGCTGAACGGACGCAAACAGAAGTGCGGGGTCGGACGTACCGGCCCCGCACTTCTGCCGTAGTATCAACAGTTAAACGCCGACTGTAGGCAGTCGACCATTGACATCGAGGTAGCCATGGCCACAACAGCATCCCTGCTAGGACTTGAAAAGATGAGCCTCCGGGAGCAGGCCCTGATCGCCCTCCGGCGCGCCATCACCACCGGTGAGCTTGAGCCCGGACGGCACCTCGTCGAAACCGAACTGTCAGACATGCTGCAGATCAGCCGCGGTACCTTGCGGGAAGCCCTGCGGCAGCTGCAGCAGGAAGGCCTGGTGTCTGCCGGGGCCCGCGGCCGCCTGTCGGTCCGCCACCTCGACATCAAGGAGATCCGGGATATCTTCGCGGTGCGCGGGGTCCTCGAATCGCTCGCTGCCCGGACGCTGTGCGAGCTCCCCGACAAGGAGGCCGCACTCGCCGAGCTGCGCACCGCCGTCGGGCAGATGGAAAAGGCCGCCGCAGGAGCGCTGGAGGAGCGGATCGAATCCGACCTCGATTTCCACCGCACCCTTTGCCGGCTGTCCGGCAACGAAACCCTCCTGCATTCCTGGGAATCGCTGGAGGGCTCCATTCGGATGTCCATCATGTACGCGGGCCGCGAGAAGGCCGTGAAGAACATGAGCGTGGGCCGACACCACGACATCGTGGCAGCGATCGAAACCGGCGACGCCGCCAAGGCCCGCGAAACCCTCATCGACCACATGAGCGGCGCCGCGGAAAACCTGATCGCCTAGCCAGCCGGCGGTCGAGCCTGTCGAGACCTGGATTCTGGTGATCGAGCTTGTCGAGTGGTGGTCGAGCTTGTCGAGACCTGGATCTCGACAGGCTCGATCACCGGTTACTCGGCCATCGCCTACTTGTTCAGCAGCCGCACATGCTCCGGGCCGAGCTCGGATACCTTCGTCACGCCGAGCAGCGCCATGGTGCGTGCCATGTCCTTTTCCAGGATTTCGATGGTGCGGTCCACACCCGCGCGCCCGCCGGCCATGAGCCCGTACAGGTAGGCGCGGCCGATCAGCGTGAAGTCGGCGCCGAGTGCCAGTGCCGCGATGATGTCCGCGCCGCTCATGATGCCGGTGTCCAGGATGACCGCGGCCTCCGGGTTGAGGGTCTTGACGGCGGCGGAGACTTCCGGGAGCAGGTGCAGGGGGATGGGCGCGCGGTCCAGCTGGCGGCCGCCGTGGTTCGAAACCACCACGCCGTCAGCGCCGTGGTCCACCACCTTTGCGGCGTCCTCCACCGTCTGGATGCCCTTGACCACCAGCTTTCCCTTCCAGGTTTCCCGCAGCCAGTCGAGGTCTTCGAAGGTCAGGGTGGGATCGAACATGGAGTTGATGAGTTCGGCCACCGTGCCGGTGTAGCGGGAGAGCGAGGCAAAGGTCAGCGGCTCGTGGGTGAGGAAGTTGAACCACCAGGCCGGGCGGTAGGACGCGTCGAGCACGGTCTTGAGCGTCAGAGCCGGGGGAATGGTCATGCCGTTGCGGACGTCCCGCAGGCGCGCTCCGGCGACGGCGGTGTCCACCGTGACCATGAGGGTATCGTTGCCCGCCGCCGCGGCGCGTTCTATCAGTTCCAGCGAACGTTCCCGGTCCGTCCACAGGTACAGCTGGAACCAGTTGCGCCCGTGCGGGGCAGCTGCCGCGACGTCTTCGATCGAGGCGGTGCCCATGGTGGACAAGGTGTACGGGATGCCCGCGGCTTCGGCTGCCTGGGAGCCGGCGTATTCGCCCTCGGACTGCATCATGCGGGTGAAGCCCGTGGGCGCGATGCCGAAGGGCAGCCGGGATTCCTTGCCGAGGATGTCCGTGCTGAGGTCGATGTTGGAGACGTCCCGCAGGATTCCCGGCCGGAACTCGACGTCCTGGAAGGCCTGCCGTGCGCGCCGCAGCGTGATTTCGGCTTCGGCGGCGCCGTCCGTGTAGTCGAAGGGTGCCTGCGGGGTGCGGCGCTTGGCGATGTCCCGCAGCTCCCAGACGGTGGAGGCACGCTTGAGCCGGGCGGCGTTGCTGAACTCCGGTTTCTTGAACTGCATCAGCGGGGCCAGGTCCGCGTACTTGGGGATGCGGCGCTTGAGTGCCGGTGGAATCACGACGGCGGAAGTGGGCCGGGGTGCCGTGGATGCGGTTCCGGCCCCGGTGCTTTCGTCCGTGGCGGCCGGCTGGATGGTCTGCGTCATGGTTCCTCCAAGACTGGGCGTGTGGTTGGACCACACTGTATTCGATGTGGTCTGACCACATCAAGTAGTATTCCGGTATGCGAACCCATGAACTGGTGCTGGGCTGGATCGAGAAGCAGTTTTCGGACGGTGCCCTGATGCTCGGCGGCAGGCTCCCGGCCGAACGGGCACTCGCCGAACAGCTCGAGGTGTCCCGCACCTCGGTGCGCGAGGCCATCCGGATCCTCGAAGCCATGGGCGTCGTCCGCGCCGGGGTCGGTTCGGGCAAGGACGCGGGCACCGTGGTCATCGCCGATCCCGCGGCAGCCCTTGGTTCGGCCCTCCGCTTGCACGCCGCCACCCGGCACTTTCCCGTGGCGGACATCGTGGAGACCCGGGTGCTGCTCGAATCCTGGGCGGTTTCCCGTGCGCAGGTGGATTCGCCGGCCCTCGCCGAAGCTGCGGACCTCCTGGACCGGATGGACGGGGGGATTGACTCCACGGAGGGCCCGGAGGATTTCCTTGCCCTCGATGTGCGCTTCCACCTTGCCCTGGCCGAAGCCGCCGGCAACACCGTAGTGAGTGCCATGATGGCCTCGCTGCGGGACGCAATCGAGGGCTATGCCGCGGAGCTGACGCGGAAGCTGCCGGATTGGAACGCCACGTCCGCCAGGCTGCGCGCAGAGCACCGGGCCATCCTCGACGCAGTCAACGCCGGCGACGGCGCAGCGGCGGCCACGCTGGTCGCGGCCCATATCGAGGGCTTCTACCGCGAAGCCGGACTCGCGGCTCCGCACTAAGCGCCCCGGCGGGCCAAGGCCCTAAACCTTCGGCGGGGCGGTGCTGCCGCGGATCTCCAGGTGCGGCTCGAAGTGGTCGGTTGGGGACTCGGCGTCGGACCTCTGGATGTGCTCACGCATCCGGCGCCAGGCGAGGCTGCCCAACTGGGCGATCGGCACGGCCGCCGTCGTCAATCCCGGCATGGTGTAGCGGGCAAACGGCATGTCGTCGTATCCGGTGATCGACAGGTCTTCGGGGACGCGGATCCCGCGTTCGCTCAGTCCGTGCAGCAGGCCCATGGCCGCCACGTCATTGAACACCAGGATTCCGGTGGCGCCGCAGGAGGCCACGGCATCGCTTGCTTCATTGCCGGCGTCGTAGGTGTTTCCGCCCGGGATGAACTGCAGTTCGACGTCCGGATAGTCCTGTACGAACTGTTCCAGGCCGCGCAGGCGCTGTACGTTCGAGGCGCTGCGTTCCGGACCCGTCAGGTACGCGATCCTGCGGTGTCCCAGCTCCACCAGGTGGGCGCCGAGCTTCTGGATTCCGTCCCCGTAATCCACCACCAGGCTGGGCGTGGTGGACTTTTCGGTGGTGCGGTTGATCAGCACCAGCGGATGCAGCGTGGGGGCCAGTTCCTCCAGTTCCTCCTGGCTCATGCGCGGGGCGCAAAGTACGACGCCGTCACAGCGCCGCCGGGCCTCACCCGCCAGGATCGCTTCCTCGCTGGAGACTTCGGAAGAGTCCGCGATCAGCACGCGGTAGCCGTCGCGGGCTGCGGCGATGCTGACGTCCCGCAGGATCGACTGGAAGGTGGGGTTGGCGAGGTCCGGGACCACGATGCCGATGGTTTCGGTCTTGCCGAGCGCAAGGCTGCGGCCTGCGGGGTTCGGCTTGTACTTGAGCTCGGCTGCGGCTGCCTGCACACGGGCGGCGATCGCGGCGTTCACCGTAGTGTTGCCGTTCATGACGCGCGAAACGGTGGCGTGCGAAACTCCGGCCCGTGCGGCAACGTCTCCGATGCCGACGCGCCGCCGAATGCTCCGATCTGCCATGGCTTCCTTCGTGTTCTGGCCTGCCCGTGCCGCCTGCGCGCGGCCGGCGATTTCTCCTGGCGCTGAGTCTAGCGATTCCGGGGAACCGTTTTCTTGCTCGTGTCCTTGAATTGCGGCACGTGACGCGGAACGGGCGATTTGCGGAGCGTCAGGACGCGTGGCTATGGTGTCTGCATGACTAACCGTTGGTATGCGTATTTTTCGTTGGCTCTGGAGGGGCCCGCGTCTAACTGACACGCATCCAACTTTCCTTCAGAGCCAACAGGGCAGAGATGATTCTCTGCCCTTCGCCATATCCGGCGGGTTCTGTCGAGGGCCCGCTCCGCTTCCGGAACAGGACCCGAAAAAATGACCAGCATTGCCGAAAACCCCACCTCGCTCGAATCCGTGCAGGATGCCCGTCCGACGTCGAACCTGCGGGTGAGCCGCTTCGAACCGCTGCCCGCTCCGCAGGAAGTCCTCGCGGAACTGCCGCTCAGCGCCAAGGCCGCTGCCGTCGTCGAACGCGGCCGTGACGAAATCCGCGCGGTCATGGACGGCGTCGACGACCGCCTGCTGGTGATCGTCGGTCCGTGCTCCATCCACGATCCCAAGGCCGGCCTGGAATACGCCCGCCGGCTGGTCAGCCAGGCCGAAAAGCACAAGGAAGATCTCCTGGTGGTCATGCGGGCCTACTTCGAAAAGCCGCGCACCACGGTGGGGTGGAAGGGCCTGATCAACGATCCGCACCTGGACGGCAGCCACGACATCGCGCTCGGCCTGCGGACAGCCCGCGGGTTCCTGCAGCAGGTCACCGAGCTCGGCCTGCCCACGGCCACCGAGTTCCTGGAGCCGATCAGCCCGCAATACATGGCGGACCTGGTGGCCTGGGGCGCCATCGGTGCCCGCACCACCGAAAGCCAGATCCACCGCCAGCTCGCTTCCGGCCTGTCCATGCCGATCGGCTTCAAGAACGGCACCGACGGCGACCTCCAGGTAGCGATCGACGCCTGCGGCGCATCGGCGGCACCCCAGGCCTTCCTCGGCATCGACAGCGACGGCCGCGCCGCCCTCGTCGCCACCGCCGGCAACCCGGACACGCACGTGATCCTCCGCGGCGGGCGCAAGGGGCCCAACTACTCCGCGGACGATGTGGCCGCCGCGTCCGAGAAGCTCTCCGCCAAGGGCCTGAACCCGCGCCTGATCGTGGATGCCAGCCACGCCAACAGCGGCAAGAGCCACCACCGGCAGGCCGAGGTTGCGCTGGAAATCGGTGCGCAGCTCGAAGCCGATCCCGCCTCGCCGGTTGCCGGCGTCATGCTGGAAAGCTTCCTGGTGGGCGGCGCCCAGAACCTCGACGTAGAACGGCAGCTCGCAGGAGACCAGGACCTGATTTACGGCCAGAGCGTTACGGATGCGTGCATGGAATGGGATGTCACCGCGTCGGTGCTCGAACAGCTTGCGGCATCGGCCCGTAAGCGCCGCGAGGTGGCTGCCGGCTGAGCCCGGATGTGGCGGGCGGGACTTTCACATTGGCCACAGCAGCCTCTAAAGTATCTAGCACATGGTTGTTGATGGCTCAGCATCGGAACGCCGCAGTCATGGACGCTGGGGCTGTCCTTGTCCAGCTGAGAGCAAAGGAATATGGAGAATGTCCGCAGAGACCAACTTCTCGAATGCGCGATTCATGACCGTGGCCGAGGTGGCCGAGGTTCTCCGGGTTTCCAAAATGACCGTGTACCGCCTGGTCCATTCCGGTGAAATGCCCGCCGTCCGCTTCGGCCGGTCATTCCGGGTGCCCGAGGAAGCCGTGGCCCAGTACCTCAAGGGTGCCGTGGTCGATGGTCGATCGGAAACCGCCTGACACCATGTTCCCTTTCGGGGCTGCGGTCACGGGGTACTCCTCCGAGGCGGTACCCTGTTAAGGAACGTTTTACGTCAATGTAAGAATCCGTCTGTTGCGGGGCCTCACAGCTCCCGTGCCGCAGCCGGGACCTTCACTTATTTGCTAAGGAACTTTCGTGGGTTCAGTTATTAAGAAGCGCCGCAAGCGTATGGCCAAGAAGAAGCACCGTAAGCTGCTTCGCAAGACCCGCCACCAGCGCCGCAACAAGAAGTAGGAATACTTCCACAAGCGTGAATGCCCGTCGCCTCCCCGAGGCGGCGGGCATTTTTGCGTGCAGGGTTCGACGGCGGCGGCTGAATCCGGTTGGAGGCCCGACGGCGGTGCCTGCGCCCGGCGGCTAGACCCGCGGGCCGCGGAACCTGCTGAAGCCGCGCCACAGTCCGTATACCGCGCCGCCGACGGTTGCGGCCTTGAGCCCGAGCGTTGCAGCGCGCCGGCCGGAGCGGAAGTCATAGACGGGCCAGTTGTTCTCCCGTGCGTGGCGGCGCAGGGCGGAGTCCGGGTTGATGCAGACGGGATGGCCCACCAGGGTGAGCAGCGGAATGTCGTTGTGTGAATCGCTGTACGCCCAGCAGCGTTCCAGGTCCAGGCCTTCTTCTTCTGCGACCTGCTTGACGGCCACGGCCTTTGCGGGCCCGTGCAGGATGTCGCCTACCAGCCTGCCGGTGTAGGCGCCGTCTTCGATCTCGCCCACGGTGCCCAGGGCGCCAGTGAGTCCCAGCCGGGTGGAGATGACCCTCGCGACTTCGATCGGCGTCGCCGTGACGAGCCAGACCTTGCGGCCCACCCGCAGGTGCTGCTCGGCCAAGGCCTTGGTGCCAGGCCAGATCCGGGACTCGATCATCTCGTCGTAGACTTCCTCGCCGAGCTCCTCGACCTCGGACACCTTGATGCCCGCGGCAAGGACCAAGGCGGAATCGCGGACGGCGTGGACATCGTCCATGTTTTCCCCGCGGAGCACGAACTTGAACTGCTTCCACGCGAAACCGGCGGCCTGGGCAAGGGTGAAGGCCTTGCGCTCGTACATTTTGCGTGCCACATGGAAAAGGCTGGCGCCCCGCATGAGGGTGTTGTCGACGTCGAAGAATGCTGCTTCGCCGTGGTGCTGCTTCGCAGCGGGCGCGGTGGCCACAGCGGCGTTCTTCTCGTCGGGCATGCCATGAGTCTAATCAATCGCCCCGCCTGACGCGGTGCCGGGCGCCGGCCGCGGTGCCGCGTCGTGCGCGCTTCGACGCCGCACCACCGGGCGGGCTACCTTTGAACCATGCCGAATCCCGACGTCGTCCTCCTCACCAAAACCGACTGCCACCTGTGCGCCGCGGCGCGCGACGCCGTCGAACGCGTCACCTCCGGGCTGGGCCTACAATGGCGCGAGACCTCGATCGAAGGCGACCCGGAACTGCGGGAACGTTACGCGGAAGAGATCCCCGTGGTGCTGGTGGACGGCATCCAGCGCGACTTCTGGAAGATCGACGAAGCACGGCTCACCCGGCTGTTGCAGAAGGCGATCGCGTCCTGAGTGCGACCCGCACGGCTTTGTTGACTGCGGGAACGCCGCAATAGAGTGGGACCACAAAGCAAGACAATGGAGAGACCGTGACTGCGCTGGAACCATCCGCCGAGCCCACGCCGGGCGGGCAGGATTCTGCTGCCAAGCAGATTCCGCCTGCGGCCGTGGCCCGGATGACGCTTTACCTGCGCGCGCTGAACTCCCTCCTGGGCGAAGGCGTGGAACGGGTCTCCTCCGACGCGCTGGCCGAGGCCTCCGGCGTCAGTTCATCCACGCTCCGCAAGGACCTTTCGTATGTGGGCTCCTACGGAACACGCGGTGTGGGCTACGAGGTGCAGTACCTGAGCCGGCACATCGCCGCGGCGCTCGGCCTGACCCACGACTGGAAAGTCGCCATCGTGGGCGCCGGCAACCTCGGCAAGGCTTTGGCCAGGTACGGCGGCTTCCAATCGCGCGGCTTTGATGTGGTTGCCATCCTCGACGCCGATCCGATGGTGGTCGGGAACGAAGTGGGCTGGCTTCGGGTCAGCGACGCCGCGAACCTCGAACAGGTGCTGGAACGCACTGGAACCAACATGGTGGTGCTGGCGCTGCCCGCCACCGTTGCCCAGGACGTGTGCAACCGGGTCATCAAGGCCGGGATCCGCAGCATCCTCAGCTTCGCCCCCGTGCTGCTCCAGGTCCCGCCGCATGTGAACCTGCGGAAGGTGGACATGGCCACCGAACTGCAGATCCTCGCCTACCACGCACAACGGGCGCAGACCCCGGGCCGAGCCGTCTGATACTTTCCGACGGCGGCCGGGACTGCGCCCGCGTTTGTTGCGTCCTGCTTGGCCGGCTAAGCGGCCGTGCTGTTAGCGGCGTCTGTTGCTTAGCGGCCGTAAGGGCCCTGGTTGAACGGGCCTTGGCCATACGGGTTCGCGAAAGGCTGGACCTTGCGGAAGTACGGTGCCGAGGCCGGCAGGTAAAGCAGCACGATCGCGGCGACGCCCAGGAGGATGGTCACGATGCCGATGCCGCCGCTGCCCAGGCCCAGCAGCGAGATGCCAGCGAAGACGGTGCCCAGGATGCGTGCCCAGTTCTTGCCCTTGCGGACCCCGAAGGCCACCAAGGCGTAAAGCCCGGCGAAGATCAGGGAGAAGACCACAAGGATGGTGGCCATGACACCGCGGAAGCTCTCCATGTCGATGCCGGGGTTGCCGCCCTGGGCTTCCATCGCTTCGTTCATCATCTCGGTGAAGTCAGGCGAATTAATCATGGCCAGCCCCACCGGGATTCCTACGAGGTTCAGCACGCCTGCGGCGAGGATGAGCCAGAAGGAGATGTTCACCAGCTGCGGGACGCCGGACGTGGCGGCAGGCTGCTGGCTGGGCCAGCCACCCTGGCCGGACTGGGACTGGCCATACGGGGACTGGCCATAAGGAGCCTGTCCGTACTGGGACTGGCCCGGCTGGGGCTGGCCATACTGCGGAGCCGGCGGCTGGCCGTAGGACGGTGCGCCCTCGCCGTACTGTGGCTGCTGGCCGTAACTGGGCGGGTTCTGCCCGTACTGCGGAGCGGACGGCTGCTGGCCAAAGCTGGGAGGGTTCTGCCCGTATTGCGGCGGATTCTGCCCGTACTGCGGCGGGTTCTGGCCGTAGCGGGGTTCCTCGGGCTTGTTCGGTTCGGACCCGGGGTTGTCGCCGGAACCGGCGGGCGGGTGCGGAAGGTTGCTCATGGCATTCCTTTGCGTGGTCGACTGCGGACGTGGTTGCCGGGTCGGCAAATACCGCTGCCCCCAGCATGGCTTAAGTCCACCGTACCCCGGCGGTGGACGCCCTGAGCGGATTCCCAGCAGTTTCCCGGCAAGCGAAAGGCCGCGGAACCCGTGCGGGTCCGCGGCCATCTATGCAGTGATGCCGGGTCAGGCGGTGCCCTTCACGGACTTGAACCACGCCTGCGAATTCGGGAGCCACATGAGGACGGCCGCGGCCAGGCCCACGATGAAGCCGAACCAGCCGCCGCCTCCACCGCCCAGGTCGCCGGCACTCGCCGAACTGATGATGGACAAGACCAGGCCGACGCCGACCAGGACGGTCAGGGCGAGCCGCGCCCACTCCTTGCCTTCCTTCATCTTCATGGCCAGGATCACCTGGGCGGCGGCGAGGACCAGGGAGACGAGGACAAGGATCAGCAGGACTGCGGCGAGTCCGGGCAGGACCGCGAAGAACGCCAAGGTTCCGAAGAGCCCGATCACTCCGGTGAGGATGCCCAGGAAGCCGCCGATCAACCAGATCCAGTAGGAGACCTTGAGCTCGGTGGGCATGCCGGCCACATTGAACATGCCGGAGAATCCGCCCTTGGGCATGATGTCGTCGAAGGACTTGGGGCCGTCGGTGGGCATTTCGAAATGGAAGCCTTCACCTGCGGCGCCCTGCTGGCCGGGTGCGGTCTGGTAGCTGGGTGGCGCCTGGTAGCTGGGTGGCGCCTGGTAGCTGGGCGGTGCTTGGTAGCTCGGCGGTGGCTGGTATCCGGGAGGCTGCGGCGTGCCCTGCGGAGGTTGGTAGCCGGCGGGTGGAACGTCGCCGGGTTGGGACGGTTGTGCTGGCTGCTGAGGCTGAGGAACTTCGTTTGGGTTACTCATGGCATCACTGTAGACCTGAGGTTGAAGGTTGCCTAGGGAAATTCCGGCAAAGAAAAAGCGGCGCTTCCGGGTGCCTACAGGGTCGCAGGCAGCCCGTGAAGCGCCGCTTCGAAGAGGTAATCCGCCTTAGGCGGCCGGGGCGATGAAGGCCAGTTCGAGGTTGATGACAACCTTGTCGCTGACCAGCACGCCGCCGGCTTCCAGCACGGCGTTCCAGGTCAGGCCGAAGTCCTTGCGGCTGATGGTGGTCTCGCCGGACACGCCGGCGCGGGTGTTGCCGAAGGGGTCCACGGCCACACCGTTGAACTCGGTCTCGATGGAGACCTCCTTGGTGACGCCCTTGATGGTGAGGTCGCCCACCAGGTCGAAGCTGTCGCCGTTGGCCTTGATGTGGCGGGAAGCGAAGGTGATCTCCGGGAACTTCTCGACGTCGAAGAAATCCTCGCCCTTGACGTGGCCGTCGCGGTTCACGTCGCCGGAGTCGAAGCTGGAGGTCTGGATGGTGGCGTTGACCTTGGAGTCGGCCAGGCTCTCGGCCAGTTCCAGCGTGGCTTCGGCCTGGGTGAACTGGCCGCGGACCTTGCTGATGCCCGCGTGGCGGACGGTGAAGCCGATTTCGCTGTGCGAGTTGTCGAGGGTCCAGGTGCCGGTGGTGACGTTGGCGGGGAGGGTCATGGCGTGTGCTCCTTGGAGTAGCTCAGGATGGAAAACTTCCGCTCGGCCGATGGTTACTTGAATCATCAACCGATCTTGCATCCAGTATAAACATGCAAATGCATCTTTTATTCCAACTCGGGGAACATTTTTCGTAAACCATCAGTTCTACGTGGCGTAGAAGATTTTCTGATTGCCCACCCTCTTTGAGAAACTGGTAGACATGCCCCACGCAACTGTCCATCTGCTCCGCCATGGCGAGGTACATAACCCCGACGGCGTCCTGTATGGCAGGCTGCCCGAATTCCACCTGTCCGAGCGCGGACGGGAGATGGCCCGCGTCCTCGCAGAGCACTTCGAGGCACGCGTGGCGGACGGGGCGAAAATCGTCCACCTGGTGGCGTCGCCGCTCACCCGGGCCCAGGAAACAGCCCAGCCCAGCGCCGAGGCCCTGGGCCTTGAGATCCACACGGATCCCCGGATCATCGAGGCTGAAAACCACTTCGAAGGGCTGCATGCCCGCCCCTCGGAGTTCCTCAAGCCCAAGCACTGGTTCCATTTCCGCAATCCCCTTCGCCCGTCGTGGGGGGAACCGTACACCCAGCAGGTCGCCCGCATGCGTGCGGCGATCGAGGATGCCCGGAAGACCGCCGTCGAGCGTGGCGGCGAAGGTGCCGAAGCGATCCTGGTGAGCCACCAGCTGCCCATTTACGCCACCCGCCGCAGCGCCGAAGGGCGCCGCCTGTGGCATGACCCGCGCAAGCGCGAGTGCACCCTGACGTCCCTGACGTCCCTGGTGTTCGACGCCGACGGCGGCCTCGTGCGGGTCGACTACAGCGAGCCTGCCGCAGCACTGCTGCCCGGCGCCGCAAGCACTCCTGGAGCATGACATTGCCTGACAACAACACCACTTCGCGCCGGCGTTTCCTTGCGGGCGGGGGAGCGGCCCTCGCCGCCCTGACCGTCGGGCTTTCCGCCTGCGCGCCGGAGTCCGGCGGCCTGTCGGACCAGGTGCGCAAAGGCGACAACAAGAACTACATCGCCGGTGACGGCTCCGTCACGGAGTTCGCCAAGGACCAGCGCTCGGCTCCGATGCAGATCAACGGCACCTTGTTCAACGGCACGCAGGTGAAAGCGGAGGACCTCCTCGGCAAAGTCACCGTGCTGAACTTCTGGTTCGCCGCGTGTGCTCCGTGCCGGGTGGAGGCGCCCATCCTCGAGGGCCTGCACCAGGATTTCAAGGCCAAGGGCGTGCAGTTCTTCGGGGTCAACCTGCGCGACGAGAAAGCCACTGCCGAGGCCTTCGAGAAGTCCTTCAACGTGACCTATCCCAGCTTCAACGACAAGGACGGCGCCGTGCTCCTCTCGGTGACCGGCCTCGTCCCGCCCAATGCCGTGCCCACCACCCTGGTCCTGGACAAGGAAGGCAGGGTTGCCTCCCGCGTGCTCGGCGAGATCGAGAAGGGCACCCTCAAGGCCCTCATTACTTCGGCAGCAGCCGAGTAGGGCGGCCGGACAAACGTGAACAGCCCCTTCGCGGAGACCATCCTCAACGGTTCCCTCCTGCTCGCCATCCCGGTGGCGCTGCTGGCGGGGCTCGTCTCCTTCCTGTCCCCGTGCGTCCTGCCCCTCGTGCCCGGGTACCTGGGCTACGTCACCGGGCTGACCGGCGTCGACCTCCAGAAGCAGCGGCGCGGCCGCATGCTGGCCGGTATCGGCCTCTTCGTGCTCGGCTTCTCCCTGATTTTCGTGCTGCTCGGCGGCGCCTTCGGGCAACTCGGAACGTTCATCAGCGGGCCGCAGAACGCCTGGATCACCCAGCTGCTGGGCGTCCTGGTGATCATCATGGGCGTTGTCTTCATGGGTGGTTTCAGCTGGCTGCAGCGCGACGCTAAAATCCACGCCAAACCGCCGGCGGGCCTCTGGGGTGCGCCGCTGCTGGGCATCACCTTCGGCCTCGGCTGGGCTCCCTGCATCGGACCCACCTACTCGGCCGTGCAGTTGCTGAGCCTGTCCGGCGGGTCCTCCGCGGCCAAGGGCGCCTTCCTTGCCTTCGTGTACAGCCTGGGCCTGGGCGTGCCGTTCCTGCTGATCGCCCTCGCCGTGCGCCGCGGGGCCGGAGTGATGTCCTTCTTCCGCAAGCATCGCCTGGCCATCCAGCGGATCGGTGGCGCCATCCTGATCCTGCTCGGAATCCTGATGGCCAGCGGAGTGTGGGGTGCCTGGGTCACCGGGCTGCAGTACTGGTTCCAAACCGATGTGAAGTTGCCGATCTGATGAGCGAGCCTGTGGAAGACACCAACAAATCCAAGTCCGTCGAGGACGCCAAGGCCAGCGCTGCGCTGCCCGCGCTCGGTTTCAAGGGCATGCTCCGTTGGGCCTGGACCCAGCTGACCAGCATGCGCACCGCGCTGTTCCTGCTCCTCCTGCTGGCCGTGGCCGCCGTCCCGGGCTCCCTGTTCCCGCAGCGCCCTGCCAACCCGGCCGTCGTCACGCAGTACATCAAGGACCACCCGGACTACGGGCAGATCCTGGACGCCCTCCAGCTGTACGACGTCTACTCTTCGGCCTGGTTCTCCGCCATCTACCTGCTGCTTTTCATCTCGCTGATCGGCTGCGTGACGCCGCGCGCCATCGCGCACTACAAGGCGATGCGCTCCCAGCCGCCGCGGACCCCCAAGCGGCTGTCCCGCCTTCCGGAGTACGGCACCCTGGTGGTACCCGCCGACGCCGGGATCCCGGCGTCGCGCGCCATCACCGATGCCGCCGCGCTGCTGAAGAAGCGCGGCTACCGCGTGGAGGTGCGGGACGTCGACGGCGAACGGCCGTCCCTGGGTGCCGAGCGCGGCTTCATGAAGGAAGTCGGCAACCTGGTCTTCCACACCTCGCTGATCGGCGTGCTGGTCTCCGTGGCCATCGGCGGACTGTTCGGCTACAGCGGCCAGCGCATCCTGGTGGAAGGCGACACCTTCGTGAACACGCTGGTGGGCTACGACCAGTTCAGCCCAGGCACCAACTTCCAGAGCAGCTGGCTGCAGCCGTACTCCATCCAACTGGACAAGTTCGACGTGAAGTTCGACCGCGAATCGCCGGCGCACTTCGGCCAGCCGATCGACTTCACCGCGCAGGTCACCACCAAGGAAAACCCCGGCGCGCCCGCCGAAAAGAAGGTGCTCAAGGTCAACGACCCCGTGACCCTCGGCGGCACCAGCATCTACCTCACCGGCAACGGTTACGCTCCGGTGGTCACGGTGCGCGACGGCAATGGCAACATCGCGCTGCAGGGGCCCGTGGTGGCCAAACTGCAGGGCGACAACTACTACTCCTCGGTGGTCATCAAGGTTCCGGACGCCAAGCCGGAGCAGCTGGGCTTCGCCGGGTTCTTCCTGCCCACCGCCTTCGTCACCGAGCAGGGAGTGTCCTTCAGCGGGGACCCCGAACTGATCAACCCGCAGCTCAGCCTGAACTCGTACTACGGCGACCTCGGCCTGGACAAGGGCACCCCGCAGAACGTCTTCGAACTCGACGTCAAGGACCTCACCCAGCTCAACGGCCGCGACCTCCCCGCCAAGGGCATCACCCTGGTACCCGGGAAGACGTACACGCTGCCGGACGGCAAGGGCAGCATCAGCTTTGACGGCATCAAGAAGTACGTGGGCGTGGACATCCACCACAACCCGGGCCAGGTGAGTGCCCTCTTCTTCGCGCTGCTCGCCGTCGCCGGCCTGGTGGTGTCCCTCTACCTGAACCGCCGCCGCGTCTGGGTCCGCACAGGAACCCACGAGGACGGCCGCACCATGGTGGAATACGGCCTCCTGGCCCGCGGCGAGGACCACCGCCTTGCCGGAGAATCCGCCGCCATCCGCGAACTGCTGCAGCGCGAGTGGCAGCTCCCCACCGAGCCCGCTGCTTCCGACACCGTCGCCTCGACAACCACTAAGGACCGGTAATGTTCCCCATCAACGAAACCATGGGCCAGTACAGCGAGCTGTTCATGCTCCTGGCCGCAGGCACGTACACGGTGGCGTTCGTCGCCTTCGCCTGGGACCTGGCCAAGAGCAGCAAGACGCTGCGCGCGGTCGACCTGAAGGCGGCTGCCGCCGCGAAGGTTCCTGTCGCCGTCGGCGTTTCCGGTTCCGAACAGCTTCCCGCCGCAGCCTCAGCGGGCGGACGCACTGCCGGCGCCGACATGCGGTACGCCGCCGAACGCCGTGCCCCCGCCCGCGTGGCCGTGGCCCTGACCATCCTTGGCGCCCTGATCCACGGCGCCGGCGTGATCACCCGAGCCATCGGCGCCGGGCGCGTGCCGTGGGGCAACATGTACGAATTCCTCACCACGGGTGCCTTCGTGGCCGTGGTGGTCTTCCTGCTTGCCCTGATCGGGCGGGACCTGCGCTTCCTGGGCACCTTCGTGATCGGCCTCGTGGTGATCATGCTGGTGGCGGCGTCCGTCGCTTACTGGACCCCCGTGGGCCACCTGGTTCCTGCACTGCAGAGCTACTGGCTGGTGATCCACGTGTCCATCGCCGTGCTGTCCTCGGCGCTGTTCACCCTGACCTTCGCCATGTCCGCCCTGCAGCTGGTCCAGTCGCACCGGCAGAAGACCCTGGCAGCGGGCGGGGCGGACAAGCTCGGCTTCATGCGCCTGGTGCCTGACGCCCTGAGCCTGGAGAACCTGTCCTACCGGATCAACACCGTGGCCTTCGTGGGCTGGACCTTCACCCTGATGTTCGGCGCCATCTGGGCCGAGAAGGCGTGGGGCCGCTTCTGGGGCTGGGACACCAAGGAAGTGTGGACCTTCGTGATCTGGGTGGTCTACGCCGGCTACCTGCACGCCCGCGCCACCCGCGGCTGGACCGGTACCCGCGCGGCCTGGTTGTCGATCGTGGGCTACCTGTGCGTGATCTTCAACTTCACGATCGTGAACCAGTTCTTCAACGGCCTGCACTCGTACTCGGGCCTGACGTAAAGGGTTCCTGGGCGCAGCCCCGGATACGAATGAGGGCGGCAGTCGCATGACTGCCGCCCTCATTGTTTTTCGTCTGTTTACGCGTTGCTGCCGTCGTTGTCATCGGACGTTGATTCGCCCTTGAGCTTGCGTTCCTTTTCCTCAAGTTCTTCCCGGAGCTTCCGCAGGCGCTCCGCCTCGCTCTGGTTGCGGCGCTTGATGTCCAGATTGCGCAGGAACTCGGGATCGTCGTCGGGGGCCGTGGGGTGGACCGGGGTGTTCTGCTGCGCGGTCCGCCCGCCGTAGGGACGGCCGAAGAAGAACCAGAGGATGGCACCCAGGACCGGAAGCACCAGCATCACCACCACCCAGGCGGGCTTGGAAATTCCCCGGACGTAACGGCCATCCGTGCGGATCAGATCCACCAGCCCGTACACGAAGACCAGCAGGATGAGGATGATTGCGATTACCCGGGGCATACCATCAAGTCTAGTCACCGCAGCGGCTCTCCGGAGTCCGTCGCCTGCGCCTCCGGGGGCCGTGGAATCCGGCCAGCCGCCCAGCGACTAAACTTGATCCGTGGCTTTCCTCAAGTACTCCCTGATCCGCCTGGCGCTGTTCGTGCCCCTGTTCGTGCTGTTCCTCTACCTGCAGACCGGCGCCGTCCTGGCCGTGGTCTTTGCAGGGCTGATCGCTTTCGCCATCAGCTACCTCTTCTTCCAGAAGCAGCGCGACGCCGCCACCGCGGCCATGCGGGAACGCTTTTCCGGGCGGGCCAAGCCGCTGCGTTCGGCGGGCGAGGTGGCCGACGCCGACGCCGAGGACCGGCTGGTGGACGAGAACCCGGACGTGCGGGTCGAGAACGACCGCCGCCCCAAGAACGAGCTCTAAACAGGAAATCCCCGGCCTCCGGACTTTTCACCGCCGAACGCGGTGCGGAAAAGTCCGGAAGCCGGGGATTTTTGCTGCAGCTCAGAAACCTACGCTCAGCACCAGGCCCAGCGAGAAGAGCAGGCTGTAGCCCAGGTTGATCAGGCCGGTCTGCTTGAGGACCGGAATGAGGCTCTTGCGCTTGCCGTTGACCATGAGCCAGGCGGGCGTCAGGCAGGCCGGAATGAGCAGCAGGACGATCAGCATCCACGGCTTGGTGGGGGCCAGGACCACGACCAGCAGGATGGCCAGGGCCAGCATCAGCACGTAGCTTTCGCGGGCATGCTTATCGCCAAGCCGCACGGCCAGGGTTTTCTTGCCGGCCACGGTGTCCGTCGGAATGTCCCGCACGTTGTTGGCCATGAGGAGCGCGCACGCGATCAGGCCGGTGCCGATGGCCCCGATCACTGCGGGAAGGCTGATCTGCCCGGCCTGGGTGTATGTGGTGCCAAGCGTAGCCACGAGCCCGAAGAACACGAAGACGAACACATCGCCCAGGCCCATGTAGCCGTACGGGTTCTTGCCGCCGGTGTAACCCCAGGCGGAGAGGACGCAGCCCAGGCCCACGAGGATCAGCCACCAGGCCTGCGTGATGATCACCAGTACAAGGCCCACCAGCATGGCCAGGCCGAAGGCGCCGAACGCTGCCCACTTCACGTGCCGGGCGGGGGCGGCCCCGGAACCCACCAGGCGCAGCGGGCCGACCCGTTCCTCGTCGGTTCCGCGGATGCCGTCCGAGTAGTCGTTGGCGTAGTTGACGCCGATCTGCAGCAGCAGGGCCACGAGGGCGGCGAGGACCGCATTGAGGGGACGGAACGACTGCAACTCGTAGGCAGCCGCGGTGCCGATCAGCACCGGGGCGATCGCCGCCGGCAGGGTGCGCGGCCGGGCGCCTTGGATCCATTGTGCAGCTGTTGCCACGTGTTGTACCTCGTGTTGTTTCGCGGTGGGGCCGGGTGTACCGGCGGTGGAAGCGGTGAACTTGTCTATTCTGCCTGATGGCGTTCGCCGAGCAGCCCAGCCATGGCCACGCGGTCCGGTTTCCCGTTGGGCAGCATGATCAGTTCGCTTGCGGCCAGGACGGTCTTGGGCGCCAGCGGGCCGAGGACGGCGCGGGCGGCGTTGAGGATCCGATCCGGATCTTGTGGGGCGGGTCCCGCCACATACGCGGCCACGGCCTGGCCCCATTCCGCGGACGGAACGCCCGTCACGAAAGCCGCGGCGACGCCGTCGAGCTTTTCGAGCTCGGCCTGCACGTGCGCGGCGGAAACCTTCACGCCTCCGGTGATGATGACGTCGTCGGCCCGGCCGAGGACCGTCAGCCGGCCGTCGGGGGAGAGCTCGCCGAGATCGCCGGTGCGGTACCAGCGGACGCTGTCCTCCTCGAAGAAGTCCTCCGCGTCCGGGGCGTCCAGGTAGCCCGCCGCGATGGTGGCGCCGCCCAGCAGGACGCGGCCGTCGCCGTCG
This sequence comes from Arthrobacter sp. SW1, assembly GCF_001766675.1. Lineage (GTDB taxonomy): Bacteria > Actinomycetota > Actinomycetes > Actinomycetales > Micrococcaceae > Arthrobacter. The sequence continues at coordinate 230,649 of NZ_MJLT01000045.1, forward strand.
ATCCGGACCTCGACGCCGTCCAGCGGCTCGCCGTCGTACACACACCCGCCGCACGTTTCGGCTGAGCCGTACGTGGTGACCACGCGCAGCCCGGCTTCGCGGGCGGCATCCAGCAGTCCGGCAGGCGCCGGGGCGCCGCCCAGCAGGATGGCGTTGAAGCGGCACAGGGCCGCGAGAGTCTCAGGCGATGGCGCATCCAGCAGGCGCTGCAACTGGGTGGGCACCAGGGAAGTGAAGCGGACCTTGTCGGTCAGTTCGCCGGCGGCGGCGGTGAAGGCTTCCGGGGTGAAACCGCCGGAAAAGTCCATCGCCCAGGGGCGCGTCCCAGCGAACAAAGACCGGACCAGTACCTGGACCCCGGCCACATACTGCAGCGGCAGGGCGAGCAGCCACTGGCCCTCCCCGCGCAGGGCGATGGCGGTGGCCATGGACGATGCCGCGAGGGCGTCGACCGTGAGAACGGTGGCCTTCGGCGTGCCGGTGGATCCCGAAGTGCGGACCACCACGGCGGCGTCCTCGAAAGGCGTTTCCACCGGAACCGCGGTGGCCGTGCCGTTGCCGTCAACGGAAATTTCGACGGCGGGGCCTTCACCGTGCAGGGCAGCGGCGAGGGCCTTCAGGATCTCGTCCACGGACGGCTCCTAGAAGTAGTAGGGGAAGGCGGACCAGTCGGGATCGCGCTTCTGCAGGAACGCTTCCTTGCCCTCCACGGCCTCGTCTGTCATGTAGGCAAGGCGGGTGGCTTCGCCGGCGAAGACCTGCTGACCGGCCAGGCCGTCGTCGGCCAGGTTGAAGGCGAACTTGAGCATGCGGATCGCCTGTGGCGACTGGCGGGCGATATCCGCTGCGTACTCCAGGGCGACTTCCTCGAGCCGTTCATGATCCACGGCCTCGTTCACCGCGCCCATGCGGACCATGTCCTCAGCGGAATATTCGCGGGCCAGGAAGAAGATTTCGCGCGCGGCCTTCTGGCCGATCTGCCGGGCGAGCAGCGCCGAACCGTAGCCGGCGTCGAAGCTGCCCACCGTGGCGTCCGTCTGCTTGAACTTGCCGTGCTGGCGGGAAGCGATGGTGAGGTCCGAGACGACGTGCAGCGAGTGCCCGCCGCCGGCGGCCCAGCCGTTGACGACGGCGATGACCACCTTGGGCATGGTGCGCATGAGCCGTTGGACTTCCAGGATGTGCAGTCGCCCCGCGCGGGCGGGATCGATGGTTTCCTGGGTCTCGCCGTCGGCATAGCGGTAGCCGTCCCGCCCGCGGATCCGCTGGTCGCCGCCTGAGCAGAAGGAATGGCCCCCGTCCTTGGGGGAGGGGCCATTGCCCGTGAGTAGCACGGTGGCGACGTCCGGGGTCATCCGGGCGTGGTCCATGGCGCGGTAGAGCTCGTCCACGGTGCCGGGCCGGAAGGCGTTGCGGACTTCCGGGCGGTTGAACGCGATGCGCACCGTGGGGAGGTCGCGGATGATGCTGCCATCCGCCGCGCGTTCCACCTGGCGGTGGTACGTCATGTCCTGGAAGTCGTCGAAACCTGACACTGTGCGCCAGCGCGAGGGGTCGAAGACGTCGGAAACCTTGGCGGGGAAGTCGTTGCTCACCCTGACGAGTTTAGTGACCGCCTCAGCTGATGCAGAACTCGTTGCCTTCCGGGTCCGCCATGGTGTGCCACTCGTGCGGTCCCTGGCTTGCGGTCCACAGGTGCTTGGCGCCGCGGGCCTCCAGTTCGGCCCGGACCTCGTCCTTGTCCCGGCCGTCCAGCCGCACATCCCAGTGCACGCGGTTCTTGACGGTTTTCCCGTCCGGCGAGGTCTGGAAGAGGATCCGCCGCTCAGGGGCGCGCGACTCCAGTTCCTCGGGCGGCCGGATGGCGCAGCCGTCCTTCCACACCAGCTTGCCGTTGTGCTTCGTGGTCTGTTCTTCGGTGGCGTATCCCTGATCGAGCATGGAGCGGATGAAGCCTTCGTCCTGGGGCTCCACGCCCCAGCCCAGGGTTTCGGCCCACCAATCGGCGAGCGTGTGCGGGTTTTTGCAGTCGACGACGACCTGGATGTTGAGTGCCATGACTCGAAACTATGACGACGGCGGCCGGTCCGGAAGCCATATGCGGACACTTCCGGTCCGGATTGGGTGAGGAGTGGTTCAGGCGCCGAAGAATTCCGGCGGAATCGCGTAGATCAGCAGCACGGCCAGGAGGTTTTTGCCGGCATGGACAAGGAACGAAAAGGCCAGGTTCATTCCGGTCCAGACGTACACGGCCACCAGCACCGAGCCCATCGCGAGGTACGGCACCATGGCGGAAACTGACAGGCCTTCATTGCTGAAGACGTGGATACCGGCAAAGAGCACGATGGACAGTGCGCAGCAGAGCCAGATGTTGAGCCGCCCGGACAGCTTGCCGATCAAGAGGTGCCGGAAGATGTATTCCTCCACGAAAGGACCGATGACAACGAGCAACGGGACCACAAGCCACGCGGGGACGCCTTGGATCAGGGACTGGAGGCTCAGTTGGTTTTCCGAAGGACGTGCCTGGCCGGTGGCTGCCACCACGATCGCCGTGAAGACCAGCATGACGACGACGGCGGCCGGCACCATCGCGAGCGTGAACCACGGCCGGGTGGCGAGGATCCTGGTGTCGCGGGCCAGCACGGACCAGGCGGCCACGAGCGCGAATATTCCTATGGAGGAATAGAAAACGAGATTGACGGCATAGGAGGCTGCGGCCTGCGTCGGCATGATCTCGCTCAGCAGCGGGGCAATGAGTTGGCCTGCGAAGGCCGCGAAGAACATCAGGCCGAGGTAGAGGCCGGCGGCCACGGCATCCAGGCCGGTGAAACGGTACAGCCTGCCGGGAGGCGGAATAGTGCCCATGTGACTAAGCGTATTCCCCGGCGCCCCCCTGACCTCCGCTGCGCTCCGGTCAGGGAACCCGGGCGCCGTGGGCCCAGCCGTTGCGGCGTTTTCCGGCCTTTCGCTACAATTTTCGGTATGCCTAAATATTTGTTTCGGTACACCAAAGCTGCTGTCCGGAATGCCGCCCTCGCCCTGACCGCGATGCTTGCCCTTGGCCTGACGGCCTGTGGCGGATCCACGAACGCCAACGGCGATGACCGTCCTGTCGTCCTGACCACCTTCACCGTCCTGGCAGACATCGCCAGGAAGGTTGCCGGGGACAAGCTGCGGGTCGAATCCATCACCAAGGCCGGCGCCGAAATCCACGGCTACGAGCCGACGCCGGGGGATATCCGCAAGGCAGCACAGGCGGACCTCATCCTGGACAACGGCCTGAACCTGGAAGCCTGGTTCGCGCAGTTCGTCGAGGGCTTGGACGTCCCGCATGCGGTGGTGAGCGAAGGCGTCGAGCCGATGCCGATCGCCGAAGACAGCTACAAGGGCAAGCCGAACCCGCACGCCTGGATGTCGCCGTCGAACGTCCAGATCTATGCCGACAACATGGCCAAGGCATTCGCCAAGCTCGACCCCGCCAACGCCGCAACCTTCGAGGCGAACGCCACGGCCTACAAGGCCAAGCTGCAGGCAGTCCAGGACGAACTCACCGCCAAGCTGAAGACCCTCCCGGCGCAGCAACGGGCGCTGGTCAGCTGCGAAGGCGCCTTCTCCTACCTGGCCCGTGACGCCGGCCTCAAGGAGGTCTACATCTGGGCCGTCAACGCCGAACAGCAGGCCACGCCGCAGCAGATCGCCCGCGCCATCGAATTCGTCAAGGAACACAAAGTGCCCGCCGTCTTCTGCGAATCCACGGTATCCAACGCGCCCATGATGCAGGTGGTGGAGGCCAGCGGGGCGAAGTTCGGCGGCGTGCTCTACGTTGACTCCCTTTCCGAGGCGGACGGCCCGGTGCCCACATACCTGGACCTGATCCGCCACGACGCCAAGACCATCACGGACGCATTGACGGGGAAGACCCAATGACAGGGAACGCGCCGGCCATCCTGGTGGACAAAGTCACCGTGCACTACGGCGAGGTCCTCGCCCTGGACAGCGCGTCCCTGAGCCTGGACCCGGCCCGGATCTGCGGGCTTGTGGGCATGAACGGCTCCGGCAAGTCCACCCTGTTCAAAGCCATCATGGGCATGGTCAAGCCCGACTCCGGCCGGGTCCTCATCAACGGGCAGCCACCCGTGAAGATCCGCAAGGAAGCCGGCATCGGTTACGTGCCCCAAAGCGAAGACGTGGACTGGGCCTTCCCGCTCTCTGTGCGGGATGTCGTCATGATGGGCCGCTACGGCCACCTCGGATTCATCCGCCGCCCCCGCAAGGCGGACCGCGACGCCGTCGAGCACGCCCTGGAACGGGTGGAACTCAGCGACTACGCGGACCGGCAGATCGGCCAGCTCTCCGGCGGCCAGAAAAAGCGCGCCTTCGTGGCACGCGGCATCGCGCAGGGCGCCACCATGATGCTGCTGGACGAACCGTTCGCCGGCGTGGACAAGCGCTCCGAGGCGACCATCACCCGCCTCCTGCGCGAGCTCGCGTCCGACGGCGCCACCATCCTGGTCTCCACGCACGACCTCCACGCCCTCCCGCAGCTGTGCGACGAGGCCGTGCTGCTCATGCGTAAAGTCCTCATGCATGGCACGCCCGATGTGGTGCTGCAACCCGAAAACCTCGCCATGGCCTTCGGGCTCGACGTCATGAACAGGGGCTAGGCCATGGACCTGATTACCCTCCTGTCCGAGCCGCTCAGCTATGACTTCATGGTCCGCGCATTGATTACGACGGCGATCGCCGCGGTGGTCTGTGCCCTCCTGAGCTGCTGGCTGGTGCTGATCGGCTGGTCACTGATGGGCGACGCCGTGTCCCATGCGGTGCTGCCCGGGGTAGTGCTCGCCTACATCGTGGGGGCGCCGTTCGCGCTCGGCGCGCTGGTGTTCGCGCTGCTCGCGGTGACCTTGATCGGCGTCGTGCGCAATACCAGCCGGGTGAAGGAAGACGCGGCGATCGGCATTGTCTTCACTTCGTTGTTCGCGTTGGGCCTGGTACTGATCTCCGTGACGCCGAGCCAGACGGACCTGAACCACATCATCTTCGGCAACCTGCTGGGCGTCAGCATGGCGGACCTGGTGCAGGTGGTGGTCCTGGGCGTGGTGGCCTTCGCCATCCTGGTGCTCAAGCGCCGCGACCTCACCCTCTACGCCTTCGACCCCACGCATGCCCACGCGATCGGACTGTCACCTCGCCGCCTCGGCGCGCTGCTGCTGGGCCTTCTGGCGCTGACCTCCGTGGTGGCCCTGCAGACCGTGGGCGTGGTGCTGGTGGTGGCCATGCTGATCATTCCCGGCGCCACGGCCTACCTGCTGACGGACCGCTTCTCCTGGATGCTGCTCATCGCCCCGGTGATCTCCGCGGCCTGCTCGGTGGCGGGGATCTACGTGAGCTACTACCTGGACACCGCGTCCGGGGCCATGGTGGTCCTCGCGCAGGGGATCGTCTTCGCCGTGGTTTACCTGTTCAGCCCGCGGCAGGGCCTGATCGGCACACGGCTGGCGAAGGCCCGCCGGAAGCGGGCGGTGGCGCTGGCTTCCTGAACCGGTCACGAGTGGCGCGTTTCACACTGTAAGATGGGCTTGCTGGATTCGCCCTTCGATGATTCACCCTGTAACTCGCAGAAGTGAACATGATTCCGGCCTCTGCGTCGAATTTTGTGCAGAGCCGAATCGCCTGCAGCGAAGGGCGCTGGTACCTCCCCAAAACCCACAAGGAACAGCTGTGTCGCAAAGTACCCCCGCAGACCTTAAAAATCCCACCGGCCAGGCCGGCGCCATCGGCGTCGGCCTGTTCATGGGAGCCGGCGGACGCCTGGCTTCCACCGGCCCGGCCCTGATCTTCTCCTACGCCATTGCCGGCGTCATCGCCTACCTGCTGATGCGCGCCCTCGGCGAACTCATCATGTACCGCCAGACCTCCGGCTCCTTCGTCAGCTACGCCGGCGAGCTCTTCGGCAAGAAGGGCGCCTACCTCTCCGGCTGGATGTACTTCATCAACTGGGCCATGACCGGCATCGCCGAACTGATCGCGATCGGCCTGTACTTCCAGTTCTTCTTCCCCAACGTCCCCGTTGAACCGTGGGCACCTTCATGGTGGTCACCAACGCCCAGGTGGGCGAGGGGCACGCCTCCGTGGCCAACCTCTTCCATGCCGATGGCGGCATGTTCCCCAAGGGCGGCCTGGTGATGATCCTGGTCCTCAACGCCGTGATCTTCGCCTACAACGCGATCGAACTGGTGGGCATCACCGCCGGCGAAATGGCCAACCCGGAACGTGAAGTTCCCAAGGCGATCCGCGCGGTCGTGCTGCGCATCGTGGTCTTCTACGTCGGTTCCGTGACCCTGCTCGCCATGCTGCTCCCGTCCGACCAGTACAAGGCCGGCACCAGCCCGTTCGTCACCGTGTTCGGCCAGATGGGCCTGGGCTGGATGGGCGACGTCATGAACATGATCGTCATCACCGCCGCCCTGTCCTCCTGCAACTCGGGCCTGTACTCGATCGGCCGTATCTTCCGCACCATGGCCAACAACGGCCACGCCCCGCAGTGGCTCACCAAGATGTCCACCCGCCACGTGCCCTATGCCGCCATCCTGGCCATCGGCGTCGTGTACCTCGTGGGCATCCTGCTGAACATCTGGCTGGGCGGCTCGCACGCCTTCGACCTCGCGCTGAACACCGCCTCGATCGGCGTCATCTTCACGTGGGGCTCCATCTTCGCCAGCCAGATCATGCTGCGGAAGAAGAAGGGCCTGGTCTCCAGCCTGCCGATGCCCGGTTCGCCGTGGACCAGCTGGGTGGGCCTGGTGGCGCTGCTCGCCATCACGGTGCTGATCGGCTTCGACACCACGACCAGCAAGAGCGGCGAAGTCTTCTACCTCGGTGCCTGGACCCTGGCCACCATTCCGTTCTTCGCCCTCCTGCTTTGGCTCGGCTGGCAGAAGGTCAAGAACAACGAACCCAAGAGCGAGCTCTTCAGCTAGCAGCGCGGGGTCCCCGGCCGAGCGAAGCGAGGCGGGGGGAGCTGCGACGCGCTAGTTCCGGGCCGACCAGGCGAAGAACTCAAGCAGCCCTTAAAGCCGGCGACGGCGGCACTCACGCGGGTGCCGCCGTCGCTGTTTCTGTTGTTCCGCCGGGTTCCGGTCCCGAAGCCCGGCAGGGAATCAGTCCTTCTTGAATTCGTCCTTGACGCCTTCGGCAACCTTCTTGGCGTCCGCGGCGAGCTGTTCCTTCTGGCCCTCGGCCTTCAGCTCGTCATTGTCCGTTGCCTTGCCGGCGGCTTCCTTGGCCTTTCCGGCCAGGTGCTCGGCTTCGTTCTTGATCTTGTCTCCGATACCCATGGGGCCAATACCTCCTTGTTTCGTTGAACATCAAGCAATTTCACCGTAACACGAAGCATGCTTAGCATTTCAAGTCGCCCCCGGAACTCCGCTGCCGGCACTTGCGCAGCGCAGGATTTCCGATACGCGCCGCGGTTCCGCTTAGGGTCGGGGAATGAGCACCAAAGCCGCGAAGGTCCTTGCCCCGAAAATCACCCCCGTCCGCCTGGCGGAGTTGCGGGATGAGCCCGCGCCGGAGTTCCGGCCGGGTGAAAGGTACGACGGCGTGCGGTTCAGCCGGGTGCGCGCCGACGGGCAGGAGCTGGGCGGCGCTGACTTCCTCGAGTGTGAGTTCGACGGCGCCTCCTTCAACGGCACGCAGCTGCGCGGCGCCTCCTTCCGTGACTGCATCCTGGCCGAGCCGTATGCGCCGGTGCTGACCGCTGCCCGCAGCAGCTGGCGGGATGTGGAGATCAGCAACCCGCGCTGGGGCTCGGCCGAGATGTACGAAGGCGGCTGGCAGTCCGTGCGGATCGACGGCGGCAAGCTGGACTTCCTGAACCTGCGCGGCTCCAAGCTCCAGGACGTCCAGGTGAGCGGCTGCATCATCAACGAACTGGACCTGGGCTCTTGCGCTGCCAACCGCGTGGCCTTCACGGACTGCACCATCGGCACGCTTGATCTGGGTGGAGCGAAGCTCAAGGATGTGGACCTCCGCGGTTCCGAATTCCGGGCCGTCAATGGGCTGGACGGCTTGTCCGGCCTGGTGATCGACGACTACCAGCTCAGCCTCCTCGCGCCGCTGTTGGCCGGGCATCTGGGCATCCGCGTGCTGTAACCGCCGCACTTTTCTGTTGACCGGGGACGGGCGCAGTGTAATCTTTATAGAACGAACGGTCGGTAAATTATTCGCCGGCCCCGCTCCGTGAAGGATGTGCTCATGGCCGAGGCTTTTCTTGTTGGCGGCGTCCGTACGCCCGTGGGCCGCTACGGCGGCTCCCTGTCCGCAGTCCGCCCCGACGACCTCGCAGGGTTGGTGGTAGGAGAAGCAGTGGCGCGGGCCGGCGTCGACCCCGACTCGATCGATGAGGTGATCCTCGGCAACGCCAATGGAGCCGGCGAGGAAAACCGCAACGTCGCCCGCATGGCCGTCCTCCTGGCCGGACTTCCCCTCCACATCCCCGGCATCACGGTCAACCGCCTCTGCGCCTCCGGCATGAGCGCCATCATCATGGCGAGCCACATGATCAAGGCCGGTGCCGCGGACATCGTGGTGGCTGGCGGCGTCGAATCCATGAGCCGGGCACCCTGGGTCCAGGAAAAACCCGCCACCGCCTTCGCTAAGCCCGGACAGATCTTCGACACCTCGATCGGCTGGCGCTTCGCCAACCCGCGCTTCACCAAGGGGGACCTCTCCCGCGACGGCAAGATGACATACTCCATGCCGGAAACCGCCGAGGAAGTCGGCCGCGTGGACGGCATTTCCCGCGAGGACGCGGACGCTTTTGCAGTCCGCTCCCACGAACTGGCGCTCGCCGCGATCGCCGCGGGCCGCTTCAAGGAGGAAATCGTCCCGGTGACGGTCAAGACCCGCAAGGGCGAAACCGTCGTCGACACCGATGAAGGCCCCCGCGAGGGAACCACCCTTGACGTCCTCGCCGGGCTGAAGCCGGTGGTCCCGGGCGGCTCGATCGTCACCGCCGGTAACTCCTCAAGCCTGAACGACGGCGCCTCCGCGATCATTGTCGCCTCCGAGGCCGCCATCCAGAAATACGGACTCACCCCGCGTGCCAGGATCATCGACGGCGGTGCCGCCGGCTGTGAACCGGAAATCATGGGCATCGGTCCCGTTCCGGCCACTCGGAAAATCCTGGACCGCAGCGGGCTCTCGGTATCGGACATCGGCGCCGTGGAGCTCAACGAAGCCTTCGCCACCCAGTCGCTCGCCAGCATGCGCCGCCTGGGCCTGGACCAGGGCATCGTGAACAACGACGGCGGCGCCATCGCTTTGGGGCATCCGCTCGGTTCCAGCGGATCGCGGATCGCGATCACCCTGCTGGGGCGCATGGAGCGTGAATTGTCGGGGGCCGGCCGTAGGATCGGCCTTGCAACGATGTGCATCGGCGTCGGGCAAGGCTCGGCACTTCTCCTGGAAGGCGTGTAATGGCACAGGATTCCCCGCAGCTGCCGGAAAAGCAGCTGGACCCGGCCGGTTTCAGCACCCTGCTGATCGAAGAGCAGGAAGACCGGCTGACCGTCCTGCTCAACCGTCCGGAGGTCCGCAACGCCATCGACCAGCAGATGGTGGACGAGCTCCACCGCGTCTGCGAATACCTGGAACGCGAGCCGAAGATCCTCATCATCGCCGGCAGCGAAGGTGTTTTCGCCTCCGGTGCGGACATCGGACAGCTGCGGGACCGCCGTCGGGATGACGCCCTGCGCGGCATCAACTCGACCATATTCGCCCGCATCGCCAAACTCCCCATGCCGGTCATCGCCGCAATCGACGGGTACTGCCTGGGCGGCGGCGCCGAACTGGCCTACGCCGCGGACTTCCGCATCGGCACCCCGGCCGTGCGGATCGGCAACCCGGAAACCGGGCTCGGCATCATGGCCGCCGCCGGCGCCACCTGGCGGCTCAAGGAGCTGGTAGGGGAGCCCCTCGCCAAGGAGATCCTGCTGGCCGGTGCCGTGCTGCGGGCCGAAGAAGCCCTGCGGATCAACCTCATCACCGGGATCTACGAGGCCCCGGTGCTGATGGACGCCGCCCACAAGCTCGCCGACCGGATTGCCCGCCAGGACCCGCTGGCCGTCCGCATCACCAAGACCGTCTTCCATGCTCCCGCGGAAGCGCACCCAGTGATCGACACCCTCGCCCAAGGGATCCTCTTTGAATCCCAGGCCAAATTCGACCGCATGCAGGACTTCCTCGACAAAAAGATGGCGGACAGGATCGCCAAGAAGGACGGAACCACCCCATGAGCACCGTTGCCGCAATTCCGCACGTCGTAGGAGTCCTCGGCGGCGGCCGCATGGGCGCCGGCATTGCCCACGCCTTCCTCGTCAAGGGCGCCACGGTGATTGTGGTGGAGCGCGACGCCGAAGCCGCCGCGGGCGCGCACGCCCGGGTGTCCGACGCCGTCGCCAAGTCCGCTGCCCGCGGCACCCTTGGTGAAACGGCAGAAGAGGCGCTCGCCCGCTTCAGCACCTCCACCGATTACGAATCATTCATCCACTGCGGCCTGGTGGTCGAGGCCGTGCCCGAGGATTACGAACTCAAGGCAACTGCGCTCACGGCCGTCGAATCACATCTGTCCGCAGACGCTTTCCTGGCCTCCAACACCTCATCCCTTTCGGTGTCCGGGCTGGCGTCGGAACTGCACCGCCCGGCCAATTTCCTGGGCCTGCACTTCTTCAACCCGGTCCCTGCGTCCACCCTTATCGAAGTGGTGCTGGGCAAGCAGACGTCCGCCGGACTCGCCGCCACCGCGAAAGGCTGGGTGGAGGCACTCGGCAAGACCGCCGTCGTCGTCAATGACGCTCCCGGTTTCGCGTCCTCACGGCTCGGCGTGGCGATCGCCCTCGAAGCCATGCGGATGGTGGAAGAAGGCGTGGCCTCAGCCGAGGATATCGACGCCGCCATGGTGCTGGGCTACAAGCACCCCACCGGCCCGCTCAAGACCACGGACATCGTGGGCCTGGACGTGCGCCTGGGCATCGCCGAGTACCTGCACTCCACGCTGGGGGAGCGTTTCGCCCCGCCGCAGATCCTGCGCGACAAAGTGGCCCGCGGCGAACTCGGGCGCAAGACCGGCAAGGGCTTCTTCGACTGGAAAGACTGAGCAGCTCCTACCTCTTGAGGGCTGCGTTCACCGCGGTGCGGTAGCCGTTGTTGTAACCGGCTGCGTTCGGATGGAAGGTGTCCGGGTTCAGGACGTTCCCGTCGAAGTTGATCCACGGATTGTCCGAGCCGATGCCATGGTCGAGGAACCGCTGGGTCACGTCAACGTAGCGTGCACCCGCGGCCCGGGCCCCTGCGGCGATGGCAGCGTTCAGGGCGTCGGCCATGGAGTTGAAGGTGGCTGCGAGGAGCTGTTGCCGGGGCGGCATGGTGCCGGTGATGGTGAAGAGCCGTGGATAGCCGGTGACTACGACGTCGGCAGATGGTGCCAGGGAACGCAGGTACGTGACCAGTGCCGCGACCTTGGCGGGAAGCAGCGTGAGCGCAGCCTGCGCGTTCCCCACGGCCGCGGCACAGGCCGAACCCACTGGATCGGGAACGCAGGCTGCGGCCACGGCCCCGGTGCCGACGTCGTTTCCGCCCACAGTGAGGGAAAGCTCGCCCGCGCCGGCAAGGAGTGCGGCGTTGTTCGTGGCAATGACTGCGGCGTCCGTGGTGCCCGCCCCGAAACATCCCAGGTTGGTGCCGCCCAGGAGCGTGGGGTACGCGGCTGCGGACTGGAAGCACGGCGGGGCGGAGGGTCCGCCGCCCGTGCCCGCCGCGTAGGAGTCGCCGAGGCCCACATAGGCCGTGGCCTGCTTGGCTGCGGTGTCCGTGGAAGCCGCCTGGGCCGGGGCTCCGGTCAGGGTGAAAGACAGGAACACGGCGGCAAGTGATGCCGCCAAAGTATGCGCGCGGGACTGAAGATGGTGCGGTTTCATCGGATTCCCCTTGGTCTTGACGAAGCGGCGTCTCAAAAGGGCGCTGTGTTTGTGACGCTACTCCGGGCGGGGCCGCCGGTCACGAGTAGCCGGTACTCGTCTCGGTCACCGGCCGGGCCCGGCTTTCTTGAGGGCCGCGTTACGCTGAAGCCGTGACGACGATTGCTCCTGTAACCCTCTCCGGCCGTTTGGTGACCCTGGAGCCGTTGCAGCCTGAACACCACGACGGCCTCGTGGAGGCCGCCAAGGACGGCGAACTCTGGAAGCTTTGGTACACCTCGGTGCCCACGCCGGAAGGCATGGCGGCCGAGATCGAGCGCCGCCTCACCCTGCAGGAACGGGGTTCCATGCTGCCTTTCGCTACCCGGCTTAACGGCAGCGGCCGGCTGATCGGCATGACCACCTACATGAACATCGACGCCGCCACCCCGCGCGTCGAAATCGGCTCCACCTGGAACGCCGTCTCGGCGCACGGCAGCGGCAGCAACCCGGAATCGAAGCTCCTGCTCCTGCGCCACGCCTTCGAAACACTGGGCTGCCCCGCCGTCGAATTCCGTACGCACTGGCTCAACCACCAGTCCCGGGAAGCGATCGCCCGGCTCGGCGCAAAGCAGGACGGAGTGCTGCGGAACCACTCCCGCACCTCCGATGGTGTGCTGCGGGACACCGTGGTGTTTTCCATCCTGGAACACGAATGGCCGGCGGTGCGCACGAACCTCGAGTTCCGGCTCGCCAAGAGGGCCTGAGCATGGATGGGACGTTGCCGGAAACCGGCATGCAGCAGGTGGATTGGGACGGCGCTGTTGATTGGGACGGCGCTGTCAACGCCTGGCATGTGGCGGGCAGCGTGTACCGGATGGGCCGGCGTGAATGGGTTACCGAGGCCGGCTGGCAGCAGATGTACGACGACGGCGTCCGCACCGTGATCGACCTGCGGAACCTCCGCGAGCAGCAGCGCCGCCCGAGCGACCCGCAGGTGCCCGAGGCCCTGTTGCGCCGTTTCGAGGTACTCAGCTGCCCCACGGAAGATCCCGACGCCGAGGACTTCGCCGAACTGTTCGGGCCGTACTTGCGGGATCCGGCGCACTACGGCGACTACCTGCGGCTCTTCTCCACCCGGCTCGCCGCGGTCTTCAAGGGAATTGCCGCCGCACAAGGCAAAGTGGTGGTGCACTGCTCTGCCGGCCGGGACCGCAGTGGCATCATCGCCGTCATGCTCCAGCTGCTGGCCGGCGCCGGCGAGGACGTTATTGTCCGCGGTTACCGGCAGGGCTTGCGCGGCATCAACGAACGGCACCGCACGCACGGAGTGCCCCATGTCCACGAACAGTACCTGGACGAAGCCGGATTGCAGGCCGTGTTGGCACAACGCGAAGCCAGCCTGAGGGCATTCATCCGGGCCTTGGACGTGCCCGCGTTCCTCGCGGCCAACGGCCTGGCTCCGGAGGAGATCGCGGCGCTTCACAACAAGCTGGAGGAATCATGACCATCTGGAAATACCTGGCAGCAAGCTTCGCTATCGCCGGGGTGGTGCTGATGCTGGCCGGGCCCTTGTGGGCCCTGATCGATTCGGACTTCGGTACCAGCAGCGAAAACTTCGGCCTCGGCGACGGGACCGTGCACGGGGAGTGGCTGCCAGGGCAGATCGTGCTGATGGTGCTGGGCGGCGTATTCTGCGTGCTCGCCATCGCGGCCGCACTGATGCTGCGGCGTGAAGCCGGCAAGGAGTAACGGCCAGGCCATTAACAGCAGCACGGTGGTCATGTATTCTTGGATTGATTACCGAACGGCCGGTCAGTAATTTCCGTTGGAAAACAGTTCCTGGAAAACACGTCCCGCCGTTCGCTTCCGTTCCCCGCCTTGGAAGGACCCGTCGACGATGACCACTACCGCTGTCGCACCGGAAGTAACGGCCGTGCAGACCGTTCCGAGTTTCATCCAAGGAGCCTGGTGGGCTCCAGCCGCCGCCAGTGACGGCGTCCCCGTCCGGGATGCGAGCACCGGCGAGGTCCTGGCCCAGGTGAGCACCGAAGGCCTGGACCTGGCCGCCGTCGTCGACTACGGGCGCACGGTGGGCCAGGCGGAACTGGGCAAACTGACCTTCCACCAGCGCGCGCTCAAGCTCAAGGAACTCGCCCAGTACCTCAACGGCCGCCGCGAAGAGTTCTACGAGGTCTCCTTCAAGACCGGCGCCACCAGGATCGACTCGATGATCGACATCGACGGCGGCATCGGCGTGCTCTTCACCTTCGGCTCCAAGGGCCGCCGCGAACTGCCCAATTCGCAGGTGGTGGTGGACGGCCCCATGGAGGTGCTGTCCAAGGACGGCTCCTTCGCCGGCGAACACATCTACACCCGCATTCCCGGCGTCGCCGCGCAGATCAACGCCTTCAACTTCCCGGTCTGGGGCATGCTCGAAAAGTTCGCCCCCGCGTTCCTCGCCGGCGTGCCCACCATCGCCAAGCCGGCCACGCCCTCCGGCTACCTGGCCGCCGCCGTCGTGCGGGCGATCGTCGAATCCGGCATCCTGCCGGAAGGTTCCCTGCAACTGGTATCCGGCCCGGCCCGCACGCTGCTGGACGAACTCGACTACCGCGACCTCCTGGCCTTCACCGGCTCCGCTTCCACCGCGAACGCGCTGAAGTCCCACCGCAACGTGGTCACCGGCGGCGTGCGTTTCACCTCCGAAACCGACTCGCTGAACGCCGCCATCCTCGGCCCGGACGCCACCCCCGGCACTCCCGAATTCGACGCCTTCATCAAGTCCGTGGTCACCGAGATGACCGTCAAGGCCGGCCAGAAGTGCACCTCCATCCGCCGCACCATCGTGCCGCAGGAGCTGGTGTCCGAGGTGGCCGCCGCCGTCGGCGCCCGGATCAATGAACGCGTGGTGCTCGGGGACCCCCGCGCCGAAGGCGTCACTATGGGCGCCCTCGCCTCGCTGGAACAGCTGGCGGACGTCCGCGCCGCCGTGCAGTCCATGCTCGACGCCGGTGGCGAGCTTGCGTACGGAACCCTCGATTCGCCGTCGGTCACCCGCGCGGATGGCACCGTGGGCGTGGTGGAGGACGGTGCCTTCATGTCTCCGCTGCTGCTGAGCTGGGCCGACGCCGAAGCGGAGCAGGTGCATTCGGTGGAGGCCTTCGGGCCGGTGTCCTCGGTGATCGGCTACCAGGACCTGGACGATGCCGTCCGCCTGGCCGCCCTGGGCAGCGGCTCCCTTGTGGCGACGGTCTGCACCAACGATCCCGCCGTGGCGCAGGCACTGGTGACCGGCATCGCCGCGCACCACGGCCGCGTACTCATGCTCAACCGCGAAGACGCCCGCAGCTCCACCGGCCACGGCTCCCCGGTGCCGCACCTGGTCCACGGCGGCCCGGGCCGCGCCGGTGGCGGCGAGGAACTGGGCGGCATCCGCTCCGTGCTGCACCACATGCAGCGCACCGCCATCCAGGGCTCGCCCAACATGCTGACCGCCGTCACCGGCGTCTGGCACAGCGGCGCCGACCGGAACTTCACGCTGGAAACCGAAGGCGTGCACCCCTTCCGCAAGTCGCTGGGAGAGCTGCGGATCGGCGACGCCTTCCGCTCGGAGCTGCGCCAAGTGACGCTGGAAGACATCACGGCCTTCGCCAACACCACGGGAGACACTTTCTACGCCCACACCAACGAGGAAGCCGCCGCGGCCAACCCCTTCTTCCCGGGCATCGTGGCGCACGGTTACCTGCAGCTGAGCTGGGCCGCCGGACTCTTCGTGGAGCCTGCACCGGGCCCTGTGCTGGCCAACTACGGCCTGGAAAACCTGCGCTTCACGACGCCGCTGGCCGCCGGGGATTCCTTCCGGGTGGTCCTCACCGCCAAGAAGATCACCCCGCGCGAAACCGATGAGTACGGCGAGGTGGCCTGGGACGCCGTCCTGACGAACCAGAACGACGAAACCGTGGCCACCTACGACGTCCTGACGCTGGTGGCGAAGCAGGCCTGAACTCCAACGCGGAGTCAGTTACGGCCCATCCTGACGCCAAACATGGGCCGTAACTGACCCCGCGTTGTGGAGGCGAAGGCTAGGCGATCCCGTCGTTCGGGTTCTGCCAGCCTTCGCGCTTCTTGAGCAGCTCGATGTCTTCTTCCTCGAGCTGGCCGGGATCGATGTCCGCCGTGCAGAACTTGCACTTGATGGCATCGATGGCCACGAACTCCTTGCAGTACGGGCATTCCTGCTGGCCCTGAGCGCGGAAGTTACCCATGCCGAAGCGCTTGAGCAGTTTCACGATGCCGAACAGCACCAGTGCGAGCAACAGGAACCGCACCAGCACGGTGAGGAAGCTGCCGTACTTGATCTCGGCGTCGTTGATGGTGAAGGAGAGCGCACTGAAGTCCGGCGCCCCGAAAACCGCCGCCACCAGCTGGAGCAGGATGTCGTTCGCCAGGCTGTCCACCAGCGCGGCGAAGGCCGTGCCGATGATGAAACCCAGGGCGAGATCGAACATGTTCCCGCCCATGGCGAAGGCCTTGAATTCTTTCCATGTGTTCGACATGGCTTGATGCTAACCCTGCCTGTTTGTCCGCCGCGCGAACGACGCACGGCGGACAAACGGCTCCTTCCAGCGGGCCTCCTTAGTGCACTGTGTCCTTCTGGTCAGCGATCAGGGTGCCGTCAGGGCGCTTGATGGGTTCCTTGCCGTTCTCCGGAGTGGTGAAGCCCTTGGTGGAGCAGGGGTAGGCTTCGGCGCGCTGCGGCTTGGGATCGATGAACATGGGCGTGATGAGCCACTTGCCGCCGTCGTTGTCGTAGGCGCGGCACATCAGTTCCGTGTTGTTCCGGTTGACCACCAGCCGGGCCTCGGTGGCGTCCCCGACGAAGGTCACGTCGGTGCCGGAATCGCCGGCGGCCAGGATCTGCCGCTTCTCCGCGGGGAGCTGTTCGAAAGCTGCGGGGCCGTTGATGCCGAAGATTTCCTGGTTGGCCCAGCAGCGCTTGCCGTCCATGTAGGTCATGACGGAATCTTCGCCGTCGGGCACGCCACCACAGCCTTCGAGATGCGTGGTCTGCAGCCCGTCCTTGTAGACGCTGCGCACCCCGACGACGTGCGCCGCGTCGATCCCGACTTCGCCGGACCATGCCTTGACCACGGGTTCCGGCGAGGCGGACACTACCCACGGCACCACGCCGTGCGCCTGGAGCGTGCCGATGAGGTCCTTGATCTGCGGGTAGATGCGGATGTAGCCGTCCACCTCCTGGGTGCCGATCTTCTGCATGGTGCCCACGGGTGCCGCCAGGTTCTCCTGTTTCATGGCCGTGGCGAACTGGCCGAGTTCTTCTTCGCTGTACCCGGCGGACAACGCTGTCCCCCAGGCGTAGGCGCCGGTGAGCCGGCGCGCGTTGAAGCCTTCGAAGGCTTCCTCGCCGGCGCGGGTCTTTTCGTCCAGGACGGCCAGGATTTCATCTGCGCAGGCGGTGTTCTTCGCGGTGTCCAGCGGCTTCCCGGCCGGAGTTGTGGTTCCGCAGGCCTTGCTGAGCGCCTTCGCGGCGGCGTCCGTGAGGTAGCGGTTGGTGGTCTTCCAGTCCTTGTTTTCCGGCTGCAGGATCTTGTTGTTCTTCAGCATCCAGAAGTTGGTGCCGTAGCCGATGTCGTTCTTGATGACGGTGTTGTCCCAGTCGAAGATGGCCACCGGAGCCTCGCCGCCCTTGAAGGTTCCGGTGCAGCTGCTGTGCGCGTCAATGGCGGCCTGCAGCTTCTCCCGGACGCCCTGGGGCCACTCGAGTTTGGCGTCCAGCTGGCGGCAGGAGGCCGACGCCGTTGAGCTGGCCTGCGGTGCCGGAGCTGCGGCGGGTGCCGCGCAGGAAGTGATGGCGAGGATGCCGGCAAGTGCCGCGCCGGCTGCGGTGAAGCGGGTACCACGAGTCATGCGATATTCCCTTCTGTTTCGGTACGAAAACAGACCGTAGCAGCGGGAACATTTGGTTGTATATAGTGCAACATGGCGCGCATTGTGCAATCAGCGCGCCGGGTTCCTGACGGTGGGTTCCCTAGACGGAGGCGTGCAGTCCGTCGAAGGCCATGGTGATGACGTCGTCCGCCAGCCGTTCGGGGGAGAGCGAGCCGCCCGGCTTGTACCACTCGACGATCGAGTTGATGGTGCCGAACAGGAGCCTGGTCACCGTGCGGGGATCGATGTCCTGACGCAATGAGCCTTCCTCCCGGGCATCCGAAATCAAGGCCGCCACCTTGTGGTCGAAGGCACGGCGCCGCTCCAGGGCGTTGCGCTCGATCTCCGTGTTTCCGCGCAGGCGCAGCAGCAGGGTGACGAAGGGGAGCCGTTCCACCAGGACCGCGATGGTCTGGCGCAGAACGAATTCCAGCCGGGAATCCGCCGCGCCGGACGTCGCCTCAGGCTGTTCGAGAATGGCCTCAAGTCCGCCCAGGGCGTGGTCGAGGGCGAGCTTGAGGAGCTCGCCCTTCGACGGCACGTGATGGTAGATGGCCGACTTGGAGATGCCGAGGTTCTCGGCCAGGATGCCCATGGACGTGGCATCGTAGCCGTGGCGGTTGAAGACGTCGACGGCGATCCGCAGCACCGACTGTTGGTCGTAGCCCGGGCGTCCGCGCTTGCTTGCTGTTGCAGTTTCCTTCGGCATGCTCGCTATTTTCCCATGTCCGTTTCCCCCGACCGCCCAGATTGCGCACTGTGGCGCAGGCTCCCGTGCCCGCTCAGCCCTTCCGTTCCGCTCAGCCCTTCGGCCGCAGGTCGTAGATGCGGCGCAGCTTGCCGTTCGAGCGCTCCAGCGAGCCGGGCTCGACGACGTCGATCACGCAGGACGAGCCGATGTGGATCTTGATCTGCTCGCGCAAGGCGTGGCCCGCCGTCGTCGCGGTCTCCAGTGAGACGCCCTCGCGGCGCTCGATCTTAACCGTGAGGGTGTCCATGCGCTTGCCCTCGGGGCGGGTGATCTCCAGTTGGAAGTGCGGGCTCAGCTCGGGGATGCGCAGGGCGATTTCCTCGATCTGGGACGGGAACAGGTTCACCCCGCGCAGGATGATCATGTCGTCGCTGCGGCCGGTGATGCGGCCCATGCGGCGGTGCGCGGGGCGCGCGGTGCCGGGCAGCAGGCGGGTGAGGTCCTTGGTGCGGTAGCGGATGATCGGCAGCGCTTCCTTGGTGAGGGAGGTGAACACCAGCTCGCCGGGCTCGCCGTCGCCCAGCACGGACGCCGTGCCGCGCTCGGGGTCGAAGGGATCGATGATCTCGGGACGGAAGTGGTCCTCCCAGATGTGCGAGCCGTCCTGGGTTTCCACGGCCTCGCCGGCGACGCCGGGGCCCATGACTTCGGACAGGCCGTAGATGTCGCAGGCCTTGATGTTCATGGTGGTTTCGAGCTCGTGGCGCATTTCCTCGGTCCACGGCTCGGCGCCGAGCACTGCGTACTTGAGGGAGGTGGACGTTGGATCGATGCCCATGTGCGCCATGGCGTCGGCGATGGTCAGCAGGTACGTGGGCGTGGCCAGGATGGCGTCCGGCTGGAAGTCCTGGATGAGCTGGATCTGGCGTTCGGTCTGGCCGCCGGACATCGGGATCACGGTGCAGCCCAGGGCTTCGGCGCCGGCGTGCGCGCCCAGTCCGCCGGTGAAGAGGCCGTAACCGTAGGCGTTGTGGACCTTCATGCCCGGGCGGACACCGGAGGCGCGGAGGGAACGGGCCACAAGGCTCGCCCAGTTGGCGAGGTCGTTCTTCGTGTAGCCGACCACCGTAGGCCGGCCCGTGGTGCCGGAGCTCGCATGGACACGGGCCACCTGATCCTGCGGCACGGCGAACATGCCGAAGGGGTATTCCAGGCGCAGGTCTTCCTTGGTGGTGTACGGGAACTTGCCGAGGTCGCTGAGTTCGCGCAGATCGGAGGGGTGGACGCCGGCGTCGTCGAACTTGCGCTTGTACAGCGGGACGCGCTCGTAGGCGTAGGCCACGGTGTGCTGCAGGCGGCTGAGCTGGAGGGCCTCCAGCTCATCGCGGGACATGGTTTCCTCGGCGTCGAGCTGGGCGGGCTGCGTGGCGTTGAGGGCGGTGTTGTTCCGGGTGGTTGCGGGAGAGGTCATGTCTGCCTACTTCTTGGAGATGGTGCGGCTGCGGCCACGGAACTCTGCGATGAGTTCGCCGTAACCGGAGGCGTCGTCGGGGGAGGGGGCGGCGGTGCCGGCCGCGATCGCGTCGGGATCCGCGGCGAAGATCTGCACGTCGTACAGGCCGCTGCGGCCGGTGTGCGCCCGGCGGTTCGCGACGGCGGTGATCACCTGGCCCTTGAACGAGGGCTGCAGGAAGTTGATGTCGACGCCGGAAGCGACCGTGATGGTGCGGGCTTCTTCCGGCGTGGGGCTGGCGGGGTTGCAAGCCAGCGCGAAGGCGGTGTCACCGAAGGCGAAGATCATTCCGCCGTGGGCCATGCCGAAGCCGTTGAGCATTTCCTTGCGCAGGGTCATCCGGATGGTGGCGTGGCCGTCGTCGAGGCGCAGGACCTCGAGTCCCATCCATTCGGAGGCATAGTCGTTCTTGAGGAGCTGGTGCTGTAGGTCGTTGTCTCCCTGAACAGCGCCGGAAAGCGCGGTCTCAGCCATGCGTCATTGCCTCCAGTTTTATTTACCGAATGTTCATTAGGTAATCCCAGATCCGGGAACGTGTCAAGGGCCACACGTGTCCAGACGCACACGTGCCCTTGGCTACATGCGGCACCGAATGAGCCGTGAGGAGGGCCGGCAACTGCGAGAATGGACAAGGCTTCCCTCCCTTCACCTCCAGGAGTTCTGATGGTCCGAGGTATTTACGTCAGCGCCACCACACCCGGTTCCGGCAAATCGCTTGTTGCTTTGGGTCTTGCCGAGGCATTGCATGCAAGGACAGGCCGGATCGGCTTCTTCCGCCCCGTTGTCCAAGGCGGCGACCCTGCACAGGACCCGATGGTCACGCTCATCCGCACCCGGTTCGGGCTCGATGAGTCAGTGTGCCGCGGCGGCCTGACCATGGCGGAAGTCCGTCGGCTCCTGGCCAACGGAGAGCGCGAGGAAGTCCGCTCCCGCTGCGTCGAAGCCTTCACTGACATCGCCGCGCACTGCGACGTGGTCATCGTCGAAGGCACGGATGTGGCCGGCTACGACTCCGCGGTGGAATTCGAACTCAACATCAGCCTCGCCAACGACCTCGGCTGTCCCGTCGTCGCAGTCCTCGGCGCCGGTCATCGTACGCCCGAAGAAGTCGCGGGCGCCGTCGACGTTGCCCGGCGCGAGATCGCCGCAGCGCACGGCGACCTGCTCGCCGTCATCGTCAACCGTGCGACTGCGGAAGACCGGGAAGCCGTTGCGGCTGCCATCCGCCCCGGAGCCCGCGGGCCGGTCTACGTCCTCCCCGAACTCCCCGAAGTATCGCGGCCCACTACGGGCGAGATTTCCGGTGCCCTGGGCCTGCGCCAGCTTGCCGGTGGCGCGGACATGGAGCGCGAGGTCCGCGGCGTGAAGGTCGCCGCAATGAACGTGGCAAACTTCATCGGGCTCCTGGCCGACGGCGACCTCGTGATCGTCCCCGGCGACCGGGCCGACGTCATGGTCGGCGCGCTCGCCTCAACGCTGTCACCCGAGTTTCCGGTGCCGTCCGGAATGGTCCTCACGGGCGGCATCACGCCCGATCCCCACATCCTGCCGCTCCTGGCGCAGGCGCCGTTCCCCGTCTTCGCGTATCCGGAAGACACCTACCACGCAGCGCGCGCCGTCGCCGAGGTCCGCAGCGAAATCTGGAGCGGACACCGGCGCAAGGTGGCCTCCGCGCTCGGCGCCTGGGCCCGGTACGTCGACGACGCCGAACTCCTCAGCCGGCTGGACCTGCCCCGCCCGGCCACCACCACGCCGCTTCGTTTCCTCCACGAGCTCATCGCCCGTGCGCGCGCTGAACGGCAGAACATTGTGCTGCCGGAAGGCAACGACATCCGGATCCTGCGGGCGGCCGAGATCCTGCACCGCCGGGACGTCTGCGGGTTGACCGTGCTGGGCAACGAAACCCAGGTCCGCGAACTCGCCGCCGCCAACGGCATCTCCCTGGACGGCATCACCATCGTGGACCCCGCCACCAGCCCGCTGCGGCAGGAATTCGCCGAGGAATACGCACGCCTGCGCGCCCACAAGGGCGTGGACCTGGCCCGGGCGCTCGAAACCATGCTGGACGTCAGCTACTTCGGCACCATGATGGTCCAGCTCGGCTACCAGGACGGCATGGTGTCCGGGGCGGCGCACACCACGGCCCACACCATCCGCCCGGCCCTCGAATTCGTCAAGACGAAGCCCGGCGTGGCCATTGTGTCCTCGGTGTTCCTCATGCTCATGGCGGACCACGTGCTCGTCTACGGCGACTGCGCCGTCAACCCTGATCCGAACGAGCAGCACCTGGCCGATATCGCCCTGGCTTCCGCCGAGACCGCGGCACAGTTCGGCGTGGACCCGCGGGTCGCGATGCTCAGCTACTCCACGGGCGGCTCCGGTTCCGGGCAGTCCGTGGACAAGGTGCGCCGTGCCACTGAACTGGTCCGGGAACGTCGCCCCGAGCTCGCCGTCGAAGGCCCCATCCAGTACGACGCCGCCGTCGACGCCTCCATCGCGGCGTCCAAGCTGCCCGGCTCGAACGTGGCCGGGCAGGCGACCGTGTTCATCTTCCCGGACCTGAACACCGGCAACAACACGTACAAGGCGGTCCAGCAGTCCTCGGGTGCTGTCGCCGTCGGGCCCGTCCTGCAGGGCCTCCGCAAGCCCGTCAACGATCTCTCCCGCGGCTGCACCGTGGAGGACATCGTCAACACCGTAGCCATCACCGCCGTCCAGGCCCAGGGATAGGAGCTCCATGCTTGTCCTCGTTATCAACTCAGGTTCGTCCTCGCTGAAGTACCAGCTCCGCGATGTGGCCGCCGGCGCCGTCCTCACCGAGGGCCTGGTGGAACGCATCGGCATGCCGGCTCCCGACGGCGGCGCCCCGGAGGTCGCCGACCATGCCGCGGCGCTGGAACAGGTGGATGCCGCACTGCATGCCGTGCTGGGCGACCGCGCGATCGACGCCGTGGGCCACCGCGTGGTGCACGGCGGCGAACGCTTCGCCGAGCCGGTGCTGGTGGACAACGAGATCACCCGTGCCATTGAACGGCTGAACCCCCTGGCACCGCTCCACAACCCGGCCAATGTGCTGGGCATCCGGGCGATTGCGGAGAAGTGGCCGGAGATGCCGCAGGTGGCCGTGTTCGACACCGCGTTCCATCGCACGCTGCCGGAGCACGCCTGGCGCTACGCCGTGCCCGAGTGGCTGTACACGCGCCACGGCATCCGGCGCTACGGCTTCCACGGAACCTCGCACCAGTACGTTTCTTCCAAAGCGGCCGGGCTGCTTGGCCTGTCCGACGACGCGTTCGACGGCGTCATCCTCCACCTCGGCAACGGCGCCTCCGCCACCGCCATCCAGGCCGGCCGCAGCGTGGACACCTCCATGGGCTTCACCCCGCTGGAAGGCCTCGTCATGGGTACCCGCTCCGGCGACCTGGACCCCTCGATCCTGGTGTTCCTGGCCCGCCAGGGCCACAGCGCGGACGAGATCGACGAACTGCTGAACCGGGAGTCCGGGCTGAAGGCCCTGGCCGGTTCGAACGACATGCGCACCGTGGTGGAGGCCGCCGAGGCAGGCGACGCCCGTGCCGCCGTCGCGCTGGATGTCACCGCTTACCGACTGGCGAAGTACGTGGGTGCCTACCATGTGGCCGTGGGCGGGGCGAAGGCCCTGGTCTTCACCGCCGGCATAGGGGAGAACTCCTGGCAGTTCCGGTCCCGCGTCGCCGAGCGCCTCGGCGCCCTCGGCGTGGAGCTCGACGCCGACGCGAACCTCGTGCGCTCCAAGGAACCGCGGGTGATCTCCACGCCGGGTTCGAAGATCCCCGTGCTGGTGGTCCCCACCGACGAGGAACGGGCGATCGCGGAGGCGACCGCCGCCGTAGTCAACGCCCGCTGATGCGACGCGGGGTCAGTTACGGCCCATGTCCGGCACCCGGATGGGCCGTAACTGACCCCGCGTTGTTGTTTGCCTGGGCCGGGTAGCCTGTCGAGCATGCCACGCATCGATCTGCCCCTCCGCACCGAACGGCTGGTGTTGCGCCGCTTCGAGGCCGGGGACCTGGAACGTTTCCATGCCTACCAGTCCCTGCCGGCCACCGCGCGGTTCCTGCTGCGGCCCGAACTGAGCCTCACCCAGGCCATGGAAGCACTGGGCCGCTACGCCAACTTCGCCTTCGAACAGGAAGGGGACTGGGTGTGCCTGGCCATCGAACGCGCGGACCGGCCCGGACTGATCGGCGAAGTGGTCCTGAAGTGGCTGCCCGGCACCGGACAGGCTGAAATCGGCTGGATCATGGCACCGGAAGGCCGCGGGCACGGCTACGCCACCGAAGCAGCCGAAACGGTGCTGAAACTGGGCTTCGAAACCCTGATGTTTCACCGCATCGACGCCAAGCTGGATGCCCTCAACACGGGCTCGGCCGGCATCTGCGAACGCTTGGGCATGCGGTTGGAGGCCACGCTGGTGGACCACTGGCACTACAAGGGCCAATGGTCCACGGCGCTCATCTACGCCATGCTCGATTCCGAATGGCGCCGTCGCTGAAAGTCCACAACGCGGGGTCAGTTACGGCCCATGTCCGGCACCCGGATGGGCCGTAACTGACCCCGCGTTGCTGTGGGCAGGGCTATTGGAGGCCGGCGCCCGGGAGCAGTTCCGTGGCGCCCACGGAGTCGGCCACGAAGGCGTAGTCCCAGGCCCGCTCGCGCCACTGCACGTAGCGGCCGGACGCGCCGCCGTGGCCGCCGTCCATCTCGATCTTCATGATGATCGGCTCGGAACCCGTGGTGGTTTCGCGGAGCGCCTGCACCCACTTGGCCGGCTCCACGTAGAGCACGCGGGTGTCATTGAAGGAGGTCACGGCCGCGATCTTCGGGTAGGCCACGGCCCGGATGTTCTCGTACGGGGTGTAGGACTTCATGTACGCGTAGGCCTCGGGATCCGTGATGGGGTTGCCCCACTCCTCCCATTCCAGGGCGGACAGCGGAAGCTCCGGGTCCAGGATGGTGGTCAGCGCGTCCACGAACGGCACCTGGGCCACGACGGCGGCGTACTTTTCCGGTGCCAGGTTGGCCACGGCGCCCATCAGCAGGCCACCGGCGGAGCCGCCCATGGCCGCGATCCGGCCTGGCGCCACCCAGCCCGAGGAAGCCAGCCAGTCCGTGGCCGCTACGAAGTCCGTGAAGGTGTTCTTTTTGCTGAGCTTCTTGCCGTCCTCGTACCAGTGCCGGCCGAGCTCGCCGCCGCCGCGGATGTGCGCGATGACCATGACGATGCCGCGGTCCAGCAGGGACAACCGTGCCACGCCGAAGCCGGGGTCCATGCTGACTTCGTAGGAGCCGTAGCCGTACACCAGCCCTGCCGCGGTCGAATCCTGCTGTACCGAAGCGTGCCGCAGCACGGAGAGCGGAATCCGCGTGCCGTCGTCGGCGGTGGCCCATTCGCGGGTGGCGACATAATCCGCGGGGGAGTAGCCGCCCAGCACCGGGCTTTCCTTGCGCAGCAGCAGCTCGCCCTGCGGCTGCTCCGCGGTGGGCAGCACGAAGTCGTACACGCGGGACGGCGTGAAGTAGGAGGTGTAGCCCATGCGGATCACGGGTGCTTCGTAGTCCGAGCCGGAAACGCCCGCGGTGTAGAGCTCCTCGTCGAAGGCCGGTTCCACCGCCGCTGCCTGCTGCGGTGTGCCGAGCCCGGCCAGCGGAATCACCTGGACGCGCTCGATGGTGTCCTTGCGGACCGAGACCACCAGGTGCGTGGCGGTGAGGCCGGCGCCGTTGACGCGCACCTCGTCCGAATGCGCGACGACGGTGCGCCAGTTTTGCTCAGCCAGCGGCTTGGCGAGCTCGGCCGGGTCCACCAGGGAGACCATCGAGTTGATGGCGTCCTTGTTGTGGGTGAGCAGGATGGTTTCGCGCGGGGTGCCGGAAGCATCCTGCAGGAGGAACGGTTCGGCCTCGTAGAGCAGGTGCTCGTCGCGGGAAATCACGGTGGACAGGCCGGCGTCGTAATCATCGAAGCGCAGCAGGCGGGTTTCGCTGAACTCGGAGCAACCGATGCTGAGCACCAGGTGGCGGCGGTCCGAGGAGAGCTCGAAGCCCAGCCACATGGCGACGTCGTCCTCCTGGTACAGGACCTCGTCCTGCTCCACCGGAGTCCCCAGCACGTGGGACTTCACCTGGTAGGGCCGCCATGAATCATCCACCACGGTGTAGAACAGCCGTGTGCCGTCGGGCGAGAAAGCCAGGCCGTAGAAGGCGCCCTCGATCACGTCCGGCAGCAGCTCCCCGGTGAGCAGGTCCTTGAAGCGCACGGTGAAGCGTTCGTCGCCGGCGTTGTCCACGGCGTAGGCGTAGAGGTTGCCGTCGATGGTCACGGCGGTGCCGCCCACCGAGAAGAACGGCTTGCCTTCGGCTTCCGCGTTGCCGTCCAGCAGGATCTCCTCGCCGGGGAGCTCCACCCCGGGTTCAACGGCGGGCGGCGTCCAGTCCGTTACGGGGTCTCCGGAATCCTGGGCGCGGACGCGGCACTGGATGCCGTACTCCTTGCCTTCGACGGAACGGGTGTAGTACCACCAGCCGTCCTTGCGGGCGGGTACGGACAGGTCGGTTTCCTGGGTGCGGCCCTTGATCTCCTGGAAGATGGCCTCGCGCAGCGGTTCCTGGTGCGCGGTGACGTCTTCCTGGTAGGCGTTTTCCGCCTTCAGGTGCTCCACGACCTCCGGGGATTCCTTCTCCCGCAGCCACTCGTAGTTGTCCACGAAGACGTCCCCGTGGTGTTCCCGGGTGAACGGGACCTTGCGGGCGACAGGTGGCACGGCCGTGGTGTGCTGCAGCGGAGTCTGGGTCATGGACTCAATATATAGAGCGCCACCGGCAATGCAGCGGGGCGTTCGCTACGGGGGAAGCCAGCTCCTTGGGGAAGCCAGCTACCGCGGGACGCGGCTCCTTGGGGACGCGGCTACTTGGGAAGCTGGCCCAGGCGGTCCTTGGCGAGGGCGTCGGCCACCTGGGCGATCCCGTTGTAGTCCGGCAGCACGATCGACTGTCCGTCGCCCGAAACGCCGGTGCCCGCCGTCGGGAGCGTCATGAAGGAGGCCGAGCGCGCATCGATGTCCCGCAGCGCGTACGCCAGGCCCGCCAGCTTCATGACGCCCAGGCCGTTGTCCATGATCAGCCGCGGTGCCACCTTCGTGGCGAAAGCGAGGGTCTTGCCGGCGTCCTTGAGGACCCCGGAACTCTGCATCTTGGACATCACCGCGCGGATGAACTCCTGCTGGTTGCGCACCCGCTGGTAGTCGCCGTCGGAGAAGGCGTAGCGCTCGCGGACGAATTCCAGGGCCTGCTGGCCGTTGAGCCGGTTCACTCCTTGGCGGAAGGAATGCCGGCTGTCGTGCGTGGAGGTGAACGGTGCGGACACGTTGACCTCGATGCCGCCCAGGCCGTCCACGATGGCGCGGAAGTTGTCGAAGTCCACCATCACGGTGTGGTGGATGCGGGTGTGCAGGAGGTTGCCGATGGTCCTGGCCACGAGTGCCGTGCCGCCGATCTCCAGGCTCGCGTTGATCTTGGAGCCGCCGTAGCCGGGAATGTCCACCCAGAGGTCGCGCATGATCGAGATGCCGTAGACCTTCTTCCGGTCCGCCGGGATGTGCATCAGCATGAGTGTGTCCGCCCGGTGGTCCACCCGGCTGCCGCTTTTGGCCGCCTGTTTGGTGGCTTCCTTGGCGTTGCCGCGGATGTCGCTGCCGATCACCAGGACATTGACCGGACCCGCCGGGAGCCCGGGCAGTGCGAGCGGCGCTTCCGGCCGCTCCGCTTTGAGGAGCGGACCGGCCGTGGCGGTGATGCTGTTGTCAACAGGGGCCGACGACGGCGCGGCAGCAGGCGGGGCCGGCCGGTTCACGCTCACGAGGATTCCGGTGGTCACCGTCCCGAGGACCAGCATCGCAGCCACTGCGGCGACGATGGCCCGGCGGCCGTGCAGGAAGGTTTTCAGGAACTCGGCGCTGAACCATTTCTCCATAACCGGAAACTACCACCGGCACCCGGCGAAAGTGACGTGTCCCACAATTGCAATTCGGGAACGGTGGATCAGCGCTCCGGCGTCAGGGTCTTCCGGTAGAGCACCGCACCGTTGGTGTTGCGCAGGCTGACGTTGAAGGTGCCGTCCGTGCCGAGTTCCACGTGGCCGAAGTACTGGTTTTCGCCGTCGCGCGGGGATTCGTTGGCGAAACGGCCGGCCTTGGAGAAGACCACCTCCGGGCCGAAGGTGGCGTCCATGGCGTTCGGGCCGAAGGAGCCGGCGTTAATGGGACCGGCCACGAATTCCCAGAAGGGATCGAAGTCGGTGAAGGCTGCGCGCTCGGGGGAGTAGTGGTGCGCGGCGCAGTAGTGCACATCGGCGGTCAGCCACACGGTGTTCCTCACGCCGTGCCGCTTGAAGGCGCTGAGTACGGCGGCGAGCTCCAGCTCGCGGCCCAGCGGGGCGCCGTCCTCCCGGTTGGCCAGGCTTTCCTGGTTCACCGGCCCGTCCGGAACGATGATTCCCAAGGGCAGGTCGGCCGCGATGACCTTCCAGGTGGCCTTGGATGTGCGGACTTCGCGGATCAGCCAGTCCACCTGCTCCTGGCCCAGGAGGCTGGTGGCGTAGGGTTCCTTGCCGTCCGTGTTGGGCGACTTGAAGGTGCGCATGTCCAGGCAGAAGACGTCCAGCTGCGGGCCGCGGGAAATCTTCCGGTAGATGCGCGCGGGCTGGTAGCTGCCGCCGTCGTCGAACGTTCCCGGGCGCCACAGGGCGGCACTGTCCGCGATCGGCATGTTTTCCTGCCACGCCTGCCGGCCGCGCGCGGCCAGCACGTTGACGTTCCGCTCGGTGTAGCGGGCGTCGTCGATGATCTGCCCGGGGTACCAGTTGTTGTGGGTTTCGTGGTCATCCCACTGGGCGAACACCGGGACGTCGGCGAACATGGCGCGCATGTTGGCGTCCATGGAGTTGTAGCGGTGCCGGCCGCGGAATTCCTTGAGGGTTTCGGCCACTTTGGAGACTTCCTCCGTGACGATGTTCCGCCAGATCTGCCCGTCCTTTTCCGTGACGGTGGCGGCGATGGGGCCGTCCGCGTAGATGGTGTCGCCGGAGTGGATGAAGAAGTCCGGGCGGGTTTCGTGCATGGCCCGGTAGCCGCGCATGCCGCCGATCTCTTCGTTGATTCCCCAGCCCTGGCCGGCGGTGTCGCCGGTCCAGACGAAGCTTTGCGGGGCCGACGACGGCGCGTTGCCGCCATGGCGGCCAGTGGTTCCGTTGCCCGGTGCGGTTCCGGGGGCCGTGCGGAAGGTGCCCTGTTGCGTTTCGCTGAGGGCGCCGCCGTCGTCCTCGAAGCCGAGGGTGTAGGCGAAGCGGGTGCCGGCCGGCAGGCGGTCGGCGTGGATCTTGGCGGTGAAGTCGCTGGCCTCGGTGGCCCACTGCCCGCGCAGCACGCGCCGGAAGGCGTGGCGCCCGCGCAGGATGTTGCCGGCGTCGTCCACGGCGTGCAGGACGGCGGTGATCCGGCCCTGGCCGGAGGCGCGGGACCACAGTACGGCCGAGGACGAGGTGACGTCCCCGCTGGCGATGCCGCTGGGAAGCGTGAGGCGCTTGCGGAGCAGCGCAATGGAGGAGGGCGCAATGGAGGAAGGTGCGACTGCGGACGGTGCGGCCTGCGCGGCAGCGGCGCCCGCCGCTGCGGTTCCGCCTGCGACGGTGAGGGCGGCCAGGGAGCTCTTGAGCAGCGTGCGGCGCGGGAAATCAGTCATGTGGCCACTCTGGCGGGTGCCGATTAACGGGGAGTGAGTCCGGGGTTAATGCTTGACGGTGCGCGGGCCTTCCGCATATTCTGAACGAACGGTCGGTAAATATATAGGAGCAACCATGGCATCGCAGAAGCTGCAGTCTGTGCCCGGATCACCCTCGGGAGAAACCGCGCTGTCCCCTGAAGAGCAGGAACGGGAGCGCGCCGGCCAGGCGTACTTTGACCGCATCATCGCCGAGGACTCGCGCATCGAACCCCGCGACTGGATGCCGGAGGCCTACCGCAGGACCCTGCTGCGCCAGGTATCCCAGCACGCGCATTCGGAGATCATCGGCATGCAGCCCGAAGCCAACTGGATCACCCGCGCGCCGAGCCTGAAGCGCAAGGCCATCCTCATGGCCAAGGTGCAGGACGAAGCCGGCCACGGGCTCTACCTCTACTCCGCCGCCGAAACCCTGGGCCAGAGCCGCGACAAGATGATGCAGGACCTGATCGACGGCAAAGCCCGATACTCCTCGATCTTCAACTACCCGGCGGTCTCGTGGGCGGACATGGGCGCCATCGGCTGGCTGGTGGACGGTGCCGCGATCTGCAACCAGGTCCCCCTCTGCCGGGCCTCCTACGGACCCTACGGACGCGCCATGGTGCGCATCTGCAAGGAAGAGTCCTTCCACCAGCGCCAGGGCTTCGAAATCCTGCTTGAACTGTCCAATGGAACCCCCGCCCAGAAGCAGATGGCCCAGGATGCCGTGAACCGCTGGTACGCCCCGGCCCTGATGATGTTCGGCCCGCCGGATGACGACTCCCCCAACTCCAAGCAGTCCATGGCCTGGAACATCAAGCGCTTCAGCAACGATGAACTCCGCAGCCGCTTCGTCGGCATGATGGTCGAACAGGTCAAGGTCCTTGGCCTTACCCTTCCTGACCCGGACATCCGCTTCAACGAAGAAACGAAGAAGTGGGAACACGGCCCGCTGGACTGGAACGAATTCAAGGATGTCCTTGCCGGCAAGGGCCCCTGCAATGCGCAGCGCATGGAACGCCGCCGCCAGGCACACGAAGACGGTGCCTGGGTCCGCGAAGCCGCCGCTGCCTACGCCGCCAAGCAAGCACAGAAGGAGCACGCAGCATGAGCAACGAAACCCCAACCTCGCCGGTGGTCGAGCCTGTCTCGCCGGTGGTCGAGCCTGTCGAGACCGGGGTTTCGACAAGCTCAACCACCGACAGCTCAACCACCGGGACCCCGGCTGAAACCCCCTGGTCCCTCTGGGAAGTGTTCGTCCGCTCCAGCCGCGGCCTGTCCCACGTGCACGCAGGATCCCTGCACGCGCCGGACGCCACCATGGCACTTCGCAATGCCCGCGACCTCTACACCCGCCGGAACGAAGGCGTCTCCATCTGGGTGGTGCCGGCCGAGGCGATCTCCTCCAGCGACCCCGATTCCAAGGGCTCCTTCTTCGAATCCCCGCAGGGCAAGGACTACCGCCATGCCACGTACTACACCAAGAGCGAAGGCGTGAAGCACCTGTGACAAGCGAACACACAACAGACTTCGCGATCGAAGGCCACGGCGACATTTCCGTGGGCGTCAGCGGTGCCGGAGCCTCCGGCGACGGTTCGGCCAGCGCCACCCGCATCACGCCCGGCAACGCCCTCCGCCCGGAGGACATCGCCCTCGAGGTCCGTCGCGGCACCGCCAAACCCTCCGGGGATGTGGCCGAGTACGCGCTGCGCCTGGGCGACGACGCCCTGATCCTGGCACAGCGCCTGGGCCACTGGATTTCCCGTGCGCCCGAGCTTGAAGAAGACATCGCCCTGGGCAATATTGCCCTGGACCAGCTGGGCCATGCCCGTTCCTTCCTGACGTATGCCGGCGCGCACTGGGACAAGAGCGAAGACGATCTTGCCTACTTCCGCCGTGAACCCGAATTCCGTTCGGCGCACCTGTTCGAGCAGCCCAATGGGGACTTCGCCGTGACGATTGCCCGGCAGTTCATCGTGAGCTACTACCAGTTCGAGCTCTACAAGCGCCTGCTGGACTCCACCGATGCCACCATCGCCGCCATCTCCGCCAAGGCCCTGAAGGAAGTGGACTACCACCGCGACCACAGCGCCCAGTGGGTGCTGCGCCTGGCCGGCGGCACCGAGGAATCCCGCCGCCGCATCATCCGGGGTTTCAAACTGCTCTGGCCCTACGTCGAAGAACTCTTCGAGGACGACGAGCTCACCGCGCGCCTCGCCGAAGCAGGAGCCGGGGTGCAGCCCTCCACCCTGCGCGAGGACTTCGACCGGCTCACCGGCGAGGTGCTGGCCGAAGCCGGACTCGACGCCGTCAACGACCTCGGCCTGGACCGCATCCCGCAGTCCCTGGGCGGCGGCCGTCGGGGCAAGCACTCTGAACACCTCGGCTACCTCCTCGCCGAAATGCAGGTGCTGGCCCGCGAACACCCCGGAGCAAGCTGGTGACCAGCGTGGAAACCGCCGCTGCCGCACCCGCCGGGCGCACCGCCGTCGAGCAGCAAGCCTGGGAGCTCGCCGCCACGGTGTGCGACCCGGAAATCCCGGTGCTCACCATCGAGGACCTCGGGATCCTGCGCGCGGTGCGCGTTCTGGACGGCGGTGTTTCCGACAGCGGCGCTCCCGACGACGGCGGGTCCCGTCCCGCCGTCGAGGTCACCATCACGCCCACTTACTCTGGCTGCCCGGCGATGGACGCCATCAGCGACGACCTCAAGGCCGCCTTCGCGAAGGCCGGCTACGCGGACGTCCGCGTGAACCTGGTGCTGGCGCCGGCCTGGACCACGGACTGGATGAGCGAATCCGGAAAGGCGAAGCTGCAGGAATACGGCATCGCGCCGCCGTCGGGCCATTCCCGGGCGGGCGGGCATTCCGGGCCCGTCCGGCTGAGCCTCGCGGTGAAATGCCCGCAGTGCTCCTCGCTGAATACCAAGGAACTGACCCGCTTCGGCTCCACCTCCTGCAAGGCCCTGTACGTCTGCCAGGACTGCAAGGAACCGTTCGACTACTTCAAAGTGCTGTAAAGGAAAAAGGTAGCCAGATGACCACCGAAACCCCCACGGCCAGCCGCCGTCGCGCCTCCTTCCACAGCCTCACGGTCGCCGAGGTGCGGCGCCTCACGGAGGATGCCATCGAAGTCACCTTCACCGTCCCGGCGGAGCTGGCGGGCCAATACGACTACCTGCCCGGCCAGTACGTGGCCCTGCGGACCACGCTCCCGGATGAGTCCGGCGAGCCGCACGAGGTCCGCCGCAGCTACTCGATCTGCGCAGAGCCGCGCAGCTTCGAGGACGGCAGCAGCGAGATCCGGGTGGCCATCAAGAAGGACCTGGGCGGCATCTTCTCCACCTGGGCCAACGCCGAACTGCAGGCCGGGGACACCCTGGACGTCATGAGCCCGCAGGGCGCGTTCATCTCCAAGCACGGCAAGGACGGCTCCACCGTGCAGCACAACGTCATGAACTCCATGAACCACCCGGAGCAGCTCGCCGGGGAAGCGGGTTCCTTCGTGGCCATCGCGGCCGGTTCCGGCATCACCCCGGTGATCGCGATCGCGCGGACACTGCTGGCCGCCAACCCGGACACCCGCTTCGACCTCATCTACGCCAACAAGGCCGCCATGGACGTCATGTTCCTGGAGGAACTGGCGGACCTGAAGGACAAGTACCCGTCCCGGCTGGCCCTGCACCACGTGCTCTCCCGTGAGCAGCGGATCGCGCCGCTCATGACCGGCCGCATCGACGCCGAGAAGCTGCAGGCCCTGCTGTCCTCCGCCATCCACTCCGAGGACGTGGACGAATGGTTCCTGTGCGGGCCGTTCGAACTGGTGCAGCTGTGCCGCGACACCCTCGCCGAGCGCGGAGTGAAGCCGGAGAACGTGCGCTTCGAACTGTTCACCACCGGCCGCCCGGACCGTCCCGAAGGCCACGCCGGCCGTCCCGTTGTGGAGGACGAGTCCCAGGACACCTACAAGATCACCTTCAAGCTGGACGGGCTGCAGGGCGACGTCACCAGCCCCACCCACGCCCGCGAATCCATCCTCAACGCCGCGCTGCGGGTCCGCCCGGATGTGCCGTTTGCCTGCGCCGGCGGCGTCTGCGGCACCTGCCGGGCCAAGGTGGTCAGCGGCACCGTCACGATGGACGAAAACTACGCCCTGGAGCAGGATGAACTGGACAAGGGCTACGTTCTCACCTGCCAGGCACACCCGACCTCCGAGTCCGTCACCCTCGACTTCGACGTCTAAACCCCTTCCCAGAGTCTTCCGAGTAGCCCAGGAGCACGCATGATCGAGCTGTCCATCGCCGGCGGGATCGCCGAAATCGTCCTGAACGCACCGCAGAAGCTGAACTCCCTCAACGAGGAAGCGCTCGCCGAACTGGACAAAGCGTACGACGACGCCGCTGCCGCCGCCGGGCGCGGCGAGGTGCGGGCGCTGCTCCTGCGCGGAGAGGGCCGTGCCTTCTGCGCCGGGCGCGATATTGCGGGCGTGACGCCGGAAAGCGACGATGCCCAGGCCTACCTCGGCGGCTTGGTGGAGCCCCTGCTGAAGAAGATGGCGGCCTTCCCGGCACCGACCTTCGCTGCGGCACACGGTGCCTGCCTTGGCGTCGGTCTGGGGCTGCTGCTGGCCACGGACGTGGTGTACGTGGCGGAGAATGCCAAGTTCGGTTCGCCTTTCGCCAAGCTTGGCGCCACCCTGGATTCCGGTGGGCACTGGTACTTCACCGAGCGCCTGGGCATGCACCGCACCCTGGACCTGATCTACACCGCCGAACTCATGAGCGGTTCCGAGGCCGTGGCCCAGGGCCTGTTCAGCCGGGCGATGCCGGAGGAGTCCCTGCTTTCAACTACCCGCGAGATCGTGGAGCGCGTGGCCACCGGGGCCACGGGGGCTTTCGTTGCGTCCAAGGAACTCGTGGCCCACATCCGC
Organism: Arthrobacter sp. SW1; assembly: GCF_001766675.1. Classification (GTDB taxonomy): domain Bacteria; phylum Actinomycetota; class Actinomycetes; order Actinomycetales; family Micrococcaceae; genus Arthrobacter. Next base: position 265,489 of record NZ_MJLT01000045.1, read on the forward strand.
GACCAACGGCTGGGGCTGTGGGCATCCATGGCCGAGGAAAATTCCGAGCAGGCCCGGCTGTGCAAGACCGACGATTACGCCGAAGGTTTCCGCGCCTTCCAGGAGAAGCGGGCGCCTGTTTTCAAGGGCTGAGGCGGGGCCCTCTGGCAGCTGGACGGTGATGGTGTCAGCAGGACATTGATGGTTCTCCCCGCACAGGCCTGAGTGTCCCGGTCCATCGGAACCATTCGGAGGCGGGGCGCGCGAGCCCACAACGAAGCCACCGCAACGCCTGCCGCCAGTTCCGCACCGGCATCCTTCCACCATGCGCAGTTCGGATTCGCCGCAAGGCATCCCTGCATGGCCCGCCCTCAGCAGCGGAAGTAGTGGTTTCTGCGGGGTTTTTGTTGGGGGTCGATGTGGGGTGGTGGGGTGAACCAGGGGATGCCGGTTTTGATGGTGATTTTCCAGTGTTCTTTGTGGATGGTGTGGTGGTGGTAGCTGCAGAGGAGGGTGCCGTTGTCCGTGCTGGTGGGTCCGCCGTGTGACCAGTAGGTGATGTGGTGGGCTTCGCACCAGGGTGCGGGCATGGTGCAGCCGGGGAAGGCGCAGCCTTGGTCGCGGGTGGCGATGGCTTTGCGGATATGGGGCGGGAAGATCCGGGACGTTCGGCCGATGTCCAGGATTTGTCCTTCGCTGCCGAGGACGACGGGGGTGATGTCGGCGTCGCAGGCGAGTTTGCGGAGCGTGGCGGCGGGGACGGGGCCGGTGAAGGTGAACGTGCCGGTGCTGTTGTTTCCGGTGCCGGTGACTTTTTCGAAGAGTTGTTGGTAGTCGATGGTGGCCATGAGCTGGGGGCGGAGGCCTCCGTTGTGGGGGATGCTGCCACACGCGAGGGCGGTTTGGCAGGCTCCGATGAGGCCGTCGAGGAGTTTTTGCGGGCGGGAGCGCCGGTCTAACTCCGGATTGGGCCTTGCGGTGTCGTTTTCGGTGCCGCCTTCGGGGGTGAGGCGTGGGTTGGTGGCGGCATTCATCACGGTGAGCAGGCTCTCGTATTGCTCTTGGGTGGCGAAGATTTCGAGGTGGTTGAGGCCGTTTTTGGGTTTGCGGATGAACGCGCCCTGGAAACGGCGGAGGTCTTCTTCTGACGGTTCGGTGCCGTCGGGGTCCAGGCCGTCGAGCCAGCGTCTGGCGAGGCGGCTGAGGAAGTCGGGGTCGTGATCCACCGCGGCGGCAGTCAAAGCCGTTTCGACCCGGGTGACGGTTTCCGTGGGGACGGAACGTGGGATTTTGTCCAGGGTGAGGGTGATGATGGTCGCGGCGCGGGTACTGACGGTCCCGGAGGCCACCGTGGTGGCCAGGGCCGGATGCACGGGTTCGATCTGTTCTCCGGTGAGTCCGGTGCGGGGGAGGAGTGTTTCGGTGAGGGCGAGGCGTCGCCTGGCTTCGCCGGCGCTGATGCGCAGCAGCACGCGCAGGTACTCGGTGGTGGAACGGAACTCGCCCGCAAACGCCGCCCGCCGCGGTTCCCGGCGCGCAGGCCCGGCTTCGCGGGCTGACCCGGACCCACCAGGTGGCGCCGCTGCCCGCCCGCTGGCGCCGCCGTCGTGGGTGTCCTTGCTGGTCCATCCCGTCACCCATCCGCGCCCGGCGCTGCCGGCGCCGTCGTCGTTGTTCCTGATCCGGTCCAGGCGCCCGGCGGCGACGAGCTGCAGGTACTCAACCGTCCGGGAGAGCTCCTCGACCCGGGAGGCGAACAACGCGGCATCATCCAGACCAAGCCCGCGGACGTCGTCGAAAGCAGTGTCCGCCAGCGAACGCGCATCATCCAGCAGCGTTTCCAGCGCAGCAGAAACCGGGACCCGGTACCGGTCCCTCCACTGCTCCAACTGCGCGATTGTCTCCATAACCCGACTCTGCCACCACCCACCGACAAAATAGCTTCCGGCCCACCCCTCTACTCCCAGCCGCCGCCGGAGTACCGTGAGGCCATGGAACCCGAAGTGCGTTCCGTCCGGCTGCGGACCGGGATCACCGTGCCGTACCTCCTCAGGAAGGCCCCCGTCACCGTCCCGCCGCTCCTGCTGCTGCACCCCTGGGGTGAGTCCCGCCGGACGTTCGACCGCCTGCTCCCGCTCCTGCCGCCGTCGTGCGCGGTGATCGCGCCGGACCTGCGCGGGCAGGGCGGTGCGGACAAACCCGACGGCGGGTATTCGCTCGCGCAAATGGCCGACGACGCCGCCGCGCTCCTTGAGGCTCTCGGCGTCGCGCGGGCGTGTGTGCTGGGTTCCTCCAGCGGAGGTTACCTGGCCCAGCAGCTGGCCGTCGACCATCCGGAGCTGGTGGCCTCACTGGTACTGGTGGGCGCGCCCCTGAGCCTGCAGGCCCGGCCGGCTTTCGCGGACGAGGTCGAGCGCTTGGAAGACCCTGTGGAGGAGGGGTGGGTTCGGGATTCCTTGTCCTGGTTCCAGCTGCTGCACACCGTGCCCGCCTGGTACATCGAGGACCGCGTGCAGGACGGCGTGGCGATGCCCGCCCGCGCGTGGAAGGGAATCCTGAACGGACTGTGCGAGGCAACCCCGCCCACGGAACAGGGCCCCATCACCGCACCCACGCTCATCCTCTGGGGTGCCCACGACGCCCTGCTCCCGCGCCGGCACCAGGAAACCCTGGCCGCCCGCATCCCGGAAGCGCAGTTGAAGGTCTATGAGGGTACGGGCCATCTGGTGCTGTGGGAATGCCCGGAACGGGTGGCCGCCGATGTAGCGGAGTTCCTCGGCCTGACGCCGGAAAGTTCAGAGGCGTGAAACATACTCCCGCAGCCGCTCGGACGCCGGTGGCGGGAAGAAACCGGCGGACTCGATCCTGCTGAGGTCAAGGGCGCTGTTGGAGGGACGCGGAGCGCCGTGCTTGTCCCGGAAGTATTCGGCGCTCGACACTCCCGTGACGTCGCTCCGCGCCCGGCCGCATAGCTCATACACCTCGGCCGCGATTTCCGCCCAGCTCTGTACCGGCCCGCTGTTCGAGAGGTTGTAGCTGCCGTACGGGGCCTTCGAATCGATCAGGTGGCGGATTCCCGCGGCGAGATCCTGCGCGAAGGTCAGCCGGCCGAACTGGTCATTGACCACGGCCGGGCGGGCGCCCTTGGCGGCGAGCGATGCCATGGTGCGGACGAAGTTCCGGCCCTCGCCCACCACCCAGCTGCTGCGCACCAGATAGTGCCGCGGAACCACCGCGACGGCGGCCTCGCCGGCCGCCTTCGACTGCCCGTACACGCTGAGGGGAGCCCACGGCTCATCATCACGGTGCCAGGGCACGGAGCCGTCGAACACGTAGTCGCTGGAGACGTGCACCAGCAGCAGCCGGTGTTCGACGGCGGTCCGCGCCAACCGCACGATGGCTGCGGTGTTGATCTCCCAGGCCGCACGTCGGCCCTCGGGGGTTTCGGCGTCGTCCACGGCGGTGAAGGCCGCGGCGTTGATGATGGCCTCGTAATCGTTCCAGTCACGGGAGGCGAGGGCTTCCGGGGAGGCGAGGTCAAAGCTGTCCCGCCCGGCGAACTCAACCCTGCCTGACTCAAAGCTGCCGGGCCCAAGGCCGGAATCGCCGTCGTACTCCTCGCGGAGGGCCCTGCCCAGCTGGCCGTCGGCGCCGAGCACCAGGATCCGCCGCGGCGGGACCGGAACCACCTCCGCCAGGCGCGGGTGCCCGCGGTCCTTCTCAGACAGCTCCGCCCGCTCCAAGGGGATGGGCCACGGAACGGCGACGGTCTCGTCGGCCAAGTTCAGGAAGGTGTATTTCGCCGAGGCAGACCAGTGCTCGTTGACGAGGTAGGAGTAGACGGTGTTGTCCGCCAAGGTCTGGAAGGCGTTGCCCACGCCCCTGGGCACGAACACCGCGGTGCCGGGGTCCAGTTCGGTGGTGAAGAGTCTGCCGAATCCGGGCCCTTCGCGCAGATCCACCCATGCCCCGAAGGCCCGCCCTGCCGCGACAGAAACGAACTTGTCCCACGGCTCGGCGTGGATGCCGCGCGTGGTGCCGGCCGTCGCGTTGAAGGAGACATTGTTCTGTACCGGCCCGAAATCCGGCAGGCCCAGCTCCGCCATGGCCCGGCGCTGCCAGTTCTCCTTGAACCAGCCGCGGTTGTCGCCGTGGACCGGGAGGCGCACCAGCAGGAGCCCGGGAATGGGCGTCACCTGCACGGCAAGAGCGTTCACTGCCGGCCCTGCTCGCGACCGGCGCCCTGCTCGCGGTAGCGGGCTTCCGCCGCGGCCTTCTGCGGACGCCACCAGTCCTGGTTGTTCCGGTACCAGTCGATCGTGGCGTCCAGCCCCGCGCCGAAGTCGGAGTACGACGGCGCCCAGCCCAGTTCCGCGCGCAGCTTTCCGGAGTCGATGGCGTAGCGGAGGTCGTGGCCGGGCCGGTCGGGAACATGGTCGTAAGCGGAGGGGTCCTGGCCCATGCGTTCGAGGATGAGCTCCACGATCTCCTTGTTGGACCGTTCGCCGTCAGCGCCGATCAGGTAGGTTTCGCCGATCCGGCCGTTTTCCAGGATGGCCAGCACGGCGGAGGAGTGGTCGTCCACGTGGATCCAGTCGCGCACGTTCTGCCCCATGCCGTAAAGCTTGGGCCGCACGCCGTCCAGGATGTTGGTGATCTGGCGGGGAATGAACTTTTCCACGTGCTGGTACGGACCGTAGTTATTGGAGCAGTTGCTGATGGTGGCGCGCAGCCCGAAGGAACGCACCCAGGCCCGGACCAGCAGGTCGGACGCCGCCTTGGTGGAAGAGTACGGGCTGGAGGGGTTGTACGGCGTGGTTTCCGTGAAGCGTGCGGGATCGCCGAGCGGAAGGTCGCCGTAGACCTCGTCCGTGGAGATGTGGTGGAAGCGGGTCCCATGCCGTCGGGCGGCCTCGATCAGCGTGAAGGTTCCCGTCACGTTGGTGTCCAGGAAGGGGCGTGGCTCGTGGAGGGAATTGTCGTTATGGGATTCCGCAGCGAAATGGACCACAGCGTCAGCCGCGGCCACCAGCCCGTCCACCAGTCCGGCGTCGGCGATGTTTCCCCGTACGAAGCTGAACCGCTCCGGCGGCAGCCCGGCGAGCGATTCCAGATGGCCCGCATAGGTGAGCGCATCCAGGACCGTGATCCTGTACGCCGTGTTCGCCAAGGCGTAACGGACAAAGTTGGACCCGATGAATCCGGCCCCGCCCGTGACGAGGATCTTCTCCATGGATCCATACTGTAGTCCTTTCGGGAAGCAGGAGTCCTTGCGGAAGGCATGCCGGGAGGCCATCATTTGCCGTATGCGCGGGATCATCCTGGCCGGCGGAACGGGTTCAAGGCTCCATCCGATCACGCTCGGGATCAGCAAACAGCTGGTTCCGGTCTACGACAAGCCCATGATCTACTACCCGCTGTCCACCCTGATGCTCGCCGGCATCCGGGACATCCTGGTGATCACCACCCCGCGCGATGCCTGGCAGTTCCGGCAGCTCCTGGGCGACGGCTCCCAGTTCGGCATCAACCTCAGCTACGTGGAGCAGCCCTCCCCGGACGGCCTGGCCCAGGCGTTCATCCTGGGGGAGCAGCACATCGGCGGCGACGCCGTGGCGCTGGTGCTGGGGGACAACATCTTCTACGGCCCCGGCATGGGCCAGCAGCTTTCGCGTTTTACCGAGGTCGACGGCGGCGCGGTCTTTGCGTATTGGGTGCAGAACGCGGGGGCATACGGCGTGATCGAGTTCGACGGCGACGGCCAGGCGGTCTCGCTCGAGGAGAAACCGGCCATCCCGAAAAGCAACTACGCGGTGCCCGGCCTGTACTTCTACGACAACGAGGTGGTGGACATCGCCAAGGGGCTGCGTCCCTCGGACCGCGGCGAACTGGAGATCACCGACATCAACCTCACGTACCTCAAGCAGGGGAAGCTGCACGTGGAAGTGCTGCCCCGCGGCACAGCCTGGCTGGACACAGGGACCTTCGCGGACCTCAACGACGCCTCCAGTTTTGTGCGCACCGTGGAGAACCGGCAGGGTTTCAAGATCGGTGCCCCGGAGGAAATCGCGTGGCGCCAAGGCTATATTTCCGACGACGAATTGCGCCACCGGGCAGAGGAACTCATGAAGAGCGGCTACGGAAGGTACCTGCTGGGGCTGCTTGAGGCCTAGGCAGGTTCAGACCTTGATGCCCGCCATGGCCTCGGCGAAGCGGGCGCCCAGCATCTTGTTGGCAGCTAGGTTCGGGTGGGGATCCTCCCGGGAATAGATGTACTTGTCGCCTGTGCCGTTACCCGCCGGGGTCGCTACCGTTCCGGTGCCGGTGATCCAGCCGCCTGTGCCGTCGCCGTTGCGCCAGTCGATGAATCCGCGAACGTTCGGAGCGGCGTCCGCGGCTTCCCGGATGGCCTGGTTGATGGCGTCCAGGTTCGGATCACCATTCAGGTAGGGTTCGACGCCGGCCACGATCAGCGGCAGCGACGGCAGCTGTTTGGCGATGGCTGCGTAGCAGGCCTTGGCTGCGGTGCCGATCGTTTCGGGGGTGTGGTTGGCATCGTTGAAGGTGCCGTAGATGAGCAGGGCGTCCAAGGGTTGCGCCGCGAGGGCCTTGATGCGGCCCTCCGAGCCGTAACTTCCGAAACCCATGCCGGAAACCACCGTGTTGGCGTAGCCGGTACCGCTTTGTCCGTTGCGCCAGACGGCGAAGCCGGTTGCCGCGGCGATCCAGTGCGGAATGGCGCCGGCGATGTAGCCGGTGGAACCGTAGACCCAGGAGTCGCCAAGCACACCCAGGTTGAACCGTTCTTCGGCCGGTTCCACCACGTCGTCTTTTTCGTGGAGCAACTGCACCAGGTCGGAGAGGGCCAGGGTGATACGGATCTTGCGGCGGCCGCGCCGGGCGAAGGGAATGTCGATGAACCGGGGACCAAGGTCCTTGATCTGCTGGGGATCCTCGGTGACAGGCTGGTCGTCGACATGGACGTGCCAGTCGCCGCCGGGATAGCTGGCCACCATGAGGGCAAGGTGGGTTCCTTCGTGCCAGAACTCGATGTCGTAGGCGGCGGGCACCCGGGAACCGTCCAGCCGGTTTGATCCGGAGAAGTCCTTGTCCAGGCTGGTCAGGGTGGTGGCGCCGTTCAGGCGGACGACGCCGGGCAGGTCCTGCCACAGCACGGCGGCGGACTGCTTGAACTCCGGTACCGCCGTCCGGATGGACACTCCTTGGGCGGTGAAGTTCCGGGAGTCGTACACCGAAGCGGACATGGGGGTATAGCGCTCGCCGAGGGGGACCGAACCCGCGAAGGCCTTGGGCGTTGCGGCCGGAGTTTGCGGCACCGGCTCGGGTTGCAGCCGCGGGACCACCACCAAGGCCGTTCCCGCTGCGGCTGCACCTGCGGCAGCGAGGCCCAGGAATGTCCTTCGTTTGAGCATGGGTCCCCTCAGTAAGAGCAGCCGCGCATACCACGGCTTTGCGGAGCAGAACAAATAAAAATACCACGGTCCCGGCAGGAAAATTTCCAAACAAGATTCCAGTCCCAATTAACCGGCCGCTACATGACAAATGGGTTACCGCTTTGTGGCCGCGTGAAAACATTCGGTCATGCAGCCCCTCCAGCACGTAAAAAAAGACTATGCGTGGCCAGTACAGGACGTATTATTTCCCGTACTGGATCGCTGAAAAACGGTGATGGGGCCAGTTTTCGGTACTTCTGCCCGCGATCAAGGTGAACCTGATTTTCCGTCCGTGGCTGGTCCATGCCTTGGTACGGAAAAACAGGAAGTCATTTGTCAAGCTGGATAGTGCTGGGGAGGACTGTGCTTTGACTGGTTACATCGTTCATGAATGGCTTGAACCCCATGGCGGTGCCGAGAAGGTCGTTGAAGAAATGGCCGCGGTGTTTCCTGACGCACCCATCAAGTGCCTGTGGGACGATGCCCCGGCGCGTTTCCCCGAAGGCCGGGTCAGCGATACTTGGCTGGCGCGTACCCCGCTGCGGAAGACAAAGGCCCTGGCGCTGCCCTTCATGCCCGCCACCTGGCGCAACCTCGGACCCAGCGATGCCGAGTGGCTCCTCTGCAGTTCGCACCTGTTCTCCCATCACGCACGGTTCTCCGGTCCGGCTGCCGACGCGCCCAAGTTTGTCTTCGTGCACACGCCCGCGCGCTACATCTGGACGCCGGACATGGACGCCCGGGGCAAGTCCCTTGCCGTCCGCCTGGCGTCCGTTCCACTGAAGGCCATTGACCGCAAGCGCGCCCAGGAGCCCACGGCCATTGCCGCCGTGAGCAATTTCGTGCGGGAGCGGATTGCCGGGATCTGGGACCGGGACAGCATCGTCATCCATCCGCCGGTCAACGTGGGCCAGTTCGATACGGATGAGCAGGGCGGTTTCACGGCCGAAGAGGAACGGATCCTGGACGAACTGCCGGAGACCTTCATCATGGGCGCCTCGCGCTTCATTCCCTACAAGCGCCTTGACCTGGTCATTGCCGCGGGCGCGGCCGCGGGCATCCCGGTGGTCCTCGCCGGCAACGGCCCCGAGCTCGGGGCGCTGCAGGCCCAGGCAGCCCGCCACCCGGGCCTGGTGACCTTCGTGGACCGGCCCTCGCACGTCATGCTCCGCGAACTGTACCGCCGGTCGCTGGTCTACGTTTTCCCGCCCGTTGAGGACTTCGGCATCATGCCGGTGGAAGCGATGGCGACCGGAACGCCCGTGGTGGCGTCCGCCGTCGGGGGTGCTTCGGAAACCGTGGTGAACGGCAGCACCGGCGTCCTCCTGGAGGACTTCTCGGACGCGGAACTGAAGGCCGCGATCGAGCAGGCGGCAGGCATGGATCCGGCCGACTGCCGTGAGCGGGCGTGGACTTTTGACCGCGAAGTGTTCCGCGGGAAAATCAGGAACTGGGTCGGCAGCTCCGGCCGGACCACCGTGGACACGGTGGCGGACGACGAATTCGAGAGGGCAGTATGAAGCTGAAGAACGTTGTGGACCATGCAGGGGTGGTCCTCTACAACTTCGTGGTGACCCAGGTGCCCTCGCACAACTTCCGGCTGGCGTTCCTGCGTGCCTTCGGCGCGGAAATCGGGAAGGAATCGGCCATCTTCCGCGGCACCACGGTGCTGGGCATCCGGCACCTGAAGATCGGCGAATCCGTGGCGATCGGCTTCCGCTGCCTCCTGGACGCCCGCGGCGGGCTGACCATCGGCGACAGCGTGTGCATCGCCAGCGACACCCAGTTCATTACCGCCCACCACGAGCCCAATTCGGACGACTTCCGGGCCGTCATCCAGCCCACGGTGATCGAGGACCATGCCTGGATCGCCAGCCGCTGCACCGTGCTGGGCGGTGTGACCGTCGGCCGCGGCGCGATCGTGGGTGCCTGCTCCCTGGTCCGCAAGGACGTGGAGGCCATGGCCATCGTGGCCGGTGTGCCGGCGGAAGTCCGCGGGACCCGCAACTCCGCGCTCGACTACCGGCCGGGCAACCGGCCCCTGTTCTACTGACAGTCCGCTCCGAGGAAAGCCGCGCGCATGAACCCCGCACTGATCGCCAAGGCCTGGGGCCGGATCGGCGTTATTTTTTACAACTTCTTCGTCACCCACTTGCCCTCCCATGAACTGCGCCTTGCGGTGCTGCGTTTCTGGGGAGCAAAGATCGGCCAGGGCACCAGCGTCTTCCGTGGCACCACGGTCCTGGACATCCGGAAGCTCACCATCGGTGAGAACTCGGGAATCGGCTTCCGCTGCATGCTTGATGCGCGCGGCGGCCTGAGCATCGGCAGCAATGTAGTGGTGGCTAGCGACGTCCACTTCATCACCGGAGGCCATGAGCCCGATTCGGATACCTTCGACCATTTCTTCCTGCCCATCAGCGTGGACGACTTCGCCTGGATCGCCAGCCGGGCGACGGTCCTGTCGGATGTCAGCATTGGCCGCGGCGCCGTCGTGGGTGCCGGTTCCCTGGTCCGCAAGGACGTGGGTGACATGGAAATCGTGGCCGGCATCCCCGCGAAGCTGCGCGGAATGCGCGAATCCGAGCTGGAGTACAACCCCAGCTACCGTCCGCTCTTCTTCTAGGGCCGTGGAAAGCGAGCAATCTCTGATGGGGAACCTTGGCGGACACCGCCTGATCTATGTCGCGCCGGAGTCCGGCAGCGGGGGAGTGGGCGACTACTCCGACGACTTCGCTGCCGCCGTGCGCCCGCACTTCGGCTCGGTCCAGGAATACCGGCACCCCGGGCCGGGCGGCGACGGCGTGCTGGACCTGATCCGGCACCGCCGCGCGTTGCGGAAGCTCCTCGCCGCGGAACCGGACGTCCCCACCATCGTGCATTGCGAGCAGAGCGGCGGTTCCATGGTTCCTTTCTGGGCGGCCCTCGGTCTGGAGCGGACCGGACGCCGTGGTGAGGTGTCCGTCAGCGCCACCGTCCACGATCCGCCGTACGCCGTGTGGTGGCCCTTCCGGAGCAAGCTGGTGGCACGGTCGCGCGTCCTCTCCCACGGTATCCATCTGCCCCTCCACAAGCTCACCCGGTACCTCGAAGCGTGGGGCAACCGCTCCCGGCTGTTGTTCACCTTGAGCCGCCTGGGCGCGGAGAAGCTGGGCGACGTCATGACCACCGCCCGGATCGTGCCCAGCGCGCACTTCGTCCCCGAACGCCCGGTCCTGGCGCCCGTGACGGAGCGTCCCCTCGCGATCGGCCTGTTCGGCTATGTGTACCGCGGCAAGGGCTTCGACATGCTCGCCGAACTCCGGGAAGCGCTCGACGACGACATCACCATCCGCGTGGCCGGCAGGGGCACTGAGGTGCTGGAGCCGATGCCCGGCGTCGAGATCCTGGGCGAGGTGAACGGCCCCGAGGAGGATGCGTTCTTCGAGTCCATCCGCATGCTCCTGGTCCCATACGGCGGCAGGAAGTCCTACGGCAGGGAGGCCTTCCCGGCCACCGGAACGGTGAGCCGCGCGATTGCCTACCAGACGCCGGTGCTCGCCCGGTCCTACGGTTCCCTGCGCGAACTCGAGGGCGACGGCGGTGCCGTGGTCGTCGAGGGGGACGCCGCGGAGCTGGCGGCCGCCGCCAACTCCTTGCTGCGGGACGCGGAGGCGATGGCCAGGCTCCAGGTCGAGACGGCCGAACTGCGCACAAAGCGCTCCATGGCCAGGATCGCCGAGGAGTTCGTCGCCGCGTGGATCGCCGATCCCGCCACGCCGGATGCCCCGGCTACTGCCCGAAACAACGCAGTGGCCGCGGGCACCGGAGAGCAGCGCTAGTGCGCCGCCTCCTGGGCGAGAACCTCCTCAAGGCGGGAATTGCCGCCATCTGGGTGGCCGGGGGCAGGTTCCTCGGCCTGGCGTGGACGGTGGCGGTCATCGCCACGCTCGGTATCTCCGACTACGGCCTCTACGCGATGGCCTTTTCGCTGTCCTCCCTGATCGCCGCGCCCCTGGACAATGCCTTCCACGTCCGCTCCATGCGCGAAGGCGAATCCCGTTTCGCGGCGGAACGCACCGGCCGGGCACTGGTGGGGGCCGTGCTTCTCCTCGCCGGCCTCGCGGTGTTCGGACAGTTCTTCGTGGCGGGTTTCGCCCTGGCGGTGGCCGGCGGCGAAATGCTTTTCAACGCCTGCAAGAGCCGGGCCCTGCGCGATGGCCACCCGAACATCGTCATGCGCCTGGACACCGTCCGGCAGACCGCCTCGATTGTGGTCGCTTCCGCCTACCTGTTCCTCTCGCAGCCGCTGCTGGGCAGCGCCCCCACCCTCGAAACGGCGTGCCTGGTCTATCTCTGGCCGTACGCCGTCGTGCTGGTCGCCGCGGCGGTCACGACGGCGGGTACCCGGCCCGGCGTTCCGGGCAAGCCCCGGGAGCTGCTGCTGTTCTTCGTGGACGCCCTGATCATCGCCCTGCATATGCAGGGGGACATCCTGCTCCTGGGCATCCTGACGGACAGCACCATCACGGGGTACTACTCCGTGGCTTCCGTCCTGGCCATGGCCGTGGCCTCGGTGGGGCAGATGTACGCCCAGACCTTCCATGGCCCGCTGCGCGAGGCCGGCGGAAACCCGGCCGCCGGGCCAGGCCGGAAGGCCACCTTCGCGCTGTCTGCAGGCTTGGCTGCGTTGGTGTTCCTGGCCGGGCTGGTGCTGCTGCTGACCGGGCTGGCGCCGCAGATCGCCGTCGCGCTGATGGTCCTGAGCCTGTTCGTGGCGGTGCGTTTCACCAGCCTCGTGATGACCACCATCCTCTACATCCAGGGCCAGGACCGGCAGCGCGTCGCCGGCGGAGCTGTGGCCGCGGTGCTCAAGCTGCTGCTGGTGGCTGCCCTGGCCGTGCCGCTCGGTGCCGGTGGCGCGGCACTGGCCGCCGTCGTGGCCGAAATCGTCCAGGCCGCCTGGTACTTCCGGGCTGCACACCGTCCCCGGCCGGTGCAGGCCGCACCTGGCGGGGCCGCGCTCCAGACCATCGAGGAAGGCTCCCGTTGACCACTGCAACGATCATGCTGTCCAAGGACCCGTCCGTCTCCCATGGCGGCGATGTGACCATGTCCAAGCTGGTGGCGGAACTGGCGCGGGAATCCGTGGACGTCCGGATGCTCTGCCTGTCCGCGGGTCCGCTGGCCACGGAAGCGGAACTGCCCTTCGCTGCCGAGCTCCGGAAAGTCGCCAAGCCGGACGTCAGCCTGCCCAAGGTACTGCTCAACAGCCTGCGCACGGGCCGGAGCCTGGTGCACACCCGTTTCTCCATCCCCGCCTTCACTGCAGCCCTCGACGCGTTGGATTCGGACCTCTTCATCGCCGACCACAGCTACATGGCCGAGTCCTTCCTCCGCTCGCGCCACGCGGGCAAGCGCCCCTTGCTCGTCAGCACCCACGTGCCGGAGTCCCTCGTGTGGACCGCGTCCCGCGGCCTTGTGGGAAGGCTCGATTCCGGCCGCATCCGCAGGGACGAGCTCCGGGTCGCCCGCGCCGCGCACGCCGTGGGCACCTTCGACGGCGTCGAGGCCGAGGACTACCGGAAGCAGGGCGTCGAGCGCGTCCACTGGCTGGATGTCACCTTCCCGGCCGGAACGAAGTGCAACGTCGGATCCAGCGGGAGGCGGCTCGTCTTCCTTGGCGACCGCAGCTGGCCGCCGAACCAGGAAGCCTTCCAGCTCCTCCTGCAATGGTGGCCGGAGATTTCCGCGGGGATTGCCGGCGCCGAACTGCTGGTGATCGGGAAACCCGCCGGACCGGCACCGAAGCAGGCGCTGCCCGACGGGATGCAGGACCTCGGCTTCGTGGACGACCTCGACGCCGTGCTGGGCAGCTGCCGGGGCCTGGTGGCACCGATCCTGACCGGCGGAGGCGTCCGCGTGAAGATCCTGGACGCCGCCAGCCGCGGCCTGCCGGTGGTGGGTACCGAGGCCGCGGTGGGCTCGCTGTCCGAGGTCTTCGGCCTGCCCACCTTCGACAGCAAGGAAAGCTTCGTGGCTCGCTGCCGTGAGCTCCTCCTGGACGCGGCCGGCGCAGCCCGGGAAGGGGAGCGGATCTTCGAACTGAACGCCGGGCGCTGGAACTCCGGGGTGCCGCACAACAGCGTGGAGAAATGGCTCGCATGCTGAGATACGCACTCCTGGCCGGGGCTGCCCTCACGGCGCTCCTGACCGGTTTCCTCATGACCGATCCCGTCAGCGGCGGCCGTATCGTGGCCGCCGCCGTCATCGGCCTGCCCTGGTTCGTGTACTTCGCGTTCAAGATGCCCATGGTGCTGTTCCACGGACTGGCCGTGATCCTGGGGTTCCTGCCCTTCGGCGTGGTGCCCGGAAGCAGCCTTCCGCTGGTGTTCGTGGCATCCCTCGGCGCCGGTTTCGCGGCCATGCTGCTTCCGCGCTCCCAGGCGCCGCGGTATTCGCTCCTCGACTGGGCCGTGGTGTTCATGCTCGCCATGGGAGTCTTCTCGGCCGCCGTGACCTATGTGTCGCCCGTGGACCTCACCGAACTCAGCAAATGGCTGGTGGCCGGTTCCGTCACCATGTCCCTGCGCCGCCTGAGCGAAGCGCAACGGCTCTCCTTCGGGCGAAGCTATGTGTACACCTCGACGGCGGCCGCCGGCTTCGGCCTGGTCTCCCTCGCCTTCGACGGCGGCGGCGCCATGATGAAGCCCTTTGCGGTGTTCGGTTACGTCGCCGGCAATGAGACCCTGCGGTACGTGTACGACGGCGATGAGCAGACCCGCCGCCTGACCGGCACCTATGTGGACCCCAACGCCGGCGGGTTGTTCCTCCTGCTCGCGATCTTCCTCGCGCTGGCCCTGCTGGCCGGGTGGAAACGGATGCTGTCCCTGGCCATCCTGGGAACCGCGATCCTGCTGACGCTCAGCCGCGCGGCCATCTTCTCGGTCGTGGTGGCCCTGCTGCTCTACCTGGCCATGAAGAACATGAAGCTGCACGGGCGGATGAAATTCCTCAGTGTGATGGTGCTGGGCCTGGCCTCCGCGTTCGCGATTCCCGAGGTCCAGGAGCGTGTGTTCGACTCCTTCGGCAAGAACGACAGCGGCAGCGAAGCACGGCAGGAAGCCCTGGAGAACTTCCCCCGCCATGTGGAGGACCACTGGATCTTTGGCCTGGGCTGGGGCCGGCCGGAATTCCGCGACGCCGATATCGGCTGGGCGGTCAACTACGTCGCCAACGCCCCGCTCCTATCGATCTACCGTGGCGGTCTCGTGGCCGGGCTGGCTTTCTGGGCGGTGCTGCTGATCGGCGTGTACCTGTCCTTCCGGGCCCTCCGGCACCCGCGGGCAGACCTCGGCTTCCTGGGCGCCGGCTTCATCGGCCTGGTCTTCGTTGCCCTGCAGCTGGACTTTCCGGTGGTCACCATCGCCCCCGTCACCACCGTGCTCTCGATCTACCTGGCCTTCCTGCCGCGGCCCGCGGAGCTGGCCACTACCGAGGATCCGCCCCCGCTGGCGGAACCGGCCCCGGAACCGCAGCCCGCCGTCGTCGGCCCCCTCTACGGACGCAGGGCCTTGCGCAACCGGAGGACCCCGCACGGCAGGATCACCAGACCACAGCAGGCCACCACAGGAACAAAGGTAAAGGCATGACCTCCACCATTTCCCCGCGCGGACCGCGGCACAGCGCATCCAAGGCAGCGGCGGCCGGCAACAGGCTGCCGGGACTGGAAGGAACCCGCGGGCTCCTCGCCGCCATGGTGGTCCTGGTGCACACCACCTTGCTGCTCACTCCCGGAGTCCTGGAGGCCACCAAGCTGGGCTACCTGGGGAACCTCATTGTGTTCTTCCACGTGATGAGTGCCTTCTTCATCTACATGCCATACCTCTCGGCGATCGTGGAGGAGCGGAAGTTCCCGGGCACCGGCGAGTACGCCATCAACCGTGCGCTGCGCGTCTTCCCGGCCTACCTGACCGCGTTCCTGGTATCGAATTTCATCTTCCAGGCCGTGTACGTGCAGAACGCCTACGATGCTTCAGCCACCCGCTCGGACCAGGGGAGCGGCATGATCACGGATCCGGTGCAGCTCCTCCTGCAGCTGACCCTGCTGCACAACTACTTCCCCACGGGACTGCAGACCGGCCTCAACCCGAGCTGGACCCTCACCATGGAAATCGCCTTCTACGCGATCCTTCCGCTGCTCTCCCTGGGCTGCTACGCGCTGCGCAAGCGGACCCGGATCAACCGTTGGCTCCTGGCCCTGCTGCCCGCGTTCTTCCTGCTGGCCCTCGGTGTGGCCGGCCGGACTTTCGCAGTGATGACGACGCCGGACAGCGACAACCCGCTGCACCATGAGTGGGGCGCCTCCTGGCATGCGGTGCTGGCCCGCAGCTTCCTGCTGTGGTGCGACAACTTCGCCTTCGGGCTGGCCGCCGCCGTGCTGTTCCTGGCCGTGAAGCGCGGGAAACTGGCGTCCACGCCCCGGATGCGGGCGCTCATGCTGCTGCTCGTGGTGCTGGGCGTCGGAGCCACGGGCGCGGCGATCCTGCTGCAGTCCCACTACGTGGCCACCGTGCTGTCCGTTGCCTCGGGCGCAGCGCTGCTGCTTATCGTCCTGCCGACTCCGGGCAGCGGTGCCGTGCCGTGGATCGCCAGGGCGCTGGACGTGAAGCCGTTGAAGTACCTGGGCGACATCTCGCTGAGCATCTACCTGTGGCACTACCCGGTGCTGCTGCTGGTCACCCGCTGGAAGCTGATCGGTCCGGACAGCTACCTTGGTGCCTTGTGGAACTTCGGGCTGGTCCTGGGCATCACGATTGTGTTGTCAGTACTGTCCTACCATTTCGTGGAACTGCCGGCCATGAAACTGCGGCCCCGGAACAAGAAGGCCCGCGCCGCTGCCGCTGCGCCGCGGGAACCGGAACCCGCGGCCAAGTAGCCGGCTCGGTAGCCGTCAGCTGAGGGACAGCGGTCAGCTGACGGCGGCGGTTCCCGGCGTTGCGCTCAGCAGCAGGACCGGGTAGCCGCTGATGCCTATGCTCACGGTGTCTCCTTCGGCATACCCCGGAATCTGCCTGCCGAAGAGGTCCCTGGCATCCAGTGTGCCCGCGCCGCTGAGGAACAGGGTGTGCGCAGAGCTCTGCGACCACACGATCCGCGCCGTGCGCCCGTCCGGGAGGCGGAAGAGCGTGGAACGGACGTCCGGGTCCAGGGATTCCTGCCCGGCCGGCACGGCCCCGTCGAGGAACTTCGCCAGGACGGCCTGTGCCACTGCGGCAGGTTTGGGTGCCAGCCGCCCGCCGGAGCTGTCTTCATGCCGGAACAGCCCGAAGTTCGACTCGGGGTCGCTGGGAGCATTCCAGTTGTTGACCAGTCCGTAGTGCATGTAGCGGCCGGCACCGGCGGCCAGGACGGCAGCAGCGTCGCGGACCAGGAAAGCTGCCTGGATGCTCTCCGGCTGGCCGCCTTCGACCGTGTTGTAGCCAGTCTCCTCCAGGACCACCGGCTTGGTGGATCCTGCCGCAGCCAGGAGGGCTTTCGCATTGGCCACGGCACGTTCGCCGCAGCCCTCAGGGGCTGTGGAAAGCGAGTAGTTGTGGATGGTTGCTTCATCGACGTAGTGGTGGCCGCCGAGCTCCACGAAGCGCTTGAACCAGTTGTAGGCCTCGCCGCCAACGGCCCACCAGTCATCGGCGGCGCCCAACGCCGGGCCGCTGACCTTGGCGCCTGGGGCATAGCTCCGGACAGCGTCGAAGGCCGGCTTCAGGAGCTTCACGTAGCAGTCAGCCGTACGGCCGCACTTGCCCGTGTTGTAGACGTAGTTGAACTCGTTGTAGATTCCGTAGTCCACCGAGGCTCCGTACTTTTGCGCGGTGGCCTTGACGAAGTCGGCGTATTGGTTGATGCACCGCTTGGAGGATGGCGTCTGGCCGTCGTCGCAGAGCCCGTAGTAGGCAAGCACCAGCGTGGGCCGGATGCCACGGGCCTGGAGGCGGCTGATTTCGGCCTCGGTGGATGGATCCCAGGCAAAGCTTCCGTCAGCCCGGACGGCGTCTTCCCAGCGCCAGTCCACGCGGACCGAACGCAGGCCCAGCCTTCCGGCTGCTGCGCTCTGGTCGATCCACGGATGGATGGCGGGGTGGGCAGTTGTGCCGAAAAGCGAAGAGGCCGGCTGCGCGGGGGCTCCCGCCACGATTCCCAGGCTGGTGGAAGCCTTGCCTGCGGTGTTCGACACCGTGAGTTCGTAGTAGCCCGGGCCGAGGCCGCCCAGGTCTACGGAGCCTGCTCCTCCGGAGACTGTGGTTGAGCCGCTGGCGACGGTTACGCCTTCGAAAGACGACACCGAATATTCCACCGAGGAGGAATCGGCAGCGACCGATACTTTGACGGATGACGCGTCGTACATGGCCAGCGGATCGGTGAAACGGGGAACCGATTCCGCGTGGGCCGGAGCCAGGGCGGTGCTTGCCGTGAGGAACAGCGTGGCCGCCAGGATTGGGAGGATGCGTAGTCGCAGAGGCATGGGAGAACTCCAGGAGCGAGACCGGATACGCCGCCGGAAGAGGACCCCCATGACCCCGGTGGACCGGCGACCGCAACGAAGACCACGTTGTGCTGCAATCGTATCGGCGCCGGAACGGCATCGACGGAGCGTGATGCCTATGTGACACGCGGGTTCGCGCTAGCGCCGCCCGGCAGGCAGCGCGTGGCGGCCGTGGTCGTCTTCCGTGGCAGCGGCAGCCTGGCCCGGAACAGTGGCCGGGCGTGCGTCGCGGGAAGCGCTCCCGGCGGGCCGGGCAGGGGACTCGTTCTCCAGGTTGTGGTAGCTGTACGCGTAGGAATCCACGCCCTTGAACGGCAGCATGTTCAGGATGACGCCCAGGACGCTCGCGTTGACGAGTTCCAGCGAGGCCAGGGACCGCTCCACCTGGGCCTGGCGGGTGTTCTGGCTGTTGACCACCAGCACCACGCCATCCACGTGCTGCGACAGGACGGCGGCATCCGTGACCGGAAGCAGCGGCGGTGCGTCGATGATGACGACGTCGAACTTGAGTTCCAGGTGCCGGACCAGCTGCAGCATCTCATCGGAAGCCAGGAGCTCGCTCGGGTTGGGCGGAATCTGCCCGGAAGTGAGGACGTAGAGTTCGTCCTCGCCCCACTTCTGGAGGAGGTCGTCGACGCCGGCCCGGCCCAGGAGCGCGGTGGTGAGGCCCGCGTTGCGGTCCAGGCCCATGTACTCGCCCACCGTCGGCCGGCGGAGGTCGGCGTCGATCAGGACCACACGCTGGCCGGCCTGCGAAAAGGTGATGGCGATGTTGGTGGCGGTAGTGGTCTTTCCTTCGCTCGGCAGCGAGGACGTGACCATGATGGCGCCGGACTTCCTGCTGATGCTGGCGAACTGCATGTTGGTGCGCAGCTGGCGGAAGGACTCGGCGCGCGGGCTCTGCGGTGCCACCTGGGAAACGAGGGGGCGCTTGGCAGCATCGCGGTCGAAGGAGATGCTGCCAAGCAGGGGAGCGGCGGTGATCTTGCGCAGGTGGGACTCGTCGCGGACCTTGTTGTCCAGGGCGGTGCGCAGCACCGTGGCGCCGAGGCCGAGGAGGAGGCCCGCCACCAGACCCACCAGGATGTTCAGCTTGGGGTTCGGGTGGGAGGGTGCCTCAGGGACGGAGGGCGGAGTCACGATGGAGAGCTTGACGGGCGAAGTACCGCCGACGTCGGACTTTTCGAGGTTGTCGACCGCCTTGATGAGGCTGTCAGCGACGGCCTGGGCGATGGCGGCGGACTGCGCGGCGGAGCCGTCGGTCACCTGGATGGTGATGATGACGGTGTTGTCCTCGGCCGTGGCCTTGACCTTGGCTGCCAGTTCCTTGGGCGATTCCGTGAGGCCCAGCTGCTCGATGACGGGCTGCATGACGGCCGGGGTGCCCACGGTCATCACGTAGGACTGCACCCGGGCCTGGCTGAAGGAGTTGCCCAGCTGCAGGTCGGTGGCGGACCCGGAACTCTGGATGGCCACGAAGAGCTGGGTTTCAGCGGTGTAGCTGGCCTTGGTGAAAATGGACGCGCCTACGGCACCCAGGACTCCCAGGAGCGTCAGGCACGTTAGAAGGATCCAGTTGTGCCCGAGGATCCGGATGTAGTCACGAATTTCCAAGGTGTGCCTCTCTGAGTACCGCGTGTGTTTGGCCAAGACCCCCATACAAGACTAGGGCTGTGAAGCCACTGGCTTGAAATGGTGCCTTGTTCATGTCATTGACCATGGTTCCCGGCATATGCGGGCCGTGAATTCCGGTCAACAATCGCTTTGGAAGGCAGCCTTGACCAAGGCTGCCGACTGGTAGGCGTATTGGTACGCCCATTCAAAAACGTTCAATCCTTCGTCATAGCCGATCATGCGGACCGTACCCGGGAAACAGCGCCGGATGATCCACCCGGCCCGGGTGACGTGGAATGTCGGTGCCACGATATTTGCGCTTTTCCACCCGTACTTTTCCGCCATTGCGGCGAGCTCCAGGGCTTCGCCTTCGGTGGTGAAAGGTTCGGGATGGAAGCACAGGATTTTGTAATGCCGCTTGGCTTCGCAGTACGCACCCTCAATGCGGCCGTTTTCGCTCAGCGGCATGGAGATCGCAATGGTGTCCGCGGCGCCCTGGAGCATGAGCTGCTCCGCGTACTCCACCCGCGCCGACGGCGGTCCGAGGACGAAGACGACATCCGCGGGCAGCGGTTCATCGCTCGCGGGAACCACGAACAACGGAATTCCCGCCAGCCCCCAGGCGAGCAGCACGGCCAGGAACCAGGCGAGGATCCGTCGTCGGCGGAAGCGCTTGAAGGACACGTTCTTCTTCACGGGACTACTTTGCGGCGGCGGTCACGCCGGAAACCGTCTGCGCCAGGACGGGCCCGAGCTTCTCGGCGAACTGGTAGTTCAGGTGGGAAACGTCCGCGTAGACGGGTGTTGTGCCGATGAACGCAGGGCAGCTGTTGCGCGGGGAGCAGAACCAGGATTTGGTGCTGGCCAGGGTCACTTTGCCCTTGCCGGCAGCGGTTGCCGCTGCGGCGGCCTGGCGCTCGACGGATTCTGTGTCGAAGTAGATGGAGTCCGGGCTGGTGACGCAATCGGCGGGTTTGCTGATCCTGGTGGCGCATTGCTGCAGGTTCTTGCCGCCCGGTGGAGGGCTCAGGACAACCACCTGCTTGGCAGCCGCTGCCAGCTCGGTGAAGCTTGCCTGGGCCGCCTTCGACCACTCCTGGAGGCTTGCCGGGCCCTTGCTTCCGCTCGCAAGCCGGGCCGTTGTGCCGGCCACGCTGGACATGAAGATGGCATCCGGCTTGATGTCGCGCATCTTGGCGTAGGCGTTGTTGTGGAAGGACGTGCATTCCGGGTGCGGAGCCAAAGCGTCGTTGACTCCGTGCAGCACCGGGATCTTGATGGCGGGGCATTCCTGCAGCGTGTACACCAGGATCTTGTAGCCCTTGGGTTCCAGCGCGGCACGAAGCCCGGGCAGCCAGCTGATGGCCACGGAATCGCCCAGGAGGACCGCGGTCTTCTTGGCTTTCGCGTCGCCGTAGACGCAGCGGGCTGCGTTTTCCATGGGGTCCGGCAGGGAATTGACGTCCTTGCCCAGGCAACCGTCCTTGGCCCATTCCCGGGCTTGGGTGTCCCGGCCCAGCGATTCGATGGACGGGGAAAGTTCCGGCCATGCCGTGGCGTCCAGGGCGGTGCGGATCTGCGCTGCCAGGGCCGTTTCAGCGGTCTTGGCGTCGACGGCGGGCGCTTTCGACTTCGGGCCGAGGGAAGCGTTGGCGGCTTCGGAGGGTTTTGCCGCATAAAGGTTGAGGGAGTAGGCCCCGGCCACCGCCGTGACGATGAACAAGGCCACCACGCCCGTGATCTGGGCTGCGAGCTTGGGGGATATCCGGTGGCTGTGGCGCTTCTTTGCCGCTGCTGGATCAAGCCAGCTCGACTTCCGGATGGGGTCTTCAAGAAGGTGGAAGGACAGCACGGAGAGGCCCGCGATGATCGCCAGGACGATTGCGATGGTGACCGGTTCCTCCACCGGCATGAGGGACTCGGCGAAGATGATCACCGGGAAGTGCCACAGGTAGAGGGAATACGAAATATCGCCCAGGTACCCCGCCACTCCGGTGGTCAGGGGGAAGACAGCACGGGCAGGGCCGCCCGTACCCGCGGCGATGACCAGGCAGCTCGACAGCACGGGTACGATCGCCCACGGCCCGGGGAAGGGCATGTCCGGGGTGATGAAGAACAGGCTCCAGGCGATGCCGGCGAGTCCGAGGTAGCTGAGGTACGGCCGGAGGAGGTCCGGGATGCGGGCCAGGCTTTTCGCGCAGACAGCCAGGAGCGCGCCCAGCCCCAGCTCCCAGGAACGGGAGAAGGTGGAGAAGTAGGCGACCGTGGGGGACGACGCGGTTTCCCACAGCGCGAACGCCAGCGAGCCAACCACGACGACGGCCATCACCCAGGTGAGCGTGCGCAGGGCGGTCTGGTGGGACCATCCGAACCGCCCGGCAAGCCCGCCGAGGACCAGCACGATCAATACCGGCCACACCACATAGAACTGTTCTTCGACCGCCAGGGACCAGAAGTGCTGCAGCGGCGACACCGGGCCGGCGACGTTCATGTAGTCCGTGCCGCTCAGCGCGAAGTGCCAGTTGGCGGCGAAGGCCATGGCCCACAGCCCGTCTTCGGCGATGATCCTGGCGCGGCCGGCGTTGAGGACCAGCCAGGCCGCCGCCATGGTGACCAGCAGCACGAGGACGGCAAGCGGCATGATGCGCCTGATGCGCCGCTTGTAGAAGTCGACGAAGGAAATCCGGCCCTTGCGGGAATGCTCCTTGATGAGCAGGCCCGTGATCAGGAAGCCGGAGATGACGAAGAAGACGTCCACCCCGATGAATCCGCCGGCCGGCCAGTGAAGCAGGTGGTCGCAGATCACTGCGACAACTGCGAGCGCCCGCAGCCCCTGGATATCCTTGCGCGCTGCTTTATTCGGATGTGCTGCGGCAGTTATGCCGGGGCGGCGCGCAAAAGAAGGCAGCCGAAGGTTTGCAATTGCCAAAATGTGTCCCCATCGAAAAGAAATGATCCGCCGGGCGTGAGACGGGCCGGGGTCCGTGCTTAATCGTAGCTCAGCGTTTGTTACGGCTTTGTGGCCGGCCGGTCAAAATTACGCGGATTTTCAGTAGGCCCCGGTGCTCTGGAAAACGGCCCTGACAGTCCTCAGCAGGATGACGAGGTCACCGGCCAGGGACCAGTTCTCCACGTAGTAGAGGTCCAGGCGGACGGAGTCCTGCCAGGAGAGATTGGACCGCCCGCTGACCTGCCACAGGCCGGTGACGCCGGGCTTGACCAGCAGGCGGCGGCGCACGATCTGTTCGTAGGCTTCGACCTCCCGGGGGAGCGGCGGGCGCGGGCCCACCAGGCTCATCGAACCGCCCAGCACATTGAACAGCTGCGGGAGTTCGTCGAGGCTGAAACGCCGCAGGGTGCCGCCGATCCGGGTGATCCGTGGATCGTTCTTCATCTTGAAGAGCACGCCGCTGCCCTCGTTGAGGCTGCTGAGTTCGGCAAGCCGCTCTTCGGCGTCGGTCACCATGGAACGGAACTTCAGCATGCTGAAGGTGCTTCCGCCCACGCCTACGCGCTCCTGCCGGAACAGCACGGGCCCCTTGCTGTCCAGGCGGACGGCGAGTGCTACGAGGGCGAAAACGGGCGCCAGCAGGATGATCGCCGTGCTTGCTGCCGTGATATCGAACAGCCGCTTCGCCAGGCGTTGCCCTGCTTCGAGGGTGGGCGTGCTGACGTGGATGAGGGGAAGCCCTGCGATCGGCCGGGTGTGAATGCGCGGGCCGGCGATGTCCGTCAGGGCCGGGGCCATGATGAGGCCGACGTTGCGGGAGGCCAGCTCCCAGCCGAGGTGCCGGATGACTTTGGGGTGCAGCTGGACGCCGGCGGACATCGCGACGGCGTCGGCCTCGCAGCGCTCGATCGCTTCCAGGATGGAGTGCATGTCCGGTTCGTGGCCCATGTGCGGCAGGCCGTCGAACATTTCCTCCACCGGGCCGTCCGGCGCTCCCGGAGTGTAGGTGCCCACCGGCAGGTAGCCTGCATGCTTTGCGCCGTGCAGCGAGGAGGCGAGATGCGCGACGGCGCCGGGGCCGCCGAGCAGCATGATCCGGGACATGCTGTACCCCTGGCGGCGGGTGGCCGTCAGCCGGCGGCGCAGGATCCAGCGTGCCAGGAGCAGGCCGATGAGCCCTGCGGGCAGGGCGATGCCTACGTAGCCCCGGGCGGTATCGAATTTGAAGACGTACGAAAAAATCGCCACCATGCCGAAGAGCCAAAGGGAAGCCGTAGCCACCCGTTTGAATTCCTCCGGGCCGGCGCCAAGAATCTTGCTGTCCCTGCTGTGCCAGGCCCCCAGCATGAGCCACCAGGACAGGATGAGGATGACGGACAACGTGCCGTACGGGGTTTCCTCATAACCCGGCGAGGCAGGGTCGAGGCCGAAACGGATGATGTACGCGCCACCCACGGCAACGACGATGACAAACGCATCCACGACTTTCAGGCGCAACGATTCACGCGCGCCCCAACCGACGTCTCGACCCACTTTCCAGGCCCCCATTTCATGATGAACTTTTCACCCCGGGGTTTGTGGTGCATGTTGGGAAGGTCCGGGGTACCGAGGCGTGATCCGGGCGTCATTGACCGGTTCCACCTAGCTGGAAATATTACTGAGGATCCGGGGAATTTGACCCTTTTCCGTCATTACTTCCGGTTCGGTCAGTCATGATTGGTCATTTTGCAAGTCAATTCATATTCTGTGCTGATGCCCGGTGTAGTGCAGCCCTGGCCGGGGAGTGGCGGATCAGCGGGTGTCGACGTCTTCGAACACCAGGAATGTCTGGGTGTCAATAACGCCGGGCATCGATTGGAGCTGGTCGAAAATCACGCGTCGGAGATGCAGGTTATCCGTGGCGCGCACCAGCAGGATCACATCGAAACTCCCGCCGACCAGCGCAATGTGCTGGATTTCCGGAATGGCCCGCAACTGTTCGCGCAAGGTGCGCCAGGAATGCTGCTGCACTTTCAAAGTCACATAGGCCGAGGATTTGAGCCCGGCCTTAACGGGATCCACCACGGCGGTGAACTTTGTCAGCACCCCGGCGCCGGTGAGCCTTGCGATCCGGGTGTAGGCGTGGGCGCGGCTGATGTGCACGTTCTCCGCCACCTGCGTGACTGACATGCGGCCGTCCCGCGTGAGTTCAGCGATGATGTCCCGGTCCACCTTGTCGAGGGACACCTCCAGCGGGACCTCCGCAGCGTCGTTCTCTTGCCCGTCCATGCCCGGCTCCGTTTCCAATTCGTCCACACGCGGCCGGTAACCCAGCTCACATTTTTGCAATCTGTCTCTCAGCGTAGCCAGTTTCCGAAAGCTCTTCCACGATTCCCGGCATCACTGGATACGAAAGTCCGCGCAGGACCATACTTGACGCAAAAGTGGAAACCCTTAAAGGACGGACCAATGACGATCTCCGCAAGTCAGGAACCCAATACCGGCCAGCCGCCTGCCACGGACCAGGAACCGGGCCCGGCATCCGAGCAGGCCTCCGAGGTGCAGCGCAAGTTCGGCATCAGCGTCGAGGACTACATGCTCCCCGCCCGCCGCCAGATCCAGATGGTGGCCCCGGACGGAACCCTCAAACCGGAATCCGAACAAGGCACCGAACCCGGCCACGAATACCCCATCCCCGGCGACGCTGAACTCGTCGCCGCTTACGAACGCCTCGTCGTCGGGCGCCGGGTCAACGACCAGAACTCGGCGCTCGTCCGGCAGGGCCGCATGGCCGTCTACCCTTCCAGCCACGGCCAGGAAGCCTGCCAGGTGGCGGCCGCCATGTGCCTCAGCGACGGCGACTGGCTCTTCCCCACCTACCGCGACGCCGTCGCCGTCATGGCCAAGGGCGTGGACCCGGTCCAGGCCATGACCATCTTCCGCGGCGATTGGCACGGCGGCTACGACCCGCACGAACACAAGGTGGGCATCCAGTGCACTCCGCTCACCACCCAGCTGCTGCACGCGGTGGGGGTGGCGCATGCAGCCAAGCTGCGCGGCGAAGACACCGTGGTGCTGGCCATGTGCGGCGACGGCGCCACCAGCGAAGGCGACTTCCACGAAGCCCTCAACTTCGCCGCCGTCTTCCACCTGCCGGTGATTTTCTTCGTGCAGAACAACAAATACGCCATCTCCGTTCCGCTGAGCCACCAGTCCGTGGCACCTTCGCTTGCCCACAAGGCCGTGGGCTACGGCATGGCCGGCGAACGCGTGGACGGCAACGACCTCGTGGCCCTCCTCGCTGTCCTGGACCGTGCCGTGAAGCTCGCCCGCGAAGGCTCCGGGCCCCTCCTGGTCGAGGCCCACACGTACCGCATGCAGGCCCACACCAACGCCGACGACGACACCCGCTACCGGGACAACGCCGAAGTCAGCGAATGGAAGGCCAAGGATCCGCTCAGCCGCATGGACGTTTACCTGCGCAGCCGCGGACTGCTCGACGACGACGGCGCCGCCCGGATCGCCGAACGCGCCGAAGCCGTAGCCACCCAGCTCCGCGAAGGCCTGGGCGAAGACGTTCCGGTGGAACCGCAGAACCTCTTCAAATATGTCTTCTCCACCCCCACCCCGCAGTTGCGCGAACAGTCCGCGCTGCTGGCCGACGAACTTGCACGTGAGGCGGGCGCCAAATGACCATCACCACTTCCTCCGAAGCCAACGGCAATGTCAGCGCAGCCACCGCCCGTGCGGCAGCAGCGGCAGCCGCCGTCGCCGAAGCCCGCAAACCGCAGAGCGTCACCATGGCCAAGGCCCTCAACACCGCCATGGCCGACGCCATGCGCGACGACAGCTCCGTGCTCGTCTTCGGCGAAGACGTCGGCCGCTTGGGCGGCGTCTTCCGCATCACCGACGGCCTGATGGCCGAATTCGGCGAAGAACGCTGCTTCGACACCCCGCTGGCCGAATCCGGCATCGTGGGCATGGCGATCGGCATGGCCATGAACGGCATGCGCCCGGTCATCGAAATGCAGTTCGACGCCTTCGCCTACCCGGCCTTCGAACAGATCCTCAGCCACGTGGCCAAGATGCACAACCGCACCCGCGGCGCGCTCACACTGCCCATGGTCATCCGCGTGCCCTACGCCGGCGGAATCGGCGGCGTGGAACACCACTGCGACTCCTCCGAGGCCTACTACGCCCACACCGCCGGCCTGAAGGTCTTCACCCCTGCCACCGTGGCGGACGCCTACCGCATGCTGCGCGAAGCGATCGACTCCGACGACCCCGTGATCTTCATGGAACCCAAGAAGCTCTACTGGTCCAAGGACCAGGTGGACCTCGAAGCACTCGCCGCCGAACACGCCGCCAACCGCACCGCAGGGACCAGCAGCGAAGGCCGCGCCGCCGTCGCCCGCTCCGGCACGGACGCCACCCTGATCGCCTACGGCCCCTCCGTCCCCACCGCCCTGGCCGCCGCGGCAGTGGCCGCGGAAGAAGGCCGCTCCCTCGAAGTGATCGACGTGCGCACCATCGTGCCGTTCGACGACGAAACCGTCACCGCATCGGTCCGCAAGACCGGCCGCGCCGTGGTCATCGCCGAAGCACACGGCTTCGCCTCCGTGGCCTCCGAAATCGTGGCCCGCGTCCAGGAACGCTGCTTCCACCACCTGGCCGCGCCCATCCGCCGCGTGACCGGCTTCGACGTGCCCTACCCGGCCCCGAAGCTGGAGCACTACTACCTGCCAAGCGTCGACCGCATCCTCGACGCCGTCGACGATCTGCAATGGGAGAACTGACCATGACCGCCGAACTCAACACGAGCGAACTCCAAGTCTTCCGGCTCCCGGACCTCGGAGAAGGCCTCACCGAAGCCGAACTGCTCAACTGGCTCGTGGCCGTGGGCGACGAAATCCGCGTCGACCAGCCCATCGCCGAAGTCGAGACCGCCAAGTCCGTCGTCGAAGTACCGTCCCCGTACGCCGGCACCGTCGCCGTGCTGCACGGCGAACCCGGCCAGACGCTCGACGTCGGGAAGCCGCTGATTTCGGTGGCTCGGGTTGGTGCTGCGTCCATTGCTGTTGGTTCCGGCATGGGTTCCGGCGCCTCCGCGGATGATGCCGCCCCCGCCCCTTCGGTGGACGGCTCTGCTGCAAGCAGCGAGCCGTCCACCGAAGGCAGGCCCGATGCCACTCCCGGGGCGGCATCATCCGCTCCGGCTTCGGCTGTCGACGCACCTTTGGCGGCATCATCCGCTCCTGCTGGCGCTGTCGACGCACCTTCTGCTGTTTCTGAATCTGCTGCCGAGACCTACCGGACCGAGGAACGCGCGGGTTCCGGGAACGTCCTTATTGGTTATGGGACCTCCGGTGGGGGCGAGGCCCGGCGGACGCGGCCTCGGAAGGTTCCTGCCGCCGTCGTTCCCGTGGTGGATGTGGCTGTTCCCTCGGCGGGTTCGCGGGTTCCCGGGAAACTGTCCGCCGTGATTTCGCCGCTGGTGCGGAAGATGGCCCGGGACCACGGGGTGGCGCTGGAGTCGGTTCCGGGTTCGGGGGAGAGCGGGCTCATCCTGCGCCGGGATGTGGAGGCCGCCATCGCCGCTCCGCAGAAGGCTGATTCCGCAGCAAAGGCACCGGCTACTACAGAAGCCGCAGGGCCCGTTGATTCGCGGACCGGGCTCGGTGTGGCGTCGCGGTCCGCTGTCCGCGGAGTGCGGAAGGCCGTGGCCGCGAACATGGCACGGAGCCGCTCCGAGATTCCCGAGGCCACGGTGTGGGTGGATGTGGACGCCACCGCCCTGCTGGAGATGCGCGCCGAACTGAAGAAGCGCGGGGCGGAGCACACGCCGGGACTGCTGGCGTTCATCGCCCGCTTCGTCACCGCCGGGCTCAAGAAGTACCCGGAGCTCAACACCCGCTTCGAAACCCTTTCGGACGGCAGCCAGGAGATCGTCGCCTTCGACGGCATCAACCTCGGCTTCGCCGCGCAGACAGAACGCGGACTCGTGGTGCCCTCGGTGCGGGGCGCGGACAAACTCAGCGCCCGCGAACTGGACGCCGAGATCCGCCGCCTGACCGCCGTCGCACGCGACGGCAAGGCGACTCCTGCGGAGCTGGGCAGCGGCACGTTCACGCTCAACAACTACGGCGTGTTCGGCGTCGACGGCTCCGCGGCGATCATCAACTACCCGGAGGTGGCCATGCTGGGCCTCGGCCGGATCATCGACAAGCCGTGGGTGGTGGACGGGCAGCTGGCCGTCCGGAAGGTCACCGAGCTGACCCTCGCCTTCGACCACCGCGTATGCGACGGCGAAACCGCGGCCGGGTTCCTGCGGTACGTTGCGGACGCCATCGAAAACCCGGGAACCGTACTTTCGGATCTGTAGTCCCGCCGGCCCCTGGCCGCTCACAACGTCATCCGGGCACCGCCCGCAGGGTTCCTCGCTAGGAGCCCTGCGGGCGGTCCTGTACCGGGTTCTTCACGAGGTACTCGTCCAGCGTGTCCGCGGTGAGGGCGTCGGAGATGCCCTTGATGGCCTTCGGGTCGGTCAGCACGATCGACTGCCCGTCCTCCGAGGTGCCGATGCCGCGGGTGGGCAGCGTGAACATCGCGATCGAGGACGGCCGGATCTCATGCAGTTCGGTGGCAATTTCGGCCACCGCCAGGGCGTTCAGGCCCTTGTCCACGCTGACGAACGGGGACATCACCGTCACCATGTTGGTGATCTTCAGGGGGTCCAGGAAGGTCTTGGGATCGCTGACCTTGTCGAAGAGTCCCTGCATGTAGCTCTGCTGGTTCCGCACGCGCTGGTAGTCGCCGTCGGGGAAGGCCTGGCGTTCGCGGACGAAGGCAAGGGCCTCCGGGCCGTTCATCTTGACCTTGCCCTTGTCGAACACATGGCCGTTGAGGATCGTGGAAGTAAAGGGCACTTTCACGTCCAGTTCCACGCCGCCCACGGCATCGGTGACGCGGTTAAAGCCGGCCACGTCCACCATCACCACGTGGTCGATCCGCTGGTGCAGTATGGCCTCCACGGTCTGGACCGTCAGCGGCACACCGCCATGGGCCAGGGCCGCGTTGATCTTGGACTGGCCGCGGCCGGGAATCTCCACCCAGAGATCGCGCATCAGGGAAATGCTGAAGACCTTTTTCCGGTCCGCCGGAATGTGCACCAGCATCAGGGTGTCCGAACGCTGGTTGCTGGCCTCGCCCTTTTCCGCCTCACCGGTGGATTCCTTGAGGCTGTCGCTGCCGATCACCAGGAAATTGAGCGGCGTCTTTCCGTTGACGGGCGCAGGCTCCTGCGGACGCGTGCTTTCATCCGGGAACGCGGAATCGATCTTGATGGTCTGCTCGTCGAAGGTCTTGGCGAGGTTGAAAACGTAGGCGCCGGCGAGGGCGGCCGAGACCGCCACCAGCATGGCCGCGCCGCCCAGCACCAGGCGGCCGGTCCGCTTCTTGGCTTTGCGGGCGGACCGCCCGGGCTGCTCCCGCGGCACCTTGGGCTGCACGGGCCCGGAGGGGAGCGTCTTCGGCGCTGTGACCACGACGGCGGCCGCAGCCGCGGGCGCGGACGACGGCGCCTTGTCCGTGACGGCCGCTTTTGTGGTCACCACCGGGGCCGGCCTGGTGGCAGCTGCCCCGACGACGGCGGTTTCCACGGGTGCCGGGGCTTCCCCCGCTGACGGGGCGGCGGGCGCGGCCGGTTCCAAAGTGGCAACGGACGCCTTGGCCGGACCGGAACTTACGGCAGTGGCACCGGCGCTGGTGGCGCCGGAAAGGGTGGCACCGGCAGCCGATGGGCCGCTTGCCAGTGAGGCAGTTGCCCCGGCGGCAGGCAGCGCGGCTGCGGCTCCCGCCGCCGCGCGTGCTCCGGCCGCCGGCTGCTCCCCGACCTTGCGGGTGTTCCGTCCCCAGCCCTTGAACCGGGACGCGGAATTCTTCGCGGGCGGGGCAGGAGTCTCGATCGGAAGGAGCTGCTCCGGGTGGCTGCTGCCCGGCGCGTGCTTGGCGGCGAAGCGCAGGACGCCCATGAGCGAGGGCATGAGCTCCTTTTCCATCTGCTTGTAGGCGTCCCGGTCCAAGCCGTAGGGGTCAAGGACGTCGTTCTCCGAAGCTGCACTGCCCAGGACCAGGTGCCTCACCGACGCGGCCTTGGCGGGGAGTTCTTCCCAGAAACGGACGCCGGCCTCCGCGCCGGGCGCGGGAGCCGGAAGCCTGGGATCGAGGGCGTTCAGCAGCCGCGCGAATTCGCGGAAGGTGAAGGTCTTCTTGAGCAGGCCTGGATCCAGCCGGATGACCTCGCCACGGTGCTTGGTGGTCATGGTCAGGACCAGGCCGGCGCCTTCCAGCACGTCGGCGGTGAGCTGGCGGGCCGTGAAGCCGTCGGCGGAAACGCCGTAGCCCGTGGCGATCTCAGCCGAAAAAGGGGACATTCCTTCACCCACGGCGGCCTTGGTCCCCGCACTGGAAACCGTTACGGCGCCGGAGGAAATCCGGTCAAAACCCGTCTGCAGCAGGCGTTCTGCCAAAGGCGATCGGCAAATGTTTCCTGTGCAGACAATCAGGAGCCGGAAAGGCGATTGCGTTTCCAAATGGGGTGTTCTCCCGGGTTTGGTGGGTCAAGACTCAGATCAACTTAACACGCGGGGGCGCCACCCGTACCGACGGCTGCTTCTGTGACGTGGGTATACCCGTCGCGGGTCCCTTTTTATGTCACCGCCGGCGTTATTGCAGTTTGTTCAGATTATGCGTGGCCGGGCCTTCCAGGAGTTTTCCGTCTGCGGAAAAACGGGAACCGTGCAGGGGGCAGTCCCAGGACATTTCGGCGTCGTTCCAATGCAGGATTCCGCCCAGGTGGGCGCATTTGGCGGACAGCCGGCAGGTGGTTCCGTCCACGGTGGACACGGCGGCCGGTTTTCCGTGGAACAGGCCCGTCACCCCGCTGCCTTCGGGCGGCGTCGTGTCTTCCGTGATTTCCGCCTTGCCTTTCAGGGCCGCATTGTCCCGGACATTCTGCAGGGCGATATCGACATTGCTGGATACGGTATCGATGGCGCCCCGCGGGCCCGTCACCCGGTGATGAATGGTGCGTGCCCATTCCGGATGTTCCTGTCCGCCGATATCGGCCGCGATGTCCAGTGCCGCCGCCACGCTGTTTGCCATGCCCCATTTGTTGTAGCCGGTGCCGAAGAAGATCCGGCCGTGGCCGCGCGGGAACCGTCCGAAGAACGGCATCATGTTGGTGGCCTGGTAGTCCTGTGCGGACCAGGTGTGCGTTACCTCCGCCCCCGGGAACTGTGACTGCGCCCAGCCCAGCAGTTCGCCGAGCCGGGCACGGGGCGACGGCGACCTTCCGCCCGGGTGCCCGAAACCGCCTACCAGCAGCAGGGCCCTTCCGGCGCTTTCGTGGATGTCACCGATCGCCTCCGTGTCTCCACCGGCGCCGCCACCAGCCCGGGGCAGGGGGTAGTCCCTGAGGGAACGGGTGGGCGCCTCGGCGGACAGGTACAGGCCGCGCGGCATGGAAACGCCGGCTGGAAGCCGGAGCGCCGCGGCATAGGAGCGGTTCGGGCGGAGCTTCGCGAAATACAGGCCCCGGTCCAGCACCGGGGTTCCGGTGGCCAGCACCACGGTCCCCGCCGTGACCTCGCCTCGGCGGGTCACCACGGTGACGGGACTGCCGTCTCGCACATCCATGAGCCGGACGCCCTCCACAATGCTGCCACCGGCCGCGCGGACGTCTTCAGCCAGGGCGGTGAGGACGTCCATCGGATTGAACTGTGCCTGGTCAGGCAGCCGGAGGGCGGCTTCGACGTCGAAGGGCAGGCCGATGCCGCCCCTTTCCTGGATCTCGGTTTCCTCGACAGGGAGCCCGGCCTCGCGCGAGACCTCGGCTTCGCGGCGAAGGGTCCCGGCGCCCTCCGCCGAAGTGGCGAAGGTGTACGCGTCCCGGTACTGGAACGGAACACCGCGCTCCGTGAGGTACTCCAACAGCCAGTACTGGCCGGCCCGGTTGGCGTCCACGTAGGCCCGGACCTGCTTGGGCGAGTAGGTCCTGCGCAGGGCCGAAAGCATGGTGCCCTGCAGCAGGCTCAGTTTGGCCGTGGTGTGGCCGGTAGTCCCGGCGCCAACATGGCGTGCTTCGAGGACCAGCACTTTGGCTCCGGACCGGGCCAGCAGGAGCGCGGTGGTGAGCCCGGTGATGCCGGCGCCCGCCACCACGGTGTCGTAGCTGCTGCCGGGGGAGAACTGATCGCGGCCGGTCTGGTCACTGGTGGTTTTGGGGTGGTTCTCAAGCCATAAGGAATCCATCGCGAAAGCCTTCCTTCCGCCGGTCCGGAGCAACCACGCCGGAGGTGGCCCGTCGCCGGCCCGGCACACTTTCAGGGAAGCAGAAGGCGCAGTGCGAAACAAGGGTGCGGCTCCGGCGTCGGGCGTTCCACGGCGTCTTTTGACGCGCGTTGGCGCGGCGCATTCCTTCCCGGATCCGCCGGGCCCGCGTGGGTAGAATCGAGGCCTGGACACCGCCGGAACGCATCTGGATACGGAGACGAAATGTCAGACTGGCTCGAAGTAGGCCCGGACAACTACGTGTTGGAAACCCCGGGGCGGTTGCTCAATACCGGCTTGGTGGTGGGCCGGGACCGGGCCATGGTGATCGACACCGGAAGCGGGCCGCGGCAGGGGCGCGACATCCTGGCGGCCGTCCGGGAAAAGACCAGCCTTCCGCTGGTGGTGGTCAACACCCACGCGCATTACGACCACTTCTTCGGCAACGCGGTGTTCGCGGACGACGGCGTCACGGAGTTCTGGGCGCATGTGAACTGTGCTGCCACGATCGACGACGACGCCGACCACCAGCGCCGCCTCGTGGCGGACATTGAGCCGGAAATGGCCGCCGGGAGCGGCGAATCCGTGGAGATCGTCATTCCCAACGCGATCGTCAAGGACCAGCCGGTGCTGGTGGACCTGGGCGGCATGACCGTCACCCTCTTCTACCTGGGCCGCGGCCACACCGACGGCGACCTTCTGGTGGGCACCCCCAGCACCCTTTTCACCGGCGACCTCGTGGAGCAGGGCGCCCACCCTTCCTTCGAGGATTCCTACCCGGAAGAGTGGGCGGACGTGCTGCGCCACATCTCGGCCCTGCGCCACCGCTACGAGTTCCTGATTCCGGGCCACGGCAGGCCCTGCAGCGACCAGTTCGTCAAGACCCTGGCCGACACCATGACCACCGCGGTGCGCCAGGCCAGGCAGTCCATCCGGGATATGCCCAGCGACGCCACCAAGGCGATCCCGGTGCTGCCCTATGGCCCGGAGCAGTCGCGTTGGTTCATCAAGCGCCTGCAGGAAACACAACCGCGCCACTAAACACAGCCGCGCCACTGACTCCTACTCGAACCGTTCAAGGTCCCGGTTGAGGCCTTCATAGACCTGCGGCCGCCGGGCCTTCAGCCACGCTGCTGTGCCCACGCCCGCGACCACGGCCAGCGGCAGCAGCCACGGCAGGGCGCCGATCACCGGGTTGTCCGAGCCCGCAAGCGCCGGGAAGTTTGCGATCGCCAGGCCAACGATCAGCGCCAGCCCCAGCGCACCGAGCCCGGGAGCGGCCAGTGTCCGCCAGAGCCGCGGATCCCGCTGCCGGCGGAAATGCACGACGACGGCCACCGCGGCCATGAGCTGCAGGCTGAGGATGCCGAGGGTTCCGAAGCCCGTCATCGAGGCGGTAAGCGCGGTGATCGGGTCCAGCCCCGCGGCCCAGAAGATGAACGCGACGCCGGTGGCGAAGGCGAGCTGGGCCAGGCTGGCGTTCTGCGGGGCACCGCTGCCCGGGCGGGTCCGGCCCAAGGCGGCAGGGAGTACGCCCACGCGGCCGAAGGCGTAGATGTACCGGGCTGCGGAATTGTGCAGGGCCAGCAGGGCCGCGAAGAGTGAAACGAGCAGCAGCACCATCATGGCCTTGGTCAGGAAATCGCCCAGGTATTCGCTGGAGATCGCGAAGACGAGGTCGCCCGTGGCAAGGTGCTCCACGGCGGTTCCCTGCGCCTGCTCCACGCCGAGCGCGCTGACGATCGCCCAGGCCGTGAAGGCTGCGAAGGCGCCGATGAACAGGATGGACAGGTACGTGGCCCGGGGGATGGTACGGCGGGGATCCTTCGCTTCCTCGCCGAACAGCCCGGTGGCCTCGAACCCCACAAAGCAGTTCGCCGCGAAGAGCAGGCCGAGTCCCAAGGACCCGGAGAACACGATCTCCGGGGAGAACGCGGCGGGGGCGAAGCCGTGGCGGAACAGCACCGAGAAATCCAGGATCAGGAGGATGGAGACTTCCAGGACCAGGCAGACCCCCAGAACCTTGGCGCTGACGTCGATGCCGCGGCGGGTCAGCAGGAAGACCGCAACAACGGAGACAACGCTCCACACGAACCAAGGCAGGTCCACGCCCGTGAGTTCCTTGGCCACCGTGGCCGTGAAGAAGCCCGAGGTCCCGATGGCTCCGGCCACGAAGCAGTTGTAGCCGAGCATGGCCACGAATCCCGCGGCCAGTCCGAACGGCCGGCCCATGCCGCGCACCACGAAGGCGTAGAAGCCGCCTGCGCTGACCAAGGTGCGGGCCATCTGGGCGTAGCCGACCGCGAAGAGCAGCAGGATGGCCGTGGCGATCAGGAAGGATCCTGGCATCCCGCCGCCGTTGCCCACCGCGATGCCGATGGCCGCGATCACGATGATGCCGGTCAGCGGCGCCACTGCGGCGAGCACGAGGAAAACAATGCCGCCGACGCCGAGAGCGTCGCGCCGCAGCTCCTGCCGCGGTGCTGTCAGGGAAGGCTGCCCGAGTGACTGTGATGAAGGTCTCATGCAGGGAGTATGGTCCGGTCGGCCATGGCCCGACTTGTACCTGCGCGTGACGGCGTTGTCAGCCAGCGCAGGGGTGATGCACCTGGACTGCAGGGGTGATGCACCTGGACTGAAGGCGGCTTTGACCTGCGGTGTTTGTCTTCCAGCGTTTAGACTTAGCGTTTGATGCATTCCAATCGAGCTCCGCAGCGTCAGCCGTTGCGGGTCCTGGGGGACGACACCATGGCGGATTCCGTGCACAACGACAACGACCCAGCTACCGCTAGCAAAGGGCAGCCAGAGTTCCGCAGCCGCCGCGATCGCCGGCGCGCCGAGGACGATGCCCGGACAGGAACCATGCCCATCGTCTCCCCCAACCGGCCCGAACCGGCAGCCGCTTCCGGCGGACTGATCCAAAGCAGCTCCTGGGCCGCGGCCGCAGCGGCGGCGGACGCCGTCGAACCTGAAAACAGCCAGCCGGACGCTACCGGACCGGATACCACCGAGCCGGAAACTGCCGAGGCGGAAACCACCGAGGCGCGCGCCGCCATCCGCACGGCCCCGATGCCGGACTTCATCACCTCGCCCGGTTCCTTCGTCAAGGAGCAGAAGCCCCGGCCCATCGGCGGATTCCGCGGCGCGGTCTACCGGCTCACCGGCGGCGCCTGGAACATGGGCCCGAGTGCCAAGCAGCGGGAGGAAGACGAGCTGGCGCGCCGGATTTCGCGGCAGCTGCAGGGAAGCTTCAACACCGCGGTCCTGAGCTTGAAGGGCGGCATCGGCAAGACCTCCACCACGGTGGGCGTCGGCCTGACGCTGGCCGAATACCGCGGCGATCCGCCCTGCGCCATCGATGCGAACCCCGACTCGGGCGACCTTGTGGAACGCGCGCTGGGCGAGGGCATTTACCAGCGCTCCACCCCGCGCACCATCACGGACCTGCTGGGGAACCTCGATGGCATCGATTCCCTGACCGCCCTCTCACGCTACATGCACCACGCCGGCCGCCTGCACCTGATCGCCGGCGAGCAGGACCCCGAGGTGTCCGACTCCCTGACGGCGGAGGAATACCTGAAGATCCGGCAACTGATCTCCAGCTACTACGCCGTGGCCCTGACGGACTGCGGCACCGGCGTCACGCACAACGCCATGAAGGGCATCCTGCAGTCCGCGGACAACCTGATCATCGCCGCGGGGTACGCCGTGAGCGGCGCCAAGCGTGCCCGCAGCACCCTGCAGTGGCTCGCCAGCCACGGCTACGAGGAGCTGGCCCGCAACGCGATCGTCGTCATCACGGACAAGGACGAGGTCTCCTCCCGCGTTGACAAGGGTGCCATCGAGGAACATCTCGCCGGGATCTGCCGCCAGCTGATTGCCGTCCCGCACGACAGGGGAGTGGCCGACGGCGACCTCGTCACCCTGGACGTGCTGCGGCCCGAAACCCGCCGCGCCTACAAGGAGATCGCCGCCGCGATTGTTGATGGCTACGTCTAGGCGCGGGGCCCGCTGCAGGCCCGGCCGGGCGTCCCGGCGCGCCGGAGCTGCGGCGTGAGCAACGAGCCGCCGTTCAGCCTGCGCGGCCTCGCACTTCCTGCGTTCGGGCCCACCGTGCTGTTCTGCCTGGGCGAAGGGGCCGTGCTGCCGGTGGTCGCGCTTTCGGCCCGCGAGCTGGGGGCCTCGGCCGCATTGTCCGCCTTGCTGGTCACGCTCATCGGCGTGGGCTCGTGGCTGTTCAACATTCCGGCGTCGCTCATCACCATCCGCTTCGGTGAGCGCTGGGCCATCACGGGCGCGGGCACCATCGGCGCGCTGGCCCTCGTGGCGGCGGGAATCGCTCCGCACGTCCCGAATGGCTTGTGGCTGCTGGCCGTCGCCATGACGATCGTGGGAATGGCCACCAGCGTCTTCAACCTGGCCCGCCAGAAATACCTCACGGAGGCGGTTCCCGTGGCGTTCCGGGCCCGGGCGCTGTCCACGCTGGGCGGCAGCACCAGGGTGGGTGTGTTCATCGGGCCTTTCGCGGGTGCCGCGGCGATGCAGTTCCTGGGCCTCGCCGGGGCCTACTGGGTGGGAGCCGTGGCCATGGCGGCTGCCGCCGGCTTGTCGCTGACCATCCCGGACCTGGTGGCGCGCGCCTCCGGAAACCCCGACGGCGCAGCCCGCCTTCCGGAGCCGACCCTGCGGAGCGTCGCGTCCGCCCACGCGCTCGTGCTGTTCGCGGTGGGCAGCGGGGTGCTGCTGCTGGCGGCACTGCGCACCTCCCGACAGGTGGTGATTCCGCTCTGGGCCGACCACCTGGGCATGGACGCCAGCCAGGCTTCGCTGATTTACGGCGTCTCCGGCGCCATCGACCTGCTGGTGTTCTATCCCGCCGGCAAGCTCATGGACCGCAAGGGCCGCCTGTGGGTGGCGGTGCCGTCAACGCTGATCATGGCCATCTCGCTGTTCCTCATCCCGCTGTCCGCGGGCTTCACCGGGTTGCTGCTGGCCGCCATGCTGATCGGCTTCGGCAACGGCATCAGCTCCGGCCTGGTCATGACGCTTGGCGCGGACTTCTCGCCCGAGCGCGGCCGCGGCCAGTTCCTGGGCCTGTGGCGATTTATCGCCGACGCCGGCGGCACCGGCGGGCCCTTGCTGCTCTCAGCCATGACGGCGGCAGTCTCCCTGGCCGCGGGCATCTGGTCCTGCGGGGTACTGGGCGTGGCCGCGGCGGCGGTGTTCGCCGTCGCGCTTCCCAAACTGAAGCACCGCCGGAACTACTAGCTTCCCCGTCCCTGATTCCGAGCGCACATGTCCCTCCTTGGCCGCGGGCGGTGGACATAACAGGAATATGCGCATCGTTGGGGCCGAACGGTGGACATGTCCGGTGGGGAACGGTGGCTCGCGGCGCTTCTCAGCTGCGCCGGCGCGCTGCGTGGCCGAAGAGCCAGGTGGCTGCCACGGTTCCGAGGTACCCCGTGATGACGATGAGCGAGACCCCGGCCCAGAAATAGTTGGTGGTGCTTTCCTCTTGCGCGGCGCCGGGAATGCCCAGGCCCGCGGGTGCGATCCTGATGAGCGAGTACACGGCCACCGCGGCGGAGAGCAGTCCGGCCAGCACGGACAGCCCCAGCCAGAGCCGTGACGACGCCCAGTGTTCGCCGTGCCCGTCCCACACGTTCCAGCGGTTGCCGCTGCGCATCACCAGCCAGCCGGCGGGCAGCATGACGGCGCCGGTCACCAGGAAGGCCGCGACGACGTCTGCCGGCCGGTGCCATTGGTTGATCAGCGTGGACACCCCCGCCGCCACGGCGAAGGTGCCGCCCAGGAAGCCGGCCAGCGGCCGCCACCGCGGCGAGACCACCAGGAACACCGCCGCCGCGGCGGAGGCGGCCAGGGTGGTGTGCCCGGACGGCAGCGAGTTGAGTTCGAGGGTCTGGACGCCGGTGAACGGGCGGTCAGGGAACCAGTCCTTCAGCATTTGGGTGGCGAAGTTTGCGACGGCGCAGGACGCCACCGTGATGCCCGCTGCCTTCCAGCGGCGCCGGGCGAGCGTGACGAACAGGACCACGACGGCGGCGATCGCCAGGGAGATTCCCGGCAGCAGGTCAAGGAACCGCGTCGTGGCCTTGCCGGCGGGACCGTGGATCTCCACGGCCTCGACAAGCGCAGATTCGTCGATGTACTGGCCGGTGGTGGTGTGGACGAAGAAGTAGTAGCTGGCGGCGATCCCGGCAATGCAGGCAAGGGTGGCGAGGGCGAAGAGCAGGCCGCTGCCTTTGGCCGCAGGGAGCCCGCCGGGTCTACTAACGATCATCCCTTTCAGGGTGCCACACCGTTCCTGGCAGGACACATTGAGCGGCCTGGGCGGAGGCTGGGAGAGGTGAGGCGGCGGCAACATGCTTGTGACTCTTGACACGTGTTAGGTGGAGGATTTACAGTTCCTAACACGTGTTAGGAAGGAAAAGACATGCCAGGAAGCAACGGGAAGCTGCGTGATATCTCACGCAGGACTGCCCTTGGCGCCTTGGGCGTGGGAATCGTCGGGGCAACTGTGGCGTCGTGGCCGCGGCTGACCGGAACCGACATCCCCGGCCGCGGCGACAACAGCCTCAGCATCGCCATCATGGGTACCGCCGCGGACGCCGCTGCCCGCCAGAAAGTGGTCGACGCATTCGCCAAGGTCCACCCGGAGATCAAGGTCAAAGTCCAGGCCATCCAAGCCGTGGACTGGAAGGACTTCTTCACCAAGATCCTCACCATGGTGGCCGCCGGAACTCCGCCGGACGTGGTCTACGTGGCCACGGAAGGGGCCCAGCTCTTCGCCGAGAAGCTGGCCCATCCGCTCGACGAGTACCTGCGCCGGGATGCCGAGCACATGAAGGAGTACTTCGAGGACGTCCACCCCAGCCTGGTGGAAGCCTTCATGTACAAAGGCAGCCTGTTCCAGCTCCCCATCGACTGGAACGCCGCCAACATGTACTACAACACCACGGCGCTGCGGCAGGCGGGCCTGGAGCGTCCTGCCGATGACTGGACGCACCTGGACTTCCGCAACACCCTTGCCGCGATGCGCAAGGCGCGGCCCTCGGACTTCACGCCCTACTACTGGACCAACCGGCTCTTCGGCGGCGTGGTGCCGTGGCTCTACGCCAATGACACCAGCTTCCTGAAGGAAACCAAGTCGGGCGGCGGGCGCTGGCTGTGGGACAGCTTCTACGCCAACGACCCCACCCGCGGCATGCGCTCCGGTGGCTACCAATGGCTGGAAGCCAACGCCACCGATCCCAAGGTCTTCGAATCCTTCGACTTCCTGCGCGGCCTCGTCAAGGACGGCCTGGGCGTCCGCCCCGAAGAAGGCGGCGGCAATTCCTTGGTGGGCCTGTTCGCCTCCAACCGGATCGGCACCACCCCGGCCGGTGGCTACTGGGTGCAGGGCCTGAGCGAGGCCGGCATGAAGCAGGACGACTACGATGTCCAGTTCTTCCCCAAGTGGCGCACCCAGCGCCACCAGTTCGGCACCGCCGGCTACGCGATCATGAAGACGGCCAAGGACAAGGACGCCGCCTGGGAATGGGTGAAGTTCAGCTCCAGCCTCGAGGCCATGCAGATCGTCTTCCCCACTCCGAACACCACCCCGGCCCGGCGTTCCATGGTCAACGAGCAGCTGTACGCGGGCAAGGGACCGCGGCACTGGAAGGTCTTCTACGACACCCTGGACCGTTTTCCCAGCACCGGTCCCATTCCCGCCCCGCCCCAGCAGGCCGCCGTCGAAACGGCCCTGATGAAGAACGTGTCCCTGGCCGTCAGCGGTGACGAACGCCAGCTGAAGTCGGCGCTCGAGTCACTGCAGCGGGACCTCGAATTCGCCTTGAGGAGGCAGCCATGAGCACCGCCAGCGAAACGCGCGTGCGCAACAAGGCCCTGCGCGGCAACAGCACAAGCGGCGCCGGCAAGCCCGGCCGCTCGGGCCGCGAACGCCAGCCCTGGCTGCCGTGGGTCTTCCTGGCCCCCACCATCGTGGGCATGGGCATCTTCACCCTGCTGCCCATCATCGCCTCGGTGGCCCTGGCCTTCTTCCGCTGGGACATCATCTCGGCGCCGAGCTTCGTGGGCTTCGACAACTTTGCCGAAGTGGTCCAGGATCCCACGGTGCGGATGTCCTTCCTGAACACCATCCTGTTCGTGGTGGTGGCCGTGGCCCTGCAGCTGGGCCTCGCGCTCGGCCTGGCGATCATGGTCCAGGAAAAGCTCCCGGCCTGGCTGCGGGTCTTCTTCCGCAGCGCCTTCTTCTTCCCGCTGATCCTCTCCGCCGCGTCGGTGTCGATCTTCATGCGGTACCTGTTCAACGAACAGTTCGGGGTGGTCAACTGGCTGCTGTCCCTCGTGGGCATCCCCGCGGTTCCCTGGCTGACGACTCCGGGCGGTTCCGCCGCCGTCGTGATCCTGGTGTACGTGTGGCAGAACTTCGGCTTCTCCTTCCTGCTGTTCATCGGCGGGCTCGCCTCCATCCCGGTGGAGACCTATGAGGCGGCGTCCCTGGACGGCGCCACCGGCTGGCGCAAGCACGTCCACGTGACCCTGCCGCTGCTCAGCCCCACCACCCTGGTGGCCTCCGTGATGGCGATCATCAACGCCCTCCAGGTCTTCGACCAGCCCTTCGTGCTCACCCGCGGCGGCCCCGGAGACTCCACCCGCACGGCCGTGATGGTGATCTTCGAGTCCGCGTTCCAGCGCCTCGAATTCGGCCAGGCCTCCGCGATCGGCGTGATCCTCACCCTGATCATCATGGCCATCACGGCCGCCCAGTTCCGGCTCAGCAAACGATTCGTCTTCTACCAGTGAGGCCCGCCATGACCACCACCATCAAGCGCACCGCCGCTGAGCGGGTTGTTGTCCACCGCCGGAAGTTCGACTGGTCCGTCGCCGGCCGCATCGTCCTTCTCTCGCTCGCCGCCGTCCTGGTCCTCGGACCAGTGCTGTGGACCCTGTCCACCTCGCTGCGGCCGCCGGCGGAATCGTTCCAGCTGCCGCCGTCGTTCCTGCCGCTGAACCCGGACTTCGTCTCCTACGGGCAGGTCTTCAAGCAACTGAACATCGTCGGGCTGGTCCTTAACAGCGCCCTCGTCACCGGGCTGATCGCCGTCGGGCAGATGATCACCGCGGCGCTGGCCGGCTACGCCTTCGCGAACCTCAGGTTCCGCGGCCGCAACGCGCTGTTCTCGATCGTGCTGGCCACCATGATGGTGCCCGCCCAGGTCACGATCGTCCCGGTCTTCATGCTCATCCGCGGCGTCGGCCTTTCCGACACCCTGATGGCGCTGATCCTTCCGGCCATCCCGACGGCGTTCGGCACCTTCCTGATGCGCCAGTACTTCCTGGGGCTGCCGGCAGACCTCGCGGAAGCCGCGGCGATCGACGGCGCCTCCCCGTGGCGGACCTTCCGCTCCGTGTACGCGCCGCTGGCGATGCCCGGCCTGTCCATCGTGGGCATCCTGGCGTTCAACTTCCACTGGAACGAGTTCTTCCGTCCGCTCATCATGACCATCTCGGAAGAGAACTTCACCCTCCCGCTGGGCCTCGTCTCGCTGCAGGGCAACCTCGGCACCGGAAGCATCTCCGTGGTGCTGGCCGGCGTGGTGCTCTCCATGATCCCGGCCCTGGTGGTCTTCATGTTCGGCCAGCGCGCGCTCCGGGACGGCCTCACCGCCGGCACCGGCAAGTAATCCACAACTTCAGTAAAGGAACATCTTCATGAGCAGCACCGCAACGGGCAAGCAGGGCCCGGCCACCGCCACCGCGGCAGCCCACCCGGATCCCGCCTTCCCGCGCCTGCACCCCCGCCCGGCACAGGGCTGGATCAACGACCCCAACGGCGTCACCTACCTCAACGGCCGCTACCACGTCTTCTTCCAGTACAACCCGGACTCTGCCCGGCACCACCGGATCTGCTGGGGCCACGTCAGCTCCGCTGACCTGCTGAACTGGGAAGAGCACCCCGTGGCCTTGCGCCCCCAGGACGGCGGTCCGGACGATTTCGGCTGCTGGACCGGCGTCGTCACGGACGACGACGGCGTGCCCACCGCCGCGTACTCGGGTGTCCGTTCGGGTGAAGGTGCCTCGCAGGTGGTCATCGCCCGCGGTTCGGCGGACCTGGTGGAGTGGACGCAGGACGGCCACGTGGCCGTGTCCATGCCGGAGGACCCGCAGGTCACCGCAGTGCGGGACCCGTTCCTCTTCCGCTTCGAAGGCCGGCGCTACGCCATCCAGGGCGCGGGCCTGGCCGACGGCCGCGCGGCCCTGCTGCTCTACCGCGTGGACAGCATGGACTGCTGGGAATACCAGGGCATCTGGCTGACCACGGACAACGCCGCCGGTGCAGGCCATGACGTGAACCGGGCCGAGATCTGGGAGTGCCCGCAGCTGGTCCGCATCCCGGACGGCGACGGCGGCACGGCCTGGCTGGCCATGTTCTCGCTCTGGCAGAAGGACGACGACCACGAGCACCTGCTCGGCGTCGGGCACCTGATCGGCGGCATGGCGGCCGATCCGGAGACGGGTCTTCCCGTGTTCACCCCGCGTGACGCAGGCAAGTCGGACGCCGGCCGGGACTTCTACGCCCCGCAGATCACCCAGCTCGACGACGCACCGGACGGCACTCCGCGTGCGCTGCTTTGGGGCTGGGCCAACGAAGGTCCGGGCCGGGACGGCCGCCGCGGACGTTCGCAGGACGAGATCGAC
The DNA here is from genome assembly GCF_001766675.1 of Arthrobacter sp. SW1. Taxonomy (GTDB): domain Bacteria; phylum Actinomycetota; class Actinomycetes; order Actinomycetales; family Micrococcaceae; genus Arthrobacter. The sequence goes on from NZ_MJLT01000045.1 coordinate 309,038, forward strand.
GCCGCAGGCTGGGCCGGCGTGCTGACCCACCCGCGCGTACTGTCACTCTCGGACGGCGCGCTCGCCGTGGCTCCCGCACCGGAGATCGACGGTTACCGGAGCGCCCTGCTGGCGGAAGCCGCCGTCGGGAACGTGGCCCTGCCTGCGTTCGCCGAGGCACGGGTGAGTGGTGCTGCTTCCTTCGCCGGCGGCGAGGTGCGGCTGGTGCTCGGTGCGGTTTCCGGAGAACAGGGCCAGACGGTCTTCGCCGGTTCCTTGGCGGCGGGCGAGGAGCTGCGGATCTTCATCGACGCCTCGCTGGTGGAGGTGTACCGCAGCGGCTCCGTGGCCACGACGCTCCGCGCCTACCCGGCGGCCGGCGAAGAATGGCGGCTCGAGCTGCCGTCCGGCGCATCCGCCGAGGTGTGGGAGCTGGCGGGCGCCTGATACGGCCTGACACGAAAGCCGTGGCCTTTCCGGTTCTCCGGAACGGCCACGGCTTTTTGCTTGAAGGACGGTTACGCCGGAACCGGTCCCGTCGATTCCCGGACCACCAGGCGGCAGGGAACCATCGTCTCCAGGCCGCCGTTCTGCCCGGCGGCCGGATTTTCGATCCGGCCGTTTTCCACCTGGTCCAGCAGCCTGGTCATCGCGGCTGCGCCCATTTCGCGCAGCGGCAGCGCCATGGTGGTCAGCGCCGGCACCATGGTGTCGGCGATCCGGCCTTCGTCGTCGTAGCCCATGATCGAAAGTTCGCGCGGGACGCTGAGTCCCAGCCGCGCGGCCGCCAGTACCACGCCGACGGCGAGGCGGTCGTTCGCGCACATGACCGCCGTGGGGCGCTCAGCGGGGGACACGCCGTCGAGCAAGCGCATGGCCCCGTGGAAACCGGCGTCGATATCCCAGCCGGCCATGAAGATCCGGTCCTCGCGGACCGGAACACCCGCCGCAGCGAGGGCGTCTTTGTAGCCCCGCACGCGCAGTGGAGCGGCGGGGGAGGTTTCCGCGCCGGCCAGGAAGGCGATGTCCCGGTGGCCGAGGCCCAGCAGGTGCTGAGCGGATTCGCGGCCGCCGGAAACCTCATCCGGGATGACGTGGTGCAGGCGCGGCTCGGGCGCGTTGTCGATGCAGTTGGCCAGGACGGAGGGCACCCGGAGCATGCCCTGCGGGACGTCAAGCGGCTTGAGGCCCACGGTGACGTACATGAGGCCGTCCACCTGTCGGTCGAGCAGGGTTTCCACGGCGCTGGCATCCCGGGAGGCATCGAGTTCGGTGTCCATCACCACGGTGACGAAGCCGCGGCTGCGCGCGACGTCGTCCGCGCCGCCGATGATGTTGCCGTCAAAGGGGCTGGTAACCACTTCATCGGACACGATGCCGATCACGCGGGTGCGCTGGTTCCGCAGGCTCAGGGCGATGGGGTTGGGGGTGTAGTTCAGTTCTGCGGCGGCCTGCCGGATCCGGTCCTGGCTTTCCTTGGCCACGTTGCCGTCGCCCCGGCCGTTGAGCACCAGCGACACGGCGCTGCGGGAGACTCCGGCGCGCTTGGCGACATCGAGCGCTGTGGCTTTTCGCTGCATGGTTGAAACCCCTTCGGACTGCTGTAGGAACAGCTTAGCTAACTCGTGTGAGCCGCGATGGGAAGCGGCGGCGGCAGGCACGTAGAGTGGGCCTGTGCCTGAATCCGCCGCCCTGCCCGCCCAGCCACTGCCGGCCCAGCCGCTGCCGGTCCTCGACGAACTGCTCGCCACGGCCCGCGTGGTGAGCCTGCCCATGCGCGTGAAGTTCCGCGGCATCATGGAGCGCGAAACCCTGCTGCTGGAGGGCCCCGCCGGCTGGGGCGAATTCTGCCCCTTCCCCGAATACGGCGACGCCGAAGCGTCCCGCTGGCTCGCCGCCGCCGTCGAAGCCGCCTGGGCAGGGTTCCCGCAGCCGCTCCGCAGCAGCATCCCGGTCAACGCCACGGTTCCGGCTGTGGACGCCGCGCGGGTGCCCGAGGTCCTGGCCCGCTTCGGCCGGGTGGATGCCGTCAAGGTCAAGGTGGCCGAGCGCGGCCAATCGCTCGCGGAGGATCTCGCCCGCGTCACTGCCGTCCGGGAAGCGCTGCCGGAAGCAGCCATCCGGGTGGATGCGAACGGCGGCTGGGACGTCCCGCAGGCCGTGGAGGCACTCGGCCGGCTGGCCGCCGTCGGGCTCGAATACGCGGAGCAGCCCGTGCCGGACATTGCTGGACTCGCCGAAGTCCGCCGCCGCCTCGCCGGAAATGGCACAGCTGTGCTGATTGCCGCCGACGAATCCGTCCGCAAGGAGGACGACCCCCTCAAGGTCGCCCGGGCAGGCGCCGCGGACCTGATCGTCGTCAAGGTGGCACCGCTCGGGGGAGTGCGGCGGGCCCTGGAGATCGTGGCGCAGGCCGGGCTGCCCGCCGTCGTGAGCTCCGCCCTGGACACCTCGGTGGGCATCCGTGCCGGCCTGGCGCTTGCCGCTTCCCTCCCGGAACTGCCGTATGCCTGCGGGCTGGGAACCGTGCGCCTGTTTGAGTCGGACATCACCGCCGACCCCCTGGTGCCCGACGACGGCGCCATCACCGTGAGCGACGCCGCAGCGGACGCGGGGCTGCTGGAGCGGTACGCGGCCCCCGCCGAGCGGTGGGACTGGTGGCTGGCCCGTCTACGGCGGGTGTACGAGGTGCTGGCTGCGGGCTGAGTCTTCGCTGTGTTCACCGGTTCTGTGTTGACCGGTGCGGTGTTCACCCAGATTTCACCGGAGTGTCCTCTCGGATTCCCTTGGCGCTGACAGGGTGGGCGGGTCCCACGTCTGACTCCGGAGGCCCCCATGACTGATACGCCCACCCGTTCGTTCCCGCTCCTGCCCATGCTCGGACACACCAGGGGCAAGCGCAGCCCGGTGACCTGTGCCCTGAAGTGCGATAACGCCTGCGCCAGCCCGGCCTGCAACACCAGCTCCAACTCTTACTTCCGCGACATCGCCTCTGCCGCGATGTCCCGCCGCGCGGCCCTGGGCCTGGGCGCGGCCGGCGCGCTCGCCGTCGCCCTTGGCGGCAAGCTGGCCGGCGCAGAAACCGCCGAAGCCGCGGAAGGCCTGTCCGCCGCCGCGAAGGCCGGCTTCAAGTCCAAGCTCAGCTTCACGCCGATCGCCCCGGTGGATTACACCGTGGACGAATTCACCGTTCCCAAGGGCTACGCCTGGCGCCCGATCATCCGCTGGGGCGACCCGCTCTTCAACGACAGCCCGGACTTCGACCCCGCCGCGCTGACCCCGGAGGCCCAGGCCCGCCAGTTCGGTTACAACAACGACTACTCGGACATCATTGAACTGCCCGGCAGCAAGGGCCGCCGCGCCGTCATGTTCGCCAACCACGAGTACACCAACGACAACCTGATGTTCTCCGAGGCCGAGACCGCGGCCGACCCGGCCCGCGTGCGTGCCGTCGCCCGTGCTGCCCAGGGCCTGACTGTCGTCGAGCTGGAGCGCAAGAACAAGAACCAGCCGTGGAACTACGTCAAGGGCGCCCCGCTGAACCGCCGCTTCCTGACCGAAACTGAGTACCAGCTCACCGGCCCCGCTGCCGGCTCCGCCCTCCTGAAGACCGTCGCCGACCCGTCCGGCCGCCGCCCCAAGGGCACCATCGGCAACTGCTCCGGTGGCACTACTCCGTGGGGCACCATCCTCTCCGGCGAAGAGAACTTCCAGGGCTACTTCCGCGCCCCGGGCACCTCCGAAGGCGACCTCCGCTACGGCCTGAAGGACAAGCAGTCCACCTTCGGCTGGGAGCTCGACGACCCCCGCTGGGACACCCGCAACCCGGGCTACGAGAATGAAGCCAACCGCTTCGGCTGGATCGTGGAAGTCGACCCGATGGACCCGACGTCGACCCCCAAGAAGCACACTTCGCTGGGCCGCCTGAAGCACGAGGGTGCCAATGTCCAGATCGCTGCCAACGGCAAGGCCGTGGCCTACACCGGCGACGACGAGCGCTTCGACTACCTCTACAAGTTCGTCTCCAAGGGCACCTTCCGTACCGGCACCACCGTGGCGGACCGCGAACTGAACAAGACCCTGCTCCACGAAGGCGACCTCTACGTTGCCAAGTTCACCGGCAACTCCCCGGTCTCCGAAATCGACGGCAGCGGGGCAGTCCCCTCCGACGGCGCCTTCGACGGTACCGGCCAGTGGCTCCCGCTCGTGGTCAACGGCGCATCCGCCATTGCCGGCATGACCGTCGCCGAGGTCCTGGTCTACACCCGCCTCGCTGCGGACAAGGCCGGCGCCACCAAGATGGACCGCTGCGAAGACGTCCAGCCGAACCCGGCCACCGGCAAGGTCTACGTGGCCTGCACCAACAACTCGGACCGCGGCAAGCCGGGCAAGGAAGGCGCCACCGAGGTCAACCCGCGCGCCCTCAACCGCGATGGCCACATCGTGGAAATCACCGAGGACGGTGGCGACCAGACCGCCACCACCTTCACCTGGAACCTGCTGCTGGTTGCCGGCGACCCCGCCCAGGGCGATGTCACCTACTTCTCCGGCTACCCGGTGGACAAGGTCTCCCCGATCTCCTGCCCGGACAACCTGGCCTTCGACTCCGTGGGCAACCTGTGGATCTCCACCGACGGCGCGCCGTCCGGCATCGGCTACAACGACGGCCTGTTCAAGGTCACCCTGGAAGGCCCGGAGCGCGGCAAGGTGGAGCAGTTCCTGTCCGTTCCGCGTGACGCTGAAACCTGCGGCCCGATCATCCACGACGGCGAACGCCACGTCTTCGTCTCCGTGCAGCACCCGGGCGAGGAGGGTACGTACGACGCACCGAACTCCTACTTCCCGGACTACGTGCCCGCCGCCGGCCAGGCCAAGCCCGGCCAGTTCAAGGGCCCCCGCCCGTCCGTGGTCCAGGTGTACCGGGTGGACTAGTCCCGTCCCGGTTCCCGCTAACGCGGGGTCACTTCGCGCCCATGTTTGCACCATGCATGGGCCGTAAGTGACCCCGCGTTGCTTTTTGGGGTGCGTCCAGGGAACGATCAGGGGATTGACAGCTTTTGACGATGGTGTTGTCATCTTTTGACTTGATTGGCCAATAGTGGCCATTCGCTATTTCAAGGAGGAAATAGTGCCTGACAACACCCAGCGGAAGTTCCTGCCCATGCTCGGCCACGTGCGCGGCAAACGCAGCGCCGTGACGTGCTCGCTCAAATGTGCCAACGCCTGCGACGGGCCCGCCTGCAACAACAGCCCCAACTCCTACTTCCGGGACATCGCCGAGGCTGCCATTTCCCGGCGCGCCGCCTTGGGCCTCGGTCTGGCCGGCGCCTTCGCGATCGCCGTCGGCGGGCCAGGCCAACGCGCCCAGGCGCTCGCCCCGGCCGTGACGGCGGCGCCGTCCAAGCTTTCCTTCGCCCCGATCGCGCCCGTGGCCGGCACTGTGGACGGCTTCTCCGTTCCGGAGGGATTCACCTGGCAGACCATCATCCGCTGGGGAGAACCACTCTTCTCCGATGCCCCTGACTTCGACCCCGCCGCCCAGACCCCGGATGCCCAGGCCCGCCAGTTCGGCTACAACAACGACTACTCGGACATCCTCCACATCGAGGGAAGCAAGGACCGGCGGGCCCTGCTCTTCGCCAACCACGAGTACACCAATCCCGAACTGATGTTCTCCGCGGCAGAGCGGGCGGCTGACCCGGCCCGGACGCGCGCCGTCGCCCGCGCGGCGCAGGGGCTGTCCGTCGTCGAGCTTGAACGCAGGAACAAGAACGATCCGTGGAAGTACGTCCAGGGCGCGCCGCGCAACCGCCGCTTCCTCACCGAAACCGAATACCGCTTCACCGGGCCGGCCGCTGGATCCCCGCTGCTGCGCACCGACGGCGACCCCGCCGGAAAGCACCCGCGCGGCACCCTCGGCAACTGCTCCGGCGGCACCACCCCGTGGGGCACCATCCTTTCCGGCGAGGAAAACTTCCAGAGCTATTTCCGTGCGGGCGGAACGTCCGACGGCGACAAGCGCTACGGCTTGAAGGACGCTCCCAGCGTGGCCGGCTGGGAACAGGACCAGCCGCGCTGGGACACCCGGAACCCCGGCTGGGTGAACGAAGCCCACACCTTCGGGTGGATCGTCGAGGTGGACCCGTACGATCCGACGTCGACCCCCAAGAAACACACCTCCCTGGGCCGCATCAAGCACGAGGGCGCCAACGTGCAGATCGCGGCGAACGGCAAGGCCGTGGCGTACACCGGCGACGACGAGCGCTTCGAGTACCTCTACAAGTTCGTGTCCCGGGACCACTACGTGGAAGGGGACCGGGAACACAACAAGACGCTGCTGCACGAAGGCGATCTCTACGTGGCGCAGTTCAGCGGTGACTCCGGCGCGGAGATCGACGGCAGCGGAAAGGTGCCCTCCGACGGTTCCTTCGACGGGACCGGCCGCTGGCTGCCGTTGGTGCTGGACGGCGCATCAGCGGTCCCCGGAATGAGCCTGGACGAGGTGCTGGTCTTCACCCGCCTGGCCGCGGACACCGTGGGCGCCACCAAGATGGACCGGCCCGAGGACGTGCAGCCGCACCCCACCACCGGCAAGGTCTACGTGGCATGCACCAACAACACGGACCGCGGCAAGGAAGGCAAGGAAGGGGCCACCGAGGTCAACCCGCGCCTGCTCAACCGCAACGGCCACGTCGTGGAAATCACCGAGGACGGCGGGGACCAGACCTCGGAGACTTTCACCTGGAACCTGCTGATCGTCGCCGGAGACCCCGCCCGGGACGAGACCGCGTACTTCTCCGGCTACCCCGCGGACAAGGTCTCCCCGATTTCCTGCCCGGACAACCTGGCTTTCGACTCCGTGGGCAACCTGTGGATCTCCACGGACGGTGCGGCCAAGTCGATCGGCTACAACGACGGTCTGTTCAAGGTGACCCTGGACGGTCCCGAACGCGGCAAGGTGGAGCAGTTCCTCTCGGTCCCGCGCGGCGCCGAAACCTGCGGCCCGATCGTCCACGACGAGGAACGCCACGTTTTCGTCTCCGTGCAGCACCCAGGCGAGGAGGGCACGTTTGAAGCGCCGCTGTCGCTCTTCCCGGACTACGTGCCCGAGGGCGTGACGCCACCGGCCGGCGCCTTCCGTATGCCGCGGCCGTCCGTCGTCCAGGTCCTGCCGGAACGCTAGGCCACTTTCTGCAACGCGGGGTCACTTCGCGCTCATGTTTGCGCCAAACATGGGCCGTAAGTGACCCCGCGTTGCTCACTAGACTGGAACGGTGACTTCCCCCGCTTCCCCCGATCCGGTTTCGCCCGACTCCCTGACCTCGCTCGCCGCCGCGCGGATCGCCGTCGCCGCCCTGGTCGACGGCGGTGTGCGGCATGTGGTGGTGTCTCCCGGATCGCGTTCGGCACCCATGGCCTACGCGCTCGCCGAGGCCGAAGCCGCCGGACGGGTCACCCTATTGGTCCGCATCGACGAGCGTTCGGCCGGTTTCACCGCCCTCGGCCTGGCGCTGTCCACCGAAACCCCCGCCGCCGTGCTCACCACCTCCGGGACCGCCGTCGGGAACCTCCTGCCCGCGGTCATGGAAGCCAACCATGCCGCCGTGCCCCTCGTGGTCCTCTCGGCGGACCGGCCGGCCGAGCTTCACGGCACCGGGGCGAACCAGACCACCGTCCAACTGGACCTTTTCGGCGAGCACGTCCGCTTCGCCGTCGACATCCCCGCCGGAAGCGACCCGCAGCGCGCCGTCCGCACCGCCCTGCACGCCGCGAGCGGCGCCCTCGAAGGGACCCCGCCGGGTCCCGTGCAGCTGAACCTCGCCTTCCGCGATCCGCTCGTTCCTGAACCGGGGGAGGCCCTTCCGCCGCGTGAGGGCCGCGGGGTTTTCCATTACGACGCCGGCCCCGAAGTCCTGGAGCTTCCGGCCGCTGCCGCCGGGCTGCCCGAGCGGCGCACCGTGGTCCTGGCGGGCCACGACGCCGGAGCCGTCGCCGAGGCTTTCGCCCGCGCGCACGATCTGCCGCTGCTGGCCGAACCGTCCTCCAACGCCCGCTTCGGGCCCAACGCCGTGGGGCCCTACCGGCTGTTGCTGGAGCACTTCGCCGCGGGATCTCCGCTGCCGATCGAACGGGTGGTGGTCTTCGGCCGGCCCACCCTCAGCCGTCCGGTGGCGGCCCTGTTGGCGCGCGAGGACCTGAAAACAGCCCTCTACGAGCCGGTCCCCGTGGCCTGGTACGAGCACGGCCGCCGCCGCGAGACCCCGATCGAAACACTCGCCGCGCTGGGCGACTTCGCCGGTCGCGGCGCGCCTGGCTGGCTGGACGCCTGGCTGCTGGCCGGCGCAGCCGCGCAGCACGCGCTCGACGGCGTCCTGGCCGCCGAGGCCTCGCTCACCGGACCCGCCCTCGCCGCCGCCGTCTGGGAACATGTGCGTGGCCGCTTGGTGCTGGGCTCCTCGAACGGCATCCGCGACGTCGACCTCGCCGGGCAGCCGCAATCCGCGCCCCTCGCCACGGTGGACGCCAACCGTGGCCTCGCAGGCATCGACGGCACCATCGCCACGGCCACCGGCATCGCCCTCGGTTCCGGCCGCGAAACCACGCTCCTGCTGGGCGACGTGACCTTCCTGCACGATGCCGGCAGCCTCCTGCTCGGCAGCGGCGAAACCGAACCGGACCTGCGCATCGTGGTCCTCAACGACTCCGGCGGGGCCATCTTCGGGCTCCTGGAACACGGCACTTTCCTGGAACACGGCGGCGTCGAGGCGGAAGGCGGCTACGGCACCGCCGTCGAACGGCTCTTCGGCACCCCGCACAACGCCGACATTTCCGCGCTGGCCGCCGCGTACGGCGTCGGATACTCGCTGGCGAGCACGACGGCGGAGCTCACCGCCGCGCTCACCGCGCCCCTGAAGGGCCGGGGCATCGTGGAAGTCCGCACCGACCGCTCCGGCCTGCGGGCACTCCACGGGCGCATCAAGGCCGCGGTGGGAGAGGCCACGGCGAGGGTGCTCGCGGCGGTGTAGGGCTGCGCTTCGTGATTTTCGACGCGCTTCGTCCTTTTCGACGCGCTTTGTTCCAGGCGCACGGGGAATTTCCGTAGCGCCAGGCACGAATCGAGTCGCGGGCAAGTGAGCGGATCGCGGGCAAATGAGCGCGTCGCCGGGCACGGGCGCAGAGTTGTCCACATAGCGGGTTCAGTGGCTTTCGCGGCCCCGTTCCGGTTGCGATGTTCGAAGCATGACGGACATGCCACGGTTTATTCTCGCCCGCGACAGCGCCGTACACGGGATGAGCGCCAAGGAACTCGCGCGGCAGGCAAAGGCCGGACTCCTTCACCGGGTCCGGCGCGGGGTCTACGTGGATAGGACGGTGTGGATGGCGCTTAAGCCCTGGGAACAATACCGGCTCCAGGTAAGTGCGGCGGCTGAGACTTTTGAAAGCCGCACCGTCTTTGCGCGGCAGTCAGCGGCATCAGTGCTTGGTATCCCGACGGTAGGCAACCATCCGGTGTGCGCGCTGACGTTCCGGAACGACGGCGGCCGATCCAGGGCAGGTGTCGTACGGCACTTCGCCGATCCCGCCGGCATCGTGATCCGCAGGGTGGACGGCCTGCTGGTCACCGACCGGCTCCGCACTGTCCTGGACCTTGCGGCGTACACGCCGTTCGTCCAAGCGGTTGTGCCGGTGGACCATGTCCTGAAGCCTGACCGGGAACGCGGATTGCCGGCCATCAGCAAGGAGGAATTGCTTGGCACGGCTGAGGGCCGGTACACAGCGGCGGCGATGCGCAGGATCCGGGCAGTCGTGGCTTTTGCGGATCCCTTGTCCGGTTCCGCCGGCGAGTCCTACAGCCGGGCACTCATGCATGCCGCCGGATTTGAACCGCCCATCCTGCAACAGGAATTCCGGGACCAGCGGGGCCTGATCGGGTACACGGATTTCCATTGGGAAAAGGCACGGATCGTGGGCGAATTCGATGGATTCGCGAAGTACCAGAGGGAGGAATACCTCAATGGCATGACGCCTGCCGAAGCCGTGGTCAAGGAGAAAGAGCGGGAGGACAGAATCCGCGCCACCGGATGCGGTGTGAGCCGCTGGGTGTGGGGCGATCTGATGGATTTTCCCCGTCTGGAAAAGAAGCTCCTCGCGGCGGGTGTCCCACGAAGAGCTGCGCGCTCCGCACGGTGAATTCCTTTCCGGATTTCGATACGCTCCGTGCCTGGCGCATGGGGAATTCGGGGGTCGGCAGGAATTGTGGGTAGCGCGGAAGAAAATGCGTGTCGCTGAAGTTACGGTCCAGGCAGGACCCGGCATGTTCGCCTCGCCGCTTTGTATCGAGCACAATAGCTCCATGGCTAAAAGCAACGCCCGGCTTCCCCGGCTTGAAGATGTGGCCGAGCGCGCAGGGGTCTCCCACCAGACGGTTTCCCGGGTCATCAACAACCACCCCAACGTCAGCAAGCGCACGCGGGAACGGGTGGAAGCAGCCATCGCCGAGCTCGGTTACCGGCGCAACACAGCCGCCCGCAGCCTGGTCACCCGGCGCTCGCAGACCATCGGTGTCCTGGCCAGTGAACTTTCCCAGTATGGCCCGGCCAATACCCTGCTGGGCGTCGAGCAGGCCGCGCGGGACGCCGGCTATTTCGTCAGCATTGCGGCCCTGCGGACGGTAAACCGTGACGCGATCTTCGACGCCATCCGGCATTTCCTGGACCAGTCGGTGGACGGCATTGTGGTGATCGTGCCGCATGCCGAGACGTTGTCGGCCCTGGCGGAGCAATCGCCCGGCGTGCCGATTGTGGCGGTCGGATCCTTGGGGAGCGATACCGTCAGCGGAGCCATGGTGGACCAGAAACGCGGTGCCGAGCTTGCCGTGGCCCACCTGATCGAACAGGGGCACAGCAGGATCGGCCACGTTGCGGGCCCGCAGGACTGGATTGACGGCGTTGCCCGTGCCGAAGGCTGGAGCATGGCCTTGCGTGAGGCCGGCTTGGCCGACGACCTCCTGCTGGTGGGGGACTGGAGCGCCGGCAGTGGGTATGACATCGGCCGCAAGCTCGCTGTGGAACGGACCGCCACCGCGATTTTCGTGGGAAATGACCAGATGTCCCTTGGCCTGCTCCGGGCCTTCAACGAGGCCGGAGTCCGTGTTCCGGAGGACGTTTCCGTGGTCGGTTTCGATGACCAGCCAGAATCCGGATACTTCATCCCGCCGCTCACCACCGTTCGCCAGGATTTTGAGGAACTGGGCAGGCGCTGCATGGACCTGATGCTCGGCGCCATTGAAAACGGCGACACCACCTCGACTATCGTGGTGGAGCCGGAATTGGTGGTCCGCCGCAGCACGGCGGCCCCGGCCTAGGACGCTCCCCCGAAACTCCCGGATGGGCACTTGACGAATCATTTTGTTAGCGCTCACAATGGTGTCAGCCCGCGGAGCAGCGGGCGCATTTCTTGGAGGACTTCATGGACGTCACTGCTGACGGCAGCGAAAAGTATGTCATCGGGGTGGATTTCGGCACCCTGTCCGGCCGGGCCGTGGTGGTGCGGGTCCGCGACGGCAAAGAGCTCGGCAGCGGGGTGCTTGATTACCCGCACGCGGTGGTCACCGAGGCGCTTCCCGAGGATGTAGCGGGCGACGGCGCCGGGCGGCTTCCCGGCGAATGGGCGCTGCAGGTGCCGGACGACTACCGGGAAGTACTCCGCCGCGCTGTACCGGCGGCCGTCGCGGAAGCCGGAATCGATCCGGCCGCCGTCGTCGGAATCGCCACGGACTTCACCGCCTGCACGATGGTTCCGGTGAAGGCGGACGGCACGCCGCTCAACGAAGTTTCAGGTTTCGCCGGCCGGCCGCACGCTTACGTGAAGCTGTGGCGGCACCACGCCGCCCAGGGCCAGGCGGACCGGATCAACAAGCTCGCGGCCGAACGCGGCGAAGACTGGCTGCCGCGCTACGGCGGGCTGATCTCTTCGGAATGGGAATTCGCCAAGGGCCTGCAGCTCCTCGAAGAAGACCCGGAAGCTTATGCCGCGATGGACCACTGGGTGGAAGCCGCGGACTGGATCGTCTGGCAGCTGTGCGGCAATTACGTGCGCAACGCCTGCACCGCCGGCTACAAGGGCATCTACCAGGACGGCCGCTATCCCTCGGAAGATTTCCTGGCCGCCCTGAACCCGGCGTTCAAGGACTTTGTCAGCAGCAAGCTGGCGCACACCATCGGCCGCCTTGGCGACGCCGCCGGCTACCTGACCGCGGAAGCTGCGGCCTGGACCGGCCTGCCCGAAGGCATCGCCGTCGCGGTGGGCAACGTGGACGCCCACGTCACCGCCCCGGCTGCCCGTGCCGTGGAGCCTGGGCAGCTGGTGGCCATCATGGGCACCTCCACCTGCCACGTCATGAACGGAGCCGAACTGCACGAAGTCCCGGGCATGTGCGGCGTGGTGGACGGCGGAATAGTCGACGGACTGTGGGGCTACGAAGCCGGCCAGAGCGGCGTGGGGGACATCTTCGGCTGGTTCACCAAGCACGGCGTCCCGCCCGAATATCACCAAGCCGCCGGCGCCGCCGGGCTGGGAATCCACGAGTACCTCACCTCCCTCGCCTCCCGGCAGGCCATCGGCGAACACGGGCTGATCGCCCTGGACTGGCATTCGGGCAACCGCTCGGTGCTGGTGGACCACGAACTTTCCGGCCTGGTGGTGGGGCAGACCCTGGCCACCCGCCCGGAGGACACGTACCGCGCCTTGCTGGAAGCGACGGCCTTCGGCACGCGCACCATCGTTGACGCCTTCCGCGACTCCGGAGTACCGGTAAAGGAATTCATCGTGGCGGGCGGGCTGCTGAAGAACCCGCTCCTCATGCAGATCTACGCGGACGTCACGGGCCTGCAGCTTTCCACCATCGGCTCAACCCAGGGACCGGCGCTCGGCTCGGCTATCCATGCGGCCGTGGCCGCCGGCCGGTACCCGGACATCAGGGCGGCCGCCGCCGCGATGGGAGCAGAACCCGGCGCCGTATACACGCCCATCCCGGAAAACGTGGCCGCCTACGAGGAACTGTTCCGCGAATACCGCACCCTCCACGACTACTTCGGCCGGGGTAGCAACGACGTCATGCACCGGCTCAAGGCCATCCAACGGAAAGCGCGGAAAGCACAGCTCCCCGTCCCGGCGGAGGGGCCCATCCCGGCGGGCGACCCCGTCCTGGCCGGAGCCGGCGCATGAGCACGCTACTGGAGACCATCGCCGAGGTGCGCCGGGACGTCTGCGCACTGCATGCCGAACTGACCCGCTACGAGCTGGTGGTGTGGACCGCGGGCAACGTCTCCGCCCGGATTCCCGGCCAAGAGCTGATGGTCATCAAGCCCTCGGGCGTTTCCTACGCGGAGCTGACCCCCGAACTCATGGTGGTCACGGACCTCTACGGCACTCCCGTGGATGGCGACGCAACAGGCGAGTGGGGCAACCCGGCGCTGTCGCCGTCGTCGGACACTGCCGCGCACGCCTACGTCTACCGGAACATGCCGCACGTGGGCGGCGTGGTGCACACGCACTCTACCTACGCCACTGCCTGGGCCGCCCGCGGCGAGGCGATCCCGTGCGTACTCACCATGATGGGCGACGAATTCGGCGGCTCCATCCCGGTGGGCCCCTTCGCGTTGATCGGCGACGATTCGATCGGCCGCGGCATCGTGGAGACGCTCACGGCCTCCAACTCCCCGGCGGTCCTCATGCAGAACCACGGACCCTTCACCATCGGCAGGGACGCCCGGGCCGCGGTCAAGGCCGCCGTGATGTGCGAGGAAGTGGCCCGGACGGTCCACATCTCACGGCAGCTCGGCGAGCCACTGCCCATGGACCAGGCCCAGATCGAATCCCTGTATGACCGCTACCAGAACGTGTACGGGCGCTAGCGCCCCGAAGCCCGCTAAGCCCCGAAGCCAGCACCCCGCCGCAACCACAGACTTTCAAGGAGAACCATGCGCACCGCCAACACCACATCCCTGGACCACTACGAGGTCTGGTTCCTCACGGGCAGCCAGCACCTCTACGGAGAGGACGTCCTGAAGCAGGTTGCCGCGCAGTCCCGGGAAATTTCGGAGCTCCTTAACGCGTCCGGCGATGTCCCCGTCAAGCTTGTCTGGAAGCCGGTGCTCACGGATGCTGACGCCATCCGCCGCACCGCGCTGGAGGCAAACTCGGACGATTCCGTGATCGGCGTGACCGCCTGGATGCACACCTTCAGTCCCGCCAAGATGTGGATCCAGGGCCTGGACCTGCTCCGGAAGCCGCTCCTGCACCTCCACACCCAGGCCAACCTTGAATTGCCCTGGGCGGACATTGACTTCGACTTCATGAACCTGAACCAGGCCGCACACGGCGACCGCGAATTCGGCTACATCCAATCCCGGCTGGGCGTACCTCGCAAAACGGTGGTGGGCCACGCCTCCAACCCCGAGGTAGCCCGCCAGCTGGGTGCCTGGCAGCGCGCCGCGGCCGGCTGGGCCGCCGTCCGGACCCTCAAGCTCACCCGTTTCGGCGACAACATGCGCAACGTCGCGGTCACCGAAGGGGACAAGACCGAAGCCGAGCTGCGCTTCGGCGTCTCGGTGAACACCTGGTCCGTCAACGAACTCGCCGACGCGGTGCACGGCGCCGCGGAGTCCGACGTCGACGCCCTGGTAGCAGAGTACGAGCGCCTGTACGAGGTGGCTCCGGAGCTCCGGCAGGGCGGTGCCCGCCATGAGTCCCTGCGGTACAGCGCCCGGATCGAGCTCGGTCTGCGCAGCTTCCTCGAAGCCAACGGATCGGCCGCGTTCACTACCTCTTTCGAGGATCTCGGTGACCTGCGCCAGCTTCCCGGCATGGCGGTGCAGCGGCTCATGGCGGACGGCTACGGATTCGGTGCCGAGGGCGACTGGAAGACGGCCATCCTGGTCCGCGCGGCCAAGGTAATGGGCGGTGGGCTGCCCGGTGGCGCCTCGCTGATGGAGGACTACACGTACCATCTCACGCCGGGCTCGGAGAAGATCCTGGGCGCCCACATGCTGGAGGTCTGCCCCTCCCTGACGGCGAAGAAGCCGCGCGTGGAGATCCACCCGCTGGGAATCGGCGGCAAGGAGGACCCCGTCCGCATGGTTTTCGACACCGACGCCGGCCCCGGTGCCGTAGTGGCGCTCTCGGACATGCGGGACCGCTTCCGACTGGTAGCGAACGCCGTGGACGTGGTTGACCTGGACGAACCGCTGCCCAACCTCCCCGTGGCACGCGCACTCTGGGAGCCCAAGCCGGACTTTGCCACCTCGGCCGCTGCCTGGCTGACCGCCGGCGCCGCGCATCACACGGTCCTTTCCACCCAGGTGGGCATGGACGTCTTCGAAGACTTCGCCGAGATCGCCCGCACCGAACTGCTCACCATCGACGAAGGAACCACCCTCAAGCAGTTCAAGAAGGAACTGGCCTGGAACGCGGCGTACTACAAGCTGGCCGGCGGATTGTGAGCGCTGAATTCACGTTGCGCGCGGGCGGCTACTTGGCAGTCGTGACTGCCCGGGCTGCTGCCCTGCGGGTTTTGCAGTTCGGGGGACGGGACCTTGTGGTCCCGTTCCCCGCCGGCGGGCCCATCCCGGACTTCCGCGGCATTGTGGCCTCTCCGTGGCCCAACCGGATCGCGGACGGTACCTACAGTTTCGACGGCGTCGAGTACCGGCTGCCGCTCAACGAAGCGGACCGCGCCTGCGCCCTCCACGGGCTGGTGTTCCCGCTCGATTGGGAAACTGTGTCCCGCACGGAATCATCCGTGGTGCTGGCCTGTGAGCCGGAGCCGGTTGACGGATACCCGCACCGCCTGCGGATCGAAGCCGGCTACAGCCTGACGCAGGACGGCCTGCACTGTACCGTGAGCGCCACAAACCTGGGCGGAACGGCGGCACCCTACGGGGTCTGCCCGCACCCGTACCTGGTGGCCGGCCCCGCCCCGCTGGACGAATGGATCCTCGAAATCCCCGCGGACAGCTTCCTCGACGTCAGCGCTGACCGGCTCCTTCCCGTGGGCACCCGGCCGGTGGCCGGCCATGCCTTCGACTTCCGTTCCGCCCGCGCCATCGGCGCCACCCGGATCGACCATGCGTTTACGGACATAGCGTTCGACGACGGCGGCCGCGCGGGAGTGCTGGTCCGGGACCCCGGAGGGACCGGCGTCGGGATGTCCTGGGACCGCAGCTGCCGCTGGCTGCAAATCCACACCGCGGACAAACTGCCGCCGGCGGCGGACAGGCTGGGCCTGGCCGTGGAACCGATGAGCTGCCCGCCGGATGCCTTCAACAGCGGTACGGACCTCGTGCGTCTGGAAGCCGGCGCCACGCATCGTGCCGCATGGACGATCTTCGCAGTGTGACCGGACCCGGAATCACACCCTCCGGCCGGATGCCGCGTCCTCCCGTGATGGAGGACGTGGCACGGCTGGCCAGGGTCTCCCATCAGACGGTTTCCCGGGTACTGAACGCCCATCCCCACGTCAGCGCACGGACGCGCCTGCGCGTGGAACGCGCCATCGCCGACCTTGGTTACCGCCGGAACACTGCCGCGCGCAGCCTCGTTACCCGCCGCTCACAGGTGATCGGTGTCCTAGGTGCAGGCATGGGCCAGTACGGTCCCGCCCACACCCTTTTGGGCGTTCAACACGCTGCGCGCGGACACGGATATTCCGTGAGCGTGGCCAACCTCAGCAGCGTTACGCCGGCAGGAATCAGGGACGCGCTGGAACACTTCATGGTCCAGTCCGTGGACGGAATCGTAGTGATCGCGCCGCACCAGGCCATGCTGGCATCGCTACGGGGCCTCGCGGGTTCCACGCCGCTCGTGGCGGTGGGTTTCAGCGCAGGGGAGCGACTGAGCACTGCGGCCGTGGACCAGCGCGCCGGGGCGGCCCTCGTGGTGCAGCACCTCCTGGACCTGGGCCACCGCACCATCGCGCATGTCTCCGGGCCGCCGGACTGGATCGATGCCGCTGCCCGTGTTGACGGCTGGCGCAGAACCCTCGAACAGGCCGGGCTCCAAGGCGCTCCGCTGCTCGAAGGAGACTGGAGCGCGGGCAGCGGATACAGGGCAGGCCTTGCGCTCGCCGTGGAAGGCACGGCCACCGCGGTGTTCGCTGCCAATGACCAGATGGCCCTCGGCGCGCTCCGGGCCTTCAAGGAGGCCGGGCTTCGCGTCCCCGAAGACATCAGCGTGGCGGGCTTTGACGACCAGCCCGAGGCCGCCTATGTCATTCCGCCCCTCACCACGGTCAAGCACGACTTCGAACTCCTCGGGGCCCGCTGCCTCAGGATGTTGCTTTCGGACATGGAACACGGACCCTCCGGCAGGGCCTCGGTCATCATGCCGGAGCTTGTGGTCCGCGGCTCGACGGCGGCCGCCCGGCCCTGAAAGCCCCTCCCGGAGCAAGTCCCAAACCGACGACGGCCCGCACCTTTCGCAGGAAAGGTGCGGGCCGTCGTCGGGTACTTTGCTGTCAGCCTCAGCGGCCCACCCCGGGGGCCACGGGATCGGCCGCGCTTACCGCCTCGGGAGCTGGAACCTTGCCTTCCGCCGCGGGCGGTGCGGTACGGAAAGTGAAGCGCTTGGCGATGGAGGAGCTGCCGCCGGCACGGTTCTTGTTGAAGATGTCGAAGCCGACGGCGAGCAGCAGGACCAGGCCCTTGATGAGCTGCTGGTAGTCGGTGCCGAGGCCCAGGATGGACATGCCGTTGTTCAGCACGCCCATGATCAGGCCGCCGATCATTGCTCCGGCCACCGTGCCGATGCCGCCCTGCACGGCCGCGCCGCCGATGAACGCCGCGGCAATGGAATCGAGCTCGAAGCCGGTACCGCCGGCGGGCTGGGCCGAGTTGAGGCGGGCCGTGAAGATGAGCCCGGCGAGTGCGGCCAGGACGCCCATGTTCACGAAGAGCCGGAAGGTCACCGCCTTGGTCTTGATCCCGGAGAGTTGCGCCGCGTGCAGGTTGCCGCCGATCGCGTAGGTGTGCCGTCCGAAGATGCTGTTGTTCATCAGCGCGGAATAGCCGACCACCAAGACCGCCAGGACTACCAGGACGATCGGGGTGCCGCGATAGCTGGCCAGCAGGAAGGTGATGGCCAGCATGAGCAGGGCGATGAATGCCGTCTTCGTGGCGAACCAGGCCATGGGCTCGTTTTCCAGGCCGAGCCTGCGGCGGATGCGGCGTTCCTTGACGGACTGGAACAGCAGCGCGGCCGTACCCACCACACCGAGCAGCACGGTGAGCCATTCCAGCACGGAGGTGCCACCGGAGATGTCGGGGAGGAAGCCGCCGCCGAGTGCGCGCAGTTCGTCCGGGAACGGGGTGATCTGCTGGTTCTTCAGGGTGATGAGGGTCAGGCCGCGGAAGATCAGCATGCCGGCCAGTGTCACGATGAACGCCGGGATGCCCACGTAGGCGATCCAGTACCCCTGCCAGGCGCCCACCAGTGCGCCCACCAGGAGACAGGCGGGGATGGCCGCCCACCACGGCCAGCCCCAGTGGACGATCATCACGCCCGCCACCGCACCGATAAAGCCTGCGATGGACCCTACGGAGAGGTCGATATGGCCGGCGATGATCACCATCACCATGCCGATGGCCAGGATCAGGATGTAGCTGTTCTGCACCACCAGGTTGGTGACGTTCTGGGGCTGGAGCAGGATGCCGTCGGTGAGGATCTGGAACAGCAGCACGATCAGGATCAGGGCGAGGAAAATACCCACCTGGCGGAGGCGGCTTGCCAGGAAGCCGAGGGATTCCCGTAGTGCGGACATGGCTGCTATTCCTTCTCTTGGGTCATGTAGTGCATAAGGGTCTCCTGTGAGGCCTCGGAAATCGGTACTTCGCCGGTGACGTGCCCGGCGGACAGGGTGTAGATCCTGTCGCAGATGCCGAGCAGTTCGGGAAGCTCCGAAGAGATCACGATGACGGCTTTGCCTTGGGCAGCGAGCCCGGCGATGATCGTGTAGATCTCATACTTGGCGCCGACATCGATCCCGCGGGTGGGCTCGTCCAGGATGAGGACGTCGGGGTCCGAGAACATCCATTTGCTGAGCACCACTTTTTGCTGGTTGCCGCCGGACAGCTTCCCGGTGATGGCGGACACCGCGGGTGCCTTGATGTTCATGCTGTCCCGGTAGCCGTTGGCCACGGCGGTTTCCCGGTTCTTGTCCACCCAGCCCCGCTTGGCCAGCTTGGACAGGGCGGCCATGGAAATGTTCCGCTTGATGTCCTCGATCAGGTTCAGGCCGTAGTGCTTGCGGTCCTCGGTGGCGTAGGCGATTCCGTGGGCGATCGCCTGCGGAACGGTAGAGGTGTTGATTTCCTTGCCGTACTTGAACACCTTCCCCGAGACGGCCCGGCCGTAGCTGCGGCCGAACACACTCATGGCCAGCTCGGTGCGGCCTGCACCCATCAGGCCTGCCAGGCCCACCACCTCGCCGGCACGGACGTTGAGGCTGGCGTTGTGGACCACGGTGCGGCTGTGGTCCTGGGGGTGCTGCACCGTCCAGCCCTCGATCCGGAGCACCTCCCCACCGATCTGCGGAGTGCGCTCCGGATACAGGCTGTCCAAATCCCGGCCCACCATGCCCCGGATGATCCGTTCCTGGGTGATCTGGCCCTGATCCAGGCGCAGGGTTTCGATGGACCTGCCGTCCCGGATGATCGTGACGGCGTCTGCCACCTTACGGATCTCGTTCAGCTTGTGGCTGATGATGATGCTGGTGACGCCTTGGCCCTTCAGATGCAGGATGAGGTCCAGCAGGTGGTCCGAATCCTCGTCATTCAGCGCCGCCGTGGGCTCGTCCAGGATCAGGAGCTTGACCTTCTTGGACAGCGCCTTCGCGATCTCCACCAGCTGTTGCTTGCCCACGCTGATGTGCTGGATGGGTGTCACGGGGTTTTCGTCCAGCCCCACCCGTGCCAGCAGTTTGGCCGCTTCCAGATTGGTCTTGCGCCAATCCACCCAGCCACGGGAAGCGATCTCGTTTCCCAGGAAGATGTTCTCGGCGATGGACAAGTACGGGCTGAGGGCGAGTTCCTGGTGGATGATCACGATCCCGCGCTTTTCGCTGTCGCTGATGGAAGAGAAAGCGCATGGTTCGTCCTCGAAGCGGATCTCGCCGTCGAAGGTGTTGTGCGCGTAGACGCCGGAGAGCACCTTCATCAGGGTCGACTTGCCCGCTCCGTTCTCACCGCAGATCGCGTGGACCTCGCCGCGGTTCACGTCCAGCGTGACATCCTGGAGGGCTTTGACGCCGGGAAAGGTCTTGGTGATCCCGCGCATCTGAAGAATGGGTACGTTCATGCCGGTTACTTGATGTCGGCTTCGGTGTAGTAATCGGAGTCGATCAGTTCCTTCTTGTAGTTGTCCTTGGTGACGATCACCGACTTCAGGAGGTAAGCCGGAACCACCTTGACCTTGTTGTTGTAGGTTTCGGTGTCGTTGGTTTCCGGGGCCTGGCCCTTCAGGACGGCGTCAACCATCTTCACTGCCTGCTCGCCGAGCTTGCGGGTGTCCTTGAAAATGGTGGAGTACTGCTCGCCGGCGATGATTGACTTCACCGAACCCTTTTCGGCGTCCTGGCCGGTGACGACCGGAAGAGCGCCTTTGGAGTATCCGCCGGTGCTGGTCAGCGCGGAGATGATGCCGATGGACAGGCCATCGTAAGGCGACAGTACGCCGTCGAGCTTCTTGCCGGAACCGTAGGCCGCGGTGAGGATGTCCTCCATGCGCTTCTGCGCGGTGGCCGCTTGCCAGCGAAGGATGGCGGCCTGCTCGAACTTGGTCTGGCCGCTGGGCACCTTGAGCGTGCCGGCGTCCAGGTACGGCTTGAGGGTGTCCATGGCACCGGTCCAGAAGAAGTTGGCGTTGTTGTCATCCGGGCTGCCGGCGAACAGTTCCACGTTGAAGGGGCCCTTGCCTTCGACCTTCTTGCCCGTCGCATCAAGCAGCCCCAGCCCGGTCAGCAGCGACGTGGCTTGCTGCACGCCTACCTCGTAGTTGTCGAAGGTGGTGTAGTAGTCGACGTTGGGGGTTCCGTTGATGAGGCGGTCGTAGGCGATGACCTTCACGTTCTGTTCCTTGGCCTTGGCCAGGACATCAGTCAGGGTGGTGCCGTCGATTGCGGCCACGATCAGGGATTTTGCGCCCTTGGTCAGCATGTTTTCGATCTGGGAGACCTGCGTGGGAATATCGTCATTGGCGTACTGCAGGTCTGTCTTGTACCCGAGCTTGGCCAGGGATTCCGAGACGTTCTTGCCGTCCGCGATCCACCGTTCGGACGTCTGGGTGGGCATCGAGATTCCCACCAGGGCGCCGGAAGCATCGGCAGCACCGCTTGCCGGGGCGGAACCCGGGCGGCTGCCGCAGGCGGTGGTGCTGGCGGCGAGGGCCAGGACGACGGCGACGGCGCCCAGGAGCTTCTTGATTCTCACGTGTTCTCCTTCCGTGGCCTGCTCGTGGCCGCGAATCGGTGGTTGCGCGGGGGAGCGTCTGTGCTCTTCGCGTGGCCGGGCGTCCTCGCCCGGTGGTTCGTGCCGATGGTTGTCTGCGCTTCGTCTGTTAGCGCTAACAATCAAAGGCAATGATATCCCCCGGCGTCCTGTGAAGCAACTCACAGTCCGCCGGGGGTGGGGCCTGGATCAGGGGTGAAGGAAGAAGGTTGCTGCCGCCCGCCACGCTTTCTCCACGGGCGCCAGGATCAGCCGGCCTTCGCGGAGCAGGAGGTAGGCGCCCGGGACATCCACGGACTCGAAGGACATGCCGTTCCGATCCGCCAGTCCGCCGCGGCGGATGAAGGCAGAGGAGCTGCCGTCCGTCGTCGCGATGGCCACGGAGGAGCCGTCCACCCGCAGGAAGCGCCCCTTGGTGAGGACCGGTTCGATCACCACCGAATTCTTTTTCGCGTACCCCGGGGCGATCCGGAACTGCGAAGACTCCAGGGCGGGCGACGCCGCAGAGGTGACCGTGACGCCGTCGTGGGCGAGGAAGCTGCCACGCGCGGAGGCCGGTTCCAAGCGGACCGGCAGTTCGCCGTCGCCCACCGGGACGCCGAACTCCGGGCTTCCGTCCGCCTTCCAGTGCAGTTGCTGGACGCGGGCGTGGCGGTTGGGATCGTACAGCGGGTCGCCGGTGATGGCGCGGTAGGAGCGGGCGTGGTAGACCAGCACATCCCGGCCGGCCTCATCCACCGTGAAGGAGTTGTGGCCGGGCCCGTACTGCTTCGACCCTTCGTTGGTGGTGAAGACCGGCAGCGGGGACTTGGACCAGCTCGCGGCATCCAGCAGGTCTGCAGAAGCATCCGCGGTGAGCAGGCCCATGCAGTAGTTGGCATCGGTGGCGCTTGCCGAGAACGTCACGAAGATCCGGCCGTTCCGTTTCAGGACTGCCGGCCCTTCATTGACCTTGAAGCCGATGGTCTCCCACGCCAGGGTGGGCACGGCGATGCGCACCGGCGTGCTGGAGAGGGTGGACGGCGAGGACATTGACGCGATGTACAGGCTCGAGTTCACCCCGGTATCGCTCTGCGCCCACAACAGGTAGCGGGTGCCAAGGTGTTCGAAGGTGGTGGCGTCCAGGGAGAATGTGTCCGCGTGCGTGTACACCCGGACCGGCGGTTCCCAGACGGCGGTCATGGGGTCCGCGTCGCTGGTGGACAGCACGTAGATCCGTACCCGGAAAACGTCCGTGCTGTCTCCGGCGGCGAAGTAGATGTGCCACTTGCCGTCGAAATGGTGCAGCTCCGGAGCCCAGATATGCCCGCCCATGGTTCCGGACGCGGGCCGTGTCCAAACCACCGTCTCGGCCGCGGCACCAAGCCCCGCAATGGTTGCGGAGGAACGGAGCACAAGCCGGTCGTACTCCGGCACGGAGCCGGTGAAGTAGTACCTGCCGTCCGAATGTTTCATCAGCCAGGGATCGGCCCGGCGCGGTACTACAGGGTTGATGACGGGATTCCCGACGGCGGGCGCCGCCGCCGCTGCCGGGGCGAAAGCCAGTGCGCCGGTGCCGGCGAGGGCTGCCGCCGCAGCTGCGGCGGTTCCTGAGCCGAGGAGGAGGCGGCGGGACAGGTGGCGGTTCATATCCATGCGGAGGTGGTCCTTTCGACAGGCTTGGGTGGGGCAGGGGTAGCGCGGGGTCAGGCGGTTTTCCTGGCGAAGAGCCGCTGGAGCAGGATGAAGACCAGCAGCAGGCCGCCGATGACGATCTTGGTCCACCAGGAACTGAGGGTGCCGTCGTAGGCGATGAAGGTCTGGACGATTCCCAGGACCAGCACCCCCACCACGGAGCCCAGAACGTAACCGGTTCCGCCGGTCAGGAGCGTTCCCCCGATCACCACTGCGGCGATGGCATCCAGTTCCATGCCCTGGGCGGCCAGGCTGTAGCCGGACAGGCTGTAGAAGGAGAACAGGATCCCGGCGATCGCGGAGCAGAGGCCGCTGAGGGCATAGACCAGGATCTTGGTGCCCTTGACCGGCAGGCCCATGAGCATGGCCGAGTGTTCGTTGCCGCCGATCGCATACACCGTGCGGCCGAAACGGGTGTGGTGCAGCACGAAGAAGGCCGCCGCCACGATCAGCAGGGCCAGCACTACGCCGGGGGAGATGAACAGCTCGCCGGGCAGCGGGATCTGTGCCTGCGCCATGCCGGTGAAGAAGCCCTCGGTCACGGGGATCGATTCCAGGCTGATGACGTAGCAGAGGCCGCGGGCCAGGAACATGCCGGCCAGCGTGACGATGAACGGCTGAATGTCGAAGTACTGGATGACCAGTCCCATGAGGAAGCCCAGTCCGCTGCCGATCACGAGGACCAGGACAATCACGGCGGCCGGATTCCAGCCCTGCTGCAGCAAGGTGGCGGCCACCATCATGGAGAGCGCGACGACGGCACCCACCGAGAGGTCGATTCCCCCGGTCAGGATCACGAAAGTCATGCCGACGGCCAGCACGATCAGGAAGGTGTTGTCTATGAACAGGTTCAGAAACACCTGGCCGGAAAGGAAGCTCGGGTACAGGCCCGATCCGACGGCGAACATCGCGAGGAAGAGTCCTACCGTGGCGAGGGTGGGGGCGTAGCGGGCGCTGGCGCGCAGGCGGGTGCGGGCCTGCGTCGCCTTCCTGGTGGAGGGCTTCGCGAGGGTGGACAGTGCGGACATCAGGCGGCCACCTTTTCCTTGGGGGTTTCCTTCACCACGACCTGCCGCGCCGGCCTGAAGCTGCCGAGCAGCTTCCTGGCTTTCGGCGCCTGCAGCAGGCAGACGATGATGACGACGAGTGCCTTGAACACCAGGGTGACTTCCGGCGGGATGCCCAGGGTGTACACGGTGGTGGTCAGGGTCTGGATGATGAAGGCGCCGACGACGGTCCCCACCAAGGTGTACCGGCCGCCTGCCAGCGAGGTGCCGCCGATCACGACGGCCAGGATGGCGTCCATCTCGATGTAGAGCCCTGCGTTGTTGGCATCCGCGGCCGTGACATTGGAGCTGATCATGAGGCCGGCGATTGCGGCGCAGACGGCGCTGAAGACGTAGACAATCCAAATGATGTTCCGGGACCGCAGCCCGGCCAAGCGGCTGGCCACCGGGTTGATGCCGACGGCTTCGATCAGGGTGCCCAGGGCGGTGCGGCGAGTGAGGACTGCTGTGGCTACGAAGACGGCCGCGGTGACAAGGATGGAGACGGGCAGGGTGAAGAGATACCCGGCTCCGATCGCCTTGTAGTGGTCGTTGGATACCGAGATGATCTGGCCGCCGGTGATGAGCTGCGCAATTCCGCGGCCTGCGGTCATGAGCACCAGGGTGGCAATGATCGGCTGCACTCCGATCGTCGAGACCAGGAAGCCGTTCCAGGCGCCGAGCAGTAGCGCCGCGGCGACGGCGACCAGCACGGCGACGGCCGCCGTCGACGGCGAAGCGGGCTCCGGCGAGGCGGCGATATAGGCGCAGGACGCCGCGCCGGCAATCGCCACCACGGCCCCCACGGAAAGGTCGATCCCGCGGGTGGCGATCACCAGGGTCATGCCCAGGGCGATCAGGATGGTGGGTGCGCCATTGCGCATGATGTCGATCAGGCTGCCGTACAGGTGCCCGTCCTGCATCCTGAGCGCGAGGAAGTCCGGACGGAAGATCTGGTTGAGAAGCAGCAGCGCGGCGAGGGCCAGCACTGGCCACGCCAGGCGGTGTTTCAGAAGGTCTTTTACTGCATTGGATTTCACTGCGTGCCTCCGGCGATGACGGACATGACGTCCTCCACTGAGACGCCGTTGTTGTGGATTTCGGCGAGCTTTTCGCGGTCCTTGATGATGGCGATGCGGTCGCTCACGCGCAGCACTTCCTCCAGCTCGGAAGAGATGAAGAGGATGGACATTCCCTTGGCTGCCAACTGGTTGACCAGCTTCTGGATCTGGGTCTTGGCCCCGATGTCGATGCCGCGGGTGGGTTCGTCGAGGATCAGCAGCCCGGGTTCCGTGACCAGCCAGCGGGCCAGCAGGACTTTCTGCTGGTTTCCGCCGCTGAGGTTCTTGATGAGCGCATCCGGGTTGGCGGGGCGGATGTCCAGGGCCTCGATGTATTCGGTCACCAGTTCGTCCTGGACCCGCCGCGGTACGCGGCGCATCCAGCCTTTGCTGGCCTGCATGGCCAGGATGAGGTTGTCGCGCACGGAGAGATCTCCGATGAGGCCTTCCTGCTTGCGGTCTTCGGAACAGAAGGCAATGCGCTTGTCGATGGCGGTGCGGGGCGAACGGATCTTCTCTTGGATGCCTTTGACTTTGAGGTGGCCTTCGTCGGCCTTGTCCGCGCCGAAGAACAGGCGGGCGATTTCCGTGCGGCCCGCGCCGAGCAGCCCTGCCAGTCCCACCACTTCCCCGGGGTTGATGGCCAGGTCGATCCCGGACACCGAGCCTTTCCGGCCAAGGCCGACGGCTTCGATGAACGGCATGGCGCTGGCGTCCGCTGCTGTGCGCTCCTTCGCTGGTCCGTTGTCGAGTTCGGCGAGGGCTTCCATGTCCTTGCCGATCATTTTGGAGATCAGGCTCATTCGGGACAGCTCCCGGGTCATGTACTCGCCCACGAGCTTGCCGTTGCGCAGGACCGTCATGCGGTCCGAGATCTCGTAGACCTGCTCCAGGAAGTGGGAGACGAAGAGGATGGCCACGCCTTTGTCGCGGAGCTCGCGGATCACCCGGAAGAGCTGGGCGACTTCTTCGGCGTCGAGGCTGGAGGTCGGTTCGTCCAGGATGAGGACCTTGGCGTTGATCTCCACAGAACGCGCGATCGCGATCAGCTGCTGCACCGCAATGGAGTGGCTGGCGAGCAGGGAATTCGGCTCGACGTGGTCAAGATGCAGGCCTGCCAGGACCTCTCGGGTGCGGCTCCGGACGGCCTTCCAGTCGATGCTGCCGCGGCCGGTTTTGCCTCCCCGGCGGGGTTCACGGCCCAGCATGATGTTCTCTTCCACCGTGAGGTTGGGGCAGAGATTGACCTCTTGGTAGACGGTGCTGATCCCGGCCGCCTGCGATTCCGCCGGCGTCGTGAAGCTTTTGCGTTCACCCAGGACCGTGATGGTTCCGGAGTCGATGGTGTAGACCCCCGTCAGGGCTTTGATCAGGGTGGACTTCCCGGCCCCGTTTTCACCCATGAGGGCGTGGACCTCGCCTTGGAAGAGCCGGAAGTCGACGCCGTCGAGCGCCTTCACCCCCGGGAAGCCGATGGCTATGCCGGTCATCTCCACGACCGGAACGATTTCGTTCATCCTCATGCCTTTTCTGTGCTGGTGCGCGACGGCGTTGGTACTCCGTGCGGCGGCGGTTTCCCGTCGCCGCATGGAGTATTCGGGACGCCTGGTGCGCGGATGGCCCTAGTAGGGGCGCGTTGCGAGGACCTGCTTGGCCTGTTCCTGTGTGAAGGTGGTCTCTTCCGTGACCACGCGTTCGGGAACGCTTTCGCCGGCCACGACCTTCTTGGCGAGGTCCATGAGTTGGTCGCCGAGCATCGGGCTGCATTCGACGATGTAGTTGATCTTGCCGGCGGCCAAAGCAGTCATTCCGTCCTTGACGGCGTCGATCGTGATGATCTTGATGTCCTTGCCCGGGACCTTGCCGGCAGCCTCGATGGCCTCGATGGCGCCCAGGCCTTCGTCATCGTTGTGCGCGAAGACAACATCGATGTCCGCGTTGTTCTTGAGGAAGGCTTCCATGACCTGCTTGCCGCCGCTGCGGGTGAAGTCGCCGCTCTGGGATGCCACGATCTTCAACTTCGGGTCGGCCTTGATGGCTTCTTCAAAGCCTTCCTTGCGGTCGTTGGCGGGGGCGGATCCGGTGGTGCCCTGGATTTCGACGATGTTCACGGTGTCCGTGGCGGACTTTGACTCGTCCACCAGCCACTTGCCGGCCTTCCGGCCTTCTTCGACGAAGTCGGAGCCGAGGAACGTCTTGTAGAGGGACTTGTCCGCCGAATCGACGGCGCGGTCCGTGAGGATCACGGGGATCTTTGCGTTTTTGGCTTCCTTCAGCACAGTGTCCCATCCGGATTCCACCACGGGGGAGAAGGCAATGACGTCCACCTTCTGCTGGATGTAGGAACGGATGGCCTTGATCTGGTTTTCCTGTTTCTGCTGGGCGTCCGAGAACTTCAGGTCCACACCGGCGTTCTTGGCGGAGTCCTGGACGGACTTGGTGTTGGCGGTGCGCCAACCGCTTTCGGCGCCCACTTGGGCGAAGCCCATGGTGATCTTGTCGTTGCCCGCGGCGCCGGCAGGGCTGCCGGCACCGGCGTTTCCGCCGCAGGCGGTGAGGGCGAGGAGCGATGCGGCGGCCACCGCAAGCAGGGATTTCTTGAACAAAACATCCTCCCGGAGGCGTAGGTACATTGCTGGCGGGAGAACTCGTAACACCGCCATTGCTGCAAGTGAGCTGATGCGCTCTGCGAAACATTGTGAACGCTAACAATTCCACCGTCAAGTGACTCCCGCCACAAGGCGGAGGGGTTCCGGTCTTTTTGGAATTGCCCTTTACAAGCCGCGCGGAAATGCCGAATACTCGTTTCCGGCGGTCGGTTGTTAGCGTTCACAAAAGTTCTCGCCGCGGCCGCCAAGATGCCGCGCCGGAATCCCGGCGGACCATTCAACGGAGAAAGGCTCCTCCCCATGCCATCGAAAGCAACAAGACCAGCCCAACGGGCATGCACCCTGGTGCTTGCCGGTTCCCTGGCCGCCGCGGTGCTGGCCTTCGCACCCGCCATCAACGCGAACGCGGACGCGTCAGGCAACAGGACCATCGACATCAACGCTGCTGCCCCCGGGCCGGCGATCGATCCGGCGATGTACGGCATCTTCTATGAAGACATCAACCAGGGCGCCGACGGCGGCATCTACGCTGAACTTGTACAGAACCGCTCCTTCGAATTCAATTCCGCCGACAACCGCGCCTTCACCCCGATGACCGGCTGGGAAACGCTGCGGAGGGGCAGCGACGGCGCGGTCGGCGTCGTCAATGACGACAACCGGCTCAACGAAAAGAACCGCAACTACCTCCGCATCGATGCCATGAGTGCAGGCGCAGGCGCCGGCGCCGGAATCGGTGTGCGGAACAGCGGCTGGAACGCGGGCCAGAAGCTTGAGGCAGGCAAGAAATACAACTACTCGGTGTGGGCACGCACCTCCAACCCCGCAGGATCCACCCTCGCCGTGACCCTGGAGACTCCCGAGGGCGCACGGCTGGCCATGGCCTCGGTGAAAGTCAAAGGAGACAACTGGGCCAAGTATTCGGTCACCCTCTCGCCGAAGGATTCCAGCAACGCTGGCCGGCTCTCCACCTTGGTGCAGGGCACCGGAACCGTCCGCCTGGACATGGTGTCGCTGTTCCCGCAGGACACCTGGAAGGGCCGCCCCAACGGCCTGCGGAAGGACTTGGCGGAAAAAGTCGCCGCGCTCAAGCCCGGGTTCCTGCGGTTCCCCGGCGGCTGCATCGTCAACACCGGAAACTACGACAGCTACTCCGCGCCCGACTACACCCGGGTCCGTACCTACCAGTGGAAGGAAACCATCGGCCCGCTGGAACAGAGGCCGGCCAACCGCAATTTCTGGGGCTACAACCAGACCTACGGCCTGGGCTACATGGAGTACTTCCAGTGGGCAGAAGACCTGGGCGCCATTCCGGTGCCCGTGGTTCCGGTGGGCGTCACGGGGTGCGGCGACAACAAGCAAGCTCCGGACCAGGCCACCCTGGACCGCTACATCCAGGACACCCTGGACCTGATCGAATTCGCCAACGGAGACGCCACCACGGAATGGGGCGCCAAGCGCATCGCCTACGGACACCCGGCTCCCTACAAGCTGGACAGGATCAGCCTGGGCAACGAGGAGTACAAGCCGGAGTTCAAGGCCTACTTCACCCAGTTCTACAACGCGGTCCGCAAGGCCCACCCGGAGATCAAGATCATCGGCAACACAGGGCCCTTCAGCCAGGGCCCGGAATTCGACGATCTTTCCAAGTTCAATGCTGAAACCGGCGTGGACCTGGTGGATGAGCACTACTACAACGAGCCGTCCTGGTTCCTGAACAACAACCACCGTTACGACTCCTACAGCCGCGACAGCTACAAGGTGTTCCTTGGCGAATACGCCTCCCGTGGGAACAAGCCCGACAACGCCTTGGCCGAGGCGTCGTACATGACAGGGCTGGAACGGAATGCCGACGTCGTCAAGATGGCCTCCTATGCGCCGCTGCTCGCCAACGAATCCAGCGTGCAGTGGAGCCCGGACATGATGTTCTTCGACGGCACCAGCGTCCGGACCACCCCCAACTACGAGGTGCAGAAGCTGTTCATGAACAACGTGGGCACGCAGGTAGTGCCGAGCACCCAGGTGAACCCGGCATCCACGGTTGTTCCGATCAGCGGCCGGATCGGCCTGTCCACCTGGGCCACTTCCGCCAGGTACGACGACGTCAAAGTCACCGGCGCAGACGGCTCCACGCTCTTCAGCGACGATTTCTCCGGAACGGCCGCGGCCTGGACCGGCAACGGGGTAGGTTCCTGGTCCATCCAGGACGGTGCCTACGTCCAGTCCAGCACCACGGCACAGAACACCATGGTCACGGCCGGCAGCGACAACTGGAGCAATTACACCTTCAGCACCAAGGCCACCAAGCTGGCGGGCTCCGAAGGGTTCCTCATCGCCTTCGGCGTGAAGGACACCGGGAACTACTACTGGTGGAACCTGGGCGGCTGGAACAACACCAAATCAGTGGTGGAGAAGGCCGTGAACGGCGGCAAGAGCAACGTCATCGAAAAGAACACCACCATCCAGGCGGGCAAGGAATACGACATCCGGATCGAAGTTTCGGGACGCGTTGCCAAGCTTTACCTGGACGGCGTGTTGTGGGGTACCGTGGACGATTCCCAGGCCGACCCCGTCTACTCCGTGGTGACCAAGGACGCCAGGAGCGGAGACACCATCGTCAAGGTGGTCAACACCTCCAGCGCCACAGCCCCGGTGGACATCAAGGTCGCCGGTGCCGCCGCTGTTGGCAGCACGGCCGCTGTCACCACTCTCCGCCAGACCGCCGACGGCCAGGGCCTCGTCCCCGCCGGCAGCACCTTTAACGGTGCCGGCGACGCGTTCACCTACGCCTTCGAACCGAAGTCCGTCACCTTCATCCGCCTGGCGGCCGGCTCCGGCAAGTAGCGGCCCACCCATTCCAAGGAGTTTCCATGACCCATGTTCCATTACGGGCCCGGAGCGGCCCCGCGGTCCTGGCAGCGGCGGCGCTGCTGCTCGCTTCAATCGCGGCCGGCACCCCGGCACATGCCGCCGTCGACGACGGCCTGATCCTCAAGTACACGCTCACCGAAACCGCGGGCACCATGGCCGTGGACAGTTCCGGCAACGGCCGGAACGGCACCATCAGCGGTGATGCCACGCCGCTGGGCGCCGAGGGACTGCAGCTTGGCGGCAGCAACGCCCACGTCAAGCTGCCCAATGACCTCATGCGCGGCCTGGACGCCATCACCGTGTCCACCAACGTGAAGATCGCACCGGACCAAGGCACCCCGTACTTCATCTGGGGCCTCGGCAACACCAACAACGGCACGGGGAACGGCTACCTGTTCACCACGGGCAACGCCTACCGCAGTTCGATCGCCACCGGAAACTGGTCCACCGAGCAAACCGTCAGCGCCAACCGCGATCTTGCCCGCGGCGCCTGGAAGACCATTACCTACACCTTGGGCGGCGGCACGGCGGTCCTCTACGAGGACGGCGTCGAGGTGGCCCGGAAGACCGGCGTCACCGTCACGCCGGGCAGCATCGGCGCCGGCACGACGACGGCCAACTACCTGGGGCGCTCCGTGTACTCCGCGGACAAATACCTCAAGGGCCAGCTGCGTGATTTCCGCGTCTACGGCAGGGCGCTCTCCGCGGACGAGGTCCGCGCGCTGGGCTACGTCTCGCCGGAGCAGAAGGTTGCGCTGGACCTCGAAGGGCTGTCCCTTGGGGATACGACGGCGGTGGGCAGCGATCTGAAACTGCCACTCAGTGGGCCCAACGGTTCCTCGTTCAGCTGGCAGTCATCCGATCCGTCCGTTGTCTCCAGCGAAGGCATAGTGACACGGCCCGCGCACGGCACCGGAAACGCGGCAGTGACGCTGACCGCCACCGCCGGATACGACGGGGCATCGGCGTCGAAGGCTTTCCAGCTTACGGTCCTCGAAGACATCAGCGACCGCCAGAAGGTCAGCGAAGCAGCGGCCTCCCTGAAGGTCTGGGACGCAGGCGGCATCCGGGGCAACATCACCCTTCCCGTCACGGGCCTGCACGGGACCGCGGTGCAATGGACGTCCTCGGACGCCTCCGTGATTACCGCAAGCGGCGAAGTGACCCGCCCGGCCTTCGGCGCAAGCCCCGTCAGCGTCAAGCTGCAGGCAACAGTGAGCTACGGAAAGGCCAAGGAAGACAGGAGATTCCGAGTCCAGGTACTGCCCCTGCCCAAGGCAGAACCCAAGGAAGGCTACGCGTTCGCCTACTTCACCGGAAACGACATCGCGGGGGAGAACATCTACTTCGCTGCCAGCCGCGGCAATGATGCCCTGAAGTGGGACGAGCTCAACGGCGGCAAGCCCGTGCTCAAGTCCACCCTGGGCACCAAGGGCCTGCGGGATCCCTTCATCATCCGTTCCCCCGAGGGCGACAAGTTCTACCTCATCGCCACGGACCTCTCCATCGGCAGCGGTACCAGCTGGGATGCGTCCCAGCGCCAGGGCAGCCGGTACATCGAGGTCTGGGAGTCATTGGACCTGGTCACCTGGTCCGCGCAACGCCATGTGAAAGTGTCACCGGACACCGCCGGCAACACCTGGGCGCCGGAGGCACACTACGACGAGACGATCGGAGCCTACGTCGTCTACTGGGCATCCAAGATCTACGCGGACAACGATCCCCTCCACGCAAGCGGCACCCACAACAAGATGATGTACTCCACCACCAGGGATTTCCGGACCTTCACCGAAGCGAAGGTCTGGAACGATCCCGGCAATTCGGTGATTGATTCCACCGTCATCAAGGAAGGCGATACCTACTACCGCTTCACCAAGGACGAGGGACGTGTGTCAGGCTGCCTGGACATCATGCAGGAGAAGTCCGCCAGCCTGCTCGCTGTCGACCTGCCGGACACTACTCCGCGGAACTGGACGCTTATGGGCAACTGCATCGGGAAGAACGCCGGCACCGGGGGAGTCGAAGGGCCCACTGTCTTCAAGTCCAACACAGAGGAGAAGTACTACCTCTTCGTGGACGAGTTCGGTGGCCGCGGCTACATCCCGCTGGAAAGCAGCAGCCTGGAAAACCCTGACTGGAAGCTTTCGAGCAACTACGAGCTGCCCCGGGCTCCACGCCATGGCACAGTACTTCCCGTGACCAAGGCCGAGCTCGAGCGCCTGCGCAGCAGCCTCGGCTAAAGCGCACGACGACGCGCTTCCGTCCTGGCGACACAGAAATGCCCTGGCGCTGCGGGAATTCCCGTAGCGCCAGGGCATTTGCGCAGCGTCACCCAAAAGGTGCAGCGCGTGCTTAGTCTTCCTCGACCTCGATATGCGTCGGGTCCAGGACGCGGCGCAGGAATTCCTGGGTACGCGGCTGCTGCGGGTTGCCGATGACCTGCTCGGCCACGCCTTCCTCGACCACCACGCCGCCGTCCATGAAGACCACGCGGTCTGCCACTTCACGGGCGAAGGCCATTTCGTGCGTGACCACGAGCATGGTCATGCCTTCACGGGCCAGCTTGCGCATGACGGCGAGCACGTCGCCCACCGTCTCGGGGTCGAGCGCCGAGGTGGGCTCGTCGAAGAGCATCAGCTCGGGGTTCATGCTCAGTGCGCGGGCAATCGCGACACGCTGCTGCTGGCCGCCGGAGAGCTGGTCCGGGAAGCGCTTGGCCAGGTGTCCCAGGCCCACGCGTTCCAAGTTGGCCTGGGCGATCTTGTCCGACTCTTCCTGCGAACGCTTGAGCACTTTGGTCTGCGCCACCGTGCAGTTGCGCAGCACGTCCAGGTGCGGGAAGAGGTTGAACTGCTGGAACACCATGCCCACCTTGCGGCGCATCTTGTCGATGTCCACATCGGGATCAGTGGCTTCGAAGCCGCCCACGTGGATGGTGCCCTGGTTGGGCTGTTCGAGGAGGTTGACGCAGCGCAGCAGGGTGGACTTGCCCGAGCCCGAGGGGCCGATCAGGCAGACGACCTCGCCGGGCTGGACGTCCAGGTTGATGCCCTTGAGCACTTCGTTGGAGCCGTAGGCCTTGCGGAGGTCCTTGATGGACACACCGGCGGCGTGCACCGTCCGGGCGCCGCCGGGAGTAGTGGTTTCGACGTCGTTCATGGCTTCCTGCCTATCGCTTGGTCCGCGCGCTGCGGCTCTCGAACTTCCGGGCCAAGAGGCTCAACGGGATGGTGACCACCAGGTAGAAGGCACCTGCCACCAGCAGCGGCGTCAGGCCGGCGCCCAGGCTGGAGATGCCGTCGCGGCCGAACTTGGTGAGCTCGTACTGCGAGGCGGTCAGGCCCAGCACGTAGATCAGGGAGGAGTCCTTGGTCAGCAGGATGATTTCGTTGGTCAGCGGCGGCAGGACGATCTTGAAGGCCTGCGGGATGATGATGGTCACCATCGCGCGCCACTGCGGCATGCCCAGGGAGCGTGCGGCCTCCAGCTGTCCCTTCGGAACAGCCTGCAGGCCGGCTCGGAGGGTTTCGGCGATGTAGGCCGCGGCCACCATGCCGAGGGAGACCATGACCACCACGAAGATGGGCCACTGGACGCCGAAGGCCAGGGGAACGCCGTAGCCGAAGGCGATGAAGACGAGCAGTGCCGGGATACCGCGGAAGAATTCGATGTAGCCCGTGGCGATCCAACGGTACAGCGGGAAGCTGGAGAGCTTCATGAGGGCCAGCAGCAAACCGCCGGAGAGGCCCACGATGAAGCCGAGGGCGGTGTAGATCAGCGTGTTGAGCAGGCCCACGGTGAAGATGCCCGGGAACATCGGGCCGATCTTGCCGAAGTTGAAGACGTTGGCGCTGATGGTCTTCCAGTCGGTGGCCAGCAGCAGGGCTGCGATGGCCACCACGAAGATGCCTGCCTGGACGTACAGGCTGACTTTGGCTCGTTGACGTGCGGTCATTGCCATGGTGTTCTCACATTCATATTGCGCAGCTGAGGCCCCGTGCAGCGTGCTTCACGGGGCCTCGCAGCGTATGTCTCTGGCCGGACGTACTTACTTGGCTGCTTCGCCGAAGTACTGGGTTTCGAGCTTCTTCAGCGTGCCGTCGTCGGTGAGGCGCTTGAGGGTGGCGTTGACCTTCTCGGCCATGGCCGTGTTGCCCTTCTTGATGGCGATGCCGAGCTTTTCACCGGTGGCGTAGTTCTCCACGCGCTTGAACTTGGTGTCGCCCTTGATGGCGTAGCCGAGCACGGACTGGTTGCCCAGGGCGGCGTCGATGGTGCCGGCCTTGAGGGCCTGGACCAGGAGGCCGGTGTCCTCGAACTGCTGGGCGTCGATGCCCTTGTCCTTGGCGTACTGGGCACCGGTGGTGGCCTGCTGCACGCCGACCTTCTTGCCCTTGGCGCCGTCGATGTTGGTGATGCCGGAAGCCTCGGAGGCGACCAGGGTGAGGTCGTCGGCGAGGTACGGGTCGGAGAAGTCCATGACGTTCTTGCGGGTGTCCGTGATGGAAACCGAGGAGATGGAGAGGTCACAGCCGGTCAGCGCGGTGCCGGTTTCGATGGCTTCGAAGGAGCTGTCCACGATGTTCAGCTCGGCGTTGAGGTCCTTGGCGATCTCGTTGGCGATGTCGATGTCGAAACCGACGATCTTGCCGTCCTTCTGGTACTCGAACGGCTCGTAGGGAACGTCGGAGCAGACAGTGAGCTTGCCGGCGTTGATCAGCGAGACGCTGCTGCCGCCGGCGGAGCTTGCTGCCGGGGCGGGTGCGCCGCCACCGCAGGCGGTCAGGGCGAGGGCGCCGGCTGCGAGGAGGACTGCGGCCTTGACTTTGGAGCTGCCGAGGAACGAACGGGAGATATGCATTTGTTTACCTTTTGTTGCGGGGGACGCGAAGCAAATCGGTCTTTAGTGTAGCGCTGACCATGAGATGTTCGTCACAGGAAACTAAGTTTCACTATTGGATAACCAATACGGGTCAAAAATCAAGCCCGCGCAGCCCGCTTCAGTCTGAGATCCCGGATTCAGCGCTCGATGCCGAGGGATTCGAGCATCGGACGGAACTTCGCCCACGTCTCCGCAAGCTCAACCTCCGGCACCGAGCCCTCCACGATCCCGCACCCGGCGAACATCCGCACCGAGGTCGGCGACTCGATGACCGCCCCGCGCAGCGCGATGCCCCACTCGCCGTTACCGGCCGCGTCCAGCCAGCCCACCGGACCGGCGTACGGCCCGCGGTCCATGTGCTCCAGGCGCCGGATCAGCTCGCCCGCCACCGAGGTGGGCGTGCCGCACACCGCCGCCGTGGGATGCAGGGCGTTGATCAGGGCCAGGCAGGTGGGCACATGCCCCTCGATATCTGCCAGTTCGGCCTTCACATCCGAAGCCAGGTGCCACACGTTCGGCAGTTCCAGGATGAACGGTTCGCTGTGCGCGTTCATTGCCTCCGAAAACGGTGCCAGCTGGGTGGTCAGCGACTGGATGGCGATCTCGTGTTCGTGCCGCTGCTTCTCCGAGCCGGCCAGCACCCGCTCGGCGTAGTCCATCGGGGAGCCGTCCACGCCCTCGGCATCGCGGCGGTCCAGGGTGCCGGCCAGCACGCGCGCCTGCGCGGTGCGGCCCTCCACCTGGATCAGCATCTCGGGCGTGGCACCCACCAGGCCGTCGACGCCGTACGTCCAGCACTCGCGGTAGTTGCGCGTCAGGTTCCGCAGCACCTCCGCCGGCCGCACGCCGTCGGGCAGGGTCGCCACGACATCCCGGGCCAGCACGAGCTTTTCCAGCTTTCCGGTGCGGATTTCCGCGACGCCGTCCGCCACCGCCTGCTTCCAGTCCTCCTCGCTCAGCGAGCCGCTCTTGAGCGTGAACCGCCCGACGCCGGTGCTGCCGCCCCCGGCCGGGGTGAGTCCGGTATCCGGGACATTGAGCCAGCCCGCCAGGGCGGCGCGGGCGCCCGCCTCGGTGAGTTCGACGTCGTCGAGCGTCAACTGGGTCAGCCAGGAGCGGCCGTCGCGGATGCCCACCACGATTTCGGGCAGGATCAGCCGGGACTCAAAAGGCGAAGTCTTGGAGAAAGCGAAGGTGCCGAAGGCCAGGGGGCCGGTACCGGGAATGCCCACATGGTCTGTGATGTCGGCCTCGATCACCATGTGCCGCCACCAGATATCGGCCTCGAGGAAACGCTCCGGGCCCGTGCCGGTGAAGCGGGTCAGTTCGCCGAAGGCCACCAAGCCGTCTTCGCGGCGCGTCCAGCACAGCGCGTCATCCCGTACCAGAAACGACGGCAGCCCCCCGGCGGTGAAGTCTTCATCGAGGGGGACTGTCAAGGTCTTCAAAGTGCTGGCGCGGAGCGTGGTGGTCATGATGGAACAACAGTACTCCGCGGAATGTCTGAGACAATTGCATGGTGAACCGAGCATCCTTGGAAAAGCGTCCGGACGAAGTTGCGACGATGTTTGACGATGTCGCCCCCAAATACGATGTCGTGAACGATGTCCTCTCCATGGGGCAGACCCGGCGGTGGCGCCGCGTGGTGGTCGAAGCCATGGACGTCAAGCACGGCCAGCGGGTCCTGGACCTCGCCGCCGGAACCGGAACCTCCAGCGAACCGTATGCGGATGCCGGCGTTGACGTGGTGGCCTGCGATTTCTCCCTCGGGATGCTCAAGGTGGGCAAGCGCCGCCGCCCGGACATCAACTTCGTGGCCGGTGACGCCACCAACCTGCCGTTCGCGGACAACAGCTTCGACGCCACCACCATTTCCTTCGGCCTGCGCAACGTCAACGAACCGCACAAGGCGCTCCAGGAGATGCTGCGCGTCACCAAGCCGGGCGGCCGCCTGGTGATCGCCGAATTCTCGGCCCCGGTGGTTCCGCTCTGGCGCACCATGTACACCGAATACCTCATGCGCGCCCTCCCGGCGATCGCCACCAAGGTGTCCTCCAACCCGGATGCCTATGTGTACCTCGCCGAGTCCATCCGCGCCTGGCCGGACCAGGACCACCTGGCCGCGTGGCTGCAGGAAGCCGGCTGGCAGGACGTCACCTATCGGAACCTCAGCGGCGGAATCGTGGCCGTGCACCGCGCCTCCAAGCCTGCCAACGGGCACTCGGACAGCGTTCCCGTGGCCAAGCTGCGCCGCCAGCTCAAGCCGCGCAAGGCGTCCTAGCGCCCGGGCTTCCAGACCGTCCCTGCATTAACACCAAGGCTGTTGTGAACGTACTGATTGTTGGCGCCGGGCCCGCCGGGTCCACCGCCGCGTATTACCTTGCCCGCGCCGGCATCGCCGTGACCGTGCTGGAGAAGACCAGCTTCCCCCGGGAAAAGGTCTGCGGCGACGGCCTCACCCCGCGCGCTGTCCGCGAGATCCAGAAGCTCGGACTGCCGCATGCCGAAGCGGACGGTTGGCGCCGCAACAAGGGCCTGCGCCTGATTGCCGGCGGCCGCACCATCGAACTGCCCTGGCCCGAGGTCTCCGATTTCCCCACCTACGGGCTGATCCGTACCCGCCTGGGCTTCGACGAGGAACTGGCCCGGCACGCCCAGGCTGCCGGCGCCGTCGTGCTGGAACGCCACAGCGTCACCGAAGCGCTGCGCTCCGAGGACGGCCGGGTGATCGGCGCCCGGGCCGCGATCCTTGACGAGTCCGGACGCAAGACGGGCGAAACGCGCGACTTCCACGCCGACGTCGTACTCGCCGCGGACGGCAACTCCACCCGCACGGCTGTGTCCCTGGGCATGCACAAGCGCGACGACCGTCCGCTCGGCGTCGCCGTCCGCACCTACTTCACGTCCCCGCGCACGGATGACGAGTGGATGGAAGGCTGGCTGGAACTTCCGGGTAAGTCCGGCAAGCCGCTGCCCGGCTACGGCTGGGTGTTCGGAGTCGGCGACGGCACCTCCAACGTGGGCCTGGGCATCCTGAACTCCTCCAAGGAATTCGGCAAGCTGGATTACAAGCAGGTCCTGCGCGAATGGACCGCCGGCATGCCCGCCGAGTGGGGCTTCACCCCGGAGAACCAGGTGGGGGAGATCCGCGGCGCCGCACTGCCCATGGGCTTCAACCGCACCCCGCACTACTCGCCGGGGCTCCTGCTGCTGGGCGACGCCGGCGGCATGGTGTCCCCGTTCAACGGCGAGGGCATCTCCTACGCCATGGAGTCCGCGCGCTTCGCCGCGGAGTTCATCATTGACGCCTCTGCACGTCGCGCTGCTGCGGGGGAGTACGACGCCGACGCGCACCTCGCGCGGTACGCGGACTACGTGCGGGATGAGTGGGGATCGCACTTCACGCTCGGACGGGTCTTTGCCGCGCTGATCGGCAAGCCGGCCGTCATGAAGCTCGCGCTGCGGACCGGCATGCCCCTGCCGCTGCTGATGCGCTTCGTGGTGCGCCTGCTGGCCAACCTCACCGATTCCTCCGCCAAGGGCTTCGAAGACCGCATGATCCGGGTCCTCGAATCCTTGGTTCCCGCCACCTCCAATATGACGCCTTCCGCTTCCACCGCGCCCGCGACGCCGGGCGGCGGCACCGAATCAGCGGTTTCCGCTGCGAAAAGTTAGGGTTAACCCTGTGACTCACTCTGCCGAACACAGCTGGACGCATGCCGGGCACGGATTGCCCAGCACTGCGGAACCCGCTCCCAGCACCACAGCCATCGCCACGGGGCTCCAGCTTCCCGCGGGATTCGCCGCCATCGCCGCCGACGCCGAGCTGGGCCCGGCCATCACCACCAATCTTGCCCGTGTGGAAAAGAAGCTCCGCGAGGCCATCGCCAACTCTGATCCGCTGGCTGACGCAACGTCGCGTCATCTGGTGGAAGCCGGCGGCAAGCGCATCCGTCCGCTGCTGACCCTGCTGTGCGCGCACCTGGGTGACGCCTCGCGCGCCGAAGTGGTGCAGGCCGCCGTCGTCGTCGAATTGACGCACCTGGCCACGCTCTACCACGACGACGTCATGGACTCCGCGCCCTTCCGCCGTGGTGCGCCGACGGCGCACGAAGTGTGGGGCAACTCGGTGGCCATCCTTACCGGCGACCTCATCTTCGCCCGTGCCTCGATCCTGGTGTCCGAACTCGGTTCCCGCGCCCTGGGTATCCAGGCCCGGACCTTCGAGCGCCTGTGCCTGGGTCAGCTGCACGAAACCGTGGGCCCTCGCGAAGACGAAGATCCCGTGGCCCACTACCTTTCGGTGATCGCGGACAAGACGGGCTCCCTCGTGGCTGCCTCCGGCCAGCTCGGTGCCATCTTCGCCGGCGCGGATGAAGCCTTCGAGGACGTGCTGGTGGAATACGGCGAGAAGGTGGGCGTTGCCTTCCAGCTGGCCGACGACGTCATCGACGTCACGGGCGTCAAGGTCAAGTCCGGCAAGTCCCCGGGCACGGACCTGCGCGAAGGCGTGCCCACCCTGCCGGTGCTCCTGCTCCGCAAGGCCGCTGCCGCCGGCGACCAGTCCGCCGTCTCGCTGCTTGAACTGGTGGACGGCGACCTGTCCTCCGATGAGGCGCTGGCCGAGGCCGTTGCCGGGCTGCGCGAGCACCCCGTGACGGCGGAGTCCTGGGTCATCGCGCGCCAGTGGGCTGCCGAGGCCGTTGCCGCGCTGGCCCCGCTGCCCGAGGGCGTGGTGAAGGATTCGCTGACCAACTTTGCGCACGCCGTGGTGGAGCGCAGCAGCTAGTTTTCCTGGCTGAGGCGGGCGTCCGGTCCCTTGGTGGGCCGGGCGCCTGTTTTTGTTTTGCGGGATTTGGCCGGGTGGCAGCGCGGATGGCAGCGAATTGCCGGCTTAAACGGAATGACCCCGGCTCCGAGCAACGCTACGAGTCAAAGCGCTGCGCGAAACCGGGGTCACAATCTCCGTTCGCATCAGACCCACCGGAGGCATTTAGTGAATCCGAGAAACAGCATATGACAGTTTTGTCATAGATGCAACTGTGGTGGTCAACTCTCATTTACTGGGTCGAAATGGCGTCGGCCAGGCCTACGGCGAGCGGCGCTCCTGACCTGCTATGGCTTGCTTGACCGCCGAAATCCGCCGGAATTGCCAGGACCTGCCGTGAAACAAGGTCAGGAAGGCAGCCTGAGTTGTCCACATACGGCACTTTCGGGCCCCGCCGTGCTTTATCCGGGTGCTGAAGTCGGTGCATGGATCTTGTTCAATTCGTAAACAGCCGCGGTGGCGTCGTCAGGACCGCTCAACTTCGAAAAGCGGGATACGGCCGTTCCGTGCAGAAAAAGGCTGTTGAAAGCGGCGCGATAGTTGTGCTTCGCAGGGGTGTGTATGCGGCGGGAACTCTGGACGCTGCCATCCTGGCTGCCGTGCTGGCCAATGCGAGGCTGACGTGCACTTCCGCAGCAATGACCTACAGGCTCTGGCAGCTACCGAAGCCCGCGAACGGCGAAGCGAAGTTCCTTCACCTGAGTTGTGGCAATGGCATCCCCAAAGCCATGGTCGTGGATCATGCTCCGTGCCTGCACCCCGCCCACCCTTATCTTCCGGTGGCGGGCCTTGCCGATGTGCTTCTCCGTGCGCTCCGCTGCCTGCCGGAACTGGAAGCACTTGTCATGGTGCAGTCGGCGGTTGGCCAGGGCGCCATCACCGTGGATTTCCTGCGGCGGAAGCTGCCAGGCAACCGGAACAGCGCGGCACAGAGCGTTGCTGGACCTGGTGATTCCGAGGGCGGATTCCCTGCTGGAGGTCCGCCCTGAGGGCCGGGTTGTTGCCTTTGAGGTTTTACTACGACGACGTCGTCCACCACCCGGAGCGCATGGTGGCCCAGGTGCTTGAGGTACTTGAACTCCAGCGGCGGGGAGCTTTCGCGTCTTAGTCCTCGTCGCTGAAGGCCCAGTCGAACATGTCGAAGACGAACTCGGAGAACGTTCCGTCTTCGCTCTTCCACTGTCCGCGGGCGTTGTTGCGGCGCCACACGATGGGGTCCGGCACGCTGAGGTCGGCTACCCGGAAGCCCCAGGTGAAGCGTTCCTCTTCGTCTTCGAGGAACATGAGGAAGCCTTCGTCATCCACTTCGAGTTCCTCGGGGTCCCAGAAGTAGTGGTAGGCCTCCATGAGGTCTTCGCAGCCGCCCAGCGCCAGGTAGAACTCGCGCAGCACCAGCGGGATGGTGAAGCTGTGGGCGGACAGGGCCTCGTCCAGCTCGGCGGCGCTAAGGCCGTCCTCTTCCTGCCATTCGTCCTCGAGATACTTCGGAACAAGCGCGCGGAACTTCTCGAGGAACATGTCAGTCATGGCTTCCATCCTAGCCAATCAGGAGCGGCCGAATTTCTTCCGCTGCCGGACCCTGACCTTGGTGCCGTGGGGTGTCCGGTACCAGCCGCGCACGGCCAGCGGGACCCGCCAGCCGTAGTGCCAGGCGGCCACCCGGAAGAGGAAGACGCCGCCGGCCACGAAGGCTGCCGTGGTGCCGTTGAAGTTGCCGCTGTGCCACAGCCATGCGGTCAGGGCGGCGCCCATGAAGGCGGGCAGGGCGTAGAGGTCGCGGTCGTTGAAAAGGGACGGCACCTCGTTGGCGGTGATGTCCCGCAGCACGCCGCCGCCCACTGCCGTCGTCACGCCCAGCAGCACCGCGGCCACCGGGTTCATGCCGGCCACGAGCGCCTTCAGTGTTCCGGTGATGCAGAACAGGGCGAGCCCGCCGGCGTCGAACAGGGTGAGCAGGGAGGTGAAGCGCTGGACGCTGAAGAACAGGAAGTACACCAGCGCGGCGGCCAGCAGCGGTGGCAGCACGTACACGGGGTTGCTAAATGCGGCGGGCACGCCGGTGCCGATGATGATGTCCCGGATGACGCCGCCGCCCAGCGCCACGAGGCTGGCCAGCATGATCGAACCGATGATGTCGAACTGTTTCCGGGCCGCC
This sequence comes from Arthrobacter sp. SW1, assembly GCF_001766675.1. Lineage (GTDB taxonomy): Bacteria > Actinomycetota > Actinomycetes > Actinomycetales > Micrococcaceae > Arthrobacter. Next base: position 351,640 of record NZ_MJLT01000045.1, read on the forward strand.
AGCAGCGAGCCCGATACGGCGAAGAAGAACACACCTGCCAGATCCAGCCATACCAGGGCCAGGTCGAAGCTGAACACGTGCGCGTCTCCTCGTCGTCGGGGTGGTGGTCATACTGGCGGGCAAGTACCGACTCAAGGTTACGCTGGGGGAATGAGCAACCCCGTCCTCATCGCCTGCGCCCACGGAACCCGCAACGCCGAAGGGCAGGCGGCCATCCGGCGCGTGCTCGCGGAGATCGCGGAAATGCGTCCGGGGCTGGAGGTCCTCGAAGCCTATGTGGATGTCCAGGAACCCGAGCTCGGCACTGTGGTGGCGGGACTGCCGGAGGGGGCGGCCGCCGTCGTCGTTCCGCTGCTGCTGGGGACCGGCTACCACGTGAAGGTGGACATCCCCAAGGCCATCAAGGACCGCCCGGAGGTCACCGCGGCACCGCCGCTGGGCCCGGATCCGCGGCTCGCGGAGCTGCTCGCCGAACGCCTTCGCGAGGCGGGACTGAAGGACGACGACGGCGTGCTGCTGGCCGCCGCTGGCTCATCACTGCCGGACGGCTCGGTGGATTCGGAGGAGCAGGCGCGCCTGCTCGCCGAACTGCTGCCGAACCCGGTGCGCGTCGCCTACGGTGCCAGCGCCGAACCCAACGTGCCCGACGGCGTCGCGGCCCTCCGCGCTGAACTCACCGGTGCCGAACTCGCCGGTGCGGGGCGCGTGGTGGTCGCCTCCTACCTGCTCGCCACGGGTTACTTCCACGACCAGCTGTTCAAGGCGGAGGCGGATGTGGTCACGGCGCCGGTGCTGCCCTCGCCGGTGCTCGCGGAGATCGCGCTGGAACGGTACGACGCCGCCGTCGCGCTCCGTCCGTAAATCCCCGGTAAGGCAAGGCTTACAGCGGCTTCGTGACGAAATGTTTCCCTAGGTGACTTAGCGTTTCCGGTCCTTTGTGACGCAATTCCGGCCACACCTACAGTCGATGCATGACTGATACAGCTCTAGCCGGAGCGTCCGCGGACCAGGCTGCCCCGAAGCGCCCTGCCCGGCCGTCCCGACCTGCCGCCAAGCCCCACGGCCAGTGGAAGGTTGACGGCACCACGCCGCTCAACGCCAACGAAACCTGGAAGCAGGAAGACAACGGACTGAACGTCCGCGAGCGTATCGAGTCCGTTTACTCCAAAGAGGGCTTCGACGCGATCGATGGCACGGACCTGCACGGCCGCTTCCGTTGGTGGGGCCTCTACACCCAGCGCAAGCCCGGGATCGACGGCGGCAAGACCGCAACGCTCGAACCGCACGAGCTCGAAGACAAGTACTTCATGCTGCGCGTGCGCATCGACGGCGGTGCCCTCACCACCGAACAGCTGCGCGTCATCGGCGAAATCTCGGTGGAGTTCGCCCGCGACTCCGCGGACCTGACCGACCGCCAGAACGTCCAGCTGCACTGGATCCGCGTGGAAGACGTCCCGGAAATCTGGCGCCGCCTCGAAGCCGTGGGCCTGTCCACCACTGAAGCCTGCGGCGACGTTCCCCGCGTCATCCTCGGCTCTCCGGTGGCCGGCATCGCCAAGGACGAGATCATCGATCCCACGCCGCTGATCCACGAACTCTCCGAGCGCTTCATCGGCGATCCGGAACTGGCCAACCTGCCGCGCAAGTACAAGACCGCCATCACCGGCCACCCGTCCCAGGACGTGGTGCACGAGATCAACGACTTCGCCCTGGTGGGCGTGGTGCACCCCGAACTCGGCGCCGGCTACGACCTCTGGGTGGGTGGCGGCCTGTCCACCAACCCGCGCCTCGCCGAGCGTCTCGGCGTCTTTGTTTCCCCGGACGTTGCCGCCGAAGTGTGGCTGGGCGTCACCAGCATCTTCCGCGACTACGGCTACCGCCGCATGCGCACCAAGGCCCGCCTGAAGTTCCTCATGAACGACTGGGGCCCGGCCAAGTTCCGCCAGGTGCTTGAAGACGAATACCTCGGCTTCAAGCTTCCGGACGGCCCCGCCGCGCCGAAGCCTTCCACCCCGGGCGACCACGTGGGCATCCACGAGCAGAAGGACGGCAAGTTCTTCATCGGCGTCACGCCCACCGTGGGCCGGGTCTCGGGTTCCATCCTGGTGAAGCTCGCCGACACCCTGGAAGCCCGCGGCTCGCAGCGCCTGCGCACCACGCCGCACCAGAAGCTCGTGGTGCTGGACGTGGACAAGCAGCAGGTGGAGCCGCTCGTGGCCGAACTGGACGCACTGGGCCTGTCCGCCCGCCCGTCGGTGTTCCGCCGCGGCACCATCGCCTGCACCGGCATCGAGTTCTGCAAGCTGGCCATCGTGGAAACCAAGGCCACGGCCGCCACCGCGATCGCCGAGCTGGAGCGCCGCCTGGCGGACCTCGTGGAGAGCAAGCAGCTGCCGCAGGCACTGTCCCTGCACATCAACGGCTGCCCCAACTCCTGCGCCCGCATCCAGACGGCGGACATCGGCTTGAAGGGCATGATGCTGCCGACCCCCGACGGCGATCCCGCCCCGGGCTTCCAGGTTCACCTGGGCGGCGGGCTGGCGAACAACGACCGCGCCGAGGCGGGCCTCGGCCGCACGGTCCGCGGCCTGAAGGTCACCGCCGAGGACCTGCCCGACTACGTGGAGCGTGTGGTCCGCAAGTTCGTGGCCGTCGGCGCCGAGGGCCAGACCTTCGCCGAGTGGGCACACTCTGCCGATGAGGGGGATCTCCAGTGACAGTAGCTACCAAGCGCACGGTCGAAGACCTCAAGGCGCTGGCCGCTGCCGGTGCCGAGGAGCTCGGCTGGAACGCCAAGGCAGAGGACGTCATCGCCTGGGTGGCCCGGAACTTCGAACTGCCCGCCGTCGCCGTGGCCTGCTCCATGGCCGACGCCGTGCTGCCGGCACTGGTCGCGGACCAGCTTCCCGGCGTCGAGGTCCTCTTCCTGGAGACCGGCTACCACTTCCCGGAAACCTACGCGACCCGTGACGAGGTGGCCGCGAACCTGCGCGTGAACGTGGTGGACGTCCTCCCGGAGAACACCGTGGAACAGCAAGACCGGCTCCTGGGCAAGGACCTCTTTGCCCGCGACGCCGCCCAGTGCTGCTCCCTCCGCAAGGTCCAGCCGCTGCGCCGCTCCCTGGCCGGCTACGAAGTATGGTTCACCGGCGTCCGCCGCGACGAAGCCCCCACCCGGACCAACACCCCGGTGGTCACGTGGGACGAGTCCTTCGGCCTGGTCAAGGTGAACCCGATGGTCGACTGGACCTTCGACGAACTGGTCCAGTACTCCGAAGACAACATCCTTCCCGTCAACCCCCTCCTGAGCCAGGGCTACCCGTCCATCGGATGCCAGCCCTGCACCCGCAAGGTGGCCCCGGGCGAAGACCCCCGTGCCGGCCGCTGGGCAGGATCCGACAAGACAGAATGCGGACTACACACATGAGCACTCAAACAAGCAACGAGGAACTGGAGCTGTCTGTGCTGGAGAACGACATCGCCGAGACGCCGTCTGCCGCCCAGGGAGTGGCATCGGGCCTGTCGGAGCCGCGCGCTGGGCTGATCGAAGATCAGCCGCGCGGCGAAGGGGCGGGGGCGGCAGGCGGCGTTTCGGGCCGTTTGAGCTCCTTGGACACGCTCGAGTCCGAGGCCATCCACATCATCCGTGAGGTTGTTGCCGAGTTCGAGCGTCCCGCGCTGCTGTTCTCCGGCGGCAAGGACTCCGTGGTCATGCTGCACCTGGCCACCAAGGCCTTCTGGCCGGGCAAGGTGCCGTTCCCGGTGCTGCACGTGGACACCGGCCACAACTTCCCCGAGGTCATCGACTTCCGCGACCGCACGGTGGAGCGCCTGGGACTGAAGCTCGTGGTGGGCTCCGTGCAGGAGTTCATCGACCGCGGCGAGCTCGCCGAGCGCGCCGATGGAACCCGCAACCCGCTGCAGACCGTGCCGCTGCTGGACGCCATCCAGCGCAACAAGTTCGACGCCGTCTTCGGCGGCGGCCGCCGCGACGAGGACAAGGCCCGCGCCAAGGAGCGCATCCTGTCCCTGCGCGACGAATTCGGCCAGTGGGACCCGCGCAACCAGCGCCCCGAGCTGTGGAACCTGTACAACGGCCGCCACACCGTGGGCCAGCACGTCCGCGCGTTCCCCATCAGCAACTGGACCGAGCTGGACGTGTGGCGTTACATCGAGCGCGAAGGCATCGAGCTGCCCAGCCTCTACTACGCCCACGAACGCGAAGTTTTCGCCCGTGATGGCATGTGGCGCGCAGTCGGCGAGGTCTCCCAGCCGCTGCCGCACGAGGAAGTCATCACCAAGCTGGTGCGCTACCGCACCGTGGGGGACATGTCCTGCACCGGCGCCGTCGAATCCGACGCGCGCACCGTGGCCGACGTCGTTGTCGAAGTCGCCGCCTCCACCCTCACCGAACGTGGCGCCACCCGCGCAGATGACCGCATCTCCGAGGCCGCCATGGAAGACCGCAAGAAGGATGGCTACTTCTAATGATTTCGACAGGCTCAATCACCGGGGCGACAGGCTCAATCACCGGGGCGACAGGCTCAATCAACGAGAACCTGCGCGAATCCACCCTGTTCCGTTTCGCCACCGCCGGATCGGTCGACGACGGCAAGTCCACCCTGGTGGGCCGCCTCCTGCACGACTCCAAGGCGATCCTCGCGGACCAGCTCGACGCCGTCGCCCGCACCTCCGCGGATCGTGGCTTCGGCGGGGAAAAGGGCGGCATCGACCTCGCCCTCCTGACCGACGGCCTGCGCGCCGAGCGCGAACAGGGCATCACCATCGACGTCGCGTACCGCTACTTCGCCACGGACCGCCGCAGCTTCATCCTGGCCGACTGCCCGGGCCACGTGCAGTACACCAAGAACACGGTGACCGGCGCGTCCACCGCGGATGCCGTCGTCGTGCTCATCGACGCCCGCAAGGGGGTCCTGGAGCAGACCCGCCGCCACCTGTCCGTGCTGCAGCTGCTGCGCGTCGCCCACGTGATCGTGGCCGTGAACAAGATCGACCTGGTCGATTTCAGCGAGGATGTCTTCCGCGCCATTGAGGCCGATGTGCAGCAGGTGGCGCGCGAGCTTGGGATCGGCACTGATGAATCAAATGCTGGCGGCGGCACCGATATCTTGGTCATCCCGGTGTCCGCGCTCGACGGCGACAACGTGGTGGACCGCTCCGACCGCACCCCCTGGTATAGCGGCCCCGCCCTGCTGGAGGTCCTGGAGACGCTTCCGGCCGCCGATGAGCTGGAAAGCCACCTGGAAAGCTTCCGTTTCCCCGTGCAGCTGGTCATCCGTCCGCAGGGTGCCTTGGCGCCGGATGCCGTGGCCGGCGGGCTCGACGTCGAAGCGTACCGGGATTACCGCGCGTACGCCGGGCAGATCACCGAAGGTTCGGTGAAGGTGGGCGACCAGGTCACCGTGCTGAGCCCGGGCCACGAACCCCGGAACACGACCATCACCGGCATCGATTTCGCAGGCAAGGAACTGCAGGAGGCTGCGGCCCCGCAGTCGGTGGCCATCCGCCTGGCCGAGGAGATCGACATTGCCCGCGGCGACACCATTGCCGCCGCCGGAACTGTCGCGGACAGCACCGCGGACCTGTATGCCTCCCTGTGCTGGCTGTCCCCGAAGCCGCTCCGCGAAGGCGCCAAGGTGCTGGTCAAGCACGGTACCCGTACCGTCCAGGCCCTGGTCCGCAACGTCAGCGGCAAGCTGGACCTCGGCACCTTCAAGGTGGAAGAAGCCTCCACCCTGGAGCTGAACGACATCGGCCACGCCCAGCTGCGCCTCGCCGCGCCGCTGCCGGTGGAGAACTACCTCCGCCACCGCCGCACGGGCGCGTTCCTGGTGATCGATCCGCTGGACGGCAACACCCTTGCCGCGGGCCTGGTCAAGGACCACCCGGGCGACCACGAGGACGAGCGCTACGTCATCTGAGGTTTATGCGCCTTGAAAGGTGCCGCTCATAGACCGCAGCCCGTTTGCGGAACCGGAACCACAAGGCTCCGGAATCGCGGACGGGCTGCGGTTTTTTGTTCCTTGACGCCCAGACATCGGATGTTTATGCTCGTGCTGAGCTGCGTGGAATCGACGCGGTGAACTGACGCAGTGACATGCCGATCCAGCGGGGAGCCGAATGCAGGACAACGACGCCCGGAAGGCCCGCCCGCTCAGGCTGGGCGCCAACTACACCCCCAGTCGCGGCTGGTTCCACAGCTGGCAGGACTTCGACGCCGACGAGGTCCGCCGCGACCTCGAATCCATCGCAAAGCTCGGGCTGGACCACATCCGGGTCTTCCCGCTCTGGCCCGAACTGCAGCCGTCCCGCAGCCTGATCCGCCGCAAGACCGTGGAGGACGTGGGCACGGTGGTGGACGTGGCCGCCGAGTTCGGGCTGGATGCGAGCGTGGACGTGCTGCAGGGGCACTTGTCCAGCTTCGACTTCCTGCCGGCCTGGCTGCATAGCTGGCACCGCCGCAACATGTTCACGGATCCGGACGTCGTGGCCGCGGAAGCTGAACTGCTGCGGGCCCTGGCCGCGGAACTCTCCGGCCGGTCCAACGCCCTGGGCCTCACCATCGGCAACGAAACCAACCAGTTCGCCGCACCGTGGCACCCGGACCCGCACCGGCTCTCCAGCGAAGAAGCCGGCAGCTGGCTCGGCACCCTCCTGGGCGCCGCGAAAGAGGCCTGGCCCGCAGGAACCCACCAGCATTCCTTCGATGACTCGGCGCTCTTCAAGGAGGACATGCCGTTCACGCCGCGGCACGCGGCCACCCTTGGTGACCTCAGCACCGTGCATTCCTGGGTGTTCGGCGGCGCAGGGGCAGCGCTACGGCGAACGGCACCCCGCGCTGGTCCATTTCGCCGACTACCTGGTGCAGTTCGTCACGGCCTTCGCCGCGGATCCGGCCCGCCCCGTCTGGGTCCAGGAAGTCGGCGCACCCGCCCCGTGGGTCGCCGCCGGGGACGCCGCGGACTTCGCCACCGCCACGGTGCGCCACCTCGCAGGCAATCCGAACCTCTGGGGCATCACCTGGTGGTGCTCGCACGATGTCAGCCGGGACCTTGCCGATTTCCCCGAGCTTGAATACTCGCTCGGCCTGCTGGACAGCAGCCGCAAGCCCAAGCCCGCCGGGCTGGCCCTGGCCGGACTCATCGGCGAGCTGCGCAGCTCACCACCTGCCGCCGTCGTGCCGGGCAGTTCAGTACACAAAACCGCCATGGTCATAGCGCTCGACGACGAACACAGCACCGCGGGCCGCAGCCGTTACGGCGTCACGGGGGAGTTCTTCGACGCATGGCTGCAGGCCGCCGTCGACGGTGAACCGCCCGCGCTGGTGCTGGAAAGCCGCGCCACGGACCCCGCCTACCTCGCCGCCCGCGGCATCACCAGCCTCATCGGCAGCCCCCTCCGAAAGTGAGTCCCATGCATTCCCTCAAGGCCACCCCCGAGCAGCTCGCCTGGCAAGCAGACCGCATGGGCGTCTTCTTCCATTTCGGCATCAACACCTTCCACGGCAAGGAATGGAGCGACGGCACCCTTCCTGCGCAGTCCTTCAACCCCACGGAACTCGACGCCGAACAGTGGGTCCGCACCGCGAAAGAAGCCGGCGCGAAGTACGTGGTGCTCACCACCAAGCACCACGACGGTTTCTGCCTGTGGCCCACCGCGCTCACGGAGTACTCGGTGGCGTCGTCGCCGTGGAAGGACGGCAAGGGCGATGTGGTGGCGGAGGTCGCCGCGGCATGCCGGAAGCTCGGCGTGAAGCTGGGCCTCTACCTGTCGCCGTGGGACCGGAACGCGGAGTGCTACGCCGATTCGAAGGCGTACGACGAGTTCTACCTTGGCCAGTTGCGGGAACTGTGCAGCAACTACGGGCAGCTCCACGAGCTCTGGTTCGACGGCGCCGGCTCCGAAGGCCACGAATACGACTGGGCACGGATCGCGGCCCTCATCGAAGAACTGCAGCCCGGTGCCATGGTCTTCAACATGGGCCGCCCCACCATCCGCTGGGTGGGCAACGAGGACGGCCTGGCCGCGGATCCCGTGGAGTACGTGGTGGAGCAGACGGATTTCTCCAACTACACCGTGGTGACCACCAAACTTGAAGAGGCCCTGTACCTGCCTCCCGAATGCGATGTCTCCATCCGCCCCGGCTGGTTCTGGCACGCGGACCAGGAGCCCAAGACCCTGGAGCACCTGCTGGCCATCTACTACCGTTCGGTGGGCCTGGGCGCGAATCTCCTCCTCAACCTGCCGCCGGACACCCGCGGCCTGCTCCCGGAGGAGGACGTGCGGCGCGTGCGGGAATTCGGCGCCGAGGTCACCCGCCGCTTCGGCTCGCCGTTGCCGGCTGCCGTGCGAGAGCTGGGGAAGGGGCGCTGGGAATTGGACTTCGGTGAGCCTGTCACGATCGACCACCTCCTGCTCGCCGAAGACCTCTCCGACGGCCAACGCGTGCGCGGCCACCGTGTCCTGTCCGACGACGGCCTGCTTGCCGCCGGGAAAACCATCGGCTCCCAGCGCATCCACGCCTTCCCGGCCGCCACAGTGCAGCGGCTCACCGTGGAGCTGGAAGCCGTCGACGGCGCCCGGCTGGCCGCCGTCGACGGCTTCCGGACCGGTGCCGAAAGCATCCCGGAGGTCGCCTACTTGGCGCCCACCGACTACCCGGAAGATCACTGAACCGGCACCCGTATGTGACGCTGCATGAAGTTGCGTGACCCCCGGTTTCCATGCCGTTGAACGGCAAACAGGCCAGTCCCTACTGTGAATCCATGACCACGATGGACTGGTCCTTGCCTGCCCTTTACGGGCGATGTTGCGGGACCTGATTTTTCAGCCCCAACCCGCACCATCTTCAAAGGAAACCTCCCATGTCACAGACCCCTGAGTCTTCGCAGCCATCAAGCGGCACCGTCCGCATCGTCGCCGGACAGAACCCCAAGCCCAAGGCCGGCCGCGGCCTCAAGGTCGGCATCGCCGTCGGACTCGCCCTGCTGATCGGCGCGGGCGCGGCCGTCGCCTCCGTCGTTGCGGGCAACGGCAACGCGGCACCGGCCGCGGCCCCGTCACCCGCCACCGAACTCAAGCTCGGCTACTTCGGCAACGTCACGCACGCTCCCGCACTGGTGGGCGTCAGCAAGGGCCTGATCGCCAAGGAACTGGGCAGCACCAAGCTCAGCACCCAGACCTTCAACGCGGGCCCCGCCGCGATCGAAGCCCTCAACGCCGGCGCCATCGACGCCACGTACATCGGGCCCAACCCGGCCATCAACTCCTTCGTCAAGAGCAACGGCGAATCCATCCGCATCATCGCGGGCGCAGCAGCCGGCGGTGCACAGTTGGTGGTCAAGCCGGGAATCAACTCCGCGGCGGACCTCAAGGGCAAGACCCTCGCCTCCCCGCAGCTCGGCGGCACGCAGGACGTCGCCCTCCGGGCTTGGCTGCTGAAGCAGGGCTACAAGACCTCCACGGACGGCAGCGGCGACGTCAACATCAACCCCACGGAGAACGCCCAGTCCCTGAAGCTCTTCCAGGACGGAAAGATCGACGGCGCGTGGGTACCCGAGCCCTGGGCCTCCCGCCTGGTGCTCCAGGCCGGCGGCAAGGTGCTGGTGGACGAGAAGGAGCTGTGGGAAAAGGGCGAGTTCGTCACCACCGTGCTGATCGTGAACAAGAAATTCGCCACCGAGCACCCGGAGACCGTCAAGGCACTCCTGAAGGGCCATGTTGAATCCGTGAAGTGGCTGAACTCCGCGCCGGCCGATGAAAAGGCCTCCGTGATCAATGCGGCGCTCAAGGACAGCGCCGGCAAGCCGCTGGCCGCGGACGTGATCGCCCGCTCCCTGAAGAACATCACGTACACCACCGACCCCCTGGCCGGCACGTACAAGAAGCTCCTGCAGGACGGCGTGGACGCCGGAACCACCAAGCAGGCGGACATCAACGGGATCTTCGACCTCCGCGGCCTCAACGAGGTCACCGGGACGAAGACCTCGGCAGCCGGCCTTGGTGCGGACTGACACCACGACCGACCACGTTGCCGGCCCGGGCACACCGCCCGGGCCGGCAACACCAGCAAACAGCAAGCAACGCAAAGGACGGGACCATGCCAGTCGTACTGGAACATCTGGGTAAACGCTTCGGCGACGGCGCCCCGGTGCTGGACGACGTCAACGCCACCATCGCGAAGGGCGAGTTCGTCGCGCTCCTCGGTGCCTCCGGCTGCGGCAAGTCCACCTTGCTGAACATCCTCGCCGGACTGGAACAGCCGACGTCGGGCGCCCTGGAAGTGCCGGCCGACGGCGCCGCCTTCATGTTCCAGGACTCCGCCCTCTTCCCGTGGCTGACCGCCCGGGCCAACATCGAACTTGCCCTGCAGCTGGCCGACAAGAACGCCGGCAAGCGCAGCAGCAAGGCCGAGCGCAGCGCCCGCGCCACCGAGCTGCTGGAGCTGGTGCACCTGGGCGGGGCCGGGGACAAGCGCCCCCACGAACTCTCAGGCGGCATGCGCCAGCGCGTGGCACTGGCGCGTTCGCTGGCGCAGGACCGGCAGCTGCTCCTCATGGACGAACCCTTCGCCGCGCTGGACGCCATCACCCGCGACCTCCTGCACGATGAACTGGAACGGATCTGGAAGGAAACCGGCCGGACCATCGTGTTCGTGACGCACAATGTGCGCGAAGCCGTGCGCCTGGGCCAGCGCGTCCTGCTGCTGTCCTCCCGCCCGGGCCGTGTGGTGGCCGAATGGGACGTCACCGAAGAACACCGTACCGACGCGGGCCGGGCCGGGGAACTGACCGCGACCATTACCCGCCGCCTGCGCGAGGAGATCCGCCGCCATGCCAACTGAACAGGACGTCCGCCCCGTGACTGATCCCAACGTCGAAACCGGTCACATCACCTCGCCCGTCCTCAAGGGCAATCCCGAGGACTTGCGCGACCTCGAAGCCGGCCTGGACAAGCTCCAGTCCGACACGCAGCGCAAGGCCGGCATCGATTGGAGCCGCGTGCTGCTGCCGGTCGCGGCCTTGGTGGTGCTGATCCTCGTGTGGCAGTTCTACGTGTCCCTCGGCGTGAAGCGCCGCGACCTGGTCCCCGGACCGCTCGACGTCCTCGGCCAAATGGGCGTGCTCTGGTCCGAAGGCAAGGTCCAGGAATCGGTATGGACCTCGCTGCAGCGCGGCGTATTCGGCTTCCTCATCAGCGTGGTGATCGCGACGCCGGTAGGCCTGCTGCTGGCGCAGACCGCGCCGTTGCGCCGTGCCTTCGGCCCGCTGATTTCCGGCCTCCAGGTGCTGCCGTCCGTGGCGTGGGTTCCGGCCGCCATCATCTGGTTCGGCCTCAGCGACGCCACCGTGTACTTCGTGGTGTTCATGGGCGCCATTCCGTCCATCATCAACGGGCTCATCTCCGGCGTGGACCAGATCCCGCCGCAGTACCGCAGCGTGGGCAAGGTCCTGGGCGCCAACCGGCTCCAGATGGCGTTGCAGATCATCCTTCCGGCGGCGCTGCCCGGCTACATCGGCGGCCTCAAGCAGGGTTGGGCCTTCTCCTGGCGCTCCCTCATGGCGGCCGAAATCATCGCCACCGGCGGCACCATCGGCTTCGGCCTGGGCTCGCTGCTTGACCAAGGCCGGCTCCTCTCGGACATGGCCACCGTGATGTCCGCCATCCTGTTCATCCTTGCCGTGGGCATCCTCATCGAGCTGCTGGTCTTCGGACCCATCGAGAAGCGGCTCCTGCAGCGCCGCGGCCTGCTGGCCGGCGGAACGCGCTGAGCGCCTCCTAACGCAACACCAGGGCATCGCAACATCAGGGCCCGACGGCGACCTCCCGCCGTCGGGCTTTTGCGTTTCCTTGGGCGGTTCTTCCGGTGGTTCGGCCGCCAAATCGATGGTTCCCTTCGAAAACGATGACGCGCACCATCGTTCCTGTAGCGAAACATCGATTCCGGGGAAACCCCGGGCCACCCGTGGCAGGAATTCCCCGGCCCGCACGCGCGTTGACGCGGACATGACTCCGCACCCGCAGCGCATCGGCTTCCTCTCCTTCGGACATTGGGGCCGTGCCCAGGGCTCCAGGGTGCAGACGGCCCGCGACGCGCTGCTGCAGGGCATCGAGTTGGCGGTGGCAGCGGAGGAGATCGGGATCGACGGTGCCTTCTTCCGCGTCCACCATTTCGCCCGGCAGCAGGCCGCGCCCTTCCCCCTGCTCTCGGCCATCGCGGCCCGGACCAGCCGGATCGAGATGGGCACCGGCGTCATCGACATGCGCTACGAGAACCCTCTGTACATGGCAGAAGAAGCGGCGGCCACGGACCTGATCAGCGGCGGCCGGCTGCAACTGGGCATCAGCCGTGGCTCACCCGAACCGGCCCTCAACGGAGCCGCAGCCTTCGGCTATGAGCCCGGCGACGGCGAAGACCCGGCAGCCATGGCGCGTCGGCACACCGAACTGTTCCGGCACGCCATCGCGGGCCGCGGCGTCGCGCAGGCAGACCCCGCCTACGCCGGCGGCGGTACCGGGCTCCTGCCCATCCAGCCCACCGCGCCCGGCTTGCCTGAACGCATCTGGTGGGGTGCCGGCACCCGGAAGACCGCCGTCTGGGCCGCGGAGCAGGGCATGAACCTCATGAGCTCCACCCTGCTGACCGAGGACACGGGCGTGCCCTTCGACCAGCTGCAGGCCGAACAGATCCGCCTCTACCGGGAGGCCTGGGCCGGTGCGGGCCATGGCTTCGAGCCGCGGGTTTCCGTCAGCCGCAGCGTCATTCCCGTGGTGGACGACGAGGACCGGCACTACTTCGGACTCCGTGCCCAAGTGGACGGCCGCGACCAGGTGGGCGTGCTGGATGGCGCGCTGTCCCGTTTCGGCCGGAGCTACATCGGCGAACCGGATGTCATCGCCGAGGAACTCGCCAAGGATGAGGCAGTGCAGGCGGCGGACACCCTGATGCTCACCGTGCCGAACCAGCTCGGCGTCGACTACAACGCCAAGTTGCTGGCCAACGTCGCGGAGCACATCGCCCCGGCACTGGGATGGACGCCCAAGGCCTGAACGCCACCCGGCGGTCAGGCCGGGACCGCTGATTTGGCCGGCGGGCCACATTCGCGGTCCTTTTCTTGTGCTGTCCGGACAACATGCGCGCATCGAAGGCTCGGTAATGTTTCTGGCTGTGCGCGTGCACGGAGCCACCCGGAACCTTCAATGGCGAAGGTCTCCCGGCCTGAAAATCAATGTGAGAGGAAGCGGCAGCTTCGTTGAAAGCCCTGGACCCCGACGACGACGGCGTCGTCACCCTGCTGAGCGACATCCTTGAGGACCTGGGCGTGGACAACGCGCGGCTGCTGCTGGCGCCGGCGGCGGACAACCGGACCGTACTCGAAACGCTGATCGTCGACGCCGAAGATGAAGCCGAAGTGCCTCCCGGCACCTTGGTGCTGCTCATCGGAGCCCGTGGCCGGGCCGCGCTGCCCGCGATACGGCGGATCGCCGCCCACCGGCCCGCGGCAGTGGCCATCAAAGGCAATGAGCACGACCTTGAAGCGGTGGCTGAAGTCCTGCAGCCCACGGGCGTGGGGCTGGTGGCGGTGGCGCCGGGCCTGCGCTGGGACAAGTTGGAGGGCGTTGCCCTGGACCGCGTCCGCGAACCCGGGATGCCGGCGGAAGGCACCGGCGCTGTTCACCGGGACCTTTTCGCGATCGCCCAGACCACGGCCACGCTGACCAACGGACACGTGGTGATCGAAGACCCGGCCAACAGGGTCCTGGCCTATTCACCGGCGTCCAACGACGTTGATGAGCTCCGCCGGCTTTCCATCCTGGCAAGGCGGGGACCGGAGCGGTACCAGAAGCTCCTCAAGGAATCGGGAGTGTACAAGCACCTCCAGGCCGCCGAGGTACCGGTCCACGTGGAAGCCAACCCGGAAGCCGGACTCCGTGAACGCGTGGCCATCGGCATCCACGCCGGAAGCCGCGTCCTGGGTTACATCTGGCTGCAGGAAGGCGCCGGCCCACTGGCTCCCAACACCGACCGGCTCATGATCGGGGCGGCACGGCACGCGGCGATCGAGCTGGCGCGCCACCGCAATGAACAGGCCCAATCGATGCGCGAAGACCGTGTATCCGGCCTGTTGAGCGGCACGGCCCAGGTACATTCGCAGGCCCAGGCCGCGGGCATCGACCCGGCCAGGCCTGCGGCGCTGGTCCTGGTGTCCGCCGGCGGGCTGGACCAGAGCCCCGCCGGCCTTCAGCTCCGCAGGGGAGAGCTGTCCAACCTGGCCTCCATCCACGCGGCTGCATATCGGCCTGGAGCAATAGTGGGGGCGCTCGGCACGGAGACGGCCATCATCCTGCCGGACCTCGACCCGGCAAAGTCGCTTCCGGCCATCAACCGCCTGGTCAACGTGATCGTGCGGGACGCCACCACGCACCTGCATTTCCAGGTCCAGGCGGCCGTCGGGCCGATCGTTCCGCGGCTGGACTCCCTGCACACCACCTTGGGGCACGTCCGGGGTGTCCTGAAGGTCATGGAAGCAAGGCCTTCTCTCCGGGTGGCCTCCTACAGCGACGTGGAAACGACCGTCCTGAGCAATGAATTGATGGAGCTGCTGGAGGCCAGGACATCCCTGCGGCACGAGGGAATCGCCACCCTCTGCACGCGGTACCCGGAGTTCGCGCTGACGCTGTTGAGCTACCTGGACTTCTTCGGCGACGTAAACCGCTGCGCGGAAGAGCTCGCCGTCCACCGCAACACCGTCCATTACCGTCTCCGGCGGGCATGCGAGGTGGCGGGCCTTGACCTGCAGTCCGCGGACGAGCGCCTTCTGGCCCACCTCCAAATCAAGCTGTGGAACCGCACCGGGAACAAGGGGTAACGCCGTGAACATGCAGAACCTCCTTGAGGACATTGCCGGCGCCGTGCAGTCGCAGCTCGGCCAGGGCCAGGTGGCTGACTACATCCCGCAGTTGGCCACCGTAGACCCGTACTGTTTCGGCATTTCCGTGGCCACCCGGGACGGGGAGGTCTACTCCGCCGGGGACGCCCGCACCGCCTTCTCCATCCAGAGCATCTCCAAGGTGTTTGCCCTCGCCCTGGTGCTGGCCCTCGACGGCGAAGACATTTGGAAGCGCGTCTTCCGCGAACCCTCCGGCAATCCCTTCAATTCCTTGATCCAGCTGGAAAGCGAAGGCGGCATTCCCCGGAATCCCTTCATCAACGCCGGGGCCATCGTGGTGACGGACAGGCTGCTCAGCATGACCGGCGACGCCGCCGGCGCCGTGCGCGGACTGATGCGGGAGGAGACCGGCAACGCGGGGATCGACGTGGACCCGCGCGTGGCCGGCTCCGAGCTCGGGAACAGCCACCGCAACGCGTCGCTGGCGCACTTCCTGGCAAGCTGCGGCAACCTGGAAAACCCGGTGGAGGACGTGCTCGACTCCTACGTGAAGCAGTGCGCGCTGGCCATGAGCTGCGAGGACCTGGCACTGGCCACCAGGTTCCTCGCCTCGAACGGCCTGCGGACGGACGGTACCCGCCTGCTGTCCCCGGCTCAGACCAAGAGGATCAACGCCGTGATGCTCACCTGCGGCACCTACGACGCCGCCGGCGAGTTCGCCTACCGCGTGGGCCTGCCGGGCAAGAGCGGCGTGGGCGGCGGCATTGTGGCGGTGGTTCCGGACAAGTGCGCCATCAGCGTGTGGAGCCCGGGGCTGGGCCGTTCCGGGAATTCCGTGGCCGGCGTTGCCGCGTTGGACGAGTTCACCACGCGCACGGGGTGGTCGGTCTTCTAGACGCAATGTGACGCCGGATTACCTCCCGTTAACCGGTGTTTCCGGGCCTTTGAAGCATGTTACGGCGCGGCCCTACAGTCTTTGCATGGCACTACAGGACATCTATCCCACGGCACTGCGCCTGCTCGGCCGCCCCGTGCTGGTGGTGGGCGGCGGCCCCGTTGCCGCGCGCCGCGCCAAGGGATTGCTCGACGCCGGGGCCGAGGTCACCGTCGTCGCACCAGTTGCCTCTCCCGCGCTCCGCGAACTCGCCGACGCCGGCCTGCTCGCCTGGGAGCAGCGGGACTACCGCTCGTCAGACGTCGACGGCGTGTGGTTCGTCCAGACCGCCACCGGCGTTTCGGAGGTGGACGCCCAGGTGGCCGCCGACGCCGAGGCGCAACGGATCTGGTGCGTCAACGCCTCCGACCACGAATCCTCCGCCGCCTGGACGCCCGCCGTCGCAGTTGTCGAGGACGTCAAGATTGCGGTGAACGCCGGGGGAGACCCGCGCCGCGCGATGGCGCTGCGCGACGCCGTCGCCACAGCCCTTGAAACGGGAGACCTCCCGCTGCGCCGGCACCGCCGGGTCTCGACAGGCTCGACCACCGGCTCGGTTGCCTTGGTGGGCGGCGGTCCCGGCGACACCGGGCTCATCACCGTCCGGGGCCGCCGGCTCCTGGCCCAGGCCGACGTCGTCGTGGCCGACCGCCTCGGCCCGCGCGAGCTGCTGAAGGACCTTGCACCGGACGTCCGCGTCATCGAAGTCGGCAAGACTCCTGGCCACCACCCCGTACCGCAGCTGGAGATCAACCGCATCCTCGTGGACGAGGCTCTGGCCGGAAACCGCGTGGTCCGGCTCAAAGGCGGCGACCCCTACGTGCTGGGACGCGGCGGCGAGGAAGCCGAATTCTGCCGGCAGAACGGCGTCGAGGTTGAAGTGGTTCCCGGCGTCACCTCCGCCATCTCGGTCCCGGCCGCGGCCGGGATCCCCGTGACGCACCGCGGACTGGCCAAGGGCTTCAGCGTGGTGACCGGCCACGAGGAGCTCGCCGAAGTCCCCGCCCGCCCGGACCACACTGTGATCCTGCTCATGGGCGTGGCGAAACTCCGCGGATCCGCGGCCGCCCTCGCGGCCGCCGGAATGCCTCTGGACACGCCGGTAGGTATCGTAGAGAACGGCTACATGCCCGAACAGCGCGTCACCATCGGCACCCTGGAAAGCATCGCGGACCAGGCGGAAGCCAGCGGTGTGGCCAATCCCGCAGTGGTGGTGATCGGCGACGTCGTGCGTGTCAGCCCGTACGCTCCCGAACATTTCAAGACCGCCGATTACAGCACTTTGACTCCCAACAAACCCCGGGCAGCAGCCCTCTAGCCCCTGCGCCAAACACAGCCCGCGCCGAAGAAAAGGAACACAGCCGTGTCATCAAGCACCACCGTAGGATCCATCGAGCGTCCGCTGCGCGTTGCCGTCATCGGCTCCGGCCCGGCCGGCGTCTACGCCGCGGACATCCTCACCAAGAGCGAAGCCGTCAAGAGCGGCGAGCTGAATGTCAGCATCGACCTCTTCGACCGTTACCCGGCACCCTACGGCCTGATCCGCTACGGCGTTGCCCCGGACCACCCCCGCATCAAGGGCATCGTCAACGCCCTGCACAAGGTCCTGGACCGCGGCGACATCCGCTTCTTCGGCAACGTGGACTACGGCACGGACCTCTCCATCGAGGACCTCCGCACGCACTACGACGCCGTCATCTTCGCCACCGGCGCCATCAAGGACGCGGACCTGAACATCCCCGGCATCGAACTCGAGGGCTCCTACGGCGGCGCCGACTTCGTCTCCTGGTACGACGGCCACCCGGACGTCCCCCGCGAATGGCCGCTGGAGGCCAAGGAAATCGCCGTGCTCGGCAACGGCAACGTGGCCCTGGACGTGGCCCGTGTCCTCTCCAAGCACGCCGACGACCTCCTGGTTACCGAAATTCCGGACAACGTCTACGCCGGCCTGAAGAACTCCCCGGTCACCGACGTGCACGTCTTCGGCCGCCGCGGCCCGGCCCAGGTGAAGTTCACCCCGCTGGAACTGCGCGAACTGTCCCACTCCAAGGACGTGGACATCATCCTCTACGCCGAGGACTTCGAGTTCGACGAAGCTTCGGACGAGGCCATCCAGACGAACAACCAGGTCAAGACCATGGTGGGCACCCTCACCAACTGGATCGCCGAACAGCCCGAGGACCTCTCCGAGCTCAAGGCCTCCCGCCGCCTGCACCTGCACTTCCTGCACAGCCCGGTGGAAATCGTGGACTCCGCCGAGGCCCCCGGCAAGGTGGCAGGCATCAAGTTCGAACGCACCGAACTGGACGGCACCGGCAACGCCCGCGGCACCGGCGAATTCATCGACTACCCGGTCCAGGCCGTCTACCGCGCCATCGGCTACTTCGGTTCGGCCCTGCCGGACGTCGAGTTCGACCACAAGAAGGGCGTCATCACCAACGACGGCGGCCGCGTGCTGGACGCTTCCGGCGAGCACGTTCCCGGTCTGTACGCCACCGGCTGGATCAAGCGCGGCCCTGTCGGCCTGATCGGCCACACCAAGGGCGACGCGCTCGAGACCGTCACCTACCTCCTGGAAGACCGCGAAAACCTGCCGTTCGCCGCCGTTCCGGAAGCGGACGCCGTCGTCGAACTGCTTGAGGCCCGCGGCGTGAAGTACACCAGCTGGGAAGGCTGGCTGGCACTGGACGCCCACGAGCTCGCGCTCGGCGCGGCAGCCACGGAGGCCGGCACCTCGCACGGCGTCGAGGTCGCCCGTGAGCGCATCAAGGTTGTCTCCCGCGAAGAGATGGTGGCCATCTCCCGCGACGGCGTCGCCGCGAACGTCTAACCCCAAAAGACAACGCGGGGTCACTTACGGCCCATTCCGGTGCTCCGGATGGGCCGTAAGTGACCCCGCGTTGCTGTTTAAGCGGCGGCTTAGCTGCCCAGCCACTCCGCGCATGAGTCCAGGTTCCGGTTGACGCTGTCGACGGCGGCGGCCGGGTCGCGTGCCTCGATGGCGTCCACGAGTTCGTCGTGGCCTTCGCCGGGGACGCCGTTGAAGCCGGCGCGCTGGCGCTGGACGAGGAGGTCGGCGTGCATGGCGCCGCTGAAGCTTGCGTAGAGCTCGTGCAGCAGCGGGTTGCCGGAAGCCTTGGCCACGAGGTCGTGGAACGCCCAGTCGGACTTGGCCCAGGTGACGATGTCCTCCGCGGCCCAGGCCTCGCGCCAGGCACGAAGCAGTCCGCGCATCGCCTCGATATCCGCGGCCGTCGCGTTGGTGGCTGCGAGGCGGGCGGCCTGCGTGTCCAGGGCCAAGCGGACTTCGAGCACGTGCTGCGGGGTGTGGTCCTTGTACATCCGCCGGGCCGCGCCGGACATTTCGCTGGTGGCGCGCACGTAGGTGCCGTCGCCGCGGCGGACTTCCAGCATGCCGCTGTGGGCCAACGCCTTGACCGCTTCCCGGAGCGTGCCGCGGGAGACCGAGAGCAGGGCCATCAGTTCCGGTTCGGCGGGAATCCGCTCTTCGAGGGGCCATTCGCCGGACTGGATCATGCCGCGCAGTCGCGCGGTGACCTCATCGGCCAGGACGGGGCGGTGCACGGAGGACAGGCTCATTTGACGGTCTTCGGTCCGGCCTGGGGCAGCACGCCCTTGGCGGTCATCAGGTGGCAGGAGGCCATGAGCGCCAGGGACGCCACGATCAGCAGGCCCAGCGGCAGAGTCCAGCCGCCGCTCGCGCTGTGCAGCAGCCCGACGCCGAACGGCCCGGCCGCCGCGATCAGGTAGCCCAGCGACTGGGCCACCGTGGAGAGCGCGGTGGTTTCCGCCGTCGAGCGCCCGCTGCGGCTGATCACCATCAGGACCAGCGGGAAGATGCCCAGGCCGAAGCCTGTGAGCACCGCCGGAACGGCGGCCCAGGACACCGGCAGGAGCAGCATGGCGACAATGCCGGCCAGGGTGCTGGAACTTGCCAGGTAGAACGCCGGACGCAGCATGCCCGGGCGGGAACCGAAGGCCAGCAGCACCATGCCCGCGAACACGGAGAGGATCTGCATGAGCCCGAACTGCAGGCCGCTTTCGGTGGCGCCCAGGCCGCGGCTGGTCAGCAGGTAGGCGAACCAGCTCATGACGCCGTAAGCCAGGAAGCCCTGGAAGGTGAAGACGGCGGTGATCAGCAGGCCGTGGCGGGTGCGGAGCAGGGGC
The DNA here is from genome assembly GCF_001766675.1 of Arthrobacter sp. SW1. GTDB lineage: Bacteria > Actinomycetota > Actinomycetes > Actinomycetales > Micrococcaceae > Arthrobacter. The sequence goes on from NZ_MJLT01000045.1 coordinate 371,674, forward strand.
CACATGGAGACCCGTTCGGCATCCTTACGGGACTTCCTGCGGTGGGTGTGCAGCACCATGGGAACGAAGCCCAACAGGGCGGCGACGCCCAGCAGCCCCCACGCGGCGAGGCCCAGCGACGGCGAACCCAGCTGCCCGGCCAGCGGAACACTGACGGACGCCGCGATGGTGGCGCCGGCGGACATGGTGAAGGTGTAGAGGCCGGTCATCATGGGGGTCTTCGCTGCGTAGTGCTCGCGGATGAAGACGGGCATGGCCACGTTGCACACGGCCAGGCCGCTCATGGCCAGCACGGTTCCGGCCAGCAGCACACCCGTGGTGGGAATGCCGCGGACCAGCAGGCCGGCGGCCAGCAGGGTGAGGGACACCAGGATGGCCTTCTCGACGCCGGTCTTCCGCACCAGCCACGGGGTGGCCAGGCCGGCGAAGGCGAAGCACAGCAGCGGAATGGTCGGCAGGATCGAGGCCACTACCGGGCCGTAGCCGAGGACCGCCTGCAGATCGTGGAACAGTGACGCGGCGCTGGTGATGCCGGCGCGTAGGTTCAGTCCGATCAGGGCAACCGCCACGACGCCGGCGACGACGACGAGCTTGCGTTTGGGGGCGGCAGCGGCGGCGGAAGTCATCGAGGCGGAAGCGGGCAGGGGTTGGGAAGGTATCGAAGTCGCCATGCTTTAAAGGTTAGACGTTTGACGTTTTCGATGCCGACTTTTGTGGTGAACCTCTCCTGGAGGCCTGGAGGCCTGGAGGCCTGGAGGCCGGCAGCTCTACCGTGGCTGGCGGGCACCGAGCCGCTGCACGGCCAAGGCCAGCCAGAGCTGCACCCGGTCCGCGGTCTGCGAGGGGTCGTAGCCGCTCAGCTCGGTGATCTGGGCCAGCCGGTACCGCACGGTGTTCCGGTGCAGGGTCAGTGCTTCGGCCACTGCCGCCACGGAGCCGTTGTGGTTCAGGTAGCTCTCCAGCGTGGCCACCAGCTCGGAACCGTGGGCGGCGTCGAACTTCTGCAGGGGCGTGAGGGCCTCGGCCGCCATGTCCGCCAAGGGGACGTCCTCGCTGGCCAGCAGCAGGGACGTCAGGCTGAGGCGCTCGGGTTCGTTGACGGGCAGGCCGTGCGCCACGGCGTCGCGCGCCTCGAAGTAGCTCCACCGCACGCCGTTGGGCTTCGTGTACGCGCCGCCGATTCCGATCAGCGCATGGATCCCCGCTTCCAGCAGGTGCTCGCTCAGGTCCTTGGCCAGCGCGCTCGCGGAACTGCCGTCGTCGGGCACCACCGTCACCAGGTCCTTCCCGACGACCGCACTCACCGCCCCTTCGAGCGATTGCGGCAGCGAGGTGCTGCCGAGCTGCTTGTGGTGGGCGCTGGAAACGGCGAGCAGCACCACATTCTTGCGGGTGCTGTTGATCCCGACGCCGGCCAGGCGGCGTGCTGCCTCGATGGTGTCCAGGGTGCCGTGGATGACGTCGTCCAGTACCTGCCCGGCCAGGGCCCGCTGGCTCTGGCGCTGCTTGACCATGTTGTTCAGTTCCACGCTGATGAGGTTCTGCGCGTAGCCGATGATGCCGGTGTCGCCGAAGGGCTGCTTCAACCAGAGCGTGCACGCATCCCGCCGGCCGGTGGGGATGGGGTAGGAGGACCAGTCCTCGGCGGTCGGTGCCGGCGCGCCCGCCGCGCTGTTGTACAGCTGGGCGCTGAACTGGGTGAGCGCGACGTCGGTGCGCAGCATGCTGCCCAGTTGCTTGAGCAGTTCGCCCAGGCCGCCGCCGGTGAGCAGCGCGCGGGCCAGGATCTGGTGCCCGGCGATGAGCCGTTCCAGTTTGGAATAGTGGTCCGCGGACTGGGACTCGGCCACCAGCTTGCCGATGGCAATGAACGGGGTCTCGTACGGGACCTCCACGAGGGGCAGCCCCCAGCGGTTCGCCTCGGCGATCAGTGCGGGCGGCACGGAGTCGTGGCTGAGGCCTGTGCCGAAACCGATGCCGACGGCTCCCGCGCGCTGCACCTGGCGCACGAAGCGGCGCTGTTCCGTGGCTCCGTTGAGCCGCAGCCCGGTGGTCAGGACCAGTTCGCCGCCGTTGAGGAAACGCTGCGGATCTTCCTGTTCCGTCACCGCTACCCAGCGGATGTCGGAGGTCCACGTGGTCTCCGCGAGGCCCGCTTTCCGGAGGTTCAGGGACGGCACGGCGAGCAGCGCGGAGAGTGACATTGCCATGGAATGAGGATAGCGCGGCACTGGTCATCCGCACTAAGAGAGGTACCCCCGGGTGTGCAGCTGGCTATTCCGTGGCGGGTGCCGCTGGCTTAGGCTCGAATGTGCTGTAAACAACACTGTGCTGCAGACAACACTTAGACACCGAAAGAGGGTTGTACACCGTGGTCCAAACCTTGCAGAACTTCATCAACGGGGAGTTCGTCACGCCGGCGGGTACCGAACTGCTGGACGTCGTGAACCCGACGAACGGCGAAGTGGTCGCAAAGTCGCCCGTCTCGGTGTCCGCCGACATCGACGCTGCCATGGACGCGGCCAGCGAAGCATTCAAGAGCTGGAAGCACGTCACCCCCGGCCAGCGCCAGCTCATGCTGCTCAAGCTCGCCGACGCCGTCGAGGCCAACAGCGACGAACTCGTCGAGGCCCAGCACCGCAACACCGGCCAGGTGCGCTCCCTGATCGCCTCCGAGGAAGTCGCCGCGGGCGCAGACCAGCTCCGCTTCTTCGCCGGCGCCGCCCGCCTGCTTGAAGGCAAGTCCGCCGGCGAGTACTTCGAGGGCCACACCTCCTACGTCCGCCGCGAACCGATCGGTGTTGTGGCCCAGGTGGCACCCTGGAACTACCCCTTCCTCATGGCCATCTGGAAGATCGGCCCGGCCCTGGCCGCGGGCAACACCGTGGTCCTCAAGCCCTCGGACACCACCCCCGAATCCACCCTGGTGCTGGCCCGCCTCATTGGCGAGATCTTCCCGTCCGGCGTGGTGAACGTGGTCCTGGGCAACGCCGCCACCGGCAGCCTCATGACCGAGCACAAGGTCCCCGGCCTGGTGTCCATCACCGGCTCCGTCCGCGCCGGCATCGCCGTGGCTTCCAGCGCAGCCAAGGGCCTCAAGCGCGCTCACCTGGAGCTCGGCGGCAAGGCACCGGCCATCGTCTTCAAGGACGCCGACATCAAGAAGAGCGCCGCGGCCATCGCCGAATTCGCCTTCTTCAACGCCGGCCAGGACTGTACCGCGATCACCCGCGTCCTCATCGAGGAGTCCGTGCACGACGAGGTCGTCGCCGCCATGGTCGAGCACACCAAGACCCTGCAGACCGGTTCGCAGAACGACGAAGACAACTACTTCGGCCCGCTCAACAACGTGAACCACTTCAACGCCGTCACCTCCGTGGTGGAAGCCCTCCCGGCACACTGCAGGATCGAAACCGGCGGACACCGCGCGGGCGAGAAGGGCTTCTTCTTCGAGCCCACCATCATCACCGGTGCCCACCAGGACGACGACATCGTCCAGAAGGAAACCTTCGGTCCGGTCATCACGGTCCAGAAGTTCACCACCGAGGCCGAAGCCGTTGAGCTGGCGAACGACGTCGAATACGCCCTCGCCTCCAGCGTCTGGACCACGGACCACGGCACCGCCATGCGCGTCAGCCGCGACCTGGACTTCGGCGCGGTGTGGATCAACACCCACATCCTCCTGACCGCCGAAATGCCGCACGGCGGCTTCAAGCAGTCCGGCTACGGCAAGGACCTCTCCATGTACGGCGTGGAGGACTACACGCGCATCAAGCACGTCATGTCCGCCCTGGACGCTTAACCGCACACCGGTGGTTGAGCCGGTGGTTGAGCTTGTCGAAACCCGAAACCCGAAACCCCGGATCTCGACAAGCTCGATCACCGGTGACAGGTTCGATCACCGCTGACAAGCTCGATCACCGGAGACAAGCTCGATCACCGGTGACAGGTTCGATCACCGCCAACGCCTCGAAACTCCGCAAAGAAAGAAACATCATGACTGCAACCGCACCTGAACTGACTTACCGCCTCGAGCAGAAGCGGAACATCGTCGGCACCTTCCCGGGCCCCAAGTCCCAGGAACTGGCCGCGCGCCGCTCCGCCGTGGTGGCTGCCGGCGTCGCTTCCGGCGTCCCGGTCTACGTTGAAGACGCCGACGGCGGCATCATCCGCGACGTCGACGGCAACTCCTTCATCGACCTCGGCTCCGGCATCGCCGTGACCAGCGTCGGCGCCTCCGATCCCGCCGTCGTCGCCGCCGTCCAGGAAGCCACCGCGCACTTCACCCACACCTGCTTCATGGTGACCCCCTACGAGGGTTACGTCGCAGTTGCCGAGCAGCTGAACCGCCTCACCCCGGGCGACCACGAAAAGCGCACCGTGCTGTTCAACTCCGGTGCCGAAGCCGTGGAAAACGCCGTCAAGGTGGCCCGCCTGGCTACCGGCCGTGACGCCGTCGTCGCCTTCGACCACGCTTACCACGGCCGCACCAACCTGACCATGGCGCTCACCGCCAAGGCCATGCCGTACAAGACCAACTTCGGCCCGTTCGCGCCCGAGGTCTACCGCATGCCCATGAGCTACCCGTTCCGCGAGGAAAACCCGGAGATCACCGGCGCCGAGGCTGCCAAGCGCGCCATCCTCGCCATCGAGAAGCAGATCGGCGGCGACCAGGTTGCCGCGATCATCATCGAACCGATCCAGGGCGAGGGCGGCTTCATCGTTCCCGCCGAAGGCTTCCTGCCGGCCCTGGCTGCCTGGGCCAAGGAAAAGGGCATCGTCTTCATCGCCGATGAGGTCCAGTCCGGTTTCTGCCGCACCGGTGAATGGTTCGCCGTCAACCACGAAGGCGTCGTCCCGGACATCATCACCATGGCCAAGGGCATCGCCGGCGGCATGCCGCTGTCCGCCATCACCGGCCGCGCAGACCTGCTCGACGCCGTCCACCCGGGTGGCCTCGGCGGCACCTACGGCGGCAACCCGGTTGCCTGTGCCGCAGCACTGGCTGCCATCGGCACCATGGAGCAGTACGACCTCAACGCCCGCGCCCGCCACATCGAAGAGCTGGCCTTCGGCAAGCTCCGCGAACTCGCTTCGGAAGTTTCCGTGATCGGCGACATCCGCGGCCGCGGCGCCATGCTGGCCATCGAGCTCGTCCAGGCCGGTTCCAAGGAACCGAACCCGGAGCTGACCAAGGCCGTTGCCGCCGCATGCCTCGCCGAGGGTGTCATCATTCTCACCTGCGGCACCTACGGCAACGTCATCCGCCTGCTGCCCGCGCTGGTCATCAGCGACGACGTGCTGCTGGACGGCCTTGAGGTCCTGGCCAAGGCCATCAAGGCCAACGCCTGACCAATAAACCTCCAGACGGACAAAGACGTCTGGCCTCGCAAAAGAGCGGACACAGCGATCCTGTGTCCGCTCTTTGCGTTAACGCGTTGACGCCTATCGCGACAGCACCACCCGCTTCGAGTGCCCGTGGCCGTCCAGGGCGAACTCGAGCGTCAGCGGCGCCGTACCGATCAGCGTGACTCCCGGATCGGCGTCGACGACGGCGGAGGCCGCCACGCCGTCGAGCGTCACCCGGGCGGTGGGCTGGGTGCGGCTCGGGTCGGAGAGTGCCACCGTCACCTGGCCGGCTTCCTCGCGGACCGCGAGGGAACAGGGCCCGCTGGTGATCACGCCCTGGACCGCTTGTCCGGCGGGGGTGGCGGCGAAGAAGTTCGCCAGGGTGAGGGCGTGGCTGCTGTCCCGGATCATCTGGGCCACGGCGTTGTTGGCCAGCACGGTGACCGTGGGTTCGTCCGATTCGGTGAGGGTCACCGAGTGCTTCGCCCCCGGCAGCACGATGTACGCGTAGCCGCCGCCCTGCGGGTCCTTGCCGTGGCGGTGCGTGATGGTGACATAGTCGCGGGTCTTCGGCTCGTCGCTGCCGCCGGTGTCCGAGCCGGAGTTGATGGTTTTCCAGTCGCCCATGCGCCGGATGACCTGCAGTTCGATGCCGCCGCTGACGTTTTCGCCCGGCAGGAACACGTAGCCGCCGTGGCCCATGATGTGGGCGTTGCGCGTGAGCGGGACCGCGGCGCTGCCCGCAGCGAGGACGCGCTGGCGGCTGTCGGTGCGGATTTCCGGTACGGTGCCGGGAGCGAAGGAACGGTTGTCCACGGTGGTGAACACCTCATGGCCGGAGGCGGAGGTAATGCCGGCGCCCAGACAGACCACCTTGTCGTCCAGGAAGAACCAGGACTTCCGGGCGCTCAGGGTCTTGTTGAAGTTCAGGTGGTCCATGCCCTGGATTCCCCAGCGGCCCTCCAGCTCGAGTCCGCCGGCGAAGGCCTGGAACGCCCGCGGGATGCCCGTGCCGTTCGCCGCGCCGCTGGGCCGCGGCTCAGCCGTCACGGTGGTTCCGGGCAGGCGGTAGGGGTCCACGGTGGGCCAGAAGTCTGCGCTGTACTGGTCCGGTGCGGCGGGGATGTAGTAGAAGGTCAGCCCGTCGCCCTGGTACCAGCCAAGGTTGTTCTCGAAGTTGCCCCATTCATAGCGGCCGATCCGCTTCGAGGAGATGTTGACCACCGCGCTGAAGGCCGGGCGATGGTGCACCAGGCGGTCCTGGTCGCCGAAGGCCTTGGTGTAGACGGGCGCGGGAGCGGCGACGACGGCCGGATCGGCCAGCACGGACGTCACCAGCAGGGACTTGGCAATGCTCTGGCCCGGCAGGCCGTACAGCGTGAGGCTCGCGCGTTCCAGCCAGCCCTTGACCAGCGAGAGGTAGCGTCCGCGGTAAGGTTCACCGGCGCCCGGGGCCAGCAGCAGGATGGCGGTGAGGGCGGCCGCCCCGTCCACATAGTCGGGGTTGCGCTGGCGGGATACCGCCCGGCCGCGCACGGCGTCCATCATCCGGCCGTTCCAGATGAACGGTGCGAACGAGGCCTCGACAGCGTCCAGCACCACCGACTTTTTCGGATCCGTGACGTCCCAGCTGCTGCCGCCCAGGAGGCCCAGGATTTCCGCGATGCCGCCGAGCGTCACCACCCCGTAGGTTCCCACGTAGGGCAGGTACGTGTGCTGGACGAAGGAACCGTCCGTGTAGAAGCCGTCGCCGCTGGTGACGTAACCGAACACGCTGTTGCGGCCGCCGCCCACGGTGTCGCTGAGCGCATCGCGGGCCAGGGCGATCTCGTCCGGACGGCCGTCCAGCATGCCGCGCAGGGCGCAGGAAAGCGCCTTGTCCGTGCGGTTGGCCCCGGTTTCGGCGAAGCTGCTGCCCTTGCCGCGCCAGTTCGGGTTGGGCGTGAAGTAGCGGGCCGCTGCCATCAGGGCGGTGCGCAGTTCGGCGGGGACGACGTCGTACAACAGCACCAGGGTATCCGCCGCTTTGCGGGGCACGCCGATCTCCCAGAACCACCAGTTGCCCGCGGCCGGCATGCCCACCTTGTAGGCCGTGGTGCTGAGGTAGGACAGGGCGGAGACGAGTTCGGACGCAAGGGCGGCGTCGCCGTGCTGGGCGGTGCCGGCGGTGCTGTAGGCGAGGGCCAGTTCGTAGACGCGGTTGAAGCTCACGCCCATGTTGCCGGTGGCGGCCGCGGCGCTGCCGATTCCGGTCAGCGGCAGGTCGGGCCAGAGCCCGGAGGTGCCGCTCGGCGCGATCATGGCACTGCGCGTCGCCGCGGCGCCCGCGCTCATGGCGTCCAGGGCCGCGGCAAGTTCAGGCACCGAGGCCGCGCTGCCGTCGCCGGCCAGCATCAGGCGGCGGCGGGAGATGAGCGCGGCCAGGGGATCTTCGGCGGCTGCCGCGGCGGCGGGTGCCGCGGCCGAAAGGACGGCGGCCGCGCCCATCAGGCCCAGCAGGGTGCGGCGGTTGAGGTGAAAGCTGTCGGGGGCGAACGGGGACACGGTTCCTCCAAGGTCGGGAAGGTGATCGGAGTCACGTTATGTCCGGATTCTGTGCGCCTTCAATGCAAATGAACAAAAGTGCTCAGCCGTTCCCGCGGCGGTGGAGTCCGGCATGCCGCACTGGGCACGGACCGGCGGGAACCGTAGAGTTCACTACACATCTGCCGTTGCTGAGCTACCCGAAGAGGGGTATTTACATGCGATACGTTGTTGGTTATTCGTCCACCGAGCGCGGCGCCGATGCCGTGGCCCTGGCCGCTTCCCTGGCACGGGCGCAGGACGCGAGCCTGGACATCGTCCACGTGGTCGATCCGCACACACCGTACAAAGGGCTGTATCCGGAGGGCACCGCCGCGACTCCGGCCGAGCAGGCCATCCTCACCGCCGAGCGGGACAGCCTCGCGTTGGTGCCCGACGGCGTCGAGGCCACCTTCCGCGCGCTCCCCGCCGAATCGTTCGCCGCGGGCCTGATCGAAGCCGCCGGCGACGACGCCGGGCTGATCGTGGTGGGTGCGGCCAGCAACGGACTGTTCAAGCGCTTCACGGTGGGCAGCGTGGCCAACGCGCTGCTGCACGCCTCGCCGGTGCCCGTCGCCTTGGCACCGCGCGGCTTCAACCGCACCGAGCCGGTCACCCGTTTCACCCTGGCTACCGGGCAGCGCTCCGGCGCCGATGCCGCCATCGGGACCGCGATCGGCGCCGCGAACCGGCGCGGAGTACCGCTGCGGCTGGTCTCCCTCGTCACCCTCGACGCCGGCACGGACGACAGCGGGGAAGCCGCCAACGCGGCGCACCGGCACGCCAACACGGTCCTGAGCGATGCGGCAGCGCGGCTGCCGGAGGGCCATGACGTGAGTGTCGCCGTCGCGCACGGACGCAACATCGAGGAAGCGATCGACAGCCTCGACTGGCAGGAAGGCGAGGTGGTGATCATCGGTTCGTCACGCCTCGGCGAGAAGAACAAGCTGTTCATCGGCAGCACCGCGAACAAGATCCTGCGCGCCCTGCCGGTCCCCATGGTGGTGGTTCCGCGGGAGTACGAGCGCGTGGATTCGATGCCGATCTAGGCCGTGCGTGCCTGCTTGCGGATGGCCGCGTTCTTGCGCGCGGTGCGGAACATGTCCACCGTGAGCAGGCACAGCGCCAGCCAGACGATGCTGAAGCCGATCCAGCGTTCGGTGGTCATGGTTTCCTTCAGCACCGTCAGGGCCACGATGAACTGCAGGAACGGAGCGAAGTACTGCAGCATGCCGATCGTGGTCAGCGGCAGGCGGGAAGCGGCGGCACCGAAGAACACCAGCGGCACGGCGGTGACTACGCCGGACGCCGCCAACAGCCAGAAATGCCCCGCCCCGTTCGAGGCCAGCGTCGCGGCTCCGGTGACGCCCAGGACGATCATGGTGGCGGCCGCGAACGGCGCCAGCACCACGGTTTCCACAGTGAGGCTTGCCACCGCGTTCAGGCGCGGCCCCACCCGTTTCTTCACGAAGCCGTACAGGCCGAAGCTGAATGCCAGCACCAGGGCGATCCACGGCAGCTTGCCGTAGGAAACAGTCAGGACGACGACGGCGACAAAGCCGGTGCCGACGGCGGCCCACTGCAGCGGGCGGAGGGTTTCCTTCAGGACGAAGACCCCCAGCAGCACCGAAACGAGCGGGTTGATGAAGTAGCCCAGGGAGGCTTCGACGGCGTGCCCGTTGGTGACGCCGTAGGTGTAGGTGAGCCAGTTGACGGCGATCAGCAGGGCTGCCGTCACCAGCGGCAGGAGGATGGACCGTTCCCGGAAGGCCGTGGCCAGCTGGCCCCAGCTCCGGGTGACCGCGATGAGGCCGGCACAGAACAGCAGGGACCACACCACGCGGTTGGCCACGATTTCCACGGCGCCGGCAGGCTGCAGCACCAGGAAGTACAGCGGAAGCAGGCCCCACAGACCGTAGGCGCCGATGCCGTACAGGATGCCCGTCGTCGTCTCACTGCGCTTGGCCTTGGGCGCGGTTGCCGGAGCGGGGAGCCCCGCCGGCGGGATGCTGTCGGGCAGGGAGACGTGGGCGTGATCGGGCGTAGGCACAGAACCAATAACATCATGCCCCGGCGGGCTATTCCTGAACGTCCGGTCGGACGGCTGTCTGGAACACCGGGCAGCCGCTTCCGGAACGGGCCGCTAGCTGAACTCGGAATTCAGGAAGCCCACCACGATTGCGGTCCACCAACAGGCCTGCGAAACCACCAGGCAGGCGAGCATATGGAAGCGCTGGCCGGCTCCGAGTCCGCCGAAGGGGGTGTCGGCGGGGAGCCGGACCAGACGCCGCATGAGGGGAATCAGCATAATTCCGTTGACGATCAGCACCAGCACGGCGATGAGCTTGACGACGGTCAAGGCCTTGCCGAGGTCCGGGTTCAGGAAGGCGCCGCTGGCCAGGAGAAGGACGAGCCCGGCCCAGATCAACGGGCCGGCCGCGCCGTCCAGGCGGACGGTTTCGGCCAGCTTCCGGCGGCCAAGCAGCCACAGGAATCCATGCCAGTCGACCACCAGGATGGCCCCGAAGGACAACACCATGGCCAGGACGTGCACCACCTTGCTGACCGTGTGCACTTGGCCTTCGACGTGCAGCACGGACGCCAGGAGAACGGAAAGCGCCCAGGTTCCGACGGCGGCGGCCGTCAGCCGCACGACCAGCCGGCGGGTGGCCTTGGCGGAAGCCGGGCTGTCGGCGGTGCCGGCATGTTCCGGGATGTAGCTCACGGTGTACCTCCTGCGGCCCTGCGTGCCTGGGACCGGTCCGCGGTGTCCGGCCAGGCGCGGTTCAGGGTTGGCTTGCGGAGTGGCGCTCCTGCAGATGGGCCAGCAGGGCCAGCTCCGGGTGGCCGGGATTCCTGGCGAGGTGGGCCCTCAGCCGGGCCCGGACGTCCTCCTTGCCCGGATCGCCGGCCTCCAGGACACTGCGGATGATCTCCGTGACCTGCACTTGCAGCAACAGCAATTCCGGGTCCGCGGGGGAGTAGAGGTGGGAATCGCCCGGACGGTACAGCTCCAGTCCAAAGAACGGCGTTCCAGCCATGGCCGGCCTCCTTTCGATCGATGCGCCGGCGTCAGCGCCGGCTGCCCTTGCCACCGGAACCGTTGTCGTCCCGGAACCCGCCCTTGTCGTCGAAAAGGGGGTCGTCGTAGGAATCGTGGGACGGGCCGTCATCGCTGCCCCCTGCCGAGGGGTAGGCGTGTTCCGGCGGGTAGGTGTAGAGCTTCATGGGCACGTGTTCCGCTTCCCGCGGGTGCTCGATTTCCACTTCCGTCTCTACTTCCGGAGCATCGTGGCCCGGGCTGCTGCTTGGGCTTGCGCTGCTGCTTGGGGCAGGGCTCGCGGTCGAGGTGGGCTGCGGCCGGGACGTCCGCAGATCATCCGTTGCGGTGCCGTGCGCGGGAGACCGGTCCTCAACCACCACCCCCGGGACCACTGTTGCCGGTGGCGCCGCGTTGGCCTGCCCCCAGACTGCGAACCCCGATGCCCCCAGGAGGAGCACACCGGGGAGGTACCACTTCTTCATCCGGATCACCTGTCCTTTCCTGTGCTCCTACTCTGGGCGCCGAACGTGAGATGCCGATGAAGCATCCATGAGAGTGTTCTCATCCTGCGGGGCGCTGCCGTGCGGCGTGCCCGGATTGACGAAGCGGTACCCCGCGCCGCGGACAGTGAGGATCCGTTCCTGGCCGAGCTTCGCGCGCAGGTACCCCACATAGACATCCACGACGTTGGAGGAGCCGTCGAAGTCGTAACCCCAGACGTGGCTCAGCAACTGCTCCCGCGAGAGGACTTTTCCCTGGTTTTCGAGGAAGGTTCTGGCCATGGCGAACTCCCGGGCGGACAGCTGCACCGTGGCCCCGGCTACGGTGGCACAGCGCAGCTCAACGTCCAAGGCCACATCACCGCAGGCCAGCGGCGGGGCGGCTTGTGCGCCCGGATGGTTCCTCAGCCGCAAGCGGATCCGCGAGAGAAGTTCCTCGAAGCGGAAGGGCTTGGTCATGTAGTCGTCCGCGCCGCCGTCGAGCGCTGCAACGGTGTCTTGGAGGGTTCCGCGGGCGGTGAGCACAATCACCGGAATCGGCGAGCCCATGGACCGGAGGGAGGACAGCACGGAAATCCCGTCCATCCGCGGCATGCCAAGGTCCAGGAGCATCAGGTCGAACTCGCCGGAGGTGCCGTAGTCCAATGCTTTGATGCCGTCTCCGACGGTGACCGTGGTGAACCCGGCTGCCTTGAGGCCTTTGGCGATGAAATCGGAGATCCGCGGTTCGTCCTCGGCGATCAGTATCCGCGTCATGGTGCTCCCTGGACGATGGCGGCCTGCCGGCTGCCGGGCGGTTCCACCAGGGCGTGGCCCGCAGGCGGGCTGCCTTCGGGGATCCACAACACGAAACGTGCGCCCCTTCCGAGGTCCGATTCCACCCGGAGCGAGCCTCCGTGCGCCTCCGCGATGGCCTTGACGATCGGCAGTCCGAGTCCGGAGCCTTCCCTGCCATGCGGCCGCCGGGCCCGGAAAAACCGTTCGAAGATGCGCTCCTGGTCTTCCGGCAGGATCCCGCACCCGGAATCCGCCACCCAGATTTCCAGCCCGGGCGGGGATGCTTCCGCCAGGGAGGCAGTGTCCGACGGCGGCTGGCCGGGTTCCGGGGTCCCCACCCACGCGGCGCCCAAGGCGATGGTGTCCTGCGGCAGCGTCGAACGCACGGCATTCGCCGCGAGTTGCTCCACCGCCTGCAGGAGCCTGTTGCGGTCCGCGAGGATCCGCCCCGACGGGTTGCCATCGATCCGCCACCGCCGGTCGGCGAGCACCTTGATCCGCTCCATGGCCGCCTCCAGGAACGCGCGTGTGTCGAACCAGGTGCCATGGATGAAATCCGGCCGGCCGCTGCGGGCCAGGACAAGGAGGTCGTCCACCAGGGCCTGCATCCGCTCCAGTTCCTCGAGCAGCAGGGCGCGCGTTTGTTCCACATCCCGCGGGTCGCCCGCCTGCAGCAGCTCAAGGTGGCCGCTGATGATGGTGAGGGGCGTACGGAGCTCGTGCCCGGCGTCGTCCAGGAACCTCCGCTGCTCAGCGAAGCCGGACTCCAGCCGGTCGAGCATGTGGTTGAAGTTGACCGCCAGCTGCGAGACGTCGTCGTCCCCGGCCGGAACCTTCACCCGGGTGCTCAGGTCCTCGAAGGTGATGTCCTCAGTGGCCCGGCGCAGCCGGTGGACCGGATCCAACAGGCGGCCCACCACCACGAAGCCCGCGCCGCCGGCCAGCAGCAGGATCGCCAGGGACGCCGCCCCGAATGTCCAGAGCGAGGCCAGGACTTCCTCCCGTTGCCGGCCGATTTCGTTCGATGCGAGGAGGATGCCCTGCTCCGGGCTTCCGGCGCCGGGATTCCCGGCGTTCCCGGTACCCAGGGCCACAGTGCCCAAGGCCACGGGGCTGATGGCCAGGCGGACCGTCCGGCCGTCGATCGACATGTCGCGGAAGACCGTCCGGCTGCCCAGGTGCTCGGACTGGATCCGCTCCAGCACATCGGTGGTGTTGAGCACGGTGGCTTGGTTGCCGGCCGGCAACAGGGTGGTGCCATCGCCGAGCATGGCCATCACCGATTCATGGCTCCCCGGGGTGGCCCCTTGGAGGAACGCGGTGAAGAGCTCCTCGAGCGAGGTGTACGGCCGTCCGTCCCGCGCACCTTGTTCGGCCACTGCCCGGAGCCGTGCCGACTGGCCTAGGAGTTCCTCGTTCACACGCTCGTTCAGTCGTGCCAACTGCACCGCGTGGGTCGAGGCACCGGAAGCCACAAGCCCCGCCGCCATCAGGGCCAACGCCGCCGCCAGGACCCGGAACCGAACGGAGCGCAGCTCCGCCCGGAGCGTCCCCAGCCATTGGGGAGCGGCGGAGCCTGCGTTGACAGCTGGCATGCGTGGATCCTCCCGACGGCGGCCTGCCCGGGTGCCGGTACGTACCGTCCGGACGGGCCGTTTCTTCCACGGTAGGTACGCCTGCTTGGGAAAATCTTTTGGTCCCCCGGACACGCGGCTGCCCCGCACTATCCGTGCGGGGCAGCCATGATCCCGGTGCCGGCGGGCTAGACGATGGCGTTCATGATGTTCCAGCCGTTGCCGACGAGGGTGCGGGGTTGGAATCCTCCGGTGCCGTTGCCGCGGTAGAGCCAGAGGCGTCCGCTGGTGTCGCGGGCGAGGACGTCGGCGCGTGCGTCGCCGCTGAAGTCGCCGGTGCCGGTGATGGAGGTCATGATGTTCCAGCCGTTGCCGATGAAGGTGCGGGGTTGGAATCCTCCGGTGCCGTTGCCGCGGTAGAGCCAGAGGCGTCCGCTGGTGTCGCGGGCGAGGATGTCGGCGCGTGCGTCGCCGCTGAAGTCGCCGGTGCCGGTGATGGAGGTCATGATGTTCCAGCCGTTGCCGATGAAGGTGCGGGGTTGGAATCCTCCGGTGCCGTTGCCGCGGTAGAGCCAGAGGCGTCCGCTGGTGTCGCGGGCGAGGATGTCGGCGCGTGCGTCGCCGCTGAAGTCGCCGGTGCCGGTGATGGAGGTCATGATGTTCCAGCCGTTGCCGACGAGGGTGCGGGGTTGGAATCCTCCGGTGCCGTTGCCGCGGTAGAGCCAGAGGCGTCCGCTGGTGTCGCGGGCGAGGATGTCGGCGCGTGCGTCGCCGCTGAAGTCGCCGGTGCCGGTGATGGAGGTCATGATGTTCCAGCCGTTGCCGACGAGGGTGCGGGGTTGGAATCCTCCGGTGCCGTTGCCGCGGTAGAGCCAGAGGCGTCCGCTGCTGTCGCGGGCGAGGACGTCTGCCCGTCCGTCACCGCTGAAATCATGCATGCCTCCCGTGACTCCGCCGGTCCCGATGACCACGGAACGGTTTGCCACCGCCCCCAGGTTTCCTGCGGCATCCGTCGCACGGACCTCGAAGGAGTACGCTCCGTTGACCTGGGCGTCGAAAGTCTTCGGTGACAGGCACGTGGGGTCCCACGTCGCGTTGTTCGGCAGCAAGCGGCATTCGAAGGCTGCCCCTGCCTCATTGACGGTGAAGCTGAATGTGGGCGTGCGGTCCGCCGTCGGCGATGACGGGAACGGGGGCACGATGGTGACTGCCGGCGCCGTCGTGTCCACCGTGAACGTCAACGTCCCCGAGGTGAGGGCGCCTGAGAGCGCCTGGACCGTGTGGGTACCGGGCGCCAGGGGTGAGCCCAGGGTCCGGGTGTAGCTGCCGCCGGTGACGCTAGCCGTAAACGGTGCTCCGCCGTCGATCCTCAGGGATACCGCGGTGACGCCGACCGGAACCGTTCCGTTGAACGTGGGCGTGGCGTCGTTGGTGACGTTGTCCGTGCTGGAACGGCCGGTGTCGCTCGCCGCGGCGAGGTCCGGAGTGGAGGGAGCGCCGTCCGCGGCCGCGGAGATCTTGCCCTGGACCGTGAAATCGCTGACGGTCAGGGTGTCGACCCCGGGGCCGCCGGCGTCAGGCCCGGTGATGACGACGGCGTTCGTTCCGGACGGCGCGCCGGTCACCGGACCGGGGGCGTTGAGGTTGCCCAGGTTGCCGGCGGTGGCGTTGACCTGCTTGACGAAAGCGGCCGTGGCGCCGTTGGCGAAGTCGCCCAGGAACGCCGCTCCCACACCCGCCCAGTCGCAGGGCTGTGCCGGCGTCGGCGCGCAGACGCCCTCGTCAATGGTGACGTTGACCTGCCCGAGCCCCGGGTCCTGGGGGTCCGCTTCGGCGGTGAAGACGTTCACGCCGTAAGGGTGGGTCACCGTGTAGCTGGCGTCAGGGACGAGGTTGTCGATCCGGAACCGCAGGCGGGCAAAGCCCATCTGGTCGCCGTCGATCACTGCTTCATTGGCGTGGGCGCCTTCCAGGGCCGCCTCATAAAGGCCGAGGTTTCCGCCGCTGGCTTCCGCCACGTACCAGAAGGCCTCGTCCGGGAAATTGTCCGGATAGGACACCGGGGCATTGGGATCCGGCGGCTGGGACAGGCAATCAGGGCCCGAGACGCAGAATTCCAGCTTCACGGTTCCATCCGAGTACCACGTGGGGAAGCCATTGGCCGGATCCACCGGCCCCATGCCGGCCACCGCGGCGCCGGCGGGTGCAAGCCCCAATGAGGCCAGGGCTGCGGCAAACATGGTGCCGGAGAGCGCTGCGGCCACCGGCCCGCGCGCGGCCCCGCGGCCCGTGTTGGGCGGCTTGGGACGGATCCGTTGTCCGGCCGTGGAACTGTGGTTCGTGGATTCCAGGAACATGGTGACTCCTTGTGGACACTCGATGGTGGCCCCCACTCAGCTTCGAGGCCAGCCGGGCGTTCGCGTCCCGACCCGTGCCACGATGCTCCGCGGACCTTGGATTAATCTCGGATTCTTTCCGTCCGCCTGCCCCCTTCCGGCTCTGTCCGCTGCGCTTCCGGACGTGGGCTACTCGGTGCGGCCGTCCACGGCACCCGGCATATGGCCCGTTCCATGGTTTTCCCAGCGTGGAAGGCCCAAAATCGGCCATGATCCGGCCGTGGGGGGCGGAGCCTGCGGCGTAAGGAGCAAGTACCCGGATCCGCAAACCAAGTAGTCCGGGACGGAAAAAGCAAGTACTCAGGTACCCGGAGCAAGTAGTGGCAAGGAGCCTGTCATGGAAAAACGAGTACTCGCTTCCCTTGTTCGCCTAGTGGTCGGGATATTGAATGAAAAGCGATTGGAAACCAGCTACATGGGGGTAGTTGTCATGATCGCACTAACCAGGAAAACGGAGGATGCAGGTCTCGACGACGACGTTGACGGCGAGTGCAAACTTCGGATCGACATCATCGGACCACTCAGGATCAGGCGCGGAGATATCGCACTCAGTGCCGCTGACCTGGGCGGGCCGAAACCACGGCAGGTCCTTGAAATCCTCTTGCTGAGCCTTGGCTCGGCGGTCTCAAAGAACAGGATCATGGAGTTGTTGTGGGAGGGCCGGCACCCGGCGGTAGCCCAGCCGACCCTGGAAAGCTACGTCAGCGTGCTCAGGCGGCATCTGCAGCCAGGAACGGGACGCAGTGGCCCCATCCGGACGGTCACCGGAGGATACATTGTGGACCGTTCGGCGGTGGACCTTGACCTGGACCGCTTCCAGGTGCTGACCACCCGGGCGGCCCACGCCGAGCCGGTGCAGGCCCTGGCTTTCCTCAGCGAGGCCCTTGAGTTGGCGCACGCTCCGCTGCTGGGCGACGAGCTCCTTCCCGCATGGGCGGAGGAGGAGCGGGCCTTGCACGCCACACAGGTGGCGGGCACGCGGGTGCTTGCCGCGGAGACCGCGCTTGCAGTGGGCGACGCCGGCAAGGCGATTGCGTGGGCGCGCGCGGCGGTGCAGGAAGACCAGCTCAGCGAACGTGCCTGGGCCGCGCTCATCCTCGGCCTCGAACAGCAAGGGGAGAACACCGAGGCGCTGAGGTGCCTGGACCGCTGCCGCAGGATCCTGGATGAGGAAATGGGCTGCGCCCCTGGCCCCGTCCTGAAAGCCGCGCAGGCCAGGCTCCTGGGCAGCACCTCGGGCGTGGATACCGCGGCTGCACCCGCACAGGCAACGCAGCCCCTTCAGGTGGTCCCGCCGTCGGCGCCGCCCGTTCCGGAACACGGACCGGCAGAACAGGCGGCAGGCCGGCTCAGGATCCTCACCGTGGACGACCACACGACCTTCGCGGAGCTGCTCAACGGCGCCTTGGACCGGGAACCGGATTTCATGAGCGTCGGCTCGGCCAAGACCGTGGAGGAAGCGGTCCGGATGTTCCAGGAGTTGCGGCCGGACCTGGTCATCATGGACCTGCACCTCGCGGACGGGTCCGGCCTTGACGCCGCCGGGCGCATCCTGGCCGAGGCCCCGGCAACCCGTATCGTCATGCTCACAGGCAACCCGCGGCAGGAAGCGCTGCGTGAGGCGGCAGTGCTCGGTATCTGCGCCTTCCTGCCGAAGGACGGGGCCCTGGGCACCATGCTGGACACCCTGAGATATGCCCGGGCGGGGAACATGATTGTCCATCCCGCCCTGGTGGCACAGCTCGGGCAGGGAGCCCCTGAGCACAAACTCCAGAGCGCCTGAGGAACCGGCAGCAATGTCCGGCCCGGGTATCCGCGGGCATTTCGGGCTGTACCGGGGCGGAGCTGCCGAGCGGCAGGAAGTCCAGGCAGCCATTGTCCGCTTTGTGCTGGCAGGAGTGGTGGCGCTGGTCCTCGTGGCGACGCCGGTGGCGTTCTGGATCCGGGGCGTCGCCGAGCAGCATGCCTTGGAGAGCGCAACGGTCATGACTCAGGGCGTGGCCGATTATGCGATGGCGCCGGTGGCCACCGAGCAGTTGCTGAACGGCGACCCTGCCGCAGTTGCGCTCCTGGACCAGAGATTGCGTCCCTGGCTGGAAGGCCGGGGAGCCATCCGGGTGAAAGTCTGGGATGCCCGCTCGCGGATTGTCTATTCCGATGTGCCGGAGCTGATCGGACGGACCTTCGAGCTGGACGGCGAGGCCAGGGCACTCCTGGCCGGCGGGCCGGCCACGGCCACGTTGGAGAAACAGGACAGCCCCGAGAACGGTTTCGAGGCATCGTCCGGTGAACTGGTGGAGGTCTATGTCCGGGCGATGGCGCAGAGCGGGGACCAGTTGATTTTCGAGGCCTACTACGACGGCACGCAGGTCCGCCGCGAGCAGGCGAGCTACCTGCTGGGGATCGTTCCGCCGCTGTTGCTGGCGATGTCCGCGCTCCAGCTCGCCCAGCTGATTCCGGCGGTCCGGCTGGCCCGCCGGATCCAGTCGTACCAGGCGGTGCGCCACAGCCTCCTGCGGCGTGCGATCGAAGCCTCGGACCTGGAACGCCGCCGGATCGCCCGCGAACTCCATGACGAAGTCATCCAGGACCTTTCCGGCCTGGCTTATGCCTTGGAGTCGGAGGAACGCCAAGGACCGGTTGCGGGACGCTCCCTGTTCACCAACGCGCGCACCCTGTTGCAGGACAATGTGCGCACCCTTCGAGCCATGACCAGTGAACTGTATCCGCCCGACCTGGGGGAGCTGGGGCTGAAGGCCTCGCTGCTGCGGCTTGCGATGCCCCTGCAGGAACACGGAATTTCGGTACGCGTCGATGTTCCGGACGAGGTGGACCTTGACCGGGAACGGACGGCGATCTTCTACCGGGTGGCGCGGGAGGCGCTGGCGAACGTCATGAAGCATTCTTCAGCCCAGTCCGCGGAACTGCGGCTCATGAACGACGGCGGGCGCGTGCAGCTGCTGGTGACCGACGACGGCCGGGGATTCGATCCCGCCAGCCCGCCGCCGGACGGACACCTGGGCATGCGGATCCTCCGGGACACGATCATCGAGGCCGGGGGCACGCTCGAAATCCACTCCGGCCCGGGCCGGGGGACCACCGTGACGGTCTCGCTGGGAGCCACGGCCCCGGCGGTGCGGTGAGCGAAATCGGATCCGCGCCGTCCCGGGTCCTAGACTTGGAGGGTGTGCTGCCCAACAGGGCGCAGCCCCGGACCAGGAGGCTCCATACGGTGTCCAGCTCTGCCGAAACCGCAGCATCCCGCCCACTGCGCGTGGCCATCATCGGCGCCGGCCCGGCCGGCGTCTACGCCGCGGACATCCTGAGCAAATCCAGTGAGGTCAAGGACGGCCACCTCGAGGTCAGCATCGACCTTTTCGAGGCCTATCCCGCCCCGTACGGCCTGATCCGCTACGGAGTGGCCCCGGACCATCCGCGCATCAAGGGCATCGTGAACGCCCTGCACAAGGTCCTGGACCGCGGGGACATCCGCTTCTTCGGCAACGTCACCTACGGCCGGGACCTCACCCTGCACGACTTCCGTTCCTTCTACGACGCCGTCATCTTCTCCACGGGCGCCATCAAGGATGCCGAGCTGGATATTCCGGGCATTGAGCTGGAGGGTTCCTACGGCGGCGCCGACTTTGTGTCCTGGTATGACGGGCACCCGGACGTTTCCCGTGAGTGGCCGCTGGAGGCCAAGGAAATCGCCGTCATCGGCAACGGCAACGTGGCCCTGGACGTGGCCCGCATGCTGTCCAAGCATGCTGACGACCTGCTGGTCACCGAAATTCCGGACAACGTCTACCAAGGGCTGAAGAATTCGCCGGTGACGGATGTGCACGTCTTCGGCCGCCGCGGCCCGGCCCAGGTGAAGTTCACGCCCCTGGAGCTGCGCGAACTGTCCCATTCAAATGACGTGGACATTGTGCTCTACCCGGAGGACTTCGAATTCGACGAAGCCTCCGATGAAGCGATCCGCAGCAACAACCAGATCAAGACCATGGTGAACACGCTCACCAACTGGCTGGTGGAGGAACACGCGGAATCCGAACAGCCGTCTTCCCGGCGCCTGCACCTGCACTTCCTGCACAGCCCGGTGGAGGTCCTGTCCGAGGACGGTTCCGGCAAGGTTTCGGGCATCAAGTTCGAGCGCATGCAACTGGACGGCACCGGCAACGCCAAGGGCACGGGTGAATTTATCGAGTATCCGGTCCAGGCCGTGTACCGGGCCATCGGTTACCACGGCTCTGCCTTGGACGAGCTGGAGTACGACGCCCGCCGCGGCGTGATTCCGAACGACGGCGGCCGCGTCCTGGGAGCCGACGGCAAGCCGGTGCCGGGCATCTACACCACGGGCTGGATCAAGCGCGGCCCGGTGGGCCTGATCGGCCACACGAAGGGCGATGCCTTGGAGACCATCGGCTTCCTGCTGGAAGACCGGCTCTCCCTGCCGCCGGCGGAGACCCCGGACCCGCAGGCAATCGTGGACCTGCTCGAGGAACGCGGCATCGAATACACCACCTGGGAAGGCTGGAACCGGCTCGATGCCCACGAAGCGGCGTTGGGCGCGCAGTGGACCGCGGAGAACCCGGACCGCGGAATCACGCGCGAACGGGTCAAGGTGGTTCCCCGCGAGGACATGATCCGGATTTCCCGCGGCTAAGGACTGACGTGGATTCGCCCGACGACGCCTTGGAACTGCTCCAGCGGCGTGCCCGGGCGGGCCACGAACACCTGGACGGCGGGACGTTCCCGCCTCCCGGGATCGGCGGGCTGCCCGGACTGCGTCCCCTGGTCCGCGAATCTTGGCAGCGTTCGCTGGCATTGCGGGCCAACCCGGATTCGGACGCCGCCCCGCTGGCCATGGACCTGGCCGAACTGGACGATTACCGCCGCGGGCATCCCCTGGCCGCCGTCATGCCGGTGATCCGGAAGCTGCTGGTCCAGCCCAGCCACGACAGCGGGCTGCTGGTGGCCGTCGGTGACGGGCAGGGCCGGCTGTTGTGGGTGGATGGCGACCCCGCCCTCCAGAAGCGGGCCGAAGGCATGCTGTTCGTTGCCGGCGCCGATTGGTCCGAAGCGTCCGTAGGCACCAGCGCGCCCGGAACGGCCCTGGCCTTGGGACACAGCATCCAGATCTCCGGTGCCGAGCACTACACGCGGGCGGTGCATCCCTGGAGTTGCACGGCCGTCCCGTTCCACGACCCGGATTCCGGGGCCCTGCTGGGCGTCGTGGACATCACGGGCTCGGAAACCGCGGTAGCCCCGCACACGCTCTCGCTCGTGGAGGCGACGGTCGCTGCGGCGCAGGCCCACCTGCGGATCGAGCGGCTGCAACGTCTCCAGGAAGGAGGCCGCCGCAAAGCCGCCGCGCGTGGGACCAGCCGCCGCAGCAAGGATTCCGGCGGCCTCCCAGGCGCCCTGTACCGCAACAGCCTCCAGCTCCTCGGCCGGGAGCAGGCCCTGCTCAGCATCGGCGGCCGGACCATCCAGCTGTCCGCCCGCCACAGCGAAATCCTGGCGCTCCTCAGCCTCCACCCGGAGGGCCTCAGCGCGGAAGAACTGTGCGCCAGGCTCTACCCCGGGGAGGGCTCAACGGTCACCCTCCGTGCAGAAATGGTCCGCTTGCGCAAGGTCATCGATGAGTTGGACCCCGCAGCGGTCCCCGCCTCGCGGCCGTACAGCCTGCCGGTGGAACTGTTCCCGGATTCCGGCCAGGTGCTCGGCTGCCTGCAACGCGGGGCCCACCGGATCGCCCTGGAGATCTACCGCGGCCCCGTGCTGCCGCGCTCGGAGGCGCCCGGCGTCGTCGAACTCCGCCGGCGGGTCTCGGCCCTCCTGCGGGAAGCCGTCCTGACGGACGGCAGCGCGGACACCCTGCTCAAGTACGCCGCCCTTCCGGAAGCAGCGGACGACGGCGAGGTGCGGCTTGCCGCCCTCAAGCTCCTTCCGCCGCGCTCACCCAAGCGGGCCGCCGTCGTCGCTGAACTGGAACGGATCGAATCGGAACGGAGCTAGCAGCAAGAGCGCGGCAGGCCATGCAACCTGCCTGCAACCTTCGGGCTCCTACGCTGAAGGCGCAGTCAAGCACCGACCATGCGCAGCAAAGGAGCTAGCAATGGCAATCTACGCACAGCCCGGCACCGAGGGATCGAAGGTCACGTTCAAGGACCGCTACGAAAACTGGATCGGTGGGGAGTGGGTGGCCCCGGTCAAGGGGCAGTACTTCGAGAACATCACCCCGGTGACCGGCAAACCGTTCTGTGAGGTGGCCAGGGGCACGGCCGAGGACATCGAACTGGCCCTGGACGCGGCACACAAGGCCGCGCCGTCGTGGGGCAAGACCTCTGCCGCCGAGCGCGCAGCCATCCTGAACAGGATTGCGGACCGCATCGACGAGAACGTCGAACTGCTGGCGGTCGCCGAAACCTGGGACAACGGCAAGCCCGTCCGGGAAACCCTCAACGCGGACATCCCGCTGGCCGCGGACCACTTCCGCTACTTCGCCTCCGCCATCCGCGCCCAGGAAGGCCACCTGTCCCAGCTCGACGACGACACCACCGCCTACCACTTCCACGAGCCGCTCGGCGTCGTGGGCCAGATCATTCCGTGGAACTTCCCCATCCTGATGGCCGTCTGGAAGCTGGCCCCGGCGCTCGCGGCCGGCAACACCGTGGTCCTCAAGCCGGCCGAGCAGACGCCGTCGTCCATCCTGGTCCTGATCGAGCTCCTCGGTGAGCTGCTGCCGCCGGGCGTGGTCAACATCGTCAACGGCTTCGGCGTGGAGGCCGGCAAACCGCTCGCCTCCAGCCCGCGGATCCGCAAGATTGCCTTCACCGGCGAGACCACCACGGGCCGGCTGATCAGCCAGTACGCCTCCAACAACCTGATCCCGGTCACCCTGGAACTGGGCGGCAAGAGCCCGAACATCTTCTTCGACGACGTCGCCGCGCAAAACGACGCCTTCTACGACAAAGCCCAGGAAGGCTTCACCCTGTTCGCCTTCAACCAGGGCGAGGTCTGCACCTGCCCCTCGCGCGCGCTGGTCCAGGAGGGGATCTACGACTCCTTCATGGCCGACGCCGTGGCCCGCACCAACAGGATCATCCAAGGCAACCCGCTGGACACCGACACCCAGATCGGTGCGCAGGCCTCCAACGACCAGCTGGAGAAAATCCTCTCCTACATCGACATCGGCAAGCAGGAGGGCGCCAAGGTCCTCACCGGCGGCGCCCGGGCGGAACTTCCCGGAGACCTGGCCGGCGGCTATTACGTGCAGCCGACCATTTTCGAAGGCCACAACAGGATGCGGATCTTCCAGGAGGAGATCTTCGGCCCCGTGGTGTCCGTGACCCGCTTCAGCGACTACAACGATGCCATCGGCATCGCCAACGACACCCTCTACGGCCTCGGCGCCGGCGTCTGGTCCCGCAATGGCAACGTGGCGTACCGGGCAGGCCGTGAGATCCAGGCCGGCCGCGTCTGGGTGAACAACTATCATGCCTACCCGGCCGGCGCGGCATTCGGCGGCTACAAGTCCTCCGGCATCGGCCGCGAAAACCACGCCATGATGCTCGAGCACTACCAGCAGACCAAGAACCTGCTGGTCAGCTACAACGAGAACAAGCTGGGATTCTTCTAGGCCATGTCCCAGGCACTTGACGCCGCCGTGACGCTGCCCGGGGAAGACTTTTCCCGGGTGGCGCTCACGGCGGACGCCCTCGAACTGCTGCGCAAGCTCCGGCGGCAGCACGGGCCGTTGATGTTCCACCAGTCCGGGGGTTGCTGCGACGGCTCGTCGCCCATGTGCTACCCGGCAGGGGAGTTCGCCACCGGGGAATCCGATGTGCTGCTGGGCGTCTTCGAGATCGACGACGGCGGCTCCGGTGACGCCGGGGCCGGCGGCCCCGGGGATCCCGCCGGCGGCACGGACCAGGCGGGCGGCCCCTGGCGCCTGGAGTTCTGGATGTCCCGTGAACAGTTCAGCTATTGGTCCCACACCCACCTGACGGTGGACGTGGTGGATGGACGGGGGAGCGGATTTTCGCTCGAGGCCCCCGAAGGCAAGCGTTTCCTGATCCGTTCGACCCTCATGGACTGGCCAGTGCCCCCGCTGTAGTCCGTGGGACGGGACCACCATGCGGTTACCGGCCGCATGGTGGTTCCAAGGTTTTCCCGAGAACACCTCTACACGATGGAGTTATTCCGTTCGTTAGAGGGGCAGGTGTTCGGTGGAGGCAAAGAGTTGGGTCCTGCGCGGCAAAGTCCAGGCAGGCGGCAAACGGGCAAGCGGCGTTCATTACAGATGGCTTGCTGCGTTCGGCGCGCTGCTGCTGACGGTGTCCATGGGCTTGCCCGTGGTGGCGGCGCAGGCGGTCACCGCTCCGGTGGGTGCTGGGTTCACCGTCACCCCGTCGGACCTGGCGTACATCCTGAAGCAGATCAAGAT
Organism: Arthrobacter sp. SW1; assembly: GCF_001766675.1. Classification (GTDB taxonomy): domain Bacteria; phylum Actinomycetota; class Actinomycetes; order Actinomycetales; family Micrococcaceae; genus Arthrobacter. Next base: position 396,327 of record NZ_MJLT01000045.1, read on the forward strand.
CGCCGAAGCGCACGTCGCCAACACCACCTCCGCCACCGGTCCCTGCAGGGCTCTGCTTGGAAGCGGCCCCAACCAGCTGCCCAGCCCGCTGGTTTCGATGGGCCTGCGCACCGTGGATGGCAGCTGCAACAACCTGCAGGCCGGGCAGGAACGCTACGGTGCCGCGGACGAGGTGTTCCCGCGCCTGGTCTCCGGCTCGTTCCGGCCGGCGGAAAGCGGCTCCTTCGGAGGGCCGCCGTCGCCTACCAGCTACGCGCAGAAGTCCGGCAGCGTCTTCGATACCCAGCCGCGCACCATCAGCAACCTGATCGTGGACCAGACGTCCACCAATCCCGCAGCCGTGGCGGCAGCCGGGTTCCCGTCCCGTTCCCAGGGCGGTGACGGCGTCGTACCCTGCACCACTGATCCGCGGCCCGATGCCGAACCGCCGGTGGCCGGCTCGCCCGCTGGCTGCGTGCCGTCCCACGAGACACTCTTCATTCCCAACATCACCACGGATGTGGGCCTGTCACCGCCCTACAACTCGCTGTTCACCATCTTCGGCCAGTTCTTCGACCACGGCGTGGACCAGACGGTCAAGGGCGGCGGCACGGTGTTCGTCCCCTTGAAGGCAGATGACCCGCTGGTCGCAGGGCCGGACCACGTCCCGGGCAATGCCGACGACCTTCCCCCGCAGCGGCGCTTCATGGTGCTGACCCGCGGCAAGAACCAGCCCGGCCCTGACGGCGTCCTGGGCACCTCCGATGACATCCAGGACGCGCTCAACACCGATTCGCCGTGGGTCGACCAGAGCCAGACCTACACTTCCCACCCCTCGCACCAGGTGTTCCTGCGGGAGTACGTGGACAACGCCGCGGGACGGCCTGTCTCCACCGGCCAGCTGCTCGGAGGTCCGGCCGGACCCGCTGCGGACGGCATGGCCACCTGGGCATCCACCAAGGCGCAGGCTTCAGCCCGCCTGGGCATCCAGCTCCTGGACAAAGACGTAGTGGACGTCCCGATGATCGCGGCCGACCCTTACGGCAGGTTCATTCCCGGTCCGGCCCGCGGCCTGCCGCAGTTCGTGACCACCACGGGCCTGGTTGAGGCAGACCGCAGCGCAAACGGTGGACGCGGCACCTTGGTGCCCGCCAACGCCCTGCATTTCGAGACGCCGTTCCTCACGGACATCGCGCACCATGCCGATCCTTCGCCGCAGGATACGGACCACAACCCGGCCACGCCGCCGGTGCCACCGGCCCCGGACGCCAACACGACGCCGTCGGCGGATTTCACCGCCCAAGCGCCCGGCAGCTACGACGACGAAATGCTGAACGCGCACTTCATTGCCGGCGATGGGCGGGTGAACGAGAACATCGCCCTGACGGCCATCCACCAGGTGTTCCACTCCGAACACGACCGTTTGGTGGCGGACATCAAGCGGGTCCTGTCCAATGACACCTCGACGGCGGGAACCGCCGCGCTGAAGGAATGGAAACTTGCCAGCGGGGCGGCAGGGTGGAACGGCGAGCGCCTGTTCCAGGCCGCGCGGTTCATCACCGAGATGGAGTACCAACACCTGGTGTTCGAGGATTTCGCGAGGAAGATCCAACCGGGGATCAACCCCTTCGAACCCTTCGCCTTCTCGCAGACCGATATCAACCCCGCGGTCAAGGCGGAGTTCGCGCACGCCGTGTACCGCTTCGGGCACTCGATGCTGACGGACACCATTTCCCGCCGCAACGAGGACCTCCCCGGTCCTGACGGGATCCACGGCACGTCCGATGACATCCGCGGCTCGCAGAATGACATCCCGCTGCTCAAGGGGTTCCTCAACCCCCTCGCCTACACGGATGGCGGCCCGGCCGGCACGCTGACCTCCGTCGAAGCCGCGGGCAGCATCGTGATGGGTATGTCGGACCAGGTCGGCAACGAACTGGACGAGTTCGTCACGGAGACCCTGCGCAACAAGCTCCTCGGCCTGCCCCTGGACCTTGCCACCATCAACATCGCCCGGGCCCGTTCCGAAGGCGTTCCCACCTTGAATGAGCTGCGCCGCGGGCTGCACGCTTCCACCAACGACGGCCAACTGGCCCCGTACGCGAACTGGATCGACTTCGGCGAAAACCTCAAGCACCCGGAATCCCTCATCAACTTCGTGGCCGCCTACGGCAAGCACCCGACCATCACGGGCGCCGGCACAGTGGAAGGCAAGCGGACGGCGGCGCGCCTGATCATCAGCCCTGACACCCTGGCCGGGGAGTCCGCACCGGCCGACGCTGCAGCGTTCATGAACAGCACGGGCGCGTGGGCGAATAACGGAACGTCGTCCCGGACCGGCCTCGACGACGTCGACCTCTGGATCGGCGGACTGGCCGAACGCACCAACCTGTTCGGCGGCATGCTCGGCAGCACCTTCAACTACATCTTCGAGCAGCAGCTCACTGAACTGCAGAACGGGGACCGGCTGTATTACCTGGCCCGCACCCCTGGCATGAACCTGCGCGCCCAGCTGGAGGGCAACTCCTTCACGGAACTGGTCATGCGCAACACCAACGCCAAGGCACTCAAGGCGGACGCGTTCGCCACCGCCGACTGCAAGTTCGAACTGAAGAACCTGGCCGGCACCCCGGAAGGCTATGCGGGTTCGGGCAATACCGTGGCGGACGATTCCGCCTCCGAATGCAATGAGTCCGCCCTGCTGCTCCGCATGCCGGACGGGACCATCAAGTACCGGGCCGCCAACAGCGTGGACGTCCCGGGCATCAACGGCCAGTCCGTGTTCAACGGAACCGCCGGCCGGGACCGCGTCCATGGTGGCGTGGACAACGACACCTTCTGGGGCGGCGAAGGCAACGACGTCATCGAAGGAAACGACGGCGCCGATGCCGTGCTCGGCGGCGAGGGCGACGACGTCGTGACGGACTCCGCCGGCGACGACGTGCTCAAGGGCGGCCCCGGCGACGACGCGATGGACGGCGGCCCGGGACTGGACCTCCTCCTGGGCGGTGACGGCAAGGACTTCATGAACGGCGGCGCCAACAGCAACGAGACCTTCGCCGGCGAAGGCGACGACCTCGTCATCGCCGGGCAGGGCCTGGACGCCGTCATCGGCGACGGCGGCGACGACTGGGAGGAGGGCGGCGACAGCCCGGACCTGCTGATCGGCGATTCCAGCAACCTGTTCTTCCTCGACGATTCGCAACGGCCCGGACACGATGTCCTGCTCGGTCAGGGCGGTGACGACGACTACGACATGGAAGGCGGGGACGACATCGGCCTGGCCGGCCCCGGCGTCGAGAAGGTCGCGGGCGCCTCCGGATACGACTGGGAAATCGGCCTGCATGATCCGCAGCCCCAGGACGCGGACCTGAACCTGCCGATCGTTCCGCTGGACATCCTCCAGGTAGGCGTCCGGGACAGGTACAACGAAGTAGAGGCGCTCTCCGGCGGAGCCTTGGACGACAAGCTGCGCGGCGACGACGTCTCCCCGAAGACGGTGGGCGGCGCCGGCTTCATCGGCTGCGACGCCCTGGACCAGGCCGGCATCAACCGCATCGCCGGGCTGGACCGGATCATCACCTCCCTGCCCACTCCGCGGGACTCCGTGGTGGCGGCGTCGGCGTCCAAGAGCTGTCCGTTGCTGGGCGGCAGCAGCGTTTGGGCGGAAGGGAACATCCTCCTGGGCGGCGGCGGCAACGACATCCTCGAGGGCCGCGGCGCGGATGACGTGCTCGACGGCGACCGCTACCTGAGCGTGCGGCTCAGCGTCCGGAGCAATCCGGAGGATCCCGCGAGTGAAATCGGCAGCGCCGCCGGCATGACCGCCCGCTACCTGCGCGACGCCGCCGGCAACCTCACGGGGGCAACCCTCCAGCAGGCGGTCTTCGCCGGCACGGTGGATCCGGGCAACATCGTGGTGGTCCGGGAGGTCCTGGACGGCGCACGCGGCAGCGACACCGCGGTGTTCTCCGACATCCAAGCGAACTACACGGTGACGACCACCGGCGGAGACGGGACTCTTGGCTCCGCCGGATCCGTGACCACGGTGGTGCACAACAACGGCGGTGCCGACGGCACTGACACCCTGCGGAACATCGAGCACCTCGTCTTCGCCGACACCGTTCCCAAGGTTCCGGGCAGCACCGCGATCGGCGCCGTCGTCGCCGGCAATGCCAAGGTGACCGTCAATTGGGGCGACACGGAGATGCCTCCGGGTGCCACGCCCATCACGGGGTACCGGGTCCGGACCTTCATCGGTACCAGGGCAACGCCGGTCCAGACCGTCACCGTGGCTGCTGTGCGCAGCACTGTGGTGGGGAACCTGGCCAACGGCACCGGGTACACCTTCGATGTTTCCGCGATCAATTCGGTGGGGATTGGAACGCCGTCTGCCCGTTCGGCCCTGGCGAGGCCGCGGACCGAGTTCGTTCCGCCCGCAATCACGGCGAAATCACCGGCCGCCGGTGCCTTGGCCGTGAACCAGGCGGCAAACATCACCGCCACCTTCAGCGAGGCCGTTACCAACGTTGGCACCGGAACGTTCGTGCTCAGGCTCGGGACCACCGTGGTGCCGGCCACTGTGAGCTACAACAGCGCCACCCGCACGGCCACACTGGATCCGTCGGCAGCGCTTGCCGCAGACCGGAAGTACAGCGTGACGTTGTCATCCGTCCGGGACCTCGCCCTGAACACGATGCCCACCACCAGCTGGACGTTCACCACCGGCCCCGCGCCGGCAGTGAAGTCCGTGGCACCTGCCATCAACGGACTGTCCGCAAGCGTCACCGGCAACGTCACAGTGACCTTCACCGAGAACATCACGGGCGCCAGCTCCACCTCCGTCCGCCTGACCCGGGCAAGCGATGGCGCCGGGGTCAACGCGGCACTGTCCTTCAACACCACCACCCACACCCTGACCATCAACCCCGGCGTGACGCTCCAGAAGGACACCAAGTACCGGGTGACGCTCACCGGCGGAGCTGCGGCCCTGCGCGACCTCGCCGGGAACCCGCTGGCAACGCGCAGCTGGGTGTTCACCACCGGCCCCGCACCTGTCCTGGTGTCGATCTTCCAAGGTGCCGACGCCGTCGGGCAGGCCCGCACGGCAAACCGTTCCGCGTTCTTCAGCGAGAACCTCATCGGAGTCAGCACCGCCACGGTGCGCCTCACCCAGGTGTCCAACGGCGCGGCCATCCCGGTGACCCTCGCCTTCAACAACGTGAACCACGGCGTGACGATCAACCCGTCCATCACCTTGGCAGCCAACACGAAATACCGGGTGAGCCTGATCGGCGGTCCTGCCGCGCTGCGGGACCTCGCCGGCAACCCGCTGGGCAGCCGGTCATGGTTCTTCACCACGGGGACCGCCTTGTAAAGGCGGGAGCCGGGCCGGCCGCCGTGGGGAAGCGGCCGGTCCCACCAGACGCATCGGAAATTCAGGAGGAGTCATGACGACGCGACGGGAAGCATTGAAGATCGGCCTTATCGGCGCGGCGGCCCTGGGGACCGTCTCGGCAAAGGGCCTCGGTTCGGACGACGACGATGTCTCGTCCCTCAGCGGGATGACGCGCAGCCAACTCGCGTCACGCAACATGCCCGTTCCGTACGCGGGGGTCTTCCGGCGACCGCCGGAGCTGCTTCCGTATGAGACAGGATTCGACGACGGCGACCCGCAGCGTCCGTACGCCCGCTACGCCCTCACCCAGAAGACCGGCCGTGCACAGATCGTGCCCGGGCTGTACACCACCGTTGCCGGCTACAACGGCATCTTCCCGGGCCCCACCATCCGCGTCGACCAAGGCACCAGGACCGAGCTGCGGGTCCGCAACGCCCTGCCGGCGCGCTCCTTCCTGCACGGCGGATCCTTCAATACCGTCACCCACCTGCACGGCTCGGCATCCCTGCCGCAGTACGACGGCTATGCCAACGACGCCACGAAGCCCGGGCAGGTGAAGACCTACCACTATCCGAACTGGCAGAACGCACGGACCCTCTGGTACCACGACCACAACCACATGGTCACCGCGCAGGGCGTCTACGCGGGGCTGGCCGCGGCCTACCCGCTCTCGGATCCCTACGAAAAAGCACAGCTTCCGCAGGGCAAGTACGACGTCACGCTGCTGATTTCCGATGCCATGTTCAGGGCGGACGGTTCGCTGGGCTACAACGACAACGGACACTCCGGACTCTGGGGAGACGTAGTCCTGGTCAACGGCGTTCCGTGGCCCACCATGAAGGTCCATCCCCGGATCTACCGCTTCCGGGTGCTGATCGGCTCGATCGCCCGCTCCTACCGGCTCGCCCTCTCCAACGGCAATCCGGTGTACATGGTGGCCACCGACGCGGGCATGATGCCCAAGGTCCAGGCCCTGTCCTCCTGGCGGCAGGGAACCGCGGAACGCTACGAGGTCCTGATCGACTTCCGGAATTACAAGCCGGGCCAGACCGTGGACCTGCGGAACCTGAGCAACAAGAACAACCTGGACTACTCGCATACCAACAAGGTGATGCGCTTCCAGGTGGTTGACGATCCCGGCCCGGCGGTGGGGACCATCCCCTCGGTTCCCTCCGTGCTCGACGACGGCGGCGTACCGGCAGGCGGGCACGGTGCCCTCCATCCGATGGACCTGACGCCGTCCATGGCGGTCGCCAAGCGGGTGCTGCGCGTGAAGCGGTCGGGCGGGGAGTGGACCATCAACGGCAAGACGTGGGAGACCGTGGAGAAGTCCGGCTTCACCTCGCTCTTCGGCAACCCGGAACGGAACACGGTTGAGCAATGGACCATCGTCAACGATTCGGGTGGCTGGTTCCATCCGGTCCACATCCACCTGGTCGACGGCAAGATCATCGGACGGAACACCAACAACGGCAAGCCGTTCGCCTGGGAAACCGGGCCAAAGGATGTGTTCTACGCGGGGGAGAACGAGTCGGTCACGGTGCTGATGCAGTTCGCCACAGGGGCCCACAGCGGCGGCAAGTACATGATCCATTGCCACAACCTCTCGCATGAGGACCACGACATGATGATCCAGTTCGCTGTCGGGAACCCGCGGAACAACGATCCCGTGGCTTCGGATCCGCCCGTTGCCGACACCACGCCGCTGGGGATGTTCCCGCCCGTGTACCGCCCGGCCTGGCCCGCAGGGTACTGACATGGTCCGCAAGCGCATGTCCGCGGCCGTGGCCGGGCTCGTCCTGGCCTTCCTGCTGGCCGCCTGCACACCCGCCGGCAAGGACCCGGCAGCGCCTGGTCCCGTTCCGGAAGGAGGTATCGCCACTCCCGCCGGCGCCGCCGTCGCCGCGGCCGACCTCGGCAACGGCCGCCCGTCGGTGGGGTACGACGGTCCCATGGTCCGCCGTCGGCTGGTCATCGCGGTCCATCCCGCCGAAGGGGCGGACATCGCCGCACTCCGCAGAACGCTGATGGCGGCGGGCAGCTTGCGTTCCCTCGCGCTCGAGGCCATCCAGCCAACAGTCCTCGAGCAGGCAGTCCTCGATCATCTGGTGCCCGAATTGATTGTGGCCCTTCCGGAATCCACCACGCGGGCCGCGGCCGAGGCGCTCGCTGACGCGGCATTCACCCGCGGCGGTGCCACACCCGGGGTGGAGCACGTCCATGTGCAGCAGGTGCTGGTGCACGAGCTGCGCTTCACGGTGCGTTCGGCCGAACCGGAAGCCCTTGCGGCTGCGATCGACCGGGAAGGAATCCTGTCCGACGCCCTGGGCAACTACGGCAAGGACGTGGCACGGGACGGCCTCGCCATTGATTACACCGGCCCGCTGCTGAGCGACGCCATGGTGGAATCCGTACGGCACGGCATCGCACGGCAGGCGCATGTTCCGGACAGCGCGGTGGCGGTGTCCCCGCGCACCGCCGGCGGAGGAGTGGACATGTCCACCGAGCCGCTTCCGGCGCAGCCCACGTCCCAGCCGACCTCCGGCGGCGACGACCACGGACATCCGGACGATGACCACGGCGGCGACGACCACGGAGCCGACAACCACGGCGATGACGATCATCCGCATGACGATGACTGACCACGTCAGCGGGGATGGCCGCGGGCTCGTAGACTTGATGGCATTGTCAACCATGCCATCGGGGGAGTGAAGCATGAGCAGGAAGCGCGGGCGCCACGTTGCGGTGGTACCTGTCACCTGGCCGCGCCGCCACGCTGCGGCGATTGCCGTGTCGGTCATTGCATTCGCGGGAGGCGGCGTCGTGGTGGCTGCGCAGGGGGCTTCCCCCGGCGAACGGATCGTCCCGGTGGAGCAGGCTGCGGCGTCAGGCGGCCAGCTCGCGGGCAATGCTCCCCGTGCTACCGGAGCCCCCGGTTCCGGTGCGGGAGGGACCGGTCCCGTGGCCGGTACCGCCGTTTCGGTGGACGCCTTGCCCGGTGCGAAGGCCACTGACGGCGGAACGGACGGCAGCAATGCCGCGCGGCTCCAGGGAGGTTCCCCTTCGCAAGCGCCCGACGGCGGCACATCGGCTTCCGGCGGGACCGTTTCCGTTGTCCCCCGGTCCGCTGCTTCTCCGTCCGTGGCTCCCGGTACCGCGGGTTCCACCGCCGTCGCGACTACGGAAGGCGGAAGCGGCGCGCGGCCGGTCCCGTCCGCCAGCGGAGGATCCGCAGCATCTACGGAAAGCACCCCGGCTCCGACGAAACCGGCTACAGCGGCACCGTCTCCTTCGCCGACGCCCGCTTCGCCAGGACAGCCTTCTTCTCCGGCGCCCCGGCCCGACGGCGGCCTGCTGGCAGGCGTGGAAGGGATCATCGGCGGGATCATCGGAGGTGTCGGCGGCCTTCTGGGAGGCATTGCCGGCTGATAGGCCGTCTCACTATTCGGGACAAAAATGATTGTCCAGTGGCTGGACACTACTCTTGATGAGTCTGTTTTTACCACCTCATTCAAGATTGTGGATCCCTTATGAACCTCTTCCGGACCAAGTCGATCGAGCAGTCCATCGCGGACGCCGATGAACCCGGACGCAAGCTCAAGCGCTCCCTCAGTACCTGGGACCTGATGATCATGGGCGTCGCCGTTGCTGTCGGCGCCGGCATCTTCTCGGTCGGGGCAAAGGCTGCAGCGAACTTCGCCGGCCCCGCTGTGACCATTTCCTTCGCGATCGCCGCAGTCACCTGCGCCCTGGCCATCATGTGCTACGCCGAATTCGCCACCGCCATCCCGGTTGCCGGCTCGGCCTACGTGTTCACCTACGCCACCATGGGCGAGGTCCTGGCCTGGATCATCGGCTGGAACCTGATCCTCGAACTCTTCACGGCCGCTGCCGTCATCGCCAAGTACTGGGGCATCTACCTCAGCAAGGTGTTCGGCCTGATGGGCGTGGACATGCCCCCGGCATTGAACATCCTCGGGGTGGATCTCTACTGGGGTGCCTTCCTCATCGTTGCAGTCTTCACCGTGCTGCTGGTCCTGGGCACCAAGCTGTCCGCGCGCGTCGGCAACATCTTCACCCTGATCAAGATCGGCGTGGTGCTCTTCGTCATCGTCGTCGGCTTCACTTACGTGAAGTTCTCCAACTATTCGCCGTTCATCCCGGAGTCGGTTCCGACCGCCGCCGCTGACGGCAGCAACGTGCTGAAGCAGTCCTTCTTCGGCTTCCTCACCGGCGCCGTCCCGGCCCAGTACGGCACCCTCGGAATCTTCGCCGGTGCGGCCCTGGTGTTCTTCGCCTTCATCGGCTTCGACGTCGTGGCCACCTCGGCCGAAGAGGTCAAGAACCCGCAGAAGACCCTCCCGCGCGGCATCTTCGGCGGCCTCGCCCTGGTGACCCTGCTCTACATCCTGGTGTCCCTGGCCCTGACGGGCATGGTCCCGTACACCGAGCTCGCCAAGGCCGAAGCGCCCACCCTGACTACGGCGTTCGAAGCGGTCGGCAACACCGATGCGGCCAAGGTCATTGCCTTCGGCTCCCTGATCGGCCTCACCACCGTCATCATGGTGCTCCTCATGGGCCTGGCCCGCGTGGTCCTGGCCATGAGCCGCGACGGACTGCTCCCGCGTGCGCTGTCCCGCACCAGCGACAAGCACGCCACCCCGGCACGCCTGCAGATCATCTGCGGCACCGCCGTTGCCCTGGTGGCCGGCCTGACCAACGTGGACCTGCTTGAGGAAATGATCAATATCGGCACGCTCTCCGCCTTCGTGATGGTGAGCCTGGGCATCCTGGTGCTGCGCAGGAAGCGTCCGGACCTCAAGCCCGCTTTCCGCGTGCCTTTCGGCAAGGTGCTTCCGGTCGTCTCGGCCGTCCTGTGCCTGTACCTGATGACCAACCTCGCCGTGGAGACCTGGATCTTCTTCGGCATCTGGCTGGTGGTGGGCATTGCGATCTACTTCGCCTACGGCCAGCACCACTCCCGCTTGAACGAGAAGTTCGCTGAGGCCCGCAACGCAGTGTCCGGCAGCGGTGATTCCGGCGACGACGAGGACGACCTCAGCAAGGTCTGACGCGTTGCCTTCCTGACCGCTCCGACGCATGGTGGCCGCTTGGGACCTTCGGGTTCCGGGCGGCCATCGCCGTTTTCACAGACGATTTTCCCAGCAGCGCTCTGTCAGGGCGCCGCATGCACCGAAACCCACTCCACAAGGGGCCGCAGAACTTCCCACCTGCCGGCGATCTCCTCCGCGGCCGCCGGTGTGGCAAGCCAGACCGGTTCACCCAGCTCAAGGCCCGCGGAAAGCGATTTGTGTTTGAGCAGTTCCGCGCGGGGATGCTCCTTGTCGAAGCCGCGGGGCACGGTCTTGAGCTTCTCGCCGCCGATCGCGTACCCGGCGGCGGCGATGCCCTCAACGATACCCGCCAGGGCTTCCCCGCTTGCCGGGGCGTCCACTGAAGCACGGTAGCGGGCCAGCTGCGCCGGGCTGTGCGAGTGGTAGCCGCCGCCCAGGGTGAGCCCGTCCGCGGCGACGTGAAGGTAGAAGCCCACGCCTTCCTGTTGCGCGGCGAAGGCGCCCTGCGCCGTCTTGTACGGCGATTTGTCCTGCGAGAAGCGGACGTCCCGGTAAGGACGGAAGATCTTCGCCGCCCCGAACTGCGGTTCCAGCTCCGCGAGGAGCGCCTCCAGCGGTTCCTTCACGGCGGCGTCGTACGTGTCCTTGTGGGCCAGCCACCACTCACGGTTGTTGTTGTTCTGTTCCAGTTCCGCGTAGAAGCGGAACGCTTCGGGCGGGATTCCTTGAAAAGTGTCCATGGATGGATCGTAGGGAGCGCGGCAGCCAGGCCACCAGAGCCGATACCGGCTATGTGGACAGTGCTGTTATGTGGACAAAGCCGGACAGCGAAAGCGCCCCGCCACGGTGAATCCGTGACGGGGCGCTTTTGCGGTTTCCGGGAGGTCCCGGGGCCGGACTGCTTTTCCTGACTACTTCTTCAGGTCGAAGCGGTCGTTGTCCATGACCTTGGCCCATGCCTTGGCGAAGTCCGTGGCGAACTTCTCCTGGGCGTCGTCGGAGGCGTAAACCTCGGCGAGGGCGCGCAGCTCGGAGTTGGAGCCGAAGAGCAGGTCCACGCGGCTGCCGGTCCAGCGGCCGTCGGTGGTGGTGTAGCTCTTCTCTTCTGCGTCCGGGGTCCACTCGAGGCCGAGCTCAAGCAGGTTGACGAAGAAGTCGTTGCTCAGGGTACCCGGGCGGTCGGTGAAGACGCCCTGCTTGGAGCCGTCCCAGTTGTTGCCCAGGACGCGCAGGCCGCCGACCAGGACGGTCATTTCCGGAGCGGAGAGGTTCAGCAGGTTGGCGCGGTCCAGGAGCAGGTACTCGCTGGGCAGCTTGAGCCAGCCGCTGTCGTAGTTGCGGAAGCCGTCGGCAACCGGCTCGAGCCAGGCGAACTGCTCCACGCTGGTCTGTTCCTGGGTGGCGTCAACGCGGCCCGGGGTGAACGGAACCGTGATGTCGTGGCCGGCGGCCAGGGCAGCCTGCTCAACACCGACGTTGCCGGCGAGGACCACGACGTCAGCGAAGGACACCTTGACCTCGGAAGAAGCGTTGAAGTCGGCAACGATGCCTTCGAGCACAGCGATGACCGGCTTCAGCTTCTCCGGCTGGTTGACCTTCCAGCTGACCTGCGGTTCCAGGCGGATGCGGCCGCCGTTGGCGCCGCCGCGCTTGTCGGAGCCGCGGAAGGAAGCAGCTGCCTTCCAAGCGGTGGAGACAAGCTGCTCCACGGTGAGGCCGGAGGCGGCGATCTTTTCCTTCAGCAGGGCGATCTCGGCCTGGCCGATGGTCTGTGCCGGAGCCGCGGGCAGCGGGTCCTGCCAGTCCAGGTCCTCGGCCGGAACTTCCTTGCCGAGGTAACGGGCCTTCGGGCCCATGTCACGGTGGGTCAGCTTGAACCAGGCGCGGCCGAAAGCGTCCTCAAGGGCGCCCAGGTCGTCCTTGAAGCGGCGGGCGATGACCTCGTAGGACGGGTCGACGCGCAGGGCGAGGTCGCTGGTGAGCATGCGCGGTTCGCGGTTGCCCGAACCTGCGTGTGCTTCCGGAACCATGTCCGCGCCGCCGTTGTCCACCGGGCGCCACTGCTTGGCGCCGGCCGGGGACTCGAAGAGCTCCCATTCGTAGGCGAAGAGGATGTGCAGGAACTCGTTGTCCCAGCGGGTGGGGTGGTAGGTCCAGGTGACTTCCAGGCCCGAGGTGACGGAGTCGCCGGCCTTGCCGGTGCCGTAGCCGTTCTTCCAGCCGAAGCCCTGGGCTTCCAGCGGAGCGGCTTCCGGATCGGCTCCGACCTGGTCGGCGGGGTGGGCGCCGTGGGTCTTGCCGAAGGTGTGGCCACCGACGATCAGGGCGACGGTTTCTTCGTCGTTCATGCCCATGCGGCGGAAGGTTTCGCGGATGTCGCGGGCGGAAGCAGCCGGGTCCGGGTTGCCGTTGGGGCCTTCCGGGTTCACGTAGATGAGGCCCATCTGGACTGCGGCCAGCGGTGCTTCGAGCTCACGGTCGCCGGTGTAGCGTTCGTCGTCGAGCCACACCTTTTCCGGGCCCCAGTACACGTCGTCATCGGCTTCCCAGACGTCCGGGCGGCCACCGGCGAAGCCGAAGGTCTTGAAGCCCATGGTTTCCAGCGCCACGTTGCCGGCGAGGATCATGAGGTCGGCCCAGGAGATGGACTGGCCGTACTTCTTCTTGACCGGCCAGAGCAGGCGGCGGGCCTTGTCCAGGTTGCCGTTGTCCGGCCAGGAGTTCAGCGGAGCGAAGCGCTGCTGGCCTGCGCCGCCGCCGCCGCGTCCGTCGTGGGAGCGGTAGGTGCCGGCGGAGTGCCAGGCCATGCGGATCATGAACGGGCCGTAGTGGCCGAAGTCTGCGGGCCACCAGTCCTTGGAGTCGGTCATGACCTCGGCGAGGTCAGCCTTGACGGCGTCCAGGTCCAGCTTGTTGAAGGCCTCGGTGTAGTTGAACTCGGAGCCCAGCGGGTTGGCCACGGCCGGGTTCTTCGCCAGGATCTTGAGGTTCAGCTTGTTGGGCCACCACTCGCTGTTGGCAGATCCCTTGGTGGGGTGGACGCGGCCGCCGTGTGCTACGGGGCACTTGGAAATGGTGCTCTCAGACACAGTTTTCCTTCCGGGTTAGGGGTTTACAGAGATGGTCCAGCGGCGGGCTAGTGCCCGGGCTGAAGTTCTTTGGCCTGGCAGTCCTGGCAGATTCCCTGGTACAGGACGTCCGCGATCTGGATGGTCATCGGCTTTGAGTGCTCATCCCAGTGCGGTGTCAGGCAAGGTGCGTGGCCCACGGCGCAATCCACGTCCTCCACCCGGCCGCATTTGGTGCATACGGCGTGGTGGTGGTTGTCTCCCACCCGGGTTTCGTACAGCGCGGGGGAGTGCGGGGGTTCGAAGCGGCGCACCATGTCGAGTTCGGTGAGGTCGCTCAGCACCACGTAGACCGACTGCGCTGTCAGCTCCGGGAGTTCCTTGCGCGCGGCGGCGAGGATTCCTTCCGCCGGCGAATGGGGGTTGCGTTCGACGGCGGCCAGGACCGCGAGCCGCTGCTTGGTGACACGGCGGCCGTGGGCGTGCAGGGCTTCGGCCCATGCCTGCTGTTCGGCCGTGTGATCTGTCATGCATTTATTGAAGCACTTATTTTGAGAAGATCACAATAAGGCGAGGCTAATTTGCGGCAAATTTTTCAAGGACTCCCAAGGATTGCGTTCCTCGCCCGCGGAACGGCCCAAGGCATGCAGCTCCAAGCGGCCCCCGGAGTGCGCCGGATCGGCCATGACGCAGCTGAATCCGGTGACGCCGCCGCTGGTAGGCAGCGCCTCCAGCGCGGCAGCCAGGGACAGAAGGGACGACGGCGGCAGCCCGGAAATCGCCCCGGATCCCGGTTCCGGGACCAGGACATGGTGGCCTGGGGCGGTACCGTGGCCGGGAACCCAGCGGACACTCCGCCGGGAGTCGCCTCCGGAAGCAAGCGGCCCCGAAGCAAGCGGCCCGGACGCGCGGTGGCTGGCGGCCGCCTCCCGCAGCGCGAGCCGCAGTTCGGCGTCGAGGTCATCAAACGGCCCGGCTGCCCGACGGCGGTGCGCCGGCAGCGCGAGCTGCCCGCCCGGCGTCGTGGTTTCCCCCGGCCAGCGCGCGAAGAGATGGAAGCCGGGGGTGGAAGATTCGGCGGCGGGCTCGCCGATCGCGGAGCCGAGCGGGTGCCAGCGGAACGGGAACATGACGCTGCACAGGGTGCTGTGGAGGACGTCATTGAGGGCGGCGCGGGCGGCGGAATAGCAGAGCAGCCAGTCGGCGGCGGATTCCTGGGTGAAGGGGGTGGCGGGGTCGCTCAGGCGCACCATGAAGTGGCCTTCCGTGAGCGGGGTCCGCGGGCGCGCAACCTCCCACATGCTCGAACGGAAGAGCAGGCGCCGTGCCAAGGGCATCCCTTCTCCTTTCCCCCGACTCCGGAGCCTAGCAAGAGACGGCGCCATCCGGGAGTCCGCTCCGTGATCCGGGCAGCCGACTGGGTAGGGTGGGGCAGTGGCGAAACTTCTGGCAGACATCACCCCGCTCCGTGAGAGTCCGGCGTTCCGGCGCCTGTGGCTGGGTTCGTCCGTGGCTGCCGTCGGTTCCCAGCTGACGCTCGTCGCCGTGAGCCTCGAGGTGTACCGCCTCACCCAGCAGAGCCTCTACGTGGGCCTGCTGAGCATCTTTGCGCTGGTGCCGTTGGTGGTGGCCGGGCTATTCGGCGGTTCCATTGCCGACGCCTTCGACCGCCGGAAAGTGGCGATCGCCGCGTCCCTGGTGCTGTGGCTGAGCACGGCCGGACTCGCGCTGCAGGCGTGGCTGGAACTCGGCAATGTATGGGTCCTGTATTTCCTGGTGGCCGTGCAGAGCGGCGCGCAGGGCATCAACGCCCCGGCCCGCAGCGCGATCATCCCCTTGCTGGTGCGCAGGGAACTGCTGCCCGCGGCTAACGCCCTCAGCATGCTCACCATGGGCCTGTCCATGACCGCCGGGCCCTTGCTGGCGGGCGTGCTCGTGGCGTCCATCGGCTTCGGCTGGACTTACACCATCGATGT
Source organism: Arthrobacter sp. SW1 (assembly GCF_001766675.1). Classification (GTDB taxonomy): domain Bacteria; phylum Actinomycetota; class Actinomycetes; order Actinomycetales; family Micrococcaceae; genus Arthrobacter. The sequence goes on from NZ_MJLT01000045.1 coordinate 411,823, forward strand.
CCTTAGCTTCACCTTTGCCCTGTGGGGCCTCTTCAAGCTGCCTGCGCTGCCACCTTCGGAGAAGGCCGGCCGGCCCGGGCTGCGCTCGGTGGTGGAGGGCTTCCGCTTCCTCGGCACCCGGCCCAACGTCCGCATGACCTTCGTGATCGACCTGATCGCCATGATCTGCGCCCAGCCGCGCGCCCTCATGCCCGCGATCGCCGCCACCATGATCGGTGGCGGCGAAACCACCGTGGGCGTTCTGCTTGCGTCGACGGCGGTGGGCGCCTTCCTTGCCGGGCTGTTCTCCGGCCCGCTCGGCCGGGTCCGCCGCCAGGGCGCGGCCGTGGTCTGGTCCGTAGCGGGCTGGGGGTTCTCGATCGGGGCGTTCGGCCTGGTGGTGGTCCTCGCCGGGGGATCAGGGCGCGACGGCGTCACCTGGTGGCTGCTCCCTGCGGCCCTGTGCTGCGCCCTGGCGGGCATTTCGGATTCCGTGAGTGCCGTCTTCCGGACCACCATCCTGCAGTCCGCCACGCCCGACCATCTCCGCGGCCGGCTCCAGGGCGTGTTCATCGTCGTGGTGGCCGGCGGCCCCAGGATCGGCGACATGTTGTCCGGCGGCGTCACCAAGGTCCTCAGCGAAGGCTGGGTCCTCCTGTTGGGCGGTGCCCTGTGCATTGTGGTCTCCACGCTCGTGGCGCGGAGGCAAAAGGGATTCCTGCAGTACGACGCGCAGCACCCCACACCGTAAGGAGGCCGCAGCGGAACAGCCGGCCCGCCGTCGTCGTTAACATCTCCGAAGGCAAACCCACCCGAGAAAGCATGACGTGCACAACCACCACAACGGATTGAAGACCGCGGCCCTGTTCGGCGTCCTTTGGGCGGTGCTGCTGGGCCTGGGCGCGTTGATCGGCGCCGGGACCCGCAGCTCCGCGCCCATCTGGATCATGGCCCTGATCGGCGTGGGCACCACCGCGTACGGCTACTGGAACAGCGACAAAATCGCACTGCGCTCCATGCAGGCCTACCCCGTGACGGAGGCGCAGGCGCCCGGGCTGTACCAGATCGTCCGGGAACTGTCCGTGCGGGCAAACCAGCCCATGCCGCGGATTTACGTTTCGCCCACCATGACGCCCAACGCCTTCGCCACAGGCCGCAACCCGAAGAACGCCGCCGTGTGCTGCACCGAGGGCATCCTGCACATGCTCGACGCCCGAGAGCTGCGCGGCGTCCTCGGCCACGAACTCATGCACGTCTACAACCGCGACATCCTGACCTCTTCCGTGGCGGCCGCCGTCGCGGGCGTCATCACCTCGGTGGGCCAGATGCTGCTGTTCTTCGGCGGCGGCTCGGACGACCGCCGCAACGCCAACCCGATCGCGATGATCGCGCTCGCGCTGCTGGCGCCCTTCGCGGCCTCGCTGATCCAGATGGCGATCTCCCGCACCCGCGAGTACGACGCCGACGAGGACGGGGCCGAGCTCACCGGCGATCCACTGGCGCTCGCCTCCGCCCTGCGCAAGATCGAATCCGGCGTGGCCCAGGTGCCGCTCCCGCAGGACCAGCGCCTGGTGAACGCCTCGCACCTGATGATCGCCAACCCGTTCCGCGGCGGCGCGATCACCAAGCTCTTCGCAACCCACCCGCCGATGCGGGAGCGGATCCAGCGGCTGGAACAGATGGCGGGGCGCCCGCTCAGCTAGGCTCCGACGCGCTGGACCCTTTTCGACACGAAAAATCCCTGGCGACACCCGAATTCCGGGGTCACCAGGGATTTTGCGTATCGAAACCTTGCGCGGCCGCGATTAGCTGCGGAAGTTCACGAACTGCAGGTCGGCTTCCTCGAAGTTCTTCAGGATGGCCATGGTTGCCTGCAGGTCATCGCGGGACTTGGAGGTGACGCGCAGTTCGTCGCCCTGGATCTGGGACTTGACGGACTTGGGGGCTTCGTCGCGGATGATCTTGTTGATCTTCTTCGCGATGTCCTGTGCGATGCCTTCCTTGATGGAGCACTCCAGGCGGTATTCCTTGCCGGAGGCGTAGGGCTCGCCCTCGTCCAGGGACTTGAGGGAGATGCCGCGCTTGATCAGCTTGGACTGGAAGACGTCCAGGACGGCCTTGACGCGCTCCTCGGAGTTGGCCTTCATGAGGATCTTTTCGCCGCTGAAGTCGATCTCGGCGCCCACGCCCTTGAAGTCGTAACGCTGGGCGATTTCCTTCTGGGACTGGTTGAGCGCGTTGGCGACTTCCTGCTTGTCTACCTTGCTGACGACGTCGAATGTGGATTCGCCTGCCATGACTCTCCTTGGAATGTGGGTGGATTGCGTCTCCGCGGTGCCCCGCGGGCGCTCTGGTCTGCCATCCAGCCTAGTACGCGCACCCGGGAGGCGCAGCACATGGTCACAGTTCGCTCACAGCTCAGCCACGGCAGGAACTGAGGCGGGCGTCGCAGAGTTGTACCCGTTGGAGGAATCAATCCCTGGAGGAAACCCCCATGAACAAGAATCCGGTCCGCTACGTCACACGCTCCGCCACGGCAGCCGCCACAACCCTGGGAGTTGCGGCCGCCGCCGCAGGAACCGCGGTCGCTGCTGCCGCCGTCGCGGCTTCGGTGGTCCTGAGCCCCGTGCCCGACGCCGCCACCCGCCTTGAGGGGGTCCATGCGGACCTGCAGCGGGCGGTTGAGCTGCGGCAGCTCACTGCCGAGCAGGCCGTGCGCTTCGAAGAGAAGCTGGCGGGCCGGATCCTCGGGCAGGCCTGAGCTGCCCTGTGGCCGGCCACGGCTGTGACGGGCCGGGATCCGCTGATTTCCGGGCTTTTTGCCCTCGATTCGATTCTTCGGCAGAAGTTCTGTAAGGTTGTCTTGCTCGCGGTTACGGAGACGGAAACGGATCCGGTGCTGTGAGTGATCTTCTTTTGAAGTTCGGCAGATTACCCGAGCGGCCAAAGGGGGCTGACTGTAAATCAGCTGGCACTGCCTACGGGGGTTCGAATCCCTCATCTGCCACCAAAGGAAATCCCCGGAACCACATGGTTCCGGGGATTTTTTGTTGCCTTGAAGCGGCGACGGAGGTCCCGTGCTGCTCATCAGTCCACTCTGCAGCCATTTACATCCCGGAAATCTTGGCCACGTAATCTAAGCGCGTAACAACGACGCGCCATAGATCGACCGTATCCAAGGAGGACCTTCGTGATTGTCCCGAATCTTCCGGCTTCACAGCTGGAACAAGCTGCCGTGCTTGGCGCGCGCAGATGGCCGGACGGCTTCCTGTGGGGATCCGCCACGGCGGCTGCCCAGATCGAGGGCGCGGCTCATCTTGACGGCAAGGAAGACAGCATTTGGGATGTCTTCTCGCGCGTACCCGGCGCGATCGCGAACGGCGATACTCCGGAAGTCGCCGTCGACCACTATCACCGCATGCCGGAGGATGTGGCCCTCATGAAACACCTGGGCCTCGGCTCATACCGCTTTTCCACGAGTTGGTCGCGGATCAAGCCGGGGGACCGTGCAGTGAACCAGTCCGGCCTGGATTTCTACTCCCGGTTGGTGGACGAACTCCTGGACGCCGGCATCCTCCCGTGGCTGACCCTGTATCACTGGGACATGCCCCAGGCGGTGGAGGACAAGGGCGGCTGGGCAAGCCGCGACACCGCATTCCGTTTCCAGGACTACGCGGAGACGGTTTACGCGGCACTCGGTGACCGTGTGCAGCACTGGACCACCTTCAATGAGCCGTTCTGTTCCTCATTGCTGTCCTATGCCGCCGGGCTCCACGCGCCCGGCCGGACGTCACGCGAAGCGGGCCTGGCCTCGGTGCACCACCAGAACCTGGCCCATGGCCTTGCCACCCGCACCCTCCGGGCCCTTGGGGCGCAGAACATCGGCATCACCCTCAACCTGTCCAACGCCATCCCCGCTGACCCGGCGGATCCGGTGGACGTCGACGCGGCCCGCCGGTTCGACGCCCTGCAGAACCGCATCTACCTGGAGCCGCTGATCCTGGGGGAGTACCCGGAGGACTTCCGGGCCGACGTCGAGGGGCTTGGTTTTGATGACCTCGTCCATGACGGCGACCTTGAAACCATCTCCGCGCCGATCGACTTCCTGGGGGTGAACTATTACCACGATGACAGCATCTCCGGTCATCCGCTTCCTGCGGGTGACGCCGGCTTTGCCACGGCCACGGACCGCAAGATCGCCTCGCCGTACGTCGGGTCCGAACACATCACCTTCCCCTCGCGCGGCCTGCCGCGTACCGGGATGGACTGGGAAATCAACCCGGACGGACTGCGGCAGCTGCTTACCCGGCTGGGGCGGGAGTACCCGGAGCTGCCGCCGATGTACGTGACGGAGAACGGAGCAGCGTTCGACGACGACATCACCGAGGGCGGCCGGGTCCACGATCCGGAACGCACCCAGTACGTGTTGGACCACCTTGAGTGCGTTGCGGCGGCAATTGATGAAGGGGCGGACGTCCGCGGTTACTTCCTCTGGTCCCTGCTGGACAACTATGAATGGGCCTGGGGTTACGACAAGCGCTTCGGCATGGTCCATGTCGACTACGAAACACATGTCCGCACGGTCAAGGATTCGGGTTTGGTGTATTCCTCGGTGATCGCCGGCGGTTCCCCGAAGGGCTCCCTGAAAACGGGAGCGAAGGAGTAACGCGGGCTTCATTTGGCCGAAACAATCGACACCTACGCTTAAAAGCAGCCGGCCGTATGAGGCCAATTTTTTGAGAACGAAATCTAAGCGCGTAACAAGTGATGCCGGGGCCACAGCGAGCTCCGGCCGCGCAGCCGGTAAGCGGCAACCACTAAGTATCTGTCCGAACCACGGCCCCTTGCCGTGCAATCGAAAGGGACCGGTCATGAGTGCATCAGGCATATCGCTCGACCGCGTTGAAAAGACCTTCTCCTTGGAGAAACGCAAGACATTCACCGCCCTCAAAGACGTCACCCTCGACGTCGCGCAAGGAGAATTCCTTGCACTGCTCGGCCCGTCCGGGTGCGGAAAGTCAACCATTCTCAGAATGGTTGCCGGCCTTGAAGAGCCCACCGCAGGCAAGCTCGCCGTCAACGGACGCGGGCCCCGGGAACTCGTCAATGAGCACAGGCTCGGGGTCGCGTTCCAGGACCATGCGCTGCTTCCCTGGCTCACTGTCTTCCAGAACGTTTCACTTCCGTACCAGTTGGCCAAGCGCCCCGTGGACAAGGCACGTATCGACGATCTCCTGGAACTCGTCGGACTGGCCAGGTTCCGCGACGCCTTCCCGCGGCAGCTTTCGGGCGGAATGCGGCAGCGCGCCTCGATTGCCCGCTCACTGGTCCTGAAACCCGAGGTGCTTCTGCTCGACGAACCGTTCGGCGCCCTCGACGCCGTAACGCGGCGCAGGATGAACCTTGAACTCGCACGGATCTGGAGTGAGGAGCGCACCACCACCGTCCTGGTCACCCACGACGTCGAGGAAGCTGTCTTCCTTGCCCAGCGTGTTGTGGTCCTGGCCGCGAACCCGGGCCGCATACGCCACGAGGAGGTCCTTTCCTTCGATACCGCCCGTACCGAAGGTCTGGAACGGACCGACGAATTCCACCACGTGGTGGACCGCTTGACCCGGATGCTGGACGCCTCATGAGCTCCCGCGGAAAGAAAATCCTTCTCGGTATCCTCGGCGCGCTGGCCCTGATCCTCGCAGCAGAACTCATCGGAAGACTGGGGCTCGCCGGTAAGGCCTGGCCGGCCCCCAGCGACGCCATCTTCTCGGTCCTGGGCAACAAACTGAACAGCGCCCTGCTGTTCCGCTCACTCGGCGCCACGCTGGTCTCGGCCGGAACGGGCCTCCTCATCGGCTCCGTGGCGGGTGTGGCCGTGGGCTTCCTCGGCTTCCTCTTTCCGGTGCTTCGGCCCGGACTGGACCAGACGGCGTCGATCCTGAACACCATCCCGCTCGTGGCGCTCGCGCCGCTGCTGATCACGCTGGTCGGGCCGCAAGGGATGTCGGTGCTCACCGCGGCACTTGGCGCCGGATTCGCGATGTTCGTAGCGACAGCGTCAGGGCTGCTGGCAGTCTCGCCGGCCCATTCGGACTTCTTCACCGTGTCCGGGGCTTCGAGGCTCCAGCACATCATCAGGCTCAGCCTTCCCAGCGCCGTGCCCAGCCTGCTGGGCGGCCTCACCCTGGCCGGTTCCGGCGCCGTCCTCGGGGCTGTCCTTGGCGAGTGGTTCGGTGCCCCGAGCGGGCTGGGCGTGCTGATGATCAGCTCGATGCAGAACTTCCAGGTGAAGCTGCTGTTCGTCGTCGCGCTGACGGCGGCCCTCGTCTCGCTGCTCGCCTTCTACACCATGGTGGCCATCCAGAAGCTGGTCGGAAGGAGGTTCGCATGAGCAAGGTACTCCCGGTTCTTGGCCGCATCCTCGCCCGGGGCTGGCCGATCATCGTCCTGCTCCTGGCCTGGGACCTTGTGGCGGTCGTCAACGGCTACACGGACCTGTTGCTGCCGAGGCCGTTGAGCGTCGCGTCCTACGTGTCCAACAACGTGGCCAAGTTCGCCGAACCCACCTTTATCACGGTGGCGCTGGCCGTCCCGGGGACAATCCTGGGCCTGGCGGTTGGCTGCGTCCTGGCAATCCTGGTCTGGTATTCCTCCATCCTGGACGGGTTGATCACACCAACCACCAGCGTCCTGCAGGCCGTCCCGGTGGTGGCCATGCTGCCAGTGATCGGCAGGCTGGTGGGCTACAACGAAATCACGGTCATCGTGATCGTCATGCTGCTCTCCTTCTTTCCCGCTTTTGTCCTGGTCCTTGCCCGGCTCAGGCAAGCGAACGGCTCCTCCGAGGACGTGTTCCGCGTCTTTGGGGCGAGCCGCTGGACCACCCTGGCCCGGCTCCTCCTGCCGCAGGCAGTTCCGGGCCTGCTCGCCGCCATCCGGATGACCGCGCCCTTCGCCATCGGCGCCGTGATCCTGGCGCAATACCTGCTCTCCATCGGCGGACTCGGCCAGTTGATCACCGATTCGATCGTCCGCAGCGACACCGTGACCGTGTGGGCCATCGCCTGCATCACCTCCATCGTGTCGATCATCGTCTTCGCCCTCACCAAACGGCTCGAAGACCGCGTTGCCGTGCGCTTCAAATAGCCCACGCCGTCCCGCCCGGAATCACTCCACACCCGTTCGAACAGGAGCTCCACCATGAACAACACCACTTTTTCCCGCCGCAGCCTCCTTGGCGCAGGCCTCGGTCTCGGTGCCCTCGCCACGGCCGGTGCCCTGACATCCTGCAGCCCCGCCGTCTCGTCCCCGGCGGCCGGAGCCACCAAGCTCCGCATCACCCTCGGCTGGGTATCCAACGTCGAATTCGGCGGCTACTTCATTGCTGATGACCGCGGCTACTACAAGGACGAGGGACTTGAGATCGAGTTCCTTCCCGGCGGCGCGAACGCACCGTCGGCCGCCCAGAGCCTGGCTGCAGGCAACGCCGAAATCGGCCTTTCGCCGTCCATGGGCGACACGATCGTCGCGGCCGCCAAGGGTAACGACCTCAAGATCCTGGGAGCGGTCTTCCAGGACAGCCCTGGTGGCATCGTCTCGTTGAGCAAGAAGCCGATCCGGACTCCGAAGGACCTGGTAGGCGCCAAAGTGCTTGGCCAAGGCGGAACCCAGCCATACCTTGACGCGATCATGCAACTGGCGGGCCTGCCCAAGGCCAGTTACGAACTGGTGCCGGCCGGCTTCGATCCTTCGCCCTTGGTCGACGGGCAGGGCGATGCCTACACCTGCTATGTGACCAACCAGCCCACCACGCTGGAGACCCAGTTCGGCCTCGTCAAGGACAAGGACTATGTGACGGTCACCTACAGCGAGCTGGGCCTGCCCTCCTACGCGGACGTCATTGTCACCACCGGCAAGTTCGCCGGCGCCAACGAGGAAGCGATCGTCAAATTCCTGCGCGCCAGCGTCCGTGGCTGGCAGGACAACATCGCCGACCCGTCCATCGCGGCCAAACTGTGCGTCGAGAAGTACGGCGCAGACCTTGGCTTGGACCTCAAGCAGCAGATCCGCCAGAACGAGCTCCAGGCTCCGCTGATCCAGAGCGCCCTCACCAAGTCGAAGGGCCTGCTCAACATGGACACCGCGCTGCTGGAGGCCAAGATGCTGCCCGCGATGAAGGCCTCGGGCCAGACACCTGTCCCGGCTGACGTCAAGGGAATTGTGGACCTGTCCTACCTGGCCAAGGCCTTCGACGGCAAGACCAGCCTCTGATGGCAACGGCACCTGCGTCCTCCCGCCGTCGTCTCGTCGCGCTCGACGTCGATGGAACGATCATGCACGACGATGGCCGGATCAGTCCGGCTGTTGCCGAACAGATCAGGAGAATCGCCGCAGGTGGCGATGCGATCACGCTCGCGACGGGACGACCTGTCGCGAGCGTGATCAAGGTCCTGGACAGGCTCGGCATCACTCCCGAGTACGCCGTGTGCTGCAACGGGGCCATCACCATCCGCCGTGACGCCTCCGCAGCGGGGAACTACCGCAAGGACTTCGTCGCCACCTACGACCCCACCGAGGCCCTCCACACCCTGCGGGCCTGCCTGCCGGATGCGCTCTACGCGGTGGAGGACGAGCACGGCAATTTCCTGTACACGGAGGCGTTGCCGGGGCTGGCGGGCGAAACCGGCCCGGATCCCAACTCGCGCAGGGTTCGTTTTGAGGAACTCCTCGGCCGGCAGGCGACCCGCGTGGTGGTTGCTGCCCCTGAAACAGGAACGGAGGAATTCTTCGCCATCATGGCAGGTCTCGGCCTGGATCACGCGGCTTACTCAATCGGCCGGGCATCCTATTTGGACCTCGCTCCCCAAGGGGTGGACAAAGCGACCGCGCTCGAACAACTCAGGCAGCTCCTCGGCGTCGACCCTTCCGACGTGGTCGTGTTCGGCGACGGCCGGAACGACATCGAGATGTTGCGCTGGGCGGCGGCCTCCGGGCACGGCTTCGCCCTTGGCCAGGCGCCTGCCGAGGTTCAGGACGCTGCCTCCGAGGTCCTTCCCTCGATTCACGACGACGGCGTGGCAGCCGGGCTTGCACGCTTGGACTTTGCGGAACGGCCTGCCATTGCAGGCCGGTAGTATGCATCTCAGACTGTCACCACAATGGAGCCACTAACGCAATGACCAAGAGCCCGACGGTTTACGACGTGGCAGCGGCCGCGGGCGTATCCACAGCGACGGTGTCCTTCACGTTCCGAAACCCCGGCCGGGTCAAGGAATCCACCCGCGAGGTGGTCCTGGCCGCCGCCAGGAAGCTTGGCTACGTTCCCAACGTCAGCGCGCGGAGTCTGGCCAGGGGCCGTACGGGAACACTGGGCCTTTTCGCCTACGACTTCTTGTGGAATGCCGCGGACCGCCGGGTTCCAGCAGGTGGCACGCTGCCGGAAAGCCACCTCCTCCAAGGTGAACCGTATGACGACTTCCGGCTGTTCCCGGTGTACTTGGACGAAGTCCAGCGGGGCTTTGAACTGGAATGCTGGCGCCGTGGATTCGAGATCATTCTTGGCGGACGGAAGGACGGCCTCAGCGAAAGCATCATCACCGAGATCGCCGGACGCGTCGACGGCCTGGCGGTGTTCCCACGAAGGCTGCCTGCCGAAACCCTGGCCCACGTAGCCCGGCGGATCCCGGTGGTTGAATTCGCTTCCGGCGATGACGGAGGAGACTACTGCCACATAACGGCAGACAACGCGTCCGGGATGGAGATGATTGCTTCGCACCTGATGTCGGAGCATGGCCTGGATGACTTCGTCTATGTTTCCTCGGCCAGCAATGCGGACAGCGAGGAACGCAGAGGAGCTTTCAACTCGGTCCTGGAGGGTAGTGGCGTCAAGCTGCGGCCGGACCTGGCGTATGCCCCGGCCACCATCAAGCCGGAGTTGAGCCGCTTGATTGACGCCGGAACATTGCCCCAGGCCTTCGTTTGCGCCTCGGACATCGTTGCTCTCGAAGTGATCGATGCCTTGGGGGCCTTGGGTGTTCCTGTTCCGGGAAGCGTTGCTGTCACAGGATTCGACGGCGTGGTGGCCGGTGCGGTTTCCACTCCGGGCCTCACCACGGTCCGGCAACCGATGAGCGAGATCGGCAGGTTGGCCGCGGACATGCTGATCGCCAGGAGTTCAGGTGAAACCAGCGACAACAAATCGGTGGTCCTCCCGGTCAGGATGATTGTCCGGGGCAGCTGTGGGTGCGGGTAGTTCCTAGGCCCGCTCGGTAGCCTCGGCAGTGTCCCCGTCCCGCCCCCGCAGCTCCGCGATTTCCCGGCGCAGGGCGGCCACCTCGTCCAGCAGTTCCGCCATTTCGTTGCGCACCGGCTCCTCCGAGGCCGCGACGGCGGCTTCGGTGTTCTGCTCGATCCGCTGCACCAGCCACGACGCAATCGACGCCGTGACCATGCCGATCACGGCGATTCCGCTCATCATGAGTGCGGCCGCGACGATCCGGCCCAGGGGAGTCACGGGATAGAGGTCGCCGTAGCCCACCGTGGTGATGGTGGTGATGGCCCACCATGCGGCGTCGCCGAGGGTGAGGATCTTCGCATCGGGCGCCCGTTGTTCCACGTCCAGCACCGCCAGGGCGCCGATCAGGACCAGGAGGACTGCCGAGCCCGCCACGTAGATGGCCACCCGGCCGCGCAGGGTTTCGCCCACGGTGCGGTGCAGTACGGACAGGACCGTCACCAGGCGCAGCAGGCGCAGGGGCCGGAAGAACGGGAGCACCACGATCAGCAGTTCGTGCAGGTTCCAGAGGAACCACCGCTTCCGGTCCTCCGCGAGCCACAGGTTGATCCCGTAGTCGACCACGAAAATACCCCAGGTGACCCACATGACCACTTCGAAGGGCGTAGCGGCATCCCCTTCGAGCCGGGCGACCACTTGCCAGGCGTAGGCCGTCAGGAAAACCAGCGCGGTGGCCATGAGCGGCCATTCGGCCAGGTCCCGGTAGCGTGCTTGCGTCATACCGGCATCCTAGGGCCCGCCAGGCCGGGGCTGAACCCGGAAAGGGGCTGGCCAGCCGATGTTACTGGTGAGTAGCATTGGGGAATGCACCTGCTTCTGCGAACTCTCCTGCTGCTGTTTACCTCGTCCCGGCGGAGCCGTCTGAGCGTGTGGGAGGAATCGTCCCTTCCGCTGCGGGTCCTGCCCACCGACATCGACATCGCGATGCACGTCAACAACGGCATGTACTTCTCCCTCATGGACCTCGGCCGTTTCGACCTCATGGTCCGTGCCGGGATCTGGGAACGGATGCGTAGCCGCGGCTGGAGCCCCGTGGTTTCCGGCGAGACCATCGCTTTCCGCAAATCCCTCCAGCTGTGGCAGCGCTACACGATTGAATCGAGGATCATCGGCCTGGACTCCAAGGCGATCTACTTCGAACAGCGCATGGTGGCCGATGGCGAAATCTACGCCCGCGCGCACATCGCCACCCGGCTCGTGGACAAGGGACGGCCCGTCAGCCAGGAGGACATCCTGGCCGAATTCGGTGCACCGCCGGCTTCGTTGGAGCTGCCGGACTGGATCCACGAATGGCGGGAGAACAACGCCCTGCCCGGCGCCCGGAAGCCGGCCCCGCACCTCTGGTGACCGGCGGTGCCCGGCTTCAAGAGCCGCCGTCGGGCTTTATTCCCGCTTCGCCGGGCAGCGAACAGGGGGCGACTTCACGGACAGGCTCGCGTACGGTGGAAGCATGGCTACAGTTGACATCACCGGTGAACAGTTCGCAGCAACCATTGAGGGCAACGATATTGTCCTGGTGGATTTCTGGGCGGAATGGTGCGGTCCCTGCCGCCAGTTCGCCCCCACCTTCAAGGCCGCCTCGGAGAAGCACCCGGATGTTTTCTTCGCCAAGGTGGACACCGAGGCCGAGCAGCAGCTCGCGGCCGAAGCAGGAATTTCCTCCATTCCCACCCTTATGGCGTTCCGCGAAAAGGTGCTGGTGTTTTCCCAGCCCGGCGCCCTGAACGGCCCGCAGCTGGACCAGGTCATCGAGGCAGTCAAGGGCCTGGACATGGAAGAAGTCCACGCGCACGTCGCCAAGATGCGCGCCGAAAACTCCTGACGCTTAAACACGGATGGCCGCCCGGAAACGGGCGGCCATCCGTGTTTAAGGAGGAACTTAGAGGCGTTCGATCTTGACCGGCTCGGCCAGCAGGGCGCTCAGGGACTCATTGAGGTCCTGCACCGCGATGCCCTTGGAGTGCTTCTCGAGGTCTTCCTCGGAGGCCCACTGTTCCGTGAGGACCAGCTTCTCCTCTGTTGCTTCGGTCAGTTCGTAGCGGAGGCAGCCGGGCTCGTTCACGACCTCGTCGATCGCGATTTCCAGGGCGAGCTTCACACGGAAGAATTCGCCGTCGTTGGGGATGAAGGTTGCCTGCAGGTCAATGGGTGCACTCATGGCCTTCACCTTACCGGCAGGGCGGCCCGGCTCCGGAAAGATTTCGCGGCGGTCCCGGGTGCAGCGCTTCCGGCCCGGACGGGGGCTTGGTAGCGTGCCGTCATGCTTTCCTCCTCCGCTCTTTCCTACACAGCCGGGGACGCCGCTGTCCCGCTGCTTGATGAAACCATCGGCGCCAACTTCGAACGCCTCGCGGCACGCTTCCCGGACCGGGACGCCCTGATCGAGGCCGCGCCGCCGGGCGGGACACCCCGCCGCTGGAGCTATGCGGAGTTGAACGACGACGTCGACCGCCTCGCCCGCGCTTTGCTCGCCATGGGCGTTGCCAAGGGCGAGCGGGTGGGCATCTGGAGCCCGAACTGCGCCGAATGGACCATCCTGCAGTACGCGACGGCGAAGATCGGCGCGGTGCTGGTCAACGTCAACCCGGCCTACCGCGCCCACGAACTGGAATTCGTGCTCAAGCAGAACGGCATGCGCATGCTGGTCCTGGCTCCCACGGACAAGAACAGCGACTACGTTGGAATGGCACGGCAGGCGCTGCCGCATTGCCCCGAATTGCGTGAACTGGTCTTCCTGCCGGACCACGGCCTCGAGGGGCTGGCCGCCGGAATTCCGGAGGACGACAGTGAGTCCGCCTATGCGGGACTGCTGGAGCTCGCGGAGGAGGTGCCGGCGTCGGCCCTTGCCGAGCGCATGGCCGCGCTGGACCCGCGGGACGCCATCAACATCCAGTACACCTCCGGGACCACGGGCTTCCCGAAAGGCGCCACGCTCACGCACCACAACATCCTCAACAACGGCCACCAGATCGGCAGCCTGCTCGGCTACACGGAACAGGACCGCGTGGTGATCCCGGTGCCGTTCTACCATTGCTTCGGCATGGTGATCGGCAACCTGAATGCGCTGAGCTTCGGGGCCGCCACCATCATCCCCGGCCGCGGCTTCAGCCCGGCGGCGGCGTTGCAGGCGGTGCAGGATTTCGGTGGGACGTCGCTGTACGGCGTACCCACGATGTTCATCGCCGAGCTCGCACTGCCGGACTTTGCGCAATACGAGCTGTCCACCCTCCGCACCGGCGTGATGGCAGGTTCGCTCTGCCCCGTGGAGGTCATGGAGCGCGTCATCGGCGAGATGCACATGCGGGACGTGGCCATTTGCTATGGCATGACCGAAACCTCGCCGGTGTCCACCATGACCCGGGCCGGGGACAGCCTGGAGCACCGCACTTCCACGGTTGGCCGGACCATGCCGCACCTGGAATCGAAGATCGTGGATCCGGCAAGCGGGGAAACCGTGGAGCGCGGCGCCATCGGCGAACTCTGCACCCGCGGCTACGCGGCGATGAAGGGCTACTGGGAGCAGCCGGAGAAGACCGCCGAAGCCATCGACGACGAAGGCTGGATGCACACCGGCGACCTGGCCCGCATGGACGGTGACGGTTACGTGGTCATTGAAGGCCGCATCAAGGACATGGTGATCCGCGGCGGCGAGAACATCTACCCGCGCGAAATCGAAGAATTCCTGTTCCGGCATCCGTCCATCCAGGACGTCCAGGTGATCGGCGTGCCGGACGAAAAGTACGGCGAAGAACTGATGGCCTGCATCATCCTCAAACCCGGCGCCGAAGCCCTGGACGAAGAGCAGCTGCGGGACTTCTGCCGCGGCAAGCTGGCCCATTTCAAGGTCCCCCGGTACCTGGACATCCGGGAGAGCTTCCCGATGACGGTCTCCGGCAAGGTCCGCAAGGTGGAAATGCGCGAGGAAGCGGTGGCCCGGCTGGGACTCTAAGCTCGGCTGCACCCCTGGGCGCTTACGGCAAGGATAAGGATGCACCACATGGATGAGGCAGAGAACAGCGGCGCAAAGGCCCCCGGGCCGCTGGACGTGACCTTCACGGCCACGCTCGTGACCAGCCCCGCGAAAGGCGGCTGGACGTACGTGCAAATGGATGGCTCGGCCGAGTTCTTCGGAACCCGCGGGCTGGTCCGGGTCAGCGGCACCGTGGACGGCGAAGCATTTGAAAGCTCCTTCATGGCGCTCGGCGACGGAACGCACAAGCTTCCGATCACCGCCGAACTGCGCCGGAAGATCGGCAAGGCGGAGGGCGATGAAGTGACGGTCCACCTCAGCGAGCGGCGCCCCTGAGTCAGCGCCCCTGAGCCAACGTCCGTGAGGCTCAGTGGCCGCGGTGGTCCTGGATGGTCATCCGCGGCCCGAATGCCGGTTTGCGGAAACCGCTGAGCCCCAGCATGCGGACTACCCGTTGCCGGTGCCCGCGCCATGGCTCCATCAGGGCGAGCATGCCGGCGTCGTCGGTTTTCTCTCCCGTCAACGCATAGCCCACATAGGACGCCAGGTGGTAGTCGCCCACGGCGATCGAATCCGGGCAGCCATGCGTGCGCTGCAGGACCTCGGCCGCGGTCCAGATCCCGATTCCTGGAATGGTCTGCAGCTTGGCCCCGGCCTCCGCCGCGTCCAGCGAGGCCAGCCGCTCCAGCGCGGCCGCCGAACGCAGCGCCCGCATCACCGTAGCTGAGCGCTGCGGCCCAACGCCTGCCTTGTGCCATTCCCAGGACGGGATGCCCAGCCACTGTTCCGCGGTCGGAGCGACAAGAAGGCCCGACGGCGTGTGGCGGCCGGCGGCGGGCGCTGCGGCTCCGTAGCGGTACATGAGGTAGCGGTAGCCGCGGCGGGCCTCGATGGTGGTGACCTTCTGTTCCAGGATGGTGGGCACCAGTGAGTCGACCACCCGGCCGGTGGCGGGCAGGCGCAGGCCCGGGTTCCGGCGTCGGGCTTCAATGACAAGGCGGGGGAGCCCTGCCTGGAAGGTGGGCTCATCGAAGGCGGACCAGTCATCGTCCCGGCCGAGCAGGCGCGGCGCTCCGGCGACCGCGGCCCCCGCGCCAGGGCCCCAAGCCTGTGCGTCGACGAAACCGTCCGCGCCGGAAGCAGTTCCGGAAACGGCGGTGAGCCGCAGCGTGGCAGGACCGTCCGGCGTCGTGAGCGCCATCCAGAGTCCGTCCGGGCGGTGGGCGAAGGACGGATCGCCGTTGCCGCGCATGAGGATTCCCAGGCTCTGCAGGAGGTTGAACGGACCGCCGGGATACCAGCGCAACGATGCGTCCGCGGCGGCCGCGAGGGCGGCGGGGGCGCTGGCGATGGTCATGGATCCATGGTCCCACGGGGGAGTGACAGGAAGTTCCCGGAGTCCCTTACGCAGCAGGGAACACGGGCCTAGACTCGCGTTTGTGGTGCGGGGCGCCGCGCCTTTCCCGAAACGTACAGGAGTAACGCCATGGGTGGAGTAGTACATTTCGAAATTCCCGCCGAAGATTCCGGCCGGGCCAGCAATTTCTACCAGGGGGCGTTCGGCTGGACGCTCAACCCGATGCCGGAGATGGATTACACCATCGCCATGACCACGCCGTCGGATGAGCAGACCGGCATGCCGAAGTCGCCCGGCGCCATCAACGGCGCGCTGTTCACGCGCTCGCCGGAACTGCAGACCCCGGTGCTCACGGTGGACGTCGAGGACATCGATGCAGCCCTGACGCAGATTGAGTCCGTGGGCGGCTCAGTGCACAAGGGCAAGGACGCCGTGCCCGGAATGGGCTGGTACGCCTACTTCAAGGACACCGAAGGGAACATCCTGGGCCTCTGGCAGACGGACGAGTCCGCAGGGAAGTAGACACCGCAAGGAAACCCGGGAAGCCCGACCGGGTTTCCTTGTGCTGCCCCCGCCAGCCGAAGCGGTACCTTTGTACCCATGAAGTACGCCGAGTCCGTTCTGGACCTCATTGGCAATACGCCGCTCATCAAGCTGAACCACGTCACCGAGGGCATCAAGGCCACGGTCCTGGTGAAACTCGAATACATCAACCCCGGCGGATCCATCAAGGACCGTATTGCGGTGAAGATGGTCGAAGAAGCCGAGCGCACCGGCAAGCTCAAGCCCGGCGGCACCATCGTTGAACCCACCTCCGGCAACACCGGCGTGGGCCTGGCGCTGGTGGCGCAGCAGAAGGGCTACAAGTGCATCTTCGTGGTCCCGGACAAAGTGGGCGAGGACAAACGGGCCGTGCTGCAGGCCTACGGCGCAGAAGTCGTGGTGACGCCCACCTCCGTGGCCCCGGACAGCCCGCAAAGCTACTACGGCGTCTCGGACCGCCTGGTCAGCGAGATCCCCGGCGCCTACAAGCCGGACCAGTTCTCCAACCCCGCCGCCCCGGGCAGCCACTATGAATCCACCGGCCCGGAAATCTGGCGCGACACCGACGGCAAGGTCACCCACGTGGTGATCGGCGCCGGCACCGGCGGCACCATCACCGGCACCGGGCGCTACCTCAAGGAGATCTCCGCTGACCGTTCGGAGGCCGACGGCGGCCGCGTCAAGGTGATCGGTGCGGACCCCGAAGGTTCGGTGTACTCGGGCGGGACCGGGCGGCCCTACTTCGTCGAAGGCGTCGGCGAGGACATGTGGCCGGACAACTACGACAAGACCGTCCCGGACGACGTCATCGCCGTCAGCGATGCCGATTCCTTCGCCATGACCCGCCGCCTGGCCCGCGAGGAAGGCCTGCTGGTCGGCGGCTCCTCAGGCATGGCCGTAGCGGCCGCGCTCAAGGCGGCGAAGGACCTCCCGGAGGAGGCCGTCGTCGTCGTGATCCTGCCGGATTCCGGCCGCGGCTACCTGGCCAAGATCTTCAATGACCAGTGGATGCGCTCCTATGGCTTCCTCTCCGGCGGCGAAGAAGCCTCCGTGGGCGAGGTCCTGAAGTCCAAGACCGGTGAGCTGCCGGACCTGGTCCACATCCATCCGAACGAGACCGTGCGCGATGTCATCAACATCATGAACGAGTTCGGCGTCTCGCACATCCCGGTCCTTTCGGCAGAGCCGCCCGTGGTGATGGGCGAGGTCCTCGGCGCCGTGGACGAACGGTCGCTGACCTCCAAGCTCTTCCGCGGCGAAGCGAAGCTGGCCGACAAGATTTCCGAGCACATGGGGGAACGGCTGCCGGTGATCGGTTCGCTGGAGACCATTTCCGCGGCCCGCGAGCTGCTGTCCGAGGTGGACACCGTGATGGTGACCTTCGCCGGCGCCCCCGTGGGCATCCTGACCCGCCACGACCTGCTCGCGTACCTGAGCAGCTAAACAAACCGGTGGTTGAGCTTGTTCTCCGCTGGTTGAGCTTGTCGAAACCTGGATCTCGACAGGCTCGATCACCGGTGGTTGGGCTCGATCACCGAGGCCCCCATTACTCGAAAAGGAGCACCATGTCCGCCTCTGAAAACCAGGGCTTCAACACCCGCGCCGTGCACGCCGGCCAGGCCTTCGAACCCCGCACCGGCGCGGTGGTTCCGCCGCTGCACTTCAGCTCCACCTATGCCCAGGACGGCATCGGCGGGCTGCGCGACGGCTACGAATACGGCCGCGGCGGCAACCCCACCCGCGACGCCCTGCAGGAACAGCTTGCCGCGCTCGAAGGCGGCAGCCACGCCTTCAGCTTCGGCTCCGGGCTCGCCGCCGAGGATTCGCTGATCCGCGCGGTGGCCCGCCCCGGCGACCACATCGTGCTCGGCAACGACGCTTACGGCGGCAGCTACCGGCTCATCAACCGCGTGCTGGGGGAGTGGGGCATCGGCAACACCCCGGTGGACATGGCCAATCTCGACGCCGTGCGCGACGCCGTCTCCGCGAACAAGGCCCGGATTGTGTGGGTGGAGACGCCGTCCAACCCGATGATGCGGATTACCGACATCGAGGCCCTCGCCGCGATCGCGCACGACGCCGGTGCCCTCCTGGTGGTCGACAACACCTTCGCGTCCCCGTACCTGCAGAACCCGCTCGCCTTGGGTGCCGACATCGTGGTCCACTCCACCACGAAGTACATCGGTGGCCACTCCGACGTGGTGGGCGGCGCCGTCGTCGTCAATGATCCGGAGCTGGCGGAGAAGATCGGCTTCGTACAGTTCGCCGTCGGCGCGGTCTCCGGCCCGATGGACGCCTTCCTGACCACCCGCGGCCTGAAGACCCTCGGCGTGCGCATGGACCGGCACAGCGAGAACGCCCAGGCCGTGGCCGAATGGTTGCTGCAGCGTCCCGAGGTGGAAGCCGTGCTGTACCCGGGCCTTCCGGACCACCCCGGCCACGAGCTGGCGAAGAAGCAGATGAAGAAGTTCGGCGGCATGGTCTCCGTGCAGTTCAAGGGCGGTGAAGCCGCGGCACGTGCGGTCGCGGAGAACACCCGCGTGTTTACCCTGGCCGAATCCCTGGGCGGTATCGAATCCCTCATGAACTACCCCTCCGAGATGACCCACGCCTCCGTGAAGGGCACCGAGCTCGCCGTTCCGGTCAACCTGCTGCGCCTCTCCTGCGGCATCGAGGACGTCGAGGATTTGATCGCGGACCTCGAACAGGCATTCGCAGCGATCAGCAGCTGAAGCACGCGCCCTTCCTGACCTTCTTTGGGATGAGCAACGGC
This sequence comes from Arthrobacter sp. SW1, assembly GCF_001766675.1. Taxonomy (GTDB): domain Bacteria; phylum Actinomycetota; class Actinomycetes; order Actinomycetales; family Micrococcaceae; genus Arthrobacter. The sequence goes on from NZ_MJLT01000045.1 coordinate 430,733, forward strand.
CGCGGCACCCCGGAATCACCGGAGTGCCGCGGCCGTTCCTGTTCAAACAAGGTGAGGACGGTTGCCGCCGGCCCCGAAGCTAGCCGGAAATCCCCGGCAGGCCGTTCTCCTCGCAGCCGGTGAGGCGGCGGCGGAAGCTCGCGTCCTCGATCACCGTGGCCTCGATGTCGTACCAGCCGCTCAAGGTTTCCCAAGCCAGGGCCTTGGTGGCGCCGGCCTGCAGCTTCAGGGTGGTGCCAAGCTCCTTGTACTGCAGGGACACCAGCTGCAGGGTGACCGGGCTTGAGCCGCTGTTACGCAGTTCCAGGTGCAGGGCATCGCCGCTGCGTCCCGTGACGGAAACGTCGACGCCGGCCGCCGCACCCGCCGTCGAACCCTTGAGTTCGTACTGGTACCGGTTGGGCCCCGTGACGATCAGGTCGAAGCTGCCCGACGGCGCCGGGAGCTTCACGGTCTCGCTCGCCTTGACGTCCACGTGGCGCGGTTCGGTGACCTCGCCCGCGTAGCCGTACACGGCGAAGTGCGTGGAACTGGTGCCCTGGTTGCGCAGGGACAGCGTGACGCCGTCGGCCGCTACCGCGGCGGACGTCCGCGGCCGGTAGGGCAGCGGACGTGCCGGGCGGGTGCCGTCTTCCTGGATCGGTGCCACCTGCACGGCCGGCGGGACCGGGCGCCAGCGGCTGATCTTGGCCGGAACCGGGCCCGGCTGCTCCACCACCGGCGGGGTGCCCGCGGAGGCGAAGTTGAAGACGCCGGTCAGGTCCCCGCAGACCTCGCGGCGCCACGCGGAGATGTTCGGTTCCTGCACGCCGGTCCAGGCTTCGAGGAAGCGGATCATCGAGGTGTGGTCAAAGACTTCCGAGCTGACGTAGCCGCCGATCGTCCATGGCGAAACGACCGTCATGGGGACCCGCGGACCCAGGCCGATGGGGCGGGCCGTGGTCCAGTCGGTGGACTCGCCGGAGGCCGGTCGGGGCTGCACGGGCGGCGGGACGTGGTCGAAGTAGCCGTCGTTCTCGTCGAAGTTGAGGAAGATGGCGGTGCTGTCCCAGGTTTCCTGGCTGCTGGCCACGATGTCCAGCAGGCGGTAGACGAAGTTGGCGCTGCCCACGGGCGTGGAGGCGCCGGGGTGCTCGGAGTCGGCGGCGGAGGGAACCAGCCAGCTGACCTTCGAGAGCGTGCCGGCGTCGATGTCCGCGCCCAGGCGTTCCAGCAGGGTGTTGGGGCGGCCACGGAACATGGCCTTGTCGAACAGCGCCTTCTCGGCATCGTTGAGCAGTTCCCGGCCGGCGGCCAGCTGGGCGAGCAGGCGGTCCTGCTCCTCCGGGGCCTTGCCGTGCAGGGAGTCGTAGAACTCCTCCGTGGTGCGCAGGTCCCCGTCGACGGCGGCCAGGACCTTGTGCCCGATCGCCTTGAAGGTGTCGAAGTACTCCACCGCGTTGTCCGTGAAGTTGTCCCAGTCCTGGTAGATCTGCCAGGACACGCCGGCCTGCTCCAGGCGCTCCGGATAGGTGGTCCAGTCGTAGCCGGCATGGGCGTAGTTGTAGGCGGCGTTCGTGACGGCGCGCTTGCCGGTGGCCTTCTCCGTGCCGGTGGTGCCGCTCCAGAGGTAGTTGCGGTTGGGGTTGGTGGAGCCGTTGACCGAGCAGTGGTAGGCGTCGCAGATGGTGAAGGTATCGGCGAGCTCGAACTGCAGCGGGATGTCGCTGCGCTCGTAGAACGTCATGGTGGAGGCGCTCTTGGCCGGGATCCACTTGTCGCACCAGCCGTTGTTCCAGGCGGCGGTGGTGCCGTTGAAGGAATGGTCAAGGTCGCCGAGGTACTGGATGTCCGAATCCGGGCGGCCCGCCAGCTCCGCGGCCTTGCGGAGGGAGAACGGCAGCACGATTTCGCCCGTGGCCCGCGGCTGTTCGAACATCGAGTTGCCGTTGGGCAGGCGGGTGATGGACTTGTCCCCGAAACCGCGGACGCCGCGCAGCGAACCGAAGTAGTGGTCGAAGGAACGGTTCTCCTGCATCAGGATGATCACGTGCTTGATGGACTGCAGGCTGCCGGGTGGAACCGGCTTGGCCATGGCGGCCTGCACCGACGGCGGCAGGAGGGAGCCTGCGGCAGCAAGCGCCGTCGCTGCTGCCGTTGCACCCAGGAAGCCGCGGCGGGAGAGGCCACGGGTCTCGTTGTCCGGGAGGTGGTTCGTGTCGTGGGAGTCATGGGGAGCCATATGTGGGATGCCTTTCGTGGGTCGGCTCTGGCCTCACCACGGTAGGCACCGGCGGTGAACTATTGGTGTATTTCCCGTACATGAAACGGCCACCGTGCCGTCACCGCCCATCCTCCGGGATAGCTTTCTTGAAGATAGCCACCTATCATCGATCCATGCCCCTCCGCTCCGATTGGTCCGCCCGCGCCTGCAGCCTGGCACGCGGCCTCGACGTGCTCGGCGATCCCTGGAGCAGCCTGGTCATGCGCGAAGTCTTCCTGGGCAACGGCCGTTTCGACGCCATGAAGCAGCGGCTCGGCTGCGCGGACACCGTGCTGAGCAAGCGCCTCGGATGGTTGCTCGACGCCGGACTCCTCGCCCGCCGCCCGTACACGGACAACGGCCGGGCCCGCCAGGAATATGTCCTCACCCCCAAGGGCGAAGACGCCCTGCCGGTGCTGAACGCCGTCATCATCTGGGCGGAAAAGCATCTCGACGCCCCGGACGAGACGGCGCACGTGAAGGTCATCCACAGGGGCTGCGGCCGCGAAACGTCTTCGGCCGATACCTGCGAACACTGCGGCGTTCGGCTCACCGCGGCCAACACCAGCTGGCACAGCCTGACGCGCACCGCGGAGCCTGTGCCGCTCGCCGTCGCGCCCTCTGATACACCTGCCCCCGCCCCGCACGAAACGGAGATCCCCGGATGACCGCCCCCGACGCCACCGGGCTCCGCCCCGGTAAAGACGCAGGCAAGAACGCAGGCAAACCGAACCGGCGCCGCCTGCACCCGGCCTGGATTGTTGCCGCCGTCGCGTTCCTCGCCCTGGTGGGCGCGGCAGGCTTCCGCGCGGCACCCGGCGTGCTGATGGTTCCGCTGCAGGCCGAGTTCGGCTGGTCCACCACCGTGCTGTCCCTGGCCGTGAGCATCAACCTGGTGCTGTTCGGCCTGACTGCGCCGTTCGCCGCCGCCCTCATGGAACGCTTCGGCATCCGCACCGTGACCGCGCTGGCGCTGTGCCTGATCGGCCTGGGCTCGGCATTGACCGTGTTCGTCAACCAGTCCTGGCAGATCCTGCTCACCTGGGGCCTGCTGATCGGCCTGGGCACCGGATCGATGGCACTGGTTTTCGCCGCGACCATCGCCAACACCTGGTTCGCCAAGAGCCGCGGCCTGGTGATCGGCGTCCTCACTGCGGGCAGCGCCGCGGGGCAGCTGGTCTTCCTGCCGCTCATCGCGGCCCTCGCGCAGGATCCGGGCTGGCGCGGCGCCTCGCTGCTGATTGCGGCCGGCGCGCTCGCCGTCGTCCCGCTCGTGCTGCGCTGGCTCCGGAACTCACCCGCCGACGTCGGCGTCCTGCCTTACGGCGCCGAAACGGCCGAAGCGGTGGTCCCGACGGCGGCGGCCGGGGACTCTCCGAACGCTGCGGTCCGCGCGCTGCAGGTCCTCAAGCGCGCCAGCAAGGTGCGCACCTTCTGGGGCCTTGCGGCCGGCTTCGCGATCTGCGGAGCCACGACGAACGGACTGATCGGCACCCACTTCATCCCTTCCGCGCATGACCACGGCATGCCGGAAACGACGGCGGCCGGGCTGCTGGCCGTCGTCGGGATCTTCGACATCGTGGGAACCATCGCTTCGGGCTGGCTGACGGACCGCTTCAACCCGAAGGTCCTGCTGGCCGTGTACTACCAGTTCCGCGGCATCGGGCTGCTGGTGCTACCGCTCCTGCTGGGTTCGACGGTGCAGCCGAGCATGATCGTGTTCGTTGTGGTGTACGGCCTGGACTGGGTGGCCACGGTGCCGCCCACCGCCGCAATCTGCCGCAGGGTATTCGGCGCGGACGGCTCCGTGGTGTTCGGCTGGGTGTTCGCCGCCCACCAGCTGGGCGCGGCGGGAGCGGCGGTGGCGGCCGGGTACGTCCGGGACGCCACCGGTCACTACACCTACGCGTGGCTCGGCGCCGCGGCGATGTGCACGGTGGCGGCCGTCATCAGCGCGACCATCCGCAAGGACGCGGTGACGAAGGAGCCGGCCTCGGTGGCTGGCTGACTACTTCGCCGGAACCGGCTTCCGCGTGAAGAACTCCCTGGTGGACGGCGCGAAGCGGCACGCCACGGCCAGCACGACGCCAAGGAGCAGGAGCAGTACGCCGCTGACGAAGGCCCCGCCAATACCGAAGACGGTGCTGGCTCCGTAGCCGGGAGACCACATCTGCACCGCGGAAATGACGAAGGCAGCGGTGAGGGACAGGGCACCCAGCAGGGGCAGGATCCCGCGGAACCAGAGGTTCCGGGCCGAATCGCGCAGGGTGCCGCGGAAGTACCAGACACAGGCGAAACCGGTCAGGGCGTAGTAGAAGGCCACGAACAGGCTGAGCGCACTGATCGAATCTGCCAGCAGGTTCCGGTTCAGGGCCGTCATCACCACGTAGTACGCGATCGCGGCCCCACCCATGACCCGGGTGGAGAAGCCTGGGGTCTGGTAATCCGGGCGCACCTTGGCGAAGGCCTGCGGCAGGGCTCCGTGCACGCCCATGGACAGGGTGCCGCGGGCGGTGGGCAGGATGGTGGTCTGGGTCGAGGAGAGCGCCGAGGCCAGGACCGCGACCACGATCAGCCAGCCCCACGGGCCCAGCACAACGTCCTTCATCGCCAGGAAGACGTCGGACTCGTTCCCGCTGTTCCCCAGGCCGATTCCTTCGGTTCCGGAGCCGGCGTACATCAGCACCAGCAGGGTCACGGCGGTGTAGACCGCCAGCAGCACGCAGGCGGACAGCACGGCACCGCGGCCCGGGGTCTTCGCCGGGTTTTCGGTTTCCTCGTTCAGGGCGAAGCAGGTATCCCAACCCCAGTAGAGGAACAGTGCCAGCAGGACACCCTGCATCACGGCGCCGGGATCCGTGAAGGCCCCGGCGGGGTTGAACCATTCGAAGCTGAAGGGCGTGATGGTGCCTGCACTGCCCGTGCCGATGGCGATCATCAGTGCCAAAGCGAAGATGCCCAGCGAGATGTACTGGATGTAGGTGAGCGTGCGCTGGACGTGTTCGCCCAGGCGGATGCCGCGGTAGTTCACGAACGTCATCAGGGCGAGGAAGGCCACGCCGGTTCCGGTCACCAGCCAGGTGTTCTTCGCCAGCGAACCGTCGCCTACCAGGAGCCAGACGTACTGCCCCGCCACCCGCGCAAGGTTGGCCAGCACCACGATCCCGGCCAAGGCGACGCCCCAGCCGCCCAGCCAGCCGGCCCATGGTCCGAAGGCCTTCCGGGCCCAGACGAAGGTGGTGCCGCAGTCGGGCATGGCGCTGTTGAGCTCACGGTAGGCGTAGGCGATGAGCAGCACGGGGATGAAGCCGAGCACCAGGATCAGCGGCGTGTAGTCGCCGTTCAGCGCAACGATCAGTCCAAGCGTCGCCGCGAGGGAATACACCGGAGCGGTCGAGGCCATGCCAAGCATCACGGAGTCGCCGAGGTCGAGGATTCCGGCGCGCAGCCCCTTGGCGGGAACGGTGCCGCCGGGCAGCGGGCTGCCGGACGACGTCGGGGTTTCGATGCTCACAGGGCGGCTCCATTCGTTGCGGAGGCGGAAGGCGCGAGGTTCGGCGCCGGTGCGTCGATGGTGTTCGGGACGAAGCGGCAGAAGTAGTCGGTGACCGGGCCGTCGGATTCGCGGATGCCGCAGCCCACCGATTCCCCGTCAACCACCCACAGGCCGAGGACCGGATGGTTGCCGTCGAAGTCGGGCAGCTGGTGGTACTGCTGGAAGCACCAGCCTTCGCGTCCGTAGTTGCCGGGCTGGTTGATCTCGACGCCGGGCGCATGGATGCGGATATTGTCGCCTTCGCGCCCGTGCAGGGGCTTGGCCACCCATTCCTTGAGCGGCCCCGGATCGTTGAGGTACGCGGGCAGCAGGTTGGGGTGGTCCGGGTAGAGGTGCCACAGCGCCGCGAGGAGCGCCTTGTTGGAGAGCAGCATCTTCCAGGCCGGCTCCACCCAGCGCGGGTTGTGGGCGCGCTGCAGCAGGCGGTGGCCGAATGGCTCCTTCATCATCAGTTCCCACGGATACAGCTTGAACATGGTGCTGATCATGAAGTTGTCCAGGTCCACGAAGCGGTTGAGGTTCGGGTCCCAGCCGATGTCCGACATGTTGATGCCGATAGTGGTCCAGCCACCCTGGCTCGCCACATCGCGCATGTAGGCGGCGGTCATCCAGTCCTCGCCGGACTCCTCGGCCTCCGAATGCGCCACATGCAGGGTGCTCATGCCGGTGCGGTACTGCAGCTTCTTCCACTGCCGGATGAGGGCCTCGTGGATGCCGTTCCACTGGTCCTTCTCCGGGAAGACGTCCTGCAGCCAGAACCACTGCGCCACGGAGGCCTCGATCAGCCCCGTGGGGGTATCGGCGTTGTACTCGAGCATCTTGGCGGGCCCGCCGGCGCCGTCATAGATGAAGTCGAAGCGGCCGTAGATGTCCATGTCCCCGGCCTGCAGCGATTCCGCCGCGAGTTCCAGGGCCTGCTGGCCGATCCCGATGCCGCCCATCGCACCGGTGGCCAGGAACTTTGCCGCCTCCAGGCACATGAGGTGCATGTCTTCGGCGGTTTTTTCGAGGGTTTCCACCTCGTCCATGGTGAATTCGTAGTAGGCCGATTCGTTCCAGTATTCGATCTTCCGGCCATCGGGCGTGGTGGTGGTCGAAAACACCAGGCCCTGCTCTTCGATCTTCGCTTTCCAGTCGGGCCGCGGTGTGGATGCAAGTCTCTTCATGCCTAGCCGCCCGAACTTCCGCCCTTGGAGCTTCCGCCGAAGCCGCCGCGGCTGACGGTTCCGCCCTTGCTGCTGTAGCCCGTGGAGGTCTTCGCGTTGCTGGGCACGTTCCGGGTGTAGTTCGGGTACGAGGTGCGGCTTTGGCCGATGGCCGGCACGCTGGAGCCGCGGGAGTAGAAGTACCAGGCGTAAACACCGGAGCTGCGGCCAGCGGAGCTGCCGCAGTTCACGTCCTCGACGCGCTCGCCGGTTTCTTCGTTGAAGCACACCTGTGCGTAATCGGCGTCTTCCTCCTGGCTGGCCACGATCGCCGTGATGGTTCCGGCGAGCAGTGCGGTGACGCCCAGGCCCACGAGGACCGTCCGGCGCTGCGAACGCTTCTTGCGGTGTTCCGCTTCCGCTGCCTGCTTGGCGTGTTCCCGTGCAAAGGGGTCGACGACGGCGGGCGGCTGCTGCGGCAAACCCTGCGGGGGTGCGCCCTGCGGTCCGCCCGGGACGCCGGGCTGCTGCAGCTCCGGCCGGAGCTCCGGCTGGGGCACCTGCCATGGTGGCGGTTTGGGCGCACCGTCGCGGCCCTGGCCCTCTCCGTTCGCCGGATTGCTGTTCGGGTCCATACTTCTTATCCCCCGGATGTTTTCGACGGCGCGGGATGCCCCGGCCTGACGCATGGTCCTGCGTGCTGCACAGTGATTGCTGAGGAAAGCCTAGCGTGCACACCGCCGGGGCGGCATGGGGAGCTCTGCCCGGCGGGGTGCCAGAATTGGGGGCATGGCCGCAACGGGTGTACTGAAACAGGGGGAAGCCGGGGGCCCGGAGGAGGCTGCGGTCCGCGGCATCGGGCGGGGCCGGGTGCTGGCGGGCGTCATCCTGGCAGTCCTGCTGCCACCCGCCGTCGAAATCCTGGTGACGATGGTGGGCTACCGCAATTTCGCGATGATCATGCTCCTGCAGCTGGCCGTCGCAGTGGCCGTGGCCGCCGTCGGCGGACTGTGGCCGGCCGTGGTTGCGGCGGTCCTGGGCAGCTCGCTGCTCAACTACTTCTCGGCCGAACCGGTGGGCTCGTTCTCCATCGCCGATCCCTCCACCCTCTTCATCCTGCTGGTCTTCCTCGCCGTGGCCTGCGGCGTGGGCCTGGCGGTGGGCCTGGCCACCCGCCGCGCCCAGGAAGCCGCGCAGGCAGGGGCCGAAGCCCGGGCGCTGAACGAGCTGGCCCTGCGGATCCTCCGCTCGGACGACACCCTGGAATCGTTCCTGGACAAGGTCCGCGCCAAGCTCGGCGCGGACGCGGTGACCCTCCTGGAGGCAGTGCCCGACGACGGCCCGCAGCCGCCGCCGGCGGCCCACCGGCCGGCGGCCCGCGGGGGAGCGCCGCGCTGGCAGGTGCTGGCAAGTTCCGGACCCCAGCCGCCGCTGGCCCATGCCGCGGCCGACCATGCCGCCGTCGTCGACGGGAATTACACGCTGCTGCTCCGCGGCGGCCCCTTTTCCGGCCGCCACAAGAGGCTGCTCGCATCGTTCGGGGCCTTCGTAGTGGCGGCGCGCGAACGGCAGCAGCTGGTCCAAAGCCGGCAGGACAACATCCGCCTCACGGAAGGCAACACCATGCGCACGTCCATCCTGCGCGCGGTGTCCCACGACCTCCGCACGCCGCTGGCCGGCATTAAGCTCGCCGTCAGCAGCCTCCGCCAGGAGGAGGTCAGCTTCAGCCTGGAGGACGAACGCGAGCTGCTGGCCACGATCGAGGACTACACGGACCGGCTGGGCCATCTGGTGGACAACCTGCTGGACATGTCCCGCATTACCGCGGACGCCGTCACCCCGCACCTGCGCGGGCTGGCTTGGGAGCATGTGCTGCAGGAGGCCTTGCGCGGGGTGCCTCCGGAGCGGATCCGCAACGAGATCGCCCCCAACCTTCCGCCGGTCGAAGCCGACGCCGGCATGCTGGAGCGCGTGGTGGCCAACCTCGTTGAAAACGCCGTGAAGTACGCGCCGGGCGCGGACATTGTGCTGCAGGCACGCACCGGCGCCGGCATCGCAGTCCACGGGCGGCCGGCCGGAGAACTGCGCGTGGTCGACCACGGCAGGGGAGTACCGCCGTCGGCCCTTCTGGACCTATTCCTGCCCTTCCAACGAATGGACGACGCCGGCACCGCCAAGGACGGCCGCAGCGGCATCGGCCTGGGGCTCGCCGTCGCGAAAGGCTTCACCGAAGCGATGGGCGGCGCGCTGACCGCGGAGCCGACGCCGGGCGGCGGCCTGACCATGGTGGTCACCCTTCCGCTGTGGGAAGGGGAGCAGCAGTGAGCCTGGTGCTGATCGTCGAGGACGAAGCGCAGATTGCGAGGGCCATGCAGATCAACCTGCACGCCCACGGCTACCAGGCACTCACTGTGTCCAACGGTGCCGACGCCCTCAAGGCCGCGGCCAAGCATCCGGTGGACATCGTGGTGCTGGACCTCGGCCTGCCGGACATGGACGGGGTAGGGGTGATCCGCGGAATCCGGGGCTGGAGCGGCATGCCCATCATCGTGCTGTCCGCCAGGCACGGCTCCGAAGACAAGGTTGAGGCCCTCGACGCCGGTGCGGACGACTACGTGACCAAGCCCTTCGGCCTGGACGAGCTGCTGGCGCGCCTGCGTGCGGCATCCCGGCGCGCCGGGCCGCGGGACGAAGCGCCCACGCTGGAAACCGCGGACTTCGTGGTGGACCTGGCCGGGAAGAAGATCACCAAGGACGGCGGCGAGGTGCGGCTGACCCCCACCGAATGGAGCATCCTGGAACTGCTGGTCCGCAACGCCGGCAAGCTGGTCAGCCAGCAGCAGATCCTCACCCAGGTATGGGGGCAGGCCTACGCCAAGGAGACCCAGTACCTGCGCGTGTACATCGCCCAGCTGCGCCGCAAGCTCGAAAGCGACCCCTCCGCACCGCGCCACCTGCACACGGAAGCGGGCATGGGCTACCGCTTCGACCCGTAGCGCTACGCTTATCCCATGGACACCGCATCGTTGATCGCAGTCTGCCGTGTGCACCAGCTCCTGGCGGATCCGGAAGGCAGCGTTGGCGTCACCGCCATCGACAAACGCCCCGTCGAAGGGCCGGTCAAGGTCCACAAGCTGGGTGTGCACGGGGACGTCCAGGCCAGCCGCCTGCACCACGGTGGCGAAGACCAGGCCCTGTACGCCTATTCGCAGGACGACGCCGACTACTGGACCGGTGAACTCCAGCGTGAACTGCCTCCCGGGATTTTCGGCGAGAACCTCCGCGTGCGCGGCATCGATACCACCGGTGCCGTGATCGGCGAACGCTGGAAGATCGGCCTGGACGTTGAAGTCGAAGTGACCTCGCCCCGCGTTCCGTGCGCCACTTTCCAGCGGGTCATGGACGAACCGCAGTGGGTCAAGCGCTTTACCGCTGCCGGCCGGGTGGGCTGCTACCTCCGTGTGGTGAAGACCGGCAGCATTTCCGCAGGGGACCACGTCCACCGGATCTTCGTCCCCAAGCATGGCATCACGGTGGGGAAGTGGTTCAGCGATCCCACTGTCGAGGACGTCCAGACCCTGCTCGATGCCGAGGCCGACGGCGAGATCCGCTTGCAGCCCGAGTACCACGACGAGTTCGACAAGGTCATGCGCCGGGCAGGCGCCAGCTTCTGACCCAAGGCCCGCCTTGGCGGAGGCTTTGTGCGCAAACTCACCGCCGCCGTCGGGCTCTGTGTCACGGGCAGGCAGCGCCGTGCCCTACAATTGATGTATCCCCCACTCCGGAAATCCCTTTTTCCTGCCCAATTTTTGAGGCAGGACTGGTCAGTGTTGGGGCCCGTGGTTTCGAAGCGGGCATTTTCATAGGGAGAGCCGGGCGAAGAAAACGCTGTACAGACTGCTGGGATAGCAGCCAAGAGATGCAGCGCGAAGTCCTGCCATGGGATTGCGACAGCGCCGGACTTCTTTGCGTGCGGCCGGGCTCACCCACAGGCTCAGTTGTATGCGACGTGTACTGCGGTCAAGCCCAACCGGGCCGCGCCGACTGGCCCCCTATGGATGAGGAATATTTCCCTATGCCCGAAAACCCGAACGAGATCGAAAACCTCGACGCCGAAACCACCGAAAACGTCGACGCTGCGGTTGAAGCTCCTTCCGCTCCCGCAAGCGAAACCCCCGCCGAGGCTCCCGCTTCCGCTCCTGCCGAGGACGAAGAAGAAGGCGTCCGCTTCACCGACCTCGGCCTCGACGGCCGTGTCCTCGCCGCCCTGCAGGATGTCGGCTACGAGAAGCCGTCTCCCATCCAGGCAGCCACCATTCCGCTGCTGCTGGAAGGCCGCGACGTCGTCGGCCTCGCACAGACCGGTACCGGCAAGACCGCCGCGTTCGCTGTTCCGGCGCTGTCCCGCCTGGCCGAACTGCACGACCTCAACGGCCCTTCCCGCAAGACCCAGGCCCTGGTCCTGGCTCCGACGCGTGAACTCGCCCTCCAGGTGGCCGAAGCCTTCACCTCCTACGCCAAGCACATGGAAGACTTCACCGTCCTCCCGGTCTACGGCGGTTCCGCCTACGGCCCGCAGCTGGCCGGCCTGCGCCGCGGCGCCCAGGTGGTTGTCGGTACCCCCGGCCGCGTGATCGACCACATCGCCAAGGGTTCCCTGGACCTCTCCGAACTCCAGTACCTGGTGCTGGACGAAGCCGACGAAATGCTGCGCATGGGCTTCGCGGACGACGTCGAGCAGATCTTCCAGGAGACCCCCGAGTCCCGCCAGGTGGCCCTGTTCTCGGCAACCATGCCGGGCCAGATCCGCCGTATGTCCAAGCAGTACCTGAACAACCCGGCCGAGGTCTCCGTGAAGTCCAAGACTTCCACGGGCTCCAACATCCGCCAGCGCTACGTGCAGGTCATGGGACCGCACAAGCTGGATGCGATGACCCGCATCCTCGAGGTCGAAGAGTTCGACGGCGTGATCGCCTTCGTGCGCACCAAGATGGCCACCGAGGACCTCGCCGACAAGCTGAAGGCCCGCGGTTTCCAGGCTGCCGCCATCAACGGTGACATCCCGCAGCAGCAGCGTGAACGCACTGTTGACGCGCTGAAGGAAGGCCGCATCGACATCCTCGTGGCCACCGACGTCGCCGCCCGTGGCCTTGACGTCGAACGCATCAGCCACGTGGTCAACTACGACATCCCGCACGACACCGAGTCCTACGTGCACCGTATCGGCCGTACCGGCCGTGCAGGCCGTGCCGGTGACGCGATCCTGTTCATGACCCCGCGCGAGAAGTACCTGCTGCGCGCCATCGAGAAGGCCACCCGCCAGACCGTGGAGCAGATGCACCTGCCCACCGCGGAAACCGTCAACTCGCTGCGCCTGGGCAAGTTCGCCGACCGCATCACCGAGACCCTCGAGTCCGAGGACGTCTCGCTGTTCCGCGACCTGATCGCCTCCTACGAGGAAGAGCACAAGGTCCCGGCCGCCGAGATCGCCGCGGCCCTGGCCGTCATGGCCCAGGGCGGCCAGCCGCTGCTGGTCAAGGAACTGCCGGCTGCTCCGGAATTCCAGAAGCGCGAGCGTTCCAAGGACGGCTTCGGCTCCCGTGGCCCGAGCCGCCCGCTGACCGAAGGCAACGCCACCTACCGGATCGCCGTCGGACGCCGCCAACGCGTCATGCCGGGCTCCATCGTGGGTGCCCTCGCCAACGAGGGCGGTTTCTCGTCCTCGCAGATCGGCGGCATCGACATCCGCTCCGACCACACCCTGGTGGAGCTCCCGGCCGATCTGAGCCCCGAGCAGTGGAAGGCGCTGTCCCGCACCCGGATCGGCGGCGAGCTGATCCATCTGGAGCTGGACACGGGCCGCAAGCCGAACCGTGAGCGCGGCGGCTACGGCGATCGCGAGAACCGCGGCAACTTCAAGGGCAGCGGCGGCTTCAAGAAGGACTTCCGCCGCAACGACGGCGAACGTTCCCCCGCTGACCGCGGCGGCCGTTCCTACAGCGAGCGTTCCGAGCGCAGCTTCGACCGCGACCGCGGCCAGGCCAGCGACTCCCGCTTCGGCGGCCACGGCAACGGTGCGCGCAAACCCCGCCACGGCGGCGAGAGCGGACACCGCGATTTCAACCGCAAGGGCAAGTGGTAAAGCTCACTGCTTAGTTTGACCCCGAGGGGCCGGCATTGTGCCGGCCCCTCGGGCGTTTAACCGGCTCTGTTTGGGAGGCGCCCGGGACCGTACCGTGGAGCGCCCGACGGCGGTGCTCCCGCCTCCGTTTCCGGGGTCCGTTCCGGGCCCTGTTTGGCGTCCGTGGAACAAGCTCCAGGGCGCTTCGCAAATTGTGTCAAGGCTTCCAGGAACCGCCTTTGCGCTCGATTTGGTGTCAGGGGCGAACCTCCGGTAGAGTACTTACTCGTTGCCCCCTTAGCTCAGTGGTAGAGCGCGTTCTTGGTAAGAACGAGGTCGCCGGATCGATTCCGGCAGGGGGCTCTGAATGAGAGCCTGTGTCAAGGCGGTTTGACCGGCTGGCACAGGCTTTCTCATTCGTGGCGGTGTAGCTCAGTTGGTTAGAGCGCACGACTCATAATCGTGAGGTCGGGAGATCGAGCCTCCCCACCGCTACAGAGGAAAGCCCCCGGGAAACCGGGGGCTTTCGCTGTTTTCGTGGACGACACATTCCGGCTGTTTATTCCGCAGTCTTTATCAATGTCACACCCTCCCCTTACGATTCCTCGTAATCCGTTCGCATAACGGTTCATTTGAAAACCATGGGGGAATTTTCATGACTCAGCCCACCTACCAGGCGCCTCAGTTTGCGCCTCAGCCCGAACCAAAGCGCGGCAATGGCTTTGGTGTTGCAGCACTCGTCCTGGGCATCGTCGCGATTGTCGCGTCGTTCATCCCGGTCCTTGGGACCGTGGCTTTCATCCTTGGCCCGTTGGCAGTACTTTTTGGCCTTCTGGGTATTTTCCTGCGTAAAGGGACGCCACGCGGAACTTCGATCACCGGCATTATCCTCGGCGCGCTTTCGATCGTCATCGCCATCATCGTGACGGTCATGACGGCGGCATTTGTCGGCGCGGTTGACGACGCGCTCAAGAAGTCTGACCCGTCGGTCAGCAACGCGGCTCCGGCCGTGGAGTCGCCGGCCCAGGGAGCGTCCGTACCGCCGTCTGAGGCGCCGGCAGATCGTTCGGCTGACTTCGGTGGAACCGTCAAGTACGACAATGGCGTTAGTGTCACCGTCAAGTCTCTGGGCTTCACCAAAGTAGGCCAGTACGCGACTGGAGCGGTGGAGGGGCAGGCCGCCGTCTTTGAACTGACGGTTCACAACGGGAGTAAGGAAGACCTCGAAGCCGTCCTGATGTCTGTGCCTAATGTCACCCACGGCCCTAAGAACGCCAAAGCATCGATGGTTATTGACAGCTCAACTGATTTGGGGCTTCAAACGCTGAGCACGATCCTTCCGGGCGAGAGCCAGACTGTGAAGTTTGCAGCTGGAGTTCCCAAGACCTCTGCCGGGAGCGTCCGGGTCGAGGTCACCGGTCCGAACATGTTCTCCGACAAGGACGCCATCTTCAAGGGCGCGGTGAAGTAGGCCCTCTGCTCCCCACCGCTACAGAGGAAAGCCCCCGGGAAACCGGGGCTTTCGCTGTTTTCGTGTACTTTCCCAGAGCCGGGCGGAATGCGATCTATTTCACGGTGAATTCGGGCCCGCTGTATTCGGTCTTGACGGTGATGCTCCCGTCGATGATCTTCTTCGCGAGGCCATCAATCTTCTCGCGGACATCCTTGGGAACGTCCGCCGCCAGGGTCAGCCTCACGGCCTCCGGATTTTCCAATCCGATGTGCTTGGTCGACCCCGGGGAGAACTTCCCGTCCACGAGGTCCTTGACGGCCTGGAAGGCTGCCGCTCCGGAGTCGGCCACCGCGGAGCCGGCGAAGATGGCCGGATCGTCCTTGGTGAAGTCCCGGACGTTGCCGAACTGCCGTGCCTTGCCGGATGCCTTCATCGCCTCTGCCACGCCCGGCCGGCCCGCATTGAGCATCGTGAAGATGTAGTCGGCGCCGGCCTTGATTTCCGCGGTGGCGATCTTCCGGGACAGTTCCACGTCGTCCTGGTCGCCGGAGAAATTGCTCAGGACCTTCGCCTTGGGGTTTGTGTGGGCCACGCCGTCCACGTAGGCGGCACGGCCCTTCAAGCCGGGGACGGGGCGGATCCCGGACATGTGGCCCACCACGTTGCTCTTGGTCAGGAGGCCTGCGGCAGCACCGGCCAGCCATGCGGAGTGTTCCTGGAGTACCTCGTAGCTTGAGAGGTTTGCTCCTTTGACGTTGGCCTGGGTGACCACGAAGGCGATGTCCGGGAATTCCTTTGCCACCTGGACGGCGGCGTCGCTGTTCTGTCCGCCGTGGGCGATGATCATGTCGGGGTCCGAGGCTGCCAGCTCCCTCAGCCCTGCCGCCAAGGCCTCCGTTGTGGGTGCTACGCCTTCCTTGACGGAAACCGAGACGCCAAGTTCCGATTCTGCGCGCTTCAGCCCCGTAAACCCGGACTGCATGAATCCCTTGTCTGTTGAGGAACCGGCCAGCAGCATGGCCACGTGCGGTTTGGCGTCGCCGGATGGCGCCGAGGATCCGGCGGGTGTCCCCGCGGCCGTTCCGCAACCGGCCAGCATCATCATTGACGCTGCCGCGACGGCGATTTTTCGTTTCAAGCTTCCTCCTGGGTCGAAAAACGGTGAGGCCGGGTTAAGCAAAAAATGAGCCGGCATCCGTGGACGCCAGCTCATTACAACCCTGCCTGCTGATCTCAGGTCGGGCAGTTACCTGCCCTGTGTTCTGCACTATATGCATCCACGGTTCGTGATGTACATCACTGGTTGCCATGTGACCCGGCTGCTTGAATGGGTAGATGTCCCGGATCACCATCATCGGCGGCCACGGAAAAGTGGCCCTGCAACTTGCCCGGATCCTCAGCGGCGAAGGCCATTCGGTCACTTCGCTCATCCGCAACCCGGACCATGCCGCGGATGTCATGGCGGGCGGAGCGGCTGCGGTGATTCTCGACGTCGAGCACTCCACGACGGCGGAGATCGCCGCCGTGCTGCGCGGCAGCGACGCCGTGGTCTGGTCAGCGGGCGCCGGCGGAGGGAACCCGGCCCGCACCTACGCGGTGGACCGCGACGCTGCCATCCGGTCCATGGATGCGGCCGTCGAGGCAGGCGTGAAACGCTACGTGATGGTGTCCTATTTCGGTGCGGGGCCAGGCCACGGGATTCCCGAGAACCACAGCTTCTTCCCCTACGCCGAGGCCAAGGCCGCCGCCGATGAGTACCTGCGCGGCAGCAGCCTGGACTGGACCATCCTCGGCCCCGGCACCCTCACCGAAGAGCCCGCAACCGGCCTGATCGACGTCAACCCAGCGGATCCTTCCGCGGGCACCGGCACCTCGCGGGCCAACACGGCACTCGTGGCTGCCGCCGTCCTGGAGCTTCCGGAAACCATCGGCCGGACCATCGAGTTCCGTGACGGATCCAGCGATGTGGTGGAGGCGCTCACGTCCCTGTAAGCCCACATCCGGGAAACCGCGGGACCCATGGCACCGCGATATGTTGGGAGGACGCGTTCCGGGCCGCTTCCGGGGCAGTGGCAAGGACGGGGGACTCCTGAATCATGGACCAGCTGGCACTCATCATCGGATTGCTGCTCGCAACCGTGGCGGCAGTGGGCTTGGGGGACAAGCTCCGGCTGCCATACCCGGTGCTGATGCTGCTGATCGCCGTCGCACTGACATTCATTCCGGGCTTTCCCGAGCTTGAGATCGATCCCGAACTGATCCTGCCGATCTTCCTGCCGCCGCTGCTGTTCGCGACCGCGCAGAAGAGCTCCTGGGCCGTGTTCAAGGTGCGTTGGCGGACGCTGCTGCTGATGGCGGTCGCCTTGGTGGTGGTCTCGACGGCGGTGGTCGCCGGGGCGGCCTGGCTGATGATCCCGGGAATCGGCATCCCTGCCGCGATCGCCCTGGGCGCCATGGTGGCGCCGCCTGATCCGGTAGCCGTCGAGTCAGTTGCCGGCCGGGTGCACATGCCTCGCCGGCTCATCACCGTGCTGCAAAGCGAAGGCCTCTTCAACGACGCCGCGGCCATCGTGATCTTCCAGGCCGCCGTCGCCGCCACAGTTGCCGGAACCCACATGGGCCCCAACATCGTGTGGGAATTCATCCTTGGAGCCGCGCTGGCGGTGCTCGTAGGCATCGCCATGGGCTGGTTCGGCAAGCTCATCAACAAGCTCGTGGCGTCCATGGTGGCGCGCAGCGCCGTCACCTTGGTGATTCCTTTTGCTGCGTACATCCTGGCGGAAGAGCTGCACGCCTCGGGGGTGATCGCCGTCGTCGTGACCGCCTTGGAAACCCAGCGCCACGCCCGCCCGCAGGACGCAGCGGAACGGGTTACCCGCACGGCGTTCTGGGACGTGGTGGAGCTGCTGGCCACCGGCCTCGCGTTCGGCCTGGTGGGGCTGGAGATCCGGCATGTCATCCGGGAAGAGGGGACCGCTGTGTTCGGCATGGCGGGCATGGCCGTGGTGATCTGCGTGCTGGTGTTCGCCGTCCGGTTCGCCTGGCTTGGCCTGCTGGCGGTGTCCGCCCGCTGGAAGGGAGCCCTCCAGCCCGCCTCCTTCAAGGAAGTCCTGATCCTCACGTGGTGCGGCATGCGTGGCTTGGCGACCCTGGCGCTTGCCTTGGCGCTGCCGCTCACCGTGGCCGACGGCAGCGACTTCCCGGCCCGCCACGAAATCCTGGTGATCGCCTGCGCGGTGCTGCTGGCCACCCTCGTGCTGCCCGGGCTCACCCTGCCGTGGCTCATGCGCGTGCTCAAAGCCGCCGAGGACGGTTCGCACGAGGAAGAGGCCGCGAAGCTGCTGGCCAAGCGCGCGCAGAAGGCGGCCATCGCCGCGCTCAAGGACCACGAGCTCATGAAGGAGCTTCCGGCGGAGAAAGTGGCGCTGGTGAAGCAGAAAATGGCGCGCCTGCACGCGGAACTGCTGGACGGCACGCTCAAGAACGAAAGCGTCGAAGAGAAACGGCGCCGCGGGCGCGAGCTGGCCATCACCGTCCAGACCATCGCCCTCGATGCCGCCCGGCAGGAAGTGGTCGCCGCACGCAGCGAACCCGGCACCGACCCGGAAGTCGCGGACCGAGTGCTCCGCCAGCTGGACCTGCGCACCATGGCGATGCCGGAGTAGGGCCTCTTACGGGCGGGCCGTCCGGGCGCGCGCATCTTTCTGACCTCCGACTGGATCCACATTGACTTGATGATGCATTCCCCGGAGGATCCGCTCAGGGACGTGCCCCGGCAGATGTTGCTCGACCGGCACGGTGTGCCGCAGGGCGCCTAGGCCGCCGTTCCTGTGGCTGCCGGACCGGCCCGTTTTCCTGATCAGGATGTCCGGATTTTCCTGTACTTCATGGGGAACGCAGTGACCGCGGTCCGTCGCGGCGAGGTGGTGGCTCTCCTCGGCGTCACAACGATGATGCGCGACCGCCTCCTGGTGCAGCTTTTGCTTGCGGAGAAGGGGATGTCGGCTGACGCTGGCATGAAAAGGGTCGTGGCGTTCCTGGATGCTGAACAGCTGGCTGTTCTCGAAAGACTTCCGGCGGCCGGTGTCAGCCGGGAGAGCCAGCTGCGCCTGCAGGAAGCCGTCATCGCTGAGTACCTTCCGCGTGCCAGGCGCTTGGCCCGGCTATGCGGAGCTGAATGGCCCGTAGACCTTGAAGCAGCGGCGATCGGTTTGTGGGCCCGGGAACTGGGGATCGTTTGCGAGGGATCTTCGCCCCGCCGCTGAGGGTGCCATCTAAAAATGTCTGACCCTGCTGTTTGGATTGGTTCATGGAGGCCAACACGGTTTTGGAAGATGCGCCGCAGGGTGATGCGGTGTTTGATCCTGGCGTGGCCTTGGACAATCTGGTCTCGACTTTGCAGCATGTTGAGGCTGTGATGGCGAGTTTGCAGGCGTTCCGTGAGTACACGCTTGCGGTTGCGGCGAGGGTTGCCGAGGTGATGGCCGACGGCGGACCCGGACCGGGTGCCGCAGGTGTGGCTGGTTTGGGTGCGGTGGAGTTGGCGCAGCGTGCGGTGGCGGCGGAGATTGCTACGGCGACGCGGATGAGTGACCGGGTGGTGCAGCGCCAGATGGCCCAGGCCTTGGAGTTGCTGGGCCGTTTCCCCGGCACGTTCCATGCTTTGGCGGATGGGCGGATCAGCCTGACACATGCCCGGGTGATCCAGGACGCCGGGACCGCGTTGGATGACCTCGAGGTGCTGGCTGGCTTTGAGGCGGCGGTGTTGCCGTGCGCTGAGCAGCAGGCGCCGAACCGTTTGCGGCGGGTTGCGGCCCGCGAAGCAGAGAAAGCCCACCCGGAGGCGTTGGTTGTCCGGCACGAGCGGGCTGTGGCGGGGCGGTGTGTGCGGGTGAACCCATTGCCGGATGGCATGGCCGAACTTGCTGCGACCCTTCCCGCCGTGGTGGCGTACGGGATCCACGACCGGTTGACCGAGATGGCCAAGAAGCACACGGAACTGGCCGGAAAAGAAACAGGACCGGCCGCTGCGCTGGGCACAGCTGCAAGTACGGCTGTCGGCGAATCCCGCACCATGGACCACTTGCGCGCTGATCTCTTCGCAGACCTGCTGCTCAGGGGCGCACCTACCGGGCGCGACACCCCGGACGGGTTGCTGGCGGCGATCACGGCCCGGGTGGATGTCACGGTGCCGGTGTTGACGCTGATGGGTGGCAAGTTTTCGCGGTCCGGAAAGCGTTGGGTGAAAGGCCGTCTGGGTGGTGCTCCGGCCGAGCTGAGTGGCCGCCACCCGATTGACCCCGCCACTGCCAAGCACCTCGCCGGCAAGGCCACGGCATGGAATCGGGTGTTGACTGATCCGGTGAGCGGTGCCGTGCTGGCCGTGGACAGGTACCGGCCCGGCGAAGACCTTAAACGCCTTCTTGCGGCGAGGGATTCGCGTTGCCGTTTTCCCGGCTGCGGCATCCCGGCCCGGGACCTCGACCTTGATCACACCCACGATGCTGCCCACGGCGGACCGACCGAAACCGGAAACCTCGCAGGACTCTGCCGCCGGCACCACGTCCTCAAACACCACAGCTACTGGACCGTCCGGCAAGCCGGCAACGGAACCCTGGAATGGACCAGCCCCACCGGCCGGAACTACACAGATAAGCCACCCACGCCCGCGGCAACCACGGTTGGCGGGTCGCCAAGCGGGGCAGCCAGCAACCCACCGCCCTTTTGACGGCGCCCCGACCGAACGGGACCGAAAGCAATCCGGTCCACTAGGCCTGAAATGGGCCAGGACCAGCCGTGCCACGGATCGCGCCACGGATGCGGGCGTGCGGTTAGAGGTATCGACGACGAACTCATCGAGGCCTGCGTCGGCTAACTACTGGTTCAGCGATGTGGACCTGCCGCCCCGGGGCAGCGGCAGCGTGCAGCACCGTGCCCGCGTCACAAACCCTTCCCCGCACCTCTGGCCAGGGAGGCAGGGTACACGTCCAGCGCGTTGTCTTCCACGTAATCCAAGGCATGCCGCACGGCCCCGATGGACACAATGCCCTCGCCCAGGGCAGACACCATGACCCGTGGCGGCGTATGGGTGAAGTCCGGCAGCTCTCTTTCGATGGCGGGGAGAAGGGCCTGCGCGGATTCGGCCACGGCCCCCGCGATGACCACGAGCTCCGGATTGACCATGGTGCTCAGGGAACCGATGACCCTTGCCATGCGGTGCGCCATCCGCTCCAGGATCCCGACGGCGGCCGCGTCACCTGCCGCCGCGGCGGCGAACACCATCTCGGCCGTCAGGGCGTTGGCGTCCCCGCCGCAGTGTTCGCGCAGCGCGGTCTTGCTGCCGCCGTCGAGCGCTTCACGCCCCCACAGCGCCGCATAGTGGGCAATGCCGTGAGTGTCTCCCACGCCGTCGAGCTTGTCCAAGTACCCCAGCTCGCCGAAACCGCCGAGCTGTCCATGGAGCAGCCGTCCCGATTCGAGCA
Organism: Arthrobacter sp. SW1; assembly: GCF_001766675.1. Classification (GTDB taxonomy): domain Bacteria; phylum Actinomycetota; class Actinomycetes; order Actinomycetales; family Micrococcaceae; genus Arthrobacter. The sequence goes on from NZ_MJLT01000045.1 coordinate 451,732, forward strand.
CACCGGAGCCCAGGCGGTCGCCGGCGAGCATGACCACTAGGTTGTCGATGCCCTGGGCTGCGCCACGCCAACGTTCGGCAAGCGTGGCGAGGTTCGCGTCGTTCTCCAGCAGCACGTGCCAGCCGTGCCGTTCGGAAACGATCGCGCGGACGTCGAAGGAACGCCAGAACTCCTGCGCCGTGAGGACTTCGCCGTCCCGGCTGACAGGAGCCGCAACGCCCACGGAGACGGCAAGTACCGAATCGGCAGGCACTCCGGCGTCTTCCAGGGCCTGGGCGGCGATCCGGTCGAGGACATCGGCGCGCTCGTCGGCCGGCACGTTGTACGCGCGGAACGGCATGGTGACCTGCGACAGGGGAGTGCCTGCCATATCGGCCACGATGGCGGTGATCTTGTTGGCACCGATGTCGATGCCGAGCACGCTGGCCGCACGGTCATCGAAGACGAAGCGGCGCGCCGGCCTGCCTTTCACGTAATCTCCGGCACCGCGCTGGTTTTCCAGCTCCTGCAGCCAACCCAGCCGTACGAGTTCGTCGCAGATCGAGATGACCGTGGCGCGGGACAGCCCGGTGACGGCCATCAGTTCGGTACCCGTCAGCACACCGGCCCCGCGCATCACCTTGAGCATGGCACTGGCGTTGACCCTGCGTACCAGCTGCGTTGAGGGCGCAGTTTCGCTCATCGTTGACGCTCCACTTCTTCCCGGAAGGACGGCCCACTAAAGGCAGCCGCTCTAAATTTAGTTCATAAATCTATGTAGGGAAACAAATCCCCGGCGGGCTTGACCCTGTGAGCCAGCTCATCCCCTACTGTCGATAGGTTATAAATTTACCTCCTATCTAAAACGGGTGCACTCCATGCCTGTGCCCGGCGGCGCGGCCTTCGGACCGCATGACGAAAGGACAACGGTGTCTGTGAAACTGACGCGGACAAAACGCCTGGCGGGGTTGGGTCTCGGGCTGTCCCTCCTTGCGGGCCTGCTTTCGGGGTGTGCGGGCGGAGACGGCACGGAAACCATCCGTTTCACCTTCAGCAAGCGCGAAGCAATCCCCTTCATGACCAAGCTCGTCAACGAATACAACGCCTCGCAGGATGACACCCGCGTGGTCCTGGATACTTCGGGCGTGGACGTGGTCTCTGCCAGCTTCGTACGCGGCAATCCACCGGACATCGCCCTGGCGAACTACAACATGGAGACGTCCCGCTTCGTAGAGCGCGGTGCCCTGAGCGACCTCTCCGATACCGACGCCGCCTCCCGCGTCCGCGAAGACCTGCAGCCGTTGATGGATCAGTACGGTTCGTACCCGGGACGCACCAGCGCCCTGCCGTACTCGATCATGGCGTCCTCGGTGATCTACAACAAGGAGATCTTCGCGGCCCACGGCATCGAGGTGCCCAAGACTTGGAGCGAACTGATCGCGGCCTGCGACAAGCTCAAGGCCGCCGGCGTCACCCCGTTCTACGCCACCTGGAAAGACGACTGGACCATCGGCCAGGGCTGGTTCGATTACTCGGTAGGCGGGGAACTGGACACGATCGACTTCTTCAAGAAGCTCTCTGAGGAAGGAGCCGACGTCGGACCGGTCTCCGCGGTGTCCTTCCAGAAGGACTTCGGCCAGTCCGTCGGCAAGATGCTGAAACTGGCAAAGACGTACGTCAACAAGGACGCCGCGAGCCGTGCCTACGGCGACGGCAACCTGGCCTTTGCCCAGGGCAAGGCCGCCATGTACCTGCAGGGCCCGTGGGCATTCAGCGAAATCGCCAAGACCGCGCCGGACCTCAAGCTGGGAACCTTCCCGCTGCCGATGACCGACAACCCGGAGGACCTGAAGGTGCGCGTCAACGTGGACCTCGCGGCATGGATTCCGGAAGGCTCCAAGCACAAGGACGCGGCACGGAAATTCCTGGAGCACCTGTACAAGCCGGAAATCATCGAGGCCTACAACAAGTCGCAGCTTGGCTTCACCCCCACCAAGGACGCTGCAGTGAACCCCGACCCCCGGGTTGAAGGGATGGCCGGCTACTACGAGAAGGGCCAGGTCTACCAGGGCCCCTCCGTACTTGTGCCCAAAACCATCCCGATCTTCAACTACACGCAGGCAGTGGTGTTCGGCGCCGACCCTGCAACCACCCTCCGCACACTCGACGCTGACTGGGCACGGCTGGCCTTCCGCCAGTAAGAGCCAGCAATAACCAGGAGACAGGCTTATGTCCACCATTACTCCGGCCAAGCGGGGCAGCGGAACGCGCCGCAGCACGCGACGGGTCGAACCGATCTACTACCTCTTCCTGCTGCCGAGCCTCGCGCTGTTCACGCTGGCCATCACGGTTCCGGGAATCATCGGCATCTTCTTCAGCTTCACCAACTCCATCGGCATCGGTGACTGGGACTTCACCGGATTCACCAACTACATCGCCATTTTCAGCGACCCGGCCATCCTGCAGAGCTATCTGTTCACCTTCGGCTTCTCGGTGGTCACCGTGATCGTGGTGAACGTGATCGCCTTCCTCCTGGCCGTGGCACTCAACGCCCGCATCAGGATGAAGTCCGCCCTGCGGACCATCTTCGTCATCCCGATGGTGGTGTCCGGCATCATCATCGCCTACGTGTTCAACTTCCTGTTCTCGAACTCGTTGCCGGCCGCCGGGGCCGCCGCCGGCATCCCGTGGCTCGAAACCAGCCTGCTGGCCAACCCGGACCTCGCCTGGGTGGCGATCGTGATCGTGACGGCCTGGCAGGCCGTGCCCGGCTCCCTCCTGATCTACATCGCCGGCCTTGTCTCCATCCCCTCGGATGTCTACGAGGCAGCGGAGATCGACGGCGCGGGCAAGCTCCAGCAACTCATCAAGATCACGGTCCCCCTGGTCGCCGGCTACGTGGTGATCAACGTGATCCTGGGATTCAAGGGCTTCCTCAACGCCTACGACATCATCGTCGGCCTCACCAACGGCGGCCCCGGCACCTCCACCCGAAGCATCGCGATGACCGTCATCACTGGCTTCAACAACGGTGACTACGCCTACCAGATGGCCAATGCCACGATCTTCTTCGTGGTCGCCATCCTCATCTCACTCCTGCAGCTCTCGCTGACCCGCGGACGGAACGCACTCTGATGACACAGCCAAGCACCCTCGAAACCGAAGCACGCCACGGCAGCCGAAGCGCCGCCGTCGGGAGCCGGAAAGGCCCGGCAAAGACAAAGCGCGCCCCGAAAGCACAGCCGGAGCGCGTGAACTGGTCGGCCACCACCATCCTCATCCTGTGCGCGGTCACCGTGCTGCTGCCGCTGTACGTCACGGTCTCCATGGCGTTCAAGACTCCCGGCCAGGCGGTGGACGGCAACGCCTTCTCCTTCCCGGCGCCGTTCAGCCTCGAAGGATTCACCCAGGCGTGGGCGCTGACCAACTTCCCGGTGGGCGCAGCGATGTCCCTGCTCGTCACCGCGGGGACCGTCGTGGCCACGATCGTCCTGGCCGCGTTCGCGTCCTACGCGATCGTGCGCAACTGGGAGCGCCGGCTGTTCCGGTACTCCTTCTTCTACCTGCTGGCCGCGATGTTCATCCCGTTCCCCGTGGTGGCGCTGCCGCAGATCCAGCTCACCGGCCGGCTGGGCCTGGACAACCCGCTGGGGGTGATCCTGCTGGCCACCATGTTCCAGCTGAGCTTCAGCGTGTTGCTGTTCACCGCGTTCTTGCGTTCCATCCCGCTGGAACTGGAGGAAAGCGCGCGGATCGACGGCGCCACCACCTGGCAGACCTTCTGGAAGCTGATCTTCCCGCTGCTCGCCCCCATGAGCGCCACCGTGGGCATCTTCGCTTTCCTGTACGCCTGGAACGACTTCATGATGCCGTCCCTGATCATCTCGGACCCGGCGCTGCAGACCCTTCCGGTGCGGCAGCACTTGTTCCAGACCCAGTTCAGCAACAACTACCACGTGTCCTTCGCGTCCTACCTCATGGCGATGGCGCCGGCGATCGTGGCCTACCTGTTCACGCAGCGCTGGGTCATGGCCGGTGTCACCCAGGGCGCCGTCAAGGGCTGAGCCCGGCCCACCCGGATAACACCACACACTTCCCAAGGAATCCCCATGGCAGCAGAACCCATCCTCGTCCCCGAAGCCACCTGGTGGCGGCAGTCCGCCGTCTACCAGATCTACCCCCGCTCCTTCGTCGATGCCAACGGCGACCGCATCGGTGACCTGCGCGGCATCATCTCGCGTGTGCCGTATCTCGCCGCCCTGGGGATCGACGCCGTGTGGCTGAGTCCGTTCTACCCGTCGGCGCTCGCCGACGGCGGCTACGACGTGGCGGACTACCGCAACGTCGATCCGCGGATCGGCACGCTCGAGGAGTTCGACGAGATGGTCGCCGCGCTGCACGCGGAAGGCATCCGCGTGGTCGTGGACATCGTGCCCAACCACTCCTCGAACGACCACCCCTGGTTCCAGGAAGCGCTGAAGGCGCCCAAGGGTTCCGCGGCCCGGGACCGATACATCTTCCGTGACGGCGTGGGGCCCGACGGCGGACTCCCGCCGGCCGATTGGCAGGCGGCCTTCGGGGGACTCGCCTGGGAGCCGGTCGGCGACGGGCAGTGGTACCTGCACACCTTTGCCAAGGAGCAGCCTGACTTCAACTGGGACAACCGCGAAGTGCGGGACGACTTCCTCAAGACCCTGCGGTTCTGGTCGGACCGCGGCGTGGACGGCTTCCGCGTGGACGTGGCGAACCTGCTGGTGAAGGATCTTCCGGCGACCCTGCCCAGCCGCGCCGAACTGGATGGCATGGACCGGGACTCGGGAACGCACCCGCTCATGGACCGCGACGAGGTGCATGAGGTGTACGCCGAGTGGCGCGCGGTGTTCAACGAATACAACCCGCCCCGCACCGCCGTGGCGGAAGCCTGGGTGGATTCGCCGGTGCGCCGCGCAAAATACGCCGCGCCGGGCAGCCTGGGCCAGGCCTTCAACTTCGACCTGCTGACGGCGGATTTCGACGCCGGCCAGTTCCGCCGGATCGTCACGGACAACCTGGCCCAGTCCGCCGTCACCGGTTCCTCCTCCACCTGGGTGCTCTCCAACCATGACGTCACCCGGCACGCCACCCGCTACGGCCTGCCGCCGCTGGACGGCCGGAAGGGCGTGAAGCAGGGCGTCGAGTGGATGCTCGCCGGTGCGCCCGCCGACGGCGTCGACCTCGCGCTCGGCCTGGCCCGGGCCCGTGCCGCGACGCTGTTCCTGCTGGCCTTGCCGGGCAGCACCTACCTGTACCAAGGTGAGGAGCTCGGACTGCACGAGGTGGGGGACATTCCCGCCGAAGAGCGGCAGGACCCGGCGTACCACCGCTCGGTGAACCAGCCGGACTGGACTTATGACGGCCTGGGTCGGGACGGCTGCCGCGTGCCCTTGCCATGGACCGCCACCGGACCGTCGTTCGGTTTCGGGCCCGACGGCGCCCACCTGCCGCAGCCCGAGTGGTTCGGCAAGGTTTCGGTGGAAGCCCAGGACGGTGATCCCGCGTCTACCCTCAACCTTTACCGCGGGGCCCTGCGCCTGCGCCGCGTCCTGCAGGGCGGTGAAACCCTTGAGTGGACGGAAGCCGCCGACGGCGAGGTGCTGGCCTTCCTCCGACCCGGCGGCTGGCTGAACATCACCAACTTCGGTGAGGCTCCCGTGGCATTGCCCGACGGCGAGCTCCTCCTTGCGAGCGCGCCCGTCGAGGACGGGCTCCTGCCGGGTCCGGCCACAGCGTGGCTCCGCGTCTGAGGCTCCGCGAGGGAACCGCCGTACCCCTGTTGACCTTCAGTGGCTGGAGTCACATACTGGTCGGGGAGATAATTTAGATCCAAAATAAAAGGAGTTCCGTGAGCACCACCGCCCCCGAGGCACACCGCAACGACGCAGACCGCATGACCGATCCCAACTGGTGGCGCCAGGCCGCGGTGTACCAGATCTACCCGCGCAGCTTCGCCGATTCCAACGGGGACGGCATCGGCAACCTCAAGGGCATCACCGCCAAGGTGCCGTACCTGAAGTCCCTCGGAGTCGATGCCGTGTGGCTGAGCCCGTTCTACCCCTCGGCGCTCGCCGACGGCGGCTACGACGTGGACGACTACCGCGACGTCGACCCGAAGATCGGCACCCTCGAAGACTTCGACGAGATGGCAGCAGCCCTCCACGAGGCCGGCATGAAGGTGATCGTGGACATCGTTCCGAACCACTCCTCGGACCGTCACGAATGGTTCAAGGAAGCCCTCGCATCGCCGAAGGGTTCCCCGGCCCGGGACCGCTACATCTTCCGCGACGGCCTGGGCGAGAACGGCGAGCTCCCGCCGTCGGACTGGGAATCCGTGTTCGGCGGCCCCACCTGGGAGCGCATCACCGAACCGGACGGAACGCCGGGACAGTGGTACTTCCACATCTTCGCCAAGGAACAGCCTGACTTTAACTGGGACAACCCGGAAGTCCGCGAAGACTTCCTGAAGACCCTGCGCTTCTGGTCCGACCGCGGCGTGGACGGCTTCCGCATCGACGTGGCGCACGGCATGACCAAGAACCTCGAGGGGACACTCCCCACCCGGGCCGACCTGGAAGCCCGTGCCAGCGAAGGCGACGGCTTCGTCGATGGTTCCCACCCGTACTGGGACCGTGACGAGGTCCACGCCATCTACGCCGAGTGGCGCAAGCTCTTCAACGAATACAACCCGCCGCGCACGGCCGTCGCCGAGGCCTGGGTGCACCAGACCCGCCGTGCCCGCTACGCCAGCCCGGAGGGCCTGGGCCAGGCGTTCAACTTCGACCTCCTGCAGGCCGACTTCGACGCCACCCAGTTCCACACGATCATCACGAAGAACCTCGCCGAGGCCGCCGCGTCCGGCGCCTCCTCCACGTGGGTGTTCTCCAACCACGACGTGGTCCGGCACGCCACCCGCTACGGGCTCCCGGTCGCCGAACCGTCCTCCGACGCCGAAATCATGGCCGGCCAGGCCGGCAAGAAGTGGCTGCTCGAGGGCGGCAAGCAGGAAGACGTGGACATCGAGCTCGGCCTGCGCCGCGCCCGTGCCGCCTCGCTCCTGATGTTCGCGCTGCCCGGCTCCGCCTACCTGTACCAGGGCGAAGAGCTCGGCCTCCAGGAAGTCGGCAATGAAATCACCGACGCCGAACGCCAGGACCCTTCGTTCTTCCGGAACAAGGGCAAGGAGATCGGCCGCGATGGCTGCCGTGTACCGCTGCCCTGGACCGCAGAAGGACCGTCCTTCGGCTTCGGCGACGGCCCTGCGCACCTGCCGCAGCCGGCCTGGTTCGCTGACTTCGCCGTGGACGTCCAGGACGGCGACGAGAGCTCCACCCTCGAGCTGTACCGCAAGGCCCTGAAGCTGCGCCGCGAGCTGCAGTCCGGCGAAGAACTCGAGTGGATCCCCAACGCCGACCCGCAGGTGCTGCACTTCCGGCGCCCGAACGGCTGGGAATCGGTGACCAACTTCGGAACGGACGCCGTGGAGCTCCCGGAAGGAACCGTCGTCGTCAGCAGCTCCGCGCTGGAAGACGGCAAGCTCCCCGGCGCCACCACTGCCTGGCTTTTCGGCTGAGCCTGAGATGACCACGAACACTGACGGCCCGCTCAACGGAGCAGGCCGCCTCATCTATGGCTGCATGGGCCTGGGCGGGGACTGGGACAGTCCTGACTACGGTTCCGCGGAGGTGGAGCAGGCGGCGGCTGCCATTGAGGCAGCCCGCGGCATCGGCATCACCCTGTTCGACCATGCGGACATCTACACCCGCGGCAAGGCCGAATCGGTCTTCGGCGAGGTCCTCGCCGGAACGCCGGGCTTGCGGGAACAGATCCAGCTGCAAAGCAAGTGCGGGATCAGCCTGGCCGAGGGCGGTGTCCCCGGGCACTACAACCTCAGCCGGGACGCCATCGTCGAACGCGTGGACGCCAGCCTGAAGAGGCTGCGCACCGACTACCTGGACATCCTCCTGCTGCACCGCCCGGATCCGCTGCTGGAACCGGCGGAGGTGGCGTCCGCCGTCGGGCAGCTGATGGCGGAAGGCAAGGTGCGCGCGCTCGGTGTGTCCAATATGTCCGCCGCGCAGATCGAGTACCTGCAGGACGCGCTGGAAACGCCGGTGGTGGCCAACCAACTGGAGATGAGCCTGCACAAGGCCGCGTGGGTGGAGAGCACCGTGCTGGTCAACCGGCAGGAAGGCTTCGACGCCGGATTCCCGCACGGAACTGTTGAGCACTGCATCCGCAACGGGATCGAGCTGCAGGCCTACGGTTCGCTCGCCCAAGGCCGTTATGCACAAGGCCGCTATACGGGATCGCCGGCCGCTTCCACGCCGGAGGAAACCGCGACGGCGGCGCTGCTCGCCACGCTCGCGGAGGAGAAGGGCACCACGCCCGAAGCCGTGCTCCTGGGCTGGCTCATGAAACACCCGGCGAAGATTTCGCCGGTGGTGGGCAGCTCCCGCCCGGAGCGGATCGCCGCCTGCGCGGATGCGGCCAAGGTGGCGGCGTCGATGAGCCGGATCGAGTGGTACACACTGTGGACCACCGCCCGCGGCGCGGCCATGCCGTAAAGCCGTAACAACAGAGATAACAACAGTCAGGCCCCGCAGTTTCGCTACTGCGGGGCCTGTCTGTTCGGGGGAGGGGTACAGCTACAACAACACATGCGTGCTACTTAGAGCGGAGCGACAACGGAATACGTCGAGGAGTCGCCCTCGATCGCCTGGCTCGCCTTGCCGTCAACGCCCACCGGGATCTCACCGGCGATCGTCACGCGGTTCAGCTTGCGCGGCTGGCCGTCGTAGTTGTCCGGTGCGTAGTGCTGGGTGATGCGGTTGTCGAAGAGCACCAGCTGGTTGGGTTCCCAGCTCACGCGGACCACGTTTTCCGGGCGGGTCACGTAGGCCTGCAGGAGGCGCAGGATGTCGCGGGATTCGGTGTTGGACAGGCCCACGATCCGCAGCCGCTGGGCGAAGCCGCCGATGAACAGCCCGCGCTCGCCGGTCAGCGGGTGGACGCGCACCACGGGGTGGGCGGTCTCGAACTTGATCCGGGTGAATTCCTTGCGGCGTTCCTCGGCGTTTTCGTGTTCCAGGTTCTTGGGCACGGAGTAGTCGTAGTCGTTGGTGTGGATGGCCCAGAGCGTGTCGGCGAAGTTCCGCAGCTCGTCCGGGAGGTCGGCGTAGGCGCCGGCCGAGGACGCGATCAGGGTTTCGCCACCGTAGGCAGGAAGGTCAATGCTGCGCAGGGTGGACGCCTGCGGCGGGTTGACCACGAACGTCACGTCCGTGTGCCAGGTGTTGGCCGAACCGTTCTCGCTGTCCACGGGCAGCACATTCGCCTCGCCCTCCACGGACGCCACGGTGGGATGCGCCGTGGTGAGTGGACCGAAGTGGCTGGCGAACTTCACCTGAGCTTCGTCCGTGAGGATATTGGCCTCGCGGAACACCAGCGCCTTGTGCTCGTTGAGGGCCGCCCGGATCTGCGCCACGGTGTCGTCGCTGAGGTCTCCGCTGAGGTCCAGGCCCCGGATTTCGGCGCCGATGCGGGCTCCGAGCTTGGCGAATTCGAGCTTGGTTTCGGTGATGACGGTCATGGTTCTTTCCTTTTCTGTAGTGCGGTTGTGGTGGAAATCAGGCCCCGACGGCGGTGCGCCAGCGGGAGAAATGCCGCTCCAGGGCGACGAGTAGGAAGTTCACGGCCAGGCCAAGCAGCGAGACGGTGAGGATGCCGGCGTACATATCCGGGATGAGGAAACTGCTTTGGGCGTTGACGATCAGGTATCCGAGGCCGGCCTTCGCGCCGACCATTTCCGCGGCGATCAGCACCAGGATCGATGCCGTGCCCGCCATCCGGATGCCGGTGAAGATGGTGGGAACTGCCGAGGGCAGGATCACCTTCTGGAAGAGCCGGAAGCTGTTCAGGCCCAGGGACTTCGCCGCCCGGATCAGCAGCGGGTCCACGGTCTTGACGCCAGCGATCGTGTTCAGCAGCACCGGGAAGAACGCCGCGTAGGCCACGATCGTCACCTTGGATTCCTCGCCGATGCCCAGCAGCAGCGTGAACACCGGAAGCAGCGCCAGGGCCGCAGTGTTGCGGAACAGCTCCAGCAGCGGGTTGAGCACCGAGTTGAGCCGGCCGTACCAAGCGATCAGCAAACCCAGGGAAACGCCTGCCACCAGTGCGATGCCGAATCCTGCCACCGAGCGGCCCAGGCTCGCGGCCAGATGCCCTTGGATGGAGCCGCTCTCGAAGAGCCTGCCCCAGGCCAGCAGCACCTCGTGCAGCGGCGGCAGGAACACCCGGGTGGACGGAGCCGCGAGGTACAGCGGCCCGAGTTCCCAGAGCGCCAGGAAGGCCAGGACGCCGGTGGCCTTCCACAGCCAGGAGCCGGCGCGGGACGCCGCTGCTGACAGGCCGGCCGGAGCGCACCCGACGGCGGAGCGTGAGTCGGCAGGACCGGTGGCCGTTGTGGTGGTGACCGCCGTGTCGGTGACTGCCGTGCGGACCGGCTTAGTGAGTGTTGCGCTCATCAGGCGGCGCTCCTTTCACGGGTTGTCGCGGCCGGCTCGCCCAACACCGGTTCATCCGGTGCTGTGCCGTCAGGGAGGATCTTGCGGTGTCCGGCGTCCTGCGCGAGCCGGACCTCGTCATGCAGCAGGGTCCACACCTTGTGTCGCTGCTCCACGAAGGCGGGCGTGGAGCGGATGTCCTCACCGCCGTCGCGGTCCGGAATGTCCACGTCCACGATCGCCTTCAGGCGTCCCGGCCGCGCGCTGAGCACGGCCACGCGCTGACCCAGGTATACGGCCTCGTCGATGCCGTGGGTGATGAACACGATTGTCTTGCCGGTGGTCCGCCAGATCCGCAGGAGTTCCTCCTGGAGCTGCTCGCGGGTCTGGGCGTCCAGGGCGGCAAAAGGTTCATCCATGAGGAGCACGTCCGGTTCGTAGGCCAGGCTCCGGGCGATGGCCACGCGCTGTTTCATGCCGCCGGAGAGTTCGTGCGGGAAGCGGTCCTCGAAACCGGCAAGGCCCACCAGCTTGAGGTACTCGCTGGCTTTGGCGGCGCGCTCGCGGCGGGAGAGCTTCCGGCCGTCCGGTCCCTTGCCCTCCAGCCCGATCGACACGTTGGCCGAGGCGGTACGCCAAGGGAAAAGCGCGTATTGCTGGAACACCACGGCCCGGTCCTTGCCGGGGCCCGTCACCGGCCGGCCGTCCACCAATACCTCGCCGGAGGTGGGCGTGGACAGGCCGGCCAGGAGGTCCAGCAAGGTGGTCTTGCCGGAGCCGCTGGGCCCCACCAAGGTGAGGAACTCGCCGTCGCGCACGTCCAGGCTGAGGGAGTCGATAGCGGTCAGGGTGGTGGTGCCCGCCGATCCGGCGGGACGTACCGTGAACTGCTTGCTGACGTTGCGCAGGCTGATCTTGGCGGTCATTTCTTTGCCTTTCCAGCGAGCTCGTTGAACTCATTGGTGTAGTAGTTGGCGGGCGTGAGCTCCTTGGTGACGATGCCCGAGCTCTTCAGCCACTCGCCCCAGCGGGTGAAGTCCTCGTCCTTGATGGCGCCTGCGTCCGGGACGCCCACGCTCTTCCAGTACTGCAGCGCCTCGGTGCTTTCGTTGCGGCCGCGTTCCTTGATGATCCTGGTGAAGCGGGCAATGACGTCCGGGCGGGGAGTGGTGCGCGCCCATTCGATGGCCTTGGCCACGCCCGTGGCGAAGGCCCTGGTGGTGCCCGGGTTCTTCTCGATGAAGTCCGTGCGCAGCACATAGGGGCCGCCGGCGAAGGGGCCGAAGAACTGCACATCGCTGAAGACGGAGCGGAGGCCGCCGGCGGCGATGGCCTTGTCCTGCAGCACCCCGCCGAGCGCACCGGCGTCCACCTGGCCGCGGCGGATGGCTTCTTCCGTGTCGTTGGGCGGCAGCGGGACCAGCTGGACCTGCTTTGCTTCCTCGGGGCTCAGGCCGCTTTTGCGCAGGTAGGTGTTGATGACGGCGTCGGCATGCGCGCCCAGGGTGTTCACGGCGATCTTCTTGCCGATGAAGTCCTTGGCCGTCCGGATGGGGCTGTCCTCCTTGACGTAGAAGCCGTTGAAGGTCTTCGCGTCTTCGCCGTAGTAGTTGACCACGGCCTTCACGGGGGCGCCCGCTTCGATGAGCTTCACCACGGCGCCGGCAAAGGCCCCACCGAAATCGGTCTGTCCGGTGGCGGCGGACTGGATGTCCTGCGGGCCGCTGGTGGTGTTGCCCACCCATTTGAGTTTGATGTCGCCGAGGTAGCCAAGGTCCTGCGCGAGTTCCGGCAGCGTGACCGAGTTGGCCCAGCCTTGGTAGCGCAGTTCCTTCACCTCCGTGCCATTGGGTGCGCTGCCGGGTCCTGCTTCCGCGCTGTCGCCGCAGCCGCTCACCGTCAGCGCAAGTACGACGGCGGCCGCGACGCTCAACAGGGGCTGGTGCAGTTTCATGGGAGCTACTTTCCGGGTAGGGATTTTGGGGAAACCGGTCCGGAGTGATGGACCGGTGGGAACGATGTAAACGCACCGGCCATGGCGCTGGAAAGCCCGCGGGTAACGCCCGGAAACCGCGGGAAATCCGGGGAAATTCAAGGAAACCCCACGCAACGCAGGGCAACACGGAGCCTTGCCCGGCAACACAAGGCGGCAACAAAAACCGCAACAAAAAACGGCGGTTCCCCACCTGCGAAAGGAGGGGAACCGCCGTCGTGATGTCCGCCGTTGGACGTGAAAAGCGTCAGCTGATGCGGATCATCTTCCGGTTGACGAACTCGCCGATGCCGTAGCGGCCCAGCTCGCGGCCGAAGCCGGAGCGCTTCACGCCGCCGAACGGCAGTTCGGCTCCTTCGGCGCCCACGGCGTTGATGAAGACCATGCCGGCTTCCAGCTTGTCGGCCACGCGAAGGGCCTGCTCCTGGTCAGTGGTGAATACGTAGGAACCCAGGCCGAAGGGGGTGTCGTTGGCCAGGGCAACCGCGGCGTCCTCGGACTCCACCCGGTACACCGCGGCCACCGGGCCGAAGAACTCCTCGTGGTAGGCGTCGTTGTCCGGGGTGATGTCCGCCAGCAGCGTGGGCGGGAAGAAGTTGCCCTTGCGCTCGCCGCCGAGCACCAGGCGGGCGCCCTGCTCCACGGCGCGGTCCACCTGTTCGCCCAGGCGTGCCGAGGCCGCATCCGAGGACAGCGGGCCCAGGACGGTGTCCGCCGAGGTGGGATCCGCCGGAACGACTTCCTTCAGGGCGGCAGTGAACTTCTCCACGAACGCGTCGTACAGCTCATCCACCACGATGAAGCGCTTGGCGGCGTTGCAGGCCTGGCCGCTGTTGTCGAGGCGGCCCGCCACCGCGGATTCGACGGCGGCGTCGAGGTTGTCCGTGGAGAGCAGGATAAACGGATCCGAACCGCCGAGCTCGAGCACCACCTTCTTGAGGTTGCGGCCCGCGATCTCGGCGACGGCGGCGCCCGCGCGTTCCGAGCCGGTCAGGGAGACGGCCTGGACCCGCGGATCCGCGATGAGGCCGGCGATCTGCTCGTTGGTGGCGTAGATGTTGACGTACGCGCCTTCCGGGAAACCGGCGTCGAGGAAGATCTGCTGCAGCGCCGCAGCGGATTCCGGGCACTGCGGGGCGTGCTTGAGCAGGATGGTGTTGCCCACCACCAGATTCGGGCCGGCGAAGCGTGCCACCTGGTAGTAGGGGAAGTTCCAGGGCATGATGCCCAGGATCACGCCGATGGACGAGCTGCGGACCAGCGCCGAACCTTCGCCGTCCAGCAGCGGGATCGGCTCATCCGCGAGCAGGGCCGGGCCGTTGTCCGCGTAGTAGTCGTAGATGGCCACGCAGAAATCCACTTCGCCCAGGGCCTGCTCCACCGGCTTGCCCATCTCGCGGACGATGATGTCCGCCAGTTCCTGCCGGCGCTCTTCGTGCAGCCGGGCCACCTTGCGGATCAGGGCGGAACGGTCCTCCACCGTGCTGCCCTTCGACCAGCCCTTGTGCGCTGCCGCGGCCGAATCAACCGCCGCGGCGAGCTCCGCGTCCGTGATGGTCGGGTATTCCTTGATGGTTGCACCGGTGGCCGGGTCGACTACCGCATACTCAGTCATTCAGATGCTCCTTGGATTCGGGATTGCTGATCGGGAACCCGATTCTATACCGCGCGGTGCAGTAACCTGCGACACGCCCGCTCCATGGTCACATTTGTTTTGTTCATAGTGAAGACCACATAGAAGGCTGTTTCTTGGCCATACTCACCGCGCGCCCGATACGGTAGATGCATGACGTCTAGCATTGCCGCCGAATCCGCGCGCTCCACCCGCAGCATCCCCGCCGACATCGCCCGCTCGTGGCTCCTCGTGAACGCCATGAAGACGGAGCTTTTCGACCAGTCGGCTTCCTCGCGCGCAGACGCCATCATCCTGGACATCGAAGACGCCGTGGACCCCTCGCAGAAGGACCATGCGCGCGAGAACGTGGTGAACTGGCTGGCTGCCGGCGGCCAGGCCTGGGTCCGCATCAACGACGCCACCAGCCCGTTCTGGGCGGACGACCTCGCCGGGCTCCGTGGTACCCCGGGCCTGCTGGGCGTCATGCTCGCGAAGACCGAATCCGCCGACCAGGTCACCGAGTCCTACCACCGCATGGACGGCAAGACCCCCGTCATCGCCCTGGTGGAATCCGCCGTCGGCATCGAGGAAGCCAACCACATCGCCAAGGGCCAGGGCTGCTTCCGCCTCGCCTTCGGCTCCGGTGACTTCCGTCGCGACACCGGCATGGCGGCCACCCCCGAGGCCATGGCGTACCCGCGTGCCAAGCTCGTGGTCGCCAGCCGCGTGGGCAACCTGCCGGGCCCCATCGACGGCCCCACGGTCGGCACCAACCACCCCATCCTGCGCGAGCAGACGGGCATCACCGTGACCATGGGCATGACCGGCAAGCTCTGCCTGGCCATCGACCAGACCACGGTCATCAACGAAGTCATCAGCCCCACGCCTTCGGACGTCGCCTGGGCCACCGACTTCATGAACGACTTCGAAGCCAACGGCCGCGTCATCCGCGACGGCTCCGACCTGCCGCGCCTGGGCCGTGCCGAGAAGATCATGAAGCTCGCCGTGGCGTTCGGGGTGCAGCCTTCCCTGTAGCCATGCTGGTGCACGGCGTCGCCTGGGATGCCTCTCCCGCGGGTGGATTGCCCGACGGCGGATCCCCGGCGCTGCGCCTGCAGTCGCCGTCGGGGGAGCGCAGCGCTGTTCCCCTGACGGCAGGCACCGGGCTCGGCTTCCGCGTGCTCGATGGCCTGTGGTGCCTGGGGCACAGCAAGGTCCACGGGCCAAGGGACCGCACCCACGTGCCGTGCCCCGAAGCGGCCCCGGCCGAACGCGGCAGGCAATGCGGGCAATGCTTTGCCCGCGATGATTCCCGGCTGATGCACGACTTCCACCGCGGCGGCTCCGTGCCGCCCGGGCTGCGGGCTTATCTCATGCAGCCGCACTGGCTCTACATCGCAAGTTTCGCGAACGGCGCCACCAAGGTTGGCACGGCCTCCGCCCCGCGGAAATGGCAGCGGCTCGCCGAACAAGGAGCCGTCCATGCGTCCTACGTGGCGCACGCCGAGGACGGCCGCGCGGTGCGGATCCTCGAGGATTTGGTGACCCGGGAACTCGGCACGCCCCAGCTGGTCCGCTCGTCCGCGAAGGCGGCGGGCCTGCTCGAGCCGCGTGCCGTCGTCGGGCTTTCCTGCGTCCACAAAGCGGCCGCTGTCCGCACCCGTGAGTTGCTGGACGGTCTGGCGATGGACGGCTTCTCCACCGTGGAGGAGGAGTGGCAGCGTCCCGGGTTCGCGGACGAAGCATGCGATAGCTACGGGCGCCGGCACCCGTATCCGCAGGCGTTCGACGGCGGCACACACGGCTTCACGGTGCGCTCCCTGTCCGGGGCGATCGCGCTGGCCGAACTGCCGGGTGAGGAATGCGGCTTCATCGCCGATCTCGGGGCGCTCAAGGGCCGCCGCATCGAATTCGGCGACTACCGCACCGACGTTCCGGCGCTCCAGGATTCGCTGTTCTGAGTGCCATGGCCCTGATCGCTAAACTGGCTGGGTGCTGAACGAATTCTGGGCCACCGCCTCAACCACCTACAAGACGCTGGTCTTCAGCGCCATGGGCCTGATCGCCGTCGGGATCATCCTGACGATCATCGGCAACTCCACCCAGAACAAGGGCCTGGCCATGGCATCCCTTGGCGTGATCGGACTCGGCCTGGTGCTGCACGTGGTGGGCCTGGTGGTGCGCGGCCAGCAGATCCGCCGGAAGCTCAGGAAGTAACGGTTAGCTTGCCCCCCAACCTCGCAAGCTCGGCCGGGGACCCCTGCAAGCTAACCTTAGGGTTATGACAATCAATCCCGACCTGCAGGGCCGCAGCTACCCTGCCGCAGAGGTGTACGACGTCGGCCGCGAGAAGATCCGGGAGTTCGCCCGGGCGGTCAAGGCCACCCACCCCGCCCACTTCGACGTCGAGGCCGCCAGGGCGCTCGGCCACAACGACCTCGTGGCCCCGCCCACCTTCGCCATCATCGTGGCCCAGCGTGCAGACGCCCAGCTGATCGAGGACCCGGAATCGGGCATCGACTTCAGCCGCGTGGTCCACGCCGACCAGCGCTTCACCCACCACCGTGCCATCGTGGCCGGTGACCAGCTGCGCGCCGAACTGCACGTCGACGGCGTCCGCGCCATGGGCGGCGGTGCCATGATCACCACGCGCGCGGAAATCTTCACCGTGCGCGATGACCTGCAGCGTGAACCCGTGGCCACCACCACCTCGTCCATCCTGGTCCGCGGAGAGGGACAGTAAGCATGAGCCTGAAACTTGAAGACCTCGCCGTCGGCCAGGAAATCGGCACCCGCAGCATCGAGGTCACGCGCCAGGACCTGGTGAAGTACGCCGGCGCATCCGGCGACTTCAACCCGATCCACTGGAACGAAGCGTTCGCCACCGGTGTTGACCTGCCCGGCGTCATCGCGCACGGCATGTTCACCATGGGCTCCGCCGTGCAGCTGGTGAGCGACTGGGCCGGCGACCCCGCCGCCGTCGTCGATTACCAGACCCGCTTCACCAAGCCCGTCCTGGTCAGCGACACCACCGGCACCGCTGAGCCCGGCGCCGTGATCGAGGTGGCCGGCGTGGTGGGAGCGCTCGACGCCGAGGCCGGCACCGCGCGCGTCGACCTCACCGTCACCTTCAATGGGCAGAAGGTCCTGATGAAGTCGCAGGCCGTCGTCAAGCTGACCAAACAGTCCACGCCGAGCGAACAGTAAAGCCGGTTTGGACACCACCCTTGGACACGGCGAAGGCGCCACCGCGGCAGACATTGCCCGGTGGCGCTTTGCTGTCATGGCTGCCTACGGGGCCAGCGGCATCGCCGCGGCGTCCTGGGTTTCCCGCTTGCCCGCCGTACGGAACGGCCTGGACCTCACACCGGCCGCGGTCGGGCTCATCCTGCTATGCCTGACGGCGGCTTCCTTCACAGCGGTGTCCGTCTCCGGCCTGGTGGTACTCCGGCTCGGCTCGGCACGCGCGGCGCGGATTGCCTGCGTGCTCAGCGGCAGCGGCCTGTTCCTCCTGGGCATCGGCACCTCGGTGCTGTCCAGCCTGGTGGTGGCCGCCTGCGGGTTGGCGCTGCTTGGCCTGGCCAACGGCTGCTACAACACCGCGCTGAACGTTGAGGGCGCCGCCGTCGAGCGCGCACTGGGCAAGCACGTCATGTCCTGGCTGCACGGCTCCTTCAGCCTTGGAACCGTGGCCGGTGCCGCCTTGGGAGCCTGGGCGGCCGCCGCGCAGCTGTCCGTCGCCTGGCACCTGGGCCTGGTGGGCGCCGTCGCGATCGCCACTGTGCTGACCGCCAGCAGCGCCTTCCGGGCGGACCTGGAACGCAGCGGTGGCCGGCCCCTGCAACGAAAGCCGCTGCGGCCGCGGAAAACGGACACCTTCGAAGACCCCACCACCGGTCCGCTGCCGGTCATCAACCCCGCACTGGCCTCAGAGGCCGCCTCCTTGCACGGCAAGAAGCTGGTCGCCATGGCCTGGCGCGAACCGCGGACCATCGTACTCGGCTTGCTTGTCCTCGGACTCGCCCTCTCCGAGGGGGCCGCGGGCGACTGGGCGGCCCTCGCACTGGCTGACGGCCATGGCCAGAACGAGGCTGCGGGAGCTGCGGGCTACGGGGTGTTCGTGACCTTCATGACCGTGGGGCGGTTCGCCGGCACCTTCATGCTGGACCGCTTCGGCCGGGTCGCGGTCATGCGGTGCTGCGCCGCCACGGCCTTCGCGGGGCTGGCACTCTTCGTCCTTGCCCCGGTCCCAGGGCTCGCCTTCGTGGGCCTCGGCTTGTGGGGCCTGGGCACCTCGCTCGGCTTCCCGGTGGGCATGTCCGCCGCCGCCGACGATCCCGTCCACGCCGCAGCCCGCGTTTCCGTGGCCTCGACCATCGCCTACGGCGCGTTCCTGTGCGGGCCGCCTGCCCTGGGCTTCCTCGCCGAGCATTTCGGCATCCTGCATTCCCTGCTGGCGGTGCTGTTGTTCCAGGCCTTGAGCTTCTTCCTGGCGCCTGTGCTGCGCCCGGCCACCGCGCCGCAGCAGGCACGCACCGCAGGCTAGACTCGATTGGTGACCCAGACGCTGCTTTCCGACCTGACCACTGCCGCCGTGGGCGGCCCTGCCGCCCGTTACCTCGAGGCCTGCAGCGAAGCGGAAATCATCGACGCCGTCCGCTCCACCGACGCCGCGGGGGAGAAGCTGTTGATCGTCGGCGGCGGCTCCAATCTCCTCGTCGCCGATTCCGGCTACCCCGGCACCGTGCTGAAAATCGCCTCCGAAGGCTTCACCGTGAACTCCGAAGACAGTTGCGGCGGCGTGTCCGTGGTGGTCCAGGCCGGGCACAACTGGGATGCCTTTGTTGAGCACGCGGTGCTGCACGCCTGGTCCGGCGTCGAGGCGTTGTCCGGGATTCCCGGGGCAACGGGGGCCACTCCGGTGCAGAACGTGGGTGCCTACGGTGCCGATGTTTCACAGACCATCGCCTCGGTACGCACCTGGGACCGCGAAAACAACGCGGTGAAGACGTTCAGCAACTCGGAACTGAAGTTCGGCTACCGGGATTCGATCCTGAAGCAGAGCACCACGGAGGGCTCGCCACGGTACGTCGTCCTCAGCGTCGAGTTTCAGCTGCCGCTTGGCAGGATGAGTGCTCCCATCCGCTACGCTGAGCTGGCCCGGGTCCTCGGCGTCGAACCCGGCAAGCGCGCCTACGCCAACGATGTCCGGCGCGAGGTGCTGCGCCTGCGCGCCTCCAAGGGCATGGTCCTGGATCCCGCTGACCGGGATACCTATTCCACCGGCTCCTTCTTCACCAACCCCGTGGTTCCGGTGACCGACGCCGGAGAGCTCCCGGAGAACGCTCCGCGCTACCCGGCCGGGACGGACGGGCTGGTGAAGCTGTCCGCGGCCTGGCTGATCGAACACGCAGGCTTCGCCAAGGGCTACGGACTGGACCCGGAAAGCGTATCCGGCGGACGTGCTTCCCTTTCCACCAAGCACACCCTCGCCATCACCAACCGCGGCAACGCCAGTGCCGAGGACATGGCGGCGGTCGCGCGCGAGGTGCGGCGCGGCGTCGTCGAACGCTTCGGTATTGAGCTGCACCCGGAACCGCTGCTGATCGGGCTGGAACTCTAGGACCCGGCGTTCCCGCTGCCCGGTTTGTTCAGCAGCAGGAACGTCAATCCGCAGTCCACGGCTCCGAGCAGGAACACCTGGCTGAACGCGCCGCTTTGCGGCGAGGGCCCCGTGGAGGATGTCCACCCTGCGGCGGCAAAGCCCGCCACCGCCACCAGCATCACGACGGCGGCGAGCAGGAAGCTGCGGGCCTGCTCTTTGCGTGCGCTCCCGTTGCTCGGGCGGAGCTTTTCGGCGCCTGTCCGGCGTGCGGACGGCTGGGTGAAGACCGCAAGGAGCAGGAGGAGGGCGGAGGCCACCGTGGCCGTGAGCCCGGCTGCCTGGATGGCATGCGTTTCCCGGCTGAGCCGTACTCCCGAACCGACCGCGACGGCCAGCCCGCAGGCGATCCCGACGGCGGCTAGCAGCCAGCCAGCCCCCGCCAGGCGCCTGCTCAGGGGCCGCAGCAGCGCGCCGCTTTCACCGAAAAGCATGCCCCCAGCCTAGGAACCGCGGCTGGGCGGAGGCTGGAAGCCCGGTGGGCGCCACCCCCTAGGATGAGGACATGGTTTCCGCCACGCCCCGCGTCACCGCCAAGACCATCGGCCGCCTGAGGCTCGCCAGCCAAGGGCTGCTGGGCGGGGTTCCGGGCCGGGACGCAGCATTCGCTTCCGTGGACGAATGCGTCAGCCACCTGACGGCCATGCAGGCCCAGGACCTGGCCTCCGCGTTGTGGGCTGTGGGGCAGCGGGTTCCGGGAAGTACTCTCAGCCAGGTGCGGGCGGCCTTGGACGCGGGAACGGTGGTTCGCTCCTGGCCGTTCCGCGGCACCCTGCACCTGGTTCCGGCGTGGGACCTTCGCTGGATGCTTGGCATCACGAGGGAACGGATGTTCAGGGGTGCGGCGGGCCGGCACCGTGAATTGGGCATCACGGCGGACGATATCGCCCACTGCCGGGACATCGCCGGCGGGCTGCTGGCAAGCGGGAGAGGCGCCACGCGGGAGCAGCTCTTCTCAGCATTCGAGGAACACGGCCAGATCACCAAGGCCCAGCGCGGCGTGCACCTGCTCTGGAGCCTGTGCCTGAATGCCTGGCTGGTGCAGGGACCCATGGCCGGCGCGGAAGGAAAAGCCGCAGGCCAGCAGCTCTTCATGCCGTTCGAGGAATGGATTCCGGCGTCCCGTGATCCGGGGCGCGAGGACGGTATATCGGAGCTCCTGCTGAGGTACTTCCGCGGGCATGGTCCGGCCACGCTGGACGACTTCTGCTGGTGGACGCAGATCCCCAAGACCGAGGCGAAAGCCGCACTGGGAAGGATCCGAGCGGACGTGGTGGAGCTGGAGTTCGGGGGAACCTCCTATTGGCTCTCGCCTGAGGCTGCCGCACTGCTCGACGACGGTGTTCCCGGCGCGCGTACCCTGCTCGCCTTGCCGGGGTTCGATGAATTCCTGCTCGGCTACAAGGACCGCAGCCTGGTGCTGGCGCCCGGGCATGCGCAGAAGGTGGTGCCGGGTGGCAACGGAGTCTTCAAACGGATGATCGTCTCCGGGGGCACAGTGATCGGCACCTGGGCGAAGAACGGCACCGGCCGGAATGCCGCCGTCATGCCCGAACCGTTCGGGACGGACGGCCTGGCGCCGGCCGCGGCACGGGCCTTCGAGGCACAGGCGGCGAAGTACCTGGCGTTCCAGGCGGGGTAAGGCAGAACGGCCCTAGTTGAGCTGGCGCGGGCTGGGCTCCGGGATTCCGCGTTCGCGGCGGATCCGCTTGGCCGCAAGCTCGCGCATGGCCAAACGGGCAGCGTAGGCCACACAGCCGAGGCTCAGTACGGTCAGGAACAGGGCACCCCACAGCGGGTCCTGGCCTGTTGGCGCGAAGACCAAGACCACCGAGAACACGGCGCGATGCCGGCGAACACCACGGCCAGGATCCACATGCCCCACCAGGACGTGACGGTCGGCCCGGAGCCGGTCCTGGCGATGCCAATCTCGTCCTCGGCATAGCTGTAGAGATCGCCGTTCATGGTCCGGTAGAGGCTGCGCCGTTCACCCCGAGACAGTGCGTCTTTGTGGAAGGCTTCCATTTTCCTGTCCCGCTGGTCCCGTTCGCGGTCAAAAACCATTGCAAATCCCCCTGATATCCCGGATCCGAAAAAGGCCGGGGCCCGGCGGAACGGATTCCGCCGGGCCCCGGCCCTGAAATTTCTAGAGGGTGCCGGTGGCGATCTTCAGCATGCGGCGCAGCGGCTCGGCCGCGCCCCAGAGGAGCTGGTCGCCCACGGTGAAGGCGCTGATGTATTCCGGGCCCATTTCGAGCTTGCGGATACGGCCTACCGGGATTTCCAGGGTGCCGGAGGCGGCCACGGGGGTGAGGTCCGCCATGGAGGCTTCCTTGGTGTTCGGAACCACCTTGGCCCACTCGTTGTCCTTGGCCAGGAGTTCTTCGATCTCGGTGACGGACAGGTCCTCACGCAGCTTGAGGGTCAGCGCCTGGGAGTGGGAGCGCATGGCGCCAATGCGCACGCACAGGCCGTCCATGGCGATGTGGTCCTTGCCCTCGGTGCCCTTGCCGGTGCCGAGGATCTTGTTGGTCTCCACGCCGGCCTTCCATTCTTCCTTGGACTGGCCGTTGCCGAGGTCGGCATCGATCCACGGAATCAGGGAACCGGCCAGCGGCACGCCGAACTGGGTGGCGTCCACGCCGGTGCGCTGGGTGGCGAGCACCTTGCGGTCGATTTCAAGGATGGCCGACGCCGGGTCCTCAAGTTCGCTGCTGACCTCGTTGTTGAGCGTACCGAACTGGTTGAGCAGCTCACGCATGTGGCGGGCGCCGCCGCCGGAGGCGGCCTGGTAGGTCATGGAGGTACCCCACTCCACCAGGTTGTTCTTGAACAGCCCGCCAAGGCCCATGAGCATGCAGGACACGGTGCAGTTGCCGCCGATGAAGTCCTTCACGCCACCGGAAAGGCCGGCGTCGATGACGTCGCGGTTGATGGGGTCCAGCACGATGATCGAGTCGTCGTTCATGCGCAGGGTGGAAGCGGCGTCGATCCAGAGGCCGTCCCAGCCACGGCTGCGGAGTTCGCCGTGGACCTGCTTGGTGTAGTCGCCGCCCTGGGCGGTGACAACAATGGGCAGCTTGGCCAGCGTCTCGATATCGAACGCGTCCTCGAGCTTGCCTGCGCCGTCAGCAAACGACGGCGCGGCACCTCCTGCGTTCGAGGTGGAGAAGAACACCGGGTTGATGTTGGCGAAGTCGTTCTCTTCCTGCATGCGGTGCATCAGGACCGAGCCGACCATGCCACGCCAACCGACCAGTCCAACGGACGGATTAGCTGCTGTAGTCATTTGACCAGTTTAGACTTTCGCGTCACCGAGACGCTGTCGGTTACGTCACGGGGACATACACGACGGCGGACACACACGACGGCGGCGCCGCCCGCCGGCGTTACTGCCCGCCGTCGTTCTGCTGCAGAAGGGCGGCCTCCTGCAACAGCGCAGCCTTGCGGGCACGCAAGGCGAAGAAAGCGCCGAAGGCGAAGACCTGGGTGACCACCACCAGCACGATGATGCCCACGATCTTGTTGCCGCCCAGGATCATGGTGAGTCCCATGATCGCGGAGACAAGGGCGAGCAACGGCAACAGCATGTAGCCGAGCACGAACAGGGTTTCAGGTTTCTTCAGCATTCCTCAGTCTTCCGTCCGGCGCCACGTGGCAATCCGGTATTTGGTGCCGTTCTTCGACTCCAGCCAGCCTTCCGCTGGATCCGTCGATTCGCGCCGCCAGTGCTCCCCGAGTTCGGGAGCGTAGGTGTCGCCTTCAACATCCGAGTCGATTTCCGTAACCACCGCAACGTCCGCCAAACCCATGGACTGGCGGTAGATCTCGCCGCCGCCCACGATCCAGACGTGGTCGTTGCCGGGCGCGAACTGCGATTCCAGCAGCGCCTCGTCCAGGGAGGAAACGACGACGGCGCCCTCCGCCTCGGGCGTGCCTGCCCAGCCTTCCTGCCTGGTCACCACAATGTTCGTGCGGCCGGGCAGGGGCCGGTACTTCGGCGGGAAGGACTCCCAGGTCTTGCGGCCCATGATGACCGGATGCCCGGTGGTCAGCGAACTGAAATGCTTCAGGTCCTCTGGCAGGTGCCACGGCATGGTGCCGCCCCGGCCGATGACGCCCTTGGTGGTCTGTGCCCAGACCATGCCGAGCTGCGATGCGGATTCGCGGCTGTCCGGCGACTCCGCCTTGTGCGAAGGATGCCCGCTCATACCGCCACCGGTGCCTTGATGGTGGGGTGGTGCCGGTAGCCGAGCACCTCGAAGTCCTCGAAGCGGTAGTCGAAAATCGAATCCGGCTTCCGGGTGAAGCGCAGCTGCGGGTATTCGTACGGCTCGCGGCGAAGCTGCTCGGTGACTTGTTCCAGGTGGTTGTCATAGATGTGCACATCGCCGCCGGTCCAGACGAACTCGCCCGGTTCCAGACCCAGCTGCTGGGCCACCATCATGGTCAGCAGCGCGTAGGAAGCGATGTTGAACGGCACGCCCAGGAACATGTCTGCCGAGCGCTGGTAGAGCTGGCAGGAGAGCTTTCCGTCCGCCACGTAGAACTGGAAGAACGCGTGGCAGGGCGGCAGTGCCATGTCCTTGATTTCGGCGACGTTCCAGGCCGAGACCAGGTGGCGGCGGGAATCGGGGTTCGCTGCCAGGCCCTTCATGAGCTCGGCGATCTGGTCCACGTGGCCGCCGTCGGGGGTGGGCCAGCTGCGCCACTGCACGCCGTACACGGGGCCGAGCTCGCCGTCCGCGTCAGCCCATTCGTCCCAGATGCTGACGCCTTGTTCCTGGAGCCATTTCACGTTCGATTCGCCGCGGAGGAACCACAGCAGTTCCAGCGCGAGCGACTTGAAGTGCACGCGCTTGGTGGTGATGAGGGGGAAACCCTCGCTGAGGTCGAAGCGCAGCTGGCGGCCGAAGACACTCCGGGTGCCGGTGCCCGTGCGGTCCGACTTGTGGGTTCCATTGGCCAGGACATCGCGAAGAAGGTCTTCGTACGGGGTGGGGATGCTCACGGGTCCAGCTTACTTGCTTACTGCAGCCGCCCCCTGAGAAGTTGGACGAGAGATTCGCCATCCAGCCCGGCCTTGCGGCCCGCGTCCACCAAGCGGTCGACGGCGGCCAGCACGTCCGCCGTCGGAGTGTCCGCCGGGGCGAGGACGACGGTGCCGTTCCGCCGGCGGGTCTCGATCAGGCTGGCGGCCTCGAGTTCCTTGTAGGCACGGGCCACGGTGCCGGCGGCAATGCCGAGGTCCGCGGCGAGGCTGCGGACGGTGGGCAGCCTGCTGCCCGGCGGCAGCGAGCCGACGGCGATCAGCGAGCTGAGCTGCGAACGGATCTGCTCATACGGAGGCACCGCTGAGCGCAGGTCGAGCGAGATTCCGGCCGTCAAGGCGCGGTGCTTTCGAGCCGGGGCCCGGCCGGCCGGGGGAGCGCGCGCAGCAGGGACCGGACCGGCGTCACGGCGATGGCGACGCCCAGGGTGGCGATGATGGCGCCGGCGGTCATGATGGCGGGTTGATCCTGCGGGACAAAGCTTGTGGGCTCCTCGAAAAGGGGTGTAAAGGCGTGGCTGAGCATCATCAGCAAAACGCCGGCCTGGACCACGAAGTAGGCGGCGAGGGTGCGGGCGGCGCGGTAGACCGCGATGGCGCGCAAGGCGCCGTCCAAGCCCGTGCCTTCCCCTGAGGCAGGGATGGCACGACGGCGCACCGTCCATAGCGCCGCAGCGCCCGCCAGCAGGACGACTGCCGTGAGCCCGGCGACGGCGGGCCAGGCCGGTGCCTCATACAGCCTGGCCTGGCCTATCGCTGTGAGGACCAACACCAGGAGAAGCAACGCTGCGCCGGTGATCGCGGTGCCCAGCAGCCCGCGCGAGACCGGCTGCCGTGGCCAGTCGACGGCGGCCTCCGCGCTCCCGTAGTTCGTACCGGTGAGCAGTTCCCCGGCGGCGATCGCCAGCAGGATGAGCGCGGCGATGACGGCTACCCATCCGGGCATGCCCCAGCTTCCGGCTTCGGACAGCGCCGGAATCAGGAACAAGCCCGCGAACAGGGGGAGCGCGGCGATCACGCCGAGCCACGCTCCGATCGATACCGAGAGCCGGGCCGCCGGATGGCCGATCCTGTGAGGCAGCGCCGCTTCACGCTGCTTGTCGATGGCCGCCAGAGATGGCAGCTCTCCGTGCCGCCACCGCCACATGACGAGCAGCACGATGATATTGGCCGCGGCCGCTGGGTTGAACATCGACGACGGAACGACGCCGGGCGGTGTCAGCATGGCAAAGTTTCCCGCCACCGCCGCCAGTCCGGAAGCAACAGTGGCCACCGTCCGCAGCAGCCGGTTCATGGCGAGCGTGCGCAGCGCGCGGTTGTCGTCGGCGTCGAGCGTTTCGAGCTGGCGGCGGTGGGCGATCAGCCAGAGGACCAGCAAGGTTCCGATCGCCAGGAAGAGCAGGGCGCCGCCGAGCCAAGCGGCCAGTTCGGCCCCGGGGATCCTGCCGGGTTGAGCTGGGCGGATGTAGCCGCCGTCGGGAGCGGTGGCCGCCTGAACCGCTTCGAATCCCGGCATGCCGGAGATCCACGCGAGCGTCGCGGTGGTGCCGGCGAAGATGACCGCAGTGGTCCACGCCAGGCCGCGCGGCAGGAAGTCGCGGATGCGCCGCACGGACAGTTCGGCGTGCCGCCGCGGTTGCCGGGGCGCGGGGTAACTCCACTGGCCGATTGCGTGCACCACCAGGGTAGCGGCGACGGGCCAGCCCAGCACCATCAGGAGCTGGTCCGGTGTGTTCGGGGCGGTGTCGGTGCCCGGCGGGATCTGGCCTGCGTGCATGGCGCCGTGCAGCGAGCTCGCCATCCAGCCGATGATCCCCACCCAGAAGGCGTGCTGCGAAACACTGCTCGCGGTGCTGCCCGTCCGCGGCGCCCACACCACGAAACGCAGGAACATGTACACGACAACCGCGCCCGCGGCCGGAAGCAGGAACGCCAGCCGCGGCAGAGTGAATTCCATGATGACAACCCCCAATTTTGTATCAATGTACTAAGTGTTTGATACAAAGCGGGGTTGCGTCAAGGTTCAGTCGTCAAACGGTTTGAACTGCTCGACGGCGACAATCCGGCCGCCGTTGCCGCGCGTCACCTGGCAGACAATCATCTCGCCCGGAGCCAGGTAAGGATCCTCTCCCGGCAACAGCGCGTTCAGTTCGGCGCCCATGTGACCGCCCAATGTCTTGAGGATGGTGGGCAGGGTGGGCCGGTGCGTGCAGACGATCACCGGCTGCTGCTTGTCGAACAGCCCGGAGATGATGTCCGCCGTCTTCTTCGGTTTGCGTTCGTGGGCGTGCTCGGTGAGGGACTCGGAAAGCTTGACCTTGGCTCCCACGGCTTTCGCATAAGGAGCGATGGTGGCGACGCAGCGGGTCCACGGGCTGCTGACCACCCGCATCGGCTTCCACGCCTGCAACAGCCGCTGCACCGCGAGGGCCTGCCGCTGCCCGGTGGCGGCCAGGGTGCGGGCGCCTTCGGCCTTGGTCCATGAGGAACGCGGCTTGGCCTTCGCGTGGCGGAGCAGGATGAGCGGCCAGGTGTCCAGCTCGCGGTTGGCGTGGGCCTTGGCGAGTTCCTTGAGGGGGACCACATCACCGGGGTTGCTGAGGAACTGGGCGGCCCGGTCCGGGCTCGCCCACATCACGGCGTCCACTTCCTTGCCGTCAGGCTTCACCCCGTTGCCGTTTCCGTTGCCGCCGTTGGGGTTCACCTGGACGGCCCAGTAGTGCACTTCCTTGAGCCCCGCAGATACTCGGTAGTGGATGGAAGGCAGCGGAATGCCGAGCGTGGCATTGAGGCCGATCTCTTCCCGGACTTCGCGCACGGCGCATTCGGGAATGGTTTCGCCGGCGTCGATCTTGCCCTTGGGCCAGGACCAATCGTCGTACTTGGGCCGGTGGATCAGCAGGACCTCCAGGGCGCCCTTGGTGATCCGCCACGGGATGGCTCCCGCCGCGGTGACGGCAACGGTCTCGCCGGGATGGTCGCTCTGGTCCGCGACCGGGGTATCGCTCTTCACTGCTGCAGCCTACCGCCGGGACGCTGCCCGCTGGCGCGACCGGGAGTCCAGGAGCCAGGACTGGATGTCCAACAGAGGTGAGCCGTCCTCGGCCAGGTGGTGCCGGGTCCACTCGCCGTGTTCGTCCAGGTGCCAGCTTGCGGTCCCGGGGTCGAGGTAGCGGCGAAGCAGGTCCAGGACCTGTGTGGTGTCCTCGCGGCTGGACAGCTGGACCAGGGCTTCCACCCGACGGTCCAGGTTGCGGTGCATCATGTCCGCCGAACCGATGTACACCACAGGGTCGTTGCCGTTGGCGAAGGCGAAAACGCGCGAGTGCTCCAGGAAGCGGCCAAGGACCGAGCGGACCGTGATGTTTTCGCTCAGGCCCGGAACGCCCGGGCGAAGCGAGCAGATGCCGCGCACCAGCACGTCCACTTTCACTCCGGCCTGTGAGGCGCGGTAGAGGGAGTCGATGATGGCCTCGTCCACCATGGAGTTCACCTTGATCTGGACCCGCGCGGGAATGCCGGCGCGGGCGTTGCTGATCTCGGTTTCGATGCGGTCGATCAGCCCGGAGCGCACGGATCGCGGCGCCACCAGCAGGCGCTTGAAGGTGGACTTGGGGGCATAGCCGGACAGCTGGTTGAACAGCTTGGACAGGTCTTCGCCCACCTGCTCATTGGCGGTGAGGAGGCCGAGGTCCTCGTAATACCGGGCCGTGCGCGGGTGGTAGTTGCCGGTGCCAATGTGGCAATAGCGGCGCAGCCCGTCCACTTCCTGGCGCACCACGAGCGAGAGCTTGCAGTGCGTCTTGAGGCCCACGATGCCGTACACCACGTGCACGCCCGCCTGCTCCAGCTTGCGGGCCCAGGAGATGTTGGCCTGCTCATCGAAACGGGCCTTGATTTCCACCAGGGCCAGGACCTGCTTGCCGGCTTCGGCGGCGTCGATCAGGGCGTCGACGATCGGCGAGTCGCCGGAGGTGCGGTAGAGGGTCTGCTTGATGGCCTGGACCTTGGGGTCCGCGGCGGCCTGCTCAAGGAAGGCCTGGACCGACGTCGAGAAGGAATCGTAGGGGTGGTGCAGCAGGATGTCCCGGCGGCGCATCGCGGCAAAGACGTTCGCGGCCTTGGAGGTTTCCGATTCGTTGAGGAAGCGCGAGGTGTGCGGAACATGCTTGGGGTAGTGCAGGTCGGCGCGGTCGATCCCGGCGATCACGGACAGTCCGCGCAGGTCCAAGGGGGCGGGGACCGAGTAGACCTCGGATTCCTCGATGCCGAGCTCGCGGATCAGGAGGGCCCGGATGTTCGGGTTGATGTCCGTGGTGACCTCAAGGCGGACGGGCGGACCGAAGCGGCGGCGCAGGAGTTCCTTTTCAAGGGCCTGCAGCAGGTTCTCGGCGTCGTCCTCTTCGACCTCGACGTCCTCGTTGCGGGTGACGCGGAAACTGTGGTGCTCCACCACCTCCATACCCGGGAAGAGCTTGTCCAGGTGGACGGCGATGACCTCTTCGAGCGCGATGAAGCGGGCCACGCGGCCCGGTACCGCGCCGGCGCGGGGGCCGTCGATGGAGATCAGGCGGGGAAGCTGGTCCGGCACCTTCACGCGGGCGAAGAGTTCCTTGTCGCTCACGGGGTTGCGGACGATCACCGCCAGGTTCAAGGACAGGCCCGAGATGTACGGGAAGGGGTGCGCCGGATCCACGGCCAGCGGGGTGAGGATGGGGAAGACCTTCTCGCTGAACATGGTGCTCAGGCGGTGGCGGGCGTCGTCGTCGAGCTCGTCCCAGTGCATGAGGTGGATGTGCTCGTAGGCCAGGGCGGGGCGGATCTGCTCGGCGAACACGCGGGCGTGGCGCTCCTGCAGCTTGTGCGCGGCGTCGCCGATCTGCTCCAGGACCTCGATGGGGCTCAGGCCCGCGGGGGAGGGCACGGCCAGGCCGGTGGCGATGCGCCGCTTGAGGCCGGCCACGCGGACCATGAAGAACTCGTCCAGGTTGGAGGCGAAGATGGAGAGGAAGTTGACGCGTTCCAGCAGGAACAGATCCGGGTCTTCGGCGAGCTCCAGGACACGGGCGTTGAAGGCCAGCCAGCTCAGTTCCCGGTCGAGGAAGCGGTCAGGCGAAATATCGCCCTCAGGTTCCAGGGACGGGGCGAATTCGGGAATGTCGATGCGGTCCTGCGTTGCCCGGGATGCGGGCACTTCGGAGGAGCCGAAGCGGGAAGGCAAAGTGGAGCCTTTGACCTCAGTCTTGGCCGTTCCTGCCGGTTCCGGATTCATCGGATTCTCCTTCATTCAGAGCGGGTGTCCTTCAACCCTACAAGTATCTCCGCCATGCGGAATTCCCCGTGACCGGTGCATGAAGCGCAGGGCCCGGGGTACGTTAAATGTTTGTTAACGGCCCGTACATCACGTCGGCATCCCAGCGGACGAAGCCCAGTTTCTGGTAAAGGGTGACGGCGGCCGTGTTGTCCGCGTCGACGTACAGCATCACCGCGTGCAGCTGCTGCTGTCCGAGGTGCCGGATGCCGGCAACAGTCAGGGCCTTGCCGAGGCCCAAGCCTTGCGCCGCCGGAGTCACTCCCACGACGTACACCTCGCCGATCGGCGGATGGCCGCCGTGGGCGGGATGCGCCTTGGTCCAGTGGAAGCCGAGCAGTTCGCCCGCGCTGTTTTCGGCCAGCAGGAAACCAGCCGGATCGAACCAGGCTTCGGCCATCCTGGCGTCGAGGTCTGCCCGCGTCATGGCGCCCTGCTCGGGGTGGTGTGCGAACGCCGCCTTGTTCGCCGCCAGCCAGGCGTCCTCATCCCGGCCCGGCTCAAAGGCGCGGAGCGTCACGCCGTCCGGAAGGCCGGCGTCGGGCAGGTCCGCAGCGGTGGCCATCAGGCGCATGCGGAGCAATTCGCGGACCGGGCCGTAATCGAAACGGGCGGCCAGCCGGGCGGCCGCAGCATGGTCCCCATGGGACCAGGCGTTCAACCCGGCCAGCCCGCGGGTTTCCAGCAGGCAGGAGATCAGGCGGCCGGCCACGCCCTGGCTGCGGTAGCTCGGGTGCACCACCATTTCCAGGACACCGGTGCCGTTGCGTTCTCCCACGACGACGGCGACGCCGGCCAGGTCCTCGCCCGTGGCGGGATCGCTGTCTTCATCCGGGGCGTAGAGCGCCAAGGTGCTCAGCTCGTGCTCGCTGGAGCCGGCACCGCGCAGCAGCACAAGCGTCTGTTCGGACAGCGGAGGGTTGCCGTCGGACTCTTCGGCGGCCGCGGCCAGGGTCCTGATGTCCCTGAGCAGCTCCGGCTCCGCGGCGCCGTCGACAGCGAGGACCGGCCAGTTTTCCGGATGCGCAAGACTCATACAGCAAGGCTATACGTCCTGCGGCGGAATGCACCCGCACCTTTCGTTTTGCCCTCACGGCAGCCACCCTGTAAGGTCTATGTTTCGTCCGGCTCTTCGGAGCGGGATGCGAGGGGGATCCGCCAGTGGGGCGGCCTCGATACGTTCGACCCGTATGTCCTCCACAAAACAGGGAAGGCCCGGACTCAGTCCGGGCCTTCCCTTTTGTTCGTACTGGATTTGTACTGGAGCCTCAGGCGTCCGACAGTTCGTCGTCGGGCAGCCGGACGAGGGTCAGTCGGTATCCGACGTTGCGGACCGTGCTGATGAGGTTCTCGTGGTCCGCGCCGAGCTTGGCGCGCAGGCGCCGGATGTGCACGTCCACCGTGCGGGTGCCGCCGTAATAGTCGTAGCCCCACACTTCGGTGAGCAGCTGCTGCCGTGTGAAGACACGGCCCGGGTGCTGGGCCAGATACTTGAGCAGCTCGAATTCCTTGAAGGTCAGGTTAAGCGGCTGTCCGCTGACCCGTGCGGTGTAGCTCGCTTCATCGATCACGACGCCGGCCGCGCGGATTTCGCTCTGGGTTTCCTCTTCTTCCGGCACGGCGCGCGCCATGGCGAGGCGGATCCGTGCCTCCACCTCGGCGGGGCCGGCGGAATCCAGGACGATGTCGTCCACGGACCAGGCCGAGGAGACGGCGGCCATGCCGCCTTCGGTGAGGATCAGCATGAGCGGAGCGCTGAGGCCCGTGGCCTTCAGGAGCTGCGTCAGGGAGCGGGCGCCCACCAGGTCCTTCCGGGCGTCCAGGAAGACGACGTCGGTGGGATCTGTATCCAGCAGGGCCGTGGGCTCCGCGGGCAGGATGTGCACGCGGTGGTTCAACAGTTCCAGGGCCGGCAGGATGTCCACGGACGAGCCGGGGCTGTTCGTCAGGAGCAGGATGTGCGACATAGTTCCTCCAATGGGCGGGCCGCGCATCATCGGGCGTCTGGACCGGGCTTCCACCGGCGTCTGACAGCGTCGCGGAATGCCGGAGATCCCCGTTGCGAGGGCCTTGAAGAAGCCCGGCACTACGATCGCTGTTGACATTTGAGTATACCTGCCGGGCGAATCCAAGGCATGGAATGGCGCCCTTCGCCGTGACTTCGACGACATATTTCTGCCGCATAGGGCAGGATGGGCGAAGGATGTTCAACGCCGGGTCCGCTGCAGAACGCAGGCCGCAATGAAGTCAGGAACGCAGTGAAGTCTTGGAGCATCGGGGTCGTCGGCCTCGTCACACTCGCGGTCATCGTCGCCGGATCGTACGCCCCGGCCGGGGTCATGACCGGCGTCGGGATCGTCGCCGCGGCCGTCATTGGAATCGGCTGGCCGCATTTCCTTGCTGTGCCTGCGAAGAAGACCCTGGCCACCGTCATTGCCCTGAGCGGCATGGGTTCGGCGGTGGCTGCTGCCTACGCCCCGGCGCCCGGGTTCCTCGACTACGTTCCGGCGTTCATCGCGGCCGGTGTCATTGCCGTCTTCGTCGTTCAGCTGGTCCGCGGCACCGGCCAGGCGCAGCGGCTGGAATCCACCCTCGGAAGCTGCGCGGGCGTCCTGCTCAGCTGCCTCGGCGCCGGCTGGATTGCCAGCGTGCGCTTCAACGGGGTGCAGGAAATGGTGTTGGTGGCAGGACTCAGCGCCGGGGTGGCGCTGCTGGCCGGGCTGCTCCGCTGGCCGGACCGGATCGTCGCGCCCTTGGGCATCGCCGCCGCCGGCCTGGTCGCGCCGCTCGCCGGCCTGGTTTTCTCGACCATTTCCGTTCCGGCTGCTGCCGTGGTGGGCGTGGTCATGGGATCGGTGCTGCTCAGTTTCCGGCGCATGGTCACCCTGCGCCCGGGGCGGCTGAACCTTCCGGCAGTGCTGGGCATGGGCGTTGCGCCGGTCTGGGCGGTGGGTTCGCTTTGCTACTTCATCGACAAACTACTCATCTACTAACCGTTAGGATGGCATCATGTCTGTTGTCGCATATGAAATCTTCTTCCTTGTCCTGCTCGGCCTCGCCAGCATCGCCATGGCATGGTTTGCCGGCTTCGTCGTCTACCGCCTTTTCAAGGGCCAGAAGTAAATAACCGCCTTCCGTCCTTGAGGTAGAACTGCTGTGCCCATCGAAATTCCCACGGATCTGACCCCCGAACTCGTTCCCCTGTCCTGGCTCATTGGTGAGTGGGAGGGCCGCGGACGGCTCGGCAGCGGCGAAGAGGACTCCGAGCACTTCATCCAGCACGTCTCCTTCACCCACAACGGACTCCCGTACCTGCAGTACCGAGCCGAAAGCTGGCTCAGCGACGAGCAAGGCAACAAGCTGCGTCCGCTCTCCGTGGAGACGGGGTTCTGGGCGCTGGAACGTGAACTGGTGGAGGCCGACGGCGGCCCTGGCCTGATTCCCGCGGAAATCGTTCCGGCGCTGAAGACCGCTGACGACGTCGAGGCCCGCCGCAACGCCGACGGCGGCTTCGACCTTTCGGTCACCATCTCCCACCCCGGCGGAATCACCGAACTGTACTACGGCCAGATCAAGGGCCCGCAGATCCAGCTCAGCACGGACATGGTGATGCGCGGCAGCCATTCAAAGGAATACACCGCGGCTACCCGGATCTTCGGCCTGGTGGACGGCAACCTGCTCTGGCGCTGGGATGTCTCCACCCCGGGCAAGTCCCTCGAAGCGCACGCCTCGGCCTTCCTGAACAAGGTCTCCTAAGGCAAAGGTTTCCTAAAGGGTTCCCCGGCGAACGGGTTTCCCCGGCGGCCGCCCCGGAGCACCATGGTTCCTATGAACCAGCCGAAGGAGTGGTCCGATGCCTGAAACGAAACCCGGCGGCTACGCGGGGCTCAAGGCGCTGTTCTTCAACGGCACCCTGAAGCCATCGCCGCAGCTCAGCAACACCGACGGCCTGATCGACCTCAGCCGCCGCATCATGGAAAAGCAGGGCGTCAGCACCCGGCTGATCCGCACGGTGGACCATGACATCGCCCCGGGCGTCTACCCGGACATGCGCGAACATGGCTGGGCCAGCGATGAGTGGCCGGACATCTATCCCGCTGTCCAGGAAGCGGACATCGTGGTTCTGGCCGGCCCCATCTGGCTTGGCGACAACTCGTCCCAGACCAAGAAGTTGATCGAACGCCTCTACGCCCATTCCGGCGAGCTCAACAGCAAGGGCCAATGGGCGTACTACCCGAAGGTCGGCGGCTGCCTGATCACGGGCAACGAGGACGGCATCAAGCACTGCGCCATGAATGTCCTGTACAGCCTCCAGCACATCGGCTTCACCATTCCTCCGCAGGCTGACGCCGGCTGGATCGGAGCCGTGGGGCCCGGGCCCAGCTACCTGGATGAAGGCTCCGGAGGTCCGGAGAGCGACTTCACCAACCGGAACACCACCTTCATGACCTGGAACCTCCTGCATATGGCACGCCTGCTCAAGGATGCCGGCGGCATTCCCGCCTATGGCAACCTGCCGGCCGAATGGAAGGCCGGCACCCGTTTCGACTTCGAAAATCCGGAATACCGCTAAGCCCAAAGGACTTCTACTGGATATGACTTACAAGAGCCCTCTGTTGTCGCGCCCGGGCGCGGTCGAAGGTGGAGGCGCCGACGCCGGCGTCGCTGCCCACTACGGTGAGCCGCTGCGTGAGCAGCGCGCCCTCGCCGCCGGGACCGCCGTCGTCGACCTTTCGCACCGCGGAGTGGTCACCGTGACCGGACCGGACCGCCTCAGCTGGCTCAACACTCTCTCCTCCCAGCAGCTAAGCAACCTGCGACCGCATGTTTCGAGCGAACTGCTGCTGCTGACCGTGCAGGGCCGGATCGAATTCGACGCGCGGATCGTGGACGACGGCGAAACCGCCTGGCTGCTGGTCGAAGCCGCGGAGGCGGCCCCGCTGGCGGAGTGGCTGACGAAAATGAAGTTCATGCTGCGCGTGGAGGTCGCCGACGTCTCGGACGACTGGGCCACCGTCGCTTCCACCCGCCCTGTGGAGGAGTGGTCCGGCCGGATTGTGTGGGAGGACCCCTGGCCCCATGTGGGCGCTGGCGGGTACTCCTACAGCGTGGCCGCGGAAGAGGAGCACCCGGGCCTGGAACGGCCCTGGTTCGAGTACCTCATCCCGGCGGCTGAGCTTGAGGGCGCGGTGGAGGGCAAGGCTTTGGCGGGAACCATGGCCTCGGAGGCGCTCCGCGTTGCGGCCTGGCGCCCGCGGCTCGGAGCGGAGACCGATGACCGTGTCATCCCGCACGAACTCGATCTGCTGCGCACCTCGGTCCACCTGGCGAAGGGTTGCTACAAGGGGCAGGAAACCATTGCCCGTGTCCATAACCTGGGGCACCCGCCGCGCCGGCTCGTGTTCATGCAGCTCGACGGCTCGCTGCACACCCTGCCCGTGGCCGGCAGCGACGTCCTGGCCGGTGAACGCAAGGTGGGAACCCTGACGTCGGTGGCCCAGCACTACGAAATGGGCGCCATCGGACTGGCCCTGGTCAAGCGCTCCGTGGACCCGGCCGAGGTGCTCTCCGTGCAGGACGGCGAGGAACGCTATGCGGCGGCCCAGGAAGTGATCGTCGCTCCCGACGCCGGGCAGGTGGTGGGGCGCCAAAGCGGATTCCTGAAGGGTCCGCACCGCTAGCAGGCCACGCAGGGTGTCCAAAGTTACACGGTGATGCCTTGCGGCCATATATTCCACGTGGAATAGTCGTGTTGGAATAAGTACCACGACGAGCGGACGGGAACAGGAATGGCGCGTTCACCCTTGTCTCCCTTGGGAGTGGCCGTCCTGGCACTCCTGATGGAAGCGCCCATGCATCCCTACGAGATGTACCAGCTGCTGATCGCGCGCCATGAAGACAGGTTGGTGAAGGTCCGGCCGGGAACCCTGTACCACGCCGTGGGACGCCTGGAAACGGACGGGCTGCTTGAGGCCACGGGAACCGGCCGGGACGGACGCCGCCCGGAGCGCACCACCTACAAGATCACCGACGCCGGCCGGGCCGCCCTGTCCGAACGCCTGGCGGGGATGCTCTCCGACGCCGTCAACGAGTACCCGGTCTTCCCGCACGCGATCGCCGAGGCACACAACTTGCCGGCCGGCGTCGTGCTCGAACTCCTCGACGCCCGGCTCGCAGCGCTGGAAGAGCGCCTCGCTGTCCTGTCGACGGGCCGCGAAGCGGTCATCGCCAAAGGGGTCGAGCGGCGGTACTGGGTGGACGTCGAATACCGGCAAGCCATGCTGCGCTGCGAGATCGACTGGATCCGCGGCTTCCAGGCCGAACTCCGCAGCGGAGAGTTGCCTTGGCAGCCGCCCGCAGGCACAAGCACAGACTAAGGAAACCCATGGAACAAGTAGCCAAACCCTGGCCCGCCCTCTGGTCCCTCGTCATCGGTTTCTTCATGATCCTGATCGACTCCACCATCGTGTCCGTGGCGAACCCGCGGATCATGGAGGGCCTCAACGCCGACATCAATGCCGTCATCTGGGTAACGAGCGCCTACCTCCTGGCCTACGCCGTCCCGCTGCTCATCACCGGCCGGCTCGGCGACCGCTTCGGCCCCAAGAACCTCTACCTCAGCGGCCTGGTGGTCTTCACCTTGGCTTCCCTCTGGTGCGGGCTTTCCGGCGACGTCGGCATGCTGATCGCCGCCCGGGCCGTCCAAGGTTTCGGCGCAGCCATGATGACGCCACAGACCATGGCCGTCATCACCCGGATCTTCCCGCCGGACCGCCGCGGCGCCGCGATGGGCCTGTGGGGTGCCACGGCCGGCATGGCGATCCTGGTGGGACCGATCCTCGGCGGCGTGCTGGTGGACGGCCTGGGCTGGGAGTGGATCTTCTTCGTCAACGTGCCCATCGGACTGATCGGCTTCCTCCTGGTGACCCGCTTCGTGCCGTCCCTCGCCACCCACAGCCACAAGTTCGACATCCCGGGCGTGGTGCTCTCCGCCGTCGGGATGTTCCTGCTGGTGTTCGGCATCCAGGAAGGGCAGACGTACCACTGGGGAACCGTCGTCGGGCCGGTCACTGTCTGGGGCCTGATCATCGCGGGCATCGTGGTCTTGGGGCTCTTCGTGGTGTGGCAGCGGATCCTGGAACGCCGCGGCGGGGAGCCGCTGCTGCCGCTGGGGCTGTTCAAGGAGCGGAACTTCTCGCTCGGCAACGCCACCATCATGGCGGTCGGCTTCACCATCACCGCGTTCCCGCTGCCCACGATCTTCTACTACCAGGTGGTCCGCGGCCTCACGCCCACGCAGTCCGCGCTGCTCATGATCCCGATGGCCGTGATTTCCGGCGTCATGGCGCCGTTCGTGGGCAAGCTGATCGACCGGGTCAACCCGCGCTGGTTCGCCGCGTTCGGCCTCGTCTGCCTGTCCGTGGCGCTGTTCTGGACGGGGGCGCTCCTTACGCCGGATACCCCTATCTGGATGTTCCTGCTGCCGAGCGCCCTGCAGGGCGTTGCCAACGGGTTTATCTGGGGCCCGGTCTCCAACGCGACCACCCGGAACCTTCCGCCCCGCCAGGCCGGTGCCGGTTCGGGCGTCTTCAACACCACGCGGCAGATCGGCGCCGTGCTTGGCTCGGCGGCCATTGCTTCGTTGATCCAGGCCCGCCTCGCCGCCGAACTTCCGGCCCTGCCGGGCGGTGCTCCCGTGGGCGAGGGCACCGGCGGCGGGCAGTTGCCTGAGGTGCTGCATGCGGGATTCTCGACGGCGATGGCGCAGTCGGTGCTGCTGCCGGCCTTTGCGATCCTGCTCGGAGCCGTGGCTGCGCTGCTGTTCGGCAAGCCCAAGGCCATCCAGGACTGGGGCGCGCAGGCGCCCGGGCCCCAAGCAGCGGACACAGGCGCAGCGGACGCTGGCGCCGCCGACGACGCTAGCGCAGCAGCACCGAAGTGACGGTGCCGCCGTCGGCGAATCCCAGGCCCCTGGCGAGGGCAAGTGCCCCGCGGTTGTCCAGCGCGGTGCGCCACTGGAGGGTCAGGCCGGCGGCGAGTGCCTCATGTGCTGCGATGGACGTGGCCAAGGTGCCCAGGTGTTGGCGGCGCAATTCGGGCCGCACAAGCACGCCCATATCCGCCAGGATGCCTTCCCATTCCGCGTAGGCGGCGCAAGCTACCGGTGCGGCGTCGTGGCCGGGCCCGTCCATGACCGTGAAGCAGTGCCCCATGGACGTCAGCCTGGCCTCGTTGACATCGTCCGGAGGGCATAACCCCTCGAGCTGGATGGCTTCAGGGTGGCCGTGGGACACAGTCACCTCGCCGCGGGGCTGCGCGAGGGGAAGGTCATCGGCGAACAGCAGGGCCGAGGTGCCCAGGCCGTGGCCTCCGTGCTCCCTGCTCAGCCGGAGCAGGGTGGAATGGTCGCTGAGTTCCTCGTCGTCGTAGTCCGCCGCCGCGTCAATGGCCCAGGCGGGGCCCGTCAACGCCGAATGGCCGAACAAGCGGACGAAGGTGATGGCTGTGGCCCCGGGGTCTTCCCGGACCAGCCGTTCGCCGCCCGCCACGCCACCGCCGTCGGACGGAAGCGAAAAGCGCACATGCGCGAAGGCGGCGTCGTCGAGCCCGAGATGCCGCGCCCAGGCGAGCAGGACGATATCGGCAGATCCCTCAGAAAATCCCATGGAACGAGTCTAGGCATCCCTGGCCGGGCTGCTTTATCCGAGCAGGCCCGTGCTCAGCCGAACTACCCGCTCAGCCGAACAGTACGGCGGCTTCGTCGTAGCGGTGCTGCGGAACGGTCTTCAGCCTGCCCAGCGCGGCCTCGAAGCCGACGTGCACAATGTCCGTGCCGTTGAGCGAAACCATGGTTCCCCAGCGCCCTTCCACCACGGAATCGATGGCGGCCATGCCCAGGCGCGTAGCCAGGACCCGGTCGAAGGCGGAAGGGACGCCGCCGCGCTGGATGTGGCCAAGGATGGTGGCCCGGGTTTCGATGCCGGTGCGGGCCTCGAGCTCCGGGGCCAGCTGGTCCGCGATGCCGCCCAGGCGCGGGCGGCCGAAGGTGTCCAGGCCGCGCTCGGAGTGCGGGGCTTCCATGTGGTCCGGCACGAAGCCTTCGGCGACCACAACGAGCGGGGCACGGCCACGGTCGTGGGCTTCCTTGACCCATTCGGTGATCTGGTCGATGGAGACCTTCTGCTCGGGGATGAGGATGGCGTGGGCGCCGGAAGCCATGCCCGCGTGCAGGGCGATCCAGCCGACGTGGCGGCCCATGACCTCGGCGATCATGCAGCGGTGGTGGGATTCGCCGGTGGTGCGGAGCCGGTCGATCGCTTCGGTCGCGATCTGCACGGCGGTGTCGAAGCCGAAGGTGTAGTCGGTGGCGTCGAGGTCGTTGTCCACGGTCTTCGGCACGCCCACGATCTTTAGGCCGGCGTCGGTCAGCCGCTTGGCCGCGGCCAGGGTTCCTTCGCCGCCGATCGCGATCATGGCGTCGATGCCGAGGCGGTCCATGTGGCCCTTGATGACCTCGGGGCCGCCGCCGTTTTCGAAGGGGTTGGTCCGCGAGGTGCCCAGGATGGTGCCGCCCTGCTTGGCGATGCCGCGGACCATGGTGCGGGGGATCTCCATGATGTCGCCCTCGACCACGCCGCGCCAGCCGTCGCGGAAGCCAACGAATTCGTGGCCGTGGATGGCGATGCCCTTGAGGACGGCACCGCGGATCACGGCATTGAGTCCGGGGCAGTCGCCGCCGCTGGTGAGGATTCCAATTTTCATGAGCGCTCAAATCCTGGCTAGGAGGTACACGTGCTGAGCGCCACGCTGAGCTCCCCAAGATTGTAGGCGACGATGTGGGGTAGGACACAAACCTGTCCGCCAGCCGGTATGAGCTTTCGGAAACAATGCCGCAATATTTGCCCGAGGGCGGAGCTGCCGCCAGTGTGTCGGGGTGGACGGCGGCATGCCCCCGCGGCCGCAACCGCGGGGGCATGGGGGTCCAGGGGTCAGGAGCGGTTGCCGCGTTCCGCCAGGAAGGATTCCAGTGCGATGGTGCCGTCCTGGGCCGGCAGCAGCAGCCAGGCCACCAGGTAGACGACGATCGCGGGTCCCGGCAACAGGCAGAAGAGCAGGAACGCCACGCGCACATAGGCGACGTCCACATTCAGCTTGGCCGCGATACCGCCGCAGACTCCGCCGAGCCAGCGCTGCGGTCCGCGCTTGAGGCCGATGCTTCGTACGATGCTGAAGAACTTGTTCATGCTTTGAGCCTTCCTTGTCTGCCTGGCTTTGTCACGGTCTGCGGTGCTGTCATGCGGGAGGTCCGTTGCGTTTCCGTGTTCCGGCCGAGACCAGGCCGCCGATGATCAGCGCGGCACCGGCACCGATCATGAGCCCGATCAGTACGAGGTTTCCGTCGAGGGCCACCAGGCCCAGTTTGGAGATGACGATCAGTGCCGCGAGGGCCATGACGACCAGGCCCCACACGACCGTGCCGACCCGCGGCCCCTTCTCCTGGAGCGGCCCCTGTTCCCGGACGGTTCCGTCGGCCTGGCCGGTTCCCTGTTCCTGCGTATCCATGTCAGTGTCCTTCCTGGATGGTGACGTTGCTGAAGGTGCCGTCGACTTCGATCACCAGGCTCGCCCCCGGCTTGTCGGTGTTGAAGGAGCGGCTTTCGTTGCCGCGGTCGTTGCCCAGGGAACTGCCATCGCCGTCGCCCTTGAGGTTCCCGAAGGTCATGTCCGCCTGGATTTCCACGGGTACGGTCTCAGGCACCAGCACCTTGATATTGCTCGCGGTGATGTCGAGCGGCACCACCACGTTGGATTCCAGGGGCTCGTCGAGGTCGAGGGTGGTCAGGTCAACGGTGCCGTTGGCGCCGGTGATGTCGTAGCCTTCGCGGGCGTCGGAGATGGTGAGTGGCGTCCATTGCGTGTTTTGCAGGGGGAAGCGGTCGCCGCGCGGGACCACGTTGAAGATTCCACCGATCACCAGCGCCGCGACGGCGAGGAAGCCGAGCAGGCCGGAGGTCCTGCCCCGCAGCCCGGCAACCAGGATGCCAAGCCCCAGTACGGCAGCGCCGCTGGCCCAGACCACCGCATTGGCGGCGTCGCCCAGCTGAAGGGTGCCCCCGGCGTCGAGCAGCTTGATGGTGCCGCCCACCAGCAACGCCGCTCCTGCGGATACCGCCACAATTGCCCTTCCGGGTCCCTGCTTGCGCGGGCCGCTCGGGTGTCCGCCGGTCCAGTGCGGCGGTGCCGGTGTGCCCGGACCATTTGGATTGCCCGACGACGGCGGCGCGCCGTGCGGCGGAAGGTGGCCGGCCGGGGGAACGGGGTGAGCCGTGGTGCTGTGAACGCTGGTGTTGTGCACGGAGGCGCTGTGCGGGCCGTGCATGCTGCCGTGCGGAGCGTCGGGAGCTGCCGCCGCGTAGTACTGCTGTCCTGCGTATTGCTCTCCCATGGTGTTTCCCCCGTCTCGGTTCTTGTTGCGTTGGACCAGGAAGTAG
Source organism: Arthrobacter sp. SW1 (assembly GCF_001766675.1). Taxonomy (GTDB): domain Bacteria; phylum Actinomycetota; class Actinomycetes; order Actinomycetales; family Micrococcaceae; genus Arthrobacter. Next base: position 493,375 of record NZ_MJLT01000045.1, read on the forward strand.
ACCAGGCCGGCCACCGCCGCGATCCAGAAGAGCACCCAGAACAGCCCGGGCAGGCCGTCCCAGCCCCAACCCCAGAAACCGCGGCCCAGGCCGGGCAGTCCGATGATGGTGGTGATGACGGCGCCGGTCATGCCTGCGGTCCAGCGGCCGGCGCCCGCTTCCTGGGCATGGATGCGGCCGTCCGGCTCCGGCAGCAGGGCCCAGGCAATGCCGTAGGCCAGGACGCCGATGCCGGCGAAAAGCGCCAGCACGACAAAGATGCCGCGCACGATCAGCGGATCGATGCCGAAACGGTGGGCGATGCCGCTGGCGACGCCACCGATCCAACGGTCCTGGCCCCGGGCGATGCCCTGGCTGCGGATCCAATCGAAGAAGTTCTGCTGGGGCCGGGCGCCGGGTTCTCCGGCAGGGCCCTGCTCCTCGTGGTCTTGTCCGGATGTTCCGGGCATGCTGTTCGGGTTCATGCTTCGATCCTGCCGTTCCGGTGCCCGCCGCCTCTACTGGGGGATACCCTGATCCTTCCCTGAGGGACCCCGGGGTTACCCCGGTTCCGGGGCTACGGACACCCTGATCCGTGTTTGGATGGAGGCATGACGAACCCTGCCGAGCGCCCGCCGCTGTACCGCAGCGGCGACCGCGTGATCGCCGGTGTCTGCAGCGGCCTCGCACACCATCTGGGCTGGCCGGTGAAGAACGTGCGCCTGGCCATGGTTGTGGCGGCCTTCGCCGGCGGCGCCGGCCTGGCGTTCTACGCCTGGCTCTGGGTACTGGTTCCCACAGCGGATGAGGGCGCCCGCCGCGCCGCCCGCCGCCCGGTGTCGCCGATCGCCCCGGCAGTGAACGGCGAGTCCGGCCCGCGCCCCGCGCCGTGGTTCACCGGCTCCGGCGTGAACGGACGCTTCCGGTACGGCAAGGAACTGCTTCTTGGGGCAGGGCTGCTGTCCGTGGCGGGAATCCTCATCGCCAAGCAGTTCGGTGCGGATGTGCCGTTGGGGACGTTGATTCCCGCCGCTGCCATCCTTGGCGGCGCGGCGATCGCATGGATGCAGCTGGACGAAAACCGCCGGGCCGGGCTCGTCGACAAGACCAAGGCAGACCAGGCGGGCGGTTGGGTGCGCCTTGCCGCGGGGCTGGCACTCGTCGTCGCGGGCGTGCTGGTGATGGTGTCAGGCTCGGGTTCCTGGGAACAGACCTGGCTGGCCCTGCTCGCCTCCGTGGCGGTCCTGGGCGGTGTGGCCCTGGTGTTGCTGCCGTGGGGCCTGAAATTCTGGAAGGACCTGGAAGCCGAACGGGCCGGCCGGGTTCGGGAAACCGAACGGGCGGAGATCGCCGCCCATCTGCACGATTCCGTGCTGCAGACCCTGGCGCTGATCCAGCGGCGTGCCGGCTCCGAACAGGATGTGGTCCGCCTGGCCCGTGCCCAGGAGCGCGAGCTGCGCGGCTGGCTGTACCGGGACCAGGCCGCCGACGCCGGACACCTCGCCGAGCGGATCAAGTCCGCCGCCGCCGAGGTGGAGGATGCCCACGGACACGTCGTCGACGTCGTCAGCGTAGGAGATGCCGTCACGACCGAGCGGCATGAGGCCCTGGTCCAGGCCGCCCGGGAAGCAATGCTCAACGCGGCCAGGCACGGCGGCGGGCCCGTGTCCGTCTACCTGGAGAGCTCTGACAAGGGCAGCGAAGTGTTCGTGAAGGACCGCGGCCCGGGCTTCGACCCGGAAGCCGTCTCCCCGGACCGGCTGGGAGTCCGCGAATCGATCATCGGGCGCATGAAGCGCCACGGCGGCACCGCCGTCATCACCAGCGGGCCGGACGGGACGGAAGTCCGCCTGAAACTGCCGGCGGCCGCCCCGGAAGAGCGCAACGGAGAGGGAAGATCATGAACGATGCAGAAGGCGCCCGCAGTGTCCGGGTGGTGGTGGTCGATGACCACGCCATTTTCCGCTCCGGACTGAAGGCGGACCTGGACGCACGGATCGATGTCGTCGGCGAGGCCGGCTCGGTGGAAGACGCCATCCGGGTGATCGCCGAGCAGCGGCCGGAGGTCGTGTTGCTTGACGTCCACCTTCCGGGCGGACTGGGCGGCGGCGGCCGCGAAGTCATCAACAAGTCGGCACAGCTGCTGGGCAGTACCAGCTTCCTCGCCCTGAGCGTGTCCGATGCCGCCGAGGACGTGGTGGCCGTGATCCGGGCCGGAGCCCGCGGATACGTCACCAAGACCATCTCCGGCGCGGAAATCTCCGACGCCGTGATCCGGGTGGCCGACGGCGACGCCGTGTTCTCGCCGCGGCTGGCCGGTTTCGTGCTGGACGCGTTCGGCACCTCGCCGGCAGAGATCGCCGACGACGAACTGGACCGCCTCTCGGCCCGCGAGCTCGAAGTCATGCGCCTGATCGCCCGCGGCTACAGCTACAAAGAGGTGGCCAAGGAGCTCTTCATCTCCATCAAGACCGTGGAAACCCACGTTTCTGCGGTGCTGCGCAAACTGCAGCTCTCCAGTCGGCACGAACTGACCAAGTGGGCGGCCGAGCGCCGGCTGCTCTAGGAACACCAGAGACCAGGAACAACAAAGACGCCCTGCGCACCGGACATGTCCGGTGCGCAGGGCGTCTTTGTTGCTGGCGGTGCCCGTTTCCTACTGGGCCTTGCCGAGGAATTCCTGCAGGCGGCGCACGCCCTCGGCCAGGTCCTCGTCACCCAGTGCGTAGGAGAGGCGCACATAGCCGGAGGGGCCGAAGGCCTCGCCCGGAACGATCGCCACCTCAACCTCGTCGAGGATCAGGGAGGCCAGTTCGGCGGAGGTCTCCGGGCGGACCGGACCGTCCGCCGTCGGGAATTCCTTGCCCAGCAGGCCGCGGACGTCGGCGTACACGTAGAAGGCGCCGGCCGGCGTCGGGCAATCGACACCCTCGATCGCGTTCAGTCCGGCGACGATCGCCTTGCGGCGGCGGTCGAAAGCGACCTTCATTTCATCGACGGCGGTCAGCGGGCCGGAGACCGCGGCGAGGGCGGCGATCTGCATGATGTTCGAGACGTTGGAGGTCGCGTGCGACTGGAGGTTGGTGGCGGCCTTGATGACATCGGCCGGACCGATCATCCAGCCCACGCGCCATCCGGTCATGGCGTAGGTCTTGGCCACGCCGTTGAGGATGACCACCTTGTCGCCGAGTTCGGGGGCGGCCGTGGCGATCGAGGTGAACGGCACGCCGTCGTAGGTGAGGTGCTCGTAGATCTCGTCGGTGACGACCCAGAGGCCCTTGGCGGCGGCCCACTTGCCGATTTCGGCGACCTGTTCCGGGCTGTAGACGGCGCCGGTCGGGTTGGACGGGGAGACGAAGAGCAGGATCTTGGTCTTGTCCGTTACAGCGGCTTCAAGCTGCTCGACCGTCACCAGGTAGCCCTGTTCAGGACCGGCGAAGACTTCCACCGGGACGCCGCCGGCGAGCCGGATGGCCTCCGGGTAGGTGGTCCAGAACGGGGTGGGGATGATGACCTCGTCGCCCGGATCAAGGAGCGTGGCAAAGGCGTTGTAGACCGCCTGCTTGCCGCCGTTGGTCACCAGGACCTGGGAAGGATCCACCTGGTAGCCCGAATCGCGCAGGGTCTTCTCCGCAATGGCCTTCTTCAGTTCCGGCAGGCCGGCGGCGGGGGAGTAGCGGTGGTTCTTGGGGTCGGCGGCGGCCTCGATGGCGGCCTTGACGATGTAGTCCGGAGTGGGGAAATCCGGTTCCCCCGCACCGAAACCAATAACAGGACGGCCTGCGGCCTTGAGCGCCTTCGCCTTGGCATCAACGGCAAGGGTGGCGGATTCGGCGATGGCGGAAATTCTCTGTGAGACGCGGGCGGGAGCTGTTCCGGCAGACATGTGGGACCGTTCTTCGCTGGCAGCGTGAGCTGGATGATGGGAAACGACGTGAACTACTCTATGCTGTTCTGCGGACGCCCTGCGGGCCGGATTGCGAAAGTGACGACGCCGGCGGGGAACCTGGATCTCCGGACACACCGGAAGCGTCCCGGTTCGACTAACGCGAAGTTCTTGCGTAGACTGGTTCACCGGTGTTGGAAAACATCACAATGGTTCACGCCTTTGGCGGGAGCCATGAATACATGGATTCGTTCCATAGGGTAGTGGCGCAATTGGTAGCGCAGCGGTCTCCAAAACCGCAGGTTGCAGGTTCGAGTCCTGTCTGCCCTGCGCAGACTGTTCCGGCATTCAGGCCGGGGCAGGCGCGGTAATCACGGTTCTGATCAGAACCGGGTCAACTACGTTGCGAAGATGAGTGAGGACCGGGTGACCGAAACTGCTGCCAGCAGCTCGAAGGGCCGACCTGCCAGGAAGGCTGAGGCCGGCTTTTTCGCTCGGATCGCCCTTTTTATCCGCCAGGTCATTGGCGAACTCAAGAAGGTCGTAGCGCCGACCCGCAAGGAACTGATCAACTACACGCTCGTGGTTCTGGTGTTCGTGGCCGTCATGATGGTCATCGTCAGCCTGCTTGATATCGGGTTCGGCACCGCAGTTGGCTGGGTGTTCGGCGGGTCAGGCGCCACGGACCGCTAGGCGGATCGCTCCGCAAGCCGTGTGGAAATCCCCGGAAATTCAAGGGATTTTGCAGGGCTTGCGGAATTGAGCCATTTAAATAGGCATGTTAGGCAATGAGGAAGCAGGAGACCAAGTGTCTGAGCAGGAGCTCGAGGTAAACGAGACTGAGCTGGATGAAAGCACGGACGCAGCGGCGGAGGCCGTTGATTCGTCCGAGGCTGGGTCTGCTGCGCCTGAAACCGCTGGAGAAGAGTCCGGCGACGACGCCCTTGCCGCCGCTGCAGCTGCCGCTCCGGCCGATCCCGCTGAGGAATTCAAGGCCAAGCTGCGCCGCCAGGAAGGTGACTGGTACGTCATCCATTCCTACGCCGGTTACGAAAACCGCGTGAAGGCAAACCTTGAGACCCGCATCCAGACCCTGGACATGGAAGATTACATCTTCGAAATCCAGGTGCCCATGGAAGAAGTCGTTGAGATCAAGAACGCCCAGCGCAAGGTCATCAACCGCGTCCGCATCCCCGGCTACGTCCTGGTCCGCATGGACTTGACGGACGCTTCCTGGGGCGCCGTACGCCACACCCCCGGTGTCACCGGCTTCGTGGGCAACGCCCACAACCCTGTGCCTCTGCGCCTCGACGAGGTCTTCTCCATGCTCGCGCCGGTCTTCGAGGAAGAGCAGGCCGAAAAGGGCAAGCCCGTCAAGCAGGCTGCCGCTCCGGTTGCCGTGGACTTCGAAGTCGGCGAGTCCGTCATCGTCAAGGAAGGCCCGTTCGAGACCCTTCCGGCCACGATCTCCGAGATCAAGCCCGAGTCCCAGACCCTCGTGGTGCTGGTGTCGATCTTCGAGCGCGAAACCCCCGTGACCCTCGCGTTCAACCAGGTCACCAAGATCTGACACCCTGAAGATTTCGCCCTGTTTCCGCCTGCTTAGCGGAGGCCGGGCGGCCGGCCGCCTTGCCATGGCGGCCAACAACCTGAGGCACGCTCCTGTGTCCCAGGACGCTATTTAGAGAAGGACCCTACATTGGCTCCCAAGAAGAAGGTCACCGGCCTCATCAAGCTGCAGATCCAGGCAGGTGCCGCCAACCCGGCCCCGCCGATCGGTCCTGCGCTTGGCCAGCACGGTGTCAACATCATGGAATTCTGCAAGGCGTACAACGCTGCAACGGAAGCCCAGCGCGGAAACGTCATCCCGGTTGAAATCACGGTCTACGAAGACCGCTCCTTCACCTTCATCACCAAGACCCCGCCGGCTGCAGAGCTCATCAAGAAGGCTGCAGGCGTTGCCAAGGGCTCGTCGACCCCGCACACCGTGAAGGTCGCCAAGCTTACCCAGGCACAGGTCGAGGAAATCGCTTCCACCAAGATGGAAGACCTCAACGCCAACGACATCGCGGCTGCTGCCAAGATCATCGCCGGCACCGCCCGCTCCATGGGCATCACCGTCGAAGGCTAATTACCAGCCTTCACCCGCCGGGAAACCGGTACTTGAAATTATTTGAAATGTCGGCATTCCGGTACTGATACCGGGCGCCGACTGTGGCAGGGCCGGGCGCGGTCCGCAGACCACAACTGCACAAGGAGAAACAAGCAGCATGGCAAAGCGCAGCAAAGCATATGAGGCAGCCGTAGCCAAGATCGAGGCTGGCAAGGTCTACGCCCCGTTCGAGGCCATCAGCCTGGCCAAGGAAACCAACCCGTCGAAGTCCGACGCCACCGTTGAGGTCGCTTTCCGCCTCGGCGTGGACCCCCGCAAGGCTGACCAGATGGTCCGCGGTACCGTCAACCTGCCGCACGGCACCGGTAAGATCGCCCGCGTCCTCGTCTTCGCAACCGGCGAGAAGGCTGAAGCAGCAATCGCCGCCGGCGCCGACTTCGTTGGTTCCGACGACCTGATCGAAAAGATCTCCGGCGGCTGGACCGACTTCGACGCCGCAGTGGCTACCCCGGACCTGATGGGCAAGGTCGGCCGCCTCGGTAAGGTCCTCGGTCCCCGTAACCTCATGCCGAACCCCAAGACCGGCACCGTTACCGCCGACGTCGCCAAGGCCGTTGAAGACATCAAGGGTGGCAAGATCGACTTCCGCGTCGACAAGCACTCCAACCTGCACTTCATCATCGGCAAGTCGTCCTTCGACGCCGTGAAGCTGGCCGAGAACTACGCCGCAGCCCTCGAAGAGGTCCTCCGCCTGAAGCCGTCCGCTTCCAAGGGCCGCTACATCCAGAAGGCCACCGTCACCACCACCTTCGGCCCGGGCATCTCCGTGGACCCGAACGTCACCAAGGTGCTGACCGAGGCCTAAGCCTGGTTATGACCGACTAAAGACCGCCCGGCATCTGCCGGGCGGTCTTTTGTGTTTCCGGCGTGCCGGGGCGCGCTCGACCGGCCCCGGCGCGGGGGCTACGCTGACAGCATGGCCGACCCCGTAGAAGCCAGCATCCATGAACTTCACCTTCCCGCCGGCCTGGACAGCGCGGATGCGGCGGAGTTCCTCGAGTACTGCGCTGTCCTTGATGAGATCCTCCTGGACCACTGGGGCCATCTCGATCTCGCGGCCTCACTTCCTGCGCGGTTGGCAGGCTGGGCGGACAACGACTACCGCAGGCTTCGGAATTTCTACCTTCGGGCTGAGGGCCGGATCGTCGGCCGCGGGTTTGTCGAGCTTTCGCTCAAGGACAACCTTGACAGCGCCTGGCTGCGGGTCGATATGTTGCCGGCACACCGCAGGAAAGGCCTCGGCAGCATGATGCTCAGGCATCTGGAAGCCGTGGCCCATGACGAGGGGCGGCGGGTCCTCATGGCGAGTTCCGGAGACCCGGAACGGCCGGAGCACGGACCGGAGGTCCTGTTATCTCCGGTCGGCACCGGTGCTGTGCCGAGGAACGCACCGGGCACCGCCTTTGCCTTGCACCACGGATACACGCTGGCCCAGGCCACGCGGTACAGCACGCTCATGCTCGCCTCCGCCCCGGACTGGAGCGGCCTCATGGAGGAGGCAGAGTCTGCGTCCAGCGGCTATGAGCTGCTCGGCTGGACGAATGCCTGTCCGGCGGATCTCGTGGATGAGTTCGCCGTCCTGATGGGCCGGATGAGTACGGACGCGCCGGTCGGCGGCTTGGATTACGAGGCGGAAGCCTGGGACCGCGCACGCGTGCGGACGCTGGAACATGAGACGGCGGAGGAAGGCCAGGTCTGCCTCGTCACGGCCGCGCGGCATCGGGCCAGCGGCAGCCTGGGTGGCTATACGGCGCTTTATGTCGACCCTCTGAAGCCGTGGTTGGCGGACCAGGACGATACGCTGGTGGCGGCGGACCATCGCGGACACCGCCTTGGAATGCGCCTGAAGATCGCCAACCTTAGGCGATTGAAGAGCGAATTTCCCGCTGTTGTCCGGGTGACAACGATGAACGCGGAAGAGAACCGCTACATGCTCGCGATCAATGTGGCACTTGGCTTTACGCCAACGGGAGCCTACGGCGAATGGCAAAAGAGGACTGGATGACGGACGACGTGGAGATCGGACAGCTGTGGATACCCGATTCGCTGGAGGCAGCGGAGGCGAAGGATTTCCTTGAAGCCGTCGAGGTGAACCGCAAGGTCCGCATGCAGCTCTGGGGCAGCGACGACCTCGCTTACACCCCGCTGGAAAAGCTCCTCGAAATGGCAGATCCCTATGAACGCCAGGTCATCCTGGTGGCAAGGATCGACGGCCGCATCATCGGCACCGTGGATATCGCGCTGCCGCTGGCTGACAACCTGGATCTCGCCGAGTTCACCCTGGACATCCTTCCCGAATACCAGCGGCGCGGCGCGGGCCGGAAGCTCCTGGAGGCCGCGGAGCAGCTTGCCCGGGCGGAAGGCCGCACCATGGCCATGGTCGACACCAACCACCCGGCGGCGTCCTTGCAGGGCGAAGGCTCGGGGCAGCTTGTTCCGGGCAGCGGCCTGGGCTTCGTCCCGCTTGCCAGCCGGGAGGTGGATTTCGCCCAGCGGGCAGGCTATACGCTGCAGCACATCGAACAGTTCAGTTCCTGTGCCCTGCCCCTCGATTCAAAGCTCGTGTCCGAGCTTGAGGCGGAGGCCGACGCCGCCAATGCCGGCCGCTACCGTATCCATCACTGGACTGACCGCTGCCCCGAAGAGTGGCTGGACGCCGTCGCCGCTTTGGAGAATGCGGCAGGTGAGGCCGTCGACGACGAATCTGCCGCGGCGCCCGAAGAGCAGCTCGTGTTCGACGGCGGCATGTTGCGCGAGGCGGAGGACGCCGCCATCGCGCAGGGACGCCGTACTGTTGTCACCGCCGTCGAGCACATCGCCAGCGGGCGGATCGTCGGCCTGACCACCATCGGTGTCCTGGCGCAGCGCCAGGACGTGGTTTTCCAGGATGACACCACGGTGCTGCAGGAACACCGCGGCAACAAACTGGGCCTGCTCATCAAGGTGGCCAACATGCAGCGGCTCAGTGAGCAGTTCCCTGATGCCCGCGTCATCTACACCTGGAACGCACCGGAGAACCGCTACCTGCTGACCGTGAACAAGCAGCTGGGCTTCACCACGGCCGGCGTGACGGGGCTGTGGCAGAAGGAACTCCCCGCCCGGGCAGGCACCACCTCCTCCGAGTGAGGCGCCCCGGCGCGAGCTCCGATTTGGAGTTGTCCGCCGTCGTCCCGTAATCTTGAATTACCAAAGACCGTCGGTTGATGGGAATCCACTTTCCAAGCAAAGCTGCACACTGCTGTTGCGCGCGGAAAGATCCAGCGGATTCCTTGACGAAGGACCCTGACAAAGGGCGGCCGGCGCAGGTGAACGAAGCAAGTCTCCGCGGTCACGGACCGCGTCGAGCCAGGCCCCGTGCATCTGCGCGGGGCGTTTTCAGTTGAAGCTCTCTTGAGCGGGGACCCGGAAGACCGGCACTATTCCCCGGAAGGAGGGTTATGGCAACGCCCAACAAGGTCTCCGCAGTAGCTGAGATCACGAACGATTTCAAGGAATCGACCGCCGCTGTCCTGACCGAATACCGCGGGCTCTCTGTTGCACAGCTCAAGGAGCTGCGCGTTTCTCTCGGCCAGGACACCAAGTTCTCGGTCGTCAAGAACACCCTGACCGCCATTGCAGCCAAGGAAGCCGGTGTCGAAGCATTCGACGGCCAGCTTGCAGGCCCCTCCGCAATTGCGTTCATCAAGGGTGACGCGGTTGCCGCCGCCAAGAGCCTGACGGACTTTGCCAAGGCCAACAAGCAGCTGATCATCAAGACCGGCTACTTCGAGGGCAAGGCCCTGAACGCAAGCGAAGTTGCCGCCCTGGCAGCTCTCGAGTCCCGTGAGCTGCAGCTCGCCAAGGTTGCCGGTGTCCTCAAGGCTCCTGCTGCCGCTGCTGCACGCATCATCGACGCTCTGCGCATCAAGCTTGAAGAAGAGGGCGGCGCTCCGGCACCGGCCGCTGAAGAAGCACCGGCTGCAGAAGAAGCTGCCGCTCCGGCCGAAGCCGCCGAAGCTGCAAGCGAAGAGAACTAAGTTCTCCCCCCAATCAAACTCCGGTGCAGCGGCGGGCATGGCCCGCGCAGGCACCACCTAAAGGAAGGACGCCAACCATGGCGAAGCTCAGCAACGAAGAGCTCATCGAAGCTTTCAAGGAACTGACCATCATCGAGCTCTCCGAGTTCGTCAAGCTCTTCGAAGAGACCTTCGAAGTTACCGCTGCTGCTGTTGCAGTTGCCGGCCCGGCCGGTGGCGGCGCAGGCGCCGAAGAGGCTGAAGAGAAGGACTCCTTCGACGTCATCCTCGAATCCGCTGGCGACAAGAAGATCGCAGTGATCAAGGAAGTCCGCGCCATCACCTCCCTCGGCCTCAAGGAAGCCAAGGACCTGGTTGACGGTGCTCCGAAGCCGGTTCTCGAAGGCGCCAACAAGGAAGCTGCCGAGAAGGCCAAGGCTCAGCTCGAAGAAGCCGGCGCAACCGTTACCCTCAAGTAACTCATTCGCCTGCGGCAAGTTCTTGCCAAGGAAGCCCCGTCCGGTCCGCCGGGCGGGGTTTCCTGCGTTAAGGCGGGGTTTCCTGCGTTAACAAGACAACACGGGGTCACTTACGGCCCATCATCCCGCTCGGGATGGGCCGTAAGTGACCCCGCGTTGCCTTAAACCGGTTCGCTGATGTCCGCGACGGTCGCCCCGAGAGCGGTCGTCAGGGCGTCGGCGTCGACGAAGGCGCTGTAGCCGTGGGCGCCGGCACCCATCGAGATCCGGCGTCCTGCGATGCTCGCGTCCGCGTAGACCGGCCACGCCGTGGTGCTGCCCAGCGGCGTGATGGTGCCGCGTTCGTAGCCGGTGGCTTCCAGCGCGACGTCGGCATGCGGCAGGGAGAGCTTGTTCACTCCCACGAGGGACCGCAGCTTGGGCCAGGAGATCTGCCGGTCGCCGGGAATCAGCGCGAACAGGAACGTGCCGTCGCGGTGCTTGACCACCAAGGATTTCACGATGTCCGCCGGCGTGATGCCCAGGATCTCCGCAGCCTCCTCGAGGCTTCGGGCGGCCTGCCGCTCCACGAGCTGGACGTCCAACCCCCGGGCCTGGGCATCGGCAAGGAACCGTTCGGTACCGTTCACGTAGCTTTCCTTTGCTGGGAATCAGTCGCGGTAGAGCAGGAGCGCTTCGCCCTGGCCGCCGCCGCCGCAGAGGGAAACCGCGGCCTTGCCGGACCCGCGCCGCTTGAGCTCGAAGGCCGCGTGCAGCGCCAGCCGTGCCCCCGAAGCACCGATCGGGTGGCCCAAGGCGATCGCCCCGCCGTGGATATTGCACTTCTCCAAGGGGTAGCCGAGCTCCTTCAGCGACTGGACCGCCACGGAGCCGAAGGCCTCGTTGATTTCGATGAAGTCCAGGTCCGCGACTGTCCAGCCCGCGTTGTCGAGGGCCCGCTTGATCGCGTTCGACGGCTGGGCGTGCAGGGAGTTGTCCGGTCCGGCCACCTGTCCGGGCTTGCCGACGACGGCGAGGTAGTCCAGTCCGTGTTCCTCCGCATAGGCGCGGCTGCACAGAACGAGTGCGGAGGCGCCGTCGGACAGGGGAGAGGAGTTGCCCGCGGTGATGGTGCCGTCGCTCGCGAACGCCGGGCGGAGCGGGGCAAGAGTGTCCAGCGTGGTGTCCGGCCGGATGCCTTCGTCTTCGCCCACCACGATGGGGTCGCCCTTGCGTTGCTTCACGCTGATGGGGGCGATCTCGCCGTCGAACACGCCTTCCTTGACCGCGACGGCGGCGCGCTGGTGGGATGCGGCTGCCACCTCGTCCTGGGCCTTGCGGTCGATGCCGAGGGTGACGTTGCGGGTTTCCGTGGACAGGCCCATCGATTGCCCGTCGAAAGCGTCGGTGAGGCCGTCATGGGCGGCGACGTCGAGGGCCTGGATGGCCCCGTAGGTCCAGCCCTGGCGTGAACCGGGAAGCAAGTGCGGTGCCCGGGTCATGGATTCCTGGCCGCCGGCCACCACCACGGTGGCGTCGCCGCTGCGGATCAGGCGGGCGGCGTCGATTACGGCGGTCAGACCGGAGAGGCACACCTTGTTGATCGTCACGGCGGGAATGTTCCAGCCGACACCCGCGGCGATGGCGCTCTGCCGTGCCGGATTCTGGCCGGCGCCGGCCTGCAGGACCTGTCCCATGATGACGGCGTCTACCGCGCCCGCGGACACACCGCTCGCCGCGATGGCGGCGGAAATCGCATGGGCGCCGAGTTCGACGGCGGTGAATCCCGCCAGCTGCCCGTTCAGCCGCCCCTGTGGGGTGCGTGCCGCGGCCAGGATGACAACATCGTTGTTGTCCGTTGGGTTGCTCATTTTTCCTCTTCCGTTCTGGAACCAGTGAGCCAAGGCTACAACGCATGGCGTGCCTCACATTGTCAACGTCTGGACGGGGCGGGGCATTCCTGAACGGTCCGGAGGTGAGCGGATGGACGCCGGATAGATGCCTGCAGCAACCGTGCTTGCAATCCTTGGGGAAGTGGGGTAGACACGTAGGGCGATTTGCCGTATTGTGGATATTTGCGTCTTCCCTGTTAACCTTCAGCCTTCATATAGCGGTGGGCTTTACCTCTCAGCTGCGCCCTTGACGTGCCTTTCACCAGGCATTTCACCGGCCGGCGGAGGCCCGGGTCATATAGCGGAACCGGATTGGTGCCCTGCGGACTTTGTGCCCGCGGGATACAAAACGGGGGAGATCTGAAAACGCCTGAAGGTCTGTGGAAGGATCCCTCTTGGTCGCCTCGAGCACCTCTAATGTAAATAACGCAGGAACCGCTATCAATGCCGACAGCACCGATGGTGCTACTCGCCGGCTCTCATTCGCAAAGATTCACGAACCGCTTGATGTTCCGAATCTCCTCGCGCTGCAGACGGACAGCTTTGACTGGCTCGTCGGAAACGAACGCTGGCAGGCGCGGGTTGCGAAGGCCGTCGAGGAAGGCGACCTGAGCGTCGCCACCACCTCCGGACTTGCCGACATCTTCGAAGAGATCTCCCCGATCGAAGATTTCCAGGGCACCATGTCCCTGAGCTTCTCCGAGCCGGAGTTCGCTGACCCCAAGTACACCATGGCCGAATGCAAGGACCGTGACGCCACCTACTCGGCGCCGCTGTACGTCAAGGCCGAGTTCATGAACAACAACACGGGCGAAATCAAGCAGCAGACCGTGTTCATGGGTGACTTCCCCCTCATGACGGAGAAGGGCACCTTCGTTGTCAACGGCACCGAGCGTGTCGTCGTCTCCCAGCTGGTCCGTTCCCCGGGCGCCTACTTCGAGCGCGCCGCTGACAAGACCAGCGACAAGGACATCTTCACCGCCCGCATCATCCCGTCCCGCGGTGCATGGTTCGAGCTCGAGATCGACAAGCGCGACCAGGTCGGCGTCCGCCTCGACCGCAAGCGCAAGCAGTCCGTCACGGTGCTGCTGAAGGCCCTCGGCTGGACCGACGGCCAGATCCTCGAAGAGTTCGGCCAGTACGACTCCATGCGCGCCACCCTGGAGAAGGACACCACCGAGACCCGCGAAGACGCGCTCCTGGACATCTACCGCAAGCTGCGTCCGGGCGAGCCGCCCACCGTCGAAGCTGCCGAGGCCCTGCTGCGCAACCTCTACTTCGAGCCCAAGCGCTACGACCTCGCCAAGGTCGGCCGGTACAAGATCAACCGCAAGCTCGGCATCGACCGCTCCCTTGGCGACAAGGAAGCTTCGGTCCTGCACGTTGAAGACATCGTCGCCATGATCAAGTTCCTCGTTGCGCTGCACGCCGGCGAGAAGACCATCATGGGCAAGCGCGATGGCGAAGACCACGAGATCCGTGTCGAGATCGATGACATCGACCACTTCGGCAACCGCCGCATCCGCGCGGTCGGCGAACTGATCGAGAACCAGGTCCGCACCGGCCTGTCCCGCATGGAGCGCGTCGTCCGCGAACGCATGACCACGCAGGACGTCGAGGCCATTACGCCGCAGACCCTGATCAACATCCGTCCTGTCGTGGCAGCCATCAAGGAGTTCTTCGGAACCTCCCAGCTGTCCCAGTTCATGGACCAGAACAACCCGCTCTCGGGCCTGACCCACAAGCGCCGCCTGTCGGCCCTTGGCCCCGGTGGTCTGTCCCGTGACCGCGCCGGCATGGAAGTCCGTGACGTCCACCCGTCGCACTACGGACGTATGTGCCCCATCGAAACCCCTGAAGGTCCGAACATCGGTCTGATCGGTTCGCTGGCGTCCTACGGCCGCATCAACCCGTTCGGCTTCATCGAGACTCCGTACCGCAAGGTTTCCGGCGGCGTGGTGTCCGACGACGTCGAGTACCTGACCGCCGACGACGAAGCCGAGGTGCTGATCGCCCAGGCGAACGCGCCGCTGGATGCGAACAACAAGTTCTCCGAAGAGACCGTGCTTGTCCGTGCCCGCGGTGGTGGGGGAGAGCCCGTGCTCGTTCCCGCCGAGGACGTCCAGTTCATGGACGTTTCCCCGCGCCAGATGGTGTCCGTGGCTACGGCCCTGATCCCGTTCCTCGAGCACGACGACGCCAACCGCGCCCTCATGGGTGCGAACATGCAGCGCCAGGCCGTGCCGCTGGTCCGTTCCGAGGCCCCGTTCGTGGGCACCGGCATGGAGCGCGCCGCAGCCGTTGACGCCGGCGACGTCGTCATCGCCAAGAAGGCCGGTGTGGTCAGCGAAGTGTCCGCGGACCTCGTCACCATGCTGAACGACGACGGCACCGAGTCCAGCTACCGGATCAGCAAGTTCGCCCGCTCCAACCAGGGCAACTGCTACAACCACCGCGTCCTGGTCAACGAAGGCCAGCGCCTGGAAGTCGGCGGCATCATCGCCGACGGCCCGGCAACGGACCAGGGTGAACTCGCCCTGGGCAAGAACCTCCTCGTGGCATTCATGTCGTGGGAAGGCCACAACTTCGAAGACGCCATCATCCTGTCCCAGCGCATCGTGGCCGAGGACGTTCTCTCCTCGATCCACATCGAAGAGCACGAGATCGACGCCCGCGACACCAAGCTTGGTGCCGAGGAAATCACCCGTGACATCCCGAACGTGTCCGAGGAAGTCCTGGCAGGCCTGGACGAGCGCGGCATCATCCACATCGGTGCCGAGGTCGAGGCCGGCGACATCCTGGTCGGCAAGGTCACCCCGAAGGGTGAAACCGAACTGACTCCGGAAGAGCGCCTGCTGCGCGCCATCTTCGGCGAGAAGTCCCGCGAGGTCCGCGACACCTCCCTGAAGGTGCCGCACGGCGAGTCCGGTACCGTCATCGGCGTGCGCGTCTTCGACCGCGACAACGACGACGAACTGCCCCCGGGCGTGAACCAGCTGGTCCGCGTCTACGTTGCCGCCAAGCGCAAGATCACGGACGGCGACAAGCTCGCAGGCCGCCACGGCAACAAGGGTGTCATCTCCAAGATCCTGCCGGTTGAGGACATGCCGTTCCTCGCCGACGGTACCCCGGTGGACATCGTCCTGAACCCGCTGGGTGTTCCGGGCCGTATGAACGTCGGCCAGGTCCTGGAAACCCACCTCGGTTGGGTTGCCAAGACCGGTTGGAAGATCGAAGGCGAGCCCGAGTGGGTCAAGAACCTTCCGAACCTGCCGCGCGAGACCGGTCCGAACCAGACCCTCGCCACTCCGGTGTTCGATGGTGCCCGCGAAGAGGAAATCACCGGCCTGCTGGATTCGACCAACGTGACCCGCGACGGCGAGCGTCTGATCGACTCCTCCGGCAAGACCCGCCTGTTCGACGGCCGCTCCGGCGAACCGTTCCCGGATCCGATCTCGGTCGGCTACATGTACATCCTGAAGCTCCACCACCTGGTGGACGACAAGATCCACGCCCGCTCCACCGGTCCGTACTCCATGATCACCCAGCAGCCGCTCGGTGGTAAGGCTCAGTTCGGTGGCCAGCGCTTCGGTGAAATGGAAGTGTGGGCCCTCGAGGCCTATGGCGCTGCCTACACGCTCCAGGAACTGCTCACGATCAAGTCGGATGACATCCACGGCCGCGTGAAGGTTTACGAAGCCATCGTCAAGGGCGAGAACATCCCCGAGCCGGGCGTTCCGGAATCCTTCAAGGTCTTGATCAAGGAAATGCAGTCGCTGTGCCTGAACGTGGAAGTCCTTTCCACCGACGGCACGACGATCGAAATGCGTGACTCTGATGACGCAGTCTTTACGGCTGCGGAAGAACTGGGCATCGATCTGTCTCGCGCAGAGCCCAGCTCCGTAGAAGAGGTTTAGCAGGCGGGCGTACGACGGCGGGTGCCCACCCGCCGTCGTACCTCACCTCCCACTTCGGTGGGTGAGCCTGTCGAAACCCCGTAAACCAAGACTTCAGAACTTAGAGAACAAGAGAGAACAGGGACCACATGTCCAGCGAATCCTCCTTCGGCCTCATGCAGATCGGCCTCGCCACCGCGGAAGACATCCGCGGCTGGTCTTACGGTGAGGTCAAGAAGCCGGAAACCATCAACTACCGCACGCTCAAGCCCGAGAAGGACGGCCTCTTCTGCGAGAAGATCTTCGGCCCGTCCCGCGACTGGGAATGCTACTGCGGCAAGTACAAGCGCGTGCGCTTCAAGGGCATCATCTGTGAGCGTTGTGGCGTTGAGGTCACCCGCGCCAAGGTGCGCCGTGAGCGCATGGGCCACATCGAACTGGCCGCGCCCGTTACCCACATCTGGTACTTCAAGGGTGTTCCCTCCCGCCTGGGCTACCTCCTTGACCTCGCGCCGAAGGACCTCGAAAAGGTCATTTACTTCGCCGCGTACATGATCACCAGCGTGGACACGGAAAGCCGCCACGCCGAACTGCCGAACCTCCAGGTCGAGCACGACCTCGAGAAGAAGCAGCTCGTCGACAACCGCGACAGCGACATCGCCGCGATCGCCCGCGACCTTGAGGACGAGCTTGCCCGCCTCGAGGGCGAAGGCGCCAAGGCTGCCGACAAGAAGAAGGCCCGCGATTCCGCCGACCGCCAGATGGCGAACGTGCGCAAGCGCGCCGACGCCGAAATCGAGCGCCTCGAGCAGGTCTGGGACCGCTTCAAGAACCTGAAGGTCGCCGATCTCGAAGGTGACGAAGCCCTGTACCGCGAACTGCGTGACCGCTACGGCATGTACTTCGAAGGCTCCATGGGTGCCGAAGCCATCAAGAAGCGCCTTGAGAACTTCGACATGCAGGCAGAGGCCGAGGCACTGCGCGACACCATCCAGAACGGCAAGGGCCAGCGCAAGACCCGCGCCCTGAAGCGTCTTAAGGTCGTCAACGCCTTCCTGACCACCAACAACAGCCCGCTCGGCATGGTGCTGGACGCCGTCCCGGTGATCCCGCCGGAACTGCGCCCGATGGTCCAGCTGGATGGTGGCCGCTTCGCGACCTCCGACCTCAATGACCTCTACCGCCGTGTGATCAACCGCAACAACCGACTCAAGCGACTGCTGGACCTCGGTGCCCCGGAGATCATCGTCAACAACGAGAAGCGCATGCTTCAGGAAGCTGTTGACAGCCTCTTCGACAACGGCCGCCGCGGCCGCCCCGTCACGGGTCCGGGCAACCGTCCGCTGAAGTCCCTGAGCGACATGCTCAAGGGCAAGCAGGGCCGTTTCCGCCAGAACCTGCTCGGTAAGCGCGTTGACTACTCGGGCCGTTCGGTCATCGTCGTCGGCCCGCAGCTGAAGCTGCACCAGTGCGGTCTGCCCAAGCAGATGGCCCTGGAGCTCTTCAAGCCGTTCGTGATGAAGCGCCTGGTTGACCTCAACCACGCGCAGAACATCAAGTCGGCCAAGCGCATGGTCGAGCGCTACCGTCCGCAGGTCTGGGACGTGCTGGAAGAGATCATCACCGAACACCCGGTGCTGCTCAACCGTGCACCTACCCTGCACCGCCTCGGTATCCAGGCGTTCGAGCCCCAGCTTGTTGAAGGCAAGGCCATCCAGCTGCACCCGCTGGTGTGTGGCGCCTTCAACGCCGACTTCGACGGCGACCAGATGGCAGTGCACCTGCCGCTGAGCCCCGAAGCCCAGGCTGAGGCCCGCATCCTGATGCTGTCCTCGAACAACATCCTGAAGCCGTCCGATGGCCGTCCGGTGACCCTGCCTTCGCAGGATATGATCATCGGCCTCTACCACCTGACCACCAAGCGTGTTGGTTCGGCCGGTGAAGGCCGCGTGTTCGCCTCGGTTGCGGAAGCCATCATGGCCTACGACGCCCGCGAACTGCACCTGAACTCCCAGGTGAAGATCCGCCTGGAGAACTTCGTGCCGTACGCCGGCTGGGAAGCTCCGGAAGGTTGGGAGCCGGGCCAGCCCGCGCTCGTCGAAACCTCCCTGGGCCAGGTCATCTTCAACCAGACCCTGCCCGAGGACTACCCCTGGGTCGAGGCTGTTGCTGACAAGGGCGAGCTCTCCCGCATCGTCAACGACCTTGCCGAGCGCTACCCGAAGGTCGTCACCGCGGCCACCCTGGACAACCTGAAGGATGCCGGTTTCTATTGGGCAACCCGTTCGGGTGTCACCGTGGCCATCTCCGACATCGAGGTCCCGGACGCCAAGCCGGGCATCCTCGCCGGGTACGAGACCATGGCTGCCAAGATCCAGGGCCAGTACGACAAGGGCCTGATCGACGACGACGAGCGTCGCCAGGAACTGATCGAGATCTGGAACAAGGCAACCAACGAGATCGCCCAGGTCATGCGTGACAGCCTGTCGCCGATGAACACCATCAACCGCATGGTGTCCTCCGGTGCACGTGGTAACTGGATGCAGGTCCGCCAGATCGCGGGTATCCGTGGCCTCGTGGCCAACCCGAAGGGTGAGATCATCCCGCGTCCGATCAAGTCCTCCTACCGTGAGGGCCTGTCGGTGCTGGAATACTTCATCGCCACGCACGGTGCCCGTAAGGGTCTGGCCGATACCGCTCTCCGTACCGCCAACTCGGGTTACCTGACCCGTCGTCTGGTGGACGTTTCGCAGGACGTCATCGTCCGCGAAGAGGACTGCGGTACCGAGCGCGGCCTGAACGTCGCAATCGCCGTGCCGGACTCCAACGGTGAGCTGGTCCTGGACGAGAACGTCGAGAACAGCGCCTACGCACGCACCTTGGCCGTCGACGTCGTCGACTCCGAGGGCAAGGTCCTGGCTCCGGCCGGCACCGACTGCGGCGACGTCGTCATCGGCGAGCTGCTGGCCGCGGGCATCACCCAGGTCAAGGTCCGCTCCGTGCTCACCTGTGAGTCCAAGGTCGGTACCTGTGCGCTCTGCTACGGCCGTTCGCTGGCCACCGGCAAGACCGTGGACATCGGCGAGGCCGTCGGCATCATCGCCGCGCAGTCCATCGGTGAACCGGGTACCCAGCTGACCATGCGTACCTTCCACACCGGTGGTGCCGTGTCCGCAAGCGGTGGCGACGACATCACCCAGGGTCTGCCCCGTATCCAGGAACTCTTCGAAGCCCGCACTCCGAAGGGTGTTGCACCGATCGCCGAAGCGGCCGGCCGCATCACCATCGAAGAGTCCGAGCGCCAGATGCGCCTGATCATCACCCCGGACGACGGTTCCGAGGAGATCGCCTACCCGGTGCTGCGCCGTTCCCGCCTCCTCATCGAGGACGGCGAGCACGTCAGCGTCGGCCAGAAGCTGATCAACGGTCCGGTGGACCCGAAGCAGGTTCTGCGCATCATGGGCCCCCGTGCCGCCCAGAAGTTCCTGGTGGACGAGGTCCAGGGCGTATACCGCAGCCAGGGCATCGGCATCCACGACAAGCACGTGGAAGTCATCGTCCGCCAGATGCTGCGCCGCGTGACCGTCATCGAATCCGGCGACTCCGAGCTGCTTCCGGGCGAGCTCGCCGAGCGTGCCCGCTTCGAAGACGAGAACCGCCGCGTGGTGTCCGAGGGTCTTACCCCGGCGTCCGGCCGTCCGGAACTGATGGGTATCACCAAGGCGTCGCTGGCGACCGAGTCGTGGCTGTCCGCCGCTTCCTTCCAGGAGACCACCCGCGTCCTGACGCAGGCGGCCATGGAAGGCAAGAGCGACCCGCTGCTCGGCCTCAAGGAGAACGTCATCATCGGTAAGCTCATCCCGGCCGGTACGGGCCTGCCCCGTTACACCGAGGTCACCGTGGAGCCGACTGAAGAAGCAAAGGCAAGCCTGTTCACGGGCCCCAGCGCCTTCACCGACTTCTCGTACGACGCCCTGGGCGGCGACGGAGCTCCCGAGTTCCACGCCATCCCGCTGGATGACTACGACCTGGGCAACGACTTCCGCTGAGCGGAAGCCTGAACCAGGTGGCAGGAAGCCCCCGCGTCCGTCAGGACGCGGGGGCTTCCTGCTTTCCCGGCCGCCTCTTTGTCCGTGCCCCCGCAAGGGGAGTACGACGGCGGCAGGCGCCGGCCGCCGTCGTACACCGGATTAAGGCGGTTCGGCAAGCCATGCTAGACTTTTCGTAATTGTTCTGTGTGGCAGTGGATGAAGGCCGCCGCGGCATCATTTTGGTTTTGTTCTCATGATGTCGGGTGGAGCCTGTTTCCGGGTTGCGGGCAACTTGCGCAACGAATGCCGCACTTTTGCACGCCCACCGGACCTTCTGGACCTGAAGCTGCATGAGCAACGCCAAAGCTTCCACGTCCCGGGCTGGCGCCTGGTGTGGTGGCAGAGATCAAATTACGGAGAACACGAAAGTGCCTACGATTAACCAGCTGGTCCGCAAGGGCCGCACGCCGAAGGTCTCCAAGACCAAGGCTCCCGCGCTGAAGGGCAGCCCGATGCGCCGCGGTGTTTGCACCCGCGTTTACACCACCACCCCGAAGAAGCCGAACTCGGCCCTTCGTAAGGTCGCACGTGTGCGCCTTGCCGGTGGCATTGAAGTTACCGCCTACATCCCCGGTGTTGGCCACAACCTGCAGGAGCACTCCATCGTGCTCGTCCGCGGTGGTCGTGTTAAGGACCTCCCGGGTGTCCGCTACAAGATCGTCCGTGGTGCACTCGACACCCAGGGTGTGAAGAACCGCAAGCAGGCCCGCAGCCGCTACGGCGCAAAGATGGAGAAGAAGTAATATGCCTCGCAAGGGTCCGGCCCCCAAGCGGCCGCTCGTTTCCGATCCCGTCTACGGCTCCCCGTTGGTCACCCAGCTGATCAACAAGGTCCTGATCGACGGCAAGAAGTCCACTGCAGAGCGCATCGTTTACGGTGCTCTTGAAGGCGCCCGCGCCAAGACCGGCGGCGACCCCGTTGCCGCTCTGAAGAAGGCCATGGACAACGTCAAGCCTTCCCTCGAGGTCCGCTCCCGCCGTGTCGGTGGCGCCACCTACCAGGTTCCCGTTGAGGTCAAGCCGGGCCGTTCCACCGCCCTGGCTCTGCGTTGGCTCGTGGGCTACTCCAAGGCCCGCCGCGAGAAGACCATGACCGAGCGCCTCCAGAACGAAATCCTGGATGCCTCCAACGGTCTCGGTGCCGCTGTGAAGCGTCGCGAAGACACCCACAAGATGGCCGAGTCCAACAAGGCCTTCGCCCACTACCGCTGGTAATACTTCCGTTCGCCGCCGGCTCACCGAGCCGGCGGCGTGCGCGTAGTTCATCCGAAAGGGAGACCCCGTGGCACAGGACGTGCTTACCGACCTTAACAAGGTCCGCAACATCGGCATCATGGCCCACATCGATGCCGGCAAGACCACCACTACCGAGCGCATCCTGTTCTACACGGGTGTGAACCACAAGATCGGCGAAACGCACGACGGCGCTTCGACGACCGACTGGATGGAACAGGAAAAGGAACGCGGCATCACCATCACGTCTGCCGCCGTGACCTGCTTCTGGAACAAGAACCAGATCAACATCATCGACACCCCCGGCCACGTTGACTTCACCGTCGAGGTTGAGCGCTCCCTGCGCGTCCTCGATGGCGCTGTCGCCGTCTTCGATGGCAAGGAAGGTGTGGAGCCGCAGTCCGAGACCGTGTGGCGCCAGGCTGACAAGTACAACGTTCCGCGTATCTGCTTCGTCAACAAGATGGACAAGCTCGGTGCGGACTTCTACTTCACCGTGGACACCATCATCAACCGCCTCGGTGCCAAGCCGCTGGTCATGCAGCTGCCGATCGGTTCCGAGAACGACTTCGTTGGTGTCGTGGACCTCCTGGGCATGCGTGCCCTCGTGTGGCCCGGCGACGCCAAGGGTGACGTGACCATGGGTGCTTCCTACGAGGTCCAGGAGATCCCCGCCGATCTCCAGGCCAAGGCCGAAGAGTACCGCGCACAGCTCGTTGAGACTGTCGCCGAGTCCTCCGAGGAACTCATGGAGAAGTACCTCGAAGGTGAAGAACTCACCATCGACGAGCTCAAGGCCGGCATCCGCAAGATGACGATCAACTCCGAGCTCTACCCGGTCTTCTGTGGTTCTGCCTTCAAGAACCGCGGTGTTCAGCCGATGCTGGACGCTGTTGTGGACTTCCTGCCGAACCCGCTCGACGTTCCCGCCATGATCGGTCACGATCCGCGCGACGAAGAGAAGGAACTGACCCGCAAGCCGTCCGCCGACGAGCCGTTCTCGGCCCTCGCGTTCAAGATTGCTGCCCACCCGTTCTTCGGCCAGCTGACCTTCATCCGCGTGTACTCCGGCCAGGTTGAATCCGGCGCTCAGGTGGTCAACTCCACCAAGAGCAAGAAGGAGCGCATCGGCAAGCTGTTCCAGATGCACGCCAACAAGGAAATGCCCGTTGAGGGCGCTACCGCCGGCCACATCTACGCAGCCATCGGCCTGAAGGACACCACCACGGGCGACACCCTGTGTGATCCGCAGAACCCGATCGTCCTCGAGTCCATGAGCTTCCCGGAGCCCGTGATCTCTGTGGCCATCGAGCCGAACTCGAAGGGTGACCAGGAGAAGCTCTCCACCGCCATCCAGAAGCTCTCCGCTGAGGACCCGACCTTCCAGGTCTCCCTCAACGAAGAGACCGGCCAGACCGTTATCGCCGGCATGGGCGAGCTCCACCTGGACATCCTGGTGGACCGTATGCGCCGCGAATTCAAGGTCGAAGCCAACGTCGGCAAGCCGCAGGTTGCGTACCGCGAAACCATCAAGAAGGCTGTCGAGAAGGTCGACTACACCCACAAGAAGCAGACCGGTGGTTCCGGTCAGTTTGCAAAGGTGCAGGTTTCCTTCGAGCCGATGGACACCACCGACGGCGAGTTCTACGAGTTCAAGAACGCTGTCACCGGTGGCCGTATCCCGCGTGAGTACATCCCCTCGGTTGACGCCGGTATCCAGGACGCCATGCAGTTCGGTGTCCTCGCCGGTTACCCGATGGTGGGCGTGCGTGCAACCCTGATCGACGGCGCTTACCACGACGTCGACTCCTCGGAAATGGCGTTCAAGATCGCCGGTTCCCAGGTGTTCAAGGAAGGCGCCAAGCGTGCCAACCCGGTTCTCCTCGAGCCGCTCATGGCCGTCGAGGTCCGTACTCCCGAGGAGTACATGGGCGATGTCATCGGTGACCTCAACTCCCGTCGTGGCATGATCCAGTCCATGGAAGATGCTGCGGGCGTGAAGGTTGTCCGTGCCAACGTTCCGCTGTCCGAAATGTTCGGCTACATCGGCGACCTGCGGTCCAAGACCCAGGGCCGCGCTGTGTACTCGATGACCTTCGACAGCTACGCGGAGGTCCCGAAGGCTGTTGCCGACGAGATCATCCAGAAGACCCGCGGCGAGTAATCAGCTTCGGAAAAACCAAGGGTGCCTGCCGTCAGGGAGCGCATCCGATGCAGTGGCCGGACCGGGGTTCCGGCTCCGATCCGGCCCCTGCATCACCAGCTTCACGAACCGGTTTCGGTTCCCGGAGCTGTAAATTTCACCAAAACCAAAGCCCCCAAGTAGACTTGCTGAAGTTTCTGCCGCGAAAAGCGCGGTTGAGGAGCACGTCACTTGAAATCGTTCTAGGAGGAACCTGTGGCAAAGGCAAAGTTCGAGCGGACTAAGCCGCACGTCAACATCGGCACCATCGGTCACGTTGACCACGGTAAGACGACGCTGACTGCCGCCATTTCCAAGGTGCTGTACGACAAGTACCCGACTCTCAACGAGCAGCGCGACTTCGCGTCGATCGACTCTGCTCCGGAAGAGCGTCAGCGTGGTATCACCATCAACATCTCCCACGTTGAGTACCAGACCGAAAAGCGCCACTACGCACACGTGGACGCCCCGGGTCACGCTGACTACATCAAGAACATGATCACCGGTGCTGCCCAGATGGATGGCGCGATCCTCGTGGTTGCCGCTACCGACGGCCCGATGGCTCAGACCCGTGAGCACGTTCTGCTCGCCCGCCAGGTTGGTGTTCCCTACCTGCTGGTCGCGCTGAACAAGTCCGACATGGTTGAGGACGAGGAACTCCTCGACCTCGTGGAAATGGAAGTCCGCGAGCTCCTCAGCTCCCAGGGCTTCGACGGCGACGACGCTCCCGTCATCCGCGTTTCCGGCCTGAAGGCTCTGGAAGGCGACCCGGTGTGGGTCAAGTCCGTTGAGGACCTGATGGAAGCTGTCGACGAGTCCGTTCCGGACCCGGTTCGTGACCGCGACAAGCCGTTCCTGATGCCGATCGAAGACGTCTTCACCATCACCGGCCGTGGCACCGTTGTTACGGGCCGCGCCGAGCGTGGCACCCTCGCCATCAACTCCGAAGTTGAGATCGTCGGTATCCGCCCGATCCAGAAGACCACCGTTACCGGTATCGAGATGTTCCACAAGCAGCTCGACGAAGCATGGGCCGGCGAAAACTGTGGCCTCCTGCTCCGTGGTCTGAAGCGCGACGATGTCGAGCGTGGCCAGGTTGTCGTCAAGCCGGGTTCCATCACCCCGCACACCGACTTCGAGGCCAACGTCTACATCCTCTCCAAGGACGAAGGCGGCCGTCACAACCCGTTCTACTCGAACTACCGCCCGCAGTTCTACTTCCGCACCACCGACGTGACCGGCGTTATCACCCTCCCCGAGGGCACCGAAATGGTCATGCCGGGCGACAACACTGAGATGACCGTTGAGCTCATCCAGCCGATCGCTATGGAAGAGGGCCTCGGCTTCGCTATCCGTGAAGGTGGCCGCACCGTTGGTTCGGGACGTGTTACCAAGATCATCAAGTAGTTTCTGCTTGTAGATCGGTAGGACGCCGGGCGCCAGCGCCTGGCCGAACACCTGAAGAAAGCCCCGTCGCTTACGCGGCGGGGCTTTCTTTTGCTATGATTTATCTATCGATTGGATAAATGCTGGAGATCGTGTCCGGCGTTGGCAGCAGGGGGAATGGCGGATGGCCGGTTTGCTGGTGGGATTGTTGATCCTGGTGGTTGTGCTGTGCGGGGTCTCTGCCCTGTTTGGCTATGCGGTGGGCGTCACAAAGGGCAAGCGGCTCGCTGTGGGGAACGACGACGCGCGGTACCGCTCCGGATTCCTGGCAGGCCATTTCGCGGGTTGGCAGGAGGCCGCGGCGCGTTTCGGACCGCCATCCTTGGTGCCGCCGGTGCCCCGTGGCCCCGCCTCGCACTTCATTGCACAGCCCGTGGCCAAGCCCCAGGCCGCAGCCGTTCCCGCTGCTCCGCCGCGTCCCGCGCCTACCGTTGCCCCAATGACGCCGCCGGCCCCACCGCCCACGCCCGAGGAGCTCGCGGCCAAGGCCGAACGCAAAGCCAAGCGCGAGCGGCAGAACATCAACATCACCCTGTACGTGGCGAGCCTCCTGCTCGTTGCGTCCGCGGCGCTTTTCATCGGTTCCGGCCTCCCGGCCGCGCTGCGCTTTGCCGGCGTCTGGGTGATCACCGTGTTGTTCTACGCGGGCGGTTTCATCCTGGCGGCGAAAGCACCCCGCCTGCGGGCGGCCGCTCTGGCCTTCACCGGCACCGGCTTGGCGCTCATCCCTGTCACCGGGCTGGCGATGTACAACTTCGTCCTCCACCACGGCCCCTCTGCATGGCTGGTGACATCGTTGGCAGGCACAGCGGCGTATGTCTTCGCAGCCGTCCGCCTGGACAGCAAGGTGCTGGCCTATCTCTCCTTGACCTTCGTCGTTTCCTCGGCGTGGTCCGGTGTTTCCATGCTGGGTGGCGCGCTTGTCTGGTATTTCGTCGCGTTGATCGGCCTCGCCGTCGTCCTTGGTATCGCGAATCTCAGCGGCCTGCGTGGCGTACCGTCGATTTACCTCCGGCCCTTGCAAGTGCTGCATCCCTGCGTCGTGCCGTTCGTGGCGGTCGCCGCGACCTTCGCTCCGCGTTTCCTCGGCCCTGGCGACTACGCGCTCATCATGGCGATGTGCGGGCTGTACCTTGCGGTGGCGTCGGCGTTCCGCAGTACACCGGGCCGGAAGTTGCATTTCCTCGGGGCGCGCGCTTGCCTCACGGTCGCGGCAACTGTGGCCGTGTCCGACGCCGGTGCCGGACTGGGCGCCGTCCTGTACTTTGCCTCGCTGTTGCTCGGCCTTCAAAGCATCGGGGTGGCATTCGCGTCCGCACAGCTCGACAAATGGTTCCCTGTCGTTCCGGCACGCCCGCGGCCCGACGATCACGCAACCACTGCCTCGGAGCCGGGAGGCTTCTGGCGTTTGGACGCGCTGGTGGGCTTTGTGTTGCAGCTCAGCGCCGTACTCGTCGCGACGGTCATGCTGGTTCCGCAGCGGGAGCTGCCCCTCGCGTTGCCTTTCTATTCGGCGCTGGTGTGCGCGCTGGTCCTGGCGTGGAAGCTTCGCGGCAGCGCGGAACTGCTTCCGGCCGGCGTCTTGCTGGCAGCTTCACCGTTTGTGCCTTCCCTCGGAGGGGGCCCGACGGCGGTCCTGCTTTTGGCTGCGGCGGTCGCCTGGGGGCTCAGGTGCGTTCTTCCGGGAACGGCGGGCATTGTCCGGCGCCGTTTCGTGCTTGCCGCCCGGATTGCCTTGACGCTCGCGGTGCCGGCGTTCCTTATGGCTGCCTTGCCTGCGTCCGCGGAACGGCCAGCCGTCGCCGTTCTGGGCTTCATCACGGCCTGCCTCGCGCAGTTGGTGTTCGAGGCGGGGGCGGTGCGTACCGGCCTCCAGTTGCATGGCCCGGACGCGTCGTTGGCCGGATTTGGCGCAGCCGCAGTGGTCTTCCTTCCGTTTGTGTGGGTGCTCGAAGCCGCAACGGGAGACCACATGCTCAGTGCCACGACCGCGGTGGCCATCGGAGCGGCGTCCGCCGTCGCCGGCTTCCTGCTGTCCGGCCGCGAGGGCGCAAGGCGCCCCGGCCTGCGGGACGGCTTGGCCCCGGCCATGATGCTGGCGGCCGGACTCTTCGCCTTCACTGCGTTGCCTTTGATATGGGGGAACTTCCTTCTCGTCCTTGGCGTCGGCTATTTCACGGGCCAGGCTGTCCGTCCCGGCAACGGACTGCAGCGGCAGCTCCATGCCTGGGCAGCGAGGACCGCCTTCACCCTCCTGCTGTGCACGGCGTACCTGCAGTTCCTCGACGCCGGCGGTGCCTTGGTCTTCTTCGCGGAGTCTGTCTCGCCCGCAGCCGTGGTTTTCGCGGCATGCGGTGTCCAGCTGGTGGTCGCCCTGATGAAAGCGGCGCGCCGGCTGCGTGCCGCAGCGGGGGAGTCCGCCGTCGCCCTCGCGTTCATGGCCATGGCATGGGCTTTCTTGTCGCTCTCGGAACCCGGCAGCTGGCAGCATGGTGGCCTGGCGGTGGCATTGGCCGTTGCCGCCGCGGCGGCGGGATTCCTGCTCAGGCGGACGGCGGCGTCCGTGGCGTTCGCGCCCGCGGCGTTCTTCCTGCTGCTGGTCTTCGGTCCCGGCGGTATCCACCAGCTTGAGCTGGTCCTTGGGGTTTTCGCCGTCTTTTGTGCCGTCATGGTGGCAGCGTCTGCCGGGCCTACGGCGAAAGGCGTCCATTTTGCGGCGGTCCGGGTCCTCACCGCAGCCCTGGCAGGGGTGCTTGCGTACGACCTGGCCGCCTCGGTCACGGTGGTCTCGTTGACTCTTGCCGCCGTGTTCCTTGCCCAGCACGTAGTCCAATGCGCCGCGCGCAGGCTCTTGGCTGAGGTTCCCTTCCAGCACGAAGCCGTCTGGATCACCCTGGCGGCCCAAGCGGTCCTGCCTCTGGTCTACATCTTCCAGCAGGCCGACGACGGCGGACGCTGGGTCCTGCTGCTCGAATTGCTCCTGCTGGGGTGCTCGGCCTTCGCAGCGGACCGTTTCCTTGCCGCGACGGGCGCACGCTACATCGCAATACCGGCGACGGTTGCCCTTGTCCTTGCCGCGGGCCTGGAGATTCCTCTGCAGAGCCCCGAGTGGCTCGGCGTGCCGCTCCTTGACCGCGTAGGCATGGTCGTTGCCCTGCTCGCACCGGCCGCCGCCGTCATGGCCGTGCGGCTGCGCATTACGCCGGGGCCGGCGGCCGACCGTTGGTTCTGGCTGTGGGCGGCGGCCGTTTTCATCGCTTCCGCTTATGTCCTCGCCATCCGGATCGACGCAGCGGCCGGTGCCTCATTGCTGCTCGGAGCCTTGTTGTGCTTCGAAGCCTCGCACCTCGAGCGGATGCCCAAGGCCTACCTCGGGGCGGTGCCACTGAGCCTGGCCGGTGCCACCGTGCTGGCCTCGGGCCTGCCTTCGGCGGGGGAGTGGACGGAGTTCCTGCCGTGGCTGTGCGGCTGCTCTGTTGCAGCCGGCTTGCTTTATGCGGGGTACCGTGGGGCTCCCGTCACGGTCCGGGGCGAGCAGTGGCGCCGCCTTCCGCTGCTTGCCGGCTCGCTCGGCGGTCTTGGCGTGTCCGCCGTCGTCGGGCTGCTGCGTGATGCCACAGCCTTGGCCGGGACAGGCCTGCTGGCTGCGGCCGCCGTCATCGTCGTCGTCGAAGTTCCCCGCAAATACGCGTGGCCATGCGGCGAGGCTGCTGCGGTACTCCTGCTCGCGGCCGTGCAGCGGGCGCTCCTTTTCGCCAGCGGACGGACGCCGGACTTCTTTTGGGCAGCCCAGTGGTTCGTGGTCCTGGGAGCCGTTCTGGCAGTACTGTGCTACATCCGCTCCAGGGGTGGTGCGCCGGGCACGACGGGGGCGCGGGGCAGGATGATTGCCGCCGCGGCCCTCTTCACCGTCTCCGCAGCCGGCACCCTGCTCGCCGGGACGGCACCTCAGCAACTGTGGGTTCTCGCGGGATTCGTCCTGTTGCTGGTGGCGGGACTGCTGCTCGGCGAACGGATTTTCACCTGGTGGGGCGCGCTCGGGGTGGCGGCGAGTGTCCTGTGGGCGATGCGGGCCTATGCCTTCGCGCTCCTGGCGCTTACTGCCTTGGCGCTCATCGGCTTTGCCGTGTGGCGCCTGAACCGGACCAAGGAAGCGCCTGCTCCCGTGGCGGAGGGCCGTCCCGTGGACCCGCGGTCTTGATAGCGTTGCTGGCGGAGAGGAGACGTCAATGGACTTTGTCATAGTGTTGGCCGTTATCGCAGGGGTAGCCGCTGCCGTGTTGTGGGGGCGCAAGTACTTTCGGCACGAAATCGAGCGGGCAAAGCGGATCCGGCGGGCGAACAAGCAGAAGTAGCGTATTTCGCACGCCTGTGCCACCAAGCAGCCTTCGCTGCTTCAGGCGCGCCGTGCACGGCTGAGGGACCTGTACCAGTGGAATGATTCCTTGGGAGTCCGCTGCTGGGTTTCGAAATCGACGTGGACCAGCCCGAAACGCTGCGAGTAGCCGGCGGCCCATTCGAAGTTGTCCAGCAGCGTCCAGACGTAATAGCCTCGCAGCTCGACGTCCTCTGCGACTCCGCCGGGGCTGGTGGCTCCAAGGGCCTGGCCAAGGTGGGCGGCAAGATACCCCACACGTTCCGTGTCGCGCACTGTTTCCGTGACGCGGGCAGGCTCAGGGAAGCTGGCCCCGCTTTCCGTGATCATCACCGGTGGCAGGGAAGCGCCGTAGCGGTCCTTGAGCGTCCGCAGCATGGTTCCAAGGTGCTCCGGGGCCACGGGCCAGCCGAAGCCGGTCACCTTGTATTCGGGAAACGGCACCAGGTGGAACGGCAGCTTGGCCATCACGTCGCTTTCACCCGCCGGCGTGTTCCGGGTGCCGCCGCCGGCCGCGATGCGCACGGGGTAGTAGTAGTTCACCCCGTAGAAATCCAGCGGCTGGTGGATGGTGCGCAGGTCCTCGTCGGGGGCGCTGTTCAGCAGTCTGAACCATGGGCGCACCAGCAGGGGCGGTACCGGATAGCTTCCCGTCAGCAGGGGATCGGAGTAGATCCTGTTCACCAGCAAGTCGAAAGTGTCGGCCATCAGCTTGTCGCGGTAGCCGCCACCTGCCGCAGTGACGGGGGCGTGCATATTGGCGACGCCTATGCCGCCGGGAACGCCGGCCGCGCGCAGCGCCTGGACTGCCAGGCCGTGGCCGAGCAGTTGGTGGTGGACCGCGGGAAGCGCGTCGAAGAGGAGCCCGTGCCCGGGCGCGTGCACACCGAGTCCGTAGCCCTGCAGCGCGACTGATACCGGTTCGTTCAGGGTGACCCATTGGGCGACGCGGTCGCCCAGCCGGGCGGCCACCACTGCGGTGTATTCACCGAACCGTTCCGCGGTCGCGCGGCTCAGCCAGCCGCCGTCGTGCTCCAAAGCGAGGGGTGTGTCCCAATGGAAGAGGGTCACCATCGGCGAAATTCCGGCGGCCAGCAGCTTGTCGACCAACCGGTCATAGAAGTCCAGGCCTTGTTCGTTGACCGGCCCCTTCCCGTCGGGCTGGATCCGGGGCCAGGAGAGCGAGAAGCGGTAGGAGTCGACGCCGAGCTCGCGCATCAGCGCGATGTCCTCGCCGCTGCGGTTGTAATGGTCGCACGCGACGGCGGGGGAGCTGCCGTCGCTGATGGCGCCCGGCTTCTCCGCGAAGGCGTCCCAGCTGGACGGACCGCGCCCGTCGACGTCGAGCGAGCCTTCGATCTGGAAGGCCGCAGTGGCCACGCCCAGGACGAATCCGGCCGGAAGCAAGCGCGCGAGCTGCTCGACGGAAGGTCCATCCTGGACGGTCATGACCCCATCATCCTGACCGCCGCGGGGGATGGCAACGGGTGTTGGCCGCCCGATTCGCATCTGCCGCCGAATTCCGGCATACTAGATGAGTTGTTCAAGCGCTCCTTCGCGTCCCGATCCGGATAATGCCGGGTGCAGGGTCCAGGCTGGAGCCCAAACATAACCCAGATCCCCAAAGGAACTACGGGTCGTTTTGCGTGAAAATCGCGACACGCCCGACCGCGGGGGTCGGAGCATCGGCGGTCTGAGGAACCCGGATTTCCGGATTCAGGCCGTGCGGTGGGTGGTGGTAGAACCTCAATTGCTTCGGCAGCCACGGAACGCAAGTAAACAGGGCAGCCCTAACCCAGGGAAGCACAGACTGAAAGAGAGTCAGGCGACATGGCGGGACAAAAGATCCGCATCCGGCTGAAGTCATATGACCACGAGGTCATTGATGTTTCAGCGCGGAAGATCGTTGAGACGGTCACGCGCGCAGGCGCAACGGTAGTAGGCCCGGTGCCGCTTCCGACGGAGAAGAACGTGTACTGCGTTATCCGCTCTCCCCACAAGTACAAGGACAGCCGTGAGCACTTCGAAATGCGTACTCACAAGCGTCTGATCGACATCATCGACCCCACGCCGAAGGCTGTTGACTCGCTCATGCGTCTCGACCTGCCGGCTGACGTGAACATCGAAATCAAGCTCTAAGGGAGGTGCTGAGAGACTATGACCGCAACCCGCAACGTTAAGGGCCTGCTGGGCACGAAGCTCGGCATGACCCAGGTCTGGGACGAGAACAACAAGCTCATCCCGGTAACTGTCGTCCAGGCTGACTCCAACGTCGTCACCCAGCTGCGCAACGCAGAGACCGACGGCTACGTCGCCGTTCAGATCGGCTACGGCCAGATCGATCCCCGCAAGGTCACCAAGCCGCTGGCTGGTCACTTTGAAAAGGCCGGCGTCACCCCGCGCCGCCACGTCGTCGAACTGCGCACTGCAGACGCCGCGTCTTACGAGCTGGGCCAGGAGCTTTCTGTTGAGCTCTTCGAAGCCGGCCAGAAGATCGACGTCGTCGGCACCAGCAAGGGTAAGGGCTTCGCCGGTGTTATGAAGCGTCACGGCTTCTCCGGCGTCGGTGCTTCCCACGGTGCACACAAGAACCACCGCAAGCCTGGTTCCATCGGTGGCGCATCCACCCCGAGCCGCGTCTTCAAGGGCCTGAAAATGGCCGGCCGCATGGGCGCCGTACGTCACACCACGCTGAACCTCACGGTTCACGCTGTTGACGTTGAGAAGTCGCTGCTCCTTATCAAGGGTGCCGTCCCCGGTGCCCGCGGCCAGGTCGTACTCGTACGTTCCGCCGTGAAGGGAGCCTAGTTAAATGACTAGCACTGTGAAGGTTGACCTGCCTGCAGAGATCTTCGACGTCCAGACCAACGTGCCGCTGCTGCACCAGGTCGTCGTCGCACAGCTCGCTGCTGCACGCCAGGGTACCCACAAGACCAAGACCCGCGCTGAAGTTTCCGGTGCCGGCCGCAAGCCGTTCAAGCAGAAGGGTACCGGCCGCGCCCGTCAGGGCTCGATCCGTGCTCCGCACATGACCGGTGGTGGCATCGTCCACGGCCCGACCCCGCGTGACTACACCCAGCGCACCCCCAAGAAGATGAAGGCCGCTGCTCTCCGTGGCGCCCTGTCGGACCGCGCCCGCAACGGCCGCATCCACGTCGTCGCTGAGCTGGTTGCCGGCACCAAGCCGTCCACCAAGGAAGCCCTGGCGACGCTGAAGGCTGTTACCGAGCGCAAGAACCTGCTCGTCGTGATCGAACGCGCCAACGATGTTGCTGCACTGTCCGTGCGCAACCTCGCCGACGTCCACACCCTCTACGTGGACCAGCTGAACACCTACGACGTTCTGGTTTCCGATGATGTGGTCTTCACCAAGGCTGCTTTCGAAGCGTTCGTCGCTGACAAGGCAAAGAACGAGGAGGCCGCCAAGTGAGCGTCACCACCATCAAGGACCCGCGCGACGTCGTCATCGCACCCGTCGTTTCGGAAAAGAGCTACGGCCTGATCGACGAGGGCAAGTACACCTTCCTGGTGGACCCCCGTTCGAACAAGACCGAGATCAAGCTGGCCGTGGAGAAGATCTTCTCCGTCAAGGTCGAATCGATCAACACCATCAACCGTGCCGGTAAGCGCAAGCGCACCAAGTTCGGATGGGGACAGCGCAAGAGCACCAAGCGTGCGATTGTCACCCTGAAGGAAGGCACTATCGACATCTTCGGCGGTCCGCTCGCGTAGCGGAGACCACTTTAACGAGGAAATAAATTATGGGAATCCGTAAATACAAGCCGACTACCCCGGGCCGTCGCGGCTCGAGCGTAGCCGACTTCTCTGAAATCACGCGATCGACTCCGGAAAAGTCGCTGCTGCGTCCGCTGCACAAGACCGGCGGCCGTAACAACACCGGTAAGATCACCACCCGCCACAAGGGTGGTGGACACAAGCGCCAGTACCGTCTGATCGACTTCCGTCGCCACGACAAGGACGGCGTCAACGCCCGCGTTGCCGAAATCGAGTACGATCCGAACCGTACGGCCCGCATCGCGCTCCTGCACTACGTTGATGGCACCAAGCGTTACATCATCGCCCCCAACAAGCTGTCCCAGGGCGACTTCGTTGAGGCCGGTCCGGACGCTGACATCAAGCCGGGCAACAACCTGCCCCTGCGCAACATCCCCGTTGGTACCGTGATCCACGCAGTTGAACTGCGTCCGGGTGGCGGCGCCAAGATGGCCCGCTCCGCCGGTGCCTCGGTGCAGCTCGTTGCCAAGGAAGGCCGCTTCGCCCAGCTGCGTCTGCCCTCCGGTGAAATCCGCAACGTCGACGTGCGCTGCCGCGCAACGATCGGCGAAGTCGGCAACGCCGAGCAGTCGAACATCAACTGGGGCAAGGCCGGCCGTATGCGCTGGAAGGGCGTCCGCCCGACCGTGCGTGGTGTCGCCATGAACCCGGTTGACCACCCGCACGGTGGTGGTGAAGGCAAGACCTCCGGTGGTCGCCACCCGGTCAACCCCAACGGCAAGCCCGAGGGCCGTACCCGCCGCCCCAACAAAGAGAGCGACAAGCTTATTGTTCGTCGCCGCCGTACTGGCAAGAACAAGCGATAGGAGCCTGGACACATGCCACGCAGCCTGAAAAAAGGTCCTTTCGTTGACCAGCACCTCTTTGTGAAGGTCGCCAAGGAAAACGAAAAGGGCACCAAGAACGTCATCAAGACCTGGTCCCGCCGTTCGATGATCATCCCGGACATGCTGGGTCACACGATCGCCGTTCACGACGGACGCAAGCACATCCCGGTGTTTGTCACTGAGTCGATGGTCGGGCACAAGCTCGGCGAATTCGCTCCCACGCGGACTTTCCGCGGCCATGTCAAGGACGACCGTAAGGGCAAGCGCCGCTAAGGCGCTCGTTCTACGGCTAAGACGAGAGAAGGAAAGCAATGGAAGCCAAGGCTATTGCGCGTCACATCCGCGTAACGCCTATGAAGGCCCGGCGCGTCGTCAACCTTGTTCGTGGCAAGCAAGCGAACGAGGCTCTGGCAATTCTGAAGTTTGCCCAGCAGGCAGCTTCGGAGCCGGTATTCAAGGTAGTTCAGTCGGCAATGGCAAACGCCCGCGTCCTCGCGGACCGCGACGGCGTTGCCTTCGACGAGAGCGACCTCTACATCAGCGAGGCGTTTGTTGACGAAGGTCCGACCATGAAGCGGTTCCAGCCGCGTGCCCAGGGTCGCGCCTACCAGATCAAGAAGCGCACGAGCCACATCACCGTGGTAGTCGCCACCCCGGAGAAAGAGGAGGCTCGCTAAGTGGGACAGAAAGTAAACCCGCACGGGTTCCGACTCGGTATCACCACCGATCACGTTTCGCACTGGTTCGCTGACAGCACCAAGAACGGCCAGCGGTACAAGGACTTCGTCCGCGAAGACATCCGTATCCGCCAGCTCATGTCCACGGGCATGGAGCGCGCCGGCATCGCCAAGGTTGAGATCGAGCGCACCCGCGACCGCGTCCGCGTGGACATCCACACGGCACGTCCGGGCATCGTCATCGGCCGCCGCGGCGCCGAAGCAGACCGCATCCGCGGCGAGCTCGAAAAGCTGACCGGCAAGCAGGTCCAGCTGAACATCCTCGAGGTCAAGAACCCGGAGATCGAAGCACAGCTGGTTGCCCAGGGCGTTGCTGAGCAGCTGACTTCCCGCGTGGCATTCCGCCGTGCGATGAAGAAGGCCATGCAGTCCGCACAGCGTGCGGGCGCCAAGGGCATCCGTATCGCCTGCTCGGGTCGACTGGGCGGCGCTGAAATGTCCCGCTCCGAGTTCTACCGCGAAGGCCGTGTGCCGCTGCACACCCTGCGCGCGAACATCGACTACGGCTTCTACGAGGCCAAGACCACCTTCGGCCGCATCGGCGTGAAGGTCTGGATCTACAAGGGCGACGTCACCGCCAAGGAACTGGCTCAGCAGGCAGCTGCTGCTCCGTCCCGCGGCCGCGCCGGTGACCGCCCGGGCCGCCCGGGTGGCGACCGCCGTCGTCGTAACGACCGTCCGGCAGCTGAGGCAGCACCCGCTGCCGCCGAAGCTCCGGCAGCTGAAGCTGCTGCTCCGGCAGCAGAAGGAGGACAGGCTTAAATGCTTATCCCACGTCGAGTCAAGCACCGTAAGCAGCACCACCCGGGTCGTTCCGGCGCTGCAACGGGCGGCACCAAGGTCAACTTCGGTGAGTTCGGTATCCAGGCCCTGAGCCCGGCATACGTGACCAACCGTCAGATCGAATCCGCCCGTATCGCGATGACCCGCCACATCAAGCGTGGCGGTAAGGTCTGGATCAACATCTACCCGGACCGTCCGCTGACGAAGAAGCCGGCCGAAACCCGTATGGGTTCCGGTAAGGGTTCTCCGGAATGGTGGGTCGCAAACGTCAAGCCGGGCCGGGTTCTCTTCGAACTCTCCGGTGTCAATGAAGAGGTAGCTCGCGAGGCACTGCGCCTGGCAATCCACAAGCTGCCGTTGAAGGCACGCATTGTGCGTCGCGAAGGTGGTGAATAGAAATGGCAGTAGGATCCAAGGATCTGGCTCCCGCACAGCTGGACGGTTTCGACAACGAGCGTCTCGTTGAAGAACTCCGCAAGGCCAAGGAAGAGCTGTTCAACCTGCGTTTCCAGTCCGCCACCGGCCAGCTGGAGAACCACGGTCGCCTGCGCGCGGTAAAGAAGGACATCGCCCGCATCTACACCGTTCTTCGTGAGCGCGAGCTGGGCATTCGTGCCGAGGTTGCCGCACCGGTTGTGGAAGCCAAGGAAGAAAAGAAGTCCAAGAAGGCTGCCAAGGCTGAAAAGGCCGAAGCTGAAGCCGGAGAGGACGCCAAGTGAGCGAGAAGGAAACTGTGACGGAAGCAGCAGCCAGCGCTGAACAGCGCGGTTACCGTAAGACGCGTCGCGGCTACGTTGTCTCGGACAAGATGGAAAAGACCATCGTTGTCCAGGTTGAAGACCGCGTGAAGCACGCTCTGTACGGCAAGGTTATTCGCCGCACCTCGAAGATCAAGGCTCACGACGAAGAGAACACCGCCGGCATCGGCGACCTCGTCCTCATCGCCGAGACCCGCCCGCTGTCCGCTACCAAGCGGTGGCGCCTGGTGGAGATCCTCGAAAAGGCCAAGTAAATCCGAGGCCGGTCCGCCGGCTGGGACTTACTGGAAGGGCCCGCATTCCGCAAGGGATGCGGGCCCTTCCGCGTTTCGGCCCAGGGCCGAAAGCATGCTAGGATATTGAGTTTGTATGGCGCCATTAGTGCGTCTGCAACCACCTCGTAAACAATCGTGCCATGGCATACTGCCCCGCGCCGGTTTCCCCGGCAAGGGAAGCTGATGCTTCTGGCATGGGCGTTTAGGCCTGCTCTGGCAAAATCCAGGCAGGTCCAGAGACACCCCGATCAACCGTTCCGCAAGGCTCATTCCGTATGCACGATTTCGGCTTGAGAACCGGCGCGACGCAAGGAGTAAAAATTGATTCAGCAGGAGTCGCGACTGAAGGTCGCCGACAACACGGGTGCTAAGGAAATCCTTACCATTCGCGTTCTCGGTGGTTCCGGCCGTCGCTACGCAAGCATCGGCGACGTCATCGTCGCAACCGTCAAGGACGCTATCCCGGGCGGCAACGTAAAGAAGGGCGACGTCGTCAAGGCCGTCGTCGTTCGCACCAAGAAGGAACGCCGCCGCGCGGACGGTTCCTACATCAAGTTTGACGAGAACGCAGCTGTGATCCTGAAGAACGACGGCGACCCCCGCGGTACCCGTATCTTCGGCCCGGTTGGCCGCGAGCTTCGCGACAAGAAGTTCATGAAGATCGTCTCCCTGGCTCCGGAGGTGCTGTAACCCATGGGTGCAAAGATCAAGAAGGGTGACCTCGTTCAGGTCATCACTGGCGCCAAGCAGGAACGCGGCGGCGACCGCGGCAAGCAGGGCAAGGTTCTGCGCGTTTTCCCTGAGGCCAACCGCGTCCTCGTGGAAGGCATCAACCGCGTGACCAAGCACACCAAGGTCGGACAGTCCCAGCGTGGCACCACCACCGGCGGCCTCGAGATCGTTGAGGCTCCGATCCACATCTCGAACGTGGCTCTGGTTGACCCCACCACCAAGAAGCCGACCCGCGTCGGTTTCCGTGTTGAGACCGTTGAGAAGGACGGCAAGAAGAAGACCGTTCGCATCCGCGTGTCCAAGGCCACCGGGAAGGACATCTAATGACTGAGACTCTCGAGACTCCGGTAAAGATCGTTCCGCGTCTGAAGACCAAGTACGCCGAATCCATCAAGCAGTCCCTGCTCGAGGAATTCAAGTACGAGAACGTGAACCAGGTTCCCCGCCTCGTGAAGGTCGTTGTGAACATGGGTGTTGGAGATGCCGCCAAGGACTCCAAGCTGATCGACGGCGCTGTCCGCGACCTGACCCTGATCACCGGCCAGAAGCCGCAGGTCACCAAGGCCCGTAAGTCCATCGCCCAGTTCAAGCTGCGCGAAGGCATGCCGATCGGTGCGCACGCCACCCTCCGTGGCGACCGCATGTGGGAATTCGTGGACCGTCTGGTCACCCTCGCCCTGCCCCGTATCCGCGACTTCCGCGGCCTCAACGGCAAGCAGTTCGACGGCAACGGCAACTACACCTTCGGTCTGACCGAACAGGTTATGTTCCACGAGATCGACCAGGACTCCATCGACCGCGTCCGCGGCATGGACATCACGGTTGTCACCACCGCCAAGACCGACGACGAAGGCCGTGCACTGCTCAAGGCACTCGGCTTCCCGTTCAAATCCGAAGACTAATCAACTACGTAACAGGTCCGCTGGCTTGCCCCTCTAGGGGGAAGAACAGCGGAAACCGCTACGAGGAAGGGCAAGAGCCCAAATGACTATGACAGATCCTGTCGCAGACATGCTTACGCGTCTGCGCAACGCCAACTCGGCATACCACGACTCCGTGACCATGCCGTACAGCAAGCTCAAGGCACGCGTTGCCGAGATCCTGAAGGCCGAAGGCTACATCGCCGGCTGGAAGGAAGAGGAAGCTGAAGTTGGCAAGAAGCTGACCATCGACCTCAAGTTCGGTCCGAACCGCGAGCGTTCGATTGCCGGTGTCCGCCGTATTTCCAAGCCGGGTCTCCGCGTTTACGCGAAGTCCACCAACCTGCCCCACGTGCTGGGTGGCCTGGGTATCGCAATCCTGTCCACCTCTTCCGGCCTCCTGACTGACAAGCAGGCCGGCAAGAAGGGCGTGGGCGGCGAAGTCCTCGCGTACGTCTGGTAACGGGAAAGGAAGAGAATAATGTCACGTATTGGACGTCTCCCCATCACCGTTCCTGCCGGCGTCGAGATCAAGGTTGACGGCTCCGTCGTCAGCGTCAAGGGCGCCAAGGGCGAGCTGAGCCACACTGTTGCCAGCCCGATCGAGGTCACCCTTGAAGAAGGCACCCTGACGGTTACCCGCCCGAACGACGAGCGCAACTCCCGCTCGCTGCACGGCCTGACCCGTACCCTCATCGCCAACATGATCGAGGGTGTCACCAACGGCTACGAGAAGAAGCTTGAGATCGTCGGTACCGGTTACCGCGTTCAGGCCAAGGGCTCCGACCTTGAGTTCGCTCTGGGTTACAGCCACCCGGTCAACGTTTCTGCTCCGGAAGGCATCACCTTCACGGTGGAAGGCCCGACCAAGTTCTCGGTCGCCGGTATCTCCAAGCAGCAGGTCGGCGAGGTTGCTGCCAACATTCGCAAGCTGCGCAAGCCCGACCCCTACAAGGGCAAGGGTGTCCGTTACGCCGGCGAAGTCATCCGCCGCAAGGTCGGAAAGGCTGGTAAGTAAACCATGGCCATCGCAATTAACAAGAAGCGCACGAACAAGAGCAAGTCGGCTGCCCGCAGCCGCCGCCAGCTCCGTATCCGCAAGCGCATCGTCGGCACGGCCGTCCGCCCCCGCCTGGTGGTCAACCGCTCCGCACGCCACATGTTCGTCCAGGTTGTCGACGACAGCAAGGGTGTCACCGTGGCCTACGCTTCCACCCTGGAAGCTGACCTGCGCGCATTCGAAGGTGACAAGACTGCCAAGGCCAAGCGCGTTGGCGAGCTCGTCGCCGAGCGTGCCAAGGCCGCAGGCGTCGAGGCTGTTGTCTTCGACCGCGGTGGTAACAAGTACCACGGCCGCATCGCCGCCGTCGCTGACGGTGCACGCGAAGGTGGGCTGGCACTGTGACCGTTGAGAATAACGAAAAGGACATTCAGGTGACTGAAGCTGCAGCTGCTGAGGCAACTGAGACCGCTGCTGCCACCGACGACCGCCGTGGCGGCCGTCGCGGCGGCGAGCGTGGCGACCGTGGCCAGGGCCGCGGCGACCGTGGTGGCCGTGGTGGCCGCGACGGCGGTCGTGAGGCCGAGAAGAGCCAGTTCGTAGAGCGCGTTGTGACCATCAACCGTGTCGCCAAGGTCGTCAAGGGTGGTCGTCGCTTCAGCTTCACCGCCCTGGTCGTCGTCGGTGACGGCAACGGTCTGGTCGGTGTCGGCTACGGCAAGGCAAAGGAAGTTCCCGCCGCTATCGCAAAGGGCGTCGAAGAGGCCAAGAAGTCCTTCTTCCGCGTTCCGCGCATCGGCAACAGCATCCCGCACCGCGTGCAGGGTGAGGCCGCTGCCGGCGTCGTCATGCTGCGTCCGGCTTCCCCGGGTACCGGTGTTATCGCCGGCGGTCCGGTCCGTGCAGTACTGGAGTGCGTCGGTATCCACGACGTCCTCTCCAAGTCGCTCGGTTCCTCCAACGCCATCAACATCGTTCACGCGACTGTCGACGCCCTGAAGCGACTGGAAGAGCCCGCTTCCGTGGCAGCCCGCCGTGGCCTGCCGCTGGACGAGGTTGCTCCGGCTGCTCTGGTGCGCGCCATCCAGAACCAGAAGGCAGGTGCCTAGTCATGGCTAAGAACCTGACTCCCTCCGACGCCAAGTTGGAGATCACCCAGATCAAGGGCGTCATCGGCGCCAAGCAGAACCAGCGCGAGACCCTGCGTTCCCTCGGCCTCAAGCGCATCGGACACACCGTTGTCCGTAACGCTGACGCCGTGACCGTGGGCATGCTCAACACGGTTCCGCACCTCGTGAATGTTGAGGAGGCGAAGTAATGGCCGAGAACAAGACCGCCGAGGCTGCTGAGAAGCAGCACGCGCTGAAGGTCCACCACCTGCGTCCCGCCCCGGGTGCCAAGACTGCCAAGACCCGTGTTGGTCGTGGTGAAGGCTCCAAGGGTAAGACCGCCGGTCGCGGTACCAAGGGTACGAAGGCCCGCTACCAGGTGAAGGCTGGCTTTGCCGGCGGCCAGCTGCCGCTGCACATGCGCCTGCCGAAGCTGCGCGGCTTCAAGAACCCGTTCCGGGTTGAGTTCCAGGTC
Source organism: Arthrobacter sp. SW1 (assembly GCF_001766675.1). Lineage (GTDB taxonomy): Bacteria > Actinomycetota > Actinomycetes > Actinomycetales > Micrococcaceae > Arthrobacter. Next base: position 534,392 of record NZ_MJLT01000045.1, read on the forward strand.
GTGAACCTGGACAAGCTCAACGAGCTGTTCCCGGAAGGCGGCGCTGTAACCGTCGAGGCACTGGTTGAGAAGGGCGCCGTTCGCAAGAACCAGCCCGTGAAGGTGCTGGGCACCGGCGACATCACCGTCAAGGTTGACGTCACCGCCCACGCTTTCTCCGCCAGCGCTGCGGAAAAGATCGCTGCTGCGGGCGGCACCACCACCGCTCTCTAAGGGACTCATCCCGAAGGAGCGGCGGGGTACCAACCCGTTGTAGAACGACTCCCGGTGTGCGGGGCTTCGGCCCTGCACACCGGGAGTTTTTTCGTTTTCGGGCCCCGTCGATTGTTCGCATGGCGCATCCAACAGCTAGACTCGGGTGTTGGGTTTCATAGGGCCCATCGATACCTTTGGATTTTTCTACTCAGGAGGACGCTTGCTTAGCGCATTCGGCCGGGCGTTTCGGACGCCTGATTTGCGACGCAAGCTGTTGTTCACGCTGGGAATCATCACTATCTTCCGCTTGGGTGCATTCATTCCCTCGCCTGGTGTGAACTACCAGAATGTGCAGCAGTGTTTGCAGGGGGGTCAGACACAAGGCAGCCTGTACCAGCTCGTGAACCTGTTCAGCGGCGGTGCGCTGCTGCAGGTGTCCATCTTCGCGCTGGGCATCATGCCCTACATCACGGCAAGCATCATTGTGCAGCTGCTCCGCGTGGTGATCCCACGGTTCCAGCAGCTGTATGAAGAAGGTGCTGCAGGGCAATCGAAGCTGACCCAGTACACGCGCTATCTGACGATCGCGCTGGGTCTCCTGAACGCCACAACGCTGGTATCGCTCGCCCGTTCGGGCCAGCTGCTGCCGAACTGCCAGCTTCCGATCATCCCGGACACCAGCATCATGACCACGATCCTCATCATCATCACGCTGACGGCCGGCACAGGCCTCATCATGTGGATGGGTGAACTGGTCACCGAAAAGGGCGTGGGCAACGGCATGTCCCTGCTGATCTTCACCTCGATCGCAGCAACCTTCCCGCCTTCCCTCGGCGCCATCTGGACCTCCCGTGGCCCGGGCACCTTCTTCACGGTGCTGGCCATCGGCCTGGTAACGGTGGCCCTGGTGGTCTTCGTCGAGCAGTCCCAGCGCCGCATCCCGGTCCAGTACGCCAAGCGCATGGTCGGGCGCCGCACCGTGGGCGGCACCAGCACCTACATTCCGATCAAGGTGAACATGGCCGGCGTCGTGCCCGTCATCTTCGCTTCTTCCATGCTTTACCTGCCGGGCCTGATTGCGCAGTTCAACCAGCCCAAGGCGGGGGAGCAGATGGCACCGTGGGTTGAGTGGATCAACAACAACCTGGTCCGCGGTGACCACCCGATCTACATGGCGCTCTACTTCGCCATGATCGTGTTCTTCACCTACTTCTACGTCGCGATCACCTTCAACCCTGAAGAGGTTTCGGACAACATGAAGAAGTACGGCGGATTCATTCCGGGCATCCGGGCGGGTAAACCGACCGCGGACTACCTGCAGTACGTGCTTTCCAGGATCACCCTCCCCGGAGCCATCTACCTTGGCTTCGTGGCATTGATCCCGCTGATTGCCATCGTCCTGATCGGCGCCAACCAGAACTTCCCGTTCGGCGGCACTTCGATCCTGATCATGGTGGGCGTGGGCCTGGAAACCGTCAAGCAGATTGATGCGCAGCTACAACAACGTCACTACGAAGGGCTTTTGCGATGACGAGAATGCTGATCATTGGACCTCCGGGTTCGGGCAAGGGTACCCAGGCCGAACGGATTTCCGAACGTCTGGGCGTAGTCGCCATCTCCACCGGCGACATCTTCCGTGCCAACGTCAAGGGCGAAACCCCGCTGGGCCTTGAAGCCAAGAAGTACATGGACGCCGGCGACTTCGTTCCGGACGCGGTCACCAACAACATGGTCCGCGACCGCTTGGGCGAGTCCGACGTCGAGAACGGCTTCCTGCTGGACGGCTACCCGCGCACCACCGCGCAGGTCGACTACCTTGACCAGATCCTCGCCGAAGGGCAGCAGAAGCTCGACGTGGTGCTTCAGCTGACCGCCGACGACGAGGAACTCGTCAGCCGCCTGCTGGGCCGCGCCAAGGAAACCGGCCGTTCGGATGACAACGAAGCCGTCATCCGCCACCGCCTGGACCTCTACCACGAGCAGACCGAAGCCGTGGTGGCGAAGTACGCCGAGCGCGGCATCCTGACCCAGGTTGACGGCATCGGCGGCATCGACGAGGTCACGGACCGCGTGCTGCTGGCCATCGAGGCTGCCAAGGCCGTCTGAACACGGCGCAACTGACGCTTCCTGAAAGGGTGTGTCCCGTACCATGAGTGCGGGGCGCACCCTTTTTGTGTTCCCCGCAGAGCGCGGACTGGATAGTTGGGGGAGCGGATGGCCGCAGCAGCGCCGGGACTCAGCCGGATCACCGGGGTGGAGGTCTACCTGCCGCCCGCGCGGCTGGACACGGCCGCCGTCGAGCAGCGGCTCCGACGGGAGAGTCCGGAGTTCACGGTGCCCCGCGGGCTGATCGGCCGGGTGACCGGAATCCGCAGCCGCAGCGTCATGGCGGAGTCAGAGCAGGCTTCGGACCTGGCGGTCAACGCCGCAGCGAAGGTGCTCGCGGAACGCGGCCTGCAGCCCGAAGACATTTCCCTCTTGATCTTCGCCTCGGCGAGCCAGGACATGGTGGAACCGGCCACCGCGCATATCGTGGCCGCGAAGCTGGGCCTGCAGTGCCCGGTGATGGACGTCAAGAACGCCTGCAACAGCTTCCTCAACGGACTCGAAGTGGCGGATTCCCTGGTGGCCGCCGGGCGCTACTCCCGGGTGTTGGTGGCCGGCGGGGAGTCGCCGTCGCGGGCCGTGCGCTGGAGCGTGCCGGATTTCGAAACTTTCGCCTCGTCCTTTCCCGGGTACACCATGAGCGACGGCGGATATGCGGCCTTGTTCGAAGCGTCCGACAGCGGTGCCTCCGCAGGGGTGCTTGGCTTCGGGTTTTCCGCCAAGAGCGCGCATTGGGCTGTCGGGACGCTCGCGGCCGGCGGTTCCGCGTTTCCCCGCGACCCCGAGGCCAGCTACTTCTCGATGGACGGGGAGAAACTCAAGGACGCCTTCCTGGACCTCGGCAGCGGCATCCTCCACGAGACCCTTGAGCGGCTCGGCCTGGGCTGGCAGGACTTCGCCGCGGTGTGCGTGCACCAGGTCAGCGCCCCGTACCGGGAAGTCTTCGCCCGTGGCGCCGGTGTCCCGGCCGGCTTGCTGATCCCGACCGTCGAGGACTACGGCAACCTCGCTTCCGTGACCCTACCCCTGCAGTTGAAGCTCGCCCTGGACACTGGCCGCTGCGGGCCGGGCGACCTGGTGGCGCTGGTGGGCCTGGCCGGCGGGGTCAGCCTGGGCATCGCGGTGGTGCGGCTGTGAGCGCGGCACAGAGCGGAGGACTGCCCAGCACGGCGCAGACCCGGCCGCTCTGCATCGCAGTTCCGATGCTCAACGAAGAAAAGCTCGTCCGGCAGACCCTCGATTCCCTGGCCGCCCAGGAGCACCCGGACTTCACCCTTGTGGTGGTGGACAACGGCTCCACGGACCACAGCTGCGGCATCGTGGCCGACTTCGCGGCAGCGCATCCCGGGATGGACATCCGGCTGATCCACGAACCGCAAAAGGGCACCGGGGCCGCAGCCGATACCGGCATGCGCTTCGGTGTCGACCACGGTGCCACCTGGCTGGCCCGGACGGATGCCGACTGCCTCGCCGCAACGGACTGGACGGCACGGATCATGGCTGCGTTCGACGACGGCCTGGAACTGGTGGCAGGCCAGCTGCTGCCGCGCGAAGACGAGGGCATCACCGCCATGGAACGACGCATGATGCTGCTCGCCGTCGAGGTGGCGTCCTTCTTCGGCCGGATCCGGCCCGGCAACAAGGGCGAAGGCTACCTGGGCCCGTACCAGATGCTGCCGGGCTGCAACATGGCGATCACCGCGGACATGTACCACCGTTCCGGCGGCTTCCCCCGGACCCGGATCGAGGAGCTCCACGAAGACCGGGCGCTGTCCAACCGGGTGCGGAAGCTGAGCCGCGCCTATGGCCTGCGCCGGGACGTGGTGGTCTACGGTTCCTCGCGGCGGGTGAAGGCCTGGGGGCTGAAAAACACCTTGGCCTGGTACGCGGACCACCGGTACCGGCCCGAGGTGGTGGACATCCGGTGAGTCCGCCGGCAGCGCGCACGCTGGCCGCCTGGGAGCTACGTGTCCACCTTGGCGCCCATCCTGTCCTGTATCCGCTGATCCGCGGGCTCGGATACCTGCGCCCGGTGCAGCGGATCCCGGGGCTGGGGATCCTGGTCAGCGAGGCCGGGCTGCTCCGCGAGGTCCTCATGGACAATGAACGTTTCGTCAAGCACGGGCCGTCTGCCTCCGGAGGCCTCTGGACACCGGTGGTGGGACCGAAGGCGCTGCTGAACATGGACGGCGCAGAACACCATGACATGCGGCGTCTCCTCAGCGGGGTGTTCACGGCCCGCGCGGTCGCCGGCATCGTGGAGCCGGCCGCCGCCAGGTTGCGTGGCCACCTGGCCCGGGAGGTGCCGGCGGGACGGCGCGTGGACCTGGTTGCGGCCGTGAAGGAACTCTCCGGCGGGGTGATCGCCCGGATCCTGGGCCTCGCCGACGACGCCCCCGGTCGCCTACCGGACCGGGACCTTTTCGACATCGGCACCTCCATCACCTCGCAGGTGCGGCTGGGCCGCCATGCACTCACGGCGCCGCAGATCGCCAAGGCGCGCACCGCCGTCGGGCTCCTGGCCGGGCCGGCACGCGCCGCCTACCGGGAGGGGAACGGCGGAACGTTCCCGGGACGCCTGCGGGAACTGGGCATGACTGAAGAGGAAGCGCTGGGCGTGGTCAGCGCGTTCGTGATTGTGGGGACGGAGACGCTGGTGTCCTTCATCCCGCGGATCGTCGCGCTGCTGCACGACGCCGGACTGGTGCCGGAGCTCGCAACCGACCGTTCCGCGCTGCCCGCCGCGGTGAACGAGGGGCTGCGCTATACCGTGCCGTCGCCGATGATGCTGCGCGACGCCGTCGCGCCAGGAACGCTGGGAGGCGTCCGCTTCCGGCCGGGCGACCGCCTCCTGCTGTCCACTGTGCACGCCGCCAAAAGCCTGGGCGGATTCGATCCGGCCCGGCAGGTGCCGGGCCATGCGCGGCAGCTGTGGTTCGGGGCCGGCGCGCATTTCTGCATCGGCATGCCGCTTGCCATGGCACAGATCAATTCCACCTTGGAGAGCCTGCTGGAGCTGTACGCACAGCAGCCGTGGCGGATCGCCGCACGGAAAGTGAAACGGCGCGTCCTCATCCCCGGCTACGACACCCTGGAGCTGGCCCGTGCCTGACGATTCCCTTGACCTGATTGCCGGAGTGTACGCCTCCGCCCGGCGGTGGCCGGAACGTCCGGCCATCACGGCGCCCGCCAGGAAGGTGCCGTGGCGGGCGGACCCGGTACCCGGCCGCACCATCAGCTACGGCGACCTTGTCGCGGGAATCGAGGCGACGGCGCAGGCACTGCGGGCCGAGGGATTCGGTCCCGGGGAACGCATGTTGTTCTCCGTCCGGCCCGGACCGGACGCTTTCGTGCTGGCCCTGGGCGCCGTCCGGGCAGGCGGTTCCATCGTGTTCATCGATCCCGGCATCGGTCCGGCGCTCTTCCGGGACCGGGCCGGGCTTGCCGCGCCGCGCTGGGCCGCCTCGGAGTCGCTGTTGTACGCGCTCAGCGCCAAGGGTCCGCTCCGGCCGCTGGCCCGCCGCCGCGGCCTGCTGCTCCCGGACTACGGCGCCATGGAGGTGCGGCATTTCCATTCCGGGCCACGGCTGCCCGGGGTGCCGCGGGGCTCGCGGTCGGTGAAGAGCCTCGCCCGCGCTGCCGTCCCGCTGACGACGCCGGAGACCGCACCGGAGCAGGAAGCGGTGATCATCTTCACTTCAGGCACCACCGGTGACCCCAAGGGCGTCGTGCACACCCGCGGTTCCCTTGCCGCGGGCTTCGGGCAGCTGACGCAGCGCTGCACCTTCGCCGCCGGGGACCGGATCCATTCCGAGCAGCTCATGATGGGCCTGCCCGCCCTGATCGCGGGGGCGCACTGGACCATGCCCGCGTACGGCTTGTCCGCGTACATCGATCCGCTGCGCCTCGCCGCGGAGCTCGGTCCGGTTCCCGGAAAGTACGACGGCGCCACCCACCTCTTCCTGGTCCCCAGCCAGTTGGCGCCCATCCTTGACGCCGTGGAAGCCGGAGAAGTGAAGCTCCCGGAGACGCTGCGCACCATCATGCTCGGCGCCGCTCCGGTGCTGGCACCCTTCCTGGAGCGGGCCACCCGCGCGCTGCCCGGCGTCGGCTTCAAGCTCATCTACGGCATGACGGAACTGCTGCCGATCGCCATCGCCGACGGCGCCGAGAAGCTCGCGTTCGCATCCGGCGCGGAGGCGGAGCACAAGGCCGCCGACGGCAGCGGCGAAGGCGATTTCCTGGGCGCGCCCCTGCCTGCCGTGCAGCTGCGGGTTGCCGAGGACCATGAGCTTCTGGCCCACGGCCCGAACATGTGCCGCGGCTACCTCGGCCAGCCGGACATGTCCGAACACGCCACCGGCGACCTGGTGCGCCTGGACCACGGCGGTCCGGACGGAATACCCCGGCTGGTGATGATCGGGCGCAAGAAGGACATGATCATCCGCGGCAAGACGAACATCTACCCGGCCCTGTATGAGCCGCTCATCGCCACCGTGCCGGGCGTGGCGCAGTGTGCCATGGTGGGTGTGCCGGATTCCACCGGCGACGAAGCAGTGTGGCTCGCGGTTGTTCCCGCCGCGGGCCAGGACCCTGTACGGCTGAAGGCCCGGCTGTTGCGCGAACTCCCGCGGCTGATCGACGAATCTGCCCTCCCGGACCGGATAGAGGTCATGGAAGCGCTCCCGGTGGGCGGCCGGCACCGCAAGACCGACCGGGCGCAACTCCGGGCGTCCTTTGCCGCCGTCGCCGCCGTCGACGCCGGAACGCGGCCATGAGGATCGCCGTCACCGGCGCCGGCGGCTTCATCGGCGGGGCCATCGCCGCCGCTGCCGAAGCGCGCGGCTGGGAAGTGGTCCGCTTCGGCCGCCGCCCGGGGCCGGGGTTCCTCTACTGGGATATCGCCGGACTGCCGCCGGCGCAGCCGCCGGTGGTTGACGCCGTCGTACATACCGCCGCACACGTGGCCGACTGGGGGCCGGCGCGGCTCTTCCACCGCGTGAACGTGCTGGGCACCCGCGCCGTGGCGGAGGCCTATCCGCGCACCCGGCTGGTGCACATTTCCAGTTCGAGCGTCTACCCGTGGTGGGAGGACTGCGCCGACCGGCCGGAAGAAGAAGTGGCTCCGTGGCACCTGGGCGCGTACGGGCGCAGCAAGGCGCTCGCCGATGTCGAGGCCCGCCGCCACCCGGACGCCGTCGTTCTCCGCCCGCACGCCGTGTACGGTCCCGGCGACCGGACCCTGCTGCCCCGGCTGCTCTCCAACATCCGCGGGCGCACGTTGCTGAGCGTGGGGCATGACGGCATCCTGCACCAGCTCACGCACATCGGGAACCTTGCGGAGGCGGCGCTCGCGGCATGCATCTCGGGTGCCAGGGGAGCGGTGAACGTGGCCGACGCCGGCCCTGTCCCCTTGGGCGCAGTGTTGCGGGAAGTGCTGGACGCCACCGGGCGGGCGGATGTGTCCGTTCGGTACCTGCCGCGTCCGCTGGCGATGGCCGCAGCAGGTGCGTCAGAGGCCGTCGCCGCCGCGGGCGGCACGCCGCCGAGGCTCACCCGCTATGCCGTGAGCCAGCTGGGCCGCCAGCGCACCTACCGCCTGGACCGGCTGCGCGGCGAGCTCGGAGTGGAGCCGATTTCGACCACGCTGGCGGATGCGGGAAAATGGTTGGCAGAGCCTGGGGCGCCGCGCCCCGAATGAGCTGTTTGAAAGCAACCCCTGAGGAGACCATGGCGTTCGGCCAGCCCCGTATCGAATACAAGTCCAACCAGCAGATGCGCAAAATGCAGGAAGCCGGGTTGGTGCTCAGCCGCGCCCTCGACGCCGCCGTGGCCGCTGCCAAGCCGGGCGTCAGCACCCGCGAACTGGATGCGGTGTTCGCCGCCGTGCTCAACGACGCCGGCGCCAAGTCCAACTTCCTCGGCTACCACGGCTTCCCGGCCACCATCTGCACCTCCGTCAACGAGGAAGTGGTCCACGGCATCCCCGGCGACCGCGTGCTGCAGGACGGCGACATCATCTCGATCGACGGCGGCGCCATCGTGGACGGCTGGCACTCGGACTCCGCCCGCACTGTGATTGTCGGTACGGCAGATCCCGAAGACCAGCGACTCTCCGACGTCACCGAGGAAGCCATGTGGCGGGGCATCGCGGCCCTGGCCAAGGGCAAGTTCGTGGGCGACATCGGCAACGCCATCGACGACTTCGTGTCCTCTGTGCCGGGCCAGCCGCTGGGCATCCTGGAGGACTACGTGGGCCACGGCATCGGCTCCGAAATGCACATGGCACCGGACGTGCTGAACTACCGCACCAGCCACCGCGGGCCGAAGATCCGCCCGGGACTGTGCCTGGCCATCGAACCCATGCTGGTGCGCGGCGACATCGAAACCGCCACCTTGGACGACGACTGGACCGTGGTCACCACGGACGGCCAGCGTTCCTGCCAGTGGGAGCACTCCGTAGCGGTGCACGAGAAGGGCATCTGGGTGCTCTCCGCGCCCGACGGCGGTGCTTCGCGACTCGCGCAGTTCGGCGTCACCCCGGTGCCGATTCCGGCCTGAGCCCGGTGATCGAGCCGTTCCGGTGATCGAGCCTGTCGAGATCCCGGTTTCGACGGGCTCAACCGCCGGATCCCCCGGTGATCGAGCTGTTCTGGTGATCGAGCTTGTCGAGATCCTGGTTTCGACGGGCTCAACCACCGGGTTTCGACAGGCTCGGTTTCGACAAGCTCAACCACCGGGTTTCGACGGGCTCGGTTTCGACAAGCTCAACCACCGGGTTTCGACGGGCTCGGTTTCGACTGGCTCAACCGCCGGGGGTGCTACGCCTCGATGAGCGCGGTTTCCGGGTCGTCCAGTTCATCGACGAGCTTCGTGAGGCGGATTTCGACCAGCTTGCGCAGTTCCTCCCGGATGGCGTCGCACTCCGCTTCGGGTGAGTTCGCCAGGCGCGACTTGAGCGCCGCAAGCATCTGCTCGTTCGTCAGGCCGGTTGCGCAGATCAGGAAGACATGGCCGAACTTTGCTTCGTAGGCGTCCTGGGCCTCGTTGAGGTCCTGGAGGGCGTCTTCGTCCCGGTCCATGCGGGCGGATTCCTGCTTGGCCCAGCGCAGCCGCCGGCCGGTGAAGCCATCGTGGCGGGAGCCCAGCCGACGCAGGCCCACGTGTGCGGCCACCACGTTCGCGTCGCTCAGGGCCGTGACGGATGAGCGCGCCTTCGCGATCAGGTCCTCGAAGCCGGTGAAAGGCCGCTGGCGCTCGACGTCGACCGCCCAGTCCTTCACGGGAAGATGGCACAGTTCGGGCATCACGTTGATGAACTCGTCACCGGACAGTTCGTTGAGCCGGGTGACTCCGTGCCTCTCAACAGAAGTTTTCACAACAAGTTTCCTTTCGTTGTCAGAGCACGGTTGTTGTCAGCGCACGGGGAAGCTCGGAGGCAACAGCTCCGGGGTGGGGCGCTTGGCGTGGTCGGAAACGCTGAGCGAGGCGATGTACTTGTCCAGGAAGCCCTGGGCGCGCCCGCGGTAATCGGAGGTATCCACGGTGACGATGTCTCCGTTTTCCACCACGGTGCGCCCGGCCACAACCACGCGGGTGATGTCGCGGCCGTCCGCGTTCATCACCATGGTGCGGATGGGATCCGCATACGGGCCGATGTGCTGCCCGTTCAGGTCCAGCACGAAGTAGTCGGCCTGTGCGCCTGCGGCCAGCCGGCCGAGGTCCGGACGGCCCAAGGCTTCGGCCGGGTCCAGCGTGGCTGAGCGGAACAGGTCCGCCGCCTGCGCGCTGGCACGGTTGCCGGTGATGGCCTTGGTCATTCCCATGGCGAGGTCGAGGGCGCGGATCATGTTCGGCGGCGCGGAGTCGGTGCCCATGACGATCCGGACGCCGCGCTCGCGGTAAGAGTCGTAGCTGTCCAGCATGCCACCGTAGTGCGCCATCGGAATGGGGCAGAGCAGCACGCTGCTCCCCGAGTCCGCCAGCAGGGCAAGGTCGTCCCCGGTGCCGAAGGCTTCCGGCATGAGCGGGTGGCCGGGGATGGTCCAGGCATGCGGGACAAAGGTCTTTTCGGCGAGGAAGCCGAGGTCCGCCAGGTAGGGCAGGGAGCGCTTGCCTGTGCGGGCCACCATGATTTCGATTTCGGAGAGTCCCTGGGCGGCATGCAGGCGGACGGGGATGCCGAGCTCGTCGGCGGCCTTGCGGGTGAGGCGGAGGGTCTGTTCGGTCTGCGTCTCGATCCGGGCAGGAAGCAGGGCGGTCCGGATGAGTCCGTTGGCGCGGCCTTCATAATCCTGTGCGAAGCGGATGGCGTCCTCGAGCCCTTCGAGGCCGCGCCGTTCGTCCTCGTGAAGAAGCACACGCGTGCCGTCGGTATATGGCACGGCCGTGCGGTAACTGGGACCAAGGTAGGCGCGGATGCCCAGGGCTTCAGCGGCCTCGGCGGTATCGGCCATGTCCTGGTAGTCCTCGCACCATTCGTGGTAGGCCTCGGAGGCGATGGGCATCATGGTGGTGATGCCGTTGCGGAGCAGCTGGGAGAGCGCGAATTCGCGGCGGAAGCGGGATTCTTCCCGGGTGAAGACGGCGCCGTGGTCCTTGAGGTACTCCTCGGACCAGACCAAGCCCAGGCGGGTGTCCGGTCCGTGCCAGGAGTCGAAGATGGCGTGGTCGATGTCCGCCAGCGCGTTGAGGTCGATGAAGCCGGGGGAGACGATGGCCTGGCCGGCGTCGACCTCGTTGTCGACGCGGCCGTCATAGTCCCGCCCGACGAACAGGATGGTCCCGTCTTCGTGGACCAGTTCGGCGTCGGGCAGGATGCAGTGGTCGCCGTCGGCATAGCCGATCACGAAGGCGGCCTTGATGCGTGTGATCATGTGTTCTCCAAGTCGGATGCCTGGTTGTCCAGGATGGTTCCGGCCACCAGCATGGCGTCCTGTACGGCGCCGTCGCGGATGGCTTCGAAAAGGTCGTCGTGGTGGTCATGGCCCGCGTGGGCTGCGCGTTCCAGGCCGGCGGGCGAGGTCCAGGACCCATCGATGCTCGCGGCCAATGACCCGTAGATTCCAGCGAGGAGCTGGTTGTGCGCGGCGTCCACCACCGCGCGGTGGAAATCGATGTCCGCCGCCCGGAAGCCGTCGTCGTCGTGCGCTTCGGCTGCCGCGCGACGGCGGTCCAACGCGTCCCGGAGCTTGTCCAGGTCCGCATCGTCCCGGCGCTGGGCCGCCAAGGCTGCGGCGGGCACGTCGAGGCTGCGCCGGACTTCGACGGCTTCGAACGGGTCCGCGTCCTGGAATCCCTTGCGGAGCGCGATTTCCTGTTCGTCGACGGCGGCGACGAACGTGCCGTCGCCTTGCCGCGTGACGAGCAGGCCCGCGTGCACCAGTGCACGCAGCGCCTCGCGCAGGGGAGCCCGGCTGAGGCCCAGGGCCTTGCCGAGTTCGGGTTCGGGTGGAATGCGGTCGCCCAGACCCCATTCGCCTTGCCGAATGCGTTGGCGGATGTCGTCGATTGCCTCATCGACCACGCTGCGCCTGCCGTTCACCGCCATGGTGCCCCCTCTGGTTCTTACGTTCCCGAAGCGTCTCACATGGGCGTTTAAAAATCCACCCTTTCGTAAGACGTCTTACGAGTGTATCTTGATCGACATGACCCAGATCACAGAAGAGATTCGGGAATCGAAACCACTGCACACCGCAGAAATCCCCACCGTCCGCCTCGGCATCCAGTTCACCCGCTACCCCGGGCTGGAAGAACTGCCGCTGACCGCATCACTCCGCCAGGCCGTGGAAGATGGCTTCACGCTGGTGGTCCTGAACAACATCGCCGCGGAGCTTTCGGGCGAAGTGGAGGACCGCTTGGATGAGGTGGCAGCGGAAGCCCGGCGCGCCGGCGTCGAACTCCAACTCGGACTGGGTTGCGCCGGACCGGCCGGCGATCCCGCCACGGTCCGCGCGGAACTGCGCAGGGCGCTGGAACGGGGACTGGAACTCGGCATCACGGAGTTCTTCGTTTACACCCGTTCCGTGCGGGAAGGCCTGCTTGAACAAGGGCGTTTCCTGGACCACCCCGCGCAGCTGCGGCTCGTCCGGGCCACGCTGGAGTCCCTCTCCGCACGGGCGGCAGACGCCGGGGTCCGGATCAACGTGAAGACGCACGAGGACCTTGCTTCCGCCGAAGTCCTGGGGCTGGCGCACAGCCTGGATCCGGCTGTTTTCGGCATCGGGCTCGACGTCGCCAACCTCGTGGTCCGCGGCGAAGATCCCCACGCCGTCGCCGCGGCCCTCGGACCGTGGGTCCGGATGACCCATCTGGAGGACCTGGTCCTCTTCGCCGTGCCGCACGGCTACCGCCGCAGGCTGCGTGCGCTCGGTGAGGGCGTCCTGGACTGGGAGCTGCTCCTGGGCAGCCTGCTCGGCTCCGGCGTCCGCGACTTCACCCTCGAACAACACCGCGGAAAGTTCGACACCCCTGTATTCGACCGTTCATGGTTCCGCTACGAACCCCACCTTGACGCCCCGGAACTCGGCCAGCTGGCCCGGCTCGGGGCCCTGACGCACGACGGCGTGGCGCGCGGGGACATCCCGGCGCTCGCCGACTGGGACGAAGACCCCGCCCCTGCCGAACGCCGTCGACAACTGCTCCACAGCGCCGCAACGATGCGGCGGATCCTCACATCGATCGGAGCCGGCATTGCCGCGCCGGCCACGATCCTTTCAGGAGAGGAAGGACTCTCATGACAGCACTAGCCGCCCCCCAGGCCGCTGTTCCGGCCCGGCGCCGGCCCTTCAGCAGTTTCCTCAAACGGGACCGGAAGCTCACGCTCACCCTGTCCCTCCTGGCAGCCCTGGTGCTGCTGACCCTGGCCGGTCCATTGCTCTGGCGGATCCAGCCGGAGGCCATCAACCTCGGCGCGGTCCTCCAGCCGCCCAGCCTCGCCCACCCCATGGGTACGGACGACACCGGCCGCGACGTCATGGCACGTTTCCTCGCCGGCGGCCGGACGTCCATCCTCGCCGGCCTGGCCATCGCCCTGATCGGGGCAATCGTCGGCTGCGTGACGGCCTTGCTCGCCGGTTCCATGCGCGGCTGGGTGGACACGCTCTTCACCTGGCTGACCAACTCGATCCTGTGCTTCCCGGCGCTCCTGCTGGCCATGGCCATCGCCATGGCGCTCAAGCCCGGCGTCACGGCCGCCGTCATCGGCCTCTCGCTGCACTCCTTCCCCTGGTACATGCGGACCCTTCGCGGCGAAGTCATGCGGCTTTACGGCCAGGACTTCATCCGCTCCACCATGGCGATCGGCGCCCACCCGGCCCGCGTGCTGTTCCGGCACGTCCTGCCGCACCTGGTGCCGATCATGATCCTGCAGATGGCCGCCGTCTTCGGCGCGGCCGTCCTCTCCCTGGCCGCCCTCGGATACCTCGGCCTTGGCGCCCAGCCGCCCACTGCGGAATGGGGCGAAATGATCACCGAAGGCCAGCAGTTCTTCCTGACCGGCCAGTGGTGGATCGCCGGCTTCCCGGGCCTGGGCCTGCTGGCCGCCGTCACGCTTACCACCGTCATCGCGGACCGGGCCCGGGAAGTTCTGGACCCCCGCGGCGAGTTCACCCAGGCGAAGTGAGGCGTGCCATGACCAACACCATCCTCAAGCGCCTCGGCGTGGCACTGGCCACCATCTTCGGGGCCTCGATCTTCACCTTCGTCCTGCTCCGGAAGGTTCCCGGCGACCCCGCCCGGGCCATCGCCGGCGACACCGCCACCGAGGACACCGTCGCGGCGCTGCGCAAGTCCATGGGCCTGGACGACAACCTCCTGGTCCAGTACGGCAACTACATGGGCGCGCTGCTCCGGGGCGACTTCGGTTTCTCCTACAGCACCGGCAACAGCGTGGGCACGCTGCTGGGCCAGCGGCTTCCCGCCACCCTCGAACTGGGCCTGCTGTCCGTGATTATTGCGATTGTTGCCGCCGTTCTCGCGGCGAGCTTCGCGGTCTATTCCCGACGGCGGTGGCCGGACCAGGCGGTACGTGCAGCGTCCTCGCTGGCCATGGGTTCGCCGCCGTTCTGGATCGCACTGCTGGCCCTGATGGTGTTCTCCATCCAGCTCGGCGTGTTCCCCGGCCCCGAAGGCCGGCTCTCGCCCGGCATGGTGAAGCCGCCGAACATCACCGGAATGTTCACCATCGACTCCCTCCTCACGGGCCAGTGGGGAACCTTTGCCAACGCTGTGTGGCACCTCATCCTGCCGGCGACCATTGTTGCACTGGGCCCCTTCGCCTTCCTGAGCCGCCTGTACCGCAACCAGCTGCGCGGCACGCTGCGCGAAACGTTCGTGGCCGTCTCGCAGAGCCACGGTCTGCGCCGCTTCCCGGTCTACAACCGCCACGTGGCACCCCACGGCCTGTTGTCCCTGTTGCCCGCCGCGTCACTCCTTTTCGCAGACCTCCTCGCAGGAAGCCTGCTGGTGGAGAAGGTGTTCGGCTGGCCCGGCATCGGATCCATGACCGCGGACGCCATCATCCAGAAAGACTTCGCCGTGGTCCAGGCCGTCCTCCTGCTGGCAGCCGTCCTCTACGTGGTGGTCAGCCTCCTGGCCGACCTCCTCATGACCGCCGCAGATCCCCGCACCCGAGTAGGAGCACGCTGATGCAAAGCAACGCACTCTCCATCCCCGCCCCGGATGTGGCGGGCGCCGGCGGCCAGGACGCGGACTCCCGCGGACCCGTGCTCAGCGTCCGTGGCCTGCGCACCGATTTCGTGACCGGCCTCGGCACGGTCCACGCCGTCCGGGACGTCTCCTTCGACCTCCGCCAAGGCCAGCGCCTGGCGATCGTGGGCGAATCCGGTTCAGGAAAGTCCGCCATGGCCATGTCCCTGCTGGGCCTGGTGCCGCCGCCCGGCCGCGTGGTGGGCGGCAGCGTCAAGCTCAACGGCAAGGAAATCGTTGGCCTGGACGATGCCGGGATCTCCAGGATCCGCGGCAAGGACATCGGCCTGGTGTTCCAGGACCCCATGGCGGCGCTGGATCCCTTGAGGACCATCGGCAGCCAGTTCGTCGAAACCATCCGCGTCCATCAGGACATGTCCGTCAAAGCCGCCCGGAAGCTGGCCTGCGAGCTCCTTGGCGAAGTGGGCGTCAACGATCCCGCCCGCAGGATCTCCGACTACCCGCACCAGTACTCCGGCGGCATGCGCCAGCGCGTGCTGATTGCCATGGCCATCGCCAACGACCCCTCGGTGGTGGTGGCCGACGAACCCACCACGGCCCTGGACGTCACCACCCAGGCGCAGGTGCTGGACCTGCTGGCCAAGATCTGTGACGAACGGGGCAACGCCCTGGTGATGATCACCCACAACCTGGGCATCGTGGAGGAACTCTGCGACACCGTGAACGTCATGTACGCCGGCCGCTTCGTCGAATGCACCAGCACCGAGGCGCTGTTCGCCTCACCGGGACACCCCTATTCCAAGGCCTTGCTCGACTGCGTCATCGATCCCGCCACTGCGCGGCGGGGCGCGCTGCCCGCCATTCCGGGTTCACCGCCGGACCTCTCGGTGGACGAACCCGGCTGCGCCTTTGCGGCACGCTGCCCGATCGGCCGGGACCAGGAACGCTGCGCCGTCGAAAGGCCACAGCCCCGCAGCCTGTCCACGGGCGCCGTCGTCCGCTGCCACTTCGCCAACGATCCCCAGGGAGGCACCGCATGAACACCTCCGCCGCCACCCCGCTCCTGCGGGTGGAGAAATTGAACAAGTCCTACGCCAAGGGCATCGGCAGCCGGCACCGTACGCAGATCCTGAGGGATGTCTCCTTCGAACTGCGGCGCGGCCAGACCCTCGGACTGGTGGGCGAGTCCGGCAGCGGAAAGTCCACCACCGCCGCCTGCGTCATGGGCCTGACGGGCGTGGACAGCGGACTGATCGAGTTCGACGGCGTGGACCTCACCAAGCTGTCCAAGCCGGAGATGCGCAGGATGCGCCGCCGCATCCAGATGGTCTTCCAGGACCCCAACGGTTCGCTTGACCCGCGCTTCACCGTGGCCGACCTCGTGGAGGAGCCGCTGATCGTGCACGGCGTCACCGACGCCGCCGAACGCTCCCGCCGCGTGTCCGAGGTGTTGGACCGCGTGGGCATCAGCGTCAAACAGGCCCAGCGCTTCCCGTTCGCGTTCTCCGGCGGCCAACGCCAGCGCATCGCGATCGCCCGCGCGCTCGTGCTGAACCCGGACCTCGTGGTGCTGGACGAACCCGTGAGTGCGCTGGACGTATCCATCCAGGCCCAGGTCCTCAACCTCCTCAGCGACCTGCAGGACGAACTCGGCCTGACCTACCTGTTCATCGTCCACGACCTCGCAGTGGCGCGTCTCATGAGCCACCACATCGCCGTCATGAACGCCGGCGAAATCGTGGAGGCCGGAACCTCCGCTGACGTCTTCGACAACACCACCCACCCGTACACCCGGGCGCTGCTCGACGCCGTGCCGGGCGCCCGCCGTCGGGCAGCACAGCAGCAGGCAGCGCAGCAGCAGACCGCGGCGCTCGCCGCCGCGGGAACCGCCGACGCCATGGAAGGAAAGTGACATGTTGACCCTCCTGAAACGGACGACGACGGTGCTCGCCGCCGTCGGGACGCTCGCCCTGTCCGGTGTGCTGGCGGGCTGTGCGCAGCCGGCTGCCCCGACCGCCGCGACCGACCGCCCCTTCACGGTGAACTGGGCGGCTTCCTTGACCAACATCGACCCCGCTTTCGTGTGCGCCGGCAATGAGAACAGCTTCGCGAGCAACTTCTACGCCCGACTGGTGAAGCTGGACCAGGAACCGCAGGCAGACGGCACCCTCGTGGCCGTCAACGAACCCGAACGGGTCAAGCCCGACCTCGCCGCCTCCTGGACGGTATCCCCGGACGGCAAGTCCTATACCTTCTCGCTGCGTCCGGGAGCGAAGTTCGCCAACGGCAACCCGCTGGACGCCGAGGCAGTCCGGTATTCGATCATGCGCAACCTGACGATCGGCGGCTGCGGTTCGCTGGGCCTGCAGATCGGCCTGACTGATCCGCCGCTGATCAAGGACACCGTGGTGGTGGATCCGCAGACCGTGCGCCTGGAACTGTCCCGGCCCTACCCGGCCATCCTGGTGACCCTGGCCCAGAGCCGTGGATCCATCTACGATCCCCGGGTCATCAAGGAACACGGTGAAGACCAGAAGGGTGTGCCCAACCAATGGCTGGCCTCGCACACGGCCAGCAGCAGCGGGCCTTATGTGCTGGAAGAGTACGTCGCCAACAACTACGCCGTCCTCAAACGGAACCCGAACTACTATGGTCCGCCCGCCAGGGAAGCCGAGGTACAGGTCAACTTCATCACCTCGATTCCCACGCTTATGTTGCAGGCCCGCCGCGGCGAGGCCGATGTGACGCTTGGCCTGCCGCCGTATGTCGTGCACCAGCTCAGCCAGGAAGATTGCTGCCGCGTCACGACCGCGCCTGCCTTTGCGCCCGTGACGGTGTCGCTCGACAATTCCTCGGGCAACACCGCCAATCCGAAACTGCGCGAGGCCCTCACGTATGCGGTGCCGTATGACCAGATCCGTTCAAGCGTGGCCTATGGCTACGCGGACAGCTACTACGGCCCGTTCGTCCCCGGCATCCCGGGCTTCGACGCCGAGCGTTCGGCCCCGCGGCCGATGGACAAGGAGAAAGCCCGCACACTGGTCAAGGAATCGGGACTGAAGGACCCTGCGATCGACCTGATGATCAACCCGTCCGTGCCGGGCGTCTCGACGTTGGCCACCATCCTGAAATCGTCCTGGGAGGACGTCGGGGTGAACGTGAACATCGATTCGCAGACGCCCACTGCTTTCGCCACCCGCTTCAACACCGGTAAGTACCAGTCCGCCCTGCTGTTCGAAAGCGGCGGTGCCGTGGCTGCGTACGAGCTGCGCAAGAAGATGACCTGCGGCAGCACCTTCAACAACCAGCACATCTGCATTCCCGGAACCCCGGAGCTCATGGACAAGCTCAACGCGGCCTCCGACCTGGATTCGCAATTGCCGTACATCAACGCGCTGGTGGACTCCTGGCGGGCCAATTCGCCCACCATCATCCTGTACCGCGCGCAGTTCACGGCAGTGCTGGCCAAGGCTGTGAAGCACTTCGAATACTCGCCGACGTACGGCTTCTACAACTGGGGGCGCTAGCCGCTCCCGCCCGGCCGGAACCGGCGGGTTCCGGCCGGGCCCAAGACATCCACAGCTGGAAGGACAAGAAAATGCGAATTGGTGTTGATGGAAGCAAGATTCCCCACGAGGACGGGGACTCCGCGGTCCGGATCCTCGAACGCGCGCACGCGCTGGGCATGGAAGGCGTGTACTTCCGCACCGTGATGGACGTATCGCCCACCCTGGACCGCGGACTGCTGGCCGAGGTCCGCTCCTGCGCGGACGAGCTCGGGCTGTACCTGCAGATGGGCCTCGCCAAGGTGAATCCGTATGCCGCCTCGGAAGCCCCGCAGGTCCGCAAACTGGGCGACGGCGATTACACCCGCGGCATGGTGAAGATGATCGAAGCTGCGCACGAGGCCGCCGGTGTCACCGATTTGTGGGTGGCCTGCGCCAACTACCAGCGCGGCATGCCCGGCTACTACGTGTTCGATCGCTTCCGCACGGACGCCCCGTGGCCGGACCAGCTGGTGGCCATCGAGAAGTTCCTGCGGCTTCTGGCCCCCGTGGCCCGGGACCATGGCGTGCACCTGAACATCGAGACCCACGAGGAAATCACCAGCTACGAGGTGGTGCGGCTGGTGGAATCGGTGGGCCCGGACGTCCTGGGTGTCACCTTCGATACCGCCAACGTGGTGGTCCGCGGTGAGGATCCGGTGGCCGCCGCCCGGCGCGTGGCGCCCTACACCAGGGCGACCCACCTCCGCGACTTCATCCTGGGGGAGCAGGAGGGCGTGTTCGGCCGGGTGTTCGCTCCCATCGGGCAGGGTTCCATCGACTGGGACACCGTGCTGGGCATCTTGCACGAGGCCAACCCGGAGCTGCCGTTGTCGATCGAAAACGCGGGGCCCACCTTGCACCTGCCCATCGGCCTGGATGATCCCGAGTGGCTCGCCGTGCACCCCGACCTTGATGCTGCCGAGGTGGCCCGCATCCGGGAGATGGCCGCAGAGCACCAAGGCCGAGTGGAGCGGGGCGAGGCTGTGCCGATCTCCGAGTTCCGGGCCATCCCGTACGACGGCGAACGCTTCATCCTCGAGTCCGCCCAGGCCCTGCGTGCTTCCTTGGCCCGGCTCGGGATCGCGGAGGGCGTCACCACCCCCTGACACCCTCTTAAGCGCGAACGTACACTTGGGGCCCCAAATCCGCTGGGCGGGTTCTAGCGGTCGTTGCAACACCCTGACTTCGGGAGTTGCAACGACCGTGGTTCGTTTAAGCGGTGATTCATCAGGTTCTGGCTGGTACCGGCAGGAACATAAGGACGCATTTTTCGTAGTGTTTGATCGTCTGCAGGACACGACGGCGGCTGCTAAAGCTTGCGGGATTAATCCAGCGACCGGGGCAGCCTGGGTTCGGAAGGCTGGGTTGAAGGGCCTCGGGAAACGGGGAAGAGGTCCG
>NZ_MJLT01000046.1 GCF_001766675.1 Arthrobacter sp. SW1
GCCGTGTTGAAGACGGTGCGCTCCCAGGAGCGGGCGGCGGCCGAACTTGCCGAGGTCGAATACATTGCGCGGACCGAGAAGTCGAACGAGGTTGGCTGGCGTGCCATCCTCAGCAACCGCAACCTCCTGCGCATCCTGCTTGTCGGCATCGGGCTCGGCGTGGCCCAGCAGCTTACCGGGATCAATTCGATCATGTACTACGGACAGACCGTGCTGGTTGAATCCGGATTCAGCGAAAGCGGTGCGTTGATTGCCAATATCGCGCCGGGCGTCATTGCCGTGATCGGCGGCATCGTTGCGCTGACCATGATGGATCGCGTGGACCGCCGCAGGACCTTCATCATCGGCCTGAGCCTGACGACGGCCTGCCACCTGCTGATCGGCGCCGCATCGATGGCATTGCCCGTGGGCAATCCTGTGCGCCCGTTCGTGATCCTCTTCCTGGTGGTGGCCTTCGTGGGCTCAATGCAAACCTTCCTCAACGTTGCCGTGTGGGTGTACCTCTCCGAGGTCTTCCCGCTGCACATGCGCGGAATCGGCACGGGAATCTCGATCTTCATGCTCTGGGTGGTCAACGGCTTCCTGTCCCTGTACTTCCCTTCCCTGGTTGCGGGCGTCGGCATCACCGGAACCTTCTTCATCTTCGCTGCGGTGGGGGCTTTGGCCTTGCTCTTCGTGGCCACTCAGGTGCCCGAGACCCGTGGCCACACCCTTGAGGCGCTGGAAGAGGACGTCTCCACGGGTGCGATCTTCGTGGTCTCAAAGGGCAAGTAGGGATTGACCGGCCAAAGCCCGCGAGATATTGTAAGAATGTCAGGACAAAGTCTTCAAAAGAAGGATGCCATGCCTCTCGTTCGAATCGATGTCACCGCGGGCCGCACCCCGGAGGAGCTCCAGTCCATCAGCCGCGCCATCCATGATGCGATCGTCGCCGAATACCGGATTCCGGAGCGCGACTACTTTCACATCATCACCGAGCATCCTGCCGGACAGATCGTGGCGCAGGACGCGGGTCTGGGTTTCGAGCGCTCGCAGGGTGTGGTGATGATCCAGGTCTTCACCCAGCGCGGGCGCAGTGTCGATGCCAAGAAGGCGCTCTATGCCCGCATCAATGAGGCGCTGGCGGAGGCGGGTGTTGGCGGCGAGGACGTCTTCCTGGGCTACGTCGAAAACGGGCCCGAGGACTGGACCTTCGGCTTCGGGCGCGCCCAATACCTGACCGGCGAACTCAAGGTGCCGGCTGCGTCCTAAGGAAGCCTCGCAAAATGTGCGGACAAACCTTTGACAGGACATTAAAAACGTAGGAAAGTTTAGCTGTGGCCGGCATCACAACGGC
>NZ_MJLT01000047.1 GCF_001766675.1 Arthrobacter sp. SW1
CGCCACCGGCAACATGGGCCTGGCCATCCTGGGCGCCTCCGTCATGGCCGTGGTCTTCGCCGGGCACACCGCCGTCATCCACATCCTGATCGTGGAACTGTTCCCCACCCGCGTCCGCTACTCGGCGTACGGGCTGGGCTACAACATCTCCTCCGCGCTCTTCGGCGGCACCGCCCCGCTGCTCATGACCTGGCTGATTTCCAGCACGGGCAACATCTACATGCCGGCGTTCTACGCCGTCGTCACCGCCCTGGGCACCCTTGCCGCGGTCAGCACGGTCAAGGACCGCGCCCACGAACCGCTGCGCGACGCCTGAGTTTTTCCTTCTTTCCCGTCCTTTCACGCCCGACGCCGGCCCCCGTCTTTTGCGGCGCCGGCACCATCCGAGACTTCCGGAGTAAACATGTCCTTCTCTGACTACACCACGGCCATTGTCACCGGCGCTTCCACCGGCATGGGCGCCGCCATTTCCGAGCGCCTCGCCAAGCGCGGCCTGACCGTCCACGCTTTTGCCCGCAACGAATCCCGGCTGCAGGAACTGGCTGACCGGACCGGCGCCGTACCGCACGCCGTCGACCTCACGGACACGGCCGCCGTCGCCGCCGCGCTGGAGGGCCTGGAGGTGGACGTCCTGGTCAACTGCGCAGGAGTGTCCCGTCCGGGGAACATCCTGGACTCCGAGGAATCGGACATCGACGAACTGATCGACGTGAACCTCCGCGGCCTCCTCCAGCTGACCCGCCTGGTGCTGCCAGGCATGGTGGAGCGGGACCTCGGCCACATCGTGAACATCAGCTCGATCGCCGGCACGTACAACTTCTACGGCCACACCGTCTACCACGCCACCAAGGCCGCTGTGCACCAGATCTCCCGCCAGCTCCGCAACGACACCGTGGGCAAGCGCATCCGCGTCACCGAGATCTGCCCCGGCCGTGTGGAGACCGAGATCTTCGGCCGCAACATGGGCGGCACGCCGGAGGCCATGGAAGAGGCGTGGAAGACGTACTACGAAGGCTACGAATCGCTTACCACCGATGACATCGTCGAAGCCCTGGACTATGCCGTGGGCACCCCGCGGCACGTGAACGTGGGAATGCTCGAGATCATGCCCACCTTCCAGGTCCCCGGCGGCCTGGTGTTC
>NZ_MJLT01000048.1 GCF_001766675.1 Arthrobacter sp. SW1
GCATTGTCCGGGTTGCCCGGGGCAAGGAAGACAAGCGCAAGGGTTCCCGCCATGAAGGCGAAAATGCCATTGTCGTAGAGTTCCACGAAGATGCCCACACAGCCGGCGGTGACCACCTTGCGGGTCTGCCGGCCCGTAAGCCGTTCGTGCTGCGTCTCAGCAGCGTTGGTGCTTGTTGTCATGTGCTTTTCCTTGATGTTTGGAGCGTAGCAAGGCGCTATGTCGATAGCGAAGGGTGCGATGGCGGCAGGTTTTCAGATGGCGATGCCGGGTGGCAGTTCCCGCCATTGGGGTTCGCCTCCCACGCCCAGGAGGGTGAAGACGGTCGTGACGGTTTTCCTGAGGGCATCGAGCTGCGCCATGGCCGCCCGGTACGCCTGGGTGGCCTCGGCCACCGTGGATTTCCGGAAGCGGACCACGTCGCCCGGGCGGGCCTGGGCGAGCGCGTCGAGCCCGAGGCTCGTGGCAACAGCTAGCACGGGGTACCCGGCGGTGACGCCGCGGCCCCGGTGCAGCACGAGCAGTTCCTCCCTGTTGGGGACCTCGACGGCGCCGACGGGCACGCCGCGCGAGAGGACCTCCGCCGTCGAGAGCCGTTCCGGCAAGCGGCCGCCGAGCCGGAGCCCGATGTGGTTGCTGCGTCCGCTCACCGTGTAGCCGGCCTCGAACAGGAGTCCGGCGGACTCGCCGAATTCCGCCACGTCCGGGCCGTCGGTCACGTCCACCAGGAGTTCCGGACCCATGGCGGGACGTTGCAGTCCGAGGCGGAACAGCGGGAGGTCCAGGTAGGGCTGCCGGAGCGGGGCCACGCTGCGGCGGATGTCCAATACGGTGCCTTCACCGAGTTTCAGGCCGAAACCGATCACGGTATCCGGGGCGCAGCTGCCCATCAGCAGCGGGGCGTCCACCGAGCCGTGGATGGCCAGGTAGGCGCGCAGCCCGCCGTGGATTCCGCGGATGGTGACGGCTTCCCCGGCGCGGACGGAAACGGGTTCCCACTGGGAGTGCTCGCGGCCCCCGACAGTGAGGGTGAGCGGTGATCCGGTGACGGCGATCAGCAGGTCCCGGTCCGGGCGCATCCGGAAGTCCAGGGCGGTGACCTCGATCAGGGGCGCATTGTCCGGGTTGCC
>NZ_MJLT01000049.1 GCF_001766675.1 Arthrobacter sp. SW1
GCGATACTGTCAAGCATTGTCGGATCCGCAATGACTGTCCTTACGATTTCCAGGAACTGCATGSGCGTGTCGAAGACGAGTGCAACGTGACGACCCTCGACATCCAACCCTTCCAAGCCCAAAGAAGTTGTCACGGTTGGAACCCCGATCGCAAAGGCATCAACGATCTTTGTCTTGACTCCGGATCCGGAAAGAATGGGCGCCAAGTGTAGATCCGTTTCACGGAGCGCCTCATTCAAATCGTCAACGAAACCATGGAAGGTAATCTCCGGACGCGAAAGTTCATGGGCCACCCTCGCATCGATGCTTCCAATCACATCCAGCGAGTACTCAAACCCGGCCTCAACCAGCACAGGAAGAAGCGTGCCAACCACGTATCGCAGGGCCTGCAAGTTCTGCGGTGCCTTTAGATTGCCCAGGAACGCGAAGCGAAGCAGCATGCCGCCTTGACGTAACCGTGGCGGCCGGACGCCACTGACGTCCGCAGACATCGGCGGCACAGAGTACAGGTTAGCCGCGCCCGTCCTCAGCCTGTGCCGCTCAGCCTCCAGCCCCGATACAAAGATGACGCTCGCGGCGGACGCGGTCACATCCAGCTCCATCTTTGCCAATCGTTTGGACTCGACGGCTAGAAGGCGGGCTGCAAACACGTTGGCCAGCCATCCGGCTGCAGCCGGCAATCGCTCCCTGAAGGTTCCAAGCACGTCTGTTGCGCCTGAGGACAGTTGCCTCTGATAGCGGACGGAAAGCAGATCATCGATATCAAGGACGAGCGGCGTCGAGCGCCAATGCCGGACGTAGCCCCACAACCTGAGCATATCCACAACAACAACATCGGGACCGAACTCGGCGATTCGCGAAGTGATCCAACGCGACTTGCCCTCGCCGAAGAAGGCCAAGCATTGAAGCGGCGCTGACAGCCCCAGGTGAAGGGCGCCACGCAACACATCCGCCAGCCCCGGGTAACTGGTG
>NZ_MJLT01000050.1 GCF_001766675.1 Arthrobacter sp. SW1
ACCGTGACCGTCGGCTCGGTCGGCACCGGAGCACCAACCACACCAGCATCAACATCCAGGTTCGCCGGAACCTCAGCCGTCAGCGTCACAACCGCGGAGCGGCCGTTCTCGCCGGCGTCGGAGTCAACCGTGGTGTCATCACCGGCACCGGCCGGCGAGAACGAAGCACCCTGCGGAAGACCAGCAAACTCAACGACATAACCGCCAAGCTGCAGACCCTCAAACAGGTACGCACCATTCTCATCCGTRGTCGCCGTCACCGGCTGACCATCAGCACCATTCACCGGAGCACCCTGGCCATCCAACAGATTCACAGTCACACCAGCAAGACCAGGCTCACCAGCATCCTGCACACCATCAGAATCCAGATCCGACCACACACGATCACCAATCGAACCCGGACCAGCAGCACCGTCAGTAACGGTCAACGGAGTCTCGGCTTCGCCACCCTGATCATCGGTAGCAACCACCGAGTAATCACCCGGAGTAGTTCCTTCCGGAACCGTCAGCGGAGTAGTGAAGTTGCCGTTCTCATCGGTGGTCACCTGAACAGGATCACCAACAGGGTTACCGTTGGCGTCCTCCAGCTGAACCGTCACCGGCGAGTTCGGCGCGAAGCCCTCACCGGTCACCGTGGTGTCATCACCGGCAGGAACCGACGTCGGATCAACAGTCACCGACGGAGCCGCAGCGGGTTCGGTCACCGTCAGCGGAGCGGTGTCCTCATTGCCCTCGCCGTCAACAGCCTTCACGCCGTACTCACCAGGAGTCGTGCCTTCGGGAACCGTCAGCGGAGTAGTGAACCCACCGTTCTCGTCAGAGGTCAGAGCAACCGGCTCACCCACCGGGTTACCGGCGCCGTCAACCAACTGAACCTGAACAGGAGAGTTCGGAGCGAACCCAACACCGGTCACCGTGGTGTCATCAC
>NZ_MJLT01000051.1 GCF_001766675.1 Arthrobacter sp. SW1
GACCCGGCCAAGGTCATCGCCCTGATCACCTCCGGCGGCGGACCGCAGTCGCACACCGCGATCCTGGCCCGCGCGCTGGGCCTGCCCGCCGTCGTCGCCGCCCCCGGCGTGGACGAAATCAGCGACGGGGTTGAGGTGTACGTGGACGGTGCCGCCGGCACCATCACCACCGAACCGTCCGAGGAACTGCGCATTGCGGCGAAGGCCTGGGCCACCCAGGCCTCCACCCTGGCTGCCTTCACCGGCGACAACACCCTCGCCGACGGCTACCGCGTGCCCCTGCTGGCCAACGTGGGCACCGGCGCGGACGCGGTCAAGGCCGCCGACGCCGGCGCCGAGGGCGTGGGCCTGCTCCGCACCGAGTTCTGCTTCCTGGACCGCGACACCGAGCCCACCGTCGAAGAGCAGATCGCCGCTTACGGTGCCGTGTTCGCGGCATTCCCGGGCAAGAAGGTGGTGGTCCGCACCCTGGACGCCGGCGCGGACAAGCCCCTGCCGTTCCTGAGCAACTCGGAGGAACCTAACCCTGCCTTGGGCGTGCGCGGCTACCGCACCGACCTCACCAGCCCCGGGGTCCTGGAACGCCAGCTCTCCGCGATCGCAGCGGCCGAAGCCCAGCATGAGGCCGAGGTATGGGTCATGGCCCCCATGATCTCCACCCCGGACGAAGCGGCCCGCTTCGCCGGACTCGCCACTGCCGCGGGACTGAAGACCCCCGGCGTGATGATCGAGGTGCCCTCCGCCGCGCTTACCGCAGGCACCGTGCTGCAGGAAGTCTCCTTCGCCTCCCTCGGCACGAACGACCTCACCCAGTACGCCATGGCCGCCGACCGGCAGCTCGGGCCCCT
>NZ_MJLT01000052.1 GCF_001766675.1 Arthrobacter sp. SW1
CGGTGACGACGGCGTAGAACGCCGGCATGTAGATGTTGCCCGTGCTGGAAATCAGCCAGGTCATGAGCAGCGGGGCGGTGCCGCCGAAGAGCGCGGAGGAGATGTTGTAGCCCAGCCCGTACGCCGAGTAGCGGACGCGGGTGGGGAACAGTTCCACGATCAGGATGTGGATGACGGCGGTGTGCCCGGCGAAGACCACGGCCATGACGGAGGCGCCCAGGATGGCCAGGCCCATGTTGCCGGTGGCGATCAGGGCGTAGGCGGGAATGCCGACGATGGCCATGGCGATGGCGGAACCGGCGATGACCTTCTTGCGGCCAACACGGTCTGACAATGCACCCATGAACGGGATGGCGATGCAGATGGCCACCAGGCTGCAGGCCGTGACCAGCAGGGCCTCGCCGATAGTGAAGTTGATCTGCTTTCCCTTGAGGAAGGTAGGCATGTAGGAGAACAACACGTAGTAGCCGGAGCCGTTCATCAGCGGGATGAAGAGGGCCAGGAGCATGGCGCGGCGGTGTTCGGCGGACTGGAAGGCTTCCTTGAGCGGGTTCTTGGAGAGGCCGCCCTCTTCCTTCAGCTTCTCAAAGTTCGGGGTGTCGCTGATGGCCTTGCGGATGTACCAGCCGATGATGCCCATGGGAATGGCCACCAGGAACGGGATGCGCCAGGCGAAGGAGCCGAAGCCGCCGCCGTCGATCGCGGACTGGGTGAGCCAGGGGGACATGGCGTAGGCAACCAGGGTGCCGGTCAGCAGGGCCGCGAAGGAGGCGATCTGGGCGAAGGAAGTGATGATGCCGCGCTTGCCTTCGGGGGCGTGCTCGGCCAGGAAGGT
>NZ_MJLT01000053.1 GCF_001766675.1 Arthrobacter sp. SW1
AGCCAAGTGGCTCAAAACCTTGCCCCAGCGATGCCGGATTGGCATGGAAGCGACGGGACGGTACTACGAGTTGTTGGCTCGGATGGCTGGCCAGGCGGGCCACGTTGTCTATGTAATCGATCCACGGCTGATCAAGAWCTACGCTCGGGCGACGGGCTCGCGCGGCAAGACAGATGCCATGGATGCCCAAACGATCGCCCGCTATGTGAAGAAGGAGAGCGACCGCCTGCGTGAATACGTACCGCGTACTGACGAGCAGCAGCAGATGCACGATTTGCTGCGCAAGCGGCGAGCGCTGGTGGAGACGCGCGCGCGCTTGGAGCAATCCTTCGGGGTAAGCAAAAGTGACCCTGGGGAGCTGTCTGATCTGTTCTGCGCTCTGGCTGGGACGCTGTCGGAGCTGGAAAGCGAACTGCAGCGCTTGGGCCGCGATGGAGAGCATGGCGCGCTCTACAAGCGCCTGCTGACCATCCCGGGTATCGGCCCTGCCGTCGCGTCCCACCTGATTTACTACATGACGCGCTGGCCGTTGGCCAACGCCAACGCATGGATTGCCTGCACCGGCCTGGATCCCCGGCCCAACGAGTCTGGCGGCAGAACTGGACGACGTCGGCTGTCCAAACAGGGCGCACCGATGCTGCGCCAGATGCTCTACATGGCTGCAATGGGGCTCAAGCGGTGTCGCCGGGGGCAACCGCTCTACGACGAGCTGGCAAAACGCGGTCACCCCAGCACCGCCGTCTTCAACATTCTGGCAAGGAAGCTGGCCAGGATCGCCTGGGGCGTGTTCAAAAGCGGCCGAGACTTCGATC
>NZ_MJLT01000054.1 GCF_001766675.1 Arthrobacter sp. SW1
CCCCAGGCTTATCGCAGATTCCTACGTCCTTCATCGGCTCCTGATGCCAAGGCATCCACCGTGTGCCCTTAAAAACTTGACCACACAGATCAAAAACTAACTCTCGAGAGAACCAAGCCAAAGGCCAGGTTCATCAAAAGAAATTGCTATCAACACACACCCCAAACAGGGTGCATGCCTCAAGATGCTCGCGTCCACTATGTAGTTCTCAAACAACAACCCCAACCCCCACACCCCACACACCAACAAACAGTGCATGATCGGCAAGGACAGGAAAACCAGAAACCCCAGGAGGATCCCGGCAACTCATCGTTGCAGGTCCTGTTGCCTCAGGACCCAACAGTGCGCCAAACACAMCCACCACACCCSGRCACCCCGGAACGCTTTCCCCACAACCCCCACACCAAACGATGAAAGGAGTTGTCGTACTCACACCAGGACACCCGAGAAGGCAGCCATGCCAAAACCAGTTTGATTCGTTGATATTCCACCCATGAGCACCCACCGCAGAACGAACGCCTGCGCAATGGGMTTAATCTCCTGACCACACCCGGAAGCGACCATGCAGTCACCACCAGAACACGTGGTAGAGGCTCCTTAGAAAGGAGGTGATCCAGCCGCACCTTCCGGTACGGCTACCTTGTTACGACTTAGTCCCAATCGCCGGTCCCACCTTCGACGGCTCCCTCCCACAAGGGGTTAGGCCACCGGCTTCGGGTGTTACCAACTTTCGTGACTTGACGGGCGGTGTGTACAAGGCCCGGGAACGT
>NZ_MJLT01000055.1 GCF_001766675.1 Arthrobacter sp. SW1
CGACATAGCGCCTTGCTACGCTCCAAACATCAAGGAAAAGCACATGACAACAAGCACCAACGCTGCTGAGACGCAGCACGAACGGCTTACGGGCCGGCAGACCCGCAAGGTGGTCACCGCCGGCTGTGTGGGCATCTTCGTGGAACTCTACGACAATGGCATTTTCGCCTTCATGGCGGGAACCCTTGCGCTTGTCTTCCTTGCCCCGGGCAACCCGGACAATGCCCTGCTGTTCGTCTTCGCGGGTTACGCCGTGTCCTTCTTTGTGCGGCCGCTCGGCGCCGTAGTGTGCGGATACCTTGGTGACATCATCGGCCGGCAGAAGCTCCTGGTCTTCGTCATCATGCTGATCAGCATYGCCACGGCGGGCATCGGCCTGCTGCCCCCGTATGCCGCCATCGGCGTCGCCGCCCCCATCCTGCTGGTGCTGCTGCGCATGCTGCAGGGCTTCTCCGTGGGCGGCGAAGCTGCCGGCGCCATGACCTTCCTGGCCGAGCACGCCCCCGAAGGCAAGCGCGGCATCATCACTTCCTTCGCCCAGATCGCCTCCTTCGCGGCCCTGCTGACCGGCACCCTGGTTGCCTACGCCATGTCCCCCTGGCTCACCCAGTCCGCGATCGACGGCGGCGGCTTCGGCTCCTTCGCCTGGCGCATCCCGTTCCTGGTGGCCATTCCCATGGGCATCATCGGCTGGTACATCCGCAAGGCCATCAGCGACACCCCGAACTT
>NZ_MJLT01000056.1 GCF_001766675.1 Arthrobacter sp. SW1
TGTTGCGCTGCTGCTCGATTTCGTTGGAACCGGCCTGCAGCTTGCTGCCGAGGGTCTTGAGCTGCTGTACATCTGCGCCCCAAATAGCCATGGTGTTTCTCCTTGATCATTCACGGACCCGAACTGTTCGGCATCCCGGCGGTCTCCGGTTCGTTCCGGAAGATCCATTACCTAGAAACTATCCCGGCCCGGGAAAGAGTGTCGATGGGGACGCCTCCCCATACAGGAGTCCCCATGCGGTGCAGCCGTCGGTGCCGGGGAGCCTTGAACAGCCCTCCGCGGCGGAGCATCCTTGAACCGGACAGGGCGACCTTGAACGGCGCAGAGGAGAAAAACCATGAGCCACGAACCGCACACTGAAGGAACCGCAGGGGTCCTCGCGGCCCTTGCGTACATCGACAATGTCGGCTTCCACGGCATCGCCACCAACCTCACCGGGCCGGCCCCGAAAATCGACAGGAACTGGGCCGCCCTGATCGGCAACGCACGCATCGCCGTCGCCGCCACACGATGGCCCGAACAGCTGAATCCGCAGGTCGAAGCGTTCCTCGCCGCGGCGGCGAAGCTGATTACTGCCCTTGAGCTGCGGGATACCGAGGCCAGCAAGGGACCCGCCGGCGAACTCCACATCAGCTACCACGCCCTCAGTGACGCAGGCTGGCAGCACCTTGCCGGGTCCGCGGGCATGGAGCCAGGAAACGCCGAAGGGCACGGACACCACCATTAGGATGTCCGTGCCCTTCCGCTCCTACTTCCCGAAGCTGCGCAGCCTCAGCGAATTCGCCACCACCAGTACCGAGCTGGCAGCCATCGCCGCGCCCGCGATCATCGGATTCAGCAGGCCCAGGGCCGCCACCGGAATGCCGATCGCGTTATAGAAGAACGCCCAGAACAGGTTCGTCTTGATCGTGGACAGGGTCTTCCTCGACAGTTCAATCGCCTGCACCAGCTGCCCCAGCTCGCTGCCCATGACCGTCAGGTCCGAGGCCTCGATCGCCACATCCGTGCCCGAACCCATCGCGATGCCCAGGTCCGCCTGCGCCAGCGCCGCCGCGTCATTCACGCCGTCGCCGGCCATGGCTACAGTCGCCCCGCGGGCCTGCAACTGCCGGACCGCGTCCACCTTGCCTTCCGGCAGGACCCCGGCGAACACATCCTCCGGGGCGATCCCGACGGCGTCCGCCACCTGGGCGGCCACCGCGGCGTTGTCGCCGGTCAGCAGCATGGGCCGGATGCCCATCTCCTTGAGCCGCGCGATCGCCGCCGCGGAGCCCTCCTTGATCGTGTCCCGGAGGGTGACGATCCCGGCCGTCGTGCCGTCCACGGCCACCCAGATCGCGGTGGCGCCGCCGGCTTCCGCCTCTGCCAGTGCCTTGCGCTGCGCCTCGTCCGGCCGGATGCCGTTCTCTTCCAGCCAGCCGGAACGGCCGACGACGACGGCGCGTTCGGCGCCGTCCAGCGTCACCGTTCCGCGGACTCCGCCGCCCGCCGCCGAACTGAACGCCGTCACTGCCGGGAGGCCGCCGCCGTCGGGCAGTGCGTCCTTGGCGGCAGCGGCAATCGCGTGCGCGATCGGGTGCTCGGACGCGGCCTCCACCGCGCCCGCCAGGGTGAGGACGTCAGCCTCGCGGTGACCGTTCAGGGCGACAGCGCCGTCCACGGCGAGCTTGCCGCTGGTCACCGTGCCGGTCTTGTCCAGCAGGATGGTGTCCACGGTGCGGGTGTCTTCCAGGACCTGCGGGCCCTTGATGAGGATGCCCAGCTGCGCACCGCGGCCGGTACCCGTCAGCAGGCCCACCGGCGTGGCGAGCCCCAGGGCGCACGGGCACGCGATCACCAGGACCGCGACGGCGGCCGTGAAGGACGCGTTGAGGTCGCCGGTGACGAGGAACCACACCAGGAAGGTGAGCACCGCGATCACCAGCACCACCGGCACGAACACCGCGCTGATGCGGTCCGCGAGCCGGGCGATGGGCGCCTTGCCCGTCTGTGCCTGGCTGACCAGCCGCCCCATCTGGGCCAGCGTGGTCTCCGAACCCACTCGGGTGGCGCGCACCAGCAGCCGGCCCGAGGTGTTGATGGTGGCACCCGTGACCTGGCTGTCCGGGCCGACCTCCACCGGGACGGATTCGCCGGTCAGCAGTGAAGCGTCGACGGCGGACGCGCCCTCGGTGACAACGCCGTCCGTGGCGATCTTTTCGCCCGGGCGGACCACGAAAATGTCGCCCACACGGAGCTGCTCGGCCGGGATCTTGTGCTCAACACCGTCCCGCAGGATGGTGGCGTCCTTCGCGCCAAGGCTCAGCAGGGCCTTGAGGGCATCGCCGGCCTTGGCCTTCGCATTCGCCTCCAAGTAGCGGCCGAGCAGCAGGAACGTGGTGACCACCGCGGCCACCTCGAAGTACAGGCCACCGCCCATGCCTTCCATGGATTCCATGCCCGGGTGCTCCGTCATCAGCGGATTGCTGAACAGCTGCCACGCCGAGTACAGGTAGGCCGCCAGCACGCCGATCGACACCAGCGTGTCCATGGTGGAGGCGAAGTGCCTCGCGTTGATCGCGGCGGCCCTGTGGAACGGCCAGGCCGCCCAGCTCACCACCGGCAACGCCAGAACCGCCGCCACCCAGCCCCAGTGCGCGAACTGGAGCGCCGGGATCATCGAAATCGTGAACACAGGGACCGTGAGGACCGCGGCGACGATCAGGCGCGGGCGGAGCTGTTTCGCTGCGGGGCCGTGACGCATGTGGTCTGCGTGCTCACCGTGCTCGACGGCGGTGTGGTCGCCTGTCGCGACGGCACCGCCGCTGTGGTCATATTCCGTTGCGCCGTGGTCGCCGTGATGCTCGTGGTGTCCGCCGCCGTCGTGCTCGTTTTGCGTGGTTTGGTCCTTGAGCCGGGCCTTGTAGCCCGTGGCGTTGACTGTGTCTACGATCTGCTGGTCCGTGATGCCTGCCGGGACCGTGACGCTGGCGGATTCGAGGGGCAGGTTCACGGAGGCTTCGACGCCGTCCAGCTTGCCGAGTTTACGTTCAACCCGGGCTACGCATGACGCGCAGGTCATGCCCTCGATATCCAGTTCGATGACGCGGGTACCTTGCTTTTCAAATAAGTCCTGGTTCCCCACAGTTCCCCCTACGCGTCGTTGGCCACGACCAGGTAGCCGGCTTCGGCCACGGCTTCGCCGATCTCCGCGGGGGAGAGCTCCTGGGTGGACGTAATGGTCACGGTTGAGATGCCGCCGGCGTTCAGGTCCACCGAAACGGACTTCACGCCGTCGAGCGCTTCAAGTTCTTCACTCACAGAAGAGACACAGTGGCCGCAGGTCATGCCGGAAACGCTGACGTTGGTTTGGATGGTGGCGGTGTTCTGTGCCATGACGTGCTCCTTGGTGGTGAGTTGAATGGTGTGGTGAGAGTTGGCGGTGTTACCGCAGCAGGCGCCCGATGGCATCCGTGGCCTCCTTGACCTTGGCGTTGATGGCTTCCGCACGGGCTTCGGGATCCGGTTCCGAAGCGGCGCCCACCACGCAATGCGTGATGTGCTCCTCCAGCAGGCCAAGGCTGACGGCGTGCAACGCCTTATTCACAGCCGCAACCTGCGTGAGGATGTCGATGCAGTATTTGTCCTCGTCAACCATGCGGGCAATGCCGCGGACCTGTCCTTCGATCCGCTTCAGCCTGCGCAGGTAAGCATCCTTGTTCGAGGCGTAGCCGTGCTGGGCGTGCGGCTGATCTTCGGACGGATCCGAAGCAGGGGCAACGCCGGCCGGGGTGGTGGTGGGATCTACCGTGCTCATGCGAACAATGTATACCCCCTGGGGGTAATACACAAGTACCCCCAGGGGGTATAAACCCGGCTAGGATGGCGCTCGGCCGAACAAGCCCACGGAAAGGACCATCATGCAGGAAGCGGCACACGGCAGCGAGACGCCGGAAAACTTCGCGAACGACGGCAGCGCCGCGGCCTACTTCAAGGCCAAACTCCGCTTCGAGATCGACGTCATGGCGGTGGCCGAAGCCCCGGCCGGCAGCCTGGTGGTGGTGGACACCCGGCGCCGGGCATCCTGGGACCACGGGCACATTCCGGGCGCGGTGCATCTGCCCACCGCGCAGATCCCGGAGCGGGCACCCGGGCTGATTCCGGCGGGCAGCCACGTGGTGGTCTACGGCTGGGGCCCGGGCTGCAACGGCGGAACCTTCGCCGCGCTCGCCTTCGCGGAGCTTGGCTACCGGGTGCAGGAGATGATCGGCGGGATTGAGTACTGGGCGCGGAACGGACTGCCCGTCGAAACCGCCGACGGCGTCACCGTCCGCGAGTTCGACAGCCTCGTCACTGCGCACCAGCCCCAGTAGAGGGCAGCGCCCGCACGCAACGCACCCAAGCGGTCCGCACCAAAGGCGCGGACCGCCGTCGGGCCTCAGCTGCCCGGAAGCCTCAGCTGCCCCACATGGCCGGGTACAGCGGCGTCACCGTCAGGCTCTCGAGCCGGGCCGTTCCTCCTTCCGAGAAGAGCGCGATGCTGTTGGCGCCGGCCGCGGGGAACACCTGGTCCGTGATGGTGGCCAGGCCGTCCTGGGCGAAGAGCTCCACGGAGGCCCGGTCCACGTACAGCCGTAACCGGAGGCGGCCGTCGACCAGTTCCACGCGGGCGTCTTCCACGGAACTGAAGGCCGGGTGGAAGGTTTCGTTGCCGGAGTTGCTCCTGTCGATGGAAAGCCGCTGCGTGGCCGTGGCGTAGCCGATCCGGGTTGATTCGCTGGCGTTTCCGAGCACCTTCAAACCAAAGGAGGACGCCGTTCCAGGGGAGAACTCGGCGTCGATCTGCAACGTGTCCCCGGTGACGGGAAGGGTGGTGGTTCCCGCTTGGATGTCCTGGGCGGGAGCCGTGTACGCGGCCGCAGTGTTCTTCAGCGCGTCCGCCTGGGACACCACCTGCTGCCTCAGCCGCGGGCCGGCCGGCGTCTGGGTGAGGACCACTTCGCGCGGCAACGCCATGGTTCCGCGCCAGGTGGTGGTGGGCGTGTCCTGGCCGTAGTCCCAGTTGTTCATCCAGCCCAGCATGATGCGTTTCCCGCCCGGGGCATTGTTGAAGGACACCGTTGCGTAGTAGTCGCGGCCCCAGTCCAGCCAGTCGTGCGGCTCCAGGCGGGAGGTATCGGACAGCACGAACTCGTCCGCCAGGATGTGCCCCCAGCCGCCGCGGTTGTTGTCCACGATCCTGATGCTTGCCTGGCTGCCCTTGTAGGCGCTGACGTCCCAGGCGGTCCAGGCGAGGTGTTCGGTGTTGGCACCCGTGGCCGTCCGGACGGTCTGGCCGTTGACCACCAGGTTTACGGTGGTTTCGCTGCTGCGGACTTTCGCCGGCTCGGAACCGAGGACCATGTTGTCCAGGGTCAGGTGTCCCCACGGGCCCGTCGCGTTGTCCACGATCCGGATCCGGGCGATTTGCCCGTACCAAGGGGAAACGTCCCAGTTCTGCCAGTTCAGGTCTCCGGAAGTCCGGCCTGTGGCCGTGCGGACGGGCACACCGCCCACCAGCAGTTCCACCTGGAGCTGCCCGTCGTACCGCTCGCCGCCGCCCAGGAGGAAGCCGATGTTCGTGTTGGTCAGGTAGAACTCGGGGGAGGTGATGGTGCCGGTGTTGTTGTCCTGGTACGGGCCGCCTTCGAAGGTGTTGATCCGCTTCCCGATGGCGAATTCACCGCCCGACGCCGACGGGTTCCGTGCCGCCTGGAAGTCGCCGCTGAGCTGCCAGCCGGCGTCGCTGAGCGTTCCGGGGTAGTCGAAGCCGTCGAAGAGGAGGTACCCGGGAGGCGGCTGGTTGCCCGATTGCTGTCCGGGCCCCTGCGGATGCCTGCCGCCGCCCACCAGGAAGTTGAGGTAGTCCTTGTCCACGGTGAAGGGCGCCGACTCCATGGTGCCCACCGGGTTGTCGCCGCCGTGGAAGCTGTTCACCAACCCGGCCCCGACGGCGCCCATCACCTGCTGTTGCCCCGGCAGGCTCCCGGCGGCCGGAGCGTTTCCCCACGGGCCGGCGCTGTTGGACGGATCGTTCCGGACGTTCCATCCGCTGTAGTTTCCGCCGTTGAAGCCCGCGAGGACGTTCCCGGCCGGAAGCTGGTCAGCCGGATCGATGTTGTCGGCGGTAAACGTCGTCCCGTTGAAATCGCCCACGAAGTACTGGCCGCCGCTGCCGCCGCCCACCGCGCCCGGATTGATGTTCACGGCCAGGACCCACTTGATGTTGTTGGGATTGCCGTCCACGGCCAGGGGGAACAGGTCCGGGCATTCCCATTGCCCGCCGAAGGCATTCGCCGGCCCGAAGTCATCCAGGTAGATCCAGTCCTTCAGGTTGCTGCTCTTGTAGAAGAGGACGCGGTGCTCATCGGCCTCGACGGCGGCCATCACCCAGTAATCCGGCCCGGAAGGGTTGTCGTACCAGAAGACCTTGGGGTCCCGGAAGCCGGAGGTGTTCCTGTTGAGGACAGGATTGTTGGCGTACTTGGTCCAGCTCTGGCCATCGTCCAGGCTGTAAGCCAGCGATTGCGCCTGCTTGCCGGCGAGCGTGGGGTGCGCTCCTGTGTAGTTGCTCGTGTACACGGCGACCAGTGGCGGGCTCTGCAGGGTCCCGAATCCGCTGCTGTTCTGGGTGTCCACCACCACGGAGCCGGAGAAAATCTCCTCGATCACCTGGCCGGAACCGTTGAAGCCGCGGGAAATGGCGAGCGGCTGTTCCTGCCAGTGGATGAGGTCCGTGGAGGAAGCATGGCCCCAGCTCATGTCTCCCCAGCGGGTGCCGTTCGGGTTGTACTGGTAATACATGTGGTACTTGCCGTTGTGGTAGACCAGCCCGTTGGGGTCGTTCATCCAGTTCTTTTCCGGCGTGTAGTGCAGGTAAGGGCGGTATTGCTGCGTCGCCGGGGCGGGATCGGTGGCGAGGGCAGCGTTCGGGATGATGGCAAAGGAAGCGGCGGTGAGTGCCGCCACCGTCCCGAGCGAAAGCAATGCTTTGGTGCGTCTTGTCATCGTTGACAGACCTTTCAGGAGTGCTTGCCTTGCGAAGTGCAGTGAACGACGACGGCGGACATCACCTTAAGGCGGCGTCCGCCGTCGTCGTTGGTGTTGGGCCAGCCGGCCCGGCAGATCCTGCGGCGCGGCCCCTAAGGCGTCGCGCGGAAGGAGTAGCTGCTCTGGTACGGCTCGAACTGGGCCTGGGTAGCGCTGTCCAGGACCTTGGTTCCGGTGGTTGCCGAATCGAGCACCACGGCCTTGACGGCGACGGCCGACACCGTGTTGTTGGCCGCGATGTAGTTGTTGTTCCCGGAGGCCACCAGGATGATCGTGGGCGTGGCGCCGGAGGGCCGCACCGAGGCGGCGGGGACGTCGTAGCTGAAGTGGTTGCCCGTCACCGTGTTGCTGCCGCCCTCGATATGCACCAGCCCGAAGAGGTCGTCCAGGCCGTTGTTGTACGGCTTGAGCGGATCGAAGGGCTCCATCTGGCGGAGGAAGTGGTTGGCGCCCACCAGGTTCTCGGTGCAGGCGCCCTCGAAATGCACCATGCCGGGGTAGAACGCGTGGAAGCGGTTGGCCGTGATGGATGAGCGGGTGCAGCCCTTGAAATGGACGCTGCTCTTGCCGCGGGGGAAGACGTTGTTCCCCGAGACCAGGAGCCCCCAGTGGTTCTCGGCGAAGATCGAGAAGCCCACGTATCCGGCGCCGATCAGGTTGTCCGTCACTTTGCTGGCCTGGCCGGAGCCGATCAGTTTCACGCAGGTGCCGTTCTCCGCCAGGAAGTTTCCGCTGACGCTGAGGGCGTCGGCGTCCCTGACTACCACGCCGTGCTCCAGGTACACCATGCCCATGCCCTCCACGCGGCAGGCGTCGTTGGCGGAGTCGAAGAGGATGCCGGTCTTGCCGTTCACGTAGGAGTTCTGGTTGCTGCCGAAGGAGACGCCGTCCAGGCAGAAGTTCTCGAACACCACGCCGCTCAGCCGCGGATCGCCGGTGCGGAAGACCCGGAATGCTTCGCCGTTGCCGTCGGTGTTTTCCACCCGGACGCGGCTGCCGCCGGGGTTGATCTCATGCCAGCCTGAGGTGTTGCCCGCGTTGTAGCGGATGCTCAACGAGGTGAAGCCGTGGCCCGAGCCGCGGATCGTCAGGTAGCTGACGTCCACGTTCACGCGGGTCTTGAGGGAGTAGTCTCCCGGCGGAATGTAGATCACGGCGCCGGGCTTGGACGCCTGGTTGCTCTGCTGGGCCTTGATGTCGGCAATGATGCTGTTGATGATCAGCCCGATGTCGTTGTACGGCGTGGCCGAGGGGTTTCCCGGGACGGACCAGGTGGTGACGTCGTAGACAGTGGTCAAAGCGTGTTCTCCTCACATCGTTGGGGGTGAAAGCTGTGGCTTGGGGTCGCGGTAGGCCGCGGGGTCGCCGGAAGCGTGCCGGGTCGCCGCAACGTTCCGGCGACCCGGCAGTGTTCCGGCGAATTCGGTGCTCTGGGTGCTGGGTGTGCGGGCGCTGCCTGGCTAGAGGACGCCGATCAGGTGCCGGTGTCCTGTGCCCGACTGTCCCGTGCCCGACGGCGCCTGGCCGCTTGCCAGGGCGGCCGGCTGTTCCGGCGGGGCTGCGTGCGCCGGGCTGCTGAATGCCGTGACCGCGACGGCGGTGCCCGCTGCTGCGGCCGTGGCCACGAGGGCCCGCAGCACGTTCCGGCGGCTGACGTCCGGGATGGGCTTCATCTGTTCTCCTTTGAACTCCTGGTATTCGGATGGGTGTGGTGCGGCGTGCCGTTCGGACGGGGGAGCGCCTCGGACGTTGCCCGGCCTTGGTGGTGCTGCCGGATCCCGTGGCCGCTGAATCGATGGTTCCCGCCGAAATCGATGGTGCGCATCATCGAGCCCGAGGGGAACCATCGATTCGGGTGAGGGTCGGGGCCGCGGAACCCCGGCCGGAACCAGCCACGAACCAGCCACGGAACCCGCCACGAAACCGGGCCTCGAAGCATCACGGATCCGTGCCTCAAAGCTGGCCCGGACCCGCTCCGCCAAAATCTGCCAAAACGGTTTTTCGCCGCGCGATGACATTACGGCCGCGCAAACCTTTGCGTCAAGGGTCGAAAACCTTTGCGTCGGCCTCGCAAACATTTTCGAGGTGACCCTTGACACATCGATTTGGCATCCCTACGGTTGTGCCAAGTCGTTTTGGCAAAACGATTCTTCACCCCGATCAATCTCGCCAGTTCCGTTCGAGAGAAAGTGAGTCGACAGCGATGTCCACTCGTAAGACCATCAAGAGCTTCGCCGCAATCGGCGGCATCTGCACCGCCGTCGCGCTTGTGGCAACCGGATGCGGCGCTGGGGGCCCGTCGTCCACGGGTAGCGCCGCCAGCAGCACCGTCAACGTCCTTGTTGAAGCCGGCGGCCACGCCGAACTCAGCGGCGTCGCCGAGCAGTGCAAGAAGGACGCGGGAGTCACCGTGAACTTCGTCGAACTGCCCTACGACGGCATGTTCAACCGCCTTTCCAGCGAGTTCTCCTCCGGCAACGTCTCCTTCGACGTCGCCGCCCTGGACTCGGTCTGGCTTCCCAGCTTCAAGGACGCCGTCCAGCCCATCGATGAACTCTTCACCGACGAGGCCAAGAAGGACATCTTCCCGGCCCTGGTCAAGGAAGCCAGCGTGGACGGCCACTTCATCGGCATGCCGGCCTGGACGAACGCGGAGATCATCCTCTACCGCAAGGACCTCTTCGAGGACGCCAAGAACAAGGCCGATTTCAAGGCCAAGTACGGCTACGAGCTGGCCGCACCCACCACCTGGAAGCAGTACCAGGACATCTCCGCCTTCTTCACCAAGGACGGCATGTACGGCACGGACGTGAAGGGCGCCGTCGAGACCGAATGGCTGGCGCACGTGCTGCAGGCCGGTTCGCCCATGGTCCTGGACGCCGACGGCAAGGTGGTGGTGGACAACGCCGCCCACAAGGAAGCCCTGGACTTCTACGTGAGCCTCGGCAAGTCGGCGCCGTCCGGTGCCGCACAGGTCGACTGGGCCGCCGCGCAGAACCTCTTCAACCAGGGCAAGACGGCGATGACCCGCTTCTGGGCGCACGCCTACCGCCAGATTCCCAAGGACTCCCCGGTGGCCGGCAAGGTGGGCGCCGCGGCGATGATCGGCGGCAGCGCCGGCGTCGCGGGCGTTCCGGGCCCGTGGTACCTGTCCGTACCGAAGGCCACCAAGAACACCGAGGCGGCCAAGAAGTTCGTCAAGTGCGCCTACGACCACAACAGCATGGGCATCGAATCGAACCTCGGCCTGGCCGCCCGCATCTCCGCCTTCGAGAAGTACCAGGACAAGCCGGGCTACGAGAGCTTCAAGCCGCTGATCGAAACCCTCAACGGCAAGGCCACCGCCACCCGCCCCGCAACGGCCAAGTGGCAGCAGATCGTGGACACCGTGCTGGTGCCGACGCTGCAGAAGGCCGTGGCCGGCGGTGACACCGCCGCCCTCCTCGCCGACGCCAAGAAGCAGATCGAGGACCTCCTCAAGTAAGACTCCGCGGCCGGCACCTGCCAAGGCAGGCCCGCCTGGCGGCATCCGCCGCCGAACGGCACCGGTACAGGTGCCGGCCGTGGCTCCAACCAGCGGAAGAGAAAACCGTGCGTATCTCCGATCGCCGCTTCGCATTGTTCCTGATGACCCCAGCGGCGCTGTTCCTGGCAATATTTGTGGCCTACCCCTTGTTCCGCCTGGTGGCGGACAGCTTCTTCAAGATCTCGCCGATCGCCGGCGGCCCGCGCGACTTCGTCGGCTTCGAGAACTACCTCCGGGCCTTCGCGTCCGAGGCCTTCATGGGCGCCGGCTGGCGGACCCTGGCCTACACGGCCGTGGTGGTCACCCTCGAATTCGCCCTGGGCCTCGGCATGGCCTTGCTGTTCACCGCGCTGGGCCGCAGCTCCCAGATCTGGCGGACCGTGTTCATGTACCCGCTCATGATCGCCCCGATCGTGGCCGGCCTGCTGTGGAAGTTCCTGATGATCGACAACTTCGGCCTCATCGGGACCGTCCTGCACCAGCTGGGCATCCTGTCCAACCCCAACCAGATCGGCTGGCTCTCGGACCCGGACATCGTGCTGTTCTCGGTGGCCATCCCGGACATCTGGCTGACCACCTCCTTCATGTGCCTGGTGCTCTTTGCCGGCCTGCAGAACATCCCCGGTGACCTGATCGAGGCGGCGCGGCTGGACGGCGCCACGGCCCCCACGCTGCTGTTCCGGATCATCCTGCCGCTCCTGCGGCCGGTGATCGCCGTGGCCCTGGTGGTGCGCGGCATCGACGCGGCCCGGGCCTTCGACACCATCCTCATCCAGACCAACGGCGGGCCGCAGTCCGCCTCCGAAACCATGAGCCTGCTGATCTACCGCACCATGATCCGCTTCGGCGATCCCGGCCTGGCAAGCGCCATGGGCACCATCTACCTGCTGGCGATGCTCGGCGTCGCGTTCTTCGCGGTGGCCACCATCTGGCGGCCCGGAAAGGACAACTGATGAGCATCGCCGAACGCACCAGGCCCGACGCCGGGAAGGCGGCCGCAGTGACCACCGCACCTTTTGTTCCACCCGCCCCAGCCGCCCGCCGTCGTCGGGGCGTCAACCGGGAAGGCCTGGAGGCCGGCAAGCGCAGTACCCGGACGCTGCTCTGGATCCTGCTCGCCGCCGCGATGGTCCTCTACGGCTTCCCGTTCCTCTACCTGCTGTTCACGTCCTTCAAGACGCCGATCGACACCATCGCGGTGCCGCCCACCATCCTGCCCAAGGAATGGACGCTGGAGAACTACGCCAACGCCCTGGGCCGCAGC
Source organism: Arthrobacter sp. SW1 (assembly GCF_001766675.1). Lineage (GTDB taxonomy): Bacteria > Actinomycetota > Actinomycetes > Actinomycetales > Micrococcaceae > Arthrobacter. The sequence continues at coordinate 11,859 of NZ_MJLT01000056.1, forward strand.
GGCGTGCTGGCTTCCTTCATCAACAGCGCCCAGACCGCCGTCATCAGCACCGTGCTCTCCTTGGTGCTGGCGGTCCCGGCGGCGTACGGCATCACCCGGTACAAGACGCCCAGCGGACGCGTTTTCATCATGGCCGCGCTGGTGACCCGCATGGTGCCGCCGGTGGCCATCGGCATTCCGCTGGCCACCATGATGTCCTCGGTGGGCTTGGCGGATACGCCGATCGCCCTCTCGATCGCGCACACCACCATCTCCCTGCCGCTCTCCATCTGGCTCATGTCCAGCTTCTTCGAAGCGGTGCCCAGGGACCTGGAGGAAGCCGCCACGGTGGACGGCTGCTCCCGGCTCGGCGCGCTGTGGCGGGTGGTGATCCCGGTGGTGTCCGGCGGCATCGCGGTGACCGCCATCTTCGCCTTCCTGGCCTCCTGGAACGAGTTCCTGTTCGCGCTCCTGATGACCGCCATCCGCTCGCAGACCACCCCCGTGGTGATCGCGAACTTCCAGACCCAGTTCGGCCTGGACTGGGGATCCATGACGGCGCTCGCCGCGGTCTACTCGATCCCGGTCATCCTGCTCACGCTCCTGCTGCAGCGCAAGATCGTGGCCGGCATGACGCTCGGCGCCGTGAAGGGCTGAGCCGGCGCATGAGCTACAAGAACATCGGCATCAAGGATGTGGCCGCGGCCGCCGGCGTCTCCGTGACCACCGTCTCGCACGTCCTGAACGAGGTGGCCTACGCCCGGATCAGCCCCGAAACGCGGGACAAGGTGCGGGCCGCGGCGGAGCAACTGGGCTACGGCCCCAACCGCCTGGCCCAGGCCCTCCGGACGCGCAGGACCGGCATGCTGGGGCTGGTGAGCGAGGACATCGCCACCACGCCTCACGCGGGCCGGATCATCCTCGGTGCCGATGAGGCCGCGAAAGCCCGCGGCTACAGCCTGATGATCATCAACACCTCCGGTTCGGCCAGCCTCGAATCCCGGCAGGCCGACGTCGAGGCCCTCCTGGAACGCCGGGTGGACGGCATCCTGTACGCCACCATGTACCACCGCACCGTGGAACTGCCGGCCAACCTCGCCAGCGTCCCGTCCGTACTGGTGGACTCGGTGGCGACCGGAGGGAACATCACCGCGGTGATCCCGGACGAGGAGGGCGGGGCGCGTGCCGCCGTCGGCGCCCTCCTCGAAGCAGGCCATACCAAGGTGGGCTTCCTCAACAACACCGACGACGTCCCGGCCACCCGGCTGCGGCTGGCGGCCTTCCGGGCCGTGCTCAACGAAGCAGGGCTCGACGGCGGCGCGGCACCTGTGGAGGCCGAGGTTTCCGAGGTGCATGGCGGCTATGCCGCGGCCCGCCGGATCCTGTCCGGCCCGGACCGGCCCACCGCGTTGTTCTGCTACAACGACCGCATGGCGATGGGAGCCTACCGCGCCGCCGCGGAACTGGGACTGCGGATTCCGGACGATCTTTCGGTGGTGGGCTTCGATGACCAGGAACTGATCGCCGCCAACCTCCAGCCGGGCCTCACCACCGTGGCCCTGGCCCACTACGACATGGGTGCCTGGGCCACCGAGCACCTGATTGACGCCGTCGAGGGGAAGACCGACCTTTCCCTCATGGCACTCCACCCGACCATCCTGGGCTGCCCCCTGGTGCGCCGCGAGTCCATCGCGGCTCCGCGCCTGCAGGCAGCCATCCACTCCTGAAAAGGAACGCCAAGACATGTCCAGCTGCCTTGATGCCACCCGCCCGGAAACCGCGCCGGAGGAAACAAGCGGCGACGGAACTCCCGGGTTCCGGCCCGCCATCCACTACACGGCGCGGGACACCTGGCTGAACGATCCTAACGGCCTGGTCTTCCACGGGGGCCTGTACCACCTCTTCTACCAGAACAACCCGCACGGGAACGTCTGGGGCAACATGTCTTGGGGCCACGCCACCTCCCGCGATCTGCTGCACTGGACCGAACACCTGGTGGCCATTCCCTGCGACGCGACGGAGGATGTGTTCTCCGGCAGCGTGGTGGTGGACCACGGCAACACCTCCGGCTTCGGCACGGCGGAGGCTCCGGCCCTGGTGGCCGTGTACACGAGCTTCTTCAAGGCGGGCACGCATGCTGACACGCAGGCCCAGTCCCTCGCCTACAGCACGGACGCCGGCATGACGTGGCACAAGTACGAAGGGAACCCGGTCCTCACCCGGCATTCGGCGAACTTCCGCGACCCCAAGGTGTTCCGCTACCAGGGCGAACAGGGGGATTACTGGGTAATGGCCGCCGTCGAAGCGCAGGAGCAGAAGGTGCTCTTCTACCGCTCGGAGGACCTGAAATCCTGGGAGTTCCTCAGCGACTTCGGCCCCGCCAACGCTGACGCCGGCGAGTGGGAATGCCCCGACCTTTTCCCGCTGCCGGTGGACGGCGACCCGGACACCATCCACTGGGTGCTGATCGTGAACGTCAACCCGGGCGCGGTGGCCGGCGGTTCCGGGGGACAGTACTTCGTGGGAGAGTTCGACGGCGTCCGTTTCGTTCCGGACGCCGGTTCCCTCGCGGCACCCGGGGGAGTGTCCGCCGTCGCCGATCCCGAAGAAGCAGCCGCCGCCCTGCGGGACTGCCTCTGGCTGGACTGGGGGCGGGACTGCTACGCCTCCGTCTCCTTCAGCGAGGTCCCGGACGGCCGGCGCATCATCGTCGGCTGGATGAACAACTGGGACTACGCCAACCAGCTGCCCACCGCACCGTGGCGCTCCTCGATGACGCTCGCGCGCGAACTGGGCCTGACGACGGCCGGCGGTTCCGTGCGGCTGGTCCAGCGGCCGGTTCTGGGCGAGCTTTCAGGGGACGCTTTTGAACGCCGCGATGTCGAACTGCGGGATTCGAACATCCGCTTGCCGGACGCCGTTCCCGGCAGCGCCCACGTCATCGAGGCGGAAATCCTCCCCGGCGACGCCGGGCGCATCGCGTTCCGGCTCCTCGGAAGCAGCGACGGCGGCGAGGGAACCATCCTCAGTTACGAACCCGCTGGCGGCCTCCTCACCCTCGACCGCCGGCACTCCGGAAACACTGCGTTCAACCCGAAGTTCGCCTCGGCCGAATCAGCCCCGCTCGTCCTGGAGGACGGCGTGCTTAAGCTGCAGATCGTCGTCGACCAGTGCTCGGTGGAGGTTTTCGCCCAAGGCGGCGCGGTGGTCATCAGCGATCTTGTCTTCCCTTCCGGCGGCAGCCAGGAGTTCCTGCTGTCCGTGGAGGGCGGCACGGCAACCATCCGGAAACTCACCGTCTCAACCCTCGCCTGAACGGCACACAAAGGAAGAACCATGTCCAGCAGCAATTACTACGACGTCACCGACTGGCCCATCGGCAACCCCTCCGAGGATGTCGGCGAGGTCATCAACAGCATCATCGCCGACATCAAGAAGCGCCAGGGCGAGGCGGACGTGAACGACGGCGGCAAGCCGGGTGCCGTGATCTACCTGCCGCCGGAGGACTACCGCCTGCGCACCCAGGTGGTGATCGACGTCAGTTTCCTCCGGATCCAGGGTTCGGGGCACGGCTTCACCTCGTCGAGCATCCGCTTCAATGTCCCGCAGGATGAATGGCCCGGGCTTCATGAGTTGTGGCCTGGCGGGAGCCGCATCCTCGTGGACCTGCCGGGCGGCTCAGCGGAGGCGGCCGGTGCCGCGTTCTACGTGGAACGGATGGGCAGCCCGCGGATCAGCTCCGTGGAATTCGCCAATTTCTGCATCGACGGCCTGCATTTCACCGATGACGGCTCGGGACTGCCCGCGGAGAACAGCTACGTCAACGGCAAGACCGGCATCTACGTGGCGAACGCCAACGACTCCTTCCGCGTGACCGGCATGGGCTTCATCTACCTCGAGAACGCCCTGACCATCTACCACGCGGACGCGCTGTCCATCCACGACAACTTCATCGCCGAATGCGGCAGCTGCATCGAACTGCGCGGCTGGGGGCAGGCCTCCAAGGTCACCGACAACCTGATCGGGGCAGGCTTCAAGGGCCACTCCATCTACGCCGAAAACCACGGCGGACTGCTCATCACCGCCAACAACGTGTTCCCCCGCGGTGCCAGCAGCGTGCACCTCAGCGGCGTCACTCGCTCCAGCGTCACCAACAACCGCCTGCACTCCTTCTACCCGGGCATGGTGGTCCTGGCGGACAACAGCTCCGAGAACCTCGTGGCCACCAACCACTTCCTGCGCGACCACGAACCGTGGACACCGTTCCTGGGAGTCGACAACGGCGTGGACGACCCCAGCGGACTGCTCCGGATCAGCGGCAACCACAACACCGTCGTCGGGAACCATTTCTCGGAGGTGGTCGATGCGGAAAGCATCCGCCCGGCGGGCGCGACGCCGGTGATCATCCGGCTGCTCGAAGGGAGCGGGAACTTCGTCTCCAACAACCACGTGGTGGCTTTGGATGTCCGCGCCGCCTCGAGCGATTCCTGCTTCTCCGCCCAGGTGGACGCGCTGCTGACCACGGCGGCGTCGGACGGGCTGGCGGTCACGGCGGTCCTGGTGGATCCCGCGTCCGCCCGGAACACGGTCCTGGATTCCGGGACCGAGGCCCAGGTCATCGCGGACAGGACGGTCAACGCCCTGCGGTACACGCCCGGCATCGGCGCCTAGGCCGCACGCTCCCATCGCGGCATAAACTGCTAGTCACGGCCGGGGCCCGCGCCCCGGCCGGACAGCAGCCATGACGACGTGGGAGAGATGTTGAACAACAAGACAGTGGGCATCAGGGACGTTGCCGCCGCAGCCGGAGTGTCCGTCACCACTGTCTCCCACGTCCTCAACGATGTCTCCTACGCCCGCATCAGCGCCGAAACCCGGGACAAGGTGCGGGAGACGGCGGCCCGGCTGGGCTACGGACCCAACCGCCTGGCCCGCGCCCTGCGGACCCAGCGCTCCGGCATGATCGGCTTCATCAGCGAAGAAATCGCCACCACCCCGCACGCCGGCCGGCTCATCCTCGGCTCAGAGGTGACGGCCAAGGCACGCGGCTACAACATCATGATCATCAACTCCACCAGCACCGGTTCGCCGGAGTCGCGGGAGAACGACGTCGCCGCCCTCCTGGAACGCCAGGTGGACGGCATCCTCTACGCCACCATGTACCACCGCCGCTTCACCATCCCCCGGAACCTCAGCGGGATTCCCGCGGTGCTGGTGGACTCGGAGGACATCGGAGGCTCGATTGCCTCGGTGGTCCCGGACGAGGAAGGCGGCGCCCGCACCGCCGTGCAGGTACTGATCGACGCCGGGCACACCAGGATCGGCATGATCAACAACACCGACGACGTCCCCGCCACCCACGCGCGGCTGCGCGCCTTCGAGGAAACCCTCACCGACGCCGGGCTGACGTTCCACCCCGAACTGGTCCAGTCCGAACACTCCGAAGTGCCCGGCGGCTACACGGCGGCCATGCGCCTGCTGGCCGGCCCGCACCGGCCCACCGGCGTGTTCTGCTACAACGACCGCATGGCCATGGGCCTGTACCGCGCCGCCAACCAGCTCGGCATCAGGATCCCGCAGGATCTGTCCGTGGTGGGCTTCGACAACCAGGAACTCATCGCCGAGAACCTGTACCCGGCCCTGACCACCGTGGCGCTGCCGCACTACGAGATGGGTGCCTGGGCCACCCAGCACCTGATTGACGCGATCGAAGGCAAGATCGAGTTGGCGGAGTCCGCCGGGCAGCCCACCGTGGTGGACTGCCCGCTTGTGGCCCGGGATTCCGTGGCCGCCCCGGCAGGTTAGCGGCCCCGGCGGCTTAGGGGCCGCGGCGGCTTAGCGGATCCGGTGTTCCGTTGAGGAGCGGTACTCCACCGAGGGTTCCATGCGTACGACGGCGGGTTCGGCACCTTTGTCCGCGATCCTGCGGGCGAGCAGCTCGCCGGCTTTGACGCCGATCCCGAACGCGGGCTGGCGGATGGTGGTGAGGCTCGGCTCGAAAAGGTCCGGATGCTCAAAGCCGTCGAAGACAGCCACGGCAAGGTCTTCAGGGATCCGCAGCCCCAGCTCCTTGACGGTCCGCAGGGTAGCTGCCGCGATTACCGTGCTGCACGCGATCAGGGCGGTGGGGCGCTCCGCCTGCTTGCCGCCGTCGAGCGCTTCACGGATCCCGGCAACGAGCGTTGCGGTGTCCTCCGCGGCGACCACCACCTGGTGCTCGGGGACCAGGCCGGCCGCCGGGGCGGTGCGTAGGAACGCGTCGCGGCGCTCGCCGAGGGTGGCCACGCGGGTGTCACCGGCAACGAGCATGATCCGTTCGTGGCCGCGTTCCACCAGGTGGTGCACGATTTCTGTGATGGGGCCTTCGTTCTCGACGCCCACCTGGTCGAAAGGCAACTCCGCGAGCCGGTCCAGGAGGACCAAGGGCGTGCCCTTGCCGCCGAAGTCCGTCAGCAGTCCAGGGTCCGAGCCTGCTACCCGGGCCAGGATGAGCCCATCCACGCGGCGTTCCAGCAGTGCCTGGACCGCCCGCGCCTCGCGTTCCGGGTCCTCGGTGGAGTTGGCCAGGAGCAAGGTCCAGCCTTGCTCGGCCGCGGCCTGTTCAACACCGCGGACCATTTCCGCGAACGCGGGCTCACCGCTGTCCGAGACGATGAGCCCGATGCTGTCCGTCTTCGAACGCCGCAGGGACCGGGCCAGCGCGTCCTGCCGGTAGCCGGTTTCCTTGATGGCATCCAGCACGCGCTGCCGCGTGTCCTCGTTGACCGGGCGGGTTCCGTTGAGCACATGCGACACCGTGGAAATCGAGACGCCCGCCAGTTCGGCCACTTTCACCATCGTCGTCATCGTTGGCCGCCCCTGTTGGAAGTCTTGGTGCTGCGCGAAGCTGCGCATCCGGAAAGTTTACCGAGCATCTCCGCGCGCCCCTCCGGCCCTGAATCGATGGTTCCCTTCGCAATCGATGGTGCGCATCATCGTTTGCGGAGGGAACCATCGATTCCAGTGGTCCGTGCCGCCCGGAAGCTACAGGACCGGAGCCCAGGCCCCCGTGCCCGCGCTGACCGCGTCCTCGGCACCGGCGTCGAAGCGGTCCAGGCGGAAGGACTTCAGCACGGGAGACGGCGTTCCGCTGATGATCTCCTCGGCCAGCAGCTCGCCGAGGATCAGGCCCAGGGTGGCGCCCGAGTGGGTGAACAGCATGTGGAGCCCGGAGATCGCGGGGACGGGACCGACCACCGGTTCGCCGTCGCCCGGAATCGGCTTCAGCCCGGCGCCCACCCGCTGCGCGGTCAGCACCGGGTTCCCGGCGAGGACCTTCGAGGCCTCGCTGAGCAGGCCTTCCACCGATTCCTGCGGCACGGTGAACGAGCCGTCGGCCTCGGTGACCACGGTCTGTTCGGCCCAGTCGGCGTCGAGCACCAGCCGGCCGTCCGGCAAGGGCCGGACAGCGACGCGCGGAGTGTTCAGTACGGTCCGTACGTCAAGGTCCACGGGGTCGGTGAACAGTACGAAGGCTGCGGGCGTGGCATCGGGGACCGTGACGCCGAGCGCCGCGAGCTGCGCCGGAACGTGGCCGCCGGTGGCGAGTACAACCTCGTCGGCGGCGAGGCGTGTTCCGTCGCCAAGGATGACGCCGACGGCGGTGCCTGCCTGTACATCGACCCGCACCTCCCCGGCGTCCTGGATCACCCGGGCACCGTGGGCTTCCGCTTCGGCGGCGAGCACCGGCACGAAGTCGGGCATGTTCACCCAGCCCTCGCCCGCGTTGTAGATGGCACCTTCCTCCGCAACGGCGTCGGGGTTCACGTCAGGAGCCACCCGGGCGACGTCGGCGCGTTCCACCCAGGCGGAGTCATACCCGCCGGCGCGCTCGAACGCGTAGGTTTCGCGGAAGCTTTCGCCGGGGCCGGCCCACTTCATGGCTCCGTCGAAGCGGATGTAGCTGCGGCTTTCGGGGTGGCGGTTGCTCCAGGTGCGGTAGCGGTCGATCGCGAGCATGCGCAGGTAGTGGTAGTCGGCGGACCGGGCGCCGGAGGAGTTCAGCCAGGCGATCGAACGGCCGGAGGCGCCGTCGGCGAGGCTGCCGGCGGTCACGAGCGTCACTTGCGCGCCGCCTTTGGCGAGGTGCGCGGCGGTGGAGGTGCCAAGGATGCCGCCGCCGATCACCGCGACGTGCTTCCTGGGGGAGGTGGAGGACATGGTTCTCCCTTTCTTCGTCAAATCTTCGTCAGTGGAATGGTGGGCGCTACGCGCCGGAGGCCGAGCCTGATGGCTGCCGGGAAGACGCGTGGAGGCCTTCGATGATCCGCAGGACCTCGAGGGATTCGCGCGGGTCGACGGGGAGTGGGCCGGTTCCGCGGATCGCCCGGGCAAGGCCCGCATAGAAGGCGGGGTAGGCGCCGTGCTCGGCCGGAACCGCGGTGTCGCGGCCGCCGGCGCCGAGGACGCCCCACGCCTCTTCCGTTTCGACGCCGTAGGCCGGGTCTGTCGGCAGGATTCCGTCAGCGAGTTGCGGCTCCTGGATGTCCAGGCCCCACTTGGTGTAACCCGCGGCGGATCCGAGCACGTGGAAGCGCGGCCCCGTCCGGGCGGCGACGCCGTTCATCCAGAGCCGGGAGCGGACGCCGGACTCGTGCAGGAGCGACACGAAGGCCTCGCTTTCGCCGCCGTCCGGATTGGGTCCGTGATTGGCCGTTTCGCCGTAGCTTTCGGCGACCGGGCCGAACAACTGGATGGCCTGGTCGATCAGGTGCGCGCCGAGGTCATGCAGCAGGCCGCCGCCTTCGGCAGGGGTGGCGGCGTCGCGCCAGTTGCCGAAGCCTTCCGGGCGCCACCATTCGAAGCGCGACTCAAAGGTGCGGATGTCACCGAGCGCGCCGTCCGCGATCAGCTTGCGGAGGGTGAGGAAGTCGGCGTCCCACCGCCGGTTCTGGAACACGGTGAGCTGCACGCCGGCGTCGGCAGCCAGGCGCAGGAGCTCCTCGCCTTCGGCGGAAGCCGGTACGAACGGCTTGTCCACCACCACATGCAGACCGCGGGCGATCGCCGCGGAGGCGAGGTCAAAATGGCCCGACGGCGGCGTGCCCAGCACCACGAGGTCAAGGTCACCTGCCGCGCCGAACAGGGCGTCCGCCGTCGGGAAGATCTTCGCGGCAGGGTACAGGCGCGCGGCTTCCGCAGCCCGCTCCGGATCCGCCGTGACGATCGCGTCCAGCGAGAAGTCCGGGTCCGCCGCGATCAGCGGGGCGTGGAAGACCTTGCCGGATACCCCGAAGCCGACGACGGCGGTCCGGAGGGGCGCGGACGACGTCGCCATCGCAAGACCGGTCATCACAAAACCTCCGAGAGGAAGCGCTGCAGGCGCTCGCTCCTGGGGTTGTCGAAAAGGTCCGCGGGGGTGCCGGCCTCGACCACTTCGCCTTCATCCATGAAGACCACCTGGTCCGCCACCTTGCGGGCGAAGCCCATCTCGTGGGTGACCACCACCATGGTCATGCCGCGCTTGCCGAGGCCCGCCATGAGGTTCAGGACGCCCTTGACGAGCTCCGGGTCCAGGGCGCTGGTGGCTTCGTCGAAGAGCATGACTTCGGGTTCCATGGCCAGCGCGCGGGCGATCGCGACGCGCTGCTGCTGGCCGCCGGAGAGGTCGCGGGGCCGGTGGTCCGCGCGTTCGGCGAGACCCACTTCGGCCAGGCGGCGCTGGGCGCGTTCCCGGGCTTCGGCCTTGGACATGCCCTTGACGCTCCAGAGTGCCAAGGCCACGTTTTCCAGTGCGGTGTGGTCCGGGAAGAGGTTGAAGTGCTGGAACACCATGCCGATGCGGCGGCGCAGGATGTCCGGCTTCACCTGCAGTGCGCTTTCACCGGCGAGCAGTACGTCCCCGCTCTTGGGTTCGTGGAGGCGGTTGATGCCGCGCAGCAGCGTGGACTTGCCGGAGCCCGAGGGCCCGATGATGCAGGTGGTGGTGCCGGGAGCCACGGTGAGGCTGACATTGCGGAGCACCTCGATGTCTCCGTACGCCATGGTGAGGTTCTTCAGCTCCAGGGAGGAGCCGTGGAAGGTCTCGACTACCGGGCTGCTGGTGCCGGGGCTGTTGTTGGTGCTGCTTGCGAGGCTCATGTGTTGCTCCCGGAGATGAGCGGCGAGGCCGCGTCGAGTTCCTTGACTTCCTTCAGTCCGCTGGTGGGAGCGGACGGACGACGGCGGCCGGTGCGGAACTTATTGTCGAAGTAGTTGACGAGGTGGGTGAGGGGGACGGTGATCACCAGGTAGAAGATGCCGGCGAGGACCAGCGGGGAAAGGTTGCCCGAGAGGACCGCGGCATCCTGGCCCACGCGGAAGAGCTCGCGCTCGCTGACCAGCAGGCCGAGGAAGTACACCAGCGAGGAGTCCTTCACGATCGCGATGAACTGGTTCACAAGCGCGGGCAGCACCCGGCGGATGCCTTGCGGGACAACCACCAGTGCCATGGACTTGGCATAGCCCATGCCGAGTGCGCGGCAGGCTTCGCCCTGGCCCTTGTCCACGCTCTGGATGCCGGCGCGGAAGATCTCGCCGATGTAGGCGCTGGAGATCAAGCTGAGGGCGATGATTCCCAGCGGGTACGGGGACGGCCCGAAAATCGACTGGCTGAAACGGGCGAAGCCCTGGCCGATCAGGAGGATGGTGAGGATAGCGGGCAGGCCGCGGAAAAGGTCCGTGTAGATGCGGGCCGGGATGCGCAGCCACCGGGACTGCGAGATGCCCATGACGGCCACCACCATGCCGAGAACGAGGCCGATGGCGGTGGCGGCGATCGAGATGATCAAGGTGTTGAGGAGCCCCACTCCGAGGAGCTGGGGGAGGACCTCGGCCATTGCGCCGAAGTCGAAGAAGGTTCGGGTGAGGGTATTGAGCCAGTCCATGGTTGCTCTCAGACGTCGTTAGCTTGGGGTGACCGGGCGGGCCGTGGTTGCCGGCCCGCCCGGGCATTCGGCAGCGCCTACTTGCTCGGCGCGGGGGTGGCTGTCTGCTCAGCCTTGGGCAGGTACTGTGCGGGCATCGGGGACCCGGGGAACCACTTCTGGTACAGCTTCTTCCAGGTGCCGTCCTCCATGGCTTCGGCCAGGCCCTTGTCCAGTGCGGCCTTGAGGGCGGTCTTGCCCTTGGCGATCGCGAAGCCCGCGGGTGCGTCGAAGGACGGGATGTCCGCGGCGCTGACCAGGCCGTGCTGCTGGACGTAGGACTTGGCGGCCTCGTAGTCCAGGAAGTGGGCGTCCACGGAGCCGTTGTTCACGGCGGCGATGGCGGTGTTGTTGTCCGGGAAGCGGACAAGGTTGGTGGAGGTGAAGTTCTTCACCGCGTAGGCCTCCTGCAGGGTGCCCTGGACGACGCCGAGCCGCTTGCCGGAAAGGCCGTTGGCGTCCTTGATGCCGGAGTCCTTGGTGGTGATCACGGTGAGGTAGCCCGCCAGGTAGCCGTTGGAGAAGTCCACGGTTTCCTTGCGCTTGTCCGTGATGCCGATGGCGGCCACGCCCACATCGAACTGGCCGTTGGCCACGGCTGCGAGCAGGCCGGAGAAGTCCTGGCCGGTGAAGACCACGTTGTCCACGCCGGCGCGCTTGGCCACGTCCTTGAAGAGTTCGACGTCGAAGCCCGTGAAGTTACCGGACGCGTCGGCGAAGGTGTAGGGCTTGGAGTCGCCGAGGCTGGCGACCCGGATGGTTCCGGGCTGGATGAGTCCGTAGGGGTTGTCCGCCGTCGAGCTTGCGGCGGGGGTGGAGCCGCCGCAGCCGGTGAGGGCCAGGAGGGCTGCGGCGGCTGCCACAACGATCACTCCCGGGCGGAACTTCAGTCGTTTGATCACAGCGTTTTCCAATCATGGGAACGGAGGCGTTGGAAGCCTTTGGGGTGGAGATTCCTTGTTGAGTCCGGTCTCACCCGCTAGGATTGAGACCGGACTCACAGCGGGGTTGATTAGAAATGTAACCTAAGCCACAGTGGCCGTCAAGGCCCTTCCGGAAGGCCAATATGAGCAGCAACAGTCCGCGGCGGCGGGACGTCACAGTCGCCGACGTCGCGAAAGCAGCGCAGGTTTCCAAGGCCCAGGCTGCACGTGCCCTGGGCAATTACGGTGCGGTGAGCGACGACGTCCGGGAGCGCGTCCTCGCCGCGGCGGAGGAACTTTCCTACCGACCCAACGAGCTGGCGCGCAGCATGAACACGGGCAAGTCGCACACCATCGGCGTGGTGGTGGGCGATATCGAAAACCCGCACTTCGGCCTCGCCACCCGCGGCATCACGGACATCGCCAAGAAGGCGGGATTCAACGTCATCCTCATCAACACGGACGAAGACCTGGCTGCCGAGGTCGATGCCGTGCAGGTCCTCCTGGACAAGCGCGTGGACGGCTTCATCGTGGCCCCGGCGTCGTCCCTCAACACCGGGCACCTCCAGCGGATCCAGGAGGCCCGGCGTCCGCTGGTGCTCCTGGACCGCGCGGCGGAAGGCCTGGACGCGCAGGCCTTGGCCGTGGACATGACGGACATGGCTTACGAATCCACCAGGTATCTCCTGGGCGCCGGCCACCGCAGGATCGCGTTCATCTCCACCATCAAAACCGATGGGCCGTACGTTGACGGCATGGTGCTGGACTCCTCCCAGATCACCGAGCGCCTGGAAGGCATGGGCAGGGCGCTGCGCGAAGAAGGCCTGGAGCTTTCCGGCGAGCTGGTGAGGCTGAACGCCGGAGACGCCGCCTCCATCCGGAACATCACGCGCGAGGTTCTCCTCATGCCGGACCCGGCCACCGCCGTCGTCGCGTCCGACAGCCTCATCGCACTCAGCGTGATCGAGGCAATCCAGGAACTCGGGCTGTCCATTCCGGATGACGTCTCGTTCCTGATGTACGACGACTTCGCCTGGACCAGGTTGACCACGCCGCCCCTGACCGTCATCGCACAACCCGTGTACGACATGGGTGCCGCCGCGGCCAACGCCCTGATCCGGCAGATCGAAGGGCGCAAGCCCGCCCCCGCGCCTGAGCTGGCTGCCAGCCTCATCAAGCGTGGTTCGGTCGGTGCGCCGCGGGCAGTGGCTGCGGCGGTTCCGGAGGGCTGAAGCGGTGCTGCGAAACCTGTACCTTGTCACCCACCCGGAGGCGACACACCATGTCGAGAATCTTGTAGGTGGCTGGTATGACTCTTCATTGACCGCTCGTGGCATGGATGATGCCCGACGACTTGCCGCGGAACTGGGCAAACGGGTTTCCGGGTCCAGCTGCCTGCTGGTCTCGTCCGATCTTCGGCGTGCGAAGCAAACGGCCGAACCGATTGCCCGAACCCTGGGCGTGGACGTCGTGTTCGACGGGGATCTCCGGGAGCAATGCTATGGGGAGGCCGAAGGTACCCGGCCCGGTTCAACTCCTTTCAAACCTCCACCCCAAAACGGCGACCGGATGCGGCATCGCGATGGTGTGGAGGGATCGGAATCCCGTTTGGAATTTGGCGGGCGGGCGTACGCGGCCCTCGACCGGATCATTGACCGCGGCTATTCGGAGGCGATCGTGGTCAGCCATGGGGGTACGGTGAACTACCTCATTGCAGCCTGGATCGGACTCCCGCTTGAAAGCGCCGGCTACGTAAAGTTCAAGGTTTCCCCGGGCGGCGTTACCCACCTGCGGGAGGATGACTTCTTCCATGACCGTCAGCTCGTGAGCTTGAACGACATCGACCACCTTCGCTGAGGCCTCCAAATCGATGGTTCCCTTCGCAGTCGATGGTGCGCATCATCGTTTTCGAAGGGAACCATCGATTCCAGCGGCCCCGACCGCCCGGAAGCTACGACGCCGGCCCTGCCGCCCGCCGTCGTCCGCTCGGCTTCCTGCCGTTGGGCGCAGTGCTTTGGCTTGAGCTGGTCCAGCGCAGCGGGACTTCCACCCGCCGGTGCAGCGGGCTGGGTGTGCCGCCGCGGAGCATGTCCAGCAGGGTTTCCATGGCGGTTTCGCCGAGGAGGTCGCCGTCCACCTGCAGGGCGGTGATGTCGAGCTCGGAGAGCGGGCCGATTGCGAGGTCGTCCGCGCTGGCGATGGTGAGCCCGCCCGGGACGGGCACGCCCTGGCGCTGCAGTTCGAAGATCAGTCCCAGCGAGATGGCGCTCGCATAGACGACGACGGCGGTGGCGCCGGAGCCTGAAAGCTGCCGGGCCACTTCCACGCCGGAAGTGAAGAGCGGCGGGAGCGGGCCGATGACGTCCACGTGGCAGTCCTCGCCGGCGGCGGTCCGGACGGCGGCCAGGCGGCGCTGGTCCATCCATGACCCGGCCGGTCCGCTCACGTAGGCGATCCTGCGGTGGCCTTCGGCGACCAGCCGGGACACGAGCTCGAGCAGGGTGGTGGGGGTGTCCGCGATGACGGAGGGGATGCCTTCCACCTGCCGGTCCACGGTGACCACGGGTTTCCGTCCGGACAAGGTGGCCAGGAAATCGGACGGTGCGCGCGGGGACGCGAGGACGAATCCGTCCACCTGTTCGGCAAGGCGCAGCAGGCGTTCCTGTTCGGCGTCGCTTTCGGCGCCGAGCACGTTCACCGTGGCGTGCAGGTCGCCCAACTCCGCGGCGCGCTGTGCGCCTTGGATGATCGGGGTGAAGAAGCTGTTCTCCAGGGTCGGCACCACCAAGGCCACGAGCCCGGTGGACCCCTTCGCCAAGGCGCGGGCGGCGCGGTTTGCGGAAAAGCCCAGCTCGGTGGCGGCCGCGACAACCCGTTCCCGGGTCTCGGGGGCCAGCAACTGGGGCTGGTTCATTGCGCGGGAGGCCGTGGCCTTGGAGACACCCGCCAGCGCGGCTACATCTGCCAGCGTCACCATTCGGTCATACCTTCCGCTTTGGACTTCTTCATGTGTACCCTACTTTAGGGGATGAAACCGGTTGTACAACCGCGTTCATAAATTGCCGCATCGCCTCTCGAAACGGAGAACCTCCGGGTGCTGTCAAAGAAATCTTCGCTCCTGCTCCTTGGGCCGGGGCTGCTCTTCATCGTGCTCGGCTTTTGCCTGCCGGCCGTGATGCTCTTGCTGGCTCCGCCCGGCATCGGCCCCGCCGAGGTCTTCGCTCGGCTGGGCAGGATGCTCCAGGATCCGTACGACCTCACGATCATCGGACGCACCCTGGGCCTGGGCTTGCTGGTCACGGCGCTGTGCCTGGTGATCGGCTTCCCGATCGCCCTCCTGCTGGCCCGCTCCACTTCGCGCTGGTCCGGGCTGCTGCTGGCGCTCGCCATCTTCCCGCTGCTGCTCAGCAACGTGGTGCGCACCTACGGCTGGCTCGTGCTGCTCGGCCAGAACGGCGTGATCGGCCAGGTCATCTCCGCCATCGGCCTGCCGGCCCCGCAGCTCCTCTACACGGAGACGGCGATTGTGCTGGGCCTGCTCCAGCTGTTCCTGCCGCTGGCGATCGTGTCCTGCTATTCCGCTGTGGCCCAGGTTGATGCAGGGCTCGACGACGCCGCCCGCGGCCTGGGTGCCTCACGCACCCGGGTGCTGTGGACGGTCACCCTGCCGCTCTCCATTCCGGGCGTGATCGTGGCCGCCACGCTGGTGTTCGCCGGCGCCACCACGGCCTACACCACGCCGTACCTCCTGGGCGGCAGCAACCAGCGCATGCTCGCCACCCAGCTGTTCAACTACTCCACGGTGAGCATCGACTGGGCGGCCGCGTCCGCCGTCGCGCTCATCATGACCGTGCTGGTGTTCGCGGTCTCGGGAGTGTCCACCGCCCTCGGTTCCCGGAAGGGGAAGACCTCGTGAGCATCCGCCTGGCCATCCCGAAGCCGACCATGCAGAAAACCGGCGGACGCCCCGTGCTCGGCACGCTCGCCGTCATCGGCTATGTGGTGATGATCGTCCCCATCCTGTTCGTGGTTGCGGCAGCCTTTTCCGGCGGCGACAGCCTGCAGTTTCCGCCCGAGAACTTCTCGCTGAAGTGGTTCGGTGCCGCGGTCTCCTACAAGCCGTTCATGTCCGCGCTCGCATCCAGCGCGCAACTGGCGGTGCTGGCCACCCTGCTGGCCCTGGTGATCGGCGTGCCGGCGGCCCTGGCCCTGCAGCGGAGCAACTTCGCGGGCAAGGGCTGGGTGCAGGGGCTGTTCCTTTCGCCGCTTATCGTCCCGGAACTGGTGGTGGGCCTGGCCCTCTACCAGCAGCTGATCGCCGGCCTGGGCACCTCCACCTTCACCGCGCTGCTGGTGGGCCACACCGCCCTGCTGATTCCCTACGCCGTGCGCGTCACCGGGGCAGCGCTGTCCCTGGCCGATCCCTTCGTCGAAGAAGCGGCCCGTGGTCTCGGAGCAGGCCCGTTCAAGGTCTTCACCTCGGTCACCCTTCCCCTGCTGCGCCCGGGCATCGTCTCGGCAGCGCTCCTGAGCTTCGTGACCTCGTTCAACAACGTGCCGCTGTCCCTGCTGCTGCAGGGCCGCAACTTCAGCACGCTGCCCGTTTCGATGCTCGACTACGTCCAGAAATCCTACGACCCGATGATCGCCGCCATGTCCACGCTGATCCTGGCTGCCACCATCGTCTTCGCATTCATCGCTGAGCGCGCCGTCGGCTTCGCCACAATCTTCGGAGGCATCAACAAATGACCATTGCAGCGCAGTTGCGCGACGTCAGCCAGGTCTTCGGCGACTTCACCGCCGTCGACGGCATCAACCTCGACATCGAAAGCAGCAAGCTCACCACCCTGCTCGGCCCCAGCGGCTGCGGCAAGACCACCACGCTGCGGATGCTCGCCGGGTACGCCCAGCCGACGTCGGGCTCCATCCTCATCAACGGCAAGGACGCCACCCGGCTTCCCCCGGAGAAGCGGAACCTCGGCATGGTGTTCCAGAGTTACGCCTTGTTCCCGCACATGACCGTGGCGGACAACGTGGGCTACGGCCTGAAGTTGCGGAAGGTTCCCGCCCCGGAACGCCGCAAGCGCGTAGCCGAAGCCTTGGACATGGTTGGCCTGGGGCATCTGGCGGACCGCCGTCCGAAGGCGCTCTCCGGCGGCCAGCAGCAGCGCGTCGCCCTGGCCCGCGCCATCGCCATCCGCCCGGACATCCTGCTGCTGGACGAGCCGCTGTCCAACCTCGACGCGCGGCTGCGCCTCCAGATGCGCGCCGAAATCCGACGCATCCAGCAGGAGACCGGCCTGACGGTTGTCCTGGTCACCCACGACCAGGAAGAGGCCCTGGAAATGAGCGACGTCATGGTGCTGATGCGCAGCGGACACATCATGCAGCAGGGCACCCCACAGGACGTCTTCGAACGCCCCGCCAACCGTTTCGTGGCCGAGTTCATGGGTTACGAAAACTTCTTCGCCACCTCCGAACACCCGCAGGCCACGGTCCGTCCCGAGAATCTTCAACTCCTGGAACGCGGCGCCACCCTCAACAGCGGGGCCCACAACCTCCCGGCGGTCATCACCCAGATCGCCTACCGGGGCGTGGATGTGATGGTCCGGGCCACCGCCACGGACGCCTCCGGCACCGCCGTCGACCTCCTCGCCGCCGTCCGCGCGGACTCCGGCCTGGCGTCCGGCATCCGGCTTGAACCCGGCAGCGAAATCACCGCGGCCATCCGGCCGGCAGACCTCGTTCCGCTCGCAAACTAACGCATTCACCCAACCCGAAAAGGCAATCATGAACACCAAGCGATCCACGCGCTGGGCCACCGGCGCCGCGCTCCTCACCTCCGCACTCGCCCTCACCGCCTGCGGTGGCGGCGAAGCCCAGGGCGGCGACGACAAGACCCTGGTGCTGAGCACCTTCGCCTTCGGCGTCGATGACTTCAAGAAGTCGGTGGTCGATCCCTTCACCGCCGCCACCGGCATCCAGGTGGAGATCGAAACCGGCTCCAACGCCGACCGCCTGTCCAAGCTGGAGCTCAACAAGAACTCCGGCATCGATGTCATGCTGATCTCGGACTACTACGCCGCCGCGGGCCAGGCGAAGGACCTCTTTGCGAAGGCCGATCCGGCCAAGATCCCGAATATGGCCAAGGTTGCCCCGTTCGCCGTGGATGACAAGCTCAACGGCCCGGCCTACACCTTCCAGCTCAACGGCATGATGTACCGCACGGACGTCATGGACGCCGCCAAGGCCGCCAAGTGGGACACCCTGTCCGAGCCCACCAACGCCAACAAGATCGCCCTCCCGGACCTCGCCGCCACCTCCGGCCAGCTGACCCTGTCCGGTTTCGCTGCCACCTACGGTTCGGGCCCGCTCGACGTCGACAAGGGCCTGGAGAAGATGGGCGCCCTGGCGCCGTCGGTGCTGAAGTTCTACACCGCCTCCACCGAGGTGACCAACCTGATCCAGCAGAAGGAGATCGTGGCCGCGCCCGCCCTGGACGGCTTCGCCCGCAACCTGGTTGCTTCCGGCGCTCCGGTCGCCTGGACCCCCACGGCCACCGGCAAGTACATGACCACCAACCGCGCCATGATCGTCAAGGGAACTGAGCACCAGGCCGCCGCCGAGAAGTTCATCGACTACCTGCTCTCCGCCGAAGCCCAGACCGCTTCCGCCGAGGCCCTGGGCGACAAGCCGGTGAACCCCGCCGCGAAGGTCCCGGCTATCCTCACCAAGGTTTCCGGCCCGGCCGCCAAGGACCCGGTTGCCGCCGGCTTCACCACCCTGGACCTGGAACCCGTCGTGCAGAACCGCTCGGTCTGGGTTGAGCGCTACGCCCGGGAAGTCACCTCCAAGTGACCCTTCCCGTCATCATCAGCTGCGACCCCGGCATCGACGACGCCGTGGCGCTTGCGCTCACGTTCGGCTCCCCGGAGCTGGAGGTGCTGGCGGTCGCAGCGACGGCGGGGAACGTCTCCCTGGAGCAGGCGACGGCGAACGCCGCCGCGCTGCTCGACCTGCTGGGCGTCCCGGCAGACTTCCCGGTGCACGCCGGGGCTGCCGGGCCCCTGGCGGGCGGCGAACGCGTCCCGGACGAGCCCGTCCACGGAGCCGGGGGACTGGGCGGTGTGAAGCTGCCGGTTTCCGTGCGTCCCATCGAAAGCGACGCCGTCGCGCACATGGCCGAACTCATCCTGGCCCGCCCCGGAGAGGTGACACTCCTCGCGCTCGGCCCGCTGACCGACGTCGCGCATTTGTTCGAACGGTTCCCGGACACGATCGCCGCGCTCGGCCGGCTGGTGGTGATGGGCGGCGCCGTGTTCGTGCAGGGCAACGTCACGCTGAGTGCCGAGTTCAACTTCTACGCCGACCCGGAGGCCGCCGCCCTGGTGCTCGAGCGTGGCCGGCGGATCCGGCTGGTGCCGCTGGACGTGACCCGCAAGGCCGTCGTCGACCGTCCGACGGCGGAACGGCTCGCCGCCCTGCCGTCCCCGGCGGGGGAGTTCGGCGCCATGCTGCTGGACATGTGCAACACCATGGTGGCCCGCGGCCGCCCGGACGGCGCGGTGATGCACGATCCGCTGGCCGCCGCCGTCGTGCTGGACGAATCGCTGCTGAGCTGGGAAGCCGTCACCGCCACCGTGGAACTGGACGGCACCCTGACGCGCGGCGCCGTCGTCGCCGATGCCCGCGGTGTGTCCGGGCGCGAACCCAACATCCGTTACGGCCGCGACATCGCCGCGGCCGGCTTCCTGACCACACTGACCGAACGACTCACGGGCCTGGGCGCGTAACGCTGCCCGTCCCGGAGGGGAAACACCACCATGATCGACAGCGCTGCCTACGGCGCCTACCTGGACCGCATGCCCAAGACGGACCTCCACGTCCACCTGACGGGGACCATCCGGGCCACCACTTTCGCCGAACTTGCCGCACGCGAAGGCCTGCAGCTCCCGCAGGAGCCGCTGGAAATCTTCGCCAACATCAACTCGCGGCCGCCGGATCCGGCGCTCTACGTCAACACCCGCGTGCCCGTTCCGCAGGGCCCGTCTGCCGATGAGCCGGAGGTCTCCTACTCGCTCTTCCAGGCGTCGGAGTGGGCCCTGCAGTGCCTGCGCTCCGCCGACGACGTCACGCGGATTGTCTACGAGGCATTCGAGGACGCGCACGCCAGCGCTACCCGCCACCTCGAGCTGTTCTTCGACGAACTGCCGCCGAGCCTGGAGCACCTTGGCTACAACGGCTATGTCGAGGCGATGGCCGCGGGCATCCGCCGGGCTGAAACCGATTTCGGCATGTCCGGCCTCCTGATCGCCGGCATCGACCGCAGCAAGTCCGGCGGGCATGCCCTCGCGCTGGTACAGAACCTCATCGACAACCCGCACCCGGACGTCGTCGGGATCGGCCTCGACAACCTGGAGACCTCCGGCCCGCCGGAGCGCTTCGAAGCCGCCTACCAGCTGGCCGGCCGGCACGGACTGAAGCGCACCGCGCATTCCTCCGAGCACGCGCCGCTCGCCTCGAACACGATCACCTGCCTGGACGTGCTCGGCTGCGACCGCATCGACCACGGCTACTTCGTGTTGGAAGACGACGACGTCGTAGCCCGGGTCCGCGAGGAACAGGTCGCCTTCACCGGCATCTTCACTACCTCGCGGCGCTCCTGGCGCCCGTGGCGCCGGGCCTCGATCAAGGCCATGGCCGATGCCGGGCTGAAGATAGTGATTGCCTCGGACGACCCGGGGATGTTCCCGACGACGCTCGCTGCCGAATACCGGATTGCCGCCTATGAACTCGGTTTCAGTCCTGCGAAGATGCGTGAAATCGCACTCAACGGTGTGGACGCCTGCTGGTTGTCCGAGCCGGCTAAAGCCGAATTGCGTGAACGATTTGTTTCAGAATTGGACGCCCTCGAAGCGGAGCTTTTCGAAGCCGCCCAGTAGTTGTTTCTTGCCCGCGGCGCCGTGCGCGGCAAGGCCCGGAGGATATTCGTGTTCTCCGGGCCTTTTTGCGTTAACCCGTTTAATGACCTGCGGTTTCTTTCGATTTCTAGGCTTTCAATCAATTGACAAGATTTGTCAATATCGTGTTGAGTTGGTGGAGATAGCGTTACGAGGGCCATCGGAGTGGCCGCGGTTGTCGAGCTGGGGGGTGGGGAAATGTCGGCTTCGGATTCGAAGAACGGCCGTCGTGCTGCCCGCCTTGCCCGCTACGCAGCCGCTGTAGGGGGCCTCGGCGCAGCCTGGCTCCTCCTTTCCGCCGGCAGCGCTTCCGCAGCTGAAACGCAAACTCTTTCGTCCGGGCAGGCAGCGGCATCGACCCAACAATCGGGAGTGTCGCTCCTCGGCGAAACCACCGGCGCGCTGACCACCCTGGTTGACCAGGTGGCCCAGCCGGTTCCGCAGTTGGTGCAATCGGCAAGCAAGCTCGTGACCACCACGGTGCGTTCGGTTCCCGTCACCGTCCAGACTGTCCAAACCACCACGTCAACGCTCGTTTCCGGAACTACGTCCGCCGCCGGAAACCTGGTGCGTTCGGTTCCCGATCTCACCTCCCCAGTGCTCTCGCCGGTGCTTGAGCCCGTTGAACCGCTGGTGACCGGAACGACGTCGACCCTTGGCAACACCGTTGAATCCGTTGGCGGCGCCGTGGACACCGCTGTCTCCCAGCTCCCGGTCGCGGACCTGAACAAGCCCGTTACAGCCATCACCACGCCGGTTGCCGATGCCGTGGACAGCACGGTTGATACCGCTGTCGACGCCGTAGACACCACTGTGGACACGGTCGATAACACCGTGGATACAACGGTTCCCGGCATCGTGGACTCCGTCTCCGGCGTTGTTGATCCGGTCATTATTGATCCGGTCGTCGATCCCGCTGTCGATACGCCTTCGCTCGTGGCACCGGCCCCGGACACGGCGCCTGCTGCCGGATCCGTCGCCTCGCGGCCCGCGGGCGTTGCCCATGCCGCGGCACCGCACCGCGCACTCCCTGCTACCCAGCTTCCCGGCCTGGGCGCCGGATATTCGCAGTTCGCTCCCGCCGGCGCTTTGGGCGCCGCGGACGAGATGCGTGCTGCCAACGGCACCGGGGCCTCCCGGGCTGCTCTTCCCGCACCGGGCCAGGACCCTGGCCAGGACATGCGGGGAGCCATGACTTCATCGCTCGTCTTCCGCGGCGGTAACGACGCCCCTGTGGGTATCGCCACCGCAGCAACCGCTCCCGACGGCGGCTCCGCCGTCGCGCTCCAAGCCCCCCTTCAGAGCCTGATCCTGCCGGCCGCGCCGGCTTTCGATCCGGGCTCGACTCCTGACTAACGAGGGATCGCGTCTGCGCTAGGGCAGGCCATCCAGTTCAACGCGATTCGCGTTCCCTCGATTAGTCAGGAGTTTCATTGTGAACAGGTATGTTCGCCGGGCGGTGCTCGGTACCCTCGTTGCCGGTGGCCTTTACGGCATCGGACAGTCCGCGGCAATGGCTGACACTGCAGCCAACACTCCCGCGGCCCAGCCTGAGGAATCGCTCCTTGGGTCCACCCTTTCCATCCTGGACAGCGCTACCAAGACTGTCACCCAGATCACGGCGCCGCCCGTAACGGCTCCGGTTGCGGTTCCCGTGGCCAAGACGGCTCCGGTGGCGGCCACGGCCCCGGTGGCCGAAACAGCCGCATCGGTCAAGGCCACGACGGCAGCGGCCCCGGCGGCGAAGCCGGCCGCTCCGCTGACCAAGCCCGTGGCCCCGGCTGCAGCACCGGTTACCGGTGCCGCGCCGACGCTTGCCCATCCTGTGGCCGCGGACCAGCCGCGGACCATCTCGGCACCGGCCGTACAGGCCGAAGCTCCCGTCGCAGCACCCGCACCCGGCAGGGGCCGCCACCGCGCCGACACCGGAGCCGCTTCCGCCAGCACGGTAACCACCCCGGCCGGCACCGCCACGGCGACTGTCAACGGAGGCAACACATCGTCCAATCCGGGCACCTGCGATTGCACTCCGGATCCATGCAGCGGGCACGGTGGCGACCAGGGCTTGGTCAACCTCAGCCTCAACGTTCCGGATCTCGGCGATTCGGTGCCGGCGCTGCCGCTTCCGGGAAGCCCGACGCCGGTCCCGGGACTTCCGGTTCCTGTTCCGGGCCTGCCCGGTGACGGAGCCCCGGGAACTCCTCAAGTGCCGGGTACTCCTCAAGTGCCGGGCACCGGCCAGCTGCCGGGCTTGCCGGACACCAACGGCCTGCCGATCGATCCGTCCCATCTGGTGAAGGATGTCGTAGCGCCGCTTACGGATTCGGTCCTGGGCGGGGCGCTTTCGGGTGTTCCCGGGCTGCCATCCCTGCCGGGCCTGCCTGGAGATCCGGGCCGTCCGGGCATCCCCGGCGGTGAGTTCCCGGGCGGCCCCGGTGCTCCAAGCGTTCCTGGTCTCCCGCATGTTCCGGGCATCCCGCCGCTGCCGGGTGTGCCGGGTGTTCCCGGTGGTGAGGTCCCGGGTGTTCCTGGGGTTCCGAGCGTTCCTGGTCTGCCGCATGTTCCGGGTATCCCGCCGCTGCCGGGTGTGCCGGGTGTTCCCGGTGGTGAGGTCCCGGGTGTTCCTGGGGTTCCGAGCGTTCCTGGTCTGCCGCATGTTCCGGGTATCCCGCCGCTGCCGGGTGTGCCGGGTCTGCCGGGTGTTCCGGGCGGTACGCCTGGTGGTGATCCGGGTGTTGTGGTTCCGGTTCCTGGCCTGGGTACGGTTCGTGCTGGTCTGACGCCTGAGGGCGTGAGCGTTGGGAAGGATCTGAATGTTGCCGGTGTGAAGGACGTTTGGGATCTGACGGCGGGTCCGGGTGGTGTTTCGACTACTGACCGGATCGGTACGGACGACCTTTTCGTTGACATCAAGGCAGACGTGCCGACCGACGGCAGCGTTCCTTCGGGGTCCTTGACCCTCCCGGGAGTAGGCTCTGTCGAGCTCCCCGGCCTGCCAGGTGGTAACCCCGGCACTCCGGGTACCCCTGGTGCCCCTGGTGCCCCTGGTACTCCGGGCAATCCCGGTGGTGAGCTTCCGGGCCTTCCGTCTCTGCCTGGGCTTCCAGGGGTAGGCGAGTTGCCGGGTCTGCCTTCGCTGCCTGGCCTTCCCGGTACTCCGGGCAACCCCGGTGGTGGCCTTCCTGGTCTCCCGTCTCTGCCTGGCCTGCCAGGTGTAGGTGAGCTGCCTGGCCTGCCGAGTGTTCCGGGTCTACCTGGTGGTAACCCCGGCACTCCGGGTACCCCTGGTGCCCCTGGTACTCCGGGCAATCCCGGTGGTGAGCTTCCGGGCCTTCCGTCTCTGCCCGGGCTTCCAGGGGTAGGCGAGTTGTCGGGTCTGCCTTCGCTGCCTGGCCTTCCCGGTACTCCGGGCAATCCCGGTGGTGGGCTTCCTGGTCTCCCGTCGCTGCCCGTCCTGCCGGGTGTAGGTGAGCTCCCTGATGTTCCAGGCCTGCCGAATGTTCCGGGTTTGCCGAGTCTGCCCTCTCTTCCGGGTGCGCCTGGTGGTGAGCCGGGTGCTGTGGTTCCGGTTCCTGGTGTGGGTACGGTTCGTGCTGGCCTGACGCCTGAGGGTGTGAGTGTCGGCAAGGATCTGAATGTTGCCGGTGTGAAGGACGTTTGGGATCTGACGGCGGGCCCGGGTGGTGTTTCGACCACTGATCGCATCGGGACCGACGCACTTTTTGTTGATGTTGACGCTGCTGTTCCGACAGACGGTCGTTCCTCTCACCTGTACGTGACGTTGCCGGGTGTTCCCGGGGGCGCACTGCCGGGTGTTCCGGGTCTGCCTGGTGGCAACCCTGGCACCCCGGGTGTTCCATCTTTGCCGGGTGTTCCCGGTGTGGGTGGTTTGGTGGATCCCGTTGTGGGTCTTCCGGCTGGTTTGCTGGATTCCCTCGGTGGGGTTGTTCCTAGTGTTCCGGGCCTGCCGGGTGGCACGCCCGGTGCCCCTGGTCTCCCGTCTCTGCCTGGCCTGCCGGGTGTTCCGGGTCTGCCCGGTGGCACCCCTGGCACTCCGGGTGTTCCGTCTTTGCCGGGTGTTCCTGGTGTGGGTGGTTTGGTGGATCCGGTTGTGGGTCTTCCGGCTGGTTTGCTGGATTCCCTGGGTGGTGTGGTTCCGGGCCTTCCTGGCCTGTCTGGCGGTAATCCCGGCACTCCGGGTACCCCTGGTGTTCCGTCTTTGCCTGGGCTTCCGGGTGTAGGTGAGTTGCCGGGTCTGCCGTCGCTGCCTGGCCTGCCGGGTGTTCCGGGCCTGCCTGGGGGCAACCCTGGTACTCCTGATACTCCTGGCACTCCGGGTGTTCCGTCTTTGCCGGGTGTTCCTGGTGTGGGTGGTTTGGTGGATCCGGTTGTGGGTCTTCCGGCTGGTTTGCTGGATTCCCTGGGTGGTGTGGTTCCGGGCCTTCCTGGCCTGTCTGGCGGTAATCCCGGCACTCCGGGTACCCCTGGTGTTCCGTCTTTGCCTGGGCTTCCGGGTGTAGGTGAGTTGCCGGGTCTGCCGTCGCTGCCTGGCCAGCCGAGCGTTCCGGGCCTGCCTGGTGGCAACCCTGGCACCCCTGGAACTCCGGGTGTTCCGTCTTTGCCAGGTGTTCCTGGTGTGGGTGGCTTGGTGGATCCGGTTGTGGGTCTTCCGGCTGGTTTGCTGGATTCCTTGGGTGGTGTGGTTCCGGGTGTCCCGGGCCTGCCGGGTGGCACGCCCGGTGCCCCTGGTCTCCCGTCGCTGCCTGGCCTGCCGAGTGTTCCGGGTCTGCCTGGTGGCAACCCTGGCACCCCTGGCACTCCGGGTGTTCCGTCTTTGCCGGGTGTTCCTGGTGTGGGTGGTTTGGTGGATCCGGTTGTGGGTCTTCCGACTGGTTTGCTGGATTCCCTGGGTGGTGTGGTTCCGGGTGTTCCTGGCCTGCCTGGCGGTAATCCCGGTACTCCGGGTACCCCTGGTGTTCCGTCCTTGCCTGGGCTTCCGGGTGTAGGTGAGCTGCCGGGTCTGCCAAACGTTCCGGGTTTGCCGGGCCTGCCGGGTGGCAACCCTGGCACTCCGGGTGCGCCCGGTGGCGATCCGGGCGTTGTGGTTCCGGTTCCTGGCCTGGGTACGGTTCGTGCTGGTCTGACGCCTGAGGGTGTGAGTGTTGGCAAGGATCTGAATGTTGCCGGTGTGAAGGACGTTTGGGATCTGACGGCGGGTCCGGGTGGTGTTTCGACTACTGACCGGATCGGTACGGACGATCTTTTCGTTGACGTCAAGGCAGATGCTCCGACCGACGGCAGCGTTCCTTCGGGATCGTTGAGCCTTCCGGGCGCGGGCACGGTAGAACTGCCGGTCCTCCCTGGCTTCCCAGGTCTCCCGGCAGATCCGTCCACCGGAGCAGTGGACGGGATTGTCGACACCGTGGCCGGCCTGCCGTCTGGGATCCTGACCGGTGACGGCACCGAGCCCGACGCCGGAGCCCTCGGTGCTGCTGCACCGGTCCTCCTTCCGGTTCTCGAGCTGGTGCCCGATACCGCAAGGAGCATCGCAGACGATCCCACTAACCTGAGTGGCCTCCTCGCCGCCCCGGTCACCGCCCTTGGAACTGCCGTCAACGCGGCGTCGTCCGCTGTCCCTGGCGCAACCGCCCCCGGAGCCACTGTCCCTGGCGGCAGCACTCCTGGCGCGACTGTTCCCGGTGGAACCGCACCCGGTGCAACCACACCCGGCACCACCGTTCCGGGTGGTTCCGGAACGGGCGGCGCCCCCGGCACCGCTCCGGGATCGACTGGCCCCGTCCCCGGCTCGACCGGCACCGTTCCTGGTTCGGGCAGCCTGCCCGGAGCTGGGGGTTCGACCGGCTCCGTTTCCGGAGGGGTCGACGCCGGTCATTGGGCTAACGTCTCCGGCCTCGGACTGCACGGCGTACTTCCGGGCGGTGTTCCCGCCGTCGGAAGCTCCGGCAACACCGGCTGGGGCATGGCCGGCTGGGACGCTTCCAACGGCGTCGGCGGCGCCTTGCCGAATACCGGCAACGAGCTGTTCGGACCGGCCGCGGCCGGCGCAGCGATGCTGCTGGGCGGCGTTCCGCTCCTCGCCTTCGGCAGCCGCCGCAAGGCCTGATGACCTGCCCGGCCCGGTGCACATCACCGGGCCGGGCAGTCACCGGCCCTTCCAATCCTGGACGGCCCGTGAGGCATCGCCATGACCGATTCCGTGGAGAGGAGTCCGCGTCACCGCATTCGCAAGCAAGGCATTGATTCGCAGCGCATGACCAACGCCCGGCCGGAAAGCATTTCCGGGAAGCGCTACTGGCCCGGGCGCCACCGCCACTGCAGCATCCGCAAGGGACAGAGGCACGGATGGCGGTACAGAAACAAAAAACGCGGCGCTACCGGCGCCGCACGGAGTAAAGGTAGAGAACAGTGTCGTCAGCGACCAAACGCCAATATTCTTCCGAAGTAAAGCTGGCAGCAGTCCAGGCCTATCTGGACGGAACCGCCAAGACCCAGGTGCTTGAGCATTTCGGTGTCCGCAGCGTGGTTTCGCTGGAGGAGTGGATCAGGATTTTCCGCAAGCAAGGCGCCGAAGGTCTCCGCACCAAGCGGCGCGGCCGGCCGCGCAAGGTCCAGGACGTCGCGTCCGCACAGCGCATGCCGGGCCTGGCCCACTAGGAAACTCCGACGGCGGCAACGGCCCCGGGCGCCCAGCCCGGGTGCCGTCGTCGCAACGCACCGCCGCCGCAGTTGTTGGCTCCGGCCGCTACTTCGCGGGGCTCACCAATTGGATGAGGTTCCCGCAGGTGTCGTCGAAGACTGCGGTGATCACCGGACCGTACGGGACCGGCGGCTGTGTGAAGGTGACGCCCTGGCCTTCGAGCTCCTTGTGGGCGGACTCCACGTCCTCCACGGCGAACGAGGCAGCAGGGATGCCGTCCGCGACGAGCGCTTTCTTGTACGCCTGTGCCGCCGGGTGCTGGTCCGGTTCAAGCAGGAGCTGGACGCCGTCCGGCTCGCCTGCGCCCACCACGGTCAGCCAGCGGTAGTCACCGGCGGGGACGTCCTCCTTGGGAACAAATCCCAACTTTTCCGTGTAGAACTCGAGGGCCTTGGCTTGGTCGTCGACAAAGACGCTGGTCACATGGATCCTGGCCTGCATTGCGCATCTCCTTGCGGGTTCATTTCTTGCTGGGTTCGCTTCGATTCCGGCTGGTGGTGCCGATCCTACCGGGCGGGTACGACAGGAACTTAGGGGTCCGCGAGCACCCGTTCCAGCATGGCGACGCCTGAATCCCTGAACGCAAAGTCGCCGATGCCGTGTGCCCACACTATGGTCCCGATGGCCTGGTTGAGGTTCTCCAGCCGCCAGATGGTGTCCTCCGCCGGGCCGATGCGCCGCCCATAGCCCTCGTAAAACGCATCCTCCAAGGCAGCGCTGCCAAGGAACTGCTGGTGGGACAGCCGGACAAGGTCGTGCACCCAGGGCCTGGCATCCGCCCGCCCGAAGTCGATGACCTTGATGCGGCCCCCATCCTGCAGCCAGTTCCGCGGCTGGTAGTCGCCGTGTGTGGTCACCAGCTGGACAGGAACGGCGGGGAGCGCGGCGAGTTCCGCACCCGCCCGGGCGAGCATCCCGGCGTCGAGCAGGCCGCGGCCCTTCTTCAGCAACAGCTCCGTGGTGTAGCGGAGCTTCTTCGCGTATTCCGTGGACTCTGCCAGCGGGCGGTGGAGCGCGGCCAGGAGCGCCCCGGCCTGGCGGTACATTTCGGGGGCGTGCTCCGCGGGCGTCCCTTCGACCAGCTTGCCTGGAAGGAACTCCGTGACCAGGATTCCGGCGTCGGGCGAAGCATGCCGCAGCACGGGAAAGCTGCCCTGCGGCCCGGGCATGCCATGGGCGTGGGCCGCGATTTCGCGCCGGATGTGGTGGCTGGTGGCGCTGGCCTTCACGGCGAACTGCCCGGCCGCCGTTGAAACATGCAGAACGGTGGTGTCCTGCAGCGGCCAGGAGTAGTCCGCAATAACGGAATACGGCCCGAGCCATTCTTCCAGCAGTGCGCACTGTTTTTCCGTCATCCCCTGCGGCATGGTCCCAAGCATGCCAGAGGCACCGGGCGGCCGCCCGGTGCAGGGGATAAACGCCCGACGCCGGCCACCCACCAAAGGCGGGGACCGGCGTCGGGCGTTAAAGGCGGTGGAGCGCGAAGTTACGCGGTGACTGCCAGGGCGTCGATCTCGACGAGCATGACCTCGTGCGGCAGGTCGACGAAGACCGTGGTGCGGCTGGGGAGCTGGCCGCTGGGGACGTTCTCGTTGATGAATTCGCCGTAGACCTCGTTCATGGCGGCGAAGTCGTCGCGGGTGGTGAGGTAGACGCGGAACATGATGACGTCCTCAACCGAGGAGCCGCCGGCCTCCAGGATGGCCTTGACGTTCTCCAGGGTGCGGCGGGTCTGGGCGCGGACGTCGCCGTCGCCGATGTACTGGTTGGTGGCCGGATCCATGGGGCCCTGGCCGGACACCTGGAACATGCCGCCCTTCTTCACGCCCTGGGAGAAGGTGTGGGCGGGGGCGGGGGCGTTGTCGGTGCGGACGATCGTCTTGGCGCTCATACTGCGTTCCTTTCGGTTGGGGTCCAGCCGAGATCTTGTGAAATGGCTGCTGTGGTTGACTTGAGATCGGGGAGCAGGCCCATCAGGCCTTCGTAATCGAGCATCACGATCGGCACGGAGCATGAGGCCGCGGCCACCACGGCGCCGCTCGCGTCCCGGATGGGCGCGGCGATGCAGTGCACAAAGGCTTCGTGCTCGGCGTTGTCGTGTGCCCAGCCCTGTTTCCGGACCACGTCCAGTTCGGCCAGCAGGGCTTCGGGGGAGGTGAGGGTGTTTTCGGTGACCTTCACGTAGTCCAGCCCGGCGGCGATCTTTTCCTGCCGGGCGCGCGGCATGTCCGCGAGCAGGATCTTCGCGACGGCGGCCGAGTGCAGCGACGCCGTCAGGCCGATCCGCGAGTACATCCGCACGGGGTGGTGGGATTCGAACTTGTCGATGTAGACCACGGAGCCGCCTTCGAATGCGGCCAGGTGCACGGTGTGCCCGGTGCGGGCGTTGAAGTCGGCAAGGTGCGGCCGGGCGACCTCCCGGATGTCCCGCTGCTCCAGTGCCAGGGAGGACAGCTCGAACAGCTTGGAACCGAGGCGGAACCGCTGATCGTCATCCCGGAATACCAAACGCTTCTCTTCGAGGGCGTGGAGCAGGCGCATCACGGTGGTCTTGTGGACGGCGGCGCTCTTGGACAGTTCGTCCAGGGTGGCGGGCTTCGCCGCGAGTTCGTCCAGCAGGTCGATGGCCCGCATCAGGCTCTGGCTCATGGTGTGGTGCTCTTTTCGGGCAGCTCGAAATGACCGGTGGAAACCCGGATTCCAGCCCATTGTTCATCACTGCAGTCCAGGATCGCGGCGAGCTCGGCGGCCTCGGGCAGCGGGCCCCGGTCCCCGTGCACGGTGAGGGTGCAGGCCGCGGCGGCGTGTCCGCGGCGGAGGCTGGCCTTCTGGCTCAGCCCGAACAGCACGCCGCTGAGGTACCCG
Source organism: Arthrobacter sp. SW1 (assembly GCF_001766675.1). GTDB lineage: Bacteria > Actinomycetota > Actinomycetes > Actinomycetales > Micrococcaceae > Arthrobacter. Next base: position 42,247 of record NZ_MJLT01000056.1, read on the forward strand.
GCGGCGAAGGAATCGCCCGCGCCCACCGGTTCCACGACCTCTACGGACAGTGCGGGAACTTCGTCCCGGCTGCCGTCCCGGTGCAGGGCGATGGCGCTGATCGCCTCGTTCTTGATGACGACGACGGCGGGGTCCGGCATGAGCGCGCGGAGCTCGCTTTCGTCCGTGGTGCCGAAGGCGTGTTCGGCTTCATCCTTGCCCACCAGCACGATGTCCGCGAGGTTGGCCAGCTTCCGAAGCACGGATTTGTCCTGCCCTTCCCAGAGGGCGGCGCGCCAGTTGACGTCGAAGGTGATGAGCCGGCCGCTGCGAGGGGCCTTGAGCAGGACTTCCAGCAGCGCGCGGCAGTCGGCAGAGAGCGCGGCGGTGATGCCGCTGAGGTGGACGAGCCCGGCCTTGCCGATCAGCTCCGCGACGGCCGGGTTCGCGAGGGTGGCCGGAGCCATGGCGGAGGCGGCGGAACCCTGCCGGTAGTACAAAACCGAGCTGCCGGCGTCGGGATCGGAGTCCTGCGCGGGGATCTTGACGTACAGGCCGGTGGGACGGCTGGAATCCACTTCGACGCCGGTGACGCCCACGCCGTGGTCCTTGAGGTCCTCGATGATCCGGGTGCCGAAGCCGTCGTGGCCCACGCGGCCAACCCAGTGCGCTTCCAGCCCCATGGCGGCCAGGCCCATGGCGACGTTGGATTCGGCCCCGCCGATGCTGCAGTGCAGTTCTTCGGCGCGGTGCAGGGGGACCCCGTTCATGGGGGTCAGCATGGCCATGGTCTCGCCGATGCAAACAGCTGAAGGCATAAACGCTCCCCTTCTTCAGGTATACCGAGGCCTTGACGCCCAATCCTGGACCATGTTAGACATATCACCAACAGCTTTGCAACCAGCGTTGCAAAATACGCAACGCAGTCCTTGGTGCGCCGGACAACGACCGTCCGGCCCCGTGAAGGGAAAACATGTCCATCTCCGAAGCCGGATCAACAGCCCCAGCAATCGCCGCCGACGCCGTCGAGCGGCTTTCTTCGGTTCCGCTGAGCTGGCGGCACAAGGCCGTGCCCGCTGCCGCGAACGGAATCACCGCCGGCGACTTCATCCAGGCCCGCCACACGCTCGCCGACCTGCAGACGCCGCTGCTCACCCTCGACGGCCGCGCCCTGGAGAACAACGCCGACCGCCTGGCAGCCTGGTGCGCCGAAAAGGGCGTGAAGCTTGCCCCGCACGGCAAAACCACCATGGCCCCGCAGCTCTGGGCCGAGCAGCTGGAACGCGGTGCCTGGGGCATCACCCTGGCCAACTACGCCCAGCTGCGGGTGGCGCACCAGTTCGGTGTGCGCCGGCTGCAGCTGGCCAACAGCCTCACCGATCCGCGCGCCATCGAATGGGTGGCCTCCGTGGTGGGGGCCGAGCAGACCATCCTGTCCTGGGTGGATTCCGTGGACACCGTGGACCTGATCGGCCGCACCCTGGAAGGCGCCGGCGGCAGCACCGTGCTGGACGTCCTCGTGGAGCTTGGTGCCCATGGCGGCCGCACGGGCGCGCGCGGCCTGGACGCCGCGCTCGAGGTGGCCCGTGCCGCTGCGGCATCCCCGCATCTGCGCCTGGTGGGCGTCAGCGGCTACGAAGGCTCGCTCGCCCACACCGCCGACGCCGATGCCCTCGCCGCCGTGCGCGGCTACCTCGGCCAGATGCTCGAACTTCACCGCACGCTGCTCGCTGAGGGGCTGTACGGCTCGGACGAGTTGATCGTCACCGCAGGCGGCAGCGCCTACTTCGACGACGTCGTCGACGTCCTCTCGCCGGCCATCGGCAGCGACGGCGGCACGACCGTGGAGCTGCTCATCCGCAGCGGCGCGTACATCATCCACGACGACGGCTTCTACCGTGTCATCTCGCCGTTCTCCCGCGACGGCGGGCAACCCTTCCGCTCCGCGATGCACGGCTGGGCCCGCGTGGTATCCCAGCCGGAGCCCGGCCTGGCGTTGCTCGACGCCGGCAAGCGCGACCTTCCCGTCGACGAAGGCCTGCCCGTGCCGCAGCTGATCGGCCCGGCGCTCGGCGGAGCCATGGGCCCGCTGGCCGGTGCGGAGATCACCGCGGTCAACGACCAGCACTCCTTCCTGCGCTTCGACCCCGCCACCACCACGGTCCGCACCGGCGACGTGGTGCGGCTGGGCCTTTCCCACCCGTGCACGGCCTTCGACAAATGGACCTTGATCCCGGTGCTGGCTGACACGGATGGTGACCAGACCGTCGTCGACCTCATCCACACCTTTTTCTAGGAGCAGCCGGATGAAGACACTCATCAGCAACGCCGTCCTGATCGACGGCACCGGCGACGCCCGGCGGAACGCCGACGTCCTGGTGGACGGCACCGTGATCGCAAAGATCGCCGACGCCGGCAGCCTCACCGCCGAGTCAGCGGACCGCGTCATCGACGCCACGGGCCTGGTCCTCAGCCCCGGATTCATCGACATGCACGCCCATTCGGACCTGCAGCTCCTGGTCACCCCGGACCACTACGCCAAGCTCAGCCAGGGCGTCACCACCGAACTCCTCGGCCAGGACGGCCTGTCCTACGCGCCCGTGGACGACGCCACGCTGGCCGGCGTGCGCCAGAAGATCGCCGGCTGGAACGACAACCCGGACGATTTCGACTGGAACTGGCGCACCGTGGGCGAGTACCTCGACCGCCTCGATACCGAGAATGACGGCGGCCGGATCGCCACGAACGCCGCCTACCTCGTGCCGCAGGGCACCGTGCGGGCGCTCGTCATGGGCTTCGGCGAAGACGAAGCCACGCCGGAGCAGCTGGAGCAGATGCGCGAGGTGGTCCGGACCGCGATGGCGGAGGGCGCCGTCGGGATGTCCTCCGGCCTGACCTATACGCCCGGCATGTACGCCACCACCGAGGAACTTGGCGCGCTGTGCAGCGCGGTGGGCGAGCTGGACGGCTTCTACGCCCCGCACCACCGCTCCTACGGCAAGGGTGCACTGGAGGCCTACGCCGAAATGATCGGCCTCAGCCGGGACACCGGATGCGCCCTGCACCTGTCCCACGCCACCATGAACTTCGCCGAAAACAAGGGCCGCGCGGGCGAACTGCTGGCCCTGATCGACGAGGCCCTGGACGCCGGCGTGGACATCACCCTGGACACCTACCCGTACCTGCCCGGCGCCACCACGCTCTCGGCCATCCTGCCCAGCTGGGCCTCGGCCGGCGGCACGGACGCCACCCTGGAACGGCTCCGCGACCCCGGAACCAAGGCGAAGATCCGCGAAAACGTGGAGATCTACGGATCCGACGGCTGCCACGGCGTGGTGGCCGAATGGGACACCCTGGAAATCAGCGGGGTGCAGAACCAGGCGCTGGCCGGCTACGTGGGCCGGACCATCGAACAGATCGCGCAGGACGAAGGCCGCGAGCCGTTCGAGGTGTTCACGCAGATCCTGCTGGATGACCGCTGCGGCACCGGCATCCTGCAGCACGTGGGCCACGAGGAAAACGTCCGCGCCATCATGGTGCACCGCACGCACACCGGCGGCAGCGACGGCCTGCTGGTCGGCGGCAAGCCGCACCCGCGCGCGTGGGGCACCTTCCCGCGCTACCTTGGCCACTACAGCCGCGAACTGGGGCTGATGAGCCTGGAAGAAACCGTCCACCACCTCAGCGGCCGGCCCGCCGCGCGGCTCAAGCTGGACCGCCGCGGCCTGGTCCGCGAAGGCTACGCCGCGGACCTGGTCCTGTTCGACCCGGAGACCGTCCGCGACACCGCCACCTTTGAAAACCCCCGCCAGGCAGCCGCCGGCATCGAGTACGTGTTCGTCAACGGCACGGCAGCGATCGACGGCGGGAAGCCCACCGGCGCCCGTGCCGGCCGTGCCCTGCGCCGCCACGCCGACGGCCTCACCAGAACAGGAACAAGCGCATGACTCCCGAAGAATTCGTCCGGCAGCTCGAGACCGACCGCACCCTCGCCGTCGTCCGCGCCTCCGGCATCCCCGACGCCGCCGGGCTCTGCCACGCGCTCGCCTCGGGCGGCATCCGCAGCGTGGAACTGACCTTCACGACGCCGGACGCCCTCACCCACGTGCGCCGCGCCGCGGACACCGCCGCGGAGCACGGCGCCGCGATCGGCATCGGCACCGTCCTCACCGCGGACCAGGCCAAGGCCGCGATCGACGCCGGCGCCCAGTTCCTGGTCACTCCGGGCCTGCGTCCGGAGGTCGCCGAGGTGGCGGTGCGCGCTGGAATTCCGTTCAGCCTGGGCGCCATGACCCCCACAGAGGTGGCCCAGGCCCTGGACCTCGGCTCCGCCGCGGTGAAGATCTTCCCGGCACGCCAGCTGGGACCGGTGTACCTGAAGGACCTCCAGGGCCCGTACCCGGGCATCAAGCTCCTGCCCTCCGGCGGCATCGACGCCTCCAATGCCAAGGGCTACCTCGACGCCGGAGCCGCCGCGGTCTGCTGCGGCACCAGCGTCGTGCCCCCCGCCGCAGTCGCCGCCGGTGACTGGGCAGACATCTCAGCACGGGCCGCCGCCTTCACCGGCGCCCTCACGTAAACCCACCGGAAAGGAACATTCAATGACTGAATTCCTGGACTGGCTGCGGCACGACACCGCGGGCCTGCTACTCCTCGCGGGCGCGGGCATCGCGCTCCTGCTTTTCCTGATCATCAAGGTCAAGGTCGAACCGTTCATCGCCCTTGTCGCCACCAGCGTCCTCGTCGCCCTGGTGGGCGGCGTGACCATCGAAGCGCTGGTGGGTTCACCGGTCAAGAGCGGCGACGCCCTCATTGAAAAGGGCTTCGCCGGCATCCTCGGCCACATCACCCTCATCATCGGCCTCGGCACCGTGCTCGGCGCCATCCTGGAGCGCTCCGGCGGCGCGGAGGTGCTGCTCGGCAAGCTGGTGAAGATCTTCGGCGAAAAGGGCACCCCGCTCGCCATGGGCATCACCGGCTTCGTGCTGGGCATCCCGGTCTTTTTCGACATCGGCATCTTCGTGCTGGCCCCGCTGGTCTACGTCGCGGCGGTCCGCGGCGGCAAGTCCCTGGCCCTGTACGCGCTGCCGCTGCTGGCAGGCCTCTCCGTCACCCACGCCTTCCTGCCCCCGCACCCGGGCCCTGTGGCTGCTGCCGGCCTGTTCCACGTTGAACTCGGCTGGATCATCCTCATGGGCCTCGCCTGCGGCATCCCGGCCTGGTTCGCCTCCGGTATCCTCTGGGGCACCTGGATCGGCAAGCGCGTCAACATCCCCGTCCCCGAAGACCGCGTGATCGCCGAGGCCGAGGAAGCCAAGGGCCACGAACCCTCCATCGGCCTGGTGGCCATGGCCATCGGCCTGCCCATGGTGCTGATCCTCGGCGCCACCTTCGGCAACGTCTTCCTGCCCGCCGGAACCCTCCGCGACGTGCTGATCTTCTTCGGCAACCCGGCCATCGCGCTGACGGTCGCCGTCGCGCTGTCCATGTGGCTGCTCGGCATCCGCCGCGGCATGACCGCCCAGGACCTCTCCGAACTCAGCTCCGCATCCCTGAAGCCCGTGGGCATGATCCTCCTGGTGGTCGGCGCCGGCGCCTTCTTCGGCGCAGTGCTGTCCGCCACCGGCGTGGGCAAGGCCGTGGCCGAAACCCTCTCCGCCGCGGGCCTGCCCGTCATCCTGGCCGCCTACGTGATCGCCTGCGGCATGCGCATCGCCCAGGGTTCGGCCACGGTGGCGATCGTGACCACCGGCGGCATCCTTGCCCCCGAGCTGACCTCCGGCGACTACTCCCAGCCCGAGCTCGCGCTGATCGCCATCGCCATCTCCTCCGGCTCGATCATCGCCAGCCACGTCAACGACGGCGGTTTCTGGATCATCTCCAAGTACTTCAACATGTCCGTCAAGGACACGCTGAAGACGTGGACGGTCCTGGAAACCGTGCTGTCCGTGGTCGGCTTCGGCATGGCCGTGCTGCTGTACCAGTTCGTCTAGCTTTACCGGACACCCCGACGGCGGGTGGCCACCCGGGCGCGATTGCTCCCGGGGCGGCCACCCGCCGTCGTTGTTTAACGGGTTCAGCGGGCGGGGCCGCGGGCGGGGCTGGGGCGTTCCCGGGCCGTCGCGGCGTTCCCTCCCGCTTGCATCTGGATCCTGGGGCTGCGCCCTGCCAACTTCCGCGGATTTCCGGCATCCTGCCGGGCTTGGTTTGGAAGCAAGCGGGAAGGAGCGTCGATTCAACACTGCCGAACCGCGAACACCCGGGGCCAGGGACGCGGCTTAAAACAAAGAGCTCCGGAGTGCGTTATTGGGGGATACGCACTCCGGAGCGGTCTTTGGAGCAGTTGCCTTGCGGTTCCTGCTGACAATTAGCTTACGTGCCGATTTCCGGTATCGCCAGCACCTCGAATAACTACTTTCGCTTTAGTTTCAAGCGGTATGTTTTGGCCCGTTTTTCCTTATATTTCAGGGTTTTTAGGCCTACGCGGAATCCTCGTCGTCTTCGTCCATCTCGTCGCCGGCGCGGTGGGCATGCCGGGCCTGGACGGCCTTGGTCAAGGGCACGATCATGACGGGCCGGCCCTGGTGGTGGCTCAGCCAGGAGGCCACCGATCCGTTCAGTGCCTCCGAGATCCTGTGCCCGATTCCCGGCTCCGGGCTGCCCACGATGATCATGGCCGCATCGATTTCAGCGGCCAGCCGGCCGAGGGCGCGGGCGGGGTCGCCTGCCAGCAGGCGCAGGGTCCATTCCAAGCCGCTGCCTTCGGCGAGCTCGGTGATGCGGGATTTCAGTCCCTGCCGCACGGCGGCGATGTCGGCGTCGTCCTTTTCCGGGTGCAGGGACAAGCGGTGGGTATCCCGGGACGGGTCCCACTCCACCAGGTAGCTGGCCTCGTCCACATACGCGCAGACCAGGGGCGTGTTGAGCCGTTCGGCGAAGTTGCGGGCCGTTCGGAACACCTCGGGATGCTGCTCCGGCAGGATGCCGAGAAGCAACGGGGACCGTCCACTGAAGCCTTCAGACATATTCACATTGTCGCGCTCCGCCTTGCCGATGAACAGGCGTCGGGGCCGGCGGCAGTTAAGGGTGCAGGTAAACGCAAGGGCCCCGCCGGGGGAACCGGCAGGGCCCTTGGTGAAGCCAGGAACGCTTAGGCGTTGCTGTACATGGCGGCCATCGAGACCATGATGATCGTGACGATGATGCCGGCCAGGATGCCCACGTAGCCGATCACGAGGCCGGCAATGGCCAGGCCGCGGCCGCCTTCACCGGTGTTCTTGATCTGGTTCAGGGCGATGTGGCCCAGGATGACGCCGAGGAGGCTGATGAAGAACGAGGAAATCAGCGAGGCGATGGCCAGTGTGTTGGTCTTGGGTGCGGGTGCGGCGTAGTTGGCTGCGTAGTTTGCAGGCTGCTGGTAGTCAGGAGTGCTCATTGTGGTGTGTGATCCCTTCGATCCGGACGTGTGGTCCCCCCGGCCCGCACTATGCGGACGGCAGCAACAAACTATCAATTCACCGGACAAACCGTCACCTCCCAGCCGGAAGGACCTACGGTTCCAGCCCGCGTTTCCACGTCATGGTGACGTTGAAGTTGGACTTGGCGCTCGCTGCGGCAATGAATGCGCCGGCCTCGGCATGCATGTCGATTCCGAACTCGACGCAGACCTCGTCCGGCCGGTGCTCGATGCTCAGGAGCTCGTTGATCACGCCCTGGACGGCCGGGCGGACGTTGCTTAGCGCGCGCTCGAAGCTCTGCTGGGCCCGCGCGAAGACGCCGGTGTGGTCGGCAGCGTGGCCGCCGCCCCGGGTCACGGGAACGGAACCGGCGGAAACTTCGACGACGACCGTGCCGCCGTCGTCGGTGGTGTACTCAATCAACTGGCCCACGCCTGTTCCTTTCCTGCCAAGGGCGCGATACCCATGCCGCAAGCAAGCCGGCCAGCGTCACGGGGAGGAAGTATGCAAGCTGGAACGCGAGCGGCTGCGAACGGATCCATGCCAGCGCCACAGCGAACAGGGCCAGGCCGAGGATCACGCCGGCAGCCCTGCGCGGTGCCGGCTCCCGGAGGCACAGGATTCCCACCGCAGCGGCCGCCAGGCATTGCATCACTGTCAGGAACGTGGCCGTGCCCACCGCCATACGCTCCAGTCCGCCCCATCCCAGCACGAACGACGCCAGCGCCGCCACGATCACCGCCAGGCGGCCTGCGATCTTCCGCGTGGGGAAACCGGCCACAGCCATCGTGCACAGGGCCGCCGGAATCAGCAGGCCCAGCGCCACCGCAAGCGGGATCGCGTCGGAATCCATCTTGTAGACGTACCAGTAGTAATCCGTCACGGCTAACGCGCCGACGATCCCCGCCAGCGCGAGCAGGAGCCCGCCCCCGAAGCCCACCCACGCGGGCCATTGGGGCGCTTCCTTGCGTTCCGCTGCTGCAGGGGCTGCCGGCGGGGGAGCAGCCGCGCGCTCGTCTTTCCCGGGGTCCCGGGCGGTATCGCGCGGTTCCTCGGCGGCCCGGCGCCCTGCTTCTTGCCGCTCCTCCGCCTTGCGCGTCTCCTCCGCCCGCTTCAGCTCGGCGCGTGCCGCCGTCGCGAGTCCTTCCGGATCCGCCGCGCCGGGATCCACCGCGGCGAGCTCGACGGCGACATCCAGGACGGCCTGCCAGTTTCCGCCGTGCGCGTGGTAGCGGAGCTCGCTCTGCAGCTCTGCCACGCGGAGGCGGCGCTCGCAGTCGCGGCGCCTGGCGGAGGCATCCGGATAGTCGGGCTCGTCCTCGAGTTGTGCGTATCCTTCCGCCGCGGCGGCCCAGTCCTCGGCGTCTTCCGCTTCGCGGGCTTCCCAGTAGCGCTCGCTGAGCCCGTGCCGGTGCAGGGCAGCGGTGCGCAGCGCTTCGGCATCCCGGTAGCCGGGCTGGAGGGTCAGAAGATCCTCGAAAAGTTCGGCCGCCTGCTCGAAGTGCCGGGTGCGGAGCTCGGCGCTGGCCTGGACGTAGAGGGCACGCAACTGTGCCTGGCGCGTCCGCTCGTCCTGCGCCCGCGGCTCCTGTTTGGGCGTTGTGCCTGCCGGCGGGGTGCGGGGTGGCTGGGTGGCGGGCGGAAGGATACCGGGCGGCTCGGCACCTGCGGCGGGTGGCTTGGGAACCCCCGCGAGCCTGAACAGCCTGGTGGATCCGCCCCTGACGTACAGGGCGGGGGTCACCCATTCGAGTGTGCCGTCCGGGCTGGCCATGACCGAGATCCGGCCCACCCGGGCTGCTTCGTCGACCGCCCTGCCGTTGGCGATGGCCGCGTAGAAGCCGTGGGCGAAGGCAATCGCCGCCGAATCGCTGATGGCAAACTGCATCGCCGCCACGGCGTTGATCCCGCTCCGCACCAGGGACGCGGCGGTCCCCGCGAAAAGATCGGACTGGCTCATCTCGCCCGAAGAACACGAGTTGAGCACCACCAGGCGGGGGCGGGGCGCCGCAATGCTCAACAGGGCCATGAAGCGGACCGCGCGCACCATCGCGGAGCGCCCGTCCGGGCCTTCCAGGGCGATCCGGCCCTCGTCGCTGCGGTAGTCGTAGTCCCCGTGGCCGATGAAATGCACAATGTGCCACGGCCCGGCCAGCAGCGCGGACTGCACTGAATCCCAGGTACCGTCGGCAGCCCAGGCAAGTTCAACGCGCCCTTCGGAAACCGGGCCGGCCAGGGCCTGCGACAGGTTCCGCTTCTCCGTCTCCACGTCGAGGGCGGGGAGGTCGCGCGGGGCGGCCACGATGCCGAGGATCCGCAGCGGAGGAGTGATCTCCAGTGGATTGACGTGGTAGTCCGGAGCGGGAATGTGGCGCAGCAGCGGTTCCGTCTGGCAAAGGTAGCTTTCAGTCTCCGGGTCGAACAGCGTTTCCCAAGGCAAGGCAGCGAGTTCCGGGGCGGCCAGCCGGAGGACAACCCTCAGCTGTTGGCTGGAGTGTTGGGCCGCGCCCAGGCTCGCCCGGTACGTCCCGTAGACCTCCCGGGTGAACAGGGCCTGGAAGAGTTCCTGCCCGGCGGCCCGCACCGGGAGCTCCATGACGGGAGTAGTGCGGCGCGCTGCCACGCTGGAGGCCAGGATGGTCGCTTCCAGCTCGGAGCGCCGGGTGAGGATGGAGTCGACGTCGAGCGTGAACGAGCCCGACGCGTGGCCGCCGGCGGGAGCCTGCACCACGTGCACTGTGTATTCGCCCAAGGTTGAGCCGGACCCGATTTCCAGCTCGATGTCACAGTCCACCCCGCGTCCCCTTAACCGCGGACCATGTCCCGCCCATGATCTCTAGCTAAAGCGTGGCCCTGCACGGCTCCCCGCGCAAGTGGCCCGGACCGTATATTGAACAGCACCCGTGGCGCGCCTAGCGTTAAGTGCACAGAAAGGGGTGGTCCGCATGGAAATCTTCATGTGGTGGCTGGATCTGGACCTTGAAAGCAAAGAATGGCTGCGGGAAAACCTGCGGGCCACGGAGCTGCCCCTGGGCGTCCTCCAAGGAATCGCGGAAGCCGGCGGCCCGCATCCGGACAGCCTCAGTGGCGGACTGAGCCAGGCCGACTGGGACTTCATCGAAACCCAATCGGAGTTTGTGGACTGACCCTGGCGGATAACGGACCGTAGCCGGCAAAAACCCGTTGCCACCCGCTGCGCCTGGTGGTTGCATGGGGACCATGGCTAACGCAGAGAGTTACATCTTGGCGATCGGGACCAAAAAAGGCTTGTGGCTTGCGCACAGCGAGGACCGCAAGGAATGGTCCCTCACCGGCCCGCATTTCCTCATGAGCGAGATCCCCAGCATCGGGATCGATACCCGCGGGGAATCTCCGCGCATCATGGTTGGCGTGCGGTCCGAACATTGGGGGCCCACCGTGGCGCACTCCGATGACCTTGGCGCCTCGTGGACCGAACCGGAACACGGGGCCATTTCCTTTCCCGAAGATGCCGGGGCTGCATTGGAGCGGGTCTGGCAGATCTATCCCGACGCCGACTCCCGGCCCGGCGTCGTCTGGGCCGGCTGCGAGCCGATTTCCGTCTGGAAATCCACCGACGGCGGCGAGCATTTCGAGCTGAACCGCGGCCTCTGGGACCACCCGCACCGCAGCGAGTGGGGCGCCGGCTACGGCGGCGCGGCGGCGCACTCGATCGTGGTGGATCCCAGCGGCGAGAAGGTGCACATCGCCATGAGCACCGGCGGCGTATACAGATCGCTCGACGGCGGCGCCTCCTGGGAGGCCCGCAACAAGGGGATCTCGGCGTACTTCATGCCGGATCCCAATCCCGAGTTCGGCCAGTGCGTGCACAAGATCGCGGCGGATGCCGCCGTCGACGGCCGCCTGTACGCGCAGAACCACCACGGCGTCTACCGCACGGACGACGGCGGCGAGAACTGGGAGTCGATCGCGGAGGGCCTGCCCGCGGACTTCGGTTTCGTGATGCTCACCCATCCGCGCCGCTCCGGCACCGCCTGGGTGATTCCGTTGAAGGCCGACGGCGAACGCATCCCGCCGGATGCCCGGCTCGCCGTGCACCGGACTGACGACGCCGGGGCCAGTTGGAAGCGACTGGAAACCGGCCTGCCGGAGCGGGAGTACAACGCGGTGCTGCGTGATGCGGCGTCCGTGGATACCGCCGAACCTGTGGGCGTGTATTTCGGGACCAGGGGCGGCGCGGTCTACGCGAGTGCGGATGAGGGGGAGAGTTTCAGCGAGGTGGTGTCGCACCTGCCGGATGTGCTGTGCGTTCGGGCTGCCGTGGTGCGTGGCGCCGCCGCTCCCGTCCCGGCCGACGCCGCGGCTGCGCCGGCCGGGGGCTAGGGGCGGACTTGGCTGAGATCACCGTGGTGCTGCCGGGAGTCCTGCAGCCTCTCGCCGGCGGGCAGTCCGTACTGACTGCGCCCGCCGGCGGGGCCGTGACCGTTGATGCGTTGCTTGACGCTGTGACCGGGGATTACCCGGTACTTGCCCGGCGGATCCGGGACGAGACCGGAGCCCTGCGCCGCTACGTGAATATTTACGTCAACGGTGAAGAGGTCCGGCGCCTGAGGGGCTTGGAAACCGAAGTGGCGGCGGGCCAGGAAGTGGTGATCATCCAGTCCGTGGCCGGCGGTTGAGGGATTGCTGGGGCGGGCCGGTCAGGCCACTCGCCACAGCGTGCATTCGTCCGTATTGATGGCCTTGCGCAGGCCGCTCAGCTGGTCCATGATCCACACGACGCCGATGCCCGGCGCTGTTTCCTGGACGCTGCCCCTGCGGATGACCACGTCATCGTACGCGGGGCCCACGGAGAGGCGGGCTTCGATCTGGTCGCCGCGGTGCAGCTGGTCGATGGCTCGGATTCGGGTGGTTCGGGCTGGTACTTCCTTCAACATGGTGGCCTCCTTGGCTGGAGTCGCCGGCGTTTGCCGGCAAGACCAGTGTGGCGGGCGAATGTTGCAGGGTGGTTTCGCGGCCGTTAGCGTCCCGTAAGTTCCAAAAGTCCTTAAGCGCGAACTGGCAGCAGATGCCCTCTGAATCGAATCTAAGGGGCATCTGCTGCCAGTTCGCGCTGGTTTTGGAAGGTGGCGACGGCGGGTGGTGCGGGTGCTAGCGCAGGCCGAGCTCCGCCGTCGGGGTCTTGAAGGATTCACGCGCGGTGAGCGCGGAAACTGCGGCGATCAGGCAGATGGCGCCGGTGAAGATGCTGATCTGCACCCAGCCGCCGGCCTTGGTGCCGCCGATGGCGGTGACGATCGCCGGGGCGAAGCCGGCCATCAGGAAGCCGAGCTGCGTGCCGATGGCCAAGCCGGAGAAGCGCACGCGGGTGCTGAACATCTCGCCGTAGAAGGACGGCCACACGGCGTTCGCGGCGGCGTACCCGCAGGAGAAGTAGGCGATGGACACCAGGAACATGAGCGGCACCATGCCCGATTCGAGCGTCAGCAGGAACACCGGGGTCATGACGGCGCTGGCCGCGGCTCCGTAGATGAAGACGGGCTTGCGGCCGATCCGGTCGGCGAGGTTTCCGAACAGGGGCTGCGTTCCGAGGGCCACGATGTTCGCCACCACTACGAGCCAGAGGGTGACAGTGCCGTCAACATGCGCCACATCCTTGGCGTACTTGATGGCGAGGGTGCCGAAGACGGTGCTGACCGCGGCGATGAAGGCGCAGCAGACAACGCGCAGCACGTCGCGCCAGTGCAGGCGCAGGAGGTCGGCCACGGGGAGCTTGGCGATCTGGTGGTTCTTCTTGGCTTCGGCGAAGGCGGGCGGTTCGTGCAGGGTGCGGCGGATGAAGAACGCCACCAGGACGACGACGGCGCTCAGCCAGAACGGGATGCGCCAGCCGATGCCGTACTTGATCTCGTCCGGAAGGGCGACGACGGGAATGAAGACGAGCGCTGCGAGGACCTGGCCGCCCTGGGTTCCGGTGAGGGTCCAGGATGTGAAGAAGGAACGGCGGTTGTCCGGGGCGTGTTCGAGCGTCATGGAGGACGCGCCGGCCTGCTCGCCCGCGGCGGAAAGGCCCTGGCAGAGGCGGGCCAGGACCAGCAGCGCCGGTGCCCACCAACCGATGGTCTTGAAGTCCGGCAGGCAGCCGATCACGAAGGTGGCCGCGCCCATGAGGACCAAGGTGAACATCAGCACCCGCTGCCGGCCGATCCGGTCGCCGAAGTGGCCCAGGATCACCGCGCCGACGGGCCGGGCCACGTAGGCGAAGCCGAAGGTGGCGAAGGACATGATGGCCGCGTTCGCATCCGCGCTGGGGAAGAAGACGTGCGGGAAGATCAGCGCCGCGGCCGATCCGAAGATGAAGAAGTCGTAGTACTCGACGGCGCTGCCGAGGAAGCTGGCGAGGGCCGCCTTCTTGGGGGTCCCCGGGGAAGCGGATGTTCCCGGCGCCGTAGACGGGATGGTGTGGCTCATGGTGTTCCTTCGCTGTGACGACGGTGTCGCATCGGGATTCCCCCAAGCTCTCACGATGTGGGAGCTACTTGTGCAATATAGAAATGATGGCTGTGAGCGCGATCACCTGTCAAGAAAGTTACTCACGATCTAGATATAGCTCTCACGATGTGGCAATCTTTCCTCATGAGCGTCAAAGAAGACTCGAAAACGGACATGATCGGCAAAGCCCTGGGCCTCCTGGTGCTCCTGGGCAACGAGCCCCGCGGGGCAAGCGCCTCCGAGCTGTCGCGGCAGGCCGATCTGCCATTCAGTACTACGTACCGCCTTCTTGGCTCGCTGACGCGGGACGGTTTTGTGGATTACGAGCCGGACGGCCGCCGCTACCACCTGGGCCTGCGGGTGTTCCAGCTGGGCCAGCGCGTCTCCAATCACCACGGCTTTGCCGGAACCGCCCGCCCCATCCTGCAGAAGGTCACGGATGCCACGGGCGAGGCCACCATCCTGTCCGTGCGGGACGGCCACCACCACCTCACCGTGAACAAGGTTGACGGTCCGCAGATGTTCCGGGTGACCAGCGATCCCGGCCACCTCGGCATGTTGCACACGACGGCGGTGGGCAAGGCTTTGGTGGCGTTCGCGGCCGACGACGAACGCGGGCAGTTGCTCGAAGAGCTGGAGCTCGAGCCACTCACGGAGCATTCGATCACCGACCGCGAAGCGTTCCGGGCCGAGATTGAGAAGATCCGCCGCCAGGGCTTCGCGCTGATGGATGAGGAAAACGAGGTGGGCATGCGCGCCATCGCGGCGCCCGTCCTTAACGGTCAGGGGGTCGCCTTCGCTTCGCTCGCGACGGCGGCTCCGGTCTTCCGGATGAGCGTGGAGCAGATGCAGGCCGTGGTGCCGCTGCTGAAGGACGCCGCCGCGGAACTTTCGGCCCGCCTGCCCCAGCGGTGATGCGCGAACTGGCAGCAGATGCCCATAAAACGCGATTCAAAGGTCATCTGCTGCCAGTTCGCGCTTATCGAGGAAAGGTAAAAGTTCGCGATAAGAACACTAGTGCAATATATGAACACTGGGTGTAAGCTGGTTCATACCGCAAGGCGCCTGGCCTCCTTGAAGCCGCCGCCGGAGTTGTCAAAGGAGCAATGCGCATGAGTACTCGAGCCGAGTCCTACCTGCTGGGCCTGATCGGTGAAGGCGTCGTGCCATCCCTGTCGCCGGCCATGCATGAACGGGAGGCGGACCGCCAGGGCCTGCGCTGCCTGTACCGCCCCATCGACCTGCTCGAACTCGCCCTGCCGGCCACCGCCGTCGGCGATCTCCTCACCGCCGCCCACCGTATGGGCTTCAACGGCCTCAACATCACGCACCCCTGCAAGCAGCTGGTGCTGCCGTACCTGGACGAGGTCTCCGAGGATGCCCGCCGCCTGGGTGCCGTGAACACGGTGCTGATCGAGGGCGGTCGCTTCATCGGGCACAACACTGATTTCTCCGGCTTCGCCTCCGCGCTCGCGGAGGGCCTGCCGGGCGCTTCGCTGGAGCGCGTGGTGCAGCTGGGCGCCGGCGGCGCCGGGTCCGCCGTCGCGTACGCGCTGCTGTCCGCGGGCGTCCGCGCCCTGGACCTCGTGGACATGGACCCCGCCCGCGCGGCCGAACGCGCCGCCGAACTGTCCGGCTTCTTCCCGGATGCCACCGTCACGGCGCGCTCGACGGCGGAGCTGCCGCAGCTGATGCCGCTGGCCGACGGCCTGGTGCACTGCACCCCGGTGGGCATGGCCGCGCATCCAGGGACCCCGTTGGACATGTCCCTCGTGGAGGCGCGGCACTGGGTGGCGGACATCGTCTACCGGCCGATCGAAACGCAGTTGGTGCGCGAGGCCCGGGACAAGGGCTGCCGCGTGCTCGACGGCGGACGCATGGCCGTGGGCCAGGCCGCCGACGCTTTCCGCATCTTCACCGGCCGCGACGCCGATGCCGCCCGGATGCGCGAGCACTTCCTCGAGCTGATCGCCGCCGAGGAAAAGGTGGCCGCCTGATGCGCACCGGAATCGCCACGGTGTGCCTGTCCGGCACGTTGAAGGAGAAGATGCAGGCCTGTGCCATCGCGGGCTTCGACGGCATCGAGATCTTCGAACAGGACCTGGTCACCTCGCCGCTCAGCCCCGAGGACATCCGGAAAACGGCCGCTGACCTGGGCCTCGGCCTGGACCTGTACCAGCCCTTCCGCGACTTCGACAGCGTCCCGCCGGAACTCCTCAAGGAGAACCTGCGCCGCGCCGCGGCGAAGTTCGAGCTCATGTCCCGGCTGGGCATGGACACCGTCCTGGTGTGCAGCAATGTGGCCACCGCGGAGATCGACGACGACGGCCTGCGGGCCGAGCAGCTCGGCCGCCTTGCGCAGCTGGCCGGGGAGCACGGAGTGAAGGTCGCGTACGAGGCCCTCGCCTGGGGCAAATACGTCAACGACTACGAGCACGCCCATCGCCTGGTGCAGATGGTGGACCACCCTAACCTGGGCACCTGCCTGGACTCCTTCCACATCCTCTCCCGCGACTGGGACACCGCCCCCATCGAGGCCTTCGATGCGGAGAAGATCTTTTTCGTGCAGGTGGCAGACGCCCCCAAGCTCTCCATGGACGTGCTGTCCTGGAGCCGCCACTACCGGGTTTTCCCCGGGGAGGGGCAGTTCGAGCTCGCCAAGTTCATGGGCCACATCGTCCGCGCGGGCTACGCCGGTCCGGTGTCGCTGGAGATCTTCAACGACGTCTTCCGCCAGTCGGACGTGGAGCGCACCGCCATCGACGCGATGCGCTCGCTGATCTGGCTTGAGGAACAGAGCGCCAAGTGGCTGGACGCGAACAGTGCGAACGGGAACGACGGCGCCGGCTCGGCTTCGGCGGGCAGCCCCGCGAAGGCGCCCGGCCGCCGTCGTTATCCGATGGAACTGGCCACGCTGCCCAAGGTGGCGGAGCCCGCCGGCTTCAACTTCGCCGAGGTCAAGGCGGACGACACCGCGGGGCTGGAGAAGCTCCTGAGCCAGCTGGGCTTCGCGTTCGAAGGCCGGCACCGCACCAAGGACGTGCAGCTGTGGTCCATGGGCCAGGCCCGCGTGATCATCAATGAACAGGCGGCCTCGCACGCGGAACCCGCCATTGCGGCGCTGGGGTTCGACGTCGACAATCCCGTGATTGCCTCCGCCCGCGCCCAGCAGCTCAAGGCACCTGTGGTTCCGCGGAAGGTGCAGGCGGACGAGGAAGTCTTCCAGGGCATCGCCGCCCCGGATTCCACCGAGATTTTTCTGTGCCAGGGCAGCCCGGACGGCACGGCGGCGTGGACTCATGAATTCGGTGACGGACTTGCCGCGTCAAGCGGGACCGGCGCCGTCATCGACCACGTGAATCTGGCCCAGCCCTGGCAGCACTTCGACGAAGCCGTGCTCTTCTACACGAGCGCGCTGGCTTTGGAACCGGCGCCGTTCGCGGAGGTGCCGAGCCCCACCGGCCTGGTGCGTTCGCAGGTCATGCAGACCTCGGACCGTGCCGTGCGGCTGGTGCTGAACCTCGCGCCGCTGATCCAGCAGGAGCAGGACGGGCGGGACGCCCACCACAAGAGCTACCAGGAGCACATCGCCTTCGCGGTGGATGACCTGGTGGCCACGGCCCGGGCCGCCAAGGACCGCGGCCTGGACTTCCTGCAGATCCCGGCCAACTACTACGAGGACCTGGCCGCCCGTTTCTACATGGAACCCGGTTTCCTGGCCACCCTGAAGGAACTCAACCTGCTGTATGACCGCGATTCCAGCGGTGAGTTCCTGCACTTCTACACCGCCACCGTGGGCAGCGTGTTCTTCGAAATGGTGGAACGCCGCGGAGGCTACGACGGCTACGGTGCCCCGAACGCCCCGGTACGCCACGCCGTCCAGTACGACTCCCTGCATCCCGACCACGCCCGCCGCTGAGCCGGCACCCAAACCACAGCAACCGAAAGGAGCCGGCCATGACCATCGACGCACATGGCACGCACCGCGCCGAAGGCGCTGCCGAAGCGAAAACCGCCGGGCAGGACACTGACGAGCTCGTCCCCGCCGCCGAGGCACACGCGGCCCACGTGCTGGACGCCGCCGCGGAGTCGCAGGCGGACATCAGCGCCGAAATCGCCGCGATCGGCGAGGCGTACCGCAGGGAACTGAAGGACGGCGCCGCCCCGGAGACCCAGCCCCGCCTGGACTTCGCCCCGTACCGCAGCTCGCTCCTGCGCCACCCCACCAAGAGCCTGCACCACGCGGACCCGGAGACCATCGAGCTGTACTCGCCGGCGTTCGGGCACCAGGACGTGCACGCCCTGGAAGCTGACCTGACCATCCAGCACAACGGCGAGCCGCTCGGCGAGCGGATCATTGTGGCGGGCAAGGTGCTCGACGGCGATGGCCGCCCGGTTGCCGGCCAGCTGGTGGAGATCTGGCAGGCCAACGCCGCCGGCCGCTACGTCCACAAGCGGGATCAGCACCCCGCCCCGCTGGACCCGAACTTCACCGGCGTGGGCCGCTGCATCACGGGCCCGGACGGTTCCTACCGCTTCACCACCATCAAGCCCGGTGCCTACCCGTGGAAGAACCACCTCAACGCCTGGCGCCCGGCCCACATCCACTTCTCCATGTTCGGCACGGACTTCACCCAGCGCATCGTCACCCAGATGTACTTCCCGGGGGACCAGCTGTTCCCGCTGGATCCCATCTACCAGTCGATCGTGGACCAGGACGCCCGGGACCGGCTTGTGGCCAGCTACGACCATGACCTCACCGAACCCGAATGGGCCCTTGGCTACCGCTGGGACATCATCCTCACCGGGTCCAAGCGGACCTGGACCGAGAACGAAGCATTCGGCGACGCCGGCGACGACGAGGAGTAGGAAGCAATGAGCACACTGAGCCCCACCCGTTTGACCCCCACCCCGGGCCAGACCGTCGGCCCGTTCTACGGCTACGCCCTGCCTTTCGCCAAGGACAGCGAACTCCTCGCCCCAGGAAGCCCCGGCAGCATCCGCCTCCAGGGCACCGTGTACGACGGCGCCGGCAACCCCGTGCCGGACGCCATCCTGGAAATCTGGCAGCCGGACGCCGAAGGCAACATCGTCCAGCGCACCGGCTCCCTGGTCCGCGACGGCTACACCTTCACCGGCTGGGGCCGCGGCGCGGTGGGCAACACCGGCATTTTCACCTTCACCACGGTGAACCCCGGCCCCACCTCGGAAGGAGCGGCGCCGTTCATCTCCGTGGCGGTGTTCGCCCGCGGCCTCATGAACCGCCTTTTCACCCGCATCTACCTGCCGGAGAACGAGGAAGCGCTGGCCAAGGATCCGCTGCTGTCCTCGCTGCCGGAGGAGCGCCGCAAGACCCTCATCGCCCGCCGCGACCCCGACGGCGGCCTCACGTGGGACGTGCGCCTGCAGGGCACGGACGAAACCGTGTTCCTCGATTTCCAGGGCAGCTCTACCGAAACAGGCGCGTACCGATGAGCGATTTCGGCCTGCTGAGCCCGGTGACGGCGTCGCCCGCGGTTGCCGCACTGACAGGCGACCGCGCCGTGCTCGCGGCGATCCTCGACGTCGAGACCGCCTGGGCGGCCGTCCTCGAAGAGGCGGGCCTGGTCCGCGAAGGTGCGGGCGCCGTCGTCGCGCAGTCCGCTGACCCGGAGCTCTACGATCCCGCGGCGATCGCCGAACGCTCGCAGGGCGGCGGCAACCCGGTGATCCCGCTGCTCGCCGAGCTGCGCGGACGGGTCCGTTCGGCGGATCCGGGGGCGCTGCCCGCCGTGCACACCTCGCTGACCAGCCAGGACGTGCTGGATTCGGCCCTCATGCTGCTGGCCGACCGCGTCCGTGCCGCCGTGCTCAGCGAGGTCAAGGGGACGACGACGGCGCTCGCGGCCTTGGCGGAACAGCATGCGGACACGCTGTGCGTGGGCAGGAGCCTGACGCAGCATGCGCTGCCGTACACCTTCGGGTTGAAGGCCGCGCAGTGGTTCCAGGGCGTGGCCGCCGCGGCCCGGCGCCTGGAAGCGCTGGAACTGCCGCTGCAGTCCGGCGGTGCGGGCGGCACCCTTGCCTCCTCCACCGTGCTGACCGCCGGAACCGCCGCCGATCCCTTTGGCCTGGCCGATTCCCTCGCCGCGAAGCTTGGCTTGGCCGCTGCCCCGGCGCCGTGGCACACGAACCGGCTCCCCGTCACCGGCCTGGGCGATGCCCTGGCCGCGCTGACGGACGCATTCGGGAAAATTGCCGCGGACCTGGTGTTCCTCAGCCGCCCGGAGGTGGCCGAACTGGGCGAACCGATTGCGGCCGGCCGCGGAGTCTCCTCGGCCATGCCGCAGAAGCAGAACCCCGTGCTGTCCGTGCTGGTCCGCAGCGCGGCGTTTCAGGCTCCCGCGCTCGCCGGGCAGCTGCACCTGGCCGCCGCCACCTTCAACGACGAACGCCCGGACGGTGCCTGGCACAGCGAATGGCCGGCCCTGCGCACCCTGCTCGCGCTCACGCTCGGTGCCGCCATCCAGCTGCGCGAACTCGTTGAAGGGCTGCGCGTCTTCCCCGAGGCGATGCGCCGGAACCTCGAGCTGAGCGGACCGCTGCTGCTCAGCGAAGGGGTCTCGGCCGCCGTCGGGCCGCTGCTGGGCAGCGACGGAAAGCAAAAGCTGCAGGCCGTCGTCGACGCCGTGCTCAAGGTTCCGGCCGCCGAACAGCCTGCCGCGTACGCGCGGCTCCTGCGCGAGGCCGTTCCCGCAGAGTTCCTGCCGGACGAGCGGCTCGCGGAACTCCTGGACCCCGCCAATTACCTGGGCGAGGCCGCGGAGATCAGCCGCCGCATCCTCGCCGCGTATCCGGACTTCGCCGCGACAACGCGGTCGGCAACCGCACCAACAACCACGAAGGGACAAGCCCATGGCTAAGCCGGTCATCAAAGCCGTGCTGCTCTCCCCGCAGCGCCCCTTCGGGGAGAAGCCGCTCCTGGTGGTGGGCCCCTCGCTTGGCACCTCGACCATCCTGTGGAGCGAAACCGCCGCGCTGCTGGGCGACGAATACGACGTGATCGGATGGGACCTCCCCGGCCACGGCATGTCGCCCGCGGCCGCGGAAACCTTCAGCGTGGCGGAGCTGGCCGACGCCGTCGTGGAGCTGGTGGACTCGGTGGCTCCCGCTTCTTCCGGGGGACAGCCTACGCGTTTCCACTATGCCGGGGTCTCCCTGGGCGGCGCCACCGGGCTGCAGCTGGCCATCGCGCATAGCGAGCGGCTCCGCAGCCTCTCCGTACAATGCTCCGGCGCCAAGCTCGGTACCCCGGAAGGCTGGCTGGAACGCGCCGGGACCGTGCGCACCCAGGGCACTCCCGTGATGATCCAAGGCTCGGCGCAGCGCTGGTTCGGCCCCGGCTTCATGGACCGCCAGCCGGAGCTCAGCAGCCGTCTCCTGCACGCCCTGCGCGACGCCGACCGCTTCAGCTACGCCTTCTGCTGCGAGGCGCTCGCCGGCTATGACGTCCGCGCGGAACTCGGCAGCATCACGGTCCCCACGCAGCTCGTGGCGGGCGTCGAGGATTCGGTGGCGCCGCCGTCGACGGCTACCGAGGTAGCAGACGGAATTACCGCCGGCGGCGGCACCGCCGTCGTGGAAACGCTCGACGGCGTGGCGCACCTTGCGCCCGCTGAGGCACCGGCCGCCGTCGCAGATTTGATGCGCGGCTTCATGAAGGAGGTTTCGGCATGAGTACCTTTGACCGGCACGGTGCAGTCCGCCCGGACGCCACTTCGCAGGAAATTTACGACGCCGGCATGGTGGTGCGGCGCGAAGTGCTCGGCGACGCGCATGTGGACCGGGCCAACGCGAACAAGGACGCGTTCACCGAGGACTTCCAGGACATGATCACCCGGATCGCGTGGGGCGGCATCTGGACCCGGCCCGGCCTGCCCCGGCAGATGCGCTCCGCCGTCACCATCACCGCCATGGTGGCGCACGGGCACTGGGAGGAACTGGCCATGCACCTCCGCGCCGCCCTCCGGAACGGGCTGAGCAGGGACGAGATCAAGGAAATCCTGCTGCAGACCGCCATCTACTGCGGGGTTCCCTCCGCCAACACCGCCTTCAAGACAGCACAGACCGTGTTCGCGGAGATCGACTCCGCGGCCGCCGCCCAAGATTCCCCAGGCACCCCCTCCCAAGATTCCCCAGAAAAGGACCCCTCATGAACCAGGCTTATGTGTACGACGCCGTGCGCACGCCCTTCGGAAAATTCGGCTCCGGGCTGGCCGGTGTCCGCCCGGACGACCTCGCCGCCCACATGGTCCGCGAATCCGTGAAGCGGGCGCCGGGCCTCGATCCCGAGCGGATCGACGAAGTGGTGTTCGGCAACGCCAACGGCGCCGGCGAAGAGAACCGCAACGTGGCCCGCATGGCCACCCTCTTGGCAGGTCTTCCGGTGTCCCTCCCCGGCACCACGGTCAACCGCCTGTGCGGTTCCTCGCTGGACGCCGCGATCGTCGCTTCCCGGCAGATCAACGCCGGCGATGCCGATCTGATGCTGGTGGGCGGCGTCGAATCGATGAGCCGGGCGCCTTGGGTACTGCCCAAGACCGCCAAGCCGTACCCCGCCGGCGACATGACCCTCGCCTCCACCACCCTCGGCTGGCGCCTGGTAAACCCGGCTATGAACAAGGACTGGACCATCTCCCTGGGCGAGGCCACCGAGCGCCTGCGCGAAAAGCACGGCATCAGCCGCGAACGCCAGGACGAATTCGCTGCCGCCTCGCACAACCTCGCCGCCGCGGCCTGGGATGCGGGCTTCTACGACAACCTGGTGACGCAGGTTCCGGGCACCGAACTGGTCCGCGACGAAGGCATCCGCCCCGGCTCCACCGCCGAGAAACTGGCCGGCCTGAAGACCGTGTTCCGTCCGGAGTCTTCCGGGCCCGACGGCGGCACTGTCACCGCCGGGAACGCCTCGCCGCTGTCGGACGGCGCCTCCGCTGCCTGGATCGGCTCGGAGGCCGCTTCCGGCCTGCTCGGGCTCGAGCCGCTGGCCCGCATCGCCGGGCGCGGAGCGCACGGCAACGACCCACAGTTCTTCGGCTTCGCCCCCGTGGAAGCGGCGAACAAGGCCCTCGCGAAGGCGGGCATCGGCTGGGAGCAGGTGGGCGCCGTCGAACTTAACGAAGCATTCGCCGCACAGTCGCTGGCCTGCATCGACGCGTGGGGCATCGATCCGTCCATCGTGAACCGCCACGGCGGCGCGATCGCCATGGGCCACCCGCTGGGCGCCTCCGGTCTGCGCATCCTCGGCACCCTGGCGCGCTCGCTGCAGGCCTCCGGGCAGCGGTGGGGCGTCGCGGCGATCTGCATCGGCGTGGGGCAGGGGCTCGCCGTCGTGCTGGAAAACGTAAGCGCCGCTCCGTCGGCAGACCCAGCGAAGGGCTGATCGAGATGCTGAGATTCATTGACACTGTCGGCGAGGCCGTGGCCGGGATCAAGGACGGTTCCACGGTGATGATCGGCGGTTTCGGCAACGCCGGCCAGCCCTTCGAACTGATCGACGCGCTGCTGGACTCCGGCGCCACGGACCTCACCGTGGTGAACAACAACGCCGGCCAGGGCGACCAGGGCCTGGCGCTGCTCATCAAGGAAGGGCGCGTGCGGAAGATGATCTGCTCCTTCCCGCGGCAGTCCGATTCCTGGCACTTTGACGCCAAGTACAAGGCCGGGGAGATCGAGCTCGAGCTCGTCCCGCAGGGCAACCTGGCCGAGCGCATCCGGGCGGCCGGGGCCGGCATCGGCGGTTTCTTCACGCCCACCGGCTACGGCACCATGCTCGCCGAAGGTAAGGAAACCCGCTTCCTGGACGGCAAATGGCAGGTCTTCGAGACCCCCATCCATGCCGACGTCGCGCTCATCAAGGCGCTCGTCGCCGATGGGAAGGGCAATCTGATCTACCGCAAGACGGCCCGGAACTTCGGCCCGATCATGGCGGCCGCGGCGAAGCACAGCATCGTGCAGGTCTCGGAGATCGTGCCGGTGGGTGCGCTGGACCCGGAGAACATCGTGACCCCGGGGATTTACGTCAACAGTGTGGTGCGGGTTTCCTCTTCCGGCACCGCCGGCAATGAAGGACAGGTGGCCTGAGAATGAGCACCCTCGAAACCTCGCTCCAAACGTCCGCCGAACCGCTGGGCCGCAACGAGCTCGCTGCCCTGGTGGCGCGGGACATCGCTCCGGGCTCCTTCGTGAACCTCGGCATCGGGCAGCCCACCCTGGTGTCCAACTACCTCACCGAGGAACAGAACATCACGCTCCACACGGAGAACGGCATGCTCGGCATGGGCCCGGAAGCTGTGGGGGAGGAGATTGACGGCGACCTCATCAACGCCGGCAAGATCCCCGTCACCGAGCTGCCCGGCGCGTCCTACTTCCACCACGCCGATTCCTTCGCGATCATGCGGGGCGGTCACCTGGACATCTGTGTGCTCGGCGCCTTCCAGGTCTCGGCCGGCGGCGACCTGGCGAACTGGCACACCGGCGCACCGGACGCGATTCCCGCCGTCGGGGGTGCCATGGACCTGGCCACGGGCGCGAAGGACGTGTTCGTGATGATGACCCTGCTGACCCGCGACGGCGTGTCCAAGCTTGTGGAGGAATGCACGTACCCGCTGACCGGCGTGGGCTGCGTGACCCGCGTGTACACGGACAAGGCGGTCTTCCTCACCGGGCCCGACGGCGTCCGCGTCCGCGAGACCTTCGGCTGCACCTTCGAGGAACTCCAGGCCCTCGTTCCGCTGCCGCTGACCCCCGCCGCTTCTTAAGCGCGAACGTACACTTGCGGCCCTGTTTTCCGCGATTTAAGGGCCGCAAGTGTACGTTCGCGCCAAGTGGACGCCAATAGGATAGGTAACCATGAGCGACGCAGCATCCGCGGCCCCACAGGCCAGCGACCAGTACGTGCAGTCCCTGGCGCGCGGCCTGGCCGTGATCCGGGCCTTCGACGCCGCCAACCCGCTCATGACCCTCAGCGAAGTGGCCGCCCGCACCGGCCTCACCCGCGCCACGGCCCGCCGCTTCCTGCACACCCTGGTGGAGCTCGGCTACGTCCGCACCGACGGCAAGACGTTCGCGCTCACGGCGCTGGTGCTGCAGTTGGGCTATTCGTATCTCTCGGCACTTTCGCTGCCGCAACTCGCGCAGCCGCACCTGGAGGAGCTGTCCCGCAAACTGGGGGAGTCGACGTCGGCCGCGGTGCTGGACGGTGCCGACATCTTCTACGTCGCCCGGGTGGCGACCCGCCGCATCATGACGGTCGGCATCACGGTGGGCACCCGCTTCCCCGCGTACGCGACGTCGATGGGCCGGGTCCTGCTGGCCGGCTTGCCCGATGCGAAACTGCGGGAGTACCTGGACGCCGTCGAGCTCAAGCCCCTGACTCCGCGCACCATCAGCAGCCGCGAAGCGCTCGCCGCCGAGCTGGACAAGGTCCGTGCGCAGGGCTGGTGCCTGCTGGACCAGGAACTGGAACTGGGCCTCATGTCGGTGGCCGCGCCGGTGCGGAACGCCGCCGGGAAAGTGGTGGCCGCGGTCAACGTCTCGCTGCAGGCCCAGAACGTCGCGGCGCAAGCCGATCCGGCGGCGTACCTCGACTCGGTGCGGGAGGAAATCATCCGTACCGCCGGGCTGATCTCCGCGGACATCTCCGCCAAGCACTGAGCTTTCCCGGCTATTCGCCGAGTTCCGCGAGCCTTAGCTCCAGGATGCGGCGCACCAAGGCGTCCGGAACGGGGTTGTCCGCGCTGAACCTGAGCGTCCCGGGCGACCACGAGAAACCTTCCAAGTCCTCCGCCACATGGGCCAGGACTTTGCCGCTGTACGGGTAGAGCGCCAGGTGCTTCTTGGTTTCGAGAACGCTGAGCAGTCCCTTGCCCTTCAACAGCAGCGCGGGCATCCCGTAGCTGGTGCCTTCCTCGACGCCGGGGGCCAATTCGCGGGCGATCCCGACAATGTGTTCCAAGACTTGCCGCTTGGGCGCCTTGAGGCCGGCGAGGTAGTCGGTGACAGTTCCCATACGGGCCATGATGCGCTTTTCGAGCCCCTCCGTCCACGCGCGAACTGGCAGCAGATGACCTTTGAATGGCGTTTTAGGGGCATCTGCTGCCAGTTCGCGCTCAAGGGAGCGGGGACTAGCGGTTGAGTTTGTCCGAGTCCGGGTGTTCGTCGCCGATGTGGCCGGGGGCGTTGGCTGCGAGCACGCGCTGCACGAAGGCGCTGTACTCCTCCATGTAATGGGTCAGCAGCTCGGCGGTGTGGGGGTCGGTCACCGTGCCGTCTTCGGCGTAGGCGTCAGCGTTGAACTTGATGTAGGCCTCGGGCGCGTTGAGCTGCGGGGCATCGAGGAAGCTGAGGACGCTGCGCATGGAGGACTGCATGACGGCGGTGCCGATGCTGCCCGGGGACGTGCCGATGATGCCCGTGGGTTTCCGGGCGAAGGAGTTGGTGCCCCAGGGGCGCGAACCCCAGTCGATGGCGTTCTTGAGCGCGCCGGGGATGGAGCGGTTGTACTCGGGGGAGATGAACAGGATGCCGTCCGAGGCGGCGATCGCTTCCTTCAGGGCCTTGCCTGCGGGCGGGAATTCGGGGTCGTAGTCCGGGCTGTAGAGCGGGAGGTCCCGGATGGGGATTTCGTGGAATTCCAGTTCCTCCGGCGCCAGCTTGATGAGCGCCTTGGAGAGGGTCCGGTTGATGGAATTGCTGGCCAGGCTGCCCACGAGGTAGCCGATCTTGTACTTCGCCATGTCTGCATTCCTTTCCGACGGCCCGGCCGGAACCGGCTCGTCGACGGTGTGGCGGACTGGATTCCCCCAGCCCACATCGACCCTAACGGGGCAGGCCGCGGAAAGGAACGGCCGGGCCGGCGCGCGAACTGGCAGCAGATGACCTCTGAACGCGAATTAAGGGGCATCTGCTGCCAGTTCGCGCTCATGCGAAGCACCCCCTCCCGCGCGCGCCGCAGCAGGGCTAGGCTCATGCCAACGACCGCACGGGCTTGTGATTGCCGCGGACCAACGGAGGTCTGGACCAACGGAGGCCTGGACCAACGGAGGTCCCGGGAAGGAGCGCGATGAAGCTGGGCATTGCACGGGAACGCCGCGAGGGCGAACGGCGCGTGGCCGCCACGCCGGAAACCGTCAAGCAACTGACAGCAATGGGCCTCGAAGTCCTCATCGAAAGCGGCGCGGGGCTGGAATCGGGCCACCCGGACCAGGCCTACAAAGACGCCGGCGCCGAAACCACGGACACTTTGGACCTCGGCACGCTGGACGCACTCGCCCATGTCCGCCCGCTGGACCCGGACACCGCCGCCCGGCTCAAAAGGAAAGCGGTGACCGTGGGCCTGGCGTCGCCGTCGTCGGAACTTCCCACGGTGCGCGCGCTCGCCGACGCCGGGGTCACCTCCTTCGCGCTGGAGCTGGTGCCGCGCATCTCCCGCGCCCAATCGATGGACGCGCTGACGTCCCAAGCACTGGTGGCCGGGTACCGCTGTGTGCTGGAGGCGGCCACGCGGCTGCCGCGCTTCTTCCCGCTGTACATGACCGCAGCCGGCACCATCCCGCCGGCCCGGGTGCTGGTGCTGGGGGCCGGCGTCGCGGGCTTGCAGGCGATCGGCACGGCCAAGCGGCTGGGCGCGCGCGTCTCCGCGAACGACATCCGCCCCGCCTCCGCGGACGAGGTCGCCTCGATGGGTGGCACCTTCATCAAGCTCGACGTCGAAGCGGCCGAGGCGTCCGGCGGTTACGCCCGCGAACTCAGCGCGGACCGCGGCGCCCTGCAGCGCGAACTGCTCACCCCGCACGTGGCCCAGGCTGATGTCCTCATCACCACGGCGGCCGTCCCCGGCCGGCGCGCCCCGCTCCTGGTGACGCGGGCGATGGTCGAGGGTATGCGGCCCGGATCCGTGGTGGTGGACCTCGCGGCCGAGTCCGGCGGCAATGTGGAGGGCGTAGTGGCCGGAGAGGACGTAGTGATTCCGACGGCAGACGGCCGCGGCACCGTGACCCTGGTGGGCATGAAGGACCCCGCCTCCGCCCTGCCCGCCGACGCCTCCCGCCTCTACGCCAAGAACGTGGCCAACCTCCTGGCGCTGCTGGTCAAGGACGGCGCCTTCGCGCCGGATTGGGAGGACGAGGTGGTGGCCGGCTGCTGCTTGACGCACGACGGCGGCGTGCGGCACGCGCCCACGGCGGAAGCTTTGGCGGCGCTCACCACAGCCGCGGCGCCGGCGCCGCCCGCTGCGCCGGCGGAATCCGGAACCGAGGGGGCGAAGTAATGGATGGAATCAGCCTGCTGACGATCACCGTGCTGGCGGTGTTCGTGGGCTTCGAGGTGGTGTCCAAAGTGTCCAGCACCCTGCATACGCCGCTGATGTCCGGCGCCAACGCCATCCACGGGATCATCCTGGTGGGCGCGATCATCGTGGCCGGGCAGGCGCATGAGCCGCTGGTGCTCGCGGTGGCGCTGCTCGCCGTCGTGCTGGCCACGGCCAACCTGGTGGGCGGCTTCGTGGTGACGGACCGGATGCTGGAGATGTTCCGGGGGCGGAAGCCGGTGGCAAGCAAGAACACGGAGAAGGAGGACACACGATGACCCTCCTCAGCCCTGTCTGGACCGCCCTTCTCTACCTGGCCTCGGCGGTCTGCTTCATCCTGGCCCTCAAGGGCCTGAACTCCCCGCGCACCGCCCGGCAGGGCAATCTGGTGGGAGCATTCGGAGCGGTGATCGCCGTCGTCGCGGTTTTCCTGTCCGTGAAGCTGGACAACATCCCCTGGATCCTGGGCTCCATTGCGGTGGGATCGGCCGTGGCGGCACCGGTGGCGCGGCGCGTGAAGATGACGCAGATGCCGCAGCTCGTGGCCCTCTTCAACGGTGTGGGCGGCGGGGCGGCGGCCCTGGTGGCGCTGCTGGAACTGCCGCACGCCGGCGACGGCTGGGTGCGCCTGGCCGTGGTCTTCACGCTGCTGGTGGGCGCGGTGTCCTTCGCCGGATCGGCCATTACTTTCGCCAAGCTGCAGGAACTCATGACCACCCGGCCCGTGGTGTTCCGCGGGCTGCCGGTTCTCATGGCGCTGGTGCTGCTGGCGGCGGTGGGGACCGGCGCGGCGGTGGTGCTGGGCGGCTCCGGGGCGCTCGCCGTCGTGCTGTTGTTGCTGGGGCTGGTGGCCGGTGTGCTGCTGGTCCTGCCGGTGGGCGGCGCGGACGTACCGATCGTGATTTCGCTGCTGAACGCGTTCACCGGCCTGGCCGTGGCGGCGTCCGGGCTGGTGCTCGGCAATGTGCTGCTGGTGGTGGCGGGCACGCTGGTGGGTGCCTCCGGCACCATCCTCACCCGCGCCATGGCCGCGGCGATGGGCCGCAGCGTGGCCGGCATCCTGTTCGGCGCCTTCCGGGGAGGCTCGACGGCGGGATCCACCGCCGTGAGCGAACGCCCCGTGCGCTCGTCCAGCGCGGAGGACGTGGCGGTGCTGCTCGGTTACGCGCAGCGGGTGATCATCGTTCCCGGCTACGGCCTGGCCGTGGCGCAGGGCCAGCACACCGCGGCCGAGCTGGCGCAGGCCTTGGAAGAGCGCGGCGTGGACGTCGATTTCGCCATCCATCCAGTGGCCGGCCGCATGCCCGGGCACATGAACGTGCTGCTGGCCGAGGCGAATGTGCCCTACGAATCGCTCAAGGAAATGGCGGAGATCAATTCTGAATTCAAGACCGCGGACGTGGCCCTGGTGGTGGGCGCCAACGATGTGGTGAACCCGGCCGCGAAGACCACCGCCGGATCGCCGATCTACGGCATGCCCATCCTGGAAGTGTCCGAGGCCCGGCAGGTGGTGTTCCTCAAGCGCTCGATGCGTCCGGGCTTCGCGGGGATCGAAAACGACCTCATGTACGAACCGCAGACCACCCTGCTGTTCGGTGATGCGAAGGAGTCGCTCACCAAGGTGCTGGGCGCGGTGAAGGGGCTGTAGGGTTCCGCACGGCCTTCCACATGCCGCAGCACCGGCCTAGGCTGGATGGTGCCAGTTACCCGGAAGCCAAAACCAAGCGGGGTTGCGCTGTGACTGTGAAACTCAACAAAAAAGCCTTTGAACACGCCAAGAAACTGATCCGGGACGGCAAGACCGTCAAGGACATCCGCGACGACTGGAGCGAGCACGCCCCGTTTGCCGACGACGAAAACGAATTCCTCGAAAAGAACGGCTACGACGACTTTTCCGAATGGTACTTGGGCGCCGATGACGAGCATCCGGATGACCAGAAGGGCCACTACAAATTCCCCTACGGCGACTTCAAGAAGGTCCACCGCTGCGCCGTGATCTCCGGCGAAAGCCGCGCCGCCCAGTACGACCACGACGAGATCCGCGAAGCCCTGGGGCAGCTGCTGGAACGGATCGACGCCGAATAGCCCCGGCGTGGCCACCCCGGCGCGGCCACCCTTGCGGGAGGCCGCGTAGAGGCGGCCTCCCTTGCGGGAGGCCGCGGGGCCGGAACCCGTTTACCCGTTGAACTCGGCCGGGTGCGGGCCGGTGCGGCCGTCGCGCTCCAGGGCGTCGATCGCGGCCAGTTCTTCCGCGCCCAGCTCGAAGCCGAAGACATCGAAGTTTTCGGCAATGCGCGACGGCGTCACGGACTTGGGGATCACCACGCGCCCCTGCTGGAGGTGCCAGCGCAGGATCACCTGGGCGGGAGTGCGGCCGTGCGCTTCGGCGATGGCCAGCACTGCGGGATCCTTCAGTGCGGCGCCCTGGGCCAGCGGGCTCCAGGCTTCGGTGGCGATGCCGTGCTCCGCGCCGAAGGCCTGGACGGCGCGGTTCTGCAGGGCCGGGTGCAGCTCAACCTGGTTGACCGTGGGCACCACGGTGCCGGCCTCGAGGACCCGCTGCAACTGATCGGGTTCGAAGTTGGAGACGCCGATGGCACGCACGCGGCCGTCCGCGTGCAGCTTCTCAAGGGCCTTCCAGGTGTCGAGGTAGCGGTCGTTGGCCGGTGCCGGCCAGTGGATCAGGTAGAGGTCCAGGTACTCAAGCCCGAGCTTTTCCAGGCTGGCGTCGTAGGCGGCGAGGGTTTCCTCGTAGCCTTGGTCCGAGTTCCAGACCTTGCTGGTGATGAACAGTTCCGCACGGTCGATTCCGGAGTTGGCGAGTGCCTTGCCCACGCCGCGTTCGTTGCCGTAGATCGCCGCGGTGTCGATGCTGCGGTAGCCAGCTTCCAAGGCGGCGGCGACGGCCGCCGTCGTCTCTTCGTCCGGAACCTGGAACACGCCGAAGCCGAGCTGCGGCATCTCGACGCCGTTGTTCAGGGTGATGGTGGGAACGGTGCTCATGGTGGTGTCTTTCGTCGTGCGTGCCGTGGAAATACTTGCGGACGCTGGTTATTGCGTTTGCGCTATAAATAATTGCACACGCAATTATCCCGCGCAAGCAGGAGAGGCATGGGATGCGTCACCCACCCGGGGGGAAGCCCGCCTAAGCTTGGAGGAATGAGCACCGACGCACCGCGCATCCAGCAGGACCAGGCCTACTACGGCGATACCTACCTCTTCGAAACCACCGCCACTGTGGTGGCCGCGGGAACGGACGGGGACGGCGCCTGGGCCGCGGTCAGCCCCAACATCTTCCACCCCAAGGGCGGCGGCCAGCCCTCGGACGAGGGCACGGTGAACGGTATTCCGGTAACCCCTTCACGCAACGACGACGGACTGGTGGTCCTCAGCGGCGGAACGGAAGCGCTGGAGCCGGGCACCGCCGTCGGCTGCTCCATCGACGCGGAACTCCGCAAGCGCCACGCCGCGCTCCACACCGCCGGCCACGTGCTCGGCCACCTGGGCGAGGCGCGCGGTTGGACCAGCACCGGCCACAGCCACTACCCCGGGCAGGCGCGCCTGGACTTCTCGCCCGAAGGCCTGGAAGCGGAGCTTGCCACGCCGGAACTCCGTGAACAGGTCCGCGGCGAACTCCAGGAGGCACTCGACGCCGTCCTGACCCGCGGCGGAGCGGTCAGCGCGGCGACCGACGCGGCCGGGCACCGCACGGTCACCATCGAAGGCGTCAACAGCGAACCCTGCGGCGGAACGCACGTCGCCCGGCTCGAGGACCTGCGGGATGTCCGGGTGCTCGAACTCAAGATCAAGCGCGGCGCGCTCAAGGTGCGCTACGAGGCTGAACACGCCTGAGCCCCCTTACGTCCGAGGCAGGCCCTCCGCCGCCGGCTGCTCCGCCGTCGTGATCCGCGTCCGCGAGGTCGACGGCGGCAGGAGGTGCTGCGCCCGCGGCGTTCCGATCACGTGGGCGAAGGCGGCGTCTTCGACGGCCTGGTCTTCGGCGGTCAGGCGGCCTTCGTGCTGGCGTTCGTGTTCGCGCCAGCTGGGCACGAGGAACTGCTCGAGGAACACTTCCGGCGCCTCGCCCACCCTGTACAGCTCCCAGCGGGTGGCGCCGCTGCGCAGCCGGGAGCGGCGCACCGCCTGCATCGCGGCGAGGAACTGCTGCTCCTGGTCGTCGGCGACGTCGTATTCCACTGAGATGAGGACAGGACCAGCGGCGGGCTCCGGTGCGGCGCCGAGCGCCGGGGTATTCCAGTGCGTCCGCGGCGTGCGGTCCAGCCCTTCGCTTTCCGGCACCCTGAGCGCAATGCCCGCGACGGCGCCCGCCGCGGTCAGTGCCGCGGCCGTCAGGAGCGCCGTGCGCAGCCCAGCCTGGCCGGTCAGCAGGCCCCAGAGCGGCGAGGCGACGGCCTGGGAACCGAGCATCACCATGAGCAGGACCGCCAAGGCCCGGCCCCGTACCCAGCCCGGCAGGAACAGCTGCAGCTCGGACATCACAGTGGAGATGGCCGCACTCCAGCCGAAGCCGCACACCATCAGCATCGGCACCGCGAGCCACACTTCGGTGCTCAGTGCGAGCACGCCGAGGGCCACCGCATAAGAAACGCCCGCGAGCACCAGCACGCCGTTGGAGGACAGGCGCCGCCGCACCAGGCCCAGCCCGAGGGCAGCGGCCACCGCGCCGATGCCCAGTGAAGCGAACAGCAGGCCGTAGCCGTCCGCTCCCAGGCCGAGCTGGTGGTTGGCCACGAGGGGCAGCAGCGCCCACACCGAGCAGGCGGGCAGCATGAAGCAGGCGAAGCGCAGCAGCATCCTGCGGACCACCGGTTCGTGGCGCACGTAGCGTCCGCCGGCGCGCAGCGCGGGAAGGAAACGCTCGCGCTCGCCCACGGCCGCGCGGGGGCGGCGCCAGGCGAGCAGGACCGCCCCCAGCACGGCGGCCGCCACGGCGTTGATGGCGAACACCGGAGGCACGCCCCAGTGCGCGATCACCACACCGGCCACAGCGGGACCGGCGGCGCGCGAGACGTTCACGCTGACCATGTCCAGGCGCGTGGCCGCGACGATGCTCTGCCGCGGAACGAGTTCGGTGATGAGGGACTGCCAGGCGGGTGCGAGCATCGCGATCCCGGCGCCGACCGCAAAAGTGAACGCCAGCAGCAGCGCGGGCGGCATCATGCCCAGCGCCGTCAGCACGGTGAGCAGCGTGGCGACCACCACGGAATAGGCCTGCACGCCGATCATGAGCCAACGGCGGTCGAAGGCATCCGCGAGCACGCCGGCCGGCAGGGCGAGGAGCATCACGGGAAGGGCATTCGCCGTCTGCACCAACGGGACGATGGTCGAGGCATTCGGGTCATGGACGAAGAGCCACTGGGCGCCCACCGTCTGGCCCCACAAACCGATGGTCGCCACCACCATGCCGAGCCAGATCCACAGGAAGGCCCGGCGCCGGAAGGGCGCGAAAGGTGAGGGATCCGCGGGGGCCGTGGCCGGTGCATCGCTGTTCACCGCTCCATCATCGCCGCTTTCCGGCGGCGCGGACGAACACCGCCCGTCCCGTGAGATGCGGCGCAGGCCGGGGGATCCGGCGCAGGCCGGGCGGCGTTCCTGTGCGTGCCGGCTCCCGGAAGGTAGGGTCTGAGGCATGGCAGCATCACACAGCGACCACGATTGGCAGCAGCTCTGGGAACGCGTGAGCGAGGATGCGCCGCCGCCCGGCGGCGTGCTGATGACCGCCCCGCCCGGCGAGGTCAACGATGCGCCCGCGCTCGCGTCCGAGTTCGGCGTGTTTGAGGCTCCCATGGAGGATTACGACGTCGTGGAGCTGGTCCGCTTCGACCGCCCCGTGGCGCGTGGCCGGGTGGCGTTCGGGGACGGTTTCGCGGTGCTGGGACCGGTGCTGCCTGTGGGCGGCGCCCCGGTATCCGGCGAGCACGAGGCCGTGGTGCTGGCCCGGCTCGCGGAAGAAGCCTACGTTGAAGGTGCCGCAGTCATCTACGCGCCGGTGGATCCTGCCGCCGCGGAACGGTACGAGGCCCTGGGCTGGTCCCGGGGAGGGGAGCTCTAAGGAACCATGCAGGCCGCCGTCGTCATCAATCCGTCCAAGTCCGCCGCGCAGGACATCCGCGAAACCATCACACGGCTCAGCGCCGCGCACGGCCTGCCCGAGCCGCTCTGGCTCGAAACCACCGAGGAGGACCCGGGCGCCGGCCAGGCGCGCGAGGCACTCGAAGCGGGGGCCGACGTCGTGATCGCCGCCGGCGGCGACGGCACCGTCCGCTGTGTTGCCGAAGTCCTGGCCGGGACCGGCACGCCGCTCGGCCTGGTGCCGCTGGGCACCGGGAACCTGCTGGCGCGGAACCTCGGCATGGACGTGGCGGACATGGAGGGGGCCGCGAAGGCGGCGCTGCTCGGTGAAGAGCGGAAGATCGACGTCGTCCGTTCCGTGCGCGACGGCGGCTCCGAACAGGTCTTCCTGGTGATGGCCGGGCTCGGCTTCGACGCGAGCATCATGGCGGACACCGACTCAGGCCTCAAGGACAAGGTGGGTTGGCTTGCCTATGTGGACGCCGCTATCCGGAACCTCGCCGGCAAGCCGGTCAAGGCGAGGATCAGCGTGGACGGCAAGCCGGTGGTGAGCCGCCGGGTCCGCAGCGTCATGGTGGGCAACTGCGGCAAGATCCAGGGCGGCGTGGAGATCTTCCCCGGTGCCGCCGTGGACGACGGACTGCTGGACCTGCTGGTGGTGGCGCCCGGGAAACTGGGCTGGCTGGGGGTGCTCGCCGGGGTCATCGGGAAGGGCCGCAGCAAGGACACCTCGGTGGAGTACTTCCAAGGCAAGACCATGGAAGTCAGCCTGGAGCACGCCGATGACTTCCAGCTCGACGGCGACCATGAGGGCAAAGGCTCGACGCTCACGGTGAGCGTGGACCCGGGCGCGCTGCTGGTGCGGGTGTAGGACTAGTTGGCGGCCGGCTGCTAGCCGGCAGCAGCCCCGCGCCCCGTCCGCGGGCCCGGGGCGGCAATGGGGAAAGGCTCGGTACCCAGTTCCCGCGCGAAGACGACCATCGGGCGGCCGGGGCCGTTGTAGTCGTCGACGACGTTCGCGGTGAAACCGAGCTTGCGGTGGAACTCGATGGAACCGGTATTGCCCACTGACGTGATGGCTTTCAGCGTTCGGGCCCCATCACGCTGCGCGGCGCGCGCGAACGCCCGGTAGAGGGAGCGTCCGAGTCCTGTGCCGCGCATGTCATCCCGGATGGCGATCAAGTGTACGTACCCGACACCGGAGGGTGCGACGAATCCGATGATGTACCCTCCGATCCCCTCTTCGGTGCGGGCGAGCAGGCAGGTAGACGGGAACTCGTGTATGAGAGCTGCCAAGTGGAGCGGCCGGAGGTCGCGGTCACCCCAGTACCGGGCATGATCCGCGAGGAGTTCCTGAAGGTCTGCCGGGGTGAGAGCCTCGATCCGGACTTGGGGATCCATTGCTGCCGGGTTCATCGGGTCGGTTCCTTTGTTCGTGTGGAGTAGTGAGCTGATCGAGCCAGGCCAGGACCTGCTGTGCGTGAGTGTCAGGCGGGGAAAAGCGGATAGAAGACATTCTCCCGAGGCAGTCCGCGAACGGGATGGCCGGCCGCGCGTTGATCGAAGCTAAACCTTGCCCCCGGGGTGCGGGCGTGCTGACGAATGCGCATTATTAGCACCAACTTATGCTTGTAATGCTCATTCTGCTGTGCGAGTATGACATGCAACACGTACCGTGAAGGAGAATCCTTGAGTATCCAGATGAAGGCGGCCCGGAAGCTCCGGGTGCATTGGCCCATCAGCGCAGAAACCTTCCACCGGGCTGCAGGCGGAGACCTGGATGCGCTGTCCGGGGACGAAGGAGTGGCGTCGCTCCTGCGGGCCGTGGAACAGTTCCAGGACCTGGGCGACTTCGGAAACTACAAGCACGTCTTTGAATCCACCGTCGGATTCGAAGGCTTCACCTGCGCGCAGGGAGCCACGCCGACCCTTGGCGTGGTGGGGGAGCGCACCATCTCGCCCACGTTCGTGTTCACCACCTACTTTGACGCCAAGCTTCCGGAGCACACCGTGGAGGAATTCATGCAGCAACTGGCGGACATCCACCCGTGGGAGCTGCCGGTCATTGAGCTGACGGGGCCGGTGACCATCGCCGCCCACGTGTACACCGGCGGCCGCGAAGGGGAGGCGGCGTAATGGAAACCACCTCACTCGCAGTGTGGGATGCCCTGAAGGAAGCCCTTGCCGGCCGGACCTTCACGGACCTGACGCACGCTTTCCACCCGGGCCAACCGCATTTCCCGGCTTTCCCGGACGAAACCCGGGAGGCCCTGTTCGACCTCGAACGCGGTGACGGCTTCACCGCGCACCGTTACTCCATCGTCGGCCAGTGGGGCACCCACGTGGATCCGCCGTCGCACTTCATCCGGGGCGGCCGGACGCTGGACCGCATTCCCGTCGAGGAAATGATCCTTCCCCTCGTGGTCCTCGACATCACGGGCGCCGTAGCGGCAAACCCGGACGCCACGCCCACCCTGGAAGACGTCCGGCGTTGGGAGGAGCGCAACGGTGCTGTTCCCGCCGGGGCCTTCGTGGCGCTGCGTACCGGATGGAGCAGCCGTTGGCCGGACGCCGCGGCGATGGCCAACCGCGATTCCGAGGGCATCAGCCATACCCCGGGCTGGTCCCGCGAAGTGCTCGCCTTCCTCATCGAGGAACGGGGCGTGGCCGCCGTCGGGCATGAACAAACGGACACCGACCCCGGCAAGGCGACATCCCGGCAGGACTTCAGCCTGGAAACCTACGTGCTGGCCCAGGACCGCTGGCAGATCGAACTGCTCGCCAACCTGGGGGACCTTCCTGAAGCTGGCGCGGCCATTGTCGCTTCGTGGGCCAAGCCTTTGGAAGGCAGCGGATTCCCGGCGCGGGTGTTCGCTATTTCCTGAACCGGCCCCTGGGCCGGCCCCCTGAGCCGAACCCGTGGGCGGGCGTTCGTCTAAGATCGAGTCCATGTCGAAGACCTCCAGCATGGGCCGTGGAATCATGGCCGTGCTGGCGGCGGCGTCCCGCCAGGCGCAAGGACTGCCCGGCGGGACGGTCGCCGAGATTGCGGCCGACCTGGGTAAAGACCGAAGCCAAGTGTCACGTAGCCTGCGCACGGCCGAGCAGGAAGGGTTCCTGCAGCGCACCCCTTACCGCACCTACGCCCCGGACTGGTCCGTGATGACCGACGCCCTGGCCCTGACCCGGCGCCGCCTCACCACGGATGGTGCCGCCGCGCTCGACGCCTTGTCCAGGGAAACCGATGAGGGCTGCTACCTGGGTGTGCTGAGCGGCGACAGCACCGTGACCATCGCCGAAAGCGTGCCGGACAGCACCAAACTGGTGGGCTCCTGGATCGGCCGGCCGTACCCGGCGTACTGCAGCGACGCGGGCCAGGCCCTGTTGTGGGAGGCTTCCGACGACGAGGTGCGCGCGATCTTTTCCCGCGTGGATTTTGTCCGCCATGGCCCGAACACCCCTGTTGACGTGGATGACTTCCTGGAGCGCCTCGCCGCCGCGCGCACCCGCGGCTACTCGGTGGTGGACGAGGCGGCTGAACCCGGGCTGTACTCCCTGGCCGTTCCGGTGTGGGACTTCAAGGGCGACGTTGTTGCCGCGCTCCAGATCGTGGGGCCGAAATCACGGCTCGAGCCCAAACGGAAGATGTGCGCTGAGGCCTTGGTGGACGCGGGGAACTGGCTGCAGTCCCGCCTGGGCCGCGCTTAGCCTGCCGCCCGGGAAACGCCGCTGAGGCGCGCGGCGCTTTCAGCCAGGGCCCCCGCCACCCGGTCCGCATTGCCCCGCAGCTGCCCCTCCAGGCCGAGGACGCTCAACGCTGCCGTGATGCGGCCCTGTGCATCCCGTACCGGCACGGCGAGCTCATGGATGCCGTGCTCGAATTCTTCGGCCGCGGCCACATAACCCTGCGGCCGGTCCCGGGCCATCAGGTCCCAGGTTTCGGAGATTGAATGGGCCGCCTGCGGGCCTCCCACGCCGATGAAGCTGACGTCCTGCAGGAGTGCGTCAAGCTCCTTGCGCTTGAGGTCCCACAGCAGCGCCCGACCCGCTCCGGTGCACCACACGGGCGTGATCATCCCGGGGTACGCGAAACCCTCGGCCGCCATGTCGTTGCTGGACGCGCGCACCAGGAGCACCCGGAACCCCGCCCGGACTGATACACGGGCCCGGAGGCCCAGCGAAGAGACAAGCTTCTCCAATTCGGCGCCGGCTTCGCGGAACCAGCCGTTGTTGAGGGAGGCCGCCAGCCCGAAGAAGCGGGGACCCGCCCTGAACGGGCCGCGCTCCTCGCGTTCCAGCAGGCCGATGTCGCACAGTTCCTGCGTCAGGCGGGACACCCGGCTCTGGTCCAGCTGCAGTTCGGCGGCAAGCTGCGAAACCCCCAACATCTGCCTGCCGGCCTTCTCGCGTTCCGTCACGAGCCGTACGATCCTCAGTCCTTGCGCCATAGTTGACGCTTCCGGGGAAGTCTCCATTTCCCGCCGCTCCTCCCGCCGTGGCAACCAGCCTATCCTCACACAGTTTCCGGGCCGGAAAGCCATGCACGACGGCGGCCGGCAGCACTCGCTGCCGGCCGCCGCTTCGGTGCGGGGCGGTTCAGGCACCTGGCCGGTTCAGGCACCCGGGCGGCTCAGGCCGCCGTCGCCGTCTTCGCCCGGTACTTGAGGTGGAAGAACACGTAGCAGGCCGCGACGAAGGGGACACCGAAGTACAAGGCGGCCACCTGGTTGGGGTCCAGCGCGATGCCCACGAGCGAGACGAGGCACAGGACGAAGGCGAGGATGGGTACCAGCGGGAAGAGCGGCGCCCGGTAGGGGAGCCCGTTCACGTCCCCGCCGTTCCGCACGAATGCCCGCCGGTGGAAGAAGTGCGATGCGGCAATCGACATCCAGACGCCCACCACGGCGAACCCGGCCACTGAGACAAGCACCAGGTACACCGTCTCGGGCGCCACCACGCTGCTGACCAAGGAGGCGAGCCCGCCCAGCATGCTGACGGACAGGGCGATCAAGGGAATTCCCCGCCGGGTCAGTTTCTTCAAGGCCTGGGGCGCGTGCCCTTCGTCGGCCAGGGAGTACAACATACGGGCGCAGGAGAAGAGGCCGCTGTTGCCCGCGGAGAGCAGGGCGGTGATGATGACGAAGTTCATGATGTCCGCGGCGAACGGGATGCCGATAGAGGAAAAGACCGTGACGAAGGGGCTCTCATCCAGGCCCACCTTGTCGAAGGGGATGGTCGCGGCAATGACGGCGATGGCTCCGACGAAGAAGACCAGGAGCCGGATGACGGTGCTCCGCATGGCTTTCGGGATGCTGGTGGCCGGGTCCTTGGTTTCACCTGCGGCAACACCGATCAGCTCGGAGCCGGAGAACGCGTAAAAGACCGCGAGGGCAGTCACCAGCACGCCGGTGAAACCGTTGGGGAACAGCCCGCCTTCCGTGGCGAAGTTTTCGAAGAGGAACGGGTGGTCGCCGCCCTGGCTCAGCGGATGGAAGCCCAGGAGCGCGGCGCCGCCAAGGACAATGAGCCCGATGATGGCCGCGACCTTCACGATGGCGAACCAGAACTCGGCCTCGCCGAAGAACTTTGCGGAGACGGCGTTCAGGCCGAAGAGCACGGCGGCGAAGACGAGGCACCAGACCCAGACGTCCACGCCGGGGAACCACCGCTGCATCAGCAATCCGGACGCCGTGAATTCCGAACCGATGGCGACCGCCCAGCACAGCCAGTAGAGCCACGCCGTAGTGAACCCGGTGGCGGGGCCGATCGAGCGAGCGGCGTAAATGTGGAAGGCGCCGGACACCGGGTAGGCGATGGCCAGCTCGCCCAGGCATGCCATCACCAGGTACACGACGAATGCGCCCACGAGGTAGGCGATGACTGCGCCGAGCGGTCCGGCCTGCGAGATCGTATAGCCGGAGCTGAGGAACAAGCCGGAGCCGATCACTCCGCCCATGGCGATCATGATCAGGTGCCGGGGCCCCATCGCGCGGCGCAGGCCGGACTCCGCCGCCGCTGTGGGTTCCTGCCGGACTGCTGGCTTAAGCGGGGTTAAAGGTTCCAAGGGTGCCTCCAGTGTCGGGAATGGGTGCGGGGGTGTGCGCGGCGGCTCACGTCATCGTGCGGACGGAGACGGTGTGGCGCGTCAACGTGACGAAAGTAACACGCCTGTCGGGGATTGGTCATCAAAAACATCAGAATTTGCTTATGTTGCACATTCTTTGCCTTCTGTCACTATGTCCCTTCGCTCCTGGCTTGGTCGTTCCGACCATGCATTCGGGCAGTTGGGCATGGCCCGACGGACAGCGGACGGCTGCACGATGGGATCACAGGCCACCTCGACACGAAGGAACACCATGACCACCTATGACATCGCGCTGATCGGCTTCGGCGGCGTCAACAGGACCCTCGCCCAACTGATCCACGACCGTGGAAGCTCACTCGCGGATGAACTCGGCTTTGGCCTGCGGGTCGTCGCAATCACGGACCTGCGCCTGGGGTCGCTGGTCAAGGAAGACGGGATCGACCTCGCGGTAGCCCTCCGGCTTGGAAGCGGCAGCGAGACCTTCGCCGACCACGGCGGATCCGCCACTCCGGACAACGAGCGCGTCATCCGCAACTGCAGCGCCGACATTGTCTGCGAGGCCACGTTCACCAATCCCGACGATGGTGAACCTGCCGTGTCCCACGTGCGGTGGGCCTTGGAATCAGGAAAGAGCGTCTGCACCACGAACAAGGGCCCCGTGGCACTGCGCGGCCCCGAGCTGACTGCCTTGGCCGAACGCAACGGCGTCCACTTCGAATTCGAAGGCGCTGTGATGAGCGGTACGCCTGTCATCCGCCTGGCCCGGAAGATGTTCGAAGGCCTCAAGCTGAACGGCTTCGAGGGCATCCTCAACGGAACCAGCAACTACGTCCTGGGCCGGATGGAAACGGGCATGGAGCTGGGCAAGGCCATCGCCGAGGCACAGGAGCTCGGCTACGCAGAGGCCAACCCAGCGGCGGACATCGAGGGTTTCGACGTCCAGCTCAAGGTCCTGATCCTCGCCAACGAGTTGCTTGGCGCAGGCATCACCCTGGCCGATGTCACGCGCCGCGGGATCTCCGGACTCTCCGTGAAGGAAGTGAAGAACGCGGCGCTGGCGGGCAGGCGTTGGAAGCTGGTGGGTTCGGCCAAACGGAACGCTGATGGAACCGTGACCGCCGGCGTCGAACCCGTTGCCCTGCCGCTGGACCACGGCCTGGCCGGGGTTTCCGGCGCCACCAACGCAGTGTCGTTCTCCACGGACCTGCTCGGCCCCGTCACGGTTTCAGGCCCCGGGGCCGGAAGGGTGGAAACCGCCTACGCCCTGCTCTCGGACATCATCGCCATCCACGCTGCCAAGGCAGGAGCGCCCGTACATGCTTGAGACACTGCAGGATGTCTGCGAAGTCACCAGTCCGTATGACGGCCGCGTGCTCGGCGTGGTGCCGCTGAGCACTCCCGCGGAAGCCACGCGGATCCTTGCCACAGCCCGGGAAGGCGCGGCCGCGGCCCGGAGCCTCTCGCGCCACGAGCGCGGCAGGATCCTGGAGTCCGCGGCGGCAGCGATTGGGGAGAGCCGCGAGGAGTTTGCCCGGACCATCACCGCAGAGGCCGGGAAGACGATCCGTCAGGCCCGCAAGGAAGTGCTGCGCGCGGTCAACACCCTGCGGCTTTCCGCTGCCGAAGCCCGGCGGAATTCGGGAGAGGTCATCCCCTTCGACGCGTTCGAAGGATCCGAAGACCGCCAGGGATGGTTCTCCCGCGAGCCGTTGGGGATCATCGCAGCCATCACCCCCTTCAACGATCCCCTGAACCTGGTGGCACACAAGCTGGGGCCGGCCATTGCGGGCGGCAACGCCGTCATCCTCAAGCCGTCGGCGCTGACGCCCCTTTCGGCACAGCTGCTGGCCGGCGCCCTTGCGGACGCGGGACTGCCGGAAGGCGTACTTACGGTGGTGCATGGCGGGCGGGAGTTCGCGGAGGAGATCATCCGCAGCCGGGACGTCCGGATGGTGTCCTTCACCGGCGGATTCTCCACAGGGGAAAGCATTGCCCGTTCGGCCGGGCTCAAGAGGCTGTCCATGGACCTGGGCGGCAACGCCCCGGTGCTTGTCCTGGATGACGCGGACCTCGACGCCGCTGTGGACGGCTGCGTCTCCGGCGCCTTCTGGGCAGCGGGCCAGAACTGCGTTGGAGTCCAGCGCATCCTGGTGGCGCGTTCCATCTATCCGGAGTTCCGCCGTCGTTTCCTCCTGCGGGCATCCCTGCTGACCGCAGGCGACCCCATGGAGGAAAGCACCGACGTCGGTCCGATGATTTCGGCGAAAGCCGTGGCGGAGGTCAAGGACAAGCTGGACGAGGCGGTCGCCGCGGGGGCCCGCTGCCTTCTGGGCAACGTCCGGGAGGGCAACGTGCTTCATCCCACGGTCCTGGAAAACGTGCCCCACGGTTCCAGGCTGTGGCAGGAGGAAGTGTTCGGCCCGGTGGTGATGCTGCAGCCATTCGACGCCGTGGAGGAAGCCTTCGCCCTGGCCAACGGGATCGATTTCAGCCTGCACGCCGGGATCTTCACCGGGTCCTTGAACGCGGCCCTTGATGCGGCGGACAAGCTCGACGCCGGCGGCGTGATGATCAACGACTCTTCCGACTACCGCTTTGACGGCATGCCGTTCGGCGGCTCGAAGTACGGAAGCATGGGACGGGAAGGCGTCCGGTTCGCCTACGAAGAGATGACCCAACCCAAGGTGGTCTGCATCAAGCGCGGCCCGGCATAAGCCACGGTCAGCGGCTGACGTAGTTGGACAGCGACATGGCAGTGACCGTGTCCTTGACGCCGGGAAGCGCGGCGATCCTCTCCCAGATCTCCTGGATCCGTTCCAGCGAGCGTGCCTCCAGCCGGACGATCAGGTCGAAGTCGCCGCTGACCACGTCGCAAAAGACCACCTCGGGGATCGCCTGCAGCGCTGCGACAACATCGGATCCCCGGACGCGGTCGTTGCGGTAGACCATCAGGTATGCGGCAACGGGAGCCTGCCCGGACGGGCCGGAAACGACGGTATAACCCTGGATTTGGCCATGCCGTTCCATCCGGTCGATCCGCTGGCGCACGGCGTTGCGGGACAGGAGGACCTTGGACGCCAGCTCAGCGTGGCTGATGCGGGCGTTCCTGGTCAGTTCCTCCAGGATCCGCTGGTCAATCTGGTCAAGGCCTGCCCGGTCCATGCGTATCCTTCGGCGTCAAATCATTGCAGTCCGGCGATGGCTGCGCGGGCACCCGGAAGAAGCGCCCAGGATCCGATGATAGTTGCACACACGAACGGCCCGCCCCCAAGCCACAGCAAGAGGGGCGGGCCGTTCGCTCTTCCCGGATGCCCGGCCCCGCACTCTGCATAGTGCGGGGCCAGGCAGGTTCAGTCCGGGCGCCGGCGGCGGGTCTGATGCGCGGTGCCAACCAAGGTGGGCGGATCAGCCAGCCAGCAACCGGCCCCACCTTGGTGCGAGCAAGGGGGCGCCGGCAAGCTTCAGGCAATGCCACAAGGTCACAGCCACGGAGTCCAGCACGGGCACATCCGTGCGGATCTCCACTTCCTCCGTGATGTTGGCACCGTACAGGTTGGTGCAGAGGTAGATCAGGGCATCCGGCTTCAACTCCGCCAGTTCCAGGGAGCCGGGCAGCATCTCCTCATCGGTGACGCGGGCGAAGGACTCGTTGTCGCTCAGGTCCAGGTGCCGGTGGTCCACGGTCTTGATGCCCTCGCGCTCGTAGGACGCCACCACGGCCTCGTTCACATCCGCGGTGTACGGGGTGAGCATGCCGATCTTCTCGGTGCCGAAGGACCGGAACGCCTCAAGGTAGGCCAGGGTGGAGGTGGTGGCGGGGATGCCGGTGGCTTCGGTGATTTCCTTGACGAGTTCTTCGTCGTGCGCGGAGCCGAGCCAGGACCCGGAGGTCCCGTTCCAGGCGATCACGTCGACGTCGGCCGTGGCGAGCAGCTCGGCGGCGGCGCGCATTCCGGCGGCGTCGAACTGCTTGTCCGAGGAATCGTCCAGGGCGATCCGGGTGACGTTGATGCGGGTGAAGTGCAAGGTGACGTCCGTGCGCTCGCCGAGGATCCGGTAGCTTTGCGGCTCCAGGCAGGTGTTGGAGGACGGCACGATCATGCCGAT
This sequence comes from Arthrobacter sp. SW1, assembly GCF_001766675.1. Taxonomy (GTDB): domain Bacteria; phylum Actinomycetota; class Actinomycetes; order Actinomycetales; family Micrococcaceae; genus Arthrobacter. Next base: position 86,786 of record NZ_MJLT01000056.1, read on the forward strand.
GCGGACGGGGCGGTTTTCGGAAGGCAAAAGAACTCCTAGGCAGAGACGGGGGAGAGCGAATCGCGGTGCGCGCTGAAGCCGTTGCGGGCCACGAAGCGGCCCACGGGGCCGGGATCGTGGAAGCCTTCTTCGTCCAGCACCACGCGTCCGGCGGAAACGACGACGGCGGGCCAGCCGTTCAGCGCCTTCCCCTCGAACGGCGAGAAGTCAGTTCCCATGTGCAGCGCGCCGCCGTCGACCTTGCGTTCTTCGGCGGGGTCGAAGATCACGAGGTCGGCGTCGAAGCCTTCGGCGATGGTGCCCTTGCCGGGAACAGCGTTGATGCGGGCAGGGCCGGCTGCGAAGACTTCCACGAACTCCTCCACGGAGCCGCCGGACTCGGTGACCAGGGCGGTGAAGGTAACGGGCATGCGGGTTTCCACGCCGGGCAGGCCGTGCGGCATGAAGCGGATGTCGTCGGTACGTTCGCGCTTCTGCGAGAGGTCGTAGCAGGAGTGGTCCGAGGAGACGGTGTGGATGGCGCCGGCGGCCAGGCGTTCCTTGAGGGCGGCCACGGTTTCGGGGCAGCGCATGGGCGGGCAGCAGGCGTACCACTCGGGGAAGGTGCTGCCGTACACGGTGTCGTCCAGGGTGAGGTAGTGCGGGCAGGTCTCGGAGTAGGCTTCCTGGCCGGCGGCCCGGGCCTCGGTGACCAGGTCCACGGCGCCGGGGGTGGACTGGTGCACGAAGTACACAGGGGCGCCGGTGTACTTGGCCATGGCCAGGGTTTCCTTGACGGAGATTTCCTCGGCCAGTTCGGGGCGGGTGCGGTGCAGGTGCTCGATCGAAATGAGCCCGTCCGCGGCGTGCTGCTCGGTGCAGTCGGCGATGATGGCGTCGTGTTCGGCGTGGATGTAGGTGAGGCCGTCCAGGCGGACCATCTCGCGCATGACCTTCAGGATGGTGTCCCCGTCCGCCATGGTGGAGCCGCGGTTGGTGGTGTACATCTTCACGGAGCGCACGCCCTCGGCGGCGAGCTGTTCCAGCTGCCACGGCACGGTTTCGTCCCAGCTGATCACGGAGCCGTGGAGGGCCACGTCGCAGCGGGATTCGGCGGCCAGGCGCTTCTTGTTGAGCACGGCATCCAGCGGGGTTTCCTGGGCGTCCCGCGGAATGCCGAAGTCGATGATGGTGGTGGTGCCGCCCCAGAGGGCCGCGGTGGAAGTGATGGCGAAGTCGTCCAGGGTGCGGAAACGGCCGGTCACCTGGGCCACGTGGCAGTGGCCGTCGATGCCGCCGGGGATCACCAGCTTGCCCTGCGCGTCGATGGTGCGGGCCGCGGCCGGTGCGGGCTGGGCGGCGTCGATGAGTTCGGCGATGCGGCCGTCGCGCACCACGATGTGCGCGGCCTGGCGACCGAAGCTGTTGACCACGGTGCCGTTGGTGATGACGAGTTCTGGCATGAGGGACATCGGTGTTCCTCCTAGTTCTTCGAAGGTGCGGAGACGTGGGACTGGGCCGTCGCCAGGGCGGCGTCGAGTGTGTCGGAAAGGCCCTTGCGCTTCTTGAAGGGCGGCGGGGCGAACGCGCCTTGGCGGTGGAAGCCGGACTGGAGCTCCACCACGGCCTCGGTCATGCGGATGCCGGAAGAGATGCCGTCCACCACGGGAACGGGGATCTCGCCGTCGAGTTCGCGGGCAAGCCCGGCGAGCGGCGCACCTGCCAGGATGACGACGTCGGCCCCGTCCTCTTCGACCGCCTGCCGGCTCAGTGCCAGGAGGGTGTCCTTGAAGTCGTGCTGCACGGAGCCGATGCCGTTCAGGCTCTGCTTGATGGAGCGGATGGAGGCGAGGCGGCCGCCGAGGCCGAAGTGCTCCACGCAGTCCCGGTACCAGGCGGTGATGCGGTCAGAGATGGCGATGATCGAGAAGCGCTGGCCCTGCAGGGCTGCGGCGCACAGGGCGGCTTCGGTGATGCCGATGACCGGCACGTCCACGAGTTCCTTCAGAGCCGGCATGCCCGGATCGCCGAACGCCGCTACCACCACACCGTCCACGGTGCTGCCTTCAGGACCGACGTATTCGGCGATCAGCTCGGCGACGGCGCCGGCTGCGATCAGCGATTCAAAGCGGGTTTCGATGTACTCGACGCCGTGCGGCGCGGTGCGCACGATCAGTTCGGTGTCGGGGCCGGCCGAGCGGAGGGCTTCGGCCTCGATCAGTGCTGTGACGTCTTCGCTGATGTTCGGGTTGATGACCAGTAGTTTCATGTTCGTTTCCGTTGCAGGGTCAGTTCAGTGGCAGGGGAGTCTTCGGGGAACTGCTGCCGGTACTTGCCGATGTGCGACGCCGACTGGGCGGCGGCGCGCTCCGGGTCGCCGCTGGCGATGGCGGCGTAGAGCTCACGGTGTTCCTGGATCAGTTCGGGCAGGTCGCTGACGTGGCGGAAGAGCCAGTGCATGCGGCCCTGCAGGGGCTCCAAGGCGGAGCGCAGGAAGTTGTTGTTGGCGATGGCCGTGATGGCGTCGTGGAATTCGCTGTTGGCCCGGTGCGCTTCGAGGATGGAGCCCTTGGCGAGGAAGCGGTCCGCGTCGTCCAGCAACCCGGAGAGGCGCTTGAGGTCCTCCTCGGTGGCGCGGCTGGCGGCCAGCCGGCAGGCGAGCACCTCGAGCGATTCGCGGACGTCGAACAGGTCCTCCACATCCTTGGCGCTCAGGCCCGCCACTTCGGAGCCGCGCGAGGCACGGTCCCGGATGAGGCCTTCCTGGCGCAGCATGCGCAGGGCTTCCCGGATGGGCAGGCGCGAGACGTTGAATTCGGCGGCCAGGTCACGCTCCACCAGGCGGGTGCCCGGGGCGTAATGGCCCTCGAAGATCCGCGTGCGCAGGGTGTCCCGCACAGCCTCCCGGAGGGGACGGTCCGAGGCGGGGGTCTCTTCTGCTGCCAGCATCATTGCTCCATTCGTGGGTTTTTTAGCGACTCTATGTCCTCGGCGTTCATCTGCTGAATGCCGGCGGGGTGAGCCGGCCGAACGCCTTTTCCAGGGCTCCGGCCACGGCGAGCACTTCACGGTCACGGTAGGGGCGTCCCACCACCTGGATGCCCACGGGAAGTCCTTCTTCGGACAGCCCGCACGGCACCACGGCAACGGGGAAGCCCAGGATGCTGATGGCCCGGCAGCAGGAGCCCAGTTCGGTCCACGGGATGTCCTTGCCTTCCACGGTGAAGCTTTGCTGCCGCGGATCCGACGCCGGAACGCAGGCCACGGGAAGGATCAGGATGTTGTGTTCTTCCATGGCGGCCAGCACTTCGGCGCGGATGGCGTCCCGTTCCGCCGCGGCCTTGCGGTATTCGACGACGGACGCCGCTTCACCGAGCAGACCGTGCAGGTGGGTGCCGAGTTGGTCCTCGCGGCCGGCGGCCAGTTCGGCCACCTCCGGCATGCCTTCGGCGGTGCGGACACGGATGAACGCGGCCGCGGCCCGGTCCAGCCCCGCCGGGCGGCCGTGGGTGACCGGAACGCCCAGTCCCGCGAGGGTTTCGGCGGCCGAGCGCAGCACGGACACCAGGTCCGCCCGCACGGGGTGGGTGCCTTCATCCTCGAACCAGGCGGCACTCAGGCCGTCCAGGCTCTCCAAAGGATCGCCCAAGGGGACCGGCACCGCGGAGGGATCCACGCCGTCGGGCCCGGCCAGGATCCCCAGCAGCACACCCAGGTCCTCGGCGCTGCGGGCCAGCCACGCCACGCTGCCCAGGCGGTGCAGCGCGGACATCGAGTTCGGGGCGGGCAGGCTGCCGTCTGCCGGCGGGACGTACGGCAGCAGGCCCGTTTCCGGGATGAGCCCCACCGTGGGGCGCAGGCTGGTGATGCCCGTGCAATGCGCGGGCCAGCGGATGGAGCCGCCGAAGTCCGTGCCCAGGCCGAAGGTGCTCATCCCGGCGGCGACGGCGGCGCTGTCGCCCCCGGTGGACCCGCCCGAGGTGAGCGTGGTGTCCCAGGGGTTCCAGGTTTCGCCGAAGAGTGGGTTGCGGCTGTGCGTTTCCACCGCGAATTCCGAGCAGTTGGTCTTGCCGAGCAACACCGCACCTGCCTCCTGCAGGCGGCGCACCGCCGTCGCCGATTCCGCCGGGATGTAGTCCCCCAGAAGGGGACTTCCCGCCGTCGAGCGCAATCCCTTGACCGCCAGGGTGTCCTTCACGGTGAAGGGGACCCCGTGCAGGGGGCCGAGGAAACGGCCCTCCGCTGCGGCGGCGTCGGCGGCTTCCGCCTCCTCCCGCGCCCGCGGGTTGGGGGTGACGATGGCGTTCAGCCCGGGATTGGCCTCGGCGATCCGTGCCTGGTGCAGTTCCAGGCACTCGACGGCGGTCAGCCGGCGCTCGCGGAGGGCGGCGGCCCACTGGACCATCGACAGTCCGGTCAGCGAAAGCCCGGTCAGCGCTGCGGCCTCGGCGGCCGGACCGCCGTCCACGGAAGGCAGGACGGTGTTGTTCATGGTCAGGACCTTCTAACGCGTGGTGGCAGGAGTCTTGGCGCCGGCGTCGGTCATGGCGATCTTGGACGTCTCCTTGGCGATGTAGACGCAGTAGACCATGAGCAGCAGGGCCGCCGACAGGTAGCCGGCCACCGAGAACCCGGAGGTGGTGAGGGCGATCAACTGGATGGCGATCAGCGGGGCGAAGCCGCCGCCGAACACGCCTGCCAGCTGGAAGCCCACGGCAGCACCGGTGTAACGGACCTTGGTGGGGAAGAGCTCCGGAATGAAGGACGCAACCGGGGCGTACATCGCGGCCACGATCACCAGGCCGATGGCCGGGGCGATCAGCACCAGGAACGGTTCCTTCGAGTTCAGCATGGCGATGAAGACGAAGCTGTAGATGATGCCGGCGATCGCGCCGCCGATCATCACGGGGCGGCGGCCCAGCTTGTCGCAGAGGGCGCCGAACAGCGGGATGGCGATCATCTGGGCGACGGCGGAAATGGTGGACGCTGCCAGGGCCAGGCTCTTGGGGAGGCCCAGGTGCTCGGTGCCGTAGACCAGGACGAACAGGGCGAAGATGTAGAACGCGATGTCGCTGCCGATGCGGGCGCCGACGGCCAGGGCCAGGGCCTTCTTGTAGTGCGCGAAAACGTAGAGGAGCGGAGCCTTGACCTCTTCCTGCTTCTTCGCTTCGGCCTTCTTTTCGGCCTCTTCGAAGACGGGGGATTCGGCCAGTTTCATGCGGATGTAGAGGCCGATTGCCACCAGCAGGAAGCTGATGAGGAACGGGATGCGCCAGCCCCAGGACATGAAGGCGTCCTTGGCCAGGGTGGAGGTGAGGAGCGTGAAGATGCCGGTGGCGAGCAGCAGGCCGGTGGGGGCCGCGCTCTGGACGAGGCTGCCGAAGAAGCCGCGGCGGCCGCTCTTGTCCGATTCGGTGACCATGAGGGCGGCGCCGCCCCATTCGCCGCCGATGCCGATGCCCTGCAGGAAGCGCAGGGCCACCAGCAGGATGGGAGCCCAGATGCCGATGTTCTCGTACGTGGGCAGGAGGCCGACGGCGGCGCTCGCCAGGCCCATGAGCAGGAGGGTGGTGACCAGGACGTTCTTGCGGCCGATCTTGTCGCCGAAGTGGCCGAAGACCGCGGCGCCGAGCGGGCGGACCACGTAGCCCACCGCGTAGGTGGACAATGCCAGGATCAGGCCGATGGCGGGATCCGAGCCGGGGAAGAACAGGACGGGGAAAACGATGGACGCTGCGGTGCTGTAGGCGAAGAAGTCGTAGTACTCAAGCGTGGTGCCTACGAAGCTTGCGGCGACGACCCTCTTCATCGAGTTTTCGCCGCCCTTCTTGGCTGACGTTGACCTCTGGGTGCTTTGGGTCTCGGAGTTGATCGACACGGGCCCTCCTGGGCGATGCGAATGGCTCATCATTGAGCGGGTGGTTGCAAAAGGCTGCGGGCGAAGGCGGTGGCTCTCGAATGCCCTTACATGTGTTCCGGATGAACGGGTCCGGAAGCGTTCGCGGTGAGGAGTTCATCCTCTAAGTGTCTGTTTGGGATCCCAAATATGACGGTAAGTTCTGGCGACCTTGCTGTCAATGGGTTTGGGATCCCAAACGGGTGGTGCTTTGGTATTTCTTTGGTCTTGCGTGGTGGAGCAGCCGGCCTTAGACCGGAAGACGCTTGCTGTAGTCAAGCGTCAGGACCGAGATGCCCATGATCACGGCGGATGCCACGAAGTAGAGCAAGGCCCAGGTGTAGCCGCCGGTGGCGCCCACAATGAAGCCGACGGCGATCGGTGTGACCATGCCGGCGATGTTGCCGCTGAGGTTCATGGCGCCACCCAGGACGCCCGCGTTGGTGCGGCCGCCGAGCGTTGCCGGAACGGCCCAGAAGAGGCCCACCCAGCGGAGGAAGAACAGGACCACGGACAGCAGGATGACTGCGGTGATGGGGTCCGGAACGATGGTGACGCCCACCAGGCCGCCGACGACGACCGCGGCAGAGGTGCCCAGAAGGGTGCGCATGACCTTGTTGGCGGAGGCGCCGGATTCGCGCCACTTGTCCGCGATGGTGCCGCCGAGGATTTCACCCACGAAGCCGGCGCCGAAGATCACGAAGGTGGACCAGCCGATGGTCTTCAGGTCGAAACCCTTGGCCTGGGACAGGTAGAGCGGGCCCCAGGTCAGCAGGCCGTAGAACACACCGTTGAAGCCCAGCCAGCCGAAGCACATGGCCCAGAAGGAGCGGAACTTCATGTACGGGAGCAGGCCGCGGCGCGTGGTGGCACCCTGTGCAGCGGCTGCCTCGTCCTCGGCGCGGTGCGAGGCTTCGATGTAGTCGGCCTCGGCCTGGTTGACGGCTTTGTGTTCGCGGGGGTTGTCGCGGACATACCACCAGACGATGGCACCGAGCAGGACCGTGGCGATGCCGGCGATGATGAAGGCCATCCGCCAGCCGCCTGCTGCTGCGATGAGCCAGGTGATGAGGATGCCGCCCACGCCCGCGCCGAGCGGTGCGCCGGCGTCGAGGATGGTGGCGCCGCGGCCGCGTTCCTTGGAGTGCATCCAGAGCGCGTTGAGCTTGCCGCCGGCCGGCATGACGCCGGCTTCGGTGACGCCGATGGCCATGCGGGCGATGAACATGCTCAGGAAGCCGCCGGCCATGCCGGAAGCGGCCGTTGCGGCGCCCCAGCCGACGCAGGATGCGGTGACCATCTTGCGCGGACCGAACTTGTCGATCAGCCAGCCGACGGGAACCTGCATCAGGGCGTAGGTCCAGAAGAACGCGGAAAGCAACAGGCCCACCATTTCAGGGCCGAGGTTGAATTCCTTCTGGATGATGGGCAGGGCCACGGAGATGGAGCCGCGGTCGATGTAGTTGACCGCCACCAGCACCAGCAGGAGGAGGAACAGTTTCCATCGGACGTTGGAGCGTTTGCCGGCCGGGCCGCTTGACTGCGGGCGGACAGCTTCCGTGGTGGTTTGGGAATCGTGGAGAGACACGGTTCTCCTTTGGGTTTTTGGGGAATGAAATGCGGAGGAGTTCTTGGATTCAGTTTCGGTAGCCGGCGGCTGTTCAGGCCGGCGGCGGTCCGGCCGCGGGCTGCTCTGCCCTGCCGGTAGGGATCCGTCACAAGTGTTCGATTTGGGATCCCGATTTGGGATCCCAAAAACAAACGTAGGTGTGAGCTGTCCCACTGTCAAGAGGTTTTTGTGCGCTGCCTCACGGAACCGAATATGACCGGCGGCGGTTCAGCCTGCCCCGTTGCGGCCATGGGCCAGGATCTCGGCAAGCTCTGCGAGCCGGTGGGCGCGGGCGGATTCGGCGGGAGTGAAGGGCTCGCCCGGGCGCGAAAAGACCAACGGGCCATGCCAGGCGGTGGGGATCTTCAGTGTGGTGCCCGGCGCGGCTTCCTTTCCCGGCGGGACCACCCTGGCGTTCAACAGCTCCGCGACGGCGAGGGCCAGTTCATCCGGATTTCCCGCCACTCGCGCGGCGATGCTTAGCGCCCTGGTCTGGCCATCCGCCATGGCCAGCGCGGTGGTCGGCCAGACGTGCGGATCCCGGCCGCCGCCGTCGGACAATGCCTTAAGCAGGTCCTGCTCGCCGAGGTGCCCCGGCGCGGAGAGGACGAATTCGTCCAGTGCCTCGCCGTCCATGGGGTGGATGTGGATGCTGAGGATGTTCGTGTCCAGGCCGGCCAGCGCGCGGGTGAGCTTTTGCAGGGCGCCGGGCTGGTCGCGCACCACGGTGCTGGCGCGCCAGAGAGCCGGCGCCGCGTCGAGGGTGCGGCGGTGGCGCAGCGCGGGAGCATGCAACCAGCGGCGGAGGACCTTGGCCGCCGAAGGCTCGGCCACCCAGATCACCAGCACTGTGGCGGTGACGGTCAGCAGCAGGACCTTGGCCAGGTAGGGGAGGTGGGTCTGCACCACCACGGCGTGGACCAGCAGTTCGATGGGAAGCATGACCGCGATCTGGGCCGCGGTGACGCGCGCCTTCGGGGGTTCCGGCATCCGGCCGCAGACTTCGCAGGAAAGTTCTGCGGTGGCAGCCGTGCTCTGCGTGGGCTTCATGTCCCCATGGTCCATGGTGGCTGTTTCAGCACTATTGCCGTCCGGTCACGAATGCGGGGCTTAAAAGGCGAAGCCCGGCAGCGCTCCTTGCGGAGGCTGCCGGGCCGTGTTGGTGCTTAGCGGGAGGCGCGGTTGGCCGCTGCCAGCTCGCCGAGGAAGTCGCGGATCTCCACCAGCAGTTCGGTGTCCGTGGGTTCGACCGGGGCTTCCTCGTCGCCCCGGCGGCTCTTGACCATCGCGTTGAACTTGTTCATGGGCGCCACGAAGATGAAGTACACCACTGCGGCGGTGATCAGGAAGGTCACAAAGGCCGTGATGACGGCGCCGATGTTCACGAACGTGGCGGGGTTGTCAGGCCAGATCCGGAAGCCCAGGCCGTTGGCGTTCACGCCGCCCGCTGCCGCGATGACCGGGTTGATGATGTTGGTGGTGAAGGCCGTGACCAGGGCGGTGAAAGCCGTGCCGACGACGACGGCGATGGCCAGCTCGATCACGTTGCCGCGAAGAATGAAGTCTTTGAATCCCTTGAGCATGGTGTTCCCTCCGGTGGTGCAGCGCTCGCAAAGTGCGGCGCAAAGGTGTAGCGCAAAAGATATAAAAATATCATTTATGGCCGGATGGGCGTCCGCCGCCTAGCCTTTAGCTGCGATGAACTGCCGGATCCAGCCGATGGTTTCGGGGTGGTCCAGGTGCAGGCCGTGCCTGGCGCCGGGGACTTTCACCAGGGTGGATCGGCGGATTCCCCGGCGCAGCAGGACGGCGTCTTCCATGGGTGCCAACCCGTCCTCCGTGCCGTGGAGGATAAGCGTCGGCGCCGTGATTTCCGCCAGGGAATCCCAGGCGTCGTGGGCGCGGCTTGCCTGGAAGTGGCGGGCCTTGGCCCAGGCCGAGGCCTTGGTGCCGAAGAAGCTGCGGACGGCGTCCGGGTGGTCCGCCGCCCAGCGTGGGTCGAAGAACAGCGGCGACATAAGTCCAGGGTCTCCGCTCAGGAGCGTTTCGAGCGCCGCCGCATCGGGCCCGACGCCGGGCCGGCGCCCGCCGCTTGTGGCCGCCAGTACCAGCGTGCGCACTCGGTGCGGCCGGTCGATCGCGAGCCACTGGCCGATGCGGCCACCCATCGAGTGCCCGTACACGTGGGCGGTTCCGGCGCCCGCGGCATCGAGCACGGACGCCGCGTCCTCGGCCAGCAGCCGGGTGGTGTATCGCCCGGCTTCGCCCCTGGCGCTGCCGCCCACGCCCCGGTGGTCGTAACGGATCACGCGGAAGTGGCGGGCGAGCTCATCCGCCGTCGGACCCCAACCGGCCATCCCGGTCGCCTGGCCCGCGAGCAGAAGGAGGGGATCGCCGTCGCCCGCTTCGCTCCACAGCAGTTCGGCGCCGTCCGCGGCCAGGGCAATCTCCACCCGGCCACTGTAGCGGCTGCGGGGCGGGGCCCTTGATCCTGGACGCGGGGCCTCCTAGCTGTAACGGATGCCGCTGTGTAAAGGAGCTCTAGGCGGAATTGGATACGCCTAGAAAGGCTGTAGTTACCGTCGTGTGGTCAATCCGGCTGACTTTCCGCGGTTGCAAGGCCCACACAGAATCTGCAGATTCTCGGCGTTGTTGCTTCCTCCCATAGCAAGCGGAATTATGTGGTCAAACTGCAATTCAGTGGTCGAACCGCAGGCCCTGCATCGACCCTCGTCGCGAACCCAAATGTACTGTTTCAAATCGTCTGGAATGGCGCGGCGAGCGGAAGAGTTCCGAGGTGCAGAACCCATTGCGACCGTCGCTTGGGCACGTTCGATTTGCTGCTTCTGTCGCTGTTCCCTGCTTACAAGAAGGGCATGGACTTGAGCCGCTTGCAGCCCGTCGTTCTCCCAGTAGAACTTGTTTCTGAACTGCCAGTATCTTCTTTCGCCGATTCTGGCGAGCAGAATAGGCATGCGCCGTTGGTAGTCATTTCGTTCCTGATATTCGGCTTTGGTCATTTTGCCGCCGACCAGGTAGACGCTTCTTCCGATGGTGAGTTCCGCTGGCCCTTTCCCGGTCCAGAACCCGGGCCGATGGAATAGTGTGACGTTTTCGGCCCTGCGTAGCATCCCCAAATACTCTCTTCTTGCGCAAAGCGGGGCCCATTGAACCATGGGCGCCTCACCAGATTTTAGAAGAGCATACAGTCCGATCCTGCGCAGATGGGGCGTTACGGCCTTACCGAGCCAGTGCGCGAATCCATGCAAACTCCGCATTCTGCGCTTCCACGGTCATAGTGCACTCTGAGTGCACTATGATGCACTCATGGATGAAAGTGTCAGTGAGCTTGCCGCGGCCATCGGCGCCCGTGTGAAGCAGGAACGGCAGGGCCGGGGCTGGACCCTCGACCAACTGGCCGAGTCTGCCGGAGTCAGCCGCCGCATGCTGGTCAACGTGGAGCAGGGAGCCAGCAACCCCAGCGTGGGGACGTTGCTGCGGCTCAGCGATGCGCTGGGTGTCGGGCTGCCCGCGCTGGTCGAAGCCCCGCGGCTGAACCCCGTGAAGCTCACCCGGAACGGCGAAGGCGCCGCGCTCTGGAGCAGCGACGACGGCGGCCGCGCCCTGCTGGTGGCCGGAACCGAGCCGCCGGACGTGGTGGAGCTGTGGGACTGGACGCTGGCCCCCGGGGACCTGCACGCAAGCGAGGGGCACACCTCCGGGACCAAGGAACTCCTGCAGGTCCAGGCCGGCGCCCTCACGGTGACTGTCGAGAATCAGGCCGGGGAGGAACAGCAGTACACGCTCGAGGCGGGCGACGCACTCTCCTTCCCCGGCGACGTCGCGCATTCCTATGCCAACCACGGAGCGGAGGCGGCGCGGTTCACCCTCGCTGTCTTCGAACCGGGCGTCGGTGCCGTGCACGCGGAGAACGGCCATAAGGCGGAGGTGCACGGTGGCTGAGGTCCGTAAAACGGGCGTGCCCCCGTGGAGCATGGCCGTGGCCGCGATGCTGTCCGTGCAACTGTGCTCGGCGTTGTCCGTGGGCATGATCGAGGTGGCCGGCCCCGCCGGAACCGCCTGGCTGCGGCTGAGCGCGGGCGCCCTGATTTTCCTCGCGATCGCGCGCCCGCCCCTGCGTTCCGTGCGCCGCCGCGACGTGCCCGTGCTGTTGGGACTCGGCGTCGCCACCGGACTTATGACGCTCGCCTTCCTCGCCGCGATCGAGCGCATCCCGCTGGGCACCGCTGTCGCCATCGAATTCCTTGGCCCCCTCATGGTCGCCGCGGTCCGCAGCCATAACAAGCGGGCCCTCGTCTGGCCGGTGCTGGCGCTGGCCGGAGTCGTGCTGCTGAGCGAACCGTGGCATGGCGAGGTCGACGCCGTCGGGATCGCCTTCGCGGCCCTCGCCGGCACCGGATGGGGCGCCTATATCCTGCTCACCCAGCGGGTGGGCGACCGCTTCACGGGCGTCGGCGCGCTCTCGCTCACGGTGCCGGTCGCCGCGGTGACGGCCGCCGTCGTCGGGATTCCGCAGGCAGCCGGGCAGCTCAGCTGGGAGCTCCTGGCGGCCGCGCTGGGGCTGGCGGTGCTGATGCCGGTGCTGCCGTTCGTGCTTGAGCTGCTGGCGCTGCGGCGGATGACGTCGACGGCGTTCGGCACCCTGATGGCGTTGGAGCCGGCCATCGGGGTGCTGCTGGGGATGGTGGTGCTGCATCAGCTGCCGTCGCCGGTGCAGTTCGCGGGGATTGCCTTGGTCGTGCTGGCCGGTGCCGCGTCGCAGCGGGGTGGCTTGCAGCCGTTGCCCGCCGAGCCCGAGATCGCCGTCCATGCCCCCGAACCCGCCGCAACGAAGGAGTCCTGATGAAGTTCACCGGCCTCAGCGCCTTTCCCCTCACGCCCCTCGCCGACGACGCCGTGGACGAGGCCGCCTTCGCGCGCCTGGTCGGGCGGCTGGCCGCAGCCGGCGTCGACTCCATCACCGCGCTCGGCTCCACCGGTTCCTACGCGTACCTCAGCCGTGAAGAACGACGCCGGGTGGCTGGGCTCGCGGTGGAACATGCCGCCGGGACGCCCGTGATCGTGGGGGTCGGGGCGCTGCGGACCTCCCAGGTGCTGGCGAACGTGCGGGACGCCGAAGAAGCCGGGGCGTCCGGGCTCCTGCTGGCGCCGGTGAGCTACCAGCCGCTGACGGAAGAAGACGTGTTCGGGCTCTTCCGGGCGGTGTCGGACAGCACGGCGCTGCCCGTCGTCGTCTACGACAACCCGGCCACCACACACTTCAGCTTCACGGTGGAGCTTTATGGCCGCATCACGCAGCTGCCCGGGATTGCGTCCGTGAAGATCCCGCCTCTTCCGGACGACCCGGAGCAGGCACGCACCCGGGTGCAGGCCATCCGGGATGTGGTTCCCGGGCACGTGACCGTCGGCGTATCCGGCGACGCCAAGGCCGCCGCGGGACTCGCTGCCGGGTGCGATGCCTGGTACTCGGTGATCGGCGGGACCTTGCCGGAGCCGGCATTGCGGATCACACGGGCCTCTTTGGAGGGGCGGTTCGAGGAGGCCGCGCGCGAGTCCGCGCGGCTGGCGCCCTTGTGGGAGTTGTTCACGGAATTCGGCGGCAGTCTCCGCGTGGTTGCGGCTATCGCGGAACATTTGGGCCTCGCGCCCAAGGCCTGCCTGCCCTTGCCGATCCGCGGATTGGACGAGGGGCAGCGGGCACGTGTGGCGGCGGTTGTTGATGAGCTCGGCTTCCTTGGCTGAGGCAAGCGGGCAACCACGTCCTTCCTCCCCGCTTACTCCGCGCAACATCGGCACGGACCCGCCAGAACCCAAGGGCGGACCTGCCTTCGGCCGGCCACACGGGAAAGCAAGTGGGAGGGAACGTCGCAGCCGGCCCGGACGAGGGGCCGCCTGGGCCGTGGCCCGCTACGTCTTTGCCGCGACGCTGGTGCGGAGCGCGGACGGGGGTGCCGTCGTCGCCGTCGTGCTGCTGGCGCAGGCGAGTGGAAAGCCGGGTTGGCTGGCCGGTCTCCTGGGCGCGGCGATCACGGCGCCGCATGTGCTGGGGCCCTTCATCGCACCGCGGCTGGACACCGCTGCCGATGGCCGGAAAACCATTGCGCTCTCCGCAGCGCTCCATGGCGTCCTGCTGGGCGCCGCGGCGTTACTGCTGCCCGCAGGCCCGGCCGCCTGGCCCGGGCTGCTGCTCTTCATCTCAGGAATCTTCGGCCCCATGCTCACCGGCGGCATCAGTAGCCGGCTGCCCGCCATCGCCGGGCCTTCGCCCCGGAGCCAGCGCCGGGCACAGGGCTGGGACGTGGCGAGCTATGGCCTGAGCGGCACCCTGGGACCGGCTGCCGTCGCGTGGATCGCTGCAGCCTCCAGCGCGTTGACAGCGGCGCTTGTCCTGGCAGGTGTGGCAATGATTGGCGCGGTTGCAGTCCTTGCCTTGCCTCGCCAAAGCGCCGCCGGCCCGGCCGAAGAGGTCCCGTCCCCGTGGCGCACTCTCGGCCTGATCCGGAAGCACGGGCCGCTGCGCCGAACGCTCGGGCTGACGGTGAGCGTGGCATTCTCCGTAGCGGGGTTGCCGATCTACGCCGTGGCGGCGGCTCCGGCCTGCGGCGGGGCGACGGCTGCCGGGTTGCTTGTGGCTGCCTACGGAGTAGGGAACCTGCTGGGCTCGGCGGGGCTGATGGTCAGGCCGCTGCGCGGCAACGCGGACGGGCTGATGGGCGCTCTTTCGATGCTGGTGGCGGCAAGTCTGCTCCTGGTTCCGGCAATGCCGTCCCTACAGGCGTCGCTGGCGGCCTTCTGCCTGGCCGGCGTCGCCAACGCGCTGTTCTTCGCCGCCACGCTCGCGGCACGCAGCGAATATGCGCCGCTCGAAGCCAGGAGTCAGGTTTTCGTCTGGGTCGGTGCGCTTAAGATCGCCGCAGGCTCGGCCGGAACGGCCGTCGCCGGCCTGGCTGTTTCCGGTGCCGCGTGGACTCCCTTGCTCATCGGGGCCGTATTGACTGCTCTCACCTCGGTGGTGTCCGCCGTCGGGAGGTCCCGTTCCGCGGGCGCGTAGCAGCGCCACCCGTTTCGGACGAATGTGACCGGAGCCGACCGGCGCGGCGGCACGTCCACGCGGTAATTTTGGAGCAGGAGCCATTACCACGAAGGAGCGCAGGCATGTCGGAAATTGTTGTTGTTGGAGTCGACGGAAGCGAAACCGCCCGCAGGGCCGCTGAAACGGCCCGGACCCTCGCCCAGGGCCTTGGCGCCAAGCTGCACATCGTGACCGCTTTCGAAGGCGACCGCGTGTCCCTCCACGGCGCAGGCAGCGAGCGGGCCATCGTCTTCGGCGATCCGGGCCGCGAAGCCAAGGCGACCGCCAGCAAGGTGGCCGCGTCCCTGCCGCAGGAAGGCGTCGAGATCGAGGCGTTCTCCGCCGTCGGCAGCCCCGCGCAGGCGCTGATCGCCCACGCCGAGAACCACAACGCCAGCGTGATCGTGGTGGGCAACCGCCGCATGAAGGGCCTGTCTCGCGTCCTCGGCAGCGTGGCCAACACCGTGGCCCACAACGCCCCGTGCGACGTGTACATCGCGGACACCGTCGAGTAAACACCCGGCCGCACTTCAGCGCGAACGTACAGTTGAGGCCCGAATCCGCGGATTTTGGGGCCTCAACTGTACGTTCGCGCTTGGTGGTTAGACCTATTTCCGGGGCAGGCTGCCTCGCCAGGTGAGGAGAGCTTCCCTTTCATCAGCGCTCAACTTGGCTGCGGCGAAGAACTCTTCCAAGTTGAATCCGTCGAGCGCATCCCGAAACGCGCCCTCCGTTGTGGTTCCGTTTTGCCTGCAGAGCTCTTCAAGCGCAGGCTCGGAATTGTTGCAGTTGCCCTGTGCCGCTCGGGTATCGCCAAGCCGCACCGTTTCCAAGTAGTCGTCGACGATATCCTCGGGTTCGACGCCTGCGGCAACCAGGAGCGCCATAGCTACGAGACCGGTGCGATCCCGACCGCCCATGCAGTGGAAAAGTACCCCGCCCGGTTTCGCGTTGGCTATCGCCGAAAGCGCCGCGCCAAGGCGCTGGGGCATCGCTTGGATATGCGGCAGGAAGTACAGCGCTGTACCGACTAGGCCGTTATCCCAGAAATCGTTCCAGAACGCTTCATTTTCGATCCCGTCCAAGTCGACATGCACCGAGGTAAGCCAAGCGGGGCGTGCCTGCGTGTCGGAGTCGCGTTCCTGCTGTTGTCGGAGATCGACCACGGTACGGATTCCGGCCGCATGAAGTTCATCCCAGCCCGTTTTCCCGACCCAATCGAGGTTCTCACTTCTGTAGAAGACTCCGGTGGGAGTGAGAGCGCGGTCGTTGCGCCGCAACCCGCCGAGGTCTCGGACGTTTACCAACCCTTCTATTCGAAGGGCTCGACCGTTGCTTCCGCTGGTTTCCATCCGACCAGTAAACGGCATTTGCCCGATTTACCTCGCCGCGCTTGGTGGCTAAGCCGTGAACTCGAGTTCTTCCGCCTTCACCCCGAAGCGCAGGGCCTCGCCGCGGGCTGCCCGGTACGCTTCGTCAATGGCGCTCGCAGCCAGGCGTTCCAGTTCCGTGCCGAGGGATCCGGCCAGGTGCGGAGTCAGCAGCACGTTGGGGTTCGTGTAGAAGCCCGAATCCGCCGGGAGCACCCAGGGCGTGGTCACGTCCAGCACCGCGAAAATGTCGCCCTGTTCCAGCCGGCGCAGCAGCGCCTCCTGGTCCACCAGCTCCCCGCGCGAGGTGTTGATGAACGTGGCGCCGGGCCGCAGGCGGGCGACCATTCCGGCGTCGAACATGTTGCGGGTGGCGGGCAGCGACGGCGCGTGGAGGGACACGACGTCGGACGTCGCCACCAGCTCCTCCAGCCCCACAAGCTGCACGCCCAGTGCCGCGGCTTGTTCCGGCGTCACGAAGGGGTCGGCGAGGACCACCTCAAGTTCGTAGGGGGCCAGCAGCCGGATCACATGCCGGCCGATCTTCGACGCGCCGATGATCCCCACGCGCTTGCCGTAGTTGCCCATGTCCGGGAAGAGCCCTTCGGGGTCGACGGCGGCCCGTGCCCCGTGCAGTTCCCGCGCGATCTGCAGCACGCGCTTGTTCGCGAGCAGGATCATGGCCAGGGTGTACTCCGCCACGGGGATGGCGTTGGCATCGGCCGCCGTGCTGACCTGGACCCCCCGCTCCCAGCATTCGGCGCCCACGTGGTGCTTCACCGAACCGCCCGCGTGCAGGATGTAGCGCAGCCGCGGCGCCGCGTCCAGCACCGCGCCGTCGATCATCGGAGAGCCCCAGCCGGTCAGCAGCACGTCCGCCTCCGCCAGCAGGGCGCGGGCCCCAGGCGAGTTGAACTCCGTCAGCGGCTCCGGGCTGAGCAGCCGCAGCGGTTCCGTGATGGTGGCCAGGCGCTGGGGCGGGAAGACTTTCTGCCCGACGTCGGCGGCCATGGCCAGGGCGACGTTCAGCGGGCGGGGGTTGAGCGGGCGGGGGTTCAGCGGGCGGTCAGCCGGTTCAGGGGTGCTCACTTGACGCTCCCCGCGGTGAGGCCGGACTTCCAGAAACGCTGCAGCATGATGAACGCCGCCAGCAACGGAATCACGGAGAGGAAGGACGCGGTGATGACCATGGGGGAGAACTCCGGCTGCGGAATGGAGTAGCCCTGCCAGATGGAGATACCCACGCTGACCGGCAGCAGCTGCTGGTCCTGCAGCATCACCAGGGGCAGCATGAAGTTGTTCCAGATGCCCACGAACTGGAACAGGCCGATGGTGATGAACCCGGGCATCATCATGGGCAGGCCCAGCGAGAAGAAGGAACGGATGGGCCCGGCGCCGTCCACGCGGGCCGCTTCCAGAGTTTCATCCGGAACATACGAAGAACTGTAGACCCGGGCCAGGTACACACCGAAGGGGTTGCACAAAACCGGGATGAGGATGGCCCACACGGTGTTGGTGATGCCGGCTACCGAGGCCAACAGGTACATGGGCAGCACCGTGGCGGTGTTGGGGATCAGCACGCCCAGCAGCACGAACGCGAACCAGGTCTTCTTGCCGCGGAACTGGAATTTGTCGAAGGCGTAGCCGGCCATGACCGAGATGAGCCCGCCGAGCACGGCGCCGAAGGCCGCGTACAGCACGGAGTTGCCCATCCAGCGGAAGAAGATCCCGCCGTCCTGCCCGGCCACCGCGGCGATGTTCTCGAACAGGGCGAAGCGGCCCAGCGAATAGGCGGCAGTGCCGTAGAGATCGGCGGTGTCCTTGGTGGCGGCGAAGAACAACCACAGTACGGGCAGCACCATGTAGGCGCAGCCCAGGATCAGCAGCGCGTTGACGGAGAAGGCGCTCGCGAAGCCTCCCTCGCGGGAGAGGCGGCTGCCGCCGGGGCGCCGGGGGCGCTTGCCGCCGTCGGCGTTCTTTTGATGGACGGCGACGCCGGCACCCGGGCGGGCGGGAGCGTTGACGGTTTTGGTGCTCATGCTTTGTTCATCCTGGAGCTGAGGCGGGTGACGGCCAGGGAAAGCCCGGCGGCCAGGAGGGCGATGATGATCGAGGCAGCGGCGGCCTGGTTGAGGTTGTGCCGGTTGAAGGCGGCGTCATAGGCCCAGAGGTTGGGCACCCAGGTGCTGGTGACCGAGGCCGTGGCCTTGGAGATGATGGCCGGTTCGGTGAAGAGCTGGAGGGTGCCGATCACCGTGAAGAGGATGATGACGCTCAGGGCCGGCAGGATGAGCGGGAATTTGATGCTCAGGGCGGTGCGGATTTCGCTGGCACCGTCCACGCGGGCGGCCTCGAGGATTTCGCGGGGCACGGCCTGCAGCGCGGTGAACAGGATGATCACGTTGTAGCCGGTCCACTCCCACACCGCGATGTTCACGATCGACGGCAGCACCATGTGCACGTCGAGGAAGTTGATCTGGATGCCGCCGCTTTCGAGGGCCTGGACCAGCGGGCTGACGCCCGGGGTGTAGAGGTACGCCCAGATCAGCGCGGCGATGACGCCGGGTACGGCGTGCGGCAGGAAGACGAGCAGCTGGAAGAGTTTGCGGGCCCGCGCCACGGTGGCGTCCAGCAGCAGGGCGAAGACGACGGCGCCGCCCACCATGCAGGGAATGTACAGCAGGCAGTACAGGGCCAGCCGGCCCAGGCCGCCGGTGAACGTTTCGGACTGGAACACCTGGAGGTAGTTCTCCAGGCCGACGAAGGACGTTTTGGCCCCGCCGAAGCCCAGGCCGGATTTTTGCTGGGCGTAGAAGCTCAGCACCAGCGAATAGATCACGGGAGCGATCATGGCCACGGTGAAGACCGTGAAGAACGGGATGAGGAACAGGGCGGCGGTGCGGCCGCCGGTGCCGGACATGGTGCGGGATTTTGTGGCCATGGGATCTCCTGGAGGGTGGCGGCGCCGCGGTGTGTCCGCGGCGCCGCCGTTTTGCTGCTGAAGGACGGCTATTCCTTGACGGACAGGCCGTTCTGCTTGAGGCCGGACAGAGTGGATTCGGCGGAGCTGTCCAAAGCGGTGCTGATCTTCCCGCCGGTGGTCAGGGCGCCGAAGGAGTCCTTGAGGGCGGTGTTGGTGACGTCCCAGTTCGGGCCCCACTGCCAGCCGGGAAGGATGGTGGCGTAGGCCTTGTCGAAGACCGCGTAGATGTCGTTGCCGAAGTAGCTGGCGTCGAAGGCCTTCTGTGCTTCCTTGGTGAGGCCCGGGTAGGCCAGGTAGGCGGAGCCGGTGTTGCCGCGGGCGGCCACGGCTTCGGGGCTGGTGGCCAGGAACTCGATGAACTTGGCCGCGGCGGCAGGGTTCTTGCTGCTCTTGGTGATGTTGAAGCTGGAGCCGCCGTAGAACGCGCCGGCCGGGGTGCCCCAGTTGGGAGCTTCGGCGGCGATCCACTTGCCCTTCTGGCCGTTGGCTTCGGTGCGCTTCTGGATGCCGGTGGCTCCCCAGTTGGCGCCGAGCACGCCGGCCAGGGTGCCGTTGGCCAGGTCCGCGCTCCATTCATCGCTGAAGGCCTGTTCCACCTTGACGATCTTCTGGTCGATCATGCGCTGCCAGAAGGTGGCCACCTTCTTGGTGGCGTCGTCGCGCAGGCCCAGCTTCCAGCTGTCGCCTTCGGTGCTGAACCACTTGGCGCCGGCCTGCCAGGCGAGGGCTGCCGTCAGCGTGGGTTCGTTGGGGTAGAAGCTGGCCAGGTAGGACTTCGGTGCCACGGCCTTGAGCTTCTTGCCGGCGGCTTCGAATTCGTCCCAGGTCTTGGGGACCGCGACGCCGGCCTTGTCCAGCAGGTCCTTGCGGTACCACATGAGCATCGGGGCGGCGTCGTACGGGAGGCCGTAGCTCTTGCCGTCGAACTGCACCAGGCCGCGGATCTGCTCGCTGAGCTTGTCCACGGTGTTGGCCTTGTTGATGAAGCCGTCCAGTTCAACCACCTGGCCGTTGCTGACGAACTGGGGCAGTTGCGCGTATTCGATGGTGGAGACGTCCGGGCCGTTGCCCGCGGTGATGGCCGTGGAGAGCTTGGCGTAGCCGCCGTTGCCGCCGTTGGGGATGGTTTCGAACTTGACCTTGATCTTGTCCTGGCTGGCGTTGAACTTCTCGGCCACCTTGTCCATGCCGGCCATGGAGGACCAGAAGGTGATTTCACCGCTGGCGTCACCGGCGGGTGTGGGCTGCGCGGCGGGTCCGCTGCCGCAGGCGGCCAGCAGCACCGCGCTGCTGAGGAGGCCGGCCGCGCCTGCCAGGAACCGGCGGCGGAGGAGGGGGTGTCGCTTCATTGTGTTCTCCCTTGAAGTCACGAATGCGAAGGAATACGCACCATGAAAGCCACAAAAGTGAACAGCTTCAATGAAGTGAACAGAATTGAACATCCGCGGCGGGCTCGGCAGGTTTAGCTCCTGCTGGACTCCCGTACCACCAGCGCCGGGGACAGGCTGACGCGCCGCAAGGCGCCCGTGCCGCTCCTGCGCCCGCCGATCCTGTTCAGGCACATCTGCAGCGCCTGGTACCCGACGTCGAACTTCGGCGGTGCCACAGCGCTCAGCGGAACGGCCCCCAGGGCGGCGATCTCGTCGTCGTATGCCACGATCGCAAAGTCCTCCGGCACCCGGAGCCGCCGCTCCAGGCAGGCGCTGGTGAACTGCAGCGCGTCTTCGTCGCTGTGGATGATCGCGGCCGTGACGCCGGCCGCGAGGAAGCTGTCCAGGATACGGTCCACCACGCCCGGATGGTCCTCGGGCCCGGTGCGCGGCCGGGTGACGGTGTGCACCAAAGATTCGTCCCGCGGCATGCCCGCGCGCTGCAGCGCCTGGTGGTAACCCGCCGTCACGGGCGGTCCGGTGGGGCTGCCCTCGCGGATGCCCAGCCCCACCTTCCGGTGGCCGAGCTGCAGCAGGTGGTTCACGGCGATCTCCGCCCCGCGCCCGTGGTCGCTGCGCACGGACTCGAGTTCGCCGTCGTCGAGCGCGTCCTCAATGGAACGCTCGACGACGACCACCGGGACGCCCGCGTCCGCCAGCAACGCGAGGGTGTCCGTGCCGGCGAGGGAGACCTCGCTGGGGGTGACCAGGATGCCGTCCACGCCGTTGTCCAGCAGGCGCCGCAGTTGCCGCTGCTCCTCCTGGACCGAGTAGTTCGAGACGCCGAGCACCAGCCTGACGCCCGCTTCCTGCGCCGCCGCTTCGGCGCCGCGGATCACGCCCGGGAAGTAGTACGACGCCGAGGGCACCACCATGCCGATGGTCGCCATGGGCAGGCGGCGGGGGCGCGAGGGGCTGGCCGTGCGCTGCGGCCCGGGGGAGTTTTCCGGTGCGGCCACCGCGCCGCCGTGAACGCGGACCAGCAGCCCCTGGTCCGCGAGGGTGGCGAGGTCCCGGCGGACCGTCATCCCGGAAATACCCGCCTTGGCCGCGAACTCGGCGGCGTTGAGGGAACCGCGCATAGCCAGTTCGCGCAGGATGAGTTCTTTTCGGTCCTCGGGGAGCATGCGTCCGTCCTGTGTTTGCTATTGGGTGTGTTCAGTATTGTTCAACTTGTTCACTATGAACTAGAACCGAGCTAACGTGCGGAGTCAAGATGACTGCACATGAACCCACCGGGCACCACACCGGCCCCTTTGAGCTGCCGGAACCGGACTTCGAAACCAGCCCGATCACCGGCTGGACCCGCGCGCACTGGCTCGCGTTCGCGGACCAGCAGCTCCTGGCCGCGCGCCAGTATTTCAGTCCCGGGAACGCCCTGATCCGCCTGCCCGGCCGGCCGTCCTGGTCCGGGGAACTCTCCGACGGCCTGGAAGGTTTTGCCCGGACCTTCATGCTGGCCGCCTTCCGCGTGGCCGGTGAACAGGGGGCCGATCCGCACGGGCACCTTGGGTTCTACCGGGAGGGGCTGTTGGAGGGGACTCGGCCGGGCAGTGCCGAAGCTTGGCCTGCGGTGGTCACCCGAAGCCAGCCAATCGTGGAAGCGGCCTCCGTGGCGCTGGGCCTGCAGCTCACCAAGCCGTGGCTGTGGGACAGCTTCTCCGAAGCCGAACAACGGCAGGTGGCCGCGTGGCTGCAGGGCTCCAACAGCAGCACGGCCTGGGACAACAACTGGGTGCTCTTCCAAGTGCTGATCGCCGAATTCCTTGCCGGTGTGGGCCTGGAGCACAACGAGGCGCAGATCGAGTACGGGCTTTCCCGGCTGGAGGACTGGTACGCGGGCGGCGGCTGGTACCGCGACGGCGACAACGATGGCACCGGCGACTTCTACGACTACTACTGCGGCTGGGCCTTGCACCTCTACCCGGTGCTGTGGGCGGGGTTCGCGGCGGGGCGGCACCCTTCGGCCCAAGCCTTGGGGGAACGGTACGCCGGACGGCTGGCTGAGTTCCTTCCGGACCATGCGCTGTTCTTTGCGGGTGGTGGTCCGGGTGGCTGTGGTTCGCCCGTGTTCCAGGGGCGCTCGCTCATCTACCGTTATGCCGCCGTCGCGCCCTTGTTCCTGGGGTACCTTGCCGGGGACGCCAGCGCCGCCCAAGGGCGCAGCCCGCTGACTCCCGGCCAGACGCGGCGGATCGCCAGCGGCGCGGCGAAGTTCTTCCTGGAAGGCGGCGCGTACCCGGACGGGCTGCCCGCACTCGGCTGGCTGGAGGCCTTCGGGCCGATGGTGCAGGACTACTCCGGGCCGGCGTCACCGTTCTGGACGTCGAAGGCGTTTGTCGGGCTGTTGCTGCCGGCCACGCACCCCGTCTGGACCGCTGTCGAAGAACCCTCGCCGGTGGAAACCGCAGACCAGCTCCGCCACAGCGCGGCCCCCAACTACCTGCTGCACAGCACGGCATCGGACGGGATCGCGCGTGTCCTCAACCACGGCAGCGACAAGTACTACGCGCCGGGCCCGGACGATCCGCACTACCGCCGGCTCGCCTACTCCAGCCACACCGCGCCGTTGTTCACCGCGGATCCCGTGGACAACCATTTCGCGGTGCTGGACGGATCCGGCACCGCGAGCCGGCGTTCCCGGATCCACCGGCTGGCAGCCTCCCCGTCCACGGCGGCGAGCTGGCACGCGCCGGTGTGGTCCGACGTCGAGGATCCGGCAGACTCGCCGTGGCGGGTGGCAAGCGCGACTACCGCGCACGGCGGCTATGAACTGCGTGTCCACGTGGTGGAGCGCGACGGCGGCACCCCGCCCGGCGCTGTCCGCGACGGCGGCACCCCGCCCGGCGCTGTCCGCGAGGGCGGGTACGCGCTCGCCGGAGATGCGCCTCCGCTTGCCGATGGCGCGGTCCTCAGCGCGGCCGGGCTCCATTCCGCGATCTGGCCCGTGCACGGCTACTCCGGTGCGGACACCTTCAGGGCGGAGGGCGCCTCGCCGCTGGGCCGGCACGCGGCGTGCGGTGTGCTGGCGGGGGAGCTGGCCGGGAGCCGCAGCGTGTTCGCCTCGCTCGTGTACCTGGGCGGCGCGGCCCCGGAGCTGCGGCCCGGCCGCTTCGAACTGCACGACGACGGCACGCGGGTCTCTGCGTCGCTCACCCTGATCGGCCCGGATGGAGAACTGCCGGTTTTGGTGATCGAGCCTGTCGAGATCGCGGTTTCGACGGTTTCGACGGTTTCGACAAGCTCAACCACCGAACCACCTTTGGTGATCGAGCCTGTCGAGATCCCGGTTTCGACGGTTTCGACGGTTTCGACAAGCTCAACCACCGAACCACCGAACCACTTTTGGTGATCGAGCCTGTCGAGATCCCGGTTTCGACGGTTTCGACAAGCTCAACCACCGAACCACCGAACCACCTTTGGTGATCGAGCCTGTCGAGATCCTGGTTTCGACGGTTTCGACGGTTTCGACAAGCTCAACCACCGGCAACCACCGGCAGGAGTGACGATCCTTCCCGGTCACAATCCGCTGCCAGCCACGCCGAGGTGAGCGCGGCTGGCAGCGCGGTTTACTCTCTCGGTGTTACACCCCATCGCACCCTGAAGAGCCACCAATGACGCTTGACTCTGCCTTTTCCCGCGCGGCCCTCTCCGGCTCCGCACCCCGCCGGGAGCGCGGCTTCGCGGGCACGGTGCTCGGGGCGGCCGCGGTGGTGGCCCTGTTCGGTGGGTTCGCGTTGCTGCTCGATGCCCTCGCCGGAATGTCCCCGCGCCTCGGCCCGGTCTCCGAGGGCTGGGCCGCCGCCGTCCCGCACGATGCCCTCGCCGCCGTCCGCTGGTTCTTCGGTGACATGAGCGAGCCGCAATTCTACAAGTCCGAGCTCGCGTCCCTGGCCCTGTTGGCCGGCGCCGCGCTCGCCTGGTGGGCCGGCCGCCGTCGGAAGCGCTGGGCGGGAGCACCGCTCGCGTACGGGACCGGGCTGTGGCCATGGCTCCTTGCCGCGGCCGCCCTCAGCTTGCTGATCTCCAACCTCGCCTTTTCTTGGACGCTCGACGCCGGATGGCAGCCGACGTTCGTACCCTTCGTGTCCGTGGCCCCCGCCGTGGTGCTGGTCTACGGGCCGGGGTGGAAGACGTGCCTGAGCGGTGCCGTGCTGGGTGCGCTGACGACGACGCCGCTCGCCCTGCTGCTGGTCCCTACGGTTGCTGTGCCGCTGGGTTTGCCCTCGGTAGTGGCCTGCGTCCTCGCCATGGCGTTCGCCATGGTCCTGACGTTCGCGATCGCGCGGAAACTGCCGTGGCTGGTCCTCCCGGCTGAGTCGTTCCGCGAGGAACGCGAGGTGGCCGCGGAGGCCGGGCCGCCGTCGTCGGCTTCTGCACGCCGGGCACCCGGCGTCGTCAACGACGCGATCTGGGCGGTCCGCCGGGTCCTCTGCGACTTCAGCGAAGCGCCGTTCTTCGCCAATGAACTCGCGAGCCTCGGCTTGCTGCTGGGCGTCGCCGCGGCGTTCGTCCTCAATCCGGCCCTGCCCGCCTACGGCTCGGGGTTGCTGCCGGAGATCCTGTTCGCGCAGGCGCTGACCTCGGCGATCGGCGTGGTGCTGTGGCGGGGCTGGTACCGCGACGGCGGCTGGGCCGCGACGTACGCCTCCGTGGTCTCGGTGGCGCCCGCCGCCGTCCTGATGAGCAACGGTTCCTGGACGGGGATCATCGGCGGGGCCGTGCTGGGCGCGGTCCTTGCCCCGCCGCTGGCCCGGGCCGCGGCCGCCCGCCTGCCGAAGGACTTCCATCCGTCCATCGGCAACGTGACGGCCATGGCCGTGGCCACTGCGGTCAGCGTGCCGGTTCTAGGACTGCTTCCTGCATAGCGGGCGACGTGGCGCGGGGGATGAGCACCAGGCCGGCAACGGCGAGCACCGCTGCTCCGGCGAAAACGTAGAAGCCCGCCGGGTAGGCGGCACCCGTGGCCACCAAAGTGCCGGTGACGGCCGGGCCCACGATCGCGCCCAAGCGGCCCACGCCGGCGGCGAAGCCGAGCGCAGTCCCGCGGAGGCGGGCCGGGAACAGCTGGCCCACCCAGGCGTAGACCAGCACCTGCGAGCTGAAGACGAAAACGCCGGTGACGAACACGGCCGCGTTCAGCAGGAACTCGTTGGGGATCTTGATGCTGAGGGCACCCAGCAGGACCGCCGACAGCCCGAACCACAGCAGCACCACCTTCCGGGTGCCATGCCGGTCGGCCAGGATTCCGGCCAGTACCAGCCCGGCCACCGCACCGACGTTCAGCACCAGCAGCAGCGTCAGCCCGGTGCTCACGGGGTAGCCGGCGGCCGCCATCAGCTGGGGCAGCCAGGTGTTCAGGCCGTAGACCAGCAGCAGGCCCATGAAGGACGCGATCGCGACGCCGAGCGCCACCAGCGGATACGGCTTGTGGATGAGGTCCCGGAAGCCGGTCCTGTTCGCGCCCGCGGAATGCCCGACGGCGGAGCCCGGCTTGGTGACGACCCCCGGCAGGGACTCGGGTAGCTTCGCCCACAGGAACGGCAGGAGGACCAGTCCGGCCACACCGCCGATGATGAACATGAGCCGCCAGTTTGGAATCACCAGGATCGCCAGGAACGCCGTGGCTACTGCGCCTACGTGGTAGCCGGTCATGGTGCGGGTGGTGGACTTTCCGCCGGAACCGGCCGGGGCGTAGTCGTTCATGTAGGCCAGCGCGGCGGGCAGGCAGGCGCCCAGCCCGACGCCGGCCAGCAGGCGCAGGACCGAGAAGGTGGTCACGTCCGGGGCCACTGCGATGGCGAGCGTGAAGAGGGAAAAGCCGGCAACGCAGGCGATGAGCAGTTTCCGCCGGCCGAACTTGTCCGAGAGCGGGGCGATGAACAGCGCGCCGAGGCCCACGCCCACCAGGGAGATGGTGGCGGCAAAGGTGGCGGCGACGGCGTTGAAGCCAAGGTCGCCGCTCTTGATGAGGGTGGGGATGACGGGGCCGAGCACCACCAGGTCGAATCCGTCCAGGACCATGGCAAGCCAGCACAGCCACACGGGCCACTGGGATCGGCGGGAAGATGGCAACGTTGACATGCTGACCTCGGCGTTGGTTGGGGAGACTGCCGGCCGCTCCGTCGTCGGCCGGTACGAATGTTCTAGCACCGCGGTGTGTGATCCCCGCCACGGCTTACCATTGAATGGAATTCGCGCGGGGTGGATTTCGCGGCGGTGGCGCCTGCCGCCGACGGGCGGGGCCTTCCGTCGGCAATGAAGGAGTGGCAGCGTGGCCAATTCGGTATCCGGGGACTCGGTGGTGGACCGGGTGGTCCGCGTCATTGAAGCGTTCCCCGAGGACGCCGATGCACTGCAGCTCTCCGAACTGGCCGAACGCGCGGGGCTGCCCCTCTCCACGGCGCATCGCCTGGTCCGCCAGCTCGCAGGACATGGGCTGCTGGAGCTTGGCGCCGGTGGACATGTCCGTTTGGGGCTGCGTTTCTGGGAGCTCATCAACCGCAATTCGCCCACCTTGGCCCTGCGCCAGGCGGCCATGCCGTTCATGGAGGACATCCAGCAGGTGCTCAAACAGAACGTGAACCTCGGCGTGCTGGAAGGCTGGGAGGTCCTGTTCGTGGAACGGCTTTCGCGTCCGGGTTCGGTGGTGAACCGTGCGCGGGTCGCCGGGCGCATGCCGGTGCACATTTCCTCGGCCGGCATGGCGCTCATGGCGTACCAGCCGCGCGGGCTCCAGGCGGAGTACCTCGAACAGTTCGAGGATCCGGAAGGAAAGGTGACGGCCGACGTCGTACGCCACCGGCTCGCGGAAGCCGTCCAGCTGGGGTACGCGCAGCTGGCAGGCGTGGTGGATCCGGAGACGTGGGGCATCGCCGTCCCGGTGCTGGACTCGAAGAAGCGCGCGGTGGCGGCGCTCGGCGTCGTGGTCCCGATCGCCGAGGTGCGGCTGCAGGCGCTGGTTCCCGCACTCCAGACGGCGGCGCGAGGGATCGGGCGCCAGCTGGGCGCACATAGCCAATTCCATTCAACGGAATCCATGTAACGCCCGTCACCGGCCAGCGTCCACACTTGTTCCAGGCTCATCACACCGCAACGAAGCGAGGAACACCATGGCACGCACGCCGATCACCACCCAGGTGGCCATCATGGGCGCCGGACCCGCCGGGCTCATGCTTTCCCACCTGCTGGCCGGGCAGGGCATCGATTCCGTGGTGCTGGAAATCCGCAGCCGCCAGGCCATCCAGGAAACGGTCCGTGCCGGCATCCTGGAACATGGCACGGTCAACCTCCTGGTGGACTCCGGCGTCTCGGACCGCGTGCTGCGTGAAGGCGACCGGCATGACGGCATTGAGCTGCGCTTCAACGGCGAAAGCCACCGCATCGATTTCAAGGAACTGGTGGGCGAATCCGTCTGGCTGTACCCGCAGACAGACGTGTTCATGGACTTCGCCGCGCGGCGGGAA
Organism: Arthrobacter sp. SW1; assembly: GCF_001766675.1. GTDB lineage: Bacteria > Actinomycetota > Actinomycetes > Actinomycetales > Micrococcaceae > Arthrobacter. Next base: position 114,612 of record NZ_MJLT01000056.1, read on the forward strand.
GCCGACGGCGGCGACGTTCGCTACAGCGTCACGGACACCAGCGTCCACGACCTCGAAGGCAAACCGAAGGTCTGGTTCACCGACGCCGACGGGCAGGACTTCGAACTCCAGGCCGACTTCCTGGTGGGCGCGGACGGCTCGCGCAGCCACTGCCGCCGCCGGATTCCGGAAGCGGCGCGTACCCAGTACTTCCACGAATACCCGTTCGCCTGGTTCGGCATCCTGGCCGAGGCGCCGCGCAGCTCCGAGGAACTGATCTATGCCAACTCCGAGCACGGTTTCGCGCTGATCAGCCAGCGCACCGAAAACGTCCAGCGCATGTACTTCCAGTGCGACCCCGCCGAGCGCGCCGAGGACTGGGACGACGAACGGATCTGGGCCGAGTTCCGCAAGCGCGTCAACGGCAACGGCTTCGAACTCAAGGAGGGCCCGGTCCTGGAAAAGATGGTCCTGCCGTTCCGCAGCTTCGTGCACGCACCGATGCGCCACGGAAATCTCTTCCTGGCCGGCGACGCCGCGCACACCGTTCCGCCGACCGGCGCCAAGGGCCTCAACCTGGCCATCAACGACGTCAAGCTGCTGTTCGAGGGCCTTGAATACTTCTACGGCTCCGGTTCCACCGCGCTTCTGGACTCCTATAGTGACCGCGCACTGGACCGCGTGTGGAAGGCCCAGCACTTCTCCTACTGGATGACCTCCATGCTGCACACCCCCACCGACGCGGACGACTTCGCCCGCGCCCGCCAACTCGGCGAGCTGCGGTCCGTGGTGTCCTCCGAGCACGGCCGCGCTTATCTGGCCGAGGCATACACCGGCTGGCCGGGGCGGTAGGGCCTCCCTTACGCCCTTAACGCCCGACGGCGGGTGGCCACCTCAGGTGACCACCCGCCGTCGGGCATTCTGCTTTCCTGAGCGGCGGTCAGCTGACCGGCGAGAGCGCGGCGACCAGGCTGAACAGGTCCTTCGGGTCCTCGGGGTTGGCCACGAGGTCGATCTCTTCGAAGAAGGCGGTTCCGGCCACGGCATCGCGGACGTAGCGCAGTGCCGAGAAGTCCTCGATGGCGAAGCCGACCGAATCGAAGATGGTGATCTGCTCCGGCGAAATGCGGCCCGGCTTGGTGTCGTTGAGGACCTCGTGGAATTCGGTGACGGGGAAGTCCGCGGGTAGCTGCTGGATTTCGCCCTCGATCCGGGTCTGCGGGGTGAATTCGACGAACACTTCGCCGCGGCGCAGGATGTCAGCGTCCAGTTCGGTCTTGCCGGGGCAGTCGCCGCCGATCGCATTCAAGTGCACGCCTTCGCCAATCAGCTCGGCGGTGAGGATGGTGGCCTGGGCCTTGTCCGCCGTGCAGGTGGTGATGATGTCGGCACCCTGGACGGCGTCCGCCGCGGAGGCGGCCACCGTGACGTTGAAGTCGAGCGGTTCGACGTTCTTGAGGAACTTCGCGACGGCGGCGGGATCGGTGTCCCAGACGCGCAGTTCCGTGATGCCCAGTGCACCGCGGAAGGCCAGGGCCTGGAATTCGGACTGGCTGCCGGCGCCGATCATCGCCATCACCTTGGATTCCGGGCGGGCCAGGCGGCGGGCCACCATGGCCGAGGTGGCGGCGGTGCGGAGTGCGGTGAGGACCGTCATTTCGGCCAGGAAGGTGGGGTAGCCGTTGTGGACATCGGCCAACACGCCGAAGGCCGTGACGGTCTGGAAGCCGCGGGCCGGGTTGGACGGGTGGCCGTTGACGTACTTGAAGCCATAGCTTTCGTGGTCACTCGTGGGCATCAGTTCGATGACGCCGAAGGGCGTGTGGCTGGCCACTCGTGCGCACTTGTCGAACTGTTCCCAGCGGCGGAAATCGTCCTCGATGTATTCGATCATCCCGGCGATGACCTCCGCGGGGCCCTGTTCGGCCACCCAGCGGACCATGTTCCGGACATCGACAAAACGCGCCACGGCGTCCTCGTTTCTCTAGGCATCACTTTTGCTTCGAGAAACAGTACGGAGGGGCGGTTTGCAAGCTCAAGGGCAGAATTGCCGACTTTCTGCCTTGCTCCTGAGCGAAATGCTGAGGCTGGATATACATTGTGTTCATGGCGGAACTCGATGACCTGGACCGGCGGCTGATTTCGGCGCTGCGCGAGGACGGCCGCGCGCCCGTGGCGGTGCTGGCCAGGAAGCTCGGCGTGGCCCGGGCTACCGTGAACAGCCGGCTCGAACGGCTGGTGTCCTCCGGCGCGGTAGTCGGTTTCTCGGTCCGCGTGCGCGATGAACTGGATCCCCTGACCATCCGCGCGGTGTCCCTGATCGCCGTCGAGGGCCGCTCCACGGACAAGGTCATCCGGCAGCTCCGCGGCTTCCCTGAGATCAGCGCGCTGCACACCACCAACGGCGGCTGGGACCTCGTGGCCGAGCTCCAGGTGGAAAACCTGCCCGCTTTCGACGCCGTGCTGGGCCGCATCCGCTCGATCGACGGCGTGGTGAACAGCGAAACGAGCCTGCTGCTGAGTTCGGTGCTGCGGTAGTTCTTGCGGCAGGGGTGTTGGGCCGCGACGCTCCGTGCTAGGACTGGGGGAGGAGCGTATTTCCGGGAGAACCCATGGCTGAAGAACAACCCGTCCTCGTCGTTGGAGCAACTGGATACCTTGGCGGCCAGGTGGTGGATACCTTGCTGGGCCGCGGCAAACGCGTGCGTGCGCTGGTCCGCCCCGCCTCGGACGCTCGGAAGCTGGAAAGCAAAGGCGTGGAGATCGCCCGCGGGGACATGCTCGACGTCGGCTCCCTCCTCAAGGCGATGACCGGCGTCGCGGCCGTCATCTCGACGGCGGCAGGCTACACGCGGAACGACAGGAATGCCGAGGCGATCGACACCTTCGGCAACGCCAACCTCGCCACCGCCGCCAAGCTGGCCGGTGTCCCGCGCTTCGTGCTCATCAGCATCCTCACGTGCGACCAGGCGCCGCAGGTTCCGCATTTTTGGCACAAGAAGCTGGCCGAGGACAAGTTCGAGGAACTCGGCGTCCCCTTCATCGCGCTCCGGCCGGGGGCGTTCTTCGACATGGTGGCCAAGGCGGGCGGAGACCCCTTCGAGAAGGGCCGGCTGATCTGGCTTGGCTCCAAGTCCACGCCCCTAAGTTTCGTCCTGAGCAGCGACCTCGCCGGGTACCTGGCCGACGCCGTGGAGGCGGACATTGCCGTGGGGGAGCGCGTGGACATCGGATGGAACCGGCCGCTGAGCATCCAGGAAGCGGCTGAGCTGGTGGCGTCCCGGAGCGGCAAGGACGTCAAGGTCCTTTCGATGCCGACGCCGGCCCTGCGCCTTGCCGGGAAAGTCACCGGAAAGTTCGCGCCCCTGGTGGCCGACATGGCGGCGATGTCCGCCTGGTTCGAGACCGGCCGGTACGTCGCGGACACGGGCCGGCAGGCCCAACTGTTCGGCGCCGTACCGGCACCGGAGGACGCCATTGCGCGCCTGGCGGTGAGCCTGGGGCACTAGTGCCGCTTGTTTTTGATCCTTAAACCTCGGCGCCGGCCAGGAGCCGCTCGCCGTTGAAGTATTCGAGGTCCCAGCCGTCCACGGGGTGGTGGTGGACCAGGTTGAGGGCGGCGTTTTCGACGCTCGGCAGGGTCTGGCCGGTCGCCTGGTTGAGGGTCAGCCGGATCAGGGTGCCGTGCGCGACCACCAGGACGCGCTTCCCGCTGAACTCCTCCGCGAGGCTCTCCAGGGCAGCCAGTCCGCGGGCCGCCGTCGACTCTTCGCTTTCGGCGCCTTCGAAGCCGCCCGGGATGCGCAAGGCATCCAGTTCGGGGCCGGCCTGCAGGCCTTCGGCCTTGCCGTAACCGCGTTCCATGAGGCCAGGCAGCCGGCGTGCCACGTCCAGGCCCAGCCCGGCGGCGATGATGTCCGCGGTTTCCGCGGCGCGGCTGAGCGGCGAGGAAACCACCACGTCCCAGTCCTGGCCCGAGAGCACGGCGACGGCGTCGCGCGCCTGTCCGCGTCCGACGTCGTTCAGCGGAATATCGGTGGCTCCCTGGAGGCGGCGTTCCGCATTCCAGTCGGTCTGGCCATGGCGGACGAGGGCGAACGTCGTAAGGGTCATGCCTTCCATTGTGCCAAGGCTGCCGCGCGGGCCCGGCGAGTGTGACGTTCCCTCCCGTGTTCAAACGGGAGGGAACGTCCCGCAACGCTACGCCGGAAGCCGGTGTCCCCGGACCTTTTCGGCAGAGAGGATCGGCGCAAAGAACGCGGCGAGTTCCGTCGTCGCGGTCAACGGCAGCACATTGGCGACGTACTGGTCCGGCCGGACCACCACCACAACGCCGCCGCGGTCCAGGCCGCGCAGCTCGAAGATGTCCGCTTCGGGGTCGGTGGCGTAGACCTTCTCGTAGTCGGTGAGCTTGAACGGGCCCACGCTCGGCTTGAACACCGCCGGCACCTTGCCGATGTCCACGCCGGTGTGCGGCTGCTGGTAGATCACCTTGAGGTCGAACCACGCGTCCGGATCAGCGTCCGACGGCGTCGCGGCCAGCGGCGAGTCCGGGGCCGTCGCGATCCACTCGGCGAAGTCCGCTACCGGGCCGGGTGCCCCGGCCTCGGCGGCGTCGGCGAAGACGTAGATGCGCCAGCGGCCGTCCGCCTTGGCGTGATGGCCGAGGTGCATCGGGTTGGTGTCGCAGACGCGGGCCACGGGAGCGGACTTGAAACGCTTGCCGATGGTGAAGCCCGTGGCGAGGTCCTGGTGCGTGGCCTCGCCGACGATCAGCGACGGCGTGTACTGAGTCATGAAGCCGGCAGGGAATTCCGCGGTGCGGACGTAGAACTCCTCGAGCTCCGAGGGGTCCTCGAACTCCTCCGGCTTCTTGGCCATCATGGACGACCATTCCTTGTCGAAGTCGATGAGGTTCTTCGCCACCACCTGGCGCTCCGCGGAGTAGGTGGAGAGCAGGCTTTCCGGGCTGCGGCCTTCGAGCACGTGGCCCAGTTTCCAGCCAATGTTGAAGCCGTCCTGCATGGAGACGTTCATGCCCTGGCCGGCCTTGGCACTGTGCGTGTGGCAGGCGTCGCCGGTGATGAAGACGCGCGGGGTGCGGGTGCCGAGCTGCTCCGGGAGGACGTCGTCGAAGCGGTCGGTCAGGCGGTGGCCCACCTCGTACACGCTGTGCCACGCGACGTTGCGCACGTCCAGGGTGTACGGGTGCAGGATCTCATTGGCCTTGGCGATGATCTGCTCGATGCTGGTCTGGCGGACCGCGTGGTCTTCGCCGGCTTCGCCCAGGTCAACGTACATGCGGAACAGGTGGCCGCCTTCGCGGGGGATCAGCAGGATGCTGCCGCTTTCGGCCTGGATGGCGCACTTGGTGCGGATGTCCGGGAAGTCGGTGACGGCCAAGGTGTCCATGACGCCCCAGGCGTGGTTAGCCTGGTCGCCGGCCATGGTGCAGCCGATCGATTCGCGGACCTTGCTGCGTGCGCCGTCGGCACCCACCACGTACTTGGCGCGGACCACCCGGTCCTGCCCCTCGAGGGGACCCGAAGTGTGGGTGAGGGTGACGCGCACGGGGTAGTCGCCGTCGTCGGCTACTTCAAGGCTGCGGAACTCATAGCCGTAGTCGGGCTTCATCCGGGCGGGCGAGTTGGCCATGAATTCGGCGAAGTAGTCCAGCACGCGGGCCTGGTTCACGATCAGGTGCGGGAATTCGCTGATGCCCGCGGGATCGTCCACGGCGCGGGCGGCGCGGTGGATCTTCGACGGATCCGCGGGGTCCGGCTTCCAGAAAGCCATTTCGGTGATGCGGTAGGCCTCGGCGGTGATGCGCTCTGCGAAGCCGAAGGCCTGGAAGGTTTCGACGCTCCGGGCCTGGATGCCGTCCGCCTGGCCGATCGCGAGGCGGCCGGGGCGGCGTTCGATGATGCGGGTGGTGACATCGGGGAACTGAGAGAGCTGGGCCGCTGTGAGCATGCCGGCGGGGCCGGTGCCCACGATGAGCACGTCCACTTCGTCCGGGAGTTCTTCGGGCCGGTTAAGTCCGACGCCGGCGGCCGGCTCGACGCGCGGGTCGCCTGATACGTAGCCGTGGTGGTGGAACTGCACGGGAGGTCCTCACTTCTTTGTGGGTTGTTCAAATATAGAACACACAGTTCTTTATTTGAACTCAAGTCTTGCTCACGACTGTACCGCGGTGTGACCTGGCTGACAAGGTGCGGGGTGTTGGTGGGGCCTGGGCTGCCGCCTGGCGGCGCGGACGGCCGTTCCGTCGGTACGCTGTGCCCATGGAACATGGGGGAGTATCCAGGAATCGGCGTGCCGTTGCTGCGGCGTGCGTGGGCGTAGTGGTTATCGCGGCCTACGCGGTGGTCGGAGCGATGCAGATCCTTGTGTGGAATCCGCTCGCAGCTGTGCCAGGCAAGAGCCTGGACCAGATCAGGAACGAAATGGCGGCGGCCGGAGGATCCTTGGGTGAACCGGTTGTGGGCGGCTTTGTGGCGATCGGCATCGCGCTGGCGCTGGCCCTGTTGGCAGGCGCCGCGTTGGGGCGGGTCAGGCCTGGACCGGTGATCGTCTTGGGCCTGGTGTTGCTGGTTCTCGGGGCGCCGGCGTACTGGATCGCCTCATTCGGCGCGGGCATGAGCATTGCGGACACCTTCGCCACCCACGGCGGTGATCACGCCCCGTGGGGCTGGATGCTTCAGTGGATCAGCCTCGGGGCGCTGGTCGGCTTGGCGGTATTTGCCGTCACTCTGGGGTTGCGGCGTCGCCGCCCGCGGGCAGCCTGAGGGCTGAACTAAGGGACCCGCTTTCGTGTTCCCGCGGGTAACCGCCCCGCAATGAGCGCGAAACGATTCCCCGATATGTTTTCTGGCGCCGGGCCAAGGTGAGCGGAAGTCCGGCTCGTCGGTGTCGCCGTTTCCCCGGCGTGCACCGCATGGCGGGCCGGAAGAAAGCAGTGTTTCCCATGTCCAGCCGCTTGTTGGCCTACGTCCGTGAGGGGTACCACCGTTGCCGGGCGTCGGCGGGCGAGGCGCTCAAAATGGCGGTTTGCGCTGTGACAGCCTACGTGTTTGCCGAACGCGTCCTGGGACACGCGAATCCGGTGTTTGCCGCGATTGCTGCCCTTCTGACCCTTCAATTTTCCTCGGACTGGCGCACGCGCCGCGCCCTGGATGTTGCCGTGGGCTGCGCGCTTGGCGTGGCGGCCGGTGTCTTCTTCACCGGCGTGTTCGGCTCGGGTCCGGCCCAGGCGGTCCTGATCGTTTTTGTCGCCGTGCTGATAGCCAGGTTCCTGAACAAGAGCGCGGTGTTCGCCACCCAGATGGCCATCCAGGCTGCCCTTGTCGCCATGATTCCTTCATCGCCAGGTTCCTTCTTGCCGACCGTCACCGATGCGCTGGTGGGCGGGGCTGCTGCATGGGTCATGACGATCGTCGCTCCGCAACGAGGCCTGCGAAGGCAGCGGAAGGCCACGCGGAAACTCGCATACGAAATTTCCGCCGTCCTCTACGGCGCTTCCCGGGCGCTCGACCTGAATGACTCATCCCTGGCGTGGCACGCTTTGATCCGCGCGCGCCACGGCGAGGCCGTTGTCGCGGAGGCCAATGAGGCCTTGGGCCGGGCCTTGGAAACCGCCACGATCTCCCCGCTGTACTGGCGGCACCGGGAAAGCCTCCGGGCGTCCCAGGCGGCGGTGGAGAAGCTGGATCTGGCGCTTCGGAACAGCCGGGTCTTCAGCCGGCGCCTCATTCATGCCATCAATGCGGTGGCGCTGTCGGATCGTGGAACGCTCCGCCTCTCTGCCTTCCTGAAACGTGCGGCGCGGGCAGTGACCGTCCTGGCGGACGGGCTGTGGGAACGGGACCGGCAGTTGCGCGAGGAAAAGGTTTCGCAGGCGCTGGATCGCTTGGTGGACCTTGGCGTCGAACTTGACCCCGCCCGCTTTGGGGCAGAAACGCTGGACGCCCAGGCACTGGTCATGACCTTCCGGCCCCTCATGATCGACCTGATGCAGGCCGCGGGAGCGAGCCACGCAGAGGCTCTCTCGTCGCTGCCCAGCCTGGGTGGGCTTCAGGGCGATTCCTCGCCGGAGGCCGTTTCTGCCCCTGCGGTGGAGAGTTAGTTGCTTGGGCTTATCGTTATGCCTCCTCCGCCAGTTTCCGTACGACGCCGGCCAGGAGCTTTGCGCGGAATTCCGGCGTGCGGGCCTTGAGCAGCGGGAGGATGAGGCTGTAGCGAGCGGTGCGGCCAAGCTTTTCGAAGACGACGGCGGCGGCCGGGTTCGCGGCAATTGCCGAAGCAACGTCGTCGGGAACTTCCGCCGTGCGCTGGGATTCGTAGGCCGCGTCCCAGCGGCCGTCTGCCTTGGCCGCCTCGATTTCCGCGAAGCCCGGCGGCTGCATCCGGCCGGCCGCAATGAGGGCTTCGGCCTTGCCGACATTGACCTTGGACCAGGAACTGCGTTTTCCGCGCCTCGAGTACCGCTGCAGGAAAGAGTCCTGGTCAAAGCCTTTTCGCTGGCCGTCAATCCAGCCGAAGCACAGCGCGGCGTCCAAGGCCTCCCCGATTGAGAGGAGCGGTGTGCCCGCCTTCTTCTTGCCGATCAGCAGCCAGGCCCCGGCTTCCGTGGAGTGGTGTGCCGCGAGCCAGTCCGTCCACTCGGCGCCGTTCCGGAAGGCGAGGGGTTCGCCGGAGATGACCATGTCAGGATTGCCTGCCCGCAAGGATGTCCAGGTAGTGCGGATTGCTCATGATGCCCAGCACATTGCCGAACGGGTCCACCACGGAGGCGGTGACGAATCCTGAGTCGCCACGCGGAGTGATGGGTTGGTGCTCCGTGGCGCCCAGAGTCAGGAGCCGTTCCACCGTTGCGGCGAGGTCGTCCACGTGCCAGTACATGATGGCTCCGCCGGGCCCGGCTTCCTGTTCGGCAGGTGGCCTGAAGCGGCTGTCGATAATTCCGAGTTCGTGCTGGTAGTCGCCCACCCGGAATTCCACGTAGGCAAGGGCTCCGTCCGGTCCCGGGCGCGTGAAGTAAGGCGCGAACCCCAGGAAGTCCTGGTACCAGGCCGCGGCGGCTCCGACGTCGTCGGCCCAAAAACTGATCGTGCTGAATCCCCTGAGGCTCACTCGGCTTCCTTTCCTGGTGTCCCGCCGGCCGGGCACCACGATTCCGTTGAAGCGAAGCGGGGTCAATGGCGAGGCAGGCTATATGTGGAAAATTCCTCCGAAAAAGGAGGTTGACGCAGCTCACACTCCGCGGCATAGTTTTCGTATACGATTTCGTACCTGATGGATGCTCGATGGCGAGGAGATGCTGTGCCGATGGAAGTTGTGCCGATGGAATCCGGGCTGCTTGCGCGGACGCGTAAGGTGATCGCCGTCCACATCAACTATCCGAGCCGTGCCGCGCAGCGTGGCCGCACCCCGGAGCAGCCGTCGTACTTCCTGAAGCCGGCGTCGTCCCTCGCGCTGGGTTCTGCGGACAATCCCGGCACAGTGGAGCGTCCGGCAGGCTGCGAACTCCTTGGCTATGAGGGCGAAATCGCGCTCATCATCGGCCGCAATGCGCGCCGTGTCAGCCTCGAAGACGCCTGGGGGTACGTCGAATGGGTCACCGCCAGCAACGATCTCGGCGTGTACGACCTCCGCTACGCGGACAAGGGCTCCAACCTCCGGTCGAAGGGCGGGGACGGCTTCACCCCGGTGGGTCCGGCACTCATCCCGGCCGCCGCCGTCGACCCCGCCGCGCTCCGCATCCGCACCTGGCACAACGGCGAGCTCGTCCAGGACGACACCACCGAAGACCTCCTCTTCCCCTTCGCGCGCCTCGTCGCGGACCTTTCGCAGCTGCTGACCCTCGAAGCCGGGGACATCATCCTCACGGGCACCCCGGCCGGTGCGTCCGTCGCGCTGCCCGGCGACGTCGTCGAGGTCGAAGTCAGCGGCAACGGCCTCAGCAGCGGACGCCTCGCCACCGGCGTCGTGGAAGGTACGACGCCGTTCGCCGCCTTCGGTGCGCAGCCCAAGTCGGATGACACCCAGCGGGAGGAAGCCTACGGTTCGCGCGAAGCGGCGGGGCTGGCGCCGGCCGCCAAACCGGGCCTCGATCCGGATCTGAAGAAGAAGCTTGAATCCGTAGCCACGGCAACCCTCTCCAGCCAGATGCGCAAGCGCGGGCTGAACAACGTCAGCATCGACGGCCTGCAGTCCACGCGCCCGGACCGCCGCGTCGTGGGCCTGGCCCGCACGCTGCGCTACGTTCCCAACCGCGAGGACCTGTTCAAGACCCACGGCGGCGGCTTCAACGCCCAGAAGCGCGCGGTGGAATCCGTGAACGAAGGCGAAATCCTGGTCATGGAGGCCCGCGGCGAAAAGGGCACCGGAACAGTCGGGGACATCCTCGCCCTGCGCGCCCAGGTGCGCGGCGCAGCGGCCATCATCACCGACGGCGGCGTGCGGGACTATTCTGCCGTGGCCGGCCTCGAGATTCCCACCTACTTCGCCAGCCGGCACCCCGCCGTGCTCGGCCGGCGCCACGTTCCCTGGGACACGGACGTCACCATCGCCTGCGGCGGCACCACCGTGCAGCCGGGCGACATCATCGTGGCCGACTCGGACGGAATCCTGGTGATTCCGCCGGCCATCGCCGCTGAACTCGTGGACGAATGCATCGCCCAGGAACGCGAAGAAGAGTACATCTTCGCGATGGTTGAACAGGGCCACAGCGTGGACGGGCTCTTCCCGATGAACGCCGAATGGCGCGCCAAGTACGAGGAATGGCGGAGGGATAATGACTGACTTTTCCTGGAGCTCCGGCGACGTCACCGTAGCCACGGGCAGCAAGTCCGAGCAGGCCTATGCCGCGGTGAAAGCCAAGATTGTGGACGGCGCGTATTCGCCCGGCTACCGCCTGGTACTGGCCAAGATCGCCGAGGACCTCGGTTTCAGCGTGGTCCCCGTCCGCGAAGCCATCCGCCGCCTCGAAGCCGAAGGCCTGGTGACGTTCGAGCGCAACGTCGGCGCCACCGTGGCCGGGATCGACCCCACCGAGTACCTGTACACGATGCAGACCCTGAGCATCATCGAGGGCGCGGCCACCGCGTTGTCCGCACCGCTCATCGGTCCGGTGGACATCACCAGGGCGCGCGCCGTGAACGCCGAGATGCGCGACTGCCTGGAACATTTCGACCCCGTCCGCTTCACCAGGCTCAACCAGGACTTCCACAGCGTCCTGTTCGAGCATTGCCCCAACCCGCACATCCTGGACCTCGTCCACCGCGGCTGGAACCGGCTCGCCTCGCTGCGGTCCTCCACCTTCCGCTTCGTCCCCGGCCGCGCCAGGGACTCGGTGGAAGAGCACGAAAACCTGCTCCAGCTCATCGAAACCGGAGCCGACGCGGACACGATCGAGAAGGCGGCCCGCCGCCACCGCGCCGCCACGCTGGACGCCTACCTCACCCAGACCACCCACCAGTAAGGACCTTCAACGATGACGACCTCCGTGGAAACCAGCACCCACTACGTTCCCGAGAACCTTCCCACCCACATCCAGCACTACATCAACGGCCAGTTCGTTGACTCCGTCAGCGGCAAGACCTTTGACGTCCTGGACCCGGTCTCCAACAAGAATTACGCCACCGCCGCCGCAGGCCAGCAGGAAGACATCGACCTCGCCGTCGCCGCAGCCCGCGAAGCCTTCGTCAATGGCCCCTGGCCGAAGATGAAGCCGCGCGAACGCGCACGTGTCCTGAACAAGATCGCCGACGCCGTCGAAGCGCAGGAAGCCCGCCTCGCCGAACTTGAAACCTTCGACACCGGCCTGCCGATCACCCAGGCCAAGGGCCAGGCATTGCGCGCTGCCGAGAACTTCCGCTTCTTCGCCGACCTCATCGTGGCCCAGTTCGACGACGCCATGAAGGTCCCCGGCTCCCAGATCAACTACGTGAACCGCAAGCCGATCGGCGTCGCGGGCCTGATCACGCCGTGGAACACCCCGTTCATGCTCGAGTCCTGGAAACTCGCCCCGGCACTGGCCACCGGCAACACCGTGGTCCTCAAGCCCGCCGAGTTCACCCCGCTCTCCGCCTCGCTCTGGGCACAGATCTTCAAGGACGCCGGCCTGCCGGACGGTGTGTTCAACCTGGTCAACGGGCTCGGCGAAGAAGCCGGCGATGCCCTCGTGAAGCACCCGGACGTGCCGCTGATTTCCTTCACCGGCGAAACCACCACGGGCCAGACGATCTTCCGCAACGCGGCCGCCAACCTCAAGGGCCTGTCCATGGAACTCGGCGGCAAGTCGCCGTGCGTGGTGTTCGCCGACGCCGACCTCGACGCCGCGATCGACTCCGCCCTGTTCGGCGTCTTCTCCCTCAACGGCGAACGCTGCACCGCCGGCTCCCGCATCCTCGTCGAACGCCCCGTCTACGACGAATTCTGTGAAAAGTACGCCGCCCGCGCCAAGAACATCGTGGTGGGCGACCCCCACGACCCCAAGACCCAGGTGGGCGCCCTGGTCCACCCCGAGCACTACGAGAAGGTGGCCTCCTACGTGGAGATCGGCAAGTCCGAAGGCCGCCTCCTCGCTGGCGGCGGACGCCCCGAGCACCTCCCCGAAGGCAACTACATCGCACCCACCGTGTTCGCCGACGTCGCTCCGGACGCACGGATCTTCCAGGAAGAAATCTTCGGCCCGGTCGTTGCAATCACCCCGTTCGAGAACGACGACGAAGCCCTCGCCCTGGCCAACAACACCAAGTACGGACTGGCAGCCTACATCTGGACCCAGAACCTGACCCGGGCCCATAACTTCTCCCAGAACGTCGAGGCCGGCATGGTGTGGCTGAACAGCCACAACGTCCGCGACCTGCGCACCCCGTTCGGCGGCGTCAAGGCATCGGGCCTGGGCCACGAGGGCGGTTACCGTTCCATCGATTTCTACACCGACCAGCAGGCCGTGCACATCACCCTCGGGTCCGTGCACACGCCCAAGTTCGGCGCCTAAGACTTCCAGACCCTTTCAACGAAGAGAGACCATCATGAGCACCGTCATCCCCAAGCCATCCGTCCCGGCTCCGGACATCGTCCGCTGCGCCTACCTGGAACTCGTCGTCACCGACCTCGCCAGGTCCCGCGCCTTCTACGTGGACCTGCTGGGCCTGCACGTCACCGAGGAAGACGAGAACACCATCTACCTGCGCTCCTTCGAGGAGTTCATCCACCACAACCTGGTGCTCCGCAAGGGCCCGGTGGCCGCGGCTGCCGCCTTCGCCTACCGCGTCCGCACCCCGGAAGACGTTGACGCCGCTGAGGCCTACTACAAGGAACTCGGCTGCCGCACCGAACGCCGCAAGGACGGCTTCACCAAGGGCATCGGCGACTCCGTCCGCGTCGAAGACCCGTTGGGCTTCCCGTACGAGTTCTTCTACGAGGTGGAACACGTGGAGCGCCTCACCCAGCGCTATGACCTCTACTCCGCCGGTGAGCTCGTGCGCCTGGACCACTTCAACCAGGTCACCCCGGACGTTCCGCGCGGCCGCAAGTACCTGGAGGACCTGGGCTTCCGTGTCTCGGAAGACATCAAGGATTCCGACGGCGTCACGTACGCCGCGTGGATGCACCGCAAGCAGACCGTGCATGACACCGCCCTGACCGGCGGCAACGGTCCCCGCCTGCACCACATCGCCTTCTCCACGCACGAGAAGCACAACATCATCCAGATCTGCGACAAGATGGGCGCCCTGCGCATCAGCGACCGGATCGAGCGCGGCCCGGGCCGCCACGGTGTTTCCAACGCCTTCTACCTCTACATCCTGGATCCGGACGGCCACCGCGTGGAGATCTACACTCAGGACTACTACACCGGCGATCCGGACAACCCGACGGTTACCTGGGACGTGCACGACAACCAGCGCCGCGACTGGTGGGGCAACCCCGTGGTCCCGTCCTGGTACACCGAGGCCTCCCTGGTCCTGGACCTGGACGGCAACCCGCAGCCGGTCATCGAGCGGGAGGACAAGTCCGAAATGGCGGTCACCGTGGGCGCCGACGGCTTCTCCTACACCCGCAAGGACGAAAGCGGCGAAGCGACCGAAGGCTTCAAGCTGGGCGCCCAGGTCTAGGTTCAGGGTTCCCTGAAGAAAGGAACGGCATGCTGGACGCGACAACGATCGAGGCCATCGCAGACGAACTGGTGGAAGCCGGCCGCAGCCGGACCCCCGTACCGCGGCTGACAGCGCGGTACCCGGAGATGACGGTGGAGGATTCCTACGCCGTCCAGCAGCTCTGGCGGCGCCGCAACGAGGACGCCGGGCGGGTGCTGGTGGGCCGCAAGATCGGACTCACGTCCAAGGCCATGCAGGCCGCCACGGGCATCACCGAACCGGACTACGGCGCCATCTTCGATGACATGGTCCTGGAAACCGGGTGTTCCGTGGAGTGGGACCGCTACACCCATCCGCGGGTGGAAGTGGAACTGGCGTTCGTGCTGAAGCAGGACCTGGCAGGGCCCGGCTGCACTATTTTCGATGTCCTGAACGCCACCGACTACGTGGTTCCGGCCCTCGAGATCCTGGATTCCCGGATCGAAATGGAGGGCCGGACCATCGTGGACACCATCGCGGACAACGCCGCGATGGGAGCGATGGTGGTGGGCGGGCGCCCGGTGCGGCCGGACGCCGTCGACCTCCGCTGGGTGTCAGCCATCCTGTACAAGAACCAGACGGTGGAGGAGACCGGGGTCGCCGCAGGCGTCCTGGACCACCCTGCCGCAGGCGTGCACTGGCTGGCGAACAAGCTCGCCGCGCACGGCGACGGAATGAAAGCGGGGGACATCGTCCTGGCCGGTTCATTCACCCGCCCGCTCTGGGTGTACAAAGGGGACACCGTCCACGCCGACTACGGACCGCTGGGAGCCGTCACATGCCGATTCGAGTAGAGCCCGAACGCACCTTCACCCAAGCCCTTGCCGACGCCGGGCGGCCGCTCGCAGGGATGTGGGTCTGCTCCGGCAGCCCGCTGATCGCCGAGATCTGCGCGGGGTCGGGCATGGACTGGCTACTGATCGACGCCGAACACAGCCCCAACGGACTCGAGTCCATCCTGGCGCAGTTGCAGGCGGTCCACGGCTATCCGGTCCAGGCAGTCGTGCGCCCGCCGTTCAACGACACCGTGCTCCTCAAGCAGTACCTGGACCTGGGCGTGCAGAACCTGCTCATCCCCATGGTGAACTCCGCAGAGGAAGCCCGTGCCGCCGTGGCCGCCGTCCGCTACCCGCCGCACGGGGTCCGCGGCGTCGGCTCGGCGCTCGCCCGGGCGTCGCGCTGGAACCGGATCCCGGACTACCTCGGCCGGGCCTCGGAAACCATCAGCGTCACCGTGCAGATTGAGAGCGAAGCCGCCGTTGCAGCGGTGGAGCAGATCCTGGCGGTCGACGGCGTGGATGCGGTTTTCATTGGACCGTCGGACCTCGCGGCGTCCATGGGGCTGCTCGGGGAACAGGAGCATCCCAAGGTGCGGGCCGCCGTCGAGCACTGCCTCGCCGCAGCGCAGGCGGCCGGCAAGCCGGCCGGCGTCAACGCCTTCAACGAGGCGACGGCGCGCGCGTACCTCGAGGCCGGTGCGTCCTTCGTGCTGGTGGGTGCCGACGTCGCGATGCTCGCCCGCGGTTCGGAAACGCTCGCGGCGAAGTTCGTGCCGCAACCAGACCAGGATCAAGAGTCCGACGGCGGAGCTCGCCCGAGTTACTGAGCGTCATTTACGGAGGCGGCGTTACCGGGCAGGACCGGTGCGCCCGTGTAGTGTCGAGGCACTATTGCAAAGCCGATATTGGGGAGCGTGGATGAAGCGTCAGTTGGTTCCGGTGGTTGCGGCAGCTCTTGGAGCTGCGCTTTTGCTGGGCGGGTGCTCGAACGCAACAGGGATCAAGGCACTGGACCGCACGGCGACAGCTGAAGATGCGCTACCGGACAATTTCGACGCAGCGCCTGCGAAACCTGACAGCAGCCGGCTCCTGACCACGCATGACGGCGTTAGGTACTTCGTGGCGCAAGGAAATGACGCCGGCACTGCCTGCGTTGCTGCCATTGCGGAGACCGCTTCGAAAGGCTCGGTTGCCGGCTGCGGCCCGTTCACTTCACCCACAGACGTTGTCAGCGTCACCTCGCAGGACAGGACCGAAACCAAACTCGTCCGCGACGGTTTCGAAAGCAAGAAGCTTGAATCCGAGGGCTGGACGAGGATCCACGACAATCTGCTCGTCAAGACGAAATAGGCACCAAGGCTGGACAAACCGGGACTAGCCGATGATCGGCCTCTCCTCAGGCAGGCGGAACAGCCGCGGCCGCGAGGATAGCGCCAAGGAGGACGCCACGGTGATGGTGCCGATGCGGCCCGTGAACATGAGGGCCATCAGTACCCACTGCGCGCTTTCGGGCAGATGGTAGGTGATGCCGGTGCTCACGCCCACGGTGGCGAACGCGGAGATCGATTCGAACAGCACTTTTTCCAGGCTGTAGTCGGTGAACATCAGCAGCAACAGGGTCCCGCTGATCACTGCGGCGACGCCGAGAAGCGCCACAGTGAGGGCCTGTCGCTGCACGGACGGGCTGATGGAGCGGTGCGCGATCGTCACCTGCTCACGGCCGCGGATTTCGTTCCAGATGGCGAAGCCGAGCACCAAGAAGGTGGTGACCTTGATGCCGCCTGCCGTTCCAGCGCTGCCGCCGCCGATGAACATGAGGATGTCCGTGACCATGAGGGTGTCGGAGGAGGCCACGCCGTAATCGATGCTGTTGAACCCGGCCGTCCGCGGGAACACCGTCCCGCCCAGGGCGCCGAGGATCTTCCCGCCCGTGCTCAGCGGGCCCAGGGTCTCCGGCCGGTTCCACTCGAAGGCCGCGAACGCCACGAAACCGAGCACCAGGAGCAGCAAGGTACCGAACACCGTCAGCCGCAGGTGTACGGTCCAGTCCTTGAACCGGGTCCCGCTGAGCAACTGGATGATCACCGGAAAGCCGAGGCCGCCCGCAACGATCGCCAGGCAGATCGGCACCAGGATCCACGGGTCTTCCGCGAAGCTGATCAGGCTGTCGCTGTACAGGGCGAATCCGGCGTTGTTGAACGCGGACACCGAATGGAACACGCCATGCCAGAGTGAGAAACCCGGGTCGTGCCCGTAACCGAGCCAGAAGCGGAGCGAGAGCATGACGGCGATCGCGGCCTCCACGGCAAGCATGATCCGTGCGACGCGCAGGAGCACAGAACGGACATCGCCGAAGTTGAGCGTGTGGGTTTCGGACTGGGCCACCAGCTGGCCGCGGAGCCCAAGGCTTTTCCGGACCAGAAGCGCCAGCAGCGTGGCCAGGGTCATGATGCCGAAGCCGCCCACCTGGATGAGCCCCAGGATGATGACGTGCCCGAACGGCGTCCAGTACGTCGCCGTGTCCACAGTGACCAGGCCGGTGACACACACGGCGGATACCGCGGTAAAGAGGGGAGCGAGGCCCGGGTCTGCGCCGGGATCCACGCGCGAGAACGGCAGCGCCAGTATCCCCGCACCGATCAGGATGACCAGCAGGAATGCGAGGGGCAGGGAGCGTACGGGGTGCAGCAGTGCACGGGCGATGCCGCTTTCCTTCTTTGGCCCGTGACCGTCCGGCCCCCGGAGTTTCCGCCCGGGTACCGGTCTCCACGTTCTCGACAACGGCTCCGACAACGCCGCACTCCTCCATAGGCCCTTGAGCGCAGGCACGAATCAGGCCGGCGCTCAGGGAGCCTAACACCGCAAAATCGGCGTGGACCGAGGTTTTAACGAAACCTTTACGCGGCTTTCCGCGCCATGTACCACTCGGTGAATTCGGAGGCCCGGCCG
Organism: Arthrobacter sp. SW1; assembly: GCF_001766675.1. GTDB lineage: Bacteria > Actinomycetota > Actinomycetes > Actinomycetales > Micrococcaceae > Arthrobacter. The sequence goes on from NZ_MJLT01000056.1 coordinate 132,463, forward strand.
TCGGGGGCGAAGCGGATCACCCAGAGGTTGTCGTAACTGGGCTGCCCGTTGAGGTAGGTGGTGAGGCCCTGGACGAATGCAAGGTTCCCGTCCTGGCCCAGGAGGGTCCATTCGAAGGTCCAGTCTTGCGGGGTATCGCCCGCACCGATCCAGCCGTCCACGATTTCGTCATGTCCAAGCCACGGCGATTCGGTGTCCGGCCGGGTGGCGTACACAGCGTCCTCCGTGAACAGCGCCCGGATATCGTCGGGGCTGTTCGAAGTCCACGCCGCGATGTACTTGTCCATCCACGCGTTGACGTCCATCCTTAGGTTCTACGCCCGCCCCGGCCCGCCAGCAAGGGCGCCCGCCATCAAGGTCCGCCCGAGTACCGTTCCAGCCAGCGCCGGGCCTGTCCGGCGATCCGCCGTTTCTGCGCGGCCAACTTCTCCGCGGCGTCCGCCGTCCGCCCCGCGCGCCGCGCATCCTGCTCCGCGGTAGCGAGCTCTTCCTCCAGGGAGGCGAGCCGCTCCCTGAGGTCCTTCATCTCCGCTTGGAGATCCCGACGCCGGATCGTCGCCTCTTCCAGGACGCGTGTGGCTTCGGCAAGCTCCGCCTCTGCCTGTTCCGCCGCGCGCTCGGCGTCCTCGGCTTTCGTCCGCAGGCTGTCGCGGGCTGCCGCGCTGCCCGCAGAAGCGCCGCCGTCGTCCGCTTTCCGGGAAGGCGCAGGAGGCGCGGCAGGAACGGCGCCGCCTTCCACTGCTACCGCACCCGACAGGTCCACCGCGTCGACGCCGTCGCCCTCCAGCCCGCGCACCAGCAGCCCGCTGCGGACGGCCGCCGCAGCCGCCTCATCGCCGAGCGCGGCACGCAGGGTTTCGGTCACATCGCTCGCCGCAGCGGCGCTGAGCCGCACACCGAGACCGGCGGCGATGTCATCGGCTTTCCCGACGGCGGCCGCCAGTATGTGCGGACGTTGCTGTCCGAGTTCACGCAGCTTGGCCGGATCGAGTTCCGCTTGCGCCTGCCGCAGGGCAGCACCCAAGGTGAGCAGCTCATCGAGTTCCGCGGCGCCGCTGCGTGCCAGCATGTTGACCGCCCACGCCGCGGCGCCGGGCTTTGGCAGGCGTCCGATCTGCGCGGCCAGTGCAGAGTCGCCGGAGGCCTTTGCTTCCTTGGCGCGGGCATTGCGGGCGGCGATGAAGCCGGCGGGCAGCAGCCCGTACAGTTCTGCTGCCACCGCACTCAGCTCCATGCGGAGCATCCTAGCGGCAAGGACTGACAGCCGGAACGGACGCCGTCGGCAGAAGCCGCTGGCCGCAGCGCGGAGAGTTAAGCCATGGCTGTGTGCGCGGCGCTGTGTGAATCCAGGGTTTTGGAATAGCACTGGGACCCGGCCACGCCAACATACGGCCCGAAATTGGGCACGGGCGCGAACCCCGAACTTTCGTAGAAGCTCCGCCCGTCGGTCTGCGCCGAACCCGCCTCCGCCGTGATCATCCGATATCCCCGGGAATGTGCCAAGCCCTCCAGGCTCGCCAGGATCGAACTGGCCACCCGGGATCCCCGGGCGTACGGCACCACGTAGAGCCGCTTGATCTCCACGGTGTGCTCATCCACGATCCGCAGCCCGCCGCATCCCAGCGGCTGCCCTGAACATTTTTCGTACGCCACCACGAAGACCGCGGTGTCGGCCTCCGACGGTGCCGGGCCGGGTTCATGGGCTGAGGTGCCGAAGCGGGAATCGAGCTCGGCCTGCTGGGCAGCGCGGAGGTCGGCACCCACGGGGTTTGCCCAAGTGACCTGACGGATATTGAGCCGCGGATTGGTCTGCATCGCTACCTCTTTCGCCGGAGGGGGTTATGCACACCAAGCCTAGGAAGCAGCGGTTACCGCCGTGTTTCTTCCGCGTAAGGGTCCGGAGAACTGCGGACGGCGGGCTAGAGCGCCTCGCCGGTGGGGTCCTCCGCGGTCGGATCCGCGAGAGCAAGCCCGCCCACCGGGATCCGGTCCCAGTGCAGCACGCGCCAGCCCTGCTCCGGATCGCCGTCCAGCACCACGATGCCGGTGTTGGGCAGTTGGTGGGTTTCGGCGAAGAGGGTGTCGATGTCTTCGCCGCGACGGCCTGCCCAGCAGCGGATGGCGGCGCCGTGGCTGACAATCGCCGCGGTTGCGTGGCCCGCGGCCGCCACCTTGTTCACTGAGGCGTCGAAACGCTCGAAGAAGTCGTGGCCTGTGAAGGCGCCGGGCATGCGCACGTCCAGGTCTCCGCCGGCCCAGGCGAAGACCGTGCCCATGTACCGCATATGCGATTCATGGTCCGTGTTCTTCTCCAGCGCCCCGGCCTCGATCTCATGCACACCGTCCAGGACGACGGGTTCCAGCCCGCATTCCTTGGCCAGCGGTGCGGCGGTCAGCTGGGTCCGCAACAGCGTGGAGGTGTAGATCGCCTCGATGTTTTCATCGGCCAATGCTTCCGGCAGGGCGGCGGCCTGGCGCTCGCCGAGCTCTGTCAGGCCAGGGCCCGGGAAGGCGGTGTCCAGCTGGCCAAGTACGTTGCCGGGAGTCTGGCCGTGGCGGATTAGCAAGAGCCTCATGCTGGCACTGTACTAGCGGTGGCTGACAGGATGCGGAAACGACGACGGCGGCGGGCCGGGACGCCCTGTCCATGGGGCTGTGTCCCGGCGCGCCGCCGTCGTGATCTGCTGGGAGGGGCCGCCCGGACGCGGCCCGCGCAGCTTACTTGAGGTGGTCCACCAGCTGGTCTGCGATGCCGGTGTAGCCGCCCGGGGTGAGCGCGAGCAGGCGTGCCTCGGCGTCGGCCGAGAGGCCCAGGCCGGAGACGAATTCCTTCATGCGGTCCGCGTCCACACGGTGCCCGCGGGTGAGGTCCTTGAGGCGTTCGTACGGGTTTTCCATGCCGGGGACGCCCGCGATCGCTTCGGCGCGCATGACCATCTGGATGGCTTCGCCCAGGACTTCCCAGTTGGTGTCGAGGTCGCCGGCCAGGACCTCCGCGGCGACATCGAGGGCCTTCAGGCCCTTGGCGACGTTGGAGATGGCCAGCAGGGAGTGGCCGAACGCCACGCCGATGTTGCGCTGCGAGGAGGAGTCGGTGAGGTCGCGCTGCCAGCGGGAGGTGACCAGCGTGGCGGCCAGGGTGTCCAGCAGCCCGTTGGAGATCTCCAGGTTCGCTTCGGCGTTTTCGAAGCGGATGGGGTTGACCTTGTGCGGCATGGTGGAAGAGCCGGTGGCGCCTGTAACCGGGATCTGGCGGAAGTAGCCGATGGAGATGTAGCTCCAGATGTCCGTGCAGACGTTGTGGAGGATCCGGTTGAAGCGGGCGATGTCCGAGTAGAGCTCAGCCTGCCAGTCGTGGCTTTCGATCTGGGTGGTGAGCGGGTTCCAGGTGAGGCCCAGGCCTTCGACGAAGGACTTGGACACGGCCTGCCAGTCGGCGCCCGGAACGGAGGCGACGTGCGCGGCGTAGGTGCCGGTGGCGCCGTTGATCTTGCCCAGGTATTCGGTCTTGGCAATACGGTCCAGCTGGCGGCCCAGGCGGTGCGCGATCACGGCCAGTTCCTTGCCCAGCGTGGTGGGCGTGGCGGGCTGGCCGTGGGTGCGGGACAGCATGGGCACGGCGCGGTTTTCCTCCGCCATGGCCTCGATCTGGCCCACCAGGGAACGGGCGGCCGGCAGCCAGACATCCTCCACGGCGCCCTTGATGCCCAGGGCGTAGGACAGGTTGTTGATGTCCTCGGAGGTGCAGCCGAAGTGGACCATGGCGGTCAGGTTTTCGATGCCGATGGCCGGCAGGCGGCGGCTGATGTAGTACTCGACGGCCTTGACGTCGTGCACAGTGACGGCCTCGATTTCGGCCAGTTCCGCAACCGCGGCGGCATCGAATTCAGTGACGATGCCGCGCAGCTTCTCCTGCTGTTCCGCGCTCAGGGGGCCGGCGCCGGGCAGCACGCTGTTGCCGGTCAGGTGGATCAGCCATTCGACCTCGACGGCCACGCGGTCGCGGTTGAGGGCGGCCTCGGACAGGTAGTCGACCAATGGCGCGACGGCGGACTGGTAGCGGCCGTCCAGGGGGCCGAGGGCAATCTGTTCCGGCGACGCGGCGAGGGCCAGGCGTCCGGAGGGCGTACGGGTAACAGCGGCGGCGGTTTCAGGCATGGGCCAATTCTTTCATGAACTGCCGCCGGCGCCTTAAGCGGAGCCGGCTATGTGAATACCGCCGCGGCCTGTCCTCCACAGCCGGCTTGTCCACATAGCGGCCGACGGTGGTTCCGCGCCGTCGGCGGGCGGCAATAGCGTCGGTGGACAAGCGGAAGCGGAAGGGCCGTTTCCGAAGACCGGCAAGGAGGCAAGGCAGATGGGGAAGCTGATGATGGCAGCGGCGGAAGGTACCTTCGACCCGGCGATCTGCGCTCCGCATGGCTTCGAGGTCCATGACCTTGCCCGCCGCGTGGCACAGTGCGCCGATGAGGCGGACGGAGTCCTGTCACAGCTCGGCCGTCTGCTGATGGAGCAATGGCAGTCCCCGGCGGGGGACGCCTACCGCAGGACCCTCGCCGTCCACATGGGGAGTCTTCGGAATGCGCGCGATGCGCTGCAGGAGGCCAGTGCGGTGGTCACACGCCATGCAATGGAACTTGCCGCCGTCACGAGGCGGGGTTTCTGATGGCCGAGATCTGGCCCCAAAACGGCACCGCGCTGCGTCCGGTGGAGCGTCCACCCGACGGAAACCTGCGCGTCCGCGGCGGCATCGGCGGCATCCGCTTCCAGTTCGAAGAGCTGCTCGCCGGGGCCAATGCCCTCGACGGTGCAGTCCGGCAGCTGGCCGCCATCGCCGCCGAAGCGGACGCCGTCCGGCACGCCCTCTTTCCTTCCCAGATGGAGGCGTACGACAGCGGCAGCAGGGCGATCATCGCCGTCGGGGAAAGCGGTGACGCCGTCGTCCGGGCGTGCGACAGCATCGGGCACACCAGGGACCAGGTGCGTGCCAGTTACCGCGAGTACGAATACACCGAGGCCATGAACGCCATCCGGTTGCGCACGGGGTTCCTCTACCCGGTTCCGCAGGAGGGCGTTGGGTTGTTTTCCGGGGGTTCCGGAACCCATCTTGGCGATGTCGACCGCGCTGAACACCTGGTGGCCCAGGTGCCGCTGATCGTAGGGACCTTGCTCGGCTCCGTCATCGGGGTACCCATGCTCGGGCAGCTTGCCGGTGCCCTCGCCGGCAAGACTGACGTGCGGACCATCCTGAAGACTGTCGCGGGCCTGCCCGGGCTCGAGTTCCTGAAGCCGCGGGCTGTCGCGGCGGAAAAATTGGAGACAAGCGTGGGGCCGGTGGATACCTCTCCTGCCGGGCTGCTACGGCGGACCGGGGAATTGCACGGCGCAGGCCAGGGGGAAATTGCCGTGATCAAGGTGGAAGGCGCGGGCAGCAAGCCGGCGTGGGTGGTCCTCGTCCCCGGGACGCAGCCCGGGCATCCCCCGGGTGGAAGCAATCCAATCGACGAAGGTGGAATTGTCGATGCGCTCGGCTACGACTCCGCCCACCTCGCGCCGGCGATCATGGCGGCCCTGAGGGAAGCTGGAGCGGATGCCGGGGACATGGTCGTTGCGGTAGGCCACAGCCAGGGAGGCGCGCACGTTATGAACCTCGCAGCCAACAAGGCCTTCCTCGCCACGTATGACCTCAAATATGTCCTGACGGCCGGCTCCCCGGTCGGCGGCATCACGCCGGCTCCCGGAATCAGCAGCCTGCACCTGGAACACAGCCAGGACTGGGTCCCGGGCACGGATGGAGTCCCCAACCCGGACACCCGGGACCGGGTGACGGTAACGCTGGAAAACCCGGTCCGGACCCCGGACGGTGAAAGTCCCGGGCTGGGTCCGGGCCATCGCCTGGAAACTTATGCAGAAGGCGCCGAGCTTGTTGAGGCCAGCCGGGATCCCTCGCTGCTGGCATCCACCGCAGTCCTTGCTGGCGTGATCGGTAAAGGAAAAGCGACGGCGGTGACCCGCTTCAAGCTCACCCGGGAACCCATGCAGCAGCGGCCCAGGCCCTCGCAGCTTCCGGAGCAGGACAGGCCGCGGATCCCGGCGAACCGTTCCATGGCCGGGCCGCGTTGAACTTGGCCCGGTTCAGCGCCGGTGGGCTCCGGGGATGCGGTTGGCCACCATCGAAATGATGCTGATGATGATCGCTGCGAGAACCGCGGTCCAGAAGAAGGAGTCGATGGTCAGGTGGACGGGGGTGTAGCTGCTCAGCCATGCGGTCAGGTAGAGCATTGCCGCGTTGATGACGATCGTGAACAGGCCCAAGGTCAGGATGGTGATGGGGAGGGAAAGCAGCTTCACGAGCGGCCGGACGAAGGCGTTGACGATCCCGAAAATCAGGCCGATAAAGAGGTACGCGAGGATGATCCCCAGGGTTTCACCGCCCTGCGTGATGCCGGCATTGTTGACGGCGTTGCTCGTGGCCGTGGTGGAAATATCCAGGCCGGGAAGGAGCCAGCTGGCCACCCAGAGGGCAAGGCCGTTGATCAGGACTCGGACAATGAATGCACCCATGCGCCCATGCTGTCACAACCCGGCCCTGTCCCACATCGGCCCCATCCCGCATCGGCTCAAGGGGCCTCCGTCTCATGGCGGAAAACCTGACCCCGGAAAAGACGGCCAAGTAGGCTTGGAACCATGACTTCTTCTGACATTGCGCAGGACGGCGTGCGGCCCCGCCCCGTGGTCGACAGCCTCCCCAAATACGCGGCAGGGAAGCCTCCGGCGGTGATCGAAGGCCTGGCCAGTTACAAGTTGTCCTCGAATGAGAACCCACTGCCGCCCATCCCTGCGGTGCTCGCGGGCATCGCCGACCAGACGGACATCAACCGCTACCCCGATCCGCTTGCAACGAAGCTGCGGAACGCGCTCGCGGCCTTCCTCGATGTTCCCGCCGAGGACGTGGTCACCGGCGCAGGAAGCCTCGGAGCCCTGAACCAGATCCTCGCAGCGTTCGCCGGGCAGAATGCTGACGGCAAGGCCGACGAGGTGATCTACGCCTGGCGCTCGTTCGAGGCCTACCCCATCTGCGTGGGCCTCGCCGGTGCCGAAAGTGTGCGGATCCCGCTGCTCCCGGACGGACGGCACGACCTCGAAGCGATGGCCGCAGCTGTTACGGTGCGCACCAAGGTCATCCTGCTGTGCACACCGAACAATCCCACCGGTCCCATCCTCACCGCGGAGGAGACCGAGCGTTTCATCCAATCGGTTCCCGCCGGCGTCGTGGTGGTCATTGACGAGGCTTACCAGGAATTCGTCCGCGACGCGGGCGCGGTGGACGGCATCCAGCTCTACCGGAAGTACCCCAACGTTGTGGTGCTGCGGACTTTCTCCAAGGCGCACGGCCTCGCCGGTCTCCGTGTCGGCTACAGCGTGTCCGGTCCGGAAATCACCCAGCACCTCCGGGTTGCCGCCACTCCGTTCGCGGTCTCGCAGATCGCCGAACGGGCGGCCGTCACCTCGCTGGAACATTTCGATGAGGTGGCCGAGCGTGTCCAAGGGCTCGTGGACGAGCGCGAACGCGTCGTATCGGGTCTGCGTGAGCTCGGCTGGTTTGTTCCGGAGGCCCAGGGCAACTTTGTCTGGCTCAACCTCGGGGTGCACAGCGCAGACTTTGCGGAACTGGCCGGAGAGCAGGCCCTCTCGGTCCGCGCCTTCGCAAACGAGGGCGTCAGGGTCAGCATCGGTGAGGTCGAAGCGAATACGCGTTTCCTGGATCTCTGTGCCGGATATACAAATGCGCCACAGCCTTTGTAGTGGTTCACAAATGTCTTTGGGCCCCTTACTGCGGATAAAGTAAGGGGCGAAAGCCAAATATTCCATTTGGGGAATGCATTCCTCAAATGGAATATATCAGCGAAAAATGCTCAGCGTCGGCTGCGGCAGGCAAAGGAGACGGAATGGGCTCAACCCAATTGCCCACCCCGGGAATCGACGGTCTCGGTCAGCAGTTCCTCGAGGGAACGGCATCCGGAGACCCCGCAGCGGGGATGGTCCAATTGCTCGGGCCGGACGGCACGCTCGGCAGTGATCCGGTGTTCTCGGACTACGCCAAGCGGCTCGAACCGGAGCAGCTCCGCGGCTTTTACGCGGACATGGCCAAGATCCGGCGCTTCGACCAGGAAGCCACCGCCCTGCAGCGGCAGGGCGAACTGGCCCTCTGGGTTCCGCTCACCGGACAGGAAGCCGCCCAGATCGGCTCCGGCCGCGCCAGCCAGCCGCAGGACTACATCTTCCCCACGTACCGGGAACACGGCGTCGCGCTGACCCGCAACGTGGACCTCGCGGAACTGCTGAAGCTCTTCCGCGGCATCTCCAACGGCGGCTGGGACCCCAACGAAAACAACTTCCACCTCTACACCCTGGTCCTCGCCGCCCAGACCCTCCACTCGGTGGGTTACGCAATGGGCATCCAGCGGGACCAGAAGCTGGCCGAGGCTGCCGGCTCCAACGATCCCAAGGCGGCCGTCCTGGCCTTCTTCGGTGACGGCGCGAGTTCCGAAGGCGATGTCCACGAGTCCATGGTGTTCGCCGCGTCCTACAACGCGCCGGTGGTGTTCTTCTGCCAGAACAACCACTGGGCTATCTCGGTTCCCACCGAGGTCCAGACCAAGATCCCGCTCTTCAACCGCGCCAAGGGCTACGGCTTCCCCGGCATCCGGGTGGACGGCAATGACGTCATCGCGGTCCACGCCGTCACCGAGTGGGCCCTGGAGCACGCCCGTGAAGGCAAGGGCCCGGTGCTGATCGAGGCCCACACCTACCGCCTGGGTGCCCACACCACGGCGGACGACCCCACCAAGTACCGCCTCTCGGACGAAGAGAACGAATGGCGGAGCAAGGACCCCCTGGACCGCCTGGAGAAGTACCTCCGCGCCGAAGGCCTGGCGGATGACGCCTTCTTCGAACAGGTCAAGCAGGACGGCAACGAGCTCGCTGCTTATGTCCGCAGCACTGCCCTCGCGCTGCAGGCGCCGGACATCCACGATGCCTTCGCCGGTGTCTACGCCGAGCCGCATCCTCTGGTGGATGAAGAGCAGGCGTGGTTCCGCGAATATGATGCAGGCTTCGAAAGCGAAGAGGAGGCGGGTCGCTGATGGCCACCATGACCGTAGCCAAGGCCATCAACGAAGGCCTGCGGGCAACGCTTGGCAACAACCACAAAACCCTGCTCATGGGCGAGGACATCGGTGCCCTCGGCGGCGTCTACCGCGTCACGGACGGCCTGCTGAAGGACTTCGGCCCGGACCGCGTCGTGGACAGCCCGCTGGCCGAGTCTGGCATCGTGGGAACCGCCATCGGCCTGGCCCTGCGCGGCTACCGGCCCATCTGCGAGATCCAGTTCGACGGCTTCGTGTTCCCGGCGTTCAACCAGATCACTACCCAGCTGGCCAAGATGCACTTCCGCAGCAGCGGCAAGCTCACCGTTCCCGTGGTCATCCGCATCCCCTATGGCGGCGGCATCGGCTCGATCGAGCACCACTCGGAATCCCCGGAAGCGCTCTTCGCGCACACAGCAGGCCTGCGGATCATCACCCCGTCCAACGCCCACGACGCCTACTGGATGATCCAGCAGGCCGTCGAATGCACGGACCCGGTGATCTTCTTCGAGCCCAAGCGCCGCTACTGGCTCAAGGGCGAAGTCGACACCGAGAACCCCGGCCCCTCGGCCGATCCCTTCAAGGCACATGTGCTGCGCGAAGGCAGCGATGCCACCATCGTGGCGTACGGCCCGCTGGTTCCCGTGGCCCTTGCCGCGGCCGCCGCGGCAGCTGAGGACGGCCACAGCATTGAAGTCATCGACCTGCGCTCGATTTCCCCGATCGACTTCGACACCGTGGAAGCCTCGGTGAAGAAGACCGGACGCCTGATCGTGGCCCACGAGGCGCCGACCTTCGGCGGCATCGGCGGCGAAATCGCGGCCAGGATCAGCGAACGCGCCTTCCTGCACCTCGAAGCTCCGGTCATCCGCGTGGGCGGCTTCCACATGCCTTACCCCGTGGCGAAGGTCGAAGAAGATTACCTGCCGGACATCGACAAGATCCTCGAAGCCCTCGACCGTTCGCTGGCTTACTAGCTAAGGACCGAAGTGACTGTAAAGAAATTCAACCTCCCGGACGTCGGTGAGGGCCTGACCGAGGCCGAGATCGTCTCTTGGAAGGTCAAACCGGGCGACACCGTGGCCATCAACGACGTCATCTGCGAGATCGAAACCGCCAAGTCGCTCGTCGAACTGCCGTCCCCGTACGCAGGAACGGTGTCCGAGCTGCTCGTGGCCGAAGGCATCACGGTCGAAGTCGGCACGCCCATCATCGGCATCTCTGACGGAGCTGCAGGCGCCGCAGGTGACGCGCCCGCCGCGGCGGCTCCCGCCGTCGTCGACCCTGCGCTTGAGGTGCCGGATTCCAGCCAGCCCCTGTACGGCAAGCTTTCCGAGGACACTCCCGACGCCGGTTCCTCCGACGGCGGCCCGGCCGGCGGTCCGCTGGTTGGCTCCGGTCCGAAGGCCGACGCCGTCAAGCGGCGCCCGCGGCGGAACGCAAGCTCCGCCGTCGCACCCTCCGCCCCGGCAGCGCCCGCTCCGGCAGCGCCTGCGCCTGCGCCAGCTCCCGCTAAAGCTGAGCCCGCCCCGGCTCCCGCCCCCGCTGTTGAACCGCCCCCCGCCCCGGGCCTCGGCGGCGCCCTCGGTGCCACGGTGAGCGGCCTCGTCAGCCGGGTGCTGGCCAAGCCGCCGGTCCGCAAGATCGCGCGGGACCTCGGCATCGACCTGGCCGACGTCGTGCCCACCGGCGCCCGCGGCGAGGTGACCCGCGAGGACTTGGTCAGCTACCAGGCCCAGCGCGACGCCGAACTGGACCAGGCCGACACCTTCTGGGGCGCATCCCGCAAGCCGCAGGACCAGCGCGTCGAGCGGATTCCGGTCAAGGGCGTCCGTAAGGCCACCGCGAAGGCCATGGTGGACTCTGCCTTCACCGCCCCGCACGTGAGCATCTTCGTGGACGTTGACGCCAGCCGCACCATGGAATTCGTCAAGCGCCTCAAGGCCTCCCGCGACTTCGAAGGCATCAAGGTCTCCCCGCTGCTCATCCTCGCCAAGGCCGTCATCTGGGCCGCCGCGCGCAACCCCAGCGTCAACGCGAGCTGGGTGGAAAACGCGGACGGCAAGGGCGGCGCTGAAATCCAGGTCAAGCACTTCATGAACCTCGGCATCGCCGCCGCCACGCCGCGGGGCCTGATGGTGCCGAACATCAAGGACGCCCAGGACCTCTCGCTCAAGGAGCTGGCCCTGGCGTTGAACGAGCTGGCCACCACCGCACGCGCGGGCAAGACCCAGCCGGCCGAGATGCAGGGTGGCACGCTCACCATCACCAACATCGGAGCCCTCGGCATCGATACCGGCACGCCCATCATCAATCCGGGCGAGGTGGCGATCGTTGCGTTCGGCACCATCAAGCAGAAGCCGTGGGTGCTGGACGGCGAGGTCATTCCGCGCTGGATCACCACGCTGGGCGGCTCGTTCGACCACCGCGTGGTGGACGGCGACCTGTCCGCCCGCTTCATGGCCGACGTCGCAGCCATCCTTGAGGAGCCGGCCCTGCTGCTGGATTAGCGTTCCTGCAGGGCCCGGGGCCCTGCAGGCTTAAACAGGAAAGCCCGACGGCGCCGCGCGAGTGAATCTGCGCGGCGCCGTCGGGCTTTGTGTCAGTGCGAGGGACTCAGTAAATCGAGCTCGTGTAGGCCAGCTGTGCCAGCTGCTCTTCGTCCATGTTGCCCATGAGGCCAATCGAGATGGCGGCGGCGAGCAGGCCGAGGGCCAGCATCATGGCCGTGCCCATCACCAGGGCGCGCCAGTCGGAGCGCAGCACGCTGCCGAGGGTTTCCGGCATCTGCAGCAGCGGGGAAATCATGTTCGGGGCGCTGTCCGTGGTTCCGTCGTCCAGGACCGCGACGATGCGGTCGTTGGCGCGGTCGAAGCGCATGGAGCTGATGTGGTTTCCGTGGCGGGCAAGGAGGATGTCATGCCCGACGCGCTGGCGCGGCTGAAGAGTAAGCAATTGAGGTCCTGGAGGTCGTGTGTGATGGGCGGCTCGCGCCTTCGGGGGCCTTCCTCAATTTTATCGGCGAGGTCCTTGACAACCGGCCGAAAATGGGGTGAGACCGCCCACCAGGCGGCGTGATTCCCGTCAACAAAGCCTCAACAAAAAAGCCGGCCGGCTCCCGCGCTTTCGCCCGGGAGCCGGCCGGCTAGGGGAACCTGCCTTTAGGCGGGTTCGTCCGTCTTGGCGATGTACACATCGCAGGGAGCATTGTGCGCCACGGTGTTGGCGACGCTGCCCAGGATACGGCCGATGCCCTGCATGCGGCGGTTGCCCACCACGATCAGCTGGGCGCCGATGCGCTCGGCCTCCTTGACCAGGGCTTCGCCGGCACGGCCGCGGACGGCGCCGTAGCTGGTGGTCAGCTGTTCGCTTTCGAGTTCGCCTGCGATTCCGCGAGCAACCTTCTCAGCGGCATCCGCGTCGGAAAGAACCCACTTGTCAGCGCCGCTCTCAACGATTTCAACGCGGTCGCTTTCAAATGCCGTGACAACGCGCAGCTCCGCCTTCAGGGCCGTGGCCAGCCGCTTGGCCGACTCGGCCGCCCGACGTGCCGTTTCGCTGCCGTCGACGCCGACGAGGACTACACCGCTCATAGATCTGCTCCTTTGCTGGATCCTTTTTCAATTGCTTCCGCGAGTACTTTCGCGAGCCTCCGGACGCCTTCGGCAATAGTATCCGGAGGCACGGCGCTGAACGCCAACCGCAGCTTGTTCGACGGCCCGTCCGACGGCGTGAATGCCGCTCCCGGAATGAACACGACGCCGGCGTCGATCGCCTTCTGCAGCAGCGGGTAGGTGTCCACGCCTTCGGGCAGGGTCACCCAGACGAAGAAGCCGCCGTCGGGCCGGGTCCAGCTGAGGCCGGCCGGCATGTGCTCGTCCAGTGCGGCGAGCAGCGCCTGGCAGCGCTCCTGGTACAGCGCGCGGTAGGTTTCGATCTGTCCGCGCCAGTCGTAGTCGCGCAAGTAGGCGGAGACCAGCATCTGGTTCAGCGTCGGCGGGCAGAGGGTGACGGCCTCGGAGGCCAGATAGAAGCGGCGCTGGAGGTGCTCCGGAACGAGTGCCCAGCCGATCCGCAGGCCCGGGGCGAAGATCTTGGAGAACGAGCCCATGTAGATGACGTCGTGGGAGTTGTCGGCCCGCATCGGTTCCAGCGGACGGCCGTCGAAGCGCAGCAGTCCGTAGGGATTGTCTTCGAGCACCAGAATATTCGCCGCGCGGCATATATCGACGATGCGCTGGCGGCGGTCCTGGGCCAGGGTGATCCCGGAGGGGTTGTTGAAGTTGGGGATCGTGTAGAGGAACTTGATGTTCTTGCCCTCGGCCTGCAGGGCGGCAATCCGGGCTTCGAGCACCTCCGGGATGAGGCCGCTTTCGTCCATGTCCACGGTCTCCACCTGGACCTGGTAGGCCTCGAAGGTGTTCAGGGCGCCTACGTAGGTGGGGTTTTCGACGAGCACCACGTCGCCGGGGTTGCAGAAGACCTTGGTGGCTACGTCCTGGGCGGACTGGGAACCTGCGGTGATCACGACGTTTTCCGGCGTGGCATCCGTGATGCCTTCCGCGGCCATGATCTCGCAGATCTGTTCGCGGAGTTCTTCGGTGCCCTGGCCGCCGCCGTACTGCAGGGCGGTCATGCCTTCTTCGGCGATGATCCGCGCCGCGGTCTGGCCCAGCTTCTCCAGGGGCAGGGACTGCAGGTAGGGGTTTCCGCCGGCAAGGGACACAAGGCCCGGGCGCATCGAGATGTCGAAGACATCCCGGACTGCTGACTGCTTGATGTTGGCGGCGCGCTCCGAGAAGAGTTCCTCGTGGCGGTGGGCTGCGGTTGCAGCCCTCTCGATGGCATCGATCGCTTCGGCGGGCAGCTGGGGCCCGGCGTCCAGTGTTTCGTGGGTCACAGTGACAAGGATACTCCGGTGAGTTGCCAATTGGGCAACAGTTGTTTCTAAGACCGCATTAGTTCCCGACGGCGGTGTGAATGTCAGTGCCTCGGCGTAGCTTTGGCGTAGGCGACTTGGTGGTGGTTGATGGAACGTGGTGATGGCTGATGAAGCGAAGCGTGCAGTTCTGGCGGATCGAGCGGCTGAACGGTGACGAACTGCTGCGGCCGTTTCCCGCACGCCGGGTGGCGGAGGTTCTCCGGCAGGCGGAGGACGACGGCGTCGAGCGCCACTACTGGTGCACGGACGGGACTGTGCTGCTCGCCCAGGCGGCCGCCGTCGCGCCCGTTCCGGTGCTGCTGCTGGACCGCGTGCGGGGCGGGAACCTGCCGAGCGTCGGCGACAGTGCGGGCCGGCGGAAGCCGCTTCCTCTCGACGCCGGAGACCACCTTTTGGAGACCACGTACTTTGCGTTCCTGAAGCGGAACGTCCTGGCCGTACTGGGCAGCGGGAACGGGCCGCGTGCCGCACGGCTGGGGGAGTACCTCGGCGGGATGCTGGGCCTGGAGCCGGCGCTGGCCCCCGTGCTGCGGGAGGATGTCGAAGAGATCCTGGACCGCCTGGACGTCAGCCGTTTCGAATTCTCCCTGCCCGCCGGCCGGCTTTCCGGCAAGCTCATGGAGGGTGAATGGGCGGACGTCCTGGACAGCGCTTCGCGGCTCATGAGCGAGGGGACGTTCAAGGTCTCCCTCAGCGTGGGGCGCAGCGGCAATGCCAAGGATAAACAGCGGATCCGGGAACGTATCCAGCAGCTGATCGAGCTCTTCCGGCGTTCGGGCTCCATGGAGCAGTTCGACCATGTGGTGGCCGAAGGCCGGGACTCTGCCAGCGGGGACCGGGAAGTGGTGGACCTGCTGAGGGAGCGGTTCATCTCCTACGTGGATGTGGATGCCGGGATCTTCAACGACCCCGCCCGTGCCGCCGCCGAGGCCGTGGACATCCTCCGTAAGCAGGCCGCCAACCACGAAGCCTTCTTCGCCCGCACCCTGCCTGAGATCACCGGCTCGCCGGACAACTCCGTGGTTCCGGGGCTCGCCGCGGATGGCACGTCCCCCGGCGAGCGGGAACCGGCCGGGAGGGCGGCACGATGAGCCTGTACGAAGTGGGGATTTCCCGCCCGCGCCGGAACGCTTGGTGGCGCTGGTTCCTGGTGCATCCGCGGGCGGACCTGCTCTGGGCCGCAGCACTTGTCGGCATATGGCTGGTGGTTTCGGCTGTGCTGGGGCAGCCGCTGATGGTGGAGGATGTGGCGGAGGATTCCCGCAGGACCGTCTTCCAGACCCTCGCCACCCTGTCCGGTGCGGTGGCCGGCCTGATCCTCAGCAGCATCTCCATGCTGGTGAACGTGCTGGGCAAGAAGGCCCCGCCGGGGCAGCGGGCCTTGCCATTGGAGCGCCTGGCCCCGGACCATCGCCGGCAGATCGGTGAGGCGTTCCTCTCGGTCATTCCGGTCCTGGCGGTGCTTCTTGTTGCCGCGCTGGCCACGATCCTGGTGGAGGGTGATTCCGCCACGGGAATCTGGCCGCTGGAAGCAGTGGTGTTTACCTTCGGAGCCGCCGCGGCGCTGGGCCTCGTGCGGATGGCGTGGGCGTTGCGGCGGCTGATCGCGATCGCCACGTCATGAGGCGCGCTGCTCCAGCAGCTCCGTCAAGGGCCGTCCGCCGATCCGGATCTCCGCACGGACCGCCCCCGCGGCGGCGACGGCGGTCTGCGTGAGCTGGGCTTCGATCCTTGGACTGTCGCACACCCCGCCCTGGCGCAGCTCGCCGCTGAGATCGACTGTCACTACGCTGCCGTCCATGGTGCCCGAGACGAACGTCAGGGTCGACCCGGACAGGGCGTTGTACAGGCCGGAGCCGGCCGGGACGCTGTCCGGGCCGAGGAGCCTGGCCATCGCCGCCTCCAGCGGATCCTGCCGTGCAGCCGTCGGAGAAGGCGCAGTTTCCTGTCCGTCGGAACCGGCGCCGTGTGAAGAACCGGCATCCGGCGCAGCCCCGCCACCCGGCGCCGCTCCACCGTCCGGCGAAGAGCCGGCAACGGGGACGGCGACCAGGCTGTCATTGCAGCCAAAGCGCGCCCCGCGGCTGCCGCCGTCGTCGATCGCTACGAGGTAAATCGCCGGACCCGGGGCGAGGGCCTCATCCTCTGGAACACCGCCGTAGCCCCAGGGCGCGCCGCCGTCGGAGACCGGTTTGTCCGCGGTAGCCGCCGGCGCGGGTACAGGGCCGGGCGCCGGCGAGGGATCCGGGACAGGCGGCGCTGGTGCCGGACCCGGAGCGGTGCTGCTTGAATCCGTACTGCCCGGAGTCGGGCCCGGAAGCGGGGCGTCCGTTGGCGTGACCGGAGCGGTGGCCGGTGTCGTCAGAGCACCGCCGGCCCCGTGCAGCGGTTCAGTGCCGGAAAGCCTTCCCGCGCCGCCCCCGCCCGGCTCGGAGCCCGCTCCCGAACCGCCCGGGCCAGTCACTGAGCCATCAACCGCGGACCCGCCGCCAACGCCCGTGACCGTCACGGTCGGCGCCGACGCCACATCGGCGGAGGAAGCGCAGCCGGCGAGCCCGAGGATCAAGGCAATCGCGGCGCACAACGGAACAACCGCCGCAGGGCGTGTGAATCTGCGCCTGCCCGCCATGACAGCCCCCGTGCTCCAAGGCAGCGCCGTCCGGCGCGCCTGTCCCCGCCTCCTGCCTCAACCGTAAATCCGGCGCATCCCGCACGGAATCCCGCTGCGGTGACGGTTCTGCATCAGCTCCGTCACGGATTGGTAGCGGGTCCGGGCAAGGCGAAAGGCCCCGGTCCGGACGGAAAAATCCGTGCTGACCGCGGCCTTTCGAAGCAGCGGGAAGACTAGGCGGCGGTCTCTTCTTCGGACGCCTCTTCGGTGGCGGTCAGCGGCTCGAAGATGCCCTTGATCTGCTCAACGACCTCGGCGTCGTCCTTCGGGTGCAGCTCGGCGAAGCGGACCATGGAACCCGGAACAGCCAGCTTGACGTCCTCGAGCACCTTGGCGCCGGCGATGCCGACGGCCTTGCGGGCCTCGTCCTGTGCCCAGACGCCGCCGTACTGGCCGAAGGCGGTTCCGACGACGGCGGTCGGCTTGCCTGCGAGGGCACCTGCGCCGAAGGGGCGGGACAGCCAGTCGATGGCGTTCTTGAGGGAAGCCGGCATGGTGCCGTTGTGCTCCGGGGTGACCAGGAGGATGGTGTCGGCGTCAGCGGCGGCGGCACGGAGGGCTGCGGCTTCGGCCGGAACCTGGCCTTCGACGTCGATGTCTTCGTTGTAGAACGGGATGTTGCCCAGGGATTCGTGGATGCGGACCTCGACGCCTTCGGGGGCGTTCAGGGCGATGGCCTCGGCAAGCTTGCGGTTGTGGGAGTCGGCGCGAAGGCTGCCGACCAGGGCGAGGACGGTGTTCGTGGTCATGGGAACTCCTTGTTTCTGCCGGCAGCGGGGGCCGCCGGGTTTGGCTTCTGAGGCGTGTTTACTGCCTTCACCCAAGCTAAACGGACTGCGGTCCGCTTTGTATTCCCGTGACTAGAATATTTTTTGTGAGCCTCATCCCCATCCGGCCGGAAGGACCATCGGGGCCGCCCTCCGAGCGCAGCGACGCCGCCCGCAACCGGGAGCGGCTCCTCGAGGCCGCCCGGGACCTGGTTGCCGAGCACGGCGCCGACGCCCTCACCATGGACATGCTCGCCTGCCGCGCAAACGTGGGCAAGGGGACCGTTTTCCGCCGCTTCGGCAGCCGCGCCGGGCTCATGATGACCCTGCTCAGCGACGCCGAAGCGGAGTTCCAGCAACTGTTCATCTTCGGCCCGCCGCCGCTTGGCCCGGGCGCGCCTGCGGCGGAGCGGCTGATCGCTTTCGGTGAGGCGCGCATCGCCTATATCGACAGGAACGGCGAGCTCGCCCGGGCTGCGGAACACTCGCCCCATAACCGCCACGAAGCCCCGCCCGCGCAACTGTGGCACCGGCACATCGAGATGCTCCTGCGGGAGGCCGGCGTCGGCGATCCCTGGCTGACGGCGTCGTTCCTTCTCTCTGTCCTTGACCCCGAAAGGGTGCTGTACGCGCTGCGCACGCAAGGGGTTGAACTGGGGCGCCTGCAGGCGGGCTGGCGGGAATTTGCAGGCCGTCTCCTTGCCCGCCCGGACGCTCGAGACTGAACGTTTCCCCACGTCAGACGCCATAAATCGGCGCGGCTGTTTTATAACAATCCGGTAGTCGGACCCCACTTGACTTGGCGGAATGGCATTTTCCGTGCATCTCCATGTGATAGCTTCCTCTGGGATGTGATTCGAAGCACATCCTTCGAAGTTGATCCTTCATGATTGGAATGCACGTGGACGTTGTACAGCCATTGCCTGCCCGGCCCAGGGAATACTCCCGGACGCCGGGAGCCCGCACACCCCGGACCGGGCTGATCGCGGGCTAGGCACCCCATGCTCCGCTACCTGGGCAAACGCGCCCTCACGTACCTGGTGATGATCTTCCTGACCACCACCGCCGGATACTTCCTGGCCGTCAGCTCCCTCAAGCCAGCGCTGCTTGAACAGGAAAAGATCCCCCGGCCCACCCCCGAACAGGTGGCCAACTCTTTGCGGCTCCTGGGCCTTGATCCGAACCTCAGCCCTTGGGAACGCTACGTCCAGTGGCTGGGCGGCATCGTGACCCGTTGGGACTGGGGCCGCAGCCCCAACGGGGCCTACGTGAACGCCGAATTCGCGGACCGCGTGATGATTTCCACCCGGCTCTTCATCGCCTCGATCATCCTCACGCTCATCATCGGCGTGGCACTCGGCGTCTACTCCGCCGCCCGGCAGTACAAGTTCCAGGACCGCGCCATCACCTCGTACAGCTACTTGGTGTACATCCTGCCCGCCCCGATCGCCTACTTCCTGGTGCAGCTGGGCGCCATCGGCATCAACGACGCCGTGGGGGAGCGCATCTTCTTCGTGACGGGCATCTCGACGCCGGGAATCGAGCCGGGCTGGCCGGCCTTCGTTGACCTGATGGCCCACTACGCCGTGCCCACCTTCGCGATGACCGTGTTCGGTTGGGCGGGGTACCAGATCGCGCAGCGGCAGTACCTGCTGGACAACGTCAACGCCGACTTCGTCCGCACCGCCCGCGCCAAGGGCCTCACCCGGTACCAAGCCATCACCCGGCACGCCCTGCGGGTGTCCTTCATCCCCGTGGCGCAAACTATCGCCTTCGCCGTCCCCGCGATCTTCACCGGCGGCTTCTTCGCCGAGACCATCTTCGCGTGGCCCGGCGCCGGCCTCTGGAGCATCGACGCGATCGGCAAGCAGGACGTCAACGTGGCCACCGCCATGCTGGCCTACGGTTCGGTGATCTTCGCCATCGGCGCCATCCTGGCCGACTTCGCCACCACCCTGGTCGATCCGCGAGTGAGGGTCCAGTAATGACCAATCTGACTGACACCGTCGTCGAAATCGACGAGGCCAAGGCTGCCGACGTCGTCATAGGCAAGGGCCGCATCATCTTCCGCCGCTTCATGCGGAACAAGACCGCCGTCACCGGTCTGGCCGTCTTCCTGGCGCTGTTCGCCTTCTCCCTGTTCGGCGGCTTCCTCACAAGCTGGGACAAGGACACCATCGACCCCCTCAACATCGGCATGGGCCCCTCGCCCGAGCACCTGCTGGGCACCTCGCAGGCCGGCATCGACCTGCTGGCCCTGGTGGTCGAAGGCACCCGGGTCTCCATCCTCATCGGCCTGATCGTCGGCGGACTGTCCGTGCTGATCTCCGCGATCTACGGCTGCACCATGGCCTTCTTTGGCGGCAAGGTGGACTCGGTGATGCTCTTCATCCTCGAAGCGCTCATCATGATGCCCGCCATCCTGGTGGTGGCCGTCGCCACGAGCGGCGGAGGGCAGAGCCTCAAGGAACTGCCCAGCTGGCTGCTGCTGACCGCCGTCCTGCTGTTCTTCAGCTGGATGGGAACCGCCCGCCTGGTGCGCTCCCTGGCGATGTCCCTGATGCAACGCGATTACGTCAAGGCCGCCAAGTACATGGGCGTTCCGTCCATGACGATCGTGCGCCGCCACCTCGTCCCGAACATCGGCTCCCTGCTGGTGCTGGACTTCACCCGCGGCATCACCGGCGCCATCCTCGCCGAGGTCGCGTTCTCCTACATCGGCATCGGCATCAAGCTGCCGGACGTCAGCCTTGGCGTGCTGATCGGCGGGGCCACCGGGCAGGTGTCCTCCTTCCCGTGGATGTTCTGGGTGCCGCTCACGGTGATGTTCCTGCTGACCGGCTCGCTGGCCATGATGAACGACGGCCTCCGCGACGCGTTCGACCCCAGCTCCACCTCGATCGGCCGCGCCCGGACCACGAAGACGCTGAACGCAAAGAAGAAGAACAAATGAGCGAGCTTTCCACCCAAACCGGACCGACCGCCGTCGAACGCCAGACCGTCGAACGCCTCCGCGACGCCGGCATGTACGCCCCCGGTGATGCCGTCCTCAGCGTCCGGGACCTGAATGTCCGCTTCAACTCGGAGAATGGCGTGGTCCACGCGGTCCGCGGCGTCGACTTCGACCTCAAGGCCGGCAAGACCCTCGGCATCGTGGGCGAATCCGGCTCCGGCAAATCGGTCACGTCCATGGCGATCATGGGCCTGCTGCCCGAAACCGCGGACATCACCGGCTCGGTGCGTTTCAAGGGCCAGGAACTGCTGGGCCTGAGCGACAAGGCCATGTGCAAGCACCGCGGCAGCGACATCGCCATGGTGTTCCAGGACCCGCTGTCCTCCCTGACCCCGGTGTACACCGTGGGACACCAGATCATCGAGGCGCTCACGGTCCACAACCCGGGCATGAGCAGCAGGGCAAAGGAAGCCCGCGCCATCGAGCTCCTGCAGATGGTGGGCATCCCCAGCCCGCAGGCCCGCCTGAAGTCCTTCCCGCACGAGTTCTCCGGCGGGATGCGCCAGCGCGTGATGATCGCCATCGCTATCGCCAACGATCCGCGCGTGCTGATCGCGGACGAGCCGACGACGGCGCTGGACGTCACCATCCAGGCCCAGGTCCTGGAGGTGCTGCACGCCGCTCAGGAGGAGACCGGGGCCGCCGTCGTGATGATCACCCACGACCTTGGCGTGGTGGCCGGCATGGCGGACGACATCATGGTGATGTACGCCGGCAAGCCGGTGGAGACCGGCGCTGTGGAGGACATCTACTACCGCCCGCGCATGCCGTACACCATGGGCCTGCTGGGCGCCGTGCCGCGCGTGGATTCTGCCCAGAAGAGTTCCTTGGTGCCGATCGAGGGCACTCCGCCGAACCTCATCAAGCCGGTGACTGGCTGCTCCTTCGCCGACCGCTGCCCGCTGGTCACGGACGAATGCCGCGCCGCGGAACCGGAGCTGCTGTCCGTCGTCGACGGCGGTGCCCCCGCCAGCACAGCCGGCAGCGGCGACGGCGGCCACCGCGCCGCCTGCATCAAGAGCGGCGCGCTGCTGGACGTGGACGCGCACAGCATCTTCCACGCCCCACCGGTTCCGGTGTCCAAGTTCGACGGCGTCCCCCGGGATGAGCGGTCTGCGGTCCTGGAGCTCAAGGACGTGAAGAAGCATTTCCCGCTGCTGAAAGGTTCCCTTTTCAAGCGGCGCATCGGCACGGTCAAGGCCGTGGACGGGCTGAGCTTCGATATCCGCGAGGGCGAATGCCTGTCGATCGTGGGCGAGTCCGGCTGCGGCAAGACCACCACGCTCCTGGAAATCATGGAGTTCCACCCGGAGCAGGTGGGCGAGGTGGTGATCGGCGGCGTCAGCAACAAGGCCGCCACGGACGGCAAGACCAAACAGGCCATGCGCAAGGAAATGCAGATGGTCTTCCAGGACCCCACGGGTGCCCTCGACCCGCGCTTCACGGTCTACGAAGTCCTGGCCGAGCCGCTGGAAAACCTGGGCTACCCCAAGGACGCCATCCGCAAGCGGATCATGGAGCTGATGAAGCTGGTGGGCCTGCAGCCCGACCACGTGAACCGCTTCCCCAACCAGTTCTCCGGCGGCCAGCGCCAGCGCATCGGCATTGCCCGCGCGCTCGCGGTGAACCCCAAGCTGGTGGTGCTGGACGAGCCGGTGTCCGCCCTGGACGTCTCGGTGCAGGCCGGCGTCATCAACCTGCTGGACCAGCTCCGCGCGGAACTCGGCCTGAGCTACCTCATGGTGGCGCACGACCTCTCCGTGGTGCGGCACATCTCCAACCGCGTGGCCGTGATGTACCTGGGCAAGATCGTGGAAATGGGCGATGTGGACCAGGTCTTCGACAACCCGCGCCACCCGTACACCCGCGCGCTGCTCTCCGCCATCCCGGTCCCGGATCCAGAGCTGGAACGGACCCGCGAGCGGATCATCCTGCAGGGCGACCTGCCCACTCCCTTGGACGCCCCCAAGGGCTGCAACTTTGCCACCCGTTGCCCCGTCTTCGCCGCCCTCCCGAAGGCGAAGCAGGAAAAGTGCCTCACGCTCGAACCGCCGCTTGCGGCGGAAGCTTCCGCGGCGGAAGGCGCGACGGCGGGTGGAAGGGTTCCGGAGGAAGCGCAGCAGTTCGCGTGCTTCTTCCCGGACGGCGAGATCGACGCCGACATGCTCGTGGTGCATGCCTGACAGGGAAACCACGGCTTCAAAACTTCATTCGCAAGCCATTCACGGCAAACACAACACCGTATTGAAGGGGAACACCATGAAGAAGTACCTGGCCATCAGCGGCGTGGCAATCGCCTCGGCGCTGATGCTGACCGCATGCGGCGGCGGCTCGTCGTCGTCCGGCCCTGAGACCCAAAAGGCACAGTCCGCCGGCGGCGACATCAGCAAGCTCATCAGCATCAACGAGAAGGACCCGAAAGACCTGGAGCAGGGCGGCACGCTGACCCTCGCCCTGGGCAACATCGGCCCGGACTTCAACGGCTTCTCCAACGTAGGCAACAGCTCCGACAACACCGCGCTGCACCGTCCGATCGACGGTGCCGGTACCTGGGGTTGCTGGAACTTCGACTTCGACGGCACCGCGACGCCGAACAAGGACTTCTGCGAGACCGTCAAGAGCGAGGTCAAGGACGGCAAGCAGACCATCACCATCAAGGTCAACGACAAGGCGACCTTCAACGACGGCACCCCGATCGACGTCAAGACCTTCGAAAACACCTGGAAGATGCTCCAGGGCAAGGACAAGGCGATCGACATCGTGTCCTCCGGCGCCTACGAGTTCGTGGACTCGGTCAAGGCCGGCGCCAATGACAAGGAAGTCATTGTCACCACCACCCAGCCCGTGTACCCGCTGGACGCCCTCTTCACCGGCCTCATCCACCCCAAGGTGAACAGCGCCGAGGTCTTTAACAACGGCTTCACCGGCAACATGCACCCCGAATGGATGGCCGGCCCGTTCAAGGTGGAGAACTACGACTCCGCCGCCAAGACCGTGGTCATCGTGCCCAACGACAAGTGGTGGGGCGCCAAGCCCGTGCTCTCCAAGGTGATCTTCCGCCAGATGGAACCGAGCGCAACCATCGCCGCCTTCAAGAACGGCGAAATCGACGCTACCAGCGGCCGCACCCTGACCCGCTACAAGCAGTTGGACGGCACCAAGGACGCGGACATCCGCCGCGGCCAGCGCCTCTTCGCCGGCGGCCTGAACCTGAACGCCAAGCGCGCCTCCCTCACCGACGTCGCCGTCCGCAAGGCCGTCTTCGCCGCCGTGGACCGCGAAGCCATCCGCAAGGTGCGCTTCGGCGGCCTGAACTGGGAAGAGGAGAGCTCGGGATCCATGATGCTGATGCCGTTCTCCAAGAACTACCAGGACAACTACCCGGTCAAGGAAAGCGGCCCCGAAGCCGCCAAGAAGATCCTCACGGACGCCGGCTACACGCTGAACAGCAAGGGCATCATGGAGAAGGACGGCAAGCCGGTGGCCTTCAAGATCACCAACTTCGGTGACGACCCCACCTCGCTGGCCACCACCCAGACCCTGCAGAAGCAGCTCCAGGCCGCCGGCATGGATGTGGGAATCGACCAGAAGGGCGACGGCGAATTCGGCAAGGTTGTCGGCTCCCGCGAGTTCGACATGACCATCTCCGGCTACACCGTCGGCTCCGACGCTACGGACGCCGTGAAGCAGTACTACGACTCCAAGACCAACGAAAACGGCCTGGGCGACGCCGAGCTCGACGCCGAGATCGCCAAGCTGTCCAGCATCGAGGACAACGCCGAGCGCAACAAGGCCGCCATGGAGGTCGAGAAGAAGCACATGGCCAAGTACTACTCCATGGGCGTCGTCATGAACGGCCCGGAAATCCAGTTCGTCCGCAAGGGCCTGGCCAACTACGGCCCGTCCCTGTTCAAGAGCCTGTCCAACGTTCCGGACTGGACCACCATCGGCTGGGAAAAGAAGTAACAACCACCGCTGACTGAAGGCCGGCACCCGCGGAAGATCCTGCGGGTGCCGGCTTTTTCTGTTCCTCCCGCACCGGCCCGCCCGCGGGTAGCCTTGGCAGCATGACCGCCGCTTCCCATGCCCCCATCCGCGCCGCCGTCGCCGGTTATGGCCTTTCCGGCAGCGTCTTCCACGCGCCGTTCCTTGCCGCTGACCCGGCGTATTCGCTGGACGCCATCTCCACCTCGGACGCCGGCCGCCGCGCCGCTGCGGCGGAGCGCTATCCCGGGGTGCGGCTCGTGGACCGGCCGGAGGACATCCTCGCGCTCGCCGGTGAACTGGAGCTGATCGTCCTCGGCACGCCGCCGGCAAGCCACTACCCGCTCGCGAAAGCCGCGCTGGAAGCCGGGCTCGACGTCGTCGTCGACAAACCGTTCGCCGTGCATAGCGCGCAGGCGCGGGAGCTGATCGAGCTGGCGGAGCGGCTGGGGCGGGTGCTCACCGTCTACCAGAACCGCCGCTGGGACGGCGACGCGCTCACCGTGAAGAAGCTGCTCGACGGCGGCGTGCTGGGCGAGGTGCTGCGCTTCGAGAGTTCCATGGAGCGGTGGGCGCCGCAGATCAGCAAGGCGTGGAAGGCCGGCGCGGGCGTGGACGACGGCGGCGGGGTGCTGTTCGACCTCGGCACCCACGTGCTGGACCTGGCCGTGCAGCTGCTGGGGCCGGCGACTGTTAGCTACGCGGAGATCGCGGCCCGCCGCCCGCAGGAACGCGCCGATGACGACGTCTTCCTTGTGCTGCGGCACGAATCCGGCGTGCTCAGCCACCATTCGCTGAACCTGAGCAGCCGCCTGCACGCACCGCGCTTCCGGGTCCTGGGCGGCGAGGCCGGTTTCGTGAAGTACGGGATCGACCCGCAGGAACCGTACATCCTGGGCGGCGGCCTGCCCACGGACCCCGCGTACGGCCTGGACTCGCGGGAGCACTACGGCATCCTGGAGCGCGACGGCGTCCGCACCCCGGTGCCCACCGAACGTGGCGCGTACCAGGAGTTCTACCGGATCCTGGCCGAAAAGATCGCCGACGGCGGCGCCTCCTCCGCGCTGCCCCTCCCGGTGGATCCGGCGGACTCGGCCGCGGTGCTGGAACTGATCGAACAGGCCCGGAAACTGGCCGCCTGAGATTTTTTTGAGGAAGGTGTAACTTTTCCGCGACCCCTGGCGATGTAGGAAGAGTGCGGGCAACGCCCCGCCCCCTGAACCACCGGCAGCCCCCCGTTGCTGCCGGAGCAGAAGCTACACGTTAGTCGGAGGGTCTCATGTCCTTGTTTACTGTCCTTGGTACCAGCAAAGTAGCGGCCGGAATCCTCGCCGCCGGCGCCCTGACCGTGGGCGGCTCCGGTGCCGCTGCGTTCGCCGGTGCGCTTCCCGCCAATCTCCAGCAGAAGGCCCACGAACTGGTGGGTGCCCCGGCTCCGTCGCTGCCTGAAGTCGCCGTGCCGGATGTTGCCGCTCCGGATGTTCCCGCCGAGGCTGACGCTGCGAAGACTGAGGCACTTGGCGCGGTCGAGGGTGCGAAGGCCGAAGCCCAGGGTGCTGTTGAGGGCGCCAAGGCCAAGGCCGCCGAGGCCAAGGAAGCCCTTGAAGCGAAGATCGCCGACGCCGTGGCGGACGCCAAGGAGAAGGCTGCCGACGTGACCCTTCCCGAGTCCTTCGGCCTCTGCAAGGCCCTGCTGAGCGACGGCCTGAGCGCCGAAGCCAAGGTTGCAGGCTATGAGTCCCTGGCCGTCACCCTTGGTGGCGAAGGCAAGGTTGAGGCGCACTGCGAGCAGCTGGTTGCCGACGTCGAAACCGAGCTTAACGGTTCCGCATCTGCGTCCGCCGACGCCGGTGCTGACGCCGCTGTTCCTGCTGTGCCTGCGGTTCCGGCCGGGCCGGAACTGCCTGCTGTTCCGGCGGTACCCGCCGTTCCGGCCGCTCCCGCTGAGCTGCCTGCCGCCGTCGACGGACTGCTCGATTCCGTCCGCCCGTAAGGCTGTGGCTACCCTTTAAAGCCGCGGGGTTCCCTGTGTTCGGGCGGGGAGCCCCGCATTTTCTTGCAACAAACCGCAGCGCCGACGCTTCCACGCGGGAAGGTCGCGCCGCTGCGTGGGATGGAGGGCCGCGGGTGCTGGACCCTTTGGCTGACGAATACACGGAGACGGTCGGGGAAGACCCTGCGCTGTTCTTTACTGCTGCCTACAACAGCTATTCCGGCCAGGTCCTCGGATACCTCCGCGCCCGCGGCGTCCACGATCCCGAAGCGGTCATGCAGGACGTCTTCCTTGCCCTGTATCCGAAGATTCCCACCCTCGAAGGCGGGCTCGCCGGGGCCAAGTCCCTGCTCTTCACTATCGCGCACGCGCGGCTGGTGGACCACTACCGCAAGCGCGAACGGGAACCGGCGCTCAGCAGCTTCGAACCGGAGACGGACATCCGGCGTGAGCCCTCCGCAGAGGCGCAGGCGCTGGGACATGGCGGAATTGCGGCGACCGAACTGTTGGAAGGCCTCCGGGACGACTACCGCGAGGTACTGGCCCTGCGCGTTGTTGCAGATCTTTCCCTTGAAGAAACGGCGGCCGTCATGGGCAGGACGCAAGGCGCCGTGAAGCAATTGCAGCGCAGGGCCCTCCACGCACTCCGGGAGTGCGCCTCAGGAAGGAATGGCAGATCATGAGCGAACAAGCCGCCCGCGGCAGCGCAACGGGCATCGACAAGCTGCTCGCCGAAGCCGGACTTGAGGACGCCGCCGATATCCGCGCCGAACTCATCGAACTCCGGGCCCTTGGAGCGGACCGCCCCGAACCGTCCGAGGCCCTCCGCGCCCTGATGGTGCCGGGCGCTTCGCTTGCCTCCGGCGTGGCTCCTGCGCCCGTTGACGAACTGCCCGCCCGCCGCAGGAAGCGCCGCCTGGCGGTGACCGCCGTCGCCGTGGCCGCTTCCCTCGCCGCCGGGGCCACCGCCGCAGCAGCGTCCGACGGCGGGATCCCCGGAACCTTGAACCAGCTGGGTTCTGCGGTGGGCACCGCCGTCTCGAAATTGTTCCCCGCGCCGCAGCCGGCGCCGCCGGTTGAGCCAGAGGTTCCCGCGCCGTCACCCAGTCCTGCGCCTGCCACGACGCCTGTGCCTTCGCCGTCTCCCGAAACGGTGACGCCCGGTGCCGGATCTCCTGCGCCGGTTCCGGTGAGCCCGAAGCCTTCCGGGATTCCTGCGCCTCCGAGTCCGGAGCTGCCCGCGCTTCCCTCGGACCGCATCGTCGAACTGCCCGTACGTGTGCCGCTGCCCTCCTTGCCGGCACCGTCACCCTCGCCTTCGTTGCCGGAGTTGCCGACGGCGCGTTGAGCCGGGCATGGTGCGGCCGTCACTCGGCCGTTCGCCGGTTCCGGCCGGATTGACCCCCAGGGATTCCGGCCGGAATTGAAGACTCGTGCCGGGGAATCTGCGAACGTACTAACCGTCAACAGTGTTAGCTGCCAGCCGTTGGGCTGGGCCCGGGATATTCAGAAGGGTGGCGGCTTGTTGGCGGTATCGCCCGGCGGTCCGCCAACGGTGGTGGTTGCCGGGGTGGGTGGCTTGTCTGTGTAGTTCCGGCCGGTGGGGCTGGTCCATTGCAGGGTTCCGTTGCCGGTTTGTTTGACGGTCCAGCGTGAGTGGTGTTTGAGGACGTGGTGCCGGCGGCAGAGCGCTGCAAGGTTCCCGGTGTCGGTGGGTCCGCCGCGGGCAGCATCGTGGGTGTGGTCCAGGTCGAGATCCCGGGTCGGGATGCCGCAGCCGGGAAAACGGCAGCGCGAATCCCTCGCCGAAAGAAGGCGTTTGAGGTCTTCGCCGGGCCGGTACCGGTCCACGGCCAGCACGGCACCGCTCACCGGATCGGTGAGGACCCGGTTCCAGGCAGTGGCTTTGCCGGCGAGGTGTTTGGCGGTGGCGGGGTCGATGGGGTGGCGGCCGCTCAGTTCGGCCGAAGCACCGCTAAGGAGGCCTTTCGTCCGACGCTTTCCGGACCGCGAAAACTTGCCACCCATCAGCGTCAACACCGGCACCGTGACATCCACCCGGGCCGTGATCGCCGCCAGCAACCTGTCCGGAGTGTCGTGCCCGGTAGGTGCGCCGCTGAGGAGCAGGTCTGCGAAGAGATCAGCTCGCAACTGGTCCATGGTGCGGGAATCCCCGGCAGCCGTGCTTGCAGCTGTGCCCAGCGCAGCGGCCGGTCCTGTTTCTTTTCCGGCCAGTTCCGTGTGCTTCTTGGCCATCTGGGTCAACCGGTCGTGGATCCCGTACGCCACCGCGGCGGGAAGGGTCGCGGCGAGTTCGGCCATGCCATCCGGCAACGGGTTCACCCGCACACACCGCCCCGCCACAGCCCGCTCGTGCCGGACTACCAACGCCTCCGGGTGGGCTTTCTCTGCTTCGCGGGCCGCGAGCCGCCGCAAACGGTTCGGCGCCTGCTTCTCGGCGCAGGGCAGCACCGCCGCCTCAAAGCCAGCCAGGGTCTCGGGGTCTTCCAGGGAGGTTCCGGCGTCCTGGATCACCCGGGCGTGGGTAATGCTGATCCGCCCGTCCGCCAAAGCGTGGAACGTGCCGGGGAAACGGCCCAGCAACTCCAAGGCCTGGCCCATCTGGCGCTGCACCACCCGGTCACTCATCCGCGTCGCCGCGGCGATCTCCGCCGCCACCGCACGCTGCGCCAACTCCACCGCACCCAAACCAGCCACACCTGCGGCACCCGGTCCGGGTCCGCCGTCGGCCATCACCTCCGCGACCCTCGCCGCGACCGCAAGCGTGTACTCACGGAACGCCTGCAAACTCGCCATCACAGCCTCAACATGCTGCAAAGTCGAGACCAGATTGTCCAAGGCCACGGCAGGATCAAACACCGCATCACCCTGCGGCGCATCGTCCAAAACCGTGTTGGCCTCCATGAACCAATCCAAGCAGCAGGCTCAGACATTTAAACCCCGACGGCGGGTCCCCGGCCCGCCGAAGCGAAAGCCGGGAACCCGCCGTCGGGCGGTATTAATGCAGTACTAACCGGAAGGCTAGGCCGAAACCAGTTCGTGCCAGTCGGCCACCAGCGGCAGGCCGTGGGCCTCGGACACGGAGTGGTGTGCCACGTGGCCGGCGGCGATGTTGAGGCCGGCCGCGAGGGCGGGGTCGCGGTCGAAGGCGGCCTTGACGCCCAGGTTGGCCAGGGCCACCGCGTAGCGCAGGGTGACGTTGGTCAGCGCGTAGGTGGAGGTGTTCGGCACGGCGCCGGGCATGTTGGCCACGCAGTAGAAGATGGAGTTGTGCACCTTGTAGGTGGGTTCCTGGTGCGTGGTGGGGTGGGTGTCGGCGAAGCAGCCGCCCTGGTCCACGGCGATGTCCACCAGCACGGAGCCCGGCTTCATGCGGGACACGAGCTCGTTGGAGACCAGCTTGGGAGCCTTGGCGCCCGGGATCAGCACGGAACCGATCACCAGGTCGGCGTCGACAACGGCCTTCTCGATCTCGTAGGAGTTGGAGGCGACGGTCTTCAGGCGGCCCTGGTACTGGGCATCCAGTTCGCGCAGGCGGTTGATGTTGATGTCCATGATGGTCACGTCCGCGCCGAGGCCCAGGGCCATGGCGGCGGCGTTGGTGCCCGCCACGCCCGCGCCCAGCACCACGACCTTCGCCGGGCGCACGCCCGGGACGCCGCCCAGTAGCACGCCCTTGCCGCCAGCCGGAGCCATCAGTGAGTTGGCGCCCACCTGCACGGAGAGTCGGCCGGCAACCTCGGACATCGGAGCGAGCAGCGGCAGTGCACGGCCGTCCTGCACGGTCTCGTAGGCGATCGCGGTGACGCCGGAGTTGATGAGCTCCTTGGTCAGTTCCGGCTCGGCGGCCAGGTGCAGGTAGGTGAAGAGGATCAGGCCCTTGCGGAAGCGGTGGTATTCGGCGGCAATGGGTTCCTTGACCTTCATGACCATGTCGGCGCGGGCCCACACGTCGTCGGCGTCGGCAACGATCTCGGCACCGGCAATGGCGTATTCCTCATCGGTGATGCCCGAGCCCAGGCCTGCGCCACGCTCCACCAGCACGGTGTGGCCGTGGGTGCGGAACTCGTGAACTCCGGCCGCAGTGATGGCTACACGGAATTCGTTGTTCTTGATCTCTTTGGGGACACCGATGATCATTTTGGGCTCCATTGTCGAAAGGCTTGGTAGGCCTTTGTGCGGTGGGGGACTGTGATTCCAGAATAGGTCCGCTGTGAGCCACCAGACAGGAAAGCGTCCGACGGCGGCCGGCGACTTCCGCGTGATTCAGCGGTTTTTGCGAAACTCGGCTCGACAAATGTCGAGTGAGCGGGCGGCAGGTGTCGCCTGTTGTTGGTGCGGCGGCTGTGGCCGTTGGAGGCTCCGATGGAACCGATGTTTCAAGCATGATTCAGGCCGTGATGTTTGTGCCACATCGATGAAACCAAGCTTCCCTATCGTGGATGGCCAGTCCCCTGCGCCTACCAGTACCTGTGCCGCCGTTCCGGCCTGTGTTACCCATGACCAGCGTCCCCACGATTGGACCCTTCCCATGAAATCCACCCCAACTCCGGCATCCTCCGCCCCGAAACCGCTCCATAAGTCCCTCTTCCTGCAGATCCTGATCGCAGTGGTGGCGGGCGTCCTGATCGGCCACTTCTGGCCCGGGCTCGGCTCCGCGCTGCGTCCCTTGGGCGACGGCTTCATCCAGCTGATCAAGATGATCATCGCCCCGCTGGTCTTCCTGGTGATCGTCACGGGCATCGCCGCGGTTGGGGACGTCAAGGCGGTGGGCCGGGTGGGCGTGAAGGCGCTCATCTACTTCACGGCGGCTACCTCGTTCGCGCTGGCATTCGGCCTGCTGGTGGGCAACCTGGTCCAGCCGGGTGCGGGGCTCAACATCGACCCCAACTCCCTCAACCAGGACGCCCTGGCCGCCAAGACCAGCACCGCCCCTCCCAAGGATGTGGGCCAGTTCCTGCTCGGCATCATCCCGAGCAGCGTGGTGGGCGCCTTCGCCAACAACAGCCTGCTGCAAGTGCTGTGCTTCGCCATCTTCTTCGGATCCGCCGTGGTGGTGATCGGCAAGGAACGCTGCGCCCCGGTGATCACGCTCATGGAGACGGTCCTGGAGATCTTCTTCAAGATCATGGCCTGGGTCATGAAGGTGGCGCCGGTCGGCGCGTTCGGAGCCATGGCGTTCATCATCGGCCAGTACGGCCTCGACTCCCTGGGCACCTACGCCGTGTTGATCGCCGCCTGCTACGGCGCCGCCGTCGTGTTCATCGCCCTGCTGTTCGTGGTCGCCTGGAGCGTGGCCCGCGTCCCGCTGTGGCAGTTCATGAAGTACACCCGTGAAGAATTCCTCCTGGCGCTGGGCACGGCGTCCACCGAATCCGTGATGCCGCGCATCATGACCAAACTGGCCAACGCGGGATGTTCGCGCAGCACCACCGGCCTGGTCATCCCCACCGGCTACTCCTTCAACCTGGACGGCGCCGCGATCTACCTGTCCATTTCGCTGCTCTTCCTGGCCCAGGCGTTCGGCCACCAGCTCGACCTCGGCCAGCAGCTCGTCGCCCTCGGCGTCCTGATGCTCACCTCCAAGGGCATGGCCGGCGTGCCCGGCTCGGCGTTCCTCGCCCTCTCCGCCACGGCCGGTGCCTTGGGCATCTTCCCGGTGGCCGGCGTCGCGCTCTTGCTGGGCGCGGACCGCCTGATGGACTCCATGCGCGTGGTGGTGAACCTGCTCGGCAACTGCGTGGCGACATTCGTGGTGGCCAAGTGGGAAGGGCAGTTCGACCGTGAAGCCATGCTCCGGGCCTTCCGCGGCGAGCCCGGCCCCAGCGCGGGCGCCGTCAGCGAAGCGGAAGCGGTGCCCGCCCGGCAGTAGTCTTGCTGCATGCAGCAGGACGTGGAACAGCTGGTGGAGGACGTGGCCCTGAAGCTTGGCCGCGGCCTGTCACTCGAGGACCTCGACGGCGTATTGCTCGCCTACAGCTCCAACCAGTCCCACGCCGACCGCGTCCGCGTGAACTTCCTCCTCAGCAAGAAGGTTCCGGCGGACGTCAGCGCCTGGCAGCTCTCGCACGGGATCGCGACGGCGGTGCGCCCCGTGGTGATCCCGGCCAACGATGAGCTCGGCATGCTCGGCCGCGTCTGCGTTCCGCTGCTGGTGCGCGGTTTCCGGGTGGGGTACCTCTGGGTGCAGCAGGACCTTGAGGAGCAGAGCGCGACGGCGATCCTCGCCCAGCTGCCCGGCGTCCGGGACGAACTGGACCTGCTGGCCGGGCTGCTGCTGGAATCCAACACCGCAGAATCCGAATTCCGGCGCCGCCGCGAACGTGAGTTCCTGGCCGCCTGCGAGTGCGAATCGAACGCGCTCGCCGCGGTGGCCGGCTGGAAGGAAATCCAGGGCAAAGCCCCGTGGCAGCTGGTGGTGGTGCTCGACGCCGGAGGGGGCGACGGCGTCGGCGATCCCCTGGCGGCCACGCTCATCCACCGCACGGCCGCGCTGCAGTCCTCCATCGGCGTCGACTCCGTGCTGTTCAGTGCCGGAACTGAAACGCACGCCGTGATGCTGTTCCGGGAAACCGCGGGCCGGGCCGTGCACGCCCAGGTGCTGGTGCATTACCAGCTGGAACTGGCCAAGCGCGCCGGCCGCGCGGTGGAGCGGGTCATCCTCGGCATCAGCGAACCGCTGCAGGTGATCCGCGGTCTCGGCCCCGCCTACCGGCAGGCGAAGCTCGCGGCGCAGGCGGCCGCCGTCGAGCCCCGGCTGGGCGAACTGGTGGACAGCCGCTCCGCCGGGGTCTACCAGATGTTCGACCGGCTGACGGCGCCCGGCGGCTGGGATGACCACGGCTCGGTGCGGTTTGCCGAACTGGAAGCCGCGGACCGGAACGGGGAACTGCTGCCTGTGCTTGAACTGCTGTACGACAGCGACGGCTCGGTCCAGGAAGTCGCCAAGGAACTGCACCTGCACCGCAGCAGCATCTACAACCGGCTGGGCCGCATCCGCCAGCTGATCGGCGTCGACCCGCTCAACGGATCCGTCCGGCTGGAACTGCACGCGGCGCTCAAGGCGCGGAGGTGGGCGGCGCGGCCGCGGATCTGAGCGTTTCCGGGGATCTGAGGATTTAGCTGTCCGCGGGGTCGCGGAGCGGGATCTCGCCGACGTCCGGCTTGGCGGCGCGGCGGCGGGCGAGCTTGTGGTCAACCCAGAACGCCACGGCCACGAAGGCCACGCAGGCGAACATGAAATCGGCTACGAAATTCAGCCCCATCAGGGAGCCCAAGGGTGCGGCAATGGCCATGGCCGCCAGGCCCGCCAAGATATGCCATCCCTTGAAATTTCGCACGGATTAAGGTTAGCGCCGGGCGTGGCGGGCAACCGCCGCTTCAGCGCGATTGTTGCTTGATCCTTATCACCTTGTCATGTGCGTGCCGGCGGGCGTCATGCTTCGCCGTCGGCGTCTTCTGCCGCGTCCGTGGCGGCTTTCCGGGCTTTCTGGGTCTCGAGCCAGGCCATGATGTCGCTGAGCCGGATGCGCCGGTGCGTGCCGCGGTACTCCACGGGGATCTCGCCGCGGTCGGTCATATTCCGCAGGTACGTGTGCGAGATGCCCGCCAGCTCCGCCGCCTGGGAGGTGGTGAGCATTTCCTCGACGCTGCTGACGCTCACCGCTTCGCCGCGGCTGAGCCTCTGCAGCATGTCGACGACGGCGTCCCTCGCCTGGGCGGGCAGCCGGTGGACCGTGCCGTCCACGAACACGGTGATGTCCTTGCTGTCCTGCTCGCCCTCGCCGTGGAGTGAGCGGGCCAGGCTTCGGGCGTCCTCGGCGGGCAGGCCGGGAGTGATGCGGGGAGCTCTCAATGCCATGGCAGAAGCCTAATGGTCGGGAAGGCGTTGCTTTGTCCTGTGCCAACTCGGCGAGGGAGAGCCCGATGAAACTCCGCTGAAATTCTTCGTTGACACCTCCGACTAACGCGCGTAACCTGAATCACACCTTCGCAGGTAACGCGCGTTAGCTACGAGGGCCGGAACATCAGTCAGGGCAAGCGGAAGCATTGTTCAACGAAGAGCAAACGGAGCATTCAATGGCGAGGAGCACCGCCGAGGGCAAGGCGCCCGGCAAGGCCGCAAAGGCCCCCAAAGCCGGCAAAACAGCCCCGAAGCCTGCTGCCACCACCCGGCAGCGCGGGGTCACCATGACCGACGTCGCCAAGCACGCGGGAGTTTCCCGCACCACCGTCTCCTTCGTCCTGAGCAACCGCGAGAACGCGGGGATCTCCGAAGAAACCCGCAACCGCATCGCCCAGGCCGTCCAGGAACTCGGCTACCGGCCCAACGCCGGCGCCCGGGCCCTGGCCTCCCAGCGCAGCGATTGGTACGGAATCGTCACCGAGATCGTCACGGCCCCGTTCGCCGTCGACATCATCAAGGGCGCCCAGGACCAGGCCTGGCTGGACCGCCGCTTCCTGCTCATCGCGCCCTCCGACCAGGCCGATGCGCACGGCCCCAACCAGGGGCTGGAAGACGCCGCGATCGAAAAGCTGCTGGAACAACGCGTCGAGGGGCTGCTGTACGCGGCCACCTATCACCGCGGCGTGCACGTTCCGGAAAGCGCCAACGAAGTGCCCACCGTCCTGATCAACTGCTTCGACGCCGACGGCAAACTGCCGTCCATCGTCCCGGACGAACGCGCCGGAGGGCGGGTCGCCGTCGAACGCCTGCTCCAGGCAGGCCACCGGCGGATCGGCATCATCAACCTGGACCCGGACATCCCCGCCGCGATCGGCCGTTTGGAGGGCGCCCGCGAAGCGCTCGCCGCGGCCGGGCGGGAACTGGATCCGGAACTCGTCGTCTCGGGACACGCGACGGCGGACGGCGGCTATGCGGCCGCCTGCACCATTCTTGACCGGTACAAGGAGGGGGAGGGCCGGCCGACTGCCCTGTTCTGCCTCAACGACCGGATGGCGATGGGCGCGTACGACGCCATCAAGGAACGGGGCCTGACCATCCCCGGAGACATCGCCGTGATCGGCTTCGACAACCAGGAATTGATTGCGGCCTACCTCAGGCCCAAGCTCACCACGGTTGCGTTGCCCTTCGAAGAAATGGGGGCCCTGGGAGTCCGGACGCTCGCAGCCCTCACAGCAGGACAGCCGATCGCTGCCGACCAGCAGCTGGTCGACTGTCCGCTGCTTGAACGTTCTTCAGTCTGACCGCGAAATCACCACTGAAGATCTGCCCCACCCCACCTTTCAGCAAGATAGGAATGAGATAACCATCATGACACAATCCCGGTTTCTGAGGTCTGCGCGCATCACCGCCGCCGGCCTGGCAGTGGGGGCGTTGCTCCTCACCGGTTGCTCGGCCACGGCAAACAAGCCGGCAGAGTCCTCCTCATCCTCCGCGAACCAGAACGCCCTGCTCACCATTCCGCGCGAAGACATGGGCACGTTCATCCGCAACTTCAACCCGTTCGCCCCCACCGTGAACCCGATGGTCCAGCAGTCCATCTACGAATCCCTGCTGATCTTCAACCCGGCCAATGGCGAGACCACGCCGTGGCTCGCCACCGAATGGGACGTCGCCAAGGACGGCAAGTCCATCACCTTCACCCTGCGCGACGGCGTGAAGTGGTCCGACGGCAAGCCGCTCGTCGCCGAGGACGTGGCCTACACCTTCCAGCTGCAGAAGAAGATCAAGGGCGGCTACGAGTACCTCAAGGCCGTCACTCCCGAGGGGACGAACAAGGTCACCTTCAGCTTCAACACGCCGTGGTCGCCGGCCCTGTACGACGTCGGACAGCTCACCATCCTGCCCAAGCACATCTGGTCCGCGCTCAAGGACCCGGAGAAGGACACCAACGCCAAGCCCGTGGGCACCGGCCCGTACACCGAGGTGGAATCCTTCCAGGCCCAGTCCTTCGTGCTGAAGAAGAACCCCAACTACTGGCAGCCGGACAAGCAGAAGATCGCCGGCATCAAGATGCTCGCCTTCGCCGGCAACGACGGTGCCAACCTGGCCGCCGCGAACGGCGACGTGGACTGGGCCCCGCAGTTCATCCCGAACATCGAAAAGACCTTCATCTCCAAGGACAAGGAACACCGCCACTACTGGTTCCCGCCCACGGGCGCCATGATCAACTGGCAGCTCAACACCACCAAGGCGCCGTTCAACGATCCCAAGGTCCGCAAGGCCCTCAGCATGGCCGTGGACCGGGACCAGGTCACCAAGATCGGCATGAGCGGCTACGCCCAGCCAGCAGACTGCACCGGCCTCTCCGGCAACTACGAAAGCTGGAAGAACCCGGCCGTCAAGGACAACTGCAGCTGGACCAAGCTCAACGTGGAGGAAGCCAACAAACTCCTGGACGAGGCCGGTTACGCCAAGGGTGCCGACGGAAAGCGCACCCTCAAGGACGGCAAGCCCTTCGAGTTCAAGATCTCCGTGGGCGCCACCTCCTCCGACTGGCTGTCCGTGGCGAACGTGATCTCCCAGAACCTGCAGGCCGTGGGCGTCACCGCCAAGGTGGATTCCCCGGACTGGGCTGCCGTGGTGGCCGGCTATGAGCAGGGCACCTTTGATTCCGGCATCGTCTGGAGCGCCAACGATCCCAGCCCGTACAAGTACTTCAACACCTCCATGGGCACCGCCACGGTCAAGCCCGTGGGCACCAAGACCTTCGACAACTACCACCGCTTCGGTGACCCCAAGGCCGACGCCCTGCTCAAGGAATTCGTGGCCGCCGGCGACGAAGCCAAGCAGAAGGACATCGCGTACAAGCTCCAGGAGGAGTACAACGAGGTCGCCCCGCTGGTGCCGCTGTTCTCCGGCCCGGAATGGGGTGCCTACACGGACAGCCGCTTCACCGGCTGGCCCACCCAGGACAATCCGTACGCCACACTCTCGGTCCGCGCACCCACCACGGTGCTGGTCCTGACCACGCTGGAACCGCGCAAGTAGCGCTCCCGCAGGCCCACCAACGGGCGTGCCCGGCGCCGGATCACCGCGCCGGGCACGCCGCCCCACACTTTCCGCAATTCCCGAATGGAGGGAAACCGTGCGCTTCATCCTGCGCCGCCTGGGTTTCTACCTGATCGCCTTCTGGGTATCCATCACGCTGAACTTCCTGCTTCCGCGCTTCATGCCCGGCGACCCCGTCTCCCGCATGTTTGCCCGCTCCGCCGGCCAGATGCAGCCCGAGCAGATCGAGGCCCTGCGCAAGCTCCTCGGCGTTGACGAGCGTCCCATCTGGGAGCAGTACGCCGACTACCTGTACAACATCGTCACCGGGAACATGGGTGTGTCCATCACCAGGTTCCCCACTCCCGTCACTGAGGTCATCGCCTCCCAGATCGGCTGGACCCTCCTGCTGGGCACAACCGCCCTGGTGATTGCCGCCGTCGTGGGTAACCTGCTGGGCATCCTGGCCGCCTGGCGGCGGGGCAGCGCGATCGACTCGGCGCTGCCGCCGCTGCTGATCTTCATCGGCTCCTTCCCGTACTTCTGGCTCGCGATGGGTGCCCTGTACCTGTTCGGCGTGATCCTGGGCTGGGCGCCGCTGCGCCACGCGTTCACCGACGGCCTGGAACCGGCCTTCACCTGGGAGTTCATCGCCGACGCCGGAGCGCACCTGGTGCTGCCCGCGCTGACGATCGTGCTGGTGTCGGTGGGCGGCTGGATGCTGGGCATGCGCAACACGATGATCGCCACCAACGCCGAGGACTACATCACCATGGCCGAGGCGAAGGGCCTGCGCCCGGGCCGCATCATGTTCCGCTACGCCGCCCGCAACGCCATGCTTCCCTCCGTGACGAGCTTCGGCATGGGCCTGGGCTTCGTGGTGGGCGGCGCGTTGCTCACCGAGGTGGTGTTCGCCTACCCGGGCGTGGGCTACCAGCTGCTCAACGCAGTGCAGGGCCTGGACTACCCGCTCATGCAGGGCCTCTTCCTGACCATCACGGCCGCCGTGCTGCTGGCCAACTTCCTGGTGGACATCCTGTACGTCCGCCTCGACCCGCGCGTGCGCAGCAACTAGGGGAGACCATGACGACTTTTATTGAACCCTCGCCTTCCGCGCCGGAAGTGATTGTGGCGAGCCCGACGGCGGCACCCGCCTCCGCCGATCAGTCACCCGCCGCTCCGTCACCCGCCGCTGCGGGCAAGCCCCGCAAGCCGAAGCAGGGCCTGGTCCACGGGCTGCTCACCAACACCAAGGCGATGGTGGGCGCGAGCATCCTGCTCGTGTTCATCGCCCTGGCGCTCCTGGCCCCGGTACTGTTCCCGGGCGATCCGTCCCGCATCACGGACATGGCGGGGCTGGAACCGTCCCCCGAACACTGGCTCGGCACCACCGCCAAGGGCCAGGACGTCATGGCCCTGACCATTCACGGCTCCCGCAGTTCGCTGCTGGTGGGCCTCACCGTAGGCTTCGCCTCCACCTTCGTGGGGATCTTGGTGGGCCTGGCCTCGGCTTACTTCGGCAAGTTCGTGGACGAGGCCTTGTCCCTGGTGACCAACGTGTTCCTGCTCCTGCCGGGCCTGCCGCTGCTGGTCATCCTGGCAGCGTTCCTCCCGCCGGGGCTCGGCACGGTCATCCTGGTGCTGATCGTCACCGGCTGGGCCGGCTCCGCCCGGGTGCTGCGCTCGCAGGCGTTGTCCATCCGTTCCAAGGACTTCGTGGCCGCGGCCGTGGTGTCCGGTGAACGGGCCGGCCGGATCATGTTCCGCGAAATCCTGCCCAACATGGCGTCGATCGTGATGGGCACCCTGCTGGCCTGCGTCATTTACGGCATCGGCGCGCAGGCGGGCCTGGAATTCCTGGGCCTGGGCGATGTCAGCACCGTCTCCTGGGGCAACAACCTCTTCTGGGCCGGCAACGAAGGCGCCCTGCTCACGGGCAGCTGGTGGGTGTTCGTGCCCTCCGGCCTCTGCATCGCGCTGGTGGCCTTCGCCCTGGCCCTCATCAACTACGCCGTGGACGAGGTCACCAACCCCCGCCTGCGCAAGATCAAGCCTGTTTCGGAAGGGAAGGCAGCCAAATGACCGTCTCCCAAGTCTCCTTCGGCACCCACGAAGCCGTACTGGAGGTCAAGGACCTCACCGTGAAGTACGTGGGCGACACCCGCTCCACCACCGCCGTCGACCGCGTTTCCTTCAGTATCGGCACAGGCGAGATCTTCGGCCTGGCCGGGGAATCAGGCTGCGGCAAGTCCACCATTGCCAACTCGCTGATGCGCCTGCTCAAGCACCCGGCCCGGATTTCCGGCGGCAGCATCCGCTTCGGCGGCAAGGACGTGCTGGCCATGAGCCCGGAGGAACTGCGCCGTTTCCGCTGGCAGGACGTGGCCATGGTGTTCCAGTCGGCCATGAATTCACTCAACCCGGTGCTGACCATCGGCGAGCAGATCACTGACATCTACACCACCCACGCCGGCTACTCCCGCAAGGAATCCCTGCGCCGGGCCGGCGAGCTGCTCGAACTGGTGCGGATCAATCCGGTCCGTCTGAAGTCCTACCCGCACCAGCTCTCCGGCGGCATGCGCCAGCGCGCCGTGATCGCCATGGCCGTGGCCCTCAAGCCGTCCCTGCTGATCCTGGACGAACCCACCACCGCGCTGGACGTGGTGGTGCAGCAGGAAATCATGGCCCAGATCAAGGAACTGCAGCACGAACTGGGCTTCTCCGTCCTGTTCATCACGCACGACATGTCCCTCATGGTGGAGCTCTCGCACCGCATGGCCGTGATGTACGGCGGCCGGATCGTGGAAACCGCCAAGGCCGCGGACATCCACACCAATCCGCAGCACCCCTACACCCAGGCCCTCATGGGCGCGTTCCCGCCCCTCACCGGCCCGCGCGTTCCGCTCACCGGACTGCCCGACGGCGTGAAGTTCCGCAATATCCCGGACCTCGCCGAGGTTTCGCCCGGCCATTACGTGGCACCGTTCGGTGCCGAGCTCCTGGAAACCGGCGCCTTGGAAGGAGCCACCCGATGAGCAGCACCATGACAGGCGCCGCGGCGCCCGCAGCCGGCGTCGAAGCCGGCCCGGCCCTGGAAATCCGCGGCCTCAGCAAGACCTTCCCCATCGGCGGGCTGTTCTCCCGCAAGGCCGTCCGCGCCCTCCATGACGTGGACCTGAGCCTGGGCCGCGGCGAAATCGTGGCCCTCGTGGGGGAATCCGGTTCCGGCAAGAGCACCCTGGCCCGCTGCGTGGCCCGCCTCGAAAAGCCGAGCGCGGGGGAGATCCTGCTGGACGGCGTCGACGTCTTGAAGCGGGACCGCTTCCAGGCGTCCCGCGAGTACCGCTCCCAGCTGCAGATGGTGTTCCAGGACCCCTTCGGCTCGCTCAACCCGGCCCACCGGATCGAGCACTTCCTGCGCCGTTCCCTGGCCATCCACGGCAAGGCCGGCACCGCCGCCGCAGCGCAGGCGCGGCTGGAAGAACTCATGGCCACCGTGGGCCTGCAGCCGGACATGCTCAACTCCTACCCGCACGAACTGTCCGGCGGGCAACGCCAGCGTGTGGCCATCGCCCGTGCGCTCGCGGTGGAACCGCAGGTGATCCTCGCGGACGAGCCCACGTCCATGCTGGACGTCTCGGTGCGGATCGGCATCCTGAACCTGATGCGCAAGCTCCGCGACGAGCAGGGCATCTCGATGCTCTACATCACCCACGACCTCGCCTCCGCCCGCTACCTCGCGGACCGCACCGCCGTGATGTTCGCCGGGGAACTGGTGGAGGAAGGTGAATCGCTGGACCTCCTGGCCAACCCCGCCCATCCGTACACGCAGTTGCTGGTGTCCGCCGTCCCGGATCCGGCGCGTGCCGGCTCCTATGACCCCGTCCGCCGGGCGGAGCTGCGCGCGGCGGTGATGAGTCCGGCGTCGTGCGCGTTCGACGGCGACCCGGAACAGCCCTGCTCCGCCGAACATCCCGTCCGCCACCGCGTGGGCGCGCCCGAAAACCGCCACTGGGTGCGATGCCACCTCTACCGCCCCGCCGCCGGCTCGGCCGGCCACGCCCTCGCAGAAGCCAAGGTTTCCTGAATGACTGAATTGACGCACCCGCTCGCCACCGTCCCCCGCGGGGAACTCGTGGCCCGCGCGGAAGCCGACCCGCACCGCCCCCGCTTCCACTTCGTGTCGCCGGCCGGCTGGCTCAACGACCCCAACGGCGTCAGCCAGTGGAACGGCACGTACCACCTCTTCTACCAGTACAACCCGGAGGGCGCCTTCCACCACCGGATCCTCTGGGGCCATGCGGTCTCCACGGACCTGGTGCATTGGGAGGACGTACCCGTGGCGCTGGAGCCGGGACTTGGTCCCGACGATACGGACCGGGACGGCTGCTGGTCCGGCGTGCTGGTGAACGACGGCGGCGTGCCCACCCTGGTGTACTCCGGCCGGCACGGTGAGCGGGAACTGCCCTGCGTGGCGGTCGGCTCGCCGGATCTGCTGAGCTGGAGCAAGGCGCCGGAAAACCCTGTCATCGCGGCTCCGCCCGCCGGCGTCGACATCACCGCGTACCGCGACCACTGCGTGTGGCGCGAAGGCGAGACGTGGCGGCAGCTAGTGGGTTCCGGCATCCGCGGCCGCGGCGGCACCGCCTTCCTCTACGAATCGGCGGACCTCCGCTCCTGGGACTACGTGGGCCCGCTGTTCATCGGCGACTCCTCCGGCGACCAGGAGGCCACGGACTGGACCGGCACCATGTGGGAGTGCGTGGACCTGTTCCGCTCCGGCGCCGGTGTGCTGGGCGGGCCCGGCGGGCCGGCCGACGACGTGCTGGTCTTCTCCGCATGGAACGACGGCGACACCCGCCACCCGCTGTACTGGAGCGGCCGGTATTCGGGGGACTCCTTTGAACCTGCGGCGCTGCACCGGCTGGACTACGGCGGCCGCTACTTCTACGCCCCGCAGTCCTTCAAGGACGAGTCCGGCCGGCGCGTCATGTTCGGCTGGCTGCAGGAAGGCCGGCCCGAGGAAGCCGCAGTTGAGGCCGGTTGGTCCGGCGTCATGAGCCTGCCCCGCGTGGCGACGCAGGCGCCGGACGGCACGCTGTCCTTCGCGCCAGTGCCCGAGCTGGAGCGGCTGCGCACCGGACATGTCCAGCTGCCGGGCCAGGTGCTGGTGGGCGCGGTGGACACGGGAATCGCCGGAAAGCAGCTGGATCTGGAACTCGAACTGGAGCTGTCCGCCGGTTCCACGGTGCGCCTGGGTGTCCTGGGTTCCGGCGACGGACGCGAGGAAACCGTCGTCGAACTTTCCCTCGCCGCGGATGGCAGCTCCGGAACGCTGTTCCTGGACCGCAGCCGCAGCAGCCTGTCCGCCGAGGAAGAAGGCCTGGACACCGAGCCGCGGGAAGGCCCCGTGCCGATGCCCGGCGGCCGGGTGTCCCTGCGCGTCCTGGTGGACCGCTCCGCCGTCGAGATCTTCGCGAACGGCAAGCCGCTCACCGCGCGCGCCTATCCGGTGCTCGACGGCGGCCACGTCACCCTGGCGGCCGAAGGTTCCGCCCGGCTGTTGTCCTTCGACGCCTGGACCATGGGGGAGATTTTCGGAGGTGGCCGCGTCCTCTTCCCGTAAGAATCCTCCTTCACCCGTTGATCAAAGGCGATCTGAATGCACAAAAGAATAGTTGCCGGCCTCACGGCCGCAGTCCTCGGTACGGGTTTCGCGGGAACGGGGGCTGCCGTACCCGCGGCGGCCCTCGGTCCGGGACCCGTCACCCTCAACAGCACCACCAGCACCATGCCGGACGCAGTGGGCGTCACCGGCAGCTGGACCCGGACCGCGCAGGGCGGGTACACCGCCGTCGCGCAATCCGGGCAGAACGCGGCCGCCATTAGTGAGCAACTGGTGGCCGGCACCGCGCGCTATACCGCAGGAGTAAAGGTCGACGCCGGAACACCTTTTGGTGTGGGGGCGCTCGTCTTCCGTGCCACCTCCGACGCCGCGGCCGGCTATGCGGCCACCATCGATCCGAACCTGGACCGGGTGCGGCTCTTCGACCTGGCCACGGGGCAGGACATCACCACGCCGGCGTCCGTGCCGCTCAACACCGGCCAGTCCTACACCGTGGACGTGCACGTGGACGGCCCGCGCATCTACGTCGCCGTGGACGGCGTGGAACGGATCGACGCCACGGACCACCGCTACAACTCCGGGCACGTTGGCCTGCACGCCTACAACGGCACCGTGAACTTCGGCGCTCCCGGCGTCCGGACGCTCGACGCCAACGTGGACGGCTGGTCGGTTTCTTCTGCCTCCGCCTGGCAGGCCACGGCCACGGGATTCCGGGGTGCGGCGCCGGCGGACACCAACATCCGGGCCGTCGCCACCGGGCAGTCGCCCGCGGACACGGACTTCACCACCGACATCCAGCTCACCTCCACGTACGGGGTGGGCGCGGTGCTGCT
The DNA here is from genome assembly GCF_001766675.1 of Arthrobacter sp. SW1. Lineage (GTDB taxonomy): Bacteria > Actinomycetota > Actinomycetes > Actinomycetales > Micrococcaceae > Arthrobacter. Next base: position 176,416 of record NZ_MJLT01000056.1, read on the forward strand.
CCGCAGCAACGCCGCCGGCACCTCCGGCTACGCGGCCGAGGTGGACCCGAACGCCGGGCGGCTGCGCCTCTACCGGGTCTCGGACAATGCCACCCTGGGCACCTTCGCCACGGCCATCACGCTGAACAAGGTGTACCGGCTGCGGGTCACCGCGGTCGGGTCGAAGCTGTCCGTCTACTGGCAGACCGACTTCCTGGACCCCAATGGAGCCACGCCTTCCATCACGGCCACTGACTCTTCGGCGGCGTCCGGGAACGTGGGCCTGCTGTCCTACAACGGCACGGCGGTGTTCCAGAGCATGACGCTGCGCGGGCTCGAAACGTCCCTGCAGGGTTGGCGCGTTGCGTCCGGGGCGTGGGAGCCGGACGCGCGCGGGCTCCGCGGAACTGCCTCTTCCGGCACTGCGGTGCGTTTCGTCCCGGCGGTGGCGTCCGACGTCGTCGCCTCCCTGGACCTGAACGCCGCCTCCCCGGCGACCGCCTCCGTGGTGGTCCGGAGCAATGCCGACGGCAGCGGCGGCACGGAACTGCGGATCGATCCCGGCGCCGGAACGGCGAAACTGTACAACCGCGCCACCGGCGCCCTGCTGCTTTCGGGGACGCTTCCGGCGGGCAGTTTCACGGCCGCGCAACAAGGATCCCTCAACCCCTTCAACCGGGTGCAGCTCACGCTCAAGGGCAGCACTGCCACGGTGCTGCTAAATGGCACGACCGTGCTAAATGGTTCCGCGGGCGCGGCACCCGGAAGCGGCTTCGCTCTGCTGGCCGCGGGTGGAAGCGCCACCTTCCAGAACGTGCGCGCGGATGCTGTGGAGGACTACATGAACGGGCTCTATCAGCCCGGCTACCACTACACCCAGAACTCCGGCAGCAGCTCGGACCCCAACGGCCTGGTCTACTTCGCCGGCGAATACCACTTGTTCCACCAGGACCGCGGCCGCTGGGCCCACGCCGTCAGCACGGACCTCATCCGCTGGAAGCAACTGCCCATCGCACTGCCGCACCTGGCCTCGGGGGAGTCCTGGTCCGGTTCGGCCGTGGTGGACGCTTCCAACGCCAGCGGGCTTTTCAATGGCGTGGCCGGTGGAGGATTGGTGGCGTTCTTCACCTCCTTCAACCACGACGCCCCCAACGGAAACCAATCCGTGCGGGCCGCCTACAGCGCGGACAAGGGCCGTTCGTGGAAGTTGGTCCAGGACGCTCCCGTGGTCCAGAACCCCGGCGGAGCCAACGGCGGCTGGGATTTCCGCGACCCCAAGGTCAGCTGGGACGCTGTTGCGGGCAAGTGGGTGATGGTGGTGGCTGGCGGCGACCACATCCGCTTCTACACTTCCACCAACCTGGTGTCCTGGACGTTCGCCAGCTCCTTCGGCTATGGCGACTGGGTGCGCGGCGGCGTCTTCGAATGCCCGGACTTCTTCTCCATGCCTGTGGAGGGACAGCCGGGATCCTCGCGCTGGGTGCTGTACTGGAGCACCGGCGCGGTACGCGCCACCAATGGGTCCGCGGCGCAGTATGTCACGGGAACGTGGAACGGCAGCAGCTTCACGCCGGACACTCCGGCAACGCAGGTCCTGGAGGCGGACCACGGTCGCGACTACTACGCAGCCATGAGTTTCTCCGACGCGCCGGACGGCCGGCGGATCATGATCGGCTGGATGAGCAACTGGGACTACGCCTTCAGCCCGCCCACCGGGCGCTGGAACGGACAGCTCAGCATTCCGCGCGAACTGAAACTCGTGGACATCGCCGGAACCGGGCTGCGGCTGACGCAGGCCCCGGTTGTGGAGGAGGAGTCGCTGCGGGCCTCCACGTGGCAGACCTCCAACGTCACTGTCACCCCGACGTCGGCCAATCCGCTGGCCGCGGCCTCCGGGCGTTCCTACGAACTCGAGGCCGAGGTGGCGCTGCCCTCCACCGGCGGTGCGTCCTCCTTCGCTTTCGGGTTGCGGAAGGGGAACGGTTCCACGGGCGCACAGGAGACTGTGGTCAAGTACGACGCCGGATCGGGCGCCGGACCGGGAACGGTCACCGTGGACCGGGGTGCTTCGGGGCGGGAAGACTTCACGCGCTACTTCGCCGGAACCGCGGCGGACAACGCTTCGGCGCCGTGGAGTTCCACGGTGGTGGGAACCGAGAAGCGGGTGACGCTGCGGGTCCTGGTGGACTCGTCCTCCGTGGAGGTCTTCGGCGGGGACGGGACGGCGTCGATCACTTCGCTCGTGTTCCCGGACCACTCCTCCACAGCTCTGTCCTTCACGGCCACGGGCGGCACGGCCCGGCTGGTCTCCGTCAAGGTCCATCAGCTCAGCGACACCGCGCGCGTGGCGGGGACACCGCAAAGCAGCGCGCCGCCGTCGGCCCCTCTGCCCGCGGTGACCGGTACCGCCCGGCACAACCTGGGCGCGTACACAGTGGTTCCCGGCGGCCGCTGGGAAAGCACAGGCGCAGGCCTGGCCGGAACCTTCGACAAGGACTCCACGGCCATGAGCCCCGGTTCATTCACGGATGTGCGGGTGCAGGCCGCGGTGCGCTTCAGCGGTGAACCCTTCGCGGGAGCCATGCGCAACCGGGACCTCGCCCCGGAACGCGGCTACGGAGGGGCCGGCTCGGTGCTGCTGCGGTCCTCGGCGGACGGATCCAGTGCGTACTACGTGAACCTGGACCCGAACCTGCGCGAAGTCCGGGTGTTTGTGCTGGTCAACGGCGTGTTCAACCCGGCCACGGGCGTCCTGGCGAAGGTGCCGCTGGCGCTGGCCCAGGGCGTGAGCTACCAGCTGGATGCCGCCATCCAGGGGAACCGCATCACAGTCTCCGTGGACGGCAGCCAGCTGATCGACATCACGGATGCGCAGTTCAGCTCGGGGAAGGTGGGCGTGAACGTCTTCGACGGCCGCGCCGCCTACCAGGACCTGGTGGTCACCCCGCTCTGATGCCGACGGCGGCCCGGGCCCTTAGGCCTGGGCCGTCACCGGCGGCAGCGCGGACCACGGGAAGGTGATCCACTTGTCCGTGCGACGCCACTCGAAGTCCGGGGCCAGGATGGTGCGCGGCTTGGTGTAGAGGCAGACGGTCTTCACGTCGGCGCCCCAATCGGCGATCAGCTCGACCACCTTGGCCAGGGTGCGGCCGGAGTCGGACACGTCGTCCACCAGGAGGACTTTCTTGCCGTGCAGGGCGCCTTCGTCCAGCATCGGCGGCAGGACCACGGGCTCGGGGAGCACGGTGCCGATGCCCGTGTAGAACTCCACGTTCAGGGCGCCGCAGGCCTTCGCACCGAGCGCGTAGGCGATGGAACCGGCCAGCAGGAGCCCGCCGCGGGCGATCGCGACCACGACGTCCGGCTGGAAGCCGCTGTCCACCACGGTCTGGGCGAGTTCACGGGAGGCATCGCCGAAGTCGTCCCACGTGAGGACTTCGCGTTCGGGTTCGGGGAGGACGGCGGCGCCGGAATCGTCGAGGATTGTCATTCCCCAAAGATACCGCTTGGGATACCAAACGGCGTCAGGCCTTCTTCGCCCGTTTGGCAGTTCGCGGCAGTGTTTCGCATCAACACTGCCGCGAACTGCCAACTCGCGGAGGGAGGGGCGGGCAACTTAGCCCAGCGGCAACGCGGGGTCGTACTGCGGGGTGTGCGTGGTCATGCTGATCAGGCGGCCGTGGGCTCCGAAGGTGAAGTGCACGGGCTCGGTGCCTGCCTCGTCCCAGCCGAACAGATAGCCGTGCGAGCGGATGGCCGTGACATCCCGGTGGTCGGCGATGGTCACCGAACCGCAGGGGATGACCTTTTCGCGCCAGGTGAAGACGTAGATGCCTGGGCGGATCTGGAAGGTGGTGTTGGTGTCGGTGTCCGCCAGGCCGCGCTCCGGTCCGGCCAGGCACTGCCACGTGTACCATTGCGGGCTCAGGTAGACGTGCTCGTAGGCGTGGATGTCGCTGTAGACCCACTCCACGCGGCGGCCGATCAGGGCAGTGGTCTCCGCCACCGGATCGCCCGCGGGGGCTGAACCGGCGATCACGCCGGGGAGGAACTGGTGGCGGACTGCGGTTTCGCCGGGTTCCGGTTGGCCCAGCACGGCGCCGATGAACAGGGCCCGGCCGAAATCGAGGTCCAGGAACAGCGAGACCGAGTAGTTGCGGTCGGCCGCCGAGTGCCACTGCGCGTAGTAGAGTCCCTCGGCGACGGCGAACGCCTCGTAGTGGTCGTCGCCGGACCGTCCCGCGGCGCTCCAGGAAACAGTGCTGCCGCCGAAGTCGAAAACGAACCCGCCGCCGTCGGTCTCTACAGTGACTTTGCTGCCGGCCAGGTCCTGGACCGGGGTGGCCTTGTTGGCGTCGAATCCTGGAGCCAGCCCGTCCAGGGGCAGCCAGGTGGAGGTGTCGAGGAGGTTGTTGCTCATTGCTGTGTCCTTATGTACAGCCGGCGGCCTTAAGGACCGGCCGTCGGCGATGGCGGCATCTGGCCCGCTGTGTGCCGGGTCACGTTTCCTGGCGGGCTTGGCTCCCAGCGTAGGGAGCGAACGCGGCGGCTTCCTTGTCTGCGAGCGAAGGCCGCTTGTCTAAATTGGCAAGCCCGGTATCCCATTCGGCGGCGCGTCCAGGCGGCGTGCGCGCAGCGACAAGTTGCCTTCGCCGCCCGTCAACGTTCCGGCTCGGATCCGCTGGCAGCATGGGGGAAAACTTGTGGAGGGGAGGTCGGCGTGGACCTTGGGCTTGCGGGAAGAACCGTGCTGGTGTCCGGGGCCGCATCCGGGATCGGACGGGCGTGCGCGCTCGCATTCGCCCGGGAGGGCGCCCGCCTTGCGCTCCTTGATATCGACGACGACGCCGGAGCGGCCCTCCAGCGCGAGCTCGCCGGGGTGCCGGGTGCCGGAGCGTCGCGCTTCTTCCGTGCCGACGTCAGCGACGAAGCCACGGTCAGCGGTGCGGTGCGGGACGCGGCGGCGGCGTTCGGCGGGATCGATGCCGTGGTGGGGTGCGCGGGGATTTCCGGGCCCGTTGGCCTGGGCGTGGAGGACGTTGCGCTGTCCGATTTCCGGCGCGTCATGGAGGTGAACGTGACGGGACAGTTCCTGCTGGCCAAGCATTGCGCCCCCTTCCTGCGCGTCGCGGCCGGCAGTTCCCCGGGAGCCGGTGCCATGGTGCTGCTCGCCTCGGATTCGAGTTTCGTGGCGGCGCCGGGAATGGTCCCGTACAACGCGTCCAAGGGTGCCGTGCTGCAACTGACCAGGGCCCTGTCCGTGGAACTCGCCGCCGACGGGGTCCGCGTCAACTGCGTCTGCCCGTCGGTGGTGGATACGCCCATGGCCCGCACGGACTTGGGCGAAACCTCCGAATCCCTGAACGCCCGCGATTTTCCCGTGCAGAGCCCGGAGCAAGTGGCCAACCATGTGCTGTACCTGGCGTCCCCGGCGTCCGCGCCGGTGAACGGCACCAGCCTGGTGTCCGACTTCGGCTACCTTGCCCGGTCATCCTTCCCCGCCTGAACCCCTAAGGAGCAACAGTGACAACAAGCAAACCCCTCGCGGGCCAGGTGGCCCTCGTGACCGGAGGCGGCACCGGCATCGGCGAGGCCATCGCCGCCCGGCTGCTGCAGGAAGGCGCGGAAGTCGCCGTCGCGGGCCGTCGACGGGAGCCGCTGGACGCCGTCGCGCAGAAGCACGGCGCCTTCCCCGTGGCCGCGGACGTGGCGGATGCCGCGCAGGCGCGCGCCGCCGTCGACGCCGTCGTGGAGAAGTTCGGCCGCCTGGATATGGTGGTGGCGAACGCCGGCGGCCACGGCTTTGCGTCCGTGGAGGACACCGACGACGCCGCGTGGCAGGCGAGCCTCAACGCCAACCTGACCACGGCGTTCACCACGCTCCGCGAGGCGCTGCCGCAGCTGAAGCAGAACGGCGGGCGCGCCGTGGTGGTGTCCTCGCTGGCAGGCCTGTTCGCGGGGCCGAATGTCGCGGGCTACACCGTGGGCAAGCATGCGCTGATCGGGCTCACCCGTTCCCTGGCCCGCGACTACGGCCGCTACGGCGTCCGCGTGAACGCGCTGTGCCCGGGCTGGGTGCGCACTCCCATGGCCGACGCCGAAATGGACCAGTTCGCCGAGGGCGCCGGATTGTCCGGGCGCGAGGAAGCCTACGGTGCCGTGACCGCGAACGTCCCCTTGGGCCGCGCCGCGGAACCCGCCGAGATGGCGGGAGTGGTGAACTTCCTGTTGTCCGTGGACTCCTCTTACATCACCGGAGCAACGATCGTGGCCGACGGCGGCGCGCACGTGGTGGACCTGCCCACCATTGCGTTTGATGGGGTGGTGTAGGGCCCGTTCAATCCCCGGCTACTCGCGGCACACCCAGAGCGTCGCTGATTTCATCGTCGATTGTGCGGAAGCTGTGTAGCCCGTAATCGCCAACCGGCTCGATCGGTCCGGGAAGTTCAACCCCATGGTCGTCGAAGTACTGTCCCCTCCACGCGCTTAGGAAACAGTGCTGGGGGAGCACATCTTCCGGGGCCAGCGGGATGTTGACGAGGGTCTCGAAATATCCGCGTGACCACGGAAGCCTGTTCGTCATCATTGGCGAAACGAGCAGACGGTCCGGACGCAGGCGAACTCGCTCGGGCACGGTCTTCTCGAGCGATTGATCCCGGAAGATGTAGATCAAGATCGCGGGCAGCGCGTTCTGCGCAACAGTCCAGCGCACTTCCGTCGAGATCACGCGTCCGAAGAGGAACGGTTTCTCGGCGAGCTGGAAGGCGAAGACATCGCCCGGCTGAGGCTTCTTCCTGGACGGCTTAAGCACGCGGAGATTCGTCACGCTCTCGGTCATTATTTTCCGTTCTGGGCGAGCCATGCCATGCCCCAGCGGACAAGTCTTGGTGTGCAGTCGACTCTAGCTTCGTGAGTTGGAAATGGCTCCTTAAACCCAGCAGTCCTCCTCCACAACTAAACCTGTGGAGGAGGACTGCTTTTCCGTTACTGAATCCGGACGCTAGCTGCGGGCGGCCGCCGCGGCGGTTTCGCCGTCGGACATGGCCTTCCACTCAGCCACGCGTGCCTGGTGCACGGGCGACTTGCGGACCACGGTGTAGGCAACGCCCAGGATGGCGAACCAGATCGGCGTTACCAGCAGCGCGGTGAGGGTGTCCGGCTGGGTGGTGAGTGCCCACACCAGGAAGGCGAAGAAGGCGAAGACCACCCACACCATGACGATGCCGCCGGGCATCTTGAAGGTGGATGCGGCGTGCTGTTCCGGGCGGCGCTTCCGGTACACGAGGTAGCTGGCCAGGATGATCGACCACACGAACATGAAGCAGACGGCGGACACGGTGGTGACCATGTCGAACGCGGCGCCCACGTCCTTGCCCGCGTAGAGCAGCACGACGCCGGCGAGCAGCAGTACACAGGACAGGAACAGTGCGTTCTGCGGAACCTTGCGGCTGGACAGGCGCGCGAACACCTTGGGGGCGTCGCCGTCGTTCGCCAGGCCGAACACCATGCGCGAGGTGGAGTAGATGCCGGAGTTCGCGCTGGACATGGCGGAGGTCAGCACCACCAGGTTCACCACGGTGGCCGCGATGCCCAGGCCTGCCAGGGAGAACATGGCAATGAAGGGGCTGTGGCCGGCCTTGAATTCGGTCCACGGGGTGACGGACATCAGGATGATGAGGGCGCCCACGTAGAACAGCATCACGCGCACCGGAATGGCGTTGATGGCGCGGGGGAGGTTGTGCTCCGGGTTCTTGGTTTCGGCCGCGGCAGTGCCCACCAGCTCGATGCCCACGAATGCGAAGACGGCGATCTGGAAGCCGGCCACGAAGCCCATGAATTCCTTGGGGAAGAAGCCGCCGTGCTGCCAGAGGTTGGCGAAGCTTGCCGCACCTGCCGAAGACTGGAAACCGGTGAAGATCATCACCAGGCCCACCACGATCAGCGCCACAATGGCCACGATCTTGATGAGCGCGAACCAGAATTCCGTCTCGCCGAACGCCTTCACGGTGGGCAGGTTCAGCAGGAGCAGGATGACGATGGTGGCCAGGCCCGGGATCCAGAGCGGGATGCCCGGCCAGAGTTCGTTGGCGTAACCGGCAATCGCGATCACGTCGGCAACGCCCGTGACCACCCAGCAGAACCAGTAGGTCCAGCCGGTGAAGAAGCCCGCCCAGGGGCCAAGGAGGTCGCCTGCGAAGTCGCTGAAGGACTTGTAGTTGAGGTTGGACAGCAGCAGCTGGCCCATGGCGCGCATGACGAAGAACAGCATGAAGCCGATGATCATGTACACGAAAATCACCGAGGGGCCTGCCACGGAGATGGTCTTGCCGGAGCCCATGAAGAGGCCCGTTCCAATCGCCCCGCCGATGGCGAGGAGCTGGATGTGGCGGTTGCTCAGCGAGCGTGAGAGGTGGGGCTCGCTGTCCCTGCTGGAGGCAGCGCGCTGCCCCGTGGTTGTCTGCTCAGACATATGTAGGTCCTTTGAGTGATTCGCCAGATGAGTGATCTGGCTAACAAAACGACCTATCCACGGTAACCCTTCTGGGCAAAAAACACGTGATCGGGGCCTCCTGCTGAATTTCATATTCCGACCGAACGTCCGGATGAGGGCGCTGAAACGCCGCTGAAGCACCGCCGAAGTACCCGCGAAACGCACCGGAAAGCCTGCAGCACGCGTCCGGAAAAAATTCTTCGGAAAGCCGCGTCACGATTCGCCGCGGGCCCGTACTTAACTATCGCCCGATGCCCCGCGTCGACGGCCGGTAGTTGCGATCATCCAGCCGGCGCCGGGGGACCTGCATGCCGGGCGGGGCGCTGCCATCCCCCATTGGCGGCGCCGGGCCTGCCACCTGAGACCAGGCGGGCCCGCGGCCGGTCGCATCCCCATGTGCGGCCGGCCGCGCCCTTTCATGGCACGCTGGGTCCATGACCTCCACTCCTGCGGATCGGCCGGCCCTGGCGGCGTTTGCCGTCGACGGCGGAACGTTCAGCCTGTGCCGCGCCGTGCGTTCGGATCTTCCCGCCATCCTCGGGCTGCTCGCCGCCGACCAGCTCAAGCGCGAGGACATGTCCGATCCCGCGCCCTATGAGCGGGCCTTCGAAGCCATCGACGCCGACCCCGCGCACCTCCTGATGGTCGGCGAGCTGGGCGGCAGCGTGGTGGCCACCTTCCAATTGAGCTTCCTGCCTGGCCTGTCCCGCCGCGGATCCTGGCGCGCGCAGATTGAGGCGGTGCGGGTTGATGAAGCTCTCCGCGGACGCGGCCTTGGCGCCCTGATGATCGGCTGGGCCGTCGACGAAGCGCGGGCGAAAGGATGCAGCCTGGTCCAGCTCACCACGGACAAGTCCCGCACGGACGCGCACCGTTTCTACGAACGCCTCGGCTTCGTCGCCAGCCATGAGGGCATGAAGCTCGCGCTCTGAGCGCCGCCCGAAGTCCCGTGCGCTGTCTGCTCCGCCACATTCCATTTACTTTAGGTGCCCTAACTATTAGGCTTCCTAAGTATGAACGCCGACAACGCCCTCACCGGCCTCGCCCAGGAATTCCGCGACGCCCTCCGCCAGAGCGTGTATGTCCTCCGCCGGCTGGACGACGACGCGGAGCTGAGTTCCGCCCAGCTGGGCGTACTGAAAATGGCGTACGACGGCGGCGCCCGGGTAGGCGAAATCGCCCGCGACCTGGGGGTCAAGGTCCCCAGCGCCACCGAGCAGATCATCCGCCTCGAACGTGCCGGACTGCTGCGCAGGGAAGCCGATCCGGACGACTCCCGGGCCGTCCGGGTGCAGCTCACCGCTGAGGGGAGGGCCGCCGTCGGGCATGCCGACCAGCACCGCAATGAGCGCATCGCCGCCATCCTCGCCACGCTTGATCCGGCCGAACGTGACGCCGTCCGCGCCGCCCTGCCGGTGTTCCACAAAATCAACAACTCGGTGCGCGGCTGATCAGTCCCGCAAACCCAGCCGCGGCAACCACCAACAGCAACAGGAGCATCACCACATGAACGGCCAGCTCGCAGAGCACCTGCAGCCAGCAGAAGAAACCCTCGACGCCGAAAAGGCCTCATTCCTCAAGCAGCCCAAAGCCGTGTGGGCCACCGCCATCGCGGCCGTCTTCGCGTTCATGGGCATCGGGCTGGTGGACCCCATCCTGCCGGCCATTGCCACCAATTTGGACGCGACGCCCAGCGAGGTGTCCCTCCTGTTCACCAGCTACTTCCTGGTCACCGCTGTGGCCATGCTGGTGACCGGCTTCGTGTCCTCCCGGATCGGCGGGAAGAAGACGCTCATGATCGGCCTGGCGCTGATCGTGGTGTTCGCCTCGCTGTCCGGAATGTCCGGATCGGTCGGTGAGCTGGTGGGCTTCCGTGCCGGCTGGGGCCTGGGCAACGCGCTGTTCGTGGCCACTGCGCTGGCGGTGATTGTCGGCGTCGCGAGCGGCGGGGCCGGAACCGCCATCATCCTCTACGAAGCCGCCCTGGGCCTGGGCATTTCACTCGGCCCGCTGCTCGGCGCACTCCTGGGCGGCTGGCAGTGGCGCGCCCCGTTCTTCGGCACCGCCGTCCTCATGGCGGTGGCGTTCATCGCCCTCATGGTGCTGCTGCCCAAGACGCCCGCCCCGGCGAAGAAGGCCCGCCTGCGTGACCCGCTGCTCGCATTGGGCCACAAGGGCCTGCGGACCACGGCGGCCAGCGCGCTCTTCTACAACTACGGTTTCTTCACCATCCTGGCCTTCACCCCGTTCATCCTGGGCATGGATGCCTACGGAATCGGTGCGGTGTTCTTCGGCTGGGGCGTGGCCGTGGCCGTGTTCTCGGTATTCGTGGCGCCCATCCTGCAGCGCCGTTTCGGTACGAACAACGTCCTGGTCGGCACGCTGGCAGCCCTCATGCTGGACCTTGTGGGGCTAGGACTGGCCGCGGGGCACTCGGTGACGGCCGTCGTCGCACTGGTGATCGTGGCCGGCGCGCTGCTGGGCATCAATAACACCCTCTACACCGAGCTGGCCATGGAGGTCTCGGATTCGCCGCGGCCGGTGGCCTCTGCCGGCTACAACTTCGTGCGCTGGATGGGCGGCGCCTTGGCACCGTTCGCCGCCGCCCAGCTGGGCGAACACTTCGGGCCGCAGCTGCCGTTCTTCGCCGGTGCCGTGGCGCTGCTCCTGGCGATCGCCGTGGCCGTGGGCGGCCGGAAATTCCTGGCAGCCCACGAACCGCACCTGGTGTAGCCCGGCTACTTGGTCTCGAGCGGTTCCACCTTGGCGCCTTTGGGAACGAACAGGGTTTCGGCCTGCTCCAGGGACATGCCGTTGGTCTCGGGCACCTTGAACATGACGAAGAAGAAGGACGCCGCCGCGAAAAGGGCGTACATGCCGTAGGTGAGCGGCAGCGAACCGGCCGCCATGACGGGGAAGCTCAGGGTGATGGCGAAGTTCGCCACCCACTGTGCCGCGGCGGCAAGGCCGAGCGCGCGGCCACGGATACGGGACGGGAAGATCTCGCCGAGCAGCACCCACACCAGCGGACCCCAGGACACGCCGAAGCTGACCACGAAAAGGTTCGCCGCCACCAGGGCCACCGGGCCCCAGGCGCCCGGAAGCGAGATGTCCGCGCCGCTGCCGGTGGCCGTGGAAAACGCCACGGCCATGGCGCCCAGGGACGCCGCCATGCCGATGGATCCGGCCAGCAGAATGGGACGGCGGCCGATCCGGTCCACCAGGGCGATGGCCACCAGGGTCACCAGGATGTTGGTGATGGAGGTTGCCACGGAGATGGTGAGCGAGTCCTTCTCCTGGAAGCCGACCGCCTTCCAAAGGGTGGTGGAGTAGTAGAAGATCACGTTGATGCCCACGAACTGCTGGAGCACGGACAGGATGATGCCGATCCACACCACGGGCTGCAGGCCGAATGCCTTGCCGCGCAGCGAACCCTTCCGCGCGGAGAGCTGGTCCTGCTGGATGGATTCGCGGATTTCCCGGATGTGCCGTTCGGTGTCGTCACCGGGCATGAGGGCGTCGAAGGTCTTGCGTGCGGCGTCTTCCTTGCCGTTGAGGACCAGGAAGTGCGGGGATTCGGGCAGGGTGTAGGCGATCACGCCGTACACGGCCGCCGGGAGGGCGCAGGCGATGAACATCCAGCGCCAGGCTTCCAGGCCCAGCCAGAAATCGTGGTGCGCGCCGCCTGCGGACGTGGCCAGCAGGGCATCCGACAGCAGGGCTGCGAAGATGCCGCTGGTGATGGCCAGCTGCTGCAGGGAAGCGAGGCGGCCGCGGATCTGCCGCGGTGAGATCTCGGAAATGTACGCGGGTGCGATCACCGACGCCAGGCCGATGCCCAGGCCGCCCACCAGGCGCCAGAAGATCAGGTCCCAGACGCCGAACGCCAGGCCCGTGCCCACGGAGCTGACCAGGAACAGCAGGGCGCCGAGCTTCATTGCGGGAATGCGGCCGTGGCGGTCGGCCACCTTGCCGGCGAGGTAGGCGCCGGCTGCGCAACCGACCAGGGCGATGGCCACGGCGAAGCCCGTCACGGCCTCGCTCAGGGCGAACTCGTCCTTCATGGCGTCCACGGCACCGTTGACCACCGAGGAATCGAAGCCGAACAGGAAGCCGCCCACTGCGCCCGCGACGGCGAGGCCAATGACCTTGCGGTGGACTCCCGGTTGTTTGCCGGAACTGGAAATGGACATGGCTCTCCCTTGAGGACTGGGTGGCTTGGGTGGCGCGGCTATCGTCGGCTGCTGAACTCCAATGGAGGCGCCGGTGCACTCGCGGTAAACAGTGTGGCACGCCACAGCGCTTGATTTCCATTGTGTTAAAGAGTTGAAGGCATGTGACTCTGCGCACCTTGGTGCCACGCGGGCATGAAAAACGGGGGCAAGCGCGTCAACGCTTGCCCCCGTTGCGGTCTGTTGCGGGTCCTTTGCGAGCCCTTCCGTGACGGAGCGTCAGTGGGCCGCTGCGGCCTCGGCGTCCGTCTCCTTCGGAGCAGCCTTCGGGTCCGTCAGCTTCTTGTTGGGAAGGGCGAAGCTGATCAGGAATGCCAACAGGGTGAGCCCCGCTGCGGTGAGCATGACGGCGTCGATCGCCTGGGCGAAACCCTCGGTGATCGGCCGCGTCAGCACCGGGTTGGCCGAGTGCAGCCAGCTGGTGTCATTGAGCGATTCGTTCGAGGCGCCGTTCTTGAAGAAGTCGAACAGCTTGGCGTTGGCGGGGTCCCCGGCCACGGCAGGATCACGCAGCACCGCCTGGTAGTCCGCGCTCGACGCCGCCTCCTTCATGCGCTCGCCGATCCGGTCCGCGGCCTGGCTGAACAGCATCGAGATGAACACCGCGGTGCCCACGGCGCCACCCATGGAACGGAAGAAGGCCGCCGTCGACGTTCCCACGCCCATGTCCTTCGGCGGAACCGAAACCTGCATGGCCAAGGTGAGCGGCTGCATGCAGAAGCCCAAGCCCATGCCGAAGAACACGGCGATCAGGCCGGGAACCCAGAGCCCGGTGTCCACGCCCAGCGAGACCCCCATGACGACGGCGGCCGCCGTGAGGACGCCGGTGCCGAGGATCGGGAAGATCCGGTAGGTGCCCGACGCCGAGATGGTGCGTCCGGCGGTAATGGAACCGGCCAGGATGCCCACCGTGAAGGTGATCATCATCAGGCCCGCCTCGGTGGGAGTGAGGCCCTTGACCAGCTGCAGGTACATCGGGAGCATCGCGATGGCCCCGAACATGCCGATCCCGATGATGAAGTTCAGCAGCGAGGACAAGCCGAAGGTGGCGTTGCGGAACAGCCGCAGCGGAATCAGCGCGTAGTCCCCGGCGTGACGCTCGGCCAGGAGGAAGGCGACGATGCCGATGGCGCCGAGGCCGTAGCACAGCCAGGACGCGCCGGAGGTCCAGCCCCAGCTGCGGCCCTGTTCGGCCACGAGCAGCAGCGGAACGATTGCCAGGGTGATGGCAGCCGCGCCCCAGTAGTCGATCTTCTGCTTCACATGGCGGGCGGGCAGGTGCAGGTACATGAAGACCACCACCAGTGCCGCCAGGCCGATCGGCAGGTTGATGAAGAAGACCCAGCGCCAGCCGTCGAAGCCCAGGATGTTTGCCGAGCCGGCGAAGGCGCCGCCGATCACCGGGCCGAGCACCGAGGAAATACCGAAGACGGACATGAAGTAGCCCTGGTACTTGGCGCGGTCCTTGAGTGCCACGATGTCGCCGATGATGGTCAGGGCGAGGGCCAGCAGCCCGCCGGCGCCCATGCCCTGGATGCCGCGCGCAACGGCGAGTTCCGTCATGGAGTGCACCGAGCCCGCGTAGAGCGAACCGGCAAGGAAGATCAGGATGGCCAGCAGGTACAGCGGGCGGCGGCCGAAGATGTCGCTGAGCTTGCCGTACAGCGGGGTGCTCACCGTGGATGTGATGAGGTAGGCCGTGGTGGCCCAGGCCTGCAGGGAGAGGCCGTCGAGGTCGTTGGCGATGGTGTAGATCGACGTCGACACGATGGTCTGGTCCAGCGAAGACAGGAACATGCCGAGCATGAGGCCCACCATGACGGTCAGGGTCTGCCGGTGGGTCAGGACTTCGCCGGGTGCCCGGACGGGGGTGGATGTGGGCATCGGTCCTCCAAGGGAAGGCGTGGCTGGATAAGCGAACGGATAGTTGCTTTCAGTAACTATCCTAATTCACGCTGTATTCCCTGGAAGGCCGGAGACCTTGCGGGCCCTACGGTTCCACGAGGATGCCGTCCGGATCGCAGTAGATCATGTTCCCCGGTTCGATGTGCACGCCGTCGATCACCACGGGGACATCCACTTCGCCGCGGCCGGTCTTGCTGCTCTTCTTCGGGTTGCTGCCCAGGGCCTTCACGCCGAAGGGCAGTTTCGCCAGCGCCAGGCGGTCCCGGATGGCGCCATTGATGACGACGCCGGCCCAGCCGTTCTGCACGGCGCTTTCGGCGATCATGTCCCCCATGAGGGCCGTGCGCAGCGAGCCGTTGCCGTCGATCACCAGCACGGCGCCTTCGCCGGGGGTGCCGAGGACGGTTTTCACCAGGGCGTTGTCCTCGAAGCACTTCACCGTGCGCACCGGACCGCTGAAGTGGCTGTGACCGCCCAGGTCCTGGAACTGCAGTGCGATGGATGCGAGTTCGTCGCCGCGCTCGTCGTAGAGGTCGGCGGTGCTCAGCTGCTCGTTCATCATTGACTCTCCTTGCTCTGTTGTTTGCCACCTTAACCCCGCCACCCCGAACGCCACGCCAAGGAATAAGCTGAATCATCACCATTACTCGCCAGGGGGAGCACCACATGAGCCAGAGCACGACGACGGCACTCGCCGAGCCGGTGGAGCGTGTCCGCCCGCTGTGGATCACCGGCGTCGTGCTGGTCAACCTGGGCATCAATGCCGCGTTCTTCGGCCCCATCCAGGTGCTGCTCGGACAGCAGGCCATCCACTTCGACGAAGGCCAGAAGGAAGCGATCCTGGCGTTGGTCACGGGCTGCGGCGCCGCCGTGTCGCTCGTGGCCAACCCCTTGTTCGGCGCGTTCAGCGACCGCACGGCGTCCCGCTACGGGCGTCGCGTGCCGTGGGTGCTGCTCGGGGCCATCCTCGGCGCCGCCGCACTGGTGGGCCTGGCCGGTGCGCCGAACGTCGCCGTCATGACCATCCTGTGGTGCCTGGTCCAGGCCGGCTGCAACGGCGCCTACGCCGCGGTGACCGCCGCCATTCCGGACCGGGTGCCGGTGGTGCAGCGCGGCACAGTAGGTGGCCTTGCGGCCATGGGCCAGACGGTCGGCATCCTGATCGGTGCGGTGATCGCCTCGGCGGTCGCGGGGAACTTCGCCGCCGGATACCTGGTGTGCGCCGCGGCGCTGGTGGCCGGCGTCGTCCTTTATCTGTTCAAGAGCGACGACGCCCCGCTGGCTGCCGCCGCCCGCCCGCCGTTCAGCCTGGCCGCCTTCGCGAAGGGCTTCTGGGTGTCGCCGGTGAAGTACCCCGATTTCGCGTGGGCTTGGCTGACCCGGCTGCTGGTGAACATCGGCAACCACATGGTCACCCTGTACCTGCTGTTCTTCCTTAAGGACGCCGTGCACCTGCAGGAGACGCAGGGCATCGCGCCGGAGTTCGGCGTGCTGATCCTCACGGGCCTCTATGCGGTGATGGTGATCGTCACCAGCGTGATCGGCGGCGCCCTGAGCGACCGCATGGGCCGGCGGAAACCGCTGGTCATTGTGTCCTCGGGCGTGATTGCGCTGGCCAGCCTGATCCTTGGCTTCGCCCCCACCTGGGCCGGCGCGATCACCGGCGCCCTGGTGCTGGGCATCGGCTTCGGGGCGTACCTGGCCGTGGACTTCGCGCTCATCACCCAGGTGCTGCCCACCGCGCTGGACCGTGGCCGGGACCTCGGCGTCATTAACGTGGCCAACTCGCTGCCGCAGGTGGTGGCGCCGCTCATCGCGTTCCCGTTCGTCACCTACTGGGGCGGGTATGTGTCCCTCTATGTGGCAGCGGCGGTGATCGGGCTCCTCGGCGCGGTGTTCGTGGTGAAGATCAAGAGCGTGGCGTAGGGGATTCCGCTCCCAGACAACTCCCACGTTCCTGCCGTAAAATCTTCACGTCACCCTGGACGCCGCCCGAAGCGCCCCACGGATCAGTGCTCACAGATCGCCGGACATGCCCGAAGAGAATTACCTGGAACCGTATTCGCTGGACCTTGCAGCGGGACTGCCGCGGATGGCAGCTGCCCCCACCACGCCAAGGCAGCAGCTGCGCTATGCCCGGATCCTGAAGACCGCGGCGGGCTTCACCCAGCGGCAGTTCGACACCGTCAGCCTCTCCGACGTCGCGACCCGCGCCCACGTTCCACTCGGCACCCTCTACCGCTACTTCCCCTCCACAGCGCACCTCATGCTTGCCGTCTACCGGCAGCAGCTGCGTGAGCTGGGCGGCGGGCAGGCGAAGTCGGCACGCCTCGCAGATGACGTGGTGCCGCAGCGCGGTGGCCGGCACGGGCTGACCGGCCTGCTCATGGAGATCTTCCACCTGCGGGTGATGCAACCCGCCGTCGAACACTGCCTGACCCGCAGTTCGGACAGCTGGGACGGGGACATCCCGGAGCTGTTGCGCGAGATCGACGCGCTCGCCGAATCCGTGGTGGTGGCAGTCAACAACGACGCCGGACGCGCCCGGATCCTGCTGCATACCGTAAGTGGTCTGGTCCAGTTGGTCGGTTGCCGCCGGCTGTCGCTCTTCGACGCCGAGAAGGACCTCAAGAACGCTTGCGCCCTGCTGGGCGAACCGCCGCAAACGAAGTAACTGGCCTAGACCAGCGGCGCAATTTTGGCGCGTTTTTGCGTGATCAGGGTCACCAAATTGGCTGAGAAAACGTTTCACCACTGCTTCGGCCCTGCGCCCGGACAAAAAGCGCTTTCCGGCTTGCCTACCATGGCAGAACCGAAGCGGCCAGCGGCCCATACTGCAGGAGAAGCAGCCGGGCCACCACCCTTGGCCCGTTCCAAGGCTCCTCACATGCCCCCCTTTTGTGTAAGGCCCGGACTAGGACGTCCCGTCCGGCGGGCCCACCGCTAGCCTGAGGAGAACAACGACGTGTCCACGGAAACCATCGGTACCGGCAATGAAGAAGCGCTCGTCCTGAGCGAAGAGGAAATTTTCGCGGCCCACGAGGGCGGCAAGCTATCGGTGTCCAGCACCGTTCCCCTGAATGACAAGCGCGATCTCTCCATCGCCTACACCCCGGGTGTGGCCCAGGTGAGCCGCGCCATCCACGCCAAGCCCGAACTCGCCCGCACCCACACCTGGGCCGAACGCCTCGTGGTGGTCGTCAGCGACGGCACCGCCGTCCTCGGCCTCGGCAACATCGGCCCCAGCGCTTCCCTCCCCGTCATGGAGGGCAAGTCCGCCCTCTTCAAGTCCTTCGGCGACCTCGACTCCATCCCACTGGTCCTCAACACCACGGATGTGGAGGAGATCATTGAAACCCTGGTGCGGCTCCGGCCGAGCTTCGGCGCCGTGAACCTCGAAGACATCTCGGCTCCGCGCTGCTTCGAACTCGAAGAACGCCTCATCGAAGCCCTCGACTGCCCCGTGATGCACGACGACCAGCACGGCACCGCCGTCGTCGTCCTTGCCGCCCTCACGAACGCCGCGAAGGTGACCAAGCGCGAACTCAGCGGCCTGAAGGTGGTGGTCTCCGGCGCCGGAGCCGCAGGCATCGCCGTCGCCGATCTCCTGCTGACCGCGGGCGTGGAGGACGTCATCCTGCTCGACTCGAAGGGCGCCATCAACAGCGCCCGCGCGGACATCGCGGCGGACCCGGCCAGCAAGAAGGCCCGCATGGCCGAACGCACCAACCCGCGCGGCATCAGCGGCGGCCCGGGCGAGGCACTCCGGGGCGCCGACGTCTTCGTTGGCGTGTCCTCCTCGAAGCTGGACGAAGAGCACCTCAAGCTGATGGCCGAAGACTCGATCGTCTTCGCGCTGTCCAACCCGGACCCCGAGGTGCTGCCGGAAGTCGCGGCGAAGTACGCCGCCGTCGTCGCCACCGGCCGCAGCGACTTCCCGAACCAGATCAACAACGTGCTCGCCTTCCCGGGCATCTTCCGCGGAGCGCTCGACGCCGGCGCCCGCCGGATCACGCCGGACATGAAGATTGCCGCGGCGCGTGCCATCGCCGAGCTTGCCGAGGAAGACCTCTCCGCCGGCTACATCGTGCCGAGCCCGCTCGACGCCCGCGTTGCGCCGAGTAAATCCTCGCCACACCCCAACGCGGGGTCAGTTACGGCCCATGTTTGGCACCCGGATGGGCCGTAACTGACCCCGCGTTGCTGGTTTGCCGCCCAATAGACTGGCGGACATGAGCGGGGAAACCATCGTCACGATCCTGTGCGGCCTGGCCATTGCCGTGGGTGTTGCTGGCACTGTCATTCCTGTGCTGCCCGGCAGCATCCTGGTCGGGGCGAGCCTGCTGGCCTGGGCCCTGTGGGGCGGAGCCGGCACGGCAGGCTGGGTGGTCTTCGGCGTCGGCCTCACGTTCGTAGCTGCGGGCATGGCAGCCAGTGCGGTC
>NZ_MJLT01000057.1 GCF_001766675.1 Arthrobacter sp. SW1
GTCGATGTGCTGTTCGCCTATGCCTGGCTGATGTCCGTGCTGGCCGGCAATCGCAACGTAGCCCGCCTGTCGCAGAAGCACAGTCCCCAACGCGAGGCACTGGTCTCGATCCTGCACGCCATGCGCGAGGAAGGGCTGCATGCCGACGTCCTGCAGCGAAGCGTGCTGCTGACCTATCCGCATGATGACGCGGTGACTACGTTGATCTCCCGCAGCTGCCATGCGCGGATCATCTGGGGCGGCGACGCAACGGTCGCCAAGATCCGTTCCTTGCCGCTGGCGCCGCTGGCTGTTGAACTCGCCTTCCCGGATCGATTCGGTGTGGCAGCCATCGATGCCGCGCATGTACTGCAGAGCAGCGACGCAGACCTGCAGCAGCTTGCCCACCGGTTCGTTAACGATGTTCTCTGGTTCGGCCAGCAGGCGTGCTCTTCACCCCGCACCCTGTACTGGGTTGGCGCGCAGGAAACAGTGGAGGCCGCGCGTGCACGGTTCTGGCCTGCGGTACGCTCGCAATCCGGCGCCGTCGCAGATGAGCCCGCCGCGATGATGGCCCGGGTGACCGATGCCCACCTGATGGCCGCACTCTCCTCCGATGGCCTGCATTCGGGCACGTCACTGGGCACCTA
>NZ_MJLT01000058.1 GCF_001766675.1 Arthrobacter sp. SW1
GAAGGCGCTCTATGCCCGCATCAATGAGGCGCTGGCGGAGGCGGGTGTTGGCGGCGAGGACGTCTTCCTGGGCTACGTCGAAAACGGGCCCGAGGACTGGACCTTCGGCTTCGGGCGCGCCCAATACCTGACCGGCGAACTCAAGGTGCCGGCTGCGTCCTAAGGAAGCCTCGCAAAATGTGCGGACAAACCTTTGACAGGACATTAAAAACGTAGGAAAGTTTAGCTGTGGCCGGCATCACAACGGCCGCGGTCCGCGCCGGGAAACCGGGTTGAACCGGAACCGGAATGAAAGGAAGGCGGAAGACGTGAGCTTCGAGCTACTGACGATGGGACGCATCAGCGTCGACATCTACCCGAACGACATTGGCGTCACCCTCGACGAAGTGGGAAGCTTCGGCAAGTACCTTGGCGGCTCGCCGTCCAACGTTGCCGTTGCCGCGGCACGCCACGGACGCTCGACGGCGGTGATCACCCGAACCGGCGAGGACCCCTTCGGCGAATACCTCCACCGGGAACTGGCCAAGTTCGGCGTGGACGACCGCTTCGTCAGCGGCGTCGAAGGCCTGCAGACCCCGGCCACCTTCTGCGCAATCCTGCCGGAAGAGCAG
>NZ_MJLT01000059.1 GCF_001766675.1 Arthrobacter sp. SW1
GGGCAGCACACCATCCTGGACCTCGATTACCGTCCGATGTTCTGGAACAGCGTGGGCAGCACACCATCCTGGACCTCGATTACCGTCCGATGTTCTGGAACAGCGTCGAGGAGGCCCGCGAGCAGGTGGCCCGCGTGCTCCCGCACGTCACTGTCGCAATCGGCAACGACGAAGAGTGCGCGGTCGCCGTCGGCACCGGGACTCCGGACGAACAGGCTGACCGCCTGCTGGACGCCGGCGTGCAGATCGCCGTCGTCAAGCTCGGCCCCGAAGGCGTCATGGCCAAGACACGGACCGAACGCGTGGTCTCCGCCCCGGTTCCGGTGCAGACGCTCAACGGCCTCGGAGCGGGCGATTGTCCTCGATTACGCCAACGCCGCCGGCGCGATCGTTGCCTCCCGGCTTTCCTGCGTTTTTAATGTCCTGTCAAAGGTTTGTCCGCACATTTTGCGAGGCTTCCTTAGGACGCAGCCGGCACCTCAAAGGTTTGTCCGCACATTTTGCGAGGCTTCCTTAGGACGCAGCCGGCACCTTGAGTTCGCCGGACGTAGCCCAGGAAGACCCGAAGCCGAAGGTCCAGTCCTCGGGCCCGTTTTCGACGTAG
>NZ_MJLT01000060.1 GCF_001766675.1 Arthrobacter sp. SW1
ACATTGGCGTCACCCTCGACGAAGTGGGAAGCTTCGGCAAGTACCTTGGCGGCTCGCCGTCCAACGTTGCCGTTGCCGCGGCACGCCACGGACGCTCGACGGCGGTGATCACCCGAACCGGCGAGGACCCCTTCGGCGAATACCTCCACCGGGAACTGGCCAAGTTCGGCGTGGACGACCGCTTCGTCAGCGGCGTCGAAGGCCTGCAGACCCCGGCCACCTTCTGCGCAATCCTGCCGGAAGAGCAGGCGGAGTGGTGGAAGAGCCTGTCCGAAGAGGACAAGAAGTACCTGCTCAGCAATGAAGAGACCGCCAAGCAGATCATGCAGATGGCCTCTATTTCTACGGACGTTTCCCCACGGCGCCGGACCTCCAGATCGCAGCGGATGAACTGGACCTGGACGCCATCCGGGACGCCCGGATCTTCTGGTCCACCGTAACGGGCCTCTGCCAGGAACCCAGCCGCTCGGCCCATATCGCGGCCCATGACGCCCGCCCGCGCTCCGCCCTCAAGGAAGGGCAGCACACCATCCTGGACCTCGATTACCGTCCGATGTTCTGGAACAGCGTCGAGGAGGCCC
>NZ_MJLT01000061.1 GCF_001766675.1 Arthrobacter sp. SW1
CGACGGCACCAAGGACGGCTTCGACCTGGAGCTGATCCGGCTCGTCCGTGCCGCGGTGAACATCCCGATCATTGCCTCCGGCGGCGCCGGCGAACCCGCGCACTTCCCGCCCGCCGTTGAAGCAGGAGCCGACGCCGTCCTGGCCGCCTCCGTCTTCCACTTCGGACCGGACGACATGATCGCGCAGGTCAAGACCGCGATCCGCGAGGCGGGCTTCGAAGTCCGCTGAGACGCCTTAAACGACGGCGGGCCACCGGAAAACCGGTGGCCCGCCGTCGTCGTTAAGGCTGGAAGGCTAGAGGCCGACCTCGGCGGACTGCAGGAGCGCGACGGCGTCCGGCTGGCCTTCGAAGGTGACCAGCGCGTGCCGGGTGCGGCCGTGGGCGTGCATCAGCAGTTCGCCCGGCTCGCCGACGATCGCGACGGAAACGGGCGCACGCTTGGCCACATGGCGCGGGCCGGTGGGACGGACCAGCACAATGCCGAGGTCCACGCCGCGGTAGAGAATGGCGGCGCGCTTGATCAGCTCGTCCCAGAGGGCGTCGGAGTACGCCTCGTCCAGGGCGCGCGGAGCC
>NZ_MJLT01000062.1 GCF_001766675.1 Arthrobacter sp. SW1
GAGTTCTCCGGCCGCCCGGAGCTCCCGGAAGAGTCCGAAGCCTGCTTCTACAAGTCCATGGAGGAGCTCCTGCCGGTCTTCGAACGCGAGGGCGTGCACGTGGCCATCGACCCGCACCCGGACGACTTCGTGGAGGAAGGCCTGGCCGCCTGGCGCGTGATCCGTGGCCTGAACTCCCCGAACGTCGGCATGGTGTACGTGGCTTCGCACACCTTCCACATGAAGGATGCGCCGCTGGACATCATGCGCGCGGCAGGGGACCGGCTGCGCGTGGTCCACGTGTCCGACACCCTCAACCACCACGCCTCCCACGGCCTGCGCTACATCACCAACCCGCCGGGCAACGCGGTGCGCGTTCACCAGCACTTGAAGATCGGCGACGGCGAGGTCAACTGGGACGAGTTCTTCGGCGGCCTCAAGGAGATCGGCTTCCTGGACTCCCCGGACACCGTGATGTGCTCCTCGGTCTTCGCGGAAGACGAGAGCGCCGCGGACGTGGCCCGCTTCCAGTTGGAGACGATGGAAAAGTACGTGGCGCAGGCAGGCTGAGCCCCGGCGCCGCCCT
>NZ_MJLT01000063.1 GCF_001766675.1 Arthrobacter sp. SW1
CGTGCACGTTCGGCGAGTGCAAACTCCCGGCCGGCGGGCAGATGGATCAGTCGGCCGCCGTCGGACACATCCCTGGCCCTCAACCGCTTCGGCGGCACACCCAAGGCGCGCGACTCGTGGACAGTGAACGGACGCCGGGTGAGGTCTTCCGGCAGGGGGCTGAGGCGGACCATGCGGTAAGTCTGCCCGGAAACGGAGGCCGAAAATCAGTTATCCACAGGGCTACTTCCAAAAACAGCAGCGCGGGGTCAGTTACGGCCCATGTTGATACCAAACATGGGCCGTAACTGACCCCGCGTTGCGGGGGAGTGGACTAGAAAGCCGGCGTTCGCCTAGGCGTAGGCGTTCACCAAACGGACCGCGCCGCCGTCGACGCCCTTGGCACCCTGGACGTAGTCCGGGCCGCTCTTGTCGATCGAATCAGAGTCCGCGGACACGGTACCCATGATCCAGGACGGCAGGCCGCGTTCGTTGAGGCGTGCCACGGCGGCATCCGCAACGGACGGGGACACGATGGCCACCATGCCGACACCCAGGTTCAGGGTGCG
>NZ_MJLT01000064.1 GCF_001766675.1 Arthrobacter sp. SW1
CGGACGAACCTCTGGTGTGTCAGTTGTACTGCCAAGTGCACCGCTGATTAGCTACGTTCGGATGGGATAACCGCTGAAAGCATCTAAGCGGGAAGCTCGCTTCAAGATGAGATTTCCAAACACCCTCGGGTGTTGAAGGCCCCCAGCCAGACCACTGGGTTGATAGGCCGGACGTGGAAGACAGGACCAACGACTGTCGAAGCCGACCGGTACTAATAGGCCAACAACTTACACCACACACCACCCCCAAAAAGTGGTGAACGATCAAATGCTCCGCGTCCACTATGTGGTTCCCAACCAACAACACCACGGCACCAAACCGTCAGGGAACCAACACAACAAAATACAGAACCAGCAAGCACCTGGTAACCACAAAGACTTCCCACCCCACACACGGGGACGGGTACAAGGGTTACGGCGGTCATAGCGTGGGGGAAACGCCCGGTCCCATTCCGAACCCGGAAGCTAAGACCCACAGCGCCGATGGTACTGCACCCGGGAGGGTGTGGGAGAGT
>NZ_MJLT01000065.1 GCF_001766675.1 Arthrobacter sp. SW1
GATCCGTCCACTGTTCCTGCCGGTGATGACACCACGGTGACCGGTGTCGGGTTCGCTCCGAACTCGACGGTGACTGTTCAGCTCCTTGACCCGGCCGGTAACCCGGTGGGTGCTCCGGTGGAGAACGTTCCGACCAACGGTGAGGGTGGTTTCACTACTCCGCTGACCGTTCCGGAAGGAAGCGCTCCGGGTGAGTACTCCGTCAAGGGCACCGACGCAGAGGGGGGCACCGATACCGCTCCACTGACCGTTACGGACGGCTCTGCTGCTGGTCCGGGTTCGATTGGTGATCGTGTGTGGTCGGATCTGGATTCTGATGGTGTGCAGGATGCTGGTGAGCCTGGTCTTGCTGGTGTGACTGTGAATCTGTTGGATGGCCAGGGTGCTCCGGTGAATGGTGCTGATGGTCAGCCGGTGACGGCGACTACGGATGAGAATGGTGCGTACCTGTTTGAGGGTCTGCAGCTTGGCGGTTATGTCGTTGAGTTTGCTGGTCTTCCGCAGGGTGCTTCGT
>NZ_MJLT01000066.1 GCF_001766675.1 Arthrobacter sp. SW1
GGGCCTCCTCGACGCTGTTCCAGAACATCGGACGGTAATCGAGGTCCAGGATGGTGTGCTGCCCTTCCTTGAGGGCGGAGCGCGGGCGGGCGTCATGGGCCGCGATATGGGCCGAGCGGCTGGGTTCCTGGCAGAGGCCCGTTACGGTGGACCAGAAGATCCGGGCGTCCCGGATGGCGTCCAGGTCCAGTTCATCCGCTGCGATCTGGAGGTCCGGCGCCGTGGGGAAACGTCCGTAGAAATAGAGGGGGAATTTCTGCTCTTCCGGCAGGATTGCGCAGAAGGTGGCCGGGGTCTGCAGGCCTTCGACGCCGCTGACGAAGCGGTCGTCCACGCCGAACTTGGCCAGTTCCCGGTGGAGGTATTCGCCGAAGGGGTCCTCGCCGGTTCGGGTGATCACCGCCGTCGAGCGTCCGTGGCGTGCCGCGGCAACGGCAACGTTGGACGGCGAGCCGCCAAGGTACTTGCCGAAGCTTCCCACTTCGTCGAGGGTGACGCCAATGT
>NZ_MJLT01000067.1 GCF_001766675.1 Arthrobacter sp. SW1
GTTCCCAACCAACAACACCACGGCACCAAACCGTCAGGGAACCAACACAACAAAATACAGAACCAGCAAGCACCTGGTAACCACAAAGACTTCCCACCCCACACACGGGGACGGGTACAAGGGTTACGGCGGTCATAGCGTGGGGGAAACGCCCGGTCCCATTCCGAACCCGGAAGCTAAGACCCACAGCGCCGATGGTACTGCACCCGGGAGGGTGTGGGAGAGTAGGACACCGCCGGACAACCATTAGGTCGAGGCCCCCAAACCACACGGTTTGGGGGCCTCCCACATTTAACCCACAACACCACCAACAAGCAGCTGCCCGGCCATCCGGCGTCGGGCATCAAGGCAAATGCGCCCAGGGGCACGGTACCCGGAGGTGGCCGGAACCCCCGAAACCGGCCGAAAACCCGTGAATTTGGTCAAAAAAGCGCGGAAACACGCGGAATTTGCTGGCCGTGTCGGTCCAAGCTGGTAAGTTTTCGAACAGTGGCTCGTGCGCATACCGTGCGGGAGCTCCAGAAACGTACAGTCCAGGAGGACAACAATGGCTAAGAACCGTAGCGAACTGGTTGCAGAGGTTGCTGGCAAGGCTGGCACCAGCCAGGCTGCCGTGAACGGCGTGCTCGACGCCCTCTTCGAGGTCTTCGAAGCTTCCGTCGCCGCCGGCGAGAAGATCACCATCCCGGGCTGGCTGGCCATCGAGCGCACCGACCGCGCTGCACGCACCGGCCGCAACCCGCAGACCGGCGAGACCATCCAGATTGCAGCAGGCCACAGCGTCAAGCTGACCGCCGGCTCCAAGCTGAAGGCCGCTGTCGCCAAGAAGTAAGACACTTCGGCGAACGCCCTGAAGGCGGCAGGCATCATGCCTGCCGCCTTCTGCGTTTAAGCGGTGCGTTTGCCGACGGCCCGCTACTGCGGCAGGGCGCCGATTCGCGGCCCCGGCGGCCTTGGCGGACAATGGATAGGTGCCACAAGCAAGAACTTCCGCCACAGCCCCCCAGCCCACCCCGAAGGCAGGGGCCGGTGCGGGGACGGCAAACGGCGTCGGGCTTGCCTGGCAGCTGGCCGGCATCGCCCTCTTGCTGTTGACGCTGGCCGGGGCACTGCTCTTCTCCGGCGCCGCAGGCGCCCGGCAGGTGTCCGATCCCGGCGCCTTGGTGCGCTGGGGACTGCCCATGGCCAAGGCCATCCACAACGTCGCCCTGGCGACCGTGGTGGGCGGACTCATCTTCGCCGTCGGGATCCTTCCGCGGAACCTTCCCGGCCACCGGAGCAAGGACGGCGAGGAGGCCCCGGAGCACCCCCTGTTCACCCGCGCGCTGTCCGTCGCGGCTGCCGCCGGTGCCGTCTGGACCCTTTCTTCGGTTGCCGTCCTGGTGTTCAGCTACGCAGACATCGCGGGGCAGTCCGTCTCGGGCGACTCCGAGTTCACGCGTTCCCTGGTCTACTTCATGACCGACATCGAAACCGGCAAGGCCTGGCTCGCCGTCACGATCATCGCCGCCGTGGTGACCACCATCCTCTTCGGCGTCCGCTCCCTGGCCGGCCTCGCCTGCACCCTGGTCCTGGCGTTGTGCGGCATGGTGCCCACGGCGCTGATCGGGCACTCCTCGAGTTCCAGCGACCACGGCGGCGCCATCAACTCGCTCGGCCTGCACCTGGTGGGTGTTTCCTCATGGGTGGGCGGCATCATCATGCTGGCTGTCCTCTCGGGCATCCTGGGCGGCAAGGCCGCCGGCAAGGACCTCACCGAGCAGACCCTGCGCCGCTTCTCCAGCCTGGCCGGCTTCGCGTTCTTCCTGGTCTTCGCCTCCGGCGTGATCAACGCCAGCATCCGCGTGACCACCTTCGAGGAACTCACCGGATCCGCCTACGGGCAGCTGATCCTGGCCAAGGCCTTCGCCACGCTGCTCCTGGGCGGCATCGGCTTCATGCACCGGCAGTGGGTCATCCCGCAGCTCGGCCGCGGCGGCATGTCCGCCCGCCGGGTGCTGTGGCAGCTGATCCTCGTCGAGCTGCTCGTGATGGGCGCGACGTCGGGACTCGCCGTGGCGCTGGGCCGTTCGGCACCGCCGGAGCCGACGACGTACGCGCCGGACGCGTCGCCGTCGTTCATCCTGTCCGGTTACGAGCTGCCGCCGGAACTGACGCCGGAGCGCATGCTCACTGAATGGCGCTTCGACTGGATCTGGGTGACCGTGGCCGTCTTCGCCGCCGTGTCCTACCTGCTGGGCGTGGCCAAGCTGCGCCGACGCGGCGACTCCTGGCCGTGGCTGCGCACCGTGGTGTGGCTCCTGGGCCTCGTGGTCCTGACGTACATCACCTCGGGCCCCCTGGCGGTGTATGGCATGGTGCTGTTCTCCGTGCACATGGTGGACCACATGGCCCTCACCATGGTGGCCCCGCTGTTCCTGGTGCTCGGCGCGCCGGTGACCCTGGCCCTGCGTGCGCTGCCGTCGCGTGGTGAAGGCGCCCGCGGGGACGGCTCCCGCGGCCTGCGTGAATGGCTGCTGGTGTTCGTGCACTCGAAGTTCTCGCAGCTGGTGACGCACCCGCTGTTCGCCGCCGCGAACTTCGCCGGCTCGATCGTGCTGTTCTACTACTCGGATGCTTTCGGCTGGGCCATGCGGGAGCACGTTGGCCACGAACTAATGAACCTGCACTTCCTGCTCACCGGCTACATCTTCGTGCTGACGATGATCGGCACGGACCCGCTGCCGCGCCGGGCACCGTACCCGATGCGCCTCCTGCTGCTCCTGGCCACCATGGGCTTCCACGCGTTCTTCGGCGTGTCGATCATGGGCGGCACCGGGCTGCTGGCCGCGGACTACTTCGGCAACCTTGGCCGCACGTGGGGCGGCTCGGCGATCGCGGACCAGCAGCTGGGCGGCGCCGTGGCGTGGGGCATCGGCGAGGTTCCGACGCTCCTGGTGGCGATCGGCGTCGCGATCATGTGGTCCCGCTCCGATGAGCGAGAGACCCGCCGCAAGGACCGGGCGGCCGAGCGGAATAACGACGCCGAGCTGAACGCTTACAACGACATGTTTGCGCGGCTGGCCGACCGCGATGCCAGACTTGCACAGACCGAACGTGCACAGAACCACCCGGGGCACAGGGCTGCGAAGCAGGCCGACCCCGGCACGACACTGGAAGGACGCTGATGAGCGAATCCGTACGCACCCAACACCGGGTCCGGGCCTCCGAACTGGTGGGCCGCGGCTGGCTCAACACCGGCGGCAAGGACCTGGACCTGGAAGCCCTGCGCGGCAAGATCGTGCTGCTGGATTTCTGGACCTTCTGCTGCATCAACTGCCTCCACGTGTTGGATGAGCTGCGCCCGCTCGAAGAGAAGTACTCGGACGTGCTGGTGACCGTGGGCGTGCACTCGCCCAAGTTCGAGCACGAGGCCGATCCCGTGGCCCTGGCCGCCGCCGTGGAACGCTACGAAATCCACCATCCCGTGCTGGACGACCCGGAGCTGGCCACCTGGAAGGCCTACACGGCCCGTGCCTGGCCCACCCTGGTGGTCATCGACCCCGAGGGCTACATCGTGGCGCACCTCTCCGGCGAAGGACACTCCGGCGGCCTGGCCGTGCTCCTCGAGGAACTCGTGGCCGAACACGAAACCAAGGGCACCCTGCACCGCGGCGACGGCCCCTACGTGGCTCCCGTGCCGACGTCGGGAACCCTGCGCTTCCCGGGCAAGGCGACCGCGCTGGAGAACGGCAACTACCTGGTGGTCGACTCCGGCCACCACCGCCTGGTGGAACTGCGCCCCGACCTTGAGACCGTGGAGCGGGTGATCGGCTCCGGCACCAAGGGCTACCTGGACGGCCAGGCCGAGCTCGCCCAGTTCAACGAGCCGCAGGGCGTGGCCGTGCTGCCGTCCGAGCTTGCCTGGAAGCTGGGCTACGACGCCGTTGTGGCGGACACCGTGAACCACCGCCTGCGCGGCGTGACCCTGAGCTCCGGCTACGTCCAGACCGTTGCCGGCAACGGCATCCAGCGGTTGCTCGACGCCGGCCCCGCCCGGGTGACGGATACTGGCGCCGGGGAATGGGCTGCTTCCGCCGCTTCCGAACACCACGAGGGCCCCGCTGACTTCGCGGGCGACGCCGTGGACGTGGGCCTCCTGGGCCTCGGCACAGAGGTCTCCCTGTCCTCCCCGTGGGACGTGGTGTGGAGCGACAAGCTGCAGCGCGTGGTCATCGCCATGGCGGGCACGCACCAGATCTTCGCTTTCGATCCCGTGTCCGGTGAGGTGTCCATCCTGGCCGGTTCCGGCCTCGAAGGGCTCCTGGACGGCCGTGCCGAGGAAGCCTGGTTCGCCCAGCCCTCCGGCCTGGCCATCGACGCCGCCGGCGACATCTGGGTTGCCGACTCCGAAACCTCGGCCCTTCGCCGCCTGGTGCTTTCGGACGGCGGCGTGACCGTGGAATCCGCGATCGGCAAGGGCCTGTTCGACTTCGGCTTCCGTGACGGCGAAGCCGCCGAAGCCCGCCTGCAGCACCCGCTTGGCGTCACGGTCCTGCCCGACGGTTCCGTGGCCATCGCGGACACCTACAACGGCGCGGTGCGCCGCTACGACCCCGCGGCGAAGTCCGTGTCCACCCTGGCGCGCGGCCTCGCCGAGCCGAGCGACGTCGTCGTGGTCCATCCCGACGGCGGTGAACCGCTCCTGGTGGTGGTGGAGTCCAACAAGCACCAGCTGGTCCTGGTTCCGATTCCGAAGGAAGCGCAGCAGGTGGACGAGGGCGCCTCGCAGACGCAGCGGCCCAAGAGCCCGGTTGCTCCTGGGACACTGGAACTGACCGTGCGCTTCACGGCGCCGACCGGCCAGAAGCTGGACGACCGCTGGGGCGATCCCACGCAGCTGAAGATCTCTTCCACCCCGCCGGAACTCCTGGTGTCCGGCGGCGGGACCTCCGTAGGCCTGCTCCGCACGCTGGAGCTGTCCTCCGAGGTGCCCGAGGGCGTCCTGCATATCACCGCCCGCGCCGCGGCCTGCGACGGCCCCGAGACCGAGGACGGCGAGATCCCGGACCACGCCGCCTGCCACCTGTACCAGCAGGACTGGGGCATCCCCGTGGTCCTGCAGGCCGACGGCGACAGCGAACTGGTGCTGGACCTGCGCGGCATGGACTGACGCTTTAGGCACAAAAGAGGGCGGTCCGGGAATGCTCCCGGACCGCCCACTTTTGTTTGTGCCTGCTATCCGACGGGACCCGAGGCGCCGGGCTGGGCCGGCGGTACCGGCGGAGCCGGGGGAGGAGTCGGCGCCGCGGGCGGCTGCTTGTTCTCCAGCTTCTGCAGGGTGCGGGCTGCGGCCTCGCGGCCGCCCAGGCCGAAGGCGAGGGCGGCGGCCAGCGCGCCGCCGATAACCACCGCGCCGAAGGCCATGTTGATGATGGAATCCGCCAGGCCCATGTACTTCAGGCCCATGGCGACGAACAGGGCGATCGTGGCCCAGCGGACCACGGTGCCGGCCGTACCCGGGCCAAGGATCGAAGCCACGATGTTGGCGATCAGGAAGCCGGCCGCGATGATCAGGCCGCCGAAGAGCACGCTGCCGCCCAAGGCCAGGATCTGGTTGAGGATGGCCGTGACTTCCGGCAGGTTCAGCTGCCGTGCCGCCATGATGCCGAAGAACAGCATGATGGCGATCTTCACCAGCAGCGCGACGATGCTCGAAGCGCTCTGGTCTGCGGGCAGGATCCGCCACTTGTGCGCGAGGGAATCGGCACCGACGCCCTGCAGGGTGCTTTCAAGGATGGTGCCGATGAATTTGGCGATCACATAACCAAGTGCGAGCAGGATCAGCGCCGCGATGATCTGCGGGATCGCATTCATGATCATGGTCAGCATCTGCTGCGCGGGATCGGAAATGGCGGCGATGCCCAGCACCTGCAGGGCGCTGATACCCACCACGATGATGATGACCGCGAAGAGGAGGTTACCGATGATCGAGACGATCCTGGCGTTCTGTTCCTGCGCGCTGGCCTGGCCCGGTGCAGCGTGGCCCGGTACGGCCTGGCCTGGTGTGGCTGCGGCGTGGCCTTCTGCGGTTTCTCCGCGCCTGAACCTGGCCGTGAGCTTGCTGAAGTCCACCGTGCCCAGGGCCGTGGTGACCAGCTGCCGCACGATCTTGGCGATCATGTAGCCGATGAAGAAGATGATGCCCGCGCCGATGAGGTTCGGGATGAAGCCCATGACCTTGCCGAGCAGGTCCTGCACCGGGGCCAGGACCGCGGACAGTGCGAAGACCTGCAGAATGGCCACGAGGCCGAAGAGCCAGACGATCAGTGCCGCGACTTTACCGAGGGAGTCCCCCAGCTGTTGCCCGTCGCTCCCTTGGCGCTGCAGGGCTTTGAACCGGCCCACGAGCTTTGAGATGGCCCACTTGATCACTTTGGCGAGGAGCCAGGTCAGTATGAGGATGATCAGGGCGATGGCAACCTTCTGTGCCATGCCCGCCCAGTCGAAACTTTCAATGTTCATGACAACTCCTTCACTGGAAAAGTCTTTCCTGCGAACTGCTGTTGTCCCCTGTTACAGCAAAACATGGTTTGTCATGCCCAAACAACCAATTTGTTGAATTGGAAATTGTCTTTCTTGGGGCTAAATTGTCTTTCTTTTGGCTTTAGTAGCTCACCTGCGGGACCACCGTGATGCTGTTCTCGCCGATGTCGAGGCGGGTGGTGAAGCTGAAGTCCTGCACCTCATTGAGCGTGCTGACCTGGCCCGTGAACAGATCGATCTGCTTTGCCGTCACGCGCGCCTTGCCGTTGAGCGGCGCCACTTCCCAGCCGCCGTCGAAGGGTTCGATGCTGATCTTCGGGTATTCGGTGACCTGCCACTTGATGGTGCCCGGCTCGATGGGCGTGTTGGTCACGTGGTAGAACGGGCAGTCCGGTTGCAGCCGCTGCTGCTTGGTGGCCTCGGCGGCGCAGTTGTCCAGGTACTGCTTGATCTTCCCCGCCACGGCTTCGTTCATGGTGTCCGTGGTGCGGGTCAGCAGGTTGAGCGGGGTCTGGCTGGAGTGGTCGCCGGTAACCGAGGTGCGTACCGGGATGGCGGTGAAGAATTCTTCGCTGAGGCTGGCCTCGTACTGGCCCGGGTAGAAGACCGCGAAGCTGTTCCGGCCGTCCGGAAGGTTCACCGGAACGCCGTTGAGGTTGGCTTCGCTGGCGTTCACCACGGTGACATCGATGGTCGGTAGCGAGGACGGCACGAATTCCCAGTGGCCGAAGAACAACCATTCCGTGCCTGTGCGTTCGAGCAGGAACTCGGTGTGCAGCTGGTTGCCGTCGATCGTGTAGTCGACCGGCACCATGACACGCTTTCCGCCGCGTGGTTCGTGGTCGCCGACCTTGACATCGGAGATCTTCGACGCCGCGGTCTGCAGCGCCGTGCCGTCCAGCATCGCGGCATTTCCGCCCGGAACGGAAGCGTTCAGCAGGCCCAGCGCCGCGCCGCCGTCGCCCCTTTTGAGGGCCGCCAGATAGTCGCGCACAGGCTGCTGCGGGCTTGCCACGGTGCTGCTCACCAGGTTGATGGCAACAATGCATGCGGCCACGGCAAGCATCAGACCGAGCAGCCATCCGGCTGCGGTCTTGACGAAGGCTTGGCTGAGCTGCACGTCCCTTACGTTACCTGCCGGGGCGCCGATACCCGGGAAACGTTCCCCGTGCGCGGCTCCCGGAAGACGGAAAAAGAAGCGCCCGACGGCGGCGGGCAGCGTGTGCCGTCTGCCGCCGTCGGGCGCTGGCGAAGCGCTACGCTCAGCGCCGCCGGCGCGAAGAATTACCGAAAATGCCGCGCATCAGCTCGCGGCCGAGCTGGGTTCCGATGGAGCGCACCATGCTCTTCAGGCCGCCGCCGAGCGCGCCGCCCAGGGCCCCGGCAATGTCTCCCAGCCCGCCGCCGTCGTTCTGTCCTCCGGAACCCTGCGGAACCGGGGCCGGTGCCGGTGGCAGGTCGGCGGGCGGCGCCTGCGGGGCGGGGCGGCTGCTGGGCCGGCCGAGGATTTCCTCTTCGATGCGGCGGGCCTCGGCGTCGATGACGTTGGGATCGCTGCTGGCCGGTACCGGTGGCTGCCCGGGCGCGGCGTCTCCCGTGGGGGCCGCGGCCTGGCCGTTGAGTTTCTCGTAGGCAGAGAGGTTGTCCACGGCCGTGCCGTACTTGACCAGCAGGGACGAGGAGCCCACGGTGCTGCGGACGAGTTCCTCGGCGCTGGGGCCCATGACGGACTCGGGGGCGCGCAGGCGGGTCAGGGCCACCGGGGTGGGCGCGCCTTTTTCGTTCATCACGGTGATGACGGCCTCGCCGATGCCGGCGGAGGTGAGGGTTTCTTCGAGGTCATAGTCGCTCACCGGGAAGGTGGACACGGTGGCCTTCAGGGCCTTGGCGTCCTCCGGGGTGAAGGCGCGCAGGGCGTGCTGGATGCGGTTGGCCAGCTGGCCCAGGACGTCGGCGGGCACGTCCTTGGGGGTCTGGGTGACGAAGAAGATGCCCACGCCCTTGGAGCGGATGAGCCGGACCGTGGTGGTGATGGCCTCCAGGAACGCCTTGGATGCGCCGTTGAACAGCAGGTGTGCTTCGTCCAGGAAGAAGACGAGCTTGGGCTTGTCCAGGTCCCCGGCCTCGGGCAGGTCCTCGAACAGGTCCGCGAGCAGCCACATCAGGAACGTGGAGAAGAGCATGGGCTTGGACTGCAGCGTGGGAAGCTCCAGGCAGCTGATGACGCCGCGGCCGTCCGGTGCGGTGCGGAGGAGTTCTGCGGTATCGAACTCCGGCTCGCCGAAGAACTTCTCCAGGCCCTGGGCTTCAAGGCCCACCAGTTCACGCAGGATGACGCCGGCGGTGGCCTTGGAAAGACCGCCCAGCTGCTCGAGCTCGGACTTGCCTTCGTCCGAGGTGAGGAACTGGATGACGGCGCGCAGGTCCTTGAGGTCGATCAGCTCCAGGTTCTTCTGGTCCGCGAAATGGAAGATCAGCTGCAGGCTGGATTCCTGGGTGTCGTTGAGCTCCATGATGCGGGACAGCAGGATGGGACCGAAGGAAGTCACGGTGGCGCGGACGGGAATGCCGTTGCCGTCTCCGCCGAGGGCCAGGAATTCCACGGGGAAGTTCTTGGCGGACCACTGCTGGCCCAGGCTCTCCGTGCGGGCCGTGAGTTTTTCGCTGGCGGTGGCCGCGGTGGCCAGGCCGGAGAGATCGCCCTTGATGTCCGCGAGGAACACGGGGACGCCTGCCGTGGACAGTTGCTCCGCCATCATGTGCAGCGTGACGGTCTTGCCCGTACCGGTGGCGCCGGCCACCAGGCCGTGGCGGTTCATCATCGACAGCGGGAGCCGGACCTGTGCTTCCTTGCGGACTTCACCGTCCACGATGGCTGCACCGAGTTCGATGGTGGCGCCTTCAAGGGTGTAACCCTGCTGGATGGTGGCGATTTTCTCTTCTGCGGTTTTGTTGGCCATGCGCATAGCTTAGCCCTGCGCAGTGACGGCCGGGATTGCTTGGAAAGCGCATTCCAATTAGCGTGGTCGCATGACATTGAATCCCGGCCTGTGTTCAGTGACGCTGCGCTCGCGCAGCATTGACGAGGTGGTGGCCATTGCGGCGGACGCCGGGCTGGCCGGCATCGAATGGGGCGGCGACGTCCACGTGCCGGAAGCCGCCGCTGCCGCCCGGGCCAAAGCGGCCTGCGCCGAAGCGCAGCTGCGGATCTTCTCGCTGGGCTCCTACTACCGCGCCGGTACCTTCGGGGAGTTCGAGCCGGTCCTGGACGTGGCCTCCGCACTGGGTGCACCTCGCGTCCGCATCTGGGCGGGCAGCGTGGAACCGCACGAGGCCGACGCCGGGACCTGGGACGCGGTGGTCGAAGACACCCGGCGGATCGCCGCACTCGCGGCCGGGCGGGGCGTGGACCTCGCCTTCGAATTCCACAACCGCTCCCTGACCGCCACCGTCGACGGCACCCTCGAACTCTTGGATCGCGTGGACCGGCCGAACGTGGGCACCTACTGGCAGCCCGCCGTCGGGGTTTCCGATACGGAGGCGCTCGACGCACTGCGGAGCCTGCTTGGCCGGTTGATGGGCATCCACTGTTTTTCCTGGTGGCCGCACGGCGAGCGGCTGCCGCTCGATGCCCGTTCGGCGCTGTGGGAGGGAGTGCTGGAAACCGCGCGCGGCAGTGAGCGGGACCTCGACGTGATGCTCGAATTCGTGGCCGATGACCTTCCGGAGAACCTGCTCCGCGACGCGGCGACCCTGCGGGGCTGGCTCGGCTAAGGAGCCGGCAGCCGCACGGTCGCCAGGAGCCCGCCTGCCGGGAGCGCGTCGAGCGTGAGCGTTCCGCGGTGGGCGGTGACGATGCTCTTGACGATTGCCAGTCCGAGGCCCGCTCCCGCATGCCCATCTCCCGTATGCCCGGTCCGGACCCGTTCGTTGCCGCGGCGGAACGGCTCGGTGAGAGTCGGCAGTATCTCCGGGGCGAGCTGCGGGCCGGTGTTTTCGACGGCGAGCACCGCGCCGCCCGGCACCACATGCGTGCTGATCCGGACAGTACCGTGGTCAGGCAGGTTGTGGACGATCGCGTTGTGCGTGAGGTTCGTGACCATCTGCAGCAGCAGTGCCTGGGAGCCGGCGACGGCGGCCACCTCGCCTGAGACCTCGAGCCCGACGCCGCGTTGTTCGGCCAGGGGGAGCAGGGTTTCGGCGGCTTCCTCCGCGAGGAGCGACAGGTCGACGCGCTCCGGCGTGAAGGAACGCTGGCCGGCCCGGCTGAGCAGGAGCAAGGCCTCCGTGAGCTCGATGGCGCGGGAATTGACGGTATGGAGGCGGGCGATGAGCTCATCGGTATCCGTGTCCGGATCGTTGCGGGCCACCTCCAGGAGGGACTGCGTGATGGCCAACGGCGTGCGCAGTTCATGGGAGGCGTTGGCGGCGAATCGCCGCTGCTCGCCGACGTGGGCCTCGAGCCGCTCAAGCATCGTGTCGAAGGCATCGGCCAGTTCGCGGAATTCGTCCTGCCCGCCTGGCATCCCGATCCTGTGCGAGAGTGATCCTCCTGCGGCCTGGCGGGTGGCTGCCGTGATTTTCGTCAGGGGCGCAAGCATCCGGCCGGCCAGGAACCAGCCGCCCGCCAGGCCGAACACCAACAGGAAGACCATCGCCCACACAGCACGCGGGACGAAGGCCTTCTCGAGGTCGCTGCGGCTTGGGACAGGGAGGCCGTACAGGTCGACCAGCGCCGACGAGTCCGGGACGTAGCGCAGCAGGAACAACCAGACGACGGCGAGCAGCAGCACGCCGGCGACCATGAGGAAGCCCGCATAGCTGAGCGTGAGTTTGATGCGGACGCTCAGGCCGGGCGGCCTCGCTGTACCTGGCCTCGCTGTACCTCGCGTGTTCATGGCGCCGGCTCCTCGATCCGGTACCCCACGCCGGGCACCGTGGCGATGACCCACGGTTCCCCGAGCCGCTTCCGCAAGGCCGAGACGGTGATCCGTACGGCGTTGGTGAACGGATCCGCGTTGTCGTCCCATGCCCGCTCGAGCAGTTCCTCGGCGCTCACCACGCCGCCGTCGGCCGCCACAAGGACTTCCAGGACCGCGAACTGTTTCCGGGTCAGCGGCACGTACCTGCCATCGCGGAACACCTCGCGGCGGAACGGGTCCAGGCGCAGGCCGGCAATTTCCCGCACGGGCGGCCTGTTGTAGGCGCGCCTGCGGTCGAGCGCCCGGAGTCGGAGGACGAGCTCGCGCAGTTCGAAGGGCTTGGTGAGGTAGTCGTCGGCGCCGAGTTCGAAGCCGGACGCTTTGTCATCGAGGCGGTCCGCGGCGGTCAGCATCAGGATCGGCAGGCCGCTTCCCGAGGCCACGATGTGCCGGGCGACTTCGTCTCCGGAAGGTCCGGGGATATCGCGGTCCAGGATGGCGACGTCGTAGCTGTTGACGTCCAGCAGCTCGAGGGCGGCGTCTCCGTCCCCGGCGATATCGGCGGCGATGGCTTCCAGGCGGAGGCCGTCGCGGATGGCCTCGGCCATGAGGGGTTCGTCCTCGACGATCAATGCGCGCATAGTGCCTCCATGCTAGGCGTCGGCGCATATCGCGGGTGTATGGAAATCCGCATACGCCCTGGCAACACGGCACGGCCTTGACTGCTTCCATGCCGTATTTACACCAAACGCACAAGCCCCGCCGCAGGTGGATACCCGCGCTCCTCGCCGCGGGAGCGGTGGCGGCCGCGCTCGCTGCTGCCCAGCCTTTGGCCGCATCCCTCGCGTCGCCGTCTATGTCTGCACCGGCCGAGAGCTCGGAGGCCAGCGGTTCGCCGGTGATCGAGGTTCCAGGTGTCCAGGGGCGGGAAGCTGACCCGCCGGGCCGCCCGCAGCCCCACGGTGGCGTGTTCGACGACGGCGCAGTGTTCGACGACGGCGCTCCCGCCGTCGCGAATTTGGACGCCGCCTTGCTCGGCGCGCTGCGGGAGGCTGCCGCGGCTGCCGCAGCGGACGGCGTGGAGTTCCAGATGACCAGTGGATGGCGCTCCGCGGAGGAACAGCAGCGGCTGCTCGACGACGCCGTCGCCCGCTATGGGTCCGAGGAGGAAGCCCGGCGCTGGGTGGCCACCCCGGAGACATCCAGCCACGTGTCGGGGAACGCCGTGGATATCGGCAAGGCGGATGCGACGGCCTGGTTGTCGCGGCACGGCGCGGCGTACGGCCTGTGCCAGATTTACGCCAACGAACCCTGGCACTATGAGCTGCGCCCCGAAGCCGTTACCGCCGGCTGTCCCGGAATGTACGCCGACCCGACCCAGGATCCGCGGATGCAGCAGTAACTATGCCCGCGCCGTGCTGCGCCGCAGACGCACTGTGCCGCTGATCCCGGCGGAGGCGGCGCCGTCGGGGTCTGCCCCGGAATCCAAGAGCGCGCCGAGCGTCACCTGCCGGCCGATGTCCTCCAGCGGCAGGCCCACCGTGGAGAGCTCGGGCTGGAGGTCCCGGAGCCATTCAATGTCGTCGAAGCCGGCCAGAGCGGCGTCTTCCGGGACTGAAAGACCGTCCCCGCGCAGGGCGGCGGCGACGCCGATCGCCATCACATCGTTCCCCGCAAAAATGCAGGGCCGCGCGCTCTCTGCCCGCAAGCGTGCGGCGAGCCGGGAGCCGGCGTCGAATCCGCCGTCGCGGTTGAAGGCTGCGTGCAGTACCTCCGCGGCAGGCCGCCCGGCGTCCGCCAGTCCGCGCTGGAAGCCGCGAACGCGCTCGTCCGAGGTGGCCAGGCCGTCCGGTCCCGCCGCGATCACGAACGGGCCATCGTGGCCGGCGGCGAGTTCCGTGGCCAGCTGCCGGGCGAGTTCCTCGTTGGGGACGGGCAGCGTGCTGTAGCCGTCAATTTCCGGCAAGCCGATGATTCCCTGCCCGACGACGCCGAGCCGGCCGCCGTTGCGGCAGTACCGTTCGAGCTCGGCGGCGAGGTCCTGGTTGGCGGCGGCGTCTTCGGCCCGGTGCGAGCGGGAGCCGGCGATGACGATCGCGTCCGCGCGGCGCGCGGCGAAGGCCGCGGCGGCCTCCTTCTCTCCGGCGGGCGTGCCATCCGTGGTGGCCAACAGGACCATGCGCCGCTTCTGGTGTGCCGCCTCCTGGACGCCGCGGGCGATGGCCGAGAAGTAGGGGTCGGCGATGTCATGGACGATCAATCCGATGAGGCCGGTGCTGGATTTCGCGAGGGCCTGGGCCTGGAGGTTGGGTACGTAGCCGAGGGATTCGGCGGCCTTTCGGACGCGTTCGGCGATGCCTGCCCCGGGCGTCCGGGCCGAGCCGTTGAGCACCCGGGAAGCGGTGGCGGGGGAGACGCCCGCGAGCTTGGCTACCTCGGCCAGCGTGCTTGCAGCCACGGATTTCCTTTCCCTTGTGCGGTCTCCGCCCATTATGGCAGCTTGCGGGAAAGTTCTGGAAAGCGCTTGCCAAGGTGGATGCCGACGTGCACACTGGAGCAAATGGGAATGCGCTTTCCATCAATCCGCACAACGACTGGCCGGGCACTCGCCCGGGACCTTGGAGGACACATGGGCTTCGAAACAAAGACGATCCGGATCGCCATGAACGGCATCACCGGCCGCATGGGCTACCGCCAGCACCTGCTGCGCTCCATCCTGCCCATCCGCGACGCCGGCGGCTTCACCCTGGAGGACGGCACCCGGGTGCAGGTGGAGCCCATCCTGGTGGGCCGCAACGAGGCCAAGATCCGGGAGCTGGCCGAAAAGCACAAGGTGGCCGAATGGACCACGGACCTGGACGCCGTCATCAACGATCCCTCGGTGGACATCATCTTCGACGCCTCCATGACCAGCCTCCGTGCCGCGACCCTCAAAAAGGCCATGCAGGCCGGCAAGCACATCTTCACCGAAAAACCCACGGCGGAAACCCTCGAAGAAGCCGTGGAGCTGGCGAGGATCGGCAAGGAAGCCGGGGTCACCGCCGGCGTCGTGCATGACAAGCTCTACCTCCCCGGCCTGGTGAAGTTGCGCCGCCTGGTGGACGAAGGTTTCTTCGGCCGCATCCTCTCCATCCGCGGCGAGTTCGGCTACTGGGTCTTCGAAGGCGACATCCAGGCTGCGCAGCGCCCGTCCTGGAACTACCGCAAGGAAGACGGCGGCGGCATGACCACGGACATGTTCTGCCACTGGAACTACGTGCTGGAAGGCATCATCGGCAGGGTCCGGAGCGTCAACGCAAAGACCGCCACGCACATCCCGGTCCGCTGGGACGAAACCGGCAAGGAATACCAGGCCACCGCGGACGACGCCTCCTACGGCATCTTCGAACTCGAGACCCCGGGCGGCGATCCCGTGATCGGCCAGATCAACTCCTCCTGGGCCGTGCGCGTCTACCGCGACGAACTGGTGGAATTCCAGGTGGACGGTACGCACGGCTCCGCCGTCGCCGGCCTGAACAAGTGCGTCGCCCAGCAGCGCGCCCACACGCCCAAACCCGTCTGGAACCCGGACCTGCCGGTCACCGAATCCTTCCGTGACCAGTGGCAGGACGTCCCGGCCAACGCCGAACTGGACAACGGCTTCAAGCTGCAGTGGGAGGAATTCCTGCGGGACGTCGTCGCCGGCCGCGAGCACCGTTTCGGCCTGCTCTCCGCCGCCCGCGGCGTCCAGCTCGCCGAGCTCGGCCTGCAGTCCTCGGCCGAACGCCGCACCATCGATATCCCGGAGATCGTGCTCTGATGGCGGCCCTCCTTCTCCCGAGCCCCGACGGCGGCACGCGCCCTTACGCCCTCCGCCCCGCGACGTCCTGGGCCAAGCCGTCCGCGCCTTTGACGTCGCGCCGCGCCTACGCTGCCGCCCACGTCATCCCGCTCACGACAGCGGACAACACCCCGGCTGCCCCGGCTTCCCTCGACTGGGACAACACCCTGGCCTACCGCCACGAGCTCTGGTCTTACGGCCTCGGCGTGGCGGACGCGATGGACACCGCCCAGCGCGGCATGGGCTTGGACTGGGCCGCCACGCAGGAGCTGATCCGCCGCAGCGCGAAGGAGGCGGCCGCCGTCGCCGGTTCCTCACAGCCGGCGACGGCGGACATGTCCGTCCGTGACCTCCTCGCCTGCGGTGCCGGAACCGACCAGCTGGACCTTGGGTCCCTGCCGTCCGGGGCCGCCGGCCTGGCGGCCGTGATCGAGGCGTACCGCGAGCAGATCGCCGTGGTCAGCGGTGCCGGCGCCAAAGTGATCCTCATGGCCTCGCGCGCTTTGGCCCGCGTGGCAAGCGGCCCCGAGGACTACCTGCACGTCTACTCCACCTTGCTGCAGGAGGTGTCCGAGCCGGTCATCCTGCACTGGCTGGGCACCATGTTCGACCCCGTGCTCGCCGGGTATTGGGGTTCGGACGACGTTGAGCAGGCCACGGAGACGTTCCTTTCCCTTATCCGCGAGCATGCGGACAAGGTGGACGGCGTGAAGGTCTCGCTCCTGGACGCCGCGCACGAGGTGGCGCTGCGCGCGGCGCTGCCCGCCGGCGTCAGGCTCTACACCGGGGACGATTTCAACTACCCGGAACTGATCGACGGCGATGGCACCCACCACTCGGACGCGCTGCTGGGCATCTTCGCTGCCATCTACCCGGCGGCCTCGGCGGCGCTGCAGAAATACGACGCCGGCAACCCGGCCGAGGCGCGGGCCATCCTGGACTCCACCCGTGAGCTCGGCAAGCACATCTTCAGCGCACCGACCTTCTACTACAAGACCGGAATCGCGTTCCTGTCCTGGCTCAACGGCAAGCAGCCGGGCTTCCAGATGGTGGGCGGGCTGCACTCCGGGCGTTCCGTGCTCCACCTGGCCCGCACCTTCGAACTGGCGGACCAGGCAGGGCTGCTGTTGGATCCCTCGCTGGCGGAGTTCCGCATGGCCGGTTTCCTGCGGGTGAACGGGGTGGGAGCATGAGTTTCGATCGGCTGTCCCTCAACACCGCCACCACCAAGAAGTGGACCCTCGCCGAGGCCGTGGAGGGCTGCGTCCGCGCCGGGATTCCCGCGATCAGTCCGTGGCGGGACCGTGTGCACGAGGCCGGGCTGGACAAGGCCGCGCGGATGATCCGCGAGGCCGGCCTGCGCGTCTCTTCGCTCTGCCGCGGCGGTTTCCTCACCGCGCCCGACGCCGACGGGCAGGCCGCCGCGCTCGCCGACAACTTCGAGGCGGTCCGCGAAGCCGTGGCGCTGGAGACGCGGGAACTGTTCCTCGTCGTCGGCGGCCTCGCCCCCGGCGAGAAGGACGTGGTGGCTGCCCGGCAGCGCGTGGCGGACCGCCTGGAGGAACTGGTGCCGTTCGCCGTTGAGAACGGCGTGCGCTTGGTGTTGGAACCGCTGCACCCGATGTACGCCGCGGACCGGGCGTTGATCTCCACGCTGGGGCAGGCGCTGGACCTCGCGGCACCCTACCCGGCGGACGCCGTCGGGGTGGCCGTGGATACCTTCCACGTGTGGTGGGATCCGGAGCTGAAGGCGCAGATCCAGCGGGCGGGGCGGGAAAGCCGGCTCGCCTCGTACCAGGTATGCGATTTCAACCTCCCGATCGCCTCTGACGCCCTGCTGTCCCGCGGCATGATGGGCGACGGCGTGATCGACTTCGCGACCATCGGCGGCTGGGTGCGCGACGCCGGATACACGGGCGATATCGAGGTGGAAATCTTCAACCAGGAAATCTGGGACGCCGACGGAAATGCCGTGCTGGAGACCATGAAAAAACGGTACGCGGAACTGATTTTGCCCTACGCCTGAGGCTGTGACAAAGGCCTCCCTCCGGCGCCCTTGACGGCCGCCGGAGGGAGGCCCGAGCATTGAGCGTAGCGTTCGGTTCTCGGACGTTTTTTCATGTGTTTTTGGCCGGAAATGGGCTCGTTTATGGGACTGTGGTTGGACGTCGCCGGATGGACCGGTGCTGTGCTGATGCTCGCTTCGTACCTCTCTGTTTCCATGGGCTGGCTACGGGCCGGCCGGCGCTTCCAGATAGCGAACCTCATCGGCTCCACGGCCTTCATCCTCAACGGTGCCTACTACGGCGCGTGGCCGTCCGTGGTGACCAATGTGGCCTGGTTCCTGATCTCGGCCGTGGCCCTGGTCCGGATGCGGCAGGGTTCCGCTGCGGACGAGTCTGTCCCGGCCGGTCCGGAAGCCGGGGTGCCCGACGCCGAAGCAGCCTCCGCGGCAGTGTCGGCCGTAGTGACGGCGGCCGTTCCCGTGGTCACCGCAGCGGTGCCGATCGTGACCGGCGCTGTGCCCGTGGTGCCCCGAGCCGCCGCCTACGGTTCACCGGTTCCCGCGGAGGGGTAGTGCCTGGAATCGATGGTTCCCTTCCGAATCGATGATGGGCACCATCGACTGTGAAGGGAACCATCGAAACGGCGGGCCCGGCCCCTTTGGCACACTGATCCCATGGCGCAATTCAAGATCTACGGCAACGCGGAATCATTGGCAGGCAAACAACAGCAGATTTCGGACGTGCTGCACCAGGCATCCGTGGGCGTGCTCGGCTTGCCCGCAGACAAGCGTTTCCACCGCTTCATTCCCCTGGATCCGGAGTCGTTCATTTACCCGGACTCGCGGAGCAGCAGCTACACGATCATCGAAGGCATCCTCTTCGAAGGCCGCGAGGTGGCGACCAAGAAACGCTTCTACCGTGCCCTCTTCGACGGGTTCCGGGACACGCTTGGCATCGAGCCGAACGA
Organism: Arthrobacter sp. SW1; assembly: GCF_001766675.1. GTDB lineage: Bacteria > Actinomycetota > Actinomycetes > Actinomycetales > Micrococcaceae > Arthrobacter. The sequence continues at coordinate 18,241 of NZ_MJLT01000067.1, forward strand.
CCTCGAGATCGTGCTCATCGAAACCCCGCGCCACGACTGGGGAATCCGCGGCCTGCCCGCCGACGAACTGAACCTCGACTACAAGGTGCGAACGTAGGCGCGGCACATCAACTTGGATTCCAGGGCAGCCGGTTCTGCTGGATCAGCCTCCCAGGGTGCGACGCTTGGCGGCGCTGAATTCTTCGTCAGAGAGTGCGCCTTTGGCGTGGAGCTCCGCAAGAAGAGCCAGTTCTGCCGCCACGGGCTTTCTGCCCCGCAACTTCCGAAGCACTGTCCGCGGCACGCCCGCGTGGGTGTCTGCTGACGGTACTTCCCGCGCCTGCTGTCCCGACGAGCGCTTGCCGGCAAATGCGACGGCGAGGGTAATCACGAGAACGCCTAACGCGATTCCCAGCGGGATCCGAAAGGGCTCCGCCGCGCTCGCCACGGCCGCAATAACCACCCCAGCTACAACCGCGTACAACACCGCAATCCGAAGCCACTTCCGGTTCATGCTGAACACCAGCATGTATCCGCCGGGGCCGGTGGAAACCGCATGTTCGTTCATCTCCCGAGGATAGCCCCGCGCATCTTCGCTGACCATCCCAGGCCGCTGCGCCTACATGAAGCCGGGCTTACTGGTGAAAGGGAAGCACTGAGCCTTGGGGGAAAGGCAACACTCCTTGCGCGGGGGTCATGGTGAACCACTTGCCTTCCTGCTTGCTCGCAACAATGATGACTCTCTGACTGGTGCCGAGCGGGATGGTGCGCACCTAGCGGTTCCGGTAACTGAGGTACACCACGCCGTTGCCGAAGCGGCGCTCTTCCAGCTGTTCGAGGTTGAGCCCGACGCCGTCCGGCAGGAACCGCTTGCCGGCCCCCACCGTCACGGGGCTGAGGAAGAAACGGAACTCGTCCACCAGGCCCGCCTTGATGGCTTCCGCCGCCAAGGCGGCCCCGCCGATGGAGAGGTCCCGCCCGGCTGAAGCCTTCAATGCCCGGACGGCACCGGCGTCGAACGTTCTTTCAAGGCGCGTCCGCGCGGTGACGGGCTCCGTCAGGGAGGTGGAATAGACGATCTTGTCCGCCGCGTGCCAGATGTCCGCGTAGTCCTTGATGACCTGGGGCTCGCTGCTGGTGTCCAGGTCCTCCCACCACCCCATGACCTCGTACATGCGGCGGCCGAGCAGGTAGGTTCCGGCTTGCCGCTCGAGCTCGTTGACGAAGGCATGGACCTCCTCGTCCGGGGCGCTCCAGTCGAAGTTGCCCTCGGCGTCGGCGATGTATCCGTCCAAAGACGTGATGGCTGTGTAGATCAGCTTGGCCATGCTCCGAGGGTACGCCTGTCAGCTGCGATGCAGGCTGTGCCAGAGCAGCGCGACCGAGAGGGAGGTCCTGGATTCGGCGTTGTCCAGCGGGAAACCGAGCCGGTGTTCCAGCCTGCGGATGCGCGCGTACAGGGCCTGGCGGCTGATGTTCCGGGCCCGTGACAGGGAGGACATGTTGCCTGCGTGCTCCAAGTACGCGGCCAGGAGCTCCAAGCCTTCCCGGTCCAGCGGCTCCAGCAGCGGCCCCAGCTCTGCCTGCGCGAAGGATTTCACCCGGGGATCCCCGCCCAGGAGGGACAACAGTCCCCGGAGGCGGACGTCCCCGAAGCGGTAGAACGGACGGTTCCGCGAACCCAGGGTGGCGGCGGTCTCGGCCACCTGGTCGGCGTCGTCCAGGCCGCGGGCGGCCCGGAGCAGCGAACGGTCAGCCTTCCCCACGCCGATGGTGCAGCCCACGCCGGAACTCCGGGCCCCGGCAGCCAGGCGGTGCAGCATGGAATCCTCAAGTTCCAAGGCCGCCAGGGGAAGCAGGATGGCCACGGATCCCGCGCGCAGGCTGGCGGCAAGAATCGACTGCCGCTCCTGCCGCGACCAGTCCTGCAGGGCATCCAGGAACGCGCGCTCGCGGAGCTGCACGGCTGTGGCATCCGAAGGATCGGTTCCTCCTTCCCGGCCGGCAACGTCCAGCCGCGCAACGACGGGAACACACGCGGCCGCGGAGGACAGGCCCAGTGCACCCGCCCGGGCCACGGCTTCCGCTTCGCTGGGCGGCGACGCCTGGCGGAGGTCCTGCACCAGGCCGGCCCGCGCCTGGAACAGCAGCTCGCGCCGGTCCCGTCCGGCCATGCGGGCCATGGTGAGCGCCTGGCCCGCGCGCTCAAGGACCTGGAGGGCGTCCTCGAAATCCCAGCCAGGGGCATCCCCGGTGTCCGTTGCGGGCGCTGCCAGGGCGGGGGCCACGAGCCGGCCCCAGCGCTGCCCTTTCAGGCCCACAGGGGTCTGGAGCCAGCGCTCGCCGCCGGTCCCGAAACCGGTGTGGTTGAGGTAGCCGACAAAGCGGGAACGTTCGGCCCACTCATCCAGCAGCTTGATGGGGTTTTCCTGCACGGCGGCGTAGCTGAGCACCAGGTGGGCGGGGTCCTCGAACACCACGGGGCTGCCCAGCAGTTCCGCGGTGGTCCGCACGATGTCGGCCTCCGCGGCATTTTCCAGGCCCAGTGCGGTGAACACTTCGTGGACCTGCCGTGCCCGTTCCAGCCGGATTACCTGCCGGTCCATGAGCGCTTTGTGCGCGGCTTCGGTGACCTGGACAAAGCGGGTCCGGCGCGTGAGGAGGATCAGCGGCGCCGCTGCCACGGACTGCGCTGCCCCGCGCAAAACGTCGATGGCCGCGGTGTCCGGGGCGCCGTCGTCGTCCACCAGTTCGACGACGACGGCGGCCGCGCCGGCCGTGCGGAAACGCGCCAGGAACGCGGCGGTCAGTTCAGGGGAGTGGCGGAAGGCGAGCCCGGTGGTGAGGACCAGTTCGCCGCCTTCCAGTAGCGCGCTGGTGTCCGCTTCCTCGGCGATGTGGACCCAGCGGACCGGCCGGTCGAGCTCCGCCTCGCCGGCGAGGATCTCCGGGGAACCGGCCAGCAGCGGCGGCAGGGCGAGGGCGTCCCGGACGGTCAGCGGGCGCTGGGCGGCGGGCGAAAGCATCGACGGCGACGGCATGGACACAGTGTAAATCTGATCTTGGAATTGGGTACAACATGTCAGGTGCGCGCGGGATTGCCGGGGCACACCATGGAGTCAGCACACTTCGTGAAAGGACTCCCATGCAGACCACCTCCTTGCAGACCATCGGGCACTGGATCAACGGCACCACCACCGCGGGCGACGGCGGCCGCTTTGCCGACGTCACCAATCCCGCCACCGGCAAGGTGACCTCCCGCGTCGCCCTGGCCAGCAAGGCCACCACCGAGGAAGGCATCGCCGCCGCTGCCGCCGCCTTCCCGGGCTGGCGGGACACCTCCCTGGCCCGCCGTGTCCAGATCCTCTTCGCGTTCCGTGAGCTGCTGAACGCCCGCAAGGGCGAGCTCGCCGCCATCATCACCGCCGAACATGGCAAGGTGCTGGACGACGCCCTCGGCGAGATCGCCCGCGGCCAGGAAGTGGTGGAGTTCGCCTGCGGCATCCCGCACCTGATCAAGGGCGGCTACACGGAGAACGCCTCCACCAAGGTGGACGTGCACTCCGTCCGCCAGCCGCTGGGCGTCGCTGCCATCATCTCGCCCTTCAACTTCCCGGCCATGGTGCCCATGTGGTTCTTCCCCGTGGCACTGGCCGCCGGCAACACGATCGTCCTCAAGCCCAGCGAGAAGGACCCCACCGCCGCCAACTGGCTGGCCGCCCTGTGGAAGGAAGCGGGCCTGCCGGACGGCGTCTTCAACGTGGTCCACGGCGACAAGGAATCCGTGGACACCATCCTGGACTCCCCGGAGGTTTCCAGCGTCTCGTTCGTGGGATCCACCCCCATCGCCAAGTACGTCTACGAGCGCGGCACCGCCAGCGGCAAGCGCGTCCAGGCCCTGGGCGGCGCCAAGAACCACATGCTCGTGCTGCCGGACGCGGACCTGGACCTGGCCGCCGACGCCGCCGTCAACGCGGGCTTCGGTGCCGCGGGTGAACGCTGCATGGCCATCTCCGCCTTGATCGCCGTCGACTCCATCGCGGACGAACTGGTGGCCAAGATCGCCGAACGCACCCACACCCTGCGCATCGGCGACGGCACCCGCGGCTGCGACATGGGCCCGCTCATCACCGCAGCCCACCGGGACAAGGTGGCCGGGTACATCGACGCCGGCATCGAATCCGGCGCCACTGTGGTGATCGACGGCCGCAAGCCCAACCCGGACGCGGAGGGCGAAGGCTTCTTCCTCAACCCCACCCTCTTCGACAACGTCACCCCGGAGATGAGCATCTACCAGGACGAGATCTTCGGCCCGGTCCTCTCCGTGGTGCGCGTGGACGGCTTCGACGAAGGCATGAAACTGATCAACTCCAACCCCTACGGCAACGGCACCGCCATCTTCACCAACGACGGCGGCGCGGCCCGCCGCTTCGAGAACGAGGTCACCGTGGGCATGGTGGGCATCAACGTGCCCATCCCCGTACCCATGGCCTACTACTCCTTCGGCGGCTGGAAGAACTCCCTCTTCGGGGACACCCACGCCTACGGCAGCGAGGGGGTGCACTTCTTCACCCGCGGCAAGGTGGTCACTTCCCGCTGGCTGGACCCCAGCCACGGCGGCCTGAACCTCGGCTTCCCCACCAACTCCTGAACCTAAGGATCGACGGCGGCCGCCGCCCGCCGTCGTCGTCCTCCCTCCCGCTTCACCAGACAGAAAAGGTGTCACCCATGAGCATCGAGACGCTCCCCGGCGTGGAAACCATCCCGCCCACCGCCGAAGAGATCGAAGCCGGCCGCCGGGCCCACGAACTGGACCGGGCCCACGTCTTCCACTCCTGGTCCGCCCAGGACACCCTCAACCCGATGACCATCCTCAAGGCCGCCGGCTCCGAGGTGTGGGACGGCGAGGGCCGGCGCTTCATCGACCTGTCCAGCCAGCTGGTCAACACCAACATCGGGCACCAGCACCCGCGCGTGGTCGCCGCGATCCATGCCCAGGCGGGCAAGCTCTGCACCATCGCGCCGCAGCACGTCAACGGCGCCCGTTCCGAGGCCGCCCGGCTCATTGCCGGCCTGGCGCCGGAAGGCCTGAACCACGTGTTCTTCACCAACGGCGGCGCGGACGCCAACGAGCACGCCATCCGCATGGCGCGCTTGCACACCGGCCGCCGCAAGGTGTTCTCCGCGTACCGCAGCTACCACGGCGGCACGGACCTGGCGATCAACGTCACCGGCGACCCGCGCCGCATTCCGAACGACGCGGGCGACGCCGGCGTGGTCCACTTCCTGCCCGCCTACCTGTACCGCTCTTACTTCGGCTCCACCACCGAGGCAGAGGAAACCGAACGCGCACTCAAGCACCTCGAGGACATGATCGTCCTGGAGGGTGCCGCGAACGTGGCCGCCGTGATCCTCGAATCCGTGCCCGGCACCGCCGGAATCTACGCCCCGCCCGCCGGCTACCTGCAAGGCGTGCGCGAACTGACCCGCAAGCACGGCATCATGTACATCGCGGACGAGGTCATGGCCGGATTCGGCCGCACCGGCGAATGGTTCGCCTTCGACCGCTGGGGCGTCACCCCGGACCTGGTGACCTTCGCCAAGGGCGTGAACTCCGGCTACGTTCCGCTGGGCGGCGTGGTCATGTCCGACGACATCTTCGACACCTTCCGCCAGCGCGTCTATCCGGGCGGCCTGACCTACTCCGGCCACCCGCTGGCCTGTGCCGCCGCCGTCGCCACCATTGAAACCATGCGCGAGGAACGGCTGGTGGAGAACGCCCGCCGCCTGGGCGAGGAAATCATCGGCCCGGCCCTGGAGGCTTTCAAGGAGAAGCACCCGAGCGTGGGGGACGTCCGTGGCTCCGGCGTCTTCTGGGCGATCGAACTGGTGAAGGATCGGGAAACCCGCGAGCCGCTGGCGGCCTACGGCGGGTCCAGCCCCGAAATGAACGCGGTGATCGCGGAGATCAAGGCCGGCGGGGTGCTGCCGTTCGCCAACTTCAACCGCATCCACGTGGCACCGCCGTTGAACATCCCGGACGAACTGCTCCGCGAGGCGCTCGCGGTGATCGACCGCGCGCTGGATGTGGCCGACGCGGCCGTGGCGGCCTAGCGGCCGCGCTTTACTTCCGGGGCCGCTTCCGGCGCTGGCGCCCTATCGCGGGGCCGCTTCGCCTGCGATAGGGTGCCGCCATGAATGAGAAAGCCACCCTGCACCGCTATCTGGCCGAGCGGCGGAAGGAACTGCTGGCAAAGCTGGACGGGCTCAACGAATACGACGTCCGGCGGCCCATGACGCCCACCGGAACCAACCTGCTGGGCCTGGTGAAGCACGTGGCCAGCGTGCAGCTTGACTACTTCGGCGAGGTGTTTGGCAGGCCCAGCGGCCGCGAGCTCCCGTGGCTGGCGGACGGTGCAGAGCCCGACGCCGACCTCTGGGTTCCAGCCGAAGAGAGCCTTGAGAGCGTGGTGGAGTTGCACCACTTCTCCGCCGCCCACAGCGACGCCACCATCGACGAGTTGCCGCTTGACGCACCCGGAGTGGTGCCGTGGTGGTCCGAGGAGAAACGGAACGTCACCTTGCACAGGATCCTGGTGCACATGCTCTCCGAAACGGCGCAGCACCTGGGGCATGCGGATATCCTGCGCGAACTGATCGACGGCTCGGCGGGCAAGGGCCCGGACGATCCCAACCTCAGCGGGCGCAGCACGGAGGAGTGGGCGCTGCACCGCGCGCGGATCGAGAATTCGGCGCGGGTGAGGGCAGCGGAGGAGAGCCCGGCGCGGCAGGACCCGGTGCGGGACCCCGGAAAGTAAGCATGCTGTCTACCCTCTGGTTTGCCTTGTGCTCTTGGGCTTTACTGAAACTGTCCATACAGCCCAAGAAGGAAGAGGGAAGTTTCGATGGACACAACCACAGTTCTTTGGATTGTCGTCGGGGCAGTCGCCCTGCTCGTTGTCGTGGGATTGGTGGTCTTCCTCGCCCGCAAACGCAGGGAAGAACACCAACGCGCCCAGCGACTCGAAGACCAAAGGCGCGCTGCCGAAATGCGGAAGCAGGCCGAAGAAGCCGATCTGAGTGCCCGCGAATCGGAAGTCCAGGCAGCCAAGGCCAAAGCAGAAGCCGAGCAAGCCATGGTTGACGCCGAACGGCTCCGCAAGGAGGCCGAACAGCAACAGGCCGATGCCAGCAAGCTCCACCGGGAGTCCGCGGACCAGATGCAGCACGCCGATGCCGTTGATCCGGAGGTCGACACCGATGCGACAGCTGCCGACCGGCCGGGCGCAGAGAACCGCGCGACGGCCGAAAACCCCGGGCAGGAGGATGCCCGCCGGCCGGATGACCCGCACCGGCAGAGCGGTACTTAGGGACCATCCGGCGCCTAAACCACTTCGGACATGTCGCCCGTGGCCGGTGTCCCCTCCAGGAGCTCGTACCGCTGCATCACGGCGCCGTTCGGCGAGGCGACCACCGGCTCAATGAGCTTCAGGTTCGTCGGTACCGCGCCGCCGTCGAACACTTTCTTTCCCTCCCCAAGCAGGATCGGGTACACCCACAGGTTCAGCCGGTCGAAGAGTTTCTCCGTGAGGAGCGTCTGCACGAAGTCGAGGCTGCCGATCACGTGGACGTTGTTGTGCCGTTCGCGCAGCTCCCGTACGGCGGCCGGCACGTCGGCGCCGAGCAGCGAGGAGCCGGCCCATTCCAGCTCCAGGTCCTGGCGCGAGGCGACGTACTTCGGGATGCGGTTGAACAAGTCCGCGATGAAGCCGTCCTGCTTTGGCCAGTAGTTGGCGAAGATGTCGTAGGTTTTGCGTCCCAGCAGCAGCGCGTCCATGCCTTCCATGCCGCCGGCGATCTGCCCGCCGACCACATCGTCGATGAGCGGCGCCTGCCAGCCGCCGAACGCGAAGCCGTTGTCCGTGTCCTCCTCCGGTCCGCCCGGAGCCTGCGCCACGCCGTCCAGCGTGGTGAACAAGTCGATGTGGATGAGTCCCATGCCGTGCTCCTTCGCAAGAGTTTGCGGTGGTTCCGCCGGTCCGGCGGGACCACTTCGAGGCTGGCACAGAAGCGCCTCCGAAACAACGGTGGAACGGTGGGTAGAGTGATCCCGCCACCCGAACCACGGGACACCGACCACCCCGGGAGAACAACGTGCCCACAGGCAATCCTCCAAAGCTGCAGTTGCCCTTCGACCTTGGAACCCTGGCCCCGATCCGCACGGGGCGGCTCCTGATCGATCCGCTCAGGGACAGCGACGCCGAGGACGTCTTCGCGTACCAGCAGCGGCCCGACGTCGTCGCGTACCTTCCCTGGCCCGTCCGGGACCGCGCGGCGAGCCTGGCGCACACGCAGCTCCGCGCGGGGCAACGCGTCCTGGCCAACGACGGCGGCGCCGTGGCGCTCGCTGTCCGCCTGCCCGGCGAGCCGAGCCTGTCCGGTGCGGGGGACCGGGTGATCGGCGACCTCACGATCATCCTGAACAAGGCCGCCAACGCCCACGTTTCGGTCGGCTGGGTCATCCACCCCGATTTCCAGGGCCGCGCCTTCGCCCGGGAAGCGGCCACGGCGTTGCTGGAGCTGTGCTTCGGGATCGGGGCGCACCGCATCACCGCCAGCGTGGACACGGACAACTCCCGCTCCATGGCGCTTTGCGAACGCCTCGGCATGGAGCTTGAAGCCACGCACCGCGAGGACCGCTACGAAGACGGCCGCTGGTGCGACACCCACATCTACGCCATCCGCCGCCGGGGCTGAGTGCTCACCCCAGCTTCTTCACTGGACCAATTTCTTCACGAACGCGAGGTGCTTGATCTCCTCGGGGTCGGCGTCGAGGTCGAACTGCGGCGCGTACCCGGTGGCGAGGTAGAGGTTTTTCGCCTCGGGCTGGCGCGGGCCGGTGGTCAGGTAGATCCGGCGGTAGCCGCGGCGGACGGCCTCGGCCTCCAACTCGGCCAGGACCAGCCGGGCCAGTCCGCGGCGACGGTGCGCCGAATGCGTCCAGATCCGCTTGAGCTCCGCGGTGTGTGAGTCGTAGCGGCGGAACGCCCCGCCGGCCACCGATTCGCCGTCCTCCTGCAGGATCAGCAGGGCGCCGTGCGGCGGGGCGAACTCTTCGGCCGGGTAGCGCCGCAGCTCGTCCTGGACGTTGCCGAACAGGTCCCCGTACCGCGTGGAGTATTCGATGGCGAGTTCGTCCAGGAGCGGTTTGACCCGGGGATCGTGCATGGGCAGGTTGAGGACCTTGATGCCCGACGTCGGCCGGGTGGGCGTGGCGGTCATGGTTACCTTTCGTGCGGGCTTGGGCTAGCTGGCGGGAACGGGGACTCGGGCGGCGAGTTCGGCGAGGATGCGGCGCGCCAAGGCATCATTCTCCCGGAACGGGGCGGCGTTCGTGTTGGGCCGGGCGAAGGCGCCGGCACCCCACCCCGAGGTCCACGGGCCCACCGCGAACAGGCCGGGCTGCGGGCCGCCGTCGGGCGCCAATACCTCAAAGGAAGCGGAGACGAGCAGCTTCCCCGTGGAGTGCGGGCCGTCCGCGGTGAGCAGGCGCTGTTCGGTGCCGTGGCCGCTCGCGTGGAGCTCCGCCAGGGCCGGGTTCGCCGAACGCTCCACCGACGGCGACGGCAGCCGCGCCTCGATGTACGCCGCGGCATCCACCAGCACGGGCGACTGGAAGGACCCGGCCACGAAACGGCCGGTGGCCTCGTCCGGTCGCACCCAGGTGCCGGGGCCGAGGAAGTGCAGCAGCCCGGCGTCGTGCAGGGCCAGGATTTCGCGCAGGCGGTGCGGCGGCGGACCGGAATCCACGTAGCTGAAGAAGCCGTGCCACCAACCGTGCACCGCCTGCTGCGAGCGGGAGTTCAGCCGCTCCTGCGGAACCAGCCGGCCCAGCTCCATGTACACCTTGAGCAGCGCCATGAACAGGGCCAGGGTTTCGGAATGGTCCGGGCTGGTCCGCAGGGCGAGGTCCCGCCGGATGTAGTTGGCCACGGCCCGCTGCACCGCAGCATGGTCCGCGAAGGCGCAGCCGCTGAAGGGCTGGTCCAGGGCCTCGAGATCCAGCCGCAGCGCAGGGTCCGGGACGGTTTGGGCAACGAGTTCTTCGCGGCCCGGGCTGTACCAGTCCAGGAGTTCGAAGCGGGCCTCGAACTCCTCCCAGCTGCCCGTGACCCGCTCCGGGTAGGCGAAGAGTTCGCGGTAGTAGGCGTGGCCGGCGTCCTTCGCGATGAGCGGCCAGAGCTGCGTCCGGAAGTCCAGCTCATCGTGTTCCGCAAGCAGGGCGCCGACGTCGGCGGCCGTGAAGTAGCGCGGCGCCCCCGTCGCTTCGCCGCGGAAGGTGGAGGAAATCTTGGAGTGGTACGGCACCCCGCGCCGCGAACCCGCCCAGATCCGCGGTTCGGCGCCGGACGGCACATAGCGGAGTCCGCCGTCGGGCTGATCCTCGAAACGGCCGCCGCGGCCCTCGAACAGCAGCACCAGCAGGTCCACGAATGCCAGACCCATACCGGCAACAATCACGTCCTGGCCTGGGGCGATGGCTGAGTAGTCGACGTCGGTGGTGTAGGACGGCGCGGCATGGAAGGCGCCGTGCCGGGCCGCGAAGTCCGCCAGCCGCGCGGTCTCGGCGTCCGGCCGCGAATCGGTATGCCCCAACGAGTACACCACCAGCTCTGCCTCCAGCACCGCCCCGGAGGCGAGGTGCACGCGGTGGCGGGTTCCGCCGTCGGGATCCTTCTCAACGGGCTCGACGCCGGTGGCCGTGTCCCGGTGGACCGTCACCGTGGCGCCCGGCGCGCCGTCGGTGGTGCGGAGGGCCGCGACGGCCCGGCGGAAGAACCACTCCAGGTACTTGCCCTGCAATTGCCGGGTGGGGAAAGTGGCCGGTCCCAGAGCGCGGAGCTGCTCCAAGAGGTGCGGCTCCAGCGGAGGCACGTCGCGGATGGAGCCGTCCAGCACTCCGGCGGCCCAGCCCGTGAGGCCCGGGCCGTCCTCGGCGGGACCTTCGCAGTCCACGGAACCGTCGGTGAACATCGTGATGTCCGCAGCCATCGAGTTGAGCAGCAGCCCGGGGCCCTGGTCATAGCGCCAGATCCTCCCGGAGCCGGGCTCGTGCGGCTCCACCACATGGATGTCCAGCGGTCCGTCGAAGAGCGCCGGCCGGTTGGCCGCGAGCCGCTCCAGGACGCCCGCGGTGCGCGGACCGCCGCCGATGAAGACGATCGCGGGGGTATCTGCGGGCATGGAAACTCCTGAAAACGGACGGAAAAACGGGCCCGGTCGGGCTGGAATGACCCGAGCCTAGGGAGCAGCTGCGGGAGCCGTCGAGGGGCGGGTCACGGCCGTTCACCGCACGTCACGGTGCGTCAAAAGAGGGCCCCTGCGGCACGTCAAAGAGCGCAACAGAGCACGTCCGTATGGCGCTTTGTGACAGGCCGTGAAGCGGCGGGAAGTCCCGTGAAGAAGTGCAAAAAACCGCCTTGCAGGCGTTTCCGGGGCGCCCCTAGATTGGCAGCCATTCCCCAGCCAGACCAACCCGAAGCGAGGTGGCGCATGAGTTCTACAGCAACTCCGGTTTCTGTAGCGGGCGCAGCGGCGCAGTCCGCACCGTCAACAGGCAGGCCGGCGTCCGCCGGCGCTCTGGAAAATCAAGCACCGGAAAGCACTCCGGAAAGCACCGCAGAGACCCCGACGGCGGGACCTCCCGCCGTCGACTATTCCGGCTACAAGGTGGTCCCGGCCAAGCATCCGGGCCGCTGGGTGGGCACCGTACTGGTGGCGCTCGGCGTGGCCGCGGTGCTGTGGTCCCTGGCCACCAACCCGCGCTGGGAGTGGGGCGTGGTGGCGCAGTGGTTCACCGCGCAGTCGGTGGTGAACGGGCTGGTGGAAACCCTCAAGCTCACGGCGATTTCCGGAGCACTGGGCTTTGTTCTCGGCTTCGTGCTGGCGCTGATGCGGCTTTCGGCGTCGCCGCTGCTGGTGGGAGTGTCCTGGACGTTCTCCTGGATCTTCCGCTCCACCCCGCTGCTGGTCCAGCTCCTGCTTTGGTACAACCTGGGCTACCTGTACGAGAAGATCAGCCTCGGCATCCCGTTCACGGACGTCCGCTTCTTCGAGGTGCAGACCACCACGCTCATCAGCCAGTTCGCCGCCGCCGTGCTGGGCCTGACCCTGAACCAGGCCGCGTATTCGGCCGAGATCATCCGCGGCGGCATCCTGTCCGTGGACCAGGGCCAGCTGGAGGCCGCGGCCGCGCTGGGCATCCCGGCCTGGCGGCGCTCCACCCGGATCATCCTGCCGCAGGCTATGCGGGCCATCCTGCCCACGGCGTTCAACGAGATCATCGGCCTGGTGAAGGGCACCTCGATCGTCTACGTGCTGGCCTATTCGGAGCTGTTCTACACCGTGCAGGTCATCTACAACCGCACCCAGCAAGTGCTGCCGCTGCTGCTCGTGGCCACCCTTTGGTACGTAGTGATCACCTCGGTGCTGAGCGTCTTCCAGTACTACATCGAACGCCACTACTCAAAGGGCGCCGTCCGGAACCTGCCACTGACACCGCTGCAGAAGGTCCGCCGCTTCTTCGCCACCCACGCCGTCCTCGAGAGGAAGAGCCGATGAGCACGGGCCACGTTGAAATCACCGATGTCCGCAAGAGCTTCGGCACCACCGAAGTCCTGAAAGGCGTATCCCTCACCGTGCCGCCCGGCGGCGTGGCCGTGATCCTGGGCCCCTCCGGCTCCGGCAAGTCCACGCTGCTGCGCACCATCAACCATCTGGAAAAGGTGGACAGCGGCAACATCACCATCGACGGCGAACTGGTGGGCTACCAGCTCCGCGGCAACAAGCTGCACGAGCTGCGCGAAAAGGACATCCTCAAGCAGCGCACCCACATCGGCATGGTGTTCCAGAATTTCAACCTGTTCCCGCACCTCACCGCACTGGAAAACGTGGCGGAAGCACCCGTCGTCGCGCAGGGCAGGTCCAAGGAGGAAGCCCGGGCGCGGGCGCTGGAACTCCTGGACCGCGTGGGGCTCAAGGACCGTGCCGATGCCTACCCGCGGCAGCTCTCCGGCGGCCAGCAGCAACGCGTGGCCATCGCCCGGGCGCTTGCCCTGAACCCGAAGATCCTGCTGTTCGACGAGCCCACCTCCGCCCTGGACCCCGAACTGGTCAACGAAGTGCTGGACGTCATCCGCGAACTCGCCACCTCCGGCACCACCCTGATCATCGTCACGCACGAGATGGGCTTCGCCCGGGACGTCGCGGACACCGTGGTGTTCATGGACCAGGGCCAGATCGTGGAACAGGGCAGCCCGCAGGAGGTCTTCACCAGCCCGCGCGAACCCCGCACCCGCAGCTTCTTCTCCAAAGTCATCGAACCGGCTTTCAACATCTGAGGACCCGCCACATGCTTCGCATCAACCGCACCAAAACCAAACTCCTGGCGCTCGCCGTGCTGCCCGCCGTCGTCGTGCCTGTCCTGGCCGGCTGCTCGGATCCGGGCGCTTCCGCAAGCAGCGGCTCCGGCGCTTCATCGGGTGCTGCCCGCAACGGCGTCACCTACAACACCTCGCCCGAGCAGAACCGCATCCGTGCGGAGAAGGATCCGGCCGCGGCGGCCAAGGTGCCGCAGCTGATCGGCAAGGACGGCAAGCTCACGGTGGCCACGACTGCCGGCACCATCCCGTTGTCCTTCCACGCCACGGATGACAAGACGCCCGTGGGCAGCGAGCTGGACATCGCCCAACTGGTGGCGGACAAGCTGGGGCTTGAGCTCGACATCCAGGTGACCTCCTGGGAGAACTGGCCGCTGAAGACCCAGTCCGGGGATATCGAGGCCGTGTTCTCCAATGTGGGCATCAACAAGGACCGCGTGAAGCTGTTCGACTTCTCCAGCTACCGGGCGGCGTTCATGGGCTTCGAAGCCAAGAAGTCCTCGAACTACACCATCAAGGGCGCGGACGATATCTCCGGGCTGAAGGTCTCCGTGGGCTCGGGAACCAACCAGGAGAAGATCCTCTTGGCCTGGAACAAGGACCTGGAAGCGCGCGGCAAGGCGCCGGCCACCCTGCAGTACTACTCCTCCGAGGCGGACACCATCCTCGCCCTGTCCTCGGGGCGCATAGACCTGAACATCGGTCCCTACCCCTCCGCAACGTACCGGGAAAACACCCGCGACGACCTCAAGGTGGTGGGCAAGGTCAACGCCGGCTGGCCGTCCGAAACCTTGGTCGCAGCCACCACGTTGAAGGGCAACGGACTGGCCCCGGCCATCACCGACGCCCTGAACTCGGCCATCAAGGACGGCTCCTACGCCAAGGTGCTGGAGCGCTGGGGCCTGTCCGAGGAAGCCCTGCCGGAATCGAAGACCATCACCGAGGCAAACTTTGGGACTGGCACCAAATGAAGTTCCAGGTCCTGGACATCATCCCGCACCTGAAGAATCCGCTCACGGGACAGATCGTCTCGACGGCGGAGCGCCTCAACCAGGTGGTGGAAACCGCCCGCGCGGCCGAATCACTCGGGTACGACAGCTTCTCCGTAGGGGAGCGGCATGCCGGCGAGTTCATCTCCTCCTCCCCGACGACGGTCCTTGCCGCGATCGCGGCCGTCACCAGGCGCATCCGGCTGCAAAGCGGCGTCACCGTGCTCTCCGTGCTGGACCCTGTGCGGGTGGCCGAGGATTACGCCACGATCGACCAGCTCAGCCGGGGCCGGCTGGAACTGGTGATCGGCAAGGGCAACGAGGTGTTGCAGTACCCCTTGTTCGGGCTGTCCCTTGATGACCAATGGGAGCTGCTCGCCGAGAAGTACGGCCTGCTGCGGAGGCTGTGGCGCGAAGAAAACGTCACGTGGTCCGGGCGTTTCCGGCCCGCGCTGACGGAGGAAACCACCACCACGCCGCGTCCCTTCGCGGGAGCGCCCCGGATTTGGCACGGCTCGGCTACAACGCTGACCTCTGCCGCGCTGGCAGCGCAATGGGGCGATCCCCTGTTCACTGCCAACGCCATCCAGCCCCGGGAGAACTACAAGGTCCTCATCGACCACTACCGGGAAGAATACGAGCGTCACGGCCACGATCCACGGCACCAGTACCTCGGCTCAGGCAGCGGCGCGGGTGGAGTGTTCGTGGCCGACACCACGCAGGAGGCGAAGCGGCAGTTTGGCCCGGTCTACGAAGCGCTGACCGCAGGCCGGAACGTGCCCGGCAACAACTCGCCGTTCCGGGACATCGACCACGCCGTTGCCGAGGGACCCGCCCTGGTGGGCAGCCCCGAGCAGGTGATCGACAAGATCCTCAGCTACCACGAGCTCTACGGCCACGACCTGCAGTCCATCTCCTTGCCCACCACGCTGCCGTTCGCCCAGCAGCTGGACATCCTGGAACGCTTCGCCACCGACGTCATCCCGGCCGTGCGCGCCGCGGCACCCACCACCCTCTGGGAAGCCGCGGACCCGTACGGGCGGCGCCCGGCTTTCGCCGACGCCCTTGAACCCGACGCGGCGGCCGCCGTCGAACGAGACCACACCCTTCATAGGAGCAACCATGCCCTCGCCCACTGACACTTTGACCGCCGCCGCCACCAGCCCGGCGTTCGCCGCCGAATGGGCCGAATGGCACGCCGCGCACGAGCGGCACCGCGCGGACCCGCACGGCTTCCTGGCCGTCACCCACCTGCACTGGCTGGACGCTACCCCGCGGCAGCTCGACGGCGTCCCGGGAACCTGGAGCGCGGAGAACGACGTCGTCACCGTGGCTCTTGAGTCCGGCGAAAGCCTGCGCCGCGACGGCCGTGAGCTTGGTTCGGACGCCGGCACGACCCTCCGCTTCGGCCCCATCGCCGAACGCGCGGGCATCAACCTGCAAGCGGAGGACATCGTCGTGGAACTGGCCAAGCGCGGCGGCGAATACATCGTGCGCCCGCGGGATCCGCGGCACCCGCTGGTCAACGAATACCGCGGCACTCCGGCATACGAGCCGGACGCAGCCTTCGCCGTAAAGGGCCGCTTTGTTCCCTTCGCGGAACCGCGCACCACCACGGTGGGTGCCGCGGTCGAGGGTATCCAGCACGTGTACGAAGCGCCGGGTGAAATCCGCTTCAGCCTCGGCGGCCAGGAACTGTCCCTCACCGCGTTCAACGGCCACACGCCGGGCACGCTCTCGGTGCTGTTCACCGATGAGACCTCGGGGAAAACCACCTACGCTGCCAACCGTTCCCTTACCGTCGCCCCTGGGGAGGACGGGTCCGTGCTGCTCGACTTCAACCGCGCGGTCAACCTGCCCTGCGCCTACACGGACCTGGCCACCTGCCCGCTGCCGCCGGCCGAAAACCGGCTGCCCGTGGCCATCGAAGCAGGCGAAAAGATCCCCTACGAAAGGCAGGCACAGTGAGCCGCACCTCCACTCCCGGCTTCCTCGCCCTTGAGCTCGACGGCGACGGCGCCCACCCGGCTGCCGCTCGCCAGGCCCGGCGCGCGCCGGGCGGGCTGCTGAACGGCGCGCCCCTCTCCGGCGACCGCATCCGTGCGACCGTCCTGGCCGCCGAATCCGCCGGCTTCCACGTGGCCACCTTCAGGGACGGGCCACGGCCCGAAGGTGCCGACGGCCGCCTGAACGCCCTGCAGCGCGCGGCGTTTGCCGGGCCGATCACCACCTCCATTGCGCTGGTTCCGGAGGTCGACACCGTCTACACCGAGCCCTTCCACATCGCGACCCAGCTGGCCAGTCTCGACTATGTCTCGCAGGGCCGCGCCGGCTGGCTCGTCAAGGCGAGCGATTCCGCGGAGGAGGCTGCCGCCGTCGGGCGTTCCCATGCCTCCGGTGCGGCGCTGGCGCACGAAGCCGCCGCGTCCGTGGAGGTGGGCCGCCGGCTCTGGGATTCCTGGGAGGACGGCGCCGTGATCCGCGACGTCGCCACCGGGCGGTACCTGGACGTGGACAAGCTGCACTATGCCGATTTTGAAACCCCGCCGGACTTTCCGGGCGAGGCGTATTCGGTGAAGGGGCCGTCCATCATTCCGCGCCCCTTGCAGGGGCAGTTGCCCGTGTTGGCGCCGGCGTCATTGCTGTCCGTGGACGGGCCACTGCGTCCGGACGCCGTGGACGCCGTGCTGGTTTCGGCCCCGACACCGGAACTCCTGGCCGCGGAAGCCGCCGACATCCGGGCCGGATTTGGGGGCGGCCCGGATGGATCCGGCCCGGCGGTGATTGCCGAGCTCGACGTCGTCCTGGACGCGCGCGGTCAGTCCGCCGCCGCGCGGCTCGCCGAGCTCGACGCCCTGGAGCCGTGGCAGGGCCGGCGGGCGCGTTTCGTGGGGACCGCCGCGGAGCTGGCGGACTTCCTCGCGGAGCTGCTGGCCGCCGTCGACGGCGTGCGGCTGCACCCGGCGGTGCTGGACGTCGAGCTGGAGGAACTGGGGCAGTTGGTGCTGCCGGAACTGCGCCGCCGCGGCGCTCTGCGGCCGGCTGGTGCGGGGGCCGGTTTCCGCGGGCTGCTTGGCCTGGAACGGCCGGAGAACCGCTACATTTCAGCGTCTGTCAACGCAACGATTGGGGAGCCGGCATGAGCCAGGAAGATTCAATTCAGCACAACCGTGCTACATTCCGTCCGTCGGGCAGGATCCAGTTCGGCGTCTTCTTCCAGGGCGTGAATTCCGGGACCATCTGGAAGGCCCCGGAATCCGGCTCGCAGACCGATTTCGAGTCCTTCCGCAGGATCGCCCAGACCGCCGAACGCGGCCTGTTCGCGGCGTTCTTCCTGGGCGAGGGGCTGCGCCTGCGCGAGCACCTCGGACGGCCACATGCTTTGGATGTGGCGGGCCGCCCGGACGCACAGACCATGCTGGCGGCGCTGGCCTCGGTGACGCGGAACATCGGGCTGGTGGCCACGCAGAACACCACGTACAACGATCCCGCGGATCTGGCGCACCGGCTGGCCTCGCTGGACCTGCTCTCCGGCGGGCGTGCGGCGTGGAACGTGGTCACCACGGACAACGCCTGGACCGGCGCCAACTTCCGGCGCGGCGGCTACCTGGACCATGCGGACCGCTACGTGCACGCGGAGGCGTTCGTGCGTACGGCCAAGCGGATCTGGGATTCGTGGAACGGCGCGTCGGGGGAGGGGGCTGCGTGGGAGCGGGTGCTCCACGAAGGGCAGCACTACACCGTGGACGTGACTCCGCGCCTGCCGCGCAGCGCCCAGTACCGGCCCGTGCTGTTCCAGGCCGGCGATTCCCCGGAAGGCCGTGACTTCGCGGCCCGCCAGGCGGACGTCATCTTCTCGGCCCATCCGAAGTTCGAGGCCGCGGTGACGTTCCGCGAGGACATCGTGGCCCGGACCGTGGCGGCCGGCCGCGGCGCCAACGAGGTGCAGATCTTCCCCGCCAGCGAGTTCATCCTCTCCGCCACGGATGAGGAAGCGCGCGAGAAGAAGGAGTGGGTGCGGAGCCTGCAGATCGGGCCGCAGCAGGCCATCGCGTACCTGGAGCAGTTCTGGGGCCGCGAGCTGTCCTCCTACGATCCGGACGGACCCCTGCCGGAGATCGATCCAGTGGTGGAGGAGACGTCGGAGACACGGGGTAGCGGCTTCCATGGTGCCAAGGCCCGTGAGCTCGCCGATCAGTGGCGTGCCGAGGCCGCGGAGAAGGGCTGGTCCATCCGGCAGTTCGTGAGTTCCCGGACCGCACGGATCGACTCCACGTTCACCGGGTCCTACAGTTCGGTGGCTGACACCCTGGCCGAATACGCCCGCGTTGGCGCCGTGGATGGCTTCAACATCTCGCCGTGGATCATCCCGAGCGGCCTGGACGACATCGTGAACCACCTGGTCCCCGAGTTGCAGGAACGCGGCGTGTATCCCACGGAATACGCCGGATCCACGCTCCGCGAGAACCTTGGGCTGGCGGTGCCGGTCCTCGAGGCGGGGCTGGTTCCGGCCGGGGGCGTTCGGTGAGCCGCGCCTGGGTGCGCCGCGCTGCGGTGAGCCGCGCGCCCAAGGAGGAGTCCGACGTCGGCGATTCCGTTTGGAGCGAGGAGGCGGTGAGGCTGCAGCTGACTGTGTGGGAGCAGTGGCTGTAGGGCGCGCATAGCGATAGCGAAGGCGCGGGTCGAAGGCGGCCCGCGCCTTCGCCGTGCTGAGTCAGATTCCCGGCCAGAGTGACAGCCGGTGCCTCCGGAATTCTTCTACGGCGGAGAGGCTGTCCGTTTCCTTGTTGCCGTCCAAGCCCGGAACCAATGCGGCCCTTGTGGGGTCGGCCGGTTCCTCAAGTTCGTTGGCTTCGTCGGTGAAATCCACGTAGACGGTTTCCTTCAGCTTTCTATCCCTTCTCTTCGCTGGCGTTTGAGCATGGAAAAACCAGAAAGTGATCGTGCCGTAACGGCCGCAATATGGCCTTCGCGCATTGGTGCGGAATGAGCCCGGATCGTGTCGCGAATGTCCACGCATTCTTTTGAAGGCCCGGGGCCGAGGCGGATCGGCGTCCAGGCCCGTGCGATCCGGAAACGGCCATTTACAACTTGTGGCGTCAAAGCCCTCATCGTGACGCCCTCCTTCGAATAAATCTTTTCGAGTGATTAATTCTGTTTTCCTGCGTCACTTTTCTGTCCGCGCGGCCACCTTGATGGGCGACATGGTCATGGCCAGCGGACAGGAGGCAGTCGCGTGTGTGCCCATCTTTTGCGCCCGGAGGTATCGGGCGCGGTTTCTGTGCAGCGTCCGGGCGGCGCGGAAGTTACGGTCCTTATCCCGGCCCATAATGAGGCGGCAGGGATCGGCGAGACGATTTTTTCCTTGCAGTGCCAGTCACTGTTGCCGCGTCGGATCATTGTTGTCGCGGACAATTGCGATGACGGTACCGAGGACATAGCCCGCCGGTACGGGGTGGAAGTCCTCGTCACGGCAAACAATGCGGACAAGAAGGCCGGCGCGCTGAATTTCGCATTGGAAAGAATCCTTCCGGAGCTTGCCCCGGAGGACGTGGTCCTGGTTCAGGATGCCGATTCCCAGCTGGACCGGGATTTCCTTGAGCGCGCGGCCGGGTACTTGGCCGCGGACCGGCGCCTGGGCGCGGTGGGCGGTGTGTTCCGCGGTGGTTCCGGAGGCGGCCTTGTCGGGCATCTCCAACGTAACGAGTATGCCCGCTATGCCCGTGATATCCAGCGCTTGAACGGCAAGTGCCTGGTGGTGACCGGGACCGCTGCACTGTTCAGGGTGAGGACGCTGCGTGAGGTGTCCGAGGCAAGGCTTGCCGGGATCTTGCCGCCGGGCAACGGCCGCGGAGGGGTGTATGACACCTCGGTCCTGACAGAAGACAACGAGCTGTCGTTTGCCTTGTTGAGCCTGCGGTACCGGATCCTTTCCCCCGTTGACTGCGGCCTGGTCACCGAGGTCATGCCGTCCTGGCGCGAACTGTGGTCCCAGCGGCTGCGGTGGAAACGCGGCGCGGTGGAGAACTGTTTTCAATACGGCTGGAGCGATGTCACCAGGCCCTATTGGGGCAGGCAGCTTCTTTCGTTGCTCGGCGTGGTGGTGACCTTTGCCTATCTGGGGACGGTGGCGTTTGCACTGGCCACGGGTGCCGGACTTCGGATCCATCCGTTCTGGCTCGCCGTGACCGGTGTCTTCGTGATCGAACGTGCCGTGACGGTGCGGCTGCGGGGCTGGAGGTACATGGTGGCCGCGGCCACCATGTACGAACTGCTTTTCGATGTGTTCCTGCAGCTGGTATTCGCGAAGGCCTATCTCGATGCAGCCCTTCACAAAAAGAAAGTCTGGTAACAAAACATGTACGACAACATTGCAGCTCCCGCAGCCGCCGGCGTCGGATCGGGAACCCTGGCCATGACCGGGGCAGGGGACCTCTTCTGGGTTGGCCTGGCGGCTTTTGCCCTGATGGCCATGGGTATGGCCGTCAAGCGGATCCTGCCCGCGCGCCGATAACTGTCGATAAAAGTCCGTTCCTTGCCGTCACGATCCTGCGAATGACGCTACTTATCGGCAGCCCGATGCTCCGATACTCCAGCCGGACTAGTGCGAGTAGTCCCTGCCGGAAACGGAGAAGACGACGCCCGGGCTGGTCACTGTCAAACCCCCGGCGGCAGTGGCCGGGCCTGCCGATGAGAACCGGCGGGCCGGGCGGCCGGCCGCACCACCCCCGAGGTGCGGCCGGCCGTCCGTACCTCGCGGTGGTGCTCAGGGGAACGCGCCGCTCAGGGGAAGCTGTGCCGGAACGGCACGTGATCCTGGCCGCCACCGGTGAAGAGGGAGTACAGGGTGGCGTGCTCGCCGGTTTCAAGGCCGGAAATGCCCAGGGTGAAGGCCATCTCAGGAGCCGGGATGGTGCTGGAGGTACAGCTGATTCGTCTCCCGTCCGGGTCCTCGGTACAGGCCCAGTTCTCCGGTGCCTGTACTTTTCCGGGGATGAAGTGGACCTCGGAGGAGAGCTCGAAGGAGACCGTCACGCTCTGTGGGTTGTAGCCATCCCGCAGGCGGAAGACCGGGCGCAACTCCTTTTGGGACGCCACAGGATCATCAATCATCGTGAAGTCCGCCCTTACCAAGGCCTCTGCCGGCGGGGTGACGGGCGGACTGGTGGTTTCAGGGGTCGGGCTTGTTGACGGGATTGGAGTGCTTTCCGGGCTGTGGCTCGGCGTCGTTGGACGCGGCAGGACAGGCGCCGCCGTCTGCGGGTTGCGGGGGCTCTGCTCCTGCGGCGTTGGCAGCGGATCCGGGACCGTAATCGGGGGCAGCGGGATCTGCGGGGCGGGGTCGACCGGGGCTGGAGTGCCTGTCGGTGAGGGGCGGTTCGGGGGGCTCCCTGGCGGCTGGGTCTGGAAGAGTGATTCCGGAAGTGGTGCCGTGACCGTTGGAGCGGACGACGGCGGCACCCCGCCTGCGGTGGAAAGAAGAGTCGTGGCTGTCAGGGCTGCGCTGCCCAGGACGAGTGCCGCGGCGGCGGCCTTTATGGACATCGGCACTGCCCAGGGGAGCACGCTGCTTGCGGTGGCTGGCGCCGAAGCAAGCGGAATGACTCCCGAGCGTTGCGCGGTATCCACGGCCAGGCCCGTGAGCAGAGGGAGGATCGCTGCCCGCATGCTGCTTTGAATGTCGCTGAGGTCGGCAAGGAGGGCGGTGCATTTCGCACAGCCGGCCAGGTGCGCTTCGAGTTTCACGGCGGCCGAGCGGCTGAGTTTGTTTCGGGCGTATTTGCCCAGTTGTTTCGCGTACCCGGCGCAAGGGTCGGTGTCAGAGACCGTGATGTGGTGCTGGAGGTACGCCTGGCGAAGGCCTTCACGGGCTCGCAGCAGCAGCGATGAGGCGCCGTTGGCGCTGCTCCCGATCAGGGCGGCCACCGCTGCGGGCTTCATCTGTTCAACGTCCATGTACCAGAGCACTGCCTGCCAGCGTTCGGGCAGGGTTTTGAATGCTTTGGCCATGGTGGTGGATTCAAAGGCGCTGACCACCGGGTCTGTTTGGTCGATCGCGGCGTCGAGGTCGCCGTCGTGTCCGGGTATGGTGCAGGCCGCTTGCCTGTTGCGCAGGTGCGCCATCCGCCGCACCACTGTCAGCAGGTAGGCGCGGAAGAATTCGTCTGGCCCTTTGCCCTCCTTCAGGGAGCTGAAGACGGCGGCGAAGGCCTCGGCCACAACGTCGTCTGCGTCGCTGGCGTTGTCCGTCTGAGCCGTTGCCACTGCAAGGGCGATACCCCTGTGCCTGCGGTAGAGATCGTCAAAAGCGCCGACATTGCCTGCCCGCACCTCGGCGATCAGATGCGGGTCCCCCACGGTCGGGCTGAGTTCTGATTGGTGTGCCCCCATACCGATACGTGCACGCTTGCACAGGATCGTGTCGCAATAATGTGGTGAATTTTTCCATTCTTTGGAGGGGCGTCTCTTTGGACGAGCCACTGATCAGCGCGGCGGCGCCACCATGAACACGTCCACGGGGTCTTCGCTTTCCAGCACGAAGCCGTGGCGTTCGTAGAGCCGGCGGGCGGCGCTGCCTTGCAGCACGTTGAGGCGGAACGGGCGATCCTTTTGCGCCCCGTCCTGCGGCGCGGACATGACGTGCCTGAGTGCGGCCGCGCCGATTCCCCTGCCTTGGAATTCAGGGGCGAGGTAGAAGTGCTCGATCCAGACGGCGTCCGGTTCCGGACGCGCGGCGATGAGTCCGGCGTCGCGTCCATCCACCACGATCACCAAGCTGTGTTCGGGCCGGAAGCCGTTGAGGAAACGCTCCCGGACCCGCACGGGGTCCCAGCGGCCAAGCCGTTCGAGGTCCGGCCGCATGACGACGGCGCGCAGCTCGGCGATCCAGCCGGCGTCGTCGTGGCGTGCGGGGCGGAAGCTTGGCACGCTACAGCACCCGCACCGGATTGCCCTGCGCCCAGGCGCGGACGTCCTCGAAGGCCTCGCCGTAGTAGCGGGTGTAGCTTTCGGCGGTGACGTAGCCGAGGTGCGGGGTCAGCACGGTGCGCGGCGCGTCGAGGAGGGGATGGTCCGCGGGGAGGGGCTCGACGTCGTACACGTCCAGCGCCGCGCCGCCCAGCCAGCCTTCGTTCAGCCCGCGCAGCAGCGCGTCCCCGTCCACGAGCGGTCCGCGGGCCGTGTTCACAAGGAGGCCGTTCGGGCCGAGCAGCCGGAGTTCCTCCTCTCCGACCACCCCGCGTGAGCGGTCGGAGAGCCGCACGTGGACGCTTACGACGTCGGCCTCCCGGAAGAGGGCGTCCTTGCTCACCTTGCGGACGCCCGCCGCAGCTGCGGTTTCCTCGCGCAGGTTGGGGCTCCAAGCGATGACGTCCATGCCGAAGGCCTGCGCGTAGCCGGCCACTTTGCTGCCGATTTTGCCGAGGCCGAGGATGCCGAGGGTCTTGCCGGCGAGTTCGAAGCCGACGGTGCTTTGCAGGCGGCCGGCGCGCATGGCGTTGCCTTCGAACTGCAGGTTCCGCGCGGCGGCCAGGAGCAGTGCCCAGGTCAATTCCGGTGCTGCGGTGGCGGAGCCGCCGGTGCCGCAGACGGTGATTCCTTGCTCCTTGGCGGCGTCGATGTCGATGGACGGGTTGGCCATTCCCGTGGTGACCAGCAGTTTCAGCTTCGGCAGCTGGTGAATGGTGGAGGCCGGGAACGGTGTGCGCTCTCGCATGGCGACGATGGCGCTGAACTCGCGCAGCGCCTGGACCAGGTCCTCTTCGTCCGCGAAGGGCTCGCTGAAGACGGTGACGTCGATACCGTCCGCGGCGAGCTGGTCCCACGACGCGTAGTCGTAGGCGACACCCTGGTAGTCATCGAGGATTGCGAGGCGCTGGCGCATGGGGCTCCTTCTGCTTGGGGCGTTGGAGTCCACGATAGTGCGGGGTTGGGTTGGAGGCTCAACACGTGTGTGGGTCCAATGGCCTGCGGGGACAGAGCGTGATCCGCGGCGACGGGCATCAAAGACCACGGCACCTGCGGTTTGGTTTCGAGCAATGACGCCATAGCCGCGCGGCCGCGCTGTTCAGGTGCCCGCGGGCTACATCCCCTCCTTGGTGTTATTGGTGCCACACCGGGTTGTATTATCTGGTCGAGCCCCATAAGGTTGGGAACAACATATCCCCCACGCCTCGGGCCTTCACAGGTACTGCGCAAATTGGGGGATCTTTCATTCCCCGGACATTGTGAGGGGAGCCGCATGCGCTATGAAAAGCCTGCGTTGAGCCTGGCCCAGCAACTAGAGCAGTTGCGATCGCGCGGCCTGCGTATAGACGATGACGAAAAGGCCCTGCGGTATCTGGCCCGGATCGGCTACTACCGCCTGTCGCCCTACATGATTCCGCACCAGCTCCCGGGAGGAACCCATCGCTTTCGCAGCGGCGCCGACTTTGACGGCGTTCTGCGACTTTACATCTTCGACCGACGATTGCGGTTGTTGGTTATGGACGCCCTTGAACGTTTCGAAGTTGCCCTGCGGGCCACCCTGTCAAACCACATGTCCCTGAAGAGCGCAGACCCCTTTTGGTATCTGGACTCGTCGCATTTTCAACGCCAAGGCGATCATGACCGCCTCCTGCAGGATCTGACGAAAGCCAGAGACGATGAGCAGCACCGTTTGGATCAAGACCTCAGACGGCTGCAGGTGCGACCGCCTAAGAATCTCGAACGGGCAACCGAGGACGCAAGAAAGCAGTCATTCTTGCGGCACTACCTTTCGGCGTACGATGAGCCGTCCCTGCCCCCGTCATGGATGATGATCGAAATGCTGTCCTTCGGTGATCTCATGTACTTGTATAGGAACCTCGCTGACCGCGAAGATCGGAAAGAAGTCGCCCGAGAGCTCGGAATCACGGACGAGCTCCTAAGCTCCTGGCTCGGCACCTTCCAATACACACGCAACCTCTGCGCGCACCATGGCCGGGTGTGGAACCGGCAATTCGGCGTGGCACCGAGGATCCCGCGCTCGCCGGGAGTTGCGTGGTTGGCGGATACTGAAACCTTCCGCGGCAAAGGAAGCTACCGCCGGTCGCGCGTATTCCCCGTAATTGTCGCGCTCCAAACCGTGTTGGGCGCGATCAGCCCCGGTTCTCAGTGGGCCAATCGCTTGAACGACCTTCTTGGAGAATTCAGCGCTGTCCCTTTGAACCCCATGGGCTTCCCAAAGGAATGGCGTGCAGATGAATTTTGGCAGCCCTACTTTCAATAGGAACCCTGCCTGTGAGGATGAGCTGCCGGCCTGGGATGACTCCCCGAATAGCTGCCCTCAAGTTGTTGAACGTGAGAACCCATATCCTAGGTATTCGGTAGAAAAGGATGGATGAATGGTCACCCGTGTGGAAACCGAGGCGTTCATTCGCTTCCAGTTGGATCAGCTCGGCGCGCAAAATCGACACCACGAGTTCGAGAACATTTGCTTCCGCATTGCTCAACGTAGGATCAGCAGTAACGTGCTCCCGGCCACTGGACCAGTGAGCAGCGGTGGGGACCAAGGGCGGGATGGAGAAACATTCTTCTCCGCTCTTCCCGAAGAGCTTCCCAGAGCAGGTGGATTCGTCGGCCGGGCCACGAAAGAACCTCTCGTCCTTGCCTGCACGATTCAGCGCACTGACCTGAACACTAAGATCAAAGGTGATCTTGAAAAGATCACATCCCAAGGCCAGCCCGTCGCCAGGGTCGCCTACTTTATGGCACAGAACCTGCCCGTGAGCATCCGGCACGACCTTCAACAGTATGCGCGCCAACAGCATGGCCTCGATCTTGAGATTTTTGATGCGATGGCAATAGCGACACTTCTGGCCGAGCCTGATCTGGTGTGGGTCGCCGAGAAGATGCTCGATTTGCCCTCGAACCTCGTGCCGACGAATGACCCGGACGTTCCCCAGTGGTACCAGGACCTGCTCCGCCGGGTCAGGACCTCCGACGGAGCCCTTACCACGGCTGGCGATTTTGCTGTTGTCAGGGCCGGGCTCCGCCACGCAGTACAAAGCCCCGAAGCACAGAACGACTTGGCTGAGTGGCTTCAATGCACGCGCTCTTTCATCAGTTCGGACCCGGAAAGCACCGTTTCCGAGGAGGTACAGATGAAAGCTCGATACGAAATCGTTGTTGCGACTCTACGCGGGATGGAAACCCTTGCGAACGTGGAAGTGTATATCGATGAGTTCATTGACTACGCGGCCGAGAGTTCCGCATCAAGTGACCTGACTGACGCCAGCGTCCTCATCTCATATTGGCAAGGCGCGTGGGCCCGTGGAATCTCCTCGACCACTTCAGACCACCTAATGACCCAACTTCGGCGAATTTTGGACCGTGTCGATGCGCTGATAGCGGAAACCGATCCTGATGTTTACCCCAACGCCACGGCGCATCTTCTTGCGGCTCGCGCGCATATCCTGTTCCACCCTGACGTCACCGGTATGGTGCGAAATCCAAATGCCCCTGCCATGATCGTGGGTACGGAGGACATGACCCTGCAGGAGATCCTTGGCAAAGCGGGATCGGCTGAAGCAGTGAACATCCGGCTGGATCCGCTGATGACCACACTTGGAGACCTTGCTGAGCTCCTGCCTATCGCACGCGCCTTTCCTGTACAGACCACCTGCGACCTTTTTGAGGCTTACAGCCCGGTTCTCGTAGCCCACGAACAATACGAGAAGGTCAGGAATGCGCTGGATAAAGCGATCTGCTCGGTTGAAGGCGACAACGCAGTCGCCGAGCGCTGCAGAAGCAGAGCCTTGACCTTTATCAAGTCCGAGAAGCCTCTCCTGGCTCTGCGGGAGTTTCACAAAGCTAAAATCAACTGGTTCCACGGCGACACAATGCGAGGTTCAGTTCTGGCCATGCTCACGATCGCAAGTGTGTATTCCGATCTGAAGCTCCCTCACGCCGCCAAGAAGTACGCCTTAAATGCCGCGTCCATCGCAGTTTCTTCTTCAGATTCAGACGTGATCGATTTGGTCGGCGACAGCCTTATTCAGGCGTTTCATCATTGCTACGCGGCAGGCGCGTGGTTGGACGCCACCGCTTTGAGCCAAGTGGCAATACAAGCACATGGTATATACGCAGAGGATGCCTTTGATCGTGAGCAACACCCGGATCTAGCCGGGATGGACTTTCACCAGAGTATGATCTGCATGACCGCTAGAAAGTTCAGGCCGGAGCTGGTTGGAATACTCACGGACATTCTGTCGCAAACGGACTACGACAAGATGATCTGGCAGTTAGTTGACCAGGTTGAGGGTTCCTTTGCATACGACGAGGCGAGTCTTGCGAGAGTTTCCGTGGAACAGCTTGGGGCTCGCCCGTTCAGCGATACCGGGCCGACGCGTTCATTGAGCTTCTCGGCGCTTGGCACACACTGGAACATAAGCTGCCCAAATGACAGAGCAACGGTACTTGCCGCTGAAAGGTTTGCAGCGGCTGCCCAGATTCTTCTGTGCGAACTTGCAACAGAGGATCCGGTTCTCCTGGATGAAAACGTCTCGGTAGAAGTCCGACTGGCAGGTTCCGAGTATGAGGAACGAGTGGAGTTCAAACCTGACAACCACCAGCTCAAGGCACTCGTGACCCTCCTGCCTTACACGGACCATGCAGATGCTGACGCGCTAGAACATGAAATCTTAGGTGCAGTAGGCGTGCTTCTCATACGCCTGAGCGCCCTGTCGCAAGAACAAATCATGGACATGCTCGATGACGCCTTCGCCAGAGGTTTCCTCAACCAAATCTCGTTCGGCCGGCCTTACGACGAAACATCCGGACTGCTCGACGATAGCCACTACAGCCAAGCGGCTATGGTCGGCAACCATATTATCGGTAGCGGGGATTGCGTTACTTCGACAAGCCGCGCTTTGGAACAACCATCATCGTACGGTCCTGGTTTCTCGGAGACCGAATGGCGGAAAATGATTGAAGAACGCTATGAGGTTTCTACTCTCGTGAGCTTCACCCTGGCCCGGATATTGCGCAACAAGACGTGCCACAGGATTCTTTCCGAACTTCGAGAAGAGGGCTGGCTGGACTGGCACCTGCTATTGGCCATATTTAATGTGGCGACAAACTATCGCATTCGGTGCGAGCTCGGCCGGGACAGTTCGTCCCCGGAGATGCTGCGAAAGGTCACTCCGGATTTTCTTCACAGACGCGAAACGTCCGACACTCCAAACATTCCCCTCCACCATTTCTCAAAGGAAGGCCTGCGTGATGCCTTTGACCTCGCAACCCTTAGCGTCGCCAAACGTCTAGGACTTCACATAGACCGTGACACTCCGAACATCAGTGGGGTACGGCGGCTGCTGGATCGAAGATACGGATTCATGGAGGACGTGCCCCACTCCGACCTCCTATCACCTCAGTAACGGTTCGACAACCGGGTTCGCTTCCTCTGTGGGCATTAGGTGCGGATAGTCGCACGCATTGGATGATCGTTTCCAAAGAAGTCGGTCCACGTCACCAAGCAGTCGACGGCATTTGGGGAGCCGATTGCCAGCAAGAGCGGGAACTGTGCCTCCTGTCTTGGCGGGATTGTGCCGAGCGAGCCGTCGTCCCGAACTACTCTATAAAGTCGGTATCTCGCAGTCCCACGAAGTGAAGTCAACACTGGAGGCGCCCGCCCGGGTCGGTCCTGAGCAAGACCAGGCAGAGCCACTGGCAAACAGCGACAGCCGACATCGCTACGACCTCTTATGTAGCTTCAATTTGAGGCCTTGTGCGCCGGCTGCATCATGTTCACGAGAGTGGATACGAATGACGCATGCGGTGGTGGCTACGCCGGGGCCAATTCCACTGCCAGACCGTGCCGGAGGGCCTTCGCGATTCTCTGATAGTCCCCTTCTTCTATGGCGCGGTACTCATCAATGTTTTCCAGCAATGGGTTGGCGCCGGCATCGAGTATGTAGTGGACTTCGAATCCCTTGCCGTTGACCACCCATTGCCCGTCTTCAGGGTCCGGATCGGCATCCTCAATGGGAACAAACAAGTTTGGAACGTTGATCCCCCGGGGGTTGACCTGCCTCAGATTGGGGTCCATTAGGAGTGCCGGTTCATCGAGAGTGAGCACAACGTGCCCTAAATTGTCATCGTCGCTGAGAGCGTTACCCTGCAGCGTTTCATGTTGTTCCGGCGTCAGGCTTGCCCAAATTTTTCGACCCATGCAGATGCTTCCGCCGGAAACTGTGTCATTGACTCCGACTGAAACAGGCCGCAGCTTGAGGTCATAGCCAAGATGCTTGGCGATGCCCTGAAGCATTACTGCCGCCTCGACGCATGCAGTGTTCGTGCCAAACCTTTGTCCCACAAGCTCGAAAGCTCGGTGAAGGGTCTCTAGTGAAGCTTTCGGTAGAGGCTCCCGCCGCTTCATCTTATTTCGGCTTCCTTTGCCCACAATTCCCCTCTGCAGTGCCACTTGTTGTGCAAGCATCTTGTCACAGAATGGGGGCCGCCAGTGCCAATAGGGTAAGCATCAGACTACGATCCCTCGGGGATCAATAAAAAGGGAACCGTCCCAGTCGGCAGAATTCGAGGTTGTATCCACCTCGCTCGGATTAGACGACCTAACGAGGTTGGCGCACGGCTTTTCGGGGTGTCTGACGACCTTTGGGGATACGACCCGCTGCCCACTGACCTTCGTCAGCTAGGTTGAAATAATCTTCGCCATCGGTGATCGCCGAATGAACTACAACCAGCCCCGGCAAGCGCAGGACAGTCCCGCGCCGCCAGGCCCGCTTGCCGTCGCCAGGACCACCCCGCCCCCAAACCAAGAACCTACTTCTTCGGCAACCCCGGCGGGTTCAGCTCCGACTTTGCAATAGCCTCCGAAGAAAGCCCCCACCGGTCCAGGATCTTCCCGTACGTCCCGTTCTTGATCAGCGAGTTAAGAGCAGCCTGCGCCGCCACCGCGAGCCCGTTCCCCTTCTTCGTGGTGAAAGCGATGTCGGCCTTCAGCGGCCAGCCGCCGTTCACCGTGCCCACCTGCTTGGTCTTGCCGTCCTTCGCCGCCTTGTACGCGGCCCCCGCGTTGGGACCGAAAGTAAGGTCCGCACGCCCGGACTGCAGAGCCAGCGACGAGGCCGAGTCGTCGTCGTAATACTGGAACTCAACCGGCGGCAAACCCGCCGCCCGGTTCTCCTCGTCCCAGCGCACCAGGATCGCCTCCTGGTTGGTGCCCGAGCCCACGATCACCCGCTTGCCCGCCACATCCTTCGCTTCCTTGACCTCGCCGATGTCCGAGTCGCTCTTCGCATAGAAGCCCAGGAGGTCGGTCCGGTAGCTGGCGAAGTCGAACTTCTCCTTGCGCTCCTCCGTGACCGTCACGTTGGACAGCACGGCCTCGTACTTGCCGGACGCCACGCCCAGCGGCCAGTCCGCCCACGCCACCGGCAGCACCTCCACCTGCAGGCCCAGCGTCTCGCCCACCGCGTACGCCAGGTCCACCTCGTTGCCGATCAGCGTCTTGTTGTCCGTGGCGAACAGGCTCAGTGGCGCGGTGCCGCCCGTGGTGACCACGGTCAGCTTGCCGTCCGCCTTGATGGCCTCGGGCACCAAGGCCGCGGCGGCGTCGTCCTTCGTGACCGGGAAGCGGTCCTGCTGGGGGCTGAGGTTGAACGTCTTCTCGCCGATGGTCGCAGCGGACGACGACGGCGCTGCCGCACCCTGGGAGCCCTGTGTTGACTGACCTTGGGCTGCGGTTGCGCCCGGGTCGGAGCAGGCGGTGAGACCGAGTGCCGCAGCCGCCACCAGCGCTAACGCCGTGCCTGTCTTTGAAGCCGAAATTGCCATGGAAATACCCCTGAATTCTGCTGAACGGTGTGCTTGTGGCAGCAACTATCCGGCAGCGAAAACAGGGCGGTCAAAGCGCACCGAAACGCTTGGATACAGTGCGAAACCGGGCTTAACCGCGGGTCCGGGAACGTCATATTCCGGGCCGTGGAAACCAGCGAACAAGTAGCGCGGCGCAATATTTCCCTGCGGGCGCGCTTTCAGGAAGCCGCGTCCACCACAGCCTGGAAAAGCCGCTGGGGATCTTCGGCCAGCCGGTTGCAGACGTAGAGCCACCATTCGGTGCCGAAGACGACGTATTCACGCGTGGGGTGGCCCTTTGCCGCCATGGCGTCCAGATGATCCGGTCCGAGCCCCATCAAGGTTTCGAACTCCCACGGCGCGGAGTCGCTTGCCTGCGCGTCGAGGTATTGATCGATGTGCCGGATGAGGTTCCAGTCGTGGGTGGCGAAGGAGCAACGGTGCCCTGCGTCCAGCAGTTCCTTCGCGTAGCTGAGGTAGGCGTCGGCCAGGGCCGGGTCTTCACGTGTGTACGCGATGCTTTCGGGCTCAAGGAAGGCACCTTTCACCAGGCGGATGCGTCCGGGGCGTTGGAGGAGTTTCTTGAGGTCGCCGGCCGTCCGGTGCAGACGGGCCTGGATGGTGATGCCGACGTGCTCGAAGCGTGCGGACAAGGTCCGGTGGAGGGCCAGGACGGCGTCGGTGCGATCGGACCCTTCCGCCGAAATCATCATTTCCCTGCCGCTGCCGGCCGTAGCCTCGGCAATCCTGGTGGCGTTGGCAAGGGCCAACTCGGGATCGATGGCAAGGCCGATATGCGAAAGGTCCAGGGAAATGGAGCACTCCGCCGGCATGGTTTTCGCAGCCTCGAGGAACACCTCGGTTTCGGTGTCAGCCAGGTGCGGGTCGCGGCAGCTTTCGCCCATGTATTCGACATTCGCGCGGTGGCCGCGGGCCAGGACGTCTTCCACCCGTTGTGCGGCCTCGGACAGGCTTTCGCCGGCGACAAAGCGCCCGGCAACCTTCCGGGCCAAAGGGCCAAGCACGGGATCTGTCGGGATGGTTTGTTTCAGCTGCTCGTCGAGGGCGAGTTTCCGCAGCACCTGGGCGGCCCGCGCCGGGAGTGGGGTGGTCATCAAGGATTGATCGTTGGTCATTGGAGCCTGTCTTTGAGGGGCGTGGTGTCTTTCCTTCCAAGAATTCCAGCGACGGACGGGAAGGTGGGAGTGGCAGATATGCCAGGTAGGCTGAAATTCCTGCCAGCTCGACGAACCGGGAACTGATGAGTCTGAATGTCGCCGTTTTGCTCCTCGAAGGAAGCCACGCTTTCGAACTGGGGGTGTTCTGCGAGGTCTTCGGCATCGACCGCAGCGACGACGGATTAGCGAGCCACGACTTTTCCCTGGTGTCGCTGAACCCGGGCAGTGTGCCCACCCGGCACGGCTTCGACATCGTGGCACCCCACGGGCTTGAGCGGCTCTCAGCGGCCGAGCTCATCTGCGTGCCTGCCTACGATTTCCACCGCCGGCAAGCAGACCGCGTCCTGGAAGAACTGAATTCTGCGGTTGAGCGCGGAGCCCGGGTCCTGAGCATTTGTACCGGCGCGTTCCTGCTGGGCGAAGCCGGATTGCTCGACGGGCGGCGGTGCACAACGCACTGGCGCTACACGGACGAACTCGCCCGCCGTCATCCGCGCGCCGAGGTGGAACAGGACGTGCTGTACGTCGACGACGATCCGGTCATCACCGGCGCCGGTACCGCTGCCGGCGTCGATACTTGCCTCCACTTCGTCCGGCAGCGTTACGGCAGCAAGGCCGCCAACCTCATCGCCCGGCGCATGGTGACGGCGCCCCACCGGGAAGGCGGGCAGCGCCAGTTCCGGGAACGCCCGCAGCCCTTGGACGGTGTCACTTCCATGGCACCCGTCAGGGAATGGGCGGAGGCGAACCTCGACCAGGAGCTGAGCGTCGAGGCAATGGCCCGCCAGGCCCACCTGTCCCAACGCACGTTCGCCCGCAGGTTTGTGCAGGAGACCGGAACCTCGCCGCTGCAATGGGTGACCGGGCAACGAGTCCTGCTCGCCCAACAACTCCTCGAAACCACGGATGCCCCGATCGCGGCCATTGCGCGGCGGACGGGTTTTGGAACCATCGATAACCTTCGGCACCATTTCACCCGGCGCGTAGGAGTCACCCCTCAGCAGTACAGGCGAAGTTTCCACGCCATTGAAGGAAATAGCTAAAACGCAAAACAAGTAGCGCTGCGCAGTATTTCCCGGAAAAGACGAGTACCCGCCCGGAAAAGACAAGTGGGAATTACGCGTGTGGCTCCCATACCCGCGGACCTACCGTGGGACCACGCTGCGGCCGCGGGGGCCGGAGCCACATGGGGAGGCACTCACAATGGAACAGCCAGCTGCTTGTCAGAAAGTCCCGCCAAGGCGGGAAAACTCAAGGAAAACAGGTCTCAAGGCAG
This sequence comes from Arthrobacter sp. SW1, assembly GCF_001766675.1. Taxonomy (GTDB): domain Bacteria; phylum Actinomycetota; class Actinomycetes; order Actinomycetales; family Micrococcaceae; genus Arthrobacter. Next base: position 51,938 of record NZ_MJLT01000067.1, read on the forward strand.
GGGCAGCACTGGCTGCAGGCGCCTTGCTCCTGGCCACCGCCGGAGCCGCCGGCGCAGACGTCATTTACAACAATCTGGACGGCACCGTCGATGCAGTCGCCGAGGTCATGCCGCTGAACGCCGGAGGCCCAACGGGCGGTACCGTGCTGGCCGTCCAGCCCGCCAACGGGGACGGAAAACAGGGCTGCAACCTCACGGGATCCAACGTGCTGGAACTCAGCATCAGCTCGAGCCAGCCGTCGGTGGCCACCGTCAGCCCGGGCACCGTCCTGTTCACGTCCTGCAGCGACACCAAACAGCTCACCGTCACGCCGCTGAGCAACGGGTCCACGACCATCAGCGCCAGTGTGGTCAGCAACACCTCGGGCGGCAGCTTCAACCTCGGCCCGGCAACGTTCCAGGCGGATGTGACCACCCCGGCGCCGGCCAACACCGCGCCCACCTTGACCATCACCGGCGTCACCGCCGGAGCCGCATATGCCAAAGGCTCCGTGCCCGCTGCGCTTTGCGAGGTGACGGACACCGAAGACGGTCCCAGCACTTTCCCGGCCACGCTGGGAGCGCTCAGCGGAGCGGACGCTGCCACCGGCGTCGGGACCCAAACGGCCAACTGCGACTACACGGACCTCGGCGGCCTGCACGCCTCCGCGTCCCTGAGCTACAGCATTGTGGACGCCACGGCGCCGGAGATCAGCTACACCCTGACGCCCGCCGTGCCTGACGGAACCAACGGCTGGTACCGCAGCGAGGTCTACCTGGACTGGACGGTCACTGAAGGCGATTCGCCCAGCACCTTGTCAGTGACGGGCTGCACGGATGAACTCATCAGCCTCGACCAGCTGCCCACCGACTACAGCTGCGCGGCGTCCAGCAGCGGCGGCGCCGCCGGGCCCGTGACGGTCCCGATCAAGAAGGACGGAACCGCGCCGGACGTCGCCTACACCAGTGCTAGCGGCACCGCGGGCAGCAACGGCTGGTACACCTCCGACGTCACCACAACGTTCACGGCAACGGACGCGACGTCGGGCCCGGCCTCCGCGACGCAGACCGCCACCAGCAGCGGCGAGGGGTCCGCCGTCGTCGTGCAGAGCCCGGCGTTCACCGACAACGCGGGCAACGTGACCGCCGCCGGTGCGGCGAGCCACAGTTTCAAGGTGGACAAGGGCGACCCGACGGCGGCCTTCGACTCGGTGCTCGGCGACGCGTACTTCGGCTTCCTGGCGCCGGCGCCCGGCTGCACCGCCTCCGACGACGTCTCCGGACCGGCGGGCTGCGTGGTCACCGGATACTCGACGGCGGTCGGCACCCACACGCTCACGGCGATCGCCACGGACAATGCCGGCCGCACTGCCACCGCGCAGCAGAGCTACACGGTGATGGCCTGGACGCTCAAGGGCTTCTACCAGCCGGTGGACATGAACGGCGTGCTGAATACCGTGAAGGGCGGCAGCACTGTTCCGGCGAAGTTCGAGGTATTCGCGGGAAGCACGGAGCTGACGGACCCGGCACTGGTGGCTCTGAGCGCCGCGAGGATCACGTGCTCGCTGAGCGCCCTGGATGACATCGAGCTCACGGCCACGGGCAGCACCTCGCTCCGGTATGACTCGGTCAGTGGCCAGTTCATCTACAACTGGAAGACCCCGGCCACCCCGGGATCCTGCTACAAACTGACCATGACGGCGGCGGATGGCTCCAGCATCTATGCGAACTTCAAGATGAAGTAGGCGTTCGCACGGGAGGCCCGGGCGGTGGTCCGGGCTTTTCGTGTGGGGCTTCTACAACTGCTGTCCGAGGGGGTTGGGGCATGGAACTAGCGAGCCTGTTGACACTTCTAAGTACCGTTCTGCTTGCGGTATCTCTCATCTACTTCACGAAGTACCCGCTTGCCAAGGGCGAACCCTTTACCAGGACACAGAAACTCATGATGATGCCAACGTTCCTGAGTGCTTGTTGCTTGCTTGTTGCAGGCGCTTTCATGTTCGGCCGTCCTTGAGGGACGACGCCGGCTCTGGCGCTCGTTGGCAAGCACACCGTCGAAGGAGCCACTGAGGCCATGGCACCCAAAGAGACTGACGCCAGGATCCGGATCCCTCTCGCCTTCGTAACCTCGGCCCTCGCCGTCGCTGCGCTCTTTACGATCTGGAGCCCGGAGAACGAGCTGTGGTTCAAGATCGGCGGGACCCTGATGTGCGCCATCTTGCTTACCTAGGCCGCCTTCATGGTCGGAAAGACCAAATCCGGCAGGCTGCTCCTGACCCGACGACGTTGGAAGTACTTCTCCATCCTCGGTGCTGTTGTGGCTGCAGGCATCACACTTGTAGATATCGTCATCGTCGCGGCACGGCCGGATAGTTACGATCCGGTGCTGTCGTCGTTGTTCCCGTTGTTCCTGGCTTGGGTTGCTGCCTATCTGTACGAGCCCGGCGGCCCTCCCGTATTCAAGGCACCGGAGCTAAACGACCGTGCGGCAAAAGCCTGGAAGAGGAACGCCCTTGCATCAGCAATTATCGGGACCAGTCTCGGGGCCATCGCCATCATCTTCGGAGTGAGCGGTAACCTCTTGGCGCTGGCAGTCCTTTCGCCGATCGTTGTTTCTCTCTTGGTCACCGCCGCCATCCTTTGGGCGATGCTCAGGACGGGAAACAGGGCGAACCCGTAATCAAATTGGACGAAGGCTTCGTCCGGCACCTCGCCGGGAGCAGCCCTACTGGAGTACTAAATGAAGCCTGAACACAAGAAGATGCAACGGGAGATCCGGCGTGCCTTCTTTGCGTGCGACGTCGTGGAAATCGGTGGGAGCGGGGTATGGCTCCCCGAGGACGAGTACGACACCGAAGCAGACCGTGCCATGTCCATGTTGGTCAAGGGGGTGGCTGCGGACGAGGTGGCTGCCAGGATCACCGAGATCATCGAACGGGACTGGGGCGTGCGCATCAGCAGCCGGAAGCGGCAGTTGCTCGCCGACGCCCTCGCTCGGTACGCCCGAATCGATGGTTCCCTTCAGGATCGATGATGCGTACCATCGTTTCCAGAGCTAAACATCGAAATGGGCGCGGCTTGCCAACACCGGCCGCCAACTACCCCCACGCCGCCAGCAACGCCGCGCAAGCCTCCTCGCAGCGCCGGCATTCTTCGGCGCAGATCCTGCAGTGGGCGTGGTCGGCTGCGTGCTCGCGGCATTCCTGGGCGCAGGCGTCGCAGGCTACCCGGCAGGCTTCCAGCGCCGCCCGGACCAGCCGCTCATCGGGCGAGGTCCGCCGCGACAACACGGCACTGGTGGCGTGGCAGATATCTGCGCAGTCGAGGTCCGTCCGGATGCATCCGGCCAGCTCGGCCACCATGGGTTCGGCCAGGCAGGCGTCGGCGCAGGCGGTGCAGGTCTGGCTGCATTCAAGGCACGCCGTGATGCATTCTTCGAGGGCCGCGTCGTAGCTTTCTTCGCGCGTGCCCGGATGGGCTACGAGCATTTCAAGTACCCGGTTGGTCATTGTTCCGGCTCCTGTCATCAGGGACGTAGGCAGCCGGCCGTCGCCAGCCGCTACTTCCACCGTAGACCCGGGCCGGGCAGATGCCGAGGGGGTGCGGGCAAAACGCCCGCACCCCCGAAGCCCCACGCCAAGCGAGCCCTACTCAGCGAACCGTGGCCGGATTCAGCTTCACCCGCCGCAGCAGCTGCGCATTCAGGGCAACCACGATTGTCGACGCCGACATCAGCACCGCGCCCGCTGCCGGCGAAAGCACCACCCCGGCGAAGGCCAGGACGCCTGCCGCCAACGGCACGGACAGGATGTTGTACCCCGTGGCCCAGATGAGGTTCTGCCACATCTTCCGGTAGCTGGCGCGGGAGAGATCGACCATGGACAGCACGGCCCGCGGATCGTTGCCCGCCAGCACCACGCCCGCCGTTTCGACCGCCACATCCGTGCCGCCGCCGATCGCGATCCCCACCTCGGCCCGGGCCAGGGCGGGGGAGTCGTTGACGCCGTCGCCCACCATCGCCACCTTCAGGCCGCGTGCCTGGAGTTCGGCCACCTTCTTGTCCTTGTCGGCCGGGAGGACTTCGGCAAAGACCTCATCGATTCCCAGCTCCTCCGCCACCGCCGCAGCAACCTGCCGGGCGTCGCCGGTGATCATGCCCACCTTGATGCCCCTCGCCTGCAGGGCGGCAACAGCCTGCTTGGACTCCGGCCGCACCGCATCCTCCAGGCTGACCGCGCCAAGGATCCTGCCGCCGTCGAGCACGTGCAGCACAGCCGCTCCGCGCTCGACCCACGCACCGGTGGTTGCGGCCAGACCGGCCGGCTCCTCGACGTCGAGCTCCCGCAGCAGGGCCGGTCCGCCTAGCTGGAGGGTCCGGCCGTCCACGGTGGCCCGCACGCCGCGGCCCATCAGGGCGGTGAAGCCGTCCGCGCGCGGCACGTCCAGGCCGCGCTCCCGCGCTGCCCGGACGATCGCCCGGGCCACGGGGTGCTCGCTGTCCGATTCGACCGCGGCCGCAAGGGCCAACAGCCGGTCCGTGGCCACGCCCTCGACGGCGGCAATGTCCTTCAGCTCGGGCTCACCCTTGGTGAGGGTTCCGGTCTTGTCGAAGAGGACCACGTCCACGGTGCGCATCCGTTCGAGCGCCATGCGGTTCTTGATCAGGACGCCGGCGCGGGCTGCCCGTTCGGTGGAAATGGCGATCACGAGCGGGATGGCCAGGCCGAGAGCATGCGGGCAGGCGATGACCAGGACCGTCACGGTGCGTGTCACCGCTTCCGGAACACTGCCCAGCAAGGTCCACGCGATGAAGGTGATGACGCCGGCGGCCGTGGCGAAGTAGAACAGGAACGCCGCGGCGCGGTCCGCCAGCGCCTGCGCCTTCGATGACGACGCCTGCGCTTCGGCCACCAGCCGCTGGATCCCGGCCAGGGCCGTGTCATTCCCGACGGCGGTGATCCGCACCCGCACGGTGTTGTCCGTGGCGACCGTCCCGGCCACGACGGCGTCGCCCGGGGTGCGCGTGACCGTGCGGGATTCGCCGGTGATCATGGATTCGTCGAACTCGGCCCGGCCTTCGGTGATGGTTCCGTCGGCGGGCATCCGGCCGCCGGAACGGACCAGGACGACGTCGCCGGCCCGCAGTTCGGACACACTGACGGTTTCGGTGCCGGAATCGGTAATGCGTTCTGCCTCGTCCGGCAGCAGGGCCGCGAGGGCGTCAAGGGCGCCGCGCGCCGAGCCCAGGGCGCGCATTTCGATCCAGTGGCCCAGCAGCATGATCGCTACCAGCAGGGACAGCTCCCACCAGAAGTCCAGGTCGAAACCGCCCAGGCCCAGGCTCGTCACCCAGGAGGCGACGAAGGCCACGGTGATGGCCATGCCGATCAGCAGCATCATGCCGGGGCGCCGGGCCTTCAGTTCCTGGAGTCCGCCCGCCAGGAAGGGTTGGCCGCCGTAGACGAAGATGACCGTGCCGAGGACCGGCGGAATCCAGGCCGAGCCCGGGAACGACGGCGGCATGTAGCCGAGGAGGTGCCCCACCATCGGGCTGAAGAAGACCACCGGAACAGTCAGGGCCAGGGTCAGCCAAAAGCGGTTCTTGAACATCGCGGTGCTGTGGCCTGCGTGTTGCCCGTGGCTGTGGACGTGGTGTTCGTCGTCCACCACCGGGGCGGGCGTAGTGCCGGGAGCGGTGGCCGGGTGGGCCATGGTCCCGGTGTGCGAATGGTGCTCGTGATGGTGCTGGCTATGGTCTTCCATGATTCCTCCACGTTCTCTTGCAACACCCGAAAATATACCCCCGGGGGGTATGGTCTGCAAGAGATTCCGATGAGATCCCGGCCACGCCGGCGCTAGAGTGCGGGGATGAGGTATTCGCTGGTCCAGTGGCTGGTGTTCCGAGGGGTGCGCCGTGGACTGATCTGGCAGTCGGAGTATGAGTCAAAGGACGAACGCGATACGGACCGCGTCTTGGTCGACGACGGCGGGCGGATCGTCTGGATACGCACGCCCGCGGAGTTGGTGGAGCTTGAGCGGCAGTACGGGATCACGCTCGAAGAGGAAGTGCCGGAGCTCGTGGTGCTGGACGGTCTGGAGGAGCTCCTGGCGTTGCCGGTCTCGGATGACATCTGCAATCAGCTGATCAACGCCTGGAACCTCTTGGGTGATATCGCCCGGAGCGTCGGGGCCAGCCTGGATGACCACAGCGAGGACAAGGACCGCTGCTACGACAAGCTCTTCGCCGGCTTGAACATGAAGTGCATTACCCCGCCCGGAGAGCATTACTCCCCGCACTTCAACAAGTCCGAGAAGCGTTTGATCAGGGAAGTGCTCAACCGTGGCCGGATCATCCTCGACGCCCGGCTGCAGGAGTGCACGCCGGCGGAGGACGAGGCGCTATGACGGTGCCCAAGTTTTTGGAGCGGTGGCGGGCGCGAAGGAGATGCCTAGCGGAGTTGAGGCGGCTCGCTGACTATTTGGATGCCCTCTACACGGGAACGCCTATGGACATCGAAACTCCTGACGGCCCGCTCTCGGACGAAACCGGCGGCGAGCAGTTGTTGGACGACATGTACATGATCCAGGAAGAGCTCATCGGAGGCTTGTCCTTTTGGCCTAAGCTCCACGTGGAATCGCTTTTGGCTCCGGTAATCGTGAAAGCGGAGGGAATCCTCGCTGCGCTTCCACTGGAGTACCCGCTGACCCGGGCAGGCTTCGAGGAATTCATTCAGTCGGCGCGGGAAACAGAAATCCGCTGCTCCGAGCTGTACGCGGTCGGCTTCGGCGCGCCCGGGCGGTAGCGGGCACCCAAATCGATGGTTCGTCTTGGAAACGATGGTGCGCACCATCGTTTCGGAAGGGAACCATCGATTCGGAGGGGCACGCCCCCCGTGAGCTTCTTCACGCAAGCCCCCGCAATGCCAGCCTTGAGGAATTTCCCGGCCGGCCGCCGTCGTTGTCCCCAATGCGGCCGGAATCGCGGCCGCCTGGACGCAATCGAAAGGCCGGCACCGACGTGACTGTTCCCCTCTCCATCCTCGACCTGGCAATTATCGGCAAGGGCCAGACGGCGGCGGAGAGTTTCGCGGGCAGCGTCGCCATGGCGCAACTGGCTGAGCGGCTCGGTTACCGGCGCATTTGGTACGCCGAGCACCACAACATGGCGTCCATCGCATCTTCGGCCACGAGCGTGCTGATCGCACACATCGCCGCGCACACCGAATCCATCCGCCTCGGCGCGGGCGGGATCATGCTGCCGAACCATTCGCCGCTGACCATCGCCGAGCAGTTCGGAACCCTCGAAACCCTGCACCCCGGGCGGATCGACCTCGGCCTGGGCCGCGCGCCCGGCAGCGATCAGAACACCATGCGCGCGCTCCGCAGGGACCCGACGGCGGCAGACACCTTCCCGCAGGACGTCCTGGAATTGCAGGGCTACTTGAGCGGTCCCACCAGGATCCAGGGGGTGGAGGCGACGCCGGGACGCGGCACGAACGTACCGCTTTACATCCTCGGGTCCTCGCTGTTCGGCGCCCGGCTCGCTGCCCAGTTGGGACTTCCGTACGCCTTCGCGTCCCATTTCGCACCCGCGGCGCTGCAGGACGCCGTCGCGCTTTACCGCCGGGAGTTCAAGCCCTCGGAGCAGCTTGCTGAACCGTACGTGATTGCCGGGGTGAACGTGGTTGCGGCGGATTCGGCGTCTGAGGCACAGCAGATCCTCCTCGACGTCAAGCGCGCCCGGATCTCCACGTTCTTCGGCAACGACCGAGTGTTCACGGATGAGGAAGCGGACCTGATCCTCGACTCGGTCCAGGGCCAGCACGTGGCGCAGATGATGCAGTATTCGGCGGTGGGAACGCCCGCGGCTGTGCGCGAATACCTGGACGAATTCGCCAAGCATGCGGATGCCGACGAGCTGATTGTCGCGCACCAAAGCAACGGCACGGCGGGCCGTCTGCGGTCCGTGGAACTCACCGCCCAGGCCATGGGGCTGGTGCCGGCGTAGCCTTGTGCGCCGCCGGTCGACGCCGGCTCAACGGATGCCAGTGTCGCAGGGCACCGTGACCCTTGCGTATTCTGCCGTCGCCACCGTGACGTCCATGAGTTCGCACGACATGCCCGCCTCTGCGGTGACGACGTACTTTCCCGGCGCTATATCGATCCGGAAGGCCCCCTTCGCATCGGTGGCGGTCCGGGCCACTTCCCGCCCGGGGGCGTAGAGCTCTCCGGGGAGCTGTTCGGACACGATCACCGGCACGCCCTCCGGCGGCTCGGACGGGCAGGGTACGCCCTCCTGTTCGACCGGGCACTGCGGACCCAGAATCACCACGCCCTCGATGCCGGATCCGGGAGACGCGCCCGGTTCCGCGCTGCCGCATCCGGCGGTTGCACAGAGAACGAGGAAGAGGCCGAGCGCCCGCATGTCATGTGAACGATCCGCTCAATCCCGCGGTTCCGGGGCGTGTTTTCTGTGTCACAAAACATACCCTCGGACTTTTACTAGCTGCGGGCTTGGCGAGGGGTTCATCCGGGCCATAGAGTTCTCCTCATCCGGCGTGGGGGGCGCCGGTCATTCGCATCTATTCATGAATATTTGGGGGCAAAATGGCGCGCGCCATCTCCAGGGCGCGGACGCGCCTTGCACTCCTGCTGAGCCTGATGTTCGGTTTGGTATTCGTTGGCCTGGTGCCGGCGCATGCCGCCGGCACGGCCAGCATTTCCGGCACTGTCACGGTCCCTGCGGGCGTGGATGTCACGCAGGCGACTGTTACCCTCATGGTGAATTCGCCTGAGTGGCTCACCACGCCCGTTTCGGAGACCAGTCCCGATGCCGCGGGCGCGTACAGCTTCAGCGGGCTGGAACCGGGGCAGTACAAACTCATGTTCAGTCATTCGGCGACTACTCCGGCTTGGAACGGCGGCTCGCCCATCGAGGCGACCGCTCCTTGGATCGAGCTCGCGGATGCCCAGGAGGTGACGGGCCAGGACGCCTCGATGTTCATCCCGGGATCCATTTCGGGAAAGGTGATTTTTCCTGATGGTGCGGCCCCGGAGCTGATTTTCGTTTCTGCATCGCTATCTTCGGGCGAGTTTGCGATCGCAGCGACGACAACTGACGCAGACGGAAACTACCTCCTTGGGAACCTTCCGCCCGGCTCCTACAAATTGAATTTCGACAGCAGCACAGGTGACTACTTCCCGGTCTGGAACGGCGGCAGCATGAACCAGCAGGACGCGCCGGAGATCGCGTTGGCCGAGGGTGCAACGCTCAGCGGTGAGGACGTTGCGTTGACGCCGGTTACAGAAGGCGGCGGCATTTCCGGGACCATCAGCCGGCTTGGCGGCGGGGAAACGGAAGGCGCAATGGTCCAGCTCTTCGACGCCTCGGGTGAGCCCCTGTACACGACGACCGCGGCGGCGGATGGCAGCTACGAATTGTCCGGAATCACGGCGGGCAGCTATAAGGTGGCCGTCCTTCCGACCCGTTCAGGCGATCTGCCGGTGTGGTTTGGCGGTACCGACGAGGGGACAGCGGCACTGATTGAGGTCGCAGCCGGAGAACTCGTCACCGGGATAGACATCGTTCTGCCGGCGGCGGGAAGCTTGCACGGCACGGTAAGCGGGTATGCCGGCGACGGGGGAGTGCTTGTCCAGGTTTTCCCGGCTTTGAACCCGGAGCCCGACTTCCCCACGTCCTTGGGATCGGCCTGGGTGAAGCCTGACGGCAGCTACTCGGTGACCGGTCTGCCCGCAGGACAGGTCATAGTCCGGCTCGTGGGACGACCGGGAGGATATGCGGATCAGTGGTATGGCGGCACCTTCGCCTCAGCGACGCCCGTCAGCATCGTGGAGGGGCAGGCAACCTTGGGAATCGACTTCACCGTCTACCGGCAAGCCATGATCCAAGGCCAAGTGAAAGCTCCCCTGGATCCGAGTTCGACCCGTATCAGGGTTCTGGACGCGGCCGGCAACGAAGCTGGCGCGGGTTTTGCGCTGCAAGACGGAAGCTACGCCGTGGACGGGCTCATGCCCGGGTCCTACAAGGTTGAGTTCATGGCTACTGCTCCGGGCCAAGTAACCACTTGGTACGGCGGGAAGACCTTGGCTACGGCGGCAGTTCTTACACTTGCTGCCGGGCAAACCCTCACCGGCGTCGACAGCGACGTGATAATTGCCCCGTCGCCTTCGCCTTCACCGAAGCCGACGCCCACCGACAAGCCGACCCCCACGGAGAAGCCGACGCCGAAGCCTACCGTGAGCGATAAGCCCGCCATCCAGCCGGCCGGCAACGTCACCGCCACGGACAGTGGTGAGCTTGCCGAAACCGGCGCCCCGGCCAGCCTGGCCCCGCTGGGACTGGCTGGCGGAGTGCTTGGCGCCGTCGGCGTCGTACTTCTCGTGGCAACGCGGCTGCGCACGCGCCGCTAACGCAGCACGCACCGCTAAACACCGAGGCTGAGGGCCCGGGAACCGCATGGTTCCCGGGCCCTCAGCCGTTTCCGGTTACCTCCCCGACCAGCCCCGTAAACGCCCGCGCCGCGGGGCTCGGGTTGAGGCGGTCCCAGATCAGATATTCGTGCCGCGCCGTCTCCTCCTTGAGCGGCACCACCACCACGCCTGCCAGCCGCGCGGCGTGGCGGCTGGGCAGCAGCGTGACCGCGAGTCCGTTGACGATCAGTTCGCGGGTCAGTTCGATCGAGCCCAACTCGTACGCCACCTGGCGCTCGACGCCGGCCCGGGCGAACGCGGCGTCGCTCTGCTTGCGCCCGGCGGACGTCCGCGGGAAGTCGGCAAACGCCTCGTCCGCCAAGTCCTTCAAGGAGAGCCTCTTCCGCCGGGCCAAGGGGTGCTCCTCGTGCAGGACGGCGGCCAGTGTGTCCCGGTTCAGTTCGCGGACCGCCACGCCCTCCACCGGCGTCCCGTGCAGCAGCCCCAGGAACGCCACATCCAAGGTGCCGCCCCGGACCTCCTGGATCATCTCCTCGCTGTTCGACACTCGCGCCTCGAGCGTCAGCTCCGGGAAGCGGCTGCGGCATTCACGCAGCAGGGCAGGAAGGTCGACGGCGGTCAGCGTGGGGATGAAGCCGATCCGCAGTTTCCCGCGCACGGCTCCGTCCGCGGCTGCGGCTTCGTCCCGTGCCCGGTCCGCCGCCTCGAGCGCTGCACGGGCGTGGGGCAAGAACGCCTCCCCGGCCTTGGTCAGTTGCACTTGACGGCTGGAGCGCACGAACAGCTTCACGCCAAGCTCCCGCTCCAGTGCCGCCACCTGATGGCTCAACGCCGACTGCACCACGAAGTTCCTGGCCGCAGCCCGCGTGAAGCTGCCGGTCTCGGCGATCGCCACCACGTAACGCATCTGCTGCAGATCCATGCATCTATTCTTCTCATGATTCGAATGAAATCTATGTGTTGGACTCATCCTTTGTTCCGTAGGACCGTTGAAGCATGACCCTCCAAACAGCACCCCTCGGGACACAACCGGCCGCCCGCCGTCGCGCACTCCCGCTCGCCGCGGTCACCGCGCTGGCCGCGTTCGCCCCGCTCGTCTGGGGCACCACCTACGTGGTCACCACCGACTTCCTGCCCGCCGGGCACCCATTGTTCGCCGGACTCGCCCGGGCACTGCCCGCGGGACTCGTGGCGCTCGCCCTGGGAGGTACCCTGCCCCGCGGCACGTGGCTGTTCCGCTCGGTGGTGCTGGGCCTGTTGAACATCGGTTTTTTCTTCCCGCTGCTCTTCATCTCCGCCGAGCACCTGCCCGGCGGGGTCGCCGCAACGCTGGGCGCCGCGCAGCCGCTCCTGGTGGCGTTCCTGGCGGCGGCGGTGCTGGGGGAACGGATCGTGCTGTGGCGCTTGGCGTGGGCCGTGGTCGGTGCCGTGGGCGTGGGCTTTGTGGTGCTCGGGCGCTCGGCGGGCATGGATCTGATCGGAGTGCTGGCCGGGCTGGGCGGCACCGCATCCATGGGCCTCGGCGTGGTCCTCACCAAGAAATGGGGCCGGCCCGAGGGCGTCCGCCCCATCTCCATGGTCGGCTGGCAGCTCACCGCCGGCGGCCTCTTCCTGCTCCCGGTAACGCTCCTGGCGGAAGGGCTCCCCGCCGTCGACGCCCGCGCGGTGGGCGGTTACCTCTGGCTCGGCCTGGTCGGCGGGCTGCTCGCCTACGCGCTCTGGTTCTGGGCGATCGGCCGCCTGCCCGTCACCCGCGCCTCGCTCCTGGGCTTCCTTTCACCGCTCATGGCGGCCACCCTCGGCGTGCTCCTCAAGGGCGAAACCTTCGGGCCGTTGCAGACCCTCGGCATGGTGCTCGCCTTCGGTGCGATGCTGCTGGGACAGCTGGGTGGTTTCCGGGTTCTTCGTCCGCAGCGGTGAGTACGACGACGGCGCCCGCCCCCCGGGTGCCCGGCCTGCGGGAGGTGCCGCGCGCCGTCGTCGGGCGTCCCCGGACGGACATGTCCACCTTTCGCGGGGAAGGGTGGGCACATTACCAATATGTCCGTTCCTCAGAGTCAGAAGCGGACATGTGCTGTGGGCTGGTGGTGGACATGTCCACCTAAGGGTGCAGGAACGCCGCAATCACGAGCATGGCGGGCATGGCGACGATGGTGGTAATCAGCACCGTGTCCTTGGCGATGGTGATGCCTTGCTGGTAGCGGTTGGCGGCCACGAAGACGTTCTGCGCGGTGGGCAGGGCGCCGGCGATGGTGGCCGCGAACAGGGCGTGGCCTTCCAAATGAAGGATGAAGTATGCGGCCAGGAACGCCAGCACCGGATGCAGGATCAGCTTGAACGTAGACGCCAGGACGATGTCCACCCGCCGTCCGCTCGCGGCGGAGAAAGGCCGGTTGCCGTTCAGGGACATGCCGAAGGACATGAGCATGGCCGGAACCGCAGCGCCGCCGATGAACTGGATGGGCTGCAGGATGGGCCCCGGCAGCTGGAGGTGCAGTGCCGAGAACAGCAGCGCCAAGCCGGACGCCACAATCACCGGGTTCTTCAGGATGATCAGCAGGAACTTCAGCACCGGGTTCTGCTTGGCACTGCGCGTGCCGCGGGTGGCATCGAGGATCATCAGGTTGATCGGGTTGTAGAACGCCAGCTGGAAGATCAGCAGGGGAGCTACCAGGCTGGCGTCGCCCAGCACGTAGACGGCGATCGGAATGCCGAGGTTGGCACTGTTGGCCTGGCTGGCACTCATGGCGCCGATCATGGCCTCGGGCATTTTCCGCTTAAGCAAGAACTTGCTCAGCAGCACATACATGATGCCCACCGTGGTTCCGCTGATGGCGGCGGCCGCGAGCTGCGGGCCCAGGACGTCCTCAAGCCTGGCCTCGGAGAGCGTTTCGAAAAGCAGGGCCGGGCTGGCCACGAAGAACGCGAGGCGGCTGAGGGTCTGCCCGGCGTTCGGTCCCAGGACCCCGCGTTTGCCGACGAACCAGCCGACACCGATGATCGCCCACACCACGAAGAACCCGGAAAGAACTTCGATCACAGCAGTGGTCCAGGGGTTCTTTGCGGGATACGGGGGAGGTTCACGGTCCCAGCGTAATCAGATTTATTCGCCGAAGCGCCGCCGGCGGGACAGATTCCCGTTATGTGGACGGCGGTGTCGACGGCGGTGCTCAGGGCTGGCGGGAGGTGCCGTGTTACCGCGAGGTGCTGAGGGCGTGCGGCGGACGCATCAGCCCGGGCGTGTGGCCCTCGGCAGGATCGTTGCCGAGCTGGAGGATCTTGTTGTCGCGGTCCACGTGGACCACCTTGGGCTCGTAGGCCAAGGCTTCCTCGGTGGTCATCTCCGCGTAGGTGATGAGGATGACGGTATCGCCCACGTGCACCAGGTGCGCAGCGGCGCCGTTGATGCCGATGACGCCCGAACCGCGCTCGCCGGCGATCGTGTAGGTCTCCAGCCGGGCGCCGTTGGTGACATCGACAATCGACACGAGCTCGCCGGGCAGGATGTCCGCAGCGTCCAGGAGATCGAGGTCCACGGTAACGGAGCCCACGTAGTGCAGATCGGCATGGGTGACCGTGGCACGGTGGATCTTGGACTTAAACATTGTGCGGTTCATAACGGGACAAGTTTAGCGCGGGGCAGGACGGGCAGCCTGTGATGTGGGTTACTGCCCGTTTGTGGGCCGGGCTGCGCGCCGGGCACGGCGCTTCATGAGCGCTCCGTAGCCGGCGAAAAGCTTCGGCACCACGAAGTACACGGCCGCCGGGACCACCAGCAGCGTCAGCAGGAGTGCGCGAAGGACCGGGTGCCAGCCGTCCATCAGCGGGCCGAGCGCCAGCATTCCGATGCTGACCAGCGGAAAGATCGCCAGCCATGTGATGAAGGCGCGGACGTGGACGGACGGCATGGGCGGTGCGGCCGCCGTCGGGGTGTTGCTGGCGGGTGCTTGCAGCGCGGAGGGGGGCATCGAAAACTCCAAACAGGTAAAGGGTCCATGCAGGGAACCACGCGTGCCCGCGGTTTCTTCCCGGCCCGTCTTTGGAGCCTCGGGCCGTCGCCCGGCCCGCCGCACCCCACGAAACTACGCCTGCTTCCGCAGCGTCCTTCCGATGATTGCCTGCGTCAGGGCATCCACGGCCTCGGCGTTGGCCAAGGGATTGCGGATCAGGGTGAAGTCCACGTCGCCCACCGGCGGGAGGTCGAAGCGGTTCGTGATGACCTTGAGGTCCTCCGGAACCAGCGACGACGGCATGACCGCGACGCCGATGCCCGCCCGTACCGCGGCAAGCACCCCCGCGATCTGCCGGGTTGAGCACGTCACCCGCCAGGTGCGGCCGCGGGCTTCGAGGGCGTCGATGGCCAGCTTCCGGCTGATGCTCGGTGCCGGGTAGCAAATGAGCGGCACGGGACTGCCCGGATCCAGCACCGTCTGCTCCAGGCCCACCCAGTCGAAGCTGTCCTTCCGCACCACAGTGCCGTCCTTGGCCTCGCCCACCCATTTCACGAACACCAGGTCCAGCTGGCCCGCGTTGAGCCGCCGGTACAACTGGTCGCTCTGGCTGACCGTGAGTTCCAGGTTCACCTGCGGATACAGCTGCCGGAATTCTCGCAGGATGCGGGGCAGGCCTGTGATGGCGAGGTCGTCCGCGGTGCCGAAACGCAGGCGCCCGCGCATGGCGGAGCCGGAGAAGTAGCGGGCGGCGTCGTCGTGGGCGGCCAGGATGGTGCGGGCGAATCCGGCCATGGCATCTCCGTTGTCCGTCAACCGCACGTCCCGGGTATCGCGGGCCACGAGGGATCGCTTGGCCGCGGCCTCCAGTTTCCGCACGTGCTGGCTGATGGTGGGCTGGGCCAGGCCCAGGCGTTCCGCGGCCTTGGTGAAGCTCAGCGTTTCCGCCACCGCCAGGAACGAGCGCAGCTGCACGGGATCAAACAGTTCAGTCACGGGACTCCTCGACGACGGCGGCCAGCTGGGCGCGGAAGGCGGCGTATTGCGGAACGCAATGGGAGTTATAAGGCCAATACGCTTCCACGATCACCGCGCCCAACCCTAGCGTTAAAGGCACTCCCGTGAAACTGCCTGAACCGAATCCTGCCTGAACCTGACTCTTGAATAAGGACACTCCCGTGGCACCCCCTCCACCACTGCACCCGACCGTCAGCGAGACCACCAGCAGCACCATTACCCAGCCCATCGCCGTCGTCAGTGAACGCCTGCCCTGGCGGCACACCTTCATTTCCCTGCGCATCCACAACTTCAGGATCTTCGCGATCGGCCATTTCGTCGCCGTGATCGCCCTCTGGATGCAGCGCATCGCCCAGGACTGGATGGTGCTGCAGCTGTCCGGTTCCGTCACCGCCGTCGGGATCACCGTGGCGCTGCAGTTCCTGCCCTCACTGCTGCTGGGGCCGTGGGGCGGCATGATCGCCGACCGTTTCCCCAAGCGCCGCATCCTCATGCTCTGCCAGTGCGTCGCGGCGGTCCTCGCGGCCACGCTTGCAACGTTGTCCCTCAGCGGCGTGGTCCAGGTGTGGCACGTCTACGTCATCGCGCTCATCCTGGGCCTGGTCACCGTGCTCGACCAGCCCGCGCGGCAGGTCTTCGTCAACGAGCTGGTGGGCCCCGCCTTCCTGCGCAACGCCATCAGCGTCAACTCCACCACCTTCCAGTTGGGCGGGCTGATCGGCCCGGCGCTGGCAGGTATGCTGCTCAACGCCGTCGGTCCCGGGTGGGCCTTTGCCGCCAACGCCGCCGCCTGCTGCTCCACCATCACCACCTTGCTGCTGCTCCGCAAGGACGAGCTCCACATGAGCGCTCCCGCGCCCCGCCGCAAGGGCATGCTCGCCGAAGGCCTGCGCTACTCCCTCCGCAAGCCCACCATCTATTGGCCCTGGCTCATGGCCGCGTTCGTGGCGGTGTTCGGAATGAGCCTGCCGGTGCTGCTGGCCGCCTTCGCGGACCATGTGTACGACGCCGGTGCCGGCGGCTACGGCCTGCTCAACGCCTTGGTGGCGCTCGGTGCGCTTGCCGGTGCCATCGCATCTGCCCGACGGCGGCACTTGCGTTTGCGCTCGGTGGTGCTGGGCGCCGGGATGTACGGGCTGATGCTGTGCCTGTCCGCGGCGGCGCCGTCCATGGCCTGGTTCGGGGCGGCGATGGTCCTGGCCGGCTTCTGGTGCCTCATGTTCCTCACCGCGGCCAACCAGTTGGTGCAGACCAGCGCGAACATGGCCATCCGCGGCCGGGTGATGAGCCTGTACCTTGTGGTGCTGATCGGCGGGCAGGCCATCGGCGGGCCCATGATGGGGTGGCTGGCCGAACACCTCAGCCCGCAACTCGCAGTCCTGGTGGCAGGCGGGGTGCCGGCGCTCGCGGCGGCGACGGTCGCCGTCGTACTGGCCCGCAAGTCCGCGCTGCAGCTCAAAGTGGACCTGCGGGACCGCCGCAGCATGGTGCGGATCGTGCCGCGCGCGGCATAAAGCACCGAAAACGAAAGCGCCCCCGGTCCGCGGACCGGGGGCGCTTTGCTGTGGAGCGGGCGACGGGAATCGAACCCGCGTATCAAGCTTGGGAAGCTAGCGCTCTACCATTGAGCTACGCCCGCGTGCCCGGCAGATTCATGGAACCGTCCGGAGCAGATCCCAGCTTAGCGCAGATCACAGGCGCCCCCGTCCACGGCACACCGGCTGCCAGCGGTGGCCTGCCCACGGGGCAACGCCGCTACTTGAAGATCCGCATGGGACCCCAACCGGCACCCACTTGCTTCCGCGGCAGCCAGGCCTTGGTGCCGAAGCCGTAGTAATGGAGCGTGCCGTCCGATTTCCGGGCGAGCAGGCCCCGCGTTCCCGGCCCGGCATATCCGAACGCGGGCGCTATGTAATTCATGACCTGCCAGCCTGTTCCGATGGTCGAGGGGTAGGCGATGCCGCCCGTGCCGTTGCCCATGTAATACAGCAGGGAACCACTGGGCAGCTGCGAGAGAACATCGCTGTTGCCGTCGTTGTTCCAATCGGCCAGGGTGATCCCGCGGCCGGCCCATCCCGGTCCCGTGGACGTGAAGCCGCCCAGGGCGCCGCCGCTGGTGTTGGGGTAGTAGCGCAGCACGCCGTCCGGCTTGTAGCCCAGCACTCCGGGGTACTTGTGGCTGCGGTGCAGCTTCCCCACCGTGATGGTCATGTCCGCCCATCCCCAGCCGACGCTGCGCAGGCCGTCGAAGCCGCCGCCGGACCTGCCCCGGTAGAAGCCGAGGTTGCCGGCCTTCCACTGCACCAGGAGGTCGTACACCCCGTCCGAATTCCAGTCCACCACGAACGCCTGCTTCAGGTTCCCCCAGCCGCTGCCGATGGTTGAGTGGAACTTATAGCTGCCGCCCGTCGCCGCCGTGTACCGCAGCAGTTGGCCGGCCGAATTCACGGCCACGATGTCCGAGCCGCTCTTCAACGTGGCGCCCGCAGCCGGGTTGCCTGCGAAGTAGTGCTCCAGGGTGGGGTAGCTGCGGGCACGCATGTCCGCGGAGATGGTGGTCCCCACATAGCGCAGGTGCCACGGTTCGTAGCTGTACCCGGTGGTGCCGGACCAGCCGTTGGGGTAGCGCACGATGAACCCGTAACGGTACGCGTTCGCCGCCACCCAGCGTCCGGCCGGGGTATCGCCGAAGCACGTGGACAGCCCGCAGGAACCGCTCGCGTTGCCGATGTCCACCGCCAGCCCGGTCTGGTGCTCGCTGTACCCGGGCCGGGCCGAAATGGTGTCCGCGTAGGCCTGCCCGTAGGTCTGCACATAGTAGTTGTAGAGGCTGGCCTGGGTGTCGTAGGAGCGGTATCCGCTGACGACGGCCAAGCCGTGCCCGGCCCCCGCGGCCGCGTTGAAGAGCGTGTTCAGGGCGCCCGCGGCGTCCGAGCGCAGGTAGTGGCCGCTGCCCCGGGCATTGACCAGGTTCGCGGGAACGTAGCGCAGCGGGTTGAGCGGGTGCGACTTGTTGACCAGGACGGATGTGCTGCTCGCCGTGAATACCGGCGCCAGGCTGCGCAGCGGATTGACGGTGGCCGGCGCGGCTCCTGCCTGAAGCGCAGGAAGCGCAGCGGGTACGACGGCGGAGGCGGCCGCGGCGGGCGCCGGCAGCGCCGGGGCGGTCGCCGGAGTCCCCAGCAACAGCGCCGCGCACAGCGGCACTGCCACGGAGAGGCACGGGCGGAACCGCCGTCGTCGTGCAGGAAGTTGTCCGGGAAACGGGTGGGCATGACTTGACGCGGGCATGAACAGTCCCCTTCTGTTGCGGCCCGGGAACTCTACCGCAATCCGGGTCCCGATGTAATAAAGATTCGGTTAAGGCATGCCAAATCGGTGTTCCGCGCTCGCGGGCCCTGCATATCCTGAGACCGATAGCTGTGCGTCATGGGGAACCGGGCTACACCATTTTGCTGTACATAAAAAGGGGACCCATGGCACTCGCATCGCATGAAGTATTGATTGGCCGCGACGCCATGAGCGTGTATCTCTTCCTGATGGACGGCCTCAACAATCCGCTGTGGCGCAGCGGCATCCGCAGTATTTCCCTCCGCTCCGGCAAGGCCGGCGAAAAGGGCGCGGTGTATCAGCAGACCCTTGCCGGCCCTGGCGGCCGGCCGCTCGCAGCCGACTTCCAGATCACCGAAGCCCGGCCCGGCGCCGAGGTGCGCTTCGAGGTGGTCGCCGGTCCTGCGCGGCCCTCCGGCGGCTACTACCTGAGCACCGAAGGCCCCAACACCCGGCTTCGTTTCGCGCTCGAGTTCCACCCGAAGGGGCTCCAGAAGCTCATGGGCGGCATGATCCAGAAGAGCATGGAGGCCGAAGTGCTGCAGCTGGAGAAGCTCAAGACGGTGCTCGAAGAAGAGGACGCGGCGTAACTTACTGGGCTAGCTTCAACCCGCCCCAGCCCGTGGCCACCGTGGTGAAGGTGCTGAGCTTGCCGCTGCCAAGGTCCCAGTATTCGACCTTGCCGTCCGCTGTGAGGCCCGCGATGCCCGTTGAATTCAGCGCGGTGACATCCCGCAGGGAGCGCAGGCCGCTGTAGTCGGTCCATCCCGTCCCCACCACCGGGCGGGTCTCGGCCTTCGGTGCCGGGAGGCCGCTGCCGCGGTAGAGGCGGAGGTAGCCGTTGCTCTCGACCGCGAGCAGGTCCTGGAGGCCGTCGGCGTCGTAATCAACCATGGCGAGGCGCCGGGCCGGAACGGTCATGCCCAGGCTGCTCGCCGCGCCGATCGCCTGCAATCCCAGGTTCCGGTAGAAGAAGAGCTGGCCTGTTGAGTTGGTGGCCAGGACCTGCGGCAGGCGGTTGCTGCCGCACCAGGTGCCGACCGCCATGGTCATGTTCTGCCAGCCGGTGCCGCCCAGCTGCACGGCCGGCTTGAAGCCGCCGCCCACCAGGCCGGGGTAGACCAGCAGCCTGCCGTCCAGCTGCTGGGCCACCACGTCGAAGACGCCGTCCCGGTCCCAGTCCGCCACGAACAGTTCCTTGGCGCCGGTGAAACCCTTGCCCACGGTGCGCGCAGCACCGAACTTGCCGCCGCCGAGCGCAGGGTAGTCACGCAGGGTGCCGTAAGGATCGACCGCGACGAGGTCGCCCGCGCTGCGGATGGCCGCGTTCGCCAGGTTCAGCGTGGGCGGCTGGTGCCTGGCGATCGGGTCGCAGAGGCTCGCGGCCGGTGGGGTGGGCGGCTTCGGCGCGGTGCTGCCGCCGGGGCTGGAGACCGTGCCGGCCGGGAGCGTGCTGTAGCCGAAGAGGTTCACCACCCCCCACATGGTGTAGCGGTTGGGGGTGGTCTGCCAGTTGCCGTCCGTGAAGGTGATCCCGACGCCGATCACGTTGAAGCGCGGATCCCGCAGCATGGCGTCGTGGGCGGGTGAGCCCTTCCACCAGTCCACCAGCTTGGCAGCGTCCCGGTCCCAGCGGACGGCGATCACCTCGCCGGCACCGCGGTCCGGGTTGAGGGCGCGCGGGTCCGTCCAGAAGTTGGCCCGGTGCTCGATGACCTCGCGCGTGGCGATGTTGTCCGACCAGTCCTGCGCCAGCGAAGCCACCGTGGCGTGGTACTTCACCGGGGTCAGGCCCAGGGAGGCCCGGTATTTGTTAATGGCGTTGAAGACGGCGAGGACCGCGGCGGAGTTGTCGTCCTTCACGAGGGCTGCGGGGGCGAGGGCGCTGGGGGCGAGGGCCGCGCTGTCGGTGCGGAAGGCTTCCGTCGGGCCGCTTGCCTTCGGGGCCGTCTTTGCCGTCGCGGCGGGCAGCGGATCAGGCCCCCAGAGCGGCGGAATGCTCGGGACCTCCGGCGGCGTGCCGGCCGGCGAGGTGGGCTTGGGCGGCGTGGGTGCGAGCGGCTTGGGGACCGGCAGCGGGGCCGGCAGGGCCGGAGTTGGAGTGCCCGACGCCGGAGCGTCCGTGGGTGCCGAGCCCGCCGTGGGGGCCGGGGTGGCTGGGCGGGACGGTGCCTGTGTGGCCGAAGGCGACGGAGTGGCGGACGCCGAAGGCGACGGGGCCGCGGACGCCGCCGGCAGGGAAGGTGCCAACGCGGAAGGTGCGGGCACCGCAGAGGGGCTTGCCGCCGTCGTCGGCTGCTTCTCCTGGAAAGCCGCCGGGGAGGACGCTCCCACGGCGGAGGTGGCGATCAGGCATGCCAGAATGGCGGCCCCAGCTGCCGCTGTTCGTTTCACTATTCACCAGCTCGCGTCGTGCCACCCAGCAAGGCAGCGGCGGATTACGGTCCCGGACTATAGTCGCAGACTTGCGCGCACGCCATGGCTCCTTCGTTCCTGCGGTATTTTTGATGCTGTGCTGATCTCTGACCGTGACATTCGTGCCGAAATCGATTCCCGACGCATCGTCCTGGAACCGTACGACCCCGCCATGGTCCAGCCATCGTCCGTGGACGTGCGGATCGACCGCTTCTTCAGGCTGTTCGACAACCACAAGTACGCGCACATCGACCCCTCCGAGGAGCAGCCCGAGCTGACCCGCCTGGTGGAGGTCGAAGGCGACGAACCGTTCATCCTGCACCCCGGCGAATTCGTGCTTGGCTCCACCTACGAGACCGTGAGCCTGCCGGACGACATCGCCGCACGCCTCGAAGGCAAGTCCTCCCTGGGCCGCCTCGGCCTGTTGACCCACTCCACCGCGGGCTTCATCGACCCCGGTTTCTCCGGCCACGTGACCCTTGAGCTGTCCAATGTGGCCACCCTGCCCATCAAGCTGTGGCCCGGCATGAAGATCGGCCAGCTCTGCTTCTTCCGCCTCAGCTCCGCCGCCGAACACCCCTACGGCTCCGGCGAATACGGCAACCGCTACCAGGGCCAGCGCGGGCCCACCGCGAGCCGCAGCCACCTGAACTTCCACCGGACGGACATCTGAGCGTGGCTTCCCTGACTGTCCTGGACGGCGGTATGGGCCGTGAACTCGCCCGCCGCGGCGCACCTTTCCGGCAGCCGGAATGGTCCGCGCTTGCCCTGATGGAAGCGCCGGAGCACGTCCAGGCCGTCCACGAAGACTTCATCGCTGGCGGCGCCCGTGTCATCACGAGCAACAGCTACGCCGTGGTTCCCTTCCACATCGGCGAGGAGCGCTTCGCCGCGGATGCCCGCACCCTGGCCTCCCGGGCCGGCCGCCTGGCCCGTGCCGCCGCGGACTCTTCCGGGCACAGCGTGCGCGTGGCCGGTTCGCTGCCGCCGCTGTTCGGCTCCTACCGCCCCGACCTGTTCGACGCCGGCCGTGCCGCCTCCGTTCTTGCGCCTCTGGTGGACGGGCTCGCCCCGCACGTGGACCTGTGGCTGGCCGAAACCCAGAGTTCCATCACCGAAGCGCGGACCATCCGTGCCGGCCTGCCCGACGACGGCAACCCCTTCTGGCTCTCCCTCACCTTGCGTGACGATTCCGTGGCCGGCCCCGCCGTGCTGCGCTCCGGCGAGACTGTCGAGGAGGCCGCGGAGGCCGCCGTCGCGATGGGTGCGGAAGCGCTGCTGTTCAACTGCAGCCGCCCGGAAGTCATGGGTGCCGCGCTTTCTGCTGCACGGTCTGTTGTTGACCGGCTGGGCGCGGAGCTTTCGCTGGGCGTGTACGCGAATGCCTTCCCGCCGCAGCCCGAGGACGCCACCGCCAACGACGGCCTGGACGAACTCCGCGAAGACCTCGATCCCGCCGGGTACCTGCAGTGGGCCGCGGCGTGGCGTGAGCAGGGCGCGGACATCATCGGCGGCTGCTGCGGCATCGGCCCGGAGCACATTGCGGCGCTGAGCAGGGAACTGCACTAGGCAAGGAGCCGGGCCGGCATTTTGAATCGGCCTGAGACGAAATGCCGTCCGCGTGACATATGCAGGTGTAACCATACAGACGGGGGCGCCATGGATATCCAGCGGACGGATCCAGATGCCTCTTTGTCTCAGCGCGGTGCTGTCTCCGATGCTGCACTATTGGAACGGATCATCACCCGTAACCAAGGGGCGCTTGGCGAAATCTACGACAGGCACAGCCGGCCCGTAGCCTGGCTGGCACATTCCCTGGTCCCTGCCCATTTTGTTGACGATGTCCTCCAGGCAACGTTCCTCACGCTCTGGGACAAAGCGGACCGCATAGACCTCGGAGACTCGTTGCTGCCCTGGCTCATGGGAACTTGCCGGATGCACTGCAAGGCGGTCCTGCGAAAAGAGAGCCGGCACCATCACGAGGCGACGGTGCCCGAGCAGGCCGGCGGAAACGTTGAGGACGAGGCGCTGCAACGCCAACTGCTCGATGCGATCGACAGACATGTCGCCGGCCTCAGCGAACTGGACCGCCAGATCTACCGGCTGTGCATCCACGAAGACCTCAGCTACAGCGCCGCGGCGCAGCAGCTTGGCATTACTCCGTCCGCACTCCGCAACCGCCTCTCCAGGCTGCGCGGCGGTATCCGCCGCCTCTTCGGCGGACATTGAAAGGACAGGGACATGAACACCCCTCCAGACCCCGCGGTGCCGACTGCCGCAGACCTTGCCCGGAACAGGTCGCAGCTCCTGGGTGTGCTCGGGCACCGTGCTGCTGTTCGGCGTCGGCGTCAGATCGCCGCGGGGGTCGCTGCCGCAGCGGTGCTGCTCGGCGGCGCGACGGCGAGTGTTCTTGCTTTGGGTGCGCCGCCAGCAGTGCTTTCCGAGCCTGTTGCCCAGGAGCCGGGCCGGCAGCCCGGACCGCCAGGAACGGTGCCGCCCTACGACGCGTACGCGCGCATCCCGGAAAGCGACATCGAGCGCCTTCCTGGCGGGGTACATGACGACATTCTGTGGGATGCCCGGAACCCGTACTACGGCTACGACACACTCCCGGTCGTGGCCCGGGTGCATATTGACTCGATCGACGGCGGGCGGACTTTCAGCCCGATCTCCGGGCAGTACGTCTTCCCTGAGACGGTAGGGAAGATGACCGTCCTTGAGGCCTACAAAGGCGGTCTCAGGCCGGGCACGCAGGCGAACTATTCACGGCTCGGGGGAATCGTGGCTTTCGATGAGTACTGGAAAAGCTTGAACCCGCAGCAGCAGGACAAGATGCTCCATATGAACGGCGGGAAGATGCCGGCTCACAGCAAGTATGTCCAGGAGAAATTCATGGACGACATCGACATTGAAGCGGGCAAGGAGTACCTCGTTTTCCTTCAGCCACAGTCGTCCAAGGACGGCACGCACCGGGAATACGTCATCACCGGGCTCCAGTTCGGGCTCAGGGAAGTCAAGGGATCCGGAGACGGGACGCTCGTCCTGAACAACGTCACCGAGGAGTGGGAGAGTCTGGGTAGGGTTGTCAGGCTGCCCTAGCTATGCCGAGCTCGCGGGAACGCTGCGGGGTCGCCGGATGGTTCCGGCGAGCTGGCAGCATTCCGGCGATTTCGGCGCCGGGCCGGGGTGCTGAACCCCTTACCGCCCCGCCAGCGCCGGCTTCGGTTTGCGGACCGCCTTCACCACCGGTTCCACGAAGCGCGCCGCGAGCGGACCGATGACGGCCATCAGCAGCACATAGGCCGTGGCCAGCGCCGCCAGCTCCCGCGGCACCGCCCCCGAGGTCACGGCCAGGCCGGCGATGACGATCGAGAACTCACCGCGGGCAATCAGTGCGGCCCCGGCACGGAAGCGGCCGGGCATGGCGATGCCCGCCTGTTTTGCCGCCCAGATGCCCGTGAGCATTTTGGTGGCCGCGGTGACAACGGCCAGCAGCAGGGCGAAGAGCAACACCGGCGGGATGGTGGACGGGTCCGTGTTGAGTCCGAAAGCCACGAAGAAGATCGCGGCGAACAGGTCCCGCAAGGGCTCCAGGATCCGGGTGGCGTTGTGGGCCGTGGCGCCGGAAATCGCGATGCCCAGCATGAACGCGCCCACGGCGGCGGAGACCTGCAGGGCCGAGGCGATGCCTGCCACCAGCAGGGCCAGGCCCAGGACGTTGAGCAGGAAGACCTCGGAATTTTCGCTGTGCACGGCCTGGGACACCCGGTGCCCGTGCTTGAGCGCCACTACCAGGACCAGCGTGATGACGGCCAAGGCGATGCCCACGGTCTGCAGCCCGCCCAGGAAGCCGACGCCGGCCAGGATCGCGGTGAGGATCGGCAGGTAGATGGCCATCGTGAGGTCTTCGAACACCAGGATGGCCAGGACAACAGGAGTTTCGCGGTTACCAATGCGGCCGAGGTCCGTGATGACCTTGGCCGCGATTCCCGACGAGGAAATATAGGTGACGCCGCCCATGACGATGGCGCCCACCACGCCCCACCCCAGGAGCAGGGCAACCCCGGCGCCGGGCGCGAAATTGAGCACGAGGTCCATGACGCCGGCCTGCCAGGAACGCCGCAGGCCGGTCACCAGTTCGGACGCCGTATATTCCAGGCCGAGCATCAACAGCAGCAGGATGACGCCGATCTCGCCGGACAGGTGCGCGAACTCGTGCATGCCGTCCAGCTTGACCAGGCCACCCGCCCCGAAAGCCAGGCCGCCCAGCAGGTACAGCGGGATGGGGGACATGCCGATTTTTCCGGCGAGGCGTGCCAACAGGCCAAGGCCGAATACCACGGCCCCAAGTTCGATCAGCGCCAGGGCCAAAGGGTCCATGGCGGTCAGCCGTTGCGGAGGATGGCAGCCGCGGAGTCCAGGCCTTCCTGCGTGCCGACAGCAACCAGCAGATCACCCACATGGAGCACGACGTCGGGCGCGGGCGAGGGGACAACCTCGCCTTCGCGCATGATCGCCACGATCGACACGCCACTGCGGGTGCGGATCTGTGCCTTGCCCATGGGCTGGTTCTGGAAGGGGGAGTCGGCCGTGATGGAGAACTGGCGCGTCACGATGCCGGGAATTTCCTTGTGGGCCTCGGCAAGGCGCATGGCGATGTGCTGGCCGCCCAGGAGGTTTCCCAGGGCGGCGGCTTCGTCAGCAGTCAACGGGATGGATGCCTGGCAGGTATCGGGGTCGTCCCAGGTCGAAACAAACAGCTCCGTTTCGCCCTCCCGCAGTTCCACGACGCCGATCCGGCGTCCGGACGCGGTGATGAAGTCCTTGCGGACACCCAAGCCGGGAAGTTCGGTCTCATCCACGTTCATGGAACCACCCTAGTCCTCTTGGCGAGGCGGCGGAATCACACCTCGAGCGGCAGTCCGCGCGCGGCGTCGTCGTAGTATTCACGGTTCTTCAGGGACGCGGCGGCCGCCTCGTCCAGCACCACGATCGCGTTGGGGTGCCACTGCAGGATCGACGCCGGGCAGGACGCGGAGAGCGGACCCTCGACGGCGGCCGCCACGGCATCGGCCTTTGCCGAACCGGTGGCGATGAGCACCAGGCGGCGGGCGTCCATGACGGTGCCCAGGCCCTGGGTGATGCAGTGCGTGGGAACCTCGGCTTCGGAGGCGAAGAAGCGGGCGTTGTCCCGGCGGGTGCGGGCGGCCAGGCGCTTGACGCGGGTGCGGGAGGACAAGGAGGACGCCGGCTCGTTGAAGCCCACATGGCCGTTGGCGCCGATGCCCAGGATCTGCACGTCAACGCCCCCGGCGGCGGCGATCGCGGCGTCGTAGGCGGCCGCTCCTGCTTCGAGTTCTTCAAGGGTGGCGCCGGTGCCGTCCGGGACGTTCAGCCCCTCCAACGGCAGGCCGATCACTTCGCAGACCTCGCGGATGAGGACCTGGCGGTAGGACTCGGGGTGCGTGGCGGGCAGGCCAACGTATTCGTCCAGCGCGAAGCCCTTGGCGGCGGAGAAGTCGGCGCGGCCGTCCGAGACCGCGGCGGCGAGCTCGGCGTAGAGGCCGAGCGGCGAGGAGCCCGTGGCGAGGCCGAGGACGGGCGCCTTGCCGGCGGGAAGCCCGGCAAGGACGGCCTGGGCGGCGACGGAGGCAGCGGCCTCCGGGTTGGGGGCGACGATGATTTCCATGAAGTTCCTTGGCTTGGTTGGGTCAGTTGGTCTGTTCGCCGAGCAGCAGGCCGCAGAGCGCCTGGGACACTCCGAGCGAGGCGCCGTAGGTGACAATGTCTGCGCCGCCGCGCGGCCAGCCGCACTCGACGGCGATCACGGCGTGCCCTTCCGCGCGCAGCCGGGAGAAAACCGTCCAGAGCGGATGGTCGCCGTCGAGCCCGCGTCCGACGACGGCCACCTTCGCGCCGGCCGGAACCTCACCTTCACCGACGACGGCGTCCGTCGCCGCGGCGGGTCCCCACGGCACCTGCCCGACGGCGAAGTTCGCGCCGGTGTCCACCTGCACGATCGCCACGGGTTCTTCGCGGGCGAGCCACTTTTCCGCGGCGGCGGAGACTTCGAAGGCGTCCCGGATGCGGCCGGCGTCGAGGACCGCGGCTGTTTCTGCGGTGTCCAAGGCCGGTTGGCCCGGCTTGCTGGAAATGCCGCGCGGGGTGGCCTGGTGGATTTCGGCCGGGCCGGCAGCGGGGAAGCGCTTGGCGAGTCCGGCGACGCGCGCGGCGGCGTCCGCCAGCCGTTCGAAGCTCACGCGTCCTTCGGCAACTGCTGCAGTGATCGCGGTGAGCGTCTGTTCGTAGAGTTCCGGGCTGGTGTCCGAGCCGAGGACCAGCAGGTCCGAGCCGGCCAGCAGCGCACGCACGGCGGCTTCCGGGACGCCGGTCTCCGCGGACGCCCCGGCCATGTCCAGGGCGTCGGTGAGGATGACGCCGTCGAATCCGAGCTCCTCGCGCAGCAGGCCCTGCAGGATCCGGGAGGAGAAGGTGGCCGGGTTCTCCGGGTCCAGGGCCTCCACCAGGATGTGGCTGGTCATCACCGTGGCGCCCTTGGCCTCCACGAGTGCCCGGAACGGCACCAGCTCACGCGCTTCGAGGACCTCGGCGGAGGCCGTGACCCGGGGGAGCTCAAGGTGCGAATCGCTGACCGTGCTGCCGTGGCCGGGGAAGTGCTTGGCGCACGACGCCACGCCGGAGTCCTCCAGGCCGCGGATCCAGGCCGCCGTGTGCCGTGCCACCAGGTCCGGCTCGGCGCCGAAGCTGCGGACGCCGATCACGGGGTTGTCGGCCTCGGAGTTCACGTCGGCGTCAGGGGCAAGGTTGAGGTTGATGCCCAGGCTGGCGAGTTCCTGGCCGATGGTCGCGGCGCTTGTGGCAGTCAGCGTGACATCGTCCAGGCGGCCCAGCACGGCGTTGCCCGGCTGCGGCGAACCGGTGAGGTAGTGGAGCCGGGTGACGTCCCCGCCTTCTTCGTCGACGGCGATCAGCGTGTTGGGGGAGTGCGCCCGCAGACCTGCGCACAGGTCGCGCAACTGCACCGGGGACGCCACATTGGTGCCGTAGAGGCAGACGGCGGCCAGGCCGGCGTCGTACGCGTCAAGGATCCAGACGGGCACGGCGATCCCGGAGAATCCGGGCATCAAGGTGCCGGCCGCGAGGCGGCGGATCTCTTCGGTGCGCTGTTCCGTTGCAGGGAGGGTGGCGGAATTCAAGGTGCCCATGGCTTGGCTCTTTCGGACGACATTGTGCGGGGCGGTAAGGCGGGGCTCCGGCTTGGAGTCCCTCGGAGAGGGGGCGCGGTTCACGCCACTCCCAGTTGGTTCCACAGGACCATCACCGCGGCGCCGCGCAGGACAATGTCCTGCGGATCTTCGGCTAGCCGGACAGCGAGCGGTTGCGGGTCCTGGTGCAGCAGCCGGGCAAGCAGAGTCTGCTGCACGGCGTCGAGCAGCGGACCTCCCAGCAGGTGGCGGGGGCCTGCGAGGACCACTTCCGCCAGGTCGAGGACGCCCACCACGGGGGCGAGGGCGATGGCGAGGCGTTCGCCCGCTTCTTTGTAGACGACGGCGGTGGCAGCTTCCGGGTCTTCGCCCGCCGCGGCGTCGGCCAGGGCGCGCTCCAGGCTGGGTGCCGACATCCAGGTTTCCAGGCAGCCGGTGCGGCCGCACACGCAGAGTGTGCCGGGGTCCGTGCCCACCGTGACATGGCCGATTTCACCGGCAGCCGAGTGGGCGCCGCGGGCACGCCGGCCGCCAACGATCACGCCGGAACCGACGCCGCGGCCGATCTTGACGAGGATTTCGTCATCGCAGCCGCCGCCGAAGGTGTGGTCCGCGTGGACGGCGGCGTCGGCGTCGTTGGAGACGAGGGTGGGCAGGCCGGTGTGCTGCTCCAGCAGTTCGCGCAGCGGCACGTTGCTCCAGCCCAGGTTGGGTGCGGTGAGGACCACGCCGTCCGCGCTGACGATGCCGGGGCTCCCGACGCCGATGCCCAGCAGCGGCGCGGTGGCCTTGGCCGCGGTGTCCGCGACGAGGTCCAGGAGCTGTTCGACGACGGCCTGTCCGGTTGCGGCTTTCCCGGTGCCTGCGCCGAGCGGCCGTTCCAGGCTCGCCAGGATGTTGCCGTCCAGGTCCAGGACCGCGGCACGGAGATCGGATTCGCTGGAGAGGTCCACGCCGATGACCTGCAGGCCCTGGCGGTTGATGTCCACGAGGATGGCGGGCTTGCCCGGGCGGACCTGGCCGGACTGGCCAAGTTCCACCACGTGCCCGCGTTCCATGAGGTCCGAGACAAGGTCCGAAACGGTGACGCGGGTGAGGCCGAGGGTGCGGGAGAGGTCTGCGCGGCTCATGGCGCCGGCGGCATGGAGCGTGCGACGGACCAGGGAGAGGTTGTTGGCGCGGCCGTCCGACGGGAGGGTGGCGGCGCCGGCCCGCTTGCTGTGACCCCGGTCTCGTACGCTTGGCATAGGAGTTAGTAAACTCTACTAACAATCAAAGGTCAAGGGGTTCCGAGGCGCCCGCTCCAAGGGCGAAACCCTGGTGGTTGAGCTTGTCGAAACCCGAAACCCGGATCTCGACAGGCTCGATCACCGGGGTTGAGCTTGTCGAAACCGAAACCCGGATCTCGACAGGCTCGATCACCGGGGTTGAGCTTGTCGAAACCGAAACCCGGATCTCGACAGGCTCGATCACCGGGGTTGAGGTACGACGGCGATCGCGGCCTCTGCGGGCGCCTTCACCGGCAGGAGGACCAACAGTCCAGCGAGCAGCACCACCATGATGCCGAGGATTCCCCACCGCTGCGCCTCGCCGGCGGCCACCAGGGGAGTGGCGATGGCGATGCACAGCGTGAACAGGGTGGGCGCCAGGAAACTGACGGCCCGGCCCGTGGTGGCGTACAGGCCGAAGAGTTCCCCGGATTCGCCCTCGGGCGCCAGGCGGGCCAGGTAGGCGCGGGACGAGGCCTGGGCCGGGCCCACGAACAGGCACAGCAGCAGGCCAAACACCCAGAACGTGGTGCTGCCGCTCCAGGCCGAGCCGAACAGGGAGTAGTCCCCGTTGCCGAGGACCAGGATGGCGGTCCCGGCCACCAGCAGGCCCAGCAGGGAAATGATGATCACGGCCTTCGGCCCGATCCGGTCATCCAGCAGGCCGCCGATGATGGCGCCCACCGCGGCCACCACGTTGCCGAAGATCGCGAAGAAGATGACTTCCTTGAGCTCGAAACCGAAGGTGCCGGCCGCGATCACGCCGCCGAAGGTGAAGACCGCGGCCAGGCCGTCGCGGAAGACGGCGCTGGCCAGCAGGAAGAAGATGGTGTGAGGGCTGGTCTTGTAGATGGCGGCAATCCTGCGGAACAACAGCCGGTAGGAGGCCAGGAAACCCAGCCGTTCCCGGGCGGGCCGGGCGGGAAGCTCCGGGACTGCGAACATCACCGGCAGCGCAAAGATGAAGAACCACAAAGCCGAGAACACGGCCACCAGCCGGATGTTCAAGCCATCCGCGGTCTCCGCCCCGAACCACTCGAAGGAGGGCTGGACGAACAGCTGCAGCACGGCCAGCAGCGCCACGATCCCGCCCAGGTAGCCCATGCCCCAGCCGAAGCCGCTCACCTTGCCGATGTTGGCCGGCGTCGAGATCTGCGCGAGCATCGCGTTGTAGTTGACCCCGGCGAACTCGAAGAACACATTGCCCAGCGCGATCAGGGAGACGCCCAGCAGCAGGAACTCCGGGCGCGGAAACACGAAGAAGCACAGCGCGGTCAGCACTGCCACAAGTGCCGTATTCACGCCGAGCCACAGCTTGCGCCGCCCGCCGGCGTCGGAGCGCTGCCCGGTGATCGGAGCGAGCAGCGCGATGGCGGCACCCGCGATGGCGAGGGCGCCGCCCAATGCGGCGGACGCGGCGTCCTCCCCGCCGAAGGCGTTGGAGGTGAGGTACACCGTGAAGACGAAGGTGGTCATGACGGCGTTGAAGGCCGCCGATCCCCAGTCCCAGGAGGCCCAGGCCAGGATGCGTCCCTTGGTGGAGGAAGTGCTGCCGGAGGCCAGCTCCGAGGCCGGCTTGGATGCGTCGGGAACCGCTGCGGTGTCCATGGTGTGAATGCTATCGGCCCGGGGTGACGAAATCTGATTGTCACAGCCGATTGATAAACTGTTCGGACTGAACCCAACGTAGAACCGCCGGCTCCAACTCTTTGACAACTTTCATCCTGATTTGCGGAGATAACAGTGATCACAGTCCTTGCCGTGACCTTTGCAGCGGCTGCTGTGGCGCCCTGGATCTTCCGGAAAATCGGGCGGAGCGCGTTCTACGTCCTGGCGGCCGTTCCCGCGGCATCACTCGCCTGGCTGATTGCCCAATACGGCCGGGTGTACAGCGGCGGAAAGACCGGCGGCTTCATCGAAGAGCACGCACCATGGATTCCCGAACTCAAGCTTGAATTCGCCTTCCGCATGGACGTCCTGTCCTGGGTGATGTCCCTGCTGGTCCTCGGCGTCGGCACCTTGGTGCTGGTCTATTGCGCCCGCTATTTCAAGGACAAGGACAGCTACCTCGGCGGTTTCGGCGCGCAGCTGCTGGCCTTCGCCGGCGCCATGTTCGGCCTGGTCACCGCGGACGACCTCCTGATGATGTTCATCTTCTGGGAACTCACCACGGTGCTGTCCTACCTGCTCATCGGCTACGCCCGCACCCGCCTGTCCGCCCGCCGCTCGGCATTGCAGGCCCTCATCGTCACCACGGCCGGCGGACTCGCGATGCTCATCGGGCTCATCATCCTCGGCCAGTCCGCGGGCAGCTACCGGATCTCGGAGATCCTCGCGCGAACCGGCGAGCTCTTCGCCGGGCCCGCCCAGGGCGCGGTGAGCGCCGCCGTCGTGCTCATCCTGGCCGGCGCGGTGACGAAGTCCGCGCTGCTGCCCTTCCACTTCTGGCTCCCCGGGGCCATGGCTGCGCCCACGCCCGTGAGCGCCTACCTGCACGCCGCCGCGATGGTGAAGGCGGGCATCTACATCGTGGCCCGCCTGGCGCCGGGCTTCAGCGAAAGCCCGCTGTGGCTGCCCCTCGTGCTGGGCCTCGGCCTGGGCACCATGCTGCTGGGCGGCTACCGGGCGCTGCGGCAGACCGACATCAAACTCATCCTGGCCTACGGCACCGTCAGCCAGCTCGGCTTCCTCACCATGGTGCTTGGCCTGGGACGCCCCGACGCCGCGCTTGCCGGCCTCGCGCTGCTGCTTGCCCACGGCCTGTTCAAGGCGGCGCTGTTCCTGGTGGTGGGCATCATCGACCACCAGTCCGGAACCCGCGACATCCGCAAGCTCTCCGGCGTCTACAAGTCTTCCCGCGCGCTCGCCATCACCGCCGCGCTCGCCGCTGCCTCCATGGCGGGCGTGCCGCCGCTGGCCGGATTCGTGGCGAAGGAATCGGTGTTCGAAGCGTTCGTTCATTACAGCGCCGATCCCCTCTCCGGCGTGTGGGGCGCGGTGCTGCTGGGGGGTCTAGTGCTGGGCTCCGTGCTCACCTTCGCCTACACCGCCCGCTTCATGTGGGGTGCCTTCGCCACCAAGCCCGGCGTGGAGCGTACCCCTTTCAAGCCCATCCGGCTGTCCTTCCTCGCCGCCCCCGCCATCCTGAGCCTGGTGAGCCTGGCATACGGCCTGTGGCCGGTTCCGGTGGACGCCTGGATCCAGCCGTACGCGGCGCTTTTCATCCCAGCGCACGACGCCGGAACTTCCGTTCCTGAAGCAGGGCACCTTGCGCTGTGGCACGGACTGACGCCCGCCCTGGGGCTGACCGCGGTCACCTTCGCCGCCGGCCTCGCCATGTTCTACTGGCGCAACGCGGTCTCGCGGGCGCAGGAGCGCGTGCCTGACTGGGTGGACGGCGACCGCGCCTACCAGAACACGATCGGTGCGCTGGACGACGTCGCCGTCTGGGTCACGGGCCGCACCCAGCGCGGTTCGCTGTACTTCTACCTGGCCGTGATCCTGAGCGTGGCTTTCGTGGTGCCGCTGAGCGTGCTGATCGTGTCCAACAAGCCCCTTCCCGGCGGCCTCTACCTGGTGGATCCGAACTCGCCCCTGCAACTCGTGGCCGCCGCGGGGATCATCGCCGGCGCCCTGGCAGCGGTGCGCGCCAACAAGCGCTTCCTCGCGGTGCTCATGGTCTCGGTGACCGGCTACGGAATTGCCCTGATGTTCGCGCTGCAGGGCGCCCCGGACCTCGCCCTGACCCAGATGCTGGTGGAAACGATCATCCTGGTGGCCTTCGTCCTGGCCATGCGCAGCCTGCCCGCCGAACTACGGGACCGCACCGGCGGCAAGTACCGGGTGGTGCGCATCATCATCGGCGCCGCGTTCGGCATCACCATGATCTTCGTGGCCATCTACGCCATGGGTGCGCGCGTTGCCGATCCTGTCTCCCTGGCCTTCCCGCAGCTGGCCTATGAAGGCGGCGGTGGCCTGAACGTGGTCAACGTGACGCTCGTGGACATCCGGGCCTGGGACACCTTCGGCGAGATCTCCGTGCTCGCCGTCGCCGCCACGGGCGTCGCGAGCCTGATCTTCATCCGCAGCCGCGGCGAGCGGATCACCCGGGCCGCCGCCATGCCGGACGGCACCGTGGGGCGCCGTTCCGCCGTCGGGAACGATTCGAAGGAACACGCCTCGCTGCATGTGGCGCGCAGGTTCGCCGGCAAGGCCGGGGACCCCTGGCTGGTGGCCGGCCGCACGCTCGCCCCCGAGCGGCGCTCCATCATCTTCGAAGTGGTCACGCGGCTGATTTTCCACTCGATGATCATCTTCTCCGTGTACCTGCTGCTGGCCGGGCACAACCTGCCGGGCGGCGGTTTCGCGGGCGGACTCCTGGCCGGGCTCGCGCTCACGGTGCGTTACCTCGCCGGCGGCCGCTTCGAGCTGCGGGAGGCCGCTCCCATCAGCGCCGGCATGCTGCTCGGCACGGGCCTGGCACTGGCGGCGTTGACCGGGTTGGTTCCGCTGTTCCTTGGCGGCCAGGTGTTCCAGAGCGCCATCATCCAGTTCTGGCTGCCGGTGTTCGGGGACATCAAGTTCGTCACCTCCACTCTGTTCGATATCGGCGTGTACCTGGTGGTGGTCGGCCTGGCGCTCGATGTCCTGCGCAGCCTCGGCGCCGAAATCGATGAACACTTCGAAGAAACCGCGGCGGGAGATTCCGCAGGGCTCGCCGGACCGGCGGACGGCCCCGTGGAGATGCCCGCGGAAAGCAGCGAAACAGACACTCCTGAAAACGGCGAGACGGCACTGGCCACCGGAAGCGAAAGGGACAACGCATGAGCGTCAATCTGACCCTTTTGCTGGTGATGGGCGTGCTGTACGCCTGCGGGATCTACCTGATCCTGGAACGCAGCCTCACCCGGGTGCTGCTGGGGCTGGTGCTGCTGGCCAACGCCACCAACCTGCTGATCCTGGCCACCGGCGGGTACGCGGGCCTGGCGCCGTTGTTCTCCAAGGGCACCGACCCCCGCGACTACAACGATCCGCTGCCGCAAGCCCTGATCCTGACCTCGATCGTGATCTCCTTCGCGGTGACCGCGTTCATGCTCGGCATCATCTACCGCACCTGGGCCCTCGCCCGGCAGGACGACATCCAGGACGACGTCGAAGACCGCCGCGTGGCCCAGACCCCCAGCTACGACGCCGAGGACGACGCCGAGGTCCCGCAGGAAACCTCGGAGTTCCCGCTCGCTGCGGTCGCCGCCGGGCATACCCCGGAGGACCCGGAACCCGGCGGAGAAGCGCCACTGAACGACGACGAAGGAGGGGGACCGCGATGAACGCAGCAAGCCTGGCGCCGCTCGCCGTCGTCCTTCCGATCCTGGGTGCCGCCCTCACCTTCGCGCTCAACCGGAATCCGGTGGCACAGCGGACCGTAAGCATCGGCCTGCTGGCCGCGACCCTGCTGCTTGAATGCTGGCTCCTGGCCGCCGTCTGGACTACGGGAACCGCGTCCGTGACCCTGGGCGGTTGGCTGCCGCCGTTCGGCGTGGTGATGGTGGTGGACCAGTTCTCCTCGCTGATGCTGGTGGTGTCCTCCGTAATCAGCCTGGCCGTGCTCGTCTACGCCACCGGGCAGGGCATGGCCGACGGCGACCAGGAAGCGCCGGTCTCGATCTTCCACCCCACCTACCTGATCCTGGTGGCCGGGGTGTCCAACGCCTTCCTCACCGGCGATCTCTTCAACCTCTATGTGGGCTTCGAGATCCTGCTGACGGCAAGCTACGTGCTCATGACCCTGGGCGGCACCGGGCCGCGTATCCGGGCCGGCGTCACCTATGTGGTGGTGTCTGTGGTGTCCTCGGTGCTGTTCCTGATCGCAATCGCCATGATCTACGGCGCCACGGGAACCATCACCATGGCCGACCTCGCCGTGAAGCTCGCCGAACTGGACCCCGTCACCCGGAACCTCCTGCACGTCATGCTGTTGGTGGCCTTCGGCATCAAGGCCGCCGTGTTCCCGCTGTCCTTCTGGCTGCCGGACTCGTACCCCACCGCGCCCGCGCCGGTCACGGCCGTGTTCGCCGGCCTGCTCACCAAGGTGGGCGTCTACGCCATGGTCCGCACCGAAACCCTCCTCTTCCCGGGAGACACCCTCAATACTCCGCTCATGGTGGTGGCCCTCCTAACGATGGTGGTGGGCATCCTGGGTGCCCTCGCGCAGAGCGACATCAAACGTCTGCTTTCCTTCACCTTGGTCAGCCATATCGGCTACATGGTGTTCGGCCTGGCCATGTCCTCGGTCACCGGGCTCGCCGCCGCCGTGTTCTACGTGGCGCACCACATCACCGTGCAGACCAGCCTCTTCTTGGTGACGGGCCTGATCGAACGCCGCGGCGGCAGCTCCTCCATGGACCGGCTGGGCGGGCTGGCCAAGCTCTCCCCGCTGCTGGCCCTGCTCTTCTTCGTGCCCGCGATGAACCTGGCCGGCATCCCGCCGTTCTCCGGCTTCCTGGGCAAGCTCGGCCTCCTGCAGGCCGGCATGGAACTGGGCACCCCGCTGGCCATCACCCTGGTGGCGGGCGGTGTGCTCACCAGCCTGCTCACCCTCCTGGCGATCGCCCGCGTGTGGAACCGCGCCTTCTGGCGCAAGCCCGAGGACGCCGAATACCCGGACCCCATCCTGAAAGACACCGCCGCAGTCGGCCTTCTTCCGCGGACCATGGTGGGCCCGACGGCGGCACTGGTGGTTTTCGGGGTTGCCCTCACCGTGTTTGCCGGGCCGCTTTTCCAGCTGGCCGGCAATTCCGCGGAGCAGATGCTGGACCGCACGGCGTACATCCAATCGGTGCTGGGCCCTGAGGTGACGGTGCCGGGGATCGCGGCGCCGGGCAGTTCCGGGCCTTCAATCCAGGGAGGCGCGAAATGAGCCGCAAGCCGATCTCCCTCCGCACCGAGCTGCCCCTGCTGATCTGGCTCGTCATCGTCTGGGGTGCCCTGTGGCGCGACTTCAGCCCGGGCAACCTGCTCTTCGGGGCGTTGATCGCCGTGGTGGTGGCCAGGATCTTCTACCTGCCGCCGGTGGAACTGAGCGGCCGATTCAACGTCCTCCGCGCCATCCCGTTCGCACTGGTGTTCCTCGCCAAAGTGGTGGCAGCGAGCTGCCAGGTCATCTACCTGGCGGTGGCCAAAGGGCCCAAGGTGGTGAACGCCGTCGTCGAAGTTCCGCTCCGGAGCCATTCGGACCTGATGGTGACCGCCACCGGCCACGTCATCTCGCTGATCCCGGGCTCGCTGGTGGTGGAGGTGGACCGATCCACGTCCACGCTGTACATCCACGGCCTGGACATCCGGGACGAGGCCGACGCCGCCAAGCTCTGCAAGGAAGTCCAGGACACCGAGGCAGGGCTGATCAGGATCATGGGCAGCAAGGCGGAGCTTGCTGCGCTGGAGGCCGAAACCGCCCCGCCCGCCCCGCCCGCCCATACGAAAGGAGAGACGCCGTGAAGGACATCGTCTTGATCGCGACGGCGGTGATCCTCACCTTGGCCGCTGCCGGGGCAATCGTGCGGATCGCCGTCGGGCCGTCCCTGCTTGACCGGGTGCTGGCGTCCGACGTGCTGCTGGGCATCGTGGGCGCCGCGCTGGCGATCGACATGGCCGTCAACCGGCACCTGAACAACCTGGTGCTCCTGGTGGCGCTGACGCTGATCGGCTTCATCGGATCGGTGACCGTTGCCCGCTTCGTCTCGGACCGGAGGGGCCAGGCCAATGACTCCTGATGCCACCGGCGTGGATGCCGTGATCGATGCCGTGACCGCCGTGTTCCTGGTGCTGGGCGCGTTGATGTCGCTGACCGCCACGATCGGCCTGCTGCGTTTCCCGGACCTGATGAGCCGCATGCACGCCGCCACCAAGCCGCAGGTACTGGGCTTGTTCCTGCTGCTCGCCGGAATCGGCCTGCAGATGCGGCAGTGGTGGGTGTGGCCCGTGCTCGCCGTGGCCTGGATCTTCCAGCTGCTCACCGTGCCGGTCTCCGCGCATATGGTGGGCCGCGCCGGTTACCGGACCAAACACCTGCACCCGGAACTGCTCAGCGTGGACGAACTCGAAGCCGTGGTGCGGCGGGCGGCCAGCGAGCAGGAAGAACAAACGGAAGCAGGCGCCCCGAAGGACCGCTAGGCGTCGCTCCTGCCAGCGGACATGTCCCTCACTGGCAGCGGGCGGTGGACATGTCCACTAACCCTTGGTGCACATGTCCGTCGCCAGACGGCAAGGATGGACATATTCGCATTATGTCCATCCTTGGCCACGTGCAGTGGACATGTCCCTGGAAGAACTAGACGATGTCCTGGGTCTTGGCGAAGCGGGCGATGGCGCGCTGGGTGCCGCGGCTGGTCAGGACCTGGATGACGGCGCTGACGGACGCGGAGATCAGCGCGAAGGTAAGGGCTGAGCGCAGGCTGGTTTCCATGTCGTCATTGCCCTTGGGCGGCTTGTTGCCGGTGGTCTTTTCCCAGATGCCGTTGACGAGCTTGGTGCCCGCGAATCCTGCGCCGATGCTGATGCCGGTGCCGAGCAGTTTGAAAAGGAAGTTCATGCCGGAGCTCCTTGCGGGAGGAAACAGGACCGTCCCCAGCCTAACCCTATTCGGGGGCCGGCGATTGGCGGCGGCGCTCGAAGAAGGCCTTGAGCGCTCCCGGTTCCGGGCGGACGGGAACGATGTCCCGCTCCGTCTCCAGCGCCACCCCGGTGCTGCCGAGCCGCAGCAGCTCTTCCAGCAGGACCAGCGTGGGCGGCATGAGCTTCAGGGCTCCGGCGGCCTCGGCTTCCAGGATGCCGCGCACCGGCATCCACAATGACTGCCAGGCCTCCGTGGTCTGGTGGCTGGCCTCTGCCTCCGGCGCGGGCACAGCCAAGTAGAAGTATGTATCGAACCGCTTCGGCTGGTCCTCCGGCGTGACCCAGTTGGCCCACGGACGCAGCGAGCCGGCGTCGAGTTCCAGGCCCGCTTCCTCCTGCACCTCGCGGAGTGCCGCAGCAAGGACGCGGCCCGCGTTGTGCAGAGATGCGGCAGCGGACTCCGCCGCGATGCTGCAACGGCGCCATGCCTGTGCGTGCCGGCGGGCGACGTCGTCGGGAAAGTTCCAGCCGGAACCGTCGACGGCGTCCACTCGCCCGCCGGGGAACACCACCATCCCGGCGGCGAAGTCCATGGTGGAGACCCGGTGCTGGACGAAGACTTCCGGGCCGTCGGAGCCGTCGCGGAGCAGGATGACGCTGGCAGCCAGGCGGGCTTCCGGCGCCTCTGACGGCGCCTCCATAGGCGCCGCACCGCTGCCCGGGACGCTGATGGGCCCGCCGTTGTCCGCCATGAACGCTCCTTTGCCGTACCCGCTGTGACGATTCTGCTGGATCACACCCGCAGTCACTCCACCGTACCCGCGCCACTCCGGGCCGGGCGACGCCAAGACCGGAGGTGATCCAGCAGAATGTGCCGGCCCACCAAAGGAAGCGCCCCGGACCAGAGCAATATGACCGCCCGCCCCGCAACGGAAGGGGCCCGCCGCGGAAGCGGGGTGTAAACTGGAGCACGCCCAAAAGGGCAATTGATAACGACAGGGGAGCGCCGCCGTCGGGCTGCAGGAGCAGAACGAAGGAAGGGCGCTGAGAGTGCGGAACACCGCAGACCCTCGAACCTGATCCGGTTAGTACCGGCGCAAGGGAGTCGAGTTCTCAGAGTGACCGGAGAACGGGCCGCCACGGCAGTCCACCCGGGCAACACTTTCCCCTCCTGTTTCCTCAGGAGGACACAATGACTACAGCAAGTGTGAAGAAGACCGGCTACAGCTGGCGCGTGGTGGACATCGTGGTGGCGGCGCTGATCGCCATCGCCGGCGGCGTGATCTTCTGGGCCTGGTCCCAGGGCGCCAGCCTGATCACCCCGGCCACCGCGGTGTACCCGCCCCTGTCCGGCCTCTACGCCGGCGGCTGGATGATCCCGGCCGTGCTCGGCATGCTCGTCATCCGCAAGCCCGGCGCGGCGCTGTTCTGCGAAGCCGTGGCCGCCACCGGCGAACTCATCATGGGCTCCCAGTACGGTACCACCGTGCTGATCTCCGGCATCGTCCAGGGCCTGGGCGCCGAGATCGTGTTCGCGGCCTTCGCCTACAAGAAGTTCAACCTGCCGGTCTCGCTGCTGGCCGGTGCCGCGGCGGGCCTGTTCTGCGGCCTGAACGACTCCTTCGCGCCGTGGGGCTGGAATATCGCGTACGGTGCCGGTGACAAGCTCGCCTACATCATCTTCTGCGCCATCTCCGGTGCCATCATCGCCGGCGCCCTGTCCTGGGTGGCCACCCGCGGCCTTGCCAAGACCGGCGTGCTGAGCTCCTTCGCCTCCCGCAAGGCCGGCGACGAGCCCGCCTTCTCCTGATGCCCGTCCCTTCCAGCGGAGCCGTCCGTCCCGCCGCCGTGTCCGCGCGCGGCTGGGGCTGGCGGCATGCGGGCCGCAGCACCCCGGCCGTGCACGGCCTGGACCTCGAGATCCAGCCGGGCGAACGCGTGCTGCTGCTGGGTCCCTCCGGCGCGGGCAAGTCGACCCTGCTGCACGCCCTCGCGGGGGTGCTCGGTGATGAGGACGACGACGCCGACGAGACCGGTTCGCTGCTGATCGACGGTGCCGTGCCGCGCGACTTTAGGGGCAGGGAGAGCCGTGGCCGGGCCGGGCTGATGCAGCAGGACCCCGAGACGCAGGTGGTGCTTTCGCGCCTGGGCGACGACGTCGCCTTCGGCGCCGAGAACCTGGCCGTGCCGCGCGAGGAGATCTGGGCCCGCGTGCATGAGGCGATCGACGACGTCGGACTGGCTGCTTTCCCGCTCGACCACCCGACGTCGGCGCTCTCCGGAGGCCAGAAGCAGCGCCTCGCGCTCGCCGGCATCCTGGCGATGCGTCCCGGCCTGATCCTGCTGGACGAACCGACCGCCAACCTGGACCCGGCCGGCGTGCTGGAGGTGCGGGACGCCGTCGAACGCTGTCTGGACAAGACCGGCGCCACGCTGGTGGTGGTGGAGCACCGGGTGTCCGTCTGGAAGGACCTGGTGGACCGGATCGTGGTGCTGCAGCCCGGGAGCTCGTCCGAGCCCGCGGTGCTGCTGGACGGCCCGCCGGACACCGTGCTGGAGCAGGCCCGGGACATGCTGGCCGCCGCCGGCGTGTGGGTGCCGGGGTATGTTCCGGCTACCCGCGGGCGGATGTCCGCCGGGGGAAGTGAACTGCTCCTGGAAGCGCAGGATGTCGCCGTATCCCGGGAACGCCCGCGCCGCCGCGGCTTCAAGACCATTCCGCCCGTTCCGGTCCAGGACGGCCTCAACGCCCAGGTCCTCGCCGGCCAGGCGCTGACCATCACCGGCCCCAACGGGGCTGGCAAGTCCACCTTCGCGCTGACCCTCGCCGGGCTGCTGGCTCCGGTCTCCGGAACGGTGAGTGCCGGCGTCGGCCTCGCGGCAGGCGCCGGAAGCAACCCGTATGGCTGGAAGGCGCAGCAGCTGATTTCCCGGATCGGGACCGTCTTCCAGGAACCCGAGCACCAGTTCGTCACGGGCCGGGTGCTGGATGAGCTCATGTTCGGGCCGAAACATTTGGGCCACGGGCAGGAACGCGTGGATGAACTGCTGGAACGCCTGCGCCTCACGCACCTGGTGGACGCCAACCCGTACACGCTTTCCGGTGGCGAGAAGCGCCGGCTCTCCGTGGCCACCGTGCTGGCCGCGCACCCCAAGGTGCTGGTGCTGGACGAGCCGACCTTTGGCCAGGACGCCAACACCTGGGCCGAGCTGGCGTCCTTCCTGTCCGAGCTGCTCGACGCCGGAACCGCCGTGGTCTCCGTGACCCATGACGAAGAATTCACCGCCGTGCTGGGCGGCACCGAGATGCGCCTGGATGCGCGGGCCGGGCGCGGTGTCCGGCAGGAAGCGGGTGCGGCATGAGGGACGTGCTGAGCGTGCACGGCAACCAGGCCCTGCTCACCCGTGCCAACCCGCTGGCGAAGTTCGTGGCGGTTTTCCTGATCACCATGGTGCTGGCGCTGTCCATCGACTGGGTGTCCGCGTCCACGGCCCTGATCGCCGAGTTCGCGCT
The DNA here is from genome assembly GCF_001766675.1 of Arthrobacter sp. SW1. Classification (GTDB taxonomy): domain Bacteria; phylum Actinomycetota; class Actinomycetes; order Actinomycetales; family Micrococcaceae; genus Arthrobacter. The sequence continues at coordinate 93,699 of NZ_MJLT01000067.1, forward strand.
GTTCCCGCTGGCCGGGCTCACGCTGCGGCTGCTCTGGCAGCGCGGCTGGCCGCTCATCCTCGCGGCGGCGCTGGGCGGTTGGAGCACCGCGATCCTTTCGGCGGACAGCGGAAAGATACTGCTCGACGCCGGCATCTGGTCCATCAGCGAAGGCTCGCTGGAGCTCGGGCTCGGGTTCATGCTGCGGGGCCTGGCGATCGCCCTGCCGGCCATCCTGCTGATGAGCTGCACCGATCCCACCGACCTGGCCGACGCCCTGGCGCAGAAGGCGAAGCTGCCGCACCGCTTTGTGCTCGGCACCTTGGCCGCGATGCGACTGGTGGGCCTCCTGGCCGAGGAGTGGCAGACCATCGGCATGGCCCGGCGTGCCCGCGGCGTGGGTTCGCACGGCAGCCCCCTGCAGCGCCTGCGGGCCACGCTCGGCCAGAGTTTCGGATTGCTGGTGCAGGCCGTGCGCCGGGCCTCGAGGCTCGCGGTGACCATGGAAGCACGCGGCTTCGGCGGTGCCTCCCGCACATGGGCCCGTGAATCGACGTACTCGCTGCTTGATGTGTGGGTGCTCCTGGGCGGCGTGGTGATTGCCGCCGCGGCCGTGCTGACCGCCGTCGCGGGCGGGGCCTGGAACTTCGTGTTCTAGTTTCAGGGCCTCCGCGGCAGTCCCTAAACCGCCGGCGCGTTCTCGAAGCGCTCCCGCGTCAGGAAGGCCAGTTGGGCTTCCTTTTCGGCCAGCTGGATCGTGGGACCGAGCTCGAAGCAAGTGGTCCTGAGCCGGCGGATGGCCTTCTCGTTGCGGGCGTCGGGCTCCACCACCACGCGGTCGATCGCCGGATCGGCGAACATGTAGCGCAGCAGCACGCTGACCAGCCTCGGGGTGAACTTTGGCACCGGCTGCTGAGCCGGGGCCAGGAGCAGGTGCATCCCGAAGTCCTCGGCGCGGGCAGGGTAGGCCTCGCTGACGGGGTCGTGCAGCGGCTCATACGTTTGGAAGAGGGCCACGGGCTTGCCGTCCAGGAGCGCCAGGAACGCGTGGTGCGTCTCCAGTGAGTCGAGGAACTGGTAGATCTCCAGGACGGTTTCGCGGCTGTGCTCCAGCATGCCCCAGAACCGGGCGCGTTCTTCCTTGACCCAGCCGTAGATCAGCTCGATGTCCTCCTCGGGCCGCAGCGGAACGATCCGTACGGAACCCCAAGGGTGCTCTTCGCTGTGGACGGCGTCGCGGAGGCTGAAGTCTGTGCTTGCGACGGTGCTCATGGGGTCCTTTCCAAGACGGCGGTGGTTTCGGGGACGAGCTTGTCCCAGTCGGTGTCGATCGGGGCGAGTCCGCCCGCGGCCCACAGCGGAAGCTGGTCCGCAAAATGTTGATCGCCGGGGACGCCGGAGGCGCCGAAGGGCACGATCCACCGGCTGTTCCGGCGGTCCGCCAGGTCCCACACGTAGCGCGCCACGGAGCCGCGGAAGCTCCGGTCCTCCACGCCGGGCAGGCTTTCCATGGACAGGACGCAGTTGGTGTCGCCGGAAAGCTCTGTGTCGTTCAGGCCCGCGGGCAGCCCGCCGGGAAGTTCGTGGACGGGCAGCAGCGTGTGTATGGAGCCCCAGCTCCCGACGGCGCCACGCACCGCTCCTTCCAGCGCACCGGCCGCTTCGCCAGCGACGTCGATGCCCAGTTCGGTGCCGCGCGCCAGCAGGGTCTCGACGGCGAAGCCCACCCGGGAGACGACGGACAGCCACGGCCCGAACAACGGTGAGTAGCCGTGAGGGGAGGCGAGCGGAGCCAACGCAGGGTGCGCTGCCAGTCGCCGGACCAAGGCTGAGCGCCACGCAGCAAAGGCTCCTGCCCCGGCACTGCCGGCGTCCATGCGGCCGTCCCACGCCAGGATCCGCTCCCGCAGTACCGCCGCGTCCGGCGACAGGATCGCGGAACCCGGCCCGCCGGCGTCGTGCGTTCCGGGCTCAAGGGACTCCAGCAGCGCACGGAACGGCGGCAGCGAACCGAGCAGGGTGTCCGAATGGACGGCCTGCATGTGGTCCGCGCTGAGGGGCTGCTCTGTGTCCAGCAGCTCGGTGATCCGGCGGGCGCGGTGGGCCGGGGCGAACTCCATGCCGATGTGGTTTCCGGCGCCGGTGCTGCATCCTGCGGCCGTGCGGTCGTTGGCGCTGACGGCCACATCGGAGACGTCGCGGCGCGGCAGTTCCACCTGCCCGTCCCATTGGTTTTCGGCCGACCATGCGGGTACCGGCAGCTTGCGGTTCTCCGGGTTCCGTCGGGGCACGACGCCGGCCAGGAAGTGCCGCACGCGGCCCGCCGTGTCTGCGGCGACCACGCTGTTCACTGGCTCCACCCAGTCGGCGAGGGCGGATTCGACGTCGTCCACGGTGCTGCTGCGGAGCAAGGGCAGGAGGGATTCGAAACCCAGCCGGGACTCGGCGCGGGCCGGGATGCGCAGGCTGAGGAGGCGCTCTGTGTTGTTTTCGGTGGTGCCCGGTACCGCCGCGATCACGGGGCCGCGGGCCGTTTCGAGGACCTCGATCTCCTCGGTGGCGCCGCCCCGTACTGCGATGGTCTCCCGGTGCACGGCGACCGGCTCCCAGCCGAGCTGGCCGCGGGCTTCCACCGTGTTGCCGGAGCGCCGCAGTTCCTCGACGTACAGGTCCTGGTAATCCGCCATCGCATTGGTGATGGCCCAGGCAGCCTTGCCGGTGTGGCCGAAGTGCGGCAGGCCGGGGACGCCCGGGAACGCGAAGCCGACCACGTCGAACTCCGGGCACGCCAGCCGCACCTGCTGGTAGACGCCGGGAAGTTCGAGGAGCCGGTGCGGATCGCCGGCGATCAGCGGCGACCCTGTAGTCGTCCGCGATCCGTGCACGGCCCAGGCGTTGCTGCCGGACCATACCGGGGCTTCGATGCTGAAGAGCTTCACGGCGTCCGGGCCGAGGGTGGCGGCCACGTGGGCGCGGAACAGCTTGTTCGGGAACGTGGAGAAGAGGATGTGCTGGACCAGGAAGACGCCCATCGGGGTCCACGGATTCCACGGTTCAGGCGCTGTGCCCGCTGCGTCGAACTCCGGGCCGCCGCGCAGTCCGTCGTTTAGCGCGCTGTTGATCCCGTCAACGTACGCCTCGAGCCAAAGCCGGGTGCCGGCGTCGAGCGCGTCGAAGCAGCGCCGGGCGGTGTCATCCAGGCGGGCCTGCCGCGCGAAGCGGTCCCAAAGGAGGGCATCGGCGCCCAGGACTTCTGCGGTGCGGCCTTCGGAGCGGCGGCGTTCCAGCTCGATCTGCCAGGAGCGGTCTGCCGCGGCGTTGCGGCCCTGAAGGAAGGCGAGTTCGCCGGCGGTTTCGGCCCACAGGTGGGGGATGCCCCAGGAATCGCGGAAGACCGCGGGCCCGTCGGCGGGACGTGTGGAGGACATGACACTCGATTTCTTAGCTTAGGCTTACCTAATCTGAGCGTAAGCGGCGGCGCGCGCGTATGCCAAACCGGCCGGGTTCCGTGACGTTTGTGGGGGAGACTGAAATTTCCGTGAACCTTTTCTCCGGGATCGGGCAATACAAGGTGTGAACACAGACAGAGACATCATCAGGCGCTCGCGGGACAGCCCCGCCGAGTTCGCCGCGCTCTACGACCGGCATGCCTCGGTGATCTACCGCTATGCGGCCCGCCGCGCCGGTGATTTCGTGGCCGACGACGTCACCTCCGAGACTTTCCTGGTGGCCTTCGAGTGCCTGGATTCTTTCGACGAGGCCCGAGAGGACGCGCGGCCGTGGCTGTTCGGGATCGCCACGAACCTGCTGCGCCGGCACCACCGGGCCGAAGCCCGATTGCTGAAAGCCATGGCCCGGTCCGCACCACGCGAGGCCGGAGCGGACAGCACGGAGGGCGTCGCTGCGCAGGTGGATGCCGCGGCGGCCACGGCCAAGCTGGCCAAGCGCTTGAAGGCCATGCCGGCGATCGACCGAGACACCCTCCTCCTCTACGCCTGGGCCGACCTCAGCTACGAAGGCATCGCCGACGCCATGGGCGTCCCCGTCGGGACCGTGCGTTCCCGCCTGAGCCGCGCCCGGCGCATCCTCCGCACCGGCCTGGCGCCGGCGACCTCTGACGAACTTGAAGAAACGGACAATGATCATGGACGACTTGCAGCTGCTCCGCGAAATGCGTAGCGACGTTGGAACCCCGCCGCCGGCAACCCTGGCGCGTGGACGGAATGCCCTTCTACGGAAGATTGACCCGGGCTCCGGTGCAATGCCCGACGACGGATCGCGCCGGCGGCGTGTTGTGACGCGACGGTTTACGCTTGCCGCTGCGGCCGCGCTTGTGTTGGTTGGCGGGACTGTGGCGGCCGATGTTCTGATTCCCGCCTCCAAGGGTGGTGCAAGCGCGGAAGCCGCGGAGGTGCTGAACAAAGCGGCGGCCGCCACCATCAAGACGTCGGACCCGGTGGTGAAGCCGGGACAGTATCTGAAGGTTGATACGAAGGCGGTTTACGGGGGCAGTCTGGTCAACTCGAGCGGTAAACAGATTTTCTGGAAGTCAACCCAGAACGGCCAGCTTTATATACCGGCAGATCTGTCCGCCGAATGGGTGTGGAACCGCGAAGAACGGAACCCCGTGGAATTCCAGGACGAAGAATCGAAAGCTGACATTCTGGCCATGTACGCGCAGCAGAAGGCGGAACGAACTCCGAACGGTGAGTTCAATCCACAAGCCGGCGGGGTGCTGCGTGCGAAAGGAGGAGCGTTCTTAGGGCATGAACCGCAGGTTCTGATCGGCACTTCCCTCAAGGATGCCGCCAGCCTCCCCAGGGATCCACAGAAGCTCCTGGATCTCATCTACGAGCGGACCAAGGGAGCAGGCAAGACTCCGGAGCTTGAGGCCTTTGTGACGATCTCCGACGGGCTTCGCATGGGGGCGGTCCCTGCCGACCTGCGGGCGGCAATGTACAAAGCTGCGGCATTGATTCCGGGCGTGGTCATGGCCGATAAGCAGGCGACTGTTGACGGCAGGAAGGGGATAGCCATTGGCATGCCCCTTCCCGGCGGAGGCTCACGGGACGACATCATTATCGACCCTTCGACCGGGTTGGTGATCGGCGAACGGGACATCCTGCTGAAGGATTATCCGGGCGCCCCGGCGGGGACCGTCCAGTCGTGGACCGCCATCAAGACCTCCGTGGTGGACTCGGCACCCTAGCCGACCACAACTGAGCCAACACGAACAGGGCCCCGGACGCACTACGCGTCCGGGGCCCTGGCGCCGTCGTCGGCTCAACCGGCAGGTGCTATTCCCGCCAGTTCAGGTATCCGCTGCGCCCCTCCACCGGCACCAGGGAGACGTCGTGGCCGTACTTGGTCTTCGACTCCCTCGCGGAGAACGCGTCTGCGGTGATCCGCACGGCCTTGGTTACTTTGCCGTCCTTCAGGAAGACGAAGAGCGCCGGCGACGCGGTGTACCGCTTCTCCTTGGTGAGGGCCTCTCCGAAAGCGGATTCGATTTCCGCGGCGGGCGTTCCCTCGGTTACGAAGCCCGCCTGGTCCCAGTCAAAGTCCGTGGCGTCGGCCAGGCGCAGCTCGGTACCGTTCCGGGCGGCTTCCAGGACACTGCTGTCCAGTTTCTCGTTGGATTCGGGCATGGTTCCTCCTGGAGAACAAGCGCCCAAGGCGCAGATCAAAGTGGTTCCGAACAGCAGGGCGGCGGTTCGGCGGGTCATCGGCCGGACAGTGTTCGGGAGGGTCATGACGTGGTCCTCGACTCGTCGTTGAACTTCGGATCGTGGCCGTCAACCGGAGGGGCCTGGCCGGCGTCGCCGGTTTGACCCGGCTCCACCTCATTGGAGGGATGGGGCAGAAGGTCCTCACCCACCACCACGGTATCGCCATTCCTCACCGCTTCCTCCACAAGGTCAGCGAGTTCCTCCGGACTGGCGTCCGGGTTGGCGACGGCGATGTTGCGACCTACTTCGTTGTTGTAGAGGTCCATGGCCTCGCGGGGGCCGGGGTTGCCGGGGAGCTGTTCATGCGCCGTGGCGTAGTCTTCGGCCCAGTCGACGCCGAACTCCCGGGTCATGAGGGCATTCCAGTAGGCGTGCCGGAAGGCATCGTTGTGGTCATCGTTCCTGTCAGAGCTGGGGAAACGTTCATCCGCCACGGTGAAAGCGTCGTCATGGATGTTCTTGAAGTCATTCAGCTCAAACGGGCCCAGGCCGTTGAGCAGCTCCGCCTCCTTCTCGGTGACCGTCCGCTGATCTGTCACGAAGCGGAGCGGATCCCAGTCGCCTGGCCACTCCGTCGTTTCGGCGTCGCTGACCTGGTACTTTTCCAGGATTTCTTCGGGAGTAGGGCGGCCAGGATCGTACGGCGCGGGCCGGGCCGTACCCGGTCCCATGGCCGACTGGATACTGCCGCTGGAAGCCCCGGAGCTTTTCTCCTGCTCGTCGGCGTTCTTCAGTGCCGCCTTCGACGCGTCCGCAAGGCCCTGTGAAGCCTTCTCGAGGAGAGGGCGGAAACGGCCGTGCCAATCCGCCGAGAATTGCTTGGCATCCTGTCCGTGCCAGAAGGATCCCTTGTTGATGAGTGCGTCGAGCTCCCGTGCCTTGCCGGAAATCCTTTCGGCGCCGCTGGCAAGGGATGTGGAAAGCTTCTTGAGCTGTTCGATGTCTGCGCCGTAGAAGGCCATGGTGTTCCTCCGCGTGTCCGTTGTTCCAATCCTTGGAGGAACAGCGGAAGCGGGCAATGGGGAGAAGTTCCCGCACCATGCGGAACTTTCGCGCCCGACTGACGGCCGCCGTCGTATATCGCACGACGTGACTATCGACACGCCATACCCGCCAGTATGACCAAAACCTGCGGTCGAGTAGATCATCTGTGATATTTTCTGGATATGACTCAGCCGACCGCCGAACATGTTGGTCTCCTCCTCCGCGACGCCCGCGGTGAGAAGGGATGGACCCAGGGCCAGCTCGCATCCGAGCTTGGCACCAGCCAGAGCGCCATTGCCCGCATGGAGCAGGGAAAACAGAACCTCAGCCTGAAAATGATCGAACGGCTCGAGTCGATTTTCGGCCGCAGCATCGTCAAGGTCGGCAAGCCCCAGATGACCCACCTGCGGGTGGAAGGCGGCCGCACCCTTTCCGGCGCCGTCGAGGTCAACAGCAGCAAGAACGCCGGCGTCGCCCTCCTCTGTGCCAGCCTGATCAACCGCGGCACCACCACGCTGCGCCGCCTGGCGCGGATCGAGGAGGTTAACCGGATCGTCGAGGTCCTGACGTCGATCGGCGTCGAATGCACCTGGCTCAACGGCAACGATCTTCGCATCCGCCGCCCCGAAACCCTGGACCTCGCGTCCATGGACGTGGACGCCGCCCGCCGCACCCGCAGCGTCATCATGCTGCTCGGCCCGCTGCTGGATGAGGCCTCCGAATACAAGCTGCCCTACGCCGGCGGCTGCGACCTTGGCACCCGTACCGTGGAACCGCACATGCAGGCGCTGCGCCAGTTCGGTCTCTCCGTGGAGGCGACCTCAGGCTTCTACGTGGTCCAGGCGCCGCCCGCCGACGACCACGACCGTTCCTTCGTCCTCACCGAACGCGGCGACACCGTCACCGAAAACGCCATCATGGCCGCCGCCCACCGCCGCGGCACCACCGTGATCCGCAACGCCAGCCCCAACTACATGGTCCAGGACCTCTGCTTCTACCTGCAGGGGCTGGGCGTGGTGATCGACGGCGTCGGGACCACCACGCTGCGGATCACCGGCCGCCCGGCGATCGACGTGGACATCGAGTACTACCCGTCCGAGGACCCGATCGAAGCGATGAGCCTCATCACCGCAGGCATCGTGACCAACTCCGAGGTGACCATCCGCCGGGTGCCGATCGAGTTCATGGAAATCGAACTCGCCACGCTGGAACAGATGGGCCAGGAACTGGACGTGTCCGGCGAATACTTCGCGCGCAACGGCCGCACCCGCCTGGTGGACGTCACCACCAAGCCGTCCACGCTGCGTGCGCCCGAAGACAAGATCCACCCCATGCCGTTCCCGGGCCTGAACATCGACAACCTGCCGTTCTTCGCGGTGATCGCGGGCAACGCACAGGGCCAGACGATGATCCACGACTGGGTCTACGAAAACCGCGCCATCTACTTGACCGAGCTCAACCGCCTGGGCGCCCAGGTGCAGCTGCTGGACCCGCACCGCATCTACGTCAACGGCCCCACCAAGTGGCGCGCCGCCGAGATCGGTTGCCCGCCGGCCCTCCGTCCCGCAGCCTGCCTGCTGCTGGCCATGCTCGCGGCCCGCGGCACCTCCGAGCTGCGCAACATCTACGTGATCGAGCGCGGCTACGAGGACCTGGCCGAGCGGCTCAACACCATCGGCGCCAAGATCGAGTACTTCCAGGACTAGGCCGGCGCCCGGCCGGCGTCCCTGGGCAGGAACGCCCAGGGACGCCGCCGGTATTTCCCATGTGCGGGAGGATCTCCATACGATGGCGTGGTGACCGCTGCCCTGACTGTTGCCGCTGTTCAGTACGAGCCCCTGGACGGCGGGATTTCCGCCAACGTTCCCGGACATGTCCGCCACCTTGTGGACGCGCATTCCATGGGTGCCCGCCTGGTCCTGTTCCCTGAACTGTCCCTCACCGGCTACGAGCTGGAGCTGTTGGCCGCCGACGGGGGTGACGGGGCCTGGCTTGTTCCGGGCGACGAGCGGCTCGCACCACTTCGCGAGGCATGCTCACAGACGGGGACTACCGCGGTGGTCGGAGCTGCGCTGCGTGACAACGACGGGACACCCAGGTTGGCGTCCGTCGTCATTGGGCCCGACGGGGAAGAACAGCCTGTGTTCAAGACGTACCTTCATGGAGCCGAACGGGAACTGTTCGAACCCGGAGACGGACCGGCCCTTCTCGAACTTGATGGCTGGAAGATCGCGCTTGCCATCTGCTTTGACGCCGCAGTTCCCGCGCATGCCCAGGCAGCGGCCGACGCCGGGGCGGATATTTATGCGGTTTCGGCTGTCTATGTTGAGGGCGAAGAGCACCGGCTCGGCCTTCACCTGGGCTCGCGGGCCATGGACCACCGCATGTTCGGTATCCTCGCGAACCTGGGTGGCGAAACGGGCATCGGAAGCTCGTGCGGGCTCAGCGGTACCTGGGGTCCGGACGGCCTCGCGGTGAGCCAGACAGCCGGCAACGGTTCGGCCATTGCGCTCGCCACCCTGGAACCGAAGGCACTGCTCACGTACCGCTGACCCTGTTCCGCCCCCAGCGCCGTGGCGCACAATGGTTTTGTGCGCACTTTCGGTGTGGAAGAGGAACTGTTGATCGTCGATCCCGCGAGCGGCGAGCCATTAGCCTTGGCCGATGCGCTCCTGGCCGGTTCAGCGAACAGCGACGGCGGGTCCCCGGAGGAGTCGGATGATGCGGACAGCGAAACGCCGGAAGGCCACCCCAAGACCCGCACCGGCCTGAGCCACGAGCTCAAGCTGGAACAGATCGAAACCCAAACCCGTCCGTGCCACAGCTATTCCGGGCTCCTGCGCCAGATCCGCCGCGGCCGCACCATGGCAAGCGACGCCGCCCGCAAGCACGGTGCACGGATCGCCGCCCTGGCTACCTCGCCCGTGGATTCGGCTACGCACACCACCCCGGACCCGCGCTACGCCATGATGCTGGAGCGCTTCGGGATCACCGCCCATGAGCAGTTGACCTGCGGCTTCCATGTGCACACCTCCATCGAATCGCCCGAGGAAGGTGTGGTGGTCCTGGACCGGATCCGGGACAAACTGGCTGTGCTCACCGCGATCAGCGCCAACTCGCCGTACTGGCGGGGCCTGGTCACGGGCTTCGAGAGCTACCGCACCCAGGCCTGGAACCGCTGGCCGTCCTCCGGCCCCACCGCGGTGTTCGGGTCGCTGGCCAGCTACCGCCGCCTGGTGAGCCGGCTGATCGATACCGGAGTACTGCTGGATGAAGGCATGGTCTACTTCGATGCGCGGCTCTCCCGCAACAACCCCACCGTGGAGGTCCGGGTGGCGGATGTGTGCCTGCGCTCGGAGGATGCCGCACTGATCGCGGTGCTGGTCCGGGCTCTGGTGGAAACAGCCGTCCGGGAAGCGGAGTCCGGAATCGAACCGTCGTCCGTCCCCAGCACCCTGTTGCGCATGGCGTCCTGGCAGGCCAGCAACTTCGGCCTGCGCAACGAGCTCTTGGATTTCGGGACGTTCCGCCCGGCCCCGGCCGCCGACGTCGTCTGGTCCCTTGTCGAATACCTGGAACCGGTGCTCGCCGAACAGGGCGAGCTGGACCTCGCGCAAGCGGGCATCGGCGCGATCCTGCAGCGCGGGAACGGTGCCATGGAGCAGCGCCGGATCGCCGGCGTCCATAACGGGCACGACGGCGACCGGCCGGACGCTGCCGCGCTGGCCGCCGTCGTACGCCACGCCGTCCGGGAGACGATGCCGGAAACCGCACCGGAATCCGACACCACCTCCCTGCCGGTCCTCACCTGGGTGAGGCAGGACTGGCGCGGGGCGGGAGGCTACGGCGAGGGGATTTAGCTAGACCTGCTTGAGGGCCTTCTCGAGGTCACGGATGAGGTCGTCCACATCCTCCAGGCCCACGGACAGGCGCACCACGCCGTCGCTGAGGCCGATTGCCGCGCGGCCTTCCGGACCCATGGCGCGGTGCGTGGTGGTGGCCGGGTGGGTGATGAGGGACTTGGAATCGCCCAGGTTGTTCGAGATGTCGATGACGGACAGGCCGTCCAGCAGCGCGAACGCGGCGTCCTTCGCCGAGCGGCCGCCCGTGGGGTTCAGCTCGAAGGTCAGCACGGTGCCGCCGGCCTTCATCTGCTTGGCTGCGAGCTCGTACTGCGGGTGCGACTTCAACAGCGGGTACTTGACCCAGCTGATGGCCGGCTGCTGCTCAAGCCATTCGGCGATCTTCAGCGCGGACGCCGAGGAGTGGTTGACGCGCAGCCCGATGGTTTCCAGGCCCTTGGTCAGCACCCAGGCGTTGAACGCGGAGAGCGAGGGGCCGGTGTGGCGCATGAGCTGCTTGACCGGACCGTCGATGAATTCCTTGGTGCCCAGGATGGCGCCGCCCAGCACCCGGCCCTGGCCGTCGATGTGCTTGGTGCCGGAGTAGACAATCACGTCCGCGCCGAGCTCACCGCAGCGCTGGAGCAGGGGAGTGGCGAAGACATTGTCGACGACGACGGTAGCGCCGGCTGCGTGGGCCAGCTCGCTGACTGCGGCGATGTCCACGATCTCCTGCATCGGGTTGGAGGGCGATTCGAAGAAGACGGCGGTGGTGGGCTCGGACAGGGCCTCGCGCCACTGCTCCAGGTCCGGTCCATCCACGAAAACTGTCTCCACGCCCCAGCGCGGCAGGATCTCGTTGAGGATCACGAAGCAGGAGCCGAACAGCGAGCGGGCGGCAACCACGCGGTCGCCGGCGGCCAGCAGCGCACCCAGGGCGGTGAACACTGCAGACATGCCGGACGCCGTCGCGAAGCACGCTTCGGTGCCTTCGAGCAGGCGGAGGCGTTCCTGGAAGGTGGCCACGGACGGGTTGCCGTAGCGGGAGTAGACGAAGCGTTCGTCCTCGCCGGTGAAGGCGCGTTCCGCGGCGGCCGCGGACTCGTAAACGAAGCCGGAGTTCAGGAAAACGGCCTCGGACGTCTCCTGGAAGTTGGTACGGTCAAGGCCGCCGCGCACGGCCTGGGTGTCGGGGCTCCAGGTGGCGGCGTCGGGATTGAATGTCACTTAGATGGTCCCCAGGTTCGTAGGCAGTCCGCGGTTCTTCCAGCCGTTCACGGTGCGTTCGCCGTAGCGGTCCGGCTCCCCTTCGAAGCCTTCCAGCACGTTGTACGCGGTGTACCCGGCCTGGGTGGCGGCAATGGCGGCGGAGATGGAGCGCTGGCCGGAACGGCAGAGGAAGATCAGCTCCACCGAGGTGTCCTCCGGCGCCTGCTGCCTGAGTTCCTCGACGAAATCCGGGTTGGGAATGCCGCCGGCGAAGTTCCACTGGATGAACAGAGGATCGTTGTCCGTGGCCTTCGTGTCCGGGATGCCGATGTGCGCCCACTCGGCTTCGGTGCGCACGTCCACCAGGATGGCGCCTTGTTCGAGTTTGGCCCAGGCGTCCTGCGGGGTCAGGTCTCCGGCGTAGCTCATGCGTGCCCCTCGTATGCTTCCTCGTCATAGCCTTCGAGTTCGTCGACGGCGGTGGCCACCGCGGCGTCAGCACTCGCGACGGCGGCGGGCAGGATGACTGCCTGTGCCACGATCACGCTGGTGCCGTTGAAGGTTGCTGCCGGGCTGCCGTGCAGCACGTAGCCGTCGGCGAGGGCGGCGGAAATCCGCTCGCAGAACTCGCGGGTGTCAGGGCCCGTGATCAGCCGGTAGGAGAGTTTTTCTTCGCTTGGTTCAGGCATTGGTGCTCCTCAGTCACGCTTGCAGTTCGAATGTGTCGATACGCCGAGTAGTCACCTGAGGCACCCCGCCGGGAGAGAGGGTTGCCGACCAGCAAGTCAGGGCTTCGCGCTGGTGCTCATTACTCCCTAAGAAAATAACATCCGCCGCCGACAGCCCGCAGTTCGCTTGCCGTCATGTTCCGTAACCGGGGAATGGACATGTTCGTTTCCCGCTGGGCCGGCCGGACATGTCCTCGGGAGCGCGCCGGACATGTCCACTCCCGACCACGAGGAAAGGACATAAGACCCCTATGTTCATTGTCCGAACCCAGGGCTGGACATGTCCGGCGGGGTTGGCGGTACGGCGGCGGTGTCGTTGCTCCTGTCCGGCGATTCCGGAGCCACAGGGCCGACCTTCCTTCCCGCTTGCTCCGAGCTAAGTGAAGCGGGTCCCCGGAAAGTCGCGGAAGTCGGACGCGGCCGGGCCCGGAATCGGATTGCAACTGGGATGGAGCGCCACAACCATGCAGTTCCGGATACGTAACAGCGGGGACATCCGGCCACTACTTCCCGGCAACCCTTGCTTTCGTGTTAGGCATACAAGTTGCGCCTGTCGGGTCCCACTCAGGGACTCAGTTCACTTCGAATTCATCTGGTGGGCCGGAATTCCGGCCATCGCGACAATTCGGACTTGTATCATCAGCGGCGTGGACACCAATGCGAATCTTCCCCTGCACCAACGCCTCAGCGAGGAGTTCCGTGGGAGGATCCGCAGCGGGGTATGGGCGGCGGGTTCGCAACTGCCCAGCGAAGCAGAACTCTGCCGCGAATTCGGCACGTCCCGCGGTCCGGTGCGCCAGGCCTTGGCCGCGCTGCGGGCCGAAGGAGCTGTGACGGGTGGCCGCGGCAAACCGCCGATGGTCCGTGGCGAGGTGCATTCCCAGTCTTTTTCCACCTTCATGTCCTTCACCGAATGGGCCCACGCCATCGGTAAGGTGCCGGGCCAGCGGACGCTGGAAGTCGCGCGCCGGACAGCCGGGGCCGAAGCGGCACGGCAGCTGGAGCTGGACGCGGGGGACGCCGTCGTCGAGGTCTTGCGGCTGCGGACGCTGGACGGGGTGCCGGCCATGATCGAACGGACGTCCTTCATCCTGGAGGTGGGGCGCCTGCTGTTCGATTTCGACCCGGACGAGGGCTCGATCTTCGCCTACCTGAAGGGCCACGGTGTGGACCTGAGCCGGGCCCGGCACACCATCGACGCCGTGGCCGCTGACGCGCAGGATGCCGAACTCCTGGAGCGGGAGCCCGGCATTCCGTTGCTGCGCGAACGGCGCGTGTCCTTGTCCATGGATGGCCGGAAGCTCGAATACTCGGATGACCGCTACTTGCCCGAACTGACCAACTTCACGGTGGACAACAGCGTCCAGCAGCGCACGTCCCTGGTTCGGGTGCACACGGCGTAGGTCCGGCTGGAAGGTCCGGCTGGATTGGCCCGGGCAGAGGCCGTGACGGGAGTTCCGGCAGTGTGACTTGCAAATTGTTGCCAACTCCGTTCACCCGTAATACGGTTCCCTTCCAAGGGGGCTTGTTGCTGAAGAATCCGCATAAACACTGCCCTTCAACCGTGATTTGAAGGGAAGCAGTCAGTGCCTCGTGTGTCTTTTCTGGGTCTTCTTGGGACCATTGCTCTTTCGGTAACGCTCGTGGCCGCTCCGCCGAGCACCACCGGCGCGCACGCCGTGGAAGCCGTAAGCGGAATCATCCCCGTTGGGATGACACCGGAGTTCGTTGCCGTGGATCCTTCCACGGACACGCTGTACGTGACCAACTCCGGTGACAACACGGTGTCGGTCATCGGCCGGACAGGGTCGAGGGCCACAGTCCCCGTGGGAACTACGCCTCTGGGAGTGGCTGTAGACCCGGGTACCCAAACGGTCTACGTCGCCAATTACGCAGACAATTCCGTGTCCGTGATCCAAAACAACGCCGTCACGAAGACCATTCCGGTGGGTGCCGGCCCGGTATGGGTGGACGTGGATCCGGCGACCCACGCCGTTTACGTGAGCAATCACGATGCCGACTCTGTCTCCGTGATCAATGGGGGAGCGGTAACCAGCACCATTCCAGTAGGCGATGGGCCAGCAGGCGTTGCCGTGGATCCGGGGACGCACACCACGTACGTCAGCAACTTCCTCGGCGGCTCCCTGTCTGTCATCGACGGGGAGTCGGTCACCCGTACGGTGCCCCTCGAAGCCGGGGTGCTTGGTGTGGCCGTGGATCCTGGCACGCACGTGGTCTACGCCGTCAACTTCAAGACGCCGAAATTGCACGTGGTCAACGGTACTCAGGTCACCAACGCCAACCCCTTTGGTACCAGCGCCCCGTATGCCCTGGCCATTAATCCGGAGACCCACGCAATCTATGTGACCCACCCTGAGGAGTTCATGGTCTCCATCCTCAAGGGAACAAGCCGGATCGGAACCGTGCCGGTGGGCGCCTACCCTTCAGGGATTGCAGTTGATCCCGGCACGCACGCCGTGTTCGTGGCCGACTCCGGAAGCAACACCGTCACGGTCATCGAGGAGTCCCAGGGGAAGGACTACAACAGCGACGGCCGGGTTGATTTGTTGGCGCGTGATTCGTCGGGTTCGTTGTGGTTGTACCCGGGGAATGGTTTTGGTGGCTGGTTGCCGCGGGTGCGTGTTGGTGGTGGTTGGAATGTGATGACGGCTTTGGTGGGGCCGGGTGATTTCAACAGTGATGGCCGGGTTGACCTGCTGGCGCGTGATTCCTCGGGTTCGTTGTGGTTGTACCCGGGGAATGGTTTTGGTGGCTGGTTGCCGCGGGTGCGTGTTGGTGGCGGTTGGAATGTGATGACGGCTTTGGTGGGGCCGGGTGATTTCAACAGTGATGGCCGGGTTGACCTGCTGGCGCGTGATTCCTCGGGTTCGTTGTGGTTGTACCCGGGGAATGGTTTTGGTGGCTGGTTGCCGCGGGTGCGTSTTGGCGGCGGGTGGAATGTGATGACGGCTTTGGTGGGGCCGGGTGATTTCAACAGTGATGGCCGGGTTGATTTGTTGGCGCGTGATTCGTCGGGTTCGTTGTGGTTGTACCCGGGGAATGGTTTTGGTGGCTGGTTGCCGCGGGTGCGTGTTGGTGGTGGTTGGAATGTGATGACGGCTTTGGTGGGGCCGGGTGATTTCAACAGTGATGGCCGGGTTGATTTGTTGGCGCGTGATTCCTCGGGTTCGTTGTGGTTGTACCCGGGGAATGGTTTTGGTGGCTGGTTGCCGCGGGTGCGTGTTGGCGGCGGGTGGAACACCATGACGGCGCTCGTCTCCTAAGGCGCCTGCGTCCTAATCCGTCCGCCCAGCCTGGAGTAAGCCCTAGCGTCCCCAACGCTCCCGGAAGGTCTGCAGCAGCACTTCATAGTCCGGAGCCATTTCCCCGTACTCGGGGTCGCTGAGCCACTGGAGCTGAAGTCCGTCCATCGCGGCGATCAGCAGCCGCGTCATGGCCTCCACCGGGGCGTCCGGGGCGAGGTGGCCGTCGTCGTCCGCTTCCGCGAAAGCTTCACGGAACTTGGCGGCGGCATCCCGGTGGTGGGCCACCAGCCACGAATTCGCCGGGTGCGTGCGGTCCACGGCCTCGCCGGCCATGGTGGTGAAGAGCCGCACGATCCCCGGCTGCCCCTGGTTGTGTCGCACCAAGGCTGCGTTCGCTGCCAGGCGGTCCCAGCCACGGAGTTCCCGGTCCGCGGGGGCGAGGGCCACGGCCTGGTCGATCTGGTCCCGCCGCGCCATCACGGCGTCCAGCAGCACGTCCTTGGTGGGGAAGTAATGGATGAGGCCGGTCTGGCTGAGCCCGCAGGCCCGCGCAATGGTGCTCATCGAGGTGGCCCGGAACCCGTCTTCGGAGAACACCTGCGCGGCCGTGGCGAGGATTTCCTCCCTGCGGGCGGCACTGTCCGCGCCCTTCGGCCGGCCGCTGCCACGGCGTCGTGCGGGCTGGGGGTCCTGTGCGGGCTGCGGATCCTGTGCCGGCTGGGACTCCGGTGCGGACGGTGCGCTCACGAAAAACTCCTGGCTCGGATTGACGCCCGGGAGGCGGCGGCCGCCTCCCGGGCGTGGGTCACTGCAACGATACCCGGGCCCGGATGTCGCCGAGGCCGCGCGCCACGAGCAGTTCGCCCGCCGTCAGCGGCTGCCAGCCTCCCGCTTCCTCGTCCCAGCGCCGGAAGAGCCGCGGATCGCACGCAACGGTGACGGCCGCCGTCGCACCCGCCTCCACCTCGACTCCCGCGTAGCCCGCCAGGCGCACGGGCTGGCCCGGCTCCGCAGGGGCGAAGTAGAGCTGCACGGTTTCGCGGGACGCGCGGGCTGAGGTGTTGCGGACCGTGACTTCCACGGCCGGTGCGCCGGAGGATTCCAGCAGGCGCGCCTCGCCGTATTCCCACGAGCCGTAGCCCAGGCCGTGGCCGAACCAGAACAGCGGCGCGGCGGCGTTGCCGGCGTACCAGCCGCGGTATCCGATGGCGGTTCCGTCCGTGTAGTCCAGGCCAAGGTCCGCTTCGGGCGTGACGTTCCAGGCCGGGGCGGCGCCGTCTGCCGCCGGGTAGCTGGTGACCAGGCGTCCGGCGGGTTCGGCAGCGCCGCTGAGGACGTCCGCGACGGCGTGCCCGCCTTCCTGTCCGGGCAGCCCGGCAACCAGCACGGCGTCCACGTCACCCAGCCACGGCATCAGCACGGGCGTCGCGGCGTTGACGACCACCACCGTGCGCTCCGCCGCCGCGGCGACCCGGCGTACCATTTCGTCCTGCCGGCCCGGCAGCGCGAGCGTGGCCTTGTCCGCCGCTTCCGTTTCGTCTTCTTCCGTGAGGCCAACCACGACGACGGCGGTCCCGGCCGCGCGGGCGGCCTCCTCCGCGGCGGCCAGCCGCAGATCGTCGCCGGGGCCTGCGGCCTCCGCCACGAAGGCGACGGCGGTGAACGAGCCGGTGTGGAGCATGTGGCTTTCCTCTGCGAGGCGGATTTCGGGGCGGGCTGCGAGTTCGGCGGCCCAGTCCACCTGCGCGAGTTCCACCGTCGCTGTGACCTTGGCGCCGGCCGGCAGCTCAAGCACCTCGGAAACCATCGGCGGCCGCAGCACGGCTTCGCCGGGGTCGAAGCCGCTGTGCCGGACCTCGGCGGTGAAGGCCTGTCCGGCGGCCTCGATGGTCCAGCGTCCGGCGCCCGAACCGCCCAGGCGCACCCGGCCGGCGTCGTTGGCCAGGACCGTGGTGAAGCGGACCGCGGCGGGCGGCACCTCGCGGGCGTCATCGAAACCGACGCTGACGGTGCTGCCCTCCTGGTACTCCTCCTTGATCACTTCGCCGTTGGCGTCGAGGTAGGCCACGCGCAGGCCGCGCCTGCCGCTGAGCGGGTCCGTGATGAACGACGGCGACGCCGGCTTGGGACGGCGGCGCACGTCCACGCCGTCCACCACGTCCACCCGGCCGCCCATCGCGGCGGCGAATCCTTCGGCGATGGACACCTGGTAGGGCGGGGTGACCTGGGCCGATCCGCCGCCCATGCAGACGGTGTCGAGCGCGGCGCGCCCGATCAGGGCGATCCGGCCGGCGGGGTCGCCGGCGGTGGGATCATCAGCCAGCGGCAACACGCCGCCGTCGTTCTTCAACAGCACCATGCCGCGGGCCGCGATCCGGCGCAGCTGTTCCCGGCGCGAGGGGGCGTCCGGGGCGGGCATGCCGGACTGGAAAGGCGTGGAGTTCCCCAGGGCGCCGGTGCGTTGGGCCAGCAGCAGCAGCCGGGCCACATGGTCGTTCACGGTTTCCTCGGAAACGTCGCCGCGGCGGACGCCGGCTACGAGCCGCTCACCCCACGGCCCGTCCGGCCCGGGCATCACCAGGTCCATGCCGCCGTTGGCGGATTCGACTGTGCGCTTGGTGGCGTACCAGTCGCTCATGATGAGCCCGTCCCAGCCCCAGCCGTCCTTCACGATGCTGTTCTGGATGTGTCCGTGCTCGGTGGCGGGAACGCCGTTGATGTCGTTGTAGGCGGCCATCATTGACCAGGCGCCTGCGTCCTCCACGGCCATTTCGAAGGGCAGCAGGTACACCTCGTGCAGCGCGGTGTCCGAGACGCGGGAATCCATGAAGTTGCGCAGGGTTTCGGATTCGTTGGCCACGAGGTGTTTCAGGCAGGCGGCGGTGCCGCGCGCCTGCAGCCCGCGCACGTACGCGGAAGCGGTGCGGCCCGTGAGGTACGGGTCTTCCGAATAGCCTTCGAACAGGCGGCCGCCCAGGGCGGAGCGGTGCAGGTTGATGGTGGGGCCGAGGACCACGTGGATGGATTGGCGGTGCGCCTCCTCGGCGAGCATTCCGCCGACCTCTTCGGCGATCGCGTCGTCCCAGGAGCCGGAGATCAGGGTGGCGTTGGGGAAAAGCGCGACGGCGTCACCTCCGTAGAACTTCAGCCCGCGGACGCCGGTGGGGCCGTCGGAGAACGCCAGCGGGGCGAGCCCGATCCCCTCGTTGCCAGGCAGGGTGAAGGCGGTTTCGCCGGTGAGCAGCTCCACCTTTTCCTCCAGGGAGAGCTGCGCGACCACCGGGGCGAGTGCGGCGAGCGTGTCCGGCTGGGTGTTTTGAGTGAGGGTCATGTCATTTCACCTTCTTGATGGGCAGCACCACGAACGCGCCGACGAGGCAGAGCGCAGCCGCGGCGCCGAGCAGGAGCCCGTAGTTGGGCTGGGCGCCGGGGGTGGTGGCGGCGAGCAGGGCTGCGCCAAGGAACGGAGCCAGGGACTGCGGCAGGGCGTTGGCCATGTTGAAGACGCCAAGATCCTTCCCGGTGTCCTGCGGATTGGGAAGGACCTGCAGCACCAGGGCCATGTCCACGCTCATGTAGATGCCGAACGCCACGCCCAGCACGGCTTCCACGGCGTAGAACTGGCCCACCGTGCCCACGTGCATCAGCAGGTAGGTGCCTACCGCGAACAACGCGGTGGCCACAACCACGGGCAGTTTGCGCCGGCCCGTGCGGTCCGAAATCCAGCCTGCCGCGTAGCCCGCACCCACCAGGGCGATCGTGTAGATGAGCACGCCGGTGAACACGGTGCCGGCGCCCTCCTTCGCGTCGATGCCCAGGCGGTCCGTGATGAACGGCAGGCGGAAGGAGGTGAACATGAAGGAAGCCAGGATGATGAGGAAGCGGGACCACCAGGCCAAGGCGAAGTCCGGCTGGCGGAGCGGGTTCACCCAGAACGTCTTGAGCAGTTCGGCCAGGTTGAAGCGCGGCGGGGCGGTGGTGAGGACGGGATCGGGCAGGATCAGCGCATAGGCCACCATGCCCACCACGCCGATGAGCGCCGGGACCATGAACAGCGCCAGCATGTTGGAGGACAGCAGCGAGGCGAACCAGGTGGCGCCCAGGATGCCCACGTTCTGCATGATGCCCACCATGGCCGAGACCCGGGCGTACTGCTTCTCCGGCAGCTGGTCTGCGAGGGTGGCGATGAAGGGGCTGAAAGCTGCGTTGGCGCCGAGCTGCGCCACGAACCAGCCCGCCGTCATGACGCCGGCGTTGGGCGCGGCGCTGATGACCCAGAGGGAGGCGGCCATGACCAGTACGCCGCCGATGATCCAGGGCCGACGGCGGCCGAAGCGTGAGCGGGTGCGGTCCGAGAGGCGGCCGAACAGGGCGTTGCCGATCACCGCGGCGAGGGCGCCGGCGCCCAGCACGTTCCCGACAATGCTGGTCAGTTCCGTGGGGCTGGAGCTCAGGGTGCCTGCCTTGAGCGCCATGGACACCATGACAGGGCCAAGCAGCGCGACGAACAGGGAGAACTGGGCGAAGGCGAGAGCCGCGATGAACAGCGGGCCTTTGGGTTCGGTGGGCTTTTCGCCGCAGGCGGTGGTGGGCCGTTTTCCGCCAAAGCGCGGGGCCAGGACATTGTGGTTTCCGATGGACATCGATGTCACTCCGGGAGGCCGGGCCGGGGCACGCGCCATCGCTGCCGCCGGACTAATGATTAATAGTGAACATAAACTATTTCAGGAGTGACGTGGATGACAAGAGGGTGCGGCGAAGTTTTTCGGGCTACTCGATGCCCGCGAACAGCTCGTTCAGCTCATCCGTAAGCTGTTTGCGCACGGCGGGGGAGCCGATTTCCCGGCCGTCGATGTGGTTCACCGGCGCGATCAGCCGGATGCTGGAAATCAGCCACACGGCGTCGGCGTCGTACAGGTCCTGGGTGACCAGCGGACCGTAACCGAGCTCCCACCCGGCAGCCTTCGCCTTCGCGAACAGCGCCCCCTGCGAGGTTCCGGGCAGGATGCCGCTGTCCAGCTGCGGAGTGATCAGCCGTTTGACCGTGCGCTGGGAGCCGCTGCCGTCGTCGACCGTTTCCACATGCGCCAGCAGCACCGTCGACGTCGGGCCCTCCAGCACGCGGCCGTCGCTGGAGATGAAGATCGCGTCATCGGCGCCCTGCTTGTGCGCGTAGCGCAGCGCCGCCATGTTCACCGCATAGGACAGCGTCTTGGCCCCGAGCAGCAGCCAGGGAGCGCGCTCGCCCGCTTCGGCGTCGAAGCCGCGGTCCAGCAGCACGACGTCGATTCCCGTCTCGCGCTGCCGGCGGCCGCCCGCGGGGGACGGCGAAGCCTGGATCCAGCAGGTGGGAGCGGCTGCGCCTTCGACCCCTCGGGTCACCAGCAGCTTCACCACCACCTCGTCCGACTCCGGCTCCGGAGCCGGGAATTGTTCCCGGTATTCGGTGATGGCGGTGTCGATGGCGCGGCGCCAGGCGTCCTGCTCCGGGATGGCCAGGTCCAGCGCCCGGGCCGAGGCCTCCAGGCGGTTCAAGTGAGCCTGTACCTTCCGTGCATGGCCGCCGACGGCGAGCATGGACTCGAAGACGCCGTCACCGCGCGTGGCACCCAGGTCAGTCGCCATCAGCTGGGGCTGCGTGGCGTCGGCAACGCGGCCGTTCTCGAAGGCAGGATCAAGGAACACGAGAACCGTGGGAGCGGGAAGCGTCATGCCACCAGCTTAGTGCGGGGCGCCGGTTACGCTGGACCCAAACAGCAATGGGAACGTGGGGGTTGTTGAGTGCTATTTCCTTTCGAGGTGGGGACCGATTGGACCTGGCCCTTGGCCTTGTGGGCGCTCGCCGAAATCATCCTGCGCATCGTCATGCTGGGCATCATCCCCGGAAACCGCCGCCCCACCACCGCCATGGCCTGGCTGCTGGCCGTCTTCCTGGTTCCCTCCATCGGCTTCGTGCTCTTCCTGCTGTTCGGCAACTTCCGCCTGTCCCGGCGCCGCCGCGAGCAGCAGGCGGAAGTCAACGAAAGGGTGCGTTCCGGCGTCTCGGCGATGGCCGACGTCGTGAGCAAATACTCCGGGCCCGAATGGGTGAGCTCCGCGGCGGAGCTGAACCGCCGGCTCGGCTCGCTGCCCATGGTGGACGGCAACTCGGTGCAGCTGATCCCGGGCTACCAGGAATCCATCGACGCCATGACGGAAGCCATCCGCGGGGCGAGGACGTACGTCAACGCCGAGTTCTACATCATGAGCAGCGACGCCGTCACTGACCCGCTGCTCACGGAACTTGAGAAGGCGGCGGAACGGGGAGTCGCCGTCCGGCTCCTGTTCGACCACATCGGCTCGCTGCGCGTGCCCGGATACCGGCGCCTGCTCCGCCGGCTCAAGGCCAGCAAGATCCAATGGAAGCGCATGCTGCCGCTGTTGCCCATCCACGGCCAGTGGCGCCGCCCGGACCTGCGGAACCACCGCAAGATCCTGGTGATCGACGGCGACATCGCCTTCACTGGGTCCCAGAACCTGATCGAGCCTTCCTACAACAACCCGCGCCACCGCCGGGCGGGCCGCAAATGGGTGGAGCTCATGGCCCGGCTGGAAGGGCCGATCGTGGCGACTTTGAACGTCGTGTTCGCCACCGACTGGCTCAGCGAAACGGACGAGTCCCTTGAAGCCCAGCTGCAACTGCCGGAGGACCCCCGCCGCGGCCGCGTCACGGCCCAGGTGGTGCCCAGCGGGCCGGGGTTCGTCACCGAGAACAACCTGCGGCTCTTCAACACCCTGATCTACTCGGCCCAGCACCGGATTTCGATCTGCAGCCCGTACTTCGTGCCGGATGACTCCTTGCTGTACGCCATCACCACCGCGGCCCAGCGCGGGGTGGACGTGGAACTGTTCGTTTCCGAAAAGGGTGACCAGTTCCTGGTCCACCATGCCCAGCGCTCCTACTACGAAGCGCTCCTGGAAGCCGGGGTGCGGATCTACCTGTACCGGGCGCCGTACGTGCTGCACGCCAAGCACTTCACCATTGACGACGAGGTGGCGGTGCTGGGTTCGAGCAACATGGACATGCGTTCCTTCTCGCTCAACATGGAGGTTTCCGTGATGCTCCTGGGTGCTGAAACCGTGGACCTGATGCGCTCCGTGGAGGTGGCCTACCGGGAGGAAAGCTTCGAGCTGACACTCGCTGACTGGCTGCACCGGCCCATGCTCGCCAAGTACGTGGACAACGTGGCCAGGCTCACCGCAACCCTGCAATAGGCCCTCCCACCTGCGGTGATGGGGAGTGTTGCCCATGGCGGCATGGTGGGGTCCGTGCAAGGATTTGGACAAGCTCCACTACCAACCGCACTCTTCCCCGGGGGGAAACATGACTTTCTACGGCGCAGATGTTGACCAGCTTCGCGCCTTGGCCAAGGCAGCCGACAAAGCGGCCACCTTGCTGAGCACCAAGGCAGCGTCCCTGCAGGGGCAGATCATGGCGGCCCCGTGGAAAGGCCAGGACGCCGAACGCTTCAAGCAGGACTGGACCGGCAGCCACCGCCCCAGCCTGAACAAGGTGGTGGAGAGCCTGCGGCAGAACTCCAAGACGCTCATGAAGCATGCCGACGAGCAGGAACAGGCTTCAAACCGTAGCACCGGCAGTACCAGCATGACCTTCCTGGAGAAGATGCAGGAGAAGATCGACGCCGTCCGTGACTGGCTGGCGCAGCGCGCCAAGGAAGCGGCGGAGCTCCAGGAGCACCGCAAGGAGCTCACCGAGGGCGCCGAGAAGATGCTCAAGGCCAGCCCGGAAGAGCAGGCGGAGTGGTGGAAGAGCCTGTCCGAAGAGGACAAGAAGTACCTGCTCAGCAATGAAGAGACCGCCAAGCAGATCATGCAGATGGACGGCGGCGTGCCGGACTCCGCGCAGGCTGAAGCCCGCAAGTTCCTGCACGAACAGGCCAAAGGCGACATTCCGGTCTACAAGGAATCCTCCAAGGCCGGCATCGAGGCCCGGGTGGCCTGGGTGCACGGCGGCGCCGAAGTCGGCACCGAAATCGTGGAGAACGCCGACGGCACGGCCACCATGAAGGTCCACGGCAACCTGGGCCTGGGCGTCAACGATCCCTCCGGATCAGTCGGCGCAACGCTCAGCGGCGAGGTTTCCCGCGAATACAAGTTCGACAGCATCGAAGAAGCCAAGGCCGCCCAGGCACAGATGTTCAGGGAGCTCCCGCCGGACAGCCTGGGCGACGTCAAGGACGTGGCGTCCAACCCGCCGGGCTATGTGCTGGACCGGATCAATGACGCCGCTGAGGACCACGGAGCAGACGGCCACGTGGACAAAGCCAAGGGCACCTTCTCCCTGGAGGCAAATGGGGAAACGGGCGACGCTTCCTTCGACGCCCAGCTGGCCCTCTCCTACGAGAAGAACCTGAGCGACGGAACATCCAAGGCCAGCGGCGAAGTCTCGGCGTCCGGCAACCTGGACTTGGACGGCCAGCGCTTCGAGGCCTCCGGCAAGGGCGGCCTGGAGGTTAACATGAGCAAGGACAACAACATCGACTCCATCTCCTTGTCCATGGAAGGCACCGTCGCAACCGGCGCGGTTGACGGCGTGGAAGCGAAGGGCGCAGGCCAGACCGGTTACGAGTCAAGCGTCACCTCCGGGGCACAGGGTACGGTCAAGATTGATATTGACTACACTCCGGAGAACAAGGAG
Organism: Arthrobacter sp. SW1; assembly: GCF_001766675.1. Classification (GTDB taxonomy): domain Bacteria; phylum Actinomycetota; class Actinomycetes; order Actinomycetales; family Micrococcaceae; genus Arthrobacter. The sequence continues at coordinate 118,134 of NZ_MJLT01000067.1, forward strand.
ATCATCGACAGCTACATCCGGAATGTCGCCCTTGGCAACACCGTTGCCGCCGGGCAGGACGCCGCAAAGCTGTACGACGCCGGTTCCGCCACCGTCCAGGTGAACAGCGTGGTGACCGCGTCCAACGAGGCCGGCATCGACCTCAAGGCCGGTGAGGTCAAGGTCTCCACCGAGAGCCAGGTGACCACCAACGTGACCACGTTCCACAAGGTTGCGAACGATACGAAGCTCGAGCGACTCTAGGAGCAACCCCATGACTGTGCACATTGAATCCCCGCTGGGCTTTACCGCCGACTTCCCCGAATTCACCCAGGCCCTGCCTGAATCCACCGCAGGCCCCAACACCGAGCAGTACGGCCTCCTCGGCAACGTCCTGGTGACCGTCATCAAGGACGACAACGCCGTCTCTGATGCCCCGCAGGCCACCGGCTGGGCCCACCTCATGTCCGCCTACTACCTGGACGAGCGCGGCGGCACCCAGCTCGCCGAAGGCGCCCTGGACCTGGAAGGCAAGGACGCGTACGCCGTCATGGTCGGCTTCCAGGACCCGGACGGCACCGCGAAGGTGGCCTCCGCCGTCGGCGTTCTTGAGAATGGACGCTTTATCGGCGTCCTGGTGGTCTGGCCGGTCACCGACGCCGCGAAGGAACCGCAGGCCGAGCGCCTGAAGGAGATCGTCGGCGCCATCAGCCTCGGCTGATTCCTCCCGACAAACAGCAAAGCACCGGGTCCCGCGAAGGGGCCCGGTGCTTTGCTGTTGTAAGGAAGGCTTAGAGCTTGAGCGTGACGCCCTCGGCGCTGCACGCTGCGGAGCTGGACAGGAACGCGTCCTGGATGGCGTCCTTGGATTCCTGGGACGGTGCCTCGCCGAGGGAACGGTCCAGGGCCAGCAGGCTCAGGGCCGAGAACAGGCCGGAGACTTCCTCCGGGGCCGTGGCCTTTGCCTCATCGGCGCGCAGGTAGATGTCGTCGAAAGCATCGGCGTCGTCATTGCCCGTGGCCGCGTATTCGGCGTACAGGGAGTTGAAGAGTTCGCAGGATTCCTTCACTCCGCCGGCGGCCGCGGACGGCGACTCTGCCGGGCTTGAGGACGGCGTCTCTGCCGGAGTGCTGGGCGCTTCAGTGCTGGGTGCGGGGGTGCCGCCGCCGGGCGAACACGCGGTCAGGCACGCGGCGCCGGCCAGGGCGATCGTTGCGAGAAGTTTCTTCATGCTCCCCAACCCTACGTGGATCGGCGGGGCACCGCATGGAATGGGAATGGGGAGTTCTCCCCTCCGCTTCCCGCGGGGCGGGCCGGAAATCAGTCCTCCGGGAACTCCGCGCCGAGCGTGGACAGCACGCCGAAGGCTTTCGTCCGGATCTCCTCGTACTCGTCCGAAGGCTCCGAATCAGCGGTGATGGCACCGCCGACGCCGAGCGAAAGCGTGCGTCCGCCGTCGCCGTCGCGGTTCATCACGAGGGTCCGGATCACGACGGCGAGATCGCTCGCCGCGTTGAGCGAAAAGTAGCCGATGGCCCCGGAATACACGCCGCGCGGGCCGTCCTCCAGCCGGTCCAGGATGTCCATGGTGCTGATCTTCGGGGCGCCGGTCATGGAGCCCGCCGGGAACGCGGCCGCCACGGCTTCGGCGCGGGGGGCGCCCGGCCGCAGCTGTGCGTCGATGGTGCTGACCATCTGGTGCACCGTGGCGTAGCTTTCGATTGCGCACAGCCGGCTGACGGTTACCGATCCGGGGACGGCGAAGTGGCTGAGGTCGTTGCGGAGCAGGTCCACGATCATGATGTTCTCGGCCCGGTCCTTGAGCGAGGTCTCCAGGTCCTTGCGGAGGTGCCCGTCGATCACGGGGTCGTTGGCGCGGGCCCGGGTGCCCTTGATGGGCTCGGCCCGCATGGCGCCGTCGGAGGCGATGCGCAGGAAACGTTCGGGGGAGGTGCTGGCGACGGTCAGGGGGCCGAAGCGGAGGTAGCTCGCGAACGGGGCCGGGTTGCGGCGGCGCAGCGCCAGGTAGCTCTGCCACGGATCCAGTCCCGGGTCCGGGGCGCTGACGGTGGTGGTCAGGCAGATTTCGTAGCTGTTGCCCTCGGCGATTTCGTGCTGGGATTCCTTGATCTTGCGCAGGTAATCGGAGCGGGTGTCGCGTGCGGTGAACCGCGGCGGGAGGGGAACGGGGAGCGTCTGCGGGGAGGGCTCGACGGCGGCGGGGGCGTTCCGGTGTCCGGCGTCCGCCGCGTCCAGCACCGCTGAGTCCCGCACAGCTGAGTCCCGCACCGCTGAGTCCCGCACCGCCGCGCGGGCGCGCTCCAGCCAGGTTCCGGCGTCGGGAGCGTCCAGGGCGAGCAGCCAGACCGCGCTTTCGCGGTGGTCCACCACCACGGCGCGGCCTGCGAACAACAGGGCGGCGTCCGGGGTGTCCGCGGGGATGTCGTTGCCGCCGCTTTCGCGCTTGAGCTCGTAGCCCAGGTAGCCGAGCCAGCCGAGCGTGAACTCGCACTCGTAGCCTTCCGGGGCGCGCAGGGCCCGCCGGCCCCAGACGGTGTCCAGCCAGCGGAAGAACGGGCCGGAGACGGTGGCGGTGGCGCATCCGGCGCTCACCAGGGTGGTGCCGGAGCGGTGCAGCACGGACTGGCCGAAGCTGCCGCCGTCGTCGGCCATGATGCTGAAGCGGCTGCGGGCGGCGGCCTCAGGAGACGCATCCGTGCGGGCGGTTTCCGCGTTGGAGGAGTCCAGCCAGACCGCGGTGTCAGAGGAACCGTGGAGGGCCTGGAAGAGCGCCTCGGTTCCCGGGACTGCGTCGATCCGTTCGGACAGCAGCTTCAGCCCGCGGCGGGCGGACAGCTCGGGGGCCAGGACGGAGGCGAGGCCCGGGAGGTAGTTCAAGGCCTGCATGACGTCATCCGGGGCGTCGCCGTTGGCCTTGTTCAGGACGTGGATGTCCGCGTGGGCCGGGACGTCGTCCGATTCGAGCCATTCCTGTTCCTGGGCTGCCCAGGTGTCCCAGAACGGTTCGTAGCCACTGCCGTCCCGTTCGATTGCGCGCCGGCGTCGGTCCTCCACGGGAGCTTCCACCCAGATCACGGCGTCCAGCAGGGGCCTTGCGGCTTCGGCGGCCGCGCCCACGCCCTCGACCACGACGATTTCGGCCGGCAGCGTGGTGTGTGCGGCGCCGTCGTAGTGCTTTTCCCAGTCCCAGCTGACCCATTCGGCGGCCACGCCCCGGCGCAGCGGAGCCAGGACCGTGGTGACATACCGTTCGATGCCCGCGCTGAGGCCGTTCCAGCCGGGATAGATGTCCTCGAGGTGGAAGAGCGATACCTTGTGATGCTCGCGCAGCCGTGCCGCCAGTTCGACGGCGAGGGTGGTCTTTCCTGCTCCGGAGCGGCCATCGACGGCGATGATCACGGGTGCTGGAGTCATGGAATAGAGGTTACCTGCTGGGGGTCGCCGTGTTTTCCGGCGAGGGCGGCGCGGGTGAACTCCACGATTCCCGGGACGGCGGCGTGGATGAGGTCCCAGGTGGTGTCGAAGTCGCGGTGCCCGCCGTACCACGGGTCATCGATGCCGAGGTCCAGGGTGTTGCTGCCGGCCACCGCGGGATCGAAGCTGCGCAACATCCTGATCTTCGCCAGGTCTTCCTGGGTTCCCTGCTGGAGTGCGGCGTCCTGCAGCCAGCCGAAGTGGTCCACGTCCAGCGCAAGGATGAGGTCCCGCTCCCGGAACCACTCCGGCTGCCACGCCCGCGCCACATGGGAAGCGGACACAATGTGGTGCGCTGCCAGCTTGCGCGCGGCGCGCGGATCGATCGGCCGCCCCACCTCATAGGAGGTGGTCCCGGCGGAGTCCACGCTGACGACGCCGGCCAGCCCCTCGGCGTCGAACGTTTCCTTCAGCATCAGTTCCGCCATGGGGGAGCGGCAGATATTGCCGGTGCAGACGGTGATGATGCGGTAGGGGCGGGACGCGGAATACATGCTGCAAGCATTGCCGGTGCCGCCGCCTGTTGGCTAGTTGAGGTGTCCTGCGGCCGTCATTTTCGCTCTGCCGCAGCCGCTCGCGCTGCCTCACCGTCCGGACAGGTCCCGACGGCGGTACCCGGCGAGCCCGGCAACCACCAGCCCGGTGGCGATCGCCAGGGTCCACAGCACAGGCGTCCAGTCCGGAGCGGAATCGGTGACATTCGGGACCACATGGAAGGGGCTGGTGCCCATCAGCCACTCCGGCGCTTCCAGCACCGGCCCGAACATGGTCAGCAGCAGCCAGTACACCAGCAGGAGCCAGGCCACCGCCCGAGCCCGCGGCGCCAGGCCCACCAGGAAAAGCGCGACGGCGGCCGCGAGCCACAGTGCCGGGACCTCCGCCAGGCCCTGGGCCACCACCTGTGCGGTGTCCAGTTCCGAGCCGGCCATCCGGGCGGACGTAGCCAGTGCCGCGGCGCCGGCCGCCATTCCGAGCGCGGGCCCGACGGCGGCCAGCACCACGGTGGGCGCGGCGTAGGCCAGCCGGGACAGCGGCGCGGAGAGAAGCCATTCGGCCCGGCCCTCGTCCTCCTCGGCGTGGAAACGCAGGACCACCTGGATGCCGAAAACGCCGCCGATGAACGCCAGCACCAGCAGCAGCACTTCCACGAAGGCGAACAGCAACTGCTCCTCGGTGGCCAGCCGGAACGTGATCATCTGTCGCACGAAGGGATTGTCCCGGAACACCGTGGACATGGTGGTGGCCACCAGCCCGTAGACCGAACCCAGCGCGATGAACACGATGCCCCACGTCCAGAACGCGCCGCCGTTCAGCCGCACCGTCAGGCCCCACGTTCCAAGCCGCCCCCGGGCCGGGCCGCCGCGCGGCGCGATCATGCCCATTCCGAAATCCCGGCGCGACTCCAGCCAAGCGGCCAGGGCCGTCAGCGCCAAGGCGACCGCCAGCAGGAGCAGCAACGGGCGGAAGTCGTTCTCCGAGGCCGGCCGGATCTGCTCCGCCCAGCCCATCGGGTTGGTCCACAGCAGCCACTCCGCGTTGTCGAGGGTGTCGCCCAGGCCACGCAGCAGGTAACTGGTCCCCAGCACGGTTGCGGCGAGGGTGTTTGCGGTGCGGCCGCTGGAGCCAAGCTGCGCCGTCACCGCGGCAACCCCGGCAAATGCCAGGCCCATCCCGCCGAAGGCGCTCCCCAAGGCAAATGCCGGCCCCGTCGGCGAACCCGCAGCCATCAGCGCGAGCTCCACCAGTGCCGTCACTGCCGCGGACGCCAGCCAGGCCAGCACGACGGCGGACGCCAGCCGGGCATGCCGGCCCACCACGCCCGAATCCAGCAGTTCCGCACGTCCGGATTCCTCCGCCGCGCGGGTGTGCCGGGTGACGGCGAAGACAGCCATCAGGGCCGCGAAGAACATGCCGAACATCTGCACGCGCCACGTGGTGAATCCCGCCGCCGTGCCAAGGTCCCCGGGCTGGCCGAACAACAAGGAAAACGCCGGGTTGGAGCCCAGGCTGAGCTGCAGCGCCCTCGCTTCAAGCGGCGTGGAAAACACGGAGGCATAGGCCGCGTAACTCATCATGGGGAAGGCCCCGAACACCAGCAGCCACGGCAGCAGCTTCCAGCGGTCCAGCCGCAGCGCGTGCCGCAATAGGGCCGTGGTCCCGGTGAACGGAGTACCGCTCATGGCCGGCCTGTGCTCATGGCTGCCGGGGCTCATGGCTGGCTGCCGCGGCTCATGCCTGGCTGCCGCGCTCGCCGTAGTGCTGCAGGAACAGGTCTTCCAGGCTCGGCGGGGTGACCGTCAGCGCGCTCACGCCGAACGCGGCCAGCGTGTTCATCGCCGCCGCCAGGCCGCCGTCGTCGACGCTGAAATGGACCCGGCTGCCCTCGAGCAGCAGGTCCCGGACTCCGGGCAGTGCCGTAAGGGCGGGCGCCGCGGTGGTGCGGGCCGCGCCGCCGTCGAGGGTTGCGGCCACATTGGTGCGGGCGTGGCTGCGCATCTGTTCGAGGCTTCCGGTTTCCACCACCTTGCCCTTGCGGATGATGCTGATCCGGTCCGCCAGCGACTCCACTTCGGCCAGGATGTGGCTGGACAGGAGCACGCTGCGGCCACGGGCCTTTTCGCGGCGGATTTCCCGGCGGAACGTGGCCTCCATGAGGGGATCCAATCCGGAGGTGGGCTCGTCGAGGATGAGCACTTCGGCGTTGGAGGACAGGGCGGCCACGATCGCCACCTTCTGCCGGTTGCCCTTCGAGTAGGCGTGGCCGCGGATGGTGGGGTCCAGTTCGAAGATGCCCAGGAGCTCTGCGCGGCGCTGTTCGTCCAGCCCGCCGCGCAGCCTGCCAAGCAGGTCGATCGCTTCGCCGCCGCTCAGCCCGGGCCAGAGGTTTACGTCGCCGGGAACGTAGGCGATGCGCCGGTGGAGGGTGACGACGTCGCGCCAGGGGTCGCCGTCAAGCACGCGCACGGTTCCGGCGTCCGCCCGCAGCAGCCCGAGAAGGATCCGCAGCGTGGTGGATTTGCCCGCGCCGTTGGGGCCGAGGAATCCGTGGACTTCGCCCTCGCTGACCTCCAGGTCCAGGCCGTCCAGGGCCACGGACCGCCCGAAGCATTTTTCCAGGCCCGCGATGCTGATCACAGCAGCCATGGACCGAGACTACTCCGGGCCGGGCTCCGCTGGAATGGTGTTCTGCGGTGGCGGCTCCGGTGCCTCCAGACGGGGTTGCGGCAGGCGTGGCAGCGCGGCGGCGGCGACCAGCAGGGCCAGGGCGCCGAGCCCGAACGGCAGGGCTGTGGCGGTGGCGATGCCTCCCACGAGGAGCGGGCCACCGGCGTCGCCGAGTTCCCTGCCGAGCTCGGCGGATCCCATGGTGCGGCCCATGCGTTCGGGCGGCGTGGTGTCCGCCAGGTGGGCAAAGCCGAGGGGAGTGGCAATGCCGACGCCGGTGCCAATGGCCGCCGCCGCGATGAAGAGGGTGGCCGGGTGTGGGATGGTTGCGACCAGTGCGACGCCGGCTGCTGTGATGAGCAGGCCGGTGACCATGCCGCGGTTGTCCTTGATGCGTCCTTCGTCCCGCATCCGCCCGACCCTCGGCTGGGTGAGCAGGGACGCGATGGCCAGGACACTGACGGTGGCGGTGCCGGCCACGGGGCCGAGCCCGTGCCGGGTGGCCAGGGCAGGAAGGAAACCGATGGCCGCGCCCATGGCGGCCATCGAGGCTGCGAGCACCGTGGTGGGAACCAGGAAGCGGCGTTCGCTCACCTGGCGGAAGAGGTCGACGACGGTGTAGCGCTGGCGGGGCAGCGGCGGCAGGTGCGGGACCCGGAACAGGACCCAGAGGGCAGCGGCCACGGCCAAGGCCGAAAGCACGGCGAACAGGAGGGCGAAGCCGCCCGCGAAGATCAGTCCCGCGCCGATCAGCGGACCGATCACGTAGCCCAGGCTCTTCCACGAGCCGTATTTTCCGAAGTAGCTTCCGGCGTTCTTGCCTGCGGCGAGCCGGGCCACCATCGCCGATGCCGCCGGGGAGAAGGCCGACGCCGCCGCGCCTTGGCCAAGGCGGGCGATGCCGAGCATCAGCGGATCGCTGCCCCAGAGGCCCGGAAGGGACAGGACCGCAAAGGCCAGCAGGCCGCCGACGATCACCGGCTTGCTGCCGATCCTGTCGCTCAAGGCGCCGAAGACGGGCTTCAGGAAAACCTCTGCGACGTCGTAGGCCGCGAGCAGCACGCCCAGTCCCAGCAGGGTGAGCCCGATGTTGTCGCTCTGGGCGCCCATGCCGGCGGCGATGCTGTGGGCACCGAAGGCGGTGACGAAGCCCGCGGCGTACAGCGGCGCCTTGGGGTGCGTTGCTGTGTGCATGGCTTCCTGTTCTTCCGGCCGCTCCGTTCGGGGCAGGTGCCTCGGGCGGCTGGCTAGTGGATGACGGCGAGAAGGATGCCGACCAGGACGAAGAGGCAACCGAAGGAGCGGTTGAGGATCTTCTGGCCGTGCTCATTGTGGGTGAAACGCTGGAACGACCTGGCGGCCAGGGCGAAGAAGAACCACATGACCAGGATGTCGATGACCACCACGGTGACCGCGAGGACCAGGTACTGCTGGAGGAGCGGCTGGTCCGGGCGGATGAACTGCGGCATGAAGGCCAGGAAGAACACGATGGCCTTGGGATTGAGCAGGTTCACCCAGACCCCGCGCTGGAACATGGACAGGGCCGGCTCGTTCCGCCGGGATTCGACCTTCTCCTTGTCCAGGTCCGGCTTGTGCATGAACTGCCGGATGCCCAGATACACGAGGTAGGCCGCGCCTGCGTAGCGGATGACGTTGAAGATCACCGGCGAGCTGGACACGAGCACGCCCACGCCAAGCGCCACGATCACGATGTGGATGACGAGCGCCAGCTGCTGGCCGAGGATGCCCCAGATGGAACGGCGGAAGCCCGAATTGAGCGAGTTGCTCATGGTGGAAATGGCGCCCGCGCCCGGGGTGAAACTGATCAGGGTGCCGGCGCCGACGAGGGCCAGCCAAAGGGAGAACTGCACTGATCAATCTTAGGCCTGCTGCTACCAGAGGGTTTCCACGAGCCCGAAGTCGTGGAATTCCTGGTCCGCCGTGATGATCACCATTGATTCGACGATTGCTTGGGCCGCGATCAGCCGGTCGAAGGGGTCCCGGTGGTCCCAGTCGAGCTGCCCCGCTGCGAAGGCGTGGTTGCTGCGGATGGGCAGTTCCTCGTCGCACAGCTCTGCGATGTGCCGGGGATAACCGAGCAACAGGCCGTCGAGGCCGGGCAGCCGTCCGAGCCTGTGCTTGTAGGCCAGTTCGTAGGCCGTGGCCGCGGAGGCTGCCAGATGGTGGTCGAGTGACTGGATGGTGCGCCGTGCCTTGGCCGAGAGCTTCCGGGGTTCCGTCAGGGCCCAGATCAGTGCATGGGTGTCGAGGAGATAATTGGCGCTTCCCACTGTTCCAGTTCCTCCTCACCCATCGGCTCGAAGAAGTCTTCCGGCAGGTGCCCCTTGACGAACCCCAGGCGCCGCTTGGACGGCGGTACGACCTTCACCAAGCGGGCAACAGGCTTGCCTGCTTTGGCGATGACGACATCCTCACCGCGTTCCACGAGGTTCAGAAGCTCGGAGAAACGCGTCTTGGCGTCCTGGACGTTGTACTGTCCCATGTTGACCAAGTCTAGTTGGTCAAGCTCGGCGGAGTAAGGCTCCGCCGCGTAGTACGGTGGCGGCTCATCGCCGTAGTAATAGCTCATGAGGCGAGGCTATTCAGGCCGTTCCGAGGGCGGAACCGGGCAATGCCGCTATGTGGAAAAAGCTACGCCCGGGCGATGACCTCGCCGTTCGGGATGAGGAACCAGCCATCGTCCGTGGAACCCCAGCGGTGCCAGCCCGCGGCGATCCTGGCCAGCTCGGCTTCCTGCGCGAAGCCGTACTCGAGCGCCTGCTCGGCGAAGGCCGAATGCAGCACCCGCTCGCTCCACACCCGCGCCTGCCAGCGGCGCTGCTGCGCCGTGGCGTACAGCCAGTTGCTGCTGCTGGGCGCGACTTCGGTGAATCCCGCCTGCTGGGCCCATGAGACCAGGCGACGGCCGGCGTCGGGCTCTGCTCCGTTGCGGCGGGCGATCTTCTGGTACAACTCCATCCAGTCGTCCAGTTCGGGGACCTCGGGGTACCAGCTCATGCCGTGGAAATCGGCGTCGCGCACGGCCACGATCGCACCCGGCTTGGCCACCCGCCGCATCTCGCGCAGGGCGGCGACCGGATCGGTCAGGTGCTGCAGCACCTGGTGCGCATGCACGAAATCGAACGTTTCGTCGTCGAACTCCAGGTCATAGATGTTGCCGGTGCGGAACTCGACGTTCTCCACCCCTCGCTCTGCCGCGAGGGAGGCCGCATGGGCCACCACATCGGCGGAGCGGTCCAGGCCGATGACCTGCGCCGGTGCCACCAGCTCCGCGAAATCGCAGGTGATGCTGCCCGGTCCGCAGCCGACGTCGAGCACGGACACTCCCGCGCTGAGATGCGGGATCACGAAAGCCGCGGAATTCTCCGCCGTGCGGGACGCATGGGCCCGTACAACGGACTCGTGGTGGCCGTGGGTGTAGACGTCGTCCGGCTTCTGCTCACTCATAGGGAAACGCTACTCCCGAGGGGCGCCGGGACACGCTGAATCAGGCCGTTTCGTGCGTTCCGGACTTGAGCGCCGCGAGCCCTGCCACCAGGGCCGCGAGGCCGAGCTCGAACGCCTGGTCCGCGCGGGAGAGCGCCTTTGTGGAACGTTCCCCGGCGCGCAGCGCCTCCGTGTAGGTGGGAACGTTGCCGGTGTAGTCTCCGGGTTCCATCATGTCCGCCGGGGCCACGGCATCCAGTGCCGAACCGAGGATGAAGTTTTCGAGGGCCACCATGGCGCTGACCACCTTTTCTTCCGGCCAGCCAGCGGCCAGGAAGCCCTTGGATACCTCCTCGTACATATCGAGCGTGGGGTGGGCTCCGGTCACCGGAACCGTGGCCAGCAGGGAGATGGCGTAGGGGTGCGCGGCGAAGGCGGCGCGGTAGGACCGTGCCCAGATGACGGTGGCCTCATCCCAGGGCAGGGTCTTGAAGACGCCGTAGTCGATCCCTGCGGTGACGAACTGGCGCATGCCCGCCAGGATGTCGTTCTTGCCGCCTACGTGGTGGTAGAGGGCCGGGGCCTTGACGCCGAGTTCGGCGGCCAGGGCGGACATGGTGAAATCCACCGGTCCGGTCCGGTTGAGGACCGTAATGGCCGTGGACAGGATGAGCTCCCGGTCCAGCACGTTCTTGGCCGGACGGCCTGCCCTGCGTTCCGCGGTTTCCGACATTTTTCCCTTCGCCCCTTGCTTGTTGCCTCAATCACACTCTAGCCTTGATCCAAGAAATTTAATCCCGTTAAATTTATTTGGAGCCGGCATGAGCTTGACCATCTTCCACGGCGGAACCGTCGCGGCCCCTCCCGGAAAGGGGAACGCCCGCGCCACGGCGCTCGCCGTCCGCAACGGCGTCATCACCGCCGTGGGCGAAGACGCCCTGGCGCTGCTCGGCGAGGCCGACGAAACGGTAGACCTGGCAGGCGGCTACCTCTCGCCGTCGTTCGCTGACGGTCACGCACATCCGCTCTACGGCGGGCTGGAAGACCTCGGCCCACAGATCCGCAGCTGCCGCTCCGTGGAGGAGATCGCCGCCTCGGTGCGGGAATGGGCGGACGCCCATCCGGATGCTGACTGGATCATAGGGGCGAGCTATGACGCTACGATCGCGCCCGGCGGGATGTTCGACGCCGAATGGCTGGATGCCGCCGTCGCGGACCGCCCCGTGATGCTGCGCGCCTGGGACTACCACACGGTGTGGGTCAATACGGCGGCCCTGAAGGCCGCCGGGATCGACCGCGACACGCCTGAACCGGCGCTCGGCCGGATCGTCCGGCGCCCGGACGGCAGCCCGCTCGGCACGCTCCTGGAACCCGGGGCGATCGACCTCGTGGCGAAGGTGGCTCCCGGATTCACCCTGCAGCAGCACGTGGACGCGCTGGCCGCAGCCACGGAACGGTATGCCGCTGCCGGCGTCACCTGGGTGCAGGACGCCTGGGTGGAGCTCGATGACCTGCCGGCCTACGAAGCCGCCGCCGCGGGGGGACGCCTCGCCGCGCGCCTCAACCTCGCCTTCCGGGCGGACCCGGCAGGCTGGCAGCACCAGCCCGAAGCGTTCGACGCCGCACGTGGCCGCGTCCGTGTGCTGGACAGCCCCCTGCTCACCGCGAACACCGTCAAGTTCTTCATCGACGGCATCATCGAAAGCCATACGGCCTGCATGCTGGCGCCCTACGCCGACGCGCCGGGGGAGAGCGGCCTGCCCAACTGGGAACGTGAAGACCTGCACAACGCCCTGGCCGCCTTCGACGCCCTCGGCTTCCAGCTGCACCTGCACGCGATCGGCGACGGCGCCGTGCGCATGGCCCTGGACGGGCTCGAGGAAGTCCGCCGCCGCAACGGAGCCCGGGACCGCCGCCCCGTGATCGCGCACCTGCAGGTGATCGACCCTGCGGACATCCCTCGCTTCGCGGAACTCGGCGTGGTGGCGAACTTCGAACCCCTGTGGGCCTGCTCGGACGACATCATGCAGCTACTCACCATCCCCCGGCTCGGCTCACCCCGCGCCGAGCTGCAGTACCCCATCGCCACCCTCGCCGCCGCCGGCGTCACCATCTCCTTCGGCAGCGACTGGCCCGTCACCGGACACCACCCCGTACCGGGACTCGCGACGGCGGTCACCCGCCAGACCCCCGACCACCTCCCCGAGGGCGGCTGGCTGCCCAACGAAAGGGTCGACGTCGAGACCGCCCTGACGGCGTACACCGCCGGCGTGGCCCACCAGGCCTTCGCCGAAAAGAGCTGGGGACGCCTGCTGCCCGGCATGAGTGCGGACATGGTGCTGCTCGCCGAAGACCCGGCGGAAATTCCCGCTGAGCGGATTGCCGGCGTCGAAGTTCTCGGAACTTGGCTGGCCGGGCGCCCCACCTTCCAGCACGAAACCGTGCATTAAGCCGCGATCCTTCCCTCCTCCCATTGGGCGCACGCCCATTCCTCCTCCCCAACCGGGCGAAAGCCCTCCACCCGAAAGACAACGATGTCCGTGAACACTGAAAGCCACGCTTCGCCGCTCGCCGCCGCGACCGGTGCCGCTTCCGCTGCAAGACCGCCCCACCTGCGCCGCGTCCTGGGCCTGGCCGCCCTGGTGATGTTCGGCCTGAGCTACATGGCCCCGCCCACGGTGTTCACCACCTTCGGCACGGTCACCCAGATCACGGACGGGCACCTGGCTGCCGCGTATGTGGTGGCCCTGGCCACCATGCTCTTCACGGCCTTCAGCTACGCCAAGCTCTCCCGCGCCATCCCCGCCGCCGGCAGCGCCTACTCCTACACCCAACAGACATTCGGCGGCCATCTCGGTTTCGTGACCGGCTGGACGCTCATGCTGGACTACCTGTTCCTGCCGATGATCAACTTCCTGCTGATCGGCCTCTACATGAACGCCGCCTTCCCGGCCATTCCGGGCTGGGTCTTCGCGCTGGCAAGCATCCTGCTGGTACTGGCCTTCATCGCCGGCGGAGTGAAATTCGTGGGCAAGTCCAGCGGCGTGATCGTGGCGGTGTCCGTGGTCATCATCATCGTGTTCGTGGCCCTGTCCATCTCCTACCTGTCCGGCAATCCGGCGCCGTCCGTCACGGCTCCGTTCGAGACGGGCTCCGGGGGAGCCGGCCCGATCTTCGCCGGTGCCGCCGTGCTGGCACTGTCCTTCCTGGGCTTCGACGCCGTGTCCACGTTGTCCGAGGACGCCCGGAACGCCGAGCGCGACATTCCCCGTGCCATCGTCATCACCACGCTGCTTGGCGGCCTCATCTTCATCGTGGTTGCCTGGGTGGGCGGCCTCATCATCCCGGACTGGCACGAATTCACCGCGCTGGATACGGCCGGTATCGAGCTCGTGGAGAAGGTAGGCGGTCCTGTGCTGAGCGCCTTTTTCATCGCGATGTTCGTGGCAGGCTGCATCGGCTCCGCCATGACCAGCCAGGTCAGCGTCAGCCGTATCATCTACGCCATGGGCCGCGACGGTCTCCTGCCCCGCGCCTTCGGCAAACTCCACCCGCGCCGCGGCACCCCGGTCCTGGCCGCCGTCACCGTGTCCGCCGTGTCCCTGTTGGCCCTGGTGCTCAGCCTGGAAATGGCCGCCACCATGATCAGCTTCGGCGCCCTCTTCGCCTTCTCCATGGTGAACCTGTCAGTAATCAAGCACTTCGTGGTGGACCAGAAGCGGCGGACCGGCGCAGACCTGGCCAAGTACCTGATGGTGCCGCTGGTGGGCTTCGCCCTGACCATCTGGCTGTGGACCTCTTTGGCCCCGGGCTCCTTCCTCGTGGGCCTGTGCTGGATGGCCGCCGGCATCGTGTTCCTGGCCATCCGAACCAAGGGCTTCCGCCAAGCCCCGCCGAAGCTGACGTTCGGCTAGTCGCTGTCGAGTGTCCTTGATGTCGAGTGCCCCGCACGGTGTCATGCCGGGCGGGGCACTCTTGTTTAAGGGTGGCCGATTACGGCTTTGATTACGCGCAACGGCTGGCGTCCAGCAGGATTGTCCAATGCAAAACGTTCGCGAGCTGATCCGGCCGAGCAAGGAAGAGTGGGCCTCCCTGCCCCGGCGCCGGTCCGGTGTGCGCCCGACGCTGATGGCGTGGCTGCTGGGATTGCTGACCGTGGGCGGGGCGTTCGTGGCCGATACGGGATGGGACGACGCGGCCCCGTCATGGGAAGAGTCGCTTCACCCAATGTCAGTTCTAGTGACAACGACTCTGGTTGTTGCGTCGATGTTCGCTGTTGGAGGCTGGAGCCTGGGCCGGAATGCTGTCTACTTTCTCCCCGTCATACTGCTTCCCTGCTCTGTTTTGGCCGTGGGAGGTGCTGCGCCATCTGCCTTTGTCTGGGTGATCGGCCTAGGGCTGGCGTGTGCGTTGGCTGTGTTGCAACTTCGCCAGGGGTTTGCTCAATTGGAGGAGATCCGAAGACTGGCCCTTCGCTTGAGTGACGGAACCCGGATCCAGCTCGGTGACAATGCACTGGCTTCTGAACGCCGGGCTTTCAGCTTGGAACGCTGGTCAGTTCTTGGGCTGGTTGCACTGTCAGTCGTGTTCTGGGTCTGGTTCGCTGTTGAGTGGACAGCGGCGCGGGCGATCGATCGGCCTTCCGAGGGCAGTGTCTATGCTTCCGTTCCACCTGTATTCGGATTGCTTGCAACCCTGCTGGCACTTTTGTTTGCCGTTCGCACCCTGTGGCATCGGCGGGTTTGGCAGCAGGCGTGCGCCTTTGTGTGGCTGGTCCCGGACGGGATCGGACCGGTCTGGGCCTTCCCGTCCGAATCGTCCTTTGGGGGCCGTCTGAAAAAGTTGGACAGCCAAGAACCCGAGTGCACCTGTCGTGAAGAGGCCGCCCGGCGGGAGCCGGATGATGACGGCTGGGACGGAGACGCATTACCGGCCAACGATTACTGTCCTGTCCATGGAATCGATGCCTTGAACAGACTGAGCCATGACGAGTTCCGGAGGCTGGCGCGATCTGAATGGCCGTGGGACAACAACTCGGAGCTGCCCGACGATCCGGCGTTGCCCTACGAAGACTCAGGGGGTCTGCTCGGATTTGCGGGTCACGTCTTCGGCGGTATCCAGGTATTCCGGGACGGCTCGAAAATGGATGCTGTCAGCCCGAAGGAAAGGGCTGCCGAACATCGCAAGCCCGATGAGGGTGAAATGCAAGGCTGGACAGACCCGGACTCCATCCCACCTTCCGAACAAGGCATCCTCGACACCATCGACCTTGCACCCGTTGGCCTGACGGGAACCGCTGTCCGTTACCGCCACGGCCGTGCCTGGCTCCGTACCGAAGAGTCCAAGGAACAGTAGCCCGCACATCCTGCTGGACCAACCGCATCGCCACGCAAGACCTTCCCGGAACCAGTTCCAAAAAACCCTGCCTCTGGCCACAATTGATCCATGGCCGCAGGGAGGCGGGGTCCGGGCTTTCTGCCGGGTATCACTGGTACCGGCGCGCTGCGTGACGGCCCCTCGCCAGAGGCTCTCCGCAAACCCTTCTTCATCGCCGCCGTCGTGGTGTTTGCCCTCGCGGTCCTGGCGGAAATCGGCATGTCGCTCCTGCTCGGCGGGACCGCCGTCGAACCCGTCCAGCCTGGCGAAGCAGCCAAACTGGGCGTCCCGCTCGACGTCTTCCTCAAGACCCAGAAAGCCGACGCCGATCCGCCCGGAACGGGCATCGCGTTCCTTGCGTTCCTGGACGGTTTGCTGCTGTTCACTGTGGTGATGCTCGGCCTCAGCCTGATGATGGAGCTGCGGGTCTACGGCAGGATCCAGGGGATCGTCACCTTGATCGTCACCTTCCTGTGGGTGGTGGGCGCGTTCTTCGCGGCCATGCTGGCGATGGCCAAGCTGTTCCTGATGTTCGGGTTGTTCGTGGCCACGCCCTTCGGGACCTTGGCCTACCTGGCGCTGTGGGGTAGCTTCCCCACCCGACAGGCCGCCGCGATCCTCGGTCTGCTCCTCCTGCTGAAAGCCGTCTTCGCGGTCCTGCTGATCCTGAGCCAACCCAAGTTCCTCAAGGTCACCGGCCTTGTGGTCCTCCTGGTGGCGTCCGTAGTGATGCAGATCGTGCTCGGCGTGATCCACGGCTTCCTGCCGGGACCGCTGGTATCGATCGGCGACCAGTTCTGGGCCCTCATCACCGTGATCGTGGCCCTGGTCTGGGCGTTGGTGATGCTGATCGTTTCGATCCCGGCGATCATCAATGCCCTGCGGGTCAGCGGCGCGGCGGGGGACTGAGGCGGAAGCTGACCCCTAAACCCGCGCCCGGTACGCCGCCAGGAACGTCGAAATCCGGCGCACGGCTTCCTCGATGTCCCGCTCCGCCGGCAGGATCACGAAACGGAAGTGGTCCGGCGTCGGCCAGTTGAACGCGGTGCCGTGCGAGACCAGGATCTTCTGGTCCTGCAGGAGGTCCAGGACGAACTTCTCGTCGTTCTCGATCGGGTAGATCTCGGGGTCCAGGCGCGGGAACAGGTACATGGCGCCGGCTGCTGGAACACACGAGACGCCGGGGATCGCGGTCAGCAGCTTGTAGGCGAGGTCGCGCTGTTCGCGCAGCCGGCCGCCGGGCTTGATGAGCTCCTCGATGCTCTGATACCCGCCCAGGCAGGTCTGGATGGCGTGCTGCGCGGGAACGTTGGCGCACAAACGCAGCGACGCCAGCAGTTCCAGGGCTTCGCGGTATTCGGCGGTGGCGGCGTGCGGCCCGGTGATCGCCACCCAGCCGGCACGGTACCCGGGCATGCGGTACGCCTTGGACAAGCCGCTGAAGGTGAGCACGCAGACGTCCTCCGCCACGGCCGCGGTATGGATGTGCTTGGCCTTCTCGTAGCGGATCTTCTCGTAGATCTCGTCCGAGAACAGCACGAGGTCATGCTTGCGGGCCAGGTCCGCGAACTGCTCCAGGATGTGCCGCGGGTAGACGGCGCCGGTGGGGTTGTTCGGGTTGATGATCACGATGGCCCGGGTGCGGGAGGTGATCTTCGCTTCGACGTCCGCCATGTCCGGCCACCAGTTCTGCTCCTCATCGCAGAGGTAGTGCACGGGTGTTCCGCCGGTCAGCGTGACGGCGGCGGTCCACAGCGGGTAGTCCGGCGCGGGCACCAGGACCTCGTCCCCGTTCTCCATGAAGGCCTGCAGGGTCATGGAGATGAGTTCGCTGACGCCGTTGCCGATGAAGATGTCCTCGACGCCGATCGTCATCAGGTTCTGTGTCTGGTAGTACTGCGAAATGGCGGTCCGGGCCGAGAAAATGCCCTTCGAATCGCTGTAGCCCTGGGCACCGCGCAGGTGGTGGATCATGTCCACCACCACGGACTCCGGCGCTTCCAGCCCGAACGGCGCCGTGTCCCCGAGGTTCATCTTGAGGATCCGGTGCCCTTCCGCTTCCATGGCCTTGGCCGCCTGGAGGAGCGGGCCACGGAGTTCATAGCGGACGTTCTGGAGTTTGCTGGAGTGCTGCATCGGACGCATGGTTGATCTTTTCATGGCGCCGCCCGCTCTGCCGAGAATTACGCACGCCCTACTGGTTCAGCTTGAATTCGCAGAGCTGGGGCTGGATCTTGCAGACGTTCACCTTCGGATCGACCGGCGAGCTGATATCCCGCAGCTCCGTCTTGACCAGCACCAAGGTGTTGGGCGGCACCTTCTCGCCCGCGTCGCGGGTGGCGCCGAGCACCACGCACCTGCTGAGGAGGCCCTGCGAGGAGGTGCACCCGGAACCCTGGCTCACGTCCAGTTGGATCTTTGCGGAGGCCGCCCGGGACTTCGCCGTTTCGATCGTCGTCCCCACCAGGACCGGCACAGTGCTCTTCACGGGCACCGCCACCTCCAACGTCACGGTGGATCCGCGCCCCACGGTCCGGCCGCCGTCGGGCTCCTGTGCAAGAACGGTGCCGGCGGCCTCCGCGCTTTCCTTCTCGGTGACCGCCGTCCCGAAGCCCGCGTCCTTGAGGATCTGCACCGCCTCGGCCTGCGGTTTGCCCACCACAGGCGGGACGCTCGCGTCCTTGAACATGAACCAGAGCACTCCGCCGACGACGGCGAGCAGCACCACGCCCCCGATGATCACCCAGAGCCAGGGGAACCCGGGAGTCGGGGCCGGCGTCGCGGGGGGCGGCACCTCGAGCGTCACCACGCGGGACTGGTCCGCATAGTTTTCCGGTGCGTCGTCGGCCGAATAGGCGATCAGCTTCACGGGGTAGCTCCCGGGCGCCGCCTTGGTGGTGTCGAAAGTGACGAGGTATTGCTCGGTGGCGCCGGCCGCAAGGGTCCGCAGCGGGTCCGGGATGTCCGTGTAGGTTTCGGCAGCGGAGCCACCGGGGAACGCGCCGAGCACCACCCGGGCGGAGGCCCCGGTGCCGTTGGTGACGGACGCGGTCAACGAGCCCTTGCCGTCCTTCAGCGTCACCGTGGGTGAGCTCAGGGTCATGGTGATGGTGCCCATCAGAGACCTCCTGTTGTGCCCGGGAGGAGTCCGAGCCCGATGATCGGCAGGGTGGCCACCTGCAGCGTCACCTGTGATCCGCGCGGAAGCGGAGTCCCCACCTCCGGCAGGACGCCTTTCACCATGCCGAAGTCCGCGCCGCCGGGCACCTCCTGCACGGCCACCCTGAAACCGGCCTCCAACAAGGCCTGTTCGGCGTCTTCGCGGCGCTGGCCGATCACATTGGGCACGGGAATGTCCGCCGCGCGCGCGATTTCCACGCTCACCGTGCTTCCCTTCGCCGCGGTGCCACCGGCCTCGGGATTCTGGCTGACCACCGTGCCGGGAGCCTCGTTGCTGACCACCTCGGTGGAGCCCATCGAGAACCCGGCGTCGATGAGGATCCGTGCGGCCTCCGCCTGCTGCTTGCCCCGCACATCCGGCACGTTGCCGCCGCTGCCCTGCAGCAGGAACCACACCACGCCGCCCATCGCCAGGAGCAGCACCACGCCGCCGATGATCACCCAAAGCCACGGGAAGCCGCGCTGCGGCGGGGGCGGGGCGGCCGCAGGAACCGTCAGCGTGACCACGTGCGCCTGGTCCGCGTAGTCCTCCGGGGCGTCGTCCGCGGAGTACGCGATCAGCTTCACGAGATAGCTGCCGGGGGCCGCGCCCGTGGTGTCAAAGGACACCAGATATTGCTCGGTGGCCCCCGGGCCGAGGGTCCGCAGCGGCTCGTCCACAACCGTGTAGGAAGGAGCGCCGGCCTGTGCGGGGAAAGCCCCGAGCACCACCCGCTCCGGCTCCACGGAACTGTTGGTCACCGACGCCGTCAGGGAGCCTTTGCCGTCCTTGAGCTCCACGGTGGGGGAGCTGAGGGTAAGGGTGATGCCGGCCATGTCAGTCCGCCTCCGCCAGGTTCAAAAGACAGGTTCCAAGAGCTCCGCAGCGGACCCCCAAGGTCCCGCCGCCGGTGCCGAAGGTCAGGTTCACGGTGTCCCCGGCCCCGGCAGTTCGCTCGCTCCGCGTGCCTTCCACCTCGAGGACCACGACGACGGCGTGTTGCGGCAGCAGCCGCGCCCGCTTGGTGGGCGGTCCGAAGAGTCCGCCGAATTCGCGGACGGTGAAGGTGCAGCTTCCGGCGACCGTCAACTGGGAACCCGACGCCGAACAGGAGCCGCCCGCGGCGGCGAGGTCCGCCGTCGTGAGTGCGCCGCCCGCCGCAATCCCGGAAAAGCCGGACTGCCAGTCGGCCGCGGCGTCGTCGTTGCCGCCCCCGAAACCGATTCCGAGGAACAGCACCAGGCCCGCCACGACGGCACAGGCGATCACCACGATGATCGGCGTGCGGTTCCCGCTATTCACCTGCCATCACCTCGATCGCGTCCGTGACGTGGGCCGGCTTGATGCCTTTGACGATCCGCCGCACCAGCTCCAGCTGTCCCGCAGCCGCGGCCGGGACGCGTACCGTGATGTGGAAGGCCCCGGGCTCGGACACCACCTCGAAACCGGGCACGCCCGTGGCCAGGTGCAGGAAGCGGGTGAGGCCGTCCGCGGTACCGCGCCGCGCGGACAGGCCCGCGGCACTGGCGATCAGGTCCCGCTGCCGCGCCACCGGGATCCCCGCGGAGGCGCTTCCGCTGGCTTCCGGCCCGGGCAGGGTGAGCCAGTCCAGGTCCACCCAGCGGGACAGGAACGGAATGAGCGACGACGGCGAGCGCCCCGGATCGGGCACGGCAGGGAGGCGGTCCAGGACCTCGCGGACGGGGCGGTGCAGGTCCTCGGCCACGGCGAGCAGGGCCTGCAGGGGCCGGCTGCTTTCGGCCGCCACCTGGTACACCTCGGGCAGTACGCGCAGGAGGCGGGATTCGCCCAAATCAAACTCAGCCATGGCCGTGCACCACCTCGATCCGGTGCGCGCCGGAGCAGAACAGCCAGGTGTCCGGCAGGGTCACCACATCGTCCACCAGCCGCCGCGTGCAGCTCGCCCAGGACGCGGTGTTGTCCGTGCTGCGGTAGATCCCTTTGGGCCCGGCCGCCAGCAGGAGTTGCGTGCCGTCGTCGCGCACGGCCCCGGAGACCGCGCGGACCGGCTCGAAGCGGGTGCGGTCCCGCAGGGGCAGCCCGCAGTTCACGTCCGGGGTGCTCCATTGCGGCGACGCCTGGCCCAGTTGCAGGCGCAGCACGCCGCCGCTCTGCGTGGCGGCGTAGGCGGCGTTGCCCATCACGTGCACGCCCCAGCAGCTGCCGCCGGACCAGCCCGCGCCGAACTGCTCCCACGCCGATTTCAGGGTGTCCAGGTCGGTGCGGGCCAGTTCGTCGATCTTCAGCCGCACACAGCCGGTGCCGCTGCCTTCCGGAACGGAACGGCCCAGCCAGAGGTAGCTCGCGCCGCCGTCGTACTGCACGGTCATGCAGCGGATGTCCTCCCCGGCGGCCTTGACCTGCGTGAAGCTGCCCGCCGCCCCGGCGTCCGGCGAGAGCCACACTCCGGCGGAGGCCTCGGCCGCCACCGCCACGCCCGTGCGGCCGCGCACGTCCACCAGCGCGTCCACCGCGTAGAAGCCGCGGTCCGGCTGCGCGGCGTCCACCACGTTCTGCACCGGGATGGCGCCTTCGCCCAGTGGAAGTTCGTAGAGCCCGCGCTCGCCGGCCAGCAGCAGCACCGGCGCACCCTGCCGGTCCACCCAGCACAGGTCCGCGACGACGAATCCCAGTTCCGCGGCCCGCCGCCAGGACTCGCCTAGGTCCTCGCTGATGTAGATCCGCGACGACGTGCCCGTCACCGTACTGACAGCCACCATTCCCGGATGCTGCCCGACGGCGGACCGTCCCGGTGCGGGGGAGCGGAACGGCGCGATGGCCCGCACCGTTTCCGCGGAGGTGTCCGTGTGGAATTCGGCGCACGCCTCCCAGCCGTCCCCGGCATTGGTAGTGCGGAACAGCAGCCCGTCCTGGGCTACGAACCAGGTGTTGTCCTGCCCCTCGGCCTGCACCAGCCCCATGGCATCGCTGTCCGGGACCTTGTCCACTTCGAGCCGCACCCGGTCCACGTATTGCACGCCGGGCTCGGCCTCCTCCATTGCCCGGTACAGGTTGGAGACCCGCAGCGGCTTGCCGAAACCGGAGCCGTAGCTGCCCGCTCCTCCGGGTTCCGGCCCGAACGGGCTGATCCCCTCGGCCAGCCGCGCGGTGATACGGGCTTTGACGGCGTCGGCGTCCTCGTCCGGGCGCACCACGATCCGCGCATCCACCAGCACCTGCTTGTACAGGCCCCAGCGGACCACGGGTTCGGCGCCCACGGTGGAGCGGCGGCGCAGGTAGCGTTCGACGTCGTCCCGCACCTCGCCGCGGGCGTGCGCCGCGAGCTCGGCGGCGGTAACGGGCGTTCCTTGTGCGCCGCCGGCGCCCGGCACGAACGGCACCAGCACCACCTCCACCTCGCCCGGTTTCGCGAAGGCCCACAGTTCCTTCCGGGTGAAGGCCCGGGCCCGGGCCACCCCGCCGTGCCGCATGGCCAGCACCTCGTAGTCCCGCACCGTGACGGCGCGGTCCCGGGCCTGGAAATCCTGGGGTGCCCGGCGGAGCGCGTTCTCCAGGGCCTCGCCGTCGCGCCCGCCCGTGGCCGGCTCCGGGTTGCTGACCCGGACCCCGGGCAGTGGGGTCCGCAGCACGGTCAACTGCCCGGCGCCCACGTTTCCGCGCAGCCCGCCGCCGCCGCGGTACCAGGCCCGCACTTCGGCGCCGGGACCGGGAACAACAGGATGTTCTGGCGAACTCGCGCCCTCATCCCACCACGCGAACATCACGACGCCGGCGCTCCGGTCGATCCGCACCGGCACCTCCCCGGGGCGTGCGTCCGCGAAGGCCTCCACCTCGCGGCAGTACCGGAACGGCTTGCCGTCCACCAGCACGGCCTCGCCGCTGCTGAGCCGGGTTCCAGCCGGCACTTCGATCGCCACCGACAAACCAGCCCCGGACACAATTGGCGCATTCGGCACCACGAAGCTCTGCCCCGGACGGCCCGTCCCCGTGCCGATCGGAACGGCGTCGTACAAGGTGACATCGGCGGCCGGAACCAGCACACTGGCTTGGCCGGCAGGCAGCACCGCGGCCGTCGTCGTCGTGAATACCGGCTGCGGAGTCCCGGGCACGCCGGGCGGACAGCTGACCTGGGTGCCGCGCGGAATCCGGATCTCCGGGGCGGCGCCGCCGCTTGCTGCACCCGAACTGGCGAGGCGCGTGAATTCCAGCATGGTTTCGGCGCTGGCAGGCGGGTAGAGGCTGGTGCCGAGCAGGTTCAGGTACACGGCGTACAGCTTCTCCGGCACCCGGTTGAGCCGGTACATCAGGGTGTCCGTGAGGTAGGCGAAGGCTTCCAGGATGGTGATGCCGGGATCGTGCACGGACAGGTCTGTCCAGTCCGGGGCGATCTGCCGGATGCGCTCGCGGGCGCCGGCCACCAGCTCCGCGAAGCTGCGGTCATCCAGGTTCGGCACGGGAATGCTCATGCTGTGCCTCCTGATCCGGCGGATTCAACCGGCAAGGTGATGGCCAGCTCGTCCTCCTGCTGGGTGGACCGCACCCGGTACCGCAGCCGGACCTCCAGCAGCTCCGGGCTCGACGGCGAGCGCGAGGCATCCAGGGATAGCACCGTGATCCGCGGCTCCCACTGTTCCACGGCCCGCGCCACGTAGTGGATGGCCAGGCCGGCGGTGGTGTCGTCCGCGGGCGCGAACGCCAGCCTGAACAGGTGGCAGCCGTACGTGGGCCGGTTGATGCGCTCGCCGGGCCGGGTGCTCAGGAGCAGCAGCAGGGCCTGCCGCACGGAGGCGGCGTCCGTGACCGTGGCGAGCCTGCCGTCCGGGGTGAGATTAAGGCCGGAAAGCCCGACGGCGGCGTCGAAGTCCGGATGCACGAAGGCCACCGATTTGTACCTGGGGGCGCTCATGATCCCGCCTCCACGAATTCCTGGCCCGGCCGGCGGACGGTGTACTTCACGGCGCCGGGCGGGGTGCCGTCCGTGAACCCTTCCACGGTGTCCAGGCACATCCGTTTGCCGCCGATCCGAATGAACGTCGAATACCCCTTCAGCACCGGGAGCGTCTTCTGGCAGGGCTTGTAGTTCAACGACACATTGGGGCACATGGAGATGTCCCGGCCCACGGGATCGGCTTCCACCAGCACGGGCGAGCCCGCCACCCGCACCCACTCCTGCGAGGGGACGTTCTGTACCTTGCCGTCGTGCCCGCAGCGCAGGATGGCTTCCTTAGTCAGAATTTTCATCGTCCAAGACTTTCACCGCCGGCACCCCCACATCAGGCCTCCTCGAAATCGACGGTCTTGGCACGGATCTTCATGGCCTTGCCCGGCGCTTCGAGCACCAGGTCCGCGGCCGCGGTGATCCGCAGTTTCTCCGGCCCCAGCTCCACCGTGGAGCCGTGGCCGTCCGTGAAGCTGACGGTGCGGGCTCCGCCGTCGAGCACTATCTGCTGGCCGTCCGCGGAACGGAAGGTGTAGCGGCTCTCCCGCGCGGTGTTCACCCCGGCGTCCGGAGTGCGCTCCCGGCCGTAGAGGCCGCCCAGCACGATCGCCTGCACCGGGTCCGTGGCCGGCAGCAGGACCAGCACGGTGTCCTCCGGGGCCGGCGGCAGCACCAGGCCCTTTCCCGGGCCGGCGGCGCCGCCCAGCACCGGAGCCCAGCCGCTTTCCAGCGGCGGGTAGGCGGGCAAGCGCACACGGACGCGGCCGCGCTCTTCGGGATCGTCGACGTCGGCCACCACCCCCAGGGTGAACACATCCGGCTGCCGCGGCGGCGGGGTTTCGGGCGGCCGGGTGGTGATGGTGGTTTCGTAGCCACTGCTGTCCAGGCGGTGCGTGGCCGAGGCCACCGTGTACGTTCCTTCCAGCGACGGCGCCACGCCCCGCACCCTGACCCGGCCGCCGGCACGCAGGCGCGGATCGCCGTCGGCCACGAACACCGCGCTGACCTGCCCGGCCACGCGCACATCCAGCTCCGCCTGCGCCAGTCCATCCGCCACGTCGCCGGAGGCGAAGGCTTCATTGCCGCGCAGCAGGTCCCCGCCCGCTCCCACGCTCGCCAGGGCCGGGTCCGCGGATACCCCGGCTTTCGCGTCACTGCCCGACGCCGAACCCTCTACCGCTTCCGCGTCGCCCGCGTGCCACCCGGCGGTGTGGGCGCCCAGGTAGGCGGGCTCCTGGCTGAGCTCGATCTCCGCCGAATGCAGGCTGCTGCCGAGGTCCAGCTCCACGGGCTCGCCCTCGCCGGCCAAGGTGGTGAGGCGCAGGGTATCGCCGTCCACCACCGGGTACACGCCCACGCGTGCGCACTGCTCCACCAGCAAGGACAGGTCGGAGCGCGCACATTGGTACACCTGCCCCAGCTTGGCCGAACCCCCGCTCACCTGCAGGCCGGTTCCTTCGCAGAGCGTCCGGGCCAGGCCGGCGAGCTCAACGTCTTCGTGGAGCCGGGTGGACTGGCGTTTCCGGAGCCGGTGCAGGGCGTCGTAGGCGCGGACCCGGATTTCCTGGGACAGGTCGGCGCCGTAGCTGCGTTCCACCACAGTGACCTCGCCGGTGAAGAGGGGAGTGCGGCGGCCACCCAGCTCCACGCGGAGGGCGTCTCCGGGTGCGGGGTCGATGCTCCTGCTGTTGGGCCCGGGCCGCCAGTTGATGAGGCACTGGGCAGGGCGGGCCAAGGTGCTGAGCATCTGGACTGAGACGATCGCAGCGGTGTCTGCCGCGGACAAGCGCCGCCGCCCGAGGGTGACGATCAATTCGGGAAGCCCCTGCAGCTGCCTCATGGCGTTTCACCCATCGGCGGTACGGCCAAGGGGCCGGCGAAATGCGCGGGGTCGTCGATGTTGTTGTACTCCAGCAGCAGCTTCCACAGCAGCGGCGTGCCGAAGGCCTGCAGGCTGAGGCGCCCCAACTCGCCCGGCGGGACTTCCGGAAGCGGCTCACCGCCGTCGGGGGCCAACGCGTCCCGGTCCGTGCCGCCGTCGCCGGTCACCGGAAGGGTGTCCACGGGCGGGGCCGTCAGGTCCACCGGCGGCAGGCGGCGGGCGAGCTCGTAGTTCTCGCCGCCTTCCTCATCCGCGGCCTGGCCCACCCGCACGAACACCAGCCGCATCCAGGAACGCAGCGGCGAGCCGTCCGGGGCGAAACGGTCGAAGCGTTCCGCTACCTCAGTGACGATCCCCGGCACGTTCCACGCCCTGCCCCAGACGAAGCGGACCGACGGCGGCCGGCGCTGCCGCTCCACCTCCGCCGAATTTTCCGCGAGCGCCCAGATGGGCCGGGTCATCTGCCGCACGTCCCGGACATTGAGCGACGCCGGCGCGAGGTCGACGTCGAACAGCAGGTCCAGGCGCAGCTCGGTGTGGCCGCCGCCGGTGAAGAGCAGGGGATCGTCCGCGAGGCCGCTCCCGGTAAGTTTGCCGCCCGCGCTCCGCCGCGGCTCCACCCCCGCGTTGCGCTGCATCACCACCGTCTCCGGGTTGAGCAGGCAGCCCAGGTGCTCTCCGGTGTCCTCGATCAGGAACGCCACCCGCTCCATGTCACACCGCCTGCTGTTCCAGGATCAGCCGAGCGGACCGGGCCATGGCGTGTTCGAGGTTGTTCGGCCGGGGTTCCCTATGCGGGCGTGGGGCCAGCTCGGGCCATTGGCCGCTGAGGGCGGGCTTCGGGGCGGGGTGTGTTGTGGTGTCGGTGTTGCTGGGGTGGCCTTGGGGGTGGGGCTGGGATTCCTCTGCGTCCCTGCGTTGTGGGGCCTGCTCTACGTGCTGTGGTGCGGCCAAAGGACGCAGAGCAGGCCCCGCAACGGGAATGGTTTCGGGTGCGTGGCGTGGGTTGGGGCCTTCGCCTGGCGCAGCTTGGGACGTGGTTCCTTGGCGCGGTATGCGAAGCCGAAGCGCGGGCACCTCCCCGGCGCTGCGTTGTGAGGCCTGCCCTGCGTTCATTGGACCTTCCGAAGAACGCAGAGCAGGCCCCGCAACGGGGGTGGCTTCGTTTCGTGGGGTGGTCCCGTTGCCGGCAGGGACCCGTGTGGAGGCAGAGGCCGGGGTGGGAACAGTGACCTGGCCAGGAACAGCGGGAGGGACAGCGTCAGCCGGGGGAGTTCGGCGGTGACGTGGGTGCAGGTGCAACGCCGGGCGTGGCTCGGCCGGCGTGGCTTGCTCCTGCTGGACCTGGGGTTGCGGGGCCCGCCCTGCGTCGAATGATGGCGTCATTGGACGGAGGGCGGGCCCCGCAGTTGGGGGCGCCGGAGTGCTGCTGGTCTCATGGGTGGCTTGCATGAGGGTAGGTCGCGCAGTGTCGGCTTGCGCGGTGTCGGCTTGCACGGCGAAGAGGGCTGCCGTCGTAGGGCTCTTTGCCTGTGCTGACGGGGCCCGATCCCGTGGGATAGCGGGCCACAGGGCGGCCTTTCGCAGCCTGGGAAGTCCAAAGCGCCCCCTGACGGCGGACACTTCGACGGTTGGCGCATCAGGCGCATCGCGCTCTTCCGCGACCAGCCCGGCGTCGCGCAACAAGCGCACCCAGTGCTCGGGTGCGCCGTCGAGGTCGAAGGTGCGGACCGGCGTCGGGCCTTCTGTTCCAGAAGAAACCGTCCTCGAAGGAGAGCCGCCCGCTGATTGGCCAGGAGCGGAGCCCGGCTCGGAAGGGTCGATCCGTCCGGCAAGCGCCCGAAGCCGCCCGGCCAGGCTCCGCCGCAAACCGCCGGAACGCCGGGAACCCTCAGGCCACCGGGAACCGTCAGGCCACGGGCGCGCGGGCATCGTCGAGTTCCAGGCGGTCGTAGGCGATGGTCACGGATTCGATGGCCAGGTCCTTGCCGAGAGCGTCGAGGGGCGCGCCGAACCACTCGCACAGCCAGGCGCCCAGCAGGTTCCAGCGGCGGACTTCCACGGAACCGGCGTCGTTGAGCATGGCGATGGACACATTGCGCCGCTCCACCTGCCCGTTGGCCGCCTTGAAGAGCCATTGGAGCATTTCGGTGGAATCCGTCAGCCCGTATTTGAGGGTGACGGGCGTGTATTCGACCTGACCGGGGATGACGCGCACCGTGCTGTTTTCGCCGCCCGAGCGGTAGAGGATGCGGTCGATCTTCATGCCCAGGCCTTCCACCTTGGTGAAGTGCCCCTGCACCACGCCCTGGATGACCAGCTTGAAGTTGTAGGCGCGGTAGGGGTCCACCACGTTGCCGGGCTGCGCGGCCGGGGCGGGGGTGCTTGGCTGCATGCTCATCTCAGGCTCCTGCGGTTTCTGTCTCGGTGGCGTCGGCCGACTGCATGAGCTTGAAGATCACGAACTCGGCCGGCTTCACGGGCGCGATCCCGATCAGCGTGACCACCTGGCCGGCGTCGCGGACCTCCGGCGGGTTGGTTTCCTCGTCGCACTTCACGAAGAAGGCCTGTTGCGGGGTAGTGCCCAGCAGAGCGCCGTCCCGCCACACATTGCTCAGGAACGCGCCGATGTCGCGCCGGATCGACTTCCACAGCGTGTGGTCGTTGGGTTCGAACACCACCCAGCGGGTGCCGTCCGCCACGGATTCCTTGATCATGTTGGTCAACCGGCGCACGTTGATATAGCGGTACTCGCTGGCTTCGGGCGCCTTGGTCCGCGCGCCCCACACCCGGATCCCTTCGCCTGGGAAGTACCGGATGCAGTTCACGCCGGCCGGGTTGAGGACCTCCTGTTCGCCGCGGCTCACGCGCCGCACCAGGTCCAAGGCGCCCTGGATGGGTTCGTTGGCCGGCGCCTTGTGCACGCCGCGGCTGCCGTCCACGCGCGCCCACACCCCTGCCATATGGCCCGACGGCGGC
Source organism: Arthrobacter sp. SW1 (assembly GCF_001766675.1). Classification (GTDB taxonomy): domain Bacteria; phylum Actinomycetota; class Actinomycetes; order Actinomycetales; family Micrococcaceae; genus Arthrobacter. The sequence goes on from NZ_MJLT01000067.1 coordinate 146,539, forward strand.
TGGGTCACCTTCTTGCCGGACACCGGGTCCGTCATCACGATCCACGGGAAGTACAAGGCCGTGTACCCGCCGGGCGACTGCGGGGCGCCGAGGGCGTCCTCGCCGGTGGCGCGGCTAGCAGCCGGTGCCGGCGACGCCGGGTGCGGGCCGCCGTCGGGCGCGTCACCTGAATCGCCGGGCGCCTCAGAGCCGCCCTCCCCCTCAGCTTCCTCCGGCTCCGGTTCGTCCGGCACACCGGACGTCGCCGCCCGGGTGAGCGCTCCGACGTCGTCCACTTTCTCCACGGTATCCAGGATCGCCATGCGGTCCTGCCGCAGCGGGTGCTCAACGTGGGCCTGCAGGGCGGCGTAGGAATCGGCGTCGGCGTAGCCGGGGGCGGCCACCATGGAGATGTCGTCGATCGCTTCGAAGAGGGCCAGGCCCGTGGGTTTGCGGGCGGTGCCGGTGAGGCTGCCGCCCGTGCCGATGTTCACCACGTAGCAGCGGCCGCCGCCGTTGGCGAAGAAACCGAAGACGGCGTTGGACAGCGGCGTTCCCTGCGTGGCGTTGCCTACGTACTGGTCCACGAACTGGGTCCAGTTGTCCAGGACGCGTGCCTCATCCAGGTGCGCCAAGGGATCCGGGGCCACGCCCACGAACCCGGCGATGCTGGTGTTGGTCCGCCCGATGGAGCGGGCACCGCTGGGCACTTCCTGCACATACACTCCAGGCGCCAGGTAGTTCGCCATGGTGCGCTCCCTTTACTCCCACCGGATGGTGACCGGCAGGCTGCTTGTGCTTGCTGACATTTCACGTTCCTTGCCGCGGACCGCCACGGCAAAGTGCTGGAGTTCGTCCGCGGAGGCCAGGACCTCGAAGTGGCCGGTGGCGTCGCTGACGACGGCGGTGACGGACGAATGCGCGCGGATGTAGGCGTTGGGGATGCCTTTGTTGTGAATGTCCACCAGCCGGCCGTGGATCCTGCGCGCCACCATGGTTTCGGCGATGAGCGGTTCCAGGACGGGCGGGCCCGATGGTTCTTCGAAGGCCAGGGACACCGGAACACGGACCAGGAAGCCCAGGCCGTCGCGGATGCTTGCGGTGTATTCGCCGGGTTCGAACTCACCGGTGGAGACGATCGAGTACTGGCTGTGGCGTTCCACGGCCAGCAGCATTTGTTCCATGAGGGCCAGGCAGTCCCGGCCGCGGGTTTCGACAGCTACTTTGAGTTCAAGGTCCAACAAGGGGCCGTTCCGCCGGGAGCGCCCCACACGGTTCAGTGCGACCGAACGGACAGTGACCGCAGCGTCCGGGGGCGCGCCGCCAGGGGAGGGTTCGCCGTCGTCCTCCAAATGAACCCGCGCAGGCGAGACGGCGTCCGACAGTATCCCGAGCAGCCCGGTCAGCGAAGCTTGCACAACACCCACGGTGACACCCCAGTCCACAAGGTGGTCCAGTACAGCGGATGTGCACAAGGGTACTCCCGGGACCGGCCGTCAGTCACTGGGTTTTGCGGGTATATCCATTCGTTTGAGGATCATTTGGGGGAGCGCAGCCGTTCCACCAGGTCCTTGATGCCGCCCACGGTGCCGAGCACCTGGCCGAACATCGCGCCAGCAAGGACGGCCAGGCTGCACATCCCGGCGATGCTGGCCGGAACCCACATGCCCACGATCCTGCCCCGGAAGACCGTGAACGCAATGTACGCCAGCAGGATCACGCCGCCTATGACGTCCACCTTGCCCACCACGTTCCTGGCCGCGGAATCCCATTCGAGCCGGAACATCCGGCTGGCGATCCGCCCCGCAACGATTCCGCCGGCCAGGCACGCCAGCACGGGCAGGATGGCCCACGCGCCCACCACCACCAGCTCCACCGCGACAACCCCCAGCAGCACCATGAAGAGCAAGGCGTAGAGCCGCAGCCGGATGCGGATCTTCCGGTCGAGGTGTTTCCTGGCGAGGGCCTTGCGGGCCTGCCGGCCGGTCCGGGCCTGTGGATCGGGCTGGGCCTGCCGGCCGGGGAGCGTCATGCGCCCGAGTTTAGCTGCGGGCATCCGCCTCCGTCCGCCACCACGCAACGGTTTCGGCGGCGGCCGCGGCCAGCGGTGTGGGCTCGAGCCCCAGCTTCGCCTGGCTCGCCGATGACTCCATGACGAACGGCCGCTCGAACTGGTAGAGCATCTCGGCGAGCTCCCGCATGTCCGTGGACACCACACCGATCGCCTTGACCAGCCATCCTGGAACCGCGCCGAGCTTCACGGCGGGCAGCCCCGCGGCGGTGGTGAACGCCGTCGCGAGCTCCTGCTGGCTGAGCGCCGGGCCGGTGGGGGCGTGCAGCACCGAATTCCACAGCTCCGGGCGCTGTGCGGCGCGGATCATCGCGGCGGCGAGGTCCGGCACGTAGGTGAAGGAATGCGGCTGGTCGGCCCGCCCGATCACCTGCATTGATTTCCCCTTCAGCAGCACCGGCACCATACGCTCACCGGCGTGCGAGGTGCGGACCCGCGGGCCGAAGAAATCACCCGCCACCACGCTCACGGTGTCCGCCCGGTGCGCCTTCCGCGCCGCGAGCAGCGCCGTGCGCACGCCCCGCTTGCCGCCCACCGCCGCGCGCGGGCTGTCTTCCCGCATCACGCTGCCGGGCTCGCTGTACGAGTAGAGGCTTTCGGGGAAGACGACGACGGCGCCCGCCTCCGCGGCGGCGTCCAGTACAGTGCGCTCGGCGCGGGGGAGTTCGGCCTCCCAGGCCTTCACCGCGTAGGCCGAGCCGTGGATGCAGTGGAAGACTGCCGCAACCCCGTCGAAGGCTTCGGCCAGCTGCGCGGGATCGGAGGCGTCCGCCGTCCGGCGTTCGATCAGCGGATGTTCCGGGCCGGAGCCCGAGCGGGTGAGCAGGCGGACCCGGTGGCCCTGTCCGGCGAGCTGGAGGGCGACAGTGGAACCGACGGGTCCGGCTCCGGTGACTGCGAACGTGGTGGTCATGGCAAAGGCTCCTTGGATTTGCTGGAGAATTATGAGAGCAGTGCTCTCTGAAATCAGAATGACCGCCTTCCGGAGTAAAGTCAAGAGCAGTGCTCTCTTTTGTTGACGCTGCTCTCAGATGTGGCATGCTGGGGGAATGCCCGCCGCCAAGCAAGCAACCGCCAAAGCTCCCACGCCGCGCGAGCGCGCCCGCGCCCAAACCATCGCTGACATCGTCCGCCTGGGCCGCGAACACCTCGCCCTCCACGGTGCAGCGGCCCTCTCCCTGCGTGCGGTGGCGCGGGACCTCGGTGTCGTGTCTTCCGCTGTTTACCGCTATGTGCAGAGCCGCGACGAACTCCTCACCCTTCTCCTGATTGACGCCTACAACGAGCTCGGCGACGCCGTGGACGCCGCCGTCGACGCCCTGCCCGAGGACGATTTCGCCGGCCGCTTCCACGCCCTGGGCCGTGCCGTCCGGGCCTGGGCGCTGCGCGAACCCGCCTGCTACGCACTGCTCTTCGGCAGCCCCGTGCCCGGGTACCAGGCGCCGGGCGAACGGACCACCGTGCCCGGCACTCGGGTGGTGCTCCGCCTGGTCCGCAACTTCGACGCCGCACACCGCGCCGGTGCGCTGGCCGCCCCGCCGGGACCCGCCGTCGTCGTTCCTCCGGCACTGGCCGCGGACCTTGCCGCGATCCGCTCGGAACTCGGGCTGGAGGTGCCGGACGAGCTGGTGGCGCGCGGAGTGCTCGTGTGGACGTCCCTGTTCGGGGCGGTCAGTTTCGAGGTGTTCGGGCAGTACGGCGCGGATACTTTCGAAGCCCGCGAGGAGCTGTTTGCGCACCAGCTGGGGGTGCTGGCCGGGACCGTCGGCCTGGCCTGAGCCGGTAGGGTGGCTGCATGGTTCGCGGGCTGGCAGACATCGGGGCGGAAGCCGTGCTGCTCGCCGGAGCCGGGCGCGCCATCCTGCTGCAGATCGCCGATCCCGCCGTGGGCCGCGGCGTCGCCGAACACAGCAACTTCGCCGAGCGCCCGCTGGACCGCCTCGCCGCCACCATGGGCTATGTGTACGCCGTCATCTATGGCACCGACGAGCAGCTGGCCGCCGTCCGCCGCGCCGTGAACCGCGCCCACGCGCCGGTCCGCCGCGGACCGGACGCCGCATCGCCCGGCTACAACGCCTTCGATCCCGACGCCCAGCTCTGGGTCGCTGCCACCCTCTACGAGACCGCCGTGTCCGTCTACGAGCGGATTTATGGAACGCTCGACGGCGGCGCGGCAGACCGCGTGTACCGCGAGTACGCGCGGATCGGCACCGCCCTGCAGCTTCCGGAGGAACTCTGGCCGGCGGACCGCGAGGCGTTCGCGGAGTATTGGGACGGGCGCCTGGCGGCGCTGGCGCCTGAGCCGCATGCCTTGCGTGTGGCGCACGAGCTGCTGCATCCATCTGCCGGGCCGCTGTGGCTGCGCGCGGTCATGCCGCTGGCCCGGCTCCTGACCGCCGGCCTGCTTCCTGAAACCCTTCGGGAAGCGTACGGGCTGCCGTGGAGTGCCCGGCGACGGCGGCGCTTCGAGCGTGCTTTCCGCGTGACGGCTGCCGTGTATCCGAGGCTGCCGCGCCGCGTCCGGCACTGGCCCAAGGAGTACTACCTTGCCCGGATCGATGCTGCCCCGATCCATGCTGCCCGGATCCATGCGTAGCCTGACCGCCGTCGAGCAGTTCCTTGATGAGCGGGCGCACCGCTTCCTGGAACGGGCGCCGGCCGGGGGGCTGCGCTGGAAGCTGGCGGAGTTCCTGGTTTTCGGGCTGAAGCAGGCGTGGGCGTGTATCTTCGGTGCCTTGCTGCTGGCCGTGATTTTCGGGGCCCGGCTGTGGTATCCGGACGGCGCGGCGCTGGCCCGGAATGACTTCCTGACGCTTGCCGCCGTCGTGATCCAGGTAGTCATGGTGGCCACCCGGTTGGAGACCCTCCGCGAGCTCCGGGTGATCGTGCTGTTCCACCTGGTGGGAACGGTGATGGAGCTGTTCAAGACGGACGTGGGGTCCTGGAGCTACGAAGCCGACGGCGTGCTGCGGGTGGGTGCCGTGCCGCTGTTCAGCGGGTTCATGTACGCCGCCGTGGGGTCCTATATGGTGCGGGTCTACCGGCTGTTCGATCTCCGCTTCGCCCGGTATCCGCGGCGCTGGATCACGGCGCTTGTGGCGCTGGGCATCTACGTGAACTTCTTCTCGCACCACTACATCTTCGATTTCCGCTGGGTGCTGCTCGCTGCCGTGATCCTGGTGTTCGGGCGCTGCGTGATGCACTTCCGGGTGTTCCGGCGCAGCTTCCGGATGCCGCTGCTGGCGGCGTTCCTGTTGGTGGCGCTGTTTATCTGGATCGCCGAGAACATCGCCACCTGGTCCCACGCCTGGCTCTACCCGAGCCAACTGAACGGTTGGCACCTGGTGTCGCTGGACAAGCTGCTGTCCTGGTTCCTGCTGATGATCATTTCCGTGGTGCTGGTGGCCTGGGTGTACAAGCCGCTGCCGCCGGAGGAAGGTTTGACCGGGGCCCGGCTGCCCGCGAAGGCGAAGCGCTCCGACTGAAGCGTGCTGGGTCCGGCTTCGCCGCGGGTCCGTGCCCATTTCGATGGTTCCCTTCACCAACGATGATGGGTAACAACGTTTCCGAAGCGAATCATCGATTTGGATAGCCCTGCGACGGCGGCGCCTGCGAACCCGCCGCGCGGCACCCCGGCCGACTGCCGCCGTCGGGCCCGTTCTCCCAAGGCGAAACGCCCCCGGAACCCGCGTCATTCCGCGCTTCCGGGACTCCAAAACCCAAAGTTGAGCGAACTAGACTCAACTTTGGATTGACTTAACTTCGCTCAAGAGTACAGTTGAGTGCAGAACGCTCAACTAGCCGGTTCCAATCCGGATCGCGGTCAGCGGAAGTCCTCGAAAGCAGTGAAAGGAAGCAGTACATGTCGCGTGCAGTAGGTATCGACCTCGGAACCACCAACTCCGTTGTCTCTGTTCTCGAAGGTGGCGAGCCCACCGTTATCGCCAACGCCGAAGGCGGCCGCACTACGCCGTCCGTCGTTGCCTTCTCCAAGTCCGGCGAAGTCCTGGTCGGCGAAATCGCCAAGCGCCAGGCCGTCAACAACATCGACCGCACCATCGCTTCGGTCAAGCGCCACATGGGCACCGACTGGACCATCAGCGTCGATGACAAGAAGTACACCGCGCAGGAAATCTCCGCGCGTATCCTCATGAAGCTGAAGAACGACGCCGAAAGCTACCTCGGCGAAAAGGTCACCGACGCCGTGATCACCGTTCCGGCCTACTTCAACGACGCCGAGCGCCAGTCCACCAAGGAAGCCGGCGAGATCGCCGGCCTGAACGTGCTGCGCATCGTCAACGAGCCCACCGCGGCCGCCCTCGCCTACGGCCTGGACAAGGGCAAGGAAGACGAACTCATCCTCGTCTTCGACCTCGGCGGCGGCACCTTCGACGTCTCCCTGCTGGAAGTCGGCAAGGACGAAGACGGCTTCTCCACCATCCAGGTCCGCGCCACCGCCGGTGACAACCGCCTCGGCGGCGACGACTGGGACAACCGCGTTGTCGAGTGGCTGCTTGGCCAGCTGAAGGTCAAGGGCATCGACCTCTCCAAGGACAAGATCGCCCTCCAGCGCCTCCGCGAAGCCGCTGAGCAGGCCAAGAAGGAACTCTCCTCCTCCAGCAGCACCAACATCTCGCTCCAGTACCTCTCCGTCACCCCGGACGGCCCGGTCCACCTGGACGAACAGCTCACCCGTGCCAAGTTCCAGGACCTCACCAAGGACCTGCTGGACCGCACCAAGAAGCCGTTCCACGACGTCATCGCCGAAGCCGGCATCAAGGTTTCGGACATCGACCACATCGTGCTCGTCGGTGGTTCCACCCGCATGCCCGCCGTCTCCGAGCTCGTCAAGGAACTGGCCGGCGGCAAGGAGCCCAACAAGGGCGTCAACCCGGATGAAGTTGTTGCCGTCGGCGCAGCCCTGCAGGCAGGTGTCCTGAAGGGCGAGCGCAAGGACGTGCTGCTGATCGACGTCACCCCGCTTTCCCTCGGCATCGAAACCAAGGGCGGCGTCATGACGCACCTGATCGAGCGCAACACGGCCATCCCCACCAAGCGTTCGGAAACCTTCACCACCGCTGACGACAACCAGCCGTCCGTGGCCATCCAGGTCTTCCAGGGCGAGCGTGAATTCACCCGCGACAACAAGCCGCTGGGCACCTTCGAACTGACCGGCATCGCCCCGGCTCCGCGTGGCGTCCCGCAGATCGAGGTCACCTTCGACATCGACGCCAACGGCATCGTGCACGTCTCCGCCAAGGACAAGGGCACCGGCAAGGAACAGTCCATGACCATTACCGGTGGCACCGCACTGTCCAAGGAAGACATCGAGCGCATGGTCGCCGACGCCGAGGCACACGCTGCCGAGGACAAGGCCCGCCGCGAAGCCACGGACACCCGCAACTCCGCCGAGCAGCTCGCCTACTCGATCGAGAAGCTGCTGTCCGAAAACGACGACAAGCTGCCGGAAGAGGTCAAGACCGAGGTCAAGGCCGACGTCGACGCCCTCAAGTCCGCACTGGAAGGCACCGACGACGCCGCCGTCAAGACGGCGTTCGAGAAGCTGCAGCAGTCGCAGACCAAGCTCGGCGAAGCCATCTACTCGCAGGCCGCGGCCGCCGGTGCCGAAGGCGCCGAAGGTGCAGCTCCGGCCGGTGACAAGAAGGCTGACGACGAGGACATCGTCGACGCCGAGATCATCGACGAAGACGAGAAGAAGTAACCATGCCCCACCACGGCAACGAATCAGAGCACTCGGGTTCGGAGCAGGGCAAGCCGGTCATCCGGGACAACCGCAAGGTTGACCCGGAGACCGGTGCCGCCCGGCACCCGCAGCAGGACTCCCCGGTGGTCGAGCCTGTCGAGACCGGTCAGCCTGCCTCTCCGGTGGTCGAGCCTGTCGAGACCGAAGGCGATGCGCTGTCCCAGGCCGAGGAGATCCTCAACGGCGTCGAGGTTCCGGCTGAAGAGTCCGTGGCCACCGGCGCCTCGGCCCAGGCCGAAGCCGCGGAACTGCGCAACGACCTCCTCCGCTTGCAGGCCGAGTACGTCAACTACCGCAAGCGCGTTGAGCGCGACCGCGCCGTCGCAGGGGAAATGGCCGTCATCGGCGTCCTGAACTCCCTGCTACCGGTGCTGGACGACATCGACGCCGCCCGCCAGCACGGCGACCTCGAAGACGGCCCCTTTGCCGCCATCGCCGCCAAGCTGGAGAACGCGCTGAAGACCTACGGGCTGGAACGGATCGACGCCACCGGCGTGGAGTTCGACCCCACCATCCACGAGGCCCTCATCCAGCAGGCGGGCCAGGACATCGAGGTGGACACCGTCAGCCAGGTCCTGCGCTCGGGATACCGCTCCAAGGAGCGCGTCCTGCGTGCGGCACAGGTCATCGTGTCGGTGCCGGCTTAGCGTCGTCTCACCAGGCGCTTCGCCGGATATAGGGCGGTGCCCGCTTCGCGGTGCCCTCCACACCGCCGCCCTATATCCGGCTCCGCGCTCAGCCGGGGGCTCGCCCAAGGTGAGCCGACCGCGAAGCGCGGAGCAGAGCATAGGCCCCGGGAGTGGCATCGGGCCTTCCGAAGCGTGGGCGGCTCAGGTCCGTAAGGACCGAGCCGCCCACGCGAAGGGGCGGGGGCCTATGCTCTGCGTAGCGCAACAGTAAGCAGCAACAGAAAGGACACACACTTGGCCAGCCAGGACTGGGTTGAGAAGGATTTTTACGCGATCCTTGGTGTCGCCAAGGACGCGTCCGACGCTGATATCAAGAAGGCGTACCGCAAGCTGGCGCGCCAGTACCACCCGGATACCAATGCCGGTGATGCTGCCGCGGAGAAGAAGTTCAAGGACATCTCCGAGGCGTACTCGGTGCTGTCCGTTCCCGAGGAGCGCCAGCAGTACGACGCCATCCGTGCCATGGGCGGCGGCGCACGCTTCGCGCCCGGCGGCCACGGCGGTGCCGGCAACGGCGGCTTCGAGGACCTTTTCGGCGGCCTGTTCGGCGGCGGCCGGCAGCCCGCGGGCGCCGGTGGCATCCCGCCCGAGTTCGCGGACCTGTTCGGTGGCGGCTTCGGCGGCCCGGCCGGCTTCCAGCGCGCCCCGCAGAAGGGCTCGGACCGCACCGCCACCACCAGCATTTCCTTCAAGGGCTCCATCCAGGGCACCACGGTGAGCCTGCGCGAAGCCAACGGCAACGTGATCGACGTCAAGATCCCCGCCGGCATCAAGGACGGCCAGAAAGTCCGGCAGCGCGGCAAGGGCAACCCCGGCCCCGCGGGCAACGGCGACCTCATCATCACGGTCAACGTCAAGCCCCACGATTTCTTCACCCGCGACGGCGACAACATCCGCGTCCACGTCCCGGTCACCTTCCCGGAGGCCGCGCTGGGCGGCGAGATCGAGGTCCCCACGCTCGACGGCGGCCACGTCAAGCTCCGTGTCCCGGCCGGCACCAACTCGGGCCGCACCCTGCGGGTCAAGGGCCGCGGCGTCCACACCGCCAAGGCGACGGGCGACCTCTTGGTGACGGTCGACGTCGTCGTTCCCCAGAACCTGCCGAAGGACGCGGAGGAGGCCGTCAAGGCTTTCGCAGAGGCGACGGCGGACGCCAATCCGCGCCAGGACCTGGCCGCCAAGGCCAGGCTGTAGGAGCCAGCCATGGGTATCGACGTCAACCAGCCGATCTTCGTCATTTCCGTGGCGGCGGAGCTGGCTGACATGCACCCGCAGACGCTGCGCCAGTACGACCGCCTGGGCATCGTCTCGCCCAGCCGCGCGCCCGGAAAGTCGCGCCGTTATTCGCAGCGCGACGTCGACCGCCTGCGCGAGGTGCAGCGGCTCTCCCAGGAGGGTGTCTCGCTGGAAGGCATCAAGCGCATCATGCAGCTTGAGAACCAGGTGGCTGCGTTGCAGCACCGCGTGGCGGAGCTGACCGAGGAGCTTGCCCGACGCCGGGATCCCTTGGACGCTCGGATCTTCGCCGCGGGTGCGGCGGGCGACGTCGTGAGCCTGGCCCGCGGGCAGCGCCCCCGCCCGCGGTCCCAGGCCGTGGTGGTGTGGAGGCCTCGCGACTGAGGGGCCGTGCGGCCTTCGCTTCGGTTCCTTTCAGGTGGTCTGCGTACAATCGACTCAAACCGACAACTGAGGGACCATGAAAAAACTCACCACTGTTCTGCTCGCCGCCGGGCTCCTTGCCTCGGCCTCCGCATGCACCGCGCCGAAGCTGTCCACGCAGGAAACCTGCGAGCGCCTCAACCTTGTTGTGTCCGGCCAAACCGGTTCCGGCAAGCAGTCCATGAACCGCATCGCCAACGCCCTTCGCCCCCTCGAGGCCGTGTCCTCGGATGAACTGCAGCCGTCGCTTGAAGCGCTCCTCGCGTTCGCTGACGAATCCGCCAAGGAGCACCCGGACGAGGGCAAGCTCCAGGGCCTCACCGAGGAATACCAGAAGGCCGGCGCCAAGTTCAGCCAGGTCTGCTCGGGCGCGTAACGCCCTTACGTTCTTGAAGAGCCGGAAATCCCCGGCAAACGGAAAATTCCCTGCCAAACACGGCGGGGAATTTTCCGTTTAACGGGGATTTCCGGCGGGGGAGCGCCCCGGGAGCACCCCGGACGCGCCTACTCCGTGAACAGCCCGGCCAGGTCCTCCGCGGACAGCGAGCCGCCGGCCAGGGCGTCGCCCTCCATGACATCGGCGAACAGCTGTGACTTCTTCGCCTTGAGCGCCATGACCTTTTCTTCGATGGTGTCCTTGGCCACCAGCCGGTACACCATCACGTTGCGCTTCTGGCCGATCCGGTGCGTGCGGTCGACGGCCTGCGCTTCTGACGCCGGGTTCCACCACGGGTCCAGCAGGAACACGTAGTCCGCCTCGGTGAGGTTCAGGCCGAAGCCGCCCGCCTTGAGCGAAATCAGGAACACCGGTGCGGCGCCGTTCTTGAACTCGTTCACGACGTCGGCCCGGTTGCGGGTGCTGCCGTCCAGGTAGCAGTACTCCACGCCCTCGGCGTCCAGCCGCTCGCGCACCTTGCCGAGGAAGCCCGTGAACTGGCTGAAGATCAGCGTGCGGTGCCCTTCGGCGATGATGTCCTCAAGCTGCTCGAACAGCACGTCCAGCTTCGAGGAGCGCACCGCGGACAACGACTCATCCACGAGGGACACGTCCAGGCTCAGCTGGCGCAGCAGGGTGAGCGACTGGAAGATGGTGAAGCGGTTCTTGTTGACGTCGTCGATCAGGCCCAGGATCTTCTGCCGCTCCCGCTGCAGGTGGGTCTGGTACACCTTCTGGTGCCGCGGGTTCAGCACCACCTCCAGTACCTGTTCCTGCTTGGGCGGCAGGTCCTGGATGACCTGTTCCTTGGTGCGGCGCATCATGAGCGGGCGGACGCGGCGGCGGAGCTTGTCCAGCTGCGCGGAATCGCCGTTCTTCTCCACGGGCTTCTGGTAGTTCTCGGCGAAGCGCGAAGGGCTGGAGAACAGGCCCGGCGCCACGATCGAGGTCAGCGCCCAGAACTCCATGAGGTTGTTCTCCAGCGGCGTGCCCGTGATGGCCAGCTTGAACGCCGCCGGCAGCTTCCGCGCGCACTGGTACGCCTTGGACTGGTGGTTCTTCACGAACTGCGCCTCGTCCAGCATGAGCCCGGCCCATTCGCGGGAGGCATACGCCTCCTGGTCGATCCGGAACAGCGCGTAGGAGGTGATGACGACGTCGGCCTCCGCCATCGCGTCCGACGGCGACACTCCGCTTTTCGCGAAGGTTTCCGTAATGGTCCGCACGCTCAGCCCGGGGGCGAAGCGCTGTGCCTCCGCGGCCCAGTTGCCCACCACGGAGGTGGGCGCGACGACGAGGAACGGGGCGGCGCCGGTGGTCGAGCTTGTTCCGGTGGTCGAGCTTGTCGCGGTGGTCGAGCTTGTCGAGACCGCCGCTTCCTTCGCCGCGCACATCAATGCGATGGCCTGCACGGTTTTGCCGAGGCCCATGTCGTCGGCCAGCACGCCGCCCAGGCTGTGCTTGTACAGGAAGCTGAGCCAGTTGAAGCCTTCCAACTGGTACGGACGCAGCTCGGCGTTAAGGGAAGCGGGCAGCGGCAGCCCGGTCACGTCGTGGTCGAGCAGTCCGCCCACCGACTCACGCCACGCCGCCGCCTGCTGGTCCACGATCCCCAGCTGCGCGAACTCGTCCCACAGTCCGGCCTGGAAGCGGCTGATCTGCAGGGTGCCGTCCTTGTGCGGGTGCTCCTGCAGGGCGCGGGCTTCGTCGATCAGGGCGCGCAGCTGGTGCAGTTCGGGCAGGTCCAGGGAGAAGTAGGCGCCGCTGGGCAGAAGCATGCGGGTCTGCCCGGCGGCCAGGGCGGAGAACACCGCGGCGAAGGACACCGGCTCGCCTTCGAGCGTGATCACGATGCCGAGGTCGAACCAGTCGCGGTTGTCCGTGGCCTTGGTGGAAATGGAGACGACGGGGGCTTCGGAGGCCTCGCGGTAGTCCGCGATCTCGCCGCTGGTGTCCACTACGACGTCGGGCAGTTCCCGCAGCCGGGGCAGCACCTCTTCGGTGAACGCCAGGGTATCCAGGCCGTTCAGTTCCACCGCCGCGGCCAGGCGCGGGGCGCCCCATCCGCCACTGGAGGATTCGCCGAGCACGGGCACCACGTCCCACGGCCGGCCGAGGCTCTCCAGGATGCGGGCTTCGGCGGCGTCGTCCCGGTAGCCGTGGTCGTCCGGGTGGCGCCACAGCGGCTGGGCCGTGACGATCGAGCCGGCCGTGTAATGCCACTCCCAGTGCAGCCGCACCCGGTGGTCCGTGCCGTAGTTGGCCAGCAGGGACAGCGTGGGCACCGCGAGGACCGGCAGCTCCACTTCCTTCGACGTGAGCCGGGCGCTCTGCCGCAGCTTGGGGTAGAACGCGGTGAGGAAGCGGTCCTCGTCCTGCGCCGGGATTTGCAGCTTTGTTGCCTCGGAGACGAAGTCCAGCAGCTCCTGCGATTCGCCGCCGGCCAGCGGTGCCAGCGTGATGATGTGCTGCGGCGAGGGCACGCCGGGCAGCTCTTCGCCTCCCGCGCCTGTGAAGAACAGGCCGTGCGCCGGGCGCCCGATCAGCCCCAGGGCCGCCGGATCAACGGCGTCTCCGCCTACGGTGACGGACGCCGCGAGCTCCAGGCCGCCGTCGTCGTTCTTATCAGTTCCGTTGGGGCGGCTGAGGTCCAGCCCGACGACGGCGGGCTCCGCGGCGATGCGGACCGGCTCGCTGCCGCCGGAGTGGATGAGCTGGAGGCCGATGTTCTCCGCCTCAGCCAGGAGGTCCCACAGCTTCTTGCCGGAATAGTCGTTGAGCAGCAGCCACATGTTGGAGCCGAAGTTGCGGTGCTCGCTGCTGGAATGGCCGGCCAGGAGTTCGCGCAGGAGCTCGAGGTGTTCCTCGTTGAATTCGCGCTTGAAGCCCAGGTAGTTGAGGTTGCTCCAGGAGGCGTCGCCCTTGATCCACTTGCCCTTGGCGCCCATCATCACGGGACGGGCCTTGAGCTGGCGGATGCTGCGGTGTGGATCGCGGCGGCCGGTGTAGGCGAAATGCGGGGCCGGCTCTTCCACTTCGAACTGCAGCGCGAGGGGCAGGCCGCGGCCGCTGTTCTGCACGGGGCCGCCGCCGGAGATCAGCCGGTCCAGGGCACGTTCCCACTCCGGGCGCTGCAAGGGCACGGTGCTGCGGGAGGTCTGGCCGGGCGCGGGCATGCTCAACAGCTGGGCCCGGACGGTGGGGTGGTCCTCGGCCGCGAACAGCAGCGCCGCCACATGCTTGCAGTCCTTGCGGACCGGGCAGCTGCACACGCCCACGGTGCAACTCCAGCCGCTGGGCTTGCGGACCAGCTTGGCAGACGTCGAATAGGGCGCGGCCCCGCTGCCCCGGACCTTTCCGAGCATCAGCCCGGTGCCGGCGTCGAAGGTGATGTTGCTGACGCGGCTGCCCATTGCGTACGCCAGCCCGGCCGCCAGGGAGCGGTCATTGATGGCGGGTGTTTGAATCGCCAGATCCCAGGAATCGTCTGAGTGGGAAGGCATTCGTGGAGGCTACTTTCGGATCGGGGCTGTCTATGAATCCTACTGGGGCCCACTGACAGGCACTCAATCTTCGCCGGACGTTCACCTTGTCCTCGGCTTGTGCGGGGCGGCCCGCGCGTAGCGTGAAAGCGTTCATCCGCTTCAAGCAGTGAGGAATCCCATGACCGGCAATGAATTTCCTGTTGTTTTGACGAAGGACAGCATCGACGCGACCGCCGCGGATGTTGTGGAAGCAAACGTCACCGTGGTCAACGAGATGTACGAGGCACTGCTCAACCACGACGAAATCGCGCCCAACGCGCTGCGCAGCTACTACGTGGACTACTACCTCACCCAGGCGCTGTCCGGCGGCTTCGCCCAGTACGTGTTCACGTCCCCGGAGCGCGAGGACGTCGATGTCCTGGTGCGCGAAGGCCTCGAAGGCATGGGCGCCACGGCCCACCTGGACCTCTTCAACCGCACGGCCGCCGCCTTCGACGCCCTTTCCGAAGAAGAGGCCGAGGAGTACATGGACGGCGAACTGGACGAGTCCGAAGCTCCGTCCGAGGCCGTCACCGCGCTGGAGGAACTCGACGGCGAGTTCGAGGCCCTGCTGGAAACCGAGGACATCATCGAGCTCAACGCCGCCTGGCTGCGCGCGCAGGACGGTGTGCTCTACCTGGACGAGGAGCAGCTCGAAGCCCACATCGCCTCCCGCGTGGCCCTCATCCCGGACCTCGAAGAGCGCCAGGCCGAGGCCGCCGAAGCCGAACTCCTCGATGCCCCGGAGTTCGAGCTCATCATCCGCGAACTGTGCGACGTTGCCGGCTACCAACTGGAGAAGATCACCATGGGCGATCCGAACTACATCCACGACGGCGAAAAGACCCTCGCCTGGCACTTCTCCACCGACCACGGCGACTACATCATGGTCGAAGAGGACGACGAAGCCTTCATGCTCCACCCGGAGACCAAGGAAATCATCGCCGCCGTCGAGTTCGAAGAGGAAGACGAGCTGGAGGGCGCGGACGTTTAGGGCGTCCTTCCGCTTTCCTTCCCGCAACGCGGGGTCACTTACGGCCCATGTTGGCGCTCAACATGGGCCGTAACTGACCCCGCGTTGCAGCGGGGAGGCGTTGTGGCAGGAGGCTAGGAATTCTCCGCCAGCGCCCGCTCCAGCAGGCCGAGCAGCTCCTCGTCCACCTCATCCACGGACTTGAGGCGGACCTTGCGGTCGAAGAAGTCGCCCGCGCGGACCTTCACCGCCTCTACACGGCCACCCGGCTCCACCGCCAGGCGCAGCAACACGTCTACGCTCGTGTTGTTCGCCCGCGTCACCTGGGCGAACTTCCGCTTGGGGCTGTGCAGCGAGACGTAACCCTTGCGCATCTGGATCGCGGCGCCGTCGGTGGCTGCGGCCCAGGCGAGCAGCGCGTCAGCGATGGACCGCTGCTCCGGGTGGTCCGTGTACTGGCCGTCGAGCAGCTCGTCGGCGTCCCGCAACATGAATTCCGGGTAGCCGAACATCTCCCAGGACACTGCGTACTGCGCGTAGCCGGTGATCCCGTGCTCATCGCGCATCCAGTCGCGGAGCTCGGCATCGTTCTTCAGGCCGGCTTCCCGGCCGCGGGCAGCCCACCAGTGGACATCGTGCCCGGACTTGCGCAGCAGCAGCGCCTGGTTGTTGTCCACCATGGACTGCCAGGTGCCGGCGTTCTTCAGTTCAGGTGTTGGGGCCATGCCCTGATCGTAGCGCCGGCACCCGGGCTTTACTTGATCATCTCGCCGGACGGGCTCACCAGGTACCAGACGCCGTTGACGCCCTGGCCTTTCACGTCGCCCGGGGCGGTGTCCTTGGCGAAGTAGTACACCGGCATGCCGTTCACCGTGATCTGCTTCTTGCCGTCCGCGGTGGGGATGGTGCCGATGGTTCCGGTGACGCCGTCCACGGCGGGTGCATCCGACTCCGTGGTCACCGGCGGCCAGGCCGCCAGGCACTGCCCTTCGCAGGCGCTCTTGCCGGAGTCCTTCACGTCTTTGGTGAAGTAGTAGACGCTCATCCCGTTGGCTGCCACCACGACGTCGCCGGCGGTGGTGTTGGCCGTCTTCAGTTCCGCCGCCGCCGGGGCGTCGGATGCCGCAGCGCTCGACGACGGCGGCGCGCTGGTGGGGGATGTCCCCGGACTGCCGCCACAGGCAGCCAGTGCCGCCGCGAGTGCCAGGGCGCCGAGTCCGCTGAGGATGTGCTTCTTCATGATCCGCTCCTTCGCCGGGCCGGCCGGAATCGGCCGGACGCTCGTGCCCATACGACGCCGTCGGGTGAAGAATGGTTCAGATGAACTTTTCCGGGCCCGCCGGCGTCCTTCTCAGCGAAGGCACAACGCTCAGCGAAGGCACAACAGGAACCGGGAAGCGCAGGAGGCAACGATGCCGCTGGATGGCAACCTCAGCGACGAGGAGGTGGTGGCCGCGATCTACCGCGACCACGGCCCCGCGCTGCGCCGCTTCGTGCTCGGCTGCACCCGGGACGAAAACCTGGCGGACGACGTCGTGCAGGAAACGGTGCTGCGGGTCTGGCAGCATGCCCCGAACGTCAGGGGAAGCCTGCGCAGCTACCTGTTCCGCACCGCCCGGAACGTCATCATCGACAACTACCGCAGGTCACGCCGCCGCCCTGAGGAAGGCAACACGGATACGGTGGAGCTGGCCGAAAGCAGCGAGCGGGTGGACGAGCTCCTCAACCGGGTCCTCATGGAGGAAGCCCTGCTCAGGCTCAGCCAGGAGCACCGGGAAGTCCTGGTGGCCCTGCATTACCAGGGTTTCACGGTCAACGAGGCCGCCCTCCGGCTGAACATCCCCAGTGGCACCGTGAAATCCCGGGCCTTCTACGCCGTGCGTGCCCTGCGCACCATCCTTGACGAAATGGGGGTGCAACGATGAACGAGCACAAGCTCCTGGGCGCCTACCTGCTGGGCGGGCTGGAAGCGGCCGAGGCCCGCGCCTTCGAAGACCACCTGGCTGTTTGTGCGGCCTGCCGCCGCGAGCTCGCGGAGCTGGAGAGCCTGCCGGCCCTGCTCGACGCCGTTCCCGTCTCCGCCGCCGTGGCGCTCGCCGCTGCCGGCAAGCCGCGGCCGGAAGACGACGACGGCGGCCGCCGGGCTCCCGCGTCCGGCGCAGCGGCTCCTGCACTCGCCGAACTTGCCGCCCGACGTCGTACCTCCCGGCGGTGGCGCGCCGCACTGATGGCGGGAGTCGCGGCAGCCTGCCTGGCCGGCGGCCTGCTGGCCGGACCGGCGGTGGGCGGCCTGCTCAACCCCCCGCCCAAGCCTGACGCCAGCTATTCGCTGCAGGCCGGCAACGGAATGCAGCTGACGGTCGGCCTGGTGAAGAAGACGTGGGGTACGCAGCTGGAACTCGAAGGCCGCAGCATGCCGCTCGAGGGCACCCTTTACCTGTGGGTCAAGGACCGCGACGGCGGCGAGGAACTCGCCTGCGGCTGGACCGCGACGCCCAGCGGACGGGTCAAGGTGACGGGCGCGACGCCGGTCCAGCTCGCCGGGATCTCCGGCGTGGAGCTGCGGGACGGGGCGAAGAAGACGGTGGCGGCGGTGTCGGTGCCGTGACGGCATTGACTCATTCCTTCCCCGGGCGTGGCGCCAGGCCGTAGCAGGCGAGCACCGCGACGGCTACCACCACGATCCCGCCGATGCCCATCGGCGTCCGGAGCTGCCCGAAGAGTGTTCCGGCCTGCGGGATCACGAAGAGCACCTTGCCGGCGCTGGCCACGGTGTAGGGCCGCGGGTCCGGGGACTGGTTCGCATCGCCCTGCAGGGTGAGGGCGCGGGCGGCGGCAGGTCCGCTCCCGGGAGCCTCCGTGGCGATGATCCGGTGCGTCACCAGCCCTTCGCCGTTGGGCCGCGGAACCGTGACCACATCGCCCACCTCAAGTTCCGTGGCCGGGGTGTCCTTGACCAGGATGAGCGAGCCTGTGGGCATGAATGGCTCCATCGAGCCGGACACCACGATCTGGGACCGCACACCGAAGGCCAGGGCCAGGACAGTGAGCGTGATGCACGCCGCACCTACAGCCGCGGCCAGCCACAGGATAACGGAACGGACGGCGGCGAGGACGCGGCGGGTGCCGGTAGGGGCTGCGGTAGTGGCGGTCATGGTTTTCCTTGGGATTGCGGGGAGAGTGATTGGCCATGGAGACTCAGGGTGAGACGGCTGGCTGCGGAGTCCTGCTTTCCCTTGCCAGGAGTGTCCGGGAAATGGACGTAGAGGACCAGCCGGGTGCGCGAGGCGTCTGGGCCGGCCCATGGCTGCCCGTCCGGCAGCGGATCGGCCTGCCGCGCTGCGAGCCGGACCGTGGATTCCGGGATGGCCGCGCCGGGAACCCCGGATTCGGGGTGCGCCGGGTCGCCGAACAGCGTGGTCTTCTGCCCGCCGCTGATCGCGGCCGCGGAGAACCGCAGCTGTGCAGGGTCCTTTCCGGCGCCGTTCTTTCCGGCGCCGGCCGCATCGGTTTCGACCTTCGCGCCCAGGAGCGCCCCCGAGGCCCGGCTGTTGTTGAACAGGTTCACGCCCAGTTCGGCCGTGCTGCCCGGGACAAACCCGGTGGTGTCCGGGAACGTGAATCGGAGCTGGTCTTTTCCGGGCAGGACAGTGCGGCCTTCGGAATCCAGGAGCCCGAGTTCGAAGCTGCCGGTCGCGGTGGTGCTCAGCCGGGCATGGTCGTCGTAGGCGGCCTGCGTGGCGGCGGCGGTGAACACACCGCTGGCCAGGATCACGACGGCGGCCGCTCCCACCAGGGTGGACGCCGCCTTCACGCCGTGCCCCGCTTGCGCCGCCCCAGCCAGAGCAGCAGGAGTCCGGCCGTGAGCGCGGCCGCGCCGCCCAGGATCCCGGCGATCACCCCGGCGCCGGTGTGCGGGAGCCAGCCGCTGCCGGGGGTCCCCGCACTGTCGGTACGGTCCGCGCCGTCCTGGCTTCCGGCGTCGGGAGTGGCGGAAAACCGCCAGCTGATCTGCCCGGCGGCGTCGCGGTATTCGTTGCCGGCGGCGGCCGGAAGCGCGACGTCGGCCGTGAAGGTGCGTACCTGGCCCGGCCCGATCACGCCCAGGCTGATGGCCGTGCGGCGGACCGCAGGCCGGGTAGCCGGGACCGTCGCGGGAACGATGACGGTGCTGCCTTCGCGGAGGGCGAGGGTGGCAGGATGCTTGCCTTCGAAGCCGCTGCCGCGAACGGAATCCAGGGTGACGTAGAGCGCCGCGGCCTTTCCGCTGATGTTGCGGACCGTGCTGTGCCAGCTGTTCGAATGGCCGGGAGCGGGCATGGTGACGGTGAAGCTTGCGTTGTCCAGCTCCAGCACCTGCCCGGAGACCGGGGCGGCCTGGGCGGGTCCGGCCGAAGCAAGGGCCGCTCCGGCGGCCAGGCCTGCCGCGAGCAGGGCGGCGGGAAGGGAATTCATGATGGTGGGTGTCATTTCGTGGGAGTGGCCTCGACGATGTAGTGGCGGCCCGGAACGGTCCGGGCATGGATGACGGTTCCAAGCTGGAGCTTCGCGTTGTAGGCGGCGGCCGGGGCCGTGGGGCGTAGCCAGACCTTGACCGTGAGCGCGGTTCTCCTGCCGTCGGCCGCGAGTCCGGGAACAGCGGGGCCGGTGCCGTCGGCGAGGGCGTTCACGGCTGCGGCGCCCAAGGGGATGCCACCGGGAAGCAGGGGCTTGCCGGCGTCGTCGTACACGCCGAACAGCAGCGACTCGAACACTTCGCGGGGCGTCCCGCGGTTGGTGATCTCGAGCGACAGCCGGGCTTCTGCGGTCCCCGGAAGGGTCTGCACCCGGACGGTGTAGGCGGCGGTCGGCTTGGCGGGATCGCCCGTGGGTTCGCGGGAGAGCGTGCTGACCAAGGCGCCGCCGGGGTCGCTTGCGGAGGCCACGATCTTCGGGTTGTCCGGGGTGTTGTGGCGGTCTGATTCCTTGGGTCCCTGGGCGATGGCCAGCCGGCCGGACAAGGCGGCGCTGCCGCTGGCGTCCTGGCTGAACGCGGCGTCCGTGGTTCCGCCCAGGGCAAGCAGCCCAGCCAACCCGGTGCCCAGGAGCGCGGCGGCCGCCATCGGGTAGCGACGGATCACTTGCTGCTCCCGTCAACGCGGGCCGCGAGCTGTGCGCCCTTTCCCTGCCAGGAGTTGTCCGCCCACCCGGGAAACGCCACCGTGAGCCGGACCGTGGTGATCCCTCCGGGGGCGAGTTCTTCCAGCCGCAGTCCGGCGAGCAGTTCCCGGGCGCTACCGGGGACGTCGACGGCGAGCTGCCGGCCGCCGTCGGGCCCGTCACCTTGGGTCACGGTGAAGCGCAGGATGTCGAAAAGACCGGTGCCGGCGGCAGAGGATGGAGCGGCGTCGAAGAGGCTGAGCTGCACGTCCGAGGCGAGTTCCGGGCTGGCGTTGCGCACGCCGAGGGTGAAGGTCTTGCTGGTGCCGGGGCCGAAGCCGCTGCTGCTGCCGATTTCGAAGGCCTGCGGGTTGCCCTCGGCCCAGGCGGTGCCGGCGGGGAGCCGGTCTCCTTCGGCGCCGGTGACCATGATGTTGAAGCCGTTCCGTCCGGGATCCGGGACGAAGCTGGTGTGACCGCGGAGCGCCTCGGCGTACTGGGCGTCGGTGAAGGCAAGCCCGGCGCCGAGGAGCGCGCCCGCGGCGACCAGCAGGCGGCGGCTGGGAAGCGGCCGGTCCCTCAAAGCAAACCTGGGCCTCATGGAAAGGCGGGCTTTCATGTGATGTGGTGTCCTGTTCTGCTGCATTAATTGCCTCTGCTGCATTAATTGCCAGGGTGGCGGCCGGAAGCCGGCCGCCACCCTGCTCTCCGGGACTAGTTGACGGAGCTGCCGTCGAAGCGGGCCTGCAACTTGACCGTGCCGCCGTTGGCCGCGTTGGTGGCTGCCTGGTCGGCGCCGTCCAGCAGGTAGACCTTGGCGACCACCACCTTGCCGGCCTTCGGATCGAGCTGGTGGAGGTCCGCCGCGGCGGTGTGGCCGTCCTTGATGTCGAGCTTGCTGGCGGTCCAGGCGGCCGGCTCGGCGGAGGCGTCGTCCACCTCGGCGATGTCCACCCGCAGCAGCCCGGCGTAGGCCTTGTTGCGGGCTTCCTGCTCCGGGGTGGCTGCGGCGCCGGTGACATTCTCGAAGGCGAGCGAGAGCTTGGAGGAGAACGTGGGCGAATCGTTGCGGACCGGAAGCTTGACGTAGATGGGGGCGCCGCCGGGAACCAGCGAGTCCGCGCCCGCCACCGGTGCCACGTCCGCGGCATCCGGGTTGGCCTCGATCCACGTGGCCACCGAGTCGACGGTGTTCTCCTGGCCCGCGGAAACCTGGATGTTGTAGCGGTTGTCCGCTCCGCCCAACCCGCCGTCCGGGCCGCCGCCGTTGATGTTCAGCAGGCCGAAGTCAGTGAAGGCTGCGCCCGTGGCCAGCGCCGCGACGCCCAGCAGGGCTCCGGCGGCAACGACGGCCCGTTTGCGGCCGCTCCTGCGATCGCTGGTGCCGGCTGCTGCGTTATCGATGGTGTTCATTACTCTTCTTTCACTCATTTCTTGGGTTGCTCCTGCTCCCGGCGTGCGGGCACAGGGTGTTCGGCGGCGCTCAGTTGTCGCCGTCGAGGACCTTGAGGGTGCCGGTGGCGCGGGACCGTACCGGCTGGCCGAACGGGACCGCCGAGGTGGCTTGGGTGAGGTCGTGGATCCGGTATCCGCTGTAGGCCGCGGGGGCCTGGACGCAGCGGTTGTAGTTGAGCCCGACGACGGTTCCGGCGCCCCACGCGTACATGGCGCCGTCCGCTGTGGCGGCCCAGCTGGCGCACTGGGTGGAGGACACCGCGGTGACGTCGGCCGGGAGGCCAGCCACTTTTTGCGGCAGTGCGACCACCTCGCCGGCGGCCTCGGACGAGCACGGAATCCCGGCGTTCCGGTGGACGCCGATGGCTTGGCAGTAGTTGTTCGAGCCCCAGCCGTACACCGTGCCGCCCCCGGAACCCGTACCGGCTACCAGCGCCTGAACGGAACTGATGCCGGGGGAGACCCGGTCCACGTTCCGCAGTGCCACCACGGGGCGGTAGCGGGAGTCCTTGGCGTTCGGATCCGTGCTGTTGGCCCGGCCCAGGAATCCCGTGCCGTAGCTGTCCGTGGAGGTCTGCCAGGTGTAGAGGTCACCGTTCTGCAGCAGCATCCGCGGGGCACGGGAACTGAAGCCCAGCTGGCGGACCGGGCAGTCGCCGTCGTCCACCACCGCGTGGGCCGCCGTCCCGGCGCAGGCTGGCAGCACGGATGCCGACATATGGCTTGCGATGTCCCGCATCCGTGCCGAGCGCAGGGCCGCGGTGGCGGCCGGCGTCGCGCCGATCAGCTCGGATTCCACGAAGGACCGGCCCTGGGCGTCCTTGTAGAGCTCCGGGTACGCGGCGAACAGGGCCTGGTTGGCGCCCTGGTTCAGGTAGGGGCAGCGCTGGGTGTTCTGCGCCGTGCCCAGGCCGTCGGAGTGGTCGAAGCCCCAGGTGTAGACCAGACCCGAGGTGGACACCGCACCGGAGGAGTTGTTTCCGCCCCAGATCGAGTGCCACCGGACCTCGCCGCCGGCGTTAGTCCCGGAAACGCAGTCGCCGGCGGACAAGGTGGCGGCGATGCGGTTCGCCTGCACCGGGAACGTTGCCTGCGCGGCGGTGTACCCGGAGACGGGAAGGTTCTCGCCGCCATAGCCCCACACCCACATCCGGCCGTCGGCGTCCAAGGCGTAGAACTGGTTTTCCGAACGTTCCAGGTTCACGATCCGCGGCATCGGGGTGCCGTCCATGGTGCGCCGGACCGGGCCCGGGGTGTACGTCTGGTTCGCCGACAGCGGGCCCCGGCCCAACAGGCGGTTGTTTGACCCATAGCTACTGCCCCACGTCCAGACGGTTCCGTCGTCGTCGAGTGCCGCATAGGAGGTGCTCGACAGGTAACTGAAGTCGTTCGAACTGCCGGCAGCTTTCACGATCCGTACGCCGTCCGGGAACTCCACCTTGTTCGGCGGCGCGGTGGCCGGGGTGTTGCCGCGGCCGGCGCCGTCACCGCTGTTCCGCAGCCCCGAGACGAACAGCTCGCCGAAGCGGGTCACGAACAATGCCGAGCCGGCGGACTGGTCGTTCGCCACGGGCAGGCTGCGCAGGGATGGTTCGGTGGCCAGTTCGGCCGCGGCATGGCTCTGGTCCTGGAAGGCCGCGGCGGTGACGCCGGTCCCTGCCAGGAGCGCGATCAGGCCCGCCGCCGCACCGGCCAGGCACAGCTTCCGGGCAGTGCTCCATGGTCCGGCAAAGAACGGCCGGGTGCTGGTGGTTCCCACAATTCCCCCTATCGATTGCTGTAGGCGCTTCACTGCGGTGCGGTAGCCTGAACCACCGCACCTCCTCTGCGGTCCCGAAAGCGCGGGAGCGCACAGGGATAACAGCTGGAAACATGGATCAAAGCTAGGAGCGGGAAAGCCGGGCTGAGTGGCCGGTCAGGGTGAACCAGGTGCCCGCCGGGACGATTTGAGTACCCGGACGCGGCGGCGCAGGCGGCACTGTCCGCGGGATGGAGAAACGATGTTCGTCTACCAGGAGACGGTGGTGGAGGCGGTGCGGTGCCTCCTGACCGGCAAGGACGTCCGCGTCGTCGGCCCCGGCGGATCCGGGCGGAGCAGCATCCTGGATGCCGTCGTCTCCGGCCTGGAACAGCTGGGGAACGAGGCGGTGGTGGTGCGCGTGCCGCCGGTCGCCGTCGAACAGCCGGGTTATGTCCTTTCCCAGCTGCAGCTTGAGCTGGGACTCGCGCCGGGGCGCGGCACCCTGCAGGAAAGGGTCGACGCCGTTGCTGCCGCCCTCCGTGGGAAGATCCTCGCCTTGGACGACATGCACCACGCGGATGCCCTGTCCCTCCGTGCGCTGGGCACGGCCTTGGGCGCATCAGCGGGCGCAGGAGCCACCCTGTTGTGCACGGAACTCATGGGCCGGCACCGCGACGAGGAACTGCCGCCGCGTTGGCCCGAGGCCTTGCTCGATGTGCCGCCGCTCGGCGTCGGCCAGGCCACCAGGCTGGTGTCCGAAAGCCTCGGCGGCCCGGTGGATCCCGCCGTCGTGGTCCGGATCCTCAGCGAATCCGGTGGGATCGCGCGCTTCCTGCTGGCCATCGCGCAGAGCGCGCGGGAGCATGGCCGGCTGACCCTGCAGGACGGTGCTTGGCGCATGGTGGGGCCCACCCTGTGGCACAGCGACTTGGTCTCGGTGGTGGACGGATACCTTGCGGGCCTCGACGGGGAGGTCCGGGCCGCCGTCGATTTCCTGGCCCGGCCCGGCGGATGCTCCCTGGCCGAAGCCCTGGAGCATTTTCCTGAAGGTGTGTGGGAGCGTGCCCGGCAGGCCGGGATTGTGTCCCTGAGCGAACTGGGCGGACGCTACGAACTACAGTTGCGCCCGCCGCTGCTGGTCAAGCGGATCGCCCGGGACCAGCTGACTGTGGCCGAGGCCGCCCGCAGGATCGCCTCCGGGACTCCGGCGCGGGCCGGCGCCTTCAGCGCTTTCCGGAAGCGCGACGCAAAGGTCATGGCCCAGCAGTTCATGGAGCACCGGCGCCGGGCTGCGGAGGCAGCCTTCGCCGCGTGGCAGCGGGAGAAAACGCTGCAGAATGCCTGCCGCTACCTGAAGGGAGCCATCGGGGAACCCTCCGAGGCGGCCCGGGTGCAGGAAGTGTTCGGCACTCCGCAGTCCGGTGAGGCGGATTCACCGGAGGGCTTCGAATTCACCGTGCGGCACGCGCAGTGGTTGCGATACGTGAAGCACGACGCCGGCGCGGCGGAGGAACTGCTGCGCCGCTTCGCCGGGAAGGCACCGCACCGCGCCGCGTCGATCGCCGCTGCCGGTGCGTTCATGGCGGTGCTCGGCGGGGACGGTATCAACGGGTCCGTGCCGGTCGACGCCGATCCGGCGTCCTCCGAACTGGCAGGCCTGCTCCATGTGGTGCTCAGCCTGCTGCGCGGCGAACTTGGACCGGCGCGGGAGTTCATGGCCAATTCCGGCCGGTACCGCGGCGAGAGCGCGTTCCTGCTGGCCGCGGCCCTGGAGCCCCTGCTGCTCTTTTTCGACGGCGACGCCACTGCCGCCCTGGACGCCTGCCGGGAAGCACGCGAAGCGGCGCTCGAACGCTACGACGGCGATACCTTCTTCGTCCTGTCCTTCATCGCCGCGGTCATTTTCCACTACCTGGACAACAGCCCCAGCCGGCGGCAGATGCTCGAAGAAGCCCTCGCCGTCGGGCGTCCACGGCCCCTGCTCGCCCCGTTGTACGGCGCGGCACTCAACCACGTGGCGATCTCCGCGCACTACCACGCACGCCTGTCCATCCGGGACAGCCTGCTGCTCGAATCCGGCCAGCTCGCCGCCGAACCAGGGCCTTTCCTGGGCTCGGGAACAGACATCCTGGCCGCGCTCAGCAAGCATCACGACGACCCCGCGGCGCTGGACGCCGCGATCGCGCGCTCGCTGCGGGCCCGTCGCCGCAAAGGCTACACGCTGACCGCGGTGCACACCGGCCTGGTGATGCTGAGCCTTTCGGCCGGGCCGCTCGCCGCGGAGGAACTCGGCAGGGCGGCCGAGGGGATGGACATCCCGGCCTTCAACACCGCCATCGGGCTGGCCGGGAGGCTCTGGAACAGCACGCCGTCGGAGATCCGCATCTGGCTGGAACACCGGGGAACCGGCCAGGACGCGGCGCTGCTTGCCGCACTGGTCGCGGCGAAGTCGCGGGCAGCCCTGCGGGACGGCGATCCGGAGCTCAGCCGGGAACTCGGGGAACTGGCCGCCGGCCTGGTGGGCGGGGGAAGCGGTGTGGCCCGCCTGCTTCCCGTCAGCAACCCCGTGCCGTCCCTCACTCCGCGCGAAGTGGAGATTTCCCTTCTGGCCGGCAGCCTGAGCAACCCGGACATCG
Organism: Arthrobacter sp. SW1; assembly: GCF_001766675.1. Taxonomy (GTDB): domain Bacteria; phylum Actinomycetota; class Actinomycetes; order Actinomycetales; family Micrococcaceae; genus Arthrobacter. The sequence goes on from NZ_MJLT01000067.1 coordinate 172,605, forward strand.
CCGAACGGCTCCGGCTGAGCCCGCGCACGGTGGAGAACCACATCGCCAACGCGCTGCGGAAAACCGGCGCATCAGACCGGAGCGAACTCAACGAACTGGTCCGCCGCCTGGCGCCGCTGGGGATTTAGGGGTGGCCGAGGAGGGTTTTGGCTTCCTGGCGGGTGGTGCCGGAGTCCTGGATGCCGTCGGCGATGTGGGCAATATGCTCCAAGTGCGCGGGGATGTCGCGGCCCTTCTTGCGCATCGCGGTGGCCCAGAGCCGTCCGGCGCGGTAGGAGGAGCGGACCAGGGGCCCGGACATGACGCCGAGGAAGCCCAAGGCTTCGGCTTCTTCGCCGAGTTCGACGAATTCCTGGGGCTTGACCCAGCGGTCCACGGGCAGGTGCCGCTCGGAGGGGCGCAGGTACTGGGTGATGGTGATCAGGTCGCAGCCGGCCTCGTGCAGGTCTTTGAGGGCCTCGCTGATTTCCTGGCGGGTTTCGCCCATGCCCAGGATCAGGTTGGACTTGGTGACCATGCCGTGGTTCCGGCCCTGGGTGATGACGTCCAGGGAGCGTTCGTAACGGAAGGCGGGGCGGATGCGCTTGAAGATCCTCGGCACGGTTTCGACGTTGTGCGCGAACACCTCCGGCTGTGAGTCGCAGATCGCCTTGATGTGCTCGGGTTTGCCGGAGAAGTCCGGGATGAGGAGCTCCACGCCGGTGTTGGGGTTCAGTTCGTGGATCTTGCGCACGGTCTCGGCGTAGAGCCAGACGCCTTCGTCCTCGAGGTCGTCGCGGGCCACGCCGGTGACGGTGGCGTAGCGCAGGTTCATGGACTGGACCGAGCGGGCCACCTTGGTGGGTTCGAAGCGGTCCAGGGGTGAGGGTTTGCCGGTGTCGATCTGGCAGAAGTCGCAGCGGCGGGTGCATTCGGAGCCGCCGATCAGGAAGGTCGCTTCCTTGTCTTCCCAGCACTCGAAGATGTTCGGGCAGCCGGCTTCCTCGCACACGGTGTGCAGGCCTTCTTTTTTGACCAGGTTCTTCAAACCGACGAACTCCGGCCCCATCTGGACCTTGGCCTTGATCCACTCGGGCTTGCG
>NZ_MJLT01000068.1 GCF_001766675.1 Arthrobacter sp. SW1
GCGGACCTCTTCCCCGTTTCCCGAGGCCCTTCAACCCAGCCTTCCGAACCCAGGCTGCCCCGGTCGCTGGATTAATCCCGCAAGCTTTAGCAGCCGCCGTCGTGTCCTGCAGACGATCAAACACTACGAAAAATGCGTCCTTATGTTCCTGCCGGTACCAGCCAGAACCTGATGAATCACCGCTTAAACGAACCACGGTCGTTGCAACTCCCGAAGTCAGGGTGTTGCAACGACCGCTAGAACCCGCCGCGCGTTTTCGGGGCCCCAACTGTACGTTCGCGCCGGGTTTTAAAGGGGATTCAGCGCTTTCCCGGGACGCCGTAGCGGTGTTCCGGCCGGCCGGTGGTTCCGTAGCGCAGTTGGATCTCGACGGCGCCGTCGTCCGCCAGCGAGGACAGGTACCTTTGCGCGGTAGCCCGGGAGACCCCCACCCGCTCGGCCACTTCCGCGGCGGAGTACTGCTCACCAGGTTCGAGGGATTCCAGCACGGCCGATTCCGTGGCCGAACGCGGTTTGCCCGACGACGACACCTCCCCGGCGAACAACGCCCGGCGCGCTTTTTCGATGGTGTCCTGGTCCACCGCCTGCTGCCGGTCCAGGATGCGCCGGTACCGCGCATAGGCGCGCAGCTGCTGCGAGAGTGCCTCGGCGGTGAACGGCTTCAGCAGGTAGGCCAGGGCGCCGCGGCGGGTGGCGGTGCGGATGGACTGCGCATCGGAGGCAGCCGTGAGCATCATCGCGTCCACATCCAGCTGCCCCAGCAGGTCCAGGCCGGATCCATCCGGCAGGTAGACGTCCAGCAGTACCAGGTCCGGACGCAGGCTGTGCACCGACTGCAGTGCCTGTGCCGTGGAGCCGGCCGGCGCCAAGGCCAGGAACCCCGCCACTGAATCCACGTAGGCCGCGTGCAACCGCGCCACGTGGAAGTCGTCGTCGACGATCAGCACCCTCAGGTCCGTGCTCATTCTTCCTCTTCCGTTCCGTTGCCGGCCAGGGATGTGACCCCTGGCAGCGATGCCATGAAAACCGCGCCCGGCCCGACGGGCGATCCCGGGTCCAGGACCCGCACCTCGCCGCCGCGCCGCCGGGCGAGTTTCCGGCTCAGGGCGAGCCCCAGTCCATGCCCGCCTGCCGCCGCGGACCCGGCTCCGCCGCCTGCCGCCGTCGTGAACCCTTCGGCGAACACGGCCTCGGGATCGTTGCCGCCCAGCCCGTCGCCGGAGTCCGCGACCACGATATGCAGCGTGCCGCCGTCGGCCCCGTTTCCGGCACGCGGCGGCTCGTCGAGCAACTCCACTTCCACCCACCGCTCAGCCGCAGAGCCGGCGACGGCGGCATTGACGGCGTTGTCGATCAGGTTGCCGAGCACGGTGGTGACGTCCTGGGGGTCGCTGACCGTGCCGCGCACCAGGGTTTCGGGCCCGATCCGCAGCACCACGCCGCGTTCGTCCGCGCCCACGCTTTTCGCCCCGATGAACGCCTGCAGGTACGGATCCTGCAGCAGCCCGGCCTGTTGCACCGGGAAGGTCAGCGGCCCGGTTTCGGAGATCTTCGCCAGGTACTCCTTGGCCTGTTCGTTGTGGCCGATGCTCAGGAAGCCCGCGATTGTGTGGAGCTGGTTGGCGAACTCGTGGCGTTGCGCCCGCAGGGCGGTGGACATGGTGCCGACGGCGTCCAGCTGGCGGGTGAGCTGCTGCAATTCGGTGCGGTCCCGCAGCATGACCACCCAGCCGAGGTCTTCCTTGCGGTGCAGGGCCTTGCGCGCGTTCACCACCAGCACCCGCCCGGCGGCCAGGATCTCCACCGCTTCGGCGTCGTGCATGGCGTCCCGGGTGAGCGCCTTGAGTTGTTCAGGTACGACGGCGGCCGCCCAGGGCTGCCCGATCCGCACCGAGGCGGCGGCCGGGGACGCCGGGCCGCCGCCGTCGTCGGGCAGCTCTTCTTCGGGAATGTCCAGCAGGCGCCGCGCGGCGGCGTTGAACACCGTGATGCGGCCGTCGGCAGAGACGCCGATGACGCCGTCGTCCACGCCCTGGAGGACGGCCACTTGGTCGTGGACCAGGGTGCTGATCTCCTCCGGTTCCATTCCGAGGGTGAGCCGCTGCAGCCGGCTCCGCAGCAGGAAGGACGCGAGCACTCCGGCCAGCAGGGCGCCGGCTGCGGTCAGCGCGATGGGCACGATGTCCTGCCGCAGGCTTTCGCCCAGGGACTCCATGGAATAGCCCACGCTGACTTCGCCCACCACGGTGTTTGTGCCGGGAGCGTAGACGGGCACCTTGGCGCCCGCGGACGGTCCCAGGGTTCCGGTGTTCCGGGTGGTGACTTCCTTGCCGGCCAGGGCTTCGCCGGGGTCGGTGCTGACGGGCTCGCCCAGGCGTTCCGGTTCGGGGTGGGCCAGCCGCAGGCCGGTTTCGTCCGTGACCACCACAAACAATGCCCCGGTGCGCTCGCGGGCCGCTTCGGCGGCCGCCATGATGGGACCCTTGGCCAGGATCTCCGCCGGGGGAGTGCCGCGCTCCTTGCTGATGGTCGCTACGGCCGAGCGGATGTCCGGGGCCGCGGCCACGGTGCGCGCCAGGGTGAGCGCCTGGTTCTCGGCCTCGGCGCCGATTCGTTGGTACACGAGCCAGGCGTGCACCGCGCCGCTGAGCAGAACCACCAAAAGGACGACGCCGAGCTGCAGCAGCAGCGTCTGGGTGGAAAACCGCATGGCGAACCGTGGCATGGCTCCATTGAATCACTGGCCGCGGCGATTTGAGCAAAACGAGCAAAATGCTGGCAACGAGCACTATGCCAATCAAATCCGGCAAACCCGGTGACCTGACTCACCCCGCCCTACATTCGTAATGCGCACCACACCGACGTGATGCCATTCATAGTTAGGAGCCGGCCGTGCTGGTACTGCTTGGATTCGCCATGATCGCGGTTTTCATGGCGCTGATCATGACGAAGAAGTTGACGCCAGTGCTGGCGCTGATCATCGTCCCCACCGTCTTCGGCCTGTTCGCAGGCGCCGGGCTCGGCATCGGCGACATGGTCATGGATTCGATGAAGTCCATGACCTCCACGGCCGCCCTGCTCATGTTCGCCATCGTCTACTTCGGCCTGATGATCGACGTCGGGCTCTTCGACCCGCTGGTGAAGTTCATCATCCGCAAGCTCGGCAACGACCCCGCCAAGGTGGTCCTCGGGACGGCAATCCTCGCCGCCGCGGTCTCCCTGGACGGTGACGGCTCCACCACCTTCATCCTCACCACCGCCGCGATGCTGCCGGTCTACCTGCGCCTGAAGATGAGCCCCGTGGTCCTGACCTGCGTGGCGGGCCTCGCCAACGGCACCATGAACATCCTGCCGTGGGGCGGCCCCACCGCCCGCGCCGCCACCGCGCTGAAGATCGACGTCAACGACGTCTTCGTTCCCATGGTCCCGTCGCTGATCGCCGGCCTCGTGGTGGTCTTCGCCTTCGCCTGGATCCTCGGCATCCAGGAGCGCAACCGCCTCCGCTCCACGGCTCCGGAAATCTGGGGCGAACTGGCCGACCTGGATGACGCGTTCGACGGCGGCGCCGGCACCCCTGCTGCGGGCGGCACCTCCCGCGGTGGTTCGGCCCGCCCAGCCGGCACCGGTGTGTCCGGCGCCCGGCCGTCCGGCAACGGCGGCGTCGCCGTCCTGGAACGCAAGGAAACCGAGCTGCTGGTCGATGACCACGACACCGCCATGGCGGATACCGCCCTCGATCCGAACCGCCCCACCCTGCGCCCCAAGCTGTTCTGGTTCAACCTCGGCCTCACGGCCGCCGTCATGACCATGCTGATCATGGACCTGGTTCCGCTGCCGTACGTCTTCATGGTGGGCTCCGCCATCGCCTTGCTGGTGAACTTCCCCAAGGTCAAGGACCAGGGCGCCCAGCTGATCGCCCACGCACCGTCGATCGTCGCCGTCGTCAGCATGGTCATGGCCGCCGCAGTCCTCACCGGTGTGCTCACCGGAACCGGCATGGTGGAAGCCATGTCCGCCTGGCTGGTGCAGATCATCCCCTCCAGCATGGGTCCGTTCATGGCGGTCATCACCGGCCTGCTGAGCATCCCGATGACGTTCTTCATGAGCAACGACGCCTTCTACTTCGGTGTGCTGCCGGTCCTGAGTGAAACCGCCGCCCACTACGGCATCGGCGCCGCGGACATGGCCCGTGCCTCCATCACCGGCCAGCCCTTCCACATGCAGAGCCCGCTGGTCCCCGCGATCCTGCTGCTGGTGTCCCTCTCCAAGGTGGAACTGGGCGACCACCACAAGAAGGTCCTGTGGCGCTCCGCCGTGGTCTCCGTCGTCATGCTCGGCGTCGGAATGCTGACCGGGGCCATCGGCATCGGCTGATTTCCCTTCAACCCCCCAACGCGGGGTCAGTTACGGCCCATGTTGCCGCCAAACATGGGCCGTAACTGACCCCGCGTTGCTGTGCGGCGACATAATCCGGCGGAGTCTGGTTACTCCCGATAAACATTGGTTTACTGGCGAACGTGACAAGGACGTCACCGTGATCAAGGAGGCTCAATGGGTATCGAACGCCGGACCATGCTGAAGGGACTGGGCGCAGGCGGAGTGGCAGGAGGCCTGGCGCTGTTCGCCGCCGGTCCCGCCAAGGCCGAGGCATCGCCGGAAGTGCAGAATATTCTGTCCGCCGCCGTGGCGTGGCGGGTCACCGCCGCCGAGCGCGACATGCTGTACCGGCAGGCCTTCAACATCGCCCGCGATCGGCTCGACAACGCCCTCCGCGGTGTCGGCCAGCAGCGGCGGGGCGCCAAACCGCTGGCGTTCATTTCCGACGTCGACGACACCGTCCTGTCCTCCAACCCCTACTGGGAGATGCTGATCGCCGCCGGCAAGCAGGCGTTCGACGACGAACTGTGGGACGCCTGGGTCCGGGAGAACGGCCCCACGGCGACGTCCGGCGCCGTCGAATTCACCCGTTACGCGGAAAGCCGCGGCGTGGAGGTTTTCTACGTTTCCCAGCGCGACCAGGGCCCGGACACCCAGCAGATCGGCGTCGCGAACCTGCGTCACGTGGGCCTGGCCTACGCCGACGACGAGCACGCCATCTTCCAGCGCGAGTCCTCCAACAAGGAGCCGGCCCAGCAGGCCATCGCGGACAAGTATCAGGTCATCGCCTTCCTGGGCGACAACCTGAACGACTTCCGCCGCCGCTACTACGTGAAGTCCGTCGAAGAGCGCCGTACCCTTGCCGCCGAGGACGCCGAGCGCTTCGGCCGCGACTTCATCCTCTTCCCGAACAACACGGATGGCCACTGGATGCGGGCCATCTTCGGCACCAGCGAGCCGGCGGACACCCCGGAATACCGCGCCCGGATGCTGCTGGCAGCCCAGGGCAAGGTCCTCTGACCCTCCCCAAAGACAAGGCAGGACGGCGAGTGCAAAGGTGCACTCGCCGTCCTGCTCTGTTTCAGGTCCGGGGAAGTTACACGAGGCCGGTGGGAACCAGGAGTGCCCAGGCCAAGCCGGGAGCCGCGAGGACAACGGCGCCCGCGTACATCATCAGCTGGCGGTAGACGCGCTGGCGGTCGTCTTCGCGGGCGTTGGCAACCACCAGCGCACCGTCGGTGGAGAAGGGCGAAACGTCCACCACCGTGGCGGCGATAGCGAGAGCTGCGACCGTGCCCGAGGCGCTCAGCGAACTGGTGGCCAGCAGCGGGCCGGCCATCGGGATGAAGGCGGTCAACAGGGCGGTGGAGGAAGCGAACGCGGAGCCGACGCCGATCACGTAGCAGAGGACCAGTGCGATCAGGAGCGGTGCGCCCAGTGCGAGCGCCAGCTCGGCGAGGGTATCGATCACGCCGACGTGCTGCAGCAGCGAAACGTAGGTGATCATGCCTGCCACCAGCAGGACCGTGGACCAGGAGACGCCGCCGATGAACGTCTTGTGTTCCTTGATGTTGACGAAGGCCAGGAGGAGGCCCGCCGAGAGGGCTACGAATCCGATCGGCATGTGGAAGCCCAGGGTGCACACCAGGATCGCGGCGATCAGGCCCAGGGTGAGGATCTGCTGGCCGTGCGGCCGCGTTGCCTGGGCGGTATCGATGCCTGTGTAGCTGTTGGCGTGGTTGTCGCGCAGCTTGCCGAGGAGTCCGAAAAGCACAAGCGTCAGGACCGAGAGGATGAAGTTGACGGCGAAGCTGGCCAGGAACAGTGCTTCCTGGGAAATGGGGAAGCCGTTCTTCAGGGCGATGTCGTGGACCAGCACGCCGGCGACGGACAGCGGGGAGAAGCCTCCCGCATGCGCTCCGTTGATGACGAAGGCGCCCATCACCACGGGGTGGATGCGTGATTCATAAGCCAGCCCCAGGGCGGCCGGGGCCAGGAGCGCGACGGCGGCCGGTGAGAAAGTGCCCAGTGCCGTCAGCGCTGCGGCCATGAGGAAGAACACCCAGGGCATGAGGAGCGTCCTGCCCCGGACCAGGCGCACGCAGGCCTGGACGATGATGTCGATGGTCCCGTTCCTCTGGGCCATGCTGAAGAAGTAGGTGACTCCGATGATCGTGATGACGATGTTGGCCGGGAAATCCGCGAGGATCTCTTTGTCTTTCATGCCCAGCATGAAGTAGCCGACGCCGAAGGAGGCAACCAGGCCCATGACCCCGATGTTCAGGGGCCACTTCGTGGCGACGATGAACATCCCGACGAGGATGATGAGCGGGATGATCTGCGTGGCGGTCATGGTCGGCTCCGATCCCGGGGCCGCCGCGGAGCTGGAGAAGACACCTCCAAGCAGGAGGGCAAGCAAGCCCAGGGCCGTGATGGCGGCTACCGTCACCAGAAGGATACGGCGGCGGCGGTCGGGCCGGGGGGAGCTGATCTCGTGGTTCGTGCTGGATGCAGTCTTTTCTGCGGTGTTGCTCATGGCTTTCTCCTCATTGAGTGGCGCCGGCGAAGGAGGCGTCAACGGCGCTGCCGAGGACCTCCGGAAGGTGGATGACGGTGCTGGCGATGGTGCGGGCGGTGCGGTCGACGCCGACCAGCAGTGACCCGTCCCGTTCTTCGCTCCAGGTTTCGATGACTCCGGCCGGCGTGCGCAGCCGGAGGGTGCTGTGGTGGGATGCGCGCGCCATCCCGTCCAGGACGGTGCCCGTGGTGCGGGCGGCGAGGGTCAGGGCGATGCTCCCGGTAATTGCCAGGGCCGGGTGCGGTTTGCCCATCGACAGCATCATGGCGCTGAGGTCACTGTCCGTGTCGGACCGGGCGGGAGGGGCGACGATCGCGACCTTCGGGATGGCGCGGGCGGCATCGCGAGTGGTCGCGGCCAGGCCCATGCGGACTGCGGCTTCGCGGCGGATCTCCTCCAGGAGCTGCAGCTGCGGCCCCACTGCGGCGGCCCAGCCTTCGTGGCGCTCCGGATCGAGGCCCAGATCCGCCGCGCGGAGAATGACGAGCGGCGCGCCGGCGTCGACCATCGAAACGGTCCAGCGGCGGCCGGACGCCGTCAGGGTGTCCGACGGCGAACCCGTCGGGAGCAGCGCGCCCGTGGTCTTGCCTGCGGGGTCCCGGAAGCCGAGTCCCACCCGGTATCCCGGGAACGGTACGCCCGGCATGTGCGCCTGCGGAACGATCGGAAGGGCGCCTGAGGGGGTGGAGACCTGCTGGATGATGATCTGCCCGGTGTTGGTATTGCGCGTCACGATCTGCGTGACGTCCCCGGTGGGAACCACCCAGCCCTTTTCGATGGCGTAGAGTCCGACGACGGCCGAGCAGTTGCCGCAGTTGCTGCCCCAGTCGACCGTGGCTTCTTCGATGCCGACCTGGGCGAAAGTGAAGTCGACGTCTACCTCTCCGCTGTGGGGTCGGTCCAGGATGACGGCTTTGCTGGTGGTCGACGTTGCGCCGCCGACGCCGTCGATCTGCCTGCTGTCGGGGCTGCCGAACAACCGTGGAAGAAGTATGTCCGGGCCGGCCGGGGCCTCGCCGAGCTGCGCGCCTTCAAAGACCCAGCACTTGCTGGTGCCTCCCCGCATCCACTCTGCTTCGATCTTCATGGTGTGTGTTCCTTGCCTTCAGTGCTGCCCGCGTGTGCCGGGCTGTTTCGAGATTGACGCAGATCACAAATGAAGACAATGTTGGATTTATGGACACATATGTAGCGATTCTTAATTCACTGCGGGAGTTGGCTTGGAAGGAGCAGTTTGGCGGTCTGTGCCGAGCGACGCTTCGCAATGCTGTAGCCGTCAAAGCACCAGCCTGCATAGGATGAACTGATCCATCAGGAGGGTGAAGTGTTGCTTAACGAAGAAGGTCAGGAATTATTCGACATCCGGCGGCTGGCACTGCTGGTGGAGGTCGTCGAGCAGGGCTCGGTGACGGCCGCGGCGGAGATGATGATGTACACGCCGTCGGCAGTGTCCCAGCAACTGCGGAAGCTGGAACAGGAAGTCGGCCAGCCCCTCCTCAACCGGAAGTCCAGGGGAGTGGTGCCCACGGAGGCAGGGCAGCTGCTTGCGGGACATGCCCGGAAGATCGTGGCCCAGATGCGCGCGGCCCAGGCTGATCTGGCTGAGATCGCCGGGCTGAAGCGCGGTTCCCTGGCGATTGGAACCTTTCCCACGCTCGCCGGATCGTTCCTGCCCGTGGTGCTCCGGACCTTCAAGAAGCGGTACCCGGCCATCAATCTCTCCCTGCGGAGCGCACGCTTCGATGACCTGGTGGCCGATCTGCACTCCGGCGCCACCGGGTTGTGCCTTCTCTGGGACTACCCGTGGAACCGCTTCCGGGACGATTCCATCCGCATCACCGAGGTCTTCGAGGAAAGTACCGTCCTGCTGGTTTCGCGCAACCACCCCCTGGCCGGCCGGGATGAGATCTCCATGGAAGAGCTCCGCAAGGAATCGTGGATCGTCCGCGCCGAGGCGCATCCCGTCGTCGAAGTGCTCCAGCGCGCCGCCCATGAGGCCGGCTTCGAACCAAGCATCGGCTTCCTGGCCAACGACTACCAGGAAGCCCAGGTGATGGTCAGCGTGGGGATGGGAGTGGCCATGGTGCCGAAGACGGCGGTGGCCCTGCAACACCCCGATGTCAGGGTCATCAGCCTCGGCTCCGCGGCCCCCTTGCGCAGGGTGTTCCTGGCCCAGCGCCAGGACAAGGTCTATGCGCCGGCGGAGGTGGCTTTCCATTCCACCCTGTTGGAGATTGCCCGCGAACGTGCTGCCGACTATCTGTAGGCAGCCGGCCAAGAGACCGTGCCGGGGAGCCGCCGGCCACCGTGCGGCGAGCCAGCCCAACCAAAGTAGACTGGTCCGGAAAACCATTTGAACTTGCAGGGGAGATCCATGGCTGCGATCAACCGTGACGATGTGGCGCATCTCGCGCGGCTCGCTCACATTGAAATGAGTGCCGAAGAGCTGGACCGGATGGCGGGCGAACTCGCCGTCATCGTGGACTCGGTGAAGTCCGTCAGCGAAGCCGCCGGGGACGATGTCCCGGCCACGTCCCACCCGATCCCGCTGAGCAACGTCTTCCGCGAAGACGTCGTGGGCCACACTTTCACCGCCGAGCAGGCGCTGTCCGGAGCACCGGACGCCGCGGAAGACCGTTTCAAGGTCCCGGCCATCCTGGATGAGGACTAAGACCATGAGTGAACTGACCAGCAACGAACTCATCCGCCTCTCCGCCGCGGCCCTGGCCGCAAAGCTGCGCGCCGGCGAGGTGACCTCCGTCGAGGTGACCCAGGCGCACCTGGACCGCATCGCCGCCGTCGACGGCCAGGTGAACGCCTTCCTGCACGTCAACGCGGAGGAAGCGCTCGCCGTCGCCGCCGAAGTTGACGCGATCCGCGCCGCCGGCGGGGCTGCCGCCGAAGAACTTCACGAACTGGCCGGCGTGCCGATCGCCGTCAAGGACCTGATCGTGACCATCGGCCAGCCCACCACGGCCGGTTCGAAGATCCTTGAGGGCTGGCACAGCCCGTACGACGCCACGGTCATCAAGAAGCTGCGCGCCGCGAAGATGCCGATCCTGGGCAAGACGAACCTGGACGAATTCGCCATGGGCTCCTCCACGGAACACTCCGCCTACGGCCCCACCCGCAACCCCTGGGACCTGGAGCGCATTCCGGGCGGTTCGGGCGGTGGCTCCGCTGCCGCCGTCGCCGCTTTCGAAGCGCCGCTGGCCCTCGGCACGGACACCGGCGGTTCCATCCGCCAGCCCGGCGCCGTCACCGGCACCGTCGGCGTGAAGCCCACCTACGGCGCGGTGTCGCGCTACGGTGCCATCGCCATGGCGTCCTCGCTGGACCAGATCGGCCCGGTCTCCCGCACAGTGCTGGACTCCGCGCTGCTGCAGGAAGTCATCGGCGGCCACGACCCCTTCGACTCCACCTCGCTGACCGACTCCTTCGACAACCTGGTGGAAGCCGCCCGCACGGGCAACGTCCAGGGCATGAAGATCGGCATCATCAAGGAACTGCACGGCGAGGGCTACCAGGCCGGCGTCGAGAACCGCTTCAACGAATCCCTTGAGCTCCTCAAGGAAGCCGGCGCGGAAATCGTCGAGGTCTCCTGCCCCAACCTCAAGTACGCCCTGGGCGCCTACTACCTGATCATGCCGTCCGAGGTGTCCAGCAACCTGGCCAAGTTCGACGGCGTCCGCTTCGGCCTCCGCGTGCTGCCGAAGGAAGGGCCCATGACCATTGAGCGCGTCATGGCTGCCACCCGCGCCGCCGGCTTCGGCGACGAAGTGAAGCGCCGCATCATCCTGGGCACCTACGCCCTGAGCGCCGGCTACTACGACGCCTACTACGGCTCGGCCCAGAAGGTGCGCACCCTGATCCAGCGCGACTTCGACGCCGCGTTCGCCCAGGCCGATGTGCTGATTTCCCCCACCGCGCCCACCACGGCGTTCAAGCTGGGGGAGAAGCTGGACGATCCGCTGGCGATGTACCTCAACGACGTCGCTACCATTCCGGCGAACATGGCCGGCATTCCGGGCTTGTCCCTGCCGGGCGGCCTGGCCGATGAAGACGGCCTGCCCGTCGGCATCCAGCTGCTCGCCCCGGCCCGCGAAGACGCCCGCCTGTACCGCGTGGGCGCCGTCCTCGAGGCACTGCTCGAAGAGAAGTGGGGCGGCCCGCTGCTGGCACAGGCGCCCTCGCTGGTCGAACCTGTCGAGACCCTCGTCGAAACCCACGGAGGTTCCAAGTAATGTCGACTGACACCATCCTCAGCTTCGAAGAAGCCATGGAGAAGTACGATCCCGTCCTTGGCTTCGAAGTCCACGTGGAACTGAACACCAAGACGAAGATGTTCTCCTCCGCGCCGAACGTCTTCGGCGACGAGCCCAACACCAACGTCAACGAAGTGGACCTCGGCCTGCCGGGCGTGCTCCCGGTGGTGAACAAGGCCGCCGTCGAGTCCTCCATCAAGATCGGCCTGGCGCTCAACTGCAAGATCGCCGAATCCTGCCGCTTCGCCCGGAAGAACTACTTCTACCCGGACACCCCGAAGAACTTCCAGACCTCCCAGTACGACGAGCCCATCGCGTACGACGGCTACCTGGACATCGAACTCGAAGACGGCACCGTCTTCCGGGTCGAGATCGAGCGCGCCCACATGGAAGAGGACGCCGGAAAGCTCACCCACATGGGTGGCGCTGCGGGCCGTATCCAGGGCGCCGACTACTCGCTGGTGGACTACAACCGCGCTGGCGTCCCGTTGGTGGAAATCGTCACCAAGCCCATCCAGGGCGCCGGCAGCCGTGCCCCGGAACTGGCCAAGGCGTACGTCTCGGCCATCCGCGAAATCGTGAAGAACCTCGGCGTGTCCGACGCCCGCATGGAGCGCGGCAACGTCCGCTGCGACGCCAACGTGTCCCTGCGCCCGCACGGCCAGGAACGCTTCGGCATCCGTTCCGAGACGAAGAACGTGAACTCGCTGCGCGCCGTCGAGCACGCCGTCCGCTACGAGATCCAGCGCCACGCCGCCGTCCTCGATTCCGGCCAGCCAGTCATCCAGGAAACGCGCCACTGGCATGAGGACACGCGGACGACGACGTCGGGCCGCGCCAAGAGCGACGCCGACGATTACCGCTACTTCCCGGAGCCGGACCTGGTTCCCGTCGTGGCCTCGCGTGAGTGGGTGGAGGAGCTGCGTGCCACGCTGCCCGAGCCGCCCGCCGAGCGCCGCAAGCGGCTGAAGGAAGCCTGGGGCTACTCCGACCTCGAGTTCCGCGACGTGGTGAACGCCGGCGTCATGGACTCCATCGAGGAGACTGTCGCCGCCGGTGCCAGCGCTTCGGCCGCCCGCAAGTGGTGGATGGGCGAGATCGTGGGCCGCGCCAAGACGGCCGACGTCGACCCCGCCGAACTCGGCGTGAGCCCGCAGACCATCGTTGAGCTCAACGGCCTGGTCGAAGAAGGCAAGATCAACAACAAGATGGCCTCCCAGGTGCTGGACGGCGTCCTCGCCGGCGAAGGTACCCCGGCCGAGATCGTCGAGAAGCGCGGTCTCGCCGTCGTGTCCGACGACGGTCCGCTGCTGGAAGCCATCGACGCCGCCCTGGCCGCCCAGCCGGACGTCGCGGAGAAGATCCGCGGCGGCAAGGTCCAGGCCATCGGCGCGATCGTCGGCGGCGTCATGAAGGCCACCCGCGGCCAGGCGGACGCCGGCCGCGTGCGCGAGCTGATCCTGGAGAAGCTCGGCGTCGAGGGCTGATAGCCTCCCAAGCCGCCAGGCCCGCGGCGCCTGCGTTCCATTGCGTGGACAGCAGGCGCCGCGGGCCTTGTGCATTCCGGGGCAGTGACCGCAGACCGCCGACTCGGCGGTGGATGAAACCGTACTTTTTCACGCAGTTTCAATCATTTTCTTGCAAAGGTGTCTGGCGTCACTTATGGTTTGTTAAACGGTTAACGAACGTGGCCTGAATCACAGGCACTGAGGAGACTCCATGAATTCCACGGCGGAAGCGCCCCCGGTACTGCCGGAAGCGGATGACGCGCAGGCGGGTGCAAGGGGCCGCCGCCCCGGTGGCCGCACGGTGACGAAGGACGCGGCGAGGCCGGGAAGGAAGAGCTTCCGCTCACGCCTGCGCCGTGACAAGCAGATGCTGCTGATGATGGTTCCGGGCGTCGTCTTCCTGCTGCTGTTCTTCTACATCCCGATCCTGGGCAACGTCATCGCCTTCCAGGATTACCAGCCGTTCCTCGGCATCGGGGACAGCATGTGGGTGGGCTGGCAGAACTTCGTGGACCTGTTCGCCAACCCGGACTTCCTGCGGGCGTTCTGGAACACCCTCTACCTGGCCGCATGGCAGCTGGTGTTCCTGTTCCCCGTGCCCTTGGTCCTGGCGCTGATTGTCGACTCGCTGATCAGCACCCGCGTCCGCCGGGTCTTCCAAAGCATCGCGTACCTGCCGCACTTCCTGTCCTGGGTCCTGGTCATCGCGCTCTTCCAGCAGATGCTCGGCGGTGCCGGCTTCGTGAACAACACACTCCGGCAATTCGGCATGGATCCCGTCCCGTTCATGACCAACCCGGACACCTTCCCCATCCTGGTGGTGGTCCAGATGATCTGGAAGGACGCCGGTTGGGCGATGATCATCTTCCTCGCGGCACTGGCCAGCATCGACGCCTCCCTGTATGAGGCCGCAGCAGCCGACGGCGCCGGACGCTGGCGCCGGATGTGGCACATCACGCTCCCGGGACTGCGTTCTGTGATCGTCCTGCTGTTGATCCTGCGGATCGGGGACATCCTCTCCGTGGGCTTCGAGCAGTTCATCCTGCAGAGGGACGCGGTGGGCGCCGGGGCCGCCGAGGTCCTGGACACCTTCACGTATTACACGGGCGTGGTCGGCGGCGGCTGGAGCTCCGGTGCCGCGGCCGGCCTGGCCAAGGGCGTGGTCAGCGCCCTGCTGATCTACGCCGCCAACAAACTCGCCCACCGTTTCGGCGAGGACGGCATCTTCGCAAAGAAAGTCGGCTGAGCATGGCAACCACACTTTCCCCCAAGCGCGCATTCTCCCCGAAGCGTCCCGTCTGGAAGGAACGGCCCTCGCCGCTCTACCAGACCATCAAGACCCTCGTGCTGCTCCTGTTCAGTGCGTCGATCATCGTGCCGATCCTGCTGGTCGTCTCCACCTCCCTGGCGGACAAGGAACAGCTGGCCCAGGCCGGCGGCTTCGTCCTGTGGCCCGAACGGCCCACCCTGGAAGCCTACGAAACCATCTTCAAGGGCCCCATGGTGCTGAACTCGCTGGGGGTCAGCGCCTTCGTGACGATCGTCGGGACCATCCTGGCCTTGTTCGTCACCATCACCATGGCCTACGCCACCAGCAGGCCCGTGCTGTTCGGCCGTCCGGTGGTCCTCGCGGTGCTCTTCACGCTGCTCTTCGCCCCGGGCCTCATCCCGTCCTTCCTGATGATCAAGGAACTGGGCCTCCTGGACAGCCTGTGGTCGCTGATCCTGCCGGGCATCTTCGGCGCCTTCAACTTCGTAGTGATGCGCTCCTTCTTCATGAACATCCCGCAGGAACTCATCGAAAGCGCCCGCATCGACGGCGCCTCCGACTGGACCATCCTGTGGCGCATCGTCATGCCGCTCTCCAAGGCGGTGATCGCCGTCGTCGGGCTGTTCTATGCGGTGGGGTTCTGGAACTCCTTCTTCAACGCCCTGCTCTACATCAACGACCACAGCAAATGGCCCATCCAGCTGCTGCTGCGCAACTTCGTGGTCCAGGGATCCGGCGCCGCCGACGGCCTGGGCATCTCCTCGGTGCCGCCCAGCCAGTCCATCCAGATGGCGGTCGTGGTGGTGGCACTGGTCCCGATCCTGCTGGTCTATCCCTTCCTCCAGAAGCACTTCACCAAGGGCGTCCTCACCGGCGCGGTGAAGGGCTGAGTTTCTTCCGAATTGTCCATACCCAATCGAAAGGCATGAACAGATGAGTGCACCACGCAACACCGGCTTCAGCCGGCGCGGCTTCCTCGGCCTGGCCGGACTTGCGGTCACGACGGCGGGCCTTGCCGCCTGCGGTGGCGGCGGCACCTCCGGCGGAAGCGGCGGAGCTGCCGCCTCCGCCGGGGTCAAGCTCCCCACCTACAAGGAATTCACCGGGGTCACCGCCGACCTCGCCGGCAATTCCAAGGGCCTGCAGGCTGCGTTCTTCAAGCTTCCCGAAGGCGTTACCTCCGTCAAGGACGCCCCGCTCAAGGGCAAGGTCACCGGCCTCACCGAGACCTTCGAAACCATGAGCCCCGGCATGAAGGACAACCCCTTCTGGCAGCGCCTGAACGCCAAGCTCGGAGGGGAGCTGGAACTGCAGATCGCCGAGGACATCGGCGACGGCTACCCGGCCAAGTTCGCCACCGTCCTGGCCAGCGACGACCTGCCGGACATGATGTGGGTGCCGCCGAACCAGGGCATCCCGAACGTCGGGCCCATGCTCGAGGCCAAGTTCCAGGACCTCACCAAGTACCTCTCCGGTGACGCCGTGCTCGAGTACCCCAATCTGGCCGCACTCAAGCCGGATTCCTGGAAGACCGCCGTCGTGAACGGCAAGATCTGGGGCGCGCCCATCCCGAGCACCCCCTTCGGGCAGATCATGTCCGGCCGCCGCGATGTCTGGGAGAAGGTAGGCGGTCTGACCGCCACCTCGGCCGAGGAGTTCCTGGAGAAGGCCAAGGAGCTCACCCGCCCGGCCGAACGCAAGTACGCTCTGGAACCGGCCTACATCAACATCCTGCACATGGTCACCGAGTGGTTCGGCGCACCCAACTCCTGGGCGGTCAACAAGGACCGCACCCTGACGCACCTGTTCGAAACCGAGGAATACGCCGCCGGCGTCGAATTCACGGCCAAGATGTTCGCCGCCGGGGTCTTCTACCCGGACACCAATGTCCCGGACATGCGCAACCGGGTGGCCAACGGCAGCGTGGCCGGCCAGGTGCTGGTGGGCCCGCACGACATCAAGGCTTACCGGGCGTTCAACAAGGACCAGGCGTTCGACATCCTGGTGCCGTTCAGCGCGGACGGCAAGGTCAAGCCCACCTATGACATGGGCTACGGAACCGTGGGCTTCACCCCGTTCAAGAAAGCGGATGAAGGAAAGATCCGCGAGCTCCTGGCGCTCATCAACTACCTGTCCGCGCCGTTCGGCACGGTGGAGTACATGCAGAAGAACTTCGGCGAGGTGGGCAAGGACTACACCCTGGACGCCAAGGGCAATCCGCAGCTCACGGAGTCCGGCTCCACCAACCTGCCGGGCCTGGTCTCCGCCCTGAACATCATGTCCAGCCCGGAGAACGTCATCTTCAACCCGGGCTTCGACGACGACACCAAGTACATCAACGAACAGCAGAAGAAGCTCCTGGAGATGGCCTGGCGCAACCCCACGAACGGCACGTACTCGGACACCAACTCCAAGGTGGGCGCCAAGATCACCAAGCAGCTGCGGGACAAGGTGGTGGACATCATCACCGGGCGGGCGAAAATCTCCGAACTGGAGGCCGCGGTCAAGCGCTGGAAGTCCGAAGGCGGCGACAAGATCCGCGACGAGTACCAGGCGGCTCTGCCGGCTGACGTCCCGGTCTTCCGCGCCTAGCCGGCCGCAGCAGGGCAGACTGGGGCTGCAGCGAAAGTGAAGGGGGAGAGCATGGCCAGGACAGCAGGCAGCGGAACACGCCCGACCATCCGCATGGTCGCCGCGGAGGCGGGTGTTTCCACGGCCACGGTGTCCTATGTGATGTCGGGCCGCCGGGGCGAAGGCGGGCCGGGCGTTTCGGATATCACCGTGGAGCGCGTGCGCGCCGCGGCCGAACGCCTGGGCTACCGCCCCAACCAGGCGGCCCGGGCCATCCGGACCGGGCGCACCAACACCGTGATCCTGTCCCTGACCATGCTCTCGGACCCCTGGTCCCTGTCCGTGATCGAGGCCGTGCAGCGGGTTGCCGCCCCCTTGGGGATCACGCCGATGATCCTTGGCGATGCCGATTGGGTGAAGGTGCTGCAGAGCCACGACGCCGATGCCGTGTTCGTGGACGCCGTCAGGCCGGAGCAACGCGGGGCCTTGGAAGGATTGGCCGCCCGGGGCACCACCCTGGTGGTGTTCGACGAAGAGCTCGGGGCCGAGGGCTTCGACGTGATCCGTTCCGTGGCGGGCCCCGGCTGCGCCCTAGCGATGCAACACCTGCTGGCGGGCCACCGCAAAGTGGGCTGCCTGGTTCCCGCCCGCGGCGGGACCCCGCCTGCCGGGCGCCGCTACGAGGCCTACACCTCGGCGCTCGCCGGCGCCGGCATCGCGCTGAACGAGGACTTCGTAGGCACGTTCGACGGCACCACCACCGGCGCCTATGCGGCCACGATGCGCCTGCTGTCCGGCGAAGACCGGCCCACCGCCCTGTACGCCACCTCCGACTATGCCGCCATGAGCGCCGTCAATGCCGCGCAGCGGCTGGGGCTGACCGTGGGCCGGGACGTGGACATCATCGGCGTCGGCAACGCGATCGAGGGAGAACGGATGACACCGTCGCTGAGCACGGTGGGCCCGGTGGACTTCTTCGAGCGGGTGGCCCGGCTGCTGCTGAAACGGGCGGTCGACGGCGGCACCCGGGAACCGGAGGTCCTGGACTTCCCGTGGCAGCTCTTCGTCCGCGAATCGGCGCCGCACCGCGCTTGAGGCGCCGCACCGCAGCGAAGGTCCCGCGCCGCGCTGACAACGACAGACTTTATTGAGAACAGAGAGAAGGACATGGGAAGCGAAGACATGAAGATCGGCGTGGTGGGCTTCGGCCTGCGCGCGGGGCTGTGGCGCCACGCGCACAAGCCGGGGCAGGGTTCGGAGGTGACAATCGTCTGCGACACCAGCGAACGCGGCCGGGCCGACGCCGCCGGGCGGATCCCCACCGCAAAGGTGACAGGTGACCTCCAGGAGCTGATCGACAGCGGCATCGACGCTGTCCTGGTGCTCACCCCGGACAGCCAGCACGCCGCCGTCGCGGTCCGCACGCTCAAGGCGGGCATTCCCACCTTCTGCGAAAAGCCGCTGGACATCACCATCGAGGCCGCCGATTCCATCCTGCAGGCCGCCTACGACAGCGGCACCCGGCTCTACGTGGGCCACAACATGCGCCACATGCCCGTGGTGGTGCAGATGCGCCAGCTGATCGAGCAAGGCACCATCGGCGAGGTCAAGGCCGTGTGGTGCCGGCACTTCGTGGGCCACGGCGGGGACTACTACTTCAAGGACTGGCATTCCGAGCAGAAGAACGTCACGTCCCTGCTGCTGCAAAAAGGCGCGCACGACATCGACGTCATCCACTGGCTGGCGAACGGCTACACCAGGCGGGTGTCCGCCGTCGGGGACCTCGCCGTGTACGGCGCGGTGACGGACCGCAGCGACAACAGCGCCAAGCGCATGGGCGAGTGGTTCTCCCTGGACAACTGGCCGCCGGCCGAACAGCACGGGCTGGCCGAGCACATCGATGTCGAGGACATCTCCATGATGAACATGGTGCTGGACAATGGCGTGCTCGCGTCCTACCAGCAGTGCCACTTCACGCCGGACTACTGGCGGAACTACACCGTGATTGGTACCAAGGGCCGGATCGAGAACTTCGGCGACGGCCCGGGGGAGCGGATCGGCGTCTGGACCACGCGCACCCTGGGTTACGCAGAACCGGAGGAGGTCATCACCATCCAGGACGGCGAGGGAGGTCACGGCGGCGCCGACCCGCGCCTGATCGCCGAGTTCCTGCGCTTCGCGGCCGACGGCGGACCCACCCAGACCTCGCCGGTCGCCGCCCGCCAGGCCGTCGCAGCCGGGGTGCTCGCCGCGGAATCGCTGCGGTCCGATGGCGGTGCCCGCGAGGTACCGGAGCTGCCTGCCGCACTGCTGGAGTACTTCGAGGACGGGCAGCCGGCGCGCGTGCCGAGCAGCTGAGCCGTTGTCAGGCGGGGGTGGACACCAGCTTGTCCACGACCTCCCGCAGCAACCCGGCGACGTGCTGGACCGCCTGGCGCCGTGCGTTCTCGGGACGGATCAGCATGTCGATGCGGCGCCGGGTGGCAATGCCCTCAAGCGGCCTGAGCACCACGCCCTGCGAGAGTGCCGCCGCGGCGGCGGTGTGCCGGGGAAGCAGCCCGAGCACGCCGCTGCCGGCCACCACGGCGGCGACTGTGGCGTAATCGTTGACCCGGTGCGCGATGTGCGGCGCCCGGCTCGCCACCGCGGCGACGGCGGCCAGCACATCCGCGGGAGAGTAGCCCGGGCGGCTGGAGACCCAGCTTTCACCGGCGACGTCGGACGGCGTGAGTGAGTCCTTGACTGCCAGCGGGTGCGTGGCCGGGAGTGCGACGTCGAAAGGTTCTTCCGCGAGCGGCAGCACCAGGATCCGGTCCGCCGGCCAGTCCTCGCTGTGCGCCATGCGGTGGGCGAGCACGATGTCGTAGCGGGCGGTGAGCGCGGGAAAGCCCTGCTGCGGAACGTCCTCGTCGGCCAAGCGGAGACGGGGCACACCGCCGTCGTCCGTTGTTTCGGAAGCGAGCCGCGCGGCAAGGCGGCCGAAAATCGCCTGCCCGGCGCTGTGGAAAGCACTGACGGACACGGTGCCGGCCGGATCGTCGTGGTAGCCGCCGATCGCCGCGTGCGCGTCGGCCATGGCGCGGATGACGGCGCCGCCGGCGTCCGCGAGCACTTGGCCCGCGTCGGTGAGGACCAGGTTGCGGCCTTCCTTGCGGGTGAGGGGCACCCCGGCGCTGCGCTGGAGGAGCGTGAGCTGCTGCGAGACGGCGGAGGGCGTGACCATCATGGCTTCGGCAACGGCTTTGACGCTGCCCAGTTCGCCGAGTTCACGCAGCACTTGGAGCTGGCGGACATCCATAAGCCAATCCTAAAGCGTGCGCCCACTCGGTGAAGGGTTCGCTCAACCGTCAACGTGCGCGAGCGTACAGCTGCGGCCCCGAAATCAGCGATTCCGGGGCCGCAAGTGTACGTTCGCGCTTAAGGAAGGGGGCGCTTAGAGCTCGTTGCGCACCACGACGCCCTGCGCGACGACGGCACGCACCTTTTCGAGGGCGCTTCCGTCGCTCAGCGGGTCGGCATCCACCACGACGGCGTCCGCGAAGCCGCCCGCCACGAGGCGGCCGGCGCGGCCTTCCCAGCCCAGCAGGCGGGCGGAATAGGTGGTGGCCGCGCGCATGGCTTCCAGCGGGGAAAGTCCGGCTTCGTTCAGGAGGCGGACTTCGACGCCCAGCGGGGTGACGTCGTTTCCGAAGGAGTCCGTGCCGGCAACGATCGTCACGCCCGCCTCGTGGGCGGCCTTGACGGCAGCCTTGTGGATGGGCGTGTACTCCTTGCCGCGGGCGGCGAGGACCGGGTTGCTGGAGCGGGCCATGCTGGAGATCGCGTCCATGGTGGGGGTGAAGTGGGTGCCGCGGCGGACCATCTCGGCGATGGTCTGCTCCGAGACGAACACACCGTGCTCGATGCTGGCGACGCCGGCGCGGACGGCGCCGTCAATGCCTTCGGCACTGTACGCATGGCAGAGAACGCCGGCGCCGCGGGCGGCCTTGACCACGGCGGAGAGCTGCTCGACGTCGTAGACCAGTTCGCGGGGATCCTGCTCCGGGAGCCCGGCGCGCGGATTGGCGCGGGTCTTGATGACTTCGGCGCCGCGGGCGAGGTTGACGCGGGTCAGGTAGGCCAGGTCCTGCGGATCGGTGATGCCGTTCTTGAGGGCGGCCAGGGGAGCGAGGTCCGGGTCGGCCAGGATCGAATCGCCCTGCTCGGGCGAGATGAACAGACCGGCCGGGCGGACGCGCGGGGAAGCACCCGGCACCCAGCCGGGCAGGGCGGCGAGGGCGACGTCCTGGTAGAAGCTGCTGGAACCGCTGCGGAAGGCGGTGACGCCGCCCTGCAGCAGGATCCGGGCGTCGGAAAGGGCGTTGGCGTGGACATGCGCATCCACCAGGCCCGGGGTGACCCAGCGGCCGGAGGCGTTCAGCACGGTGGCACGGCCGGCGACGTCGGCCACGGCCTTCCGGGTGGCGTCGCGGGTACCGACGGCGGTGACCTTGCCGCCGTCGAGCACCAGGACGCCGTCTTCGATCGCGTCTCCGGTAAGCGGGTCCACGATGGTGCCACCCTCGATGATGACGGCGCCGGGGGTGGCGGGGCGGCCGTGGTAGTTCGGTCCGGCGGGTGGTTCGGCGGCCTGGGCCGCGGGTGCCGAGCCGAGTTGGGCGGCGATGCCGGCCGCGGAAATACCGGCCAGTGCGGCCGCGCTGGCGAGGACTCCGCGGCGCGAGGGGGCAGCGGACGGGACAGCTGCACTGCTGTGGTCATGCAAGCACATGGTTACTCCTTGGGGAAGGCGCCGCCCTTGGGACAACAGGCGACGCCGGTGTACCCACCACCATATTTGGTATACCAAAGCGGATTCAAGCCTTTCCGGCGGGATGACGCGACGTTGTGGTCCCCCAGGGCTAATGGTGTAGCAATTCCTAAACTATTGAGTGAGATACTTGAGCTTGTTCTAAGTCATTGCAGGGCTTGTAATGGGAACCATGAAGGCTCTCTACAAGTCCGGCCCGCACGCCGGCTTCGAACTCGTCGACCGGCCCGAGCCCGAGGCCGGCCCGGGCGACGTCAAGATCCGCGTGATGACCACCGGCATCTGCGGCACCGACCTGCACATCCAGTCCTGGGACGCCTGGGCGCAAAGCATCATCGAAACCCCGCTCATCGCCGGCCACGAGTTCTACGGCGAGGTCGTGGCCGTCGGCGAAGACGTCCGCGACGTCAAGGTCGGGGACAGGGTGTCGGGCGAAGGCCACGTGGTCTGCGGCATTTGCCGCAACTGCCGCGCGGGCCGCCGCCAGATGTGCATCCACACCGTATCCGTCGGCGTCCAGCGCGACGGCGCGTTTGCCGAATACGTCGTCATCCCGGAAACCAACGTCTGGGTGCACCACGATCCTTCCGTCACTCCGGAACTCGGCGCCATATTCGACCCCTTCGGCAACGCCGTGCACACCGCCCTCAGCTTCCCGCTCGTGGGCGAAGACGTGCTCATCACCGGCGCCGGACCGATCGGCCTCATGGCGATCGCCGTCGCCCGCCATGCCGGCGCCCGCAAGATCGCCATCACCGACGTTTCCGCATCCCGGCTGGAACTGGCACGGACCATGGGAGTGGACCTCGCCGTCGACGTTTCCAAGATGCGCATCAGCGAGGCCCAGAAGGAACTGGGCATGCGCGAAGGCTTCGATATCGGCCTGGAAATGTCGGGACATCCCACGGCCCTGCCTGAGATGATCGACAACATGAACCACGGCGGACGCATTGCCATGCTCGGCCTGCCCAGCCAGTCGATCGACATCGACTGGGGCAAGGTGGTCACCCACATGCTTACCCTCAAGGGCATCTACGGACGCGAGATGTTCGAAACCTGGTATGCCATGAGCGCCATGCTGTCCTCCAACCCCGCACTGCACCGCAACATCTCCGCCGTCGTCACGGACAAGCTGTCCGCCACGGACTGGGAGAAGGGCTTCGAGATCGCCCGCGGCGGAACCGGCGGCAAGGTCGTCCTCGACTGGACCGAAATCTAAGGAGATCCCTTGTACACCTCGATCAAAGACCAGCTGCAGGGCGAACTGGACGAGATCCGCAGCGCCGGACTCTTCAAGAGCGAACGCCACATCGATTCCCCGCAGGCCAGCCACATCGCCGCCGGCCCCCTCGGTGAGCCGTCCCGGCAGGTGCTGAACTTCTGCGCCAACAACTACCTCGGCCTGGCAGACCACCCGGACATCATCGCCGCCGCCAAGTCCGCCATGGACGAGCGCGGCTTCGGCATGGCCTCCGTGCGCTTCATCTGCGGCACCCAGGACCTCCACCTGGAACTGGAGAAGAAGGTCTCGGAATTCCTTGGCACCGAGGACACCATCCTGTTCTCCAGCTGCTTCGACGCCAATGGCGGCGTGTTCGAATCGCTCTTCGGCCCCGAAGACGTCATCATCTCGGACTCGCTCAACCACGCCTCGATCATCGACGGCATCCGCCTGAGCAAGGCCAAGCGCTTCCGCTACGCCAACCAGGACATGGCGGACCTCGAAGCCAAGCTCCTTGAGGCCGCAGGCTCCCGGCGCAAGATCATCGTCACGGACGGTGTGTTCTCGATGGACGGCTACCTCGCCCCGCTCGCGGCCATCTGCGATCTCGCCGAAAAGCACGACGCCTTGGTGATGGTGGACGACTCCCACGCCGTCGGCTTCATGGGTGCCACGGGCGCGGGCACTCCCGAACACGCCGGCGTCAGTGACCGCGTGGACATCTACACCGGTACCTTCGGCAAGGCCCTGGGCGGCGCGTCAGGCGGTTACGTCTCCGGCCGCGCCGAAATCGTGGCGATGCTCCGCCAGAAGGCCCGCCCGTACCTGTTCTCCAACTCGCTGGCCCCGGCCATCGTGGCCGCCACGCTCAAGGCCCTTGAGCTGGTCCAGGGCTCCGGTGAACTCCGCACCAAGCTCTTCGACAACGCCGCGCTGTTCCGCCGCCGGATGAGCGAGGAAGGCTTCGAATTGCTCGACGGCGAACACGCCATTGTGCCGGTCATGTTCGGGGACGCCGTGGCCGCCGCGAAGGTGGCCGCCGAGATGCTCGAACACGGCGTGTTCGTCACAGCGTTCAGCTACCCGGTGGTCCCGAAGGGCGCTGCCCGCATCCGCGTACAGCTCTCCGCGGCCCACAGTCCCGAGGACGTGGAGGCCTGCGTGCAGGCGTTCGTGAAAAGCCGGGACGCCGTGAACTCGTCCGCGGGCCAGGCTGCCGGACTCTGACACGGCCATGATCCTCACACTGCTGGGCGGTGGCGGGTTCCGGGTTCCGCTGGTCTATTCAGCCCTGCTGAAGGACCGGCGGCCCGGGCGCGTCACCGAACTGCGGTTGTGGGACCACGACGCCGGACGGCTGGCCGTGGTCGCGAGCGTCCTGGAGGAGCAGGCATCCGGCATGCCGGACGCGCCGCGGGTGCGGCTGTTCACCGGGCTGGCCGAGGCACTGCCGGGCAGCGACTTCATCTTCTCGGCGATCCGGGTGGGCGGCATGGCCGGCCGGGCCGCCGACGAGCGGATCGCCCTGGAGCACGGCGTCATCGGCCAGGAAACCGTGGGCGCGGGCGGCATCTCCTACGCGCTGCGGACCATCCCTGTGGCGGTGCGGATCGCCGGAGCCGTGCGCAAGCACGCGCCCGAGGCCTGGTTCATCAACTTCACCAACCCCGCCGGGGTCATCACGGAGGTTCTGAACACCTTGCTCCAGGGCAAGGTGGTAGGCATCTGCGACTCCCCGGCAGGGCTGGCCCGGCGGGCGCTCGGCGCGGCGGGATTCCCGGGCCTGGACATCTACGCAGGCAACGTCGGAATCGACTACATCGGCCTCAACCATCTGGGCTGGCTGCGCGGTCTGACGGTGGACGGCGCGGACGTCCTGCCGGAGCTCCTGGCGGATGCGGCCGCCGTCGAATCCTTCGAGGAAGGCAAACTGTTCGGCGCGGCCTGGCTGCAAGCCCTCGGGGCGGTGCCCAATGAGTACCTGCACTACTACTACTTCCGCCGCGAGAACCTGCTGGCCGAACAGGAAGCCGCCGCCAGCCGCGGGGCCTATCTCGAACGGCAGCAGGCGGCGTTCTACGCCGCGGGCACCTCTGAAAGGGAATCGGCGCTACAGCGCTGGGAACGGGTCCGGATGGACCGCGAGCAGACGTACATGGCGGAAAACCGCGACGCCGTCGGGACCTTTGAGCGCGACGCCGAGGACCTGCAGGGCGGCGGCTATGAAGGGGTCGCCCTGTCAATCATGCGTGCCCTCAGCGGCGCTGAAGGCAGCGAAGCGCGGCTGATCCTGAACATGCCCAACGCGGGCACCCTGCCCGGCCTGGACCACGACGCCGTCATCGAAGCCCCTTGCCTGCTGGGCCCGGACGGAATCCGGTTGCTTCCCGCGGCGCCGCTTCCGGACTACGCCGCGGGCCTCGTCACCACCGTGAAGGCCGTGGAGCGGGCCACCATCGAAGCCGCGCTGGGCGGTTCCCGCAACGCCGCTTACCGTGCCTTCGCCATGCACCCGCTGGTGGATTCCGTCCGGGTGGCCCACGCTTTGTTGGACGGCTACATGGCGCACTTCCCGGAACTGGCCTACCTGCGCTGAACTACCGGCGCTGGCATCTACCTGCGCTGGCATCTACCTGCGTCAGGCGCCGGGCTGGCAAGATGGCCTGATGGCTTCGAATTACGATGTGGTGATTGTCGGCGGCGGTGTCGCCGGGCTGTCCCTGGCGTCCGCGCTCGCGGGCAAATGCTCCGTGGCGCTCGTGGAAGCGGAACAGACCCTCGCCTACCACACCTCTTCCCGTTCGGCGCGCCAGCTGATCCCCAGCTATGGGCCCGCCGTCGTGCAGGAACTCACCGTCCGCACGCTGGAACTGATCGCAGAGCGCGACGCCGGACGGGACGTTCCGGTCCTGACGCCCCGGCCCTTCATGATGGTGGGGGACGAAACAGAGCTGAAGGCCGAGGCCAGCGGGCACATGCGCCCCATCACGCACGCCGAGGCGCTGGAGCTCTGCCCCGTCCTCCGGCCTGAGGGCTTCACCCACGCCGGCCTGGACACCGGCTCCTTCGCCTGCAACGCCCCGGTCCTGCTGGAAGACCACCGCAGCCGCGCGGAAGCCGCCGGGGCCGACATCATTACCGGCGCCCGGGTCCACTCCGCCCAGCGCATCGGCTCCGCCTGGCAACTCGGCGCGGGAACCGAAGGGCTCGCCGCCGCCGTCGTGGTCAATGCCGCCGGTGCGTGGGCCGACGAACTGGCCGTCCTCAGCGGCGTGGAGAAAATCGGGCTGCAGCCCTACCGGCGCACCGCCGCCGTCGTGAACGTGGACCATCCGCTGCCGCCCGGCACGCCGATGGTCGCTGAAGCGGCGCACCGTTGGTACTTCCGTGCCGAGGGCGGCCAGGTGCTCGTTTCGCCCGCCGAAACAGTGCCGAGCGGGCCCGAGGACGCCAAGCCCCGGCCAGGTGACATCGAAGCGGTCGTGGAGCAGCTGAATTCGCTGACCACCCTTGGCATCCGATCGGTGGACCGGGCCTGGACGGGGCTCCGCACCGAGGCGGCCGACGGCGTGCCGGTGGTGGGCTTCGACGCCGAGGCCCCCGGCTTCTTCTGGCTCGCCGGCCAAGGCGGCTACGGCTTCCAGACCTCGTCCGCGATCGCCGAGTTGGCGGCCGCGGCAATCCTGGATTCCTCCGGCAGTAGTCCGGTATCCCGGACACCGTCGGAGTTGGCGGCCACCCGCTGGTCCGTCCGCCGATGAACAATTGATCCATGACTACGGGGCTCACCAGCGGACACGCAAGCACACTGATCCATAACATCGGCGAACTCATGACCCAGGACCGCGAACACCGCGTCCTGCGTGATGCCGCCGTCGTGATCGAGGGTGAGCGGATTTCGTGGATCGGTCCGGCATCGGAGGCACCCGCCGCGGATGCCGCCGTCGACGCCGAAGGCCGCGCCGTGCTGCCCGGCTGGGTGGATTCGCACTCGCACCTGGTCTTCGCCGGAGACCGTACCGCCGAATTCGAAGCCCGCATGGCGGGGGAGAGCTACAGCGCCGGCGGGATCGCCGTGACCATGGGAGCCACCCGTGCCGCCGGCGAAGAAGAACTCACCCGGCTCGTCCGGGAACGCGTTGCCGAAGCCGTGTCCCAGGGCACCACGTACCTGGAGAGCAAGACCGGTTACGGTCTGGACGTGGAGCACGAGGCGAGCAGCGCCCGGATCGCCGCCGCCACGGTGGACGAGGTCACCTACCTCGGCGCCCACCTGGTCCCGGCCGGCGTGGACCCGGAGGAGTACACGGAACTGGTGTGCGGGCCCATGCTCGACGCTGTCCTGCCGCACGTGCGCTGGGCGGACGTGTTCTGTGAACGCGGCGCCTTCAACGAAGACCAGTCCCGCCGCGTCCTCACCGCCGCACGCAACGCCGGCCTGGGCCTGCGCGTGCACGGCAACCAGCTGGGCGAAGGCCCCGGCGTGCAACTCGCCGTCGAGTTCGGCGCGGCCAGCGTGGACCACGTGAACTACCTGTCCGACGCCGACATCCAGGCGCTCGCCGGAACTTGGGCGGGCTGGGACGCCGCAGCCGGGACGGGTACCCGCGGTACGGTGGCCACGTGCCTGCCGGCCTGCGACCTTTCCACCCGCCAGCCGCTGGCCCCGGGCCGCGAGCTGATCGACGCCGGAGTGCAGATCGCGCTCGCCGCCAACTGCAACCCCGGCACTTCCTACACCAGCTCCATGGCCTTCTGCGTCACCACCGCGGTGCTGCAGATGCGCCTGAGCGTGCACGAGGCCGTCCGCGCCGCGACCTACGGCGGTGCCCTGGCCTTGGGCCGCGAGACCGGCAAGGACGTCGACGGCGAGCGCGCGGTGGGCTCGATCGCCGTCGGGCACCGTGCGGACCTGCACATGCTCAAGGCACCGTCCGCCACGCACCTGGCTTACCGTCCCGGCATCCCGATGACCCACGCGGTCTGGCGCGCCGGCGTCCGCGCAGTCTAAGCCGTCACCGTAAACGCGGGGTCAGTTGCGGCCCATTCCGATGCCTCGGATGGGCCGCAACTGACCCCGCGTTGCTGTTTTAAGGTGTGCAGCTGAACTTGGCGTCTGCCCAGTCGGCGTGGTCGTTGCCGTTGCCGTCGCCGGCGTCGTTGGCCACGAGGTCCACATACCGGGCGCCGCTGACGTCAACCGTGAGCGGCCGGGGAGCACTCGTGGCACCGAGGACCGGGGTGGTGACCTTGGTGGTGCCGTCCGCCACCACCGAGAACTTCACGCTGCCGCGGCTGGCCTGGGCGTCATCGATTCCCACCACAGCGGTGAACGTGCTGCAGTAGCCGCCAAGGTAGTAGCGGATGGTGCTGTTGGCGTGGGCGCCGAGGCCCTTGGCGAAAACGGTGCCGTTCAGTGTCAGCGGCTTGCCGTCGCCGCTGCCCTGTTCACCGTTGGACATGTCCTTCTCCACCGGACCCCAGCCGTTCGTGGCGCTCACCCAGGGGTGGTCGCTGGCGAACACGGTTGCCTGCGGAGGCTTGGGCAGGGTGCGCACCGTGGTGGTGGTGCTGATGGTCCGTTCCCCGGCCGGATCCGTGGTGGTGCTATAGCGGGCTGTGGCCTTCACCGGGTAGGCGCCGTCGGCGGAGGCGGGAGCCGTCAGTTTCCAGGTGGTGGCCAGCCGCCCGCCTGCCGGAAGCGTGCCCGCGGTGGCGGGGCTTGCCGGCGTCGCGGTCCAGCCCTCGGGGAGGGTCAATTCCAGGGTGAGGTCCTTGATGTCTGCCGGTTCATCGGAGACGAAGGTGGTCACGAAGTCCTGGGCCTTGCCCTGTTCGATCACATCGCCCTGGAGCGCGGCACTCAGCTGGGCACATGCGGGAACGGCATCGGACGCGCCCAGGTCCTCCACGAGGAAGTTGTCCAGGGTGAAGTCGGAGCCGCCGGAACTGCCGCTGCGCTGCAGCCCTACGAAGTAGTCCCCGCAGAAGCCGGCGTCAAGGATCTGCTCGAAGCGCGCCGTCGTGGTCTGCTTGGCGATCGGCTGGATCCCCGTGACGGCCGGACCGGCCGGGGAGTCGTAGCCGGACATCCAGGAGTACTGCCCGTCCTTGGAGTTCTGGTAGTCGAAGGAGATCCGATACTTACGGCCCGCCTGGAACGGCACCGTGGCTTCCGTGGTGCGGTAGACCATGCCGGGACCGCCGTTCGGGGCACGGTTTTCGTCGTGGGCGATCAAGGACCAGGTGCCGTCCAGCACTTCGTCGATCACGTTGGTGTGCCATCCCTTCTGGGTGAAGGGTTCGTGGCGTTCAGTGATGTGCGTGCGCGGGTCCGTGGAGCCACCGGCATTGCCCTTGACGAAGGGACCCCAGCCTTGGTCCACGTTCTCGAAGTCCTCGGCCACGACTCCGTTGGTGGCAACACGGGATGTCTTGACCGCACGGAAGTCATCCAGCCGGACCTTGGCTGTCCCTTCGCCGGCTGTGACGCGTACCGTCGGCCGGATGCCGTTCTGCGGGATATCCACCAGGACCCGGACGCGTTGGAACCGGGTGCCGGTCTTTTCGTCGGCCGCCACGTAGTTCTGGGCATTGGAGCTGTCGATCGTGATGGACTGGCTCTTGCCGCCCGGCACCTCCACCGTAAGGGTGGTGGGGCGCTTCTTCCCCGGTTCGATCTCCACGAAGGTGCTCACGGAGTAGGTACCGGACTCGAACGGGAGCAGTTTCTGCGACACGGAGGCCGTCCCGGCGCCCAGCTCAGCGTAGCGGTGGCCCAGTGCATGGCGGACGATCGTGGCATTGCCGGAAGGATTCCACTTGGCCAGATCGCTGGAGTTGAAGCCCGGGTCCATGAAACGGGTGCCCTCGCCGAAGGCGGAGTCGGCGGGAACGCTGACCGCCGCGGGATCCGCCGTCAGGACGTAGGGCTGCCCGGGCTCGGCGGCCAGGGTGACCTTGCCGTTGACCACGGGAACGTCGGCGACCTTGACCCGGCCGTTGTCCGTGAGCTTGAACTGCTGCAGCTTCGTGGCGTTGCCGAAGGCGTCAGTCAGCGCCCAGGTGCTGCTGCCGCCTGCGGGGTTGTAGTGGTAGAGCTTGTCTGTCGCTTCGCCGCTCTTGGACGCCCAGGGAAGCAGGTACTTGTCCCCGCTCAGCACGGACGTCCCTCCCACCGTGATGTTGCGTTCGGCCGCAGTGTTGCCGGTGACCCACACGCCGCCGGCCAGCTCGATGCGGTCATCAGTCCACTTGGTGATCTGGTGGTGCTGCAGGAACTTCGCGGGGAGGTTGGCTTCCCAGATGTTTTTGTAGAAAGCGGTGTAGTTGTTTTGGCCCGTCCAGCCTTCGAATTCCACGATGTGGCTGGTGCCCAGCTTGGGGTCGGGGTTCCAGACGTCCGATTGGCTGTTGTTGATGAAGCGCAGGATCCGGGAGTTGATGCCCTTGTTGCTGCTTCCGCCGTAGTTTTCATCGTTGGCCCAGTGGGACCAGGTGTTGTTGCGGGAGAGCTTGTCTGCCCATTCGGAGCCCACACGGAATCCGTTCTTCACGAGTTCCTGCTGCAGGCGCTCGGCGAGCCATCCGTATTCGTAGTAGACGTCCACGTACACGAAGTCCAGGTTGTCGTCCGTGGCATCGGCGAGTTCCTTGATGCGCTCGGCCAGTTTCCCGGAGGTCAGGTCATGCCGCTGGTTGATGTAGTAGGACTGGTCCAGCCAGTTCCAGCCCAGGGATTTATTGGCCGTCAGCAGGTCCTCGGCGAAGGACTTGGCCTCGGGGTAGATTTCCGTGGCGTTGATGTGGACGCCGAACTTCGCGTTCCATTCCTTGCCGGCGGACACCAGCTTGTTGAGGTCTTCCAGGCCGCCCGCCCGGGTGTTGAAGTTGTTCCCGTAATCGGTATTGGCGGAGTCGTGGCCCTCGGAGGTGTAGCCCTTGAGCATCGCCACCTGGCCCAGGCCGTCCGTGGCCAGCGAGATCCGCTTGACGTCGTCAAGGGTGCGCAAGAACGGGTGGGTGGCCTGCGAGGCGAAGTTGAAGGGGATATGGGTGACCACGTTGTCCGGGGTCTGTTCGCCCTTGTGGGCCTTCACCTGGAT
Organism: Arthrobacter sp. SW1; assembly: GCF_001766675.1. Taxonomy (GTDB): domain Bacteria; phylum Actinomycetota; class Actinomycetes; order Actinomycetales; family Micrococcaceae; genus Arthrobacter. The sequence continues at coordinate 30,707 of NZ_MJLT01000068.1, forward strand.
GGAGCGCATCGCGATGGCCGCGTCCTGCCAGTCCACCCCGCCGTCGGCGTTGGCATCGGCGGTGATGGCCACCCGGGTCCAGGGGAGTTCCTCGGTGGTGCGTGAGCCTTCGGCCCGGTAGAGCCACTGGCCGCTGGACACGCCCATGCGGACAGCGCCGCCGTCGTTCACGGCCTGCCGCCAGAAGCGGCCCTGATCCTTGCTGCCCGGCCCGGCTGAGGTGTCGTACAGGGCATTGGATTCCATGGCCGCGGCGAGTTCCGCGGTGTTGGCCAAGGCATAGGCCGAACTCTTCGGCGCCGCGTCGAGCGGAGTGGCTGCAGTGACCGGCGTGAACAGATCGCCGCTCTTCGCCCGGTCCACCGAGAGGTTGGCGGTGGAGATCTGCGCTCCCGGCTGGCCAGAAGTCACGGACACCAGCGTCAGCTGGGGCAGTTGCAGGGTCTTGACCTGGAACGCGTCGGCGTCGTTGATGGCGGTGACCTTGAAAGACACTGTGCTGCCCTCCACGGACAGCCGCGCATCGATCGTGATGTTGCCGAAGTCCGGGAGAGTCAGGACGTAGTCCATGGCGTTCCCGGCGGATTTCGACGACGTTGCCGAGACCCGCTGTTCCGTGCCGTTGACGGTGATGGTGGAAAGTCGGGCCGGCGTTCCGTCCAAGCGGGCACCGCTGGCTACATCGGTGTAACGCAGGACCTGGGGGAAGGACGTGGAGACCTCGACGGAGAGGTTTGCTGAGCTGAGGGTTTCGACGCCGGCGGCGGTCACCGCTGCCGCGGGCGCCGTGGCGGAAAAGGCGAGTGACGAGGTGGCCACCACGCAGGCGAGGCTCAGGCCTGCGAGGCGTTTCGAAGAGGGCAAGCGGGGCATTGTGCTCCTTCTTGATTTTTCCTTGTGAACATCGTGCATGTTCTTGCGGACGGCACCACTCTGCTTCAAGTGAACACAAGATGACAAGAGCTGAGCAAAAACAAGCTTTCTAAAACAAAAAGAAACAATCATGGGTACTGCGCATCCTGTGCTCAGGGCCACTCGCCGGGCCGGGTGACACGCGTCACTCGCGATCCTTGTGCGATTGAAGTTGATCGATTAGTGTTTTTATAGATCAAAAAACGTCAAATGCGCGTCGCGAGGCGCAGACAGGAACGGTACGCCGGATGAGCAACAGTGCCCTTGGTGCCTTCATGGAAGAAGAGCTGGTCTCGCAGCCGGACGTCTGGCTCCAGGCAATCGCCCAGGCAGGGGCGGATGCCGCCAAGGCCGAGGCGGCCGGAGAACCGCGGTTGCCCGCGGACGGCGAGCGGGTCGCCGTCGTCGGCTGCGGTACGTCCTGGTTCATGGCGCAGAGCTATGCCACGGCGCGCGAAGCCGCAGGAAAAGGTGTCACGGACGCTTTCGCTGCTTCCGAGGCTTTCCTGAACCACAACAGCGCCGGCCGCGGCTACGACGCCGTCATCGCCATCACCCGCTCGGGGACCACCACCGAGGTCATCGAGCTGCTGCAGGCGCTGCGTGGCACGGTCCGCACCGTCGCGCTGATCGGAGACATGGATTCGCCGGTCGCCACGCTGGCCGACGCCGTGGTGGGCCTGCCGTACGCGGACGAAAAGTCCGTCGTCCAGACCCGCTTCGCCACCACTGCCCTGGTGTACCTGCTGAGCAGCCTCGGGATCGACCTTTCCGACGCCGTCGAGCAGGCCCGCCCGGCGGTCACCGAGGCGGTGCCGCAGGAACTCCTGGACGCCGAGCAGTTCACCTTCCTCGGCACCGGCTGGACCGTCGGACTGGCGCACGAAGCCGGCCTCAAGATGCGCGAAGCAGTGCAGGGTTGGACCGAGTCCTACCCGGCCATGGAATACCGCCACGGCCCCATCTCCATTGCCGCCCCCGGCCGCGTGACCTGGCTCTTCGGAGAGCAGCCCGAGGGCCTGGACGCCAACATGGAAGCCACCGGCGCCCTGTACATCAACACCGGAAAGCACCCCTTGGCCGAACTGGCCCGCGTGCACCGCGTGACGCTCGAACGCGCCCGCGTCCGCGGCCTGAACCCGGACCTGCCGCGCAACCTCACCCGCTCGGTCATCCTCGACACCACCGCCTAGGGCCCGCGATGGTTCTCGGAGCCGCAGAGGCGGCGGTACTGGCCTTCGACGTCGGCGGCACCGACATGAAGGTGGGCCTGGTGGATGCCCAGGGGAACGTGCTCGGCCTGCGCCGTGTCAGCACCCCGCGCGATCCCAACCGTCCGGCGGATGCCATCCTGGACCGGATGGCCGAACTGGCCCGCGAACTCGAGGCCGAGTTTCCCGCGCTTCCCGTCCGGGCCGCCGGGGTGATCGTCCCCGGCATCGTGGATCCGGAATCCGGGGTGGGTCTGTACTCGGCCAACCTCGGCTGGCGGAACTACCCCTTCACTGCGGAAGCGGAGCGCCGGCTCGGGGTGCCGGTGGCCTTCGACCATGACGTCCGGTCCGCAGCCGCCGTGGAGCACCGTTACGGCGGCTCCCGCGAGTTCGACGACGTGGTGGTGATGGTGGTCGGCACCGGGATCGCCGCTGCCGTCTTCTCCGGAGGAAAGGCCGTGAGCGCCGGCGGATTCGCAGGAGAACTCGGGCATGCGCACGTCCCGGACCCTGACGGCAACGGCACCACCATCCTTGAAGCCGTCGGATCGGCCGGAGCCGTGGCCAAGCGCTACGCTGCCCGCTCCGGCACCCCCGTGGCCGGTGCCCGCGAGGTCCTGGAACGTGCCCGCACCGGCGAGGAACTGGCCGGGCGGATCTGGTCCGACGCCATCGACGCGCTCGCCTTCAGCATCTGCCAGTGCGTCAGCATCATCGGCACCGAAGCCGTAGTGATCGGCGGCGGCCTGGCCGAAGCGGGCGAGGAACTCCTCGAACCCCTGCGCGGCCGTGTGGACAGCATGCTCGACTTCCACCGCCGCCCCGTCATCCTGCGCGCCCAGCTCGGCCAGGACGCAGGACTGCTCGGCGCCGCGATGAACGCCCGCGAACTCCTCGGAAAAACAGGCCTCCTGGGGAAGCCGCTCGCATGAAGCGGATCATCACCGTCACCCCGAACCCCGCCATGGACCTGAGCTACCACGTGGCCGGCATCCGCCCCGGCGCGAGCCACCGCGTACCCGCTCCGCTCAGTCGCGCCGGCGGCAAGGGCCTCAACGTGGCCCGGGTGGCGCACCAGCTTGGCCTCCCCGCGCTCGCCCTGGCCCCGTACGGCGGAAGCTCCGGCGCCGAGTTCGCGGCCGAACTCGAAAGCAGCGGAGTGCCGCACAAGCTTGTGCCCGTAGCCGGCCCGACGCGCCGCAGCATCGCCCTCGTCGACACGGTGGGCGGCGAAACCTCCATCTTCAACGAGGAAGGCAGCCCCCTCTCACGCGGCGAATGGCAGGCGCTGGCCGCCGTCGTCGTCGACGCCCTGGCTGTCGAAGGGGAGGGCGCCCCCGGCGTCCTGGCCGCTTCCGGCAGTCTTCCGCCGGGTGCTCCCGCGGACTTTTACCCGGCGCTGGTGCGTTTGGCGCACGACGCCGGGATCCCGGCGATCGTGGATACCTCCGGTTCCGGGATCCTCGCCGCAGCCGAAGCTGGCGCCGACCTCCTCAAGCCGAACCACCACGAACTCGAAGAGGCCACGGGGGAGCGGGACCCCGTAGCCGCCGCGTGGCAGTTGATCGGGCTCGGCGCGAAGACCGTCCTGGTCAGCGCCGGAGCAGACGGCATGCTCGCGTTCAGCCACGCCACCCCGGACGGGTACTGGCGGGCAAGGCTCCCCGAAGCGCTCACCGGCAACCCCACCGGAGCCGGGGATGCCGCCGTCGCCGCAGCCGCCACGGCACTGGCCGAAGGCGTCACGGACACGAAAGAGATCCTCCGCCGGGCCACCGCATGGTCCGCCGCCGCCGTGCTGATGCCAGCCGCGGGGGAGATCTCGCCGCGCCATGCGGAACTCAAAGAACAACTCATCATCAGCTGGGAGGACCATCAGTGAGCCTGGCCATGACCCGGGACCTGGTTGAGGCGGCCGCTGCCGCCGGCACAGGGCAGGGCGCGTTCAACATCATCCACCTCGAGACCGCGGAGGGCCTGGTGGCCGGTGCCGAAGCGGCCGGGCTGCCCCTGATCCTGCAGATCTCGGAGAACTGCGCGAAGTTCCACGGAGGCCTGGAACCACTGGCCCTCGGCGCCCTCGCGATTGCCCGGGACGCCGCCGTTCCCGTGGCGCTGCACCTGGACCACGCCGAATCCGAAGAGCTGGCGTTGCAGGCCGTGGACCTTGGCTTCGGCTCGGTGATGTACGACGGCGCGCACCTGCCGTATGCGGAGAACGTCGAGGCCACCCGCCGCGTGGCAGCCTACGCCCATGAGCGCGGGGTGTACGTCGAGGCCGAACTCGGCAAGGTGGGCGGCAAGGACGGGGCACACGCACCCGGAGTCCGCACCGATCCGGGCGAGGCCCGCGACTTCGTGGCCGTAACCGGCGTGGATGCCCTGGCAGTCGCCGTCGGATCCTCCCATGCGATGACCGAACGCAGCGCTCAGTTGGACCTGGAACTGATCGCCCGGCTCAAGGATTCGGTGCAACGGCCGCTGGTGCTGCACGGTTCTTCCGGCGTAGCAGACGCGACGCTGGTGGCCGGGATCCGTGCCGGTATGACTAAGATCAACGTATCCACCCACTTGAACGGATTCTTCACGCGCGCGGTCCGGGAGTTCCTCGACGCCAATCCGGCAGTGGTGGATTCCCGCAAGTACATGGCTGCGGGCCGTGATGCCCTGGTGGCGGAAACCGCCCGCCTGCTGACGTTGTTTGCGAAAGTGAACTAGAAACCGCCTCCGGAAGGTTCGTGATGACCCGTACAGATCGGCTGACTGCCATTCTCGATCTCCTCGCCGAGTCGGGGCACGTCGAGGTCGAGGACATCGTGACCCGACTGGGGGTTTCGCCTGCCACCGCCCGGCGCGACCTCGACAGCCTGGCCAAGCAGCGCCTCCTCAGCCGCACCCGCGGCGGTGCCACGAAGGGGGCCGTCGCCTATGACCTGCCCGGCCGCTACAACCGGGACGACCATGCCGAGGCCAAGCAGCGGATCGCGATGGCGGCGTCCGAACTGATCGAACCCGGTGCCGTCGTCGGCCTCAGCGGCGGCACCACCAGCACCGCCCTGGCCCAGGTGCTCTCGACCCGCGAGGACCTGAACGCCCCCTCCAACAGGCCCATGCTCACGGTGGTCACCAACGCCATCAACATCGCCGCGCAGCTGGCTGTCCGGCCCAACATCAAGATCATGGTCACCGGCGGCATCCTGAACCCGCGCTCCTACGAACTGGTGGGCCCGTACACGGACGTCATCATGCAGAAGGTGGCGCTGGACATCGCCTTCATCGGCGTCAACGGGGTGGACCCGAAGATCGGGCCGACCATCACCGACGAAGGCGAGGCCATGGTGAACTCGGCCATGGCGCGGCGGGCCGCCGCTTCCTACGTGCTGGCGGACTCCAGCAAGATCGGCAAGCGCTCCTTTGCCACCATGGCAGGCTACGACTTCCGGCGGCTCATCACGGACAGCGGGATCAAGCCCGCGGACAAGGCCGCTTTCGAGGCCGCCGGCACCGAAGTGACGGTCGCTGAACTCGACTGATTCCGGGGCGGCGTCTGGAAGTTCAGCGTCTAGAAGTTCAGCTGCGGGGCGTCCAGCACCGTTTCGTCCACGCGCCGCTCAACCCACTGGCTGAAGGGCACGTCCAGCTCGTATTTGCCCTCGTCATTGCGCACCAGCGTCCGGAGCTCTGCGTTGCCCGGGTTGTTCAAGGACTCGAAGTACTCCACCGACCAGTGGAACCAGCGCATGCAGAACAGGCGCATCGTGAGGCCGTGGGTCACCAGCAGGGTGTTCGGGGCGTAATCCGGTTTCTCCCAGTGCCGGTACAGGGTTTCCATGAACGACGAAACCCGGTCGTACACATCGGAGCCGGATTCGCCTTCCCTGAAGCGGTAGAAGAAGTGGCCGTAGAGGTTCCGCAGTTCCTTCTGGTCCTCGATTTCGCCGGCGATCTGGAAGTTCGCCCAGTCCTGTTCGCGCAGCCGGGGTTCCTCGATCACCCTCTCCGTCAGGCCGTCCAACTGAAGGGCCTCAAGGGTCTGGTACGCCCGCAGGTACGGCGAGACGTACACGCACAGCTGCTCGCCGTCGAGCTTCCTGCGCAGTTCCTCACCGGTTTTCCGCGCCTGCTCAAGGCCCAGCTCCGTCAGCGGAATCCGGTAATCCGGCACGCGGTTGTAGATCGACGTGTCCACGTTCGCGGCCGATTGGCCGTGCCGGACCATGAAGATACGTGCTGGCGCGCTCATCCCACCAAGCATAGGCAAACACCCAGGGAAATGAAGGCAAGATAGGACCATGCTTGTTGCCTCCACGCGCCGGCTCCGCGCCGAAGTGCTTATTGTGCTGGGCCTGTCCCTCGGCCAGTCCGCGGTCTATTCCGTGGTGCAGCTGCTGGACAAGATGAGCCGGGCGCCGTTGGCCCAAGGCACCTCCACCCTGAACGCCTCCCGCAACAACCGGGAGTATTTCGACCTCACGTACCAGTTGCTGGACATCGCCTTCGCCCTGGTTCCTGTGGTGCTGGTGTTCTACTTCCTCTCCCTGCACCGTGACTCTTCATACCGCGGCCCGTCCGAGCACGAGTCGGGGTTCCAGCGCCTTGGCTTCACGCTGTCCCGCCCGGTCCGCGACCTGTTGCAGGGACTCGGCCTGGCGGCCCTCATCGGAATTCCCTCGCTGGGCCTTTACGCCGCGGGCCGCGCGCTCGGAATCACGACGGCGATCATCCCCAGCGCGCTCGACGCCTACTGGTGGACGGTGCCGGTGCTGATCCTTTCGGCGGTGCGACACGCCGTCGTCGAGGAAGTGATCGTGGTGGGCTACCTGCTGGACCGCTTCGGCAAGTTCGGTTGGAGCATGCCACTGGCCATCGGCCTGAGCGCCCTGCTGCGCGGCAGCTACCACCTCTACCAGGGCTTCGGCCCGTTCATCGGCAACGTGGTGATGGGCCTCGTGTTCGGCTGGGTCTACAGCCGCACCAAGCGGGTGACGCCGCTGGTGGTGGCGCACGCCTTGCTGGACATCGTGGCGTTCGTCGGCTTCAGCCTGTTCGGGAAGGCCGTGGGCCTGGGCTGAACGGGGCGCTGCCTCCCGGCCTGGTTCACTCAGGGGCGGAAGCCGGTGTGGCTCCGGGAAAAGCGGATGGCCCGGACCAGTCCGATGGAGAAGCGCACAAAGAACGCAAGAACAATTGCCAGCGCGAGCCACACCACCCAGTTCATGGGAACCTGGCGCTCGCAGGCCCCGCTGCCAGGACCTTCGCCCGCAGAACAGCCCACCGGGGAGAACAGGGGAAACGCCAGGACGCCGGCGCCGACCAGGAGGGTGCCGGCAAGAAAGAGAAGCCACAGCCATGGCCTGTTCCACGGCCACTCCGTTTGCTTGTTTTTCATGCGCACCCCCACGGCAAATGAAACCTCTTGTCCTGCAAGGGTACGGCCTGCCCGGCCCGCGGGGTCCAGGACTCCGGCTTAAATGGTTCGGCCGCCGTCGCCGGGTGACGCCATTGGCACCCGGTGATGGCGGCCGAAGCTATGGGGTGCCGCCGAAGCGGCACCCGAGGGGTCAGATGGTGACGGCCCCGTTTGCTGTTTCAAAGGTGACGGACATGATGCCCGGGACACCGTGCGGAGCGACCCACTGGACGGCGACGTCCTCGAGGGGCTTTTCCACCGGTTCGCCCAGCCATTCGGTCACGCGGGCCGCGGAGCCTGCGATGGTGAGGCTGGACATCTTGACGTCGCTCGCGTAAACGAGGGACGGGTGCAAGGACGGATCCCCTTCCCAGCGGAGCAGGTATGGGACCTGCGGGTCCGCGATCAGGCCAAGGATGCCGATCTGCTGCCAGACAAGTTCCCGTCCGTCAGGGAATTTGCGGTTTCCGGGAACCGCGGAGCGGCCCAGTCGTTCTTCGAAGGGGGACAGGTCGTCGACGGCGACGCACCATCCCATCCATCCACCGCCGGTGGCGGAGCGAGCCCGGACAGCTTGTCCGAACGGTGCTTTGTCCGACGCCGGGTGGTCCAGGACCTCCACAACTTCAAGGTATTTGTGGTCTGCGAGGGGAATGATCATGTTCCGCGTACCGAAGCGCGGGTGCACTCCGCCGCGGACCGCTTCCACTCCCAAAGCTGCGGAAATCCGCTCTGTCGTGGCCATCAGGCCATCTTGTTCACAAGCGTAAGAGACGTGATCCATGCGCATGTCTTTCATCTTGGCACTTTGTGATGGAGCTCTCAGCTTAGGCAAGCCTAAGTAAGATAGGACGTTCAAGGACCGTGTCCCGGAAGGTCATGCAGCGACGCGCCGGGACCGAAAAATACGCGCTTCTTCACAATGCTTCTGCGCCGTGCGTGAGCCTTCCTAGACTGGCCGGACGCCGGAAGAACCAACGCAGAGAAGGAGCAGGACATGTCCCAGGGATGGTCATTCGAAACGCGCCAGATCCACGCAGGGCAGGAGCCGGACGCAGCCGCCGGCGCCCGTGCACTGCCGATCTACCAGACCACATCGTTCGTTTTCCCGAGTGCCGAGAGTGCCGCGAACCGCTTCGCCCTCGCTGAGCTGGCACCGATCTACACACGTATCGGCAATCCCACGCAGGATGCCGTGGAGCAGCGCATCGCCAACCTCGAGGGCGGCCTCGCCGCGCTGCTGCTGAGTTCCGGGCAGGCCGCGGAGACCTTCGCCATCCTCAATGTCGCCGAGGCGGGCGACCACGTGGTGGCAAGCCCCAGCCTGTACGGCGGGACCTACAACCTGCTGGCCCACACGCTGAAGAAGTTCGGAATCTCCGTGACCTTCGTTGCCGACCCGGACGACCTGGGGCAGTGGCGGGACGCCGTGCAGGAGAACACCAAGCTGTTCTTCGCCGAAGTGGTGTCGAATCCGCGCCAGGACGTCCTGGACATCGAAGGCGTGGCCGCGGTCGCCCATGAAGCCGGTGTGCCCCTGATCGTGGACAACACCCTCGCCACCCCGTACCTGATCCGGCCCATCGAATGGGGCGCGGACATCGTGGTCCACTCGGCCACCAAGTACCTCGGCGGGCACGGCACGGCGATCGCCGGCGTGATCGTGGACTCCGGCAACTTCGACTTCGGAGCCCACCCGGAGCGGTTCCCGAACTTCAACACCCCGGACCCCAGCTACAACGGCCTCGTGTACGCACGGGACCTCGGCAAGGACGGAGCGCTCGGCGCCAACCTCTCCTACATCCTGAAGGCCCGCGTGCAACTGCTCCGGGACCTCGGTTCGGCAGTCTCGCCGTTCAACGCCTTCCTGATCGCCCAGGGGCTCGAGACGCTGAGCCTCCGGGTGGAGCGGCATGTGGAGAACGCCACCAAGGTGGCGCATTGGCTGGAAGGCCGGGACGACGTCGAATCCGTCGCCTATGCGGGGCTGCCGTCCAGCCCTTGGTTCGAACGCGGCCGCAAGTACGGTCCACGCGGAACGGGCGCCGTGGTGGCCTTCACCATCAAGGGCGGACTGGAGGCCGGCAAGCGCTTCGTGGACGCCCTCGAGCTGCACTCGCACGTGGCCAACATCGGCGACGTTCGCTCGCTGGTGATCCACCCGGCCTCAACCACCCACAGCCAGCTCACCGCCGAACAGCAGGCCGTGGCGGGAGTGGCTCCGGGACTGGTCCGCCTTGCCGTGGGAACCGAGCACATCGATGACATCCTGGCCGACCTGGAAGCCGGATTCCGGGCAGCCAAGGGCGCCTGACCCCGTCCCGCAACGGTCCGGGCCCGGGCAGGCAGCCCGCCGGCGCGGGCCCGGACCGTCACAAAGCTGTCACATTGTTCGCCTTCCCGGAGCCGCGTTTCCTACACTCGAAGCCATAGGTCACGAGTGCCAGCGCTAAACCCCGGTTTGCTGGCCGGCAACCCTCCTTCCGTGGCGGGGTGCCCCGGGTGAAGACCTGGCCCGCCGAACAGCTGTCGGCGGGCAAGCACGAGGTTCAGGGGTTCTCCATGACAATTGCCGCACCGTCGGTTACCAGCAAGCGCAGCGAAGATGGCACGGTCAAGTACCTTTCCGTCGGTGCCCTCGAGCTGGAGGCGGGAGGTTTCCTGCCGGAGGTTGTCCTCGCGTATGAAAGCTGGGGAACCCTGAACGCGGACGCCTCCAACGCGGTCCTCATCGAACACGCCCTGACCGGCAGCACCCACGTGGCCCGCGGCGACAGCGACGAAGAAGGCTGGTGGGAACAGCTCGTCGGGCCCGGACTCACCATCGATACCGAGCGCTGGTTCGTTGTCTCCGTCAACATCGTCGGAGGCTGCTACGGCAGCACCGGGCCGTCGTCGAACGCCCCGGACGGCAAACCCTGGGGCTCGCGCTTTCCGCTGGTGACGCTGCGCGACTCCACCGCCGCCGAGGCCAGGCTGGCCGACGCCCTCGGTATCAACCGCTGGCACGCGGTGATCGGCGGTTCCATGGGCGGGGCCCGCGCCCTCGAATGGGCCGTCAGCCACCCGTCCCGGGTGAAGAACTGCGCGGTGATCTCGGTGGGCGCCTACAGCACGGCCGAGCAGATCGCCTACGCGCAGGCGCAAACACTCGCGATCCGCCAGGATCCCGCTTTCAAGGGCGGCGACTACTATGGCGGCCCCGCGCCTGAGGCCGGCCTCGCCCTGGCCCGCCGGATCGCCCACATTACCTACCGCTCCGCCCAGGAACTGGACTTCCGCTTCGGCCGCAATGCCCAGGGCAGTGAAGCGCCGCTCCAGGCGCCTGCGCTGGGGGAGCGCGGCCGCTACCAGGTGGAAAGCTACCTCGACCACCAGGGCCGCAAACTGGTGCAGCGCTTCGACGCCAACAGCTACATCGCCATTACGGAAGCCCTCATGAGCCATGATGTGGCGCGGGGCCGCGGCAGCCTCAAGGAAGCGCTCTCGCTCACGGAAGCCACGTTCTTCGTTGCTGCCGTGGACTCCGACCGGCTCTACTTCCCGGAACAGTCGCGTGAGCTCGCCGAGGCACTGCCCGGAAACGTGGAGGTCCACACCATCGAGGCCCCGATCGGGCACGACGGTTTCCTCACCGAGATCGGCCAGCTTGGCCCGCGGCTTGGGGCGGCGTTTTTCGCCTAGGCATCCCGAAGGCTTAGGCCGTCCTCAAATGCCGGCGTCGACCTCGAGGTGGACGCTCACGGTGTCTCCGCTGTGGATTCCCGTGGCTGTGCGCACGGCTTTCTTGACGGGGAGCAAGTAGGAGCCGCTTTTGCTGTCCGGGAACACCGAGGTGCTCCAGCTGGTGCTGGCCACTGTTGCGGTGACCTTGATGGAACCGAAGCCCTTCCGCAGCTGCGCTGTTTCTTCGCGGAGATCGGCGGCGAGTTCCACCGGCAGGGTGATGAAATGCCAGCCGGCTTCCTCGGGGATGCGCCACAGCACAGCGTCGAAAGCGAAGGCCGCCACGTCAGCCGTTCATGATTTCCTGGCGGAGCTTCATGTACTCCTCCATGGCGATCTTTCCGTCGCTGAACTGGCGGTCGAGTTCGGCGAGCTTCCGGGCGCGGAATCCCTGCGGTTCCGAGGGGGCCGGGACCGGAATGGACGACGACGGCGGAGTCGCGGGCGCGTGGTACGGCGCCGGCGGCTCGGGCTGGCTTGGCTGGCCCGGATACGGCGACGGCGGGTATTGGCCAGGCGGATACTGGCCGGACACGTAGTCGGGCAGCCGGCCTGGGTAGCCGCCCTGCTGGAAGCGCCCGTCCGGATAGCCGCTGTTGTTGATCCGGCGCTGCTGGGAACGCCTGTACATGCGTATCCCGAGCGGGATCAGCCACGAGCAGACGATGATCCAAAAGAACAGACTGTTCACGGGGGCCTCCTAGCGCTTGGGCCAAGCTTAGCGCGGTGCCCCGACAAGCTTTGCGGGAACCCCCAGGAAGCGGCCGTACCGTTGCACGGCGTCCTCAAGCGCGGCCTGTTCCGCGGAATCCAAGGCGCGATCCATCCTGACGTCGAGTTCGCAGGCCTCGCCGGTGAACCTGTGCCGCCACCAGCCGGCCAGCTTGCCGTCCAGCAGCACCACGTGCATCGGTGCGTCGCTGGACGCGTAATAGGGTGCCGTTCCGCCGAGGTGGTTCCGTGTCTGCGAATAACCCATGACGTATTCGTCGTAGCACTGGATCAAATCGACAATGGGCGCCGCCCCGGGGGAGGCCTGGAGCGGGCCCGGGGCAACGGCGTCGAGCTCCTCGGCGGCGAGGTGGAATTCCAGGCCGTCCCGGGTAAACGATGCGAGGGCTCCGGGCGAGATGTCCTCCGCCAGCCGTAGCCCCTCCTTCACGTCCTTCATGGTCAGTCCGGACCACGCGGCACAGTCCTTGACGGTGGCCGGCCCGCGGCTGCGGAAGTACCGCAGGGCCAGTTGCGCCAAGGCGCTTTCCCGCCCGCCGCTGCCGGACCCCTGTGCCACCCGTTCCGGGAACGACGCATAGCTCTGCTTCAGGGCGCCGCCCGCGGAACGCACCGGAGCGCCGCTGACCAGGATCTTGCTGATTTCGGCGTGCATCAGCAGGTAGATGAAACCCAGCCCCTTGCCGGGATATCCTTCGGCAGCGAGGATGCCGGCCAGTTCCTCCCGGGTTTTGTGGGCGCCGCCGGCAACCGCCGCGGCGAGGATGTTCCCGCTGCGTTCGGCCGTTCCGGCGTCGATGCCTGTCTGCCGGTACATTCCCTTGTTGCCTTGGTGCAGGCGCGGCGCGGAGAGGTCCATCAACCAGTCGAGATCGTCCCGGTGGACGAAATGCCAGGTGGGCCGCAGGACATGGGTGCGCAGGATGGTGCCATCCGCAACCGCCCGTTCCAGTGTTGCGGCATCGCCGCCGCCGCGTTGCGCGAGGGACCATCGGGCATAGGCAAATTCCTGCGACTGGACTGCCAACAGGTTCTTCAGCGCGCCATCCGGGCTGTCCGCCTGCGGCGGGCGCAGTTGCTGCCGCCGCAGCCGGGTATCGATGAGCCAGTCAGCAGTGCCGTCCATCCTGCCTCCAGTCTGCCGGTTCCGCCACTCGGACTCAGCCGCGCGGCACGGCGGTGCCGGCAGGTCCGAAGACGGGTCCCGGCGTCGGGCGCTTGGGGGAGATGCCGTCCCCGGACGACTGGTGGCGGATCCGCCGGATTACCCACGGCACCAGGTACTCGCGGGCCCAGACCAGGTCTTCGCTGCGGGCTTCGCGCCAGCTGCGCACGGGGAGGGGTTTGGTGGTGTACGGCTCGAGCTTGTGGGGAACATTGAGCGCGTCGAGGACCATGGCGGCGATGGTGTGGTGGCCGAGCGGCGAGAAATGCAGCCGGTCTTCGTCCCACATCCGTGGATCGGCCAGCTCGCGCAGGGACCACATGTCCGCAACGACGGCGTCGTGCCGGGCTGCCACGGTGCGCAGGTTTTCGTTGTAGATGGCCACCTTGCCCCGGATGCGGCCCAGCACCGTGGATCCGGTGTCGGGGCCGTTGAAGAGCACCACGGTGGCGCCGTGCGCGCTCAGCCGCCCGACGGCGTCGTCCAGCTTGTCGGCCAGGGCGTCCGGATCGCCGCCGGGCCGGATGAGGTCGTTGCCGCCGGCGCTGATGGAAATCAGGTCCGGCTTCAGTGCGAGGCAGGGCTCAAGCTGTTCGTCGAGGATCTGCTGCAGCAGACGGCCGCGGATCGCCAGGTTCGCGTACGCGAAATCCTCGTGGCTGCGGCCCAGTTCCTCCGCCACCCGGTCGGCCCAGCCACGGTGCCCGCCGGGGCTTCGCGGCTCGGGATCGCCGATGCCTTCGGTGAAGGAGTCGCCGAGGGCGACGTATCGGCTCCAGGGATGAATCGGTTCGTCCACGGCGGGATGGGCCATGGGATCAGTGGCGCTCACGTTGTTGACCTGCCTCTTGATGCATAGCTACGCGACGGTAACTTGTTACTCGTGGGTAACTGTAAGAATAGTCCCATGAGTCAAGCAGCCGCCTTTCCTGCCCCTGTTGTCATGTGGTCCCACGAGGAAGGGGAGCGGGCCGGCAAGCCGCTGTTGGTCCTGCTGCACGGCTACGGTTCGCATGAAGGAGACCTGTTCAGCCTGGCAACAATGCTGCCGCAGGAGTTCGTTGTCGCCTCCCTGCGCGCACCGATTCCCATGGGCCCGGGCTTTACCTGGTTCCCGCTGACCGCTTCGATCGACTACTCCCTGGACGCCGTCAAGCTCGCCGCAGACTACGCCCTTGACTGGCTGGACACCGTCAAGCAGGACCACCCCTCGGTCACCCTGCTCGGATTCTCCATGGGCATGGCCATGGCCACCTCGATGCTTCGCAAGCGTCCGCGGGACTTTGCCGCCGTCGTCGGGCTGTCCGGTTTTGCCGTCGACGCCGGTGCTGACGCCGCCTTCCTGGACGCCGAACTGGACGGCTCGGTGCCGTTCTTCTGGGGCCGCGACCAGCAGGACCCCGTGATCACGCCGGACAAGATCGACTTCACCATGGGCTGGGTCCGCAAGCACACGGACCTCACCAAGGTGCTCTACACGGGCATGTGGCACGGCATCAACCAGCAGGAAATCGGGCACGTGGGCGAATTCCTCACCCACAAGGTGCTCAACCACGGCTAGCCCCGACGCGGGGTCACTTACGGCCCATGTTTGGCGCCAACATAGGCCGTAACTGACCCCGCGTTGCTCTTTAAGAGGTGACAATCCTCACGGTCTGGCCGTTCACCGTGACGGTGTCGCCGGCGTGTAGCTGGCGGCCGCGGCGTTCTTCGATGTCCCCGTTGACCTTCACCAGCCCGTTCTTGATGAGTTCGGTGGCTTCCACGCCGTCCTCCACCAGGTTGGCGAGCTTCAGCAGCTGGCCCAGGCGGATCATCTCGTCGCGGATGGGTACTTCGTCGATTTCGGGGTTGCTCATACAGCAATGATGCCTGACGTAAGGTGGTGAAAATGCCGAAGCCGTCACCCCGTCCCGCCCTGCCCCGCGTCGCCGGACTGCCCGTAGCGGTCGCCGCCGGACTGCTGATCCCTTTGCAGGGCCGCATCAACGGTGCGCTGGCGGTACGGCTCGACGACGGACTGGCGGCTTCCGTCGTGAGCTTCACCACCGGACTCCTGGTAATTGCCGCCGTCGGGTTCTTCCTGCCGAGGGGCCGGGCCGGCCTCCGGCAGGTCCTGCCCGCCGTGCGGGAGCGCCGTTTCCCTCGGATCTACGTCATGGCCGGCGCCATCGGTGCCGTGTTCGTGATCGCCCAGTCCTTCACCGTGGGCGTCCTTGGCGTTGCCCTCTTCACCGTTGCCGTGGTGACGGGACAGACCATGAGCGGACTGCTCGTGGACCGGCTCGGCATCGCTCCGGGCGGCAAGCGCTCCGTCACCACCATGCGGATCCTGGGCAGCGTGCTCACGGTCGCCGCAGTGGCCTGGGCGGTGTCCCCGCGTTTTTCGGCCACCACCGATCCAGCGGCCCTGGTGCTGCCGGTGCTGCTTCCTGTGCTCGCCGGGTTCCTCATGAGTTTCCAGCAGGCCATGAACGGAACTGCCACCGTCCACTATGGCAGCCCGATTGCCGCCACCTTCATGAACTTCGCCGCCGGCTCCGTGGTGCTGTGGCTCCTGCTGCTGGCCAAGTTCGCCATTGCCGGGCCGGGCAATCCGCTGCCGGCCGAGTGGTGGTACTACCTCGGAGGGCCGATGGGCTGTGTCTTCATCGCCCTGGCCGCGCTGCTGGTCCGCGGGCTTGGAGTGCTGATGACCGGGCTCGGCATGATCGCCGGCCAGCTGCTCGGATCCCTCGCGCTCGACGTCGTCCTGCCCGCCCCCGGCGCGGTGGTCGCCCTGCCCACGGTGCTGGGAACGCTGCTGACGCTCGTGGCGATCATCCTCGCCACCCTGCCCTGGCCCAAGGGCGCCCTGCGCGCCGGCCCCGGCGGCAAAGGCCGGTAGGCTAGGACAGGCAGCATTCCTGCCCAGCTTTCCTTCGCGCAGCACATTGTTGCGCACCAGCGCGGACCGCACCCAGCGGCCCTGTAGATCATTGGAGTACCCATGGCAGCAAAATCCGTCCTCGACCAGATCATCTCCCTCGCCAAGCGGCGCGGGTTCGTGTTCCAGGCCGGTGAGATCTACGGCGGTTCGCGCTCTGCATGGGACTACGGCCCCCTCGGCGCCGAGCTGAAGGAAAACATCAAGCGCCAGTGGTGGCAGTCCATGGTCCGCGGCCGCGAGGACGTGGTGGGCCTGGACTCCTCGGTCATCCTGCCCCGCCAGGTGTGGGAAGCCTCCGGCCACGTTGAGGTCTTCTCCGACCCGCTGGTCGAATGCCTCTCCTGCCACAAGCGCTACCGCGCCGACCACCTCGAGGAAGAGTACGAGGAAAAGAAGGGCCGACCGGCTGAAAACGGCCTGGCGGACATCGCCTGCGCCAACTGCGGCACCCGCGGCCAGTGGACCGAACCGCAGGAATTCTCCGGCCTGCTCAAGACCTTCCTGGGCCCGGTGGCCAGCGAAGAAGGCCTGCACTACCTGCGCCCGGAAACCGCCCAGGGCATCTTCGTGAACTTCAACAACGTGCTCACCACCTCCCGCAAGAAGCCGCCGTTCGGCATCGGCCAGATCGGCAAGTCCTTCCGCAACGAAATCACCCCGGGCAACTTCATCTTCCGCACCCGCGAGTTCGAGCAGATGGAAATGGAGTTCTTCGTCGAGCCTGGCACGGACGAAGAGTGGCATGAGTACTGGATGAAGGAGCGCATGGCCTGGTACACGGGCCTGGGCATCCGCGAGGAGAACCTGCGCTTCTTCGAGCACCCCAAGGAAAAGCTCAGCCACTACTCCAAGGGCACCACGGACATCGAATACCGCTTCGGCTTCCAGGGCTCCGAATGGGGCGAGCTCGAAGGCATCGCCAACCGCACCGACTTCGACCTCTCCACCCACTCCAAGGCTTCCGGCCAGGACCTGAGCTACTTCAACCAGGCCACCAACGAGCGCTACACCCCGTACGTGATCGAACCCGCGGCCGGCCTGACCCGCTCCTTCATGGCGTTCCTGATCGACGCCTACACCGAGGACGAGGCTCCCAACGCCAAGGGGGGCGTGGACGTGCGTACCGTGCTGAAGCTGGACCCGCGACTGGCCCCGGTCAAGGCCGCCGTGCTGCCGCTCAGCCGCAACGAGGACCTTTCGCCCAAGGCCAAGGAACTCGGCGCCCAGCTGCGCAAGAACTGGAACATCGACTTCGACGACGCCGGCGCCATTGGCCGCCGTTACCGCCGCCAGGACGAGATCGGCACCCCGTTCTGCATCACGGTGGACTTCGACACCCTCGAGGACCAGGCCGTGACCATCCGCGAACGCGACACCATGAGCCAGGAACGCGTCTCCCTGGACAAGGTGGAGGGCTACCTGGCCGCACGGCTGATCGGCGCCTGAGCATGGCGGTCGAATACCGGGAATGGCGCGACGGCGACGACCTCGCGCTCCTGGAAATCTGGGGCGGACCGGAAACCCTTCCGGCCCAGCAGTTCCGGGCAGCCCTCGCGCCGTCCAGCAACGCACCCTGGCGCCGCTGCATCGTGGCCGAAGACGTGGTGGACGGGGTCGCCATTCCGGTGGCGGCCGCCGTCGTCCACGAAGCGTCCTTGCACCCTGAGCGCCTGTGGGCGTACATAGAGGTGGCGAAGGACCACCGCCGCAGCGGCATCGGGGCCACCCTCCTGACCATGCTGCGCCGGGAAGCCGAGCTGGCGCCGTCGGGCGTGTCCAGGCTGCGCTGCAAGGTGGAGCCCGGCACCGCCGGTGCCGCCTTCGCGGAGTGGGCGGGCCTCGCGCCGATCCAGCGTTCGCGGCTGGTG
This sequence comes from Arthrobacter sp. SW1, assembly GCF_001766675.1. Classification (GTDB taxonomy): domain Bacteria; phylum Actinomycetota; class Actinomycetes; order Actinomycetales; family Micrococcaceae; genus Arthrobacter. The sequence goes on from NZ_MJLT01000068.1 coordinate 48,663, forward strand.
GTGGTGGACCCCGAGCCGTTGAAGCTTCCGGTGTTCGGCGACGGCTCGGAAGAAGCCGCCTCGGAGCAGGTGGAGGACCTCGCCACAGGTTCGGTCGAACTCAGCGATGTGGTGGGCCGCTACTACACGGCCGTGCACCAGTGGGACAACCCGGGCGAAATTGGCATCCCCACCGTGCAGCGGATGTTCCTGGACGATCTCAGCGGAGCCCATGGGGCGGTTGTCCTGCGGGCGCCCAAGGCCAGCGCCTTCGGCGCCGGGGTTCCGGCCAGCCGCAAGGGGAAGATCCGTGCCTTCGCCGTCAGCTATGCGAGCGGCAACGCGGAGGAGCCTTCGGACGTCTTCCTCGGCCACGAGCCCGCGCTGAATGCGGACGAGGCCACGCAGGCGGTGGGTGAACTGCTGGCACTGATCGCCTACCAGCACCCCGTGCTGCTGGAAGTGGATGATTCCATGACGGCATTGCGCGCGGTGGTCGATCCGCTGCTGGCGCAAGGAAAAGCACACGTCAAGGGCGCCGACACGCAGGTCGTCAGCGACTGATTCTCCGGCGCGGCCGGAGGGATGGGGAAGCAAACAATGGGCCACGGGCACTCCCACGGACACCACGACGACGAGCTGTCACCACAGGCGCTCGCCGCGCGCAAGCGGGCCAACTGGCTGCTCGCTGCAGTGCTGGTGCCGTTGGGAGTGCTCACCACGGTGGCCATGCTGCTTCTCTGGCCCTCCGGAAGCAAGGAGGGGCTGACCCTCGCCAGCCCGTACCAGGCGGCGCCCGGGGTCACCTTCGACAGCGGCCGGATCCAGTCCGTGCTGCAGGAAAGCTGCAGCCAGGCCAACACCGGGGCGGAGATTCCGCAGCCCGGCCAGGGCCAGGACCCGCAGCAGGGATCGCAGTGCACCTTCGCCATGACCCAGCCCGACGCCGGCGGCAGCCCCGTGAAGGTGGTCATTAACCCGGATGTCGCCAAGAGCCACGGCGTCAAGGCCGGCGATGAAATCCGCTACCTGAACCTGTCCCGGGTGCAGGGCGCCGGCACGGGTTCTCCGGCCTACGTCTTCGTGGACTTCGTCCGGACGCTTCCCATCGCGCTGCTCGCAGTGCTCTACGCCGTGGTGGTGGTCGCGGTGGCCCGCTGGCGCGGCTTCCGCGCCCTGCTCGGCCTGGTGGGTGCCTACGCCGTGCTGGTCAGCTTCATGCTGCCGGGCCTGGTGGAGGGCAAGCCGCCGCTGCTCGTGGCGCTCGTGGGGTCCACGGCCATCATGATCGGCGTGCTGTATTTCGCGCACGGATTCTCGGCCCGGACTTCCACGGCGTTGCTGGGCACCATTTTCGGCCTCGGCATCACGGCGTTGCTCGCGGCCTGGGCGACCGGCGCCGCGAACCTGGCGGGCGTGGGCAACCACGACGCCGCCACGCTGATCAACATGTCGGACCGGATTTCGATTTCCGGGATCATCCTGTGCGGCCTGATCATCTCGGGCCTCGGCGTGCTCAACGACGTCACCATTACCCAGTCCTCGGCGGTGTGGGAGCTCTACGAGCTCGCTCCGGAGACTACCGCCCGGCAGCTCTTCAGCTCCGCCATGCGGATCGGCCGCGACCATATCGCCTCCACCGTGTACACCATCGCGTTCGCGTACGCCGGCGCTGCGCTGCCGATCCTGATCATCGTCATGCTTTACGACCGGCCGCTCGTGGACACCCTGACCAGCGCGGAGTTGTCGGAGGAAGTGATCCGGACCCTGGTCGGCTCCATCGGACTGGTGCTGGCGATTCCGGTGACCACGCTGATCGCCGTGCTCGTGGTGAAAGCCACCGGTCCCCGGCGTGCTGCCGCCGTCGGACCCACTGCTGTGGCGGAGGACGCCGACGCCGGACGCGTCCGTGAGTTGGAAAGCTCCCCGGCGACCGTGGAGGACTACGCCTCGCTGGACACCGGGGAGCTGGCTGCCGTCGTCGAAACCCGCCGCGCCCGCCGCGAAGCGGAACGCAAGGAAGCCGCGCGGCGCGAGGCGGAAAACCGCCGCCGCGGCGGCTAGGGGACCTGGCGCCCCTAGAAGTGGGTGCCGCCGTCGATCCGGATTTCGGTACCGGTAATGAAGGCGCCGTCGTCGCTGGCGAGCATGGCCACGACTCCAGCCACCGTGTCCGGGGAAGCGAATCCCTGGCCGAGTGCAGGAGCAAGCTTCATGAACAGGCCCATGTCGGCGTCTTCGGGCAAACCGGGGCCGACACTGCGGCGGCTCTCGCCGCTGCCGTCCGTCATGCCGGAGGAGATGGAGCCGGGCTGCACCGAGGTGAAGCGGATGCCGTCCTTGGCGAATTCAGCGGCGAGGGCGTGGGTCATGGACTGGATGCCGCCCTTGCTGGCCGCGTACGCCGCCATGTAGGGGTGCGCGAAGGCGGCGGAGGTGGAGCTGAAGTTCACCACGGCCGCGTTGCCGCCCTGCTTCAGCGCCGGAAGGGCCTCGCGGATGACCAGGAACGTGCCCACAAGGTTGATGCGCACCACCTGTTCGAAGGACTCCAGGCTGGTCTGTTCCGTGTGCGAGGAGCGGAGGATTCCGGCGGCGTTGACGAGCGCGTCCAGTCCGCCCAGGAACGCGATGGCCCCGGCAACGCCCTCCTTGACCGAGGCTTCGTCGGAAATGTCCATCGTGATGGTCTTCAGCCGGTCCGCGGCGTCCCCGGCCTTGGCCCGGGTGTCCGCAAGGCCTTGTTCGCTGACGTCGGCGGCCACCACCCGGCCGCCTTCGGCGAGCATGCGCAGCACGGTGGCTTGGCCGATTCCCGATCCGCCACCGGTGACGAGCGAGCGGCGGTCTGCATAACGGAGCATGATGTGTCCTTTCGTGCCGGCGGCCGGGGAGGGTGGTCGCCTGTGTCGGGCCGGTGAGTCCCCGGCCATGCGCTGTCCACCATACGCTTTGTGGCACGTTGTGCCAAGATGGCAAGAGATGTCTGTTTCGCCACATCCGGGGTACGATCTGGAACGTGGACGCCGAACAACCCAGCCTGCGTGAACGCCGCCGACTCTCGACCCGGCTCGAGATCGCCCGGGCCGCCGCGGAACTCTTCACGGCGCAAGGAGCCACTGCCACTACCGCGGAGGAAATCGCGACGGCGGGCGGCGTTTCCCTGCGCACCTTCTACCGCCATTTCAGGACGAAGGAAGAGGCCGTGGCGCCGCTCCTTGAGGTAGGCGCCGAGCAATGGCAGGCAGCCTTGCGCGCCGGCATCGCAGGGATGGACGCGGGCAGGGACGCCGATCCCGGCCCCGTCATCGCCCGGGCCATCGCCGCTATGCTCGCTCCCGCGGACGACGGCGGCGAACAGCTGGGCTGGGTGCGCGGGCTCCTCGTTGCTTCCCGCACGGACCCGGCGCTTGCCGAGGTCTGGTCGTCGGTGAACAGCCGCTCCGAAGCCGTGCTGAAGGACGTGATGGCCGGACTTCTTCCGGCGGCCGATCCGTTCACGCTCCGCCTCTATGCTGCTGCCGCCACCGCGGCCATCCGGCTCGCCTTCGAAAGTTGGGCGGACGACGACGCTGCCACCGGAGCAGCCGACGGAGCCCTGGCTGATGATCCCGGCGTCGCCCGCCTCGCCGTCGATGCCTTCGCGCGCCTGTCGCAAGGCCTGCGCAAACACCCGGCATGAGGGCCCGGGACTGATTTGCCCCGCTTTGACACAATGGATGGGTGACTGTTGTAGCAACCCCTCCTTCGCCGAAGCTCGAGCTGCCGCCCCTGCAGCTGGGAAATATCACCGTGGACACCCCCGTGATCCTGGCCCCGATGGCCGGCATCACGAATTCCGCGTTCCGGCGGCTGTGCCGCGAGTACGGCGGGGGACTGTACGTGGCGGAGATGGTCACCTCGCGCGCCCTCGTTGAGCGGACGCCCGAATCGCTGCGCATCATTTCGCACGACGACGACGAAAAGGTCCGTTCCGTGCAGCTCTACGGCGTGGACCCCAAGACGGTCGGCGCTGCGGTCCGCATGCTGGTCGAGGAAGACCGCGCGGACCACATCGACCTCAACTTCGGCTGCCCGGTGCCCAAGGTCACCCGCCGCGGCGGCGGCTCCGCCCTGCCGTGGAAGATCGACCTCTTCACCGCGATCGTGCAGACCGCGGTGAAGGAAGCCGCCAAGGGCGACATTCCGTTGACCATCAAGATGCGCAAAGGCATCGACGACGACCACCTGACGTACCTCGACGCCGGCCGGATCGCCCGCGATTCCGGAGTCGCCGCCGTCGCACTCCACGGCCGCACCGCGGCGCAGTTCTATTCCGGCCAGGCCGACTGGTCCTCGATCGCGCGCCTGCGCGAGGCGCTGCCGGACATCCCGGTGCTCGGCAACGGCGACATCTGGTCCGCCGAAGACGCCGTCCGCATGGTGCGGGAGACCGGCGTCGACGGCGTGGTGGTGGGCCGCGGCTGCCAGGGCCGGCCCTGGCTCTTCGGCGACCTGCAGGCGGCTTTCGAAGGCAGCGACCACCGCCACCGTCCGGGCCTCCGCCAGGTGTCCGAGGGTGTGTACCGGCACGCCGAACTCATGGTGGAAACCTTCGGCGGCGACGAATACAAGGCCCTGCGGGAAATCCGCAAGCACATGGCCTGGTACTTCAAGGGCTACGTGGTGGGCGGGGAACTGCGCGCCAAGCTGGCCACCGTGCCTACCCTCGAGGTGCTGCGCAGCCTGCTGGATGAACTGGACCTTGAGCTGCCCTACCCGGGCGTCGATTCCGAAGGGCCGCGCGGCCGCGCCGGCACGCCCAAGAAGCCGGCCCTGCCCAAGGATTGGCTGGACAGCCGCGCCCTGAACGAGGAACAGAGCCGCGACATCGCTGCGGCGGAACTGGACGTGTCCGGCGGCTAGGCTAGCCACATGGGAACCGAAGCATTGTCAGCAGCCGGCCGGAGCGGGACGGCCCAGGCCATGCCTGGCTACAGCGAGGCCGATTCCGCCCGCTGGGTGGCTGAGCCGCCCAAGAGCACCTACCGTTCGGATTTCGAGCGGGACCGTGCCCGGGTGCTGCATTCTTCCGCGCTGCGCCGGCTCGGAGCCAAGACCCAGGTGGTGGCGCCGGATACCGACGACTTCGTGCGCACCCGGCTGACCCACAGCCTTGAAGTCGCCCAGGTGGGGCGGGAACTTGGCCGCGCTCTGGGGTGCGATCCGGACGTCGTGGACACCGCCTGCCTCAGCCACGACCTCGGCCACCCGCCGTTCGGCCACAACGGAGAGTCCGCACTGAATGAGCTCGCCCACGCCATCGGCGGCTTCGAAGGCAACGCCCAGACCCTGCGCCTGTTGACCCGGCTCGAACCGAAGGTGCTCACCCCGGGCGGGGAACCTGCCGGGCTGAACCTGACCCGCGCCAGCCTGGACGCGGCGTCGAAATATCCGTGGTCCGCCGTGGACGCCCCGGTGATCCACGGCCACCGGACCAGCAAGTTCGGTGCTTACGAGGATGACCTGCCCATCTTCAACTGGCTGCGCGAAGGCGCCCCGGCCAACCGCTCCTGCATCGAAGCGCAGGTCATGGACCTGGCCGACGACATCTCCTATTCGGTGCATGACGTCGAGGACGCGATCGTGGCCGGCCACTTCCAGTTGAAATGGCTGGACAACCCGGACCACCGGGCCCGTGTGGTGGGCTACACCCGCCAGTGGTACCTGCCGCACAACGAGCCCGCCGAAATCGACGCCGCCCTGGCCCGCCTCGAAGCCACCAGTGTCTGGGTCCGCGAAGCGGACGGCAGCCGCAAGTCCATGGCCGCCCTGAAGAACATGACCAGCCAGCTGATCGGCCGCTTCTGCCAGAGCGCCCTGGAAACCACCCGCGCGCATTTCGGGCCGGAACGGCTCACCCGTTTTTCCGCCGAGCTCATGGTCCCGGAAGAAACCGTCACCGAGATCGCCGTGATGAAGGGCCTGGCCACCACCTTCGTCATCTCCACCGACCACCGCCAACCGGTCTACGAACGGCAGCGCGAGGTCCTGCACGCCCTGGTGGGCGTGCTCAACGCCACCGGTGACCGGCACCTGGAGCCGATGTTCGCCGCGGACTGGCGTGACGCCGTCGACGACGCCGCGCGGCTCCGCGTAGTGATCGACCAGGTGGCGTCCCTGACGGATGCCTCCGCGCTGGCGATGTACGAGCGCCTGGTGGGCAGCCTGCCGTCGCTCTGGTGAGTCCGCTCGGACTAGGATGGTCCAGTGGCTGGCTTGATCAAACGTGAGGATATCGACGAGGTACGCCAGCGCACGGACATCAAGGAAGTCGTCGACGGCTACGTGACCTTGAAGGGCGCGGGCCTGGGAACGTACAAGGGCCTGTGCCCCTTCCATGACGAGCGCTCGCCGTCCTTCACTGTCCGTCCCCAGGTGGGCCGCTACCACTGCTTCGGCTGCGGCGAAGACGGGGACGTCATCTCCTTCGTCCAGAAAATGGATCACAGTTCCTTCCACGAGGCCGTGGAAAAGCTCGCGGCCCGCATCGGTTACGAGCTGCGGTACGAGGACGGCGGTTCCGGGCCCAGCCGGGAGGAAGTCGGCAAGCGGCAGCGTCTGCTGGATGCCCACAAGATCGCGGACGAGTTCTTCCGCACCCAGCTCCTGACTCCCGGTGCGGCCGAGGGACGTGCCTTCCTGCACGGGCGGGGATTCGATCGGGCCGCTGCGGAGCAGTTCGGGGTCGGCTACGCGCCGCAGGGCTGGGATTCCTTGCTCAAGCACCTGCGCGGGCGTGGCTTCACGGATGCCGAGCTCAAGCTCACCGGCATGTTCTCCGAAGGCAACCGCGGCATCTACGACCGTTTCCGCGGCCGGCTCATCTGGCCCATCCGGGACATCGCGGGAGACACCATCGGCTTCGGCGCGCGCAAGCTCTACGAGGACGACCAGGGCCCCAAGTACCTCAACACACCGGAGACCACGCTCTACAAGAAATCCCAGGTCCTCTACGGCATCGACCTCGCCAAGCGGAACATCGCCAAAGACCGGCAGCTCGTGGTCGTGGAAGGCTACACGGACGTCATGGCCTGCCACCTCTCCGGCATCGCCACCGCGGTGGCCACCTGCGGCACCGCTTTCGGTGCCGAGCACATCAAGATCGCCCGCCGCCTCCTCTCGGACGACGGCAGCGGGGGAGAGGTCATCTTCACCTTCGACGGCGACGCCGCGGGTCAGAAGGCGGCGTTGCGCGCCTTTGAGGAGGACCAGAGGTTCGTTGCGCAGACATATGTGGCCGTGGAACCCACCGGCGCGGATCCCTGTGATCTTCGCCAAACGCGCGGGGACGCGGCGGTGCGGGAACTGATCAGCACCCGCAAGCCCCTGTTCGAATTCGCCATTCGGGCGTCCCTGAAGAGACACAACCTGGACACTGTGGAAGGCCGGGTGGCAGCCCTGCGCGAAGCCGCGCCGGTGGTGGCGCAGATCCGGGATTCCGGCCTGCGCCCGGCGTATGTGCGCGAACTTGCCGGGTGGCTCGGCATGCCCATCGAGGACGTCAGCCGCGCCGTGGGCGGGGCCCGGAAACGCGCCGAAGCCCAAGCGGCGGGCAATACCGGTGGCGGCCATGGAAGCACCCCGCACGGAGGTGGCCAGTACGCCTCCGGTGCCCCGCAGCAGGGCGGGCCGGGGCAGGGAGCCGCCGGGCCGTCGTCGGACCCCGGAGCGGCCTTCCTGCGGCCCGATCCGCGGGATCCGGTGGCAGCGATGGAGCGCCAGGCGCTTGAGGTGGTCCTGCAGGATCCCTCGGTGCTGGCCGGGGCCGCCTGGGACCGCTTTGAGATCTCCCGATTCGTCACTCCCGCCTATGCCGCGGTGCACGATGCGATCCGGGCCGCAGGGCTCGCCCGCGCGGCGGATCCCGTGGCCTGGGTGGAAGCTGTCCGTCAGGAGATGCCCGAACCGTTGCGCGGGCTGGTGTCCGAGCTGGCCGTGACACCGCTGCCGGCGAGCACCCCGGAGGCGATGCAGCGCTATTGCCGGGACATCCTGGCGCGGCTCTTCGAACTGCAGATCACCCGTATCAAGGCGGACAAGATGGGCCGGTTGCAGCGCCTGGACGCGGCGGCCAACCCTGAGGAATTCCAGCAGCTCAACCGTGAACTGATGGAGCTCGAGATGCAGCGCAGGGCCCTCCGGGCCGAGCTTTAGGCACCGCTGGAAGCCTCGATTTCGTTTCCCGGCGGGGCTTTGCTAAAGTCATAACCGCTTCATTCCTCCGTAGCTCAATTGGCAGAGCATTCGACTGTTAATCGAAGGGTTACTGGTTCAAGTCCAGTCGGAGGAGCTCCCGATGCCCCCGTTCCGAATCGCCGGAACGGGGGCATTTTTCATACCCCGGGAGGGTATTTTGGTGGAACGGGCCCTGCCTTCGGCACCGATTTCGCGAAGTGGCCCGACCTTTGCTAAAGTCATAACCGCTTCATTCCTCCGTAGCTCAATTGGCAGAGCATTCGACTGTTAATCGAAGGGTTACTGGTTCAAGTCCAGTCGGAGGAGCGCACAAGGCCCGTGCCGCGGAAACGCGGTGCGGGTCTTTTTGTTTTTCTGTCCGGTTTTCCGTCTCGTTTCAGGCGTCCCAAGCGGGCCTCAGACAAAGTCCATTTCGACCTGCAGGAACCTGGCGGCTTCGTCGACGGCGGCACGGAAGGCTTCGTCTTCCGTCGGGGGAGTGCGGGGTTCGCGGGGATGCCATTCGTGCGGCGAGGAGTGCACACGGGTGAATCCGCTGCCAGGAGGCGCGTAGAAGATCCCGAAACGCTGCACGGGCCATTCAGGGGACGTTTCCGGGGCCACGAGGAGGGCCGCTCCCGAGTCCGGGTTGAACCACTGGGCGATAGGGCGCCGGCGGTCCTCCGTGAACAGGCCGGCCGCGTAGAGGGCGGCTGACTGCGGGCTGGTCACTGAGCACAGCCGTTCCCACCACAGTGGCAGGATTCCGTCGTCCTGCCGCTGCCAGGGCGCTGGAACGGGGTGGGTTTCCTGCCAACGGGGCACAGTTCAACTTTATCGCCGGGCTCCGGAGCACAACAGGCCCGTGTTCAGGGCCGGGTCAGTCGCGTTTCCAGGGGCCCGGGTTGACCCGGTACATCAGCGCGGAGACGATCACCGCGCCGATCAATGCGCCGAAGACCGGGTTGCCGAGGTTGCGGCCCAGGAAGAAACCCGCGACGGCGCCAAGCACCGCGCCGAGGAACAGGCCCCGGCCGTTGCGGTGCGGTCGCTTGCGGTCCGGTTGCCCGGAATCGGGGCGCTTGCCGAAGGGGTAACGGGCCATGGCTCAAGCCTAGTCTCCGGCGCGTACCTGTCCTTGCTTCGCTTCGGGCCTAGTGGATCGACGGAACCGTGCGCGGGCGGACGATGAGCCACAGCGCGGCGGTGCAGCAGGCGATGCAGACAGCCTGGACGGCGCCCATCGGGGCCGCGGAGGCCACGCCGAGCACGCCGACCACCGGCGGCACGATGCCGGCCATCATGAAGTTGGAAGCGCCAAGCAGGGAAGCCGCGGTGCCGGCCTGGGCTCCGTGGTTGGCGAGGGCTACCACTTGGACGCACGGGAACATGAAGCCGGTGGCCAGGATGTAGAACCACAGCGGAATGACCACGCCCCACAGGCCCAGCTGCAGCACGTCGAAGAGCACGATGAGCAGGGCCATGAGCAGCATGAAGGCGGTGGCGGCGGCCATGATCCATTGCGGGGCCACGTGCTTGATCACGCGGGAGCTGATCTGTACGCCGGCCACGATGCCCAGTGAGTTGACGCCGAACAGCAGCCCGTACTCCTGGGGCGAGAAGGAGTACACCTGCTGGAACAGGAAAGTGGATGCGGAGAGGTAGGCGAACAGGCCGCCGAAGTTGAAACCGCCCACCAGGAGCATGCCCACGAAGATCCGGTCGCTGAACACCGCGCGGTACCGCTGGGCCGCCGTCGTTCCTCCCTGTTGCCGGAGTTCAGGCGGGTAGGTCTCGCGGATGAGGAACACCGCGGCGATGATCACCAGCAGCCCGTAAGCGGCCAGGAAGTAGAAGATGCCCGGCCAGGGCATGACCAGCAGCAGCTGTGACCCGATGATCGGCGCGAGGATCGGCGCGAGTCCGTTGACCAGCGACATCCGGGAGAACATCCGGACCATCGCGTAGCCGTGGAAGAGGTCCCGCACCATAGCCATCGCCACCACGCCGCCGCCCGCGGCACCGATGCCCATGAGGACGCGGAACATGGACAGCATGCCGATGTCCGTGGACAACGCGGCGCCGAGGGACGACGCGATATGCAGTGCCGTGGCCAGGATCAGCGGCATGCGCCTGCCGAACTTGTCGCTGAAGGGTCCGACGACGAGCTGTCCGATCGCGAAGCCCACCGTCGTGCCCGCCAGGGTCAGTTGGATCGCCGCCGCGGAGACCCCGAAGTGCTGCTCCAGCGCCGGAAACGCGGGCAAATACAAGTCCACCGTGAACGGTCCGAGGGCGGTGAGCGCCCCGAGCAGGAGGATGTACAGGAGCTTTTCGCGTCGGCTGAGGGCGTCACCGGGGGCAGGGGGAGTCGTCACGAAAACCAATCCTATGTGCGAAAGGTCATATCTCTTCGTGTATTTCGCCGACATTCCCGGGCTCCGGGAGCCACGCCGGAGAGCGGGCCGGAAAAGCGGAATTACGCTGAATGATAGTTTTGGGGGCAGGTGCCGGAATATGGGGCTCGGGTTTGGTACCGGAGACGGATACGTAGAGAGCAGTAAGGCGGGGAACTGATGAGCGGACGTCACAGGGGCAAGCCCGGAATGGGCCCTGGAATCGGGGCACTGCCGAGGACTCTGAAGCTTGCCGGCCGGCTGGTGCCGCGGCAGCTCAACGACGAAATCAATCTTGCAAAGCTTGAACTCAAGGACAAGGGCGTCAAGCTCGGCATGGCCGGTGCCTTCGTGGGCGTGGCTCTCGTGTTCCTGTCCCTGCTGGTGATCGCGCTCGTTGTGGCGGCGATTCTGGGCCTGGCCACGATCATGCCCGGCTGGCTCGCTGCGCTGCTGGTATCCGCGGCCTTCCTGCTGATCATCCTCATTGGGCTGCTGGTGGCCTTCCTCAAGTTCAAGAAGGCTCAGCCCTTGCTGCCGGCGGAAACCATCCGCGGGCTGAAGCACGATCTCGGGATCCTGAAGGAGGGTTCGGACTTCGACGCCAGCATCCTTGATCCAGGATCGGAAGCCTTCAAGGCTGCGAAAGCCGCCAAGGAAGAGGCCGCCCGCAAGGCCAAGGAAGAAGCAGCGGCCAAGGAAGAGGCCCGCAAGCGCGAAGAGCCGCCCGCGCCAAGCAAGGACGAACTGCTGCGCCGCCTGCAGCAGCGCCGCGAGCACCTGGCAGGCGTCCGCGACCAGCTCGGCTCCGAACTCGATTTCAAAACCCAGGGCAAGTTCTTCCAGGACCTTGCCAATGACAAGCTCGACGACGGCCGCAAGCTCGCCGAAGAGCTCAGCGGCAAACTGCCGGACGGATTGGGTGAACGGGTCGCCGGGCGCTGGAAGGAAATCCTGGCCTTCTTCGCCTCTGCCGCGGTCCTCATCGTGGGCCTGCGCAAGCTGTTCAAGAAGTAACCACACCACACCGCCACGCCAGGCAACGGAATTCAAGGGGACAGATGAAGTTCATCGGCGCCGGCGCCCGCCCGGGCCAGCCGCAGATCGACCACGATCTGGTCTTCACCGTTCCCAACGTCCTGACCGTGCTGCGCTTCATGGGCGTTCCCCTGTTCGTCTGGCTCGTCCTCGGTGCCCGCGAATACGGCTACGCCGTCCTGGTCCTGGCCATCATGGGCAGCACCGATTGGATCGACGGCTATGTTGCCCGGCGCTTCAACCAGACCTCGCGGCTCGGCCGCATCCTCGACCCCGCCGCCGACCGCCTGGCGCTCATCGCGGTTGCCGTCACCCTGGTGATCGCCGGCGTCGTCGAATGGTGGTACCTCGCCGCGCTCGTGGTGCCGGACGTCGTCCTCGGCTCCGTGTCGCTGTTCTACTTCCGCAACCACCCCGACCTCCCGGTCAGCCGGATCGGCAAGATCCGCACGGCTTTCCTGCTGCTGGGCACGCCGTTGCTGCTGCTCTCCAAGCTGTCCTTCCCGCTGGCGGACGCCAGCTTCGTGGCGGCCTGGATCTGCCTGGGCCTCGGCCTTGCGGGGCACTGGATCGCAGCGTGGAACTACTTCTGGGCCATCCGCCGCAAGGGCCGTGAGCTGCGGGAGCAGAACGGCAAGAACGACGGCGGTCGCGGCTGATGGTCTGGTTCGCCGTACTTCTCGCTGTGCTCGGCGCCTTCTGCCTTGCCATTGGCGCCCAGCGCCAAGGCAGCGCGGTCAAGGCAGACACCGGCGGCCTTGCCCTCAGCTCGCAGGGTTTCCTGCGGCTGCTGCGCAACCCGCGCTGGGTCCTGGGGCTCCTGCTGTTGTGCGCCGGAATGGTGATGAACGCCGTCGCGCTCGTCAGCGCACCGCTGACGGTTGTCCAGCCGATCGGCGCGATCGCGCTGGTGATCACCACGATCGTCAACGCCAAGGACCAGGGCCTCACCATCAACCGGGGTACCGTGGTGGCGATCGCCGCCTGTGTCACCGGTTCTGCGCTCTTTGTGCTCCTGGCGGTCTTTGTCACCCAGGAGAACCACCACGTCAGCGGCGAGGACGAGCTGACCATCGTGCTGCTGCTGGCACTGGCCGTGGCCATCTTCGGGACGCTGGCGGTGCTGTTCAAGCACCGCATGAGCGCCTTCGTCTACATCCTCGGCGCCGGCGTGCTGTTCGGCTTCGTGGCGGTGTTGACCCGGATCATCGGCAAGCACCTGCTGGACCCCAACGGCCAGTTCCTGCTGAATGTCTCGCCCTACTCCGTGGTGGCCATCGCGGCCGCGGGCGGCCTGGGCTCCTGGTTCGTGCAGAGTGCGTACTCCAGCGGGCCTCCTGACCTGGTCATCGCGGGCCTCACGGTGATCGATCCGATCGTGGGAATCGCCATCGGAATCGCCATTCTTGGTGAGCTTCGTCCCGATGTCCACGCCGTGACCGCAATCGCCATGGCTGCGGCTGCTCTCCTTGCTATCGTGGGGGTTATTGCCCTGAGCCGGCACCATCCGGAAGTCACCAAGCGGAAACGGGACGCCAAAGCGGCCGCCGCTCGGAAAGCCTAGGGCAAGCTTCACCACTGCACCGCCACATTCCGGCGGCGCATGCGGCGAAGGCACCGCGAGGCACAGCTTCCCGTGGTGTTCACACCGTGACCAACAGGAGTTCTCCACGTGACCATTCCCGGCAACAGCAAACCGCTCACCATCCTGATCGCGGCTGACACCTATCCGCCGCACGTCAACGGTGCGGCACAGTTCGGGTACCGGCTCGCGAAGGGCATGACGGGGCGCGGCCACAACGTCCATGTGCTGGCCTGCCGGCAGGACAAGGGAAAGAGCTTCACCGAATTCCGCAGCGAAGCCACGGTGCACCGCCTCCGCTCGCACGGCGTTCCCACGCACGAGTACTTCCGGATCTGCTTCCCCTGGGAGATCAAGAAGGAAATCAGCCTGCTGTTCGACAAGGTCCAGCCCGACGTCGTGCACATCCAGAGCCACTACATGATCGGCGAACACGTCCTGTACGAGGCCGTGAAGCGCGGCGTGCGGATCGTGGCCACCAACCATTTCATGCCGGAGAACCTGAACCCCTTCCTGCCGTTCCCGCAGTGGTTCAAGGACATCATCGGCCGCATCTCGTGGAAGGACATGGGCAAGGTCATGGGCCAGGCCGACGTCGTCACCACGCCCACTCCGCTGGCCGCCAAGGCGATGCACGAGCACGCCTTCCTGCGCAAGGTGCTGCCGCTGTCCAACGGCATTGATTCCGCAGCGTATGAACTGCAGCCGGGCGAAACCATCGAGCCCCATGAGCACCCCACGGTCCTCTTCGCCGGCCGCCTGGCCGAGGAGAAGCACGTGGACGTGCTGATCGACGCCATTGCCAAGACCCCGTCAGAACTGAATGTCCACCTGGAAATCGTGGGCGGGGGAGAGGTGCGCCCCGCACTTGAAGCCCAGGTGGCGCGCCTTGGCCTGCAGGGCCGCGTGAAGTTCCTGGGCCTGGCCAGCGACGAGGACCTCCGCAAGGCCTACATCCAGGCCGACATCTTCTGCATGCCCGGCACCGCCGAGCTCCAGTCCCTCGTGACGCTCGAGGCCATGTCCGCCTCAACTCCGGTGCTGCTTGCCAACGCCATGGCCCTGCCGCACTTGGTGCGCGACGGCGAGAACGGCTACTTGTTCACGCCCGGAAACAGCAGCGAACTGGCCGCCCGCATCGCCGAGCTGGTCCGCTTGCCCAAAGCGGAACTCGAGGCGATGGGCAAGGCCAGCCGCTCCATGGTGGAGCCGCACAGCATCCAAGGCACCCTGCAGACCTTCGAGGACCTCTACCGCGGGGCGTCCTACGAAGACAAGGTGGTCTAGCCGCGGCTGCCTGCCGGTGACGCACACGGCACCACGGTTAGCTACTAGTATTGCTAGGGTGCTTTCGGCCCGAAGCCCGCTGGTCAGCAGCGGCCTGGCGCCGTCACGGGGCTATAGCTCAGCTGGTTAGAGCGCGGGACTCATAATCCTAAGGTCCTCGGTTCAAGTCCGAGTAGCCCTACATCCACGGAACCCCCGGAGATCAATCGATCTCCGGGGGTTCTTTCTTTGTCCCGGCCGATGCGGTATGTTACTCATCAGTAACTTACCGTCAAGTAGCTCCGGCTGCCCGAAGGCGCCGGGAACTTGCGCCGCACCAATGGAGGAGCCCGCATGTCCAAGACGACCGCCATCGATCCAGACAACCTTCCTTACGCCGACGGCGACTTCTACGGTTTCGAGCAGCTGCTTACCGAAAAGGAGCGGGACCGGCTCTCCGAAATCCGTGACTTCCTGGCCCGCGAGGTCAAGCCGATCGCCGTCGACTGCTGGAACCGCGGCGAGTTCCCGATGGAGCTGATTCCCAAGCTCGCCGAGATCGACCTGGTGAGCCCGGTGCGCCGCCAAGGCTTCTCGAACCTCTTCGCCGGCTTGGTGCATGCCGAGGTCACCCGGGCCGACACCTCGATCGCCACCTTCATGGGCGTTCACGACGGACTCTTCACCGGCTCGATCGAAGCCCTGGCCTCGCAGGAGCAGCAGGACGCCTGGCTGCCGGACATCTACGCCATGAAGAAGATCGGCGCCTTCGGCCTGACTGAACCGCTCGGCGGCTCCGATGTGGCCGGCGGCACCAGGGCCACGGCGCAGCGCGACGGCGACACCTGGATCCTCAACGGCGCCAAGCGCTGGATCGGCAACGCCACCTTCTCCGACTGGGTGGTCATCTACGCCCGTGACGTCGCCGACAACCAGGTGAAGGCCTTCCTCGTGGACACGAAGCTCCCGGGTTATTCGGCGAGCAAGATCGAAAACAAGATCTCCCTGCGCACCGTCCAGAACGCCGACATCGTCCTGGACAACGTGGTGGTTCCGGACTTCTTCAAGCTGGCCAACGGCAACAGCTTCCGCGACACCAACAAGGTCCTTAAAGTCACCCGCCTGGCGGTCGCCTGGCAGGCTGTCGGCCAGCAGCTCGCCGCTTTCGACGTCGCCCGCCGTTACGCCGTTGAGCGGATGCAGTTCGGCCGCCCGCTGGCTTCCTTCCAGCTGGTCCAGCAGCAGCTGGTGCAGATCCTCGGCAACGCCGTCAGCTCCATGGGCATGATGGTCCGCCTGGCGCAGCTCGAAGACGCCGGTGCGGCCAAGGACGAGCAATCGGCCCTGGCCAAGGCCTTCACCACGGACCGCATGCGGGAAAGCGTGGCCATCGGCCGGAGCCTCCTGGGCGGCAACGGCATCGTCACCGACTACGAGATGGCCAAGATCTTCGCCGACGCCGAGGCGATCTATTCCTACGAAGGCACCTACGAGATCAACACCCTCGTCACCGGCCGCGCCATCACCGGCATCTCGGCCATCGTCTAGACCGCCGGGGCCTCAGGGGCCCCTGAGCGGGAGCAATACCGACGGCCGCAGGTCCATCACGAAGGCCAGGGGATCGACGTACTCCTCGCCGCGCCGCACGCCCCAGTGCACGCACGGCAGCTGTCCGCAATGGCCGGGCAACAGGACACCGATCTCCTGGCCTTTCGTTACGGCGGAGCCTTGGCGGAGCCCGCTGCGCACCGGTTCAAAGCTGCTCCGCAGCCCGTCCCCGTGGTCGATCGTGATCACCGGGCGGTCCACCACCACGCCCACGAAGGACACCACGCCGTCGGCAGGCGAGGTGACGGAAACGCCGTCGGCGGCTGCCTGCAGATCCACGCCGCGGTGCCCGCTCAGCCATGGCTTGGGCGGCGGATCAAAGGGCCGCACGACGGCGGGCGTGGGGGAGAGCGGCCAACTCCAGGACGGCCGGACGGACACCTCCGAAGCGGGCGCCGCCGGTGCCGCGCCGGCCGGAGCGGCGAGCGTTCCGGCGAGCAACAATGCGATCATGAAGGACTTGAGTTTCATGCCCACCAGCGTCCGGTTCCCGGGCGGCCTGCTGGTAGCCGTCAACGTCCGTATGTGGAAAACCGTGGGGTCTTTTTCCGATGCGGCAGGCACGCGAAGGGCGCACGGTGGAAGGCGGCGGCTGTAGTACACTTGGGAGTGCAGTTTGCCGTGCCCTCAAGCTGTTTCAGGATCGTGGCTCATTCAGCCGCGCGGGGGCCTCAAGCTGACTACGCGTATCCAGCCCTCCAATTCCAGATCCCTGGTGGATCCATGCTGCGGAGGATTGTGCCTCTTGCGGTCCGGCGTCATCGTCCGGATGAGGGGTGCAAGGGATGCCAGGAGTTAGGGCCCGTCCGGGCCCGCTAATCAACCGTCAACTAGTGGCAGGGTAAGAGCAGCCCGCGAGGCTCTCTCATGAATGACCTGCCGGAAGGAGCGTCGGCATGCCCGTCGTAACCATGCGCCAGCTGCTTGACAGCGGCGTCCACTTTGGACACCAGACCCGTCGTTGGAACCCGAAGATGAAGCGCTTCATCTTCACCGAGCGCAACGGCATCTACATCATCGACCTGCAGCAGTCGCTGTCCTACATCGACCGCGCTTTCGAGTTCGTCAAGGCCACTGTGGCCCACGGCGGCACCGTGCTGTTCGTCGGCACCAAGAAGCAGGCCCAGGAAGCAATCGCAGAGCAGGCCACCCGCGTTGGCCAGCCCTACGTCAACCAGCGCTGGCTGGGCGGTATGCTCACCAACTTCTCCACCGTTGCCAAGCGCATCCAGCGCATGAAGGAACTGGAAGAGATCAACTTCGAGGATGTCGCCGGCTCCGGCTACACCAAGAAGGAACTCCTGCTCCTCAAGCGCGAACTGACCAAGCTCGAGGCCAACCTCGGCGGTATCCGCAACCTGAGCAAGACCCCGTCCCTGCTCTGGGTTGTCGACACCAAGAAGGAACACCTCGCCGTTGACGAAGCCAAGAAGCTCGGCATCCCGGTTGTTGCCATCCTGGACACCAACTGCGATCCCGACGAAGTCGACTTCCCGATCCCGGGCAACGACGACGCCATCCGCTCCGTGAACCTGCTGACCCGCGTTGTTGCCGACGCTGTCGCAGAGGGCCTTATCGCCCGCAACCAGCGCGCTACCGGTGCTGCAGAAGCTCCGGAAGAGCCGCTGGCTGAGTGGGAGCGCGAGCTCCTCGAAGGCAGCAAGGCTGAAGCCGCTGCTGCTGAAGAGGCACCGGCTGCCGAAGCCGCTGCCGGCGAAGAAGCAAAGTAAATCCGGACTTTCCCGTAGCCCCCAAAGGCATCGGGAGCTACTGACAGGATGGTGGCCCGCCAGTCGGGCTGCCGTCCTGTCAGTCCGTAAACACATAAATTTCTAGACAGAGGGGTTCACATGGCGAACTACACTGCTGCAGACATCAAGGCCCTGCGCGAGCGCACCGGCGCCGGCATGATGGATGTCAAGAAGGCTCTTGACGAAGCCAACGGCGACGCCGAGAAGGCCATTGAAATCATCCGCATCAAGGGCCTCAAGGGCGCTACGAAGCGTGAAGGCCGCGCCACCGCTGAAGGCCTGGTTGCCGCCAAGGTCACCGGCAACGTCGGCGTGATGGTCGAAGTCAACTGCGAAACCGACTTCGTTGCCAAGGCTGACAAGTTCATCCAGCTGGCCGACAAGGTCCTGGCCGTGGCTGTCGAGTCCGGCGCTGCCGACCTCGAAACCCTCCTGGCAGTCGACGTCGACGGCAAGCCGCTGTCCGAGGTCGTCGTCGAAGAAGGCGCCGTTCTCGGCGAGAAGGTCGCCGTCCGCCGCATCGCCCGCATCGAAGGCGCCACGGTTGACGCTTACCTGCACAAGACCTCCAAGGACCTCCCGGCCCAGGTCGGCGTCCTGTTCGCTGTCGACGGTGAAGGCGAAGCCGCTGCCACCGCCGCACACGACGTCGCCGTCCACGTTGCCGCCATGGCCCCGAACTACCTCACCCGCGAAGATGTTCCGGCTGAGCTGGTCGAGTCCGAGCGCCGCATCGCCGAAGAGACCGCCAAGGCCGAAGGCAAGCCGGAAGCCGCCCTGCCGAAGATCGTGGAAGGCCGCGTGACCGGCTTCTACAAGGGTGAAGTCCTCCTGGACCAGGCATTCGCCAAGGACTCCAAGAAGACCGTTGCCCAGGTCCTCGAAGAGGCCGGCGTCAAGGCAACCGCCGTCGCACGTTTCCGCGTCGGCAACTAGTCGCACGCAACAAAGGGGTGGTCACTTCGGTGGCCGCCCCTTTTGCATGCGCCTCGCAGCATGCGGCAAGCAAGCCGCCTGCGCCCGCCGGGCCGCTTTCTGCCCCGGCACCCAGCAAGATAATCTAGCCAGAGTCCACCAACGGGAAGGCATCATGGAATCCGAGAACACAGCAACCCAGCCCGAGAAGACCAAGCGCCGCGTACTCCTGAAGCTGTCCGGTGAGGTCTTCGGCGGCGGCAAGCTCGGTGTGGACCCTGAGACCATCCGCTCCATCGCCAAGCAGATCGCGGCAGCCGTCTCCCAGGTGGAAATCGCCGTCGTGGTCGGTGGCGGCAACTTCTTCCGCGGCGCCGAACTCTCGCAGAGCGGCATGGACCGCTCCCGCGCCGACTACATGGGCATGCTCGGCACCGTGATGAACAGCCTGGCCCTGCAGGACTTCCTGGAGCAGGCCGGCGTGGACACCCGCGTCCAGTCCGCGATCTCCATGGCGCAGGTGGCCGAGGCCTACATCCCGCGCCGCGCCATCCGCCACATGGAAAAGGACCGCGTGGTGATCTTCGGTGCCGGCGCCGGCCTGCCGTACTTCTCCACCGACACCGTTGCCGCGCAGCGCGCACTCGAGGTGCGTGCCGACGTCGTGCTGATGGCCAAGAGCGGCGTGGACGGCGTCTACACCGCCGACCCCAAGAAGGACCCCTCCGCCGAAAAGCTGGAGACGCTCAGCTACGATGACGCCCTGCGCCGCGACATCCGCGTCATGGACCAGACCGCCATGACCATGTGCAAGGACAACAAGCTCTCCATGGTGGTCTTCGGCATGGAAGGCGAAGGCAACGTCACCCGGGCGATCCTCGGCGAGAAGCTCGGAACGCTCGTCACCCCCTAGCAACGGCTAGGATACCTTTAGGACCATCCGCCCTCCGGGGCGGACTTTACTGTGCACCCGGTGAAACGGGATGCGACTACATCTGAGGAGAAACCGTGATCGAAGAAACCTTGCTCGAAGCCGGGGAAAAGATGGACAAGGCGGTCGAGGTAGCCAAGGAGGACTTCGCTTCGGTCCGTACCGGTCGTGCCAACCCGGCCCTCTACAGCAAGGTGATCGTGGAGTACTACGGCACCCCGACGCCGCTGCAGCAGCTGGCCTCCTTCGCTGTGCCGGACGCCCGCACCATCCTGATCACCCCTTACGACAAGACCGCCCTGCGGGACATCGAAAAGGCGCTGAGCGATTCCGAGGTGGGCGCCAACCCGTCCAACGACGGCAACGTGATCCGCGTGGTCATCCCCGAGCTGACCCAGGAACGCCGCAAGGAATACGTCAAGATCGTCAAGGGCAAGGGCGAAGACGCCAAGGTCTCCATCCGCAGCATCCGCCGCAAGGCCAAGGACTCCCTGGACAAGCTCGTCAAGGACGGCGAAGCCGGCGAGGACGAAGGCTCGCGCGCCGAGAAGGAACTGGACGGCATCACCAAGGCACACGTCGATGCCATCGACGAACTGCTCAAGCGCAAGGAAGCCGAGCTCCTCGAGGTCTGATGAGCCAGGCTGAGCCAGCGCCCGCGCACGGTACCTCCCGCGCCAGGCGGAAAAGCGGCAACCCGACGCCGAAGGCAGGCCGGAACCTCCCGGCGGCCATCGGCGTCGGGCTTTTCCTGTTGGTGATGGTCCTGGGCGGGTTGCTGTTCCTGCCGCTGGGCTTCGTGCTGGTCACAACCGCGTTCGCGGCGCTCGGCGTCTGGGAGATCTTCCGGGCGCTGGACGCCCACGGCGGAACCCGGCTGCCCGTCGTGCCGGTCCTGACCGGCACGGTCGCCATGCCCTTTGCCGCATATTTCGGCGGACTTGAGAGCCTGCTCTTCGCGTTCCTGCTCAGCTGCGGCGCCGTTCTGCTGTGGCGATCCCTGGAGAGCGCTGCGGGCGCCCCGCGCAGCATCTTCGCCGGCGTCTTCACGCTCGCCTGGGTGCCGTTCCTGATCAGCTTCGCCGTGCTTCCGCTGCACGCCACCGGAGGAGCGACGACGGCGGGGCCTTGGCCGGGTGGCCAGATCCCCGAGGGTGCCTGGCAGATCGCCGTCATGCTGCTCCTGGTCGTTTCGAACGATACTTTCGGCTATCTCGTGGGCGCCCTGTACGGCAAGCACCCGATGGCGCCGAAGATCAGCCCGAAGAAGAGCTGGGAAGGCTTCGCCGGCTCCGTGGGCGGGGCCATGCTGATCGGTATCCTGGCCAGCATTTTCCTCCTGGGCCGCCCGTGGTGGGTGGGGGTGGTGCTCGCGGTCGGAATGGTCGCCGCTGCCACCGCCGGCGACCTCGCCGAATCCATGGTCAAGCGCGAGCTCGGGGTCAAGGACATGAGCAGCATCCTGCCCGGGCATGGCGGCGTCATGGACCGACTGGACTCGATCGTTTTTGCCGCCCCGGTGGCGTTCATTCTTTTCGCGCTGCTGAGCGGCGCCTGACAACAATCCGGAGGGACAACAGTGGCAATGGATGTTCGTCGCCAGATTCCCGCGGCCTTCGAGCGCGTGGAACGCAACAAGTACGGGTACAACGCCAAGCAGGTGGACCAGTTCTTCCAGCGGGCCCGGGTGTCCTTCGAGGACCCCGCGGCCGCTGAGGTGAAGATGGGCAGCAAGGATGTCCGCACCGTTGCCTTCGACGCGGTGAAGGGCGGGTATGACGCCGCTGTGGTGGACGCGGCCCTGGACCGGCTGGAGGATGCCTTTGCCCGCCGCGAGCGGGACGAACTGATCGAGGCCGAAGGCGAAGAAGCCTGGCTGCGCCAGATCGGCCGGCTGTCCGGCGTGTTGCGGGCCCGCCTGCACCGGCCCGCGGGGCAGCGGTTCCGCCGCCCCGAGAAGAAGCGGGTCCGCAGCTACGATGTGGCCGACGTCGATGCCCTCTGCGAACAGCTGATCGGCTACCTCGAACAGGACCAGCCGTTGAGCGTGGACAACGTCCGGCGCGCTGCCTTCCGTGCGGCCAAGGGCCCCGAAGGCTACGAAGAAGCCCAGGTGGATGCGTTCCTGGACCGCGTGGTCGAGCTGATGGCCGCCATCGACTAAGCGCCTTCCGGCGGCGTGGGGGACAGGGGCGTGAAGTTCCGCCACGTGGCGCTGTACCTGCGGTAACCCTGTGCCAGCGACCACCCGGCGAACGCCAGGCCGCCGACTGCGGCCAACGGTATCGCCAACGGCAAGGGGACGCCCGGAAGGACGAGCACCGTCCCCAGCAGCAAGGCGATGAGGGCGGCATTGACCGCGGTGATGAACGTCATGCTGCTCCCGGCGACATGCCGGAACGTCGTACTGCCGCCCAGGAAGTCATAGGTCTTCATGGAGCCGGCTTCGTCGTCATGGTATTCGGCCATCAGGTACCGGGCCAGGCCGGGGTCGAGCTCGACGTACGCCGCGCGGAGCCGGTTCATCGCGATGACGTACATCAGGTCCTCCATGCCCACGTTCATGACCCGGATCTGGGTGAGCAGGCCGATCGCCAGGTCGATGCACAGCACCACGATGCCGAAGGTGATGAAGGTGTCGGAAAACCTGGTTGCCTGGCCCACGAGCGCCGCGCTGAGCAGGCTCGCCGAGGTGAACGTGAGGAACATGCTGATCCGGGTCAGCACTTCGCCCTGCGTGGTGCTGCGCGAGGCCAGCAGGCTCCAGTGCTCGGTGGCGAGGAGCTGGGCGCGCACCGCGGCCGGCGTAGCTGACGGCGGAACTCCGGCGTCGCCGTCGGGGGCTGCTTCATCCCTGGGGGACATGCCGCTATTGTCCGCCTTCCGGACGCCGCCCGCGAGGGTTTCCTAGCGTCCGTCCGCGAGCGGACGCTCCGGAACGTGCAGGCGGGTCATGACCCGGGTGACCGTGCCGGGAATCCGCTGCCTGGTGGCCAAGGACACCAGGACCATGACGGCGAACGCCGCAGGAACCGTCCAGGCCGCGGGCTGGGCGAGCCAGGCCGGCGCGGTGCCGCTGCCCAACAGCGTGGCCGCCACCATGGCGCCGCCGCATAGCACGGCGCCGGTGAGCATCCCGGCGATCGCGCCCGCGTCGCTCAGGCCCCGCCACCAGATGCCCAGGAGCAGCACCGGGCAGATGGTCGAGGCCGTGAACGCGAACACCAGGCCCACGCTTCCGGCCAGGCCCAGCGAGTCCGTCACCAGGGCGAAAACCAAGGGGACGACGGCGGCCAGCAGGGCCGCGATGCGGAAGCCGCGGACGTTGCCGCCCAGGAGGTCCTGGCTGATGACGCCGGCCAGCGACACCATGAGCCCGGACGTGGTGGACAGGAACGCTGCGAAGGCGCCGGCCACCACCAAAGCCGAAAGGAGCTCTCCGACGGTGCCGCCCACCAGCTCTCCCGGCAACAGCAGCACGAGGGCGTCCGAGCGGCCGCCACGGGCAAGCTCGGGGGCGTACATGCGCCCCAGCAGCCCGGCCGCCGTCGGGAACAAATAGAAGACGGACAGCAGGCCCAGCACGATCAGGGTGGTCCGCCGTGCAGAACGGCCGTCCGGGTTGGTGTAGAAGCGGACCAGCACATGGGGCAGGCCCAGCGTTCCAAAAAGCAGCGCCACCAGAAGCGAGACGGTCTGGTAGCCGCCGGCCGCGGGCAGCCCTGTTGGATTCACGGCTTCCGGAACCGGGATGGCCGTCCCGCCGCTCTGGTGCAGGAGCAGGAAGACCACCGGGACGGCGAGGGCCGTGAGCTTGAGCCAGTACTGGAAGGCCTGGACGAAGGTGATGGATCGCATGCCGCCGGCAGCCACCGTCAGGTACACCACCACGACCACCGCCAACGCCCCCACCCAGGACGGCAGTCCTGTGCTGATCCGGATGGTGAGCCCCGCACCGTGCAACTGCGGCACGATGTACAGCCAGCCCACCGCCACCACCACCAGGCTGGTCACCCGGCGCACGGCTTTGGATTCCAGGCGGGCCTCGGTGAAGTCCGGAATGGTGTAGGCGCCGGAACGGCGCAGGGGAGCGGCCACGAACAGCAGCAGCATCAGGTAGCCGGCCGTGTAGCCCACCGGGAACCAGAGGGCGTCCGTGCCGGAGAGCAGGATCAGGCCGGCGACGCCCAGGAAGCTCGCCGCGGACAGGTACTCGCCGCCGATCGCGGACGCGTTCCACCACGGCGGGACCGTGCGGGAGGCGACATAGAAATCGCCGGTGGTGCGCGAGATGCGCAGCCCGTAGAAGCCGACGACCGCCGTCGCGATCACCACCACGAGGAACGCCGCGAGGCCGACCGGGGGGCTCACCGTTCGTCCACCAGCTCCCGGTACCGGGCCTCATTCCGGGCGGCGGAACGGTTGTAGAGCCAGGCGGCCAGCCCGATCACCGGATACAGCCCGGCCCCCAGGATCAGCCAGTTCACCGGGATGCCCAGCAGCCTCAGCCGCGCCAGGTCCGGGACCAGGGCCACCATGAGCCCGCATGCCGCCAGCACCAGGAGGAATCCGGCCGCCACCACGATCGCCAGGCGCAGCTGGGACCGGATCAGCGAACGGACATACAGGCGGCCGACCTCGGAGTCGACGGCGGCATCGCGCCCGCCCGCGAAGCCGTCCCTGCCGGAGAGGTACCCGCCCGGGCGCCGTCCGGCGGACTGCGGGGCGGTGACACGGACCCTGGTCATCCCTGCGGCCGAATCCGAGTGGCTTCGAGCTTGTCCCTGACCGAGGGCAGGTGCCGGCGGCTGATCGGCAGCCCGGCACCGGCCACCGTGACGCTGGGATGCGCGGCACCGAGTTTCAGGTGCTCCACATGGTTCAGGGAGATCAAGTAGGAGCGGTGGATGCGGATGAACCCGGCCTCGGCCCATTGCTGCTCGAGGTCGCTCAACGGGACCCGGATGAGGTAGCTGGAGTCGGCAGTGTGGAGGCGGGCGTAGTCGCCTTGGGCCTGGACGTAGCTGACGTCGTCGCGCCGGATCATCCGGGTGGTGCCGCCTTGGTCCACGGTGATCATCTCCGGGGCCGTGTTGCCGTCGCGGATCAGCTCGCTGACCCGTCCGAGCGAGCGGGCGAGCCTTTCGGCACGCACAGGCTTGAGCAAGTAGTCGACGGCGGCCAGTTCGAAGGCCTCCAGCGCACAGTCTTCGTCCGCGGTGACGAACACGACGGCGGGCGGTACCGGAATGCGCGAAATGGCCCGGGCGATGTCCAGGCCGGAGAGGGCGGGCATGTGGATGTCCAGGAACGCGACGTCCACGGCTTCGTTTTCGAGCACGCGAAGGGCTTCGGAACCGGAGGAGGCGCGGTGGATGGTGCCCACCCGCTCATCCTTGCCCAGCAGGAAGGCGAGTTCTTCAACAGCGGGGAGCTCGTCGTCGGCGACGAGGACGTTGATCATGACAGCAGCTTAACCCTCCGGAAACGGCGATCAGGCATCGTGCTTCGGCTGGGATTTGGGCACCCGCAGGGTGATCAGCGTTCCTTCGCCGGGAGCGGTTTCGATGACCAGGCCGTGCTCGTCGCCGTACACCTGGCGCAGCCGTGCGTCCACGTTGCGCAGGCCCACGTGTTCGCCGTCGGCATGGCCGGCCAGCACGGAACGCAGGTGTTCCGGGTCCATCCCGACGCCGTCGTCCTCCACCGTGACTTCCGCGTACGCGCCGGAATCGTAGGCGCGGATGGTGATATGCCCGGGCCCTTCCTTGGCTTCCAGTCCGTGCCGCACCGCGTTCTCCACCAGGGGCTGCAGGCTCAGGAACGGAATGACGGTGCTCAGGACCTCGGGAGCGATCTGCAGGTTGACCTGCACGCGCTCGCCGAAGCGGGCCCGTTCCAGGAGCAGGTAGCGGTCGATGCTGCGCAGTTCCTCGGCCAGCGTGGTGAAGTCGCCGTGCCGCCGGAAGGAGTAGCGGGTGAAATCGGCGAACTCCACCACCAGTTCACGGGCGCGGGCCGGATCGGTGTTGATGAACGAGGCGATCGCGTTGAGCGAGTTGTAAATGAAATGCGGGCTGATCTGTGCCCGGAGCGCACGGACCTCGGCCTCCATCAGGAGCGTGCGGGAGGCATCCAGCTCGGCGAGCTCCACCTGGGTGGCCACCCACCCGGCCAGTTCGCTGGTGGCGCGCACCAAGCCGGCACCGGCGTGCGGGGCGAGCGCGGCAACGCAGCCCGCCACCCGGTTGTCCGCCCGGATCGGGGCGATGACGGCCTTCAGCGACGGCGACGCGTCCAGCAGCACGGTCCTGCCGTCCGCAAGCACCGGCGCGGCCAGGGCCATCAGCTGCGGCTTCAGTTCCTCCGCGGCACCGTCCCAGGCCAGCACCGTGTCCACGTCGGTGATCGCGAGGGCGTCGCAGCCCAGCAGCAGGCGGAGTTGCCGGCTGGCCTTCGCCGCGCCCGCCGGCTGCAGCCCCGTGCGCAGGTGGGCGCCGGCCCGCGACGCCGCGTGCAGGGTCTTGTAGGTGGCCCGCTCGGCGTCCGTGCCCAGGTCCCGGAAGGAGCGGATCACCATGAGGCCGACGCCGACCGCGGCCGCCACCGCCAGGACGATGACGGCGATCGCGGCGGCGGTCAGGAGCGGGGAATCGGGCATGGAGCAAGAGTAGCGAACCGTGCGGCCCGGCCCGCCGGGGCACTGCGGCGATGCCGTTCACCGCACCATCGTGCCCGTTGGGCGACGCCGCGGCGCGTAACTCTGGAAGGCCCGCCTCCTCCGTTGAATAGTGATTCCAATCACACGACCCGATGGCGGGACCCGTTGTGGAGACGTCAATCCAGGAGGAAACCATGGGTAATGAGGCCCAGCCGGCGGACGCAACGCAGTCCGTGGATTTCCAGCAAGTGCAGCAAACCGAACAATTCCGCGAACTGCGCCGGCGGCACCGCAGTTTCGTCTTCCCGATGGCCGTCGCCTTCCTGCTGTGGTACTTCGGCTACGTGCTGCTGGCCGACTACGCCGTGGGATTCATGTCCACCAAGCTGTGGGGCAACATCAACGTGGGCCTGGTGCTCGGCCTGCTCCAGTTCGCCACCACCTTCGGGATCACGGCCTGGTATGTGAGCTACTCCAACCGCCGGCTTGATCCGATCGCCGCGGAGATCCGCAACGAAATCGAAGGCCACGAATTCGATACGCACGGCCAGCCGGTCAAGGGGGTCCGCCAGTGAGCGCCACGGTTTTCGCCTCGGTTCCCGCGGTCAACGTGGCCGCGCTGAAGGACACCACCCTGCTGAACATGGGCATCTTCGCCCTGTTCGTCTTGGTCACCATGGTGATCGTCTTCCGTGCCAGCCGGAACAACAAGACGGCCGCCGACTACTACGCCGCCGGCCGTTCCTTCACCGGATCGCAGAACGGCACAGCTATCGCCGGCGACTACCTTTCGGCGGCATCGTTCCTCGGCATCACCGGTGCCATCGCCATCAACGGCTACGACGGCTTCCTGTACTCCATCGGCTTCCTGGTGGCCTGGCTCGTAGCGCTGCTCCTGGTGGCCGAGCTGCTGCGCAACACCGGTAAGTTCACGATGGCCGATGTGCTGTCCTTCCGGCTTCGTCAGCGGCCGGTCCGCATCGCCGCGGCCCTGTCCACACTCGCTGTCTGCTTCTTCTACCTGCTCGCCCAGATGGCCGGCGCCGGCAGCCTCATCTCGCTCCTGCTGGGCATCAGCGACTGGGGTGGACAAGCATTGGTGATCATCGTCGTCGGCGCCCTCATGATCATGTACGTGCTGATCGGCGGCATGAAGGGCACCACCTGGGTGCAGATCATCAAGGCAGTCCTGCTGATCTGCGGCGCTGCCGTCATGACCCTGTGGGTGCTCTCCATTTACGGCTTCAACCTGTCGAA
Source organism: Arthrobacter sp. SW1 (assembly GCF_001766675.1). Classification (GTDB taxonomy): domain Bacteria; phylum Actinomycetota; class Actinomycetes; order Actinomycetales; family Micrococcaceae; genus Arthrobacter. Next base: position 76,264 of record NZ_MJLT01000068.1, read on the forward strand.
CCTGCTCGGCTCCGCCGCCGAAGCCGCCAACAACCCCAACGTCCTCAACCCCGGCCTGCAATACGGCAAGAGCGAAACCACCAAGCTGGACTTCATGTCCCTGGGCCTGGCGTTGGTCCTCGGCACCGCAGCCCTGCCGCACGTGCTGATGCGCTTCTACACCGTGCCCACGGCCAAGGAAGCCCGCAAGTCCGTGGTCTGGTCCATCTGGCTGATCGGCCTGTTCTACCTGTTCACCCTGGTGCTCGGCTACGGTGCCGCAGCGCTGGTCGGTGCGGACACCATCAAGGGCGCTCCCGGCGGCGTCAACTCCGCCGCCCCGCTGCTGGCCTTCCACCTGGGCGGCCCGCTGCTGCTGGGCTTCATCTCCGCGGTCGCCTTCGCCACGATCCTCGCCGTGGTGGCCGGCCTGACCATCACCGCCGCGGCCTCCTTCGCGCATGACATCTACGCGAACGTGATCGCCAAGGGCCAGGCCGACGCCGGTACCGAGGTCAAGGTGGCCCGGCGCACCGTGGTGGTGATCGGCGTCCTGGCGATCCTGGGCGGCATCTTCGCCAACGGCCAGAACGTTGCCTTCCTGGTGGCGCTCGCCTTCGCCGTGGCCGCCTCGGCGAACCTGCCCACGATCGTGTACTCGCTGTTCTGGCGGAAGTTCACCACCCAAGGCGCGGTATGGAGCATGTACGGCGGCCTTGCCTCGGCGATCATCCTGATTGCGTTCTCGCCCGTTGTCTCCGGAGCCAAGACCTCCATGATCCAAGGCGCGAACTTCGCGATCTTCCCGCTGAGCAACCCCGGCATCGTGTCCATCCCGCTCGCCTTCTTCCTCGGTTGGCTTGGAACGGTCCTGGACAAGCGCAAGGAGGACGCCGCCAAGCAGGCGGAGATGGAAGTCCGCTCGCTTACCGGCGTCGGTGCCGAGAAAGCGGTGGACCACTGAGCCTCTCCTGATAGTCCTGCTATCGGAAACGCCGAAGCCCTCCTGCAGTCAGCTGCAGGAGGGCTTCGGCGTGTTGGCTGTGGCTATTTGCGGGGTTTCACCCGGATGGCATCCATCTTCAGCTCGCTGCCCACGAAGCCGTAACGGAGCTCGATGATCCGGCCGCTGCAATCCAAGGTGCCGGACACCTCGGCTTCATTGCTGCCGTTGTTCGACTGGGCCTCGACCGAGTTGAAGGCAGCCTTGCAGTCACTGTCCAGGTCCAGGCCGTTGATGCCGCGGACGAAGCTGGCCTTGGTGAGGTCCGCCTTCAAGGCGTCCGAGAGGAAGCGGTCGTAGGCTTCCTCGGTTTCGCCGTTCACCAGGAGCTTGGTGAACTCCTCGGCCTGGCCCTTGGCCTTGTTGGTGGCATTGCCCACCAGGCCGACCAACAGGATGACGCCGACTACGACCAGCACCAGCACGGCGGCAATCACGCCGAGCAGGATCCACAAGGTCTTGCGGTTTTTCGGTGCCGGAGCGGCAGGCTGGCCGAACTGCTGGCCGTACTGGCCGCCGTCGTACTGTTGCTGGCCGTAAGGAGGCTGGCTGTACTGGGTCTGACCATGCGGCGGCTGACCATGCGGGGTCTGGCCGTAAGGCTGCTGGCCCGGCTGTCCATACTGGGGCGGGGTCGGCTGTCCGTAGGGAGGCTGGCCATACCCGGGCTGGCCCTGCTGCGGCGGTCCGAACTGGGGCCCTCCGAACTGTGGCGCTCCGAACTGGGGTCCTCCGAACTGCGGGGGAGCGGCCGGGGGCGGTGGCACTGGAGTGCCGTCGGGGTTCCGCGGGGGCAGTTGTGGGTCCTGGGGAGTGCTCACGATGGTTCGCCTTTCCGGCCGCCTGCGCCGCCAATGCCTTGAACCGCGGTTCGCCCCGGCGGTCCGTTTGAATCAAACCGCATTCCGGGGCGGCGGGGCAAACGGCGGTGGCGGGGGAAAGGCCCGGTCAGCCGCCGGTTTTGCGCAGCAGCGGCTGCATCCGGAACGGGATCATCTCCTGCATGGCCAAGGCGGTATCGGTGCGTTCAACGCCGTCGCACGCCAGGATTTTGCCGTTGATGCGGAAGAGGTCCTCGGCATCGAGGGCCACCACGCGCAGCAGCAGATCGGCCGAACCGGTCAGGCCGTGCCCTTCGAGGATTTCGGGGATTTCGGCGAGTTCCTCTGCCAGCCGGCCCAGCTTCTGCTGCTGGACATGGACCGAAATGAAGGCGAGGAGCGGGTAGCCGAGGGCTGTCGGATTGATGCGCCGCTCAAACGACAGGAAAGCGTGCTTCTTCTCGAGCTGGGCCATCCTGGCCTGGACTGTGTTCCTGGACAAGCCGAGCTTCTGTGCCAAGGCCACCACGGTGCCCCGCGGATCCTTCGCCATGGCCGAGAGCAGCCGGGTGTCTGTGCCATCCAAAGCTTGCATACTGCGCAACATTAGCACGGTGATGATGGCCGCGTTAGGGCATTATGCTCAGAATCCGTGGCGGTGGTTGTACCCAATGAGCATTGTGAGTAGGGTCACAATTATCCGGGCGAAGGGGCCCGGGCCGCTGCTGCCCGCAGGACCAAAAGTCCCCCGTGGCAACCGCAAAACAGAACAAGCCGAAAGGTGCGATCAACAGTGTTGACGGACGAAGCCGGCCGGGACCGCAAGGCTCCGGAACCCGCGAAGAGTGTGACGAATCCACGCCGGACCGGGGGAGACCTGGTCCAGTTGCTGTCCCCCTCCGGGGAGCGGATCAGCCATCCGGAATTCGATCTGTGGATCAGCGATGTCAGCGACGAGCAACTGTGCTCCCTGTACGAGGACATGGTGGTGGTCCGCCGCATCGACACCGAGGCCACGGCGCTGCAGCGGCAGGGCGAGCTGGCACTCTGGCCGCCGCTGCTCGGCCAGGAAGCCGCCCAGGTCGGTTCGGGGCGTGCGTTTCGCAGTGACGACTTTGTTTTCCCCACCTACCGCGAAAGCGGCGTGGCCTACTGCCGCGGGGTGGCTGCCCCGGACATGGTGAAGGCCTGGCGCGGAAACGCCCTGTTCGGCTGGGACCCGTACCGCTACAACATGGCCACGCAGCAGATCATGATCGGCTCGCAGGCACTGCACGCCACCGGTTATGCCATGGGCATCCAGCATGACGGCGCCGATTCCGTGTCCGTGGGTTACTTCGGCGACGGCGCCACCAGCGAAGGCGATGTCAGTGAGGCTTTGGTCTTCGCGGCCAGTTTCCAGGCGCCGGTGGTGTTCATTTGCCAGAACAACCACTGGGCCATCTCCGAGCCGGTGACGCTCCAGTCCCACGTACAGCTCGCGGACCGCGCCGCCGGTTTCGGCATCCCCGCCATCCGCGTGGACGGTAACGACGTACTGGCTGTCCTGGCCGCCACCCGCGTTGCCTTGGACCGTGCCCGCAAGGGCGGCGGACCCACCTTCATCGAAGCAGTCACCTACCGCATGGGACCGCACACGACGGCGGACGATCCCACTCGCTACCGCGACGCCAATGAGCTCGAAGACTGGGCCGCGAAGGACCCGATCGCCCGGCTCAAGGCGCTGCTGGAACGCAAGGGCCTGCTGGACGAACAATTGGAAACCCGCGTCAAGGCAAAGGCGGACGAGGTGGCCGCGGAGCTTCGCAGCGGCACCATCAACATGCCCGAACCTGCCGCGATGGACGTCTTCAAGCACGTGTACGCCGAAGAGAATTCCTGGCTGGAACGCCAGAAGGACCACTACGCCCGCTACCTCGAAAGCTTCAGCGGATCCGCCCAGGAAGGTGCCCTCTGATGAGCCAGTTGACTTTCGCCCGCGCCATCAACGCCGGGCTTCGCAAATCCCTCGAATCCGACCCCAAGGTCATCCTCATGGGCGAGGACATCGGCAACCTGGGCGGCGTCTTCCGCGTGACCGACGGCCTGCAGAAGGACTTCGGCAAGCACCGCGTCGTGGACACGCCCCTGGCCGAATCCGGCATCATCGGCACGGCCGTGGGCCTGGCGTACCGCGGGTACCGGCCGGTGTGCGAGATCCAGTTCGACGGCTTCATCTACCCGGCCTTCGACCAGATCGTGTCCCAGGTGGCCAAGATGCACTACCGCACGCAGGGCAAGGTGAAGATGCCCATCACCATCCGCGTGCCGTTCGGCGGCGGCATCGGTTCCCCCGAGCATCATTCCGAATCGCCGGAGGCCTACTTCACGCACACCTCCGGGCTGCGCGTCATCAGCGTGTCCAACCCGCAGGACGCGTACACGATGATCCAGCAGGCCATCGCCTCTGATGATCCCGTGCTCTACTTCGAGCCGAAGCGCCGCTATCACGACAAAGGCGAGGTGGATGAAGCCGCCCCGCTGGCCCAGGCGTTCCCGATGGGCAGCGCACGCGTGGCCGCCGTGGGCGCCGACGTCACCTTGGTGGCCTACGGCCCGCTCGTGAAAACCGCGCTCGACGCCGCCCTGGCCGCCTCCGATGAGGGCGTGTCCATCGAGGTGGTGGACCTCCGCTCGCTGTCTCCGGTGGACTACGCCACCGTGGAGGCCTCCGTGCGCAAGACCGGACGGCTCGTCATCACCCATGAAGCCGGGCAGTCCGGCGGCCTGGGCGCGGAGATCGCAGCCAGCATCACCGAACGGTGCTTCCACTACCTCGAGGCCGCGCCCGTCCGGGTCACCGGTTTCGACGTTCCGTACCCGTACTCCAAGCTCGAATCGCACCATCTGCCGGACCTGGACCGCATCCTGGACGGCGTGGACCGCGCCCTCGGCCGGCCGAACTCCCTGAGCGGACTGGAAGGATGAGCCCCGCCATGATCAAGGAATTCCGTCTGCCGGACCTCGGCGAAGGGCTCACGGAGTCCGAAATCCTCAGCTGGCGGGTGTCCGTCGGCGACACCGTGGAACTGAACCAAGTGATCGCCGAGGTGGAAACCGCCAAGGCAGTGGTGGAGCTGCCCTCGCCGTTCGCCGGTACGGTGGCGGCCCTGCACGAACAGCCGGGCAGCGTCGTCGAGGTCGGCAAGCCGATCGTCTCCTTTGAAGTGGACGACGCCGGTGCCGCGCCTTCCGGTGAAGGTGCCGCTCCGGGCGGTGCGGCCGGGGCCGACGAACCGAAGCGCGAAGCCACCCTGGTGGGATACGGCGCGGCCGTCGAAAAAGGCGGACGCCCCGCACGCAAGGCACGCACCTTCGCGACTCCGGCAGCCGCGCCCCAGGAGGCACACCCCGCGGAAGCCGCCGCCGCGCAGGCAGCACCCGCCGCCGTCGTTCCCGCTCCGGAAACCACGGGCGAACGTCCGCGCTCCACGCCGCCGGTGCGGAAGCTGGCGCGGGATCTCGGCGTCGACCTCACAAGGGTTCCCGGCACGGGCGAGCGCGGGCTGATCACCCGCGAGGACGTGCAGCGCTTTGCCGCCGGCTCGACTGAGGGAGCGGCTCCGGCAGCCGTCCGCCCGGCAGGGGAACGGGAAATCCGCACGCCGATCAAGGGCGTCCGGAAGTACACCGCAGCGGCCATGGTGCAGAGCGCCTTCACGGCACCTCATGTCACGGAGTTCCTGACCGTGGACGTCACCGCTGCCATGGAATTGCTGGAGCGGCTCAAATCGAACCGTGCGTTTGCCGGCTACAAGCTCACCCCGCTCACCCTGGCGGCCAAGGCGGTGCTCATCGCCCTGAAGCGCAACCCCACGCTCAACTCGCGTTGGGACGACGCCGCGCAGGAGATCGTCCAGTTCAATTACGTGAACCTGGGCATCGCTGCGGCAACGCCGCGCGGGCTGACGGTCCCTAATATCAAGGACGCGGACACGATGAGCCTGTTGGAGCTTTCCGCGGCCCTGTCGGAGCTCACGGATACCGCCCGCGCGGGCAAGACCACGCCGGAGGACCTCTCCGGCGGCACCATCTCGATCACCAACATCGGTGTCTTCGGGATCGATGCCGGCACTCCGATCCTCAACCCGGGGGAGGCGGCGATCATCGCCCTCGGCGCAGTGCGGAAGGCCCCGTGGGTGCATAACGACGAACTTGCCGTCCGCCAGGTCATGTCCCTGAGCCTGTCCTTCGATCACCGCCTGGTGGACGGGGAGCAGGGCTCGCGCTTCCTGGCCGATGTGGGCGCCATTCTCTCGGACCCGGGCATGGTCTTGACCATGGTGTAGGCGGTCCGGCTACCCGGACTTCAGTCCACTGTCAGCGCCGCCAAGGCCATCTGCTCCAGGAGGGGGCGGGCGGCCTTGGCGGCGATTCTGCGTCCATGGCTGCGCAAGGAGTGCGGCGTGGAGTTGATCAGTCCGAACACTGCGTGGGCCCGCAAGCGGAGTTCCTGGGTGTCCGTGCCTGGATGGAGCTGTTCCAGTACGCCAACCCACAACTCGACATAGGCCCGCTGTAGCGCGCGGACCTCAGCCCGGTCGGAGTCGGAGAGGCTGTCCAGGTCCCGGTCCTGTACCCGGATGACGTCCGGGTTGCCCAAGGCGAACTCCACATGGAACTCCACCAGCCCCCGCAGCACCTCCGCGGGATCCTCGGGTCCGGCGGCGACGGCGCGGCCGCCGTCGAGCAGTCCGCGGCTGACGCTCAGCAGCAGCTCGGCGAGCACCGCCTGCTTTCCGGGGAAATGCCGGTACACCGCAGGGCCGCTCACGCCAGCCGCGGCGCCCAGGTCCTCGAGCGACACCCTGCTGAAACCGTTGGCGGCGAACAGGGCCGCCGCTGCCGAAAGCAGCGCCTTCCGGCGGGTCTCCTTCGCCTGGCTGCGTTGCGTGGGTGCGGGGGACATCGGCGCGCCCTCCGGCGGCTCCTCCTGGGGTGCGATCATGGCTCCTCCTCGCGCGGCGTGCCCGCCCGGCGTGGTGGACATCACAGTTAATAGAGACTAAGCTAAATTTCAGTTACTTGTCATTAACTGAAACCGCCGTTGGCCGGGAATCCGGCCGGGATGGGAAGCATGTCGATGGAGACACTCGCCAGCCGGGCAGATCCCCGCAGCGCAGCGTTCGAGTCCAATGCCAAGGCTCAGCAGGCCCTGGTGGAGGAGCTCCGGGAACGCCTCGCAGCGGCGGCGCTCGGCGGACCCGAAAAATCGCGCCAGCGCCACGTGGCCCGCGGAAAGCTGCTGCCGCGCGAACGCATCGAGCAGCTGCTCGACGACGGCAGCCCCTTCCTGGAAATCGCACCGCTCGCGGCAAACGGCATGTACAACGATGATTCGCCGGGCGCGGGCGTGATCGCCGGCATCGGCCTGGTACACGGCCGCCAGGTGCTGGTGATCTCCAACGACGCCACGGTCAAGGGCGGCACCTACTACCCGATGACGGTCAAGAAGCACCTGCGGGCCCAGGAAATCGCGCTTGAAAACCGCATTCCCTGCATCTACCTGGTGGACTCCGGCGGCGCCTTCCTGCCCCGGCAGGACGAGGTCTTCCCGGACAAGGAACACTTCGGCCGGATCTTTTTCAACCAGGCGCGGATGTCCGCGGCGAAGATCCCGCAGATCGCCGCCGTCATGGGTTCCTGTACCGCCGGCGGCGCCTACGTGCCGGCCATGAGCGACGAAACCGTGATTGTCCGGAACCAGGGCACCATCTTCCTGGGCGGCCCGCCGCTGGTGAAGGCCGCCATCGGTGAGATCGTCACGGCGGAAGAGCTGGGCGGCGGCGAGGTCCACGCGAAAATCTCGGGCGTCAGCGACCACCTGGCCGAAAACGACGAGCACGCCCTGCAGATCGTTCGGGACATCGTGGCCACCCTGCCCCGGCCGCAGGAACCGGCCTGGGATGTCAGCACCGCGGTGGAGCCCGACGTCGGTCCTTCCACCCTCTACGGCGTGGTCCCCGTGGACGTGAACGAGTCCTATGACGTCCGGGAAGTCATCGCCCGCCTGGTGGACGGTTCCCGCTTCCACGAGTTCAAGCGGGAGTACGGCACCACGCTCGTCACCGGATTTGCCCGCCTGCACGGCCACCCCGTGGGCATCGTGGCGAATAACGGCGTGCTCTTCAGCGAATCCGCGCTCAAGGGCGCCCATTTCATCGAATTGTGCGATCAACGAGGCATCCCGCTGGTCTTCCTGCAGAACCTTTCCGGCTTCATGGTGGGCAAGGATTACGAACACGGCGGGATCGCCAAGAACGGCGCCAAGATGGTCACCGCCGTCGCCACCGCGCGGGTGCCCAAGCTGACCGTGGTGATCGGCGGCTCCTTCGGGGCAGGCAACTACTCCATGTGCGGACGCGCCTACGGCCCCCGCTTCCTATGGATGTGGCCGGCTGCCCGGATCTCCGTGATGGGCGGCAACCAGGCGTCTTCCGTGCTGGCCACCGTGAAGCGCGAACAACTTGAGGCCGCCGGCCAGGAATGGTCCGCGGAAGAGGAAGAAGCCTTCAAGGCGCCCATCCGGCAGCAGTACGAAGACCAAGGCAGCCCGTATTACTCCACGGCCCGGCTCTGGGACGACGGCATCATCGACCCCGCGGACACCCGCCGCGTCCTGGGCCTCGCCCTCGACGTCGTGTCCCGCCAGACCCTGCCGGACACCTCCTTCGGCATCTTCAGGATGTGAGCCCCCATGCCTGAACTCTTTGACACCGTCCTGGTGGCCAATCGCGGCGAAATCGCCTGCCGCGTCATCCGCACGCTGAAATCCATGGGGATCCGTTCGGTCGCCGTGTATTCGGATGCCGACGCCGGAGCCCGCCACGTGCGGGAAGCGGACACTGCCGTCCGGATCGGCACGGCGAGCGCCGCGGACAGCTACCTGAACATCGACGCCATCATCGACGCCTGCCTGCAGAGCGGTGCCCAGGCCGTGCACCCCGGTTACGGTTTCCTCGCCGAGAACGCGGAGTTCGCCAAGGCGCTTGATGCCCATGGCATCGCGTTCATCGGCCCGCCCGTGGAGGCGATCGAGCTGATGGGGGACAAGATCCGCTCCAAGAACCACGTGATGGGCTACGGCGTGCCCTGCGTTCCCGGGGTCGCCGAAGCCGGCATGGATGACACCGCCTTGCTCGCCGCGGCGGACACCGTCGGCTTCCCGTTGCTCATCAAGCCTTCGGCGGGTGGCGGCGGCAAGGGCATGCATGTGGTGGAAAGCGCTGCCGACATGCCCGCCGCGCTCGCCACGGCGCGCCGGGTGGCGGCCGCCGCTTTCGGCGACGACACGCTCTTCCTCGAACGCCTCGTCCGTACGCCGCGGCATATCGAGGTGCAGATCCTGGCCGACAAGCACGGCAGGGTGGTCCACCTCGGCGAGCGCGAATGCTCGCTGCAGCGCCGCCACCAGAAAGTGATCGAAGAAGCGCCGTCGCCGCTGCTCGAATCGGTGCCCGACGGCGCCGGCATCCGTGCGCGGATCGGCGAGGCCGCCTGCCAGGCAGCCCGCTCGGTCAACTACAGCGGCGCCGGAACCGTGGAATTCCTCGTCTCGGACGAGGACCCCGGGCAGTTCTACTTCATGGAAATGAACACCCGCCTGCAGGTGGAGCACCCGGTGACGGAGATGGTCACGGGGATCGACCTCGTCGAATGGCAGGTACGGATCGCCGCCGGTGAGGAGCTCACCCTGGAGCAGTCGGGCATTGCGCTGGACGGGCATGCCGTGGAAGCCCGGGTCTACGCGGAGGACCCCGCCCGGAACTTCCTGCCGTCCGCGGGCACGGTGTTGCTGCTGGACGAAGGGCAGCTCCCGGACGAAGAAGGCGGCCGCCCGGCCGCCGGCACGAAGCTGCGCGTCGACTCCGCCCTGCTGCCCGGGCTCGAGGTGACCGGCGACTACGATCCGATGCTGTCCAAGGTCATCACCTGGGGCCCGGACCGTAACGCAGCGCTGGATGCCCTCGACCGTGCCCTGGGGAACTACACGCTGCTGGGCCTGCACACGAACGTTGAGTACCTGCGCCTGCTGATCAACGATGACGACGTCCGCGCCGGCCGGCTCGATACCGGACTGATCGGGCGCAAGCTGCCCGCCATGCAGTTCCGGCAGCCCGGCGACCCGGAACTTCGTGAGGCCGCGCGACTGGCGCTGGACTCCGCAGGCGGGCGCCCGGCGTCAGGCCATCCGGTGGACGCCGCCCCGCCCTGGCACGCCGGCGACGGCTGGCGGCTCGGCGCCCCGGCCCCGCGCCGGGTCCACCTGGCGGTTCCCGGAGCGGTTCCAGGTGCGGTACAGCCCGACGGCGGCCCTGCCGGCGAGCGTCTGGTGACCGTCGAGCTGCACCCACAGGACGCCGTCGGGATCAACAGCGCGGCGCACCGCTATAGCGCGGTCTTCGAAACCGCGGCCGGCGGTGCGCGCGGACTCTGGCTGGGCGAGGGCGGCTGGTCCTGCCGGCTGGAGGTCCTGGACCGCGAGGCCCGGCTGCAGCGGGTCCTGGCCGGGATCCAACGCGAGGAAGGCGCCGCAGATCCCGAGGTGCGTTCGCCGATGCCCGGCACTGTGGTGTCCGTGGCTGTTCGGGACGGCGAGTCCGTCGAAGCGGGCCGGCTGCTGCTCTCGGTCGAGGCGATGAAGATGGAGCACCAACTCACGGCGGCACTGGCCGGCACCGTACACCTCACGGCCGGCACCGGAGACCTGGTGAAAGCGAACCAGGTCCTGGCCACCATCCACCCGGCGGATAATCCCGCCGCAGAAACCACACCCCAGGAAGGCCGGGAGATCCCCGGCTCCGATCCCACCCTGAAAGGCGAGGAACCCCGCCATGGCCGGCTTTGATCTCAGCGACGAATACCAGGACCTCAGCGATTCCGTCAGGGAATTCGCCGACGAAGTGGTGGCCCCGGTCTCCACCAAGCACGACGAAGAACACAGCTTCCCGTATGAGGTGGTGCGGCAGATGGGGGAGATGGGTCTCTTCGGCCTGCCCTTCCCCGAAGAATTCGGCGGCATGGGCGGGGACTACTTCGCCCTGTCACTCGCGCTGGAACAGCTGGGCCGCGTGGACCAGTCCGTGGCCATCACCCTGGAGGCCGGGGTGTCCCTGGGCGCCATGCCGGTCTACCGCTTCGGAACGCAGGCCCAGAAGGAGGAGTGGCTGCCGCAGCTCGCCTCGGGCCAGGCGCTCGCCGGCTTCGGCCTGACCGAGCCGGAGGCGGGCTCGGATGCGAGCGGCACCAAGACCCACGCCCGCCTGGAAGACGGCCAGTGGGTGGTCAACGGCACCAAGGAGTTCATCACCAACTCCGGAACCGACATCAGCCGCCTGGTCACGGTCACCGCGGTCACCGGAGAACAGACCGGCAAGGACGGCAGCCCCCGCAAGGAGATCTCCACCATCCTGGTGCCCACCTCCACTCCGGGCTTCACGGCGGAGAAGGCCTACAACAAGGTGGGCTGGAACGCCTCGGACACGCATCCGCTGACTTTGGCAGACGTGCGTGTGCCGGAGGAGAACCTGCTGGGTGAACGCGGACGCGGCTACGCCAACTTCCTGTCGATCCTGGACGAAGGCCGCATCGCCATCGCCGCGCTCGGCACCGGCGCGGCACAGGGTTGCGTGGACCTGTCCGTGAAATACGCCAAGGAACGCAGCGCTTTCGGCAACAACATCGGCAAGTACCAGGCCATCCAGTTCAAGATCGCGCGCATGCAGGCCAGGGCCCACACGGCCCGCCTCGCGTACTACGACGCCGCCGCCCGGATGCTCGCCGGGAAGCCGTTCAAGACCGAAGCGGCCATCGCTAAGATGGTCGCAGGCGAGGCGGCCATGGACAACGCCAGGGACGCCACGCAGGTGTTCGGCGGCTATGGCTTCATCAACGAATTCACGGTGGCCCGCCACTACCGCGACTCCAAGATCCTGGAAGTCGGGGAAGGCACCACCGAGGTCCAGTTGATGCTCATCGCCCGCGAGCTGGGTCTCTAGGGCTGCTTTCCCCCTCGAAGGAAGGATCACCGATGATCGACAAAGTTGTTGCCAGCGCCGCGGACGCGGTGAAGGACATTCCGGACGGTGCCTCGCTGGCCGTGGGCGGCTTCGGCCTCTGCGGCATTCCCGTGGCCTTGATCGATGCCCTCCATCAACAGGGCACCAAGGAGCTGGAAACGGTCAGCAACAACTGCGGCGTGGACGACTGGGGCCTGGGCATCCTGCTCAAGGACGGCCGCATCCGCCGCACCATCAGCTCCTACGTTGGGGAAAACAAGGAATTCGCCCGCCAATACCTCTCCGGCGAACTCGAAGTGGTGCTCACCCCGCAGGGCACCCTGGCTGAGAAATTGCGCGCCGGCGGTGCCGGAATCCCCGCGTTCTACACGGCGGCCGGCGTCGGGACCCAGGTCTCCGAAGGCGGCCTTCCGCAAAAGTACGACGCCGACGGGAACGTCGCGCTCGCATCCTCTCCCAAGGAGGTGCGCAGCTTCAACGGGGCCGACTACGTGCTGGAGGAGTCGCTGACTCCGGACTTCGGGCTTGTCCACGCCTGGAAGGGCGACCGCCACGGCAACCTCGTCTTCCACGCCACGGCCATGAACTTCAACCCGCTGTGCGCCATGGCCGGGCGGATCACCATCGCCGAAGTCGAAGAACTCGTCGAACCCGGCGAACTGGACCCGGAGCATATCCATGTCCCCGGCATCTTCGTCCAACGCGTGGTCCTCGCCCCGGAGGGCGAGAAACGGATCGAGAAACGCACCGTGTCCCTCGCAGCATCCACCACCCCGAGCCAGGCAGGAGCAGGAGCATGACCATGGAAGGCATTCCGGCTGAAGCACCTCCGCGTCCGGAAGCGGTCCGCCACGGCTACCGGGAGGCCGCCGTCGGGCACTCCGAACCGGACGCGGGCACCAAAGGCTGGACCCGCAACGAACTCGCCGCGCGCGTGGCCAGGGAACTGAGCAACGGCCAGTACGTCAACCTCGGCATCGGCATGCCCACGCTGATCCCCAACTACATTCCGGACGGCGTGGAAGTGGTGCTGCACTCGGAGAACGGCATCCTGGGCGTGGGCCCATACCCGGCCGAGGATGCCGTGGACCCGGACCTCATCAACGCCGGCAAGGAAACCGTCACGGTCAACAAGGGTGCCGCGTTCTTCGACTCCGCCCAGTCGTTCGGGATGATCCGCGGCGGGCACGTGGATGTGGCCGTGCTCGGGGCCATGGAGGTGGCGCAGAACGGCGACCTTGCCAACTGGATGATCCCCGGCAAGATGGTCAAGGGCATGGGCGGCGCCATGGACCTGGTGTTCGGCGCCAAGAAGGTGATCGTGATGATGGAGCACGTGGACCGCAACGGCAACCCGAAGATCGTGGAGCGGTGCTCCCTGCCGCTCACCGGCAAGGGTTGCGTCAACCGGATCATCACGGACCTCGCCGTCCTGGACGTCACGGAGGCCGGGCTGGTGCTGCGTGAGCTGGCACCGAACGTCACCGTGGAGGACGTCGCCGCGGCCACCGGGGCACAGGTATTCGAAGAGGACCAGGAGCTGACGGTTTGACGGATTCCCAGAGAGCGGGGGAGGACCTGCCGGTGATCCTGCAGCGCGGGCTGTACTTCGAGGAAATCCAGGAAGGCGTGGTGTACGCGCACCGCCCCGGCCGCACGGTCACGGAGACGGACAACGTCCTCTTCACCACGCTGACCATGAACACCCAGGCGCTCCATTTGGACGCTGCATGGAGTGCCACCCAGCCCTTCGGGCAACGGTTGGTGAACTCGATGTTCACCCTGGCCACCGTGGTGGGGCAGTCCGTGCCGCAGCTGACGCAGGGCACCATCGTGGCGCAGCTGGGCCTGGGCGACGTCTCCTTTCCGCACCCGCTCTTCCACGGCGATACCCTGTACACCGAAACCGTGGTCACCGAAAAGCGGCTCTCCAGCTCACGCCCGGGCAAGGGCGTGGTGACCATGCGCCACACCGGCCGGAACCAGGACGGGGTGGTGGTGGCCCTGGCCACGCGCACCTGCCTGATGTGGACCAAGGAGGCTCACGAAACCCATGCCAGCAGCTGAAACTTTCACCATGGGCCCGGCGCTGCTGTTCTGCCCGGCGGACCGTCCCGAACGCTTCGGGAAGGCCGCTGAACGCAGCGACGCCGTCATCCTGGATCTCGAAGACGCCGTGGCGCCGGACGCCAAGCAGAGGGCGCGCGGCGCGATCCTGGCACTTGTGGCGGCCGAAGGGCAGGCTGCGGAACTGGACCCCAGCCGTACCATTGTGCGCGTCAATCCGGCCGGCAGCGAGGACTTCGCCAAGGACCTGCATTGCCTGGCGCATACCCCGTACCGCACGGTCATGCTGGCCAAGGCCGAATCCGCTGAGCAAGTGCGTGAACTGGCGGACTACCGGGTCATCGCGCTCTGTGAAACCGCCAAGGGAATCCTGAACGCCGCAGCCATCGCCGCCGAACCCAACGTGGTCGCCTTGATGTGGGGCGCCGAGGACCTTATCGCCTCCATGGGCGGCACCTCCAGCCGGAAGGCCGACGGCGGCTACCGGGCCGTGGCGGTTCACTCGCGTTCCACGGTGCTGCTCGCCGCAAAGGCCCACGGCAAGGAAGCCATCGACGCCGTCTACGTGGACATCCCGGACCTCGACGGACTCGCCGCGGAATCCTCCGACGCCGTGGCCAGCGGCTTTGGTGCCAAGGCCTGCATCCACCCGAACCAAGTGGCCGCCGTCCGCGGCGCCTACGCTCCCACGGAGGAGGCGCTCACCGAGGCCCGTGAACTGCTTGGCGCCGCAGCCGCCGCGGGCACCGGGGTGTTCCGGTTCAAGGGCAAGATGGTGGACGGACCCATCCTCCGTCACGCCGAAGCCACCCTGCGCCGCGCCGGCGAAAACCACTAACCCACCGCGCGAACGTACAGTTGAGGCCCTTAAATCGCGGATTTTGGGGCGCCAAGTGTACGTTCGCGCTTCCCTAGTTGCGGGAATGCGGGCGGGACAACGGGGGAATGGCCTCGTACAGTTCCATCCGCACCCAGCGCTCGCCGCTCTCCCGGAACTCCGCCCGGCTCGCGAAACGGTACAGGAAGGTGCGGGCACGCACCCAACGCGGCCGGGCGCCGTCGAACGGGTCCGAACTCAACAGGCGCAGGGTGGCGGGATCGGCGTCGAGCAGCTTGTGCAGGAAGGCGTAGAACCACGGCTCGTGGATGGTGCGCAACGGCAGGAACCACATGAGCCAATCCAGCCGCAGATGGTACGGAGCCCATTGCCGGGGCAGGCGGCGGGGATCACCGGGCTTGCCCTTGAAGCCGTACTCGCGCCATTCGGCGTCGCTATCCGGGTCCGCGTCCGGCGTCCCTTCCACTACCACTTCCACCCGGTGCTTCGTGACCGTGCCGAACGCCCCGTAGGTGTTGACCAGCTGCCAGCGGTTGAAGCTGGCGTTCATCAGCTGCCCGCTGGAGAGCAGGTTGCGCAACGGCCGGTAGCTGAGCACCAGCAGCAGCACCGTCACGGCCAGGACGACGGCGGTCCACCACACCGGGGACTGCAGGCCGGAGCCGGGGGCCGCCGGAGTCGGGGCGGCCAAGCCGAACACCGCCCGCAGCACGGAATCGCTGAACCCGCCGCACGCCAGGACGATCGCTGCCCAGTTCAGCCAGGCGAAATTCCCGGTGGCCACCAGCCAGAGCTGGGTGAAGATGATGATCCCGGCCGCCACGGAGGCCAGCGGCTGCGGCGCGAACAGGAAGAACGGCACCACCAGCTGCGCGAAGTGGTTGCCCAGCACTTCCATGCGGTGCAGGGGTTTCGGGAGCAGGTGGGCCTGGCGGCTGAGGGGCCCGGGCATCGGCTGGGTTTCGTGGTGGTAGTACAGGGCGGTCAGGTCCCGCCATTCGCTGCCGCCGCGGATCTTGATCATGCCGGCACCGAACTCCAGCCGGAACAGCAACCAGAGCAGCAGGACCAGGACCGGCGTGGGCGGAGGGAGCTGCTCGGAGCCAAGGAACGCCACGGTGAAGCCGAGTTCCAGGAGCAGCATTTCCCAGCCGAAGCCGTAGAAGGTCTGGCCCACGTTCACGATCGACATGTAGAGCAGCCACAGCGCCAGGAACATCAGCAGCGGCACCCACGGCGGCCCCAGTTGCGGCAGGCCGGCCACCAGGGGAAGCGCAAGGGCCATGCCGGCCAGGCACACCAGGCGCAGGAGCCGGTCCGAATACCGCCAGCGGAACAGGCTGGGCCGCCCGAAGCCCCGCGAACGCTCCACGTAGCGCGGAACCGGAAGGAGCCCGTGCTCGCCGAGCAGCGCCGGGAACTGATTGAAGGAGGACAGGAACGCGATGAAGAACAAGGCCGCCGTGCCGCGCTGCAGGGCCTGCCGGGCGAACCCATAGTCCGGCGCTTCCAGGAGCCACAGCCAGTCCACGGTTCCAACGCTACGCCCGTGCTCCTACGGGTCAACCGCGTGCGGGATACTTGATCCATGCAGCCCCGCAAGATCGTCCTCCTCGGCTCCACCGGTTCCATCGGCACCCAGGCGATTGACGTCGTCGACGCCGCCCCGCACCTTTTCGAAGTTGTGGCACTGAGCGCGGGCGGAGGAAACCTCGCGCTGCTTGCGCAGCAGGCCGTCCATACCCGGGCCGCCGCCGTCGGGATCGCCGATGGCGAGCCGCGCGCGCTGCAGGAACTGATCGACGCCGCTGCTGCCGCCGCCGGTGTGCGGAACTACCGCCCGGAGATCTTCAGCGGACCGGACGCCTCCGCGAAGATCGCGGCGGTCCCGGCCGACGTCGTGCTGAACGGCATCACCGGCTCCATCGGCCTGGCGCCCACGCTCGCCGCCCTGAAGTCCGGCGCCACCCTGGCGCTGGCGAACAAGGAATCCCTGATTGTCGGCGGCGCGCTGGTGAAGGCCGCGGCCGCCGAGGGGCAGATTGTTCCTGTCGACTCCGAACACTCCGCGCTGGCCCAGTGCCTGCGCTCCGGCACCGCAGCCGAGGTGGAGAAGCTTATCCTCACCGCCTCCGGCGGGCCCTTCCGGGGCCGCAGCCGCGAGGAACTGTACAACGTCACCCCGGCGGAGGCGCTGGCACACCCCACCTGGGACATGGGCCTCATGGTCACCACCAACTCCGCCAGCCTGGTCAACAAGGGCCTCGAAGTGATCGAGGCGCACCTGCTTTTCGATGTTCCCCTGGACCGCATCGACGTGGTGGTGCACCCGCAGTCCGTGGTGCATTCCATGGTGCAGTTCGTGGACGGCTCCATCATCGCCCAGGCCTCTCCGCCGGACATGCGCCTGCCCATCGCCCTGGGCCTCGGCTGGCCGGACCGCGTGCCGCACGCCGCCAAGGCCTGCGACTGGAGCAAGGCCACCAGTTGGACCTTCGAACCCCTTGACCCCGTGGCGTTCCCCGCCGTGGACCTCGCCAAGGACGCCGCCAAGCAGGGGAGCACTTTCCCGGCCGTGTTCAACGCCGCCAACGAAGAAGCGGTACAGGCCTTCCACGCCGGCCGAATCCGCTTCACGGACATCGTGGACACGGTGGAGGCCGTCCTCAGCGAGCACCCAGGTTCCTCGGAGCTGACGCTGGAGTCCGTGTTGGATGCTGAACTGTGGGCACGCACGCGCACCCACGATCGTTTAGCCGACAGCCGCGTTTAAGCGGCTGTTCCCGTACGGACAACCGCAACACGAAGAACCGCAACGCAGGAAGCAGCACCAGCAGGCATGAGCCCAGTCATTCTCTTCATTCTCGGAGTCGTCTTCGTCGCCATCGGCGTGGCGGCCTCCATCGCGCTCCACGAGGTAGGGCACCTGCTTCCGGCCAAGCTGTTCAAGGTGCGCGTCACCAAGTACATGATCGGCTTCGGCCCCACCATCTGGTCCAGGCGGAAGGGCGAAACCGAATACGGCTTCAAAGCCCTCCCTCTGGGCGGCTACGTGGCCATGATCGGCATGTACCCGCCCAACAAGGAGGACGGCAGCGTCCGCCCCTCCAGCACCGGCATGTTCCAGACCCTCGCCAGCGAAGCCCGCTCGGCAGCGCATGAAGAGGTCGGCCCGGGCGACGAAAACCGGGTGTTCTACAAGCTGCCGGTGTGGAAGAAGATCATCGTCATGCTCGGCGGGCCGGCCATGAACATGCTGATCGGCCTGGCCCTGACGGCCGTGCTGCTCATGGGGTTCGGGATTGCCACCCCCACCACGACGCTCGCCGATGTCTCCAAATGCCAGGTCAAGGAAGGCGAAACCGTCGATCCCGATTCCGCCGCCTGCACCCCGACGCCTGCCGCGCTCGCGGGCCTGAAGCCGGGCGACCAGATCGTCAGCTTCGACGGCAAGCCCGCCGGAACCTGGCCCGAACTGACCGCCCGGATCCGGGCCTCCGCGGGCCGGACCGCGGACATCACCGTCCGCCGCGACGGCAGGGACATCACCTCCCAAATCACCCCGGTGCTGTCTGCCCGCCCGGTGATCGGCGACGACGGCCAGCCCGCCAAGGGTGCCGACGGCAAGCCCCTGTACCAGGAGGTCGGTTTCCTCGGCATCGTCTCGCAGACTGCCCTGGTGCCCCAGCCGGCGTCGAGCGTCCTGCCCATGGCGGGGGAGAACATCAAGCAGATCACCGGCGTCATCCTCAACCTCCCGGCCCGGGTGGCCGGCGTCGCGCAGGCCGCCTTCAGCTCCGAGCCGCGCGATCCCAACGGTCCCATCAGCGTGGTGGGCGTCGGCCGCGTGGCCGGCGAGGTCGCGGCCATGGAAGAGGTCCCCGCGCAGTCCCGCATCGCCACCCTGGTGGGCCTGCTCGCCGGGCTGAACTTCGCGCTGGCGGTCTTCAACCTGATCCCGCTGCTGCCGCTGGACGGCGGACATATCGCCGGGGCCCTCTACGAAGGCGTGCGGCGGCGGATCGCCAAGCTGTTCGGCAAGCCGGATCCGGGCGCCTTCGACATCGCCAAGCTGCTCCCGCTGACCTACGTGGTGGCGGCCCTGCTGATGGCGATGGGCGCGCTGCTGATCTACGCGGACATCGTCAAGCCCGTGAATCTGTTCGGTTGAACGGAATCTGTCCGACCGGGTCTTGGCGATAGGGTATCGGTATGACTGTTTTCGCTGTTGAGTACGTGTACGACGCCGAATCCGCACCGGTGCGCGACGAGCACCGCCCGGCGCACCGCGCCTGGCTCGCGGAGCTTGCGGGGCAGGGAACCCTCCTGGCCTCCGGCCCCTACGCCGACGGATCCGGCGCCCTGCTGCTTTTCAGCGCGGCCGATGAAAGCGAACTGAACTCCATCCTGAAGCAGGATCCCTTCGCCGTTGCCCAAGGCCTGGCCAGCATCCGCACCAGCGCCTGGAACCCCGTGATCGGCGTCCTCGCCGCCCACGCCTCCTAACGAACCACCCTCCCGTTCCACCCTCTTCACCCCAAGGAGTCCACGTGACCTCGGTCAGCCTGGGAATGCCGTCCGCCCCGCCACCCGTTCTTGCGCCGCGCCGCAAGACGCGCCAGATCAAGGTGGGGCCCGTGGGCGTCGGCTCCGATTCGCCCATCAGCGTGCAGTCGATGACCACCACCCCCACCACGGACATCAACGCCACGCTGCAGCAGATCGCCGAACTCACGGCCTCCGGCTGCGACATCGTCCGTGTCGCCTGCCCCTCCGCTGATGACGCTGAAGCGCTGCCCATCATTGCGAGGAAGTCCCAGATCCCGGTCATCGCGGACATCCACTTCCAGCCGAAGTACGTCTTCGCGGCGATCGAAGCCGGCTGCGCCGCGGTGCGCGTGAACCCGGGCAACATCCGCAAGTTCGACGACCAGGTCAAGGAAATCGCCCAGGCCGCCAAGGACCACGGCACGTCCATCCGCATCGGCGTGAACGCGGGCTCCCTGGAGCCGGGCATCCTGAAGAAGTACGGCAAGGCCACCCCGGAAGCCCTGGTGGAGTCCGCCGTCTGGGAAGCTTCCCTGTTCGAGGAACACGGCTTCCGCGACTTCAAGATCTCGGTCAAGCACAACGACCCCGTGGTCATGGTTGCGGCCTACGAGATGCTCGCCGAACAGGGCGACTGGCCGCTGCACCTTGGCGTCACCGAAGCCGGCCCCGCCTTCCAGGGCACCATCAAGTCGGCCACGGCCTTCGGTGCCCTCCTGTCCAAGGGCATCGGCGACACCATCCGCGTGTCCCTGTCGGCCCCGCCGGTGGAGGAAATCAAGGTCGGCAACCAGATCCTGCAGTCGCTGAACCTGCGCCCCCGCAAGCTCGAGATTGTGTCCTGCCCGTCCTGCGGCCGCGCCCAGGTGGACGTGTACACGCTCGCCGAACAGGTCACTGCCGGCCTGGAAGGCATGGAGGTTCCGCTGCGCGTGGCCGTCATGGGTTGCGTGGTGAACGGCCCGGGCGAGGCCCGCGAAGCCGACCTCGGCGTCGCCTCCGGCAACGGCAAGGGCCAGATCTTTGTGAAGGGCGAAGTCATCAAGACCGTGCCCGAGAGCCAAATTGTTGAGACACTGATCGAAGAGGCCATGCGTATCGCTGAAGAGATGGGGGAGGCCGATGGCGAAGATGCTGTCAAGGGTAGCCCCGTGGTTAGCGTCTCGTAACGGGACTGCGCCGGACGGAATTTCCGTCCGGCTGCTTGAGGGCGCCGACACGGCGCAGCTGCGTGCGCTCGCGTTGGAAGACCCCGTGGCGAATGTGTTCATTCTGTCCCAGCTCGGGTCCCACGGGAGTGCCTCGCCGACGGCCGCGGGCGCCCGGATTTTCGGAGCGTTCGACGGCGGCACCCTCCTGGGTGCCTGCTGGGCCGGGGCGAACCTCGTGCCGGTCCAGCTCGATCCCGGCCTCGCCCCGTATGTCGCCGAGGCGATACACCGGGCCGGGCGGCGCTACGCCTCGATTTTCGGCCCGGCGGAGACGGTCCTGGCGCTGCATGCAGCACTGGAACCGCACGGCCACCTGGCGCATGAGGTCCGGGCCGAGCAACCGTTGATGGCCATCACCGGCGATCCCGTGGTGCCGGCGAACCCGGACCTTGGCTTCGGGGACATGGCGGACTTCGAACTGATCCTGCCCGCCTGTGCCGCCATGTTCGAAGAGGAAGTGGGCTATTCGCCGTTCCTCGGCGGCGAGGACTTCTACAGCCGGCGCGTGGCCGGGCTGATCCGGCAGGGCCACTCCCTGGTGCATATCGACCACGGCAAGGTGCTCTTCAAAGCCGAACTCGGGGCGGTGACTCCCGAGGTGAGCCAGGTGCAGGGCGTCTGGCTCAATCCCGAAATCCGCGGGCGGGGCCTGAGCGCCGGCTACATGGCCGCCGTCGTGATCCTTGCCCGGAGGTTCGCCCCGGTCACCAGCCTGTACGTCAACCACTACAACCTGCGTGCCCGGGCCAGCTATGAGCGCGTGGGCTTCGAGCAGCTCGGAACTTTTGCCACGGTGCTTTACTGACAGAGCTTTACTGACGGACTCGTTACGGATCATCCCCGACTTTACAAGGCGCTTTGTGCGGCGTGGTTTACCCTGTCCCGCGGGGGACACTCGCATACCCAGCAGAACCGCAACCTCATCGGGGAGTCCATGAAGAACGCACGTCGCATTGTCCTGGCAGTTTCTGCTGCCGCCGTCCTGTCCGTCACGGCCTGCTCCGCACCCGCCCCGTCGGCGTCCCCCGAAGCGCAGGCCCAGCCGGTCCAGCTCCCGCTCCAGGAGAGCGCCGCCTTCAAGAAGCGCACCGAGGCCGAACTTACCGCCCTGCTCAAGGCCGCCAAGGACGCGGACGGCAAGCCTTTCACGGTGATGCCCGCCGCCCAGCTGAAGAAGGGCGTCGACGCTGCAAAGTCCATGGCCTCCTCCACCAAGGTGACTCCGGCGGAATGCGCCAGTGCCAGCGCGAGCTTCTCCGGCGGTCTCCAGGCCCTCACGGGGGCAAGCTACGCGGCCGCGACCTCCCCGGCCAACAAGCAGGGTGTCCCGGCCCAGACCATCAGCCTGGTATCCGGCCTGAGTGAGGAACAACTCAACGCCGATCTCGAAAAGAACGCCACCCAGGCCGAGAAGTGCAAGAACGTGACTGTCGAGGTCATGGGCCAGAAGGTGGAAGCTTCCGTGGAGAAGCTTGACGTCGCATCGGCTGTTCCGGGTGCCATCGCCCTCAAGACCGTCACCAAGAGCGGGGCCGGCGAAAGCACCCAGCTCCTCGTGGCGGCGGTCAAGGGCGGAGTAGCCTTGTCGAGCCTTTACGTCAGCACCGGCGATGCTGCCGAAGAGCTCAAGAAGGCGGCTGCCACCTTGGACACCGTGGCGGCGGGAATCAAGTAGCGTTCACCGCCAGGGCCGCCCGGTGGCTGGTCTGCCGGGACGGCCCGTGACGGGACCGTAGCCGCCGCCTGGCAATGGGGAGTTCTGCCCGTCGCCCGCGGAACAGAACGTCCAACGATTGGAATAGTCT
Source organism: Arthrobacter sp. SW1 (assembly GCF_001766675.1). GTDB lineage: Bacteria > Actinomycetota > Actinomycetes > Actinomycetales > Micrococcaceae > Arthrobacter. The sequence goes on from NZ_MJLT01000068.1 coordinate 98,594, forward strand.
GGACCGCGGGAGCGCCTGCTCCTTCCTGAACCGTAACCTCACCGGGGGAACCTATGAAGAACGCACGTCGCATTGTCCTTGCCTTGTCCGCAGCCGCCGCACTCTCTGTTACCGCTTGTTCCGCTCCGGCCCAGCAGCCCTCCGGGCAGAACGCCGCAGCATTCAAGAAATACAGCGAAGCCGAGCTGACGGCCCTCCTTGAACAGGCAAAGGACTCCGAGGGCAAGGCCCTCACCGTCATGCCTGCGGCGGAACTGAAGAAGGGCCTCGAACTGACCAAGTCGATGGCGGCCAGCACCAAGGTCACCCCTGCCGAATGCGCTTCCTCGAACGTGACGGGCGGGCTCCAGGCCCTGTCCGGCGCCACCGCTGCCGCTGCCACCTCGGCGCCCGACGCCACCGGAGTGCCCCTCGAAACGGTCAGCCTCGTCTCCGGCCTGAGCGAAGACGCCCTCACCGGCGACGTCGACAAGATGAAGGAGCAGGCCGAGAAGTGCAAGGCCGTGACGATCGAGGTCGCCGGCCAGAAGGTCGAAGCGGGCTTCGAACCGATTGAGATCTCCTCGGAAACGCCCGGCGCTGTCGCCATCAAGTCGACCACCAAGGCATCCGGCGCGGAAAGCACTCAGGTCATCGTTGCCGCAGTGAAGGGCGGCGTGGCCGTGTCCAGTGTGTACGTCAGCACCGGCAGCGCCGAGGCTGACGCCAAGAAGGCCGTGGCCACCCTCGACTCCGTGGCAGCACTCATCAAGTAGCCCCCGGCCCGAACCACGCCCCGGGCGTCCGGCCCCTCACGGTTCCTTGGAAGAATCCTCTTCCAACGGCTCCGCGAGGTAGCGCCGGATGTTCGGGGCGATCATCTTGACCACCTCGTCCGGGGCCGCCGAGGCCAAGGGCTCCAAACGGATCACGTAGCGGACCAGCATGAGCCCCACCACCTGTGTGGCCACGAGGTTGCCGCGCAGGGCACGTTCCGCGGGGCTTCCGGGCAAGCCGTCCATGATTCTTTGCAGGATGGTCCGGGAGACCAGCTCGCGCAACAGGGCCGTCTTGGCCTTGGACCCGATGGTGCCGCGCAGGAACGCCACCAGGCTGTGTTGTGCCGGGCTTTCCCACAGACGCAGCACGGCCAGCACGATTTCCTCGGCACGCCGCGCGGGGTCGGGGGAGCTGACGCCGGAAAGGACCTGGACCGGATCCGCCGGCAGGTCCACGCTGAAGGCGAAAAGTTCGTCTTTGCCTTTGAAGTAATGATGGACCAGGGCAGGGTCCACTCCGGCCTCGCGGGCCACCTGCCGCAGGCTGGTGCCGTCGAAGCCATGCTCGGCGAACAGCCTGCGCGCCGCCGCCAGGATGGCCGCACGGGAATCGTTTGCTCCGCCGCGCCGGCCGCGGCGGCCTGCGGGAGCATCGGCAGGTACCGGAAGCTGGCCGCTCATCGGGTCTGACGCCGCAGGGTCAGGGATGCCAGGACAAGAACCACAAGCACAATGATGCCAATGGTCGTCGCGTCGTCCCACATCAAGCGGGTGGCTTCCTCGTTCGTGGCGATTTCCTTGAGCGCATCCACCGAGAACGTCAGCGGCAGCACGTTGGAAATGTTCTCCAGCACCTCATTCATCTGCTCCCGCGGCACGAACAGGCCGCACAGCAGGATCTGCGGAACCACCACCACGGGCATGAACTGCACGGCCTGGAACTCGGTCCTGGCAAACGCAGAGCACAGCAGGCCCAGCGCCACCCCCAGCACCGCGTTGATCACGGCGATCATCACCACGTAGCCCGGGCTGCCTTTGATGTCGAGGTTGAACACCCAATACGCCACTGCCGTCGCGACCAGCGACTGCAAGGCGGCCATGACCGAGAACGCGATCGCATAGCCGAACAGCAGGTCCGCCTTGTGGATCGGCGTCGTCAGCAGGCGCTCGAGGGTCCCGGTGGTCCGTTCGCGCAGCATGGTGATCGAGGTGACCAGGAACATCACCACGAAGGGGAAGATCGCCAGCATCATGAGGCCCACGCGGTCGAAGGTGCGGGGCATGCCCGGAGGCAGCGTCTCGTTTTCGAACAGGTAGTAGACGGCGGTCAGCAGCAGGGCCGGGACCACCAGGATCAGGGCGATGCTGCGGTGGTCGTGGCGCAGCTGCTCCAGGACCCGGCGGCTGGTCGCCAGCATCATCCGGGGGTTCATCACGCAACCTGGCTTTCGTTGTGGTTCCGGCCGGGGCGGCCCTCCGCCTCCCGGATCAGGTGCAGGAACGCCTGTTCGAGGTCTGCGCTGTGGCCGCGTTCGCCGAGTTCCGCCGGTGTGAGGCCGGCCATCAGCTCGCCGTTGCGCAACAGCAGCAGGGACGAACAGTGCGAGGCTTCCTCCATTACATGGCTGGAGACGAGCAGGGCGGTGCCGGACTCGGCCATCGCCGCGAAGCGTTCCCACAGCTCGGCACGCAGCACGGGGTCCAGGCCCACGGTGGGTTCATCGAGCACCAGCAGCTTGGGCTTTGCAACCAAAGCGCATGCCAGCGACACCCGGCTGAACTGCCCGCCGGACAGGTCCGCGGTGCGCTGCCGGGCGAAGTCCGTGAGCCCGACGGCGGCAATCGCCTCTGCGGTGCCGGCCGCCGTCGCGCGGTGCATCGCCCCGAAATACCTGACGTTCGCTTCGACGCTCAGGTCGGGATAGACGCTGGGGGACTGGGTGACGTACCCGACCTCGTGCCGCAGGGCGGCGGAGCCGGCTGGCTTGCCGAGGACGGTGACCGTTCCCGAGGAGATCCGTTGCGCACCGACGATGGCGCGCATGAGCGTGGTCTTTCCGCTGCCGGAGGGGCCGAGCAGGCCGGTGATCCGGCCGGCGTCGATGGTGAAATCCAGGCCGCGCAGGATCTTTGTCCGGCCTCGGGTGACGTGAAGATCCCTGGCCAGGACGGCCGGTCCGGGGCCGGGCTGCTCCGCTGCGTGCCGGGCTGTTCGATTAATCATGGCAACCTCCACGAATGAATTCATCACCTGATGAATTCAAGGTAGGCGCGTGTCTGTCTGCCGTCAATGGCCCCTGCGGGCAGCCGGTAGATTAGTACACAGTAGTTTTAGCCATCCCTTGCCACAGAAACGGATTCTGCCCGTGGTCGTTCGCCTCTCCCAGCTGTTCCTGCGCACCTTGCGTGAAGATCCCGTCGACGCCGAGGTCGCCAGCCACAAGCTGCTCGTCCGTGCGGGCTACATCCGCCGCGCCGCCCCCGGCATCTACACCTGGCTGCCGCTGGGCCTGAGCGTGCTGCGCAAGGTCGAACAGATCATCCGTGAGGAAATGGCCGCCATCGGTGCCCAGGAAGTGCACTTCCCGGCCCTGCTGCCCAAGGAACCCTACGAGGCCACCAACCGCTGGACCGAATATGGCGACGGCATCTTCCGCCTGAAGGACCGCAAGGACGCGGACTACCTGCTGGCGCCCACGCACGAGGAAATGTTCACCCTCCTGGTCAAGGACCTGTACTCCTCGTACAAGGACCTGCCCCTGAGCATCTACCAGATCCAGAACAAGTACCGCGATGAAGCCCGCCCGCGGGCCGGCCTGCTCCGCGGCCGCGAGTTCATCATGAAGGACTCCTACTCTTTCGACGTGGACGACGCCGGCCTGGACGCCAGCTACGCCGCGCACCGCGCCGCCTACATCCGCATCTTCGAGCGCCTCGGCCTCGAGGTTGTTCCGGTCGCCGCTACCGCCGGCGCCATGGGCGGTTCCAAGAGCGAGGAATTCCTGCACCCCACCGAGATCGGCGAGGACACCTTCGTGCGCTCCGCCGGCGGCTACGCGGCCAACGTGGAAGCCGTCACCACGGTCGCGCCCGAGCCGATCGACTTCAGCAACGCGCCCGCGGCCCGCGTCCTGGACACCCCGGACACGCCCACCATCGACACCCTCGTCACGGCGTCGAACGTGCTCGCCCCGCGCAGCGAGGCCGACGGCGGCGCGTGGACTGCCGCGGACACCCTCAAGAACGTCGTGCTCGCCGTAACGCTGCCCACCGGTGAACGCCAGCTCGTCGTCATCGGCGTTCCCGGCGACCGTGCCGTGGACCTCAAGCGCGTCGAAGCCAACATCGGCGCCTTCCTGCCGGTCGCCGGCGAGATCGGCCTGGAAGCAGCCAACGACGACGACCTCAAGAAGCAGCCCCTCATCGTCAAGGGCTACCTCGGCCCCGGCCTCACGCTGGACGAACCCCTCCTGGGCAGCGAGAGCGCCACCAAGCTCCTGTACCTCGTTGATCCCCGCGTTGTCAGCGGCACCACCTGGATCACCGGAGCCAACGAAGCCGGCAAGCACGTCTACGACCTGGTGGCCGGGCGCGACTTCAGCTGGGACGGCGTCATCGAATGCACCGAGGTGCGCGAAGGCGATCCCGCCCCGGACGGCAGCGGCCCCCTGGAGCTGGCCCGCGGCATCGAGATGGGCCACATCTTCCAGCTTGGCCGCAAGTACGCCGAGGCCCTGGACCTGAAGGTCCTGGACCAGAACGGCAAGCAGGTGGTGGTGACCATGGGCTCCTACGGCGTGGGCGTGACCCGTGCCGTGGCGGCCCTGGCCGAATCCAACAACGACGACCGCGGCCTGATCTGGCCGCGTTCCGTGGCACCGGCCGATGTCCACGTGGTGGCCGTCGGCCGCGGCGAGGAAATCTTCGAAGCTGCAGAGAAGCTCTCCGCCGAGCTCGAAGCAGCCGGCCTGGACGTCATCTACGACGACCGGCCCAAGGTTTCCCCCGGCGTGAAGTTCGGCGACGCGGAACTCGTAGGCGTGCCCACCATCCTCGCCGTCGGCAAGGGCCTGGCGAACGGCGTGGTGGAGGTCAAGGACCGTCGCAGCGGCGAGGCCGAGGACGTCGCCGTCGAAAAGGCCGTGGACTACGTGGTCAACGCCGTCCGCCAGAAGTGATTTCCGGCTTCGAATCCATCGAGGCCGCCACGCTCCTGATGATCGTGGTGGCCGGATTCGCCGCAGGCTGGGTTGACGCCGTGGTGGGCGGCGGGGGACTGATCCAGCTCCCCGCCCTCCTCCTGGTTCCCGGCATCACCCCGGTCCAGGCGTTGGCCACCAACAAGATGGGCTCCATCTTCGGCACCGCCACGAGCGCCACCACCTACTACCGGCGGGTCGGCCCGGACCTGAAAACGGCCGTGCCGATGGCGGTGATCGCCCTCGCCGGAAGCTTCGGCGGGGCGCTGCTCGCGGCGAACCTGCCGGCGTCGGTCTTCAAGCCGATCATTGTGGTGGCGCTCGTCGTCGTCGCGCTGTTCACCGCCTTCCGGCCGAACGCCGGCGAGCTCACCGCCCTCCGGCACGACGGCCACAAGCACTACGTGGTTGCCTGCCTGATCGGTGCGGTGATCGGTTTCTACGACGGGCTGATCGGCCCCGGTACGGGCTCCTTCCTGGTGATCGCCCTCGTCTCGGCGATGGGCTACGCCTTCCTCGAAGCCAGTGCCAAGGCCAAGATCGTCAACATGGCCACCAATGCCGGTGCGCTGCTGTTCTTCCTGCCGCACGGCTCGCTGCTCTGGGGTGTAGGACTGCTGTTGGGCGCCGCCAACATGGCAGGCGGCTACCTGGGCGCCCGCACCGCGGTGAAGAAGGGAAGCAAGTTTGTCCGCGCGGTCTTCCTCCTGGTGGTTGCCGCGCTGATCATCAAGCTCAGCATCGACGTCTGGCAGGATCTCGCCTGAAGGCCGCCCGTGCCGTCAGGATTCAGTCCCGTTGACCGCTGCTAGGATCGCTTCGCCGAGCTCCCGCGGGCGGGTGAACTGCGGCCAGTGCCCGGTGGGCAGGTCCATGTAGCTGACGTTCTTCATGCGGGCGAGCTCGGCGGTGAACGGCGAGCCGTCCTCGATCCACTCAAGCAACATGCTGGACGGGAACTCGCAGGCGATGATCGTGGCCGGAACCCCGTAACGGCGCTCGTCCTGCAGGCGCTGCTTGTCGTAGGCCACGCCCTTCGGCTGGGGGATGGCGCGGTTGCGGAACATCTCGCGCAGCTCGGCGTTCAGGTCCACCAGATCGGCCTCCTCGAACAGATCCCACGGAGGCAGCGGGATCTCATCGCCCCGGGCCGGCAGTTCATCGTTGATGACGCCGCCCTCGCCCAGCGGCCCGGCGTCCACGTAGATGGCGCGTGCAACCCGGTCCGGCCGGGCATCCAGCACGCCGTGGATGATCGCGCCACCGCCTGAGTGGCCCACCAGGACCACAGGATCCTCAGCGGCATCCACGGCGGCGGTAACCGCGTCGATGTGGTCCCGCAGGCCGATACCGGCGCGCGGCGCATCAACAGACTCAAGCCCCGGCAAGGTCAGGGGCATGACCCGGTGGCCGGCCTCGGTGAGCGGCGGGGTCACCTCCGACCATGACGAAGCATCCAACCAGAACCCGGGAACAAGGATGATGTCCATGGTCGGTACCCTACGCGGAGCCACTGACAGGAAGCCATGTTTTCCCGGAGCCCGCAGGCGTAGCATGCTCGCATGTGGGCCGATTCGGGTGAATACGAGCGGGTTCTCGGGCGGGCAGCGGAGCACGCCAAGGACTGGTTGAAGGCGTTGCCGGAACGGCCCGTCAGGCCGTCGCTCACGGCGGACCAGATCGCGGATCTCTTCGGTGGTCCGCTCCCCGCTGAAGGCATGGATCCGGAAAAACTCCTCGACTTCCTGGCCCGGAACGCCGAGCCCGGGCTCATGGCGATGCAGTCCGGCCGCTTCTTCGGTTGGGTCATCGGCGGAACCCTTCCGGCAGCCATGGCAGCCGACTGGCTGGTCTCAGCCTGGGACCAGAATTCCGGCCTGCGCTTCGCGACTCCCGCCACCGCCGGAATCGAGGAAGCGGCCGGCCTCTGGCTGCTCGAACTGCTCGGTTTGCCCGAAGGGTCCGACGTCGGCTTCACCACGGGCGCGAGCATGGCCAACTTCACCGCCTTGGCCGCGGCGCGGTGGCGGCAGCTGGACTCCGCCGGCTGGGACGTGAACGCCAGGGGGCTCAACGGCGCTCCGCAGCTGCGGGTCCTGGCCGGCGCGGAACGGCACGAAAGCCTGGACATGGCGTTGCGCTTCCTCGGGCTGGGTGCCCCGGAGATTGTGCCTGCCGATGCCCAAGGCAGGATCGACCCGGATGCCCTCCGCCGCGCCTTGGAGACCGGTAGCGGCCCGGCCATCGTGTGCCTGCAGGCCGGGAACCTGCATAGCGGTGCCTTCGATCCGTTCCCGGAGGCCGTCGCGGCCGCCAAGGACCACGGCGCGTGGGTCCACGTGGACGGCGCCTTCGGCCTGTGGGCCGCGGCGGTACCGGAGCTCCGCCACCTGTGGAACGGCGTTGCTTTGGCGGACTCCTGGGGAACCGATGCGCACAAGACCCTCAACGCCCCGTACGACGCCGGCATCGTCGTGGTGCGCGACGCCGCCGCGCTGCGCCCCGCCATCGGGATGCATGCCGAATACCTTCCGCAGGATGCTCGCGGGCCAGGCGATCCGATGGAGAAATCCCCGGAGCTCTCCCGCCGTGCCCGTGGCGTTCCGGTCTGGGCCGCCTTGCGTTCCCTCGGGTCCGACGGCGTCCGCGCCCTGGTTGCCGGACGCGCGGCCTGTGCCGCGGAACTGGCCGACCGGCTCGCCGCCGTGCCCGGCGTCGAGATCCTCAACGACGTCGCCTACACCCAGCTGTCCCTGGCCTTCGGCAGCGACGCCCGCACCAAAGCCGTGACCGCCTACATCATGGCCGACGGCCGGGTGTGGATGTCCGGTTCGCGCTGGCACGGCCGGGACATCCTCCGCGTCTCGGTCAGCAATTGGGCCACCGACAGCGCGGACCTGGACGTCGCAGTGCAGACCATCAAGGACGCCCTGGCCGCCACCGCGTAGCCGCTTGCGCGTACGGGCTAGCTGAGTGCGGCGCCGCCCGGCGCCGGCAGATCGTGTGCGGCCGGAAGCCCGTCGAGGGTGCGGCCTGCGAGCGTACTGGCGACCCACAATGAACGGGCCAGGTCGCCGTCGTGCCCCGGCTTGGCTGCGGACCACAAGGCGTTTTCGACCTCGCGGGTGAGGCTCCACTGCCGGGCGGCTTCCGGATCCAAGCCCGCGGCATGGCTGAAGTCATTGCACCGCTCCAGCAGCCCCAGCTCGGGGGAGGACCGCGGCAGCTCCGCGATCCGGTTCCACAGCACGGGCGCCACCCCGAACTCCGCCTCCCCGATGACCGGCTGCGGGTCAATGGCGCGGTAACTGCCGGCGTCGGGAACATCCGGGGTGTCCGGCCGCGGCAGGATGTTCATGAAGTGCAGGTCCGCATGGACCAGCACATCCTTGCCGGTCCGCCGGCCCACCGCTCCGCGTGTCTGGCATACTTCCAGCGCGGCCTCCAGCAGCCAGCGCGGGAACGGCCTGCCAAGCTGCTCCCAGTCGGCCGGAAGCTCGTCGCTCCAACGCTCGGCCCGCGCGGCGGCATGCTCGAACCCCTCCCAGGCGGGACCTTCGCCGGCGTCGATGCTGAGCCTGCGCATCACGGATCCCCAGGCATCACGCGCCCGGTCCATCGGTACATCCTGCAGCCAGCGCGCGGCATCCAGGCGTTCCAACAGCATGGAACACGAGTCCTGATCGGCGGCCAGCAGGCGGACAGCGCCATGGCCGTCCCACAGCGCCAGCGCCTGGCTTTCGGGCAGGGCCTCCGGATGCGGGAAGGCGACCTTCAGGACGGCCCGGGTGTTGCCTTGCCGCACAGGAACGACGATTCCGCCATGGCCGTTCCACGGTTCCACGCCGTTGGGAAGATCCACGGTGAGGTCCCACCGGTCCAGGCCCGCCTGAAGGTAGCCGGGCAGCGCGGCCAGCCAGGCCCTGCCCTCGGCAGTGCGCGAATACCGGGCTTGCAGGTCCCCAGGAATCGGAATATGTCTGCTCATCAGGGCAAGCCTATTCCCCGCTGCCTCCCTTGCCTCGTTCCTCGGCCAGGGAACCCGGGCAGCGTGGGTCCACCCGCGCCTGGCTTGCCTCGTTCCTCGGCCAGGGAACCCGGGCAGCGTGGGCCCACCCGCGCCTGGCTTGCCTCGTTCTCGGCCAGGGAACCCGGGCAGCGTGGGTCCACCCGCGTCTTGCTTGCTTCGTACCTCGGCCAGGGAACCAGGCCAAGGGAAACCTAGATCACCCCGCTGGATCCCAGCAGGCTACCCAGGCTGAACGTCGCGGCGAGGGCAAGGGCTCCACCGAGCACCACCCGCAGCGCGGCCCGGAGCCGGGAGCTGCCCCCGATCCACGCACCCACGGCACCCGTCAGCGCCAGCGCCAGCAGCACTGCGATGAACGTCAGGGGTACACGCAGTGAAGGCGGCGGCAGCAGGATCGAGAGCAAGGGGAGCAGGGCGCCCAGGGTGAAGGCAATGGCCGAGGCGAACGCAGCGTGCCACGGGCTCACAATGCCGTCCTCGTCGATGTTCAGCTCGGCGGACAGGTGCGCGGCCAAGGCATCGTGCGCGGTCAGCTCCTTCGCCACCGTCCATGCGGTCTCCGAACTCAAACCCTTCGCCTCGTAAATGGCGGCGAGCTCGGCAAGTTCCTCTTCAGGCTGTTCCTCAAGCTCCCGGCGTTCCTTCTCCACCAAGGCCTTCTGGCTGTCGCTCTGGCTGCTGACGGATACGTATTCGCCCAGCGCCATGGACACTGCGCCACCGAGCGCACCGGCCGCGCCTGCCGCGAGGATGGCGCCGGTGTTGGTGGTCGCGCCCGCGACGCCCACCACGATCGCCGCTACGGACACAATGCCGTCGTTGGCCCCGAGCACCCCGGCGCGCAGCCAGTTCAAGCGGCGGGCAACATCGTTCTCATGGGGTTCGTTGTCGTGGAGCGCGGCCTTTTCGCTGGATGCCATGGCTCCAGCCAAGCACTCCGGCGCGGTCGGCGCCAGCAAAGAAAGGCTGTCCTACGGCAGGGGAGAGGCGCTGGCCTGCGGCAGCGGAGGCAGCGCGGCGGGATCCACCGACAGGCCCGGCAGCGCACCAGGAGGGCTGCCCATGGCTTCAAGCCTGCGTGCGGAATCGAAGAGTCCGGCCATTGCCCAGCGGCGGGTTGCGCCATCGCTGAGCGCCACCAGTTCGCCGTAGGCCGGGAGGGCCGCCGTTTCCTGTTCGGCAAGTGTCGCTTGGGCCTGGCTGGCGAAGCCGGCGGGCAGCTGGTACCCGGCTTCGCGCGGCGGCACTTTGGCGCATTGCTGCCGGGCCAACGCTTCGGCTTCCCGCAGGAGCAACTGGTGCTGCTCCAGGTCCGAGGCCGCCGCGGCGGCTGAGGCGCCCTCCAAGCGGGTGAGGGCCACCTGGTAGAGGTAGACGGCCTTCTGTTCGGCCCCGACGACGGCGGCCAGGGCATCAGCTGTCGTAGCGGCTGCCGCCGGGCCTTGGGAAGAGGCGGCCGGGGAAGCTGCGCTGGGCGAGACGGCACCAGCCGCGGCCGTGCAGGAAGGCTCCGGCGTCGGAGCGGCCGGAACTGACGCCGCCGCTGACGGAAGGGGCGTCGCGGGAACCGGCAGGCTCCACGCCTTCGCGAGCCTCACGGACTCCAGGTGCTGCGCGGTCCCGACGGCGGCAAGCAGCCGGGCCGGTCCGCCGTCGCTCTTTCCGGCGTCGGCGAGGCGCTGCGCGGCACTGCGGGACAACCCGCTGAGGAAGGTGGATTTGGACGCCGGTGTGGCAGTTCCCGACGAAGGTGCCGTGGCGGTGGGGTCGGGTGCAAGGAGGGCACGCGCCTGGGTCTCCAGGAGGGTGACCGTTGCGGCGGGGCTGCCGGCACGGGCAGCCTCCGCTGCCAGCGTCACCGTGTCCTCGTAAGCGGCGGCCCGCGCCGTTTCGGAGAACGGCGGCTCCGGCTCGGGACCCTCGGCCGGCGGCAGCAGGACCGCCCCGGTGCCCAGGACGAGAACTGCGAGCAACGCCACAAGCGAGGCCTTCACCCAGCCTGGCGCCCCGTGTTTTTCCGCAGTCTCGTCATTCACAACAGTCCATGGTGTCATGGGTGGGGGCCGCCGGCGGAACCGTGTGCACCACCCCGCCGCGAAACTCGATACCCTAGTACTCACAACATCATCGAACGGGAGGCGGCTGGCCAGTGAGTCATTCGGAAGCCAGGACTTCAACAGACCAGGCTGGAGAACAGGCGGCAGTCGCCGGCAACCCGGAAGAGAGCAGGCTCAAGGCGCTGCTGGAGCCTGTGGTCCAGGCCAACCGGCTCTACCTCGAGGACGTCACCGTCCAGGTGGCCGGATCGCACCGCACCGTGCAGGTGGTCATCGACCTCCCGCAGGAGGAAACCGGCGGCGTGAGCCTTGATGTGATCGCCGAGATTTCCCGGGCCCTGTCCGATGTGCTGGACAACGATCCGCACGACGACGGCCGCCCCTACGACCTCGAAGTCTCCTCGCCCGGCGTCTCGCGCCCGCTGACCGAACCCCGCCACTGGCACCGCGCCCGCGGCCGCATGGTCAAGGTCAACGTGATCCAGGGCGACAACCTCACCGGCCGGATCCAGTCCGTCGACGACGACGGCGTCACCCTGGTTCCGGAGCTTGAGGTCAAGAAGGGGATGAAGCCCAAGCAGGGCGACCCCGTGAAACTTCCTTTCGACAGGATCCGGCATGGAAAAGTCGAAATTGAATTCAGCCACCTCGATGAAGGCGGGCTGGTAGACGAGCACAATGGACCTTCCGAGGAGGCCTAATGGATATTGACATGAGCGCGCTGAGGCTTCTGGAACGTGAGCGCGAAATCCCGCTGGACCTCCTGATCCCCACCATCGAGCAGGCGCTCCTGGTGGCGTACCACAAGACGCCCGGCGCCTATGAGAAAGCCCGCGCGGAACTTGACCGCAAGAGCGGCCACGTGACCATCTGGGCCACCGAATTCAACGAAGACGGCGAAGCCGTGGGCGAGTTCGAGGACACCCCGGCGGGCTTCGGCCGGATCGCGGCCAGCACCGCGCGCCAGATCATCCTGCAGCGCCTGCGCGACGTCGAGGATGACAACGTCCTGGGCGAATTCAAGGGCCGCGAAGGCGAGCTCGTGGCAGGCCTGATCCAGCAGGGCAACAACCCGCACATGATCCAGGTCAACCTCGGCACCGTCGAAGCCTTGCTGCCGCCGCCCGAACAGGTCCCCGGTGAAAAGTACACCCACGGCAGCCGCCTGCGCGCCTACGTCGTGGACGTCCACCGCGGAGCCAAGGGCCCTTCCATCACCCTGTCCCGCTCCCACCCGGGCCTGGTCCGGAAGCTCTTCGAACTCGAAGTGCCGGAAATCGCGGACCGCTCCGTGGAGATCGTCGCGCTGGCACGCGAAGCCGGCCACCGGACCAAGATGGCCGTCAAGGCCAACGCCGCCGGGATCAACGCCAAGGGTGCCTGCATCGGTGAAATGGGTTCGCGTGTGCGGGCCGTCATGACCGAACTCAACGACGAAAAGATCGACATCGTCGACTTCAGCGAAGATCCGGCGACCTTTATCGCCAACTCGCTGTCGCCGTCGCGCGTGAATTCCGTCACTATCATCGACGAAGCCACCCGCTCGGCACGCGTCGTGGTGCCGGACTACCAGCTGTCGCTCGCCATCGGCAAGGAAGGGCAGAACGCCCGCCTCGCGGCCAAGCTGACCGGCTGGCGCATCGATATCGTCTCCGACGCCGCGCAGGGCCAGGGCAACTAGGCACCGGCCGGGCCTCACGCGAGGCCCGGCTGCGGCGCGCCCGGATTCGGCCCGGGAGCGTCCGGGGGACTAGACTGGTGGGAGCCGGGCTTGCGTCCGGTATCCGTTTTGCTTGGCACCGTTTTCGTCGTGCCGGGAAACAGGAACGAATGAAGGGCAGGTCAGGCACTGAGGATGGTCGAACACCCAGTGGCTGAACGTTCTTCACGCGGGCAGCAGCCCGTCCGGACCTGCATCGGATGCCGGAAACACGGGGCCCGGAATGAGCTGATCCGGCTGGTCGCCTCAGGCGGCGGGTCACCCGTCGTCCTGGTGGATGAACGACGCCGGATGGCTGGCCGGGGTGCGTGGCTGCATCCCAGCGGCAACTGCCTGATGCTGGCAATCAAGCGGCGCGCCTTCGCCAGGGCCCTTGCGGGCGCAAGCGATGCGGCCGCTGTCGAACGCTATATCGAAGGCATGCCACCCGCGGAGGCTCCGGCCACCGCGGACCAACCGTCCAAACCTGAAAGCGGGTCAGAAAACTGATGGAAACCCGATGAGTTCCCAGCGATGAGTACGCAACGATGACAACTTTGTTGCGCTCTGCACAGGGCCTTTCAGCTGCATCCGCGGCGGAGGCCCGCAGTAAGAAGTAGACGGTTCGTGCCTGGCTCGGTGCGGACCGAGACAGGAGAAAAGTGGCCAAGTACCGCGTCCACGAGCTCGCGAAAGAGCTCGGAATCACCTCCAAGGAAGCAGTGACCAAACTGCAGGAACTGGGCGAATTCGTCCGTTCCGCTTCCTCCACCATTGAGGCTCCCGTCGTGAAGAAGCTTCGCGACGCATACCCGGGTGCGGGTGCCGCCAAGGCAGACGCCCCGGCACCCAAGGCTCCGGCCGCCCCGAAGGCTCCGGCCGCCGCTGCCCCGGCAGCCCCCGCCGCTTCCCGCCCGGGTCCGGTTCCCGGCCCCGCAGCCCCCAAGGCTCCGGCTCCGGCAGCCCCTGCTGCTCCGGCCGCATCCGCTCCGGCTCCGGCCGGTCCTGCAGCGGCCAAGCCCGGCGCCCGCCCGGCTCCGCGCAGCGAAGCTCCGGCTCCGGCGCGTCCCGGCCAGGCACCGCGTCCCGGCGGCCCCCGTCCGGGCAACAACCCCTTCGCCACGTCCCAGGGCATGCCCCGCGGCCGCGGCGACTCCGACCGTGCACCGCGTCCGGGCAACAACCCGTTCGCTACCTCGCAGGGCATGCCCCGTCCGGGTGGACCGCGCACCGAAGGTGAGCGTCCCGGCGGACCGCGTCCCGCAGCCGGTGCCGGCGGTCCCCGTCCGGCAGCAGGTGCGGGCGGTCCCCGTCCGGGTGCTCCGCGCCCGGGCGCACCCCGCCCCGGCGCACCGCGTCCGGGTGGCCCCCGACCGACTCCGGGCATGATGCCCAACCGCACTGAGCGTCCGGCTCCCGGCGCAGGTCGTCCGGGCGGCGCAGGCCGTCCCGGTGGTCCCGGCCGTCCGGGCGGTGCTCCCGGCACCGGCGGCGGCGGAGCTCCCGCAGGCGGCGGCTTCGGCAAGGGCGGCCGCGGCCGCGGCGGCACCCAGGGTGCCTTCGGCAAGGGCGGCGCCGGTCGTGGCAAGCAGCGCAAGTCGAAGCGCGCAAAGCGCCAGGAACTGGAGCAGATGAGTGCTCCGTCCCTGGGCGGCGTATCGGTACCCCGCGGCGACGGCAACACCGTTGTCCGCCTCCGCCGTGGTTCTTCCATCACGGACTTCGCCGACAAGATCGAGGCAAACCCCGCTGCACTGGTGACCGTGCTGTTCCACCTCGGTGAAATGGCCACCGCCACGCAGTCCCTCGACGAGGACACCTTCGCCCTGCTGGGCGAGGAGCTGGGCTACAAGGTCCAGGTCGTTTCCCCGGAAGACGAAGAGCGCGAACTGCTCGACTCCTTCGACATCGACCTCGAGGCCGAACTGGAAGCCGAAGGCGACGACGTCCTCGAACCGCGCCCGCCGGTAGTCACCGTCATGGGCCACGTCGACCACGGTAAGACCCGCCTGCTCGACGCCATCCGCAAGACCAACGTGGTGGCAGGCGAACACGGCGGCATCACCCAGCACATCGGTGCCTACCAGATCAGCCACGAGCACGAAGGTGCCATGCGCGAGATCACCTTCATCGATACCCCGGGCCACGAGGCGTTCACCGCCATGCGTGCCCGTGGTGCGAAGGTCACCGACATCGCCATCCTGGTGGTCGCAGCCGACGACGGCGTCATGCCGCAGACGGTTGAAGCCCTCAACCACGCCCAGGCAGCCAACGTGCCGATCGTGGTGGCGGTCAACAAGATCGACAAGGAAGGCGCCAACCCGGACAAGGTCAAGGGCCAGCTCACCGAGTACGGCCTGGTTCCCGAAGAATACGGTGGCGACACCATGTTCGTTGAGGTTTCTGCGCGCCAGAACCTCAACATCGAGGACCTGATCGACGCCGTCCTGCTCACCGCGGACGCTGCGCTCGACCTGCGTGCCAACCCGGACAAGGATGCTCGCGGTATCGCGATCGAAGCCAACCTGGACAAGGGCCGTGGTTCCGTGGCCACCGTCCTGGTGCAGTCCGGTACCCTGGCCGTCGGCGACACCATCGTTGCCGGCACCGCCCACGGCCGCGTCCGTGCGATGTTCGACGAGGACGGCAACGCCCTCGACGTCGCACTGCCGTCCCGCCCGGTCCAGGTGCTCGGCCTCTCCAACGTGCCGCGCGCCGGTGACACCTTCCTGGTGACCCCGGACGAGCGCACGGCCCGCCAGATCGCCGAAAAGCGTGAAGCAGCCGACCGTAACGCCGCCCTGGCCAAGCGCCGCAAGCGCATCAGCCTGGAAGACTTTGACAAGGCCGTTGCCGAAGGCAAGATCGACACCCTCAACCTCATCCTCAAGGGTGACGTCTCCGGTGCCGTGGAAGCCCTCGAAGACGCCCTGCTCAAGATCGATGTGGGCGACGAAGACGTGCAGCTGCGCGTCATCCACCGCGGCGTGGGTGCCATCACCCAGAACGACGTCAACCTCGCCACCGTGGACAACGCCATCATCATCGGCTTCAACGTCAAGCCTGCTGAGCGCGTTGCCGAACTGGCCGACCGTGAAGGCGTGGACATGCGCTTCTACTCGGTCATCTACTCGGCGATCGACGACATCGAGCTGGCACTCAAGGGCATGCTCAAGCCGGAATACGAAGAATTCCAGCTGGGCACCGCCGAGGTCCGCGAAGTCTTCCGCTCCTCCAAGTTCGGAAACATCGCAGGCTCGATCGTCCGCTCCGGCATCATCCGCCGCAACACCAAGGCCCGTGTCCTGCGCGACGGCAAGGTCATCGGGGAGAACCTCTCCGTCGACTCGCTCAAGCGCTTCAAGGACGACGCGACCGAGGTCCGCGAAGGGTTCGAATGCGGTATCGGCCTGGGGTCCTACAACGACCTCACCGAAGGCGACATCATCGAGACCTTCGAGATGCGCGAAAAGCCGCGCGTCTAGTAAGTCCGTGGCTGGGGCGCCTCCGAGTTTTGAGGGCGCCCCGCCCCTACGCCGGGCGGCCTGGGATCTGCGATCCCGGGCCGCCCGGCTCCGGTAGGCCCGATGCCACTCCCGGGCGCCCCCAAAACTCTCCGGCATCGTCATAGACTCACCTCAGGTGCGCGGCAGCTCAAGCCAAGATTCGGTAGGGCAGCCGCCGTCGCCGTCGTACCCCAGATTTTTCTTAGGAGTGGAAATGGCTGATCCGGCACGTGCTGCCAAGTTGGCGCAGCGGATTAAGGTTGTTGTTGCCGAGGCGTTGGGCCGGCGGGTCAAGGATCCGCGTGTTGAGTCCATCACCGTGACCGATGCACGGGTCACCAACGACCTCCAGCACGCCACCGTGTACTACACCGTCTTCGGCGACGACGTTGCCCACGCCGACGCCGCCAAGGCACTCGAAAAGGCCAAGGGCGTCCTGCGCCAGGAAGTCGGCCGGAACATCACCGTCCGCCTGACTCCCACCCTGGAGTTCGTCCCGGACATGGTTCCCGTCAACGCCTCCAACCTGGAGGAACTGCTGCGCACCGCCAAGCAGCGCGACGCCGAAGTGGCAGCACTCGCGGCCGGGGCCAAGCACGCCGGCGACGCCGACCCCTACAAGAGCGACGCACCGCGCGATGAGGACATCGACGAAGACGATTTCGACGAGGAAGACATCGAGCTGCGCGCCAACGAGGACATCGACGAGGACGGAGGTCGCTAAGCGTCCCCGCCCGTAGGAAGGCCGGATCCGGAAACGGGTCCGGCTTTCCTGCTTTCAAAAGGGATGCCGCTGGCTATGATCGGACCATGACTGCGGACTTTGATCCCGGACGCTACCTGGACCACGCGGTCCGGCTCGCCGTGCAGAACGTTGCCGACGGCGGCGGGCCGTTCGGCGCCGTCGTGGTCACCGCCGACGGCAGCGTCCATGAAGGCAGCAACCGGGTCACCCGCGACAATGATCCCACCGCCCACGCCGAAGTCGTGGCGATCCGCCGTGCGGCCGCGGCAAGCGGCAGCTTCAATCTCAGCGGCGCGGTCCTCTACACCAGTTGCGAGCCCTGCCCGCTGTGCCTCTCGGCCGCCTTATGGGGCCGCATCGAGCGCATCTATTTCGCTGCGGACCGGCACGGTGCCGCCCGTGCCGGATTCGACGACGCCGTGTTCTACGAATACTTCAGCGGTACCCGCCCGGAGCTGCTCCCGGTCCTGCATAGCGAGGTGGACGGCTCCGAGGCGCCCTTCGATGCCTGGCGGCACAACCACGCGCGCACAGAGTACTAAACTGGGAGGCGTGCTTTCTGGACTGGTGATTGTCGACAAGCCGCAGGGATGGACCAGCCACGACGTGGTTGGACGGATGCGGAGGCTGGCCGGTACCCGGAAAGTCGGCCATGCGGGAACCCTTGATCCCATGGCCACCGGCGTCCTGGTGCTCGGCATCAACAAGGCCACGCGGCTGCTGAGCTTCATCGTCGGCACCACCAAGAGCTACTCCGCCACCATCCGCCTCGGCGAAGCCACCATCACCGACGACGCCGAAGGCGAAGTCACCGCGGCGCACAGCGCCGAAGCGGTCACGGATGAAGCCATCCACGACGGCGTCTCAGCCCTCCGCGGCGACATCCAGCAGGTGCCCAGCAGCGTCAGCGCCATCAAGGTCAACGGCGAACGCTCCTACGCGCGCGTCCGCTCCGGCGAAGACGTGAAGCTTGCCGCACGGCCGGTCACCATCCACCGCTTCGACGTGCTGGAGATCCGCAGGGTCGACGGCGGCCGCGTGGTCGACGTCGATGTCGAGGTCGACTGCTCCTCCGGGACGTACATCCGCGCCCTGGCGCGGGACCTCGGCACGGCGCTTGGCGTCGGCGGCCACCTGACGGCGCTCCGCCGCACCAAGGTGGGCCCGTACACCCTGGACCAGGCCCGCACCCTGGAGGAACTCGCAGAAGAACTGGACATCCTCGACATGTCGCAGGCCGCCCGTGCGCTCATGCCCTCCCGCGAACTCAGCGAGGCCGAAACCACCGAAATCTCCTACGGCCGCCGGGTCAGCGCCGGTCCCGCCGCAGGCACCCCCGAGGCAGCCACCGCGGACAAGCCCGTGGCCGCCTTCGCTCCGTCCGGCGAACTGGTGGCGCTGCTGGCCGACACCGGCAACCACGCCAAACCGGTCCTCGTCTTCGCGCCCGGCAATGAGAAGCAGGGCAGCGACAAGCAGGGCAATGAGACGGACACGCACGACAAGGCGGCCGGCTAAGGGTGGACGGCTACTTTTACGCGGTGCTGGCCGTCGGCCTGCTCTCCACCGTCATCTGCCTTGTGGCGGGCCTGATGAAGAAGGCCCCCAACGACGTCACCATCCTTTCGGTGGCCGCCGTCGAACTCGTCCTGCTGGTGTACCTGGTGGGCTCCATCGTCCGCGTCATCGCGGGGGAGCGGATCGCCGGGGAGGCGTGGGAGTTCTGGGGCTACCTCGTCACCGCACTGATGATCCCGCTGGGCGCGGTCTACTGGTCCATCCTGGAACGGACCCGCTGGAGCAACTTCGTCCTGGCCGCCGTCGGCGTCACCGCCCTGGTGATGGCCGCCCGCATGAACCAGATCTGGTACTGACATGAAAGAAGCACCCAAGGTGTCCACTGAGACAGAGCCCGCCGCGGCCGCCGGCCGCAGCACCCGGAACACCGGGCCCGGCCGCCTGCTGATCGCCGTCTACGCCGTGTTCGCGATTTCGGCGAGTGCCCGGGCCGGCTACCAGATCGCCACGAAGTTCTCCGAAGCACCGCTTGCCCACCTGTTGTCGGCGTTCGCGGCGCTCGTCTACGTAGTGGCCACCATCTCCCTGGCCAAGCCGGGCCGCACCTGGTTCAAGGTCTCCCTCGCCGCGGTGCTGGTGGAACTGGCCGGCGTGCTGGTGGTCGGTGGCTTCAGCCTGTTCGATCCCGTGGCCTTCCCGCATGACACCGTCTGGTCGCTCTTTGGCCGCGGCTACGGTTTCGTTCCCCTGGTCCTGCCCGTCCTTGGCCTGCTGTGGCTGAACAAGCGCCGGCCCGGCGCAGGGGACGGACCCGGGCAAACGGGCACTAACTGAACGGGTACCCTTAGAGAGTTCCGGCGCCGGACCAGGTTGCCGGTCAGGTTTGAAACAGCAGCAAAAGGCGAGGTTGATGGTCCACATCTGGAACGATCCCAGCGAGGTCCCCGCGGACTTCGGCCCCAGCGTCGTTACCATCGGAAACTTTGACGGAGTCCACCGCGGCCACCAGGAGGTCCTGGCCCGGCTCCTTGGCACCGCCGCGCAGCTTGGCAACCGCTCCGTCGTCGTCACCTTTGATCCGCACCCCGCGCAGGTGCACCGGCCCGAATCCGCGCCGGAACTGCTGATGGGCCTGCAGGACAAGCTGGACGCACTGGCGGACACCGGCGTCGACGCCGTTTTGGTGATGAAGTACAACCTGGACCTCGCCGGCATGACTCCCGAGGAGTTCGCCCGCGGCGTCCTGGTGGACGGACTGCGCGCTGCCCACGTGGTGGTGGGGCATGACCTGCGCTTCGGCGCGGGCAACTCCGGTGATGTGGTCACCATGCAGGAACTCGGCCAGGCGCTCGGCTTCGGCGTCACGGTCGTCAACGAGTACGACGGCGGCGACGGTCGCCGCTGCTCCTCCACCTGGGTGCGCGAAGCCCTCGCCGAAGGCGATGTGGCTACCGCCACCGCCGTGCTCGGCCGCCCGCACCGCATGCGCGGCGAAGTGGTGCACGGGGCCGCGCGCGGCCGGGCCCTCGGCTTCCCCACGGCAAACCTCTCCCACGACGCCACAGGCTACGTACCCGCGGACGGAATCTACGCCGGCTGGCTGATCGACGCCGCCGGCACGCGCTGGCCCGCAGCGATCTCGGTCGGCTCCAACCCCACCTTCGACGGGGTGAGCCGCCAGGTCGAGGCGCATGTCATCGACCGCCCCGACGAAGCGGTGGAGGCGTTCAACCTCTACGGGCAGACCGTCGTCGTCGAATTCATCGCGAGGCTGCGCGGCATGGTGGCGTACCGCGGGCCGGAAGCGCTCGTGGACCAGATGCGGCTGGACGTCGTCCAGGCGCGGGACATCCTGTGCGGCGAAGGAGCCAAGTGAGCATCGAGAAGAACACCCGCCCGCTCGAGGACGGAATCGTCCGGGACTTCAGCACCCGGATGAGCTACGGCTCCTACCTGCAGCTTCCCGTGCTGCTGAGCGCACAGCAGCCGGTCAGCCAGCCGGAGCACCACGACGAACTGCTGTTCATCATCCAGCACCAGACCACGGAACTCTGGCTGAAACTGGTCCTCCACGAACTCCGCAGCGCCGCGGCCTGGCTCCGTTCCGATGATCTCGGCGCAGCGTTGAAGGCCATCGCACGGGTCAAGCACATCCAGAAGACGCTCACCGAGCAATGGTCAGTGCTGGCCACCCTGACGCCCACGGAATACTCCGAGTTCCGCGGCTTCCTGGGCAACTCCTCGGGCTTCCAGTCCGCGCAGTACCGTGCGGTGGAGTTCGCGCTGGGCAACAAGAACGCCAAGATGATTCCGGTGTTCGACGCCGAGCCCGAGTCGAAGGCCATGCTGGAAGAACTGCTCCACGCACCCAGCATCTACGACGAATTCCTGGCCTACCTGCACCGGCAGGGCTTCGAGGTGCCGGCGTCCGTCCTGGAACGCGATGTCACGCAGGCCCACGAATTCAGCGAGGAACTGCTCCCGCTGTTCAAGCACATCTACGAGAACGCCCAGGACAACTGGGGTGCCTATGAGGCCTGCGAGGAACTGGTGGACCTCGAGGACAACTTCCAGCTGTGGCGCTTCCGGCACCTGCGCACCGTCCAGCGGACCATCGGCATGAAGACCGGAACGGGCGGCTCCAGCGGGGTGTCCTTCCTGCAGAAGGCCCTCGAACTGACGTTCTTCCCCGAACTGTTCGCCGTCCGCACCGAAATCGGACGCTGACGCCGGCGTTTTCCCGGTCCCGGCGGCCCCGGCGTTTCGACAACTCCGGCGCGCTGCCGGTAAACTTGTCGATGGTTCGGCTGCAGTCCGTGGCGGCTGGACCTGCTGCGTGCGCGGCTACCGCCACCAGCAACCCGGCAGCGAAGTGCTGATTCGGGACGCACGGCACAACTCTAGGAGTTCATGTGGCACTCGACGCCGCTGTAAAGCAGTCCATCATCAAGGAATACGCAACCTCCGAAGGCGACACCGGTTCGCCCGAGGTCCAGATTGCTGTCCTGACTCAGCGGATCAAGGATCTGACTGAGCACATGAAGGAGCACAAGCACGACTTCCACACCCAGCGCGGCCTGCTCGCACTGGTCGGTCGTCGCAAGCGCATGCTGACCTACCTGAAGAACGTTGACATCGCACGCTACCGTTCGCTCATCGAGCGCCTCGGCCTGCGCCGCTAGTTTGACTTCGGGCGGCCCGATCCTCACGGAACGGGCCGCCCTCTTCACGAATAACTACATCCAAGGAAATCAACCGCATCGCGCATTCGCGGTCCTCGGTAGTGATCCCCGGGAACGTCCGTCAGTACGACGGCGGAGCCCGAGGGTCTCGATCGATGACCGGGTGTCGTACAGGCTCGGAACAGGTTCCGGCCTGGGTTGATGCGGCGGGCTTCCGCTACCAAGAAACGGAGGTGACTCTCAATGGAGGGTCCCGAAATCCAGTTCTCCGAAGCGATCATCGACAACGGCCGCTTCGGCAAGCGCGTCATCCGCTTCGAAACCGGCCGCCTTGCCAAGCAGGCCGCCGGCGCGGCGATGGTCTACATCGACGACGACACCGCCCTGCTGTCCGCCACCACCGCCGGCAAGTCCCCGCGTGAAGGCTTCGACTTCTTCCCGCTGACCGTGGACGTCGAAGAGCGCATGTACGCCGCCGGCCGCATCCCGGGCTCGTTCTTCCGCCGCGAAGGCCGCCCGTCCACCGAAGCGATCCTGGCCTGCCGCCTCATGGACCGCCCGCTGCGTCCGGCCTTCGTCAAGGGCCTGCGCAACGAGGTCCAGATCGTCGTCACCGTCCTGGCGATCAACCCGGACGAGCTCTACGACGTCGTGGCCATCAACGCCTCCTCGATCTCCACCCAGCTCTCCGGCCTGCCGTTCTCCGGCCCGATCGGCGGCGTCCGCGTCGCCCTCATCGCCGACGAGCAGGGCAGCCAGTGGGTTGCCTTCCCGAAGCACTCGCAGCTTGAGAACGCCGTGTTCGACATGGTGGTTGCCGGCCGCATCGCCGGTGACGACGTCGCGATCATGATGGTCGAGGCCGAAGCCACGGACAACTCCTGGAACCTCATCAAGGAACAGGGCGCCACCGCTCCCACCGAAGAGGTCGTGGCCGAGGGCCTCGAGGCCGCCAAGCCGTTCATCAAGGCCCTGTGCGAAGCCCAGGCCGACCTGGCTGCCCGCGCCGCCAAGCCCACGGTTGAGTTCCCGATCTTCCTCGACTACGAAGAGGACGCTTACGCCGCCGTCAAGGCCGCCGCAGCCGACAAGCTTGCCGCTGTCTTCCAGATCGCCGACAAGCAGGAACGCGAAACCGCGTCCGACGAGCTCAAGGATGAGGTCCTTTCCAACCTCGCCGCAGAGTTCGAAGGCCGCGAGAAGGAACTCTCCGCAGCGTTCCGCTCGGTCACCAAGCAGGTTGTGCGCCAGCGCATCCTCAAGGACCAGGTCCGCATCGACGGCCGTGGCCTGACGGACATCCGCCAGCTCACCGCCGAGGTCGAGGTGCTCCCGCGCGTTCACGGTTCCGCCATCTTCGAGCGCGGTGAAACCCAGATCATGGGCGTCACCACGCTGAACATGCTCAAGATGGAGCAGCAGATCGACTCCCTTTCGCCGGAGAAGACCAAGCGCTACATGCACAACTACAACTTCCCGCCGTACTCCACCGGCGAGACCGGCCGCGTCGGTTCTCCGAAGCGCCGCGAAATCGGCCATGGCGCCCTCGCCGAGCGCGCCCTGGTTCCCGTGCTGCCCAGCCGCGAGGAATTCCCGTACGCCATCCGCCAGGTGTCCGAAGCCCTCGGCTCCAACGGTTCGACGTCGATGGGTTCCGTCTGCGCCTCCACGCTGTCGCTGCTCAACGCCGGTGTGCCGCTGAAGGCTCCGGTTGCCGGCATCGCCATGGGCCTCGTCTCCGACGAGGTGGACGGCCAGACCCGCTACGCCGCGCTGACCGACATCCTCGGCGCCGAAGATGCCTTCGGTGACATGGACTTCAAGGTCGCCGGTACCTCCGAGTTCGTCACGGCCATCCAGCTGGACACCAAGCTCGACGGCATCCCGGCCTCCGTCCTGGCCGCCGCCCTGAAGCAGGCCCGCGAAGCCCGCCTGCACATCCTGGACGTCCTGAACGCCGCGATCGACACCCCGGACGAGCTGTCCGAGTTCGCTCCGCGCGTCATCGCCGTCAAGATCCCCGTGGACAAGATCGGCGAGGTCATCGGCCCCAAGGGCAAGATGATCAACCAGATCCAGGAGGACACCGGCGCGGACATCTCCATCGAGGACGACGGCACCGTGTACATCGGCGCCACCAACGGCCCGTCCGCCGAAGCCGCACGGTCCGCGATCAACGCCATCGCCAACCCGCAGGTCCCGGAAATCGGTGAGCGCTACCTGGGTACGGTCGTCAAGACCACCACCTTCGGCGCCTTCGTCTCCCTGACCCCGGGCAAGGACGGCCTGCTGCACATCTCCGAGCTGCGCAAGCTGGCCAACGGCAAGCGAGTGGACAACGTGGAGGACGTCGTGTCGGTCGGCCAGAAGGTCCAGGTGGAAATCACCAAGATCGACGACCGCGGCAAGCTCTCCCTCTCCCCGGTCGTGGCCGAGGAAGAAGCTGCTGAAGAAGCTGCTCCCGCGGAATCCGCAGAGTAGTCTCTTCCTGAGCACAGGTCGCGGGGCCGGTGGTTCTCCACCGGCCCCGCGCCGTTTTTTCACCGAAAGGCTTTGATGACTGTCGTACCTCTCCCGCTTGAGCAGACCTTGCCCGGTGGCGAACTGATTCACGGCACTGAAGGCGGGTCCGTCGTCAGGCGCTCGGTGCTTCCCGGCGGGGTGCGCGTCCTGACCGAAGCCATGCCCGGGCAGCGTTCCGCCACCATCGGTTTCTGGGTGGGCGTCGGCTCCCGGGACGAGGCCGAGGGCCAGCACGGCTCCACCCACTTCCTCGAGCACCTGCTGTTCAAGGGCACCAAGCGGCGCACCGCCCTGGAGATCGCCTCCGCTTTTGATGAAGTAGGCGGCGAATCCAATGCGGCCACCGCGAAGGAAAGTACCTGCTACTTCGCCCGCGTGCTCGATTCGGACCTCCCCATGGCCATCGACGTCATCGCGGACATGATCACCGGCGCCGTGCTCGATCCGGCGGAGCTGGAGCAGGAACGCGACGTCATCCTCGAGGAAATCGCCATGGACAGCGACGACCCCACCGACGTGGCCCATGAGAAATTCGTGGCCGCCGTGCTGGGCGAGCATCCGCTGGGCCGGCCCATTGGGGGTACCCCCGCCGCCATCAAGGGCGTTTCGCGGGACTCGGTCTGGGCGCATTACCAGCGCTATTACCGCCCCGATGAGCTGGTCATCACCGCAGCCGGGGGCCTGGACCACGACGTCATCTGCGGCCTGGTCACAGAGGCATTGCGGGCTGCCGGATGGGAGCTGAGCGAAGGCGCCTCGCCGGTGGAACGCCGCTCCACCGAACGCGCCGTGATCGCCGGAACCGCAGGCCTGCACGTAGTCAAGCGTCCCGTGGAGCAGGCCAACATCATCATGGGCTGTCCCTCGCTGGTGGCCACGGATGACCGCCGTTTCGTGATGAGCGTGCTGAACGCGGTGCTGGGCGGCGGCATGTCTTCCCGCCTGTTCCAGGAAATCCGCGAAAAGCGGGGCCTGGTGTACTCCACCTATTCCTTTGCCTCCGCGTACGCCGACGCCGGCTACTTCGGCATGTACGCCGGCTGCACGCCGTCGAAGGTCAAGCAGGTCCTGGAACTGCTGGGTGCCGAGCTCGAGAAGCTCGCAGCTGACGGCATCACCGACGAGGAACTGGTCAAGGCCGTGGGCCAGCTGAGCGGCGGCATCGTGCTTGCCCTGGAAGATACCGGATCCCGGATGTCGCGCCTGGGCCGGGCCGAACTGGTGTCCGGCGAATTCCAGGACATCGACGAAACCCTGGGCCGGATCAAGGCCGTCACCACGGCGCAGGTCCAGGAGCTGGCCCGCGAACTGGCCGCCTCACCGCGGACCATCACCGTGGTGGGACCGTTCGAGGAAAGCGAAACCTTCGGCCTCTGAGCCCCTGCGCTCCACCGGACATGTCCGGTGACGGAACTGAAGAGTGGACATATTCCGTATATGTCCACTCTTCGCGTTTCCGGGTGGACATGTCCGTCCAGGGAACGGTGGACATGTCCGTGCGGCGGGCGGAAACTGGGGCCGGAGGCACCATGCGCGAGCCGCACCTGTCCGCAGCCGAATCCCTGGCGGCGTTCCTCGGCCATTGGCGGGGGAGCGCGCAACTCCTTGTGTCGCCGTCGGGTCCGGCACGCACGGTGGACGCCGAACTCGTCTTCACCAAGGCTGCGGGCGGACACGCCGTGGTGCAGAGCTACGTGCACCGGGAAACCGACGGTTCGCGGGTGGAAGGCCACGGGGTCTTCACGGTGGACCCGGACCACGGCGACACCCTCTGGTACTACGTGGACAGCGCCGGCAAACCTCCCGAAGCGCCCGCCCGCGGCCATTGGAACGGTGGCACGCTCACCCTGGAGCGGCACAGCCCGCGCGGCACCTTACGGCACAGTTTCAGGCTCGACGGCGGCGAGCTGCTGCACAGCGCGAGCGTGCGGATGGGGACGGCCCCGGAGTTCGCGCGCGTGCTGCATGCCCGCTTCCGGAAGGTGTGACCGGGCTGCCGTGGAAGTTATCCGCCGGCGAACGGCGGCAGGACGTCGACGACGTCGTCCGCTTCCAGCACGACGGAACGGTCACGCACGGCCACCTCATTGCGCAGGAAGCTGCTGCGGGCGAGGATCCGTTCCAAGGGAGGAGTCCCGGCCGGGGGAGCCGGACGTTCGACGGCGAGCAGCGCCGTGAGCAGTCCGTCCAGGCTGCTGCCTTCCGGGAGCTGGTGGTGTTCCTCTTCGACTCCTGCCGCGGAGCGTGCGGCAGCGAAGTAACGTACGAGCAAGGTGCTTAGCCTCCGATTGCGCTCATGCTGCGGTCGGGCTGGACGAAGTCCGCGGCGCCGAGTCCGGTGTGGTCCATGCCGTGGGCCTTGGGCTTGATCCACATGGCGTCCTGCCAGCGGGCGGCCAGTTCATCGTCCGTGGCGCCCTGGCGGAGCAGGCCGAGCAGGTCGAACTCCTCCCGCGAAAACAGGCAGCTCATGATCTTGCCCTCGGCGGTGATCCGGGTACGGCGGCAGTCGGCGCAGAACGGCTCGGTCACCGAGGCGATGATCCCCACGGTGCCCAGCACGGGACCGGTTCCAGCGCCGGAAACTGCGTCCCGGCGTCGTACTTCAAAGCGTTCGGCGGGTGCGCCGTCGCGTTCGCGGGGATCCGGGCCCAGCACGAAGTCGCGGGAGAGCAGTTCCCGGATTTCGGCGGCGGTGATCATGTTCCGCCGGGTCCAGCCATGGTCCGCGTCGAGCGGCATCTGCTCGATGAAACGCAGCTCGTAACCCTTGCCCAAGGCCCAGTCCAGGAGGCCGGGCGCCTCGGCGTCGTTGATGCCGCGCATCAGCACGGCGTTGAGCTTGACGGGCCCCAGCCCTGCCTCCCAGGCGGCGTCGACGCCGGCAAGCACCTTGTCCAGGAAGGGCCTGCGGGTGAGCTGGGCGAACGTTTCCTCGTGCAGGGAATCCAGCGACACGTTGATCCGGCTGAGGCCCGCCGCCTTGAGCGCGGCGGCCTTCTTGTCCAGGCCCACGCCGTTGGTGGTCATGGAGATCGGCAGCTCAGGGTGCTCGGTGCGCAAAGCGGCGATGATGTCCACGAGGTCCGCCCGGACCAGCGGTTCGCCACCGGTCAAGCGGAGTTCGCGGACTCCGAGCCGGTGCACACCCACGCGCACGATCCGGACAATTTCCTCCGCCGTCATCACGGCCTGCTTCGACAACCATTCCAAGCCTTCCGCCGGCATGCAGTACGTGCAGCGGAGGTTGCATTTGTCCGTCAGGGACAGGCGCATGTCGGTGGCGCGCCGTCCGTGGACGTCGAACAGGCCGGCGGGGAGGCCTTGCGGGCGCGGCGGGGGTACGGCGCCATTGCCGGCGTCCCCGTCCGCGCGCACCAGCGGCATTCCCAGTCCAACACTCATGTTTTCAGGCTACGCCACACCGGGCCGAAGCTCCCTACCGGGCGTCGTCGCATTTCAGCCTGCGCGGAATCCCGGTTCTTACGGAATCCCAACGGATCGCGCTGCGGGTGTCCTGGACCGTTACGGGCGGGTGGCGCAAACCTATGCTGGGAGGGTGAACAAGGCCTCCCATCCGGGCGCCCCGGAACCCAACCATGAGCCGGGCAACCGGCGCGTCCTCGTCGTCGAGGACGAATCCACGCTGGCCGGCGTGGTCCGCGACTACCTGGTCCAGGCCGGCTTCCAGGTGCGGATCGCGGGCGACGGCTTCAGCGCCCTGGACGCAGCGTCCGTTTGGCTGCCGGACCTCGTACTGCTGGACCGCATGCTCCCGGGACTCGACGGCGTGGAGGTCTGCCGCAGGCTGCGCTCGGCGATGGACGTCCCGGTCATCATGGTCACCGCGCTCGGCACCGAGGACGACCGCATCCTCGGCCTGGAAACGGGCGCGGACGACTACATCACCAAGCCGTTTTCGCCCCGCGAGCTGGTGCTTCGCGTGAAGTCGGTGCTGCGCCGCAGCATCAAGGAATTCACGCCCGAACCCGCGGTGGAGATCGCCGGATTTGTCCTGGATCCCGGAGCCCGGACCGTCACCCACCATGGTGAACCGCTTTCCCTCACGCTGCGCGAGTTCGACCTCCTGGCCTTCCTGCTGCGCCGCCCGCGCCAGGCCTTCAGCCGCGAAGAGCTCATCAAAGCTGTCTGGGGCTGGGATTTCGGCGACCTCTCCACCGTGACCGTCCACGTCCGTCGCCTGCGCGAAAAGATCGAGGAGGATCCCAACGCGCCCCAGCTGCTGAAAACCGTGTGGGGCGTGGGCTACCGGCTGGATCTGCCCGCCGAGGGCACGCCAGGCGGCGATGCCTCCGGAGACGCTCCAAGCGCAGAAGTGGAGGGCGGCCGTGGAGGGCGCTGAGCTGCTGACCATCCTGGCCTGGGTGCTGCTGTGGGCCGTCGTCATCGGCGCGGCGACCCTGGTGCTCCTGCGTTACCTGAGGCGTGCCTCCATGCTGGTACAGATCTGCCTGGTGGTCCTCGCCACCGTTGCCGTCCTCGTGGCGGGCATGGTGAGCGCGTTCAACGCCATGTTCATCTCCGCCCGGGACCTGGAAGTCATGTGGTACATCCTCGCGGTGGCCTCCGCCGTCGCACTCGGGATCGCCCTGGTGCTCGGCGCCGGGGTTTCCCGCAACGCCGCGCGGCTCGCCGCGGCAGCCAGGCAACTTGGCGCCGGAGACGCACACCCCGCAGGCGAAACGGGCAGCCGGCCGCTGCCGGCCATGACCTCGGAGCTGGCCCGGCTGGCCCGCGAACTCGAGCAGAGCAGCGTCCGCCTGGAGGAATCCCGCAGGCGGGAGGCCGCCGTCGAGCACGCCCGCCGGGAACTGGTCTCCTGGATCTCCCACGACCTCCGCACCCCGTTGGCCGGCATGCGCGCCATGGCCGAGGCCCTCGAAGACGGCATGGCCCCGGATCCCTCCGCCTACCACCGCAAGATCATCAGCCACAGTGAACAGATGGCCGCCATGGTCAACGACCTGCTGGAACTGTCCAAGATCCAGGCCGGTACCCTCCGGATGCAGGCCGAGGCGCTGGACCTGTATGACCTCCTCAGCGACGCGATTGCGGACCTTGCCCCGCTGGCCGCGCGGCGCGGAATTACGCTCGACGGCGGTGCGGTGGGCCACTGCCTGGCCGTCGCCGACGGGCCCAGCCTGGGCCGGGCCGTCCGCAACATGCTGCACAACGCAGTCATCTACAGCCGCCCGGACAGCACCGTGCGGATTGGTACCGGCCAGGACGGTACCGGCCAAGACGGCGCGGGTCCGGATGGCGCCGGTGTCCTGGTCAGCGTGCAGGACAGCTGCGGCGGGATCGCCGAGGAGGATCTCCCGCACCTTTTCGAAACCGGCTGGCAGAAAGACGCCGCCCGTCGGAGGGACGACGACGGCGGTGGTTCGCTCTTCAGCGGCGCCGGCGTCGGACTGAGCATGGTCGCCGGGATCGTCAAAGCCCACGGCGGCAGCGTTTCAGTGGCGAACAGCGACGATGGCTGCCGCTTCGAGTTGCGCCTGCCCGCCGCCGGCACGGCCAAGGAAACGCCGGGGAGGGAGACGCCATGAGCCGGTCCACGAAGAAGATGACGACGGCGGCCCGGACCCGTTGGGCGGCCGTGACGGGCGTTGCCGCGGTGGGCGCCGGCGTGGCGCTGGGCGAGCTGCTCGCCGCTGTTGTGAGCCCCGGTGTTTCCCCTGTCACCGCCTTGGGCGGCGCGGTGATCGATGCCGTGCCGCCCGTGGTCAAGGACCTCGCCGTGGCCTGGTTCGGCACGGCGGACAAGGTGGTGCTGATCGCCTGCATCGGCCTGGTGACGCTGGCGCTCGCCGCCGTCGCCGGCATCCTCGAAGACCGCAGGACCGGTACAGGGGTGGCCCTCGCCGCGCTGGCCGGAGCGGCGGGATTGACGGCGGTGCTGACGCGGGCGCAGGCCGGTCAACTGGCCGTCCTGGCGCCCGTGGCGGCAACTTTGCTGGCCATCGTGCTGCTGCGGTTCCTCATCCGGCGTCTGGCGGCATGGCGTCCCGTGAGCGGGGCGGCCACGGAAGCGGTGCCGCTTGCCCGCCGCAGCTTCCTCACCGCCGTCGGCATCACCGCCGCAGGCGCGGCGC
Organism: Arthrobacter sp. SW1; assembly: GCF_001766675.1. Classification (GTDB taxonomy): domain Bacteria; phylum Actinomycetota; class Actinomycetes; order Actinomycetales; family Micrococcaceae; genus Arthrobacter. The sequence goes on from NZ_MJLT01000068.1 coordinate 128,927, forward strand.
TCGCCGGAACCGCGACGGCGGTCATCCGCCGTGCAGGGAGCCTCGCCGATTCCGCCCGCAAGGCCTTCGCCCTGCCGAGCCCGGCGACGCCGGCCCAGGCCATCCCGCCGGGCGCCGCCGTCGACCTTCCCGGGGTCTCACCGCTGGTCACCCCGAACCCGGACTTCTACCGGATCGATACCGCGCTGATCGTGCCGACCATCAGCCCGCAGGACTGGACTCTCAAAGTCACCGGCCTGGTGGAACGGGAAATCCAGCTCAGCTTCGATGAACTGCTCGCCAAGCCCATGACGGCCCGGCACATCACCATCGCCTGCGTCTCCAATGAGGTGGGCGGCGACCTCATCGGCAACGCCCTGTGGCTCGGCTGGCCCGTCCGGGAGCTCCTGGCGATGGCCCGGCCCAAGGAGGGCGCGGACATGGTGCTCTCGGTCAGCAGCGACGGCTGGACGGCAGGCACTCCGCTGGAAGCCCTCACGGATGACCGGGACGCGCTGCTCGCCGTCGGAATGAACGGCGAAGCGCTGCCGCTGGAACACGGCTTCCCCGTGCGGATGATCGTCCCGGGACTGTACGGCTACGTCTCCGCCACCAAGTGGCTCACCGAACTGAAGGTCACCCGCTTCGCCGACGACGCCGGCTATTGGACTCCCCGGGGCTGGAGCGCCCTAGGCCCGATCAAGACCCAGTCCCGCATCGACGTTCCGCGCGGCGGTGCGCGCGTTGCGGCAGGAACAGTACAGTTTGGCGGGGTGGCCTGGGCCCAGCACCGGGGCATCACCAAGGTGGAATTGCGCGTGGACCAGGGGCCGTGGCAGGAAGCGGTCCTCGCCCCGGGCATTTCGACGGACACCTGGGTCCAGTGGCGGCTCGGCCTCGACCTCACGCCGGGGGAGCACGAGGTGCAGGTCCGCGCCACGGATGCGGCCGGCACTCCGCAGATCGCCGAGCGCACCCCGGTGGCTCCGGACGGTGCCACCGGCTATCACACGGTGACAGTCACAGCCGGCTGACGGCGCGGCCATGCAGCCGCGATCCCGTAGGCTGGCTGCACCATCCAGAACAACCCCGGAGGTATGCCGTGCCCGAGTCCGCCGTGTCCGGGTCTGCTGAACGCAGATCCGTCGCCGAACACGCCGAGGCCGTCCGCAGTATGCTCGCCGGCCTGCCCGCCGCGAAGGGCAGCGAAAGGCTTCCGCTCATGGCCGCGCTCGGCCGGGCACTCGCCGTCGACGTCGTGGCCCCCGGGCACCTGCCGCCGTTCGCGAACTCCCAGATGGATGGCTATGCCGTGCGTTCCGCGGACCTTCCCGACGGCGGCGCGCGACTGCGCGTCGCCGCCCCGATCCCGGCGGGGATCGCTCCGCCCGAACTGCTCCCCGGGACCGCTGCCCCGATCATGACAGGCGCCATGATGCCAAGGGGCGCGGACGCCGTCGTGCCCATTGAACGGGCGGTACCGGACCGCTTCCCGGAACCCGGCGCGGACGCCGTCGTGGAGCTGCCCGCGACGCCGGCCGGCAGCTATGTGCGTCCCGCCGGCAGCGACATCGCCGCCGGTGCCCTGGCGTTCGCCGCCGGAACCACTCTCGGCCCCGGGCAGCTGGGCCTGTTGGCCGCGCTCGGGATCACCGAGGTGGACGTCCGCCGCCCGCTGCAGGTGCTCCTGGTGACCACAGGCGACGAGGTGGTGGAACCCGGCACCGAGCTGCCGCCGGGCAAGATCCACGACGCCAATGGCACGCTCCTGGAAGCGGCCATGCTCCAGGCCGGGCTGCTCGTCACCCGCAGCGCCATTTCCTCCGATGACCCGGCTGTGCTCCGCGGCCTCCTGCGCGGGCGCAGCGCTGGCACGGAGCTGATCGTGACCACGGGGGGCGTCAGCAAAGGCGCCTACGAGGTGGTGCGGCAGGCCATGGCGGAGGAGCCGGTGCAGTTCCTGTCCGTGGCCATGCAGCCGGGCGGGCCGCAGGGGATCGGGACCTTCGACGGCGTGCCCTTCCTCGGCTTCCCGGGCAACCCCGTGAGCTGCCTGGTGTCTTTCGAAATGTTCCTCCGCCCCGCATTGTCCGCCGTCCTCGGGACCCCCGCGCCCCGGCCCGCACCGCGCGCCAGGCTCACCGAAAGCCTCAGCTCGCCCGCGGGCAAGCACCAGGTGCGGCGGGCGAGCCTGCTCCCGGACGGCCGTGTGCGCCTGGAAGGCGGCCCCGGCTCCCACCTCGTCCACGCGCTCGCCAGCGCCAACGCCCTGGTCCACGTCCCGGCGGACGTCACGGAACTCGAGGCCGGTGCCGAAGTGGAAGTATGGATGCTGTGAGTGAATTCCCGAACACCCCGGATACCGCCGGCGGCCTGACCCATCTGCGCTCCGACGGAACGGCCCAGATGGTGGACGTCTCCGGCAAGGCCGTCACCACCCGCGAAGCCACCGCTACGGCGACGGTCCGCAGCACCCCCGAGGTCCTGACGCTGCTGGGTGCCGGCGAACTGCCCAAGGGCGATGCCCTCGCCGTGGCCCGCGTCGCCGGGATCATGGCCGCGAAGAAGACCCCCGAGCTCATCCCGCTGTGCCACCCGCTGCCGATTTCCAAGGTCACCGTCGACTTCGAACTCGGCAAGGACTCCGTGGAGATCCAGGCGACCGTCAAGACCCGCGGCGTCACCGGCGTCGAAATGGAAGCTTTGACCGCAGCGTCTGTGGCCGCGCTCAGCGTGTACGACATGATCAAGGCCGTGGACAAGCACGCCGTCATCAGCGGCATCCAAGTGCTTGCGAAGAGTGGCGGCAAGAGCGGCGACTGGACGCTCAACGGCGGGCAGGGCGGCCAGGCATGAGCGGCTGCGAGCCCGGGCACGGACCGCGGAAGGCCGGCGTCGTCATCGCCTCCACCCGCGCCGCGGCGGGCATCTACCAGGACGAGACCGGCCCCGTGATCGAAGATTGGCTGCGCGAGCACGGCTTCGACACCTTCCCCGCGATGGTGGTACCCGACGGCGAGCCCGTGGGCGCGGCGATCCGCGCACTCCTGAGCCAGGAACCCGCCGTCGTGATCACCAGCGGCGGCACCGGACTCAGCCCGGACGACCGGACCCCGGAGGTCACGCTGCCCCTGCTGGACCGCGAGATCCCGGGCATCATGGAAGGCATGCGGCGGGCCGGTACCGCCAAGACGCCGCTGGCCATGCTCAGCCGCGGCCACGCCGGAACCGCGGGCCGGACGTTCATCGTGAACCTGCCGGGTTCGCCCAAGGGGGTCATGGACGGATTGGCCGTCCTGGACCCCGTCATCGCCCACATCTGCGATCAATTGGAAGGAAGCCATGGTCACTGACAGCTTCGAAGTGGTCCACGCCGTGCTCAGTGCCGAGCCGATCTCCGTGGACCAGGCCATCGCCGCCGTCGAGTCGGACACGGCAGGCGCCGTGGTCAGTTTCTCCGGCGTCGTGCGCAACCACGACGGCGGCAAGGCCGTCGACCGGCTCAGCTACAGCGCGCACCCCACGGCGCACCAGGTGCTGGCCGACGTCGTCGCCACCCTCGTTGCCGAGCACTCTGCCGCCGGAAAGCAGGGCGAAGCCGAGCAACCCGTGCGGATCTGGGCCGCGCACCGCATCGGTCCCCTGGAGATCGGCGATCCGGCTCTCGTCTGCGCCGTGTCCGCAGCGCATCGCGGCCAGGCCTTCGCCGTCTGCTCCGAACTGGTGGACCGGATCAAGGAGCAGGTCCCCATCTGGAAGGAACAGTTCTTCAGCGACGGCACCGTGGAATGGGTCGGGGCCGGGGAGTAACCGGTTCAAGGCAGCGCGCTGCCCGACGGTAGGGTTAACGCCATGACCGAACAACTTGCCGTCGCCGTGCTGGGCGCCTCCGGGCGCATGGGAACCGAAGCCGTGAAGGCCGTCGAAGCCGCGCCGGACATGAAGCTCGTGGCCGCGCTCGGCCGCAACGATTCCCTGGATGCCCTGATCGACGCCGGCGCGAAGTACATCGTGGACCTCACCGTCCCGGACAGCACCGAAGCGAACGTCCGTTTCGCCGTCGAACACGGCATGCACGCCGTCGTCGGCACCACCGGCTGGGATGCTGCCCGCCTTGGCGCGCTGCGCGCCCTGCTGGCGGAGCACCCGGAATCCGGCGTGCTGATCGCTCCGAACTTCGCCCTCGGTTCGGTCCTTGCCTCGGCCTTCGCCGCCAAGGCGTCCAAGTACTTCGAATCGGTCGAAATCATCGAACTGCACCACCCGAACAAGGTGGACGCGCCCTCCGGCACGGCCGTGCGCACCGCCCAGCTGATTGCCGCCGCGCGCGAAGAAGCGGGCGTGCCGGCCAGCCCCGACGCCACCGAAACCTCGCTGGACGGCGCCCGCGGCTGCGCGGTGGACGGCGTGCGCGTGCACAGCGTCCGCCTGCGCGGCCTGGTGGCCCACCAGGAAGTCCTCCTGGGCGGGCCGGGGGAGCAGCTGACCATCCGCCACGATTCCTACGATCGCGCTTCTTTCATGCCCGGCGTGCTGCTGGGCCTGCGCCAGGTCGCTGCGCATCCGGGCCTCACGGTGGGCCTGGACGGCTACCTGGACCTGGGCCTCTAGGCCGTGGATACTTTGTGGTCCGCGGTGAAGAAGAACCGCACCAAGATCTGGGTCGGTGCCATCACCCTGCTGCTGGTGCTGTACCTGGTGGTGTCCTTCCAGCGCTCCCTGCTGCTGCTCGGCGACCCCAACCTCACGGCGAAGGCCATCGGCGCGGCGTACCTGGTGCTTCCGGTGGTCGGCGCCTGGGCGCTCATCCGTGAGCTTATGTTCGGTGCCCGGACGGAGCAGATGGCGAAGATCCTGGAGGCCGAAGGCGGCCTGCCGGAGGACACACTGCCCCGTACTCCGGGCGGCAGGATCGTGCGCGCCGCTGCGGACGCCGAGTTCGAAAAGTACCGCGTGGAAACCGAAGCGGCGCCGGAGGACTGGCGTTCCTGGTTCCGCCTCGCCTGCGCGTACGACGCCGCCGGGGACCGCAAGCGTGCCCGTGCCTCCATGCGCGACGCCGTCAGGCTCTTCCGCGCCTGATCTTTCCGCTCCTTAGCCGCCCGAGCGCTGTGGCCCGGTGGGCGATCCACTCCAACGGGCCACGCCATCGGCACGCCGCGAAGAGCATTCCCACGCCGACCGCGCAGAGCGCCTGGATCAGGTACATTCCTTCCGGCGTCAGCCCGGCCGGCAGTTCCTTGCCGTGGAATCCGGACACCACCCAGACGTGCAGCGTGTACAGCGTCAGCGTCATCGCTCCGGCGCCGCTGAGCGGCAGCAGCCAGGCCGCCTTTCCGGAGCGGCCCACACCGCCCAGCAGCAGGCAGAGCCCGACGACGGCGGCTGCCGTCCCTGCGGTATGCGCCAGGTCCAGCGTGGTCCCCGAATGGGGTGCGGCTGCGGCGAGCCACCATAGGGTGCCGCTCTGTTCGATCCCCGCCAGGCTCACCCGGAGGTGGCTTTCCAGCGGGAAACCGGGAGAGTCCAGGCTGGCTTCCAAAGCAGCCAGGCCGCCCCAGTCAAAAATGGCCGCATTGCCCAGGAGCCTGGCCGCAACAGCCATGGCCGCGCCGCCGGCCAGGAGCATGAGGCGGACCGCCGTCCGGGCGAGGTCCAGGCGTCCGATGGCCAGCCCGAGCAGAAGGTAGCTCAACCATTGCAGGGCGGGGTAGTAGCCGGTAAGCAGGAGGTCCGCCAACAGCGGGCCGGGCATACCCAGGTCCTCGAAGCCTGGATTGTGGCCGAGCCGGAGCGGTGGCTCCTCAGCGAGGAAGAACGGCCGCAGCAGGAAGGCGACGCCCGGCGAAAACAGCATCCAGCCTCCCGCCCAGGCGGCCAGGGCGGGGGCCCGGAGCCCGAGGAACGGCAGCGTGCAGAGGAAGAGGAGCGCGTACTGCACCAGGATGACGGCGATATCCACCTCCAGTCCGCCGAGCAGCAGCCCGACGACGGCAACCACCACGGCCCGCAGGGCCACCCCGCGCCGCGCAGCCCACAGCTCCCCGCCCTGCGGCGGATGCTGCCGGCCGCTGCTGAGTGCCAGGCCAACGCCCGCCAGGACCGCGAACAGCGCCGCCGAGCGCCCGGAAAATACGAGCCCCACCCATGTGGGGGAGCGGTCCGGGCCGAAGATCGGCATCAGGTGTGTCGCCATCATGCCGAGCAGGGCAACGCCCCGTGCCGCGTCGATGCCGGCCAGCCGGGTGCTTGCCTTGCGGGCGGACGGAACGCGGCGCCGCAAGGGACTCGCAGGCACTTCCATGTGCCGATCGTCCCACAGGACGTTCCAGGGAGTCGCCAAACCTTGTCTTCGAATATATGTTCGAATAACATTGCCGCATGAACGATCCCCTGGAAGCGGCAGGCCCCATGAAATCGGTGGAACCGAAGGCGGCCGGTCCCATGAAGGCCATGAGCCCCGGCGTGGTCGATTTCCTGTTCCGGCAGTTGGTGGCGGGCGAACCTCCCGTGGACGTCCAGTGGCAGCGCGAGGGGATTGCGCTGGCTGAGCAGCCGCCGGGTCCGGAGTTGGCCAGGCGGCTTTCGGAAACGGACCTGGACTCCCTCACGCCCGCGGAACTCTTCGACTACATCCGGGCCGCCCAGCGCCTTGGCGCCTGGGCGGACAAACTGCGGGAGGCCGCCGTCGAACACTATTGCGCCTGAAGGTCATTGATCCTGGACGGTCCGGCGGCCGGGCGATTTTGACGATGGACACATCCCGCCCATTCCCGTATCGCGCGGCGGACAAGGTAACGTTTTTCGTATGTCTGACTCGCGCGCAAATGTTCCCGCCCTCGGTACCCTGCTGACCGCCATGGTCACCCCCTTCACTAAGGATGGTGAAGTCGACTACAAGCAGGCGGCGGAACTTGCGAGCAAGCTCGTCGACGACGGCTGCGACGGCCTTGTCGTCACCGGAACCACCGGCGAAACTTCCACCCTCACCGACGAGGAAAACCTCGGCATGTTCCGCGCGGTCAAGGATGCCGTCGGAGACCGTGCCGCCATCATCGCCGGCACCGGCACCAATGACACCGCGCACTCGGTGCACCTTTCCCAGGAAGCCGCCAAGCTCGGCGTCGACGGCCTGCTGATCGTCACCCCGTACTACAACAAGCCCAGCCAGGCAGGCATCCAGGCCCACTTCGAAACCGTCGCTTCGGCCACCGACGTGCCGGTCATGCTTTATGACATCCCCGGCCGCTCCTCCGTGCCGATCGCCCCGGACACCATGATCCGGCTTGCAGCACACCCCAACATCGTGGCCGTCAAGGACGCCAAGGCCGACTTCGCCGCCGCGACCCGCGTCATGGCCCAGACGGACCTCACCTTCTACTCCGGCGACGACGGGCTGACCCTCGAATGGATGGCCCTCGGCGCCGTCGGCCTGGTGGGCGTCACCACGCACGTCGCCACCCGCCGCTTCCGTGAACTGGTGGACGCCGTCAACGCCAACGACCTCGGCACGGCCCGCAAGATCAACTTCGAACTGGAGCCCGTGGTCCGCGCCACCATGACCCGCGTCCAGGGTGCCGTCGCAGCCAAGCAGATTCTTAAATGGCAGGGAGTCCTGCCGAACTCGTATGTCCGTTTGCCCCTCGTGGAGCCGGACGCCAGCGAGATCACCATCATCCGCGAGGACTTGGCGGAAGCCGGAATGGACTTCACCGTCTAGAAGGATTCCGCCGGAAAGTAGCTCACTATGACCCAAACCGCCCTACCCGGACTTGCCACTCCGCCCAAGCTCAAGGAGGGTACGCTCCGGATTGTGCCCCTTGGCGGCCTGGGTGAAGTCGGCCGGAACATGGCCGTATTCGAGATCGACGGAAAGCTCCTCGTCGTGGACTGCGGCGTGCTGTTCCCCGAGGAGACCCAGCCGGGCGTGGACCTGATCCTGCCTGACTTCAGTTACATCGAGGACCGGCTGGACGACGTCGTGGCCATCGTCCTCACCCACGGGCATGAGGACCACATCGGTGCCGTCCCGTACCTGCTGCGTCTCAAGCCGGACCTGCCGCTGGTGGGCTCGCAGCTCACCTTGGCGCTGGTCGAGGCCAAGCTGCAGGAACACCGCATCAAGCCGTACACCCTGACGGTCACGGAAGGGCAGATCGAGCAGTTCGGCCCGTTCGAATGCGAATTCGTGGCGGTCAACCACTCCATCCCGGACGCCCTCGCGGTGTTCATCCGCACGGCGGGCGGCAACGTGCTGCACACCGGCGACTTCAAGATGGACCAGTTGCCGCTGGACGGCCGCATCACCGACCTGCGCCACTTCGCGCGGCTCGGTGAAGAGGGCGTGGACCTGTTCATGGCCGACTCCACCAACGCCGACATCCCCGGTTTCACCACCGCGGAAAAGGAAATCGGCCCCACGCTGGACAGGGTGTTCGGCCAGGCGAAGAAGCGCATCATCGTCGCGTCCTTCTCCTCGCATGTGCACCGTGTCCAGCAGGTCCTGGACGCCGCCGCCAAGCACGGCCGCAATGTGGCCTTCGTGGGCCGGTCCATGGTCCGGAACATGGCCATCGCCGCCAAGCTTGGCTACCTTGACGTTCCTCCGGGCATCCTGGTGGACCTCAAGAACATCGACGAATTGCCTGACCACCGCGTGGTCCTGATGTCCACCGGTTCCCAGGGCGAACCGATGGCCGCGCTGTCCCGCATGGCCAACGGCGACCACCGTGTCGTCGTCGGCCCCGGCGACGCTGTCATCCTCGCCTCAAGCCTCATCCCGGGCAACGAGAACGCCGTGTTCCGGATCATCAACGGCCTGCTCAAGCTCGGCGCGGACGTCATCCACAAGGGCAACGCCAAGGTGCACGTCTCGGGTCACGCCGCCGCGGGCGAACTGCTCTACTGCTACAACATCCTCAAGCCGCTCAACGCCATGCCCGTGCACGGCGAAACCCGGCACTTGATTGCCAACGGCCGCATCGCCGAGGATTCCGGGGTCGCCACGGACAATGTCATCCTTGCGGACAACGGCACCGTGGTGGACCTCAAGGACCACAAGGCCCGGGTGGCCGGCCAGGTAGAGGTCGGCTTCGTCTACGTTGATGGCTCCAGCGTCGGCGAAATCACCGATGCGGACCTCAAGGACCGCAGGATCCTGGGCGACGAAGGCTTCATTTCGGTCATTACCGTGGTCAACCGCACCACCGGCAAGATCGTCTCGGGCCCGGAAATCCACGCCCGTGGCGTGGCAGAGGACGACGCCGTGTTCGACGAGATTGTGCCGAAGATCAATGCGGCCCTCGAAGAAGCAGTGGTCAACCACCCGGACCACACGAACCACCAGCTCCAGCAGGTGGTCCGCCGCGTGATCGGCACCTGGGTGAACCGCAAGCTGCGCCGCCGTCCGATGATCATCCCGGTGGTCCTCGAGGCCTAGCCCGCACAGGGCGGCAGCCAAGGAAGCCCGGAGGCCCAGGAGCCGCCGACAGTCCGAACGGCCCGGAAATCCGCAGGATTCCGGGCCGTTTGCGGTACCGTGGCGGGTATGGCGACTCGCACTTCCTCCGCGCCTAAAGGCAACTCCACCAGTAAATCCGGCGGATCGGGCCGGGGCGGAGCCACCACGAAAACCGGCCGGGGCGCTGCCGCGTCCCGGGGCGGCAGCACGCGCGGCAAGGCAAGCGCCGAGCCGCAGCAGCCATGGATCGTCCGGGTCCTCGCAGGCGCGTGGCAGGGAATCGGGCACCTCGTCGGTGCCGGCGTGCGCCGGATCGGCCACGACGTCAGCGACCTCGATCCGGAGGAACGCCGGGACGGCGCCGCCCTTTTCAACCTCGTGCTGGGTGTCTTCATCGCCACCTTCGCCTGGTGGGGACTCAGCGGCTGGCTGCCGGACCTTGTCTACAGCGTGGTCAACGGCACCTTCGGCTGGATGTCCCTGCTCCTGCCGCTCATGCTTTTCGTCTGCGCGTTCCGGCTCTTCCGCCAGCCGTGGGACGGCCGCGGAAACAACCGCGTGGGCATCGGCTTCCTCATCATGACCTTCGCGGGCTGCGGCCTCGCACACGTCATCGGCGGGCAGCCCGCGGTCGCGGACGGCTTTGACGGACTTCGCCGGGCCGGCGGCATGGTGGGCCTCCTCGCTGCGGCGCCGCTGGCTGCCATCCACGCGGCCGTGCCGGTCGTCGTTTACTCCGCTTTGGCTTTCACGTCCCTCCTGATCGTGACCGCCACGCCGTTCGGCGCCATCCCGCAGCGCATCCGCAGCGCCTATGAGCACCTCATGGGCGTTGACCTCATGGAGGATCGCGCGGCCGGCGATACCCACGACCGCAGCTACCTCTACGAGAACGACCGCCCGGCGCCGAAGAAGAAAAAGCGCATGCGCCTCTTCGGCAAGGACGAGGACGCCGCGCCCGCGCTCGAAGGCTACGTGGGCGACGAAGCGTTTGAACACGCCCTGGTCGACGGCGAGGAAGGCGACGCCCCCAAGGCGCCCGCCGTACCGCCTGGCGTCCGCCGCCCTACCCAGGCTGAGATCGCGGTCGAGAAAATCAAGGCCGCACAGGGCCTCGGGAACAACAGCGCGGGGGAGAACCCCACCGAGGCGATTCCCGTCGTCGGCGCCCCCACCGTCCCGGCTGTCACTGTTCCTTCGACGCCGGTCAGCCCGCCACCGCCGCCCACACCGATTCCGCAGCGCACCGAACAGCTCTCCTTGGCCGGCGACGTCACTTACACACTCCCGTCCTCGGACTACCTCACGCCGGGGTCGGTGCCGAAGGAACGCACGGAGGCGAACGACGCCGTCGTCGCCGCCCTGACCGATACGCTCCAGCAGTTCAACGTGGACGCCACTGTTACGGGCTTCAGCCGCGGTCCCACCGTGACCCGCTACGAAATCGAGCTGTCGCCCGGCACCAAGGTGGAGCGCGTCACGGCGCTGTCCAAGAACATTTCCTACGCCGTCGCCTCGAGCGATGTGCGCATCCTCAGCCCCATCCCGGGCAAGTCTGCCATCGGCATCGAAATCCCCAACACGGACCGCGAAACCGTGTCCCTGGGCGACGTGCTGCGCAGCCAGAACGCACGCCGCACCGACCACCCGATGGTGATGGGCGTGGGCAAGGACGTCGAAGGCGGCTTCGTGGTGGCCAACCTGGCCAAGATGCCGCACATGCTCGTGGCCGGTGCCACCGGTGCCGGTAAGTCCTCGTTCGTGAACTCGATGATCACCTCGATCCTCATGCGCGCCACCCCGGACGAGGTCCGCATGGTCATGGTGGACCCCAAGCGCGTGGAACTGACGGCCTACGAAGGCGTTCCGCACCTGATCACGCCCATCATCACCAACCCGAAGAAGGCCGCCGAGGCCCTGCAGTGGGTGGTCCGCGAAATGGACGCCCGCTATGACGACCTTGCCAACTACGGCTACAAGCACATCGACGACTTCAACAAGGCCGTCCGGGCAGGCAAGGTGGTTCCGCCGCCGGATTCCAAACGCGTCATCAAGCCGTACCCGTACCTGCTGGTGATCGTGGACGAACTCGCCGACCTCATGATGGTGGCCCCGCGCGATGTCGAAGACTCGATCGTGCGCATCACCCAGCTGGCCCGTGCCGCCGGCATCCACCTGGTCCTGGCCACGCAGCGCCCGTCGGTGGACGTCGTCACCGGTCTCATCAAGGCCAACGTGCCCTCGCGCATGGCCTTCGCCACCTCCTCCGTCACGGACTCCCGCGTGGTCCTGGACCAGCCCGGCGCCGAAAAGCTCATCGGCCAGGGTGACGCCCTGTTCCTGCCGATGGGTGCCTCCAAGGCGATGCGCGTCCAGGGCGCCTGGGTAACGGAGTCCGAGATCCACAAGGTGGTGGAGCACGTCAAGGGCCAGCTGCAGGCCGTCTACCGCGACGACGTCGCCGCCGAAGCGCCCAAGAAGCAGATCGACGACGACATCGGGGACGATCTCGAGGTCCTGCTGCAGGCCACCGAACTCGTGGTCACCACGCAGTTCGGCTCCACCTCCATGCTCCAGCGCAAGCTGCGCGTGGGCTTCGCCAAGGCCGGCCGGCTCATGGACCTGCTCGAGTCCCGCGGCGTCGTCGGACCGTCGGAAGGCTCCAAGGCCCGCGACGTCCTCGTCAAGCCGGACGACCTCGCCCCGGTGCTCGCGGCCATGAAGGGCGAGGACGCTCCGGCGTCGCCCGACGCGCACACCGCGGCACTGAGCGATAACGCGAACGCGAACATCGCCGTCGGCGGCTATGCGGAAGACCTCGTGGCCGCGGACCTGGACAACCGCACCCAGGCGATCGACTATTACGACGGCGCGGACGGCGGAGAGGACGAGGACGGCAGCGAAGACGCCTGGTCGCTGACCGGACGGTAGCCTAGAGGCGTGACTACATCCGAAGGCAGCAAAGCCGGTTCCGGCTCCGAGGTCTGGAATCTGCCCAACATCCTGACGATGCTGCGCATCGCGCTTGTCCCGTTCTTCATTTGGTTCCTGCTCGCCGACAACGGTGAACACGGCGCCTGGCGCTGGGCCGCCGTCGTCGCCTTCGCGGCGGCGATCTATACGGACAAGCTCGACGGCGACATCGCCCGCGCGCGGAACCTCATCACCGATTTCGGCAAGATCGCGGACCCGATCGCGGACAAGCTGCTCACCGGATCGGCCCTCGTGCTGTTGTCCGTGCTGGGGGAGCTGCCCTGGTGGATCACCATCGTCATCCTGGTGCGGGAATGGGGCATCACCGCCCTGCGCTTCTTCGTGATCCGCTACGGCGTCATGCCGGCCTCCCGCGGCGGCAAGCTCAAGACCGTCATCCAGACCGTGGCCATCTTCCTGTTCATCGTGCCGCTGGCTTCGATCGCCCCCTGGCTGTACTGGGTGGGCTTCGCCGTCATGCTCCTGGCCCTGGCCATCACGGTGTGGACCGGCGTCGAATACGTCTTCCAGGCGCTCAAACTGCGCGCCGGCGGGAAGCGCCCGTGAGCGCCTCTGCCCGGGAACTGGCCGCGGAAGCGGTCGCGAAGGCCATCGCCGACGGCGTCACGGTCGCGACGGCGGAATCCCTCACCGCGGGAATGGTCGCCTCGGTCCTGGCCGATACGCCGGGAGCCTCGGGCATGCTGCAGGGAGGTGTGGTCGCGTACCAGAATTCCGTGAAGGCAGCCGTGCTTGGCGTGCCGGCCGCGCTCCTCGCGGAGGCGGGATCGGTGGACGCCGGAGTGGCCCGGGCCATGGCCGAGGGCGCCCGGACCGCCTGCGGGGCCGATATCGGTGTCTCCACCACGGGGGTGGCCGGTCCGGAGCCACACGACGGCAAGGACGTCGGGACCGTCTTCGTAGGGGTGGCCACCGCCGGCGGCAGCGAGGCCTTCGCCTACGCTTTCGACGGCGACCGTGCCGGGATCAGGGCCCTAGCGCTGTCTGCCGCCCTGGAGCGCCTCCTGGAGGCCTTGCGGGGCCGGGACCTACCACCGGTAAAGTAGGCGGGAACAAAAGCGGTAGCCCGATAGTTGTTACATTGTGTCGCTCCGGAAGAGCCGGGGCGCCTAGGATGTAGAACAAGCGGGGCATCTCATGCAGGTGCTCCGGATCGAAGAGGGAGCAAGGCGATACAGATGGTTAAGCAGCCCGTATCCGTAAACGGCGTTGTCCGCTGGAAGGATGTGGGCCTGGCCGAATCGGCACCGAGCGAACAGAAGGAGCGCAAGATGGTCGTACTGCGTCACGAGATCGGTGATGTCCTGCGCGATGTCCGCCAGCGCCAGGGCCGTACCCTGCGCGAAGTTTCGCACAGCGCCCGCGTGTCCCTCGGCTACCTGAGCGAAGTGGAACGCGGCCAGAAGGAAGCGTCCTCCGAACTGCTGTCCTCGATCTGCTCGGCCCTGGACGTTCCGCTGTCCAGCATGCTCCGTGAAGTGAGCGACCGCGTTGCTGTCGCTGAGGGCGTGGCAGTGCCGGACACCGTTCCCCAGGAATTCGCCCAGCGCTACGGCCGGGACCTGGACCGCGAACTCAGCGCGGAACTCGGCGGAGACTTCCCGGGAATGCTCTCGGCAGCCCGCTGAACACCACAGAGCTAAAAAGATAAAGAGGGCTCCGGCATCAGTGCCGGAGCCCTCTTCCGTCAAGCCCTGCTACGCCTGGTCTTTGCCGATTCCTTCGTCGTAAGCGCTGTTGAGCCGCTCCATGTAATCGGCCAGGGTGCGGATCTCTTCGAGCGGCCATTCGCCCAGCCGTTCCCGGAACACTTGCCGTCGGGCGTCCTGGACCTGGTGCATCTTTTCTTCGCCCTTGGGGGTCAGCCGGATCGACTGGGCGCGTCCGTCCTGGGGATCGGCTTCCTTGGAAACCATGCCGATGCTTTCCAGGAAGGCGATCTGGCGGCTCACGGACGGCTTGCCGACGCCGATGCAGGAAGCAAGCTCCGTCAGCCGGAGCGGGCCCTCCTTGCGGATGATGGACAGCAGCCCGTAGGCGGCAGGCTCCATGTCCGGATGCACCTGCCGCGAAAGCTGATGGGAGAGCGACCGCGCCCTGCGCCAGAAGATGCTCAGCTGGTGTTCCACCTGCTGGAGGGCGTCATCCACGCCGTCTCCGTTGCCCGGCTCCGGCGCCTCGTCGGGGGTATTGCTCATGGCAACCATTCTAGAGTCCGGCCGCATGAGAGACTCTATTGGTGCGGATCAGTGACTTTTGGCGACTCATGGACGACGAGTTCGGGAGCGGCTATGCCCGTGTCCTGGCAGGGACCCTCGTCCTGGCCGGGGTTGGCGGCCGCACCGCCGATCAGGCCCTTGCCGCCGGCCTTGAGCCGCGGAAGGTATGGCTCGCCATCTGCGATGTCCAGGATGTCCCCGAAGAACGCCGGCTTGGCCGCGACATCAAGATCAAAGACGGCGCATCGCAGCAGTTCTGACCGGGTGCCGGCCGGGACACGCGGCCAAATGTTCGAATATCTGTTCGGATAGGACTATGCTCCTTTCAGAGGAAAATTGATTCTGACGGACCTTTCCGCCTGTATCCGTATCCTGTCCGATTCCCGTGGTTATCCACATAGCGCATGTTGCCCGGTAAAAATGTCCGAGGTCGGCACTAGCGTCGGAAGCGACAGGAAAACGGCCCTCCAGGCCGGTCCACAGCGAGAAAGCTCAGAGGTGTGAACCATGGCGGCAAACCCGGATCGTGAGAAGGCGCTCGAAGCAGCGCTTGCCCAGATCGACAAGCAATTCGGCAAGGGCTCCATCATGCGCCTGGGTGACGACACCCGTGCGCCCATCGAAGTGATCCCCACGGGATCCATCGCCCTGGATGTCGCCCTTGGCATCGGCGGCCTGCCCCGTGGCCGTGTCGTGGAGATCTACGGTCCGGAATCCTCGGGTAAGACCACCGTCGCCCTGCACGCCGTGGCCAACGCCCAGCGCAACGGAGGCATCGCGGCCTTCATCGACGCCGAACACGCCCTGGATCCGGACTACGCCGCCAAACTCGGCGTGGACACGGACGCCCTCCTCGTCTCGCAGCCGGACACCGGTGAACAGGCGCTGGAAATCATGGACATGCTGGTGGGCTCCGGCTCCCTGGACATCATCGTCATCGACTCCGTGGCAGCCCTTGTTCCGCGCGCCGAAATCGAAGGCGAAATGGGCGACTCCCACGTGGGCCTCCAGGCGCGCCTCATGAGCCAGGCACTGCGAAAGATCACCGGCCGCCTGAGCCAGACCAAGACCACCGCCATCTTCATCAACCAGCTGCGTGAAAAGATCGGCGTGTTCTTCGGTTCCCCGGAAACCACCACGGGTGGTAAGGCCTTGAAGTTCTACGCCTCCGTCCGTATCGACGTGCGCCGTATCCAGACCCTCAAGGAAGGTGCCGATTCCGTCGGTAACCGCACCAAGGCCAAGATCGTCAAGAACAAGATGGCTCCGCCCTTCAAGCAGGCCGAATTCGACATCATTTACGGCCAGGGCATTTCCCGCGAGGGCGGCATCATCGACATGGGTGTCGAACACGGCATCATCAAGAAGTCCGGGTCCTGGTTCACCTACGACGGCGACCAGCTGGGCCAGGGCATGGAGAACTCCCGCCGCTTCCTGCGCGATAACCCGGAGCTCGCCCAGGAGCTGGAGCGCCTCATCAAGGAAAAGCTGGGCGTCGGAGTCAAGCCCGGTGAAGGCGAGGATTCGCCGAAGCTGAAGGCCGTTGACGGCTAGGCAGCGCGGCATGGAGGGGAGGGCCGAGGGATTCGCGGCGGATGATGCAGACGCTGATCCCGAGGCCGTAGCCCGGGCCATCGTCCTTCGTCAGCTGACCAATTCTCCGAAAAGCCGGCAACAGCTGGCACGCAAGCTCGCCGAACGGCGCGTTCCTGAGTCCGTGGCTGAGGCCGTGCTGGACCGATTCGAGGAAGTCCGGCTGATCGACGATGCCGAATTCGCCGGCATGTGGGTTCGGAGCCGCTCCCAGACCAGGAAACTGGCCAAGGGGGCTCTCCGCCGCGAACTGGCGGACAAAGGCATTGATCCTGACACCGCCGCGGAAGCCCTCGGGCAGCTCAGCGATGAGGACGAACAGCAGGCTGCCAGGGAACTGGTCGCACGGAAGCTGCGAAACGGCGTGGACCTGGGCAGCAGGGAAGAGCGCGACAAGCACACCCGCCGGCTCGCATCCATGCTCGCGCGGAAGGGATACCAGCCTTCGCTGGCGTTCCGGATCGTCGGGGAAGTGATGGACGAAGCCGGTACCCTTAACGAGTGAGTTTTACCGCTTCTCCCGCAGCCCCGTCTTCCGCAGCCGAACCCGCCGCCGTTCAAGCGGCCGAATCCGGCAAGCAGCGCACCTACCAGGTCCGCACCTTCGGCTGCCAGATGAACGTCCACGATTCCGAGCGCATGGCCGGCCTGCTCGAAGACGCGGGCTACGTGCCCGCCGACGGCGGCCTGGCCGACGTCGTGGTTTTTAACACCTGCGCTGTGCGGGAGAACGCGGACAACAAGCTGTACGGCAACCTTGGCGAGCTCAAGCAGGTCAAGGCGGCAAACCCGGGAATGCAGATCGCCGTCGGCGGCTGCCTGGCGCAGAAGGACCGGGACACCATCGTGGCCAAGGCGCCCTGGGTGGACGCTGTGTTCGGAACCCACAACGTCGGCGCCCTGCCGGCACTGCTGGAGCGCGCCCGCCACAACAACGAGGCCCAGCTCGAAATCCTCGAATCCCTGGACGTCTTCCCGTCCACGCTGCCCACCAAACGGGACTCCGTGTACTCCGGCTGGGTGTCGATCTCGGTCGGCTGCAACAACACCTGCACCTTCTGCATCGTGCCGTCCCTGCGCGGCAAGGAGAAAGACCGCAGGCCGGGGGACATCCTCGCCGAAATCCAGGCCCTCGTGGACGACGGCGCCGTCGAAGTCACCTTGCTGGGCCAGAATGTGAACTCCTACGGCGTGGAGTTCGGCGACCGCCAGGCATTCTCCAAACTGCTGCGTGCCTGCGGAGAGATCGAAGGCCTGGAACGCGTGCGCTTCACCAGCCCCCATCCCGCCGCCTTCACCGACGACGTCATCGATGCCATGGCCGAAACGCCCAACGTGATGCCGCAGCTGCACATGCCCCTGCAGTCCGGTTCGGACAAGGTGCTCAAGGACATGCGCCGCTCCTATCGCTCCTCCAGGTTCCTGGGGATCCTCGACAAGGTGCGGGACCGCATCCCGGATGCCGCTATCACCACGGACATCATCGTCGGCTTCCCGGGCGAAACCGAGGAGGACTTCCAGGCCACGCTCGACGTCGTCGAGAAGTCCCGTTTCTCTTCCGCTTTCACCTTCCAATACTCGAAGCGTCCCGGTACCCCTGCCGCTGAGTTGCCCGAGCAGCTGCCCAAGGCCGTCGTGCAGGAGCGCTACGAACGCCTGATTGCGTTGCAGGACCGGATCGCCGCAGAGGAGAACGCCAAGCAACTCGGCCGGAAGGTCGAACTGCTGGTCACCGCGCAGGCAGGCCGCAAGGCAGGGGAGACGCACCGTTTGTCCGGGCGCACCCCGGACCAGCGCCTGGTGCACTTCTCCGTTCCCGACGGCGCCGAAGCGCCACGCCCGGGTGACTTTGTGACGGTAACCATTACGGAAGCCGCCGCGTTCCACCTGCTCGCCGATCCCGCAGGCGCCGAAGACTACAGCCTGCGGCGCTCCCGCGCCGGCGACGCCTGGGACCGCTCGCAGGCCGAATCCTGCGGTGCACCCGCTCCGGGCACTTCCGTGAACGGGCCGAAGGCTGCGGTGTCGCTGGGCATGCCGTCGCTGCCGCTGCGCCGCGGCTAAGGGGCCGCGTTGACCATGAACGGGAAAACCCCTCCCGTGATCGCCGTCGTCGGACCTACCGGCTCCGGCAAGTCCGATCTCGGCGTTGAACTGGCACTGCGGCTCGACGGCGAGGTCATCAATGCCGACGCCATGCAGTTCTACCGCGGCATGGACATCGGCACGGCCAAGATCAGCGTGGCCGAACGCCGCGGCGTCCCGCACCACCTGCTGGACACCATGGACGTCACGGAGGAAGCGAGCGTCTCCGGCTTCCAGGAAGACTGCCGCGCCATCATCGAGGACATCCATGCCCGCGGCAAGCGGGCCATCCTGGTGGGAGGCTCCGGCCTTTACGTGCGGGCGGCCCTGGACGTCCTTGAATTCCCCGGTACGGATCCGGCGCTGCGCAAGGCGCTGGAAGACGAAGCAGCCGCGCGGGGACTGTCCGTGCTCCAGGAGCGGCTTCGCGCCGTCGACCCCATCTCGGCCGACAGGCTCGGTGACGCCCGTCGCATCATCCGCGCCCTGGAAGTCCACCAGCTCACCGGGCGTCCCTTCAGCTCCTTCATGCCCGTGCGCGAGTACCACCAGCCGGCCGTCCAGATCGGATTGGAGGTGGACCGCGAAGAACTACGGGAGCGGCTCGCCGCGCGAGTGCAGCGCATGGTCGACGCCGGCCTGCTGGACGAGGTCCGGGCCCTCGATGCCGCTGGCCTGCGCCAAGGAAAGACCGCCTCCCGCGCCCTTGGTTATGCGCAGTTCCTCCGGGTGCTCGACGGCGAATCGGACGTCGCGACGGCGGCCGAGGAAACCATTGTGGCAACGCGCCAATTCGCCCGCCGCCAGCTCACCTGGTTCCGCGCCGACCCGCGGATCACCTGGCTCGACTGGAAAGATCCGCAACTTGTCGACAAAGCCGTTGCGGGCATCGTAGAAGCGCACTGACAGGCGGCCGCTGGCGGCGCGGAGCTGATTTAGGCGCACGGCCGGCCAAAGGTAGCCTTGATCCATGGACGAAAGCTTCACGAACACCCCCGGCCTCAGCGGACTGCCCTTCTCCAAGGGCCACGGCACGGGGAACGACTTCGTCCTGATCGCCGATCCGCAGGACGAGCACCTGATCACTCCCGAACAGGTGGCCGCCCTCTGCAACCGGCACCTCGGCATCGGCGGCGACGGCCTCATCCGTGCAGTACCTTCACGCTTCCTGCCCGAGGGCCGCGAAATCCTCGAAAGCGAACCAGCCGCCGAATGGTTCATGGACTACCGCAACGGTGACGGATCGCTGTCCGAGATGTGCGGCAACGGGGTCCGCGTCTTCGTCCACTTCCTGATCGACCAAGGCCTGGTGACCCTCGGTGCCGGTGAATCCCTTGCCATCGGCACCCGTGGCGGCGTCAAGCGGATCTCCCGCACCGCGGACGGCTATGCGGTGGACATGGGCCCGTGGGAGTTCATTTTCCCCGCGGACGCCCGGGACAAGGCCATGGATTCCCTCGTGCACGCCGACGGCCTCGAAGTCGCACGGCCCGCCCTCTCCGTCAGCATGGGCAACCCGCACACGGTGGTGGCCCTGGCCGAACTTTCCGAGCTGGAGGCCACCGAACTCTACAAGGCGCCCCAGGTGGACCCTGTTCCGCCGCACGGCACCAACGTCGAATTCGTCGTCCCTGCCGAACCCCTCGTCCACGACGGCACCGGAACCATCACCATGCGCGTCCATGAACGCGGGGTGGGGGAGACCCAGTCCTGCGGTACGGGGGCCTGCGCGGCCGCCGTCGCGATCCGCCACTGGGCAGGAGAGGGCGCGCCGGACAGCTGGAACGTGAACGTTCCCGGCGGCGTCGTCCGTGTCCGCTTCTTCCCGGGAGCGGGCGGGCGCGAGCATGTCGAGCTCAGCGGCCCCGCCGTCATCGTCGCTACGGGTTCGCTTTCCTGACCTTCAGGATCCTGAACGACTTCGCGGTGCTTTCGCGGGTGACAGTGAAGGACTCATCCAGCTCTTCCGCCAGCCAGCGCTGAAGCGAATCGGAGCCCAGGTTCTTCTGCACCACCAGCCAGGCTTCGCCGCCCGGCGCCAGGCGCGGCAGCCACTTCAGCAGCAGCGCGTGCAATTCGGCTTTGCCGATCCGGATGGGCGGGTTGGACCAGATTGTGTCGAAGCGGATGGAAGGGTCGACGTCGTCAGGCTGGCTTGCCGTGACGTTCCCCAGTTCCAGCGCGGCGGCGTTCTCGTTGGTGAGGGTGATGCAGCGGTCGTTGACATCCACCGCGTAGACGTGGGCCTCCGGCGACATGAGCGCCATGGTCAGCGCCACCGGGCCCCATCCGCAGCCAATATCCAGCAGGTTCCCCTGTGCGGCGGGAGGCGGGACCTCGTCCAGGAGGATCACAGTGCCCTTGTCGATTCCGTCCGGGCTGAAGATGCCGGGGGAGCTGTGGAGCCTGCGGGTGGCGCCGGCCAGTTCCACCGTGAGGGGCTTGCGGGGGAAGGGCCCGGCGGGCGCGTTGAAATAGTGAGCAGACTCCATAGCTTGCCAGCGTAGTTGGCCGTGCCAGCCAAAGGAAACCGCCGGTCCGGCAATTGCTTGACAACGCCTGATAGAGTTGTATGCATGTTCTTGATCTTTGAGTAATTCAGCCCCTGCGACGCAGGCCTGCCCGCGGATCCCGCTTGGATTCCCGCCGGCACAGCCTTTCCGCCTTGGCATGATCCCGGTAGGCAGCGCCCCATTCGGCCTCTGTCATCCTTGCCGGAAACTCAACAGATCAAATCCCGCACCGTTCCAGCCGGCCCATGCCGGAGGAACTGCGTTGCGGATTTCCTGTGTGGTCCTGCGAAGGCGTCAGCCCAGCGCGAAGAGCGCACCATCAGACATCAAACGGCATTATTCTGGATATGCCGAACCTCTAAGGAGACCATGACCACGCAGCAGAACACCGGACCCGATTCCGACGCCCAGGACATGAGTCCTGAACAAATCCAGGCTGTCATCGACCGGATTCTCTCCAAGGATGTGCCGGCAGCGGCGCGGGAGCGTGAAGAACCCCGCGGCGTGCTCGGCAAGGCCCAGGCGATTTCCACCCTGGACGAAGAACACAGCATTTACGACGGCGAGCAGGAAGACCTCGCTGAGCGTCGCGCCCTGCGGCGCACGGCAGGCCTTTCCACCGAACTCGAAGACGTCACCGAGGTCGAATACCGGCAGCTGCGCCTTGAGCGCGTCGTCCTTGCCGGGCTCTGGACTGAAGGCACCCTGGCGGATGCCGAAAATTCCCTCCGCGAACTGGCCGCGCTGGCCGAAACGGCCGGTTCGGAAGTCCTGGACGGCATCGTCCAGCGCAGGACCAAGCCGGATCCGGGAACGTTCCTCGGCTCAGGCAAGGCCTTGGAGCTGAAGGAAATCGTCATGTCCACGGGCGCGGACACCGTCATCGTGGACACCGAACTGGCACCGTCCCAGCGGCGCGGGCTGGAAGACATCGTCAAGGTCAAGGTGGTGGACCGCACCACGCTGATCCTGGACATCTTCGCCCAGCACGCCAAGAGCCGCGAAGGCAAGGCGCAGGTGGAGCTCGCACAGCTCGAATACCTGCTCCCGCGCCTCCGTGGTTGGGGTGAATCCATGTCCCGCCAGGCCGGTGGCCAGGTGGGCGGTGCCGGAGCCGGCATGGGTTCCCGTGGCCCCGGTGAAACGAAGATCGAACTCGACCGCCGGCGCATCCGTACGCGGATGGCCAAGCTGCGGCGCGAGATCGCGGCCATGAAGCCGGCACGGGAGACCAAACGGGCCAACCGCCGTCGTAATGCCGTACCGTCCGTGGCGATCGCCGGGTACACCAACGCCGGAAAGTCGTCCCTGCTCAACCGGCTCACGGATGCCGGTGTGCTGGTGGAGAACGCCCTGTTCGCCACGCTCGATCCGACGGTCCGCAAGGCGCAGACCCCGGACGGTATCAGCTACACCCTGGCCGATACCGTCGGATTCGTCCGCTCCCTTCCGACGCAGCTGGTGGAGGCCTTCCGCTCCACCCTGGAGGAAGTGGCCGA
Organism: Arthrobacter sp. SW1; assembly: GCF_001766675.1. Classification (GTDB taxonomy): domain Bacteria; phylum Actinomycetota; class Actinomycetes; order Actinomycetales; family Micrococcaceae; genus Arthrobacter. The sequence goes on from NZ_MJLT01000068.1 coordinate 151,269, forward strand.
CGCCGATCTCATCCTTCACGTCGTGGATGTGTCCCACCCCGATCCAGAAGGCCAGATCGCGGCGGTGCGGACCGTGCTCGCCGAAGTCGACGCACGCAAGATCCCGGAAATCGTCGTGCTCAACAAGGTGGACGCAGCCGATCCCTTCGTCGTCGAGCGCCTCAAGCAGAAGGAGCCGCGGCACGCCGTCGTCTCCACCCGCACGGGGCAGGGCATCGCCGAACTGCTTGAAGCCATCAGCGCGGCCATCCCGCGCCCCGGCGTCCGGCTGGAAGCGTTGATCCCGTACAACCGCGGTGAACTCATCAACAAGCTGCACAACTCAGATGCCGAAATTCTCAGCCTCGAGCATGAGGAAGGTGGTACCCGGGTGGTTGCCATGGTGCACGAAAACCTGGCAGCCGAACTCGGTGAATTCGCCATCGATGGCTGAGCAGGAAGCAGTCATTACCGGACGGTCCAGGGCGGAACGCACCGCCCTGGACCTTCTGGACAAGGCAGTTGCCGGCATGGGCGGGCAAAGCCGTACCGGCCAGCACATCATGGCACAGCACGTCGCACGGGCCATTGAGGACAACGAGCACCTCCTGGTCCAAGCCGGCACAGGAACCGGAAAGTCGCTGGCCTACCTGGTGCCGCTGATCGCCCACGCCATGGACAGCAACAAACCTGCGCTGGTTTCCACGGCGACGCTCGCACTACAGAACCAGATTGTTGCCCGCGATCTTCCGCGCCTCCTCGAGACCTTGGACCCGCTGTTGGAGCGCCCGGTCAGCGTGGCCCTCGTCAAGGGCCGGGCGAACTACCTCTGCCTGCACAAACTGGAAGGCGGCTTCCCCAGCGAAGAGCCGTCCGAGGGCCAGCTGTTCTCCCTCGGCGAGGACACCAGCGTGCCGCATGTGGCGGCGTCGATCGGCGGCCCCGCCTCCCAGCTCGGCAAGGAAGTGCTGCGCCTGCGCGAGTGGGCCGAAACCACTCCCACCGGTGACCGGGATGAGCTTATGCCCGGCGTCACGGACCGTGCCTGGCGGCAGGTGTCCGTCACCGCCATGGAGTGCCTCGGCTCGCAGAAGTGCCCGCTCGCCGAAGAGTGTTTCAGCGAACTGGCGCGGCAGCGCGCGGCCGAGGCGGACGTCGTTGTCACCAACCACGCCATGCTCGCCGTCAGCGCCTTCGAAGGCCTCGCCGTGCTTCCCGAGTACGACGTCGTGGTGGTAGATGAGGCGCACGAACTCCAGGACCGCGTCACCGGCGCCGTCTCCGGGCAGCTGTCCGTGACAATGGTCCATGCCGCCGCCTCCAGCGCCCGCAAGCACACCGCCATCACCGTGGACGCCCTCAACGCGGCGGCGGACCGCCTGGAACTGGCCTTGGCCGGGGCACCGTCAGGCCTGCTGCCGAACGGGTTGAACGATGAGCAGCTTGACTGCATCGACCAGCTCCGCGAGGCGTGCCGTGCCGCGTTGTCCGACTCCAAGGGCGATTCTTCCCAGGCCGTCGACGGCGGCCGCCAGCTTGCGTGGTCCCGCCTCCTGCTGATCCACGACCTGTGCGAACGGCTGCTTGCCGCCCGTGAGAACCGCGAAGTGGTCTGGATTTCTCGGACCGGCAGCTTCGACCCACAGCAGGGCTACTCGGCGCCGGACGAGAGCGCTCCGGCGCTGCTGAACATCGCGCCGCTGAGTGTTGCCGGCCGCTTGCGTGAAGGACTGTTCGCGGACCGTACCGTGGTACTGACCTCGGCCACGCTTGCCATCGGCGCAGCCTTCGAGCCCGCGGCCGGCGGCCTCGGGCTGATGGGGGAAGGAGCACCAAGCTGGACCGGGGTGGATGTCGGCTCGCCGTTCGACTACCCCAAGCAGGGAATGCTCTACGTTGCCGCGCACCTGCCCAAGCCCGGGCGCGGCACGTCTCCGGAAGCACTCGATGAGCTTGAACAGCTGCTCCGGGCCTCCAAGGGAGGTGCCCTGTGCCTGTTTTCCTCGCGGCGTGCGGCAGAGGACGCTGCGGAGCAGATGCGTTCCAGGCTGGATCTGTCCATCCTGTGCCAGGGCGAATCGACCATGGCGGCGCTCGTGAAACAGTTTGCCGAGGAGAAGGACACCTGCCTGTTCGGCACCATGTCCTTGTGGCAGGGCGTGGATGTGCCCGGCGGTTCCTGCCGCCTGGTGGTGATCGACAGGATTCCTTTCCCGCGCCCGGACGATCCCCTCATGACTGCCCGTTCGCGCGCTGTAGCGCAGTCCGGTGGGAACGGATTCATGGCAGTTTCCGCCACGCATGCGGCCATCCGCCTGGCACAGGGAGCCGGGCGATTGATCCGGTCCACCGGGGACAAGGGGGTCGTGGCCGTCCTTGACTCCAGGCTTTCCACGGAGCGTTACGGCGGCTTCCTGAGGGCGGCCCTTCCTCCGTTCTGGGCGACGACGGACAGCGGCGTGGTGCGCGGAGCGCTGGAAAGGCTCAGCGGCAGTTAGCTTGAGCCCCAGCGGCAGGTGGATCGAACGCAGCTGGATTGACCGCCGCAGTTAAATCGGACACCGCCGCAGCTAAATCGAACGCAGTACCGAGACGACCTTGCCCATGATGGTGGCGTGGTCTCCGAGGATCGGTTCGTACTGGGTGTTCTGCGGCAGCAGCCAGGTGTGGCCGTCCCGCTGGCGGAAGGTCTTGACCGTGGCCTCGTCGTCCAGCAGGGCCGCGACGATGTCACCGTTGACGGCGTCGTTCTGGCGGCGCACCACAACCCAGTCGCCGTCGCAGATGGCGGCGTCGATCATCGAGTCACCGGCTACCTTGAGCATGAAGAGCTCGCCGTGGCCCACCAGCTGGCGGGGCAGGGGCAGGACGTCTTCCACGGTCTGGTCGGCCAGGATGGGACCGCCGGCGGCGATCCGGCCCACCAGGGGGACCATGGCGGTATCGCTGGCGCTGGCCAGTTCGGTCACGGCAATGCCGCCCGTGCTGCGCAGGGTGGCCGGAGCCTCCACGCCGGGAATCTCCGCTCCGTCCTCAAGGGTGAGCGGCATGAGCACTTCCATGGCACGGGGCCGTTTCGGGTCCCGTCGCAGGTAGCCCAGCTTCTCCAGCTGGGAGAGCTGGTGGGTCACGCTGGACAGGCTCGCAAGACCCACGGTGTCGCCGATCTCGCGCATTGACGGCGGGTAGCCGTTCTCGTTCACGGACCGCTGGATGGTTTCCAGGATTTTCTTCTGCCGGACGGTCAGGCCTTTTGCGGCCCGGGACGGCTGCTGGCTCCGCGGGGATGCCCCGTTGCCGTTGGCTCGTGCTGCCATGTGTGCCGCGTCCTTCCGCTCCGCCCGGCAGGTGGACCAGGTGCGGGCCGCTAAATTGTCAGACCCTCCTGATGCACTGTTCCGGTGCTTGTTCCTTCACTCAAACGTAGGCCAGGCATAGGCGTTTATCAAACATTTGTTCTAGCGAGTCTCGACACCATTCGTTGATAAGTGCTAAAAATGTCATAGCAAGGTTCGAATATGTGTTCTAGTCAGCCGTTCGAACAACCTTCGATTCGAACTTCGGGTTCGAAGGCGGCGCTGACGATGAACGAATTGGCAGCCATGTGCCGGGCGGGTCCGGGTGCAGGCTTTTCATCAGGAGGGCTCAGCTCATGTCCGGCACCACCATCACCCGCGAGTTTCCCCAGGCCGTCCCCGGCCGTCTTCGCCTCACCCGTCGCGGACGCATCGTCTTCTTCGGCATTCCTGCCATGCTCCTGCTTGCCGCCCTGCTCAGCCTGGCCGGCTTCCTGAACTCTCCGGCCAAGGCCGCTGACGAGGCAGGGGCGCTCCAAGTCACGCCGACTGTCACTGTCACGGTTCAGTCCGGCCAGTCCCTGTGGGGGATCGCCGGCGCTGCTGCCCCGGAGCGGGATCCCCGTGATGTCATCGTGGAGATCATCCAGTTGAACAACCTCGAAGGCGGTCGGATCACCCCGGGCCAGCAGCTCTTCGTCCCCGCCGCCTGACAGCCCGGCTGTCACAGTTTCAGGGCTCCACTGCTTGCGCCTTAAACTGTCAGGGTGAGTGAGCAGCTAGAGCGCCTTGACCGACTTCCCCTTCGGGACAACCTCCGTGGACTGAGCCCGTACGGCGCTCCGCAGCTGGATGTTCCGATCCTGCTCAATGTCAACGAAAACACCCATGGCGTCCCGGCTGACGTGCAGGCCGCAATCACCGATGCCGTAGCAAAGGCGGCCATGGGGCTGAACCGCTACCCGGACCGCGAATTCACCGAGCTTCGGGAAGCGCTGGCCGAGTACCTTGGCCACGGCCTGGGACCGGAGAACATCTGGGCCGCCAACGGCTCCAACGAAGTGCTCCAGCAGATCCTCCAGGCCTTCGGCGGCCCCGGCAGGACGGCGCTCGGATTCCCTCCCACGTACTCGATGTATCCGCTGCTCGCCAGTGGAACCGACACCGCGTACGTCACCGGCGTGCGCGCTGATGATTATGGACTGGACGCGGAATCCGCCGCTGCCCAGGTCCGTGAGCTCCAGCCGAACATCGTGTTCCTGTGCTCCCCGAACAATCCGACCGGTACCGGCCTCGGCCTGGATGTTGTCAAGGCCGTGTACGAAGCCGGCGAAGCCAGCCAGGCGATCATCATCGTCGATGAGGCGTACCACGAGTTCGCCCACGACGATACGCCGAGTGCGCTGACCCTCCTGCCGGGCCGCGAACGCCTCATTGTTTCCCGCACCATGAGCAAGGCCTTCGCCCTGGCCGGTGCCAGGCTCGGCTATATGGCGGCGGCCCCCGAAGTGACTGACGCGATCCGGCTGGTGCGCCTTCCGTACCACCTGTCGGCCGTCACCCAGGCCACCGCTTTGGCTGCCCTCCAGCACCGTGAGGCCCTCATGGCCGATGTCGAAGACATCAAGGTCCAGCGGGACCGCATCGTGAACGAGTTGCTCCGTCTCGGGCTGAAGCCCGCCGCCTCGGATTCGAATTACGTCTTCTTCGGCGGCCTGGAGAATCCGCACCAGGTCTGGCAGGGCCTGCTGGACGCCGGCGTTCTGATCCGCGACGTCGGCATTCCCGGGCACCTGCGCGTCACCGCCGGTACGGAGGCCGAAACCACGGTCTTCCTCGAAGCCCTCGAAACCCTGCTGGACGGCCGGGCCCCGGCCCGGGCCTAGACTTGAAGCAGATCCACCCCACCCCTCAAAGGACTATTCAATGAGCGAAAACGGCGCCGTTACGGCAGCCGCCCGGACCGCACGCATGGAGCGCACCACCAGCGAGTCTTCGGTCTTCGTCGAAATCAACCTCGATGGCACCGGCGTCTCGGACATCAGCACCACCGTGCCGTTCTACGACCACATGCTCACCGCGCTCTGCAAGCATTCGCTCATCGACATGACCGTCAAGGCTACAGGGGATACCCATATCGACGCCCACCACACCGTCGAGGACGTCGCCATCACCTTCGGCGAAGTGCTGCGCACAGCCCTCGGCAACAAGGCCGGCATCCGCCGCTTCGGTGAAGCGACCGTCCCCTTGGACGAAGCACTGGCCCACGCCGTCGTCGATGTTTCCGGACGCCCCTACCTGGTCCACGGCGGCGAGCCTGCCGGACAGGAATACCACCTGATCGGCGGGCACTTCACCGGCTCGCTGACCCGGCACGTCTTCGAAGCCATCACCCTGCACGCCGGCATCTGCCTGCACATGAATGTGCTCGCCGGCCGCGACCCGCACCACATCGTCGAGGCCCAGTTCAAGGCCTTTGCCCGCGCTCTCCGTGCCGCGGTGGAATCAGATCCGCGCGTGGAGGGCATCCCGTCCACCAAGGGAGCCCTGTGAGCAAGCAGATCCTCAAGGACGGCGCCGTCGTCGACCCCGACGCCGCCGGCCGCATCGTCTCTCCTGACGGCAAGCCCACCGTCACCGTGCTGGACTACGGCTCCGGGAACGTCCGCTCGGCGGTGCGCGCGCTGGAGCGCGCCGGCGCCCACGTCACCCTCAGTGCCAAGCCCGAAGACGTTCTGAACGCCGACGGCTTGCTGGTGCCTGGCGTCGGCGCCTTCGAAACCGTGATGCGTGAGCTTAAGGCCGTTGACGCCATCCGGATGATCGGCCGCCGGGTTGCCGGCGGCCGCCCGGTGCTCGGCATCTGCGTTGGCCTGCAGGTTCTTTTCGAGGCGGGTGTCGAACACGGCACGGAAGCCGAAGGAATGGGCGAATGGCCCGGCAAGGTCGAACTGCTGCCGGCTCCCGTGGTCCCGCACATGGGCTGGAACACGGTCAAGGTTCCGGAAGGCTCCAAGCTCTTCGCCGGCGTCGAGGACGAACGCTTTTACTTCGTGCACTCCTACGGCGTGCAGAAGTGGGAGTTCGACGTCGCGCAGCCCCGGATGGCACCGCCCATGGTGACCTGGTCCGAACACGGCGCGCCCTTCATCGCCGCCGTGGAGAACGGCCCGCTGTGCGCCACCCAGTTCCACCCGGAAAAGTCCGGCGACGCCGGCGCGCGCCTGCTGCGCAACTGGGTCGAAGGGCTGCGCCCCAAGGCCGACGCCTGATATGTGGTCCATCATCCTGATGGGAGTGGCCGGCCTGCTGATCGGCGGCGGCATCTCCTTCCACCAGCAGAAGCGCCCGCGCTGGATCTCCATCGCCTTCTACGTGCTGGCCGCCATGGCACTGCTGGCCGCTTTCCTCTTCACGCAGCCGGGCAAGTAACCCGGCCCCGACAACCCAAGGACTCTCCATGACCACCGCTTCCAAACTGCCCGTTCTGGAACTCCTGCCCGCCGTCGACATCGTGGACGGCCAGGCCGTCCGCCTCCTGCAGGGCGAAGCCGGATCGGAAACCAGCTACGGCACCCCGCTGGAAGCCGCCCTCAACTGGCAGGACGCCGGTGCGGAATGGGTCCATATGGTCGACCTTGACGCAGCCTTTGGCCGCGGCAACAACGCAGAGCTCATCAGCGAGGTCGTCTCGCAGCTGAACCTGAAGGTCGAGCTGTCCGGCGGACTGCGCGACGACGAGTCCCTGGAACGTGCCCTCGAGCTCGGCGTCGCCCGGGTAAACCTCGGCACGGCCGCCTTGGAAAACCCGGACTGGACCAAGCGCGCCATCGAGCGCTTTGGCGACAAGATCGCCGTCGGCCTCGACGTCCGCGGAACCACGCTCGCCGGGCGCGGCTGGACCAAGGAAGGCGGCGATCTCTGGGAGGTCCTGGCCCGCCTCGAAGACGCCGGCTGCGCGCGCTACGTGGTCACCGACGTCACGAAGGACGGCACCCTGCAGGGTCCTAACGTGGAGCTGCTGAAGCAGATGGTCGAGAAGACCGGCAAGCCCGTGGTGGCCTCCGGCGGCATCTCGAGCCTCGAAGACCTGCGCGTACTGCGCGAGCTGGTGCCGCTCGGCGTCGAGGGCGCCATTGTGGGCAAGGCCCTGTACGCCGGTGCGTTCACGCTTCCGGAAGCCCTGGACGTGGCCGGCCGCCGCTGATGCGTGGAACCCAGGATCCGGCGGGCGGCACCCGCGCCGATACCCCGGCGCCGCGGCGCGAGCTGCCCGGCCATATTGCCGCCGCATTGGCGGGTGCCGGGGGAGCAACGGACTCCGCCGGCGTCCCCTGGTCGGGCCGTGACCTGAGCGGCGAGGCCGCGAAGATCCACAACTTCGAGGACGACGACGGTACCGCCGACGCCGGTTATCTTGCCGCCGTCGAGGCCCTGCTTGAGGGCCGCGGCGGCGAGACGGACGTGGTCGCGGCGCTGGCAACGGCCCGCGTCTTTGTCCCGGTGATGGCCACCCTGGCCGAAGAGGCTGACGGTGTGGCCGACAGCCACGGCCACACGTTGCACGCAGACAAGCAGGCCGATATGGCCCTCGTGACCCTGAAGGCGCCGGACGGCCGCACGGCCATGCCCGTGTTCACCTCCGCCGCTGCGCTTGAAGCATGGCATCCCGAGGCCCGGCCGGTGGCGGTCTACGCGGCCCGCGCGGCACTGTCCGCGGTCTCCGAAGGTGCCCAGCTGCTGGTGCTGGATCCGGGTTCCGATTTCACTTTCGTGGTCCGCCGCCCGGCAGTGTGGGCATTGGCACAGCAGCGCGACTGGACGCCGTCGTACCTGGATGATCAACTGGAGTCTGCTCTCGCTTCCACGGCCCGGGAATTCCCCGCGGTACGCAGGCTGGAAACCCGCCAGGGCGCCGGGACGGCGGCCCGCACGGCAGCAGGTCAGACGGTCGCCGGTGGCGGCGCCGGACCGGAACTCCAGGTGGTGCTGTTCCTCGAAGACGGACTCGACGCCGCCGCGCTCCAGGCGTTGCTGGGACGGCTGAACGAAGCGTGGGCGCAGCTTGACGCCTTCGCGGAGAACGTCGACTCGCTGGAGGTCAAGCTGCAGCGCGCCGCGCAGGACACTGCGCCTTAACGAAGGTTGCACCGGTTCACGGGGCAGCCACTGGGGAACAAAGAGGTTGTAGCTCGTGAATTTCGCTCTCTACAAAGAGACGTTGTCCATCCGTTCGGTCCGGCAATTGCTGATCATCGGACTGATCGCGCGCATCCCGCACTCCGCGGCCGGTGTGCTCCTGACCCTGCACATCGTGCTGACCCTGGACCAAGGGTACGCTGCGGCCGGTGCCGCCGCCGCGTTGATGACCATCGGCATTGCCATCGGCGCGCCCTGGCGCGGCCGCCGCGTTGACCAGGCCGGGCTCCGCAAGGCGCTCATTCCTTCGGTGATTTCCGAAGCCCTGATCTGGGCCGTGGTACCGCACGTCAGCTATCAGTGGGTGCTGCCGCTTGTCTTCATCGGGGGGCTGTTCAGCCTGCCGATCTTCAGCGTCATCCGGCAGTCCCTTGGCGTGCTGGTGGAAGGTGACCAGCGCCGCTCGGCCTTCGCCCTGGATTCGATCTTCACCGAACTTGTCTTCATGATCGGCCCCGCGGTGGGCGCCATCGCGGCCACCAGCGGCTATTCGGGCCTCGCGCTTACCGCGGTCGGCGCCTCCGTGTCCGTCTCCGGCCTTTTCCTGATCTGGTTTAATCCGCCCACCCGCACCGAGGACGTCTGCACGGCCGAGGAAAGCGCAGCACGCGCCGCGGACGATCTCGCCGCGGCCGGTGCCGCCATGGTGGCTTCAGCCGCGCACGTCCAGGAGGCGGCCTCCGAACTCGCCCCGGCGGGCTCCAAGCTCGCCAGGCTCCGCGGGCACGTCGCCCGCAACTTCGCCTGGCTCACCGTTTCCGTCGCCGCAGTGTTCGTGGTGGCCGCGGGCGCGGGCATGGTCCTTAGCGGCACGGACGTCGGCATCGTTGCCATCCTGGAACGCTCCGGACATGAGACGGACCTCGGCATCGTGTTCTTCTTCTGGTGTGCCGCCTCGGTGGTCGGCGGCGTGGTGTACGGCGCCATGCACCGCCCGGTCTCGCCGCTGGTGCTCCTGCTCGGCATGGCGGCCCTGACCATTCCCATGGGCCTGGCCAAAGACACCTGGACCCTCGCGCTGCTGTCGATCCTTCCGGGCCTGCTGTGTGCTCCCGTTCTGTCGGCCGCCTCGGAGAAGGTCGCCGACGTCGTGGACGAAGAACGCAGGGGAGAGGCCATGGGCTGGTACGGCTCGGCCCTCACCGCGGGCGTCGCACTCGGCGCGCCGGTGGCCGGCGTCTTCATCGACGGCGTGGGCTCCTGGGCCGGCTTCGTCTCGGTGGGCGTGGCCGAGCTGCGGCGGGCCGCCCGGGTCCGCTGAGCCTGCTTGGCTGACAAACGACGACGGCGGGCGGTCCCCCCCCAGGGGCCGCCCGCCGTCGTCGTGTCTGCTTCGGGTGGTGTCAGTTCACCGCCGTCAGTTCACCGGTCCGGTGAACTTCTCGCCCGGTCCCTTGCCCGGCTCGTCCGGAATGAGGGAGGCCTCACGGAAGGCCAGCTGCAGGGAACGCAGGCCGTCGCGCAAGGGGCCCGCGTGCTGGGAGCCGATCTCCGGCGCCGCGGCCGTCACCAAGCCGGCCAGCGCGGTGATGAGCTTGCGCGCTTCATCCAGGTCCTTGAGGT
>NZ_MJLT01000069.1 GCF_001766675.1 Arthrobacter sp. SW1
TCAGCGGAGCCGTCGGGGCTTCGTTGGTGGTGTTATCCGTACCGCGGACCGTGTAGTCACCCGGAGCAGCATCCGCCGGAGTCGGAACCGGAACAGTGAAACCACCGTTCGCATCCGCCGTCGTCGGAATCGGGTTGCCCACCGGGTTACCGGCAGGATCAAGCAGCTGAACAGTCACAGGACCATTCGGCGTGTAGTTAGCACCCGTAGCATTCGTCGGATCACCAGCAGGAACACTGGAAGGATCGACGGTGATGATCGGCGCATCCGGAGCAACAATCGTCAGCGGAGCCGTGGGGGCTTCGTTAGTGGTGTTGTCCGTACCGCGGACCGTGTAGTCACCCGGAGCAGCATCCGCCGGAGTCGGAACCGGAACAGTGAAACCACCGTTCGCATCCGCCGTCGTCGGAATCGGAGCACCCACCGGGTTACCGGCAGGATCAAGCAACTGAACAGTCACAGGACCATTCGGGGTGTAACCGGAACCGATTGCGTTCGTCGGATCACCAGCAGGAACGCTGGAGGGATCGGCAACAATGCTCGGAGCCGCAGCGGGTTCGGTCACCGTCAGCGGAGCCGTGGGGGCTTCGTTAGTGGTGTTGTCCGTACCGCGGACCGTGTAGTCACCCGGAGCAGCATCCGCCGGAGTCGGAACCGGAACAGTGAAACCACCGTTCGCATCCGCCGTCGTCGGAATCGGAGCACCCACCGGGTTACCGGCAGGATCAAGCAGCTGAACAGTCACAGGACCATTCGGCGTGTAGTCAGTACCGGTGGCGTTGGTAGGTTCGCCTGCCGGAACAGAAGCCGGGTCAACGGTCAGGACCGGGGAACCGGGCTCCACCACGGTCAACGGGGCATCAGCCGAGTTGTTGGTGGTGTTGTCGGTGCCGCGGACCGTGTAGGTGCCCGGAGCAGCATCCGCCGGAGTCGGAACCGGAACAGTGAAACCACCGTTCGCATCCGCCGTCGTCGGAATCGGGTTGCCCACCGGGTTACCGGCAGGATCAAGCAGCTGAACAGTCACAGGACCATTCGGGGTGTAACCGGAACCGGTTGCGTTCGTCGGATCTCCAGCCGGGACGGTTGGAGGATCCAGGCCGATATTCAGCTCTTGAACGTTCGGCTGCAGAACTTCCAGCGGAGCAGTCACCGGGGTGTTGGTGGTGACGTCCGTTGCACGCACGGTGTAGTTTCCGGGTGCAATATCCGGGCAGATCGGAAGGTCAGCGGTGAAAGCACCGTTAGCGTCAGCGGGAACCGTGACAGGCGTGCACACCGGGTTGCCGTTCGGATCCAGGAGCTGGATCTGGACGTCGCCGTTCGGAGTGAATCCGGTGCCGTCAACGTTCGTGGTGCCGCCTGCAGGAACCTGCGTGGGATCGAGGGTGATCGCCGGGCTGATCGCAGCGGCGCAGGCACCGATGCGGACACCGGCGGAACCGAGGTTCAGCCGTGCACCGTCAACAGCCTGTGCAAGACCAAGGCTCAGAGCCGAAACCTCGAGGCTGGCGGTCTTGGTGGTGCCGTCCGGAGCCAAGCAGGTGGTTTCCACCTGACGGTTCAGTTGCAGCGAAATCGCCTGGGTCAGCACATCGAAGAACGGGCTCAGCAGCATACGGATCGGCAGCGTGATGGCGCCGGTCTTGATGCCGCCAATCAGTGTGTCGAAGATCTGCTGTCCGCCATCCGACAGGATGAAGTCCCGGATCGGCTGGACCATGGTCGTCAGGATCGGCTGGGCCGCCGTGAGCATGGTGGTCAGCGTGGCACAAACTCCCGCACCGCCCAAGCCGCTCGGGGTGCACTGGATCTGGCCAAGATCGCCCATCAGGTTGATCGAGGTCGTAGCCACTGCGCCGCCAAGCGGAGTAGTCATTCCTGCCGTGATGTTCAGCGTGACGCTTCCCAGTGCGCCGGCAATGGCGCCCACGGCAATGTTCGTGACTTCTTCCATCAGGTCGTGCACAGTCTCGGCGATGATCGGGTAGATCGTGTCGTCGATGACCTCGGTGTTCGGGGCCTGGTTGTTGATGCCATCCGGAGCGTCCGGTCCCTCGGGACGTTCGCCCGAGTAGATCTGGTCCAGCTGGATCGTCATGTTGCCGGTGCTGAAGTCAACCGTCAGCACCTGGTTGTTGGTTGTGATCGGCTGGGCGAGGATCGCCTGGAAGATCTGGTCACGCATGTTCGACTCAACCGAGGCGTCCAGCGTGACGCCCGGGAGGGCGCTGGCCAGGGCGGTCAGGTCAAGCATGCCGTTGACGGTGTCTTCCATCGTCTGGTCCACCTGGCCGAGCTGGTCGTACAGATCGGACGCGATCTGTTCGATCGTCGGCGAGTGAAGGAGCAGGCTGGCCTCCGCAACGCGGTACTGGCCCTTGCCGCCGAAGCCATCCGGATCAAGGAACTCGCCGTTCTGGGCGATGACCTGAGCGCCACCGGCGCCAGCCAAGAGAGTCGCTTCATCGATCAGCAGATCGGTGGCACCGGCGATGCCGGCCTTCTCGAACAGGGACAAAAGATTGATGCGGGCGGCACCGAAGTCGCCGTCCGCACCGTCAAGGGTTACTGCACCGTCAGCACCGGCGATACCGGAGATCGCCCGGGCATTCTTTGCATCTGTGGTCTGTGACTGGGAGTTCAGTACGCCCAGTTGGCCGAAGTCAATGAGTTCACTCAGCGGGATCGGAATCCCTCCAAGGTCAATGACCTCGCTTCCGAGCAGGGAAAGGTCCAGGCCTCCCTGGTCGGAAAGCGGTCCGCCAGGGAACAACGCCCTGGTCTGGCCGCCGCCCGCGAGCTCCTGACCCAGAATGCTGGTGTCAATGATGCTTGCCGCAGATTCTGATTGCTGCGCGGGCTGTGTGTTTACGTCTGCCATGGCTGGTAATCCGTAGGCCGAGAACATCAGCGAGGTTGTTACACCTATCGCCAAAGACCTACGCCACCCCACCTTTTTTCTAACAGGTATGTCACTTGCGTTGTGCGAGTCCGAACGCATGAGCCACACCCCCCCTTCTGTAGTGGCTTACCGACATTAAAAGAGCAGCACCCTAGGTGCACTCAGGGGTCACGATATTCAACCGGCCATTTGACAGTCAATGTAAACCTCATGAATTTCAGTTAATGATCTTCACCTCGCGTTCAAGCGCGGCGTCTTCAGCTTGAAAAACCCGCCCGATCCCTTGAAATGACGCTGTTTTCGCGGAGGGCGGCGGCGCCCAGGATCAACCCCTATCCAAGATTCACCAGAGGAACATGACCGGTCGTGACCGGGCATTGAGGCAAGCAACCACGGAACAGACCACCATTTGACAAGCCGATTCCCGCATTATGAAAAGCGAAAGAACGGGTCAGTGACCTGTTTTATTGAAAACCGCATTCTTCGGAAAAGACCGCGAGCCCCCGTCCTTTGCGGGACGGAGGCTCACGGAAAGAGGGCGGAATCAAGCCGTCGATGGCGCCAATTCCGATTGTTTGCCCAGTTCAGGGCCCCTCATGAAGAGATTCCAAAAGGCAGTTATCCGAGCAGGCCTCCCACCAGCCCACCAACCACGCCGCCAACAATGGAAGTCACCGGATCCAGGATGGTCGGCGTCGGGGCGGTGGGGGCAGGTGCGCTCGGCGCAGTGGGTTTCGGCGCCGAGGGCTTGGGCGCCGTCGGCTTGGGTGCCGTAGGCGTCGGACTCGTCGGCTTGGGCGCAGTCGGTGCCGGTGCCGTGGGCTTGGGTGCTGTCGGCTTGGGCGCTGTCGGCGTCGGACTCGTCGGCTTGGGTGCCGCCGGCTTCGGCGCGCTCGGCGCCGGCGCGGCGGGCTTCGGCGCGGGAGGAGCGGAAGGTGACGTGCCCGGCGTCGTGCTTCCCGGACGGGCCGCCGGCTTAGACGGCGATCCCGCACTTGGAACGGTGCCGACGCCACGCGTCGGCGGCTTTGCTGCTCCGGCGGATCCGGGGGGCGCGGGCCGGGGAATCTGGGCACCCGGGGTGCCGGAATGCCGCGGAGCCTTATCCCAGGGCTTTTCCTGCTCGCCGCCGGTTACCAGACGGCCGGCACCAGCACCGGCCGAACCCGGAATCGCCCATCCCGGACGAGCCTCGCCCCGGGATCCCGAACCCGGCGCATAACTGACCATCTCGATTTCATCAAGGGCATCCACCTGGCGCACCGGCAGCAAACGGAACCGCGCAGGATCCACATGCGCACCATTCACCACCGTCTCAAAATGCAGATGGCACCCCGTCGAGGACCCCGTGGACCCTACCGCGGCAATCACCTGGCCCACACGCACCGGCTCACCACGCACCACCGCAATACCCTGCAAATGGTTATAGGTGGTTATCAAGCCATCGGCATGCTGGATCTCGACCCGGTTGCCACCACCCCACAGATGCCAACCCACAGCGCGCACCACACCGGCATCCGCGGCGTACACCCGCGAACCACAGGCCGCGGCAAAATCCTGGCCCCAATGGAATTCACCCGCACGCCCGCTGAACGGATCCACCCGCAAGCCGAACGAGGAACTCGGAACCAACGACTCCAACGGCGCAGACAACTCGCCACGCCCCGGCCGTACCAACGACGCCGACGCAACGTCACGTCCCTTCCCGCCACGCACAGCAGCCTGCGCCTTGGTGAGGGTCAGGACGTTGGGCCGCTCGAAGGCCATCGTTGCTCCACCGGTATTCGCGCGGACCGGCAAAGCCGGCCGGGAATCATCAAGGAGCTTGGGCCCCACGGCACCGCTGGCGGCGGCGGGTTCAAGCCGTTCAGTTGCAGGGGGCAGACCCTGGGTGCCGAGCACCATCGCCACAAGGCACCCCACGACGCCGAGGGATGCCAGCCATCCCACAAACCTCGAGCGGGCCAGACCATTCAGCTTCGCGCGCCAACCGCCGTTACTCATGACACTCCCCAAGTCAGACGCCCTTCCTACAGGGGCGCTTACACGGCGTCATTCTGGCGGGACTGTTAATTAAAGCCAAGTCATGGAGGCACTTTCCGGCAAAACAAAAACACCCCGGTCCGAAGACCGGGGTGTTTTCACTGCGTGCGCGAGGGGGGATTTGAACCCCCACGCCCTTTCGGACACTGGCACCTGAAGCCAGCGCGTCTGCCGTTCCGCCACTCGCGCGCAACTTGCTCTGAAGGACGTCCACGGGTCTCCCCGCTTTCTGTCCTGCAAAAGCAGCGAGATCAAGCATAACGGACATTGGCGTGAAAACACCAATCGGGCCGCCTGCCCCTGCGGAAACCCCGGATTTTCGCGGGTTTCCGGCGGTCCCTCCGGTGTTCCACCGGGAACTTTCCAGCGTGCGCCGCGAACTTTTCCGAGGTCCCGGCCGTTGTGGATTAAGGCCATTCACAGCCACGCCCAGTAGTATCGGGAAAGGAGTGGCCCGCATAAGGCCATGCCTTAAGGGACTCCAGAGGTCCATGCCTGATGCGAAGGGAACATCCTTCGCACGGATTGTTTGCCAGGTCAGTGGAACGGAAGGAGGAAGACCATGGGACTGCTCGACAGGGTTGAGCGCGGCATCGAAAAAGCCGTCCGCGGCGTCTTCTCCACCGGCTCCCGCGCCAAAGTCGAGCCCGTGGAAATCGCAAGCCGGCTCCGCCGCGAACTGGACAACAAGTCCCTGACGATCACGGCCGGCCGCACCTTGGCTCCCAACGTCTTCGATGTCCTCTTAAGCGTGGAGGACTTCGGCCGGGCCCAGGAGTGGGGAACGCCGCTGGCAGAAGAACTGTGCGACGTCGTCATCCAGCATGTGCGCAGCCAGGGCTATACGCTGCAGGGCCCCGTGCGGATCTCTTTCCGCCAGGACGAAACCCAGCGCGAGGGCCACTTTGAAATCAGCTCGAGCACCGAAAAGGGCACCGGCGGGGCGGCTGCTCCCCGCGCCAACGTTCCTGCCGCGCCCCGGCGCGAGCCATCCAGGATGCAACCCGTCCTGGATATCGGCGGCCAGCGCTACTCGCTCAATGCGTCATCCGTAGTCCTGGGCCGCTCGTCCGAGGCGGACATCCTGGTCGAGGACACCGGAGTTTCGCGTAAACACTTGGAAATCCGCAGCGAAGGCGGCTTCGTGCGGGCCGTGGACCTCGGTTCCACCAACGGCAGCTACGTCAACGGCGTGAAAGTCGATGGAAGCACGGAACTTGTCGATGGCTCCACGATCACGATGGGACGGACCAAGATCATCTTCAGGCTTTTGACAGTACCGCCAGGCAGCAACCCCGGGGGCCGCGCGTGAGCGAACTGACCATCACGGCCCTGCGCTTCGGATTCCTGTTGCTTTTGTGGGTGTTGATCTTCAGCATCGTCTCCGCCATGCGGCGGGACCTCATGATCGGGCGCAAGGCCGCCACAGGAGCTCCCACGGCGCGGGAAGTACGCAAGCATCCCGAACTGGCGCCCCCCGCGCCCGCCGCAAAGCAGCAGGCGCGGCAGCTCGTCGTCGTCGAGGGTCCTTTGAAGGGAACCACCTTGCCGCTGGCCGCAAGCCCCATCCTGCTGGGCCGCGCACAGGAGGCCACCCTCGTGCTGGAAGACGACTACGCCTCCGGACGGCATGCCCGGTTGTTCCCGCAGGGCAGCCGCTGGTTCATCGAAGACCTCGGCTCCACCAACGGCACGTACCTGGCCGACCAGCAACTGACCCGCGCCCTGCCGGTGGAGCTTGGCGTTCCCGTGAGGATCGGCAAGACGGTCATTGAATTGAGGCCGTAACCATGGCTTCACCCCAGTCTCCCGAGGGCACCCTCCCTGACGGGGAGCGCCCGCTGATCATGCGTTATGCGGCGCGTTCCGACGTCGGCCGCCTGCGTTCCAAGAACGACGACTCCGCCTACGCCGGCCGCCACCTCGCCGTAGTCGCCGACGGCATGGGCGGCCATGCGGGCGGCGACGTCGCGTCCGCCTCCACTGTCCTCGACATGATCCACCTGGACCATGACGACTACCCGGAGGGCGCGGACACCGTCCTGGCCGACGAAATCCAGACCGCCAACTCGCTGCTGTCCGAGCTGGTCCATGTGGATCCGAAACTGGCCGGCATGGGCACCACCGTCACTGCGCTCCTGCTCGAGGGCAGGAAGCTGCATTTCGCGCATATCGGGGATTCCCGGGCGTACCGGCTGCGTGGCACCACCTTCGAGCAGATCAGCGTCGACCACACCTTCGTGCAGCGGCTCATCGACGAAGGCCGCCTGCGCCCTGAAGAAGCAGAAACCCACCCGCATAAGAATGTTCTGATGCGGGTCCTGGGCGACGTCGACGCCAGCCCGGAGCTGGACCTCAACGTCCTGGACGTGGAAGCCGGCGAACGCTGGCTGCTCTGCTCCGACGGCCTGAATTATGTGCCCGGACCGGTGGTCGAGCAGGTGGTCCGCGAAACACGGAACCTCGCCGAATGCGCCGAACTGCTCATCCAGCTGACGCTGGCCAACGGCGCCCCGGACAACGTCACCGTAGTGATGCTTGAGATCGCCGAGGAAACGGACGACGACGTCAGCACGGCCGCCGTCGAGATCGTCACCCCGGCTGCGGATGCCCCGGAGGACGAAGCAAGCAGCGCGAAAGCCGCGGATTCTGCGGAGCCGCAGGATGCGGACGCTCCGAAGGCGGCCGGCGAACCGCCCGCGGTCACCGACCCGCACCTGGGCGAGCACCTGTCCGCCGAAGTCCTCCGCGAAGAACTCGCGTCCCGTCCGCACGAACTGGTGGGCGCGGCAGCAACGGCCGCCGAAACGGGATCGATTCCGACTGTGGCCGGCCGCAGCGTAGCCCGCCGCGCGGCTACCATGCTGACGCACAAGGCGGAACAGGACCGCGAGGAAATCCTGGTCCTGCCGGTCCGGCGCCGCCGCTGGCTCACTGCCCTTGCCGCCGCCGTCCTGGCCATATTCATGGTCGCGGGCCTGTGGCTCGGCTACGCATGGACCCAAACCCGCTTCTACGTGGGCGAATACGACAACCGCGTGGCGATCTTCAACGGAATTTCGCAGCGCCTTGGCCCCATCCAGTTTTCAAAGCTGGAATCCGTCACTGAACTCCAGATGAGTTCCCTGCCCGAGTTCCAGCAGCAGAAGGTCCGCCAGACGGTTCCCGCAGAGAGCCTTGAGGCTGCCCAGCGGATCGTCCAGAACCTGGAGAAGCCGGACGGGAAGCCCACTCCGACTCCGACACCCACTCCGATGCCCACGCCTTCGCCCTGCCCAGCAAAGCCCACCGCGTCGGCGAAACCGGCACCGGGCGCAAAGACGACAGCGTCTCCAACACCAAGCCCCAGTCCCTGTAAGGGGGTGACTCCATGATCCAGCAGGATGCAGCCCCCAAGCCGCGCCGCAACGTGGAGCTCGCCCTCCTGATCCTGGCCCTCGCCGTCGGGATCGGCGCCAGCGCCATGGTGGACCTCAACTCGGAGACACCGTTCGACAACGACTTCTGGTTCCAGTCGAGCCTCCTGGTGGTGGCCGCCCTTTCTTTTCACGTCGTCCTGCGGCTGCGCGCTAAATATGCCGATCCGGTAATACTTCCGATCGTGGTGGCCTTGAACGGCCTCGGCTTGGCACTGATCCACCGCATGGATGGGCCCGGCTCGGACACCGGAAACAACCAGCTCCGATGGACCCTGATCGCGGTAGCCGTTGCCGTGACAGCGATCTGGCTCCTTAAGGACCACCGGATCCTGCGCCGTTTTACCTTCATTTCCCTTGCCGCCAGCGCCATCCTCTTGGTTCTTCCGCTCATTCCGTTCATCTCGGCGGGCGAGGTCCTGGGTGCGCGCGTGTGGATCCAGATCGGCTCGATGACCTTCCAGCCGGGTGAAATCGCGAAGATCACCCTGGCTATATTCTTCGCGGGGTATCTTTCCTCTAACCGCGACCTGATCCTGCTCGCCGGCCGCAAGATCGGCCCCATGCAGTTCCCGCGCTTCAGGGACATGGGCCCCATGGTCACCGCCTGGCTGGTGAGCATCGGCGTCCTGGTTTTCCAGCGCGACCTCGGCTCCTCGGTGCTGTTCTTCGGCCTGTTCATCGTGATGATCTACGTGGCCACCAGCCGCATCAGCTGGGTGGTGATCGGCCTGGCGCTGATCCTGGGCGGCGGCTTCGTCGCCTCGCGCATCTTCCCGCACGTGGCCTTCCGCCTGGACAGCTGGTGGAACGCCTTCACGCCGGAGGTTTACGGCCGGAGTCCCGGCGGCAGCGGCCAGATCGTCCAGGGCCTTTTCGGAATGGCCGACGGCGGCCTGGTCGGCACCGGTATCGGCCTCGGCCGCCCGGACCTGGTTCCGTTCGCCAACAGCGACATGATCATCGCCCTGATCGGTGAGGAACTGGGCCTGATCGGCCTGTTCGCCGTCGTCCTGCTCTACCTGCTGCTGTTCACGCGCGGCTTCCGCGCAGCGCTGGGCACCCGGGATGCCTTCGGCAAGCTGCTCGCCTGCGGCTTGTCCTTCGCCTTGGCGCTGCAGTGCTTCGTGGTGATCGGCGGCGTGACCCGCCTGATTCCACTGACGGGCCTCACCACGCCGTTCCTCGCAGCCGGCGGTTCCTCGCTGCTGGCGAACTGGATCATCGTGGGCCTCTTGCTGATGATTTCGCACTCGGCCCGCAGCCCCATCGACACAACTCCCATGCCGGACGCACCCACTGAGGCGGTGAAGCAGCCATGAACCAGTCCATCCGCAGCGCATGGCTGGCCGCAGTCGCCATGTTCGCCCTGATTTTCGGAGCCATCAGCTACGTGCAGGTGATCGGCGCCGACGACCTCAATGACAATCCGTGGAACCAGCGGGCCGTCTTCGCCGACTACTGCAAGGACCGCGGTGCGATCATCGTGGGCGGCAAGCCGATCGCCGAGTCTGTCCCCGGGGACGACACGTGCAACTTCCAGCGCAAGTACACCCAGCCGGAGCTCTACGCCGGCATCACGGGCTACTTCTCCCGGAACTACGGAGCCAGCGGCCTGGAGCAGGAACTCCGCGATGAACTCGCAGGCAGCTCGGACCAGTTGTTCCTGGACCGCATCAGCCAGGTGTTCCTCGGCAAGCAGGCCAAGGGCGCCTCGGTTGAGCTCACCCTCGATCCGGAGATCCAGAAGCTCGCCTACGACCTGATTCCGGAAGGCCGCCGCGGCTCGATCGTGGTGAACAACCCGAAGACTGGCGAAATCCTGGCCATGGTCTCTAAGCCGTCGTACGATCCCAACCTGATCGCCACCCACGACGTCGCCAAGGAAAAGGCCAGCTACGAGGAACTCAACCAGGTCCCGGGCATCAACCTGAACCAGTCCGTCAGCGGCCCCACGGGCGCACTGCTGGCTCCAGGGTCGGTCTTCAAGCTCATCGACACAGCTGCGGCGCTGAACTCCGGCAAGTACAACAAGGACAGCGAACTGCCCAACCCGGCAAGCATGCCGCTGCCTGGTTCAACGGCGTCCCTGCCGAACTACGCCGGCGGCAACTGCTACACCCGCACCACCGCGGACTTCGCCTTTGCCCTGGAGCAGTCCTGCAACACCCCGTTCGCCAGCATCGCGCTCAACTTGGGCCAGAACGCCATCGCGGAGCAGGCCCGGAAATTCGGCTTCGGCCAGGACTTCGGCGAGCAGCTCAAGCTGCAGTCCGCTGTCAGTGTCTTCCCTGAGGACCTGGACGATGCCGCACTGGCGCAGTCCGCCGTCGGGCAGCGGGACGTCAAGGCGACGCCGCTGCAGATCGCCCTCATGACCGCGGCGATCGCCAACGACGGCGTCCAGATGAAGCCGAACCTCATCAAAACGGTGCGCGCCCCGGATCTGCGGGTCATCAGCGAGCCGCAGCCGGAGGTCCTCCGCAACTCCACGAGTGCCGCCATCGCGCGCCAGATCACCGAGTGGATGACCGGCGTCGTCTCCAAGGGCATCGGCGGCGGCGCCGCGATCCCGGGCGTCGAGGTGGCCGGCAAGACCGGCACGGCCCAGCTGGGAGACAGCGGCTTGAACAACTCGTGGTTCACCGGGTTCGCCCCGGCCAACGACCCGCAGGTGGCCGTCACCATCGTGATCGAGGGTGTCGATGTAACCACCGGCGCACAGCTAACCAGTCCGAATGCGAAGAAGATCTTTGAGGCGGTGTTGAACAAGTGAGACCTACGTCAGGAATCACCCTCGGCGGCAGGTTCCAGCTGACCAGCCGGATTGCGATCGGCGGCATGGGAGAGGTCTGGAAGGCCAAGGACCAGGTCCTGGGCCGCATCGTCGCGATCAAGGTCCTCAAAGAGGAATACACGGGTGACCCCGGATTCCTGCAGCGTTTCCGGGCCGAGGCCCGCCACACGGCGCTCCTGAACCACGTGGGCATCGCCAACGTGTTCGACTACGGCGAGGAAGAAGGCTCCGCCTACCTCGTGATGGAGCTCGTGCCCGGGCAGCCGCTCAGCAGCATCCTCGAGCGCGAGCAGGTGCTCTCGCCGGACCGTACGCTCTCGATCATTTCGCAAACCGCCCGCGCGCTGGCTGTTGCCCACGCGCAGGGCCTGGTGCACCGCGACGTGAAGCCGGGAAACCTGCTGATCACCCCGGACGGCCGCGTGAAGGTCACCGACTTCGGCATCGCGCGCCTGGCCGACCAGGTCCCGCTGACGCAGACCGGACAGGTCATGGGCACGGCGCAATACCTCGCGCCCGAACAGGCCACGGGGCAGACCGCCACCGGCTCCTCGGACATCTACTCGCTGGGCGTGATCGGCTACGAATGCCTCACCGGCCACCGTCCGTTCTCCGGCGAATCCCAGATCGCGATTGCGCTGGCCCAGGTCAACGACGCGCCGCCACCGCTGCCGGACACCCTTCCCGTTCCGGTGCGCGCGCTGCTGATGTCCATGCTGGCCAAGGACCCCAAGAACCGGCCGGCGGACGCCATCAAGCTTGCGGAGGCCGCGGAGGCCATCCGCGCGGGCAACATTTCCGCAGCCCACGCAGCCGTTCCCGGAATGCTGCTGTTCGAGGGCGCCACCGGCCCCATCACCGCACCTACCGGAATCGCGACGGCGCCCACGGGCATTGTGGGGGCCGCGCACGGCCGCGAGCACACGACGGCGACTTCCGCGCTCCCGGTGGTCGGCGCGGCAGGGGCGGGGGCCGCCGGAGCCGCGGCCGGCCATCACCTTTCGCGCGCCGATGCCCTGGCAGCAGAGCGCAGCCTGGATTCCGTCGACGGTCCGGGCTCCTCCAACGCGCTCTTCGAAGAGGAAGAAAGCTACGAACCGCAGCCTCCCCGGAAGAAGCGGAGCCCCTGGACCTGGCCGCTGATCGCGTTGCTGCTCCTGCTGCTGTTCGTCGGCCTCGGCGTGGTCCTGACCCAGATGGGCCTGTTCAACCCGACGTCGCCGGCGCCGAGCAGCGCCAGCTCGTCGCGTTCGGTTCCGAGCAGCACCTCAGCCAGCCCGACCTCTGATTCGCCGAGCCCCACGGAGACATCGCCGTCGGCGACGCCGACCCAGTCGACGCCGGACACTGTGGACCTGATTCCTGAGCAGTACTTGGGCCGTCCCTACGAGACGGTGCGGACCGAACTGATCGGCCTCGGATTCGTGGTGAAGGGTATCGAAGCCTTCGACCCGGCCACTCCCGGCACCGTCACCGACCTCAACCCAACGGGCCCGGTCGCGAAGGGTGAAACCATCGAAGTCACGTACTCGAAGGGCCCGGAGAAGGTCGCCGTACCCACAATCGCTCCAGGTGCCACCGAGTCCCAGGTCCGCGCGGCAATCGTCGGTGCCGGACTTCGTTGGGAAAAGGGCGACCCCGTTGAAGGCGAAGTCGGCCAGGCTCCGAACACCTTCGTGAGCACGGATCCTGCCGCCGGCACTGAAGTCAACGCAGGCAGCTCCGTGGTCTACCACCTGTCCAAGGCCGAGGCAGCGCCTTCCAGTCCGTCTCCGAGCGCTTCACCCAGCAAGTAGGCATCCGTGGATACCCGACGTTCAGGCCCCGCACACAGAGAGGACAGCCCTCCGGTGACAGAGCAGCGCGTCCTCAATGGGCGGTATGAACTGGGAGAACTCCTGGGCCGTGGCGGTATGGCCGATGTACACCGCGGCACGGACACCCTGCTGGGCCGCACGGTGGCCGTCAAGTTGCTGCGCGCGGACCTGGCCCGGGACCCGCAGTTCCAGGCCAGGTTCAAGCGCGAGGCACAGGCCGTTGCTGCCCTCAACCACTCGTCCATCGTGGCCATCTACGACACCGGCGAATACACCGTGGACGGCGGCCATGGCGAAAATGTGCGGGTTCCGTACATCGTCATGGAGTACGTTGCCGGGCGCACCCTCCGTGAGCTGATCCGGAACAAGGAACTGGACATCGAGCGTGCGGTGGAGCTCTGCCTCGGCGTACTCTCAGCCCTTGAGTACAGCCACAAGGCCGGGATCGTGCACCGGGACATCAAGCCCGGGAACGTGATGGTCTGCGACGACGATTCCGTGAAGGTCATGGACTTCGGAATCGCACGGGCCGTGGCTGATTCCGCCGCCACGATGACCCAGACCCAGGCCGTGGTGGGCACGGCCCAGTATCTTTCGCCCGAACAGGCCCGCGGCGAGGCCGTCGATGCCCGCAGCGACCTCTATTCTGCGGCCTGCCTGCTGTTCGAAATGCTGACCTCCCGCCCGCCGTTCACCGGCGACAGCCCCGTGTCCCTGGCGTACCAGCACGTGCGCGAGGTACCGGCGGCGCCCAGCACGTTCAACCCGGAGGTTTCCGAAGCACTGGACAGCGTGCTGGCCAAGGGACTCCAGAAGGAGCGCGACGACCGCTTCCAGGACGCCGCAGCCTTCCGGCGCGCACTGCGCGCGGCCCTCAACGGCGTCGCCGTCCCCGCTGTGGCTGGGGCCGAGGCACCCACCGAAGCGAACGACGTCGCGCCCCTCCCTGCGGAGGAGCCGGCACCGGAGACACTGGTCGGGTTCACCGGGATCGGGTTCATCGACGGCCAGGCGCCGGCGCAGGACCCGGCGGACGAGCCGCTCCCGGAGCGGTACACCGAGGAACCGGACGATGAGCCGATGCTTGGCTTCGCGCCGGAGCGGGAGCGCACCCGCCGGCAGAAATCACGACGCCGGGCGTGGACCGCCGTCGTTGTCCTCTTTACGCTGCTGGTCCTGGCGGGCGGCGGCATCTGGCTCTACTACACGATGAACCAGAAGCCCGAAGGCCCCAAGATGGTTCTGATCCCGTCGGTTGCAAACCTGAGCGAGGGCGATGCCATCAAGAAGCTCTACGACGCAGGCCTTGTTCCCGATGACCCGGTCCGGGTCAGGGACGAAAAAATCCCGAAAGACTTTGCCGTCGGCACGGACCCGTCTGTCGGCACGGAGATGGCTGAAGGCAGCCACGTCACGCTGAAGGTTTCCGATGGCCCCAAGGCCGTCGCCGTGCCCAAGAACCTGGCCGGTCAGACGGAAGCTGCCGCCCGGGACATGCTCCGGCAAGTGGGCCTCACTGCCACCACGACGATTGCCAACAGCCCAACGGTCCGCGCCGGCTCGGTCATCAGCAGCAACCCGGCATCCGGCGCAACAGTAGCGCCCGAAAGTTCCGTGGAGCTCGTGATCTCCAGCGGCAAGGTCGAGATGCCGCAGCTGGTCGGGCGAACGAAGGACGAGGCCGAGAAGGCGCTGAAGGATCTTGGCCTGACCGTCAAGTTCGTGGAGCAAGAGAACAGCCAGGTGGCGCCGGGGAAGGTGACCGCGCAAAGCAGCGCCGCGAAATCCCTCGTGGAACAGGCAAGCGAAATCACAGTAACGGTGGCCAAGGCCCCGGCACCGGAACCAACACCCACCCCGACGCCGGAAGAGCCTTCGGAAGAGCCGACGCCCAAGCCGACGGAGAGCAAGGGCAAGAAGGACGGCCTGATCGGGCTGCCCGGCACCGGAGGCTAAACGGCAAGACAAGCAAAAAGGGCCGGCGGCAGGAGAAATCCTGCCGCCGGCCCTTCGCTTTGCGAGCTTGCTCGAGGAACCTTAGCGCTGGATCAGCGGGCTGAGGGTTCCGGCCTTCGCGGCGGCGCCGGCCATGCCCAAGGACTCAAGCCAGTTGCCGAGCATCTGGTAGCCGCCTTCCGTGAGGACGGATTCCGGGTGGAACTGCACGCCGCACAGCGGAGCCGTCCTGTGCTGCAGGCCCATGATGACGCCGTTCGGGGTTTCCGCGGTGATCTCCAGGACGTCCGGAATGGTTTCGCGGACGGCAGCCAGCGAGTGGTACCGGGTGGCCGTGACGGGAGAAGGCAAGCCCGCGAAGACGCTCTTGCCTTCGTGCTGCACGGGAGACGTCTTGCCGTGCATGAGTTCCGGGGCGTGCGTCACGGTGCCGCCGTAGGCTTCGGCAAGGGCCTGGTGGCCGAGGCAGACGCCGAACATGGGCTTGTTGTTCTCCCCGCACCACTTGATCAGCTCGATGCAGACGCCGGCTTCCGCGGGGGTTCCCGGGCCGGGGGAGACCAGGACGCCGTCCCGGGCCTCGGCGAGTTCGATCGCTTCGGCGAGGGTCACGTCGTCGTTGCGGACCACGGTGGTTTCGGCACCGAGTTCCTGCAGGTAGCCCACCAGGGTGTAGACGAAGCTGTCGTAGTTGTCGACGACGAGGATTTTAGTAGTGCTCATGGCTGCTGTGCTGAACCAATCGTTGAGTCGGTAAGGGTGGTGAACTGGGACATCCAAGGGAAGAGGAACTGCACCATCAGGACCAGGACGCCGGCGATCAGCGCCAGCGAGGTGATGATGCGTACCCACAGGGGGCCCGGGAGGTGGCGGAAAATCCATCCGTACATGCGTCAGGCCTTTCCATGGTTCTTGGCCACGAGGGCGGCGATTTCCGGCGGCGGTCCGGCGGAGGCCGGCTGCCAGCTTTCGAGGAGCGAGTACGCGATGATGCGTTCCTGGGCACCGAAGCGGGGATTGCAGCTGGTCATGGTGAGGTAACTGTCCCGGGGCTTGGCGTCTTCCTTGGTGGGCACCGGAAGCAGCACGTCGGTACGGGAGGGGAGCACGATCTGGTTGTTCCGGTACACGTACGTGTAGTAGCCGTCCTTGGTTTGGACGTAGATCCTGTCCCCGGGAACCAGCTGGTGGATGTTGTCCAGCACGGCGCCGTGGGTCTGCCGGTGGCCCGCTACGGCAAAGTTGCCGGGAGCGCCGGGCATGGTGGTTCCTTCGTAGTGGCCCAGGCCGAGGGAGTCCAGCACGTCCACGCCTGTGCCCTGGATGATGGGCCGCGAGTACTCTTTGCCGAAGCGCGGCACGTACATCACGCCGATCGTTTCCCCGTAGCCCGGGGCCGCGGTGACCTTCGGCTTGCCGTAGTCCACCTTCTTGGCCGGGGGAGTGACGGGCCCGGTGAAGTCCTTGGCGAACTTTTCGATGGCCTGGCCCTGCTTGGCATCGGCCTCAACGTTGGTCCACCAGAGTTCCCAGGCCACGAACAACAGAAGAACCACGCCGGCGGTCAGGAGCAGTTCACCGAAGACCTGGAGGATCTTGCGGGCGACGTCGGCAGGCGTGATCCGGCGCTTCCGCAATTGCTGGCGGGGCCGCCCGGCTGCGGGCAGGGTGTCCCCGGGCACGGCAGTGGATGCCTCCGACTGCTGCTGCACCACGGGGCCTCCTCTGTCCTGGACCGGGCCGCGCGGAACGCCTCCGAAGTCCGGCTAGACTTGGCAGCTAGAGACGAACCCGGAAGTACCGCGAACGCATAGACCGCTGGAATTTTCCTCCCTGCAGGATACCAAGCCAGCACGCGGCCCTTCATTCAGCCGGCCAAGGAGGAACCGTGCCCGAGTCCAAGCCCCGCAAGCGGCCCGCCCGCACTGTAGAGACGGCCGCCAAGGAGCAGTACAAGCCCAACCCGGTCTGGTTCAAGCCGGTCATGTTCGGCCTGATGATCATCGGCCTGCTGTGGATCATCACCTTCTACATCACCAGCGGCCAGTTCCCCGTGGCAGCCTGGGAGTCCTGGAACATCGTGGCCGGCTTCGGCATCGCGATCATCGGCTTCCTGATGACCACCCGCTGGCGCTCCTAAGCAGCAACCTCACATTCCGCCCGCCTGAACCGTCTACCTGATATGACCACCAGGCACACCACCATCGGCTCCCCTCTGGGGGAACTCACCTTCACCTCGCGCGACGGCGTGCTCAGCGGTATTTTCTACGAAGGCCACTGGCATATGCCGCCGCAGGAATTCTTTGGGGACCCGACCACGCCTGAGGACCCGGTTTTCGCACCGGCCATCGCGCAGGTCCGGCAATACCTCCAAGGCGAGCGGACCGCCTTCGAGCTGGAGTACAAGGCCACCGGCAACGAGTTCCAGGAACGCGTCTGGGCCCGTTTGGAAAACATCCCATACGGCGAAACCATCACCTACGGTGCCCTTGCCGCCGAACTGGGAGATCCCAACCTTGCCCAGGCCGTCGGCTCGGCCGTTGGCCGGAACCCCCTCAGCATCGTCATTCCCTGCCACCGCGTCGTGGGAAGCGGCGGCCGGCTCACCGGATATGCCGGCGGGCTGTCCAACAAGCGCTTCCTGCTTGAGCTGGAGGAGCCGGCAGCGGTAAGGGAAAGCAAGCTCTTCTGATGGGCAAGCCGCCCTTCGAGAAGGTCGTCGCCGCGCACGGCGCCGTAGTGCTCAGGGTCTGCCGGGCCGTGCTGGGCGCCCACGACGCCGAGGACGCGTGGTCCGAAACCTTCCTGTCAGCCCTCAAGGCCTACCCGGAGCTTCCCGACGACGCCAACCTCCAGGCCTGGCTGGTGACCATCGCCCACCGCAAGGCCATCGACGTCCTCCGCATCCGGCAGCGCCAAGCGGTTCCCCTGGATGAACTGCCGGCCCGTGAATCGCCGCTCGGCAATCCGGGTGACGGGCACCCGGAAGTGCTCGACGCCGTCGGGCAGCTACCGCCCAAACAGCGGCAGGCCGTGGCGTACCACTACCTCGCGGGACTGCCGTACAAGGAAATCTCCACGCTGCTGGGCGTCACGCCCGAAGCAGCGCGGCGCGCCGGCGCAGATGGCGTCAAGGCACTCCGGGCCGTCCTCACCGAAACCGGCAGCCCTGCTTCGAAAGGAGCGCTCCCATGACCACACAACTTCCCGCCGAACTCGGGGCTTCCCTGGACCCGGCAGGGCCCGGCACCCTTGAGCGCCTGCACGCCCGCCTCGCGGCTGCCGCAGCGGAACAGCACCTGCTCGACGTCGCCTACCGCACCGTCGATTCCCCGATCGGCCCGCTGCTGCTGGCCGCCACGGAGCGCGGACTGGTGCGCGTCGCCTTCGCGCTCGAGGATCACGACGCCGTGCTCCAGGCCCTCGCGGACAGGCTCGGTCCGCGCGTCCTGGAGAACCCGTCCCGCCTTGACGCCGCGGCCCGCCAGCTCGACGAATATTTCGCGGGTTCCCGCCACAGCTTCGATGTCCCGCTTGATTTCAGCCTGAGCCGGGGCTTCCGCCTGAGCGTGCTCGAGCACCTGCCGCAGATCCCGTACGGCAGCACCGAAAGCTACGCCCAGGTGGCTCTCGCGGCGGGCAGTCCCAAGGCGGTGCGCGCCGTCGGTTCCGCCTGTGCCACCAACCCGCTGCCCGTCGTCGTGCCGTGCCACCGGGTGGTGCGCTCTGACGGTTCCTTCGGCGGATACCTGGGCGGGCCGGACGCCAAGCGCACCCTGCTGGCACTGGAGGCGGCATGACCGGACCGGATGTTCCCGGGGAGGCGCTGTTTCCTGCCGAGCTGATTTCCGTGCCCGACGCCGGTCCGCACCGTATCGCCGAAGGCGCCGTCCATGTGCCGGGATGGCTGGATACGGAGCAGCAGCGCTGGATCGTGGACCGCTTCCGCGAGTGGGCGGCCGGCCCGGTTCCGCCTCGTGCGGCTGTGCTGCCGGGCGGGCATCCGATGTCCGTGCAGACCGTCTGCCTTGGCTGGCACTGGCAGCCTTACCGGTACACGCGGGAGGCCTTCGACGTGAACGGCCGGCGGGTACTGGATTTTCCGGACTGGATGGTCCGGCTGGGCCGCAAGGCCCTGGCCGCGGCCGGGGCCGCGCCGGAAACGGCAGCTGGCTACACGCCGGATACGGCCTTGGTGAATTACTACGGCGAAGCGTCCAGGATGGGCATGCACCAGGACAAGGACGAACGTTCCGCAGCGCCCGTGGTTTCGCTGAGTATCGGAGACAGCTGCGTCTTCCGCTTCGGGAATACGGGAGGGCGCGGGAAACCGCACACGGATATAACCCTGCGCTCCGGAGACCTCTTTGTCTTTGGCGGAGCCTCCCGTTTCGCCTATCACGGCGTCGTCAAAGTGCATCCAGGCACGGCGCCTGCGGAGTGCGGCCTGGACGGCGGACGGATCAACATCACCATGCGCGTCACGGGAATGTCGTAGCTTCGGCGCACAATATCCTCAGCAGCTTTATCCCGGGCGGCTCTCTCCGTCCGCCCTGAATGTCCACGTTCCACCTCGACTGGAGGCACCCATGACACCGGCCGGCACCATCCTCGGCGAAGACGGACTGGCGCGGCCGCCCTGGGCTGCCGTCGATCCCCTGCTGCGGGACTATTACGACACTGAGTGGGGCATGCCTGTCACGGACGAGCAGGGCCTGTACGAACGCATCAGCCTGGAAGGGTTCCAGGCAGGACTCTCCTGGGCCACCATCCTGCGGAAGCGCCCGGCGTTCCGTGCGGCGTTCCTGGACTTCGATCCGGAGAAGGTGGCATTGTTCGGCGAGCCGGATGTCGAACGGCTGATGCTGGACGCCGGCATTGTGCGCAACCGGCTGAAGATCCGGGCTGCCATCACCAACGCCAAGGCCACCCTCGCGCTGCGGGACTCCGGCGGCCTGGTGGACTTCGTGTGGTCCTTCCGGCCTGAAACCACTCCGGCTCCGGAAACCATTGCCGACCTCGCAACCCAGTCGCCTGAATCCGTGGCGTTGTCCAAGGCGCTCAGGAAAAAGGGCTTCGCCTTTGTCGGCCCCACCACCATGTACGCGCTGATGGAAGCGATCGGCATGATCGATACCCACCTTGTGGGCAGCCACCGCCGGGGAAGCTCCGGCATCTGGGCCTGAGCCTGTCCCCACGTGTCCACAAAAGTGGGCAACTTTATCCACAGCTGTGGAAACACTATGTGGAAAGACTCGGTATTCAGGGCGGATTCCCCGGTTTTCCGGGGTTTTTGAAGGGTCACTCTCGTTTCTGTGGTTTTCCCCATGTGGGCAAGGCTGTGGATCGTGGCTCCACCTTCACCAAGTGTTCATGGTTCCGGGATGGAGAACTTCACCTGCCGGGCCGGAACGCCCTTTTCCTGCCCGCCCGGCGTGCCGTGGAAGTTACCCACTTAACAACAAGGCGCTTCCCACAAGTTATCCACAGCTGGGGAAAAGCTGTGGTCAAAGCCGGGAAACTTCCCCGGAACCGCGCGGTTGATGCCGTGATTTAAGGGGAAGAACTACAACGGTGTGAGTTATTAACACTGTTGATAAGCCTGTTGAAAGACGCTTCCGACGGCTGTGGAAACGGCTTGTCCTGCGGGTTTTCCACAAGAGACACACCTGGAGCCGATTTGTCCACATAAACACAGCTCTGTGCAGGAAAGTTATCCACAGCTGTGGACGAAGCTGGGTATTTCTCAGCTGGAGGTCCTGGATCACCGCGAACTAGGGAATGCTGGCCCTGAACTACACAGCTGTAAGTTACTCACAGTGTGGATAAGGGCTGTGGAAAACACGGTAAGCCGTCTCCGGGGGCAGGAGGGCACGCCAAAAGAACCGGCGAAGCCGGCATGGAGAAAGGGGAGAAGCCTTAGATAGCCGCTGTGCGCAGTGCCGTGGCAAGAACCAGGAGCACGGCCACCACCGCAAGCCCGGCGGCTTGGTAAAGCGCCCGGCGCGGACCGCGCGGGGCATAGGCAACGGCAGCGGCGCTGAGCGCACCGGTAACCAAGCCGCCAAGGTGCGCCTGCCAGGCAATCCCGGAGACCATGAAGCCAATGGCGCCGTTGATGGCAATCAGTACCCAGAGCTGCTTGGTGTCACCGCCGCGATGCCGTTGGATCACGAGCATCGCGCCGAACATGCCGAAGATGGCGCCGGACGCGCCGACCACGGGGATGACGGGGAAGACGGGCGTCAACAGCATGTAGCCGACTGAACCACCGATTGCGGACAGCAGGTAGATGGCCAGGAAGCGGGTGCGTCCGAGCAGCGGCTCAAGGGCCTGGCCGAAAATCCACAACGTGTACATGTTCAGGGCAATGTGGAGGACGAAGCCCTGGGAGTGGAGGAAGGCCGCGGTGAGCATGCGCCACGGCTCAAAATGGCCGTACTGCGGATCCGCGAAGGCGGAGGCGAACGCGAAGTTCTGGAAGATCACGTCCCCCGGAACAATCCATTGCAGGACGTAAAGGACGACGCACGCGCCAATAAGAAGGAAAGTGGCCATCGGCCGGTCTACGACGGCGGTGCCGCCGTAGACCGAGCGGACAGCCGGCGTCGAACGGCTGAGTTCGTTGACGCAGTCAACGCATTGGAACCCGACGGCGGCCGCACGCTGGCATTCGGGGCAAGCCGGGCGGCCGCAACGCTGGCACCTCACATAGGAGGGCCGGTCGGGGTGCCTGGGGCATACCGGAACGCCTGCTGACGGCTCCGCCGCCGGGTATCCAAAACTCATGGGTTGTTCAGGCTCCGGATCAGAGCTGCTCGACGTCGATGCTGTTGATGACGACGTCCTCGACCGGGCGGTCGCCCATGCCGGTGCGGACAGCCTCGATGGCGTCGACGACCTTCTTGGATTCGTCGTCAGCGACCTCGCCGAAGATGGAGTGCTTGCCGAAGAGCCAGTCGGTGTTGACCGTGGTGATGAAGAACTGGGAACCGTTGGTGCCCTTGCCCATCTGGATGCCGGCGTTGGCCATGGCCAGCTTGTAGGGGGCGTTGAAGTTCAGTTCCGGGTGGATCTCGTCGTCGAACTTGTAGCCCGGGCCACCGATGCCGCGGCCCAGCGGGTCGCCGCCCTGGATCATGAAGTCCTTGATGATGCGGTGGAAGATGGTGCCGTTGTACAGCGGGGTACCGGTCTTGTCTTCGCCCGTTTCGGGGTGCGTCCAGGACTTTTCACCCGTGGCGAGGCCAACGAAGTTGGCCACGGTCTTGGGTGCGTGGTTGCCGAAGAGGTTCACCACGATGTCGCCGAGGCTGGTGTGGATGGTTGCTTTTGCGGTTGCAATGGTCATGGCCCCATTCTTTCATGCAGGGTCAACGCGGCAGCGGGCGGAAAGCCGGTTCCGCGCTCGGTGAAATCTCCGGTGATTGCGTCCCATGAATAGCCGGTGCCGGTCAGGCGACGTAGGCTAACAACAAACGAGCATGTGTATCGGGAGGTAGTTGTGAAGAAAACAGACCGTATTGCCCGCGACCTTGAGCACTCGGTGGCAGCAGGCGTCGACAGCGCCAAGGACTGGGCTGCACCGCGCGTCGAAGCTGCCGTGAACTGGGCAGTTCCCCGGATCCAGCACGGAATTGATACCGCCTCACCGAAGATCCAGGAAGGCCTCAAGTCGGCCGCCCACAACCTGGCCGACGGCGTCGCAACCGTCACGCCGAGGCTCCAGGAAGGCCTGGCGAACCTCGCTCCGAAGATCCACGACGCCGTCGAGGAAGCGTCGCCGAAGATCCAGGAGGCCCTGAACAAGGCAACTCCGGCACTCGGTGTCGCCCGGGACAAGGTAGTGGAAGAGTACTTGCCGAAGCTGTCCGAGCAGCTCGACCAGGCCTCCAACGCCGTGCACCACCTCCTGGAAAACGCACCCGCACAGGTTGACGCAGTCGCGCAGAAGCTTGCGGATTCCGGTGTGGTGCACAATCTCCAGGACCAGGCCCAGGCCGCCGGAACGCAGTTCAAGGCCGTAGCAGAAGAAACCGGCAAGGCCGTCGCCGCCGAGCTCGGCCGCAAGGAAAAGCCCAAGAAGCGCGGACTCCTGATTGTCACCGTCATCGCCGCAGCCGTCGCCGCCGGTGTCGCCGCGTGGAAGGCGTCCAAGCCCGTCGAGGATCCGTGGAAGACTCCTGCGCCGGTGAACCCGCCGAGCAACCCGCGTTCGACGCCGAACAACGACGCCCCCGCCAACTCGGCACCGGTGGGCCCTGCCCCGACGCCGGACGTAGCCAAGGACGCCGCTGACGAATCGCCCGAGGAGCCGCTCAACCCGGCACCGGTCGACTCGGCACCGGTGGGCCCTGCCCCGACGCCCGAGGTAGCCAAGGACTCCAAGGGGCCCGCGGACAAGGTCGATGCCAAGACCGCGGTGAAGAACATCGCCTCGAACATCCACAAGGACGAGCCGGCAGGCGAAGAAGGCAAGAGCGAAGGAAAGCACCAGGCCTGAGCTGCGCCACACGCTGACGCGCCACACCTTGTCTTGAGGGGACTCCGCACTGCGCGGGGTCCCCTCAATGTTTATCCATACGTCACCGGAAGCTCCCCGGCGGGCCGGCGGGCCGGTGTTAGATTTATCTGGATGTCAGCCGATAGATCGCCCGAAGAACTTGCCCCTTCTGACGCACCCAGGCCGGAAGTGTCCATCGTCATCCCGGCGTACAACGAGGAAAGCGTCATCAGGCAGTGCCTCATCGCCGCCATTTACCAGTCTGTCCCCGCCGCGGAGATCATCGTGGTGGACAACATGTCCACGGACCGCACCGCGCAGATCGTGGCACAGATGCAGCAGGAATACCCTGAGAGCCCCATCATCCTGCTGAGCCAGGATCAGGCACAGGGCCTCATCCCCACCCGCAACTTCGGGCTGAACAGTGCCACCGGAGACATCCTGGGCCGCATCGACGCCGACTCCGTCCTCGAACCGGACTGGGTGGAACAGGTCCAGAACGCCTTCATGGATCCGGACGTCCAAGCTGCCACCGGCCCGGTGGTCTACTACGACATGCCCATGCGCCGCTTCGGCCTCAAGGCGGACGACAAAATGCGCCAGCTCATGCTGCGCCTCGCCAAGCACCAGTACCACTTCCTGTTCGGCTCCAACATGGCGCTGCGCCGCTCAGCGTGGGAAACCATCCGGGACGAAGCGTGCCTTGACGAGAAGGACGAGATGCATGAGGACATCGACCTCTCCCTGCACCTGGCCGAACATGAACTGCGGGTGCAGTACTGGCCGCAGATGGTGTCCGGGATGTCCGCCCGCCGGCTGGAGGATTCGCCGCGGGACTACCGCTACTACGTAACCCGCTTCGACCGCACCTACAAGGCCCACAACGTCAAGAAGATGGCGCTGAAGGCGCCGATGGTGGTCTTCTTCTCCGTCTACTTCCCGGCGAAGCTGCTGCGGGCCATCCACACGGCCAGCTCCAGCCAGGGCGTCCGCCGCGGCGGACAGTAGCCGGCCGCAGCCGCCCGGCCCTTAGTCGGCGCCGAGCGCCGTAACCGGACCGCCGCCGTCGTCCTTTGTTCCGCTGCGCTGTCCGGCAATGACGACGGCGAGTCCCGCCAGTATCAGCCCCAGGCCCAGGTAGGTGCCCGCCGGCAGTGCCTCGTGCAGGAAAACCGCCGCCAGCAGGGCCGCTCCCGGGATTTCCAGCAGGATGATCATCGAGACGAGCAAGGGGCTCATGGTGGCCAGCAGGTGGTTGAACATGGTGTGGCCCACCAGCTGGGCAGAAACGGTGATCGCAATGATCCCGGCCCAGCCTCCGGCGTCGAATTCTGTGAGCGGCTGCCCGCTGGCCAGGGCGAGCAGCGCAATCAGGACGGCACAGATCCCTGTAGCAGAGCGCGGTGTACGTGCCGGTGCCCATGGTCTGCCGGGCCCGGCCGCCGGCCATCGCGTAGAGCGCGCCGAAGACGCCGCCGGCCAAGGCGAGGACATCGCCCCGCAGGGCATCGGGCGAAGAACCCAGGTCGAAACCGGTGATCACCAGCACGCCGCCGAGCGCAGCACCGAGTCCGGCCGGAACCGCCCAGTGGTGCCGGGTGCCCCGCAGGAACTGGAACACGGCGATCCAGGCCGATTGCAGGCAGACGAGGGCCGTGGACGCTGCCACGGAGGTCAGCTGGAGCGAGGTGATGAAGCAGGCGAAGTGCGCAGCGAGGGCGACGGCGGCAACGCCGGTCCAAGCAGCCTCGCGCCGGGTGATCGTGCGGAACTGTCGCGGTTCCTTGAGGAGCACGGGGGATGCCATCACGACGGCGGCGATCGCGTTGCGCCAGAAGGCAATCGCCAACGCGGTGGCGGTGGTCGCTGCAAGGGTGCCGGCGATCAACGGGCCGGAGGCCGCAACGCCCAGGACACCGAGGGCGGCAAAGAGGA
The DNA here is from genome assembly GCF_001766675.1 of Arthrobacter sp. SW1. Taxonomy (GTDB): domain Bacteria; phylum Actinomycetota; class Actinomycetes; order Actinomycetales; family Micrococcaceae; genus Arthrobacter. Next base: position 25,373 of record NZ_MJLT01000069.1, read on the forward strand.
CGTTCATGGCCTTTCCCTCCTTGCCCGTTTCCGACGTCGAAAGCCCGTGAACACGAAAAAGTCCCGGTCATCTCTGACCGGGACTTTTCCCTATGGTGGAGGCAAGGGGACTCGAACCCCTAACCCCCTGCTTGCAAAGCAGGTGCGCTACCAATTGCGCCATGCCCCCATAAGAAGCAACCCGTCCATACTACTGCGGAACTAGTCAACCGTGTCGGTCGCCTGGCTCCAAACAGTCTTCCGGGCTTCGGATTCCTGCACCTTCCGGTAGAGCAGGACGCCTGCGATCGCCGCTGCCACAATCAGCAACTTCTTCACACGCACCCCGTTCCGGTCCGTCTCCGGACCTTACCGTGAAACCGTGCAGGTTCCGTGGGCGTACCAGGACTTGAACCTGGGACCTCTTCGTTATCAGCGAAGCGCTCTAACCGCCTGAGCTATACGCCCCGATGCCTCATCGGGCCGAGATATGACTCTACAGCACATCCCGGCCCGATCTCAAATCGAGGACCTTCAATGCGGAATTCCGCCAATTTTCCGCGGAATTCCGGAGGTTTTGCTAGTCGTCGGTGAGCGTCACGCCGATGCCGCCAACGAGCGTTGCCGAAATGTTATAAAGTACGGCACTCAGCATGGACAGTGCGGTCAACAGCACCACGTTCACCACGGAGATGATGGTGGCGAAGGACAGCACCTGGCCCAGGGAAGCAACCTTCTTGAGTTCGAAGCCGCCGCCTTCGGACCCGGCAAGAGTGCCCAGGAGGCTGTCCACCTGGTCGAAGATGCCGGTGAGGTCCAGCACGGTCCACAGCACCATGGCCGCCACGACGGTCACGATGCCGAGGGCGACTGACAGCAGGAACGCCATCTTGAGTACTGACCAGGGGTCGACCTTGCTGACGAGGAGGCGTGCCCGGCGGACCTTTGCCTTCGGAGCCGGCTTCACCAGGCCCGGGGTGCCCGGACGCTGCTGGCCGCTTGTGGCCGCGCGGACGCCCTGCGCAGGGCGTCCGGCAGGAGCCGCGGGACGCTGTGCCGGTGCGGCGGGAGCCGCCGCAGGGCGCCGTGCCGCCGTCGGAGCCGTGGCAGGTGCCGGCGGGCGGGGTCCGGCGGCGGGCGCCGCCTGCGGAGCGCCCGAAGGCTGCCGGAGTCCGCCGGGGACGTCTGCGTTCGGCTTGGGATATGAGTCAGGATTACTCATTCGTTCCTCCGGTGTTGTCTTCGTTCAGCTCGGTGCCGGGTTCCTGGCTGCTTTCCGCCTCGGTGGACCCGTCAGGTGATCCGGCCGCCTGCGCGGCTCCTTCTGCAGCCAACGTTACGTCATCCGTGCCTTCGGACTGCTGCTCTTCGTCCGCTTCCTCACCGTCCAGGCCGCGTTCGCTGTTGCGTGCCACCTCGATGATGCGGTCGTTCTTGTCCGGCTTGGCAAAGATGACGCCCATGGTGTCGCGGCCCTTTGCCGGAACGCCTGCGACGGCGGAGCGCACCACCTTACCGCCTTCCATCACCACAAGCACTTCGTCCTCTTCCTGGACGATAAGGGCGCCCACAAGGTCGCCGCGCTCTTCAGCCAGCTTGGCGACCTTGATGCCGAGGCCGCCGCGGCCCTGGAGCCGGTATTCCTCGACGGCGGTCCGCTTGGCGTACCCACCCTCGGTCACCACGAAGACGAAGGAACCGTCCTTGACCACGTCCGCGGCCAGCAGCTCGTCGTCCTCGCGGAACTTCATGCCCGTCACACCGGAGGTGGCGCGACCCATCGGGCGAAGTGCCTCGTCGGTGGCGGTGAAGCGGATGGACTGGCCCTTGCGGGAGACCAGCAGCAGGTCGTCGGTTTCGGAGACGAGCTGCGCCGAGACCAGCTCGTCTCCGTCGCGCAGGTTGATGGCGATGACGCCGGCACTGCGGTTGGTGTCGTAGTCCTCCAGGCGGGTCTTCTTGACCAGGCCGTTCTTGGTGGCGAGCACCAGGTACGGAGCCTGTGCATAGTCCCGCAGGTCCAGGACCTGGGCGATGTGCTCGTCCGGCTGGAAGGCCAGCAGGTTGGCTACGTGCTGGCCCTTGGCGTCGCGGCCGGCCTCGGCAAGCTCGTAGGCCTTGGCACGGTACACACGGCCCAGGTTGGTGAAGAAGAGCAACCAGTGGTGGGTGGTGGTGACGAAGAAGTGCTCCACCACGTCGTCGCCACGAAGCTGCGCGCCCTTGACGCCCTTGCCGCCGCGCTGCTGCGAACGGTAGTTGTCGCTGCGGGTGCGCTTGACGTAGCCACCGCGGGTGATGGTGACCACCACTTCTTCCTCGGGGATCAGGTCCTCGATGGACATGTCGCCGTCGAAGCCCATAAGGATCTGGGTGCGGCGGTCGTCACCGTGCTTGTCTACGATCTCGGCCAGCTCTGTGCTGATGATTTCGCGCTGGCGCTGTTCAGAGGCAAGGATTGCCTTGAACTCTGCAATCTGCGCTTCCAGTTCGGCGTGCTTGTCCTGGATCCGCTGGCGTTCCAGGGCAGCCAGGCGGCGGAGCTGCATGTCCAGGATGGCGCGGGCCTGCAGCTCGTCGATGTCCAACAGCTCCATGAGGCCATCGCGTGCGGCCTCGGTGGTGCTGGAGGCGCGGATGAGGGCGATGACCTCGTCCAGCATGTCGAGCGCCTTGAGCAGGGCGCGGAGGATGTGTGCTTCCTCTTCGGCCTTGCGGAGGCGGTACCGGGTGCGGCGGGCAATGACGTCCATCTGGTGCGTTACCCAGTGCCGGATGAAGGCGTCCAGGCTCAGCGTCCGCGGAACGCCGTCGACAATCGCCAGCATGTTCGCGGAGAAATTGTCCTGCAGCTGGGTGTGCTTGTAGAGGTTATTCAGCACCACCTTGGCCACGGCGTCACGCTTGAGGACGATCACCAGGCGCTGGCCGGTACGACCGGAAGTTTCATCGCGGAGGTCGGCGATGCCCTGGATCTTGCCGTCCTTGACCAGTTCGGCGATCTTGATGGCCAAGTTGTCCGGGTTGGCCTGGTACGGCAGCTCGGTGACCACGAGGCAGGTGCGGCCCTGGATTTCTTCCACATTGACCACGGCACGCATGGTGATGGAGCCGCGGCCGGTGCGGTAGGCCTCCTCGATGCCCTTGTGGCCGAGGATGGTGGCGCCGGTGGGGAAATCCGGGCCCTTGATGCGCAGGAGCAGCGCTTCGAGCAGCTCCTCGCGGGTGGCCTGCGGGTTCTCCAGGTACCACTGGACGCCGTCCGCCACTTCGCGCAGGTTGTGCGGCGGGATGTTGGTGGCCATGCCGACGGCGATGCCGGAGGAGCCATTGACAAGCAGGTTCGGGAAACGCGCCGGCAGGATGGTGGGTTCCTGGTTCTTGCCGTCGTAGTTGTCCTGGAAGTCGACGGTTTCCTCGTCGATGTCCCGCACCATCTCCATGGCCAGCTGGGCCATCTTGGTTTCGGTGTAACGGGGGGCTGCTGCGCCGTCGTTGCCCGGGGAACCGAAGTTGCCCTGGCCCAGTGCCAGCGGGTACCGCATGGTCCAGTCCTGGATCAGGCGGACAAGGGCATCGTAGATGGCCATGTCGCCGTGCGGGTGGTAAGTACCCATGACGTCGCCGACCACGCGGGCGCACTTGTTGAAGGAGCGGTCCGGGCGGTAGCCGCCGTCGAACATCGCGTACAGCACGCGGCGGTGGACCGGCTTCAGGCCGTCGCGGACGTCGGGAAGGGCGCGGCCGACGATGACGGCCATGGCGTAGTCCAGGTAGGAGCGCTGCATTTCGGTCTGCAGGTCCACCTGTTCGATGCGGTCAACCAGGACGTCGCCTTCAAGAACGGTGTCCGGGGCGTCCTGTTCCTCGGGTACCCCGGGGGTTTCGTCACTCATAATAAATTCCGTTTCAGGTATATGTCAGTTCTGGAATATAAGCGGCCTGAGGAGGCTCTTTAGATGTCCAGGAACCTGACGTCCTTGGCGTTCTGCTGGATGAAGTTCCTGCGCGACTCGACGTCTTCGCCCATCAGTACCGAGAAGATTTCGTCCGCGGCGGCGGCGTTCTCCATGGTGACCTGCAGCAGGGTGCGGCGGTCCGGGTCCATGGTGGTGTCCCAGAGCTCGGTGTAGTCCATCTCGCCAAGGCCCTTGTAGCGCTGGATGCCGTTGTCCTTCGGGAGTCGCTTGTTCATGGCGGCACCCTTGCGGATGGTTTCATCGCGTTCACGGTCGCTGTACACGTAATCGTGGGCGGCATTCGACCACTTGATGCGGTACAGCGGCGGCTGGGCCAGGTACACGTAGCCGTTCTCGATGAGGGGGCGCATGTAGCGGAACAGCAGGGTCATCAGCAGCGTGGTGATGTGCTGGCCGTCCACATCGGCATCGGCCATGAGGACGATCTTGTGGTACCGCAGCTTGGAGATATCGAAGTCCTCGCCGATACCCGTGCCGAAGGCCGTGATCATGGACTGGACCTCGTTGTTGCCTAGGGCCTTGTCCAGGCGGGCACGCTCAACGTTCAGGATCTTGCCTCGCAGCGGCAGGATCGCCTGGGTCTCCGGATTGCGGCCGCGCTTGGCGGAACCGCCTGCGGAGTCACCCTCCACGATGTACACCTCACAGCGCGAAGGATCCTTCGAGGAGCAGTCGGACAGCTTGCCGGGCATGCCGAAGGATTCCAACGGGCTCTTGCGGCGGGCGTTGTCGCGGGCCTTGCGGGCGGCCATGCGCGCCTGGGCGGCCTGGATCGCCTTGCGGATGACGTCGCGGGCCGGGCCGGGATTGCGTTCGAGCCAGTCGCCGAGCTGGTCGGTGACCACACGCTGCACGAAACCCTTGACCTCGGAGTTGCCCAGCTTGGTCTTGGTCTGGCCTTCGAACTGCGGCTCGGACAGCTTGACGGAGATGACGGCGGTGAGGCCTTCGCGGATGTCGTCACCCGTGAGGTTGTCGTCCTTCTCCTTGATGATTGCTTTCTCGCGCGCGTAGCGGTTGATCAGCGAGGTCATGGCGGCGCGGAAACCCTCTTCGTGGGTGCCGCCCTCATGGGTGTTGATGGTGTTCGCGTAGGTGTGGACGCTTTCGGAATACGCGGAGGTCCACTGCATGGCGATTTCAACGGCCATGTGCCGTTCTGTGTCCTCGGTTTCGAAGGCGATGACGTCCTCGTGGACGATGTCCACCTTCTTGCTCGAGTTCAGGTGCTTGACGTAGTCCAGCAGGCCGTCGTTGTACTGGTACACCACGGTGCGATGCTCCGCGGGCACTTCGCCTTCGGTGGAGACGGCGTCCAGGTCCAGGTCTTCGCCGTCGGCCTGCTTGACCGGGCGTTCGTCCGTCAGCGTGATGCGCAGGCCCTTGTTCAGGAAGGCCATCTGCTGGAAGCGGGCGCGGAGGGTTTCGAAATCGAACTCGGTGGTTTCGAAGATGCTGCCGTCCGGGTAGAACGTCTGGGAGGTACCGGTCTGGTCGGTGGCTTCTCCCTTGACCAGCTCGCCCTGCGGCTTGCCGCCGTCGGCGAAGGACATCCGCCACACATGGCCCTGGCGGCGGACCTCGGTATCGACCCGGCGCGACAGCGCGTTCACCACGGAGATGCCCACGCCGTGCAGGCCGCCGGACACGGCGTAACCGCCGCCGCCGAACTTACCGCCGGCGTGCAGGATGGTCATGACGACCTCGACCGTGGGCTTGCCCTCGCTGGGGTGCAGGTCCACCGGGATGCCGCGGCCGTCGTCGACGACCTTCACGCCGCCGTCGGCCTGCAGTGTCACTTCGATATGGCTGCAGTAGCCGGCCAACGCCTCGTCAACGGAGTTGTCCACCACTTCGTAGACCAGGTGGTGCAGGCCGCGCGGTCCCGTGGAACCGATGTACATGCCGGGGCGCTTGCGCACCGCCTCCAGGCCTTCAAGGACAGTGATGTCGCTGGCGCCGTATTCCCGGGCTCCGGACGCGTCGGCTGCGCCGGCATTCTCCGCGACGGGATCAGCTGCCAAAATCTCTGCATTGTCGTTAGCCACAGGCGCTTTCGACTCCTCTGTGTTTCGATGGTCGCCGGCCGTCACCGCACACCAAGGAGCCTGCCCGTGCAGGACAGTCCGTTTCGGATGCGGCGGCCGCCAACAGGGACGCCACTGATAGCGCCGGCGAGTTGTTGACTGGCGGATCCGCTGTTCATGTGCTTCGCAGCGGGGCCAATCGACGGTTCACCGGCGCCCAGTTGTCTATCCACGATTCTATCGTGTTTAAGCCATACCACCGGATTTGGCGGGGTGGTTCGCGGCAAACGTGCCCTTGGCAGGCCGCTGGCCGTGTCTGGAACCGTCCAAGACGGCACCACTTGGGGAGCTATACAGCCGCAGGGCGTTTCCGGCCGCTGTGCGCCGATTTACGGAATCAGCCGAGATGGCCGGAAGAATGCTCAGCCGTAGGTGTCCCGCGGACCGCGGCCGTTGACGCTGCGGCCGCCCTTCCGCCAGTTCGGAGCCGTGGGCGCCAGCACGTGGATGGCCGTCACCACGCCTTCGCCGAGTTCCTTCCGGAACATCTCCAGCAGGCTCGAATTCAGCAAACGAAGCTGCGTTGCCCATGCTGTCGAATCGCAGCGCACGTGCAAGGTGGTGTCAGTGAAGCTCTCCGGGGTGCAGTGCGCGGAGATTTCCGGCCCCACCAGGGCGTCCCATTCGGCCATCACTGAACCGACCGCCACCGGTGACGTCCAACCGCGTTCGGCCACGAGCCGGCCCACCACCTTGCCCAGGCCAAGGGGATCCCGGCCGTTGCCGTGGAACTGGCTGAAACCGCGGGTGTCCCGCAGTCCCTTCCGCTTCGGGGTGGCCTTCCCGGGCGCGGCGCGGCGGATTTCGCCGCGCGCTGCCGCGGCCTCGCGCATGCGGTTCAGTGCGGCCTGCGCGGCATCGATGCGGTCCGGTTCACGTCCGGGCTGCAGTCCGCCGTCATCCTTCGCCATCTATGCCTCCGGGGACAACCTTCACCCGCCGCCCGGACAGCTCTTCGGGAATATCGGCGTCGACGGCGGCCGTCACCAGCACCTGTTCGGCACCGGCGACTATTGCCGCCAGTTTACGCCGCCGCTGCACGTCCAGCTCGGCGAAAACGTCATCCAGGATGAGGATGGGCGCGGAGCCGCCGGCCAGCGAATCATCCAGCATCACGTAGTAGGACGCCAGGCGCAGCGCCAGGCACATGGACCAGGTTTCGCCGTGCGAGGCATAGCCCTTCGCGGGGGCCTGGCCCAGCAACAGCTCGAGCTCGTCCCGGTGCGGGCCGACCAGCGAAATGCCCCGTTCGAGTTCCTTGCGGCGGGCGGCCGCGAAGGCCTGGACGTAGCGTTCGGCGAGCTGTTCGACGTCGAGCTGCCGCAACTCGGCCATCCCCGCGGCCGGTGCGGCAGCGCCGTCGGCCGGGCCGCCGTCGTCGTCCAAAACGCCCTGAAGGGTTGAGCGGTACACCGCGGCAGCGTCCTTCGACCCGTCCGTGAGCTGGGCATATGCCCTTTGGAGGTGCGGCTGCAAACGTTCCACCAGATCGAGCCGGGCATGCAGCAGCTCGGCGCCGGCACGGGCCATGTGCTGGTCCCAGACATCGAGCGTGGCCTCGTGTCCGGAGGTGAATCGGCCGTTCCGGGCGGATTTGAGCAGGGCGTTGCGCTGTTTGAGCACGCGGTCGTAGTCGGCACGCGTTGCCGCATGGGCAGGCAGGAGGCTGACCAGCATGTCATCCAGGAAGCGGCGCCGGTTCGAAGGGTCGCCCTTCACCAATGCCAGGTCCTCCGGTGCGAACAGCACGGTCTGGCAGATGCCCAGGATGTCCCGCGCACGCAGCGGATTGCCGCGGTTGATCCGTCCGCGGTTCGCCCGCCCGGCGTTGATTTCGAGCTCGACGACGGTCGCTTGGCTTCCGCGCACCAGTTTCGCCCGGATCATGGCACGTTCGCTCCCGAAGCGGATCAGCGGGGCATCCGTGCTGACCCGGTGCGATCCCAGGGTGGCGAGGTAGCCGATGGCTTCCATCAGGTTGGTCTTGCCGATCCCGTTGGAGCCGACAAGCACGGTCACCCCAGGGCCAAGCTTCAGGTCGACCTGGGCGTAGCTGCGGAAATCGGTCAGCGAAAGGTGTTCAAGGTACACGCGTGTTGGAGGCCTTCGGCCGGCTAGCTGGACGGACGGGTGGCGTGCCCGCCGAACTGGTGGCGCAGGGCGGACACCATCTTCATGGCAGGCGAAGATTCTTCCCGCGAGGCGAAGCGGGCAAAGAGGGCCGCGGTGATCGCCGGCGCCGGAACCGCGTTGGCGATGGCTTCCTCCACGGTCCAGCGGCCTTCACCGGAGTCCTCGACGTAGTCATCGATCGAGGCCAGGCCGGGATCCTCATCGAGCGCCTTCACCATGAGGTCCAGCAGCCACGAGCGCACTACGGTGCCCTTTTGCCAGGCGCGGAAGGTGCCGGGCAGATCCTTGATGATGTCCTTGGCCGCGAGCAGTTCATAGCCTTCGGCGTAAGCCTGCATCAGGCCGTACTCGATGCCGTTGTGCACCATCTTGGCGTAGTGGCCTGCGCCGACGCCGCCCACGTGGACGAAGCTGTCGGCCCGTTCGCCTTCGGGACGGAGCGCATCGAAGACCGGCATGGCGAGCTCGATGTCCTCGTCGGAACCGCCAGCCATCAGGCCATAGCCGTTCTGCAGGCCCCACACACCACCGGACACACCGCAGTCAGCGAAGCGGATGCCCTTGCCGGCAAGGAATTCGGCGTGCTTCTGGTCCTCGGTGAACCGTGAGTTTCCGCCGTCGATGACCATGTCTCCGGCGCTGAGCTTTCCACCCAGTTCGGTGATCACGGCATCGGTGATCTCGCCCGCGGGAACCATTACCCAGACGATGCGCGGGCTGGGAAGGGCGGCAATCAGCTCGTCAACCGACGGGACGTCCGTGACGTCGGGGTTGCGGTCGTAACCGGTGACCTCGATTCCGCCGTTCCGCATGCGTTCGCGCATGTTGAAACCCATTTTTCCAAGGCCGATCAGTCCGATGTGCACGGTATGAACTCTCTTCTGCGTTGTGGGTGACGGAATCGTGGAACCCGGAGTGTCCGGGCGCTGCCTTAGTTGGGCAAGCGGACCGGCATGACCAGGTAGCGGTAGTCGTCCTGGTCCTCGCCGTCGGCTTCAGCCTGGGCCGTGATCATGGCCGGCTTGGGCGCGCTGGTGAACGAGAAGCGCACGAACTTGCTCTCGATGACGCTCAGGCCCTCGATCAGGTAATGCGGGTTGAAGGCCACCGTGATTTCTTCGCCGGTGAGCTGTGCTTCGAGCTCTTCGGAAGCCTGGGCGTCTTCGCCGGTGCCGGCGTCGAGGTTCAGCTGGCCGGGCGTGAAGGCTAGGCGCACCGGGGTGTTCCGCTCAGCCACGAGGGACACACGGCGCACGGCCTCGATGAGTTCCTGGGTCTGCACGGTGGCGTGGATCGGAGTGGATTCGGGGAAGAGCGAGCGGATCTTCGGGTAGTCGCCGTCCACCAGCAGGGAGGTGGTGGTGCGGCCGCCGCTCTCAAAGCCGATCAGCCGGCTGTCGTCGTCGGACAGTGCCAGGTTGATGTCACCGCTGCCGCCGAGGGTCTTCGCTACTTCGTTGAGGGTCTTGGACTTAACCAGCGCGCTGGTGGAAATGCCCGGAGTGACAGGCTTCCACGGGACTTCGCGCATGGCCAGGCGGTAGCGGTCCGTGGCCAGGAGGGTGATCATGTCATCTTCGATCTCCATCCGGACGCCGGTGAGGATCGGGAGGGTGTCATCCTTGCTGGCCGCGATGATCACCTGGGAAACGGCCTGGGCAAAAGCATCGCCGGGCAGGGTTCCGCTGACGGCGGGCAGCGCCGGAAGCGGCGGGTACTCGGACTCCGGCATGGTGGCCAGGTGGAAGCTGCTTCGGCGGCAGCTCAAGGTGACCTTGCTTCCGTCGGTTTCGACGTCGACCGGTGCCGACGGCAGGCTGCGGCAGATATCGGCAAGGAGGCGGCCGGATACCAGGATGGTGCCTTCGGTGGTGATGTCCGCCGGGATTTCAAGGCGGGCGGACGTTTCGTAGTCGAAGCTCGAAAGGCTTACCGTTCCGGCTTCGGCCTTGAGCAGGAGCCCGGAAAGGACGGGAACCGGCGGCCGCGGAGACAAGGATCGGGCTGTCCACGTGACGGCTTCTGCCAGGACATCCCGGTCGACTCTGAACTTCACGGAGGGGTGCCGCCTTTCGTTGCTGTCGCGCATGCGATCGCTGCTGCCATTGCTCTTGTGTGGCGGTTCCGGAGAACTGCCTTGGCCCCGCGGAGGTTCCTTCACGGCTGAGTTCAGCGCGAATGACAAAAGAACCGGGCCCGAGGGACGCGATGCTGACAGCTTAGCCGGAAGTCCTGGCATTAACCCATCCCCCAATGTCCTGGCTGGTGCCCGGCACCGCCGGGTTCTGTGGAGCGGGGCGGTCGGAAGGAGATTGTTGTTTGAGGGATCTGAATTTTTTGGGATTAGTAGTGTTAATAACCTTTGTGGAAACTGTGGATAACCCGGCCTTGCCTCGAGGATCCGCGGTTAAGCCATGTTCACGGCATGTGGGCAGCCTGGGTTTTAAACAGGGTGTGGACGTGGACAACCCCCAAGCCGTTTTTCAACGATCCACAGGCGCCTTAAGGGTTTTAAGCCCATTCACCGCGGTTCTCCCCTTAACTGTCCACAGGCTTATCCACATGCACCTGTTAATAAGGTATGTAGTGGCGGCGGAAGGCTGCCGGGACAGGCTCAGGAATCCCGTTGCTGCTGCTTGATGCGGTTGGTCAGTTCGGTGACCTGGTTGTAGATGACCCGGCGCTCGGCCATCAGTTCACGGATCTTGCGGTCCGCGTGGATCACCGTAGTGTGGTCGCGGCCGCCCAGTTCCTGCCCGATCTTCGGCAGGGACATATCGGTCAGCTCGCGGCACAGGTACATGGCGATCTGCCGGGCGGTCACCAGGGTGCGTGTGCGCGACTTGCTGCAGAGCTCCTCCATGCTGAGCTTGAAGTAGTCGGCCGTCTGCTTCAGGATCTGCTCCGCGGTGATCTCCTGGGCGCCGTCGTCGGTGATCAGGTCCTTGAGCACCATCTCGGCCAGCGCCACGTCCACCGGCTGCCGGTTGAGGCTGGCGAACGCGGTAACGCGGATCAGGGCGCCTTCGAGTTCGCGGATGTTGCTGGAGATCTTGGACGCGATGTACTCCAGGGCATCGTCCGGCGCGGACAGGCCCTCGCTCTGGGCCTTCTTCCGGAGGATCGCGATACGGGTTTCGAGTTCCGGCGGCTGGATGTCCGTCAGCAGGCCCCATTCGAAGCGGGACTTCATGCGGTCCTCGAATCCGGCCAGCTGCTTGGGCGGCAGGTCGGAGGTGATGACCACCTGCTTGTTGTTGTTGTGCAGCGCGTTGAAGGTGTGGAAGAACTCTTCGAGCGTCCGGTCCTTGCCGGCCAGGAACTGGATGTCGTCGATCAGCAGCACGTCCACGTTGCGGTACGTGGTCTTGAAGCTGGCGCCTTCGTCGTCGCGGATCGAGTTGATGAAGTCGTTGGTGAACTCTTCGGAGTTGACGTAGCGGACGCGGATTCCGCTGTAGAGCCGGCGGGCGTAGTGGCCGATCGCATGCAGCAGGTGGGTCTTCCCGAGGCCCGAGTCGCCATAGATGAACAGCGGGTTGTAGGCCTTCGCGGGCGCTTCGGCGACGGCGACGGCGGCCGCGTGCGCGAAGCGGTTCGAGGAACCGATCACGAAGGTGTCGAAGACGTACTTCGGGTTCAGGCGGCCGAATTCGTGCGAGGTGCTGGGCGGGGTCGGCTGGGGCTTCAGTTCGACAGCGTCATCGCCCGCGGCGGGGAGTTCGACGGCGGGAGCCGGCTCTTCGTGGACGGGCACCAGATCGGTGTCGACATCGATTGCGCAGCGGATGTCGTCGGAGAAGACACTGCGGAGGGCGTCGTCGAGGGCGTCCTTGACCTGGGTCTGGAGGACTTCGCGGGTCAGTTCGTTGGGGACGGCCACCAGGAGGGTGGAACCGATGAGGCCCTGTGCCTGGGCAAGGATGACGAAACCGCGCTGCCGGGGGCTGACCCGTTCGTCCTGTTCGAGCAGGCTCAGGACCCGGCGCCAGGAACTTCCGACAGTATTTGCGTGGTTGGTCTCGTCTACCGTCATCAATTGGTTCCTCTGGTCCGTGTGTGCTGTGCCTGAATTGCCGGGCAGCCGAAAGGTCCGAACCAAGGGTGGATTCCAACCGAATCCACAGGGTTATGCACAGTCCGTGGAAAATCGGCTACTGAGACACTCTAGGGGATGGATTCCCTAGAAGATAGCTGGGGTCTTGCTTGTGGATAATTACATCGTTGTGGTTCTGGAAACGGCCTTGTGAGCCACTTCATCCACAGGCTGGCGGACCGGGTTTGCCACAGCTGGGGATAGCCGGGAGAGGCCCTGCCGGTTTGACCCGTGGCGTGTTTTTGCCCTAACGTTGTGAAGTCCTATGTGTCCACTTTCGGCCACCTGTATCTCCGGCACGTCCGGGATGGGGTGGGCGCGGATGCACAAAAAACTTAGCGTCGGCCAGTTCTTCCCCTTTTGATCGGGTGGGCGCACCTTTGATCCACTGGAGTAACTAACGTGAGCAAGCGGACTTTTCAGCCGAATAACCGCCGTCGGGCCAAGAAGCACGGCTTCCGCCTTCGTATGCGCACCCGTGCCGGCCGCGCCATCCTGGCTGCCCGCCGCGCCAAGGGCCGCGTCGAGCTGTCGGCGTAAATAACTGACTCGTCGGTCAATCTTCCCCAAGCGAGTTAAGCGGTGCTTGCCACCCCCAACCGTCTGCGGACTTCCACCGACTTTTCAACAACAGTACGTTCCGGCGTCCGCAATGGACGCCGGAACTTAGTGTTATATACGGCAACTATCGCTGCCGACGAACCGAGCCGGTTCGGCTTCATTGTTTCCAAAGCCGTCGGGAACGCTGTCACCAGGAACCTCGTTAAGAGGAGACTGAGGGAAGCAGCTGCCCTGTCGCTGAAAGAGCAGCAAACAGGACTGGCTGTGGTTGTCCGGGCGCTGCCCGCGGCGGCCTCTGCGAATTGGGAACAACTGCTGGGCGATTTCAACGCAGCCCTGGCAGCAAACAGGAAGCGGCTTGGCGGAACGGCTCCGCTGCCGGTTCCGGACCATGCCGGCGGCCACACCGCCGGCACTACACAGGAAGGGACACCGCGTGCATGAGCTGAGCTCCGCCGTCGTCCGCTTCCTTGCCATAGCTTCAAGGAACATCGCTTCCGTCCTCTGGGATCTGCCCCGGAACATCCTCATCCTGCTTCTGAAGGCCTACCGCCGCGTGATTTCCCCGCTGTACGGGCAGGTCTGCCGCTTCTTTCCGTCCTGCTCCGCGTATGCGCTGGAAGCCGTGACGGTCCATGGCGCGGTCAAGGGCAGCTGGCTCGCCGCCAAACGCCTGGCACGCTGCCACCCCTGGAACGCCGGCGGCGTGGACCATGTCCCCGCCGGCCACCGCCACTGGCCCGAGGGCCGCACCCCCATGATTGTTGTACTGAACAACCCGGACCAGTTCCTGGCTGCTCAGGCTGATGAAGACGGCCGCCGGGAAGCGGCTTGAGGAAATAGGGAAAACGTATGGACTTCTTTGAAACAATCATGTTTCCGTTCAAATGGCTGGTCTCAGTCATCATGGTCGGATTCCATGAGGGTCTGAGCTTCATTGGGCTGCCGGCCGCCAACGGCTGGACCTGGACGCTGTCCATCATCGGCCTGGTGCTCGTGCTGCGTGCCGCCCTGATTCCGGTCTTCGTGAAGCAGATCAAGGCACAGCGCGGCATGCAGCTGCTGCAGCCCGACCTGAAGAAGCTGCAGGACAAGTACAAGGGCAAGACCGACCAGCTTTCCCGCCAGGCCATGGCGCAGGAACAGATGGCGCTGTACAAGAAGCACGGCACCAACCCGTTCTCGGCCTGCCTGCCGATGCTGATCCAGATGCCGTTCTTCTTTGCGCTGTTCCAGGTGCTGTCCGGCATCACGACCGCGAAGGACCAGGGCAAGGGCATCGGCGCCATGAGCCACGAACAGGTGGTTCAGTTCGACCAGTCGAGCATCTTCGGTGCGCCGCTGTCAGCTTCGCTCCTGCACGGTGGCGGCGGAAACCAGGTTGCTGTGTGGATCCTGTCGATCGTGATGATCCTGGCCATGACGGCCTCGCAGTTCATCACCCAGAAGCAGATCATGGCCAAGAACATGTCCGAAGAGGCCATGGCCAGCCCCTTCATGCGCCAGCAGAAGATGATGCTCTACATCCTGCCGATCGTCTTCGGCGTGGGTGGCATCAACTTCCCGATCGGTGTGCTCATCTACTGGACTACCACCAACCTGTGGACCATGGGCCAGCAGTTCTTCGTGATCCGCCGCATGCCGACGCCGGGGTCCCCCGCAGCGAAGGCCCTCGCCGAACGCCGCGCCGCCAAGGGCCTGCCCGCCCTGCCGATCCTGGGTGGCAAGAAGGACGAGGAAGCCGCTCCGGCCGAGCCTGAGAAGCCCAAGGGACAGCGTGTCCAGCCCCAACGCAAGAACAGGAAGAAGAAGTAATGTCGGTCGATAGCACTGAAGAAACGAAGGCTGAAAGCGTGAACGAAGAGCTGTCCACCGAACCCCAGGCATCGCAGGACGAGAAACCAGCTGGCAAGGGAAACGCAGCGAGCCGGCTCGAAGAAGAGGGCGACGTCGCTGCCGACTACCTCGAAGAGCTCCTGGATATCGCCGACATCGACGGTGACATCGACATCGAGGTGCGTAACGGCCGCACCTACATCTCCATCGCTGCCGAGGAAGCATCCGAAGGCCTCGAAAGCCTGGTCGGCCGCGACGGCGAAGTCCTGGAAGCACTCCAGGAACTTGCCCGGCTGTCGGTCCTTTCCGCCACGGAGAACCGCTCCCGCCTGGTGCTGGACATCAACGGCTACCGCAAGGACCGCGCCGGCGAACTGCAGCAGATCGCCGAGGACGCCGTCGCGAAGGTCAAGGAAAGCGGCGCCGCCGTGGCACTTGAACCGATGAGCGCCTACGAACGCAAAATCGTCCACGACGCCGTTGCCGATCTCGGGTTCGTTTCCGAGTCCGAAGGCGAGGGCGCCAACCGCCACATCGTGGTGACGGCCGACTAGCGGATCATGGCGGAAATTACTGCAGCAGAACAGAAGGCCGCGGAGAAGATCTTCGGTGACCGCCTGGACCTCGCCCGCCGGTATGTGGAGCACCTCGAGACCTCCGGGATCGAGCGCGGACTGATCGGTCCGCGGGAAGTTCCCCGCCTGTGGGGCCGGCACGTGCTCAACTGCGCGGTCATCGAATCTGAGATTGCCCAGGGAAGCCATGTGGCTGACGTCGGATCCGGCGCCGGCCTGCCTGGCCTTTGCCTGGCGATTGCCCGCCCCGACCTTGAGCTCACCTTGATTGAGCCGCTTGAGCGGCGCGTCATCTGGCTGCAGGAAGTGGTGGACGACCTCGGGCTTGGGAACGTCATTGTGATGCGTACCCGTGCAGAGCTGGCCGTTGGCCTGGTGAACGCCGACGTCGTGACGGCCCGCGCGGTGTCCGCCCTGAGCAAGCTCGCTCCGCTTACCATTCCGTTGCTGGATGGAAAGGGCGAGCTGGTGGCCATCAAGGGCCGCAGCGCCGAGGAGGAAATCGAGAAGGCTGCCAAGGTGATCAAGAAGCTCGGTGGCGTGGAAACCAGCGTTGTGGTGTGCGGTGCGGAGTTGCTTGAAGAGCCCACCACGGTGGTGAAGGTGGTCGTCGACAAGCCGCGGAAGTCCGTCTAGCACTGCGGATCCTTTCAGCGCTGTGTCCGGCGTGTCCCAAGCAGAGCCGTTAGGCTAGAGAAGGCAGCCAGCGCCGAATGAGAGTGAGTGTGTGACAGTGGCCAGTAGCGAAACCTCCACGCAGCGGATTCCCCCGTTTGTCTCCTTGGGGTCCGCACGTGCAGCCTCTGCGCCCTCACCAATGGGTGCTTTTGAGCAGACGAGCACGAATATGGTTGATAACTCGACGGTTTCACGTGAAACAACCGCAAGCGGTGGAGGGAATGTGATGGACTCGATCGACGATTCCAGCCCCATTGCCCGCCAGCTGGCCAATGAGACCCGCCGCCGTGAGCGCCTGCTGGGGCGCGAGCTGCCCAAACCGCAGAAGACCCGCATCTTCACGGTGTCCAACCAGAAGGGCGGCGTCGGCAAGACGACCACCACGGTCAACCTTGCCGCGGCCCTGGCATCCGCCGGGTTGAATGTCCTGGTGATCGACATCGATCCGCAGGGCAACGCCTCCACCGCGCTTGGTATTGAACACCACGCCGACGTCGACAGCATCTACGACGTCCTCATCAATGACCTGCCGCTCGGTGACGTCGTGGCCCCGTGCCCGGATGTGCCGAACCTGATCTGCGCTCCCGCCACCATCCACCTCGCCGGCGCCGAGATCGAGTTGGTTTCCCTCGTGGCGCGCGAACAGCGGCTGCGCCGTGCGATCGACGTCTACGCCAAGGAACGCGAAAAGAACGGCGAGGGCCGGCTCGACTACATCTTCATTGACTGCCCGCCGAGCCTTGGCCTTCTCACGGTCAACGCCTTCTGCGCGGCCAGCGAGGTACTGATTCCGATCCAGTGCGAGTACTACGCTCTGGAAGGCCTCAGCCAGCTCCTGAAGAACATCGAAATGATCCAGAAGCACCTGAACGGTGACCTGGTGGTGTCCACGATCCTGCTGACCATGTACGACGGCCGTACCAACCTGGCCGCGCAGGTCGCGTCCGAAGTGCGCGAGCATTTCCCTGAGCAGGTGCTCAGCGCCGTGGTTCCGCGCTCGGTCCGCATCTCCGAAGCGCCCAGCTACCAGCAGACAGTCATGACTTACGACTCTTCGTCCAGCGGCGCGCTGTCCTACATGGAAGCCGCAGCGGAAATCGCTGAACGCTAGACTTCTCTAAACACTGCAACAAGCCTTGGCGGGTTCTTCCCTGCCGTTCCTTTGGAGGGATAAACACATGAGCGAAAAGCGACGGGGACTGGGCAGGGGCCTTGGTGCCCTCATTCCCAGCTCGGCTTCGGCTGGTGTTGCAGGCAACGGCGCCGCCGCCTCCCGACCGGTAGACCTCTTCTTCCCGGATGCGAAGAAGGCTGCGCCTTCCGTCCCTGAAGCCGAGCCGACGACGGCGGAAGCGCCTGCTGCTCCCGCCTCCAGGCCGGCGTCGCGGACGTCCTCCAAACCGGCTGCCGCTGATTCGAAGACAAAGGCTCCTGCTGCGAAGGCTGCGCCGGCCTCAAAGACTGCCAAGACTCCTGCTGCGAAGACTCCCGCGTCGAAGCCCGCCAGGAACGCCAGCTCGAAACCCGCGGCCTCGGAAGCACCCGAGGTGGAACTCGTTGAAGTTCCGGGTGCCCGTTTTGCTGAAATCCCGGTCACGGACATTCATCCGAACCGCAAACAGCCCCGTAGTGTCTTCGACGAAGACGATATGGCGGAACTGGTTCACTCGGTCAAGGAAATCGGCGTCCTCCAGCCAATTGTTGTACGTACTTCAACCGAAAAGGGTGGAGAACCGTACGAACTTGTCATGGGTGAGCGACGGTGGCGTGCTGTGCAGGCTGCCGGCCTCGAAACCATCCCGGCGATTGTCCGTGATACGAGCGATGATGACCTCCTGCGCGACGCACTGCTGGAAAACCTGCACCGCAGCCAGCTCAACCCGCTCGAAGAGGCAGCCGCCTACCAGCAGCTCCTTGAGGACTTTGGCACCACCCACGAAGAGCTGGCGGACCGCATTGGACGTTCGCGTCCGCAGGTTTCGAACACGCTGCGCCTGCTGAAGCTTCCGCCCTTGGTCCAGCGCCGGGTTGCTGCAAATGTCCTTTCTGCCGGCCATGCCCGTGCCCTGCTTGCCCTCCCGGATGCCGCCGCCATGGAGCGCTTGGCACAGAAGATCGTCGCCGAGGGCATGTCCGTGCGGGCCACCGAGGAAGCTGTGGCTTTGTACCAGGAGCCGTCTACGCCGGCCAAGAACAACATTCCGCGCCCCAACGCCCGCCATGAGCGCCTGGACTACCTTGCTTCGTCTCTTTCTGATCGCCTGGATACCAATGTGAAGATCACGCTCGGAGCGCGTAAGGGCCGTGTGAGCATCGAGTTCGCCAGCGTTGAGGATTTGAACCGCATTATGGATGTCCTGTCCCCCGGGGCCGACGCATAGTTCTGTCGCTTTCATATGAGGCGCCTCTCCCTGCTTGGGAGGGGCGCTTCTTTGTTATTCACCATGTTTGCGGCAGCAGTGTGGGCTCAATGATGCTTCGGGACGCGCGCAACCTCCGCATCGATCGATGGGAGGGTGGCAAGGAGAAGGGCTCAGGTGGATCTGCAGCGGCAACTACTCGCCTCCGGAAGGCAGTTCAGGTCGTCTTGCTGGATCTCTACGGGCTTCTTCGTTGTTGAGCGGGTTGCGTGGCCGGCCGCTCCGTTCCTGGCGCTAGTACGTCCTTCCTTAGCTCACCCGCGTTGGGTTTTCGGCAGATGAGAGGTATTCCTTCGTACCGAGGATTCCTGGGTTGTTCTCCGTGTGGTGGGACTGCATGATTGGGTCCCCGTTCGACTATTTCCGGATTGCTGGCTCAACGGGGCTTGGTGTTGTTGGGCTGGATCCGTTCCGGTTCGTTTCGTCAGGACCGGCGGAACGGCTGTGAACTCCCGAACGTTGCTTGCTGTTCGAATGAATTGGATGGCCAACAGGGCTGGTTATGCCCTTGGAGCGCTTCTGTGTGCGCATCTTTTCGTTAGCGAAGGAATGGCGCGTTGGCTAAGGTCCCTGCGTGGAATTGTGGGTTTGAGTGCCAAGCGGCCTTCTGTCTTCTAGATAGCGCCCGAAGCGTTTTTCCTCGGGAGTCGACGTAGTTTCACGTGAAACAGACGACCGTATCGCGCCCGGCGATTCCCCTCCTGCCGGCTTTTTGACGTTCCGGAACTTCGGCAGTGCAATCGTCTTGCGAAGTAGGAGTCCAGGATGTTTCACGTGAAACTGCGTTCTTCTTTCGATTTCCCGACGCTTCATCCGTGCCATTCGCCGGTTGGGAGCGTTCCGATGCAGGCAGCAGGCTCGCTGTCGTCGTTTCACGTGAAACCATGGAGCGCATTCGGGTGGTTACGCCAACGGCCACAATCGGCACCTTGCGCGGTGCCGTGGAAAACACTCGATGGAGTGCTGACGGTGCAGACTGCACCAGCCACCCTGGGGTGATTAGTTTCCCTCGGTCAAGGAACAATGCTGCGCCGGTGGGCCGAGGCATGGACTAGCCGGCTGAGTGGCATACGGTTCGCCATCCCAGAAGAGCCGTTGCAGTAGCGAGTTGCCGCCATTCATCGCCCTGGCATGGCTAGGGATCCTGGTTTGGCGGATATTGGCTGGGTCTTACAGGCGTCCGAGCAAGCTGTGGAGCGCAGAGTGTTATCGGACCAGCGCCAGAGGTCCCAGACGGGCGTGGCTGCCTCACAGCGCCTCCTTACCCTGGCCTCTCTGTCTGTGTCTTCATAGTGCCCTGCTCCGGCCTCTACTGGCCCCTAAGGTGCGAGGCGACTCAAGCCGCGCCCGGGCCATCTACGTGGTCCCTACGCAGTTCTGCGCCCCTGGGAGGGATACACGGCTGGGGCGAGCATACAGTGATCCCAGCGCCTCATTGCCGGCTTCGATCCTCGGCAGCTTCCGAACGCATTTCAGCACGAATACACGCTGTGTTCCGGCGTGCAGATTGGAATAGTGCACTGCACGCGCACTCGCTTGGTCGTTCGAAAGCGGCCGGCACCGCTGCCTGGTATACGGTCAGCTTGGAGGGATCCTCGGCGCCGCTCATCCGTGCTGCCGCGCTCGTAGCTGCAGTCGGAGTGCGCTGCGATGTCGCAGTGCAGTTCAGGGTGACCGATTGATCAGGATCGAGCCAGCGTGTCTTGCCCGCGGCAGACTGTCGCGGGCCAGGCTCGTACGACGCGTGGATGACACCTTGGCTTGCCACATTTAGGTCCACCATTTCCTATCGCTCGCCTTGAGCGATCAGGTTGGTTGGTCCGTGCTGTGCTCCCAACGGGCCGATGTCTTGTTCCGGTCTCTGGGCGGATACGGCTGTTGAGAACAGGACGGCTGATGGTGGATAGCGTTGTGGATAACTCTGTGGACTACGCCGTCCCCTCCGGTGCCATCCGGCGGCTGCACCGACAGCTTAAGGTGCGGCTTTGAGCAGTGAGGACGCGATGCCCAATAGTGGCGATCCCTGGTTTCACGTGAAACATGCGTTGGCTCCCTCAGATAGTGCTGAATTCTGCCTGTGTTGGCGGATTTTGGTCCCGAAGGATGGCAGATTGGCCACGAACTCAACGCTTGGGACCGAGTGGCCGAGTACGGCTCACTAGTGTTGCAATGAATGGCACTTGGTCACACCGCCACATCAACTCTTAGCGCGTCGAGACACCTGTGGATTCTGTTGTGGATAACCTTGTGCATAACTGTGCCCGCGATGGTGGATAAGTCGGTGGCCGTACAGCTCGAGATCTCATGGATGCGTCCGTTCTGAGCGACGTGGTCAGATGTTTCGGCGCGTGCGTAGGGCGGACCCGACGGGATTTCGGCGTGTACTTAATGTGGCCTTCGGAAGTCTAGGGCTAGAGCGCGACAGCTCTTGGGTTGGTCGAATGGCGTCTGGTTTCGCTTCCGGCTCGATATCGTCTTGGGCATGGTCTGGGACCTATGGGGGCTCCGGAGAGATGGTTGGTAAGGCTGGTCGTAGGTTCCAGATACCGAGCCAGGCGGCCTAGTGATAGCCGGCGGTCACGGATTCAAAGCTCCTTGCTACGTGTGGTTTGCGGTTCCAGTCGAAGCGACGTAAGGGGCTCCGGCGTACGCCGCCTGCCTGGGTCCTTTCGGATGCGTTGACGGCTCCCCTGTAGTAGCGGGCCCGCATGTCCCTAGACTAGCGCGCACGTTCCTTGCCGTTGGGTGGCAGCCATGATCGTCCTAATGGGACTGACGGTGCGCGGAGCTGGATGGCGAAAAGCGCAGGCGCCCTTCCCTGCCGGGGGCTGTCCAGCTGGCTTCCGTGCAGACAGAGACCGCGGTGGCCGTCCGGTGGGATGCCCCGCGACGGCGGCGCTGGCGGCTAACGAGTCTGTACCGCCGTCCTCTGGTGGTCGGTCGGAAAGAAGGAACTACACGACTGAGCCGATGGGCGAAGCTTGTTCGGTGTGGCTCTAGCTAGGAGCCGATGGCCGTTTCACGTGAAACATCCTCGAGCGGTCGTCAATCGAAAGGGCCTCGCATTAGGCCGAGGACTTCTCGTCGCAGCTACATGTCGCAGGAGTGAGTCTGTCTGAATCCATGGACTCTGCTGAGAGAGAGGAACGGGGTGACGGAGGATTTCGAGCGAGCACAGCTAAGCATCTTCTGTTGCGGGCGGCAAGGATTGGATCGAGGCATGGCGTGGAGGTGTGGTGGACGTGGCCCCAGGTGTTGCTGTTCCTTGCAACTCACGGAGCTATAGAGCTGGGCTACTTTGAAGGGTTCACTTGCAGGCCGGAAGGAATTTGCGCGGACGACCGTGAAAACGTGGCCCTTCGCCCGCAGTGTTGTGCTGAGGCTTGAAGTGCCTCCTAGTCGTGGCCCCTCGTCCGTCCATAATCAGCCCCGTAGGCTGTTTGAAACTAGCTGAACCTTGAAGAAACAAGCCACGTGCGGGCCCCGGAGTTCTGGTTGCTGCCGGCTATCCCTGTTCAAGTTAAGGGACAGTCGTCGGCTGAATTCAGCGCGAAGGGCGAGATCTGTCGAGGAGCGCTCCTTGTTAGAGAGTAGGCCGACAGTGGATAGCTCTTCCATAGGACCGTCATAGAACTGGCGCCGGGTCGGTCGTAACCGCCTCCAAGTTGTTGCCGCATGAGTTCGGCGGCTAGAGCACGGGATAAACGTATGTGTTTCACGTGAAACACTGGTAGCAGCCTCCGAAAGGTTGGCTAGTACCACGAGCCAACACGCTCCCGGTCAGGCGGCTGTGGCCCTCGCCAGTATGTCGATGCAGGAACGGTGCAGGAGCTCCTCCATGCGGGATAGTGACGCATTCGCAGGCCAGGAAGAGTGCCAGCCGAACACAGAGCCCGGCATCTAGCGAGAGCCCGCCGTTGCATTCCTGGCTGCGCGAAGTGTTCCAGCCGCAGACAGGCTACTTATCTTCGTACCCCGCCTCAAAGGAAGTGGCCGTGGCCTGCGGGTACAGGCTGGGTCGGGCGTGGCCACACATGAGAAGTTCCGCGTGCCATTCTCTAAGGCAGCTGATCTGAGCCAGCCGCAATGTTCCGGGAATCCTGACTTTGTCCACGTATACGGATTCGGATAGGACGGATCCAGGCGCCAGTTGGTCAGGCGCTGCGCCGCTCGGAGTGCTGCGGGGAGGGGAAGGGGTCCCCGGTTGGCCTTGGAGGCCCACACGGACGCTCTGACGGCCGCCTGGATACATGAACGCCATTAGCCCGGCTTCGATGGGTCGCCTTCTTCGATGTCTTCCTTTGCTGGACGGACGTCCTGACTCGGTTCCGATTGATGTCGAGCCCGCGTGGTCTGCCATTTGGCCCGCATGTAGGGCATGGGACAGTGTGGGGATCCAACAAACAGGGCTTGAGCAGGGGGAATGTTGCTGGTCAGAGCATCGCTGGCAGATCTATTCCGAGTATGCCGTTTCCCGGAAATCCAATCTGGTGTAGGTGCGATTTGCTTCCGAATTTCAATACCTAGCTGTTTAGTGTCCTATAGCCGGCTGCGAAGTCAGAGGTGGCGCTGACAGTGCTGCAAATGTGCGGCGGGTAGGGCCGGAATCGCTGCTCTAGGCGTCAAGCGTCTTGCTTGGATGTTCGCTCCTCTGGCAGGAAGTGATCGAAGCGCTCGAGCATGGAAACTCCAATCAGATTCCGCGCCGCGGACTACGGAGGGATATCGATCTACCGTGGAGGCGAAATCCGTGCCGTGTTTCACGTGAAACACCAAGGCAAGGAAAGCCCCGCGAATGCACCCGTTGCCAGGCCCAACGAGCCCACGCAAAGGTTCACCGCACCTGGCGAATGCACGCGAGCCGCGGTGGAATGCTCCTCCGGAAACAGCGTGAAAGCGAAGCAACCCGATCCAAGGACCTTTCAGGTAAGAAACCCGCATAATGAACCCTGGATGGGCTTACTTCAATGACTTCGAACGCCGCCGCGTCCAGGAGGCCGGTGGAAAGGGCATAAAAAGGGCCGGCGGCCGCTGCTCTGGAGCAACGTCCGCCGGCCTTTGAAGCGGCTCCTGGGTACGAAAACCCGGAACTGGAAGTCCCTAGGACAGGACTGCTTCGAATTCCTTCTCGAAGAACTGCTTCGGCTTGGCGCCGATGACCGTGTTCTTCACTTCTCCCCCGCTGAAGAGGTAAACAGCCGGGATGGAGGTGATGCCGTACTGGGCAGCGATGGCCGGATTGTCGTCAACGTTCACCTTGACGACGTCTACCTTGTCACCGTACTCCACGGAGATCTCGTCCAGGATGGGTCCGAGCTTGCGGCACGGACCGCACCACTCTGCCCAGAAGTCGACGATGACCGGCTTTTCAGCCTGAAGGACATCGGTGCCGAAGCTGGCGTCAGTAACGTCTTTTGCGTTGCTCATTCTTTGTTCCCTTCGTATGGACAGTTGCTTGCTCGCTGCCGGACTAGCCGTGCAGCTCTGCCAGATAATGTTCGACGTCGAGTGCGGCCACACAGCCTGAACCGGCTGCTGTGATCGCCTGACGGTAAGTGGGGTCGATGACATCGCCGGCGGCGAAGACACCCTTGATGCTGGTCTTGGAGCTGCGGCCCTGGACAGCAATCGTGCCCTCGGGAGTCAGCTCGAGCTTGTCCTTGACCAGCTCCGTGCGGGGATCGTTGCCGATGGCGACGAAGACACCGGTGACGGGCAATTCCGAGGTGCTGCCGTCCACCAGGTTCTTCAGCTTCAGGCCAGTCACCTTGTCCGCGCCCAGGACGTCCTCGACGGCGGTGTTCCACAGGAAGTTGATCTTTTCATGCGCCTGCGCGCGGTCACCCATGATCTTGGAGGCCTTGAGGGTGTCCCGGCGGTGGACCACGGTGACCGACTTGGCGAACTTGGTGAGGAAGAGCGCTTCTTCCATGGCGGAGTCGCCACCACCGATCACGGCGATGTCCTGGTCCTTGAAGAAGAAACCGTCACAGGTTGCACACCAGCTAACACCGTGGCCGGAGAGGCGCTTTTCGTTCTCAAGTCCAAGCTCGCGGTATGCGGAGCCGGTGGAGAGGATGACGGAGCGTGCCTGGAAGCTCTCCCCCGTGGCGATGGTGACGGTCTTGATGTCGCCCTCGAGGTCCAGCGAGGTGACGTCCTCGAACTGGATCTCGGTGCCGAAACGGGCAGCCTGCTTCTCGAAGTTCTCCATCAGGTCCGGGCCCATGACGCCTTCCGGGAAGCCCGGGAAGTTTTCGACATCGGTGGTGTTCATCAGTTCGCCACCCGCGGTGACCGAACCGGCAATGAGCAGCGGCTTCAGGTTGGCACGGGCCGTGTAGACAGCCGCGGTGTAACCGGCCGGACCGGAGCCTACGATGATGACATCACGTACGTTGGACGCGGTGTTTTCTGCGTTGCTCACTGTTGGGTGAACCTCTTCCTTAGTCGATGCACCGGTGTTCGAACCCGGCCACATGGCACAACCCGATGGCGCCGCCGAATATTCCGGCGCTCCGGGAGCCTGGTATCTGCCATATTCAGGGTACCGTCTGCCCCTACTACGACGGGCAGCGCCCTCTCCCGGCCGTAATACGACCGCCGTGCCCGGAGGACCGGCTTAAAAACAGCAGCGCCGGATCCGCGGTGCGGATTCCGGCGCTGCCAACGCTTTCGGAACTACTGGACCTTGATCTCCGCCAGTCGCAGGCCGTAGCCGTAACGGGTCTTCGGTGCGGCGAGCTTGGGCAGTGTCTTGATGTTGACGATCACGTACTGCGCGGTGGCGGGCGAGCTCAGCGGCATGACGAGATCCGGAGACGTGAAGCTGTTGGTGCCCACCAGCTTGGCTCCGTCCATGGCCGGGCGGTCGTTGGTATAAACGCTGATGCTGCCACCGGAGGCGCCGAGCTGGCTCAGGGTGATCGACTTGATGGAAGCCGGTTCCTTGAGTTTGACGACCAGCGGGACGCCGTCCGGGACCAATCCGCCCCAGTCCTCGCTACCGAACTCCATGTTGGACCAGTAGCTGGCAGCATTGCCGTCGAAGGCCTTCACGAGGTCCTTGTCATAGCCGCCGGCGAAATCGAAATCGCCCTGCCGGGTGATTCCCTCGATGGCCGGAGGTGCCGCGACCGGCGGTGCACTGGAGCTGGCGCCCTGGCTGCCGGTACCCGTGTTGCCACCGGTCGGAGCCGGGGTGGTCTGCTTCGCCGCGGGCGGGTTGTTGTTATTGCCCAGCAGGCCACCCAGGGTATTGACGGCGAGGATCAGGCCTACGACCAGGACGGCGGCCAGGATGCCACCAACCAGCCAGCGCACGGAACGGGGCTCCCGCACGGGCTCTTCGTCCTCGTAGTAGTCCTCATCCTCATAGGCATCCACTTGTTCGCGGGCCGAGGCCGGGAAGTTGCTGGCGCCACGGTCGTAGGACGCTGCGGCACCGGCCGCCGCGCCCGCTCCTGCACCTGCGAAGTCGTCATCGGACCAGAGGGAAACCTTGGGGGTCTCAGCTGGCTCTTCCGGCGTCGCGTGAGGAGCAGTGTGGACAGGCGCGGTATGCGCCGGGGGCGTAGCCTGGGCCGCCGGTACCGCCTGCGTTGCAGGCTGTATGCCCTGCTGCGGAGCGGGGTCGGCCGGAGCCTTCGCGGGGGCAGGCGGAGCAAACGGCGACGGCGAAGCGGCAGCTGCGCCGGCCGGCGTCGCGGACCGGGAGTCAGTAGCTTCAGCGTCCCCGGGCCCAGCGGGTGCCGGGCTGCCGGCGTCGTCATGGACAGTGCGGTTCGCATCAGCAGTGCGGCCTGGCTCCGCCGACGCCGGATCTTCCGAGCCGGACTTTCCTGCGGCGTTCTTCACTGCGGAAGCGGCGGCCGCGGCGGCGGCTCCTGCACCGGCGGCTGCGGCAGCAATGCGCGCGCCGATGCCGCCGGCGCTTGGCTTGGACGCGGGCATGGGCGGAACAGCGGGGCCTCCCGTTGGAGCTCCCCCGGCGGCAGGCGCCGGACGTTCGGGAGCGGCGACATAGTTCCCGGGATCGTCGTAGTTGATGTACGCGGCGTCGTGTTCGTCATCGTCGTACAGGCCGTCGTAGGTTTCGGGTTCGTGCGAACGCGCCTGGCCGAAGATTTCGCTGCCCAGGGTGTCCGTGAAGAAGGGCTCCACGTACGGCGGGTTGGTGGCGACCACGAGGTCCAGCAGGTCAGGGGCCGTGCTGTGGTTGGCGATCAGGTACGTGGTGCTCTCGCTGACGCCGAGGTCCAGGATCTGCACATTGCCGGGCCGTTCGCCGGTGGCCACCTCGCGGGCGCTCTGGGCGAGCTGTTCGGCGTTGCCGGGACCTGCAACGAGGATGCTGACCGGCCTGTTGAGGACCTGGTCGACGCCGTCGAGCACCAGGTCGTGGTCGTGCGAGGTCAACACGGTGGCGGTGACCTTGTAGCGGCCGCCAAGTACTGATCCGACATCGATCGGCTGGGACACGGGCTCCTCCTAGGCTTTCCGGCAGCTGCGGCCCCCATCCGGGCTTCCGGTCAGCCGGTTGACCCGTGGCCTGCAACTACCTCTCAGCTTCTGATCCTAGCCGATTCAGCCGCTCCGGCCTTGGTCTGGAGCGGCTAAGTCACTCGCCGCGGCCGTGTTTGCGGCCGCGCCCGAAGAGTCTTCCCCCGGCCTCCTGCCGGGTTCGGCGTCCGGGCAGCGGAGTGCCGCGCCGGAAAGGCGAGCCGGCCCCGGGGGCGGGCTTTTCCTCTTCGGGAAGGTAGCTGCGGGCGGGCCGGGTCCAACCGCCGTAACGGTCTTCCTCGTCCTGCCCGCCACCGGGTCCGAAGCCCGAAAGGTCCGGACCGGCGCGGAAGGATGCGGCGTCGAATTCGCCCGAGATGCGTGGAATCAGGCCGGTATCGTCCGAGACTGTGGCGCGTGCCGCCGTCGGGCTTTCCCCGGAAGCGGATGCCGCGCCGCCGCGGCCCAGGCGACCGAGCAGGGGGCGGAGCAGGTCGCGCAGTTCGGTGACGCGGAAGACGCGCAGCAGCAGCAGGTACGCGAGCAGCATGACTGGCCCGACGACGACGATGGTCACCATGGCGGCCGGGCGGCTGCTCCAGGCGAAACCGTCGGCCCGGTAACTCCCCAGCAGCCACAGCGCCAGGGTCCCGGCCAGGGCCGAACCGAGCGCGGCGTACCCCATCCGGATGTAGGAGTTGGCCACCCGCGGACCGTCCACATGGCCCAGCAGACGGCGCAGGAACCACACGCTGATCACCACGGAGAGGATGTTTCCGAGCGTGTACAGCACGGCGATCGCGAAGATGATCTGCCCCACCGGCAGGAACTGGATGACGAAGGCGCCCACCACATTCACGGCCGCCAGGATCACCTGGATGAGGAACGGGGTGCGGGCGTCCTCGTTGGCGTAGAACACGCGGGACATCATGAAGTTGGCGCTCATGAACGGGGTGCTCAGGGCCAGGATGGTCAGGGTCTGGGCGAGCATGACGCCGTCCTGCGGCTTGCCGCCTGAGAAGAACATGCCCAGCGGACCGGCAAGCGCGAACAGGGCCAGGGCACCGAAAACCGTGGCCACCGCCATGGTGCGCAGGCCGTGCGAGAGGGCGCTGCGCAGCTCGGCCCGGTTTCCTGTCTGCGAGGCGTGGGTCATGCGGTTGAAGAGTACGGTGGCCAGGGACAGCGCGATGATCGAATGCGGCAGCAGGTATAGCTGGCTGGCGACCTCCAGGACCGCGTTGCCGGGCAGGGTGGCAGCGGCCTCGTGCTGCCCGGACTGCTCCAAGCGGAGGCGTTCAGCGCCGGGAATGGTGGCGATCTTCATGACGTAAAGGAACGCCAACTGCCCGACGGCGGCAGTCAGCAGCGTCCAGACGCTCAGCTTTGCTGCCTGGCCTAGTCCCACGCCCCGCCAGCCGAAGCGCGGCCGCAGGCCGAGCCGGAGCCGGAGGACCGGAATGAGCAGGACCGCCGTCTGTGCCACCACGCCGATGGTGGAGAAGCCGGCCACCAGGAAGGTCTGGAACGGACCCCAGTTGTCCAAAGTGTGCGGGTGGTCCACGTTGGCGCCGAGGATCCAGATGAACATGCCCAGCCCTGCCATGGCCAGCACATTGTTCACGATGGGCGCCCACATGGCCGGGCCGAAGGCGCCGTTGGCATTGAGGATCTGGGTCAGCAGGGCATAGAGGCCGTAGAAGAAAATCTGCGGCAGGCAGTAGAACGCGAACGTTACCGCGAGGGCCTTCTGCGGCGGCGAGTAGCCCTGCGTGGTGAGGTCGATGACCAGAGGGGCGGCGAGCGTGACCAGCAGGGTCAGGCCCAGCAAGACCAATACCGCGAGGGTCAGGAGGCGGCTGATGTAATCCGCTCCCCTGTCCGGGCCCTTGCTGGCTTTGATGATCTGCGGCACCAGCACGGCATTGAACACGCCGCCGGCCACCAGCAGGAAGATCAGGTTGGGCAGGTTGTTGGCGTTGATGAAGGTGTCATTGACAGTGGACCCCAGGCCGAGTGCGACCGCCAGCATCCAGGTTTTCGCGAAGCCGAGGAAGCGGGAGACGAGCGTCCCGGCGGCCATGATGGCGCTTGAACGGGCTTCTCCGGAGTGGACGGACTGGGAGTTCTTGGCAGCAGACATCGCCCTAATCGTCCCATGAGCAAGGTGTCCCGGGGTGAACTGTGCTCAGAGGTGTTCCGGCAGGACTTCCTTGGCCAGATCGGCGATCCGGCGCTCGTTGGGGAAGGAGAGCTTCCGGGCGAGTTCGTGCAGCGGGACCCAGGCGGCGTCGATGGCTTCCTGGTCGGGATCGTTCTCGATGGTCAGTTCGCCGCCGGTGGCGCGCAGGAGGAAGTGGTGCACGGTCTTGTGCACCCGGTGGCCGCTCACAGTGAACCAGTAGTCGATGCTGCCCAATGGTGCCAGGACATCGCCTTCGATGCCGGTTTCCTCGGCAATTTCGCGGACCGCGGCCTCTTCGTTGTTTTCCTTGCCTTCCGGGTGCCCCTTCGGCAGGCACCACTCGAGGCGGCCACCCCGGTTAAGGCGGGCAATGATCGCGACGCGGAGTTCGCCGTCGGAGGTATCAACCACTACGCCGCCGGCGGACACTTCCTCCACGGTGGGAAGCGAGGCCTGGACCGGGTGCGGGGCGGGCGCGACGTGCGCACCGATTGCCGACGGCAACGGTGCGTTGGTCCTCCTGCCAGGAGCACTCGGGATCGGGTTGGCCATGAAGTCCACTCTAACGACTCTTGCCCCGACTTGATGACGGGGACATGGACTTGGGGTTGCCTGCCGGTGACGCACACCGGCCGTGGCCGCGAAGTGCTGTGTGATGGGCCGCTGAAAATCTGACAAGCTTAAGGAACTATGGCGCAGGTATTGGACAGTTCTTCAGTCAACTTCACGCTCGATCCGGTGGTGCTGGACCTCGGGCAGCGCTTTGTTGACGCCGGATTCGAGCTGTCCCTGGTGGGCGGCCCCGTGCGCGACCTTTTCCTGGGCCGGACCTCCCCGGACCTCGACTTCACTACCGACGCCACCCCCGAGCAGACCATTTCCGTCATCAAGGGCTGGGCGGACAACTTCTGGGACATCGGCCGGGCCTTCGGCACCATCGGCATGAAGAAGTCCGGCTTCCAGATCGAGATCACCACCTACCGGGCCGAGGCCTACGATCCCGACTCCCGCAAGCCCGTGGTGGCCTTCGGTTCTTCCTTGGAAGACGACCTTCTGCGGCGCGACTTCACCATCAACGCCATGGCACTGCGCCTGCCCTCCCTTGAACTGGTGGATCCTTTCGGCGGTGTGCGGGACCTGCACGCGGCCGTGCTGGCCACCCCGGGCGCTCCCGAGTCTTCCTTCTCCGACGACCCCCTGCGCATGATGCGCGCCGCGCGCTTCGCCTCCCAGCTGGGTGTTTCGGTGCACGACGACGTCCGGCTGGCCATGTCCGAAATGGCAGACCGCATCAAGATCATCTCCGCCGAACGCGTCCGCGACGAACTGGTCAAGATGATCAACGGAGCCCACCCCCGCGTCGGCATCGACATCCTGGTGGACACCGGCCTGGCCGAATACGTCCTCCCCGAGGTGTCCGCGCTCCGCCTCGAATCCGACGAACACCACCGCCACAAGGACGTCTACCAGCACTCCCTGCAGGTTCTCGAGCAGGCCGCCGCCTTGGAAACCGACGCGGACGGCCCCGTGCCGGGCCCGGACTTCGTGCTGCGCTTCGCCGCGTTGATGCACGACGTCGGAAAGCCGGCGACGCGCCGTTTCGAACCGGGCGGCGCGGTGAGCTTCCGCCACCATGACGTGGTGGGTGCCAAACTCACCGCCAAGCGCATGAAGGCGCTGCGCTTCGACAACGACAGCATCAAGGCCGTGGCACGCCTGGTGGAACTGCACATGCGCTTCTACGGCTACGGCGATGCCGGCTGGACCGATTCCGCCGTGCGCCGCTACGTTGCCGACGCCGGCCCCTTGCTGGAGCGCCTGCACCGGCTCACCCGCTCCGACGTCACCACCCGGAACCAGCGCAAGGCCGACCGCCTGTCGTTCGCCTACGACGACCTGGAACAGCGCATCGCCGCGCTGGCCGAGCAGGAATCCCTCAACGCGATCCGGCCGGACCTGGACGGCGGGCAGATCATGGAACTGCTCGGCCTCGCCCCGGGCCCGGTGGTCGGCCGCGCCTACAAGTTCCTGCTGGAGCAGCGGATGGAGCACGGCCCGCTGGACCACGACGACGCCGTGGCGAAACTCAAGGCCTGGTGGGCAGAGCAGCCCGAGTCCGCCGTCGAGCATTCAGACCTGAACGACACGCCCGCAGAGGAGTCCTAAGTGATTGACCCGGCAAAGATCTCCCGCCCGCAGCTGTGGATCATGCGTCACGGCGAGACCGAATGGTCCAAGAGCGGCCAGTACACGGGACTGACCGACCTCCCCTTGACGGTGGAGGGCGAGCAGCAGGCCGTGGAGGCACGCAAGGTCCTCGAGGGCATCGAGTTCGACATGGTGCTCACCTCGCCGCTGCGCCGCGCCCGCCGGACCGCGGAACTGGCAGGCTTTCCCGACGCCGTGCACGAACCGCTGGCCGTCGAATGGGACTACGGCGACTACGAAGGCATCAGCTCGGACCTGATCCGCAAGGACAACCCGGACTACCTGATCTGGACCGACGGCGTCCCCAACGGTGAAACCCTGGACGCCGTGGCTGCCCGCGCGGACAAGATCATCGCCCGGGTGCTGGAATCCGGAATGGACAACGTGCTGGTGGTGGCGCACGGCCACTTCTCCCGCATCCTCACGGCCCGCTGGCTTGAATTGGACGCACGGGAAGGCCGGCATTTCGTGCTCGGCACGGCCAAGGTCTGCACCCTCGGCTGGGACAAAAAGACACCCGCGATTATCCGCTGGGGCCTCTAGGAAAATAATTTTCTGAATTAACCGTGAATTAGCTGGTCAATCCCAGGATTCATGGTGTAGCTTTATTCTTGTTCCCAGAGCGACCCGCCGGGAACGAGGTGCGCGCTGTCCGGGTAAGTCAACCGGGCAGCGTCTTAGGCGAAAAGGAGGTTGGGAAAATGATTACTTTGACTAGCGGATGGAAGATGACCGTCTCTGCTGCTGCCCCGACCTTCGCTGCCCGGCGCCCGAATTACGGCACGCACAATTCCATGGTGCCTGCCTTTGGCGGAGCCTTCGCCGCCTAAGCCTTCAGTTCTGAGCCCTGCTCAGGCCCGGCTTTCGGAAGCGAAGCTTCCCAGCGGAACCACCGGATCATCCGCGCCATGACAGGCGCGTGGACACCGGCCCCGTGGTGCGCAGAGTCCTCATAGTTCGGAACCAGCTTCTTGTTGGGGACGCCCTGTTTGCTACCCGGGATTTCCCGGCTTCCATCGGCACTCCGTAATTCCGCTGATTTACCCGCATTTTGCCTGGCATTTATTTGCCATAAGGTCCGCTGTTTTCTTTGAATTCAAGGGCCTTAATCGTCATGCCCAATTCCAGGCAATCCAACCCTGTAGAAAGGAGGTGAACCATGGGCAAGCGCCTCAAAGACCTGCTGGTCTTCAACGCCAAGCCTGCCGCCAAGGACAGGACCCTCTTCAACGGGCAACTCCTCGACCAGCGCCGCGAAGACGTCTTCGTCGTCCTGCACCAGATGGGAGTCATCCGCTGAGTGCCCGTCATGGACCCGCCAAGTTACCACCAGGAGGGACTGATGGCACACATCTTTCCGTTCGCCCCGGAAGCCCACGCGGCTACGCGTGGGCTTCCGCCTTTTAAGGCGTGGAACCCGTAGCGCCGGACCTCGCGCTCAGGCGCCGCCGGTATGCTCGAAGCCATGCAGGAAACCCAGCCGCACCGCCAAGCGAAGCGTGCGCGCTTTGTGATTCCCAGCCGCAGCGATTCCTTCCTGGCGAAGTTCACGGACGTCGCCGGCGGGCCGTTGGGCAGCCACAGTGCACCGGGCGCGGTCTCCCCCGGCTTCTTCACCGTTGAACGTGTGCTGATCATCTTCACGATCATCGCGGCCCTGCTCGGCGTCCTGATCAAGGGCTACTGCCGGGCCAACGGCTGGGAGACCCCAACGCACTTCTATGCCACCTGCTATTCGGACTTCCCCGAGCTCTTCCGCAGCCGCGGGCTCGGCGAAGGCGTGGTCCCCTTCTTCGACCGCGAGGGCCTCTTCGAATACCCCGTGATCATGGGACTGATCGCCGGCGTCACAGCCCTGATGGTTCCTGGGAGCGGGCTGGACCTGGAACGGACCCGCGGCTACTTCGACCTCAACGCCACCTTGGTGGTGGCCGCCTGGATCGTCACCGTCATCGCTACCGCGCGGATCAACCGGCGCCGGCCCTGGGACGCGGCCATGGTGGCGTTGGCCCCGGGCATCGTGCTCTCCGGATTCATCAACTGGGACATGTGGGCCGTGGCCCTGCTCGCCGTGGGCATGTACTTCTTTGCCCGGGAAAAGCCGGCGCTGGCCGGGGTGTTCATCGGCCTGGGAACCGCCACCAAGCTGTACCCGGTGCTGATCCTGGGGGCCGTGCTGGTCCTGGCCCTCCGCAGCGGCAAGCTCCGCGCTTTCTTCGTCACGGCCGGTGCTGCCGCGGCGTCCTGGCTTGTGGTCAACGTGCCGATCGCCCTGATGAACTTTGAAGGCTGGCGCTACTTCTTTGAGTTCACCCAGGACCGGCCGGCCGGCTTCAGCTCGCCGTGGTTCGCCTACAACCTGGTGGCGGAGCGGCTGCGCTGGGTCCAGTTGGGCCCCGAAACCATCAACTCCCTGGCCCTGTACCTGTTTGTGGCGGTCTGCGCGCTGATCGCTCTCCTGGGGATCTCCGCGCCGCGGCGGCCCCGGATGGCCCAGCTGGTGTTCCTGATCGTGGCCGCGTTCATCCTCACCAACAAGGTCTATTCCCCGCAGTTCGTGCTGTGGCTGGTGCCGCTGCTCGCCCTGGCCCGGCCGCGCTGGCGGGACTTCCTGCTGTGGCAGGCGGCCGAGGCCCTGCACTGGGGTGCCGTGTGGATGTTCCTTGGCCAGTACACCAGCGGCGGTTCCGCGCAGAACAACCTGGACATGCCGTACTACGTCCTGGCCGTCTTCCTGCATATGGCCGCAACGGCATATTTGATGGCCCGGGTGGCCATCGACATCTGGGACCCGCGGCAGGATCCGGTCCGCACCGGACGGATCGATGACCCGCACGGCGGCGTTTTCGACGGCGCCCGCGACTGGCTGCGCCTCGATCTTGCCCGGCCGTCGGAGTCCCTGCTGCCCTGGCGTTCCGCCCCCAAGGTGACCGCAACTCTGCCGGACGGCAGCGAAGGCGCGGACGGCCGCGATGGCTGACGTCGCCGTCGTCGGCTCCGGACCGAACGGCCTGGCCGCGGCGGTGGTGATGGCGCGCGCCGGGCTGTCCGTGCGCGTGTACGAGGCGGCGGAGGCGCTGGGCGGCGGCGCCCGGACCGCGGAACTGCTGGAGCCGGGGCACCTCTACGATGTGTGCTCGGCGGTGCATCCGATGGCGCTGGCCTCGCCCTTCTTCCGTGCTTTCGGCCTGGAACAACGCGTGGAACTGCGGCTGCCGGAGGTGCAGTACGGCACACCGCTCGACGGCGGCCGGGCGGCCCTCGCTTACCGCTCGCTGGAGCGGACGGTCGCGGAGCTCGGGGCTGACGGCCCGGCGTTCGGGCGGCTGATGCGGCCCCTCGTGGAGCGGGTTGAAGGCATGCTGGACGTCACCCAGAACCAACTGCTGCGGGTGCCGCGTGATCCCTTGGCCGCGCTGCGCCTGGGCCTCGCCACCCTCTCCCAGGGCGGGCCGTGGTGGAACCGGCGCTTCGCCGGCGAGGAGGCCCCGGCGCTCCTGACCGGGGCCGCGGCCCATGCTGTCGGCGCCCTGCCGTCCTTGGTTCCCGCCGGTGCCGGGCTGATGCTGAGCACCCTGGCGCATGTGGGCGGCTGGCCGGTTCCCGTGGGCGGTTCCGGGGCGATCGTGGACGCCATGGTGCGCGACATCGAGGCACA
Organism: Arthrobacter sp. SW1; assembly: GCF_001766675.1. Classification (GTDB taxonomy): domain Bacteria; phylum Actinomycetota; class Actinomycetes; order Actinomycetales; family Micrococcaceae; genus Arthrobacter. The sequence continues at coordinate 60,271 of NZ_MJLT01000069.1, forward strand.
CGGCGGCGTCTTCGAAACCGGGGTGCGGGTGCGTTCACTCGACGAGCTCCGGCCGGCCCGGGCCGTGCTGCTGGATGTGGCGCCGCCGGAACTGCTCGGCATTGCCGGGGACGCCCTCGAGGGGGCTACCGGCGCGCGCTACCGGCGCGCGTTGGAAGCATTCCGCTTCGGGAATGCAGCCTGCAAGGTGGATTTGATCCTCTCCGGCCCGGTGCCGTGGGCCGCTCCGGGACTCGCTGCAGCGGGCACTGTCCATGTGGGCGGAACCCGGGCGGAGATGGCCGCCGCGGAGAACGAGGTTGCCGCTGGGCGGCACCCGGCCAAGCCCTATGTGCTGGTGGCGCAGCCGTCCGTGGTGGACCCGGGCCGTGCGCCCGCCGGCCGGCACATCCTGTGGACGTACTGCCATGTGCCCGCCGGCTCAACGGTGGACGTGTCCGCCGCCGTGACGGACCGGATCGAGGCGTTCGCGCCCGGCTTCCGGGACGTGGTGGTGGATTGGAAGACGACGACGGCGGCCGGCCTGGCCGCTTACAACCCCAACTATGTGGGCGGCGACTTCGGGGCCGGGGCCATGAACGTGCCGGGCCTGTTGCGGCGTCCGGTGGTTTCCACGGTGCCGTGGCGGACGCCGCTGGCCGGGGTGTACCTGTGCTCGTCCTCCACGCCGCCCGGCCCGGGAGTCACCGGCATGGCCGGATTCCACGCGGCACGGCACGCCCTGAAGGACGTGTTCGGGGTGAAGGTGCCGGAGCTGGGGCCGGCTTAGGCCTTTTCGAGGTGGACCAGGAACTCCACCTTGCCCGTGTTCTCCACCTTCACGAAGCCGAGGTCCGGCGCGGAGATGCCGAAATCGGCCAGGACCAGGTCGATGCTGCCGGAGACGGAGACCTTCGCGCCGTCCCGGACCAGCTGCAGCTTGGCGGCGACGTCGCGCTTCTGGCCCGCCAGCTCCAAGGTTCCCTTCGCGTCCACCGCGGCAGGGGCGGAGCTGAGCGCCGGAATGGTGACCGGCGCCGTCAAGGTGAACGACGCCGTCGGGAACGTCTCTGCCTTCATGACGGTGCCGCGGAAGTAGTTATCCCGGTTGCCGCTGTCCGTGGCGATGCTGGCGACGTCCACCGTGATGGAGGCGGCGGTCAGCTGCGTACCGGAGACGGTGGCGGTGCCGCTGACCTGGTCGGTGCGGCCGACGACGGTGACGTTGGCGTTGTTGAGAACCTCGTCGATCCGGTAGCCGGCCTGGGAGCCGGAGGCGACGTTCCAGGTGCCGGCGTCGTTGCTGCTGCCCGTAGACGGGGAAGTCGGGGCGGCGGCGGAGCCGGAGGGCGACGGCGAGCTGACCGAGAGCGGCTCCGGGGCCGGGCCCTGGGACTGCGCGTAGAGCTGCGGCCCGAAGATGGCGGCGAGTGCGGCAAGGATGGCAATAGCGGCGACGGCGACCAGGATCCAGGGTCGTTTCATTCCGGCCATGGGTCTTCCTCTCGATGTACTTGAAGGTTCACGTAAAACACGAGGTCGGGGCCGGGAAAGTTCCCGGCCCCGACCTGCGCTGTGGCGGCCGCCTAGTTGGCTGCCGTGAAGCGTGCCCGGCGGTGTGCCGGGGACTCGATTTCGTCCAGCATGGCGACGGCGTAGTCCTGGGTGGAGATGGCGTTGCCGGCCGGGGTGTCCGTGGCGGTGTTGTACTTGCCCGTGCGTTCACCGGGCTGGATCAGAGGTGCCGGTGCGAGGACGGTCCAGTCGAGGGATTCGGGGGTCTCGCGGACCAGCTCGAGTGCCTTGGCTGCGGTGGTGGCTTCGGCCTTGTATGCCTCGGGGAATTCCGGGGAGTCGAGCAGGCGCACGCCGTCGATGGTCAGGGTGCCGGCGCCGCCGACGATCATGAGCCGGGTGCCTTCGGCGTTGCTGTAGGCGGTGGCCATGGCATCCAGCCACTCCCCGTGGTCCCCGCCGGTGCGGCTGGGGCCGGTGGCCAGCACGACGACGTCGTGTTCCTTGGCGATGTCCGCGAAGGTTTGGGCGTCAGCCTGGTCTGCGGCCTTCGCGGTTGCGCCGGCAACCTCCGCGCCCTTGCGGGAGATGGCTGTGACCTCGTGGCCGCGGCTGAGGGATTCGTTGACGATCTGGCTGCCGACCATGCCGGTTGCGCCGTACACTGCGATTTTCATGTCTCTCCTCGGGGTTGGTAACCTGCTCTACGGAAAAGACGGTATCTATTTGATACTGATAGCTTCAAAGGAACTGAGTTACCCCGTGGATACTATTGAGGGCGCAGGCGATGCCCTGCCCGCCGACGTGCTGAACCCTAATTGCCCCTCCCGCGTGATCTTCCAGCGGATCGGGGACAAGTGGGCTTCACTGGTGGTGCAGGTGCTGGCCGACGGCCCGGTGCGCTTCTCCGATCTGCGCAAGATGGTCAGCGTGGTCACCCCGAAGGTCCTCACCCAGACCCTGCGCTCCCTCGAACGCGACGGCCTGGTCACCCGCACCATCCACGCGCAGGTGCCGCCGCGCGTGGACTATGAACTCACCGAACTGGGCCGCTCCCTGCTGGAGCCCTTGGCGCAGTTGCGGCAGTGGGCGGAAAGCCACGTGCCCGCCATTCTCGCCGCACGCGACGCCTACGACGATGCCCAGGACGAGGCGCTGCTGGGTTAGGGCCGTTTACCAGGCCTCGCGCAGCTTTTCCTAAGCGGCGCTCCGTACCGGCGCCCCCAGCCGTCCGTCCCGCATGGTGACGACGGCGTCGGTGAGCGGCACGAACTCGGTGTCGTGCGTGACCATGAGGGTCGCCGTCGAGAACTCATCGGTGACGCGGCGCAGCAGCCGCACGATCGCCTCGCTGCGCTCCATGTCCAGGGCCGCCGTCGGCTCATCCACGAGCAGCACCTTCGGGCTGCCCATCAGGGCGCGCGCGATGTTCACCCGCTGGCGCTGCCCGCCGGAGAGCTGGTGCGGACGCTTGCCGAGCTCGCCGGCCAGCCCGACGACGTCGAGCAGTTCCGCCGCGCGTTGACGTGCCGCGCGCAGCGGCTTGCCGCGCAGGTGCTCGCCGATGAGCAACTGCTCGACGGCGGTCAGCGACGGAAGCAGGTTCGGCTGCTGGAAGATGATGCCGACCGACTCCCGGCGGACCGTGGCGCGTTCGCGCGGGCCGAGGGCGGTGGTGTCCTGCCCGTCGATCAGGACGAGTCCGGCAGTAGGCGCGATGAGCGTCGCCGCCACCGCCAGGAGCGAGGACTTGCCGGAGCCGGAAGGCCCCACGAGGGAGAGGAATTCGCCGGCGCCTACGCTGAGGTTCACGGAGTCGAGGGCGGTGATGGTGGAACCGCCGTCCGGGTACTCGAGGGTGGCGTTGACGAGGCTGAGCGGGGTGGTCACGGTATATGCCTTTCGAGGAATTTGGGAGCTGACTAGTTGCCGCCGAGGGCGAGCACCGGATCCACCCGGGTGACCCCGCGGACGGCGAGGACGGCCCCGGCCAGGCCGAGCACGACGACCCCCGCCACCGGAAGGATGCTGGTGAGCGGGGTGACCAGGAACGGTGCGGCCTGCGCCGCGAAGAAGCCGCCCACCCCACCGATGGTCCCGCCCACAGCCGCGCCGGCCAGCAGCACGATGCCGGCCTGCACCAGCGCGTCCCGGAGCACGTAGCCGGTGGAGGCGCCGAGGGCCTTGAGGACGGCGATGTCGCGGGTGCGCTGTACCGTCCAGACCGTCAGGAACGCCACGATCACCAGGGCGGAGATGCCGTAGAGGAAGGCCTGCATCAGCAGGAGCGAGCCGTTTTCGCTCTTGTAGGATCCGAGCGCCTGGAAGGATTCCGTAGGAGTCGCGCTGACCGTGCCGGCCGCAGCATTGGCGGCGTCGGCGTCCACGGAGGCTCCGGCGTCGAAGGCCACGGCCAGGACGGTGGCCTCCTCCGCTCCGGCGTGTGCGATCCTGCGCCAGGTATCCAAGGTGGTCCACACGACGCCGGTATGCGAGTACCACTGGTCCGGGACGACGGCGGAGACGGTCAGTGTGGTGCCTGAGACCGCTACCTCGCTGCCCTTCGCCAGATCCAGTTCCTTGGCCAGGGATTCGCCGATCACCACGGTTTCGTCCGTCAGCGGGGCCGGGGCGGGGGCCGTGCGGTCGGCAACCGCGGCGTCCGTGCCGAACACGGCCACATTGGCGGTGCCGCGGGCCGCTCCGTCATCGCCTAGCGACTGGAAACGGGTCTGGTTGATGCCCAACGCGCTCACCCCGGAAACCCCTGGCTCTGCGCGCCACTGGTCGAGCTGCCCTGGGGTGACCTCGGATTCGGTGTAGGACGCCTTCGCTTCGCCGCCCGGAGGTGCGCCGAACACGATCCGGTCCGCCGGCAGTGCGGCGATGGCCGACGTCGACTGGTTCGCCAGGCCGGCGGTGAGCCCGGAGAGCATCACCAGCAGGAGGGTGATCAGGGCGACCACGCTGCCCATGAGGGCAAAGCGGCCCTTGGCGAAACGGAGGTCGCGGAGTGCGAGGAACATCGGAATCCTTTGCTCGTGCCGGCATCCATGGCCGGGCGGTGTGCGTCTGTTTCCACTCTCCCGGCGGCGGGCTGCCAGGGGATCGCGCACCGGGTTGATCTGCCGGAGCCGTGCGGTTGAACGCGGCATCAACCAATTGGTTGATTCAGCCGCGGCGGCGCGGGAATCAGGCTTTTCCGTCGGTGCCGCTGGCTACTCTGGAAGGCATGGCAGAACAGCAGGGGCCCCGTCCCGAGCACGGCGGCACGGAGCTGATCCTGCGCGTCCTGCGCGTGAGCCTGCACGTGGGCTTCGCCGTGCTGCTGCTGGTGGCCGTGGTCCGTTTGCTCATCGCTGCGTCGTCCCCGGTAGGGCTCGGCGCGGGGCTGCTGCTTTCCGTACTGCTCGCCGCGGTGTACCTGGCCGGTACTCTCCTGGAGAAGCGGCACGCGGTGGATCCCTCCCGTTTTGATCCGAGCCGTTTCGCGCTCCACTGGTTGGGCGCCGTGACGTTGCTCTGGCTTCTCTTGTTGCTGGTGAGTTCGGACTTCGCTTGGGTAGCCTTTCCTCTTTTCTTCCTGCAGTTGCACCTGCTCCCCTTGCGCTGGGCCCTGCCGGCCGTCGGCGCCAGCACCGCCCTGCTGGTGGGCTCGCTGTGGTTCCACAGCCGTGGAACTGGCGACGGCGGCCTGCAGCTGGCGATGGTGCTGGGGCCGGTCTTCGGGGCCGCGTTCGCCGTGGTCACCGGCCTTGCCTACCGCGCCTTGTACCTCGAGGCCGAGAGCCAGCGCGTGGCCGCGGAAGAACTTCGCCGCACCCGGGCCGAACTGGCCAGGAGCCAGCATGAGGCCGGGGTGCTGGCCGAGCGTGAACGCCTGGCCCGCGAAATCCACGACACCCTGGCCCAGGGCTTTTCCAGCATCCTCCTCATGGGCAGGTCCGCCGCGAAGGCGCTCGACGCCGGAGACCGGGACACCGTGCGCAGCCGCCTGCAGACGGTCCAGGACACCGCATCGGCCAACCTCGAGGAAGCCCGCAGCTTCGTCCGCGGTCTCCAGCCGCCCGAGTTGGAAGAGTCCGGCCTCGTGGAGGCGCTGCGGCGGCTGTGCGCGAAAACCGAAAGCGAGGCGGCGGCCCGGGGAACGTCACTGCGGTGCCGTTTCGAACTGGAGGGCACCGCCGTCGAACTGCCCAAGGCGTACCAGGCCACGCTGCTGCGGGCGGCACAGTCTTCCCTCGCGAACGTCTGGGCGCACGCCAGGGCGCGCACCGCCGTCGTCACGCTTTCCTTCCTGGATGCCGAGGTGACCATGGACATCTATGACGACGGCGTGGGCTTCGACCCCGCGGCGGTGCTGTCCGTTGCCGCGCGGCCAGACGGCAGCGGAGTGGGAATCATGAGTCTTCGCGAGCGGCTCTCCGCGTTCGGCGGCACCCTGGACATTGAATCCGCGCCGGGCGAAGGCACCGTGGTGGCCGTCCGTCTCCCCTTGTCGGAAGGGAAGGCGCCCGGTGCCTGATATCCGCGTCCTCCTGGTGGATGACCACCCCGTGGTGCGCGCCGGACTCCGTGCCATGCTGGCGGATTTTGACGGCGTCACCGTGGTGTCCGAAGCCGCCGACGGCGGTGCCGCCCTGGCGGAACTGTCCCGGCTGCACGCCCTGGGCGAACCCGTGGACCTGGTGCTGATGGACCTGCAGATGGGCGGCGGGATGGACGGTGTTACGGCCACCGGCAGGATCAAGGCCGGCGAGGCCGGGAGCCCTCCGCCGCCGGTATTGATCCTGACCACCTACGACACCGACGCCGACATCCTTGCAGCCGTGGAAGCCGGGGCTGCGGGCTACATGCTCAAGGACGCGCCGCCGGAACAGATCCGCCAGGCCGTGGTGTCCGCCGCGGCCGGGCAGACGGCCCTGGCTCCCGGGGTCGCGGCGAAGCTCATGGGGCACCTACGCAATCCGGAGACCGCCCTGAGCCCGCGCGAACTGCAGATCCTGGAACTCCTGGCCACGGGCCTCGGCAACCGGGCGATCGCGAGGCAGCTCTTCATTTCCGAGGCCACGGTGAAGACGCATCTGGTCCACATTTACGGGAAGCTCGTCGTGGACAACCGCACGGCCGCCATCTCCGTGGCGCGGCAGAAACGGATCATCCGGGACTCCTGAGCCGCAGTTCTTTCGTGTGTGTTTTTGGGCGGAATCGTGTGCATTTTTGGTGGAAAGCTTGACCTGCGGCTCCCGCGAGATGACGATTAGTGAACGTTTCACTGTGAGTTAGATCATAAAAAGTCATCTTCGAAAGTGAGTCCCATGCCGTTTCCCTTATCCGGCCTGCTCAGGAACCGGAGTACCGCCCTTGCCCTCGCAGCTGTCCTCTCGGCGTCGTCCCTTCCGGGCCTGGTCTTCGCAGGACCCGCAGCCGCCGCCCCGGGCGACCCCTCGGTGGTCAAGCCCGTCACCCCGGAAGTCCCCGTGGACGCCGCAGGCGTTCCCCTCGGAAAGATCACCGGATTCACTCAGCGCAACAACGTGGTTGACCTCGCTGCGGAATCCGGTGCCCTCCGCGTGACCTTCCTGGACGAGGTCAACTTCCGCCTTGAAGCAGACCCTTCCGGACAATTCACGGACCCCGCCAACACTGACCAGGGAGACCCGGCCCGCACTGCCAACATCGTGGTTGGCAAGGACAAGTTCGCCGGCGCGGCCGTCACGGTCGAAGACGGCGAATGGCTCACCATCAGGACCGCCAAGGTCACCCTGGAAATCAACAAGGCCACCACCCAGCTCAAGGTCAGCCGCGCGGACGGCTCCCTGGTCTTCGCCGAATCGGCCCCCATCACGTTCGGCGCCAAGTCCGCCACGCAGCACCTGCAGCCGCAGGACGGCGAACAGTTCATCGGCGGCGGCATGCAGAACGGCCGCTCCGTACACACCGGCGCCCTGATCAACATCGCCCGCAACTTCGACTGGGACGACGACGGCTACCCCAACGCGGTGCCCTACTACATGTCCTCCAAGGGCTACGGCGTCCTGCGCAACACCTTCGCCCGCGGCTCCTACGACTTCGGCGGGCAGCCCAGCACCACGCACGAGGAGAAACGCTTCGACGCCTACTACTTCGTGGGCGACTACAAGCAGTCCCTGGGCGCCTACACCACGCTGACCGGCAAGCCCATGATGCCGCCCGTCTACGCCCTGGAATACGGCGACGCCGACTGCTACAACCGCTCCAACCCGGACTACTCCTCCTCCGGCTACGGCGATCCGGACGGCGCCAAGCAGCGCACCCCGGACGCCATCAAGACCGCCCGCAAGTTCGTGGAGAACGACATGCCCGCCGGCTGGATGCTGGTCAACGACGGCTACGGCTGCGAGTACCAGGAACTCCCGGAAACCGTGGCCAACATCGAGGAGGAAACGGACCTCAAAGTAGGCCTCTGGACCCAGCGTTCCCTGACCAACCAGGAATACGAAGTGGGCCAGGCCGGCATCCGCCTGCGCAAGCTCGACGTCGCCTGGGTGGGCCAGGGATACCGCCAGGCACTGACCGGCTGCGAGGCCGCACACGGCGGGATCGAGAAGTACTCCAATGCCCGCGGCACCTCGCTCATGGTCGAAGGTTGGGCCGGTTCCCAGCGCTGCGGCATGCAGTGGACCGGCGACCACTCCGGAAACCTCGACGCCGTCCGCTGGCAGGTCCCGGCCCTCACCGGCGCCGGCAACTCGGGCCTGGCGTTCACCACCGGAGACGTGGACGGCATCTTCGGCGGCTCCCCCGAGTCCTACGTGCGCGATCTGCAGTGGAAGGCCTTTGCCCCGGCTCTCTATTCGATGTCCGGGTGGGCGCCGAAGGACAAGCGGCCCTGGCTCTACGGCGATGAAGCCACGGCCATCAACCGCAAGTACCTGCAGCTCCGCCAGCAGCTGATGCCCTTTATCTACACCCTGGCCCAGGAATCCGCGGCCACCGGCGTCTCCATGATGCGTTCCATGGCCCTGGAATTCCCGGAGCAGCAGTGGTCCTACGGGGACGAGGCCAACAAGCAGTTCATGCTCGGCAAGGACTTCCTGGTGGCACCCGTCTTCACCCAGGCCGACGTCCGCAACGGGATCTTCCTCCCCGCCGGGCAGCAGTGGGTGGATTACTGGACCGGCAAGCTCTACCAGGGCGGCCAGATCCTCAACGGCTACGAGGCCCCGCTGGACCGCCTCCCCGTCTTCGTCCGGGCCGGCGCCGTGGTTCCGCAGGGAATCGTGGCCCGCAACGCCTCGCTGGTTCCGGAGGATTCACCCATCACCCTGGACGTCTACGCCAAGGGCAAGAACAGCTTCACGCTCTACGAAGATGACAAGGTCACCCGCGAATACAAGGACGGCAAGGCGTCCCGCCAGCGCTTCGACGTGGAGGCCCCGGACTACGGCCCGGGCACCGTTTCCGTGACCATCGGCGCCCGCGAAGGCAACTACTCCGGCAAGGCCGCGGCCCGCCCGTACCAGCTCAAGGTGCACGCGGGTGCCGCTCCGCTGGAGGTCCGGTTGGGCGCGGCACTCCTGCCCAAGCTCAGCGGGAAGGACGCTTTCGACGCCGCCGCCACCGGCTGGTTCTTCGATCCGGCCAACAACGGCACCGTCCACGTCAAAGCCGGGGCCATCGCCTCGGACAAGACGGCCACCGTCCTCCTGAAGCAGGCCGGTCCCCTGGGCGGTGCGAGCCAGGACGCCCTTGCCGCCGAACTCCGCGTCACCACCGGAAAGCAGGTCTTCCAGGACCAGGACACCACCGTCACCGGGGCGTTCGTCAACACCGGCAAGGGTGCAAAGTCCAACGTCAGGATCACCCCCGTCCTGCCCGCGGGCTGGACCGTCAAGAACGCCACCGGAGACACCGCCGCCACTGTGGCGGGCGGCCAGCAGGCCACCGCGACGTTCGTGGTCTCACCCGGCTCCAGCGCGAAGGCGGGCCCGCAGACCGTCCGCTTCTCGGCGTCGTACACGGCTGCGGACGGCTCCGCGCAAACGGCAGCCGGCGCGAACCAGATCTACGTTGCGTACGGCTCGCTGGCCGCGGCGTACAACAACATCTCCGTCACCACGGTGGCCAATAAGGCACTGGGCAATTTCGACGGCGGCGGGGCCACCTTCGCGGCCGAACAGCTCGCCACCGCGCCCATTCCGGCCGGCGGCGTGCGGCCCGGCAGCACGGTGACCGTACACGCCGGGACGCCCAAGCAGGTGGACTTCACCTGGCCGGCCGTGGGGCCGGACGTGCCGAACGCCGTCGCGCTGTCCGGGCAGACCATCGCCCTGGGCGGCAAGGGAACGCACCTGGCGGTCCTCGGCTCGGCAGCCGTCGGCGGCGGCACCAGCCCGGTCCTCACCCTGAACTACGCGGACGGATCCAGCGAGAAGCAGTCCATCTTCTTCCCCAACTGGCTCCAGCCGCGCGAACTGGGCGGCTCCGTGGTGGCCGTATCCGAGATGGGCCGCAACAACGCCAACGGCCCTTCCCCGGAATACACGCAGTACAAGTACCAGGCCTTCGCCAACACCGTCCGCCTGAACCCGGGCAAGGAACTGGCCTCGGTCACGCTGCCCACCGATACCCGCGTGAAGTTCTTCGACTGGAAGGTGGCCACCTGGCCGCTGCCGGCCGCGCCAAGCGGCGACGTGTACGCCTCGGAAACTCCGTGGGTGGACGCGGTCAACGGTTACGGAGTGATCGGCCTCAACGTGGCCAACAAGGACTCGGCCACCTCCCCGGACAAGCCCCTGGCCATCAACTACACCGACCCGGCCACCGGCAAGGAACCCGTCTTCAGCAAGGGCCTGGGCGTGCACGCTTTGTCCCGCATCAGTTACTACCTGGGCGGAAAATGCACCTCGTTCACCGCCCAGGTGGGGCTGGAAAGCGGCTTCGGCGGCAACATCATTTTCAAGGTCAATGCCGACGGCGTGAACAAGTACCAGTCCCGCACCTACACGCCGGGTTTCGCCCCGGAATCCGTGACGGTGGACCTGCGCGGGGCGTCCTACGTGGAACTGGTGGTTGAGCCTTCCGGCTCCATCAACGGCGCCCACGGCGTGTGGGGCGACGCCAGGTTCAGCTGCGCTCCCTGAGGTTCCATGAACTGACTGCTCGCTGAACTGACTGCCCGACGGCGGCCGGCCACCTTCCCCGCGGAGGTGGCCTGCCGCCGTCGGCGCCCCGGGTGTGCCGCCGAGCAAAGCGACACAACAACTACACTCAACAAGCAATGCGAAGGGTCCACGCCAATCCGGCGAAGGTCGGATCAGTGGCCTTGTTCAGAGAAGTGGCCTTGATCAGAGATGGGGGAAAAGATGGTTCGTGACACGAGGGCCGACCAGGCCTATTTCGATGGTGTCGTGGAGTACCTCCGTGGGATTTGCGGAAGCACAGATGAGCGGCTGGCGCGCCCTCTCGAATCGTTCCGCAAGCCCGAGATCCTCGGCCTGGGGGCCGGCAACGCGATGAAGCAGCGCTGGGATCTGTTCGCCAGTCTTTACGCACAGGGCGCTTCAGCATCAGAACTGCGCGCCGAGTTCGAGGTCTTGCTGCTAGCGGCCGAGCGTGCTCGCCGTCTGTCACTAGCTCACGTCCCCGCCGACTATCTTGCTACGCGGTTCGGTTTTGGGAAGGACAAGGACTTCTATCGTGAGTGGCTGCTGCTGGTGGCGCTGGCGCTGGCGTTCGATGTCGACGATGCGATCTTCGACAGGGCGGTGGCTGCGGTCGAGTTCGGCTGGGGCGATCAGCTGCTCGATCGGCTGATCGCGTCGCGTCGCCCCGATCATCCGGTGGGCGAGGCCCTCGCGTTCCCGAAGATCGTTGGCAAGCTCAATGCTGCCTTCGACGCAGGCCCTTCGGGTGCGGCGCCCGCCGTCGCAAAGTATCTCTCTTCCTGGTATTCAGCCTGGAAGGGCAGCTGGGGCTGGGGCGGCCACGAGCAAGTCAAGAAGCGCCAGTATCACGGGTACTGGGCGTTCGAGACTCTCGGAGTGGTGAAGGCGCTGGGTCTCGGCGATGCGTCGTTCCGCGACAACGAGTACTACCCGCGCGACCTTGCCGGGCTCAGGAAGCCGAACGACGAACGAGCAGCAGGAAGGGCGATGATCACGCGGATGGCGGATACGGTGCCGACGCCCACACTCTACATTGGACGTGACGCGGTTCCTGTGGCAGGGGAGATCCTGTCCTGGCCACCGTTGCGCGCTCTCGGCCTGACCGTGGAGCAGAGGGCTCTCGTCAATCGCGACAGTGTGCTGGAGCAGGGGGATCTTTTCTCGGGGAACGCCATTGCACAACCCGAGGAGGAGCTGTTCGAGTGGCGCGTGTGGGACCGCGGAGCTCCGCGTACGGTCATGCGGTCGAACGCGCTGCGCCTTCCGATGCTCGAACTGCTGCGGTCGACGCTCGCTCCCGCCCTCAGGGTGGCGTCTTGCGGCGAGGTTCCGGGCGTCGAGGTCTCTTCCGATGCCGGGGGCACGCGCTTGAGCTGGGCAGGTGAGTCCTGGGCATGGTTCCTAGGAAGATCGTCCTTCGCGCACGCGCTTCCGCTGATGCAGTTGATCACCGCGTCGGACGAGGAACTCGAGTGGTCGGTGCGTTCGGCAGACGGCTCGCCTCTGTTCGCGCCGGCGGAAGCGGTGCGACAGGAACAGCTTTCTTCGGGTGCATTTCCCGCCCTTCTGGATCACGACAGCTGGCGCACTTGGCTCGACTCGCAGCAGGGCTGATGGCGCCGTGGAAGCGTTGAGCGGCTGAAGACGGAACGGCACGCCCGAGATGAGCCTTGTTGAGAATGATTCTCAACAAGGCTAGAGTGGGCACATGCCCCTTCCTTCCCGCAGCGTGGTCTGCCGCGCCTCCGCGCTTCTCTCCCTTCCCGCAGTGGTGGCCCTGGCCGCCTGCGCTCCGCCTGCGGCGGGGTCCCCGGGCTCTGGTCAGGACGGGCAAACGCTGAAAGTCGCGGCGAACTTCTACCCGGTGCAGTTCCTCGCGGAGCGGATCGGCGGCGAGGATGCGGATGTCACCGGCCTGACACCCGTGGGCATCGAACCCCATGACCTCGCCCTGGGCGGCCAGGCGCTGCAGGAGCTGCGGGAATCCAAGGTGCTCCTCTACCTGGGATCGGACTTCCAGCCGGACGTGGAACGGGTCGCGAAAGACCTTCCGGCCGGAACGGCCGCCGTGGATCTGCTCAGCTCCCCGGGCCTGGAGTTGCTGGACCCTCCGGAGGGCGCGGAACACGGTGCGGAGCACGCAGGAGACCACCACGAGCACAAGGATCCGCACGTCTGGCTGGACCCCGTCCGCTTGAAACTCATGGCGGAAGCGACCGCCGAGGCCATGTCAGCGGCCGACGGTACGCACGCCGCCGCTTACGCGGCAAACCTCAAGGAGCTGCTTGCCGAACTCGAGCAACTGGACCGTGACCTGGCGGCGAAGCTGCGGAACTGTGAGCGCAGGACGCTCCTCACTTCGCACGCGGCCTTCGGATACTTCGCGGACAGGTACAGCCTGAAGCAAATACCCATTGCCGGGATCTCCCCCGACGACGAACCGGACGCCAAGACCCTCGCGCAGATCGCCCGGGAAGCCGAAACGGCCGGCGTCGGGTCCGTCTTCCTGGAAGAGAAACTGAACCCGGCGCTGGCGGAAACCGTGGCCGAAAGCATCGGCGCCGAGACGCGGGCGCTGTCCGCGCTGGAGTTCGACCCCGGTGCCGGGAAGGACCTCATCAGCGTCATGCGGGACAACGGGGAGCAGCTCCGCCAAGGCCTGGGCTGCCGGTGATGGACGCTGTCCTCTCCGCCTCCGGGGTCACCGTCCGCTACGCCGGGCACGCCGCCGTCGAGTCCGTCACGATGTCCCTCGCCGCATCCGAACTGACCGCGCTGATGGGGCCCAACGGTGCCGGCAAATCCACCTTGCTCAACGCCCTGGCCGGGCTCCTGCCGCACGAAGGAACCGTGTCCTGCTGCGGACGGATCCGGACCGCACCCTTCCCGGGACTCGCCCTCGTTCCGCAGCGCGCACGCATCCGGACCGGCCTTCCGCTCTCCGCGAGCCAAGTGGTGGCCACCGCCTGCCTCCACCCGCGGAAATGGTGGTCCCGGCCGGACAGGCACCAGCGCGGGCACATCGCCGACGCCATGGGCACCCTGGGTATCGCCCGCCTGGCCAACACGCCCTTCCGGACCCTGTCCGGCGGCCAGGCTCAGCGGGTCCTCCTGGCCCGGGCGCTGGTGCAGCGGCCGGCGGTCCTCCTGCTGGATGAGCCGTATGCAGGGCTCGACGCCGAAGGTACTTCGGTCCTGAACGCCTGCCTTGCGCGGCTGGCGGACTCGGGAACTGCCGTGCTGGCCGCGGTCCATGACCCCGCGGTGGCCCGGGAGGTGTTCCAGCGGGTGATCCTGTTGAACAAGGGCGTCGTGGCGGAAGGGGCGCCCGGCGAGGTGCTGGACGCGGCTGCGTTGGGCGGCGGGGGTGCCGCTCCGGGCGCCGCCGCGCGGACCGCGGCATGACCGTGCCCGTTTGGGAGTGGTTTTCAGAGCCGCTGTCCCTCGACTTCATGCAGCGCGCCATGGTCAGCGCCCTGGCCCTCGGCATCGCCGCACCGCTTGCCGGGGTGTGGGCCACGCACCGCGGGCTGGTGTACCTGACGGACGCCATGAGCCACGCGGTGTTGTCCGGGGTGGCCGCCGCGTCCCTGCTGGGTTTCTCCCTGCTTCTGGGCGGCGTGGTTTCCGCCGTGGTCATGGCGCTGCTGGTCTCCGGCCTCCTGGCCCGCACCCGGCTGTCCCCGGACAGCGCCATCGGGGTTTCCGCCCAGGGATTGTTCGCCCTGGGGGTGATCGGTGTGTCCCTGGGCTCCGATCCCCGCACCCTCTCGCACGTATTGTTTGGAAATCCGCTGACTGTCAGCGCCGGTGACGTCGCCCTGCAAGGGGGGCTCGCCGCCGTCGTGGTCCTCCTGGTGGTGGTTTTCCTGCCCGTGCTGACGGCAACAACCTTCGACCCCTCGCACGCCCGCTCGCTCGGCATCAACGCCACCTTGCTGGACAGCGCCCTGGTCCTGGGCCTCGGGCTGGTAGTCGTCGTCGGCATGACCACCGTGGGCGTGCTGATGGCCGTCACGCTGTGCGTGGCACCCGCCGCGGCGGCCCAACTGCTTGCCCGGACCCTCAACGGAACCTTGATCCTCGCCGTCGTACTGGGCGTCTGCGCCGGCTTCGGCGGACTGCTGTTCAGCTACCACCTGGCGGTTCCCGCCGGACCGGCCGTGGCCGTCGTGGCTGTGGCCACCGTGGCGGCCTGCGGCGCGCTTCAACGCCTGCGTCCATCCCTTTCCTCCAGACCTCAAGGAGTCACCGCATGAAAGATCCCCGCGTCCCCGTCACCGTCCTGACCGGATTCCTCGGCTCGGGCAAGACCACCCTGCTCAACCGGATCCTCAGCGAAGAGCACGGCCAGCGGATCGCCGTCATCGAGAACGAGTACGGCGAGGTCGGCATCGACGACGCCCTGGTGTACGACTCCGAGGAAGAAATCTTCGAAATGAACAACGGCTGCATCTGCTGCACCGTCCGCGGCGACCTGATCCGCATCCTCACTACGCTCATGCGCCGGCGGGACAAGTTCGACCGCATCCTCATCGAAACCACCGGCCTGGCCGATCCCGCCCCGGTGGCCCAGACCTTCTTCGTGGACCCGGACGTCCGGGCCAAGTTGCGCCTGGACGCGATCATCACCATGGTGGACGCACGCCACGTCCTGGATCACCTGAATGAGGAGAAGCCCGACGGCGTGGAGAACGAGGCCGTGGAGCAGGTGGCCTTTGCCGACCGGCTGATCCTGAACAAAACCGACCTGGTGACGGCGGACGGGCTCGCGGCGGTGACGGAACGGCTGCGCGGCATCAACGCCCTGGCGGAGATCCTGCCCGCAGACCACGCGAAGGTTGACCTCGCCGCGATCCTGGACGTCGGCGCCTTCGACCTGGACCGCGTCCTGGAAGCAGACCCGGCCTTCCTGACCGAACTCGACCACCAGCACGACCTCAGCGTCACCTCCGTCGGCATCGAACTGCCCGGGGAAGTGGACGGCGACAGGCTGGATGCCTGGCTGAGCGTCCTCCTCCGCGAGAAGGGCACGGACATCTTCCGTTCCAAAGGCATCCTCAACCTCGCCGGATCGTCCCGCCGCTACGTCTTCCAAGGGGTGCACATGCTGTTCGACGGCAGCGACGGCCGGCCCTGGGAGCAGGACGAAGAACGGATGAACAAGCTGGTCTTCATCGGCCGCCACCTGGACCGGGGCGCGCTGGAAGCCGGCTTCGCCGCATGCCTGGACGGAGCCGCAGCATGAGGGTCGTATGGGAGGCGCCCCTGGCTGACCGGACCGCCGCCCTGGCGGCCAGCACGGCGGCCGGACGGGTCGCCGTCGCGGGAGTGGACGGAACCCTGCAGCTGCGCTCCCTCGCGAACGGTTCCCTGACCGCGCAGCCCGACGCCGACGTCGACAGCTTCACGGACGTCACCTTCTCGCCGGACGGCCGCAGCCTCGCCGCCACAGGCGTACGGGGTTACCTTCTGTACGGGGTGGAAGACGGTGGGCTGCAGCGTTTCGCCGCCGGCTGGTGCACCCGGGCGGCCTATGCCGACGACGGCAGGCTGGCCGTGGCGGCAGGGCGGCGCCTGGTGGTGCACGCACCGGACGGCAGCCTCGCCTGGCAGCCCGACGCCGCCGGAAGCACCATCACGGGCGTCACCTGGCTGGCCCGGCAGCGCGAAGTGGCGGTGAGCGGCTACGGCGGAGTGGAGATCTACGCCCGCCATTCGAAGCGGCCCGTCCACGGCTACCGCTACGGTGGCTCGCACCTGGCCGTCGCCGCCGCCTCCACGGGGCGCTGGATCTGCACGGGAAACCAGGACGCCACCGTGCACGTCTGGAAAACCCAGGGCAAGCTCGAACTGCACATGCCCGGATACCCCCGGAAAGTGACCCAGCTGGGCTTCGATCCCACGGGCCGCTGGCTGGCCAACAACGGCTCGCGGGACCTGACGGTGTGGGATTTCGGCGGCGAAAGCCCTGCCGGATCGAAGCCGCGGCTGCTTTCGGCGCATGAGGGCATTGAACATTTCGCGTGGCGGGACTGCCGCGTGGGCATCGTGGCAAGCGCGGGCACGGAAGGTTCGGTGGCCATCTGGGGCGTCGAGCGGATGCTGCCGGGGATGCCCGGTAAACCCCTTGCTTCCTTTGACCCGGGCGGGGCGGTCCGCGTCCAGTGGCTGGGCTTGGATCGGCTGCTGGTGGCCACGGAGGAGCGGCTGATGTTGGTGGACCTGGAGCTCTAGGGCGCCGCGCTTTGCCGGCTTCATTCGGCAAAGCCGAATGAAAGTAAGGATCTACCTCATGGACACCGAACAAGAGCGTTCCTAGGCTGAAATCAGCGTGAAGGTCACGTGATGAACATGAAAGAAGCGTCATGGCCAAGGTCTTGCTTGTCCTGTATCCGGATCCCGTAAACGGTTACCCCACCAATCCCAAGGACTACGCCCGGGACACCATCCCAGTGCTTCCTCCTTACCCCAACGGACAGACCCTCCCCACCCCTGAGGCGATTGACTTCACCCCGGGCGAGTTGCTCGGATCGGTTTCCGGTGAGCTGGGCCTGCGCAAGTACCTTGAGGCAGCCGGCCACGAACTCGTCGTGATCAGCGACAAGGACGGGGAGGACTCCGACTTCGACCGGGAACTGGTTGATGCGGACGTCATCATCTCGCAGCCGTTCTGGCCCGCCTACCTCACCCCGGAGCGGATTGCGAAGGCGAAGAACCTCAAGATCGCCATCACGGCCGGCATCGGCAGCGACCACGTGGATCTCACTACTGCCAACGAATACGGCATTACGGTCGCCGAGGTCACGTACTCCAACAGCCTCGCCGTTGCCGAACACACCGTCATGCAGGTCCTTGTCCTGGTGCGCGACTTCGTGCGTCAGCACCGGATCGCGGTGGACGGCGGCTGGAACATCGCCGACGCGGTGGAACGCTCCTATGACCTCGAGGGCATGGACGTAGGCATCTTCGCCGCGGGCCGGATCGGCCGCGCCGTGATCGAGCGCCTCGCCCCGTTTGGCGTGCACCTGCACTACACCGACCGCTTCCGCCTCCCCGTCGAATATGAGGAGAAGTACAACCTCACGTTCCACGAGAACATCGAGGACTTGGTCAAGCACATTGACATCCTCACCGTGCACGCGCCGCTGACTGCGGAAACCGAGGGTCTGCTGAACGACGAACTGCTCTCCACGATGCGCCGCGGTTCCTACATCGTGAACCCGGCCCGCGGCGCCATCGCCGACCGCGACGCGATCGTCCGCGCCCTTGAGTCCGGACAGCTGGCCGGCTACGCCGGCGATGTGTGGGCTCCCCAGCCCGCACCGGCAGACCACCCGTGGCGCACCATGCCGAACAACGCCATGACCACCCACACCTCCGGCACGTCACTGCCCTCGCAGGCCAAGTACGCTGCCGGTACCCGGGAGATCCTGGAATGCTTCTTCGAAGGCCGCCAGATCCGTCCTGAGTACATCATCGTGGAAGGCGGAGACTACGCCGGAACGGGTGCCCACTCCTACGCAAAGCACGACGGCGACAAGGCCACGGTCGGCTAAAGGCCCGGCCAGCCAAGGGGCGGTGACGCTGGGATCCTTCCAGGCGGTAAAGGTGGAGAGAACCGGCTTGACGGTCCTCTCCACCTACGCTGGTACGGACGGACCCGGCGGTACAGCCGCGGTGCCGCCGGTTCGCGCTACCGCTCCTTTCCCTGAACAGACGGGATTCCATGCTCCTGACCCAACTCCAGTACTTCGTTGCCTTGGCCCGCGAAGAGCACTTCGGTCGTGCCGCCGCAGCATGCTTCGTCTCTCCCTCAACGCTGTCCGAAGCGATACGCAAGCTGGAAATCGAGGTGGGGGTGCCACTCGTCCGGCGCGGCCACGCCTTTGAGGGGCTGACCGCCGAAGGAGAGATGGCACTGACGTGGGCACGCCGCCTGGTAGCGGACCAGGCCGCCCTGACCGCGGAGCTATCCGCCGCCGCGCGGGGACAACTCAGCGGGACCGCCCGGCTTGGAACGATTCCGGCCGGCATCGCCGTAGCCACCGCGGTGGTGTCCGAGCTCGCTGCGGCTCATCCGCTGGTGCAATCCACCCTGCAGACGGGTTTGAACAGTGAGGATGTTGTGGCGCGGGTGCGCGCGTTCGAGCTCGACGCGGGCATCATCCACCCTTCCGCTGCGGACGGGCCGGACATCGTGACTGTGCCGCTGGGCGACGTCACGAACGTGGTGGTTGCTGCCCCGGGCTTGTTCGACGAAAATTTGGCCGCCGTCAGCGGCCGCATGCTGAGCGAGGTGCCGTTGGGCCTCCTTGCTTCCGACATGCGGGCCCGGCAGATTGCCGACGAAACATGGCGTGCGGCCGGCTTGGAGGTGCGTCCGCGGGTTGAAGCGGATTCCAACGAAGCCCTCTTCAGCCTGGTCGACTCGGGCTTGTGGGCTGCGGTGGTTCCGGAGCCTGCAGTTGCCGCCCGCCTCGATGACCCGTCCATCCAGGTGCTGCCCTTGGTCGAACCGGCGGTATCCACGCCTCTGGCGGTGGTCCTCCCTGCAGGCAATCCCGCTCCGGTGCTGGTCCGGGCCCTCCTGCCCGCCACGCGCGCCGTAACGGACAGCCCCCGGTACGCGCCCCGGGTCCGTTCTTCCCCTGTTCCTCCTACCTCCCGACCCCACACGTCCTGAGCGGTTCCCGAAGCGAAAGGGGCCGCGCCCCTGACACGCTGAAAGGACCGCCGTCGTGCCTGCCGCAGACCCCGCCGTCCAGACCCCGCCCGCACAGCTTCGCAACGGAGATCCATTGACGCGGCGCATCAAAAGAGCCGCGATGCCCACCCAACCACGTATGCCCTTGCCGTTGCTGCTCGCGGCGTCCCTTGGAGGGGCACTCACCATCGCAGTGCTTGCCCTGACCGGCGACGCCGTGGGCACGCCGATCCTCATCGCGGCGTTCGGGTCATCCTGTGTCCTGGTGTTCCTCCTGCCTCATGCCCCTCTGTCGCAACCAGTGAACGTGATCGGTGGCCACTTGGTCTCGGCGTTTTGCGGGGTACTGGCACATGCGTTCCTGCCGACTGCCTGGTGGAGCCTTGGGCTTTCCGTGGGGGCGGCGATGGCTGCGATGGCCGCGCTGCGTATCATCCATCCGCCGGCAGGCGGGACGCCGATCGCGATCCTGCTGGGACACGAGGGCTGGGGATACTTGTTGGCTCCCGTTCTGGCTGGATCCCTTGTCCTCACCGTATGTGCGGTGGCGTACAGGGTTTTACTGCATCGGCGCGGACAACAAGACTAGGTCCCGGCCGCCGCTGCCGTGTCCGTTTCTGTCGGACGGACACGGCATAATGGCGCGGGTGGGGAAAACAAAGACTCTTGTAACTGGACTGACGGCCCTTCTTTTGGCCGGATCGCTTGCCGCGTGCGACGACGGCCGGGCCGGGGCGGAGGGCGCCGCGAAGCAGTTGGCGTCCTCGCTGGCCGGGCTGGACCTCTCTTCGGTGACGCTGCAGGGCAAGGATTCCGCGGCCGCGAATGAGCAGATCAAGGCTGTGTTCGCAGACCTGGGCGAGGTGAAGCCGTCCGTGCAGGCCGGTGAGCTGAAGCTCGACGGCGACAAAGCCTCTGTGCCGCTGAACTACAGCTGGAAGCTGGGCGGTTCCGAATGGAAATACACCTCCCAGGCAGAGCTGACGAAGTCCGGCGACAAGTGGACCGTCCAGTGGACCCCTGCGCTGCTTGCTCCTGAGCTCAAGGACGGCGAGGTGCTGGACATGTCCATCCTCGGCGCCAAACGCGGCGGCATCCTCGGCGCCGGCGACACTGCGATTGTGTTGGACCGCAAGGTGATGCGCGTCGGCATCGACAAAACCAAGGTGGACGCCGCCAAGGTGGATTCTTCGGCCCGGGCCTTGGCGAAGCTGGCCGGCTTGGACGTGGAGGCCTACGCGAAGCAGGCGGCCGCCTCTGGTCCGCAGGCCTTTGTTGAGGGCATTGTGCTGCGCGGCTTCACCGCCGAGATCACCGAGGCCAAGCTGAAGGCGATCCCGGGGGCGGTGGCCCTGCCGGACACCATGCCCCTGGCGCCCACCCGGACCTTCGCCCGCCCCATTCTCGGTTCCGTGGGCCAGGCCAGCGCAGAGCAGATCGAAAAGTCCAAGGGGGCCCTCAAGGCAGGGGACGTGGTGGGCAGCGGCGGCCTGCAGGAAAAGTACGACTCCATGCTGCGCGGCAAGGACGGACTGGTAATCGATGCGGTTCCCGCGCCGGCTGAAGGCCAAACCACGCCGCCCGAAGGCACTGCGCCGGCTGAGGGAACCACCGGGGAACCCCGTACGCTGTTCGAGGTCCCGGCCAAGGACGGCACGGCGCTGAAGACCACGCTGGACGTCAAGCTCCAGCAGCTCGCCGAGAGCACCCTGGAGGACATCAAGCCGGCCTCGGCCATCGTGGCGATCCGCCCCTCCACGGGCGCCGTGCTCGCCGCCGCGTCCGGCCCCGGCAGCAACGGCTACAACACCGCCATGCTGGGCCAGTACGCGCCGGGATCCACCTTCAAGATGGTCGATTCCCTGGCGATGTTCCGCAACGGCATGACCCCCGATTCCAAGGTCGAATGCACGCCCACCCTTACCGTGGACGGCCGCACCTTCAAGAACGCCGAAGGCTACCCGGCCTCGTCGCTTGGTTCAGTGACCCTCCGGGACGCCTTCGCCCACTCCTGCAACACGGCCTTCATCGCCGCCCGGGACAAGGTCAGCCAGGCGCAGCTCGAATCCGCCGCCACCTCCCTGGGCCTGGCCGTGGAAGCGCCCAAGCTCGGCGCCGATGCCTTCCTTGGATCCGTGCCCGGCACCGCTGAAGGCACCGAACACGCAGCCTCGATGATCGGCCAGGGCAAGGTGCTCGTCTCGCCGCTCGCCGCCGCCGTGATGGCCGCCTCCGTGGGCCATGGCGCTCCCGTGTCACCGCAGCTGGTCCTTAATCCCGACGCCGGTGCAGCCCCCGGCGGTGACGCTCCCGCGGACGGCGCCTCGCCGTCGTCGGGCACTGCTTCCGCTGCTGCCTCACCGACCGGACCCGCGATCGCCAAGCCCGTCACGAAAGCCGAAGCCGCGGCCCTCAGCGACATGATGCGCGCCGTGGTCACCTCGGGCCACGCCGGATTCCTGGCCGAGGTGCCCGGTGCGCCGGTGGGCGCCAAGACCGGCACCGCAGAATTCGGCAACGACAACCCTCCCAAGACCCACGCCTGGATCGTCGCCGTGCACGGCGACCTGGCCGTGGCCGTGTTCGTCGAAGACGGCGGCCTGGGTGCCACCACCAGCGGACCGCTGCTGAAGGAATTCCTGACCGCCGCGGGCTAGTTCGGGCCGTCCTATTCGTGGAACGGTGCGCCGGTGCGCTGGTGATCGGCGTGGATCCCGGATGCTTGATGGATGTCGCGTACCTATGTCTTGACTGATAGGCAGTGGCCCGTATTCGGCCGTTGCTGCAGTCCTCTGCGGGACTTGCTCGGGCGGGCGACCACTCATTAGGATGAGCTGGCTTTGACCAAGGCTTGCTGACACGAGTGATAGCAGCTGATCATCGGATCCCGGTTACGCCATTGGTACGTCTTTCGGCCGCGACTTTAGCTTCCCCAGGACCCTTTGATGGGCGTTCCGAATGCGACGTCGCGGTATTCGCAGAACAGGCTTCGATTGAGCTGATCGGGGTAGCTGTTTGTTACCCATACTTTGCCGCTGAGCTTGAACATTACGACTGGCGATCCGAAACCGTGATAGGTCGTCGGGGCATGTGGCGCCTCAACAACGATTGTCGATGTGCCCGGCTGGATTTCATAAGTGTTCTCAAGAGTGACAAATCCCGCAGTAGTTTCTGCGCCGTCCGCACGCACGCTGGTGATCTTGATTGAGTCGATGACTCTGAAGGACACCGGGGCATTCACTCGGTTAGTCAGGCTTAATCTCATCCGATACTCATCCATAGCGTGCCCTTCATAAACCAGATCGACACTGTCGATGGAGAGTGAAACTCCTGCATCCGCAGGGCACGTCGGGCTCGGCGACGGTGCAATGGTAGTGATCGCCGGCGCTGGCGCGGGTGCCGGGATTGTGGCAGGCGGGTCCTGCTTTGTTGGTAAAGGGGCTGGCTCTTGCACGACAGGTGCTGCGTCACGCCCAGTAGGCATGACGGCAGGGCTTGGTTGCGTTGGCGTCGATGACGTCTGACTCCTTGGAGCGGGCAGCCCGACCTCAGAGTGTGCGGAGACTTCCGTTTGTGTCTCGTTATTGGTGCTATTCTTCGTTTCAGCCGCCGGTTGCAGTTTTCCAATAAGCACACCGGCCAGTACAGTCAAGGTGAGGACCATCAATACTGCGGTCACAATGATTCCGAAAAGCAAAACTCTAGAACCAAGCTTATTCGTCACCGCCTCAGTGTAGTGGACTGCCATCTTGTCCTAGGCGTCTTTGCTGGAAAATCTGGGTGGACTATTGCGGCGCCGCTGCCTGAAGCCGCAGCTTAATGGCCATCACTAACTTCTTGGCTTTCTCGGCACCTTCTTGCCTAGACGTAGAATTGATACCCAAACCCGGGCCCTACCCGCAAATCCCCCGGAGGTTGGCGCTACCGGGGGATTTCCCTTTACGCGGCGGTTCGTGAGGTCAGGGTCGCCGTCAGGGATCTCTGACGACTGCATCGGGTCTAGGACGATTTGGGGGAAACATCCCAACCGTCGATCTCATCCTTCAGCGACTTGTATTCCTCACATCGAATTCCCACGGAGGAGCTCATCACCTGCTGAACTTCGAAAGCCTTTCGGTTCGACTCCGCACCGAACTTATCCGTGACTTTGTCTCGAACATCCTTGGAGCTCTTACCGCTCGCGAACCCGTCACACGTCACATCAACCGCAGTGCGGATGTCTTCGTCTGACCAAGAATCGTAGAAGCCGTTTAGATCTCGTAAGAGGGCAATGATTCCTTGATACTCAAGCTTCTGGATCGCCTCCTTCTTCGGGCTCACATATGTTGCCACGTTCTGTGGCGTACTAGGTGCCGAACATCCGGTCAGTGCCAGAAACGTAACCGCCAGGCATGCCGCCCCCATTGACGTCTTCATTTACCAATCCCTTCGAAAACGGCCCACATTGCGGGCACAAAAGCTGATTTTCCCATGACAGCCGATTACCGCCGGGGAATGACCACACCTTCCACCGGTAAGCCTTCACAAGCAGTAATGAAGGTCATGGCGCACCCGCTTGGGGTCCCGCTGATACCGCTTGCTGAAACAGCCAAGGTTTGCAGGATTTCGGTCTCCACGTTCCGCAGAAAACGTGAAAGAACTCAAGAATCTGGCGCGGCTAAGGTGGGTAGGGGATGGCATATCCCCGTGACAGTTCTTATGGAGTTAGGTCTAGATGCCTACCGACAGCGCCTGGATGAGAAGCTGCAACAGGCCAAAACGACTGGGCCGCGACTGGTGGGGCTGGTACGAAGTGTTCAGGATGAACGCCAAGACCACCAGCTTCCGCTCTGATCGCGGCTGGACTGACCGCATATGCAGTACGAGGTCGTTGTAGGAATCCTGGTCTTCATTGCCTACTTCATCTTCATCCTGAGCTTCATTTCGCAGCTGCCCGGCATGATGCGCACACCGTTCCCGACGCCGGCGTAACGGGCAGGCCGGCAGCTATTCGTGAAACGGTTCGCCGGTGAGCTGGTGATCGGCGTGGTTCAGGGTCTCCCGGATGAGCCGGACCAGGTGCCCGTCGTGCAGTGAGTAGATGACGTGCCGGCCTTCCTTGCGTGTGTCCACCAGGCCGCTGAGCCGCAGCTTCGCCAGGTGCTGGCTGACGACGGTGCGCGGGACGTCGGCCAGTTCCGTGAGTTCCGTGACGGACTTGGGCCCGGTGGTCAGCTGCCACAGCAGGTGGAGGCGGGTCGGTTCGGCGAGCATCCGCAGCGTGGCGGCAGCGGTGTCCAACAGGCCGGCGTCCGGGGTGACTTCATGGACGAGCGAGGGCGTGGTGGTCTGTCCGCTTGCTTGGCGTGCACTACTCAACAGGGCCCGCTCCTTCTGCTTCAGAGATTCCTGGTTGCGGGTTCCGCTCGCTGTGGCGCGGGGTTCTTTGGCCACGAGAGGAACGCACCCGTACCGCCTATCATCGCAACAATTGTCAGCATGAGGGCAGCCGGGCCCAGGCCCGCCGCGGCGCCGAGCCAGCCGGCCAGCGGATACGTCAGGATGTAGCAGGCGTGCGAGAGCGAGAACTGCGCCGTGAAGACGTACGGCCGGGTCTCCTCGGTGGAGGCTTCGCGCAGCAGCCGGGCCGACGGCGTCAGGATGGTCGCGTTGCCCGCGCCCAGCAGGAACCAAAGGAGCAGCAGGACGGGCCAGGTGGAGGCCGCGTCCGGACCGGTCAGGAAAGTCATGGCCGAGACCGCCGCCAGGACAGTCGGAATGGCGGCGGCGCCGGCGAGCATCACCGGCCGGTCCCCGAAGCGCTCCAACACCCGGGGAGCGCTGAGGGCCACCGCCATGGAGCCGATTCCGAAGCATGCCAGCGCCAGGGCGAGGTCCGTCTCCGGCCGGTGCAGCACCTCCCGCACATACACCACGGTGTTGACCAGCACCAGGGCGGTGGGCGCGGCGACCACCAGGTTCAGGGCCAGGAGCGAGCGGAGCTTGGGCGTTCGCCAGAAGATCCGCGCGCCGAGGGTGGTGCGGTGCCACAACGACGCCGGAGCCTCCTTCGGCGCGTTGCCCGGCGGCGCGCTGTTCGCCGGTGAGCTTTTTGGCACGGCGCCGCCCGCCGCCGTCGGGAGCGCTTTGGCCGGGAGCGCTGTTCCGGCGACCATCAGCGCGGAAAGCAGGAAGCCCGCCACGGTCCCCAGGAACAGCGTGTTGTAGCTGAGCACGGTCAGGAGGAGGGCTGCGATGGCGGGGCTGGCGAGGGCTTCGAGGTCGTAGGCGAGGCGGGACAGGGAGAGGGCGCGGGTGTAGTCGTTTTCCCTCGGCAGTACGGCCGGGATCAGCGACTGGAAGGCCGGGGTGAAGGTGGCCGAGGCCGACTGCAGCAGGAAGATCACCACGTAGATCTGCCAGGCCTCGGTGATGAACGGCAGGCAGAGGGCCATCGCGGCGCGGAGGAGGTCGGCGCCGATCAGGACGGGCTTCTTGGGCAGGGCCGCGGTGACGGCGTTGATGACCGGGGCGAAGCCGACATAGGCGGCCATTTTGATGGTGAGGGCCGTGCCGAGGATGGCGCCGGCGTCTTTTCCGGCGAGGTCAAAGGCGAGGAGGCCCAGCGCCACGGTGAGCAGGCCGGTGCCGAGGAGGGCCACGATCTGCGCGGTAAACAGGCGCCGGTAGGTGGTGTTCCGCAGGACCGCGAGCATCAGGACCTCCTCGTTAAGTGCATATGTGCATTGTAGTGCACATATTGGCGAATCGCCTGCCGGGGCGGCGGGAGTGGGAGCATGGACTGATGGCCAAGCCCTTCACCCTGACCCAGCTGCGGTACTTCGCGGTGGTGGCCGAACTGGAGAACATGACGGCCGCCGCCGGAGTCCTGAACGTCACGCAGCCCGCCCTCTCAACCGCCATGGCGCAGTTGGAGGCCAGCCTCGCCACCCAGCTTTTTGTGCGGCAGCGGACCCGTGGAATCCGCCTGACGCCAAGCGGGAAGCAGTTCGCGCAGGACATCAAGTCGTTCCTGGAGCAGGCGGACTTGCTGTACGAATCCGCACGCGGCATGGCCACCGCGCTTTCCGGCGAACTCAAGGTGGGGGTCTTCGCCCCGCTTGCGCCGTTCCGGCTGCCGGCCATCCTGCAAACCTTTGAGGCCAGGTATCCCGCGGTGGATGTCTCCATTGTGGAGGCCGACCTCGCGCGGCTGCAGGAGCTTCTGCTGGACGGGCAGTGCGATGTCGCCCTGATGTACGGCCTCGGCCTGGGAAAAGGATTCAGCTACAAAGTCCTCGAGCGGATTCCTCCGCACGTCCTGCTCCATGAAGGGCATCCGCTGGCCGTCAGCGGCAGGCGGGAGGTCTCCCTGCGCGAGCTTGAAGGGGAACCGTCGGTGGTCCTGGACCTGCCGCACAGCCGCGAGTACTACGAGCAGCTCTATGCCATGGCGGGCATCGTGCCTAATGTCCGGCACCGCTTCTCCGGCTATGAAACGGTGCGGTCGTTCGTGGCCAAGGGCCACGGCTACGCAGTGCTCAACCAGCGTCTGCGCAGTGACACCACGTATTCGGGAGGGCATGTTGTTCCGCTGGGCCTGACGGATCCGTTCCCGCCGATCGAGGTGATGGTTGTCCGCCCCGAGGGAGTCCAGGCAACGCGCCGGGTCCTGGCTTTCGAGGAAACGTGCCAGCTGGTGTACGACGAAGGGCCGTAGCCGGTCGCATAAAGGAAAACTATCGGACGGCTAAAAACAATCAATTAGACAGATGTGACCGGCGTCACTGATCGTGGAACCACCCCCTTCAAAGGAGACATCCCATGGTCCTGAAGTACGTCGAGAGTGTCAGTGGAACCCCGGCCGAAAGCTCCGCCCTGAAGTCCGGCACCACGCCGCCCAAAACCACCGCCATGCAGAAACGGGTGCTGGCCGGCGGCAGCGTTGGCCAGTTCATCGAGTTCTACGATTTCACCCTCTACGGCCTCACCGCCGTCGTCTTCTCCCAGCTCTTCTTCCCGGGAAGCAACCCGCTCACCGCCATGCTGGCCACCTTCGCCACCTTCGGCGTCGCCTTCGTGGTCCGCCCCTTGGGCGGGCTGTTCTTCGGTGCGCTGGGGGACCGGATCGGCCGACGGCGGGTCCTCACCATCACGCTCATGGCGATCGGCGGCGCAACCGCCCTGATGGGCCTGCTGCCCACCTACGCCCAGATCGGCGCCTGGGCTCCGGCACTGCTGGTCCTGTGCCGGCTCATCCAGGGCTTCTCCGCCGGCGGCGAGTCCGTGGGGGCGCCCTCCTTCGTGTTCGAGCACGCCCCGGTCAACCGGAGGGGCTTCTGGCTCAACATCACCATCGCGGCCACGGCCCTGCCCTCGGTGGTGGCGGGCACCATGATCCTGATCCTTAGCCAGTCCATGCCCAACGAAGCCTTCATGGCCTGGGGTTGGCGCCTGCCGTTCCTGCTGGCGCTTCCGCTGGCCATGGTCGGTGTGTGGATCCGCAGCCGTACCGAGGAGAGTGAAGCCTTCAAGGATGCCCAGGCCGGCCGTACCAAGGAATTCAGCCCCGTCCGTGAGGCCTTCCGGGAGAACAAGCTCCGCATGGTCCAGGTCATTTTCGTCATGGGCCTGACGGCCATGGGCTTCTACTTCCTGTCCGCGTACTTTGTCTCCTATGTACAGACCACGGGCCACCTGAGCCGCGAACAGTCCCTCCTGGTGAACGCCGCGGCCCTGGCCCTCTACGCGGTCCTGCTGCCGATCGGCGGCCGGCTGGGTGACCGCTTCGGCCGCAAGCCGATGCTCATCGCGGGCTCCGCGGTCCTGGCGGTGCTGTCCGTGCCGAGCTTCATGCTCGTGACCAGCGGCAACATCGGCCTTGCACTGCTGGGCCAGTCGCTTTTCGTCGTGGCGCTCTGCGTCTATGGCGGCGGCTGCTACACCTTCTTCGTCGAAGTCTTCACCACGAAGACCCGCTTCACCTCCGCCGCCGTCAGTTACAACGCTGCCTACGCACTCTTTGGCGGCACCGCACCGTTCGTCGGCACCGCCCTGGTCGGGGTCAGCGGCGTCCCGCACATGCCGGGCGTGTACATGGCGGCCGCGGCCGCCGTCGTACTTCTCCTGGTCACCCTCACCAAAGTGCCCGAGACCCGCGGCCGCCTGGGCTAAGACCGTTTTCCGCTCCAGCAAAGGACTCCACCATGACTACGCATGCCTTCCTCAAGGATTTCCACCACGTGGCCATCATCGGCGCCACTCCCAACAACGGCGTCGAGCGGCAGGCCGCAACCGCCGAGGACGGCTTGACCCGGGCCTGGTTTGCGGATTTTGTGCGCGACGCCGGCTGGCAGCTTCGGGTTGACGGCATCGGCAACATGTTCGGGCTGCTGGAGTGGACTCCGGGCGCGCCGTACATCCTGATCGGCTCGCATCTGGACAGCCAGCCGCTCGCCGGACGGTTCGACGGCGCCTACGGCGTGATCGCGGCGCTCCACGCGGCGAAGAGGCTGGACTCGGAGGTAGCCGCGTCCGGTGCCGCGCCGCGCTACAACCTGGCGGTGGTCAACTGGTTCAACGAGGAAGGCAGCCGCTTCGCCCCGAGCATCATGGGCAGCTCGGTGTTCGCGGGCCTCTTTGACCGTGAGCAGATGCTCGAGGTCCGGGACCTGGCGGGCACCAGCGTCCGCGAGGCCCTGGAAGGCATCGGCTACCTCGGCACGGACGAGGGGCCGGAGGCGGCCGGCTACGCCGAAATCCACATCGAGCAGGGCCGCATCCTGGAACGTGAAGGCGTGCCGATCGGCCTGGTGGATTCCAGCTGGTACACCCAGAAGCTGGACATCGAGGTCCTCGGCGAGCAGTCCCACACCGGCGCGACGGCCATGGCCGACCGGCACGACGCACTCGTTGCCGCCTCCAAGATCATCCTTATGGTGCATGACGTCACCAAGGACTTCGCCGAGGAGGCGCTGGTGTCCTCGGTAGGCCAGCTGACGCTGGAGCCCAACTCGCCGATCGTCGTGGCCCGCCGGGTCCACCTGGTGGCCGACCTGCGTTCCGGCGACCCTGACATCGTGCGGGCGGCGCGTGCCACATTGCTGCGGGACATCGACGCGCTCGCCAAGGAGCACGACATCAAGGTCAACGTCCGGGACTTCGACATCCGGCCGATCCGGCGCTTCCCCGAGGCCGGCCTGGAGCTGTCCGAGAAGGTCGCGGCCAACCTTGGCCTCACCGCACGCCGGATCCAGACCATGGCCGGGCATGATTCCGTTGCCCTGAACACGATGGTTCCCTCGGTGATGCTCTTCATCCCCAGCGTGGACGGCGTTTCGCACTGCGAGCGGGAATTCTCCACCGACGGCGACATGGTCACCGGGGTGGACATGCTTACCGGAGTGGCGCGCGAACTCGTGGCGGGGGCCCTCGCATGAGCGCGGCGCATTCCGAGCTGCACTACCTCGATGCCACGACCGCCCTGCGGATGTTCCGCAGCCGCGAGCTCTCCCCCGTGGAACTCATGGAGGCCGTCATCGCCAGGACAGAGCAGGTCAACGGCAGTATCAACGCCCTGACGGAAACCCTGTTCGAGGCGGCCCTCCGCGCGGCCCGCCAGGCAGCCACGGCCTACGCCCGGGGCCGCGGGCTGACCCCGCTGCTCGGCCTGCCGGTGGCCGCCAAGGAGAAACACGGCCTTGCAGGCCACACGCTGTCCCAGGGCCTGATCGCGCAAAAAGACACGCTCGCCACGGAAGACCACCCCGTGATCGCGCGCATCCGGGCCGCCGGCGGGATCATCCACACGCGCACCACCACGCCGGAATACAGTTGCGCCACCATCACCCACAGCCCGCTCTGGGGCGTCACCCGGAACCCCTGGAACACCCGGTACTCTCCCGGCGGGTCCTCCGGTGGTGCCGGAGCCGCCCTGGCCGCCGGGCTGGCTCCGCTCGCCACGGCCTCGGACATCGCAGGCTCAACCCGGCTGCCGGCGTCGTTCACTGGAACTGTGGGTTTCAAGGCGCCGTACGGCAGGATCCCCGGGCTGGCGCCGCTGTCCGCGGACCATTACCGCGGCGACGGCCCCATGGCCCGGACCGTCGCGGACACCGCCCTGCTGGCCGGCGTCATGGCCGGACGGCACCCGGGCGACCACACCTCCCTGGCGGACGGGGCTCCCGTGGCCGTTCCGGCGTCCGGGGCCGAGGCAGCGCGGGGCATGCGCATCGCGCTCTGTATCCGCCTGGGCAACTACCCCGTGGCGTCCGACGTCGAGGCCAACA
The DNA here is from genome assembly GCF_001766675.1 of Arthrobacter sp. SW1. Taxonomy (GTDB): domain Bacteria; phylum Actinomycetota; class Actinomycetes; order Actinomycetales; family Micrococcaceae; genus Arthrobacter. The sequence continues at coordinate 90,888 of NZ_MJLT01000069.1, forward strand.
CCCGCGCGGTGGCCGCGGCACTGCGGGAGGCCGGCGCCGTCGTGGAGGAAATCGAATTGCCGTGGACCACCGAGTTCATCAGCCGGACCATGTTCACGCACTTCGGCTACCTGCTGGGGCCGGCCATGGAAGATGAAACTGCCGGAACCGAGGACCAGCTGGCCCCTTACACCCGGCGCTTCATGGCCGACGCCCGAGCTGCCGCGGCAGCGAACCGTTTCGTGGATGGCATCCGGGCTGAAACGCAGATCCAGGCCCAGCTCGCCGCCGCGATGGCGGGCTTCGACGCCCTGCTGTGCCCGGCGTCGGCGGTTCCCGCGCTGGAAGCGGAGGGTGCGTACCTGGATGGAATCGACGCCGGAGGGGTCCACCTGGAGCATTACTGGCAAGGGCACATGACGGGTCCGTTCAACATCACCAACCGCTGCCCCGTGCTCGCCGTGCCGAGCGGGATGGCGGAGTGCGGCATCCCGACAGGTGTGCAGATTGTGGGGCACCCCTTCGACGACGCCGCCGTCTTCCGGGTGGGCGCCGCCGTCGAGGCACTGCTTCCCTGGGAACAGCGGCGGCCGGCGCTGCAGGGCTGATTCCAGCTCGCAGGCACCCGCCTCTGGACATCTCTTCCGGACTGTGCACACTTAAATTCATCACGTGTTGAATTCGCGGCCGGCCACGACCCGGCCGTTCACGGCCACTGGGGAGGTCCCGTGCACCAGCCGGATACACAGACAGAAACCACAACATGCGTCATCGCGGGCGGCGGTCCCGCGGGGATCATGCTCGGCCTCCTTTTGGCGCGGGCCGGCGTCGAGGTCACCGTCCTCGAAAAACACGCCGACTTCCTCCGCGACTTCCGCGGCGACACCGTCCACGCCTCCACCATCCGGCTCCTGGACGAACTCGGCCTCGGCGACGGCTTCCGCGCCTTGCCGCAGAACAAGCTGGGGAACTTCCGGCTGCCCACGCCACGCGGCGAAGTGACCCTTGCCGATTTCGACCGCCTCAACCCGCCCTACGACTACGTGGCCATGGTCCCCCAGTGGGACCTCCTGAATTTCCTGACGGCGGCCGCCGAAGAAGAGCCCTGCTTCACCCTCCGGATGAACACCGAAGCCACCGGCCTGCTGCACGGCGCCAACGACGGCGGCCGGGTCACCGGCGTCTCCTACCGCACCCGTGACCCCGAAACGGGAGCCGAAACCGGCACCGGAGCCATCCTGGCCGATCTCACCGTGGCCTGCGACGGCCGCGGCTCGGTGCTGCGCCACGCCGCCGGGCTGGTGCCACAGGAGTTCCCCGTGCCGTTCGATACGTGGTGGTTCCGGCTCTCGCGCAGCGAGGACGAGCAGGCGCAGATCTCCACCTTGGTGCCGCGATTCGCCGGGAGCGAGGTCCTCCTCAGCCTGACCCGCCGGGAGTTCTACCAAATCGCCTACTTCGCCGAAAAGGGCAAGGATCCGCAGCTGCGGGCCGAGGGCGTGGAGAGTTTCAGGCAGCGCGTGGCCCGGCTTCGCCCGGACTTGGCGGACCGGGTGGGCGAAATCCGCTCCATGGACGATCTGCACCTGCTGGACGTGAAGCTGAACCGCATCAGCCGCTGGCACAAACCGGGCCTGTTGCTGATCGGCGACGCCGCGCACGCCATGTCCCCGGCCGGCGGCGTGGGCATCAACCTGGCCATCCAGGACGCCGTGGCTGCAGCGGCCCGCCTCGCCGGACCGCTGCTGCGCGGAACGCTCAGCGAGCAGGACCTCGCGGCCGTCCAGCGCCGTCGTTGGTTCCCCACGGTGGTCCTGCAGGCCATCCAGCGCGGACTCCACAAGGTCATCTTCGGCCCGGCCGTGTCCGGCGAGGCGAGCGGGCCGCCGTCGCCCCTTGTCTTCCTGGTGCGGCACGTCCCGGCGCTGCGCAAGCTGCCGGCGCTGCTGATCGCCTTCGGTCCGCGGCCGGAGCACGCTCCGGAGTTCGCCCGACGGCGGCAGTCGGCCGTGCGGTGAGGCGCCGCCGCAGGCTTGTTGACTGACAATTCTTGACCTGCCTAACGTCTGCCTTGAGCTTGTTGCTCGGGGAATTCGTACTAGGGGGGCAGATTCCGCCATGCAGCCATCCACCAGAGACGCCGTACCGGAGCAGTCTGTTTCCTCCCCGCCCGTGAATGGCGGCGCCTGGTTCCGGGCCTTCCTGCTCAGGCTGCATTTCTATGCCGGAATCCTGGCGGCGCCCTTCCTCCTGATCGCTGCCGTGACTGGCGGCTTGTACGCCCTGACCCCGCAGCTGGAGAAGGTGCTGTACGCGCGGGAACTCCACGTTGATCCGGTGCCGGAGCCTTTGCCGTTGTCCGCCCAGGTGCGCTCCGCCGTCGAGCACATGGAGGGGGCGGCTCCGGTGTCCGTGCGGCCGGCGCCCGGGCCGGAGGACACCGCGAGGGTGCTGTTCGCGGACCCGTCGCTGGGTGAGTCTCAGTTCCGGACGATCTTCCTGGACCCCGGGAACGCTGAGATCCGCGGCGACTTGCCCAGCTACGGCGGGAGCGGTTCCCTGCCCCTGCGGACCTGGATCTCCAACCTTCACCGCTCGCTCAACCTCGGTGAGCCGGGCCGTATGTACAGCGAACTGGCGGCGTCCTGGCTGTGGCTTGTCGCCCTGGGCGGGCTGCTGCTCTGGCTGGACCGACGACGGCGGGAGCGCACCCGGGAGGGCACGCGCCAGGACCCGGTACGCCGGGCCACTTCCGGCAGGTCCCGGATTCTCCGGCTCCATGGCACCACCGGCGCCGTGCTGCTGGTGGCCTTCCTGTTCCTCTCCTCCAGCGGCCTGAGCTGGTCCGCCCGCGCAGGGGAGAACATCACGGCCCTCCGCGGCGCCCTCGGCTGGACCACGCCCACGGTTTCAACCGTCCTCCCCGGACACGATGCCGCGGACCATGGTGGCCACGGCGAACACTCCGGCCACGGTGGTGATGCCTCCGGGAATGCCGCGGTCCGCCCGGAAAGCTTCGACGAGGTGCTGCGCATCGCGCGGGCCGATGTCATCACCGCGCGCATGATCGACATCGCCGTCCCCACGGGTCCGCACAAGGCATGGACGGTGACCGAGGCCGGAAGGGAATGGTCGGCAACGGCGAGCGTGGTGGCCGTGGATCCCGCTGCGGGAACGGTGACCAGCCGCGCCGACTTCGATGATTTCGGGCCTGCCGCGAAGCTCACCCGCTGGGCGATCGCGGGCCATATGGGCCTGTTGTTTGGCCTGCCGAACCAGATATTCCTGTTCCTCGTGGCCACGGGCCTCTGCGCCATGATCGTGTGGGGCTACGTGATGTGGTGGAAGCGGCGGCCCACCAGGGGCAGCGCCTGGGCCTTCGGCCCCGCGCCGCGCGGTGGTTTCCTGAACGGTCCGCGGGCCGGCGTCCTTGCCGTGATTGCCCTGATGGTGGCGGTAGGGATCTTCCTGCCCCTACTGGGCTGGAGCCTGCTCGCGTTCGTCGCGCTGGACTGCGTGCTGGGGCTCATCAAACGACGGCGGCCGTCGCCTGTGAGGTGACCGGCCGTCGTCGGGGGCTTGCCCGCCGCGTGGGAAGATGGGGCGGTGGCCCATATTGACGTCTCCGGCATCGACTACTTCCTCTCCGACGGCACCCAGCTGCTCAACGGCGTGACCTTCAAGGTCCCGGACGGCAGCAAGACGGCGCTGATCGGGCCCAACGGAACGGGCAAGACCACCCTGTTCAAGATCATCGCCGGGGACATCACGCCGGACGAAGGCACCGTGGGACGTTCCGGCAGCATGGGCATCATGCGCCAGTTCGTGGGCCAGGTACGGGACGACTCCACCGTGCGTGACCTGCTGGTGTCCGCCGCGCCGCCCGCGCTCGCCGCCGCCGCGAAGGCCGTGGAGGACGCCGAGCTCGCCATGATGGAGCACGACGACGAACCCACCCAGATGCGCTACGCCCAGGCGATCGTGGACTGGGGAGATGCGGGCGGCTACGACGTCGAGACCGTCTGGGACGAGGTCTGCATGGCCGCGTTGGGGATTTCCTTCGACAAGGCCCAGCACCGCCGCGCCTCAAGCTTGTCCGGCGGCGAGCAGAAGCGCCTGGTCCTCGAAGCGCTCTTCGCCGGCCCGGATGACCTGCTGCTCCTCGACGAACCGGACAACTACCTGGATGTCCCCGGCAAGCGCTGGCTGGAAGGCAAGCTCAACGAGTCGAAGAAGACCGTGTTCTTCATCAGCCACGACCGTGAACTCCTCAACAACGCGGCGGGCAGGATCGTCACCCTGGAGCCGGGCATCAACGGCGCCGGCGCGTGGATCCATGGCGGCGGCTTCGGCACGTACGTGGAGGCCCGTGCGGACCGGAATGCCCGCTTCGAAGAACTGCGCAAGCGCTGGGACGAAGAGCACGTGAAGCTCAAGGAACTGGTCAACATGTACAAGACCAAGGCCGCGTTCCGCTCCGACATGGCCAACAAGTACCAGGCCGCCCAGACCCGCCTGGCCAAGTTCCTGGAAGCCGGCCCGCCCGAGGCCCTGCCGCTGGAGCAGAACGTGCAGATGCGCCTGCGCGGCGGCCGCACCGGCAAGCGTGCCGTGGTGGCGGAGAAGCTGGAACTCACCGGACTGATGAAGCCGTTCTCCACCGAGATCTGGTTCGGCGACCGCGTGGGCGTACTCGGTTCCAACGGTTCCGGGAAGAGCCATTTCCTGCGGCTGCTCGCCGCGGGCGGCACCGATCCAGAGCGCGAGCACCTGCCGGTGTCAGACGTCGAGATCGCCGAAGTGCCGCACGAAGGCACCGTGAAGCTCGGCGCCCGCATCCGGCCCGGTTTCTTCGCCCAGACGCACTCCAGGCCGGACCTGATGGGCCGCACCCTGCTGGACATCCTGCACCGCGGCGATGAGCACCGCTCCGGCCTGGGCCGCGAAGCCGCGTCCGGCGCCCTGGACTCCTACGGACTGGTGGGCTCCGCCGAGCAGAAGTATGAGTCCCTGTCCGGTGGCCAGCAGGCCCGTTTCCAGATCCTGCTGCTGCAGCTTTCCGGCGCCACGCTCCTGCTCCTGGACGAGCCCACGGACAACCTGGACCTGCACTCGGGAGAGGCCCTGGAACGCGCGATCGACGCCTTCGAAGGCACCGTCCTTGCCGTGACCCACGACCGCTGGTTCGCCAAGTCCTTCGACCGCTTCCTGGTATTCGGCTCGGACGGCAAGGTCTACGAATCCGCTGAGCCCGTGTGGGACGAAAGCCGGGTGGAGCGGGCGCGGTAGCGCCCTACACCCCGTACACCCGCAGTCGTTCTTCGGCGTAGCGGCCGCGCACTTCTGTGGCCCAGGCGGCGCCGGAGGGCGCGTGCACGGTGCCGTTAGGCGGCTCCCATGCGGGCGGTTCCGCGGCGCCGGAGAGCACCCAGGCGGCCTGCCGGGCCGCGCCCAGCGCCACGTGCTCCGTCGGTTTCGGAACGGAGACCTCGACGCCGAACAGTTCCGCGGCTGCCTCCCGCACCGCCCGGGAGCGGGCGGCACCACCGGTGAGCACCGCGCGTCGTACCGGCACCCCGGACGCGCGCAGGCGGTCCAGGGCCTCGGCCAGCGAACACAGCACGCCGAGCACCGCGGCCCGGGCCATGTTCTCGGCACCCAGATTGGCGAGGCGCATGCCACGCAGCGTGCCGGTGGCGCCGGGCAGGTCAGGGGTGCGTTCGCCGTCGAGATAGGGCAGCAGCACCAGCCCGCCCGCGTCCGGTGCGGCGTCCAAGGCCAGCCGGTCGAGCTCTTCCAGGGATCGGCCCAGCAGGCGCGCGGTGCCGTCCAGCACCCGCGCGGCGTTGAGCGTGCACAGCAGGGGCAGGCCCTTGCCGGTGGCGTCGGCGAATCCCGCGATCGCCCCGGAAGGATCAGGCCGGGACGAGGCGGCTGAGGCGAATACCGTGCCGCTGGTCCCGATGCTCACGGCCACGTCGCCCGGCCGCAGCCCCAAACCCAGTGCAGCCGCGGCGTTGTCCCCGCAGCCCGGCCCGAGCAGCGCCCCGCCGGACGTCTCGCCCGCGGCCTCCGCAGCTCCCAGTACCCGCGGCAGCTCGGGCACCCGGCCGAAGGCGTGCTCCAGGACATCGTGCCGGTAGCGGCCCTCCGGGACGGAGTAGTAGCCGGTACCGGAAGCGTCCGAGCGGTCCGTGACCGCCTCCACCGGCCGGCCCGCGAGCTGCCACGTCAGCCAGTCGTGCGGCAGCAGCACGCGTTCCACGCGATCTGCCAGCGACGGGCGCTCCTCGCGGAGCCACGCGAGTTTGGTGATGGTGAAGGAAGGGACCGGCACGACGCCGATCTCCCCCGCCCAGAATTCCTCGCCGAACGCTTCGCGCAGCCGGGCGGCCTGCGGGGCCGAGCGGGTGTCGTTCCACAGCAGTGCGTCCATCACCGGCTCGCCGTCGCGGTCCAAGGCGACCATGCCGTGCTGCTGCGCAGCAACCGAGACGGCCGCAGCCCCGGCAAGCAGGCCGCCGTCGTACGTTTCGCCGTCGTGGGTTCCATCGGAACCGGCGGCAGCGAGCAGGGCCTCCCGCCACGCAGAGGGGTCGACAGCGGTGCCATCCGGATGCGGGGCGCTCCCCTGCGCGAGGACCTTGCCGGTTTCGGCGTCCACGCGCAGGATCTTGGTGCTTTGCGTCGAGGAGTCGACGCCGATCACCTCGGTCACGGGCGTGCGGTTACCGGACCAACCACGGCCTTGAGTGATTCGGGCTCGCGGCGGGCCAGGGTGAGGGCCTCTTCGGTGTCCTCCAGGGCGAAGCGGTGGGTGATGACCGCGTCCGTACGGACCTGCCCTGAAGCGAGCAGCTCGAGCGCCGTGGGGTAGGTGTTGGCGTAGCGGAAGATGCCCGTGATGCTGAGCTCGCGGCCCTGGACGAGGGGCACGCTGAGCTGCACGGTATCCGCGCCCATGCCCACCAGGACGGCGCGGCCGGCGGGGGCCAGGGCGTTGATGCCGGCGGTCAGGGCGGCCTGGGCACCGGAGCATTCGATCAGTACGTCGAACTCCCCGGCCAGCGCTTCGTCCGCGCGGTGGGCGGCGAAGCCGAGCTCCCGGGCCGTGGCCAGGCGGAAGGCGTTCATGTCGGTCAGGGCCACGTGGGAGGCGCCGAAGGCCCGGGCCACCTGCGCGGCGAAGAGGCCCACGGGGCCGGCACCGGTCACCAGCACCCGGTCCCCCGGGCCGATTCCGGCCTTGCGCGCGGCCCACACGCCCACGGAAACCGGCTCGGCCATGGCGGCCTGCTCCAGCTCCAACCCGGCAGGGACAGGGTGGGCGAAGTCGGCGTCGATGGCCACGAACGCGGCGATCGATCCGTCCACCGGCGGGGTGGCGAAGAACTGCACGTCCGGGCACAGGTTGTAGCGCCCGTGCCGGCACTCATGGCAGCGTCGGCACGGCACTCCGGGCTCCAGGGCCACGGCCTGGCCCATGCGGGCTGGGTCCACGCCCTCGCCCGCCGCCACCACGGTGCCGGCCGACTCGTGGCCCACCACCATGGGCGCGTTGACCACGAAGTCGCCGATCCGGCCGTGCTCGTAGTAGTGCACATCCGAGCCGCAGATGCCGGTGGCCTCGACGCGCACCAGCACCTGCCCGGGCCCGGCGACCGGGACGGGGCGCTCCTCGATGCGCAGCTCGCCGGCGGCGTGCAGCACGGCTGAGGGGTTTTCCATGGGATTTCCTTTCAAGAACGGGGTTATTCGCCGGTGACGGCGCCCAGGGTCATGCCGGTCACCAGCCAGCGGCGGACGGCGATGCCGGCCAGGATCATCGGGAGTACCACGATGGTTCCGATGGCGGTCAGCTGGCCCCAGTCGACGCCGGTCTGCGTCACCAGCTGCGTGGCAGCGATCGGCAGGGTCTGCGAGTTGGGGCCGGAGATGATGGTGGCGAAGGCGTAGTCGTTCCACGCGAACACCAGGCACAGCACCGCCGTCGTCACCAGCCCGGCCTTGGACAGCGGCAGCGCCACGTGCCAGAACGCCTGCCACGGGGTGCAGCCGGCCACCCGGGCCGATTCCTCCAGCGAGGGCGGCACGCCGTCGAAGAACGCGCTCATGATCCACACGGCGAACGGCAGGTTGAAGCTGAGGTACGCCAGGATCAGGCCGGGCAGCGTGTCCACCAGTCCGGCCAGGCGGAACATCAGGAACAGCGGCAGCACCACGGCGGCGATCGGGGCCATGCGGGTGGAGATGAACCAGAAGGAGAGGGAGGCCTTGCCCTTCATCTTGGTCCGGGACAGGCCGTAGCCGCCCAGTGTTCCCAGCACCGTGGCGATCACGGAGGAGCCGACGGCGGCCACCACCGAGTGCAGCAGGTACGGGCTGAGGTTGTTGGCGCCGGTGAAGAGGCGCACGTAGTTCTCCAGGGTGGGCAGGAAGAAGAACACCGGATCCGGCGAGGTCACCTGCGCGGTGGACTTGAAGGAGCCCATCAGCATCCAGATCAGCGGAACGACGGTCCAGAGCACGACGGCGGCGAGGGCGGCCGTGCCCAGCACGCGGAGGGCGAGTGGAGACTTCATGACTGGGCTGCCTTTCCATTGAGGAGGCGGACGAAGAGGCGGGCGACGGCGATGGTGACGGCCAGCATCATGAGGCCGATCACCGCGGCGTAGCCGAGGTCGAAGAAGCGGAAGCCGGTTTCGAAGAGCCGCAGCGGCACGATCTTGGTGGCATCCGCCGGCCCGCCGTTGGTGGTGACGGTGATGATGTCGAAGTAGCGCACGGCGTCCATGGAGCGGATGAGCAGGGCCACCAGCAGGATCCCGGAGATGGAGGGCAGGATGACGTGGCGCAGGGTGGCCCAGCTGCCCGCGCCGTCCAGCGCCGCGGCTTCAAGCACGGACGGGTTCACGCTGGTGAGGCCGGCCAGGGCGATCAGCACGATCAGCGGTGTCCACTCCCACACGTCCATCAGCGTCACGGCGAGGAACGCCGTCGTCGGATTTCCCAGGACGTCCCCGCCGAAACCGAAGCCCCGCAGGAACCAGGCGTACAGCCCGAAGGTGGGGTCAACCAGGTAGCGGCCCAGCAGGCCCACGATGGACGGCGCCACGAACATCGGCAGCAGCACCAGCACCATGAGCGGGCCGCGGCCGCGGGTGACGCGGGAGATCAGCAGTGCGATGGCCAGGCCCAGCGCCATTTCGACGCCGAGCGTTCCCAGGAAGTAGCCGATGGTCAGGCCCCAGCTCTTCCACAGCTCGGGGTCGCCGAGTGCCCGGGCCCAGTTGTCCAGGCCCACCCATTCGAAGCGGACCCCGCCCAGCAGCCGCACGCGGCTGAAGCTCATGGCGATCAGCGCCACCAGCGGGACGATCGAGAGCAGGCCGAGCAACCCCACGCTCGGGGCCATGAGCCAGCCGGTGAAGCCGATGCGTTCCTTGCGCCTGGGGTTCCCGCCCGAAGCGCGTACGACGGCGGCGCGCTTGGCGGGTGCGTCGGTGCGGGTGGCGCTCATGCGGCCCACCCCCTGGCGACAATGCGGTCGATGCGGTCGGCGGCACGGTTCATGGCGTCCTTGGCGGTCTGCTGGCCCGCGAGCATGCGGGAAAGTTCGGTGAAGAGGGCGGTATCGCACTCGTTCCACATGGGGATCTTGGGGCGCAGGCCGATCCGTTCGGCCTCCCAGGCGGCGCCCACTGCCGTGGCGGTGAGCATGTTCGGCAGCGCGGAGGGGCGGTGCATGGCGGCCTTCGCCTCGGGCAGTTCGTAGAGGGAGTTCCGCGTGGGGGTTCCGCCGCCCACCTTGGACTTCAGGTTGGAGAGCTGGGTTCCCGGCGAGGTGGCCCAGTTGACGAAGAGCCAGGCAGCACCGCGGCGGGCGCCGGAGGAGTTGGCGCTGATGCCGATGCCCGTGCCGCCGTAGATGTTGGCCGAACGGTGCGGGCCGCGCGGCAGCGGCGCGTACTCCACCTTGCCGGGGAGCACGGATTCGTTCGAGGCGGCGTATTCGTGCCAGTTTGGGGCCATGGCGATCTGGCCGGCGCGCAGCGCCGTGCCCACGCCGTCCCAGTCCCAGCCGAGCGATCCGGGGTGTGCGATCGACACGAGCGAGCGGTAGAACTCAGCGGCCTCGACGGCGGCGGGCTCGCGCAGGAGGCAACGGCCCGGCGTCGTGCTTCCCTTGAGTCCCAGCTCCTGGCCGTTCTCGAAGTAGTCGCCGCCGTAGGACCACAGCACATTGGAGAAATCGCACATGAGCGAGTCGTGCTGCTTGGCCTGGTGGCCGGTTCCGTAGGGGACGTCGTCCACGCCGTTGAACCATTCGGCGATCTTCCGGTACTCCTCCCAGGTGCGCTCCGGGCCCGGGGTGGGATCGAAGCCGAGCTCGGCCTCCATGCGGCTGCGGTACTTGGCGAAGAGGTCGGCGCGGTACTGCCACACCATGGTTGGTGCGTCGTAGGGCAGCGCGTACACCTGGCCGCCGTCGCCGAAGGAACCCGCGGCGGCCAGCTGGGTGGGGACGAAGTCGCCCAGCCCGCCCTCCAGCGGTGGGTACGTACGGTCGTCGATGAACTCGCGCAGGTCTGCCAGGCCGTCGTGGTACGGGGCGAGGACCTGGTACGGATCGGCGTAGATGACGTCGTACTGGGCCTGGCCGCCGGCCATGTCCAGGGCCACGCGCTGCACCAGGGCCTGCAGTTCCAGGCTCACGATGTTCACCTTCACGCCCGTCAGCTGCGTGAATGGGGCCAGGTCCGCGGCGATCGCGGCGGTGGGGGCGGTGTTTTCGGAGATGACGTTGATTTCAGCGCCGGCGAAGCGGCGCCAGGGGTCGCCGCCGGTGGCGGCGGGAACGGGGGTGCGCGGGGCGGCGCAGGAACTCAGGAGCGTGCCCGCAGTGACGCCGGCCAAGGCGAAGAACCGCCTTCGCGGCAAGGGGCGGCCGAGGTGAGTATGCATCATTGCCTCTCGTGGTGGATGCCGGCGGCAGTGCCGGCCGGGCCGCGCAATTCTTTGCCGGGGCCCGCAGTTCAAGGGGAGTGGTATCCACCGTATGGCTGCCGGAACAACGGCGACTAGCGCCTTGGAGGGACAATTCCGATACTATTTTTCCGATTCGTGGCATCGGTCACAGGGAGGATTCCGTGAGCAGCACCATTTCGCCGGTCCGGAAGGACGCGGCCGACCTGGAGGTCATCCCGCAGGATCCGCGGTACTCCACGCGCTGGCACCGGCACGATTACCCCAGCCCGCTGGCCCGCTGGAACTTCCATCCCGAATACGAACTGCACCTGATCACCAGCACCTCCGGCCGCTACATCGTGGGCGATTCGGTGGGCCGTTTCGGCCCAGGGCAGCTGGTGCTCGTGGGCCCCGAAGTTCCGCATGATTGGATCAGCGACTTCGCTGCGGGGCGCTCCGGCGGCCGTGCGGGCGGCGGCCTCGCCGGACATCCCGACGGCGGCGATCCGGGCGGCGGCGAGGTGGCCGTCGGACGCGATGTGGTGCTGCAGTTCCATGACCGCTGGATCCGCGCCTGCCAGGGCCTGCTGCCTGAGCTGCGCTCGCTGGATACGCTGCTGGCCGCTTCGGTGCGCGGGATCGAATTCCTCGGGGACACCGCCGTCGAAGGCGCCAGGCTGCTTACCTCCCTGGGTGCGGCGGAGGGCGCCGGGCGGGTGGCGCGGACTTTCGAGCTGCTGCACCTGCTGGCCGACGCGCCCGCGGCCGAATGCCGCAGCCTGTCCGCGCCATGGAACCCCGCAACCCGCGACGCGCGGGCGCAGGATGTGGTGGGCGCGGCGCTGGACTACATCTTCGCGAACCTGCTGGGCGACGTCCGCCTCTCGGTGGCCGCGCGCACCGCGGGGATGTCCGACTCCGCGTTCTCCCGCTATTTCAAGACCGCCAGCGGCCAGACCTTCAGCGACATGGTCCGCAGGCTCCGCCTGGCGCACGCCTGCACGCTGCTGGACACTTCGGAGCTGAGCGTGGCCGACGTCGCGCAGGCCTCCGGCTACCGCAACCTCTCCAACTTCAACCGGCAATTCCGCGAGGAGTACGGCTGCACGCCGCTTGCGTACCGGAAGAGCGCGGCAGGATGACGCGATCATGTGTACGATCGTACGCATGACTGATTACTTCGCCGGAGATCCGCGCAGCAACCGCGAACGCATGCTCGCCGGTGACCTGTACATCGACGACGATCCCCACAGCGAAAAGGAAGCCCAGCGGGCCATGTCCCTGCAGGCAAAGTTCGCCGCCGCGTACCCGGAAGACCCGCTGGGATCGCAGGCCATCCTGAAGGAATTCCTGGGCAGTGTGGGCGAAGACGTCCACATCAAGGCGCCGATATATGTCGATTACGGAACATATATTTCCGTGGGTGCCCGGACGTTCATCAACTACAACCTCACGGCCTTGGACGTCGCCGCCATCACCATCGGCGAGGACTGCCAGATCGGCCCGAATGTCCAGCTGCTCACGCCCACGCATCCCATCGAACCGCAGCCCCGCCGCGACCGCCTCGAGGGGGCACAGCCCATCACCATCAGGGACAACGTGTGGCTGGGCGGCGGTGCGATCGTGCTCCCGGGCGTCACCATCGGCGAGAACTCGGTGATCGGCGCCGGCGCAGTGGTCACCAAGGATGTGCCTGCCAACTGCGTGGCGGTGGGCAATCCGGCCCGCGTCATCAAGGAAATCTGAGCCGGTGGCCACCCGCCGCTTCGATCCCGAGCGCCGGGACAGGATCATCGGCGCCGCCCTGGACGTGATCGCGGCCGAGGGTGTCGCCGGAGCCTCGCACCGGAAGATCGCCGCCCACGCCGGGGTCCCCCTCGGCTCCATGAGCTATCACTTCAACGGCATGGACGAGCTGCTCGCCGAGGCCTTCACCCGCTTCGGCACCTCCATCTCGGACCGTTTCGACGAACGCTTGGGCCGGGCCGAAGGGATCGACGCCGCCCGGCAGGCCGTGGTGGACTTGATCCACGAGGACCTCCTGGACTCGCAACGCGAACTTGTCCTCACCCACGAGCTCTACACGCTGGCGGCACGGAAGCCGGCCTTCCGCCGGATCACCCGCGACTGGATGGCACGCAGCCGGCGCGCGCTCGGTTTGCATTTCGACGCCGAAACCTGCCGCATGCTGGACGCCCTGATCGAAGGCCTCTCCATCCACGCCGCCCTTGACGCCGAACCCGGCCCCGGGCTTCCCGACTCCGCCCCGCACAGCCGCGAACGCACCGCCGAAGCGGTGGCCCGCATTACCGCCGTACCTCCCCGAACCGCATCCTCGCCAACCACGGAAGCCCCGAAGCCATGACCCTCACCACCAGCACCAACGTCCGGGCCGCCGCCGCGGCCACCTTCCTGGTCTTCGGCATGAACGGCCTGGTCTTCGCCAGCTGGGCCGCGCGCATCCCGGCGGTCGCCGAGCTCCTGCAGCTCGGCTCGGGACAGATCGGTTCGCTGCTGCTCTGCATCGCCGTCGGCTCCCTGGTCGCCCTGCCCTCCAGCGGCTGGGCGATCGCCAGGATCGGCACCGCCAACGCCGTCCGCTACGCGGGCCTGCTGCTCGGCGCTGCGGGAGTTGGCGTGGCGCTGTCGCTCATGGCCGCCGCCGTGGTGCCCACGGCCATCTGCCTCTTCTTCCTGGGCATGGGCGTCGGCTTCTGGGACGTGGCGCAGAATATCGAGGGCGCCGACGTCGAACACCGCCTCGGCCGCACCATCATGCCGCAGTTCCACGCCGCGTTCAGCGGCGGCGCCTTCCTGGGCGCGCTCATCGGCGCCGGACTCTCCCAGCTGGGCGTCGGCCTGCCCGAGCACCTTCTGGTGATTGCCGCCGTCGCCGTGGCCCTGGCACTGACCGCGCCGCGATACTTCATCCCGCATGTCGCCGCGCACACCGAGCCCGACAGCGGTGCTGCCGCCGCCAAGGGTTCCTCCGCCTGGCGGGACGGCCGCACCTTGCTGATCGGCGTCGTCGTGCTCGGCGCCACCCTCACGGAAGGCGCGGGCAACGACTGGATCGCGAAGGCCGCCGTCGACGGCCTGCATGCCAGCAAATCCACCGGCGCCCTGCTGTTCGCGCTGTTCGTGGCAGCCATGACGCTCATGCGCTTCTTCGGTGCCCGTGCGATCGACCGCTTCGGCCGCGTGGCCGTGCTGCGCGCCAGCATGGGTGCCGCCGCAGTGGGCCTGGCGTTGTTTGTCTTCGCGGGGAACATCGTGCTGGCCGGAATCGGGGCGGGCCTGTGGGGCATCGGCGCGGCCCTGGCTTTCCCGATGGGCATGTCCGCTGCCGCCGACGATCCGAAGCACGCGGCGGCCCGGGTGTCCGTTGTGTCCACGATCGGCTACGTGGCGTTCCTCGCCGGCCCGCCGCTGCTGGGTTTCCTGGGCGACCACACCGGCATCCGGGTTGCGCTGCTGGCTATCGGTGCGCCGATCCTGCTGGCCCTGCTCCTTGCCGGCGCCGCGAAACCCTTGCCTTCCAAGTAAGGATCTTCCGGGCGTCAGTATTCTCCAGGAGGCATGCTTCCTGGACCGGCAGCCACAGCAGCAGTACCACCGCGGTGGCCAGGCATGCTCCGCCGACCACATCGCTGAGCCAATGCGCCGCAAGGTAGGTGCGGCTGAGCATCATCGCCACCGCGCCCAATGCCGCGAGAAGCCAGGTCCAAGCCCGGCCAATCAGCAGCGCCGAGGCCACCACGAACGCAGCCGTGCTCGAAGCATGCCCCGAGGGGTATGAATACGTTTCGGTGAAAACCCCGGCGTCCAAGGGCCTCGGTCGCTGGATAACGACCTTGAGGACCTGGACCAGGAGGGTCACCACCACGCCTGCCACCACGCTGAAGAGCGCCATCTTCGGACGACGCCGGACCAGCAGCACCGCGCCCAGCAGGGCATGGAACACGAACATGCCCGTGTAGCCCGCCCAGTTCAGCACCAGGTTCACGGCATCCCAGAAGGGGTTGCGGGCGCCGAGCATGGCGTCATGCCACGCGGTGTCCGAGGGCTGGAACGGTGGGTTTTGAGGACCCTGCAGCAGGAAGCCGGCGAAGACCGCGGCGATGGCGAGCAGGACGATGGCGGCGGCGATGGTCACGCCCGGACTGAGTCTGCGCGGCTGAAGGCTCCCCATCCGTCCATCCTAGGAGGAGCAAGGATCCTAGGAGGAGCAAGGCCGCTGCCATCCCATAGAGTCGGTCCATGAGCACGCGCAATCCTTCGAAAGTCGCGCTCGTGACGGGCGTCGGGAGGCGCCGCTCGATCGCGGCACGCCTCGCAACAGGCCTGGCACAGGACGGCTGGAACCTCGTCCTCAACTACTGGCAGCCCTACGATGAGCGCCTCGGCATGGTGCGGGACGCCGGCGATCCTGAGGCGATCGCCGCGGAATGCCGGGAAGCCGGCGCCACGGTCCGGCTTGTTCCGGGCGACCTGGGCGATCCGGCGGTGCCAGCCGAGCTGATCCGCGAGGCGCAGGCCCTGGGCCCCGTCACCGGGCTCGTCCTCTCGCATGCGGAATCCGTGGACAGTTCGATCCTGACGACGAGCCTTGAAAGCTGGGACCGCCACTTCGCCGTGAACACACGTGCCAGCTGGCTCCTCATCAAGGCGTTCGCCGGGCAGCTGCCCGAGCCATCCGCGCCCGGCGAGGTGGGTGGACGGATCGTCGCGTTGACGAGCGACCACACCGTGCACAATCTTCCCTACGGGGCCAGCAAGGGTGCGCTCGACCGCCTCGTCACGGCGGCCGCCGTCGAACTGGCAGGCCGCGGAGTCCGGGCCAACGTGGTGAACCCGGGTCCGATCGACAACGGGTGGATGGACGACGCAACCCGCAGCTGGTTGACCGAAGCGACCCCCGCCGGACGCCTTGGCACGGCCGAGGACACGGCGAACCTGGTGCGGTTCCTCTTTTCCGAAGCGGGGTCCTGGATCAACGGCCAGCTCCTGCATAGCAACGGCGGCTTCAAGGCCGGCTGAGGGCGGCGGGATGTCGCCCGGAGTGCGGCAGGCTCTGCCGCGTCCAGCCAAGCCGGGTACCGTGTCCCCATGGCCACCATTCCGCGCGGAGCATTCCTCAGCCACGCCACCCGGCTGAGCCGTGCCGCCCTGACCCCTGCCGCCCTGACTACCGCCGCCGTCCGCCGCGGTCCGGGCCGGGTCGCCGACTTCGACCGAGCGCTGCTCCGCCGGATTTCGCGCTGGCCGCACGGCAACCACGATGCCTTCTTCCGAAACCTCTCCGCCTCGGCCACCAAGGGCAAGCTGTGGTTCGCGGTGGCCGGCGCGATGGCAACAGTGCCCGGAAAGCCCCGCCGCGCCGCCGTCCATGGCCTCCTCGCGCTGGGTGTCGCCTCCGCTGTCACCAACCTCGGCTTCAAGACCCTCCTTCCGCGGGCCCGGCCCTTGCCTGAGCACCTGCCCGTCTTCCGTTTCGTCCACCCGCAGCCGCTCAGTTCCTCCATGCCGTCCGGGCATTCTGCCTCCGCCGTTGCCTTCACCCTGGGCGCCGCGTTCGTGCACCCCGCCCTCGGCGCACTGCTGGCTCCGGTGGCGGCCGGCGTCGCCTATTCGCGCGTCCATACCGGCGCGCACTGGCCCTCGGACGTGGTGTTCGGCTCGGCGATCGGTGCCGGCGCGGCACTCCTGACCCGCCGCTGGTGGCCGGAACGCGAGGCGCAGCCGGAGCCGCGCCGTAGTCCGGAAACCCTGGCGAAGATCGACGACGGCGCCGGGCTGGCGATCGTGGTCAACGTCAAGGGAGGCTCCTACTCGCCTGAGACCGGAGACCTCCTGCGCGAAGCATTCCCCCAAGCGCATATTTTCGAGGTCGACGGCGAAGACCTCGCCGCCGTCGTCGAGGACGCCGCCACGCGGCCGGGAACCAAAGCCCTGGGCGTGTGGGGCGGCGACGGAACCGTAGGCACCGCGGCCGCGTCCGCCGTCGTGCATGGACTCCCGCTGCTGGTGCTGCCCGGCGGAACGCTCAACCACTTCGCCCGCGACGCCGGCATCAGCACCCTCGAGGACGCCACCGCGGCCGCGGAGGCGGGCAGCGGAATGCGGGTGGACCTGGCCCGGGTGACGGTGGGGCGCGGGCAGGAAGGAACGGACGAGGTCCGCGATATCGCCATGCTCAACACGGCCAGCATCGGCGTGTATCCCAATCTGGTGCGCCGCCGCGAACGCCTGCAGGGTGCGCTCGGCAAGCCGCTCGCCGGGCTGATCGCGGGGCTGCGGACCTTCGCGGCGGCCTCGCCCACCACCTTGATGATCGACGGCGTCCGGCACCGGATCTGGATCCTGTACCTGGGCCGCGGGCGCTATTACCCGCGGGACCTCGCGCCGCTGGCCCGCCCCGTGATGGACGACGGCGTGCTGGATGTCCGCATAGTCACCGCGGACGAACCCTTCGCCCGGCTCCGCCTGCTGTGGGCGGTCCTCACCGGAACCGCGGGAAGCTCCAAGGTGACGCATCTGCGCGAGGCCACCCGGCTCAGCGTCGAGGCGGTCGGCCCACCGCTCGTCCTGGCGGTCGACGGCGAACCCCTCGCCGGGGTGCGCACCGCCGGCTTCCTTGTGCGGCCGGGCCGCCTCCGCGTGTACTCGCCGTCGGCACCCCAGATGGAAAACGCTCCGGATCATCCATGAGGACTACCCTGACCGGACCCTGAATCATCCCTGGGACAGGCGAATCGCGGGCCGGGTGTGGCTAGCGTAGTAGGTACCGTCAAACACCCAGCGTCAGCGAAGGGGAAGGAACGCTTCCATGATCGAGGCAACAGGGCTGCGAAAGGTCTACGGCGAGAAAACCGCCGTCGACGGCGTCAGCTTCACCGTCCAGCCCGGAAAGGTCACGGGCTTCCTGGGCCCCAACGGCGCCGGGAAATCCACCACCATGCGCATGATCATGGGCTTGGACCGGCCCACCGCCGGCCATGTCACGGTCAACGGCCTGCCGTACGCCAAGCACAAGGCCCCGTTGCACCAGGTGGGCGCCCTGCTCGACGCGAAGGCCGTGCACACCAGCCGCAGTGCCTACAACCACCTGCGCGCCATGGCCGCCACGCACGGCATCCCGAAGAAGCGCATTGACGAGGTCATCGACATGACCGGACTCAGCGCCGTCGCGAAGAAGAAGGCCGGCGGATTTTCGCTCGGCATGGGGCAGCGCCTGGGCATCGCCAACGCGCTCCTCGGCGATCCGCAGACCCTCATCCTGGACGAACCCGTCAACGGCCTCGATCCCGAAGGCGTGCAGTGGGTCCGTAACCTGGCCCGGTATCTCGCCCGCGAAGGTAAGACCGTGTTCATCTCCAGCCACCTGATGTCGGAGATGGCGCAGACGGCGGACCACCTGATCGTCATCGGCCGCGGCCGGATCATCGCGGACACCACCGTGGACGCCCTGATCGAAAGCCAGACCCGCAAGCGCACCCTGGTCCGCACCCCGGACACCTCCCGGCTGGGCGTACTCCTGGCCGGCGAAGGCGTGCGCGTGGACCAGAACGAGCCCGAAACCCTGGAAGTCTCCGGCATCGACCCCCGCCGGATCGCCGAACTGGCCCTGGAACACCGCGTGCTGATCTACGAACTCACGCCGCTGACCTCCTCGCTTGAGGAAGCCTACTTCCAGCTGACCCGGGACGAGGTGGAGTACCACTCGCACCTGGAGTCCGGCACCGGCGCACCTGGAAACCGCGGCGGCCCCGCTGCGCCGGGCGCCCCCGGCAACCCCGCACTCTCCGCCCCCGCGGCCACCATGGAAGGAACCCGGCGATGAGGACCGCAACCGTATCCCGCAAGGCCGCGGCCTCCTCCGCCGCCGGCCACGGCGTCAATTTCCTGCGCGTTCTGGACTCGGAATTCATCAAGTTCCGCACGCTCATGAGCACCAAGATCCTGTTGGCTTGCACGGCCCTGGTCATGGTCGGTTTCGCGGCACTTTCAGCGTGGGGCACGGGACAGTTTGCCGACGCCGCCGCACAGGATCCGGAGGCTGCCGCAGCCATGGCGGCGCAGGGCGGCGACCTTGCGATCACCGTACCGACCTCCGGTATTGCGTTTGCCCAGTTGATCCTGGGTTCACTCGGCGTGCTGCTGATGAGCTCTGAATTCACCACCGGCATGGCCCGTTCCACCTTCGCAGCGGTTCCCCGGCGCACCCAGCCGTTCCTCGCCAAGTTGGCGGTGGTGGCCGTAGCGTCCTTCATCCTGACTGCTGTTTCCACCTACATTGCGGGCTTGGTTTCACTTCCCATCCTGGACAGCTTTGATTTGAAGCTGGACCTTGGCAGCCAGCAGTCCATCAAGCTGCTGAT
The DNA here is from genome assembly GCF_001766675.1 of Arthrobacter sp. SW1. GTDB lineage: Bacteria > Actinomycetota > Actinomycetes > Actinomycetales > Micrococcaceae > Arthrobacter. The sequence continues at coordinate 110,216 of NZ_MJLT01000069.1, forward strand.
CGTCAACAGCATCTATGTTGCGGCTGTGGCAGCCATCGGCATGTCCCTTGGCAGCCTGCTCCGCAATTCCGCGGGCGGCATCATGAGCCTGGTGGGCCTGTTCTTCGTCGCCCCGATCGCCTTCCAGCTGATCCCCGGCGAGTTCTTCGAGGAGGCCCGCAAATACCTGCCGGGCAACACGATCAACCCGCTCACCGCCGTCGAACATGTTCCGGACACCCTGGAGGCCTGGCAGGCCGCCTTGGTGCTGGGCGCCTGGGTTGTTGTCCCGGTTGTCCTGGCCATGTTCGTCCTGAAGAAGCGGGACGTTTGATCCGCGCTGTATTTGCACCGTCGCCCTCCGAGGTCGCCGGAACGCTGCGGGGTCGCTGGAACTTTCCGGCGACCCCGCAGCTCTCCCGCGAACCCGGGCTGGACTTTGGCAGGACCGTTGCCGGGCTCGCCGGGCTAGGCTCAAGCCATGAGTGAGGAAGCCCCGGTAAAGGACGCCCCCGCCGCCGAGGCTTCCTTCGCCGAGATCACGGCCCGCCGGCGCGGCCGCATCCGCCGCTACTTCTTCGAGCACCCGCGCGCCATGGATGCCGTGGTGGTGCTGTGCTACCTGCTCCTGGCCCTGGCTACCTTCATCAATGCACTGGTGGAGGGAAAGTGGCTTGCTGCAGCCCTGTTGCTGGCCACGGCGGGGGTGCTGTTCCTGCGCCGCCACTATCCGCTCATGGTGACAGCCGCCGTCGCGGTCCTGGAAGTATCGGTCACCCTCCTGAGTCCGTGGGGCACCAACGGTTCGGCCGGTTTGTGGTTCGCCCTGTATGCCGTTGCCGTAGTGAAGCCACGCACGCAGGCCTTGGTGGTTGCCGGAGCGGCGACCCTGCCACTCGCCTTGCTTTACCTTTTCATGTGGACCACGCCGCAAAGCGCGCGCGACCTCCAGGAACTGCCGGAGAACTACCAGCTCATCAGCAACATCGCCACCGCGGCCACAATCATGGCGGCCAGCCTGATCGCCACCGGCATCGGCATCTCCGTGCGGCAGCGCCGCGAGCACGAGGCCGAAATCCGCGCCTGGGCGGCCCGCACCGCACAGCTGGGGTCCGTGACGGAACGGAACCGGATCGCACGGGAGATGCACGACGTCGTCGCGCACTCGCTCACGGTGATGGTCAGCCTGTCGGACGGCGCCGCCGTCGTGGTCCGGAAGGATCCCGAACGCGCCGCCGAGGTGCTCGGCGAACTGTCCCGCACCGGGCGCACCGCGCTCGCGGACATGCGCCGCGTCCTCGGGGTGCTGCGCGACGATTCCGGCCGCCCCGCGCCGCTGGTCCCCGCCGATTCCGGGGACCTCGCCACCTTGCTGGAAGGCTTCCGCACGGCCGGGTTGCCGCTGCACTTTTCGCACACCGGCCCGGCCCTGCCGGATGACCCGGCGTTCCGGCTCACGGTGTTCCGGATCGTGCAGGAATCGCTGACCAACGTGCTGCGGTACGGCCGCTCGCCCGGCCTGGTGGAGGTGCGCGTGCTGCGGGACGGCGACCGGGTCACCATTGACGTGCTCGACGACGGCCGCGAACCGCGCGATTCCCGCGAGGTTTCCGTTGGGGGAAGCGGAGCTGTGGGAACCGGGCAGGGCATCAACGGAATGCGGGAACGGGCGCGGATCTACGCGGGAACCGTGGACGCAGGGCCCGGGCCGAACGGTGGCTGGCGGGTGCGTGCTGAATTGAACTGGAACGGCGATAAGGGGAAGCCATGACCGGAGACGGAACGATCAAAGTGCTGCTGGTGGACGACCAGCCGCTGCTTCGCATGGGCTTCCGGCTCATCCTGGAGGGCGAGGACGACGTCGAGGTGGTGGGCGAGGCCTCCGACGGCAACGACGCCCTGGCCCAGGCCGAGGCGCTGCAGCCGGACGTGATCCTCATGGACGTCCGGATGCCGGGCATGGACGGGATCGAGGCCACCCGCCGCCTGAGTGCCGCCGATTGCGCCGCCCGGGTCATCATCCTCACCACCTTCGACTTGGACGAGTACGCCTTCGCCGGGCTGCAGGCGGGGGCTTCGGCGTTCCTGCTCAAGGACGTGGCGCCGGAGGAACTGGTGCACGCCGTCCGGCTGGTGGCCAGCGGGGACGCCGTGGTGGCGCCGCGGGTCACGCAGCGGCTGCTGGAAACCTACGTCCGCGGAGCCGGCCAGCACGCGGCCCCTGCGCCTCGGGACCCGCTGCTGGACGAACTCACCCCGCGCGAAACCGAGATGCTCCAGGCCATCGCGGAGGGCCTGTCCAATGCGGAGATCGCGCACAGGTTCTTCCTCTCCGAAGCCACCGTGAAAACCCACGTGCGCCGCATCCTCACCAAGCTGCACCTGCGGGACCGGGTACAGGTGGTGGTGTACGCCTACGAAAGCGGCCTGGTGGTGCCGAGCAACAACCCGGATTACTGAGGGGGCTTTTTGGGTCGGCCCGCGGCCTTGGGGCGGCTCACAGGGCCGCTTCCGGATTGGTCCTGCAGATCACGCGACGTCCGGGCCGCGAAACCCGCATTATCTGCAGGGCGAATGTCTGGGTGCCCGCGGGCAGCGATGATTGGTCCATGGGAATGTGGGCGGGCGAAGGCTCCGGCTTCGAGGTAACACCTCACGAGCTCTGTGCGGCGTTCCGCGAAATCTGGGAGAGCCGGAACGCAGGAAGCGCCGTCGTTGAGACGGACATCGTTGACCATGCTTTCGGCGAATCGCCGGTACACATGATCACGGTGTCGAGCCAGCCGCTCCTCAAGGTCTATTTTCCCAGCGCGGACACGGCATTCATTGAATACGCTTCCGATGGCCTTGCCGCACACAGTGAAGAAATTCTGATCACTTACAGGAACCGCGGGGAAATGGTTTCCGTACTTGAAGAACTCGCGCAACGTTGCCGCTGCGCTGTGACGACGCCGCCGGGCAGAACACGCTTCCTACTGATGCAACCCCGGATTCGTTTTGATTGCGGCGCTTCGTCACTTGTCCTCCTTGAGGACAACCACCGCGCCTAGCCTGTCCCTCACAGCCCCGCCACAGGAACCCCATGTACACGGCACAGGGCGGCGGGCTTCCATGGATCCATGACCACTTCAAGCAACGGCCCCGAAAACGGCCCCCACCCTGACCACGACCGCGGCCTAGAGTTCGACCTCTCCACCCTCCTGAGCCGCCGCCGCACCCTCGGTGTGCTCTTCGGCGGCGCAGCCACCGCGGCGCTCGCCGCCTGCACCCCGGCGGGAAGCGGCGGCACTCCAAGCGCCAGCACCTCAAGCAGCGCTGCCAGTACGACGGCGGCCGCGTCGCCGTCGTCGTCCGCCTCACCGTCGGCTTCCGCGTCCTCAGGCGTGACCCGGGCGTTTGCCGAGTGCGGCGTCGAGATCCCGCAGGAAACCGCCGGCCCGTACCCCGGCGACGGCTCGAACGGGCCCAACGTGCTGGAGGCCTCGGGCGTGGTACGGAAGGACATCACCTCCAGCTTCGGGACGTCGAGCACCAAGGCCGAGGGCGTTCCGCTCACCGTCACGCTCACCCTGCTGGACAACTCGAACGGCTGCGTGCCGCTGGCCGGTGCCGCCGTGTACGCCTGGCACTGCGACCGCGAGGGCCGCTACTCGCTTTACGATTCCGGTCTGGAGAACGAGAACTTCCTGCGCGGCGTCCAGGAGGCGGACGCCAACGGCCAGCTCACGTTCACCACGATCTTCCCCGGCGCGTACAACGGGCGCTGGCCGCACATCCACTTCGAGGTCTTCGAATCCCTCAGCAACGCCACCAGTGCAGGGCAGCTCCTGGCGGTCTCGCAGATCGCCCTGACGGACGCCGCCTGCCGGGATGTGTACGCCACCGCCGGCTACGAAACGAGCGCCCGGAACTTCCCCAACACCACGCTGCAATCGGACAACGTGTTCGGCGACGACGGCGGCGTTTACCAGCTGGCGGCGATGAGCGGCTCGGCGTCGGCGGGCTACACGGCCGCGCTCAATGTGACCATCTAGACTCGGAGCCATGCCTTTACATGCCACCGCACTAGAGCACATCCAGGACCTCGGCGAGTACGTTACCGCGTCGCCGTCGAGCTTCCACGCCGTCCACGAAGCCGCCCGCCGCCTCGACGCCGCAGGCTTCACCGGACTGGACGAAGCGGAGGCCTGGGGCAGCGCCCATGGCGCGTTCTACGTGATCCGCGACGGCGCGCTCATCGCCTGGGTGGTCCCGGAAGGCGCCGGCCCGGCCACGCCCTTCAACATCCTGGGCACGCACACGGATTCGCCGTCGTTCAAGCTCAAGCCCAAGCCCACCACGGGCAAGTTCGGCTGGCTGCAGGCCGGCGTCGAGGTGTACGGCGGGCCGCTGCTGAACTCCTGGCTGGACCGCGAGCTCCGCCTGGCCGGCCGGCTCGTCATGCTCGACGGCACCGAGCACCTCACCGCCACCGGTCCCCTGCTGCGCTTCCCGCAGCTGGCCATCCACCTGGACCGCGCCGTCAACGAGGGCCTGGCCCTGGGCAAGCAGCAGCACATGAATCCGGTGTTCGGCCTGGGCGACCCTGCCGCAGAGGACCTGCTCGGCGTGCTTGCCGCGGCGGTCTCCCCTGTCGGCGCGCACGACGACGGCTCAACGCCCGACGACGGCGGCGCGCCGGCCGCGGTGGACCCCGCCTTTGCTGTGGATCCGGCCCAGATCGGGGGTTACGACATTGTGGTTGCCGATACCCAGGCGCCCGCGGTATTCGGCGCGCGGAGCGAATTCTTCGCCTCCGGTCGCCTCGACAACCTCTCCTCCACCCACGCGGGCCTCGCTGCCCTGATCGCGCACGCCGCGGACGGAACCCAGGCAGGCGGCCCGATCGCCGTGCTCGCTGCCTTCGACCATGAGGAAATCGGTTCGGCCTCCCGCTCCGGCGCCTGCGGCCCGATCCTGGAAGACATCCTGACCCGCGTCTCCGACGGCCTGGGCGCCACGGTCAGCGAACGGCGGCAGGCCTTCGCCGCGTCGTTCTGTGTTTCCGCGGACGCCGGCCACGCCGTGCACCCCAACTATCCGGAACGCCACGACCCCGTCAACCGGCCCATCCTCAACGGCGGCCCGCTGCTGAAAATCAACGCCAACCAGCGCTACGCCACGGACGCCACCGGCGCGGCGTTCTGGGCCCGGCTCTCCGGCGAGGCCGGGGTGCCGTATCAGGAGTTCGTCTCCAACAACGACATCCCCTGCGGCTCCACCATCGGCCCGCTGACGGCTACGCGGCTGGGTATCCGGACCGTGGACGTCGGGATCCCGCTGCTGTCCATGCACTCCGCCCGCGAACTCTGCGGAACCGCGGATCCGCACTCGCTCGCAGTGGTGTCGGAGCTGTTCTTCCGGACGGCGGCGTAGGGCTCCCCCCGGGCAGTCAGGGCACCCGGACGGGGAGGAATTCGACCGTCCGGGTTCCTCCGCAGCCGGGAATCTCCGGCTGTTCCTTGAGGGTGAGCGGCAAGCTCTGCGTGGTCGTGTGCCCTTCGCGGTAGCTCGCGGTGACGGTGACCGTCCGCGCGGCCGGCGGCTCGGAGGCCGGCCCTGACGTGACCCGCAGCTCCTGCGGGAGCTGCCAGGCGCCGTCGTCCTTCCGGGAAAGCGGCCGCGGAGTGCAGCCGGCGTCCATGCAGGCCGCCACCGATACCGGTTCGCCGGCGAACTCCAGCGTGATCGGCAACAGCGCGGTTGTGAGCTCGGCGGTGCACGCCCGCGGCTGCGCCATAGCCAGGCCCATGACGCCCAGCAGCACCACCGCCAAGCCAACAATCGCCAGAAGTATCCCCCGGGGCTTCATGCGCGTGAGCCTACGCTGACGCCCTGGCAACGGGAACGCGCCGGCCGGTTTTGGGCCCGAACCGTTATCCCGGGTAACGCCTACCCCGCCAGGCCGATCACCAGGTTGATCGTCGCCGCGAGGATCACGGTGCCGAACAGGTAGGAAAGCAGGCTGTGCTTGAGTGCCTCGGCACGGATCCGGTGGTTTTCAAGGTTCGTGTCGGACACCTGGTAGGTCATGCCGAGGCTCGTGGCCAGGTACGCGAAATCCGTGTACTGTGGCGGGCGCTCCTGGTTGAAGCTGATGCCGCCCACCTCCCCGCCCACGTCCGTGGCGTAGTACAGCTCGGCATAGCGGAGCGTGAACAGGGTCTGGACCAGCATCCAGGACAGCGCGACACTCAGGAGGGACAGCGCTCCCGCAGCGAGCCGCCCGGCCAGCCCGCCGTCGTCGTTCTGGTGTGATCCGACGACGACGGCGGCAACCGCCACCAGGCTCGCCAGATTGGCGCCGAGGATCAGCAATTCACTCGCCCCGCGTGAGGGGTCCTCTTCCGTTGCGTGGCGCCGCGTGGCGTCAGGGTCGAGGCGCCCGATGACCAGCCATACCCACAGCACGTAGGTGGCGGACGCCACCACCCAGCCCACCACGGGCGCGGCCAGCCAGTTCCCTGCGGCGCCGGTGGCCAGCGCGGCGGCGGCTCCGGCGGCGAACATGACGGCGAGGCGGAGCTTCTTCCGGCGGGCGCGCTGGCTGCTTGGCATCTCAGATCCGGGCGTTGTTGCTGTCTTGCTCCAGCTCGGCGCGCTTCCGGTCCGCCTGCAGGATGCCGTCGCGGACGCCGGAACGGACCACGAAGTAGAGGGCGTACAGGAAGATGGCGGCGAAGACGACGGGAAGGATGATTGCGTTCAGCGTTGTGGCGTCCATACGGCCACCCTAGCGGTGTGATCGGACATTTTCCGGAGCACCATGGAGTGTCCGAATCGGCACCCGGGCCGTTCCCGTGCTACGGTCTTTCTCGCTGCTTCGGAGAAAAACGCTTCTCCGGTTCACCTGCGCGGGTGGCGGAATGGCAGACGCGCTAGCTTGAGGTGCTAGTGCCCGAATAGGGCGTGGGGGTTCAAGTCCCCCTCCGCGCACCAATTGGAAAGCCCCGGTCTTCGGACCGGGGCTTTCTTGTTCCCAGTGTCTTATCCGGCGTTCCGTGGCGCGAACATGATGACGGCGACGCCCAGCAGGCAGATGATGGCGCCTGCGATGTCCCAGCGGTCGGGCCGGAAGCCATCCACCAGCATGCCCCACGCCAACGATCCGGCGATGAAGATTCCGCCGTATGCCGCCAGGACGCGGCCGAAGTGGGCATCGGGCTGGAACGCGGCCACGAAGCCGTAGATGCCCAGCGCCGCGATCCCGAGCCCGGCCCACCACCACGGCTTGGCCTCCCGGACTGACTGCCACACCAACCAGGCGCCGCCGATCTCAGCCGCTGCGGCGAGGAGGAACAGCACGGACGACTTCAGGATGGTCATGGCCCCAGTCTTCCCGAACAGGCCCGGTTATCCACATAGGGCACATGGCCCGTTCTCCGGTGGTAACACGCCGAATAGCCTTGGACCCGGGAGATGAACTAAGATATTGAAGTCTGTGCTGCGCCCTGCCCCCGAAATTCCGGTGGCGGAGCCTTGCACGGCATCGCAAATGAACCTCCTGTTACGGAAAGACCGTAACCGCTTAGCCCAAAGGAGGTGGGTTCACATATGCGTCCTTACGAATTGATGGTAATCATCGACCCCGAGGTCGAAGAGCGTACCGTTGAGCCGTCGCTTCAGAAGTTCCTGAATGTCATCACCACCGATGGTGGAACCATCGAGAAGGTTGACATCTGGGGCCGCCGTCGCCTGGCTTACGACATCAAGAAGAAGTCCGAAGGTATCTACGCCGTGGTGAACTTCACCGCTGAGCCGGCTACCGCCAAGGAACTTGACCGCCAGCTGTCTCTCAACGAGACCATCATGCGCACCAAGATCATCCGCCCCGAAGACCAGAAGGTCGTTGCTGAGTAATTCAGCTTCCGGCTTTTCAATCTTTACCCCGTAGGAACGAACAAGGAGGCAGTAGATGGCAGGCGAAACCACTATTACGGTCATCGGTAATCTCACCAATGACCCGGAGCTGCGGTTCACCCCGTCTGGCTCGGCAGTAGCGAACTTCACCATCGCTTCTACTCCCCGGACATTCGACCGCCAGTCCAACGAGTGGAAGGACGGGGAAACCCTGTTCCTCCGCGCGTCGGTGTGGCGGGAAGCAGCCGAGAACGTGGCCGAATCCCTCACCAAGGGCATGCGCGTCATCGTTTCCGGCCGTTTGAAGAGCCGTTCCTACGAAACCAAGGAAGGCGAGAAGCGCACCGTTATCGAGCTTGAGGTCGACGAAATCGGCCCCAGCCTCCGGTACGCCAATGCCAAGGTCAACCGCACCCAGCGCTCCGGCGGTGGCGGCGGATTCGGCGGCGGCCAGGGCAACCAGGGCGGCTTCGGCGGCGGTGGCTTCGGGGGCGGCACTGGTGGAAACCAGGGCGGCAACCCCGGTGGAGGATGGGGCGGCAACCAGTCCGCGCCGCAGGATGACCCGTGGGCTACCCCCGGTGTCAGCAATGCAGGCGGCTGGGGCAACGGTCCTGACTCCGAACCTCCCTTCTAAACAAACATTCACGTCCGACGCCGGAACCCGCCTAAGTGCCGCAAGGCACCCAAGGTGGCGAACGCCGTCGGGCACCACCATCCCGTGGATCAATATCCACGGGCTCCATAGATAAGGAGCTCCACGATGGCTAAGGCTGAACTCCGTAAGCCCAAACCAAAGTCCAACCCCTTGAAGGCCGCTGACATCACTGTCATCGACTACAAGGACGTAGCACTGCTGCGCAAGTTCATCTCCGACCGCGGAAAGATCCGCGCTCGTCGCGTCACCGGCGTTTCCGTTCAGGAACAGCGCAAGATCGCCCAGGCAATCAAGAACGCCCGCGAAGTTGCACTGCTGCCTTACTCCGGCGCTGGCCGCGGCTAAGGAAGGGATTAACTACCATGGCAAAGCTCATTCTGACCCACGAAGTTACCGGTCTCGGTGCTGCTGGCGATGTTGTCGAGGTCAAGAACGGTTACGCACGTAACTACCTCCTGCCCCGCGGCTTCGCTCTGACCTGGACCCGTGGTGGCGAGAAGACGGTTGAGACCATCAAGGCCGCTCGTGCTGCCCGCGCCCACGCTTCCATCGAAGCTGCCCAGGCCCAGGCTGCTGAGCTGTCCTCCAAGAAGGTCCAGCTCGTTGTGAAGGCCGGCGAGTCCGGTCGTCTCTTCGGTACCGTCAAGCCGGCCGACGTCGCCGCCGCTGTTGAGGCTGCCGGCCTCGGCACCATCGACAAGCGCAACGTTGAACTGCCGAACCACATCAAGTCTGTTGGTTCGTACCAGGCCAACGTCCGCCTGCACGAGGACGTTTCCGCTGTCATCGACCTGGTGGTCGTTGCTGCGAAGTAGTCTTTGACTGCGCTGAAGGCCCCTGCTTCCGGTTCGCCGGGGGCGGGGGCCTTTCGCTTTAACCCCAACGCGGGGTCACTTACGGCCCATCTTTGGCGGCAACATGGGCCGTAAGTGACCCCGCGTTGCGGAAGTTTCAGGGCCGGTGCAGTTCGTCCATCGCGTACCGGTAGCCAACGCGCACGAGTTCCTTGAGGACGCCCAGGTCCACATCGGCCAGCTTGTTGATGTACAGGCAGCTCACCCCGGTTTTATGTTTGCCGAGCCGCGCCAGGAGTTCGCCGGTCTGAGCGCCGTATCCCAGCACGTAGAGCGCCAGGTTCGCCTTGCGCGGCGAGAACCCGACGGCGGCCGAGTCTCCTTCGCGGCCGCTTTCGTAGCGGTAGTGGTACTGCCCGAAGCCAACGATGCTCGGTCCCCACATCACCGGCTCCTGCCCCGTGACCTTCCGCATCAACTCAAGCAGAGCGAAGCCGTCGGCCCGGCGGACGGGGTTTTCCACGGCGGACAGGAATTCCTCCACCGGAACGGCCGTGGGCTGCGTCTTGTTCTCTGCCATGCCCGTAGTCTCGCAGACCGCGGACTGCCGGGCCAGCGCCGGTGATAGCCTGCACCGGTGACTCCTGACTCCCCGCGCCCGCGCCGTTTTGCCCAGCTCGATGTCTTCTCCGCGGTGCCATTCCGCGGCAACCCGCTCGCCGTCGTCGTCGACGCCGAAGGCCTGGACGGCACGCGGATGCAGCAGTTCGCCAACTGGACCAATCTGTCCGAGACCACCTTCCTGCTGCCGCCCGAAGACCCCTCCGCGGATTACCGGGTGCGGATCTTCACCGCCTCCGAGGAGCTGCCGTTCGCGGGGCACCCGACCCTCGGCTCGGGCCGGGCCTGGCTGCAGTCCGGTGGCGTGCCGAAAAAGGACGGCGTGCTGGTCCAGGAGTGCGGTGCCGGGCTGGTGGAGGTGAAGTCCGACGGCGGCCGGCTGGCTTTCGCGGCGCCGCCCCTCACCCGTTCGGGGCCGGTGGACGCGGCGACGCGCGCCCGGCTCGCTGCGGGACTGCGGCTGCCGGGGGCGGCCCTGCTGGACGTGTCCTGGCTGGTGAACGGCCCGCGCTGGATCGGCGTGCTCCTGGAATCCGCCGAGCAGGTACTGGCGCTGTCGCCGGACCTGGCGCAGCTCGGCGAGCTCGAGGTCGGCGTCATCGGCCCGCACCGGCCGGGCACCGGCGTCGACTTCGAAGTGCGCACCTTCATTGCCGGGGACGCCGTGGTGGAAGACCCGGTGACCGGCAGCTTCAACGCCGGCGCCGCGCAATGGCTGATCGGCAGCGGCCGCGCGCCGGAGCGGTACCTGGCCGCGCAGGGAACGGTGCTCGGTAGGGCCGGCCGCGTCCATGTGGAAAAGGTGGATGGCCGGATCTGGGTCGGTGGCGACGTCACACCGTGCATCGAAGGAACCGTACTCATCTGAGCGCGAACGTACACTTGGGGCCTTAGATCCGCGAAAACAGGGCCTCAACTGTACGTTCGCGCAAGCAGCGAGTGCCGCGGGAATACTTCCGGAGACGCCGTCGTTTGGTGGTATAGATGCAAATGCATGTAGTCTGTAACAGAACCATCGAGCACCAGGAGAACGCCATGGAGACCCGCCGCATCACCGTCCTTTCCGCCGGACTCGGCGTCCCGTCGTCGAGCCGCCTCCTCGCCGACCAGCTCGCCGCCTCGGCGAAGCGCCAGCTCGGCGAGGCAGGCTACGACGCGCAGGTGGAAGTCATCGAACTGCGCGAGCTCGCCGTGGACATCGCCAACAACTTCGTCACCGGCTACGCAGGCCCGCGGCTCGCGGAGGTGATCGCCGGCGTCGAGCAGTCCGACGGCATCATCGCCGTCAGCCCCGTCTTCAGCGCCTCCTACAGCGGCCTCTTCAAGTCGTTCATCGACGTCCTGGATCCCAAGTCCCTCGACGGCAAGGCCGTGCTGATGGGCGCCACCGGCGGCACGGACCGCCACCAGATGGTGCTGGACTACGCCATGCGACCCCTCTTCAGCTACCTGCGCACCCGCATGACGCAGACTTCCGTTTTCGCCGGTCCGCAGGACTGGGGGAACGACGACGGCGGCTCGCCGCTGTCTGCCCGCGTGGACCGCGCTGCCGGGGAACTGGTGCAGTTGCTGAGCGGCGCGCAGCCGCGCCGGAAGGCCGATCCGATGGAATCCCTGCCGTTCGAGCAGCTTCTCGCCGGAATTACGGCCGGCCGCTAAACCGGCCGCTAAGCGGCCCGCTGGCCGACCCGCAAAGCTGCCCGCCGAACTTTTTCGGACCGCGGATCGTTGAGCCGGTCATGAAGTGTCCTGTGGATTCAAATGACCTGGTGATGAGCGACCGGAATGGCGTGGAGATCGACTACTGCCCGCAGTGCCGTGGCGTCTGGCTGGACCGCGGCGAGCTCGACAAGATCATCGACCGCGCCGCCACCCAGTACGGCGGGCAGGCCGCGCCGCCTGCACCCCAGGCTCCGCCCGCGCAGACCCCGCCGCCGCTCTACAACCGTGACTACCTCGAGCGCCCCCGCTACGACGATCGGGGCGACCGCAGCTACAACAAGGGCTACGACCGCAACTACGATCCCCGGCGCAAGAAGAAGGAAAGCTGGCTCGGGGACCTCTTCGACTTCTAAAACCAACGCGGGGTCACTTACGGCCCATGTTCACCCGGAACATGGGCCGTAAGTGACCCCGCGTTGCCGGTTTTGGCTCAGTCCTCCAGGAGTGCGATGAACTCGCGGGCCTGGTCGAGGGAAATGTCCGAATGGCGCACCAGGGCGAGGGCGGCGGCTTCGGTTTCGCCGCTCTTGGCCAGTGTGCGGATGCGCCCGTAAATGTCGTCGTTGAGCATGTTGCTGCTCACTTCGCGGATCACGTCGCCCTTGCTGGCGATGGCCCGGTAGCGGTACGGGAACCGTTCGGGCTCCTCCTCCTCCGGGAGCAGGTCCGCGGGGGCGGGCTCCGGCTGCCGGAACGGCTGCGGATGTGCTGCCAAGGCAGCGACCGCGTCCCGCGAGGCCCGCAGCCCTTCGCCGGTGCTGCTGAGGTACAGCTTGATGGCAGCCATCGCCTGGCCCTGGGCGATCAGCGAGTACAGGCGGCGGTGCTGATCCTCGCTCAGCTTGGCCGCTGATTCACGGGCCAACTCCACGGCGTCCACGGGCGCGGCAGCGGCGTCGTGCTGTGCCCGGCGTTCTGCGGTGCGGCGGCTCAGGCTGCGGTTGAGCAGCAGGACGGCTACGACCACGGCAACCAGGATGAGGGCCGGGACGATCAGGGATTCCATGTATCAGAGCCGATCTATGTAGTTCTTGGCGGAGAGCAGGTCCGCGCGGGTGTAGTCCCGTAGAAGTTTAATGGCCTGGAGCTTCTGCCCGTTCCTGGCCATGGATTGCAGCTGCCGCGCGAAGTCCGGGTTGAGTTGTCCGTTCGGCAGCACTGCCGGGGGAAGCTGCCGCCCGCCGGGTGCGGAAGCACCCGCGGAAGGCGCGCCGCCAGCAGGAGAGCCCGACGCCGGCACGGCTGCGGGTGCCGGCCGCTGCGGTTGCTGCGTTTGGCTCGGTGCGTGGTTCGCTGCTGTGGTGCGGGCCCGGGCCGCCAGCGCCGCCTGGACCTGCCGGGCCTGGTGGGCGGCCGAACGCTGTGCGAGTTCCCGCTGGTACCGTTCCGCTTCCGAGATGCCGAAGTCCCTGGGCTTGAGGGCCTGGCTGAGGGCCCACACCACCAGGCCGAGGATGGCCACCGGGGCCACAAGAATCAGTACGTCCCCCAAGGCGAAGTCCATGACATGAGCTTATGCCAGACGCGCTTTATCCACAGCACATTCCCCAGCGGGCATGTGTTTTGAGAGATTGCTGTCGTATTTCCCGGGCATTTGTGGGTCACATCACAATCGGAGTATGTTTTTCGCCGTTGAGGTGCTCTTTCGGCTGCCGTCCATGCACGCTCCGGCATCCAAGCTGTGGATGATGGGGGCGGGAAAATACTTTTGTTCCACACTCTGTTCGCAGTGTTTTCCCAGTTCAGGGGCCGGTTTGTGGAGAAACTATTTCTGTTTCCACAGGGCAATGCACAGGCTGTGCACATGCAGTGCGTACTTATCCACGGGTTATCCACAGGCTGGGTGGAAACCCGGCTTGGCTCCCCGGAAAAGCGGGGATACCGTGGCTAGGTGCCCCATTTCGGGCACGCGGATGGCCCTGTTCCAGCCTCCGCAGGATCTCCATGCCACGCCCTTTGCGGCCCCTGTGGATTTCTCTGTGGATAACGCGTGGACAGCTGGGGATATCCGGATCTGCCGGTACCGGACGGCGCCGGCGAATTATTGTCGGTGCCCTCCGCAAGGATGCAGGCAACGGCAGATTCCAGGCAGGCCGCCCCGGCTCCGGGGTGGATCCGGCCTGCCTGAAGCACCCGGCTGCTGCAGTACACATGGAGGACGGCTTTGTCAGTTACGCATCTGGATTCGATTGAGGGCGGTCGCTCTTCAGAGCTGAGCCGTACGCCTCCGCAGGACATCGCGGCGGAACAGTCGGTCCTCGGCGGCATGATGCTGTCCAAGGACGCCATCGCGGACGTCGTCGAAATCGTCCGGGGCCATGACTTCTACCGCCCTGCGCACGAGACCATTTACGAAGCGATCATCGATCTCTACGGCCGCGGCGAGCCCGCGGACGCCGTCACGGTGTCGGACGAACTGACCAAGCGCGGGGAGATCAACAAGATCGGCGGCCCCGCGTACCTGCACGAGCTCATCCAGACCGTTCCCACGGCAGCCAACGCAGGCTACTACGCGGAGATCGTCGCGGAGCGCGCCGTGCTCCGTCGCCTCGTGAATGCGGGCACCAAGATCGTCCAGATGGGCTACGGCCAGGACGGTGAAGTGGAGGACCTGGTCAACCAGGCCCAGGCCGAGGTGTACGCCGTGGCCGAACGCCGCACTGCCGAGGACTATGTCGCCCTGAAGGACGTCATGGAGTCCACGGTGGATGAGATCGAAGCCTCGGGCCACCGCGGCGAAGGCATGACCGGCGTCCCCACCGGCTTCTACGAGCTGGACGAGCTCACCCATGGCCTCCACCCGGGGCAGATGATCGTCATCGCGGCCCGTCCCGCCGTCGGTAAGTCCACCTTCGCGCTGGACTTCGCACGCTCGGCAGCCATCAAGAACAACCTCGCCACCGTCATGTTCTCCCTCGAAATGGGCCGGAACGAGATCGCGATGCGTCTGCTGTCCGCCGAGGCCACCATCAGCCTCCAGGATCTCCGCAAGGGCACCATCAAGGACGAACAGTGGTCCAAGATCGCCACCACCATGGGCCGCATGAATGACGCCCCGCTGTTCATTGACGACAGCCCCAACATGTCGCTCATGGAAATCCGCGCCAAGTGCCGCCGCCTCAAGCAGCAGCATGACCTCAAGCTGGTGGTCCTGGACTATCTGCAGCTGATGAGCTCCGGCAAGCGCGTGGAATCCCGCCAGCAGGAAGTCTCCGAGTTCTCGCGTGCCTTGAAGCTGCTGGCCAAGGAACTCCAGGTACCGGTCATCGCGCTGTCCCAGCTGAACCGTGGTTCCGAACAGCGCCAGGACAAGCGCCCCATGGTCTCGGACCTGCGTGAATCCGGCTCCATCGAACAGGACGCGGACATGGTCATCCTGCTGCACCGTGAAGATGTCTACGACAAAGAATCACCGCGCGCCGGCGAGGCCGACATCCTGGTGGCCAAGCACCGTAACGGCCCCACCAAGGACATCGTGGTCGCCTTCCAGGGCCACTACTCCCGCTTTGCCAACATGGCGGGCGAAACGGGCGGCGGCGGCTTCTAGGAGCGGCGGCTTCTAGGAGCGCGGGGCGCGCGCCCGGATCTCCAGCAGCTCGCGGGCGTGGGCGTGCAGCCGCTTATCCTCCTCGCTGACCGGAACCCACTGCGGCACGGGCACGGAGGTCCCGGTTTCGTCGCGCGCCACCATGACGGTGAGGCAGTACGTCGTGAGGTTCATTTCGCGGCTCTTCGGGCTGCCGGAACGCACGTGGACCGCGATGTGCATGCCCTTGTTGCCGGTGTAGACCAGGCGGGCCTCCACTTCCACGACGTCGCCGATCAGCAGTGGCCGGTAGAAGCGCACGCCGCCGGAAAACACGGCCACGGTGTCGCGGCCGCAGTACCGGGAGGCGCAGACGTAGGCGGCCTCGTCGATCCATTTCATGACGATGCCGCCGTGCACCTTGCCGCCCCAGTTCACGTCGGTGGGGGATGCCATGAACCGCAGCACCACGCGCTCGGCGGTCCCGGCGTCGGTGTATTCCTGGGCGTTCATGGCTTCGACGATCTGCTCGCGCACGGCGATCCGCGCCAGGGCGCTGTCCCGCTGCTCGATCTCGGCCGGCGTCGACGGCGTGAACTGCGGCACCGGGACGGGCTTGCCGTCCGGGCCCACGGCCACGAAGATCACCAGGCACTGGCTGCGCATGGTGGCCGGCCCGCCCTTGGGGTCGGCCGCGGAGGTGACGGTGCGGATGTGCATCGAGGAACGGCCGGTGTAGACGATGGTGGCTTCGACTTCCACCATGTCGCCGCTGTTCACCGGATCGCTGAAGTGGATGTTGCCCACGTAGGCCGTGACGCAATATGACTTCGCCCAGCCGACGGCTGCCGCGTACGCCGCCTTGTCCACCCACTCCAGCACGGTGCCGGCGTCCACGGAGCCGCTGTGGCCGACGTCGGTGGGGGCGGCCAGGAAGCGGAGGGTGACTGAGTGCGGTGCGGGCTCGCTCATGAGGCGAGTTTAGCGACGGGCCCGACGCCGGTGCCTTGTGTGACGGGGCACGTCACCGCGGGTGCCGCGGGCCGCCGTCGGGCATTCTTTTAGAGGACCGTGCAACTTAAAAGCAGGAAAGCGCACCCGCGACGGCGGGTGCGCTTTCCTGCTGGGTAAGGCGTGCTTAGGCGAGCACGGCGAGCTTGGAGCCCTTGCGGCCGAAGACCGCGGCGTCCGCGGAGAAGCGTCCGGCGCCGGCGAGGGCCAGGGCGAGGGCGCCGCCGCCGAGCAGGAGCACCAGCTCGTAGCCGCCCTTGGCGACAAAGACGCCGGCCGGTGCGTGCACCAGCACCAGGGCGCCGAGCATGTCGATGGCGAGGAGTGCTGCGGCGATGCGGGTCAGGAAGCCGGCGATCAGGGCGATGCCGCCGGCAAGTTCGAGGACGGCCACAATGGGGGCCACTACTGATGCGCCGGGGACGCCCATCTGGGTGAAGGCGGCCTGGGTTCCGGCGATGGTGAATTCGTTGAATTTCTGCCAGCCATGGGCGGCGAAGATGAAGCCGACGATGACGCGCAGGACGGTAAGGGCTGTGGTGGTCAGGGTTGACTTGTTCATGGGTCCAGCGTTCCGAACAATACTTGAAGTGTCAAGTAAATGTGACGAGGACCAAGTACGACCCGGGGCTGTCGGTGCCGGCGGCTATGGTGGAAAAGTGCCCCAGACCGTAGCCCGCCCCGCCCCGTCCCACGCCCGCGAGATCCTCCGCCTTGCCGTCCCGGCCTTCGGCGCCCTGATCGCGGAACCCCTGTTCCTCCTGGCGGATTCGGCCATCGTAGGCCACCTCGGCGTCAACCAGCTGGCCGGCGTCGGGCTGGCATCCACGCTGCTGCACACCGCCGTCGGTCTGATGGTCTTCCTGGCGTACTCCACCACGCCCGCGGTGGCCCGCGCCATCGGTGACGGGAAGCTGTCCAAGGCGCTCGCCGCAGGGCGCGACGGCGTCTGGCTGGCACTGCTGCTCGGCATCGCTTTGGCGGTGGCCGGCTTCTTCGCCGCCGAACCGCTGGTGGACCTGTTCGGCGCCGGGGGAGAGGTGCGCGGCTTCGCCGTCGACTACCTCCGCTGGTCCATGCCCGGGCTGATCGCCATGCTGCTGGTCTTCGCGGGCACTGGCGTGCTCCGCGGCCTGCAAGATACCCGCACCCCGCTCGTGGTGGCCACGGCCGGTTTCGCCGTGAACATCGCTCTTAACTGGATCCTGGTCTACGGGCTGAACCTCTCGGTGGCCGGCTCGGCGCTCGGCACCAGCATCGCGCAATGGGCCATGGCGGGCGTGTACCTGGTGATGGTCGGCCGGAACGCGCGCCGCCACGGAGTCTCCCTGCTGCCGGACTGGCATGGCATCCGCGCCATGACCACCGTGGGCTCCTGGCTCATGCTGCGCACCTTGAGCCTGCGCCTGGCCATCCTCGCCACCGTGCTCGTGGCCACCGCCCAGGGTGCGGTCAACCTCGCCGCCCACCAGCTCACCATGACCATCTTCTCCTTCCTGGCCTTCGCCCTGGACGCCTTGGCGATCGCCGCCCAGGCCCTCATCGGCAAGGAACTCGGCGCCTCCCGGCCTGCCGAAGCCCGCGAACTCACCCGCATCATGATCCGCTGGGGCCTCGGCTTCGGCGTGATCACCGGGGTCCTGCTGGCCGTCGCCGCGCCTTGGGCCGGCCTGCTCTTCACCTCCGACGCCGCCGTGCAGTCCGCCCTCACCGGCGCCCTCTGGGTCCTGGCCGCCGGGCAGCCGCTGGCCGGCTTCGTGTTCGTGCTCGACGGCGTGCTGATCGGCGCGGGCGACGCCCGCTACCTGGCGATTGCCGGCGTCGTGAACCTCGCCTTCTATCTGCCGCTGCTTGCGGCGGTCCATTTTGTCCGACCCGAAGGCGCTGCCGGGCTCGTCTGGCTGTGGGCCGCTTTCGGCCTGGGCTACATGCTGGCGCGCGGCGTGACCCTGGGCCTGCGCTCGCGCAGCGACAAGTGGATGGTGCTGGGCTCCTGATGCTGCGGGGCTCCTGATGCTTCGGCGTCGGAGGAACCGCACGGATCGCTAAACTGGACGGGTGACTTCCCCCTCCTCTTCGGCTTCCGTCCCTTCCTGGCTGTCCGGCGACGGTACTGCCGCGCCTTGGAAGGCGGTGCTGATGCGCGCCGTGATCGCCTTGGCGTTCGGCGCGGTGACTATTTTCTGGGGGGCGCCGTCCGTGCAGGTGCTGGCCTGGGCGCTCGGGCTCTACCTGATCGCCCTGGCGTTTGCCGTGCTGCGCGCCGGGCACGTTCCGCTGCCGCTTGCCGCGGTGACCGGCGTCGGCGGCGCGGGTGCCCTGTTGACCCAGTCCGACGCCGGCGCGGCACTTTCCGCTGCCGCCGCCCTGCTGGCGCTGGGCATCTGGGAAACAGTGCAGGGACTGCGGCGGCGCGGACGCGAGGTGCTGGCGCGCGACTGGCTGATTTCCGGCGTCGTGGGCATCGGCACGGCGGCGCTGCTGCCCTTCTTCATCAGCCTCGGGGCGCACGCCCTGCTGGGTGTGGCCGGTGGCGGCGCCATCATTTCCGGCGTGCTGTGGATGCTCTCCGGGCTCACCCTGCGGCATGACTCCCGCGGCCGCGGGAACAGTGGGCACGGCCTGCCCGCCGAGGACGTAAACTAGTTACCGTACCTTCTACTTTCTGTAGAACTCTTGAGGCGCGTGACGACGCGCCGCCCCACCATTGGAGGAAGACCTTGGCAGACCAGAAACCAGGAGAGCCGCGCAAGATGCGGACCTCGGTGAAGGGGCCGCTGATGTTCTCCGCGTTCTGGGGCGTGCTGATCTTCTTCTGCGTGCTCATCTTCGCCTCGGGCGGCAGCGGCCACGCGCCCCGTTTTGACCTGGCCTTCACCGGCGGCGGCATCGCGTTCATCGTCAGCCTGGTCATGGCCGCGATGCTCTCCATGAGCTACAAGGAAAACGCCGAACACCTGGGCAAGGGATCGGGCGTCAACCTGAGCTCCCGCAAGCCTGGCAGCCACGGCGGCCCCGCCGCAGGCCCTGCCGCTCCGGAAAAGCCGGAACAGGACTCCTAGGGTCCGCTGGCGCCGCCCTACGCGGTGGCGCTCTTTTACGCGCTGGCGCGGCGCGCCCGGTACGCAGCCACATGCGCGCGGTTGGCGCAGTTCCCCGTGTCGCAGTAGAGCTTCGAACGGTTTCGGCTGAGGTCCAGCACCACGGCATCGCAATCATCCGCCGCGCACACGCGCATGCGTTCGGTTTCCTTGCTGCGGATCACGTCCACCAGCGCCATGGCGGCCTCGGCGCCCATGCGGTCCACGAGCGGGGCGTCCGGGCGGGTGGCATGCAGGTGCCAGTCCCAGTGGTCGTGCTTCACCAGCTGGGGGAGTGCCTTGGCCTTGATCAGCAGCTGGTTGACGGCCTCCACCGCGGCGTCTTCATCCGCCGTCCATAGCGCGGCCAGTTCCTTGCGGAGGCGCTTGACGCTCTCCAGTTCCCGCTCCGTTCCCGCCCGCACGCCGGTGAATTCTTCGGCGTCGAGGAAGGCGTCAAGGTCCGCCGGGCTGCCGAGCTCGTCACCGCCGTTTGCCGCGGTGTTGATCAGATTGACGACGGCACGCAGGGCCACCTCAGTGTCAGGTGCAAAAAGCACTTTGACTCCTTACTTGGCTCGGGAGTATTGTCAGGAGTGTAACCCATTTTACTCCTGACAGGAGGCCTGCTGTGTCAGCTGCCAAGAGCCGGGGCATGGCAGGCTTCATGGCCTCCGGCCTGGGCGTCGCCCTCTTCTCCTCCGCGGTCTTCGGCCTGTCCGGCTCCTTCGCGAAATCCCTCCTGGAGACGGGCTGGACGCCGGGCTCCGCCGTCGCGGTCCGGCTCAGCGGCGCCGCGCTGGTCCTGGCGGTTCCCGCCGTCGTCGCCCTCCGCGGGCGCTGGCACCAGCTCAAGGAAAACTGGCTCACCATCCTGCTGTTCGGCCTGATCGGCGTGGCGGGCTGCCAGCTGTTCTACTTCAACGCGGTGGAGCGGCTCTCCGTGGGCGTGGCCCTGCTGCTCGAATACCTCGCGCCCACCATGATCGTGCTCTGGCTGTGGGTGGCCACCCGCCGCCGCCCCCGTGCGCTGACCTCGATCGGCACCCTGCTGTCCCTGGGCGGCCTGGTCCTGGTGCTCGACCTCACAGGCGCCGTCAAGGTGGACTTCATCGGCGTGCTGTGGGGCATGGCCGCGGCGGTCTGCCTGGTGATCTACTTCTTCATCACGGCCAAGCAGAACGACAGCCTCCCGCCCATCGTCCTCGCCGGCGGTGGCCTGCTGGCCGGCGCGATCGTGATGTGGGCGGTGGGCGCAATCGGCGTGCTGCCCATGGCCTTCAGCACCGCGGACACGCACCTGGGCCCGTGGAACGCCCCGTGGTGGGTGGCCGTGGCTGGACTGGTGATCCTGGCGACCGTGCTGGCCTACGTCACCGGCATCATGGCCGCCCGCAGCCTGGGGTCCAAAGTGGCGTCCTTCGTTTCGCTCACCGAGGTGCTCTTCGCCGTCATCTGGGCGTGGCTGCTGCTGTCCGAACTGCCAAGCACCATCCAGCTCCTGGGCGGCGCCCTCATCATCCTCGGCGTGGTGCTGGTGCGAGTGGACGAGCTCCGCGCGGAGCGGCTTCCGGTGCCCGGCCAGGCCGAGCCGTGTGCCGAGCTTGACCACGCGAACGACGTCGAACCCGTGCCTTCGGCGCGGACCGCACCTTCGGAGCGCTGACGGCGCGGCGGCGGCCGGCTTGCCCTGCCGCCGCGGATCCGGAAATACCGGCTTAAACGTTGATGACCCCCTCATATTGAACTGCTCCCCGGAAGTTGGACTGAGAAATTCAGTTCCGACTCCCGGGGAGCAGTTTTATGCACGTACGTAGTTCATTGGCCGCAGCACAGCGTGAGGCGGCTGTAGCGTTGTTTGATGAGGGCATCGGGTACAAAGCGGCGGCCAGGTTACTGGGTGTCTCCAGTACGCCGGTCAAGTCGCTGTATCGGCGGTGGAGGATTCATGGGCAAGGGGTGTTGGTGACCAAGCCGACGAAACACTCGTA